>NZ_ASVU01000001.1:0-560000 GCF_000407365.1 Enterococcus asini ATCC 700915
TATTACCGCGGCTGCTGGCACGTAGTTAGCCGTGGCTTTCTGGTTAGATACCGTCAAGGGGTGAACATTCTACTCTCACCCTTGTTCTTCTCTAACAACAGAGTTTTACGATCCGAAAACCTTCTTCACTCACGCGGCGTTGCTCGGTCAGACTTTCGTCCATTGCCGAAGATTCCCTACTGCTGCCTCCCGTAGGAGTCTGGGCCGTGTCTCAGTCCCAGTGTGGCCGATCACCCTCTCAGGTCGGCTATGCATCGTGGCCTTGGTGAGCCGTTACCTCACCAACTAGCTAATGCACCGCGGGTCCATCCTCAAGTGACGCAAAAGCGCCTTTCAAATCAAAATCATGCGATTCTGATTGTTATGCGGTATTAGCACCTGTTTCCAAGTGTTATCCCCCGCTTGAGGGCAGGTTACCCACGTGTTACTCACCCGTCCGCCACTCTTTTGTTTTCGGTGGAGCAAGCTCCGGTGAAAACAAAAGCGTTCGACTTGCATGTATTAGGCACGCCGCCAGCGTTCGTCCTGAGCCAGGATCAAACTCTCATAAAAAGTGTTTGAACGAGATAAACTCGTTTAAGCTCATTTGTTAAAAATTGACTTTGCTAGCAATTGCTTGCAAATGTTGTTTGCTTTGATTACATCAAAGCGCCCTACACATTGGTTGTTTTGCTTTTTGTTCAGTTTTCAAAGGTCTACTATGTTGCTCCAGCAACTTTTATATCATATCAGATGACGTTTTGAATGTCAACCTTTTTTTATAAAAGTTTTTTTGAAGCATCCGTTACGACTTGCGTCAGCAACTTCTTTATGATATCTCATTCGTTGTTATTTGTCAACAACTTATTTCAGCTTATTTTAGCTGTTTTACTAAGCTGTTGTTTTAGCAACTTTGTTATAATATCATCATCCGAAGAATTCGTCAAGAGCTTTTTTCAAACTTTTTTCGAATTGCCAACTGCTCAATCGGACATGTATTAATATAGCAATTCTTAAAAAAAAATGCAACAAAAAAAGGAAGGCTTCCTAGACTTTTTCAAATACCGAATTATTTGTTATCTACTGGCTTCTAGTGTTCATTTTTAATCGTTTTCAGCTTCACTATTCCCCTTCATGTGCACATATTATAAGGGAATTCGAGTAGTCGTTATTCCCTACTTACGCTCCTTTCCACTGTCATTCGCTTTTTTTTATACAAAAAAGCCAGCATCCAAAGACGCTGACTTCAAAATTTCTATAGTTATTCTGCTAGTGGTAAGATTTTTTCCGTAACAATTGGCAGATAGATCCTAAAAATCGTTCCTTGACCCACGACACTTTCTGCCACGATGCGGCCTTTGTAACTGGTAGCCAATTGTTTGGCAATGGAAAGCCCTAGTCCATTACCACCCTTAGTACGCGCACGGGCTTTATCCACTCGGTAAAAACGATGGAAGACCCTTTCTAAATCTTCTTGAGGAATCCCCTCACCAAAGTCCTGTACAGAGATTTCAAATTTCCCATTAATCAGCTGAATGCTCAGACGCACTTCCTTGCGATCGGTAGAATACTTCACCGCATTGTCCAAGATAATAATAATCAACTGCTCAAAGTGATTGCGATAAATCTTAAGTTGGACTTCTTCTGTCAAATCATCGTCTAAAGTAAAGGTAAACTCTGGATAGAGCATGACAAAATTATTATAGACTTGATGGGTGACCTCTTTGGCATTGGTGACCTCATGACTGTAATGCGCCTCCACCTGTTCTGCCCGAGACAAGTCTAGCATCTCTTGCACCAAGGTCTTCATGCGACTCAATTCTTGAACACTTGCACTCAAGCCTTCTTCTAAAATAGCCGGGTCATCTTTCCCCCAACGCTGCAACATACTCAAATGCCCTTCCATAATGGCGACTGGCGTGCGTAGTTCATGGGAAACATCTTCCACGAACTGCTGCTGCAGCTCCATATAGACCCGAATCCGTTCCAACACTTCATTGAAGATTTCCGACAAATCGGCCAATTCATCATTTGTTCCGATTTCCGGCATCTGTACATCCGATAAAGGATCCCGACGAATGGTATCCATAGTATCTCGCAAGACTTTTAAAGGTTTCAAGAAGTACGTGGATAAAAAGTACCCTAGGACACTGCTCAGTATCAGAGAAACGACCTCTAAGACAATCAAGGTCAATAATAAGCGACTACGAATCTCGTAAAAAGCCGACAACTCCGTAAAGGTTTGACAATAACCCACTTTTTCTCCGGTTACTTTAGAATACACCGGTTCTACTGCCAAAAAGCCCGTTAACCCATCGATAGTAGTAATCGTAGGGTCCTTGCGATCCAATTGCGTTAACTCGATTTCCAAACTCTCGGTGTTTAAAATCAACGTTCGATCCAAATTGTAAATATATAAGTGCATTTCTTCTTGACCGAGGTCGGAAATATAGGGATCGATTTTCAAAGTTTTGCCTTCCAACACCGCTCGCTCGTAATTGCCACTGGTATCCTCTTCCCCAGCTTTACTCACCAAGCGATAGGCAGTCTCCGAAGTCAGCTCTTGGTCTGCATCCGCCAATCGGGAAGTAATCTCCGTCATGGTCTCCTTTAAGCTCTTCCGTTCATTTGCTACGATCAAATTTATGGAAGACTTATACGTAATCACCGCAAAAATGGTAAAAACCACAAAGATGAAGAAAGAACTAGCAAAGGCCCATTTCGCAGTGAGGGATGGGCCTTTCAGTTCTCTTTTCTCATTTGTGGCTGTCAGATTGTTGGATTGGCTGCTCACGAGCGCATCACATAACCTGTTCCCCGGACAGTTTGAATGTAGCTTTCGTCCCCAGGAACATCGATTTTATTGCGCAGGTAACGGATGTAAACGTCCACCACATTGGTTTCGACTTCCGTTTCGTAGCCCCAGACTTTGTTTAATAAAACGTCCCGTGCTAAAACGACGTTGACATTTTCCATTAGTGTCAGTAAAAGTTCGTATTCACGTTTGGTCAACTCAATGACATCATTGCCGCGACGAACCACTCGATTTTCCTTTTCGATGGTCAAATCCCGATAGGTAATCGTCGTTTGTTTAGCCACGTGTTTATCGCCTTCAATATCGATTCGTCGTAACAAAGCCCGTAAGCGAGCCAAGAGTTCTTCAATTGCAAAGGGTTTTACGATGTAATCGTCAGCCCCGTGATCAAGCCCTGATACGCGATCGATGACAGAATCCCGAGCGGTCATCATGATGATTGGGGTATTCTTCACTTGGCGAATCCGTCGGCAGACTTCCAAACCATTTAACTCTGGTAACATTAAATCCAAAAGAATTGCATCCCATTCGTTATTTAATGCTGCTTCCAGTCCGGTTCTGCCATTATAATGAACGTCCGTGTTGTACCCTTCATGGGTCAGCTCTAATTCAACAAAGCGGGCAAGATTCTTTTCATCTTCAATAATCAAGATATTGCTCATTGATTTAACAATCCTTCTCTCTACAAATATTCTTTGGTAGAATTTTGTTTTATTATTAAAATACTATAGCCATTTTATCATGAAAGCGAGCAGATAAAAATAGCTATGTCAGAAAGAGTTAACTTTTTATCCATAATTTAAAAAAAGACCGTTATGTTTTCGACAAAACAAAAAAGTGGCCAGAATCCAGGACAGGATTCCAGCCACTTTTTTTAACGTCTTATTCTTCGTGGTACCAAGAATAGTGGAAGATGCCTTCTCGATCCGTGCGTTCATACGTATGAGCGCCAAAGAAGTCCCGTTGTGCTTGGATGATGTTTGCTGGCAAACGTTCCGCACGATAGGAATCAAAGTAAGCAATCCCTGCAGAGAAAGTTGGTACCGGTACACCAGCTTGGACTGCTAGAGCCACTACATCCCGAGCAGATTGTTGGTATTTCTTCGTAATTTCCATGAAGTATTCATCCAACAACAAGTTTTCCAAGTCCGGATTTGCTTCATAAGCATCGGTGATTTTTTGCAAGAAG
This sequence comes from Enterococcus asini ATCC 700915, assembly GCF_000407365.1. Classification (GTDB taxonomy): domain Bacteria; phylum Bacillota; class Bacilli; order Lactobacillales; family Enterococcaceae; genus Enterococcus_C; species Enterococcus_C asini. The sequence goes on from NZ_ASVU01000001.1 coordinate 3,984, forward strand.
CGGGCACGAATGATACAGCCAGCTCGCCAAATTTTCGCAATTTCACCAAATGGCAAGTTCCAGTCAAATTCCTTAGAAGCTGCTCGTAATTCCGCAAAACCTTGAGCGTAACTCATGATCTTATTGAAGTACAATGCTTCCCGAATTTTTTCTACCAATTCCCCTTTGTCCCCTTCGTAAGTGAAAGGTGCTGGTTTTGGCAATATTTTGCTAGCGTTAACCCGTTCTGCCTTATAAGCAGAGATGTAACGAGCAAAGACCGCTTCGGTAATTAATGGCAATGGCACGCCTAAGTCCAAAGCACTTTGGCTCGTCCATTTACCAGTTCCTTTGTTTCCAGCTGCATCTAAGATCACATCAACGATTGGTTGGCCGGTTCCTAGATCATCTTTTCTCGTTAAGATATCCGCCGTGATTTCGATTAAATAGCTATCTAACTCCCCTGTGTTCCATTCCTTGAAGATATCCGCCATTTCATCTACAGATAGCCCTAAGATGTTTTTCAACAGGTCATAAGACTCAGCGATTAACTGCATATCCCCATATTCAATCCCGTTGTGGACCATTTTGACATAGTGACCAGCACCATTTGGCCCGATATACGTCACACAAGGAGCGCCATCTTCGGCCTTAGCGGAGATTTGTTCCAAGATAGGTGCTACTAGTTCATAGGCATCTTTTTGGCCCCCTGGCATGATGGAAGGTCCTTTTAAGGCCCCTTCTTCCCCACCGGAAACCCCAGTACCAATAAAATTAATGCCGGAATTGGCTAACTCTTCATTGCGACGCATGGTATCTTTAAAGAAGGTGTTCCCACCGTCAATTAGAATGTCCCCTTTGTCCAAGTGAGGCAATAATTCCGCAATCGTAGCGTCCGTAGCCGCACCGGCTTTAACCATCAACAAAATCCGTCGTGGCTTTTCAATGGCTGCCACAAAGTCTGCAATGGTGTAAGTGGCTTTAAAATTCTTATCAGGATGTTCCGCTACGACTTCTTCTGTCTTCGAACCCGTGCGATTATACAAGGCTACTGAATAGCCGCGACTTTCAATATTCAGTGCGAGGTTTTTCCCCATGACGGCCATGCCGACAACGCCGATTTGCTGTTTTTCCATAACGATTCCTCCTAATAGTAACTTCGTAAACCAATCCCTCTCATTATAGCCTAAAAGCCCGGTCATTCAAAGCAGGAAAAACTATGCCTTCTCCTAGAATTAGGCCAAAAGCAAAAAAATAAACCCCTTAGGCTCCATGGTTAGCCTTAAGGGGTTTCCTCGTTTTCTCAAGTAAAACGATTATGCTTCTTTTGTAGTCACATCTTTGCCATCGTAGTAGCCGCAGTTTGCGCATACGTGGTGGCTTTTTTTCAATTCACCACAGTTTGGACATTCGTTCAAACCGTTAATCGTCAATTTGTAATGAGTGCGACGTTTGTTTTTCTTCGCTTTCGAAGTTTTTCTAGCTGGTACTGCCATTGCTCAATACACCTCCTTGTGTTCGACACGGGGATAAACCCGAAATTTATTCCAATCTTACTCCTTATCGTCTTCTGAAGTCTCCTCCAAAAGTTGGGATAATTTGGCAAGACGAGGATCGATCGTTGTTGCAGCCGCATCTTTTTGTTGGTGGTAGTCTTCTTCGGAAACGACTTCCCAGTCCTGACCTTTCGGCAAGCTCTGGCCCGTCTTTTCTGCTTCGGTGAAAACCTGTAAAGGAATCTCCAACAGAATATTATCCAAGACTGATTCTACCACGTCCAATGTCTGACCTTCCAAGAGTAATAGTTCATACTCAGACATGGCCTCCGACGCTTGTGCAAACTGCTCTGGGGTTACAAATTGTTCCGTTACAGCAAAGTCTAAAGGTACGAGTACCGGCTCTAAGCTGCGTGAGGAAGGTAGGGTCAAAGTTGTTTTGAGCCTGTATTGCAATAAATAGCCATAGCTATCGATTGTAATCGTTCCTACTACCTCTACGATTGTGGCATCAAGGATTTGACTATCCCGTGCTTTCAGCTGTTTGGTAAGATCCAAATGCTCTTCAAAGGACAAACCACTCTCTTGATATTTCCGCAATTCTTGTAAAGACCATCTCATATTCATCACCTCTAAGCAACAAAAGCTATTATACAGGGGCAGAAAACCTTTGTCAATGAAATTTTCTTGACACCTTTTTCATACTCCAGAAAATCTCTTGCAATAGAAAAGCAGCCGCCATTAAGCTATGGCGACTGCCTCACTTCAATCAAGGCCGATTCAAATTAGATAGCTGTTGTTTCGCCACGGTATACAATCCCACGACGAGGGTCAACGGTTACCAATTCACCGTCTTCAATCTTAGTTGTTGCATCTGCCGCACCAACGATAACAGGAATGTCTTTCGCAATTCCCACAACCGCAGCATGAGAAGTCAAGCCACCTTCTTCAACGATGACAGCAGCCGCTTTTTCAAATGCAGGCATGTATTCTTTATCAGTTGTTGGAACAACTAAAACCATACCGTCTTTCGCTTTTGCAACAGCTTCTTGAGCTGATTTTGCTACCACTGCATTAGCTACGACTGTTTTTTCACCAACGCCTTGTGCTTCTAACAATTTAGAACCAATCAATTGGATCTTCATAACGTTTGTAGTACCGCGTTCGCCAACTGGAACACCCGCAGTGATCAAGATCAAGTCGCCTTCTTTAGCGAAACCTAATTCAACGGCTTTTTTCGTTGCTAAGTCGAACATTTCGTCAGTTGTAGAAGGTTTTTCTGCAACTGTTGGGAAGACACCCCAGTTCAACATCAAGCCACGTTTTGTGCGTTCGTCAAAGGTTACAGCCAAGATATCAGCATCTGGACGGTATTTAGAAATCATGCGTGCAGTGTGACCAGATTCAGTCGCTGCCACGATGGTTTTCACGCCTAAGTTTTTCGCAGCACGAGCTACGGCAATCCCGATTGTTTCAGTTACATCAGTTTTGTCGAATTCGTTGATTTGGAAAGTTCCTAATTCTTGCAACGCTTTTTCAGCTTCCATGTCGATCCGAGCCATAGTTGCTACGGATTGCACTGGGTAGTCCCCATTTGCAGATTCACCAGACAACATTGTTGCGTCTGTTCCGTCAAAGACAGCATTGGCAACGTCAGATGCTTCAGCCCGTGTAGGACGTGGGTTTTGTTGCATAGATTCCAACATTTGTGTAGCAGTAACAACTACTTTACCAGCAGCGTTACATTTTTTGATGATCATTTTTTGAACCATTGGTACTTCTTCTGCAGGGATTTCAACACCCATGTCCCCACGAGCAACCATGATCCCGTCAGAAACTTTGATGATTTCGTCTACGTTGTCGATACCTTCTTGGGATTCGATTTTAGAGATGATTTGAACATGAGTCATGTTCTTTTCTTCTAAGATTTCGCGAATGTCCAAGACGTCTTGTGCTTTACGCACGAAGCTGGCAGCGATGTAGTCAATATCGTTGTCGCAACCGAAACGAATATCGTCTGCGTCTTTTTCAGTAATACCAGGCAAGCTGATGGATACGCCAGGAGCGTTAACCCCTTTACGAGAACCAAGGATACCAGCATTTTGAACTTCTGTTACCAATTCTTTAGTTGCATCGTCTTTTTCGATGATCTTCATGTCGATCAAACCATCGTCAAACAAAATATGTCCGCCCACGTGTACGTCATCGTACAAGCCTGGGTAAGTAACAGCGATTTTTTCTTTTGAACCGACATGTTCAGAATCCATAGAAATACGAACAACATCGCCGATTTCAAATTCGATTTTACCTGAATCCGTTCCTTGAACAGTTGTGCGGATTTCAGCACCTTTTGTATCAAGCAAGATCCCGACATCTTTACCAGTTTTCTTCACAGCTTCATGAACTAACGTCATACGACCTAATTGTTCTTCATGGTCACCATGGGAGAAGTTAAAACGGAAAACATTTGCCCCGGATTCGATAAGTTTAGAGATTGTTTCCAAGTTATTACTTGCTGGTCCTAATGTACTGACGATCTTTGTTTTTTTCATTACTGAACGCTCCTATTCATTTATTTAAAAAAGCTAGGATAAGCCCTTTTTCCGATAATTATACTACTACTTTTCCTTTAGAATGACAATTGTTGATTCAATTCGTAAAGTGAAAGATCTGGGCGATGCTTGTTATTTTCTAACGTGTCGATGATATCAGCTGCAACGACTTTATTGTCCAACATGCCGATGCACAATCCGCCTTTGCCTTCTTCCAATAACTCAACAGCATAAGCCCCAAATTTAGAAGCCAAGACCCGGTCACGAGCACTTGGTGAGCCCCCACGAACTACGTGTCCCAAGATGGAAACCCGTGTGTGGAAATCTCCGTAAGTTGCCAATTGATCAGCGAATTCATTACCGCCCATTACACCTTCAGCCAAGATGATCAAGCAATGTTTCTTGCCTCGATCCCGGCCTTCTTGGATACGTTTCGCTACTGCGGCCATATCAAAGTCGTGTTCAGGGATGATGATTTCATCCGCACCACCGGCTACCCCAGACCACAAAGCGATGTCGCCTGCGCCCCGTCCCATAACTTCAATAACGAAAGTCCGGACATGGGAAGTCGCTGTATCGCGAATTCGGTCAAGAGATTCCAAAACTGTATTAATCGCAGTGTCAAAGCCCACGGTAAAGTCTGTACCAGGAATATCGTTGTCGATGGTTCCTGGAATCCCTACTGCTGGGAAACCGCGACGTGTCAAAGCCATAGCACCATGGTAAGAACCATCCCCACCAATTACTACCAAGCCTTCGATTCCGAATTTCTTCAATTGTTCGATACCCTTTAATTGCCCTTCTTCAGTAGCAAATTCAGGGTAACGAGCAGAGTACAAGAATGTACCACCTCGTTGGATTTTGTCGCCAACGTCTGCAACATCTAAGCGGCGGATGTCCCCAGCCACCAAGCCAGCAAAACCATAGTTGATTCCGTAGACTTCCAGTCCGTCATAAATCCCTTTACGGACAACGGCGCGAATCGCCGCGTTCATTCCAGGAGCGTCTCCGCCACTGGTCAAGATTCCGATGCGTTTCATTAACCTTTCACCTCGTTAAAATGACTTTTGTTCGGTACTATCTAGTCATACCTTTACGGCAATAACCACGAGACCTATTTTACCATTAAAAGCTAGAAATGTCTTGAGATTCGAGGAATATTTTGAAAAAGATGAAAACGATAGGTATGTTTTACTGAAAACAACTTGTAAGCTATTTAAAGACAACATTCTCAAATCCCAAGAGCTGGCCTAATTTCTCTTGTAAGCCCGCTGAATTTTCAACGGCATATTCCGGAGCAAGCATGCGTTTTTCACCGGATTTTACATAGACCAATATTACCGGTACTGCCCCCGGATGGGTCTGAATCAATTGGAACAATTGTTGCATCTGGGCTTTATTCTCCTGTTCAGGTGAGATTCGCAAGTAACACGTTGTCTCCGTCACTTGCATTTGCAACTCAGACGCTTGGGCCAATTCATTAGCAATCAACTGCATTTCCCCATTGTACTTGCTCATTTCGACTTTTCCTTCCAAATAAAGGACATCCCCTATTTGAAACGTCTGGCGCACACGACGATAGAGTTCCGGAAAAATAGTCACGGAAAGCTCCCCAGAAGGATCATTGCCTTCCACAAAAGCCATCAAATCGCCTTTTTTCGTGCGAATCTCACGAATATCCCGCACATAGAAAAGGATGCGGACTTTTTCTTCTGGTACTAACTCGGCAATGGCTCGAGTCTGCCTTCTTTGGGCTAAACTTTCATATTTTTCCGCAGGATGCCCCGAGAGATAAACGCCTAAATACTGCTCCTCCAAATTCAAGCGTTCTTCTAAGGAATAATCCCGAATATCCGTAACCTTCAATGCCATCAAGTCCAAAAGGTCCATGCTACCGCCACTGTATTGGATGTTTTGAATCTTTCCTTCCAATTCACTGGCTAACTGGCGGCGTTTAGGTTCCAAAGAATCAAACGCACCAACTTCAATTAATGGTAGTAATAATTCCTGCTTGCGCCATTTACTGTCAATGCGATACAAGAAGTTATCTAATGAAGTAAACGGTCCCTGATTTTGTCGTTCTTTGACGATATCCCCGATAAAGTCCCGGCGAATTCCCTTGATACTTCCTAACCCAAAACGGATCTGTTGCAAGCCCGCCAAGTAAAAACCGTAACTGCTCTGATTGATATCCGGAGGCAAGATTTGAATGCGCCGCTTCTTTGCTTCCGCTAAGTATTCCTTGACTTTAGCCGGATTATTCCGCGTTCCCCGTAAAAGTGCCGCATAAAACGGACCGGGATAATGAACTTTCAAATACCCCATTTGAAACCCTACAAAGGAATAAGCAAAAGCATGGGCTCGGTTAAAGCCGTAATCGGCAAAGCGCTCGATATAGTCATAGACTTGATTGGCTTTACTAGCGGGATGTCCTTGGGCAACCGCACCTTCCACGAAATTCGTCCGTTGCTCGTCTAAGGCCGCTTTTTTCTTCTTCCCAATCGCCCGCCGTAAAATATCCGCCTGGCCCAGTGAGAAGCCCGCCATTTTAGCCGCCACCTGCATGACCTGTTCTTGATAGACCATGATGCCATAGGTGTTTTTTAAAATATCTTGCAAGCTATCATCTGGATAGCTGACTGCTTCTTTGCCCTTTTTACGCTGGATGTAATGTTCGATATTTTGCATGGGACCAGGACGATACAAAGCATTTACCGCGGCGATTTCTTCGATATTTTCCGGTCCTAAGCGTCGCAAAACATTGCGAATTCCCGCCGACTCAAACTGAAAGACACCGGAAGTATCCCCACGTTGGAATAAGGCGATTGTTTCGACATCATCTAAAGGAATCTCCTTTTGTGAAAACTCTCGACCGGTGGCTTGTTTGATGCCTCGCAAGGTATTGTCGATAATCGACAAATTCCGCAAGCCTAAAAAGTCCATCTTCAGCAAGCCAATGGCTTCCACATCATTCATGGTGAATTGGGTCAGGAAAATATCCTCAGAGCCGGCTTGTAAAGGAACCAGTTCCGTTAAGTCTCGGTCACTGATCACCACCCCTGCCGCGTGGGTCGAAACATGGCGTGGTAACCCTTCTAAAATCAAAGCAATTTGAAACAAACGCTGATTTTTCGGACTTTGTTTCACTAGATTTCGCAAAGTTGGCGCCGTATCATATGCTTCTTGTAGCGTGATTTTCAACTTATTCGGTACGGCCTTGGACCACCGATTGGCCTCAGACTGGGACAGACCAAAGACGCGCGCCACGTCCCGCAAGACCATCTTCGCCGCCATAGTACCGAAAGTGGCGATTTGCGCCATGCGCAATGGGCCGTATTTTTGTTGGACATAATGCAAGACTTCTTCCCGCCGATTATCGGGAATGTCCAAATCGATATCCGGCATCGTGTACCGCTCGGGATTTAAGAAACGTTCAAACAAGAGATCGTATTGAATCGGATCCACATCGGTAATAGACAGCACATAAGCTACTAAGGAACCTGCCGCCGAGCCCCGTCCCGCTCCGGTAACGATTTTTTGACGATGGGCAAAATCCATTACATCCCAGACAATGAGAAAATAATCATCGAAGCCCATTTGATGAATCACGGAAAGCTCGTACTCCAGACGCTCTTGATAGACCGCTGTCACCTGTTTAACTCGCTGAGGCAAGCGTTCTTGACAAAGCTGGCGTAAGAAGTCCGGTACATTTCCTTCCGTCATGGGATAGCTAGGATAGAGCTTTTGATGCAGGGGCAAGTCCCAGTGACAGTCAGCCGCAAAAGCATCTGCCTGGGCCAGTGCTTCTGGTTGCTCCTGAGCAAATCGGCTTCGAACCTGCTCTTCTGTCCACAAAGGTTGCCCTAGAGCCAAGTCCAGTTCTTGCAAATCGCCAATTTGCGTACCATTCTTAATATGCTCCATCACCCGTACCGCACTTAGCTCGCTGGATTCCAGGCTGACGACTTCCATTAAAGCAAAAGGAGGAATGCCCTTTGCCATCGTCCATTCAGAAAAAGCATCTGCTTTAGTGTCTAGACTTCTGCCAACAAACAAGGGAAACATTTCAGCTAACTCTTGATAACGTGCCTCCAAAAGCTCCGGATGCAACTGCAATAAATATTGCAACTCATTGCGCTCTGGCAATACCGCGATTAAATCGTTGAAAGGTGCGAAGGCTTCTAGCGTCACTTTGCCCTGGGTCATTTTTTGACTGGAAAGTAAGACGAGCTGCTCGTAGCCCTTTTGATTTTTGGCGAACAACAGGAGTTCATTTTCCCCTTTTTGCACTGGCGAGTAATAATCCAAATGCAAGCCCATAATCGGTTGAAGCCCCGCCTTTTGGCACGCTTCATAAAACGCCACCGCCCCGGTTAGAACATTTCGGTCACAAATCCCAATTGTCTGATAGCCTCGCTCTTTGGCCGCTGTCACATAGCGTTCCACAGAAAGCGTACTTTGCAATAAGGAGAAGGCGGTAACGGTATTTAATTGAGGAAACGTCATGAAAATACCTCCAGAAAATTTACAGTTGATGTTTTCTTTACTTCTGCGAAGATTGTGGTAAACTGTGTACGAAAGATTCCCCAGAAAAGAGGTGCCTTATTATGAAATACATCATTACCCTGTTTTGGGCATTTGTCTTAGGCCAAGTCGTCGGCTATCTAGGTAATGCCTTGATTGGTGCCCCTTATGATTTTCAACTGACAACCATTTTGTCTTTGATTGTTGGTGTGATTGTCATTTTGATCGGCACAATTGCTCCGCCAAAAGAGTCCGTGCGCTAAAACAGAATCCACAGAAAAAACCAGTTACGAACTTATTGTAACTGGTTTTTTTGTGATTTCAAATTAAATTGGATTGCGCAGGTTCTTGCGGAAGTTAAACAAGGAAATGCCAATGTTGATCAAGACAAAGCCACTGGTCACCCAGAACACCGCCGGATACCCCATGCTGTGAGCCACGGTGGACCCCACCATAGGACCTAAAACCTGACCAAAGTTTTGAAACATTTGATTGTAACTGTACACCCGACTGACTCCGGCTGCCGGCGTGATTTTGTTGATTAACGTATTGATGGAAGGCGTCAAAGCTCCCGTAGAGAAACCTAACAAAAAGCGCAACACCCCTAATTGAAACGGCGTCTTCACAAAGCCCATGGGCACGAAACATACTAAGGATAAAACCAACCCAAAGAGCAACACCTTGTGATTGCCGATGCGATCCCCGATTTTGCCTAAGCTTGGAGAGGACAAAATCGCCGATACCCCAGAAACAGAAACGATTAATCCACTAACAAAGAGAACATTGCTGCTATTGCCACTTAAGTCCCGAATGTACAGTGTCAAAATTGGACTGATGCTGGTAATGCCGATTTGCAAAATCAATGAGGTCACAAACAAGCCAATCAAGATTTGGAAGTTTTCCATTTGCGCAAAAATATCTTTAATGGGCGCCATTTCCGTCTTTTTAATCGGAGTAAAGTCTTCTTTGACTAAGACAATCGTCAAAATCGTCGTAATCAACAGGACAACCCCAGTAATGATAAAGACATTCTCCATGCCAAACCACTGAGCTAGCGCACCACCCATGGAAGGCCCGATTAGATTCCCCGCAATGGCACCTGTGGCTAACGTTCCTAAAGCCCACCCACTTTTTTCTCGAGGGGCTTGAGAAGCAATCAAAGCCGTGGCATTGGGAATGTATCCGGACAAAATCCCGGTCATAAACCGCATGAGCAGTAACCAGTAAACATTTGGTACAAAAGCCAAAGAACCCATGGTAAAGGTCATCCCCACAGCTGCTCGAATCATCATTAACCGACGACCTTTGCGATCCGCTAAATTCCCCCAAATCGGTGCCACAATGGCCGATGCTAAGGCTGTAACGGAGATTGCCAAACCGGAGAATAATTCAATTTGACTTTTTGGTGTTCCCAATTGTTCGATATACAATGGAATAAATGGCATCACTAAACTAAAACTGGCTCCGGTGAAAAAACACCCGACCCATGAAATCAATAGGTTTCGGCGCCAATCAATCTTCATTTCACAACCCTTCTTTCCTATTAACTATACCTTATTTTTTCACAAGAGGAAACTCATGACTCTGGAAGCAACACGCAAAAAAAGGTTGTCCCCCACACAGGAGACAACCTTTTTGGTGATTGCTTAGAGAATTGCTAAGATGACAAAGTTCGCGATAAAGAGTAAGTCTACTACCCAAATAATTGGGGACACTTCTTTGGCTTTGCCTTTAATGGTCTTCGTCAAAGTATAAAAGATGAAGCCCGCTGCGATCCCATAAGAAATGCTGTAGCATAAGCCCATGAAAATGGAAGCAAAGAATGCTGGAACTGCTTCTTCCAAATCTGTCCAGTTGATATCCGCAAAGGAGGCTACCATCATTACCCCAACCAAGATCAAAGCCGGTGCAGTGGCTTGGGTTGGTACGATGGAAATCAGTGGTGAAAACAGACTAGACAAAGCAAAGAGAGCGGCTACGACTACCGAAGTCAAACCAGTCCGACCCCCGGCACCGATTCCGGCTGCAGATTCCACGTAAGTCGTTGTATTAGAAGTTCCGACGATGGCCCCAACAGAAGTTGCGATTGCATCAGCAAAAAGGGCTTTGTCCATTTTTGTATTGAAGCCACGGCTGTCATCCAAAGCATCTTCGTCTTCTTTAGAGAAGATTCCTGTGCGACGACCCGTTCCGATAAAGGTACCGATTGTATCAAAAGTATCCGATAAACTAAAAGCAATAATTGTCATTAATACTTGAGGGATTTTTGAGCTATCTGCAAACAAAGACTGCATGCCATCTTTACCAAAAGCCGCACCAAACGTGGTCCCTAATTCATTAATGGAAGCTCCTAGAGAATTAGCTTTCCAATCGATAGCAGATAAATCGACTACACCCATCAAAATTCCGATAATCGTTGTCGCAACGATTCCGATTAAAATGCCACCTTTGACATTTTTAACTACCAATAAGGTGGTTAATACTAACCCGATTAAAGCTAAGATCACGCCAGCGTTGTTGAAGTTTGCCAATGCTGGAACGATACCGCCATTTGCCACCAAACTTGTTTCAGCATCTCCGGAAACGATGTTGGCTTTTTCCACGGTGAAGTTCAATAGGTTGGCATTTTTAATCCCTACATAGGCTACGAAAATCCCGATCCCGCCACCGATTGCGTGTTGCAAGCTTTCTGGAATCGCATGGATGATCATCTTCCGAATCCGAGTTACCGTAATAAAGATATTAATCAAACCGCAGATGAAAACCATGGCCAATGCTTGTTGCCAAGAATAACCTAAACCAAAAACAACTGTATAAGTAAAGAAAGCATTTAACCCCATCCCTGGTGCTTGGGCATAGGGTACGTTAGCGAATAACCCCATCACCAAAGTCCCGATCACAGAAGCCACAATCGTTGCTAGGAACACCGCTTGAAACGGCATACCTGAAAGGGATAAAATCGAGGGATTGACGAACAAGATGTAACTCATGGCAAAGAAGGTCGTCACCCCTGCCATCATTTCAGTGGAGACCGTTGTGTTGTTTTCCTTTAATTTGAAAAACTTTTCCATGTTAAAATTCTCTCCTTAATCAATATGAATAGTAAGATAATTGCTGTGGGAATACCCCAACGAGACTGATTATAGGTAGAATTAGCGTAAAAAGCAAACATTCCAATGATAATTCCGATAATTATCCGGTTAATGTTCGTGTTTTAGATATTTTTGTCGAATAAAATCAATTTATAAAGGTAAATCATTCGTATTTATTTCTGATACGGAAAGTTTTCCTTTTGCCTTTTGCTCTTCAGTTCTTCCAGAAGGCTAAACTTTTTCCTAAACTACCGGGGAAATCTTTTTGCAAATTTTGTGAAAACGCAAAATTATGTTACACTAAAACGACAAATGAAACGAAAGCGGGGATCAATCCCATGACACAAAAATTAATCGCCATCGACTTGGATGGGACGACTTTAAACGCCCAATCGCTGATTACACCAAAAACCAAAGCAGTCTTACAAGAGACCGTGAAAGCCGGTCATATCGTTAGTATTGCCACTGGCCGCCCATTTCGTATGAGCGAACAGTTTTACAAAGAATTAGGTCTAACAAGCCCCATGGTCAATTTCAATGGTGCTTTAGTTCATCTTCCTCACCGTAACTGGTCTTTTGAGTCCGAGACTCTATTCAGCCGAGACATCGTTTTTGACATCTTAGCGCAAAAAGACGAATTACAATTGGACTATGTGGCTGCCGAAAATCGCGATACCTTCTTCGTGGATCGCATTGATTTTGATGATGCATACCTCTTCTCCAATCAAAAACCCACAGAAGCCAATCTCTTGAAAAATCTCAAGAGCAATCCTACTTCCATGTTGGTCCAAACAACCAACGAAATGGCCGATACGGTAGCCAAACGTTTGACTGCCCAATATTCGGACTATGTAGACGTGCGGACTTGGGGTGGCCCGAAAGCCATTTTAGAAATTGTCGCTAAAGGCATTGAAAAAGCTCGGGGTGTCAAAATTATCGCGGACGCTTTGCACATCGACCGTCAAAACATCATGGCCTTTGGGGATGAACACAACGATGTGGAAATGTTGGAATACGCTGGCTGGGGCGTGGCTATGGCCAATGGTTCCGTCGGTGCCAAAGCTGCGGCCAACGACCAAACAGACAAACCTAACACCGAAGACGGTTTGGCAGACTACTTAGAAACTCGTTTGCTAAAAAAAGTCGCAGAAAAAAGTGCATAAATTCATTGAAATATAAAAAAACCGGGATGCCAAAAGCTCCCGGGTTTTTTACAAGTAAAAAGCGACGATTCCTTTTTCGGAATCGTCGCTTTTTGATTCAATCATTAGCCTAAGAAACCACTTAGGAAGGTACCGCCATAAATCAAAGCCATACTATAAAGGAAAGTTGACATTGGTTTTGCCAGTAAAATAATCAAAGTAAACTTTTTAAGAGAAATATTTGTCAAGCCCGCCATCAAACACAGGGCATCATCAGGAGCTACCGGTAAAAAGATCGCTAAAGCAAACAATTTATCAAAACGATTTTGATTGTCCAACCAACCGATATAACGATTGTAAGTCTTTTCCCCAATCATCCCCAGGATAAATTTCTTCCCGTAACGGCGACCCAATAAGAAGATAATCACAGAACCGATACAAATTCCTAGGTAATTGTAGACAAAGCCCATCATCGGTCCAAAGATTAACACCCCGGCCGCATTGGAGACCCCACCGGGAATAATCGGAATCACCACTTGTAAAATCTGTAGCGCCATAAAGATCAATGGTCCCAAGATCGTGTTTGTCCCAACCAAGCCTCGCAAGGCATTGATGTCTTTAAACACACCTAAATTAATAAAATAGATTGTGAGGGCTAGGGAAATACCGACGCCAATAATGGAAATCGCATTGATTAACTTTCTTGATGCAGCCACACTCATGGGATTCATCTCCTTTACTACTTCCCCTTCATTATAAAAGAAAAGTCATTGCTTGGCGATTTTTTTAAGTGAATTTAACCAAACAACATTGTAAGATTTATATTTTCGTAATCACTGTCCTTACTTCTCTTTTAGTATAGAAGATTTCTCGCAAATTCCCATCGGACCTTAGTCTGAATTTTCCTTAAGCCTTTTTACGCGTTGCATTTGAATGATTTTTCACCTTTTGAATCAGATTTTCCACCACACCAGTAACTAAAAAGCCCCCGGCAATGGCTCCCGCTGTAACGAGAACGATCACCGCATTTTCTGCCGCCATAGCGTTATCCCCTAGAACGAGTTCCCGCACCGCCTTATATGCCGGTCCTCCCGGTACTAGGGGCACTAAACTAGGAATATTAAAGATAATCATGGGCATCTTTTTATGACGAGAAAAATAAATGCTCAAACAACCGATCACAAAAGCGTCTAAGAAGTTGGAAAAACCCAGTCCCCAAGAAGCTTCCCGCAAGCCCCAATAGAGCATCCAGCCAATCGTTCCGGTGATCCCAGTGCTAATCAAAGCTCGTTTCGGAATATTGGTTAAAATGCCAAAAGTAATGGTACTAAGAAAACTAAATGCCACTTGAATAAAAATGGTCATCAAAATGCACCTCCACTAATCGATAGTACAAAAGCAATACCCATGCCAATCGCCGCCGCGGTAAACACGGCTTCGATTCCTCGGGAAGTCCCACTGATTAAATCCCCTGCCATAATATCGCGAAAGGAATTGGTAATCGCTACTCCTGGCACTAAGGGCATCACCGCACCGATAATCAAATTGTCCGCATTTTGCGCCACACCGATTTTAACACTCAAAACCGCCAATAAGCCGATTACCACCGCTGCCGCAAACATATCTAAAAAACTAATGCGCAGCCATTTCTTCACTAAATAAGCAGTTAAAAACCCTAACGCTCCGATAACAAAAGTAGCAGGAAAGTCAAACCAGGAGCCGCCAAAAATATACATCAATGTACAGCTAACGATCCCCGCACTAATCACCTGCGTACTTAAGTGAAAACTCGGTGTCTTTTGCTGTGCCACCAAAAGCTGTTGATACAACTCTTCTAAGGAAAGAGCTCCTGCGGCAAACTCTCGAGAAAGACGATTGACGGCAACCACTTTTTCCAAATTAATCGCCCGCTCGTGAACTTCTTCTAAAAGGCAATAGGCTTCTTCTTTAAAACCCATAAATAATCCAGTAGCTGTCACATAGCTGACACAGTCTACTTCCCCGGCATTTGCAGCGATGCGATTCATCGTGTCTTCCACCCGGTACACCTCGGAACCATTTTCCATCATAATCTTTCCTGCTAGTACACAGGTTTTTAAAATTAATTTTTTACGCGTCTCCAAAGTGTTCCTCCTCTTAGCATTACAGATGCTATTTTACGTTATTTCATCCAATCAAAAAAGGAATTATTCCAATGAGTATTATCTTTCTAACGATAACTAAGTGAATCCATCTTTTCAACTAAAAAATCACACCAATTTCAAATACCAGCAGACAATTCACGCATCATACACTTAATTAAATAAAGTGAGTTATTTTCGTTTTTCTTTAATTACCCTTTTAAATATAACGAGGAAATGTATATCGTTTGCCCAAAACGAGGTCTTTACTATACAATATCATCAGGGATTCTAAATGTTATAATAAAAAGGGAGGAGTAATGTTATGCGTCGCAAAGTTTACACGAAAGATCAAATCCTAAAAGCCGCCTATGATGTCATCTCCACAGAAGGCTTTAGCAAATTTACTGCGCGAAATATCGCCAAGAAAATGGGGATTTCCACGCAGCCCATCTATTTGGAATTTAAAAACATGCAAGATCTGAAAAACACCTTGGTTGAAACGGTGATGAAAGACTTGCATGAGAATGCCTTTCCAAAACCCCACACAGGCAATGAACTGATCGACCTCGGAATCAATTATATCAATTTTGCTCGAGAAAATCGCAATTTGTATGTTTCCTTGTATGTGGATGAATACGGTGGGGGGGAACTGATGCACCAATTCTCCTATGATTACTTTAAAAATCTAGTGAAACGTGACCCTGCGTACAGTCACCTTAATGAAGATCAAATCGCTCTCTTACACGAAAGCACTTGGATTACCGTTTCTGGGATTGCTTCCTTGATGTCTTCTGGGATCATCAATCCTACCGAAGAAGAAATCATCAAATTAATCGAACGTGCGATTGAAAGTACCTTAGATAGTAAAGCATTCAAAGCTCTTTAAACCGATAAAAAAAGTGTCTCCCTTGGTTCGGGAGACACTTTTTTTGCTTGACAAATTCCGTTTTTCAGGCAAAATAGAACATGTGCTTTGGAGAGTTGGCAGAGTGGTAATGCAACGGACTCGAAATCCGTCGAACCGCCTTTAAAGCGGTGCAGGGGTTCAAATCCCCTACTCTCCTTATATAAAGAAAGAAACCCCGTCCTATCGAGGTTTCTAACAGTTAGATTTACTTTTGACTTGAATTTGACTTGATTCAAAAAAAAATCACTCATA
This sequence comes from Enterococcus asini ATCC 700915, assembly GCF_000407365.1. Taxonomy (GTDB): domain Bacteria; phylum Bacillota; class Bacilli; order Lactobacillales; family Enterococcaceae; genus Enterococcus_C; species Enterococcus_C asini. The sequence goes on from NZ_ASVU01000001.1 coordinate 20,051, forward strand.
AGCGCTGGGGGCATTAGCATTTGTCAGTTATTGGCAAGTGCTTTTTATTATGTACAAGGAGGCCCCTCGCTATTACACAAGGGGCGCTATGTTCGTTAAAAAAATGAAAGAAATCCGCTCCCAAATTCTTAAACAAGTGAAAGAAGAGTACGAACACCGAGGAGTGTCTACTGTACCATGCATCACTCACTGGCTAAACGGCGTCGAAAAACCATTTACCAGCTCCGTTATTATTTTTTTGAACGTTCATATTCCACAACTTTTCCTAGTCCAGTCAGTTTGCAACCTGACCTACAATTTTCAGTCCGATAAAAAGCCTGGTAATTACCTAGTATACTTAGTTACATTTTAACATGATCCCGACTAGGTTTCTAGAATTGCCACTAGCTACACACAGGATTGTTGCTTACAACTACCTGCAAAGCAATGCAAAACGTGCTTAGAATGCTCCTGTGACGACTCACTCATCATCAAAATAGATTGTCGCAAACCATTTATCCGGGTTCGGCTCCCATTTTTCAAGCTTTAGATCCCTAATCAAAGTTGCTGCTTCACGATCCCCTTGCTGAAATACTTTTGCCTGTGCTGGGTCAACGGTAAAAACTAGCTCATCTCTCAAACAACCTAAAGGCGTTGGCTCATAACTTTTAAGGAACAACTTCCCCATAATCAGATTAAACTCCGGCAGATTATCTAGGCGCTTTTTATCATATACCTTGGCTATTTCATTAAAAGCAACTTGAAATTTAGCCTCTATCTTTACTCGCTTTCTTGTGTAGCTGAGTGTATCCATCTCATTGAGTTCCGCCATCGTCTTATCAGTAGCCGGTTCACTGCTAAATGGCTTGCCGTAAACAGGGCTTACCACTCGATTTCTGACGTGTGTAACATACTTATCCGCAAGGAAGGCTACATCATCTTTATCTAGCTTTTTAAGGGCATTAAAGAAGATAGTTGCCGCCTTGGTGTCCCACTCAGTCAACTCGCCGGAAAGCTCCGCAAAGCCTTGCCATAGCCTCAAATAATGTTTTGTTTGCCAAACGTTCATAATGCAAACACCTCCGCCATTGTTGCTACATCGTTCAATACATCACCGGAAAGCGTGACTTGCTCCGGTTCAGGCTCCAACCGCTCTCTAAAGCAGATAGCCGTCTCGATTTCACGAATTTCACTGAGTAGCGAGCTACATTTTTCCTCTGAAATAGATACCACTTTATCCTCGATATACTTCGCTTTAAAACATCTTACATCCGTTTTAGGTAAACATGCCAGGTAGGCTTTAAAGTGCTTCAAACGGTAACTGTTGCGCTCTATACTTCGCTCTATCAAGTCGATTCGCTCATACAAAGTAATAATTTCCTTATCTGGCCTAAACCCGACTGGTACAAGCCCTTGCGCTGTATAACTCACATGCGTGTTCATAGACTGCTGGTAGAATACCCGGCGTTCGTTTTCCAGGCGATACTTCAGTTTATATAGCTTCTTTTCCAGTTTGAAATATTGTTGAATAATCAACTCGTCCATTATATCCACGCCAAGGCCTCCTACCTGCCAAATTACATAGAAAGAGGCAACCGATTACGCAGCCACCCCTAACAATCCTTTTACACTGGAGATAAATTGAAAGCTTTCTTGCCCTGAGGCGTATCTTCTGATTCAAACTCAACTGATTGCGCCTTCTCTAACTTTCTATATCCAGGCATAATAATTCCGGTATGATGGATAAAATACTCATGTCCATCATCACCAGCGATAAATCCATACCCTTTCTGATCATTAAACCAAATTACTTTCCCTTTGATCACTACGCTTTGCCTTCTTTCATTTTTCGGGACGCCCTATTTGCTTTTCCTTTGCATTGCTTACTGCAATATTTCCTATTTCCTCGGTTCGTACCAAAGGAAGTGCCACATACAGCACATGATTTCATTGGCATTTTTTTATTCCTTTCTATATGAAGACACGGTTCGCGAGAAAAAATGTACAATACGGCGGGAAGCTCGCTTGTGCGCTCTTTGACCTCCCTACCCCCCCCATGTCTTCACTGAAAAAATTTTGGCTAGCATCTAATACGAAACCCTTAAAGTATCAATACTTTTATAATTAATTTATTTTTGGGTATTTTTATTTAACTCTCTCAACATTGCCTTCAAAGAAGCCTCTTGCTTCATTTCTTTTTCAGTCTTCAACCCCAGCACACTGAACTCATGTTCAACTTTTCCCATTGCTTTTTGTCTTTCGTAGTCGATACTTTCGCGCTTCTCATTCTCTTTTCTAATACGAGAAGCTTCTGCGTTTTTGTTTAGTAACTTAGATAATTTCTCATTTTGCTTCTGTTGTTCTTCATCATGATGATTAATACTTTCAAACATCGCTTTCTTTTGCTTCTCATTATTCGCTGCTGCTTTCGCTTTCAGTTCATCGATCCAGTTTAAATCAGCCATTAGAATTCCTCCTCAAGATTTCGAGATACCGCCTCCACTTTTTCTTTTAAGAACCAACTATTAGACCTGGTCTTAAATTCCTTCATGTGTCCTGGTCGATTGTCTTTCAATATATCTTTTTGCAATATGCTATACAGACTTGAACCCTGGTTCATGTTAGATAAGACTTTTTCTGATATGGTTTGAAGTTCGTTCACAAGATTTCTTGCTCTTTCGTATAGCACTTCATTAGATAGTTCTGCTGCGTTATCAATTTCATCGAAGAGTTTCTTGCCTTCTTCTTCTGAAACAATAGGCTTTTTAAGAGTGTCATGCTGTCTCTTGTAAAAGTCTAATGAGTTTGATGCCGTCCAAAGTTTATCCTTTGCTTTATTGAATGCTTCAAGATTGTTTTCTACTTGCGCGGTCGCTGTTTCATCTTGTGCTTTATCAATCGCTTCTTGAGTTACTGCGATATTCTTGCTAGCTTCCATAAGACCATTTCTGTTTTCGTTTCGTAAACCTACTAAATAATTTTCTAGTTGTTCCAAAGTTCTCATGTTCATTCTCCTTTATTTTCTATTAAGACAAGCAACATCAAGTACATTTTGCGCACTTTTCAAACGCGATTGAGTAGATGCTTTCTCATCATTCATAACCTCTGTTAAAACGGCCACAGCTTCCTCTGACGCTCTTTTCAAGCATTCCGTCGTGTGATCCAATACCTTTTCTTTTAAAGCATGGTATTCACTTACAAAGGCTGGGTCTTTTAAGTAGTTATAGCCAGTCGTTCGATTGATTCCAGCTGTTGTGCAGGCTTCGTCAATCGTTGAGCTTTCTAGTAATGCTTTTAAGAAGCGATCTTGCCGAATGTTAAGCTTTGGCATTTAGTTCACTCTCTCCTGTCGAATTTTGACTGTTTTTGTTGAAATGATTAATAAAAAAAGAGGACACAAGAGCCTGTGACAATCGCTTGTCAGACTCTTCTATCCTCGGGTTCTTCCTCATAAGATACGTTATTCAACTAAGTTAATTATACCATATTACAGCCGTTTATGGCGCATTATCACGTTGTTTTCTAGGCATTTTTATCCGCTAGAATATGTGACTCAATTACCACATATTGCACAACTTTGCCATCTTTAACAATCAACTTCACTTCACCATATTTAGGAAGCTCCACCGTTTGAGATTGGCGGTTATTGTCGATATATACTTTATCCAAGTAACTCTCCTCCTGATTGCTAGTCTTGATACCAAATAGAAATGGTAGTCTCTGATTGAAAGTCCTCATTATCCCCAATAGCAGTCGTGCTTTGCTTAATGTGAAAGATCGCTCTATCCGGATTCTCTGCTAGAAACTCATTTACCATTTTTTCTAGGTCAGGTCGTCTCGGACTGGAACCTGGTACATACTGATAGATTGGTCCTCCTGATCTAAATAGTTTCATCTTCATTGGGTTGGGTTTACCTGTAAAGTTGCTCATTGTTCGTCCTCCAAAAAATGTTTTATCAATTCATCATCAACTAACAGCAACGTCAAGAACCTATCATGCAGATTGGTAAACAGGGCATCTTCATGATCCGTCAGCTCTCGTTGTGTGGCTGTGTTATACAAGACTATCAGCCCCGATAAGTCCTCTGCCATCTCCTCATTAGTCAGGTAGTTCTCCCCGTCCACTACTGACTGTGCCAACATCTGTTGCCCCCATGCTACTGTTTCCTTTAGCCATTCAGGGTTAGATTCCATCATCTCAAGCACTTCCGGGGAAAAGGTGGAATAGTCCTTTGTTACCAATGCCACACTAAATGCCACCACGTTCATCAAGAAGCGTTCCATCATATCCACATAAGCTAGGTTCGGCTTCTTGTCTATCACTAGAAATTGTTTCATCTGATTCCTCCTGTCAATTATTGTTCATTCTTTATCTGCCTTGTGTCACTATCCTGTTCCAAACAACCGTTGATATACCGGCGATTGTCACTAATGTCACTAATTCTGCTCCACTTCTTTTATATATAAAATAAAATCAATACTACCTCTTTTTTTATTTTCAAAAGAATTGAGTAAACTTAATGACATTAGTGACAAAGTATTGGTACATAAGGGTTCTTTATGGACGAAGTAATGACAATTTAGTGACACAACACGAACATTTAATCACTTAAGATTCGATACGTTGAGATTAGTTTTAACCCGATATATCGAGGTGTATGTTGACCACTATCATTAAAACCTTTTGTGTTTCTGCTTTTTGGTACTTTGCATTTATCCTTCAAATATTTAGTTAGTTCTTGAGTTGACTGTGCTTTGTAACCATTACAGGAACAAAACGCTCTGTACTCAGCAGCAACCGTTTTTGCAATTTCCCCTCTAGTTTCAGCGCTGTCAACCTCGCAACATTCAAACAAGAATTGGGCTATCCGGTCATTGTCAAATAACCATTCGGCTTTCGTATCTGCCATTGCCTTTGAACGTGTGAAGTTAGCCTTCTTACCGTTAAATATTTTTTTGAACTCCTGTATACACTGATAAACAAAACTAGCTGATTCTTTTTCTATTTCATCTAAATCTTGGCTATCCCAAAATTTAGCCCCTTCTAATCGTTGGTTGCCAATAGTGATTGGGACAACGGTTAAACGGTCAGCAAAACCTGGACTCATATCTTTAAAATGAAAGAACTCGTTCATGCTGAAAATATGCTTAGAGTGGCTTACAAAGGTGAACCCTTGGATTCCTTTGAACTCACCCCGGACAGCATCGCCACCAGTTAACTGTTTCAAAATACCTGTCTGACTAATGTAATCCTTATCAATATCCCCACTGACGTTTAAAGCTTTCCCCAGCAATTCAACAACGGCAAACTTATCTGTGGTCAACATTTGCGGAGTTAGTGCTGTACGATTTTCTTTAGTGATATAGTATTCAGCCATCATATTCAAAAAACTAGACTTCCCTTCTCCACCTTTCCCATATAAGAAAACTAAGTCTTGTGCTGGGGCATGGCTTCGATAAAAGGTATATCCAATAAACTGCTTCATGAATAAGGCGGCATCACCAAAGAAATCATGGAAAAATTTGTCTGTCGCTGGTGTCGGTGTTCCGGTCATATCCAATTCATAGTTGTAAGAAATCAATATGAAATTATCGGGATCGTGGGCCTTCATCTCATTGGTGAGAATATTGTACGTCCCATTTTTAAAGGGAACCAATGCCGGATTGCTTTCCTCAAAAGGTGAACGGTTGGAATAAGAAGGATCATACGTTTTCTGTTTTACATAAGTCTTGACCGGTGATATATATCTTTGGTCATAGTAGCCCCACGCTTGCAGTTCTTCGAGACAGATTTTCTCTGTAAAGGAAATCATCTCATTCTTACCAAAGTACCGCCAAGCGCCTTTCAACGGCTCATAGACAGCCCCTTCTAACAACTTAGGAAATCGCAACAAATGATTCTTTTTGATAATCATATCGCCCATTTTTTCGTGATCAAAGTAATGGTCAATTGAAAATTTATCTGAATCTTTTTGGTTCACTTCAACCGTACACATAAACCAATCTGGAGAAATGTTGTTCAATTCATCAACCATTGCTTGGGCAATACCAACGTCTTTGCTTTCAATTTCTTTGATTGCCACACGCAAATTTAACGGTGTTTTGCCAAAGTAACTGTTTTTCTTTTTTTGTTGTACCGTGTGCCTAATGGCGATTGTGTCTTTTAGTACCGAATCGCTTATACTACTCAATAAAGGTTTCCTCCTTTCTCGGCATGGTTTTTAATTCTGGAATGAAAAATGGTATCCAGCTCCTTTTGATCTAATGGTTCTGGAAAAATTTCTAAGTTGAAATTAATTGCTCCCATCACTTTAGCAATCGTTTCAATTGGTGTATCAACACTTAGCATTTTATCTACCATCTGCCGCCACCAAATGTTTCGATTCCCAACGGTTGCCCCTTCAAACAATTGTTCCAGGAAAACGCCTGTATATTTTTGCTTGCCGGAACTATTGGTTGTATAGCTACTTGTTTTAGGTAGGCGCTGTTTTTTTTGTGCATCTACCCACTGTTGAGAATTAGTAATCCTATGAAGGAACTTATCAACTGGAACAGGTTTAAATCCATCGTGGAAAATACGTAAATTATCACTGCTAAATTCCGTAACGATAGGCAAGCCTTGACCCTGTGACCACGTTTTATTACTTTCATCAAATTCAAACTTAACGGCCAGATCTAAGCAAAGCCCAAACAGCAACTTCTCGTATTCCTCACGACTTACTGCACGATCCAATTCAAGAACCAATCGATAACGGATATTATCCGGCTTGTATTTCAGGGTTGGATATAAGCAGTAATTGACGGCTTTTAGCTTGTCCGTTATCTTCCCTAAAAATTCGGATTCTGTTTCTTGGACATCATCAAAATCAATAAAGAGTAGCGAACGACTAACCAAATTTGTATTGTTACGCTTTAAGTCCCCAAGGATAGTACCAGCGATAACTATCAGCATTTGTTGTGTTTTAATCTTTAGTTCTTCGTCTTTGTCTTTTGGATAAGGAAGGCGCTGGGCCTTGCACGTTTTAAAGAAATCAAAATCACGATCAATATTCTTTACTTCGTGCATTGGTTCCAACGTTTTCACTATATTTGTATAAATCATCGTTTCCCCTCCTCACTTCGTACTCGTCCCATTCATTCCACAAAATCGCCACCACTGAAAACAACGTCAGCACCTTCACTACCATTGGGGCAAAGCCAAAACCTAAGCCGGCTACTACCCCTAGCGTAAACAGATTGAATTTTTTATTCATCGTGGCCACCTCAATCCGGGCAAATCTCGTTTGAGATACGTTGAATATCTTTCTCTAGGATTTTAAGACTATCGCCAATTTCACCAAGTAGCCCACTATTAATCTGGTATTTCAAAGAAAAATCATCACCGGTCACTCTGGCGTATTCCACCGTTTCAGCCAATCGCTTCAATACCTTTGCTTGTTGGGATAGATTGGTTAGCTCAACCACATATTTCATTAAATCGTCATTTGTTAATTTTACTGTTTTCATGGTGTTTTCCTCCATTTTCTGTTATCATGGAGTTAAGAAAAAACGGCTGTAAATTACCGTTGTGATAGCCTTTAACGTTCGCTTTGGTCGGTGGAATCGTTAAGGCTTTTTTTCTTACTCCAATCATGATTAATACTCCTGACTTGATACGTAATCCTTGAAGGCTTCCAAAACTTCCAGCGCTTCATACTCTGATAAGTTCGCCGCCTCTGCCAGCTTCGTAAGTGCTGCTAATTGGCTTTCTCTGAGGCTTTTTAGCATATTCTTGAGGTTTGCCTCTTGTTGAGAAAAGTAGGCTATCTTGGCTTCTAGTTCGTCGTTTAGTTGTGCCACGTTGTCAATCATCTTAAAAAGTATATCTTTCACCAACTCGGTATCGTCTGTTTCTTTCAATATTTGTACGACGCTTTTTCTAAGGTCCGTGATGTTTGCTTTCATAATTTAAACTCCCAACTTAATTCCCAAGACACTTGCTAACTGCTCAACTTTCAAATAGATCATCTCTTGGTATTCTTCAAAATCGACTGGCTCGCCTGTTTCATTATCGGTAATAACGCCTTGGGATATATCCGACAAATCTTGTAAAACAGATTCAGCGGTTACCTCTGGCTCATAATCTTCCTTTAGTAATTCAATGCCATTCATTGCCAGTTTAAAACTCTCTTGGGCAACTTCTCCCGAATTTTCAAATGCTGATTTGAGATGGTATAAAACTCGATTCTCTAAACGATCTTTTTCCAAATAGTGCATTTTTTGCTTCCTCCTTTAAATTCCTTCAGCAACAACCATTTGACTTCCAACATTCCACATACGCCCCCAGCGTTTGCGATTATTTTTGATACTGCAATAACCATTCCCGAATTGCCTTTTTACTATAAAGAACCATTCCTGATTCCAAGCGAATTTCTGGACAGCCTTGTTTCACCCAATCTTTTAATGTATTAACACTTACATCAAAAGCGGCTGCCGCATACTTCTGCTTTACAATATCTTGGTTATCAACCACTGCTTGCAACGCCTGTTCAAACATAGATACCGCTCCATCAAAACTTTGCTTTTGCCATTGGGCTAGTGTTTCTTCGATTGTTAGCATATGATTTTCTCCTTTCTTCCCGATAGCGATACGTCACTTTGCGTAACTTTTGGATATTTTTTTAGACGTCACTTTGCGTAACCTCTTGCCTATATTGTATATTTGATTTACAATGATGTCAAGTAACATTACGTAACTTTTTTCATAAGGAAGGAGGATTTTATGAAGAACAACGAACCCGATAAGTACGAAGTCGGAAAACGAATTAGATCACTACGAACAAAAAACGGACTTACTCTTGAAGAATTCGGGCTAATCTTTGATCCACCTGCAAGTAAAAGTATAGTTTCTCGTTGGGAATCCGGTAAAAGTTTACCCAGTCCTGAAAGGATAAAAACTATTAGTGATGAATTCAGTATTTCAACTATCTATTTGCTCTACGGAACAATCACGATGGAAGATTCTAGATTCATAGATAACTATAAGTATCTAACAGACCCGTCCTATTCATGGTCAAAAAAAGATTATCCTAAAGTTAAGGAATTTATTAAAAATTCTAGCATTGAAGCTTTACAAGAAGATCTAATGAACTTAGATTTAAACTCTCTCACCTTTTCTCAAATTGCATATTTGGAAACGGCTTTAGCTCCAATTGATTCTCAAGATTATAAAGACGATGATTTTACTCTATTAAACGGTCTTATGCACCATTTGGAAAATTTATATTCATATTCTCTTTATGTAGATATGAACAAAAAAATTAATAAAAATCTAGAAAATCAACAAAAAATAAAAAGTAAACAAGAATTGCAAGACGACGCCCGCAAGCAGCTCGAAAAAATCTTAAAAAAAATAATGTAGTATTTCTCCCTCCCACAACGTCCCCAGCGTTTGCAACTGGAGGAATAAACATGGCTACAATCAAGCAATATGACACCAAAAAAGGCAAATTTTGGTACTATAAAGCATACTTGGGAATTGACCCAACAACGGGTAAACAAGTAGCTACCACTAAACGTGGATTCAAAACAAAAAAAGAAGCTCAACTCGCATTAAGTCGGCTTCAGGTAGATTATGAAAAAAATGGATTAAACAAGCCAGCAGCCAGTCAGACCTTCCAAGAAATTTTTGATTTATGGAAAGAGAACTACAAATTGACTGTAAAGGAAAGTACTTATTGCAAGGCTATCAGTCAATATGAAGTGCATACTCTACCTGTCTTTGGCAAAAAAAAGATTGATGAAATTACCGTAACTGATATTCAAAAGTTTGCCAATGATAAGGTGAAAACTAAGAAAAAATATCGTGACTTTATCACCGATGTTTCAAGAATTTTTGAATATGCAATACAATTGGGAATCATAAATGATAACCCCACTAAAAGAATTATCGTACCCAAGCGAAAACAAGAAGTAATCGAGGAACGTCCCAAGAACTACTACACAAAAGAAGAACTGCAAACATTTTTGACCTGTTGCAAAGAACAAGAACCGCCTAAAATATACGCCTTCTTTCAATTGCTGTCTGCTTCCGGTTGCCGTCAAGGTGAACTGTTAGGCCTAGAATGGCGCTTTGTTGACTTCAAAGAAGAATGTATCTATATCAATCAAACACTAGCTAGAGGAGAAAATAGGCGCTTGTATATCGAACAACCAAAGACAAAACATTCCAAGCGAACTGTTAGCCTAGATCATGAAACAATGCAAGTTCTAAAAAAGTGGAAAAAGGAACAAGCCGCCTCTTACCTTCAACTAGGTATTAACACGAACCAAAAAAATCAATTGGTTTTTCCGAATGTGGAAAACAGCTTTCTTCAACTTTCTAAACCTAGAACTTGGATGTTAAGAATAATGAGAAACAACGATCTAAGGGTAATCACGATTCACGGATTCCGACACACACACGCCACCTTACTATTAGAAGCTGGTGTCCCTGCAAAAACGATTTCCGAACGATTAGGCCACACGAACATTCAGATTACTTTAGATTTATATTCACACGTTACGGAACGAATGGAGAAAAAAGTTCCCGGAGTATTTGCTTCAATCATGGCGGGAAATTGACTTGATTTTGACTTGATTTGTTTTCGATTTGTTGAAAAGCATTGATATTTTGATGAGATAAAAAATCATAAAACAGCGGTATTACAAGGAAGTGATAGGCTTTGATTTGTTAAAACCAATCCCCTACTCTCCTTCTTAGTAACGTTTTTCGCACTTTTGGCCTCGTTGTCAAAAGTGCTTTTTTTGTGTTTTGGGGGCAGAGTTTGGGGCAGAAATAAAAAGCCATCCAACGATCTGAACCCGAACAGTTCCCTTCTGTTTCCCTACTGAGCAAAATGATTTACACTGTAGTTAGGTGATGAAAATGAATTATTTGAAAAAAACACTTATGAATACATTCGAATTTCTCGGCAAGACGCAATCTTATTTCCGAGATGTCTTATTGATGCACGGCTTTTTGCTTTTTATCGTAATTCCGTTACTGAGTAGCTCGACTAAATTTATCTTAGCCAGAGGAGGAATTCCTTACCTTTCCTATGACAACCTACTGAGCATTGCCACCCAGCACTCCTTTGTCTTTCTCTTGTTACTACTCACTTTGTTGTTTATTTTGCTAACGGTGTATTTCGAATTTACCTTCTTATTACTCAGTGTCTACTTCTTAGAGAAAAAAGAAGCCGTCTCTTTACGCCAACTCTTGTGCATGACGGTAATCCAAATTCGCAAAGTCCGACCTTCTGTGGTCTTGTTCTTTCTATTTTACTTCCTGTTGGTCTTACCTATTGGCGGTCTGAATTTTAATTCTGATCTCTTAAGCCGCATTAAGATTCCTGCTTTTATCATGGATTTCATCTTTGCCAATCGCATCTTGATCATCTCCGCGTTTCTGTTGGTTTACCTAGCCTTGATTTATCTCGGCATTCGGTTAATTTTCGCTTTGCCGGAAATGATCTTGCGGGATCGTCCATTCTGGCCCGCCGTCAAAGAAAGCTGGTGGATTACCCAGCGGCGATTCTTTGCCATCTTAGGTCGTTTTCTCTTTATCGGTGCCAGCGTTTTGGCCATTGCTTCACTAGGAACGCTACTCGTACTAGGGGCCCAGAACTTGATTGAAGCGTATCTGCCAGATTATGCCTTATACAGCGCAGTCTTCGCCATGACCTTATTGCAATTTCTCTACTTATTAAATATCGTGTTGTCCACGGTGGGAATTTTCTTCATTATTGTCGACTTCATGGAAGATGAAGGCTTTCTGCCTGATATCCCCAGCTGGTTTTATAAAGAGCCCTTAAAAACGCCCCGCTTCCCCCAGGGGAAAAATGTCCTGTTACTGCTGATGACCCTATTTTTCGGTATCGGCGTCAGCCTCTACAATTTGAACTATTTAACCAGCACGACAGAAACCATTCCCTTAACCATTTCTCACCGGGGGGTCTCTGATAAAAATGGTGTGCAAAACAGTCTTGCGGCGTTGAAAGACACCCATGACCGCTATCAGCCGGATTACGTCGAAACCGATGTGCAAATGACAAGTGACGGGCAGTTTGTGGTGATTCATGACTTTGACCTGAAAGCCTTGACTGGTGAAAGAGGCACTCCAGAGCAAATGACTGCCGCCGACATCCTCAAGCGGCAAGTCAAAGAAAACCAACAAGCCGCGCCTATCGTAAGCTTCGATGAATATCTTGACTACGCCCAAGAACTTCATCAAAAATTACTAGTAGAAATCAAAACCCAACGAAAAGACTCGAAGGAATTGGTACAACGCTTCTTGGATCGTTATGAGGCAGACTTGAGCCAAAATCAAGATATGATTCAAAGCTTGTCTTATACTGTTGTGGAAGAAGTCAAAAAAGCCGCCCCAAACATCCCCACCGGCTACATTCTCCCTTTCAATCTCGTGGGGCCGCCTCAAACCAATGCCGACTTTTTGACAATGGAATTTAGTACCATCAATCGTAACTTTATCACGTCGGCCAAAGCAGACGGCAAAAAGGTCTTTGTCTGGACCCCGAATTCCGAAGATGATATCAGTCGCATGATTTTTTACGGCGTCGACGGCATCATTACCGACTCCTTGGAAACCTTGGATCGCACCATTGCCGCTCAAAAAGATGACCCTACCTATGCCGACAAACTCTTGAACTTCGTTATCGGCATCGGCTAAAAAAATACTCCCAACTAGGTCCTGTTTTCCTAGTTGGGAGCTTTTTTGTTAAGGAAAGTCAATAAGGTATAGTCTAGCTTACTAAAGCCACGGCTACGGGTTCTTTGACATCCCCATGTTTCACCAGCATCCGGTGTTGAGATTCGATGACAGTAGCCCGGTCTTCCTTGTTGCAGTCCTCCACCGTAATCACGACGGTATTGGTGTAGATTTGCTCCACTGTGCCCACTACCGTATTCTTTAGCCCAACTGGCGTGCAAAGGTAGGATTGGCCGATTTCGATTTGATTCATATTGTGTTCCTCCGCGTTTTTTTATTTAATCATATAATAACAGAAAAAAGAAAAACTGCAATCGTTTTCCAAACTTTTTTTTAATATTTGCCCTTGTTAGAACGGAATTATCACGAAAAAGTATTCTGTTTATTAAAAATCAGCTATTTTCGACTAATTTTTCACACAATTATTCTGTGAATTGACAAAAACAGATACCTTTTCTTAGAGAAAAATCTGTTTTTATTTTGAGAGCATGTATTTCATCTCTTTCAAGGCAAACATTTTTTTGATATGCTCGTTCGTCAGATAGAGCTTGTACAACAAAGGAAACCCTTACAAAAATACACGGCAGTAAAATCCTTATGATTTTCTTCAGACAAAAATATTTTTTTGTTTTTTTTAGAGGGATGTGTTACATTAGAATTGTTGGTGAAACAGCTAACAAAACTATTTTATTGAAAGCAGGTGAAGCGATGACCTATACTGCAAATGATGTCACCTATCGAATTGCATTCGATACGGAAAGCAACCATTTTCTAGCGATTGACACCCATAACGAAGCACGTGTTGCAACTGGCGTAACAATCGAAGAAGCCGTACGTAACCTACGAGGCTAATCAAAGGAGCGTTAGTGTGAAAATCACAGCTAGAACATTTCCCTAAAGTCGTCAACTAGTTATTCAACTAATTGACGACTTTTTTTGATATCTTGCTGCACAAATAGCGAATTACTTTACCGATTCTTGGGTAGCGTCAAGAATTATGTGTAAATGGAAAATCCATTCCGTTAATTACAGTTAAATCATTGACTCTAATGTATCCTGAATTTCTTTAAATCCTTTGTGAATCCTGCCTAAAAATTTTTGGTTATATTGATTAAATTGCGACACTAAAAATCTTTCTAAAGAGTCTTCATTTGGAAATTGTTCTTTTCTTCGAGTATACCGTTTTAATTGTTTATTAAATCCTTCGATTAAGTTCGTTGAATAGATGGTTCGTCTGATAGTGGGAGGAAAATTATAAAATGTGACTATGGCAGGATTCAAGAGCAGATTGACAACTCTTGGATACTGCTTTCCCCATTTTTTGACCATAAAGTCCACTTGAGCCAATGCCTCTTCTTTAGACGTTGCTTGGTAAACCGCTTTGAACTCCTCACAAATTTCTTTTCGATCTCGAATACGCACTTTATGTGCGATATTTCTAGATACATGTACACAGCATTGTTGAAATTGTGCATTCGGATACACACTATGGATACTTTCTTCGATACCACTTAAACCATCGGTTACCACTAATAAAACCTCTTCTAACCCACGGTTTTTAAGATCTTGAAGAACCTCTTTCCAAATATACGCGGATTCTGTTGGGGCGATAGTGAACCCAAGAACTTCTTTGGTTCCATCCAATCGGATACCAATCGTAATGTACACGGCTTCTTTTGAAACGGTTTGTCTCTTCAAAGGAATATGTGTCGCATCCATAAAGATAACGGAATAACTGGCTTCTAACGTTCTTTCTTTAAATGCTAAAACGTCTTCAGACACGAGTTTACTCATGTTGGAGATCGTTTGTGGCGTATAGTGATGCCCATACATTTTTTCAATTAATTCGGAAATTTCAGCCATCGTAATGCCTTTTTGAAATAATTGGATAACGGTCGTTTCTAACGAATCATTGGTTCTCTTATATGCTGGGAGTGTTTGTTGAGAAAATTCGCCATTCCGATCTCTAGGAATAGTTAAATTTAGCTCTCCATATTCTGTTTTAAATGTACGTGAATAATTCCCGTTACGGGAATTTCCTGAATTGAATCCATTTCGATCATATTTTTCGTAGTCTAAAAAAGCAGTTAGCTCTGCTTGTAGAAGTGAATTAATCGCTCGTTCTAAATGATCCCGAAATAATTCATCTAAATCGCCTTTATTGAGTAGTGTTTGCATAATTTCTGTAGTAAAATTAGTCATGAGAAAGTCCTCCTATAAAATTTCGGTGTCGTAACTTTAATTTTACAGAATGGACTTTCTCTTTTTCTACCCTAAATTTCTATTTACACAAAATATTTTACACTCTCGATTCTTGAGAAAACTCTATAATGTACCAGAAAGGAGAGAAATAATAAAATGGAATTATTTCGTAAGATTTTTGGTGAATTTATTGGTACCTTCATGTTAGTCTTCATTGGTACCGGGATGGTGGTTTTTTCCACGAATCCTGACCCATTGACCATTGGTTTGGCTTTTGGTCTATCGATTACGATCGCTGACTATGCGGTGGGCCACGGCGGTTTGTCTGATGGACATTTTAACCCAGCCGTAACCATTGCTATGGTATTAAACAAACGGGCAACGATTAAAGAAGCAGTGTTCTTCATCATCGCACAATTTGTCGGCGCGATTGCCGCTTCCGCTTGTGTCGGAGGTTTCGGTAGTGCTCTTGGCTTAGAAGCAGGAACATATGGGCAAACAGACTTCCCTGACATCAGCGCAGGTGCTGCTTTTGCTTTTGAAACCTTAATCAGTTTCTTGTTCATCTTCGTCATCTTAATGGTGACCAGCAAGAAATACGGTAGCAAACAAATGGCTTCTATCGCCATCGGTTTGACTCTAGGTTTCTTAGTTGCCATTGCTTTGAACTTAACTGGCGGTTCTTTGAATCCAGCTCGTAGTTTTGGTCCAGCTATTTTTGCTGGTGGCAGTGCTTTGTCCCATTACTGGGTTTACTTATGTGCCCCAATTCTTGGTGGGATTATCGCCGCAGTCGTTGCCAAATTCATGGGTAGTGAACAAGGTTTAACCGAACAAGATGCGTAATCTTTCAACTAAAAAAGAACTCTCAGCCACGGCTGGGAGTTCTTTTTTCATAGCCTCCGTTTGCTTTCAAGGGTGAAAACTGGAGTCCCCGGCAGCTATCTTGTATAATAAAGCCAGCCACAACGGCAGAATCAAGGAGTGAAGCTCATGGAAGAATTTGAAGGATTACTAGTAAAGACCGCATTGCTCCAAGAAAAACCCATTATGCTCTCGCTAATGCGCTTGGAAAATGCAGATGGCGCTTTGGATTGTGTGATTCGTAATCGCTATCTTTCCGCCTATATCTTCCGTTTGCCAAAGGACACGTACACCATTCGAGTCACAGGCAGACGCAACAAACGTAACCAACTGTTAGTCAAACACATGACCATCTTAAACGTGGATGAATATATCAAGGTCATTGGCACCCCAGAATAGGAAAAAGCCCTCAACGCTTATGCGCTGAGGGCTTTTTGTTGAATCTTCTATTTTGGCTTACAGACGAGCGTTTAATTCTTTCGCCAAGTCTTCAAAGCCAGGTTTGCCAAGGAGCGCAAACATGTTTTTCTTATAAGCTTCTACCCCTGGTTGGTCAAATGGGTTAATGCCATTCAAGTAGCCCGAAATACCACAAGCAATTTCAAAGAAGTACATTGTGTAACCTAATGTGTAAGCGTCCATTTCAGGAATCGTCACTAGAAGGTTTGGCACATCGCCATCTGTGTGAGCTAACAAAACGCCTTCGTAAGCTTTGGTGTTCACGAAGTCTACGTCTTTGCCTTGCAAGTAGCCTAAGCCATCCAAATCTTTTTCGTCCACTGGAATATCGATGTTTTTCCGAGGTTTTTCAACTTTCACGACGGTTTCAAAGATATTGCGGCGACCTTCTTGGATGTATTGACCCAATGAATGCAAGTCAGTGGAGAAGTTGGCGCTAGATGGGTAAATGCCCTTTTGGTCTTTCCCTTCTGATTCGCCGAAGAGTTGTTTCCACCATTCGGAGAAGTATTGCATCGTTGGTTCATAGTTGATCAATAATTCGGTAACTTTGCCTTTGCGGTACAAGATGTTGCGCATTGCTGCGTATTGATACGCTTCGTTTTCTTCAAGCTTGTCGGAAGCATATTCTTTTGAAGCATCCGCAGCCCCTTGCATCAAAGCATCGATATCGGCACCACTAGCTGCGATTGGCAACAAACCAACAGCAGTCAAGACGGAGTAACGGCCACCTACATCATCTGGAATTACGAAAGTTTCCCAGCCGGCAGCATCTGCTTCAACTTTTACAGCCCCTTTGGCTTTGTCAGTTGTTGCATAAATCCGTTTGTTAGCTTCTTCTACCCCGTATTTTGCAATCAAGCGTTCTTTGAAGACGCGGAAAGCAATCGCCGGTTCAGTAGTCGTACCAGATTTTGAGATGACGTTAACAGAGAAATCTTTGTCGCCGATAACTTCGATTAAATCAGCTAAATAAGTTGAAGAAATTGAATTGCCGGCAAAGAAGATTTGTGGTGCTTTGCGGTTTTCGTCTGTCATTAAGTTGTAGAAGGTATTGTTTAAGAAGTCGATTGCGGCCCGGGCACCTAAGTAAGAACCGCCAATCCCGATTACGACCAATACTTCTGAATCGGATTGAATTTTTTTAGCCGCTGCTTTAATGCGGGCAAATTCTTCCTTGTCGTAGTTCGTTGGTAGATCTACCCAGCCGATATAATCGCTACCTGCTCCGGTTCCGTTGCGCAATAAGTCGTGTGCTGCGGATACTTGGCTTTGCATGTAGCCCAATTCGTACTCATTGACAAATGGTGCGACCTTAGAATGGTCAAATTTAATGTGTGCCATTTCTGTTCCTCCTAAATTAGTAGACTATGAGTCTTCGTTACAACTAATACTTTACGGTTTTAAGCAACTTTTTTCAAGCATGAGCCGTCATGAAATCCCCACTTCACTCAAAAAAAATGCCCACACCACGGGCCTGTCGAGCTTGACTAGACAAGTGGCGGGGTTTTTTTGACTTTTTCTTGGAGTGGTTTATACCAATCCTTGTTGCAACATGGCGTTGGCGACTTTGGCAAAGCCGGCAATATTCGCACCTAACATGTAGTTGTTTTCCGCGCCATACTCCAAAGCAGTATCCCGGCAAGTTTCATAAATATTCTTCATAATATCATCCAACCGCTGATCTACTTCTTCTTTTGTCCAAGTGAGACGCTGAGAGTTTTGGCTCATTTCCAAAGCAGACACGGCGACACCCCCGGCATTGGCTGCTTTCCCTGGGCAATAATGAACCCCTTGGGCGATAAAGTACTCGGCAGCGTCCAAGGTTGCAGGCATATTGGCCCCTTCCGCCACGATTTTCACGCCGTTTTTCACTAATTCTTTGGCTTGAGCCAAATTGATTTCATTTTGAGTGGCACATGGCATAGCGATGTCAGCGGCGACTGCTTGATCCCACAGTGAGCCTTCCACATAAGTCGCTTCTGGGCGAGCTTCTTTGTAGGCGGTTAAGCGCTCCCGTTTGACCTCTTTAATTTCCTTTAATAATTCCAAGTCAATCCCGGCTTCGTCGATAATCACCCCAGTGGAATCGGAACAAGAAATCGCCTTTGCGCCTAACTGCTGCAACTTCTCAATGGCATAAATCGCCACATTCCCAGAGCCAGATACTAAGACGTGTTTGCCATCGAAGCTATCCTTGTTGTATGCTAACAGATGATTTACAAAATAGACGGCACCGTACCCAGTTGCCTCAGTCCGACCTAAGCTACCCCAGAAGTCCACGGGCTTCCCGGTTAAAATCCCGGCATCGTACTGGCGTAATCGTTTATACTGGCCAAAGAGGTAGCCGATTTCCCGACCACCAACGCCGATATCCCCAGCCGGAACGTCTAAGTTCGGACCGATATGTTTGGCTAATTCCGTCATAAAACTTTGGCAAAAGCGCATGATTTCCCCATCGGATTTGCCTTTAGGATCGAAGTCAGAACCGCCTTTGCCCCCACCAATCGGTAGTCCGGTCAAACTGTTTTTAAAGATTTGCTCAAATGCTAAAAATTTCAAAATGGACAAATTCACGCTAGGATGAAAGCGCAGGCCGCCTTTATAGGGGCCTAATGCAGAATTAAACTGAATCCGGTATCCCCGATTGACTTGCCACTGGCCTTCATCATCTTGCCAAGGTACGCGGAATTGCAACAAGCGCTCTGGTTCGGTTAAAAGCGCCAAGAGATTGTTTGCTTCATATTCAGGATGTTTTTCTAAGAAAGGTGTCACCGTGGATAAGAATTCGTCCACCGCTTGTAAAAATTCTGTTTGGTTTCCGTCTTTTTCGTGTAATTGTGCGCCAATTGCTTTTACATAGTCTTTTGCTGTCATGAATTGTCCCCCCCATTACGAATGAAAAAATTATTTGCTTTTACATTTTACCAGATTCTCGTAAAACATTGGGGAAAAAGTACCTAATTTTTAGAATTTTCTGTTAAAAGTTCGGAATTAATCAAAAAAAGGATGTGTCACCATGAAAAAGAGATACGATGTGATTGTCATTGGAGCTGGCCCGGCCGGTTTAATGGCAGCCATTAGTGCAGGACAACAAGGCGCCTCCGTCCTCCTTTTAGAAAAGAATAAAAAAGCCGGCAAAAAACTGCGCATGACCGGAGGCGGTCGCTGTAACGTCACGAACCAACGACCCGTGGATGATTTAATCACCCATATTCCCGGTAACGGTCGCTTTTTATACTCCACCTTTGCCCAATGGAACAACCAAGACATCATGGCGTTCTTTGCCCAGCAAAATGTGGCCTTAAAAGAAGAAGATCATGGGCGGATGTTTCCTGTAAGCGACCGCTCGAAAACCATTGTGGATGCTTTGGTAGCAGCCGCCATTGAGGCTGGTGTAGACTTGGAGTTTTCCTGTAATGTGACCAAATTAATCACCCAGGAGGAAACGGTTCAAGGCGTTCGCTGTGATTTAGGGGATGTGGCGGCTACTTGTGTAATCGTCACTACTGGGGGAAAAACCTATCCTGGCACCGGAGCTACCGGGGATGGCTACACCTTTGCCAAAAGTGTGGGCCATCACATTACGCCCTTATTTGCCACAGAGGCCCCGTTAATCTCAGAAGCTGACTTTATTAAAGCTGGGACTTTACAAGGACTCTCTTTGCAAGACATCGCCCTTTCCGTCCTTTCTCCAAAAGGTAAAAAAATCGTCACTCATGAAATGGACCTCTTGTTCACCCACTTTGGCCTTTCCGGTCCAGCGGCCTTACGCTGCGCCTATTTCGTCAATCGCCAATTGCGAGAAACTGGCCAGCCGGTACTGGTGGAATTAGACAGTCTGCCTCAGATGAGCGCCAAAGCATTGTTGGCTCAACTGCAGCAACAACTCCAAACGAAAAAACAAGCCAAGAACGCTTTAGCCGGTGTTGTACCAGAGCGCTTGCTTCATTATTTCTTAGACCAATGTGGACTAGCCGACTGCATCGGGTTTGACGCGAGCCAAAAGCAAATCGAACAATTACGCGATTTCCTAAAAGCTTTTCAGATTCCCGTGATTCGCACCATTGCTTTGGAAAAAGCCTTCGTAACCGCTGGCGGCGTTGCGGTGAAGGAAGTTCAGCCGAAGACTTTGGAAAGCAAGTATTGCCACGGCTTGTTCTTTGCAGGGGAAGTCTTGGATTTCAATGGGTACACCGGCGGTTATAATATTACTGCCGCCCTGTGCACCGGTCACGTGGCGGGTCAACACGCCGCCGAAATCGCCGGATACTGGGGATAAAAATCTCAATTTATTTTACGAATATACAAAAAGGCCAGGCATCTTCTAGAAAATCTAGGAGACACCTGGCCTTTTAAAAAAACCTGTACCCAATACAACAAACTTAGTCTTCTGCAGTTAAATCGACAAATTTTGCGCCTGTAAGACTTGCTAAATCCGCGGGAGCCAATTCCATTTGCAAGCCTCGCTTACCGGCGGAGACGATCATCGTCGGGTAGTTCAACGCACTTTCGTGGATAAAAGTAGGAAAACGTTTCTTCATCCCCACTGGCGAACACCCTCCGCGAATATAGCCGGTGGTCGCTTCCAAATCCCGTAAATGCAACAATTCGACTTTTTTATTGCCACTGACTTTGGCAATTTTCTTTAAGTCTAGTTCCCGGTTTCCCGGAATGACCGCCACGATAGGGCCGATAACATTGCCCACGGCCACTAAGGTTTTAAAGAGTTGGTCCGGATTGGCATGGGTTTCTTCTATCACATGATCCGCGCCTAAATGCTCTTCATTCCATTCATAAGTGTACTCTTTATAGGGGATCTTTTTTTGTTCTACTTGCCGAATCGCATTGGTTTTCGGCATTTTTTTCTTTGCCATTTCATTCACTCTTTTCCATATGCATCACGTCTAACACTTGGCGCAATTCTTCCACAGGAATCTGACCTGGAGCCGAAGAATCCGTCAAAGAGCCAAAGGTCATCACGGAATGAATCAATTCTCCGGAAACTCGGGTCGTTTTTCCTAAGTCCCCCATGGAGATCAAAATCAAGGGGAGCTCTGTTAATTCAGCCAATTGCACCGAGACGTTCATAAAGCGCAAAACATCTTTCAATTCGTGGGGCATAACCGCTAATTTACCAAAATCTGCGGCAAACTGCTTCATAACACTAACCTTTAAAAGTAACTCGCCGTCTGCCGGGGTCTTTTGAAAGTTGTGATAGCTTAAGATGATCCCCACACCTTGTTTTTTCAACCCTTGGATGAAACCACGGCCTAGATATTCCGCCACGCCTAACTCCACATCCAATAACTCCACTTGCCCTGTGGCCGCCACAGCTTCATAAAGTTCCTGATAATAATGTAAGGAAAGGTCTCGCTGCCCGCCTTCCGCTTGGGTACGGAAGGTCACTAGCAGCAGTTTGTTTGGCAAATTTTCCCGAATTTCATCTAAAGTAGTCACCACGGCTTCTAGGCTAGTCACTTCTTCAAAAAGATCCACTCGCCATTCTACTACTTCGCAACTGCTTTTTTCGGCTAGTTGCGCTTCACTTACTAACAGTTCTTGAGTATCCCCCACTAAAGGCACGCAAATCTTCGGCCGTCCCTGACCAAAGACTTGGTTTTTGATTTCAAATTGCATCCCGCTTCTCCCCTTTTTAGTTGCAAACTATCGGCTATTGCTTCACTTGATACAAAAAGACCTTTAAATAATTGCCTTCAGAAAAAGCCTGATTCACCACAAAATCCCCGGGTAAGCGAAAGGCTTCCTGCAAGTGATACTGAACACCGGCAGCTTCAAAAGCTTCTTCAATTGTCTTTTGGAAACGTTCTGCCGGCAAATTAGCCGCATTCGTGGAAGCTAAAATCAAGCCTCCTGGCGCCAAAATCGGCAAGCTATCGGTAATCAAGTCTCCATAATTTTTGTGTACAGAAAAGACACGCTTTTTATTCCGTGCAAAACTCGGCGGATCCAAGACGATCAAATCAAAAAGCAAGCCTTTTTTCTTACCATAATCAAAATAATTAAACACGTCCATCACGTGAATCTTTTGAGTCTCAGGGTCAAGACCATTGACTGCAAATTGCTCTCGAGTCTTCGGTAGGCTGCGCTTTGCCAGATCCACACTGGTGGTTTCTAGCGCCCCACCCATAGCCGCTGCCACAGAGAAAGCACCGGTGTAGCTAAACATGTTCAAAACACGCTTGCCTTGAGCCAGACCGCCAGCTAAGCGTCCTCGGACTTCTTTTTGATCCAAGAAGATGCCGGTCATTAAGCCTTCATTTAAGTACACGGCATAGTGGACGCCATTTTCTAAAACGAGCAATGGTTCTGGGGCAGACTCCCCATAGACCTGCTGACTTTCCGGTAAGCCTTTTGCTTGGAAGCGAATCTTTTCATACGCTCCTTTAACCTCTGGGAATACGGTTTGAAAAGCAGCTAAAACCACTTCTTTTTGATGATACAAGGTGGCGTTATACCAAGAAAAGACCGCATATTCGTCGTAGAGGTCCACCGTCATCCCCCCGACACCATCGCCTTCCCCGTTAAAAATCCGAAACGCCGTAGTTTGTGCATCATTGTAATACGAGCCCCGTTTTTCTTTGGCAATCTGAAAACAAGTGGTAAAGAAAGCTTGATCGATTGGCTGACGTTGCCAGCTCACCAACCAGCCGATGCCTTTGTTTTGCTCCCCTAGATAGCCTGTGGCTAGGTATTTTCCTTCCTGATCACAAAACTCCACCCATTGATTGGTTTCAGGGACACTTTGCAAGTCTTCTTCCTGAATCAAGGGATACCCCCGTCGAAACTTTTTCACTGCACTTTTTTTGACTTTGATCACCATGTTCCACATCCTTTAATTTCTACTCCTCAGTATACCAAACTCCTCAATCTATCCGCTAGTATCCCGGATGGTAAAGAAAAAGTTAATTCGCACCAAACCGCTTACTTTCAATTGACACTTGATTTTGGTGCTAGTAAAATGTAAAGATGATGTAACAATTGAAAATGCTTTTCATAAACTAGACAAATAAAAAAGGACGGACTTCCATTGAACAAGATGAAACTACCCAAATTTCTGAACACTCGTTTAGGATTCTTTAGCCTCTTGGCAATCTTATTCTGGGTGAAAAATATCTGCGCGTATCTTTTCGAGTTCAATCTCGGTATCGAAAGTGTGCGTCAATACTTTATCCTCTTCATTAACCCGATTGCGACGACATTGTTTCTATTGTCTATCGCCTTGTATGTGAAGCGGCCAAAAGTTTCCTACATTACCATGATGGTCATCTATTTCTTGATGACATTACTATTATTTGCGAATATTTCCTACTATCGAGAGTTCACCGACTTCATTACCATTAACACTATTTTAGGTGCCGGTAAAGTAGCCAGTGGCTTAGGAGAAAGTGCTTTACGCCTCTTCCGCATTCACGATGTTTTGTATTGGCTCGACTTTGTTGTCTTGATCGTACTTTTTGCTCGCAAGAAGATCACCCTAGATGAACGACCAGTGCGGGCCCGGATGGCTTTGGCGATGTCCACTTTATCCGTGATGATTTTCTTCGGGAATCTTTTCCTTGCCGAAGTCGATCGGCCAGAACTTTTGACTCGGACATTCTCCCGGGATTACCTCGTGAAATACTTGGGGATTAACGCCTTTACCGCTTATGATGGTGTGCAAACCTATCAAGCCAGTCAAGTACGGGCGGAAGCTTCACCAAACGATATGGACGAAGTAGCAAATTATGTAAGTGATCACTATGCCGCCCCAAACGATGACCTTTATGGCATCGCCAAGGGCAAAAATGTGATTTACATTCACTTAGAAAGCACCCAACAATTCTTAATCGATTACAAGTTGAAAGACGAAAACGGTGTGGAACATGAAGTGATGCCGTTTATTAACAGCTTGTACCATGACAATCAAACCTTCTCCTTTGACAATTTCTATCACCAAGTCAAAGGTGGTAAGACCAGTGATGCAGAAACATTGATGGACAATTCCCTCTTTGGTCTAAACCAAGGGGCATTAATGACACAATTAGGTGGCAAAAATACCTTTGAATCTGCACCAAATATTTTAGAACAAGTGGACGGTTACACTTCAGCAGTCTTCCACGGAAACGACGGTACTTTCTGGAACCGTAACGAAACTTACAAACACTGGGGTTACGATTACTTCTTTAGCAAAGAATATTACGATGTGAACGAAGACAACTCTTTCCAATACGGCTTGCACGACAAACCGTTCTTTGAGCAATCAGCGAAGTACTTGGAACAGTTGCAACAACCTTTCTATGCGAAGTTTATCGCCGTGTCTAACCACTTCCCTTACTCCCAGTTCACTGGGGATGAAGCTGGATTCCCATTGGCGCAAACCGACGATGAAACCATTAACGGCTACTTCGCAACGGCGAACTACTTAGACAGCGCCGTGGAAGAATTCTTCAATTACTTGAAAGCTAGCGGCCTCTATGAAAACTCTGTTATCGTCTTGTACGGTGACCACTATGGGATTTCTGAAAGCCGGAATACTTCTCTTGCACCACTGCTTGGTAAAACAGAAGATACTTGGACTAGCTACGACGATGCGCAAATGCAAAAAGTTCCTTACATGATTCACGTTCCTGGTCAAACCAAAGGTGGCATCAACCACACGTATGGCGGCCAAGTAGATGCCCTGCCAACCTTGCTACATTTACTAGGTGTGGATACCACGAATTACATCCAACTAGGACAAGACCTATTGTCGCCTGAACACGATCAAGTAGTTGCTTTCCGCAATGGCGATTTCGTTTCAAACAAATACGTGTACCACAAAGGTAGCTTGTACGACACGGCCACTGGTACAGCGATTACCGAACCAACTGCCGAACAACAACAAGAAGTTGACAGTCTAAAAGATCAAGTTTCTCAACAACTAGCGACTTCCGATCAGATCAACAGTGGTGATTTGTTCCGCTTCTACACCAAGAGCGGTTTGAAAGAATTAGACACTACGCAATTCAACTATAAGGATGCGGAAACGCAGTTGAAAGAAGCCGCAGAAAAAGCCGGCGCCGACTCCACAAGCGTCCTAAGTCAAAACAATGGTGTCAGCACCGCAGATCTCTACAAGACACAAACTTATCAAGAGATTCATGGTACAGCCACAGCGGATAGTGAAGCCGCAGAAAAGTAAATCAAACTAAAAACTCGAACTAGCCAGCCTAATGGTCAGCTAGTTCGAGTTTTTTTGTGCTGGTTTTTGTGTGTTGCACAAGTTGCTTCTTTCGCCTCATCTTATTCATACTTTGTTCAAAAAACTATTTTATACTGTTTGATAGGATTGAGGTGAATATCATGCTGGGAATCTCTCACGCTGTGGCCAGCTTAAACTACCATCGACGTTTTTTATATCGGTACTTGATTTTGCTGGCCCTCTTTTTACCCTTACTTTTTTTAATCACGACTTTAAAGACCGTCGTCCTGAAAACTAGCGCTGGCATTGCTGCGGCTGGTCAAGACAGTCTGACTCAAGTCGATCAAGACTGGTTGCATACCTTGCTCCAAAATTTACAAGGTATTCTGCCTTTTTATAATCTGTGTTTACTTCTTTGTTGTGGTTTCTTTGCAATCGGTATTTACTGGCTTGGTTTCGGCTACTGTCGTCAAAGGAAACAGGAATTTCGTACCTTCCAACGACTCGGGGTCACCCGTCGCTGTGTCACTAGCCAATTGCTGCTAGAATTTGCATTGCCATTGATTGGGTACTTGGTCTTTCTTTTTCTCATCATGATCATGTTCCAAAATTGGACGGAAGTTTTTATCCAACGATTGCAGTCGGCTTTTATCGCTCAGTTCACCACCTTGAGCTCCATGGCTACCGAAGTTGGAACTCAGCAGTCTGCTGATGCCAGTGCACCTTTAGTCTTACAACTGCCACAAAATGCCTTACTCTTAGTGGACTCTTTCCAATTGGATGGTCAACACTGGTTGCACGTTGCTTTACGGTCTTTGGCTCGCACTTTTGCAGCCTTCACCGTAATTTTAATTACCGTTTTGCCCCTTAGCCTGTTTACTTGTTCCAGGAGGTGGAAAAAATGATGCTGATTCCAACCAATCACATTACCGTTTTGTATAGCCAGGATCTCACCGAGGCTTTGCAGCTTTATGAAGCACAAGAGACGAAAAAAAAGACGGCCCTGATTTACAACGATTGGGAAACCATTCCATATCTCTCCCTTTCAGATAATCTCTACCTGGGCGTCTCTCGCAAACTGCGA
This sequence comes from Enterococcus asini ATCC 700915, assembly GCF_000407365.1. Classification (GTDB taxonomy): domain Bacteria; phylum Bacillota; class Bacilli; order Lactobacillales; family Enterococcaceae; genus Enterococcus_C; species Enterococcus_C asini. Next base: position 46,571 of record NZ_ASVU01000001.1, read on the forward strand.
AAAGCTCAAACCAATCGAGCGCTCTTTCAATTATTAGGTTTGGACGCCACGATTTTGCGTAAACCCATTGAAGAATTAACCTACTTTCAGCGCTTGCGCCTACAAATCATGCAACAGCTCTTGCGTCAGCCAGAACAACTGCTTTTTCTAGATGTGACGGAACACTTGAGTATTAAAGAAACCCAGGACTTGCTCCATTACATTTATGGTTTGGTGGCGCAAAGGGACTTGGATGTGGTCTTTATCACCCAAAATGCTTCTCTAGCCACCTCCTTACAACAAACGATGCCTCAAAAAAATCAAGACTAAAAAAACGTAGCTCCCTAAAACGGGAAGCTACGTTTTTTTAGTCTTCTTTGTCTGTTTTTGTCTCTGAGGGTGTTTCTGGTGCTTCCTCTGCTGTCGCTTGTTTTAGCTCCTCTGAAGCAGGTTCATCTGGCAATTCCACATCAGGGAAGGAAATCCGAAACGTAGTCCCTTGATCGACTTCACTGGTGACTTCGATTTTTCCTTTGTGCAAACGAACTAGCTGTTGCACGATTGGCAATCCCAGACCAGATTCCCCAAATTTGCGATTTTTTCGGGAAGGGTCGACTTTGTAGTAGCGTTCCCAAATATTATCCAGCTGTTCTTTGGTCATACCAATGCCCGTGTCTTTAATCTCCACAATGGTTTCCAAGTAGCCTTTTTGCAGGCCAATGGTAATGGTCCCATCTGTAGTGAACTGAATAGCATTTTGAATGATATTCACCATGATTTGCACAAAGCGGTCATAATCCGCGTAGACCTCGATTGGCTCTTCCGTGGTCAAAATCAATTTGTCTCCGGCAGCCGTGGCCTTCTTTTCTAATTGCGTCAGCAGATTACGCAAAGTTTCCGTGGCATCAAAGCGTTTCACAACGATGGAGATTTGGTTGGTACGAATCTTTTCGTAGTCCAAATTTTCATTGACCAAACGAATCAAACGCTCGGTTTCATTCTTCATTAGACTAACCGCTTTTTCCTTTTGATTTTCTGGAATGGCGTTGTACTGCAAGCCTTCAAGAAGGCCATTAATCGTCGTTAGCGGTGTGCGCATCTCGTGGGCGGCATCGGCCATAAATTGCTTCCGTCGCTCTTCTTGGCGCTCAATTTCTTCATTGGAGTCTTGTAAAGCCACGGTCATCTGGTTAAAGTCTTCCGCAAGCTCATCAAACTCATCTTTATGATTCACCGGTAACCGCACATCGAAATTCCCACTGGCGATTTCTTTGGTGGCTTTTTTCATGCGATTGATTCGCCGCACTTGGATACTGGCATAAAAGAAACTGATGACCAGCGCCACGATACTAGAAATGATAAAGCCCGTAAACATATTGGCATTTAGTGATTGAACACTTTTTTCTAAGTTTACCGCCGGCTGAGTCAAAACCAAAACACCGAAACGATCGTTTAATTTCAATCGCAACATCACGTAAGCGGTGGTCTCCGATTCGCCGTAGATATTCTTTGTGGTGGTGAACTTTTGTTGAATCCCTTGCTCCAAAGCAGACCACTGACTCTTAGTAATGCTCTCCATCAAGCCTTCATTAATCAAAGCTTGCTGACTAGCATCCATCGGGTAAATGACTTCTTTTTGATCGTTGATATAGACAAAGTTGATATTTTGGTGGGTGTAAATCCGCTCCGTGAGCCGCAAAGACTGTTCCAAAACCACCTCGGGATCGTCTCCCGGGGTGTATTCATTGGCGTAATTTTGAGCGAATTCCACCACTGAGTCCGCATAGCTAAAGAGCTGATCGTAGTTGCTCTCTTCAATCGTATGTCGGGTCATCTGGGTAAAGGAAACCCCGACGATTAAGAGAACCACCGCAATCACGACCCAAAAGGCCATTAATTGTTGGTAGAGATAGCGCATTAGGCAACACCAGAATCATCGAACTTATACCCCACACCCCAGACGGTTTGAATGACTTGCGGCCCGACTTTCTCGATTTTCTGCCGCAATTTCTTGATATGGGCGTCTACCGTGCGTTCATCACCAAAGTATTGATAATCCCAAACCAACTCCAACAACTGCTCTCTGGAGAAGACTTGTCGCGGTTTTTTCGCCAAGGTATACAACAGATCAAATTCTTTCGGAGTTAGTCCTTCAATTGGTTGATCATTTAAAAAGGCCTCTCGAGTCTTGGTGTTCATCTTAAAGTGATCGGTTTTCACGTCAAAGCCTGTAGTTTCTGTTTCCACCGGTTTTTCCACCAACTCACTACGGCGATGCAAGGCTTTAATCCGGGCAATCAGAGTTAAAGGACTAAAAGGCTTGGTGACATAGTCATCGGCCCCCATTTCCAGCCCAATCACTTGGTCACTTTCCGAATCCCGAGCCGTTAACATAATAATCGGCACTGTATTGGAAACTTTGCGAATCTCCCGGGCGACGCTCATCCCGTCCAGCCCTGGCAAATTCAAATCGAGGGTAATCATATCCCACTTATCCGGCTCGGCCAAAAAAGCATCTAAACCTTCTTGTCCATCGTATTGGAAAGTAGCATCCCAGCCTTCATTCAAAAAGAACATTTGCATCATTTCGGACACGGATTCGTTATCTTCAATCATTAAAATATTCATCTTCTCACATCCATTCACCAGTCTAGAATAGCGTTCTCCCAAAAAGGGTAGTCAGCCTCAACATAAGTATACTCGAAAACCGCATTCTAGACCATTATCTTCACAGAACCTTCCCACAAGGTTTCCCCTTTCTTCGATTTTTTGCTATGATGAAGCCGAGCCCCTGAAATACGGGCACAATATAAAATAGAGGTGTTCCTATTGAACTATCAAGCCATCGCTTTTTTTGATTTAGACGGTACCTTGTTGGATGCGAAATCCCAAATCACACCGGAAGTCAGTGAGGCCATGCTTCGCTTAAAAGAAAATCGGGTTTTACCGGTTATCGCCACCGGCCGCACGGAAATTGAAATCACTGCCATTCGGAAGGCTGCTCACATCGACTCCAATATCGTCATGAACGGTGCGTTTATTCGAGTAGCAGGAAAGGAAATCCATTCCGATTTAATCGATGAAGCGAGCATCGAACGGGTCTATTACAGCATCCTTGATAAGGGTGACCAACTTTCCTACTATAATGAACAAAAAATCTGGTGTACAGGCCACTCGGAAGCGTTGATTAACGCCTATAATTCCATTCATTCACAGATTCCGCCCATTGAACCTGAAGCCTTCCGCAGTAACCCCATTAATATGTTGCTCGTCTTAGGCACGGACCATCAGGATTACTATGAAGCAACGTTCCCAGAGTTTGAATTTTATCGCAATACTCCTTTTTCCATGGATACCGTAAAAAAAGGTACCAACAAAGGGCAAGGAGTCAAGATTCTCAAAGAAAAACTCGCGTTACCGAACATTCCGACCTTTGGCTTTGGGGATGGTCCCAATGATTTAGCTTTGCTCAGTGCTTGTGATACGAAAATCGCCATGGGCAATGCCGGCGAAGGTTTAAAATCTGTGGCTGATTTCGTCACCAAGAAAAATACGGACGGCGGTATCGTTCACGCCTTGAAACACTTTGATTTGATTTAAAAAGAAGCAGTGACCCTAGTGAGGTCGCTGCTTCTTTCCTTCTTTGCTCATTTAACTTACGATAGACCGTTTAATTAATATATTAGCATTTCCCTATGGCTTTTCCCTTAGCAAATGGAAACATTAAGTTACCCCTAGTCTTTGATTTTCCCAAAGCGCTTGTTTCTCGGAAAGGAAAAACGTATAATTTACTTGATTAAGTATTTGTAAGGTTTTTCTCACAAAACTAACATATCAACGATTCAGTTTTAGTTGTTTTCACCAGAAAGGATTGACCCACTTGATCTTAAATTTACAAGGACAAGCCTACAAGGCTATTCGCAAAAAGATTATTTATTCCGAGTTAGAACCCGGGGCAAAAATTTCAGAAAAGGAACTGGAAAAGGCCCTGAACATCGGTCGTACCCCGATTCGCGAGGCTCTCATTCAATTGCGAAATCAGGAATTAGTCTACACGATTCCCCAATCGGGCACCTATATCTCAAAAATCGATCTCAAATCTGCTTCCAACGCTCGTTATGTACGGGAAACATTAGAGCGTTCCATCTTAGCGGAATGTAGCGCCAAAATTGATGACAAAGACAAAAAAGCCCTAGAAGCCATCTTGCTAGAAACTGAAAACGCCACTGCTCGCCGGGGAATTAGCGACTTTTTCCAATTGGACAGTGCCTTTCACCGGACCTGCTTTGAAATTGCCGGCCGAGGAGAAGTTTGGACATGGATTGAAGATCACGCCACCCACTTTGACCGGTTCCGTTGGCTACGCTTGGAAGTTACCGAATTGGACTGGCAAAAAGTTACCGATGAACATCAAGCCTTATACGATGCCATCGTCAGCCATGATTTAGATGAATTGGCTTTTTTGATCACCTTGCACTTGCACATGGCCATTGACGAACAAGAACAAGTCATGGATCATTTTCCCAACTTTTTCACAGAAGACTCCCAGATTTACTAGCATAAGCGATTCTCAAAAGCCAAACTCTAGACTTTTTAGTATCTCCTCTACCAATTGTTCTAAACAACTGTGTAACTCTTACCGATTGGCTTACAGAGAAGAGCTTATCTTCGGCTAACTAATTAAAAGAAATTCAAAAACATTTTCATCATTTTTGATTTGTGGTATACTATTTTCACGGAATCGTCCCTTTTTTTAGGGGGCTGTTACGGATTCGACAGGCATTGTCGAGCTTGAGATGCGCTTCGCAGGTTACGTCTGCGTTAAAACGTTACAGTTAAATATAACTGCTAAAAACGAAAACACTTACGCTTTAGCTGCCTAAAAACAGTTTGGCGTGATCCTCCCGGCATCGTCCATGTGCTCGGACCAGGGTCTCAAATCTAGTGGAATACGCTAGTGCTTTCCGTCTGTAAGCACTAGAAGAGATCATCAGACTAGCGATAACAGTAGCCTGTCACTCGGCGATTGTTTGAGCGAATCTCCTAAATAGAACTGACTACGAGCGTAGAGTCTTGAGTAGCGAGATGTTTGGACGCGGGTTCGACTCCCGCCAGCTCCATTATGATTTTTCACTAAGAGCCAAAATCCTTGTAAAACAGGATTTTGGCTCTTTTTGATTTGGTGTTTTTTAGCAAACCATTTTTTCTGAGTCATTTCTATACTTTGTCATCCCAAATAAAAAAGAAACGAATCTCTCCGTCTCTTTTCGGTGCTCTAAAGGATTCCTGTTTTTTCCTGTAGAGGTATGTTTTCATGTTTAGCTAAAGAAGCAACTAACCAACGCTTTTCCATAAATTTCTTCATAACGCACGACGACTTTACCGCAGCGTTCCTGAATTTCATCATGATCGATGTAATCATAACGTTCCACATTCACAACCACACATCGGTCCAGTTTTTTAATGACTTCTCCCGTAATTCTTTTTTGCAATCCTACTGGCTGACATTCGTAAGCTTGTCCCAACTGTATCGTCTCGTAATTCATATTTTCACTCAGTTCTAACCTTTTTATAATTTTATATTAACATTAACGCTAAATTCTCGTCAAGAAATTTCTAATCATTTTCTTATTATTTTGTCATCTAAAAGATAACAAACGTTTTCGTTTTTTAGAAACGTGTGTCTTTTCACAAGTGTTATCAAAATTTCCCAGTTGAAGAAAGCCTTCAATACGTACTTTTCTCTTGTAAAACAGCCACTATAAGAAATCGTTTTCACAATCTTTCAGCTCGTATAAAAAAATGGCTTTGCATGGAATCTACAAAAAAAGTTTAACGTGTGCATCCTTGGTGTATTGACATTTTTCTCCTTCGTTCTTATACTGAAATCAGTAAATGAAAAGGAGGCCAGTTTTTTTATGGTTACCATTAAAGATATCGCAAAAATAGCTGGCGTCTCCCATACCACAGTTTCCCGGGCACTGAACGATAGTCCTTTGATCAAGGCGGAAACGAAAAAGCGGATCAACGAACTGGCACAAAGCATGAATTACACGCCTAATGTTAGTGCAAAAAGTTTGGTACAACAGAAGTCTTATCTTATTAGCCTCTTCTTTTCCAGCATCAATGAAGGGACTTCAGACAGCTTTTTGGTGGAAGTGATTAAGAGCATTAGTGAAAACTTGCCCAAGGAATATAATCTTTCCGTTCGAGGGATTGACTCCGTGAATCACCAAGAGTTTCTCACTCAGCAACGTTCGGATGGAGCCATCGTCATGAGTCAGTCCGATGACGACGATGCGTTTTTCCAAAAACTCGTGGAAAACGGCTTACCTACTGTGGTTCTCAATCGCCAAGTCTTAACTGACAATGTGATAAACGTCACAGCAGACGATGCCCAAGGCGTTCGCCAAGCTGTGACCTATGCCTACGAACAAGGCTATCGAAAATTTGCTATGATCGAAGGAAAAAGTGGCTTTCGCTCCGCTTTGATTCGAAAAGAGAGCTTTCTTTCGACGCTTCAATCTCTGGAAGTTCCGTTACCAAAAGAATGGCTAATCGCTGGGGACTACAGTCTTGAAAGTGGGAAAAAGGCGGCTTTAGAGCTACTGCAACTACCAAATCCACCGGAAGTCATCTTTTGTGGGAATGATGATATGGCAATTGGGGCACTAAATGCCTGTCACCAAATGGGAATCTCGGTTCCTGAGGATATCGGCCTGATTGGCTTTGATGATATCCCCTTTTCCAAGTACACCAACCCACCACTGACCACCATCCACAAACCTTTGGATGAAATTAGTGAACTAGGCTTACGGCTTTTGTTACAGATGATTAATGGAGAACCTGTGGAGCAAACCAGTTTCTTATTAGACACTCGCTTAGAAGTGCGGCAAAGTTTACAAAGTCCTCTCGCTTTTTGAGAGGATTTCAATATACAACAAAATGTTAACGTGTGCAGTTTCTGCATTCATTATGAAGGAGGAGTAATAAATGGAACAATTAAGCAACAACTATGGGGAGTTTGCCCATTTCCCAGAGAAAGTGATTCAGTTTGGGGAAGGCAATTTCATGCGTGGGTTCGTAGATTGGCAATTGCAACAAATGAACAAACAAGGCTTGTTCAACGGAAGCGCGGTTGTGGTTCAACCGATTAGCCAAGGTTTAGGCAAGATGTTAAAAGAGCAAGACTATCTGTACACAGTGATTTTAGAAGGCCTTTTAGATGGCAAAACCGTCAATACTTCCGAAATCATCTCCACTGTAAATCGTGTGCTCAACCCTTACGAAGAATGGCAAGAGTATTTGGCACTGGCCGAAGACGAAAACTTGGAAATCATCCTTTCCAATACGACGGAAGCCGGCATTGCTTATGATGAAAGTGACGCTTTGAACGATACGCCACCAAAGAGCTTCCCAGCAAAATTGACTGCCCTTTTATACAAACGCTACCAGCTGCAAAAACCAGGCTTCACCATTATCCCTTGTGAACTCATCGACCGTAACGGGGAAAAACTCTTGGCTATCATCCAGCAATATGCAGAGCATTGGGACCTAAAAGCAGACTTCAAAACTTGGTTGACGAAAGAAAATACCTTCTGTTGCAGTCTCGTGGACCGGATCGTTCCTGGCTATCCAAGAGACCGGGCAGATGAACTAAATGAAAAACATGGCTACATCGACAATTTAATGGTAAAAGCAGAGCCCTTCATGCTATGGGTCATCGAAGGACCACAAAAAATCAAAGAAATCTTGCCACTACAAGAAGCTGGCTTGAATGTGATCGTCACGGATGATATGACTCCTTATCGGGAACGGAAAGTACACTTGTTGAATGGGCCTCATACTGCGATGGTTCCACTTGCTCGCTTGGCTGGGCTGGAAACCGTGGAAGAAGTCATGCTTGATGCTGATTTTTCTGTGTTTGTAGATGACTTATTTGCCCGGGAATTGATCCCGATGCTCGACTTACCAGAAGCAGAGTTAGCAGCTTACGCAGAACAAATTAAAGAACGGTTCAAAAATCCATTTGTCCGTCACGAACTGTCTTCTATCGCCTTGAACAGTGTTTCTAAATTCCAAGCTCGCCTTTTGCCAATCTTGCTACGCTTCTATGACACGAAAAACTCCTTGCCATTAGGTATCACTGCAGCTTTGGCGGCATTAATCGTTTCTTATTTACAAGAAGCTGGCAATGACGATGCCGAAGTCTTGGCACTGTTTGCTGAAGCTAAAGAATTGCCAACAACAGAACAAGTCGCTTTCTTACTAGCTCAAACAAAACTTTGGGGTCAAGACTTAACCGAAGTTGCCCCACTGGTTGACACAGTGAATGACCTAGTCCAAAAAATCCATGAAGTAGGCACACGGGCAGTAATCAAAGAAATTCATCAGCAAGCTGAATAATCAGAAAAGAGGAATCCACATGGCGAATCCAACCATTACAAAAAAAGCGGATCTATTAAAATTAAACCCTCGTGACAATGTAGCCGTAGCTTTACACCCAATTGCGAAGGGAACGGAGCTTCACATTGATGACTTAGTAATTGTTCCCACCCAAGATATCCCCCAAGGTCACAAAATCGCCTTAGAAGCTTTACCGGAAAATGCCGATGTCATCAAATACGGCTACCCCATCGGTCATGTGACCACTGACGTAGCAGCCGGTGACTGGATTCACACGCAAAACGTGAAGACAAACCTTTCCGGGGAACTGGACTACACTTATGAACCCAATTTACACGAAATCAAATACCCGAAAAAAGACTTGACCTTCCAAGGCTATCGTCGGGCAAACGGCAAAGTCGGGATTCGCAATGACTTGTTAATCGTCCCTACTGTGGGCTGTATCAACGGCATGGCGGAAATCATCGTACAACAGTTTAAACAAAAACATCCAAACTTAGGACCCTTTGACAATGTGACGATTTTAAAACATCCTTATGGCTGCTCGCAACTGGGACAAGACCATAAGAACACGCGCCAAGTCCTAATCGACGCCGTACAACATCCGAATGCCGGGGCTGTCATGGTCTTTGGGCTAGGCTGTGAAAACAATACCGTCAAAGAATTCCGGGCGAAACTTGGGGATTACGATGAAAGTCGGATTAAGTTCTTAGTCGCTCAAGAAGTAGCCGACGAAATCGAAACTGGGGAAGCCATCTTAGAAGAATTACTAGAAGTGGCCAAAGACGACAAACGAGAAGCGATTCCTTTGAGTGAATTAAAAGTTGGTTTGAAATGTGGCGGTTCCGACGGGTTCTCAGGTATCACTGCGAATCCACTACTCGGCGCTTTCTCCGACTTCTTGGTTTCCCAAGGAGGCAGCACCGTCTTGACGGAAGTACCGGAAATGTTTGGAGCAGAACAAGTCTTAATGGCTCGGGCGAAAGACGAAGCGACCTTTGAAAAAATCGTGCATTTGATCAACGATTTCAAGGAATACTTCTTGTCCTATGGTGAACCGGTCTATGAAAACCCCTCTCCAGGAAACAAAGACGGCGGAATCACGACTCTCGAAGACAAATCCCTTGGTTGTACGCAAAAATCCGGAACCTCTGCTGTGGTGGACGTCTTGCATTATGGGGAAAAACTGCGGGAACCTGGCTTGAGCTTATTGGAAGGTCCTGGAAATGACTTGGTAGCTGCCACTGCTCTGGCCTCTGCCGACTGTCAATTGGTACTCTTTACCACCGGTCGCGGTACCCCATTTGGCGCCTATGTCCCAACCATGAAAGTGGCTACTAACAGTCAAATCTTTGAAAAGAAACCACACTGGATGGACTTCAATGCCGGACGCTTGCTCGATGAAGCCATGGATGTAGTCTTAGACGATTTCATCGCCCATATTATCACCGTAGCGAGCGGAGCTGAAACCCGCAATGAAGCCAACGACGTACGGGAAATCGCCATCTTTAAAAACGGAGTAACACTCTAGTCGGAGGATTACCAGGGCTTGTCCCTGGTTTTTCCCGGACTTAGCTTGTGAATGTATGAATAAAAGAAAGAAGGAATTTTGAGAATGTTTTTATCCGATGATTTTTTACTTACCAATGACTGGGCGAAAACCCTCTTCCACAATGTAGCCAAAGAACAACCGATTATTGACTACCACTGCCATTTGGACCCTAAAGAAATCTATAACAATGAACACTTCACCAATATCACCGAAGCTTGGCTTGGGGGCGACCACTACAAATGGCGCTTGATGCGCTCTTGTGGCGTACCGGAAGAACGCATTACCGGTTCTGCTAGCGACTTCGACAAGTTTATGGCTTGGTGTCAAACCGTGCCAAAAATCATTGGCAACCCTCTTTACTCTTGGACTCATTTGGAATTGAAACGCTTCTTCGGCATTGATCTTCTGGTCAATGAACAAAATGCCCAAGAAATCTGGGATCGGGCCAATGAAAAACTAGCCCAAGCAGACTTCCGTCGGCGAGAAATCATCTTCAACAGCAACGTGAAAGTCATCTGTACCACGGATGATCCTGTGGACGACTTGGCTTACCACAAAAAACTAGCTCAAGAAGAAAATCGCTTCAAAGTCTTGCCAACCTTCCGTCCTGACAAGGCTCTAAACATCGACAAACCAGACTATGCCGACTACATGGCAAAACTAGGAGAAGTGGCCGGCATCACCATCGCTACCATGAGTGACTTGTACCAGGCACTAGACAGCCGGATCGACTTCTTCCATGCTATGGGGGGACGCTTGTCCGACCACGCTTTGGATGTATTGAAGTACGAAGCAGCAGACGAAGCAACTTTGAACAGCATTTTGGCTAAAGCTCTTAAAGGCGACGGGTTAACGGACGCAGAAATCCACGCGTATCGGACTGCGGTCTTGGTACATTTATGCAAAGCTTACCACGACCACGATTGGACTATGCAATTGCACATTCATGCTTATCGCAACTGCAACACTCGCATGTTTAACCAATTAGGCCCAGATACTGGCTACGACGGCATCAACGACTTGTCCATCACCATTCCACTGCAAAAATTACTCGATGCAGCGGATCAAACGGACAGCTTGCCACAAACGATTCTGTACTCCTTAAATCCAAATGACTTCGATGTTTTAGTCGCTTTGATGCAATGTTTCCAAAAAGACGGCCAAAACAAATTGCAACTAGGCTCCGGCTGGTGGTTTAACGACACTCGCGATGGCATGCGTCGTCAATTGACCAAGTTCGCTGACGGTAGCGTCTTGCACAACTTCGTGGGGATGTTAACCGACTCCCGCAGCTTCCTTTCTTACACTCGTCACGAATACTTCCGTCGAGTCCTTTGCGAATTCGTCGGCGAAATCGTGGAACGAGAAGAAGCTCCAGAAGACGAAGAATTACTCGGCAATTTAGTCAAAGCCATCTGCTACGACAACGCCGCAAATTATTTCAAATTTTAAAAGCAAAAAAACGTGAGTCGGAATGTTCCGACTCACGTTTTTTAGTTACTCCCTAGTAATAGCGCCACGTATTTTTCCAGATACTCTTGATCGATTTCATCATACATCGCTGTCACGCCGGCGTCGATATCCAAAACCCCGATTAACTTACCGTCTTTAATCATGGGTACCACGATTTCTGACATGGCTGTCCCGTCACAAGAGATATAGTTGGCATGTTCTTTCACATTGGGCACAATCAGGGTTTCTTCCTTGGCCGCACTCTCCCCACAAACCCCCTTGCCCATTTTTATCCGGGTACAGGAAACTTTTCCTTGGAAAGGCCCTAAGATTAATTCTTCGCCATTGAATAAGTAATACCCGGCAAAGACGGTTTCTTTTAAGGTTTGATTTAAAAGCGCCGATGAGTTGGCTAAATTGGCCAACCAATTGTCCTCTGCTTCTAAAAGTCCCGCTTGTTGCAATAATAACAGCTCATAAGCCGCTTTTTTCTCTGCTTCATCCCAGCTCATAACAGTCCTTCTTCCATCAAATAATGGTTTTATACTAGCATGGTGCGCTGCTTCCCGCAACCGAGAAATCTCGCGCTAGAAAGTCAAGGTTACTTCTCTTTGCTTAAGAAAATCCAGTGAGCCCACAGAAAAATCGTAAAGGCCGCAAAAAGCACCACTTGGGACAACTGCACCATCCCCAAGGTCACTTGGTTGCTGTCAATCAATGGTCTCTGACTAATGATAGTCTGCAACAGCTGAAGGACAGAAACGAGCGTCAAAGCCCCCAGAATTTTCCCCGTCCGCCCGAGATAGTCTAGCGAAAGCACTCTTTTTTGGATCATAAACCCTGTGGCGATAAAAATACCCAGCACTAAAAAGAGCACATCCACAATGGTTCCGATTTTCGGAATCCTAATCACCTGAAAATCCACCAAAGCGTCTTTTACAATCAATAACCCGCTAAATACCCCTAGACCAATGAAAACTCCTTGACCGCGAATTAATCGTTGTTGCTCGTCCATTTTCTTTTCAAACATCCTGCTTCCTCCCCCATAAGCAAATCGCTTAGGCCGAGTATACGCCTGAACAATTGGAAAACACAGTTTTTTTTAATCGACAAAAAAACAGTAACTTTAACGGCCACTGCTTTTGTCTTACCTATTTTTTAGGCTATACCAATCGTATTATAACTCTTTTTCAAGTTCTACTACTCGGTTTTGATAACTCAGGTACAAAGCAGTGAACCGATTGTCGTGTTTTTTGTCCCAGGGCTTCGGCTTCCCACAAAAATGCAAAATCGAAGTATTAGCCATCACCCAGTGGAGATCATGCTTACTCAAACTCCGGGTGAAGTACTTGGCATACATACGAGCATCGTAATTCCAGCGCTCCTCGGGAATCGTCAATGCATACTTTCCATAGAGATAGTTCAAGATGTCTTGGTCCGGTAAAACTAAAAAGTGGGCATACTTTTCGATCACCCGACTAATATCAGCCCATTGCACTTTTTCCCGAGCCTGAGTCAAATTCAACAGCATCACACCGGAATTGTAATACTCGTGATCCAAATCCAAGCGCACTTTATTGATCGGCGTGGAGACATCCAAAAGGCCTGTATGAGTGGCCGCCGCCAACAAGTGCTGATCAAGCTCGAGATTCCATAAATCGGTTAAAGGATTAATCACCAGAATATCCGGATCTAAATACAATACTTTGGTGATATCCTCCGGGAGAATCTCCCCTGCTAACAGTCGGAAATACATTTCTTTAGGATAACGTGCCACGGTAGGCGCACTCGCCCAGTTACTACCGTCCACTTTGATTACTTGTAACTCAAATCCCAAAGAATGGCAAAAGGCTTGTAGGGTTGTGATACTTTCTTCTGATATCCGTTCATGGACCAACCAAACACGAAAGTCTTGGCGAGGATTGTTGTCGTGAATGGATAACAACGCTACTTTTAAAGGAGCTAAATAGCCTTCATCTAAGGTAAATAATAAATCGATTTTTTGATTCATCTGTTCTCCTTGTAATTGGTATTTATTCGTTATTTACGACTAATTCAATCATAAAAGAAAAAGCGATGTTTGTCACGAAAGCACAGCTACTCGCTCACGTTCTATCGTCGCTTTAAATTACTCTGCTAGTTTTTCAATATGCATAACCTCAGCTATCGCAGGAAAAGACGTCCTGATTGGTCCTTGGATAGTAATTCTGATCCGCTCACCAACTTTAAAATCCGCGGCTTCTCCCCACTCAAAAGACAAATCCCCTTGCTTTTGCTCTCCTTGCTCACTTTTACCATCATCCGTTAAAATCGTAATTGTATTTTGATAAATATCCGTGATAGTCCCACTAGTTTGCGAGGTCGGTTGCTTGCGACAAGCACTTAATAAAAAAACAGTGAACATGATAATTAATAAACAGCTGAACTTTTTCATCCTCTAGCTCCTATCATCTTTTATTCAAGCTTAGCCAGTCGGTAGTAAAAAGTCAAAAAAGATTTGTGGATTTCTGTAAATAAAAAAGAGGCTCCTTCTATAAAAGAAGAAACCTCCAAACTGTTGATAAAACAGCCTTCTAAGCAAGTTAGAATTATTGTGCAGCGTTCTTGTCTTTGAGACCGTACTTTTTGTTGAAGCGGTCCACACGTCCGTCTGCTTGGGTGAATTTTTGACGCCCAGTGTAGAATGGATGAGAGTCAGAAGTAACTTCGACACGGATCAATGGATACGTGTTGCCGTCTTCCCATTCAACTGTTTCTTGAGAGTTCTTAGTAGAACCAGACAAGAATTTAAAACCGGTAGTTGAATCCATGAATACTACTGGATGGTAATTCGGATGGATATCTTGTTTCATGATTTGTTCGCTCCTTTGCCCTGGCTCATTTGCTTCACCAGAGTTATTTGTCAATTTGCAACATGAACATCTTACCATGTTTCACAGCTAGATGCAATTATCTTTATGACCTTTTTTGATTTCGGCGACCTGTATTTTTCACGGTCAAATCTTTAATAGAATGTAGCAATTCCTGATTGTTCTTGGTATTTTTCAAGAGGTTGCGGAATTGTTCCGTGTATTCCAAAGCATCCCCGTTCATCTGATTGCGCAGTTTCCAAGTCTCTTCTAGTTGGCTTTCACTCATGAGGAGCTCTTCTTTTCTGGTGCCAGAACGCTTGATATCGATGGCTGGGAAGATGCGACGTTCGGCTAGTTCTCGGGATAGATGGAGTTCCATATTCCCCGTGCCTTTGAATTCTTCATAAATCACATCGTCCATGCGACTTCCCGTGTCCACCAAAGCCGTAGCCAAAATCGTCAGGCTACCTCCTTCTTCGATATTCCGGGCCGCCCCAAAGAATTTCTTCGGTTTGTATAAAGCCGCCGGATCAATCCCGCCACTTAACGTACGCCCGCTTGGAGGGACGACTAAATTATACGCTCGAGCAAGTCTGGTCAAGCTATCCATTAAAATCACCACGTCCCGCTTGTCTTCCACTAAGCGCATGGCCCGTTCCAAAACTAGCTCGGACACCCGAGTATGGTTTTGCGGCTGCAAATCAAAAGTGGAAGAAACTACTTCCCCTTTGACACTACGTTCCAAATCTGTGACTTCTTCCGGGCGTTCGTCGATTAAGAGGACAATCAATTCCACATCAGGAAAATTATCGGTAATCCCATTGGCGATTTCTTTGATGATACTGGTTTTCCCAGCTTTCGGTGGCGCCACGATCAACCCCCGCTGACCAAAGCCCACAGGCGCAAAGAGGTCCATCATCCGGGTAGCTAAGCGTCCCCGAGTGGTTTCCAATTTTAGCTGACGGTTGGGATATAGTGGGGTCAAAGCTGGAAAATGCGGGCGTTCTTTGGCTTCTTCCGGATTCTTGCCGTTGACGCTTTCCACATGCATCAAGCCGTAGTAACGTTCCGATTCTTTCGGTGGTCGCGCTTTGCCGGCTACCTTGTCCCCATTGCGCAAACCGAAACGGCGAATTTGCGAAGAAGAGATATAGATATCTTCCCCACTGGGACCAAAGTTAAGTGGCCGCAAAAAGCCATAGCCTTCTTGTCCCACGATATCCAAGACGCCTTCCATATAGTAAAAACCTTGTTTCTCTGCTTGGGCGCGAATCACTGCCAAGGAAAGCTCTTTTTTGTTCATCTGGCTGTAATAAGGAATCTTGAAATCCCGGGCGTAGCGATAGATTTCTTTTAAGGTCTTATGTTCCAGCTCAGACATTGTCAGATAATCACTCATGGCCGATCCCTTCTTTGATCATTCTTCCACCATCTCAATGTCGCCGCCGAGAGCTTGGATTTTCTCAATAATGTGATCATAGCCCCGTAGGATGAATTCCACATTGGTAATCGTCGTCGTGCCTTCTGCCATCAATCCGGCAATCACTAGCGCCGCCCCGGCCCTCAAATCACTAGCCACGACTTCCGCTCCGTGGAGTTTGGTGGGACCGTTGACGATAATCATATTACCTTCAATCTGCGCATCCGCACCCATTCGCACCATTTCCGGGATATGGTTCACTCGCTTGGCATAAATCGTATCGATCACATCCGAAGTTCCCTTGGCTTTCATTAACAAAGGCGTAATCGGCTGTTGGAGATCCGTGGCAAAACCTGGATAAGGATAGGTTTTGACGATTACAGGATTGAGCTCTTTAACTGGGAAGACTTCGATGCTGTCTTCTTTGACTTCCATAGGCACGCCTAGTTCTTCTAGCTTCGCAATATAGCTTTCCAAATGCTCATAGATCACATTGTTGACTTTAATGCCTTCGCCGACAGCCGCAGCCATAGCCAAATACGTTCCCGCCTCGATGCGGTCCGGGATAATGGAATGCCGGCAACCGTGGAGTTTTTCTACTCCTTCGATTCGAATTTCATTGGTACCAGCTCCGCGAATCTTCGCCCCCATGTTGTTCAACAAAGTGGCCACATCGATGATTTCAGGTTCCCGGGCGGCATTTTCGATAATCGTCTTGCCTTCTGCTTTTACCGCCGCCAACATGATATTAATCGTGGCGCCAATGGATACCATATCCAAGAAAATCCGTTCCCCGTGCAACTTCTTATCCGGCGTCCGCAAATACATGGCTCCGTGTTCATTGGTCACTTTTGCTCCTAGCATTTCAAAGCCTTTAATATGTAAATCAATCGGGCGTGGTCCTAAATAACAGCCCCCAGGTAAGCCCACGACTGCCTCGCCAAAGCGTCCCAAAAGTGCTCCCATAAAATAATAGGAAGCTCGTAAACTATTGATTTTGCCACTAGGCATGGGAATCGAAACCAATTCTGTGGAATCGATTTCCAGCGTGTTGTTTTGGAAAGTCGTCTTTACCCCCATGATTTCTAGAATATCCATTAAGGAATGTACGTCTTGAATGTCTGGTACGCCTTCTAAGATTACGGGAGAATCCGCTAAAATGGCAGCCGGAATTAAAGCTACCGCACTATTTTTTGCACCACTAATGGTTACTTCCCCTTTTAGAGGACGGCCACCGTGAATTTTTATTTTTTTCATCTATCTTCACCTTAAATGTTATTTTTATTAGCTAAATTTTGTATATCTCTTCCGATTTTAACACAAAGGACTGCTTTTCTAAATAAGAATCTCTGTTTCCTTTCATAAAGCCACGGCAAAAACCGCCATCTCTTAAGAAATGGCGGCCTTTGTCAGCTTTTAATAAGAATAGCTAGTCGTTCGGATAAAAAGCCCAGAAATGATGGGTCGGTCCGTGCCCTGCTCCAAGAGGTAAAGCTTGCTGAATCGCTTGGGTGATATAGTCTTTTGCCTGCTGCACCGCTTCAGGTAAACGCGCCCCTAAGGCCAGCTGGGCACAAATCGCTGAAGACAAGGTGCAGCCTGTACCATGGGTGTTCTTCGTATCGATTCGTGGGGCCTCATAAGAAAATAGTGTTTCTCCGTCAAATAAGAGGTCTGTGGCATCTGCTACTCGATGGCCTCCCTTCACTAAAACCGCCGCCCCGGTAGCCTGATGAATTAGCCGAGCCGCTTGTTCCATTTCAGCCAACGTGGTGATTTGCATATCCGCGATTTTTTCGGCCTCGGGAATATTGGGCGTAATCAAAGTAGCTAGGGGCAAAACTTTCTCAATCAAGGTTGCGATGGCTTCTTCCTCCATCAGGGCGCTGCCATTTTTGGCATACATCACCGGGTCTAAGACAATGTTTGGTACTTGCCATTTTGTAAGACTTGCGGCCACTGCCTCCATGGTTTCTTTGCAAGACAACATGCCGATTTTCACTCCATCGGGAAAGATATCCTCACAAACTGCGGTGATCTGCTCTTGGATAATCTCCGGAGTCATATCTTGATAGCTAATGACCCGTACGGTATTTTCTGCCACCACAGAAGTAATGGCCGACATACCAAAAACTCCGTGAGCTGAAAAAGTCTTCAAATCTGCTTGAATCCCCGCTCCGCCACTGCAATCAGAACCGGCAATCGTTAATGCTGTTTTCATTGTTACTCCTCCTTGTTTGTGTTTTTTCCGGTGTCTTTTCCAAAAGAAAAGACACCTCCAAGTTAAGGAGATGTCTGAATGGACGATGGTTCACAAAAGGACCATGTGCTTCAAGACGTTGCTCCCTACGCTGGTTTTAGCCAACAGGTTCAAAGGGTCAGGTTTTACCTTCTCAACGCCAATGCGTCCCCCTGCAAACATATTTCTTAGGGCAAGCATACCCTATTTCCCTTGTTCTGACAAGCTACCTTGATTCATCTGTGGTCACTTATTGACCATAGCAGACCTTACAAGGCTTTAGTCCCAAAGATTTTACCAAAGCCAGATTGGACTTGGTGAAATCCCCCGGTCCATGCGCATGGCTATGATACTTTTCCCCACTGCGAGTGATGTAGACGACTTTTTCTACATCAGGATTGGTGGTAGTAGCAGCACTAGTATCCGTCTCTGCTTGAGAATCTGAGCTTTTGGTGGTACTGCTATCATTTTTTGCATATTCTGGTGCTACGACACTGGTGCCATCTGCATAATTTAACGTGACACCTTCTTGCACATTAAAGATATACACATTGAAGCTGATCTGATCATCCCCAATGGACTGGGCTTCCAAGTGAACGCCTCGTGCCAAAAGCTCCTCCTCTCGAAAAATCGGCGTCACCCGATAACGGACATAGTGTTCGGGACTTTGCTCTAGAAAACTTTTGATGTCCATTTCATAAAGTAACATCCCGGGGCTGTTTAATTGCCGGGTACCGGTGATTAAATTTTTCCAATTGGCATTTTCCCCGGATAAAGCAAAACCAATCAGATGGGAGCGATTGTAGAGATAGCCCCCTTTGATTTCTTTATTGTGCCAGCCGGTGGGCGTCACACTGGAGATATCTCCCCGTTTTTCCGTAGGCATCAAGCTTTGATTAAGTAACGCATCGGCTTCCGTAGCACGGTTTAACTGATCCAGATCTCCGTAGTGCTCCCAGGCACCTTTACTTGTATCGAGCTCTGCACTGGTAAATAAGGGCACATTGTCATTGAGCTCAATGGTTTGCTCCCCGCCGGAATAGTCCTTCGTTGCCAAATCCAGATTCAGCGCTTCTGCTTTAGCCTTAATAATCTCATCGGAAGGACTCACCGTGGTGCTCTCAGTGGTGGATGTCGCAGTCGTCTCCGTGGAAGAATGATCCGAGGAAACAGTCTGACTCACCTCTGTGGATGGACTACTCGACGCATGCGAGTCTTTTTCTGGGGTAGTTTGACAGCCGGTTAAGCCGATTAATGCCATGACTCCTAAAAAGAGACTCAGCTTTTTAGCGGTGCCTCGTAGTTTTTGTCTGCTAGTTTGTTTCATTATTACCTACTCCTAAAGTTTGTCTCTCCAAACTATACTACAAATTGCCACTAGAAAGAAGTCGCAAGGAAGATCGACCCCAGACACAAAAAAGAAACCGCCGCGTCAGGAAATCCGGTAGCTTTTTTCTGCTACTTGAAAACCGGATATCCTTCCTCAACGGATTCTTTCTTGTGGGATTTAATTTCAATCAGTTGTTCTTTTGAAACAACTTGACCACAGCGATCACGGCGCCATAGAGCACCCCTGCCACCGGCCAAATCACCCAGCTCGTGTGCCAGTTATTGGTCAAAAAGCTGTAGCCAAGATACAAAGCGATGACAACCGGCCAATAAATTGCCGCAATGCCATTGGTCCGATTCGCTTCTTGCTTCATTTGTCTGCTGTAGTCGCCTTCTTGCAAAAGCTTCAACATGCTTTCCCAACGAATGGCATTGATAATAAAAATCGCTACCCCAATGGCTTCAATTACCAAAAGTGTCGCCAAACCGATCACGATGTATACTTCATTTTCGGTAAACGAGCTGAGTAATAAAGGCAAGACCCCTAAGATACACAGACTAGTGGCGATGATATTGTTCCGCGTGTAGGTGCCATGATACGCTTTTTGCCGCTCCCTCACCATGCCTGTCACACCGTATTCCGTCTCAAAAATCTCCTCATCTAAGAAATGAAAAGCCTCGGTCTGAGAACCGCTGTAAATGAAGATTGCCACGGCTGGCGTGATGATAAGTAGTAACAACAAGAGCCCTGTGATTCCTGCTATCATTTCAGACAAAGTGTGTGGATATTGACTACTAATGCCCCCAAGCACAATCAAAGGGATCGGTGCTAGCATACACAAAACCGTGGCCAATGCGATTAGTTTTGATGTCTTATCTTTCAGACGTAGAAACTGGTGGGCTTCTGCTAAGGTTACTTTACGACCAGCGACTTCCTCTGTATCCACAAATTCCGGTTCTTCGATTTCATCTTTAAATAGGTAATCCGTGCTCACGCCAAACAATTCCGATAAACGAATCACTTTATTGATATCGGGAATCGATTGGGCGCTTTCCCATTTGGAGACCGATTGCCGGGAGACATTCATTAATTCCGCCAACTCTTCTTGGGTCCAACCGTTCTTCTTACGCTCTCGAATAATCTTATCTGCTAAAATCATGTTGCTCACCTCTTTATTGGATTTTGTACACTTCCTACTATTAAAATACAGTAGAACTCAGTTACCTACTAGAAATTCCTAGTTGTTTTTTGTCAACTGGCGGTTGCATTGGCTTTACAATCGTGTATTTTAAAGGAAAAAGTTTCGTTACTAGTTTTTTCACTATTTTAAGAATAACATGTTGGAAGATGAAAAGGCGAGTAAAAGAAAGCACAAAAAAACTCCCATCGCCGAAACGATAGGAGTTTTCTCAAAGTCTGAATTATGCTTTGTTAGCAGAACCGAACCAGTCGATGTGTTCTTCAGCGTCTTTGATGATGGCAGCTTTACCAGGTGCCAACAATTTACGAGGGTCGAAACCTTTACCTTCATGGTCTTTACCAGCTTCGATGTATTCACGAGTTGCTTTAGCAAATGACAATTGGAATTCAGTATTAACGTTAACTTTAGAAATCCCCATGGAGATTGCTTTTTCGATTTGTTCTTGAGGGATACCAGATCCGCCGTGCAATACCAATGGCACATCTTCGCCGACAGCAGCTGCAATTTCTTGCAAGTGGTCAAAAGCAAGACCTTGCCAGTTTTCAGGGTAAACACCGTGGATGTTCCCAATCCCACATGCTAGAGAGTCGATTCCGGTAGCAACCATTTGTACGCATTCGTTGATATCAGCTAATTCGCCAGCACCGATGATGCCGTCTTCTTCCCCACCGATTGAACCAACTTCACATTCAACAGCGATGCCTTTTGCATGTGCTTTTTCAACAACGTCTTTAGCCAATTTCAAGTTTTCTTCAAATGGCAAGTGAGAGCCATCGAACATAACGGAAGAATAACCAACTTCGATACATTCCAAAGCTGCTTCATAGTCACCATGGTCCAAGTGCAATGCAACAGGAACAGTGATACCCATTGAGTCGATCAAGTTGTTTACAAGGTCAACGATTACTTTGTAGCCGCCCATGTATTTTGCAGCACCCATAGAAGTTTGGATAAGCACTGGTGCTTTTTTCGCTTCTGCTGCAGTTAACAAAGCTTGTGTCCATTCCAAGTTGTTTGTGTTGTACCCGCCAATTGCGTAACCGCCTTTACGAGCTGCTTTCAGAAATTCTACTGATGATACTACTGGCATGATAAATTTCCTCCTAAATTGAGTCCTAATTTGTTAGGCTGTTGCCTAACCAACGCTTATATTTTAGCAAACTTATGGCTTAAGCGCTAGTAATACCGCCCTTTTCTTGGGATATTTCCATTAAATAGCAGAAACATCCGTTCTTTTTCAGAAACTTTCCAGATTTGACTAGAAAGAAAACGCTCATCATTGAGTATAAATAACTAAACTTTTTCTCATTCAGGTTGTTTTCCCAAAGTAGACAAGATACCCCCGTCCACGTATAGAATATGTCCGTTAATAAAATCAGATGCCCGGGAAGATAAAAAAACAGCTGGTCCTTTCAAATCCCCAGTTTCCCCCCAGCGATCCGCCGGCGTCCGATCCCGAATAAAGGCATCAAAAGGATGACGACTGCCATCTGGCTGTGTCTCCCGCAGCGGCGCGGTTTGAGGAGTGGCGATGTAGCCCGGCCCAATGCCATTACACTGGATATTGGCCCCGCCAAATTCGGCACAGATATTTTTAGTCAACATCTTCAAGCCCCCTTTAGCCGCCGCATAGCCTGCCACCGTCTCTCGCCCTAGCTCACTCATCATGGAGCAGATATTGATGATTTTTCCTTGACCTTGAGCAATCATTCCCGGTAAAACTGCCTTTGCTGCGATAAATGGCCCGGTAAGATCCACGTCGACCACTTGACGAAAATCCGCCGCACTCATTTCCAACATGGGAATGCGTTTGATGATTCCTGCATTGTTCACCAAAATATTGATTGGTCCTAAATCTGCGGTAATGCTTTTTACCATTTGGGCTACCGCAGCTTCATCGGTGACATCACAAACATACCCAGAAGCCGGAATCCCCGCTTTCGCATAATTTTCCAAGCCACGCTCTCTGGAACGTTCACTGGAGCTATTAAATGCTACTTTTGCCCCAGCTTCGTGTAACGCGCTGGCGATTTCAAAACCAATCCCGTGGGAGCCACCTGTGACCAGCGCCACTTGACCGTCTAAACGAAAGTCATTCATTGAAAAAGTCATAGTTTCTCTCTCCTTTACTCATCTTACTTCTATCCTACCTTATTTCCCGGAAAAAACGCGAACTTTTCAGCGTTTTCCTTGGAATTTGCCGCACTGGGTTCAAAAAAGAGGCCCCGTCTATCTTCTACTGCTCTTCCTTTGGTATAATAAGCCCAATATCAAGTCAATTTAAGGAGGAAATCAGATGGATTGCATTCGGATTAACAATCAGAAATTTTTCACCAAAAATGGTGTGTTGCCGGAAGAAAAAATTCTCGGGCAACAGTTAGAAGTGGATATTGAGCTACGACTAGATCTCTCAACAGCCGGTAAAACAGACGATGTGGCAGATACCGTCAATTATGCGGCAGTCAATGAAAAAATCTCTCAAACCATTACTACCCGCTCCTTTAACCTTATCGAAGCGGTAGCCTCCGCTATTTTAGATGATATTGAAGCGGACTTTGGAGCACAGCTAGACAGTGCCCTCGTTCGGGTTCGGAAATACGGTGTGCCCATGCCTGGCGCTTTCGACAATGTGGAAGTCCAGCTAGAAAGAAGGTTCGCCGAATGATTGGTTATTTAGCATTAGGGAGCAATCAAGGGAATTCCTTAGCCAATCTAAAAGCTGCTAGAGCGGCTTTAGAGGCACTCCCAGAAGTCCAGGTCGTGGCCTCTTCGTCCTTGTATGAAACCGATCCGTATGGTCCAGTGGCCCAAGATGATTTTCTCAACGCCGTGATTCGGATTGAGACTACATTGGAACCGGGCTTTTTACTGGGAAAGATTCACCAGATTGAAGCCGACTTAGGCCGGGTGCGCACGATTCATTGGGGTCCCCGCACGATTGATATCGACATTTTGCTGCTGGATGATGTCAAACTCACGACGCCTCGCTTGACGATTCCTCATGTGGAAATCACCAAACGAGCCTTCGTCCTGATTCCTTTGCAAGATGTCTACCAAGAAAAGACGTTACAAGGAAAAAGTTTATCGGAATGGATCGAAGCAACCGGGGATGAAAAGACCGTAAGACTAAGTGAAAAGGTGTGGTAATCTTGGAAGAAAACAAACAACGAATGATCGAAAATGCTGTCAGAGACATCTTAACCGCGGTGGGGGAAGATCCCAATCGTCCGGGATTAGTAGAGACTCCGGCCCGGGTGGCTCGTATGTATGCAGAGGTCTTCAGTGGTTTAAACACAATCTTTGACGACTATAAGCTGTTTGAGTCCACCAGTCAAACCGAGATGGTGGTGGTTAAGGATATTCATTTTTACTCCATGTGTGAACACCACCTACTGCCCTTCTTTGGACTGGTTCACATCGCTTATATCCCGGCAGAAGACAAAGTCATTGGATTATCGAAACTCCCTCGCTTGGTGGAACACTGTGCTCGTCGGCCCTCCGTGCAAGAAAACTTAACGGAGATGATTGGCCAAGAATTAGCCGCCCATATTCCTTTAAAAGGTGTGGCGGTCGTCATTGAAGCCGAACACTTGTGTATGGCCATGCGAGGCGTGCGCAGTCCCCAAAGTCGCACGAAAACGTTCTATTATAGTGGTTGCTTCCAAAGCGATCGTGATTTGAAAACTGACTTCTTACAAGCCATTCAAGGATAAGGAGGCTGTTTGATGGAACTAATCGTCGGCACTTGGAACCAAGGAAAATTAAATGAGATGCAAGAAGCTCTAGCCCTTGTTCCGTCAGATGTGCATCTTGTGGGCATCCAAGAGTACCTAACCAACCCGATTGCACCTAGTGAAAGTGGCACAACCTACTACGACAACGCCTTGGAAAAAGCGCACTTTTACAGTGATTTACTCCAAAAACCAGTTCTAGCGGATGATGGTGGTTTGGCCCTCGCCGCTTTTCCAGAACTTTTAGGCGTCCACACTAGTCGTTTTTTCAAAAGTCACTCCGGTCCGGAGAAAAACCAAGAACTCTTGGCTCTCTATGATACTCCGGAGCTACAAAATCCTGCTAAACGCCAGCTTACTCTCCACGCTTGCTTAGTTTATGTGAGCCCAGCTGGGAACATTCTCAGTGCCAGTGCCGCTTTAACCGGCCAATTAGTCGCTCCAACAGGACATGGTGGCTATGGCTTTGATCCGATTTTTTATGTGCCCAGTCTTGGGAAAACTCTGGCCCAATTACCAACGAGTCAGCGCAATGCCTTAAGTCCTCGAGTTCAGGCATTGCAAGAGTTAATCCCGCAAATAAAGGAGGTATCTGAAAATGATTGATTTTCGTAAAAAAGACCAAGTCATGGGGATTCTCAATGTTACCCCGGATTCTTTTTCCGATGGCGGACAGCATTATACTTTAGAAGATGCCTTAAGCCACGCCGAGCTTTTAATCAAAGAAGATGCCGCTATATTGGACATTGGGGGGCAATCCACCCGCCCCGGCTATCAAGAAGTCACTCCGGAAATCGAAGCCCAACGGATTTTGCCAGTCATTCGCGAATTAGTAAAACGCACAGATGTCCCGATTTCCGTGGATACTTATTTTCCAGAAGTCGCGGCAGCCGCCATTGAAGCCGGTACAAAGATAATCAATGATATTAAAGGCCTGGACAGCCCGGTGATGTTGGAAGTGCTGGCAGCAGCTCCTCAGGTAGGCATCGTCATCATGCACTCCCGCCCTCGCCGCAAAGAGCTTTCGGTTAAAGAAGACATTCAAGCCTTTTATCTGGAACAATTTGAGCGTTGCAAAGAGCACAATATCGCCCCAGAACGCCTGTGCTTTGATCCTGGTATCGGCTTTGGCAAGACCCCGGAAGAAAACATCCAAATCTTACAGCAGCCGGCCGATTTTCGGTTCCGTGACTTCCCTTTACTCTACGGTGTGTCCCGGAAGCGTACGATTCAGCATTTAATCGGGGATAGCTCTCCTGAGGAACGAGATTACGCCAGCGTTACTGCCTCTTTATTTGCCGCTCAAGCCGGGGTAGAAATTGTGCGCGTCCACGAGGTTAAAGGCATGGTGGATGCTTTAACGGTTTGGCACAGATTAAGCCATAAAAAAACCAGAACGTCTCTTAAATAGACGTTCTGGTTTTTTACTCTGCTTTCGATGCTTCTGGTGCGGGGTATTTCACGGCGTTTTTGACTAACTTTTCGGCAATGATTTCGTCGATGTCAAAGCCTAAGTTGTCCGCTAACATATAGGCATAAATCAGCACATCAGCGATTTCTTCTTTCAGGTGTTCCCGGTCTTGGTTGCCTTCAGCCGATGTCTTCCACTGATAGATTTCCAATAATTCACTGGCTTCTAGGGACAAAGACAAAGCGAGATCCTTTTCATTGTGAAATGGACGCCAATTGCGCTCGTCCCGAAATTGATTGATTTTTTCCATACTGGTGGTCATGTACATTCTTCCTTTCCTAGGACCAAATTTTTCCCTTGGTCCACGCAGGATTATTCTAGCACACTTTTCTCCTACGAAAAAAGCTCAGGTCCTAGTTCTACTAGCAACCTGAGCTTACTTTTATTTCACAGGGATAATTCGAATCCATCCCTCTGGTGCTTCCACATCCCCAAATTGAATGCCGATTAATTCATCGTACAATCGCTGTGTCACCGGTCCAACTTCAGTCTCGCTGTAAAAAACATGGAGATCATCCCCGTTTTGAATGCCACCAATTGGGCTAATAGCCGCCGCGGTACCACACGCCCCGGCTTCCACAAATCGATCCAGCTCAGCAATCGGGCAATCTCCTTCAATCACCGTCATTCCCAGACGCTCTTTACTCAGATACAGCAAGGAATACTTGGTGATACTCGGCAAAATAGAAGGCGAAATCGGTGTTACAAATTCATTATTTGCGGTAATTCCAAAGAAGTTGGCCGATCCTACTTCTTCGATTTTCGTGTGAGTTTCCGGATCTAAGTAGATACAATCAGAGAAGTTCCGCTCCTTGGCTTCTGCTCCCGGCAATAAGCTCGCCGCATAGTTGCCTCCGACCTTCGCTGCCCCGGTACCTTTTGGCGCTGCTCGGTCGTAATCGGAGACAATGAAGTTAGTTGGTGTCAGGCCACCTTTGAAATAGGCGCCCACAGGCATACAAAAGACCACAAAGAGGTATTCATTGGCCGGGTGCACCCCGATATTTTCCCCTACACCGATTAATAAGGGCCGCAAGTACAGGGTTGCCCCAGTGCCATAGGGAGGGACATACTCTTCATTGGCCTTGACGGTTTCCGTGACCCCTTTTAAAAACAACTCTTCCGGCACTGCCGGCATCAGCAGACGCCGAGCGCTGCGATTCATCCGTTGGCTATTTTGCTCCGGGCGGAAAAGATTGATATTGCCATCTTTTCGGCGGTAAGCTTTAAGACCTTCAAAACACTGTTGGCCATAGTGAAGCGCGGGAGAACCTTCGTGAATATGTAATACATTGTCCTCCGATAAAACTCCTTCATCCCAGGCACCATCTTGCCAATGAGCGATAAAGCGATAGGGCGTTTTAATGTACGAAAAGCCCAATTCTTCCCATTTGATATCCACCATCCGATTCCCTCCAATCTATTTCTCCTATCGTACTACACTTCTGTTTGCTTGTCATGAAAATATTTCAAAAATTTTCAGATTATTCCTTAGAAAAATCCGATTACTTTTCCCTTTGTTTCTCATAACAAAGATAGGTTAAACCGTTCTTGGCATAGGAATTCGTTTGTGTCAGCAAAATCTCCCACTTCCCCGGCTGAAACAATGGTACGCCGGAACCGAGAATACGGGGAATCACCGCTATGATGTATTCATCAATCAAATTTGCCTCAATCAAAGGTGCCACAATGGAACTACCACCGACAATCCAAATCACCCCACCAGCCTGAGCTTGTAATTTTTCCACAAGGGCTACCACATCTCCCTTAACAAAATGTCGCCGCCCTACTGTTTTTTCCGGAGCGGAAGTGAAGATGTAAGATTCTACATCTTCATAAGGGTAAACCTCTGGGGACAGCTCAGTAATCACCTGTTCATAAGTTTTCCGACCTAAAAGTACCGTGTCCACTTGGGCATAAAATTTTTCATAGCTATCATCGACTTCCGTCTGGGGCCGGTCGGTTTCCAGCCAAGCCACAGAACCATCGGCTTTGGCAATGTAACCATCCAGACTCATGGCGATAAACAAACTCACTTTCCGCTTCATCTTTTTTCCTCCTAAGCTTTTTTTAGTTTGATACTTTTATACGGCACAACCCACAATAAAAGCGACAAGCCATCGATAATTATGACCAGCTCCGGTCGAATCAACCAACCAATGACAAGGGCCAAGCAGTTAATTGCCACCGTTACGCCGGTTTTCCGCATAAAAGCATGGATGTGTTCTTTGACTTCTCGGTCATTCACCGCAATGAGCGCCCAACACAATAGGAAATAAGTAAAGTCTGCCAATAAGATCACGCCACCATAAAAAACTTGCGCTCCTAACGCACTGGGGAAATCACTGACCCAAGACGTGGCAAAAGGAAACAGACTTAAAGCCAAAATCAAGAGATTATTCGCCCACAGCGTCCACCCACCGATTTTTTTGACTCCGTGCAAGATAGCGTAAAATATTTTGTGTAAATAGAAATTTAGGGTAGAAAAAGAGAAAGTCCATTCTGTAAAATTAAAGTTACGACACCGAAATTTTATAGGAGGACTTTCTCATGACTAATTTTACTACAGAAATTATGCAAACACTACTCAATAAAGGCGATTTAGATGAATTATTTCGGGATCATTTAGAACGAGCGATTAATTCACTTCTACAAGCAGAGCTAACTGCTTTTTTAGACTACGAAAAATATGATCGAAATGGATTCAATTCAGGAAATTCCCGTAACGGGAATTATTCACGTACATTTAAAACAGAATATGGAGAGCTAAATTTAACTATTCCTAGAGATCGGAATGGCGAATTTTCTCAACAAACACTCCCAGCATATAAGAGAACCAATGATTCGTTAGAAACGACCGTTATCCAATTATTTCAAAAAGGCATTACGATGGCTGAAATTTCCGAATTAATTGAAAAAATGTATGGGCATCACTATACGCCACAAACGATCTCCAACATGAGTAAACTCGTGTCTGAAGACGTTTTAGCATTTAAAGAAAGAACGTTAGAAGCCAGTTATTCCGTTATCTTTATGGATGCGACACATATTCCTTTGAAGAGACAAACCGTTTCAAAAGAAGCCGTGTACATTACGATTGGTATCCGATTGGATGGAACCAAAGAAGTTCTTGGGTTCACTATCGCCCCAACGGAATCCGCGTATATTTGGAAAGAGGTTCTTCAAGATCTTAAAAACCGTGGGTTAGAAGAGGTTTTATTAGTGGTAACCGATGGTTTAAGTGGTATCGAAGAAAGTATCCATAGTGTGTATCCGAATGCACAATTTCAACAATGCTGTGTACATGTATCTAGAAATATCGCACATAAAGTGCGTATTCGAGATCGAAAAGAAATTTGTGAGGAGTTCAAAGCGGTTTACCAAGCAACGTCTAAAGAAGAGGCATTGGCTCAAGTGGACTTTATGGTCAAAAAATGGGGAAAGCAGTATCCAAGAGTTGTCAATCTGCTCTTGAATCCTGCCATAGTCACATTTTATAATTTTCCTCCCACTATCAGACGAACCATCTATTCAACGAACTTAATCGAAGGATTTAATAAACAATTAAAACCCTGAATAATTCATAGCTCTAAATTTAAGCTATTTTTTTGAACAAAGTGCCTATATTTAAATTAGGCAGATACATTCTCCCAAAATAATGTGTTTTCGAACAGGATATATACGGAAGAAGGCTATAATAAAAATTATTTGTCTATTTAAGGGCAGACTGACCCCTTGGAAAAATAGGTTAAAAATTTTTACGATAACTAGCCTAAATCCATTGCCTAGATCGCCGTAGGCGTTCAAAAACCTTATAAAATTCAGTTTGATACACATGATAACTCGACAGTTTGAGATAGACTTGTCTACCTGTTTTAACGAGTTTTCCGGCAACTTTAAGCAATGTCAATCGTATAGAATGAATCGTCATCCCCCGATTCACTTGTTCAAATCCAATGGTCTTTAAAAAATTGACGAGGTTGTAAGCCAGGACACTGATCATCATTCTGACATGATTTTCCAGGAAACGCGGACTATCTGTTTTGTCAAAATAAAAGCCTGATTTCGCTTCTTTGATGAAATTTTCCATTGTTCCACGCTTGCCGTAAAGAGAGAATATGACTTCAGGCGAGACATTATCGGATAGATTCGTCACAATGAATGCGTGGTGAAAAAGAAGCTCTCCTGCTTCACGGATTGATCGAATACAAACGCGACGGGGTTTTGACCAGGATTGTGCTTGATAAGGGAGTGAAAAATACTGTATTTCTCGGTCTTCCCATTTTTTATTATCCCCATAAAGAACAGAGTGTTCAGCTAACTGACTTAACCTCCGATTGCTCTTTAATCGGATAACGTACTGGCTTTCAGTTGCTTCACAAGATTCATACACCTCTGGTGTGGCGAAGCCGCTGTCACCCCGAACCAATATCTCGGTATGAGGTAACGTGCTCTTGTAGTGGTGTAACAGCGGGTCGATAAAGGCTTTTACCCCTTTAGACGTGTACTGATTGCCTGAACGCAGTTCAGCTTTTAGGAAATCTCCGGTCAATCCGTCAAATGCAACTAATGGGTGATAGCCGTAGGTTTGATAATGGGCATTATAATCTGTTTGTTCTTGGCGTCCAAAGGTATCCGAATGTGTGGAATCGACATCAATGATTAACTCGGTGTCATTGCGAATCAAACGCGCTTTATCAATCAGCGACTGATTTAATGCTTGGAGTTGATCCATGTTCTCCTCGGTGAAACGATCTAAAAACCGTGAGATTGACGATTGTGAGGCCAACTCTTTTTTACCGAGTACAGCTTGAAAGACTGGATCCTGTCTTAATAGATTAGCTGATGAGTCTGCCGAGTACCCAGCAATTAACTGCATAATGAGTTGTTCTAATATCGCTAAGTTATCATGTGTGAAGTAAACACGTTTGTCTTTAATATGGAGCCACTGTTTAGCTACGTGTGAAAAGTCGAAGGTATTCATCACCTCTTGAACTAAGACCAAACCCGAATCACTCGATAAGCGACCACCTGTATGTGAAATAGTCAAATTTGAATTGAATTTTACCTGGTTTTTGTGTAAGCTAGTCATGAGAAGAACTCCTTTCTTATGGTTGGTTTCGACACCTTTACCATATCAGAATGGGGTTCTTTTTGCATCACTTAACAGGTGAAAATGAAAAAGAAAATGAAGACTGCCGTTAGGCAGTTTCAGACGGTTTGAAGTCAAAGTATGAATTATTCAGGAAAACGGTATACTCGAAGAAAAGAACAATTTCCAAATGAAGACTCTTTAGAAAGATTTTTAGTGTCGCAATTTAATCAATATAACCAAAAATTTTTAGGCAGGATTCACAAAGGATTTAAAGAAATTCAGGATACATTAGAGTCAATGATTTAACTGTAATTAACGGAATGGATTTTCCATTTACACATAATTCTTGACGCTACCAATTATAGAGATAATACTCCATTTTTTGTCGTTTATTATCATCAATATACTCTTTGTTGAACTTAAATGTCATCACTAATTGACCATCTTCATCTGAATAAGTTTTACCTACTGCAGAAAACGGTCTTAAATCTTTTGTTTCTTCAATTGTTAGCTCTCTTTTCAACTCTTTTTGTTTCTGAACATAGGTGTAAACTCCCCAACTAGAAATTAGAATGGCTCCTATTATTCCTATACCAATCTTTGCACGTTTACTTAGTCCCACAAAATCAATCCTTTCTCACTCTCATTCGATGCAAAAAATCAACGTTTTTTCTGCACAAAAATAAGACCACTGAATCAACTTCTGAAATGTTGATACAATCGTCTTTTTTATGTAAATTATTTTTTTAATTTGGTATCGGTAAAAAACGTTGATTTATTGCCGGTTAATTACCAACTTATACTACTAAATTCTATCGTTTGTCCATTGAAATGACAAGTCTCATTTTCTGGACAAGCCTGCTTTTTTAGCAATGTTATAAACAGTTTTTTCGGATACTCCACATTTTACTGCAATTTCTTTCAAAGATAGCTGATTTTCTTGATACAAAACAATAATTCTTTTGCGTTTATTTTTCTTAATCGGTGGTCTACCCAACTGTTTATCCGAGTTAGCTAACGCCTCTTTTGTTCGTAAACTAATACTTTCTGCTTCAAATTCTGCTATACCTGCTAAAACAGTGAAGAATAGTCGTCCGCTCGCTGTTCTGGTATCAATGGATTCTTGAATACTTTTCAGATATATCTCTTTCTCATTCAGTTCAGACATAAGATTTACCAATTGCCTAGATGACCTGCTTAACCGAGCTAAATTATAAATTAGTAAGGTATCTCCTTTTTCTAAACGTTTCAATGCTTTGTCAAGTTCTGTTCGATGTTCCTTTCTTCCACTAATCTGCTCAGAAAATAATTCATCGAGTTCAAACTTTTCCAATGCCTTTCTCTGCACTTCCAGTCCTAA
Organism: Enterococcus asini ATCC 700915; assembly: GCF_000407365.1. GTDB lineage: Bacteria > Bacillota > Bacilli > Lactobacillales > Enterococcaceae > Enterococcus_C > Enterococcus_C asini. The sequence continues at coordinate 78,659 of NZ_ASVU01000001.1, forward strand.
GTCCTGCGTATTTTTGCTAGTGCGAATATAGCCAATCGTTTTATTTTTCATTCGAGGTTTCCTCCTTTCTTTTCCTTAGTTTAATAATTTCTTTTTAAATACAAAAATACCCTGACTAGTGGGAAATAGACAGGGTAAATGAAAAAACATTTAAAACCATAGAGGCGATTCAAATGGTTCTCGTCAAGGTAACTTAATTATCACATAAAAAATAACGTTTGTCCAGCAGATTAATCCTTACTTTACTTTTCTATTATTTCCCAATTTTCTTAATAAGAATAGTCTATATGAACCTATATATCAACATTTATAGTGTATTAAAAAATTTATATCAACTCCATTATATGCTATAATAACATATGTATTAAAAAACAAAAAAAGGAGGTCGTTTTTCATGACAGATGGAGCTTCACAAGGACTTTTTGTAATCGTAGCGGTGGTAATTTTTGGTATTTTTGTATTGATTAGTTATATATTATTTAAAGATACGTTGAAACCTACATTATCAGGAATTTTTACTGACAGTTTAGAGCAATCTCAAGATAATTTAATTGGAAATATCACTGAAGAAAATCCTACTGAATCTGTTTACTTTAAAACACTCACTTATGGTAATGAAACCTTTATATATGATTATACTGGCGAAGAAACTGAGATAACAATTCCAAAAGAAATAGATGGTAAAAAAATAACCTACATTTCTAGCACAACATTCTCGGATACTAAAGTGATGTTAGGATGATTTCATGGACACGATTTGGTAGAATCTAACTACTAAGAAAAGGACGTGTCCACGATGGCAAAAGCCAAGAAAAAATTTGATGAAGACTTTAAGAAGATGATCTTAGATTTAAACCAGTCTGGCCAATCGGTCGAGGAACTGGCAGCGCAATATGGTATCGCTACACAAACGATTTATCGTTGGAAGAAGCTTTATACAAAGAATGAAGCAACCGGCATGACTAAGGCAGAAATCCTAGCAATGAAAAAGGAAATGGCCCGCATGCAGGAGGAAAACACTATCCTAAAAAAGGCTTTAACCATATTCGCTCAAAAGTAAAAATGAGTGATGTCTTCGAATTTATTCAATCAAATGTTCATGATCATGACGTAAAACAAATGTGTACCGTTTTGGAAGCACCGAAATCCAGCTACTATGACTGGAAGAAAAAGAAGCCTTCCAAGCGCCAATCAGAAAACAAACGCTTAAACCGCTTGATTTCAGGAATCTACTTTGAAAACAAGGGTATCTATGGTGCGCCCAAAATTCATAAGATTCTTGTTGGCCGTGGCGAGACCTTGTCCCTAAAGAAAGTACAAATACTGATGAGAAAATTAGGCTTGCGTTCAATCACCCTCAAGAAGTACAAGCCTGGCAAACAAGCAAAAGTTAAAAGTGAAGGACGTAAAAACCTGTTAAACCAAGATTTTACCACTACGTCGATCAATCAAAAATGGGTGACAGACATTACCTATATTCATACCCTAAAAGATGGCTGGACCTATCTTTCCACCATCCAAGATCTTCACACAAAGAAAATCATCGGTTGGAAGTTTGGCAAGCAGATGACGAAAGAACTGGTTATCGAAACCCTTGACCATGCGCTCTTAAACCACACGCCCTCCGAGAACTTGATCATCCACTCAGACTTGGGTTCTCAGTACACTAGCGAAGCCTATGAGGCAAAGTTGAAAGAATTGAACATTCGGCACTCCTTTAGTCGTAAAGGCTGTCCGTATGACAATGCCGGTATCGAATCGTTTCACGCCTCACTCAAAAAAGAAGAAGTCTATCCATCAAAAGCGTATGAAAACTTTGAAGCTGCTCATTTAGCGTTATTTCAATACATTGAAGGATTTTACAATCGCAAGCGAATCCATAGTAGTATTAATTATTTAACACCAAATCAGATGGAAGAGTTGGCATTGCAAGCTTAGTTCCTAGCTACCACCTACATTTTTTTTGCGAGATTTCCACAGGGCTTCAACTTCATCGCTTCGATCAGCGGTCAAACGGTTTTGGTTTGACGGCTGGTCGAAACGATGAGATACTAACCCGCTGGAATCTCGAAAAAATTCTCACAAATCGTGTCCGAGGTATTGACTCAAATCCAAAAGTTACAAAAGTAAATTTTGAAAAAGGATTTGATGGTTCTCAAATATTTAAAAGCAATTTCTTAGAAGGTTCAAAAATAAAGGAATTATATTTACCTGATGGTGCTACAGTATTGGATAATCTTTTTGGTCTGAATGCTACGAATTTAGAAAAAGTAACGTTACCAAATACTTTAAAAGAGATAAAAGACTCTGTATTTACTAATACTAAAATTACTGAGGTATACATTCCTGAAGGTGTAACTTTTTTAGGCTATAATGCTTTTACCAATAAGAATTTAGTTCAAACATTTTATCTACCAAACACCTTGTCTAGATATGATGCAACTACAACAAACCATAACATGGAGAATACTTTTGTAATTGGTCAATATACAGAAATCTCAACTAAATATGGAGAAGGTCTTTATATCGAACAATTCGGAAATAATTTTAAAATTATTCGTCAGTAAGCGAAATGCTTAATCTAAATTTAACTATGTTCATTCAGTAAAATATTAATCCTTAACAAATTTTGTTAAGGATTTTTTTATCACACACTTTTTTTATAGTTAAATATATTTACACACAACGTTCAAATTTCCATCCCCTACTTTTAGATGATAAAATAGTAAATGGATAGTTATGAAAAGGGATAGTTACGAGATGGATACTTTTTAAATCAGGGATACTTTACTAAATTATGAACCCCTTCATAATCCTTACATTTATTAATTTTCATACCCTACCTAAACCCTCCATCAACCCTAAAAAAGAGGTTTTTCCAAAAAAATAGATGACAACAAAATGAGAACTTTTGTGATAACTTTTTGAAAACTATGCCAATTTTGATGTGAATTCGGAGAAATTACAATGGAAACCTCCGTGAATTTTCAAAAACAGCTGCCCATGAAGAATTTTAAAAAATTTCTATGTGAATCACACCTCTTACAGATGGATAGAAATGAGAATGGATAGTTATGAGTGTAGGGTTACTAATGGATAGTTTCGAGAATAGATACTTTTAAAAAATTAACAGATAAAAATATAGGAGGGAGTGTATATGACCACACTTTTTGTCAACAAACGAGCAATTGACTCTGAGGAATTAGTAGACATCATTACCCAATCAAACGGAATATATGAGAACACCTTGATTAAGCTCTTGCAATGCAATCGCATCAGCTTAGAAGCACGATTAAAGACCTTAAAAAAGAATAAAATCATTTCTAAAGGAAAATTAAATAAACATTTTTATTATGTTGATAAATATGACTTGAAACATATGAAGGATTTAGACTTGCAGTCAATGGTCGTTCAATATTTGGTTTCAATTGGCTTGTATACCAATAAAATTCAAGTAATTGATTCCCTAGATAAAAATAAACAGCTCTATCTTTCAGTATTTGCTTCAGGTAAATATAACTATAAAAATGATAAATCTATAAAAAAACTTGCAAATAACCGGTTCAATCAATTATCTTCTGAAGAAGATAGAAAGTATTTTAGTCAATTTATCATCAACGAATTGACTAAATTCCCAATTAGAGTAGCTTCTTTTTCAGATATGCTAGAAAAACGCTACTATACAACTTCTATAGATACTGTAGATATATTAGCTATTCCTAATAAAGAGTATATCCCTGCCATACAATCCAACTTAGCAGATGTCTCATTTAGAAACTTGGAAAATAATACCACACTTATTCGGGATGATATTTTGATTTATCTGAATGATTCTAATACCCTTGGTTATTTTGTGAAGGAAAATAATCAATATACATTACGAGCAATTTATTCTGTAGTTGACTTCTTTTATTATTTAACCCTGAACAAGAATTCTAAAGATTCCATTTATCTCTCTAATGACAAAGCAGATTATGATAATGCAGATGTCTTGTATTTTCAGAGTTATTTGAATAAGGAAAAGTATAATACTATTCAATTAAAACGAGTCAAGCAAAAAGCACAATCTTAAATGATTGTGCTTTTACTTACTTAAACGGGTCAAAATCTTCAAGTTTAGCTTTTATATCTTCTTCTTCAATTCCTGCGTATCGCAAAGTTACTGCTTGGCTACTATGATTTAAAATCTTCATCAGGGTAACAATATCACCCTTATTCTGTTTTAGAAAGAAATAAGAGAATGTTTTTCTAAGTGTATGTGTGCCAATATAATCTAACCCTAGATTATCTGCAACTTTCTGTAGGATTTTATAATACTGATGACTGGCTAACTGTCTACTACTATCTGTTGGACTTGGAAATAGCCACTCAGATTCCGCACTATGTTCTGTATTTAAATAATCAATAATGTTTGATGTTAATGATTTCAGATGAAGAGTTCTTTTTTTACCAGTCTTTATTTCAACAATTTCTGTCTGTATCTTATTTTTCACATCAGATACCTTTAAGTTCAGAATATCTGAAATCCGTAACCCTGTCTTTATTCCAATTGCCATAATCAAAAAATCTCTTTTTCCGTGTTTGCCCTTTTGTAATTCTTCTCCAAATTGAATTAGCGTTTCTTTATTTTTTATCGGTTTGACATTAATCTTTTTTTGTCCCATAAATTACCTCCCAAATATGCACTATTTATGGATACTTATAGTGCATTTCAATATAAAAGTATCCATTTCCTTATAAATCAAAAATAAAACATTGATAGAATAGGATTCATGATGGATACTAATTATAAAAGTATCCCTGCTAGGGTCCTTTATAGCATCATAAACAGGAGGTTGCAAATTTGTAGAACACACAATCACAAGTGATTAAATATATGAAAATCAAAAGGAGAACACTATTTAAGCATGTTCTCCTGAATTTGACTACTAATTTAAAGTATACTACCCAAAGGACTTGTCTTTACCGCTTTATCTACTAATTGTTCATCCGTGATACTACTGATATAAATTTTCGTTGTATCTAGTTTGGAATGCCCCAACATCTTACTTATTGTAAAAATATCTTGACCCATCTGCAAATTTTTTACCGTCCAATAATGCCTTAGCGTATGGGGACTGCATCTAACAGTTGCCCTAACGCCTGCCCTCTTACCTGTTTCTTTCAATATCAATTCAATATTAGTCACCGTTTTAATTTTTCTTCCTGTTTTCCCTAAAATTAGCTGTTCATCTAATTTCCTTGTTTTGCCATGATAATTTCTAAGTGTATAAAAATGTTTATCTCGAATTCTTCTATATCGAGTAATAAAATAATTCAATTCAGATGAAATTGGAACTACTCGCCATTTATTGCCCTTTCCTAATATTCGGATATAGTTTTCAGCTAAATCTGTATCCTTTAAATTTAATAGTTCAGATACACGGATACCTGTGTCTGCTAAAAGAGCAATAATACACTTATTTCTTGCTCCTAAATAGGTATCAAATTTCCACACATTTAGCATATCCTTTACTTCTTTATCATTGAATGTAGTTAATAACGGCTTTGTTTCCTTTAATAACCTTATCGTTTCCAGAGGACTAACTTTGACTACTTTCTCAGCTACTAAATAGTTCCAGAAAGCTTTGTGAGTTTTTAAAATTGCATTTATATAACTACTTTTTAATTGGCAATCCAATAAAAAACTGATGAACAACTTATAATGAATTTTTGAAACATCTTCAATTAAAATCGGTGAACTAATTTCTTTTCTGTAATAGTCTATAAATTTTCGATGATGTTGTTCATAAGACTCAATCGTTCTTTTTGAATAATTTTCCAATTTCAATTCTAACAAGTATTCCTTTACTAATCGTTCATAGTGCATAAAAAAATGCCCCTCTCATGTCATTAGTTGACATAAGAAAGGCACTTAGCAATAATACTAGAACATAAAAGTAGAAACACTTTTTATACTAATTTTATCATGTCTGAAAAATTGGTATAGTTACTTTTTTATTCGCAGATTATTTGTTTTTTAAGTTGTAGAATGCTTGCAAGCCTTTGTATTCAGCAACGTCACCCAATTGGTCTTCGATACGTAACAATTGGTTGTATTTTGCGATACGGTCAGTACGAGACAATGAACCAGTCTTGATTTGGCCAGCATTAGTTGCAACAGCGATGTCAGAGATTGTAGAATCTTCTGTTTCACCAGAACGGTGAGAAACAACGGCAGTGTAGCCAGCTTCTTTCGCCATTTCGATAGCGTTAAATGTTTCAGTTAATGTACCGATTTGGTTAACTTTGATAAGGATTGAGTTACCAACGCCCATTTCGATACCTTTAGCCAATTTTTCAGTGTTTGTAACGAACAAATCGTCACCAACTAATTGAACTTTGTCGCCAAGAGCTTCGGTAAGTTTCTTCCAACCATCCCAGTCGTTTTCGTCCATACCATCTTCAATCGTGATGATGAATGGATATTTTTCAACTAGTTCTTGCAAGTAAGCAACTTGTTCGTCGGAGTTACGTTTTGCAGCGCCTTCGCCTTCGAATTTAGTATAGTCGTAAATACCATCTTCGTAGAATTCAGAAGCAGCACAGTCAAAGCCAAGACGTACATCTTCGCCAATCTTGTAGCCAGCTTTTTCAACTGCAGCTACGATTGTTTCAACAGCATCTTCCGTTCCTTCAAAACGAGGAGCGAAACCACCTTCGTCACCGACAGAAGTTTCTAGTCCACGAGCAGACAAGATTGATTTCAATGCATGGAATACTTCAGCACCCATACGCAAGCCTTCTTTGAATGTTGGCGCACCAACAGGCAAGATCATGAATTCTTGGAAAGCGATTGGAGCATCGGAGTGAGAACCACCGTTGATGATGTTCATCATTGGAGTTGGCAATACTTTTGTATTGAATCCGCCAAGGTAGTGGTACAAAGGAACTTCCAAGTAGTCAGCAGCAGCACGAGCAACTGCGATAGAAACGCCTAAGATTGCGTTTGCGCCTAATTTGCCTTTGTTAGGAGTGCCGTCCAAAGCAATCATTGCTTTGTCGATTGCCATTTGGTCACGAACATCGTAGCCGATGATAGCTTCAGCGATGATGTTGTTAACATTGTCAACAGCTTTCAAAACGCCTTTGCCGCCGTAACGAGCTTTGTCGCCGTCACGCAATTCAACCGCTTCGTATTCACCAGTAGATGCTCCAGAAGGAACCATCCCACGGCCAAAAGCACCTGATTCTGTGTAAACTTCTACTTCGATTGTTGGGTTACCACGGGAATCTAGGACTTCGCGTGCATAAACATCAGTAATAATTGACATGTTTGTCTCTCTCCTTTGAGTTGTTTTTCTAAAGGCACTTGGCCCTATGAACAATTTTATTGAATTTACCGCCTTTTCGCAAATCAAAAGGCGTAATTCTCATAAGACTTTCAGATTATTTAACAGCTGAAAGCAATGCTAAGAATGAGTCTGGTTGCAAGCTTGCGCCGCCTACCAAAGCACCATCCACGTTTTCTTTTGCCATGTATTCGGCAATGTTTTCTGGTTTCACAGAACCGCCGTATTGGATCCGAACTTTTTCTGCTACTTCGTTACCGTATAATTTTTCAACTGTTTTACGGACAACGCCACAGATTTCGTCTGCGATGTTAGCGTCAGCTGATTTACCAGTACCGATTGCCCAGATAGGTTCGTAAGCAATAACCATGCTAGAAACTTGTTCAGCAGACAAGTCTTTCAAGTCTGCAGTGATTTGGCCTTCGATCCATTCTGCTGTTTTACCAGCTTCATAGGTTTCCAAGGTTTCACCACAGCACAAGATTGGTGTCATGCCGTTTGCGAAGATTGCTTTCGCTTTTTTGTTGATTTCTTCGTCTGTTTCATGGAAGTATTCCCGGCGTTCAGAGTGGCCGATGATTACGTATTCGATGCCCATGTCAGCCAAAGCTGCTGGAGAAGTTTCCCCAGTGTAGGCACCTTCGTTTTCCCAGAAGCAGTTTTGAGCTGCTAATTGCAGTTCAGAATCTTTCCGTTTGCAGTTCATTGGTGCTAAGAACAATGCAGGAGAACCGATAACGGAGTCTACTACATCTTTTGAAGGAATTGCATCCTTCACTGCCAAAGTAAATTCTTTTGCTTCAGCCAAAGTTTTGTTCATCTTCCAGTTACCTGCGATGATTGGTTTGCGCATGTTATTCGCTCCTCTTTTTAAAAACTGATTGGTTCAGCCCCAAAAATGAGGCCGAACGAATTAGCGATTATTTGTCGTTGATTGCAGCTAGTCCTGGTAAGGTTTTACCTTCTAACAATTCCAATGAAGCACCGCCACCAGTAGAGATGTGAGTGAATTTGTCAGCAAAGCCTAATTGTTCAGCTGCTGCTGCAGAGTCCCCACCACCGATAATGGTTGTTGCGCCTTCAAGGTTCGCGATTGCTTCACAAACACCGATTGTACCGTTAGCAAAATTAGACATTTCGAACACACCCATAGGTCCGTTCCAAACGACAGTTTTCGCACCAGCCAATGTTTCAGCAAACAAAGCAACAGATGCAGGGCCGATGTCTAGAGCCATTACATCGCCTTCGATTTCGCCTTCGATAGTTTCAGTTGGTACATCGTTGGAGAATTCAGCCGCACAAACGTTGTCGATTGGCAAGACTAATTTATCCCCAGCTTCTGCGATTAATTCTTTTGCTAAGTCAATCTTGTCAGTTTCAACTAATGATTTACCGATTTTCATGCCTTTTGCAGCATAGAAAGTGTAAGTCATCCCGCCACCGATCATGATTTTGTCAGCTTTTGGAATCAAGTTTTTGATAACGCCGATCTTGTCAGATACTTTGGCGCCACCTAGAATTGCGATCATTGGACGTTTAGGATCTTCCACTGCTTCGCCGATGAATTTGATTTCTTTTTCCATCAAGAAGCCCGCAACAGTTGGGATACCAGTTGAAGCAATCCCTACGTTAGAAGCGTGTGCCCGGTGAGCAGTCCCGAATGCATCGTTTACGAAGACATCCCCAAGAGAAGCCCAGTATTTGCCCAATTCAGGATCGTTTTTGCTTTCTTTTTTGCCGTCAACGTCTTCGAAACGAGTGTTTTCGAATACTAATACGTCGCCGTCTTTCATGTTCGCAATGGCTGCTTCTAATTCAGCACCCCGCGTTTCAGGAACGAAAGTAACTTCTTTCCCTAGTAATTCTCCCAAACGTTTTGCTACAGGAGCCAAAGATTTACCAGCTTTGTCTTCTTCGGTTTTTACCCGGCCTAAGTGAGAGAACAAGATTGCTTTACCGTCGTGATCGATTACGTATTGAATCGTAGGTAAAGCCGCTTTGATCCGAGTGTCGTCGCCAATCACGCCATCTTTCAAAGGCACGTTAAAGTCAACGCGGACCAAGACTTTTTTATCTTTTAAATCGATATCTTCAATGGTTTTCTTTGCCATGTTCTTACCTCCATGTATTGAGTTTTCATAGAAAAAAGCGGGGAAGCGATGCGCTTCCCCGCTTCCAGTCAAACTATTGAATGTCGCTTTTTAAGAGTTAATCTTAAAGTTTTGCGAAGTATTCAAGAGTACGGATCAATTGTGCAGTGTAAGACATTTCGTTGTCGTACCAAGCAACAGTTTTAACCAATTGTTTGTCGCCAACTGTCATAACTTTTGTTTGAGTTTCGTCAAACAATGAACCGTAAGTCATGCCTACGATATCAGAAGAAACGATTGGGTCAACGTTGTAGCCGTAAGATTCGTTAGATGCAGCTTTCATAGCAGCATTTACTTCGTCAGCAGTTACTTGTTTGTCCAATACAGTAACCAATTCAGTTAATGAACCAGTTGGTACAGGAACACGTTGAGCAGCTCCGTCAAGTTTGCCGTTCAATTCAGGGATAACTTGGCCGATTGCTTTAGCAGCACCAGTTGTGTTAGGCACGATGTTGATCGCAGCAGCACGGGCACGACGCATGTCACCTTTAGGATGTGGAGCATCCAAAGTGTTTTGGTCACCAGTGTAAGCGTGGATTGTAGTCATCAAGCCTTCAACGATACCGAATTGGTCGTTCAAAACTTTAGCCATTGGAGCTAGACAGTTAGTAGTACAAGAAGCACCAGAGATAACTGTTTCTTTACCAGTTAAGATTTCATGGTTAACGTTGTAAACGATTGTTGGAACGTCAGCGCTACCTGGAGCTGAGATAACCACGCGTTTAGCGCCGGCTTTCAAGTGCAATTCAGCTTTTTCTTTAGTAGTGAAGAAACCAGTACATTCCAAAACGATATCTACGCCTAGTTCGCCCCATGGTAATTCTTCAGGGTTGCGGTTAGCCAAAACTTTTACTTCTTTACCATTTACTGTGAAAGAACCTTCGTTAACTTCTACAGTACCGTTGAAACGACCTTGAGTAGAATCATATTTCAACAAGTCAGCCAACATTTTTGCGTCTGTCAAGTCGTTGATTGCAACTACTTCGATTCCATCCACATCTTGGATACGACGGAATGCTAAACGTCCGATACGTCCAAAACCATTAATACCTACTTTAACTGTCATTTGAGATTTCCTCCTTATGAAAATCAAAAATATTTTTATTTTAAAGGGTTGCCCCTTTTAAAATCTCATTTGCTGCAGCTTCATCTGTAATGAGCCACGTTTGTTTTGGTGCGTTCTTCATATAGGCTTTGATTGCTTTGGCTTTACTCTTGCCTCCTGCAACCGCCAAAATCACTGGAACATCTTGTAACTCGTTTAATTCAATTCCGATTTTTGGCACCTTATAAATCACTTCACCATTTTCATTGAAAAAGTACCCGAATGATTCCGCCACGGCATTTTTTTGCTTAAGCATCAAGATTTCTTCCTCCGACATCTTGCGCCGTGCTGCCATGTGCAGTGCCCGCCCGATACTGTGAATTACACAGTTGGCGTGACTGATCAGGTTTAAGACCTCCAAAATCGAAGGCTCTTGCAACAGAGAGCGATAGGTTGCCGGGCTTAACTGCTCCGGTACATACAACGCTCGATAGTCGCCATTAGCTCGCATGGCCATTACGGAACTTACCGAATTGGCTTGCAAGTTGACTGCTTCCCCGATACCACCTCGGGCTGGGACAAACAGATTATGACGCTTTTCGCTTTCCAAATTGGTCAAGCGCTCTGCTACGATAGCCATGGTAGTTCCACCCATTGCAGCAATAATATTATTGCCCTCAGGTAACAAAAAATCCAAAGCCTCATTGAGATAATCACCGAATTCTTCGATGATCTTTCGCTGACGATCGCTATCTCCCGTGGAAATCACACAACGGGCAATACCAAAATGGTCGGCCAACCGCTTTTCTAAACGATGCATTCCAAACAATTGATCCATCATTTTACCTAAGCCATTGTAAGCAGCTTCCCCTTTTTCAGTAAGGGTCATCCCACTTTTACTGACTTCGATCAATTGCAGTTTTTTTAACTGGTCTGTTTCCGATCGTAAAATCCGTTCGGTCATCTCCATACTCTCTGCCAAATTCCGCCGGCCGATGGGTTGCATCCAGTAGATGTTTTGCAAAATTTTAAAGCGTTCTTGCAAAACGGCGAGGATATCGGGGGCGACCGCTTCAATCAATTTTAATTCATCAAGCATGTGCCACTCCTCCGTGGGACCTTAATAGTCCAACATAGACCTAAATCGACCCATTCACCACAAAAAAAATTAACTTGCGGGAAGAAATCAACGACCTCACATGGGTAATCATACCATCTCTGGCATATGGTTGCAACCGATAGGCCTTCTTTTTTTGCTTTTCCGGCGGGACAAATTCATTGGATAACATAAAAAAATACGGCAGTTTCCCGCCGTATTTTTTGTAAGGCACTTTAATCAAAACGTTTCCTTTTAGATGAGCTTGGGATCTTCAAGGCTTCTCGGTATTTTGCCACCGTGCGCCGGGAAATCTCAAATGATTTGGCTTTCAATAATTCCACCAATTTCTGATCGGAATAAGGCTTTTGTTTGTTTTCACCGGCTACAATTTCCGCCAAAGCTTGTTTAATGGTGTCGGCAGAGATATCATCCCCGGCACTTTGAGGGCCAACCTTTTGACTAAAGAAGCTCTTCAACTCAAAGACACCCATAGGAGTTTCCATGTATTTGCCATTCACCGCCCGACTAACGGTAGACTCGTGAATCTCCAACTCTTCTGCAATGTCTTTCAAAATCAAGGGTTTTAAAGGCCGGTGTTCGTCAAAGAAAAAGTCCCGTTGGTGTTGCAAGATGGCCTCGGCTACTCGAAGAATCGTGTCCCCTCTTTGCTGCATCGTCTTTTGCAACCATTGGAAGTCCTGTTTCTTCCCTTCTAAATACTTTAAGACTTCCGGGTCTTTGCTTTGGGTCATCTGATCGAAGTAGTTTTGTTGGAACTTGATTTCCGGCATTCCCCGACGATTGGAGCTGACTTGCAAGTGATCCCCGCTGATTTTTACTTGGACATCGGGAATAATGTACAAACCATCCGTGGTCCCAAAACTAGCCCCCGGTGTTGGGGTCAAGGTTTGAATGTAATCAAAGACTGCTTGAATCTCCGTGACAGGGACATTTAGCTTCTTGGCGATTTCCGGCCATTTGCGACCAGCCAACTGATCGAAGTGTTCTTCCAATACTAAGTAGGCAATCGCCGGCGCACTGTCATCTCGTTCCGTTTGCAACATTAAGCATTCTTGCAAATTCCGCGCGCCGACTCCCGCTGGATCCAATTGCTGAATCAAAGTTAACGCATCGAGCATTTGAATTTGATTGGCCCCGGTTTTTTCACAGGCTTCTTCTAACGTAATCGTCAAAAAACCATTTAAATCGATGGATTCCACCAAAAATAAAACCAGAGTCCGCAAGTAAGTATCCCGGTAATTAATGTGGATTTGATCGATCAAATGTTCGAACAAAGAAATCCGCGTATCGGGAATTTGATTTAAATAATTGATTTCTTCCCCATTACTGGTCTTCGGTTTCGAATAATTTAAGGTATAGTTCGCGTCGGTAACTTCAATCAAAGGATTTTCTAAAGCTTCATTCTCGACGAAGTTCACCAATTCTTCCATAGAATATTGCAAAACTTGGATTGATTGCTGTAATTTCTGCGTCAAAACCAGTTTTTGGGTCTGTTTTTGTGCTTGTGAAAAATTTTGTTGAAATTTCATAAAATTTCCTCTTGTCTTTTTTCCAATTATTAGGTACACTATTAAATGTTCCGATTGAGCGCTCTTAGTGTAGTGGATATCACGTAAGATTCCGGTTCTTGAGACAGGGGTTCGATTCCCTTAGAGCGCGTTGTTGACATCTCGTTTTACGAGGTGTCTTTTTTTGTGCCTCAGTGACTTTTCAAAGAAATCTCTCGGACACAAATAGCCTACCAACCTTTTTATCGTAGCATAATTTAGGGCAATTTTCACCCTAAGATTGGCTGGTAGGCCTACTACTGGATTCTTTAAAAATGAAAATCGATTTGTATCAGTAGCCGATTTCCTTTGAACCACTCAAGCGTTCGTAAAACATCCGCCGCTGTCCAAACAACAGCAGAAGTCCATTGATGAGTACCAATCCGAGAAAGACCCCACAGCCCCCTAGGACCATCAGATAAAATTCCACGTGCTTGCCTTCCTCATTTTGCATCTGCCGCAAAACAGCCGGCAATAAAAAGTCCCACACTCCAAATGTGACACCAAACAATAAGAACTGGCGCCATAGCAAAGCAAGAAAGCCTAAGCGCTCTCCCTTACGATTCACCAGACGAATCTTCACCAAGTGTTTGCCAATGGTCCCCCCGTGCCAAATAAAGGGCACCAATACAAAGTAGAGGAAAACACCGATTAAGTAGATGCCATAGTGCTCCCGGCTAAGGTCAGGGGCAAAGTACGCCACCGCTTGAAAAGCCAGAGAAAACAGCGTAAGATCCACCAATAAAGCAATCAAACGCCGCCAAAAACCGGCCTTATCCCGCTCACTACCGGCAGCGGTATTCAGCTCGTCTATAGACGGCAACAATCGCGCAAACACCGGCTCCAAGGCATAGCCCAATACCCCACCCGTAGTATTTAAAATCAAATCGTCCACATCAAACAAACGATAGGAACGAGGATAAATGAAATACAAACCGGTTAATTGAGTTAATTCAAAAAATAAGGACAGAGCAAAGCTGGCCAGAATCACTTTTTTTAGTGACACTTTCCAAATATAGCGCAAGTAAAAACCAAACGGCAAGGTCAGCATTAAATTGAAAAAAGGTTGCAAAAAGACGCCTTGCTTCAAAGCTGGCAAATACGTGCCGAATTCCCACGGTCGCCAGACAGTTCCCGAAAGAAAGTCCCGCAATGCGGTAAAAGGCACTAGGTTGTATCGAATAGTCGTAAGCTTGGCCACCTGATCTGGATCCGGCAAAGGCAAAATCACTAAGAAATAGGCACACAATAAATAAAAGCTAAAACTAAATAAAATCACTACTTTTCGTTTGGAAATCGAGCCGAATTTTCGGTATTGCCAAACCCCATAAGGAACCACCGCCAACGCAGCCAAAAAAGGAAACAGCAATAGCGCCGTTAAAATTGGTGTCGTATACGCACTCATTTTTTCATCCCCTCCATTACTTATCCACTGGCTGCTTTTAGAAGTAGCACAGCAAAACTCATTCTAGCGAGAATCCCCTAAGAAGGCAACTCAGCCACCCTACTGCCACTGTCACACTATTACAGATTAGCCTTTTTTATCCGGCTGATTGATGACGACTACCGTACTTAAGCAGGCCAGGGCTGCTGTTACATACATCACCGGAGTGGACAAAAGGCCCATTTGAAACAAAACCAACACAAAAGTGACAAACAGACAAGCCCCGCCCACGACTTTTCCTAGACGTGTTTGTGCTTGTAGGTTTTCCGGATCACCTTTCCTATTGCCCGCAATCATTCGTAACCACTTTCCCCGCATAAATTGAACACTCATCACGACCAAGGCAAGAATCACTCCGACGAACAATCCCAGTTCAGCCACTTTCTCCACCTCATTTTCTTTCAAGTGTTTTGAATTCCCTTTCATTTTACACCTTACAAAAAGAATCGACAAAAAAACCTAGAACCACGGCACACGCCACAGGTTCTAGGTTTTAAAGCAAGCTTACTCTTCTTCTTCGTCGTCGAAGCTATCGTCATCATCGTCAATGATAGACAAGTCTTCTTCAATGCCACCAGGAACTTCTACTTCATCGTCCGTTGGTTCGTCGGCGCCGATTTCTTGCAAATCAGAATTGTATTCTGCAATTTCTTCATCGTCATCGTCGTCATCATCGTCATCGTAGAGTTCTTTATCATCCTCGGCATCAGCCAAGTCAGTGTCTTCAGGATCGTCATCGTTGTAGTCGATGGCATCTTCGTCATCATTGATAAATGCATTGACCCGTTTGCGCTTGCGCTTTCTAGGAGTCGCTTCTTCTTCATCCTCGTCTAGACCGTGGTTCAACTCTTCATCGATGGAATCGATGGCATACCAAGAACGTAGGCCCCAGCGGTTTTCCCCCAAGGAGATGAAACTGCCGTCGATGTTCAAATCAGTATAAAACTGGGACAATGAATCCCGAATTTCGCTGTCAGATTTTCCTAAGTACGTTTGAATCTGATTTACTAGATCGGAAAAATCCATCACATCCGCTTTTTGCTCTAAGATCGCGTGAGCCACTTCGATCATGGATAGCTCGTTTTTATTCAAGCCTTCAAATACTTTAATTTCCAAATTAGGACACGTCCTTTCACAGTCTACCCCTTATCATACAAAAACGGACCAAAAAAAGCAATTTTATTTCGCAAAATTATGCGGTGAAATCCAGATTGATTTGATAATTGCCAATTTGTTCGTCTGCCATGTACAAGTCGTATTCGATCACGATTTTCCCGGAAGCCGGGCGATCTTTCAAGCTCACCCGCAAATTTTTCGTATAAGTAGAAAAAAGCATGGTGCCATACGGAGTGTTGTAGGATGTGTTGACCATTTCCCGGTAAATAAACTTCAAGCGCATGCGCATATCCCCAGAGCGAGTCAATTGCACTGCTCCGTCTGGCATGATTTTAATGGTCACGGGAATTTTCTGTCCGTCTTCTTGCACCTCTTGGTAGCGAATATACAGTGTATCGCCGATGGTCACTAGCTGACCGGCTAATTCAAAATAAAAATCTTCCGTGGTTTGTTGTTGCGTAACTTTGGTAGCCAGTTTAATCGACACTGGCAAACCATTTTTTAGTTCCATTCCCCGGACTCCTTTCCTTTGTGGCACCCTTTGACAAGAGATTGCCCCGACATTTTTCTTTATTGTTCAATGATTTTCAGATTTTGTCAAACAATCTCTTTTCCATAGAGGTTAATAAGTTATTTATTTCACCATTTCGTATATAATAAAGGTGCCTCATAAGTAATAAAGGAGTTTTTTTATGAAATCGATCCACATACTGAATCAACCACTTTACCAAACTCAGGAATTTTTTACGCCCTTTGCTTTAACAGACGTCTTAATCGAAGACTCTGGGCAACAGGAGCAACCTTACCTGCACTTTTGGCAATTGTCCCAAGGGATGATTTTAGGCATGAAAGATACCCGACTGCCTCAGCTACAAGCTGCTTTGGCCACCTTGCCAGCTACCGGCTACACCCCCGTAGTCCGCAATTCCGGTGGTCTGGGCGTCGTGGCGGATGCGGGAATTTTAAACGTCTCTCTCATTTTGCCTTTGACGAATCAGAAGCTATCCACGGATGAAGCCTACGAAAAAATGTATCATTTGATTCAACAAGCCTTTCCTGAAGTGACGATTACTACAGGGGAAGTAGCGACTTCTTATTGTCCTGGAGAGTTCGACTTAAGCATTGAAGGACAAAAAATCGCCGGGATCGCCCAACGCCGGATTAAAAATGGTGTGGTGATTATGCTGTACTTAAGCGTCAATGGAGATCAACCAGGCCGAGGCGTTTTGGTTCGTAATTTTTATCAAGCGGGTTTAAAAGAAGCTTTTGGAACCCAAGGCTATCCCCCAGTGGACCCGACTAGCATGGCGAATCTAGCCGACTTTCTGCCGGGGATGACCCCAAAAGAAGTCATCAAACGCCTAAGTGCTGTCTTCCCCAAAGCCAAACACCTGGACTCACGGGATTGGCTGAATCAACTAGCAGACACCAGTCGCTACGAAAGTCGTCTGGCCAGCATGGCGCAACGCAATCAAATCATAAAGGAGCAAAAAAATGATTCCTTATAGAGAACAATTACTACCTTTAGAAAAAGTCTTTCGGGACCCGGTGCAC
The DNA here is from genome assembly GCF_000407365.1 of Enterococcus asini ATCC 700915. Taxonomy (GTDB): domain Bacteria; phylum Bacillota; class Bacilli; order Lactobacillales; family Enterococcaceae; genus Enterococcus_C; species Enterococcus_C asini. The sequence continues at coordinate 95,966 of NZ_ASVU01000001.1, forward strand.
AATTACATTCACGTGCAGCATCAAGTCATCTTGGACTTGATCAATTCCAAAGAGTTCCAACGTTTACGCCGAATTAAGCAACTAGGAACGAACTCCTTTACTTTCCATGGAGCCGAGCACAGTCGCTTTGCCCATTCTTTGGGGGTTTACGAAATTGCTCGCCGAATTTGCGACATCTTCGCTCGCAATTATTCCGTGGAAAAAATCGGCCCCGGCGGTTGGGATGACCAAGAACGTCTGGTGACCTTGTGTGCCGCTCTTTTACATGATGTGGGCCACGGACCTTTTTCCCACACTTTCGAGCATATCTTCCATACGGATCACGAAGCCATCACCGTGGAGATCATCACCAGCCCTGAAACAGAAGTCTTTCAAATTTTGAATCGGGTGGCCCCTGGCTTTCCGGAACAAGTGGCTAGCGTGATTACCCATGACTACCCTAATCCTCAAGTGGTGCAGATGATTTCCAGCCAAATCGATGCCGATCGCATGGACTACCTTTTGCGAGATGCTTACTTCACGGGGACGGAATACGGTACTTTCGATTTGACCCGAATCTTACGGGTGATTCGCCCTTATGCCGGGGGGATTGCTTTTAGTTACAGTGGCATGCACGCAGTGGAAGATTACATCGTCAGCCGCTATCAAATGTACGTGCAAGTTTATTTCCACAAAGTCTCTCGTGGCATGGAAGTCATGTTAGAGCATTTACTTGACCGGGCCCATGAATTGTACCGGGAAACACCGGAAATCTTCGCCTTGCATTCTCAATTATTGATTCCCTTTTTAGCGGAAGAATTTACTCTAGAAGACTACTTGAAATTAGACGATGGGGTTTTGACTACTTACTTCATTCAGTGGGCAGACGAGCAAGATCTCTTGCTTAGCGATTTGGCGAAGCGTTGGCTCTATCGCAAACCACTAAAATCCGCTACTTTCGATGAAGAGCACCAATGGCCTTTAATCGAAACACTACAAGATTTAGTGGAGGAAGTCGGCTTTGATCCGAATTACTACACCGCGGTGAACTCAAGCTACGATTTGCCTTACGATTTTTATCGGCCAAAATCCGGGGTACATCGGACGCAAATTGAATTGCAACAAAACGACGGTAGCTTAGTGGAACTATCCAAGGTCAGCCAGCTAGTCGCCGCTATCGCCGGTCAAAAAACCGGGGATCATCGCTTCTATTTCCCAAAAGAAATGGTTGACCCCACTTCTTCCAACAATTATGATTTGTTTAGCGAAACCTATCAAGCCTTCGCCGCCCATATTCACAATGGTGCCTTGGTTTAACTTGGCAAAGGCCATCTCGCAATAAAAAAAAGGAGTTACCTTTACATGTCCATTCGACTTATTGCCATCGACATCGATGGTACCTTGGTGAATTCTGAACGCAAACTAACGGAGCGGGTGAAAAACACTTTAATCGCCGCTCGGGATAAAGGCGTGAAGATTGTTTTGTGTACCGGCCGACCACTTCCTGGCGTGCAACCGGAATTAGAAGCATTAGGCCTGGTTACCGATGAAGATTACGTGATCACTTATAATGGCTCTTTAGTCCAAAACGTCGGTACGAAAGAAGAAATTTTTTCCGCTCATTTGAGCCAAGACGATTATTTGGATGTCAGCTACATGGCACAAAAACTAGGCGTGCACTTGCACGTTTCCAGCAGTGACGCAATTTACACCGCTCACCGGGACATCAGCCCTTACACTGTGCACGAGTCTTGGTTGGTGCACATGCCGATTAAATTCCGTTCAGCGGATGAAATGATCACGGAGCCTGTGGAAATGATCAAAATGATGATGATCGATGAACCAGCGATTTTGGATGCGGCGATTGCGCAAATCCCGGCTGATTTCAAAGAGCGCTATACGGTGGTCAAAAGTGCACCGTTCTACTTGGAAGTCCTTCATCCAGGTGCTAGTAAAGGTGTTGGCTTGGCTCAACTAGCTAGCCATTTGGAATTGACCTCGGATGAAGTCATGGCCATTGGCGACAACGAAAACGACTTGACTATGTTGGAATACGCCGGCATTGGCGTAGCCATGAAAAATGCGATTCCTATTGTAAAAGAAGTCGCTGATGTGGAGACCGCCTCAAACGACGAAGACGGCGTAGCTTTGGTTGTGGAGCAATACGTCTTGTAATGTAAACTAAAAAAGCCACTACTTCTTGGGATTCACCAAAGGAAGTCGTGGCTTTTTGCTTTTTTATTTGGCTGATTGCTGTTTTAACCATTGTTCCACGGCCCATCGATGACTGCCCCGCTTTAAAAGCTGTAACGCTTTTTGGGGCGTGTGCCATTCAATCGTATTCGTGGTTTCTGTTGGCTCAGCCACTTTTTCATAGCTAGTAACTTCATAAAAATACCCCGGATGCTCGAAATAGGTATCCCGATGCCGGGAGTAAAAGTACTCCACGGCTTCTCCAAAGTAAGTCCCTAAGACGACTACGAAACCGACTTCTTCTAACATCTCCCGTTCAATGGCTTGTCGATGATTCTCCCCGGCTTCAATCTCCCCACCAGGCAAAAAATACGCGCCATTTGGTGCTTGCACCAAAACAATTGTTTGTCGATCTTTTTCAGGAATCACCACGTATGCACCGTATCGTGCGCGATAGGGTTTCCCCGCTTCTTTTTCACCAAATTTTGGTACCACACCAACATCCCCCAACCATTGCTTTTCTCCATATTTTACCGAAGTGAGGGCGTTTGCACAAGGAAAAGCCGATTTCTTATCATCCTTTCTCCCCTATGGTAAGATGAAGGTAATGCGCTAGTAGGATTTGATTGCGCTAATTGAAAGGATGATGACAGATGAAAATGGCCCATACCTGTGTCCGGGTCAAAGACTTGGAAGCTTCTTTGAACTTTTACCAAGAAGCCTTTGATTTTGTAGAAACACGCCGGCGGGACTTCCCGGAAAACAAATTCACCCTGGTGTACCTCTCTTTACCAGGAGATGACTATGAACTGGAACTGACTTACAACTACGACCACCCAGGGTATGATCTAGGGGATGGCTATGGTCATATTGCCATTGCAGTACCCGATTTAGAAGCATTGCATGAAAAACACCAAGGGGCTGGTTTTACCGTAACGGATCTGAAAGGTCTTCCTGGCACAAGCCCTTCTTATTACTTTATCGTCGACCCAGATGGCTACAAGATCGAAGTAATTCGGGAAAAATAAACACAAGGAGCGATGTACGTGAAGCCACGGATTGGAATTGCCGGTAGTCAACGCACTATGGTCGAAGGAGAAACTCATTGGCTCAGTTACACCCCGCGAAATTTCGTCACGGGAATCACTCGTGCAGGCGGCCTGCCCTTTGTCTTACCCGTGGGTGAACCGGAAGATGCCCCAGCCTACATGGCAAATGTGGACAAGCTCTTACTTGCCGGTGGTCAAGACGTGGATCCTCGACTCTATCACGCACTGCCCCAAGCACAGCTCAAGGCCCTAGATGTCCCACGGGATCATTTCGAACTGGCATTGATTGCGGCAGCCCTCGAACAAGGCAAGCCGATTTTCGCGATTTGTCGCGGGATGCAGTTGTTGAATGTGGCTTTAGGCGGGAGCTTAGTACAAGACTTGTCCTTACGAGAAGAAAACACTTTGAAACATGATCAATTTCCCACACCTTTTGCTCAGCCCACACATCCGGTGATGATCAATGAGGATAGTCTACTGCGTACTCTTTTGCCAGCCAGCTATCAAGTCAATTCTTTCCACCATCAAACCATCCATCGCCTAGGCAGTGGCTTAACCGTTACAGCTACGGCACCAGATGGGGTAATTGAAGGCATTGAAGACCAAAACCGGCGACTGTTGGGCGTCCAGTGGCATCCGGAACTAGCTTGTGAGACCATTGCTACAGAGCAAGGTTTGTTTGATTATTTTGTTCACTCTTTGTAACTAAAAAATGCCAAGGTCCTCTCCCAATGGAGGAAACCTTGGCATTTTTTTATTTTTGTTCGCTACGGAAAAGCGTCCAAGACTGTTTCAAAGCCGCCCAAACCCCATTGTCGTTGTAAACCAAGACATTGGATTTGTACAAACCGGCCGAAAGAAACATCATCCCCAAAGTCACCACAAGTAAGATGACCACAGACACAATCCCATTGCCAATCGTCGCCGTATCGGAAGCTAAGCGCACCGGCATAGAGAAACTCGAAAAGAACGGAATGTAAGACGTGACCTTCAAGACTGCACTGTGAGGATCCATTAATCCTAAAAGATAAGCGATAAAGTAGCCCGCCATGGACAAGTACGTCACCGGCACGATGGCTTTGGCTGTATCTTCTGCTTTGTTGACCAATGAACCACAGAGCGCCGCCAATACAGAATAAATCAAAATCCCTAGTAAGACGAAAATCACGGTGAAGATTAAGAAAGGCCCAAAGACTTTTTCAATGGACAAGTCCCCAATCACACTTTGAACCATTTCCATATCTTTAAACTTCTGCCAGCCAAAGACAATCATCAATCCGTAAATCACCATTTGCGTCAAGGCCACCAACAGAACCCCTACTAATTTCCCATAATAATGAGTCTGGGCTTTGGTACTGGAAAGAATGATTTCCATGATCCGGGTGCCTTTTTCCGAGGCAATCTCCTGAGCGATGATACTAGCATAGGTCATGATAAACACCAAGAGCAAAATCGTCGCCACCATGGCCACCATGCTTTGGATATTGCTGTAATCATCCTTGTCTTCCATCTTGCCCGCTGCATCGAAGCTCACCTTTTGGGTGGTAAAGCTAGCCGGCTCATCTAGCTGTGTCACTTTTTCAGGACTTAAGCCCAGGGTTTGCGCCCGAAGACTTCGTTGCATGCTGTTGAGCATCTGCTGTAAGGTCATCTGTAAGGTCGTCCCCACGGAAGACTCCGCGTAAATCGTCCCTTTGACTTGTTCTTCCTCCAAAGCTAAGACTAGATAAGCATCAATGTCTTCTTTTTCCAGTTGCTTTTCTCCAGCAGCCTCACTTTTCAAAGTGACAAACTGGTACTCCTCATTGTCCAACTGAGTAAAACTTTCTGCCACCTGAGCATTTTCACTAAAAACCCCGATTTTATTTAAATCACTGTCTCCGGCTAAATTATTGATAAACCAGAAAAAGACGCCAAACAAAAAGGGAGCCAAAATCAAAATCGCAAAGCTCGCGGATTTGACATTTTTCTTGTATACATCTCCGGCAATCACCCAAAATTTACTCATGATGCTTCCCCGCTTTCATCTTAAAAATTTCTTCCAAAGTCGGCGGCTGCTGATTAAACATGGGAATATAGCCATCTTGCGTTGCTCGCATAAAGATTTCTTCTCCGGCTTTGGAATCTGAAAGGGTCAATTCCAAGCTGCCGTCTTCTCTCGTTGACACTTGTTTGACACCCGCTACCGCTTCTAATTCAGCCTCAGGAAGCCCGGCATCTAAAAAGAGTTTCGTACGACCGAAAGATTCCCGGATATCGTGAACCTTCCCTTTTAAGACCGTCTGACCATTGTTTAACATGATTAAGTGGTCACAAATTTTTTCCACATTGTCCATGTTGTGAGAAGAAAAGATAACGCAAGAACCTTGTCGCTTCAATTGAAGGATGCCGTCTTTTAATAGCTCGGCATTCACAGGATCCAATCCACTGAAAGGCTCGTCCAAAATAACCAATTTTGGCTCATGAATCAAGGTCGCGATCAACTGGACTTTTTGTTGATTCCCTTTTGATAAGGATTTTACTTTGTCAGTTTTCTTGCCTTTGACTTGAAATTTTTCCATCCATTCATCGATCTTTGGTAAGATTTCTTTTCGTGTCTTGCCTCGTAATTCGGCAAAAAAGACCAGCTGCTCTTCAATGCTGACTTTCGGATAGAGGCCCCGTTCTTCCGGTAAATAGCCAATCAAATTGTATTCCTTAGCGCTAATCGGTTGTCCATTCCACAAAACCGTTCCTTGATCCGGCTTCAAAAAATCCATAATCAGCCGGAAAGTAGTGGTTTTCCCTGCACCATTTTGACCAATCAGCCCCATGATGCTCCCGTCTTGGATCTCAAAGGAAAGATCTGCTACCGCTCGATAGTCCCCAAAAGATTTCTCCAAGTGCTCCACTTGTAACATGCTAACACTCCCCTTTTTTCAAATAAGCACTCCCCCACAAAAATGTGTTATGAAAAGTACTCCCTTATTGTAGCAAATATCCCTAGTTTAAGGCAAAATTGACTGAAAATTTTTTCTGCCCATGTTTTGGCAAACAAAAAAAGCCGAGCCTTAGCCCAGCTTTTCTCAATTTTTTTCTCAGACACAAATCGCGATTATTTGACACTGAGTAAACGCCAAATCAAATAGACCAACAAGAGGAAAAAAGGGATGTTGATCCACCAAACAGCGGTAGCGCCGATTTTATTAAGAACGCGATCAATCCGGCTGTTTCGTTGGACGTGATTGCTCTTGGGCACTGCGGCAAAAGCGGAAATCTGCTCCTTAATCCGGCAAAACTCCTGATAATCTTGCTCACTTAAGGCCTCAATAAAAACATGGGCTTCCGACTGAAAATCGACAAAGTAGCAAGTAAACCTTTGTCTGTGGAATTTTTCATCAAAGTAATTTCGTTGATATTTTTCCACAAAGATGGACTGGAGACTGCTATAAGGATAGCTGAAATACTGATTGTCTTCCAAGAAATCAACGACTACTAAAAAAAGAATTTGCCGATTGGTAAAGACCATCAGACGGTTGCCTCGGGTATCGTGAAACTTCTCCACATACTCCCGAGCGGCTTTGGAGCGCGCGTAAGCCAGCCCGTTGATTCCTGTATTCATCAAAGCGGTATTATCGGTATTGTTCAGTGGCAAATACGCCAAAATCGGTTCGTCTGCCGGCAATTGGGGCGTTAGCTTGGCCTTGATTTCTTGCATCAATATATAATATTTGCTTCTTTGATAAAGGCTCTGCACTTGTGCTTCATCCATCAGCTTACCCAAGCGCTGATTTTCCTGATAAACAACTTCTTTAAAACCCAAAAGAATCACTCCTTTCTGCAAATTTCTGTCTCAATTTACTCCGTCCTCGGGAGAGCCGATTGTAGACCTGGGACTGTTCAAAAGATAAAGTCTTGGCGATATCCTTTGGGGAAACTTGATAAAAATAATAAAGAAGAAAAATTTGCTGATCTTCTTGGCTTAAGCAATCTACCAATTCAAGAAAAGTCTCTTGGGCTAAGGGATCATCCTCTTGATCTGCAAGTTTATTTAATTTTTCCCCATCATCCTCATGGTAGTCTCTAGCCAGCTTTCGTTTTTGATCGATTGCTTTACTGCGAGCAATCATCAACAGCCAGGTAATAAAAGAAGCCTTTTTGGGGTCAAAATCACCAATTTTTTCCCAGATTGTATAAAAAATCGTATTTTCCACCGCTTCCCATTCACTCTGCTCATGGCTTTCACATAAAATAGCGTGAACCGTCCGAATAATGGCCTCCCCATACTCGGTAATCAAATGTTCCAAAGCCTCGAAATTACGCGCTTTGAGTTCTTCAATCAATTCCCTATCCAACATGACACCTCCCCTAAAAAAGACCCCTTTTTCATCCTTACACTTATTATACGAAGACAGATGGCTTTTTCTATCCAGTTACTCTATTTTCTTGAATTAGGGTTATTCCGTCAGTTGTTATTAGCAAACAAAAAAGCCGAGCCTTAGCTCAGCTTTTTTCCTTACTTATTTATTACACTGCATCGTTTGCTCTTTCAAAGGGAGAGGGTTCTTTCCAAGCATCTAGCTGAATCGGTTGCGTCAGTGTCGCTAACTCCCCTTTCAATTGTCTGATGCGCTCCAATTTGCCGGAAATAGCATCCAATTGATCTGGAAGCGTCAAACTTTGTTTCGCAAAATTTTCCAATTGATTGTGCACATGTTCCACGAATACCCCTTGATTTTCCGCCTGAGTATTCATGGTAACTTCTAAATCTTGGCGCCATTCCAACATTCCGCTGAATTCTGCCGCCATCTTTTCTTGCAGTTGTAGCAAGTCCTGGTTCATTTGATCCACTAGGGCTTTTTCTTCCCTCAAGCTTTGGCTGATGCCGTCTTTAAAACTCTGGGTTTCTTGAGCTGTAAAGTCTTGGCATTCCCGTAATAAATCCCGCCGCAGATTGTTCACACTGTCGCTTACTAAAGTAACTTGTTTTTCTTGTGCCCGCTTAGCTTCTTGTAGCCGTTGGGTTAATTCCATGATTTTTTTCTGATTGTGGTAATGACTGATAACTACAATCAACACCGCCAACATCCCTAAGCCAAAAGCTAAGGTAGCAAGTCCGTATTCTCCCAAAATCAATCCTCCTGAAATTCATATTTGCGCTTATTATAACAAAACCCTTTTGGTGTAGCTATCTCTTTTTAGAACTTTTTCCCCTTAAACAAGGACCTTTTAGCCAAATGAGAGGGAAATAACCCCTTCCTCATCAAAGTCAAAGCAGACCTTCCAGAAAACCGCCCACCTTACACGCCTCCAAAAAAATAACAATCGTCAACTTTTCTCATGAAATTCTGCCACCAAAAGAGAAGTCCACCAAAAGGGCGGACTTCTCATTAGTTAACGCTAAACCTGTTTATTCTTTTTGACTGTCTTGGGCTTTTTGGTCAGCCTTAGAAGACTTTTTATCCTCTGGTGCCAATACTTCTTTCACCGCTTCGGCCACAGGTAGTGGAATCCCTAACTGATGAATTTCCTCTAGCGTGGCCTGTTGGATGTTTTTCAAAGATTTAAACTCTTTTAGCAAAAGCTTTTTACGCTTCGGCCCCAGACCCGGTACACCATCCAGTTTAGAAGAAAAGCTGTTTTTACTCCGTAGTTGACGGTGGAAGGTAATGGCAAAGCGATGGACTTCATCTTGAATACGTTGCAGTAAGAAGAATTCCGGGGAATTGCGCTCCAAGTCAATCACGTCTAGGTCCGGTCCGAACAACAGCTCGCTCGTCTTGTGCTTGTCGTTTTTCGCCAAACCGGCAATCGGAATATCCAGGCCCAGCTGATTTTCCAAGACGTCTCGAGCCACATCCACTTGTCCTTTGCCCCCATCGATTACGATTAGGTCAGGAAAAGCCAAACCTTCCTTCAAAACCCGGGAGTAACGACGGTAGATAACTTCCCGCATGGACGCATAGTCATCTGGCCCTTTGACCGTTTTAATCTTGTATTTCCGGTATTCGTTTTTCGCCGGGCGACCATCGATAAAGACCACCATGGCGGACACGGGGTCCGATCCTTGAATATTCGAGTTATCAAAGGATTCGATGCGGACTGGCGTCGGGATATTCATAGCATTCCCCAGTTTTTCCACGGCCCCAATCGTTCGTTCTTCCTTGCGCTGAATCAACTGGAACTTCTCTTGTAGGGCTACTCGGGCGTTTTTCCCGGCCAAGTCCACTAGCTTCTTCTTTTCTCCCCGTTTTGGTTGCAAGACTTTCGTATCCAACAAAGCCTCCACAGACTCTTGGTCGATGTCGTCGGGAATCAGCACCTCTTTAGGAATAAAGTGCTGATTTTCTTGGTAAAACTGACCGATATACGTCAAGAAATCCTCGGGAGCTTCATTATAGAAAGGAAACAGCGACACGTCTCGTTCAATAAGTTTTCCTTGGCGAACGAAGAAAACTTGGACACACATCCAGCCTTTGTCCACCGCATAGCCAAAGACATCCCGGTCCATTTGATCCGCTTGGGTCATCTTTTGTCTGGTCATTACGGTTTCAATGGCGCGAATTTGGTCACGATATTCCGCCGCCTGCTCGAAGTTCATCTCCGCCGCAGCAGTTTCCATCTTTTGAGTCAGCTCCGCTTGAATCTCACTGTGCCCACCATTTAAAAACTGTTTGATTTCCTTCACCATCTTAGGATAGGTATCTTTAGGAATCTGGAAGACACAGGGGGCCAAGCACTGGCCCATGTGGTAGTATAGACAAACTTCTTTGGGCAAAACCTTGCACTTTCGTAAAGGAAACAAGCGGTCCAAAAGTTTCTTGGTCTCATTCGCCGCCCCAACATCGGGATACGGTCCAAAGTAATAAGCCTTGTCTTTCAAGACTTTCCGGGTAATCAATAAGCGCGGATATTCCTCGTTGGTGATTTTGATGAAAGGATAGGTTTTGTCGTCTTTCAACATGATGTTGTATTTTGGATCATTCTTCTTAATCAAGTTGATTTCCAATAACAACGCTTCGATATTGGACTCGGTGACAATGTATTCAAAATCGACAATTTCCGAAACTAAGCGTTCCGTCTTCGTATCATGACTACCGGTAAAATAAGAGCGTACTCGATTCTTTAAGATCTTGGCTTTCCCCACATAAATAATCGTTCCGTTTTTATCCTTCATCAGATAGCAACCCGGCTGATCCGGCAAGAGTGCCAGTTTGTTTTTTATGCGTTCGTTCACCAGAGGACCTCCTTTCACGTAAGAGCACAAACACCCAGCCCGGCCTCTTCTTCTCAAAAGAAGAAAAAACCGGGCTCAGGCATTGCTATGCTGCTAGTCAACTAGCAGATTTCATTTTATAAGTAAGGTTTGATCAGTTGTTCCAATTGTTCTTTTGTATGAACACCGACAACCTTTTCCACTACTTGGCCGTCTTTTTTCAACAACAAAGTAGGGATGGACATGATCCCAAATTGACTTGGGGTTTCAGGATTTTCATCCACGTCCATTTTGACGATTTTTAATTCGTCTTCTTCGTACTCATTGCCTAATTGGTCTAAAATCGGGGCTTGCATACGACAAGGTCCACACCAAGTTGCCCAAAAGTCGATGAGTACCAATCCATTGTCTGTTTCTGTAGAAAATGTAGTATCTGTTATTGCTTTTGACATGAAAAAACCTCCAATTCATTTCTAAAGCGATTATAACACGCATTGTATAGATTGAAAATTTTATTGCTTACGTTTTGTAAGATTTCCAAAAGAAGTTCAAAATCCTCAAAAACGTTATTTAAACTTGACGATGGTAGCGCCATTCCCCCCTTGATTTGCCGGTGCAAAGGCGAAGCTCGCCACACTGCGATGGTTCTTTAAATACTCCGTGATACCTTGACGCAGTGCCCCGGTACCTTTTCCGTGGACGATGGTCACTTGTGGATATCCCGCTAGAATCGCCGCATCCAAGTATTGATCGACTTCATTCAAGGCTTCTTCGTACCGCTTGCCTCTAAGGTCTAGTTGGGTAGCGACATGGGAGTCACTCCCTGAACGCAAAGTGTTAACAATTCGACTTTGGGGTTCTTTGACCGGTGCCACAGACTGCAAGTCGGCCTCTGGCAAGGTCATCTTCAAAATCCCCAGTTGCACTTGCCACTGGTCTTGGCCAATTTTCTTAATTAACGTCCCCCGTTGTCCGTAAGAAGTCACCAAGACTTCATCCCCGGCTTTGAGTTTCTTCGCTTCTTTGGCTTTTTTCAAGACCTTATTCTTTTGCAAGTGCTCTTCTTGGTGCAAATCACTTAACCGACTTTTGGCATCAATCAGTTCGTGCTCTTTCACCTTCGTCTGGCCCCCAGAAAGTTGCAAGTTACGCAAGTCCCGGATGATGCCTTCTGCTTCTTCTTGTGCTTCTGCCACTAACTGATTGGCCTTGTGCTTGGCTTTGCTCATTTCTTTTTCTCGTTCATCAAAGAAATAGGTATACGCCTCTTCCAAGTCCTTGTGCAGTTTTTCGGCTTCTTTCACATGATGTCGCAGTTCCAAGTATTCCGTTTCCGTCATTTTACGGCGGTTTTCAAGGTCGGCAATCATTTCGTTTAAGTCTTGGCTTTCCCCATCGATAATCGCTTTAGCGGAATCGATGATCTGAGGGTTTAAGCCCAGACGTTTGGAGATTTCAAAGGCATTGGACCGCCCAGGCACACCGATTAATAAGCGGAATGTGGGACTCAAGGTATCCACGTCAAACTCCATGGAAGCATTGATCGTGTTCGGACGATTGTAGCCGTAAACTTTTAGTTCTGGATAATGGGTGGTAGCCATTACATAAGCCGAACGAGCTCCCACTTCATCCAAGATGGCAATGGCCAAGGCCGCCCCTTCTTGGGGATCGGTACCAGCGCCTAATTCGTCAAAAAGAATCAAGCTTTGATCATCCACTTTGTCCAAAATCGATACGATATTCGTCATATGAGAAGAGAAAGTAGAGAGATTTTGCTCAATGGACTGTTCATCCCCGATATCCGCAAAAACTTCCCGGAAAATCCCCATGGTACTCTCTTCTGCTACAGGTAGCGGCAAGCCGGACTGCCCCATTAATTGCAAAAGTCCCAGTGTTTTCAAAGTAATCGTCTTCCCACCGGTATTTGGCCCGGTGATGACGACCGCTTGATAGTCCTTGCCAATCAAAATGTCATTGGCCACGACTTTTTCTTGATCAATCAAGGGATGGCGAGCGGAGAAGAAGGCCACGTGGTTTTCCGGACTGATTTGTGGCACCACGCATTTTAATTCTTTTCCGAAGCGGGCCTTGCCGTTAATAAAGTCCAAATGCCCGATAACGGTGGCATTGTGCAAGATGTCTCTGCGGTGAGGTACCAAAGCGGCGGAAAGTTCTGCCAAAATCCGTTCAATCTCACTGCGTTCCGCAATCTGATGGCTACGCAGCCGATTGTTCGAGTCAACGATTTGTTTTGGTTCAATAAACAATGTCTGGCCGGACGCACTTTGATCGTGTACCACCCCACCGAAGACTCCCCGGTACTCTTGTTTCACTGGAATCACGTAGCGGTCGTTTCGCATGGTAACGATGGTGTCGCTTAAATACTTGGCATTGCCGCCACGGATCAAGCCATCCAACTGTTCTCTGATCGTCTGTTCGCTACGGCGGATATTGTTGCGGATGGTTCGCAATTCTGGTGAGGCATCGTCCGTTACCCGACCATCTTCGTCAATAGCCGTCTTTAATTGGCGGGTAAGCTCTGGTAGATTGACCAATTGCTTTTGCCATTGATACAGACGCAAAAGTTCGATCTCACTATCTGCTAAATCCTCAAAAAAGCGCTCCACTTCACTAGTGGTGGTCAGCACCCGCGTGACTTGAGCCAACTCGCTGCCATTTAAATCGGCCCCGATTTCGATACGTTTCATCTGCGGTCGGATGTTTTCAATCTTGGGAATGGGGATGCCCCCGCGAAGGCGTTGAATCTTCAAGCCATCTTCTGTTTCCGCTAACCACTGACTCACCGTCTCGTGGTCTGCTGTGGGAACTAAAGTCGCTAGGATTTCTTTCCCCGGTTCTGTCACCAAATGATTGGCGATTTTATTTTTAACTGCCGCAAACTCTAAAGTTTGTAAAATTCGTTCGTTCATATTCCTTCACCTACCTGTTTGATTTCGTGAAAAAAGGGCCCGGAACAAAGCCTGCCGCCAAAAACTGTCAGCGCATCTGTCCCGTCCCTATTAGTAAAACTATGAAAGGATATTTGTAATCCAGATTTTTTCAAAGAAATTGCTAAATATTGGGGAGTGTTCCACAATGGCTTTGGCCACTCCGCTGTTGCGAAAAAGGTTTTGCACCGTGGCCAGAGGAATCATGGACAACACGTACAACAACATGAAAATCACCAAATAAGTAGTCACTAGACTCAATAAACCACTAATAAGCCAGTCTTTGTCCTCGGTTATGCGCTTAAAGCGTAGATTGTACAGAAAAATTCCGAGAAATTTCACCACTAACCAGCCGATAAACAAAATGATCAAAAAAGCCACTGCGGCGTAATACGCCTTGTCCAAATCCAAGGACTGTTCTTGGGTGAAGAAGACCATCTTCGAATCCTGACTCACGGATAGATAGGGGATATACAACTCGATTTTCTTCGCTAACTCTTGATAATTCGCCCAGGCAACAAAAAAGGCCAGCAAATACCCGCCAGAATACGCCAATTGCAAGGGTGCTCCTCGTCTACCCCCGACATAAAAGGCGATTGCCAGAAGCAAAAAAATAACTAAACCAAACATACAACGTTCCTTTCTCGCATCCGCTACTGCTCAAATGCTCAAGTATCTTGCGGTACTCGTCCTTTGATTTCTTGCTTCCGATGCTCGTTTAAAATCTGTTGCGCTTCTAAATGATTGTGAATCACCACATCACTGCGACCGGTTTGTTCCAAGACTTGCTTGGCTTCGGTTTCGATTGCTTCAATGCGCTTCAAGCGATTGGCTAGCTCGTTAGCCTTTTGCGCTTGTGCTTTTAATTCCCGATTTTTCTTTTGCAGTTTCAACAATTCTTCTTGTTTTTTTAATTGATCGCTAATGGCATTGATAGCCAAAAGAATTGCTGCTTCTTCTGTATTGATTGAGGCAGACAGTCCTTTGATTTCTTTCAACTGATCGTTTACCAGCTTCGTCACCATATCCATGTGTTGACTTGATTCATGGCCAATGATGGTATAGGTCTGATTATTGATGACTGCCTTGTATCTTTTTTTTGCTGCAGGCATGACCTGTCCCCCTCGTTTCCTGTCAAAGTACCTGTTCCCCATTTTCTGTGGGAAAACTCCTAACCATTATAGGATAAAACCGCCAGAATTTCCACGTTTATCTCATTGTCTACAAGATTCTTAGAAATTTCTGGGGGCAATTTTTTCTTCCTAGCAGAAACTATGCTACACTAGTCCTGAAATCCCAGAAAGGAAGAGATTCATGTCCCAAACCGTCCTTACGATCCCCTTAGCCAAACAAGCCCCTCTTAAAGAACATTACCAGCAATTTTTCGTTCCTAACAAAAGTCCCTATGTGGTCTTTGCCGCCAAAAAAAATGGCGTGATGATTACCGCCTATACCTCGGGCAAAGTGATGTTTCAAGGCAATCAAGCAGAAACCGAAGCGCACCAGTGGCAGTCGCTAGCCTCGGGGACAGTTCCCGGAAAAAAAGCTACTAACAAGAAGGCTGGGCCAAAAACCGGCCTACTCCCATCAGGCTTTGCCAATTGGAGTGTGATTGGTTCCGATGAAGTGGGCAACGGCAGTTACTTTGGTCCATTGGTTGTCTGTGCCGTCTATGCAGCAAAAGAACACTTAACAGCCTTGCAAAAACTCGGTGTCAAAGATTCCAAGATGCTGACAGATGTGCAAATCAAACAGTTGGCCCCACAAATCGAAAAACTAGTTCCCGCTCAAAAACTAGTGGTCACCCCGGCTAAGTATAATCAAGTCCAGCCTCGCTACAATGCAGTGCACATGAAAGTTGCCTTGCACAATCAAGCTCTTTATCTCCTATTGCAAAAAATCGCTCCAACAAAACCTGAAGGCATCTTAATCGACCAGTTCACCCCGGAAGCCAACTATCGTAAATACTTGCAAGGTGAACAACATCCCGTAACGGACAACCTTTATTTCATCACCAAAGGAGAGCAGTATCATCTGGCAGTGGCTGCGGCTTCTATTTTGTGCCGAGCCGCCTTTTTAGAAGCTTTAGCAGAAGGCAGCCGAGAAGTCGGCCTGCAGTTACCTTCTGGTGCCGGGGCCAAATCCGACCAAGTAGCCGCTGAGCTTTTGAAAAAAGGCGGGCTATCCCTTTTAGGGAACTATGCGAAATTGCACTTTGCCAATACAAAAAAAGCTCAGGACCTAGCCAAACGTTAGCTAGACCTGAGAGAAAAAGGAGTGTTTATGATGAAAATCGAACACGTAGCACTTTGGGTCAATGACCTAGAAGCAATCAAAGAGTTTTACCAGACCTATTTTTTGGCTAGCGCCAACCAATGCTACCACAATCCTAAGACCGGCTTTAGCTCGTACTTTCTAACCTTTGCCACCGGTGCTCGCTTGGAATTATGCCACAAGGAAAACTTGCCCAAAGTTCAAGCCGAACGCTTAGGCTATGGTCACTTGGCTTTAAGCGTTGGCGGAAAAGATGCCGTAGATGAACTGACCCAACGCTTGGTGGCTGCGGGCTATCCCTTACACAGTGGGCCTCGGACTACTGGCGACGGCTATTACGAATCTTTAATGAGCGATCCCGAAGGTAACTTAATCGAGTTAACCACGGATTAAACAAAAAAAGAATCTCACAAAAAACGACCGAACCTGCTCATGAGCAAGTTCGGTCGTTTGCTTATTCCTTGCGTCCTCCGGCAAAGGAAAGATTCAAATACATAATGCCGGCAAATAGACTTGTGGTAATCACAAAGCCAAATTGCGGTTTCAGTAACATTACCGCGAAGATTGCGGCAAAGAGTACCAAGTTCAAAAGACTCGCGTACCATTTCTTCAACGCCATGTAAAAGGCCAAGCGTAGCACATCCTTCATGGTTGCTTGGGGATTGCGCACTTGGTAATACCAAGCATTGATGCTCACGGCTAATCCGATAATCATCAAAATCAAGAAGAGCGGAATCAACCACTGTCCTCCGGGAAGTTTGGCAAAGACATACACGTCTGCTAGACAAACCACACTAGCACCCCAACCAATCAAGCCATAAAGAAAACCACGTAGGCCAAACTGACGGTATTTCCGGAAGAATTCTTTCACCGGCTCCACGTCCTTGTGTTCTTTGAAGACATCAATCATGCCGAACAAAGCTACAAAACCGGGACCGACAAACAAAAGACTAAGAGCAAAGAAGAGCACGTTGCGCACATCGATGGCCAAGGAAATCGTTGCGAAGAAAAATGGTAAGTTTACCAAACTAAAACACAGCGTTCCCATTAATAGGATATAAGCCCAACGAAAGAGTTTCATATAGATATTCGTATCAAAGCGTTGTTTTGCAAACATGCTCGTTCCTCATTTCTCTAGTTCTTCATACCGGAAGTCGCGATTCCTTCCACGAAGTATTTTTGCATGGACAAGAAGACGATAGCGACTGGCAAGATGGAAACCACGGATGCTGCCATGATCAAAGCATACTCGGCATCAAATAGTCCCACAAACATTTTCAAACCTAATTGAATCGTTTTGTTTTCAGTAGAGGTCAAGTAGATAAATGGCCCCATGTAGTCGTTCCAAGTGTTAACAAAAGTGATGATCGTCAAGCTGGCCAAAGCTGGTTTCGTCAATGGCAAGATGATACGACGGTAAATCCCCCACTCGGATAAACCATCCATCCGGGCACTTTCACACAAGGAGTCAGGAATACTGCTGTAGTACTGTTTCAACAAGAATACCCCAAAGGCGCTAAAGGCTTGCAACAAGACCAAAGACCACAACGTATCGGTTAAGTGCAATTGACGCATCATGATAAATTGGGGAATCATGTAAGATTGCCAAGGAATGGCGATGGTACCGATGTAAGCTAAGAATAACACATCCCGGCCTTTAAAGTGCATTTTTGAGAAGCCGTATGCAGCAAAACTTGAAGTCAACAATTGGATCAAAGTGATTAGAACACTTAAAAAGGCAGTGTTCTTGAAGAAGGTCATCAAAGGAATCCGATCCCAGATCACGGAATAGTTTTCTGGATGCCAAGATTTCGGAATCCATTGAATGGGAATACTGAAGACTTCGTTGTTCGTCTTAAATGAAGCGGATAACATCCAGATGAATGGTACTAAAGTAATCAGCGCCAACAGCGTTAAAAGAGCAATCAAGAGGATACTACCCATGGTGAGTTTTTGCTTCTTTTTTGTTTTAACACTTTCTTTTTTTGAAACGGTTGCTTCCATGTCTTTTTCCTCCTACACGCGTTCTTGACGTTGATTCCATTTGAATTGGATCACCGTAATTGATAAAACAATGACAAAGAGTACCATCGCAATTGCGGAGGCATAGCCAAAGTTAAATTTCACAAACGCTTCGTTATAGATTTGGTAAACCAATACGTTGGTAGCCCGACCTGGACCACCGGCGGTCATTACTTGCACCAAGTCAAAGATTTTGAAACAGTTAATGACTAGCATGATCGTGACAAAGAATGTTGTTGGGCGCAAAGATGGTACGGTAACGTTTAGGAATTGTTTCCATTTACCAGCTCCGTCCATGGATGCTGCTTCGTACAATTCTTTTGGCACACTTTGCAAACCTGCCAAATACAAAATCATGTAGTAACCCATGCCCCGCCATACGCTGACGATGACAATGGCGGTCAAAGCCCAATCGGAACTAGAAGTCCAGCCTGGTGGGTTTTCGATGAAAAGTTTCAAGAATTGGTTAATCGGACCCATGGTTGGGTGGAATAACATGTTCCAAACTACGGCGATTGCTACTAAAGACGTAACATAAGGGAAGAAAAAGGCAGTCCGGAAGAACTTCATGCCCCGAATCTTCTTATTGAGTAAAATGGCTAAACCTAAAGAACAGATCAAAGTCAATGGTACCACGCCAATGGTATAAAGGAACGTATTCTTCAATGAAATCCAGAAGGTATCATCGTTTAACATTTTTGAGAAGTTTTTCAAGCCCACAAATTCTGGTGTTCCAAAAGAATCCCATTTCATAAAGGCTAAGATTAGTGAGAAGATAACGGGAATCAACGTAAATAAGAAGAACCCGATGAAGTTTGGTGCGATAAATGAGAGTGCTGTTAAGGTGTTTTTGCGGCGTAGTTTATGAGCCGCTTTGCTTTTTCCAGTAATTTCCATATTTGTATCCTGCTATGTACAGCAGGGCCCCCTCCCGTGATAATTGCAAGGTCATCCTACAGTTAACCTTTAAAAGTAGCTTTTAAAGAATAGGCCTTGTTACTTGTGCTAACTAATAGACCACTATCGTAGGTACAGTATTCAGTTGCGTTGCAGAATCAAATACCTGATAAAAAGAGTCCGGCGAGGTTTTACGAGGAAAACCTCGCCGTATGACTACTCTTCTTATTCTGTTTCAGATTTTACGCGTTTTTCCATGTTGGCGATACCTTCTTTAGGTGTTTCATCTCCAACCAAGATTAGTTCGTGTTCTTCTTGCAATACTTTGTCGATTGCTGGACCATTTTCATCCACTGGGAATTCGATGGCGATTGTTTCTGGGTTAAAGGCAGCTTTTGAGATTTCATCTGTTGGCATACCTTTTCTTGAGAAGTACATTTCGTCGATTGCATCTGTCTTGTAAGAAGGTACAACACCGACTTCAGCCAAGACTTTCGCGCCTTCTTCCCCAGCACAGAAGTCTAGGAATTTTTGTGCGACATCTTTGTGTTCAGCGTTTTTGTTGATTGCATAAGCAGTTGGTGAACCAAATGTTACAGATTTACCAGCTTCTTTTTGTGGCATAGAAGTGATACCCCAGTCAGTTACATCCGTTTTGCCAGCGTCGATGTTGGTCAACAAAGCACCCATGTACCAAGTTCCCATTGGCATCATTGCAGCTTTTGAACCTTCGAATTGAGATTGGTACGTTACTTTTGTTGATTTCGCAGTACCAAAGTCCATTTGAGATTTGTCGTCTTGCATGCGCAATACGCGATCGTAGTAGTCTTCCATGAAGCCATAGTCTGGGTCGATCAAGTTCGCATCGTTTTGAGCGGCTGCGATTGCTTGAGTAGTAGAACGCCAAGTGTGTTGGTAAGTACCGTAAACTTGTTCGTCAGGCTTAGAAAGTTTCTTCGCCATTTCTTCGTATTCATCCCAAGTTGGGTTGTTTGGATAGTCGATGCCAGCATCGTCAAACATTTTCTTGTTGTAGTACAATACCCAGAAGTCTGTCCGGTATGGTTGTGCGTAAGTTTTGCCGTCTACTTCGTACATGTCGTAGCTTGCTTTGGCAGGATCGATATCAATGTCTTTAATGTGGTCAGTCAAATCAAGCAATTGACCACGTAATGCGTAGTTGGAGTAAGACAACAGATTTTTCATAGTCAAGACATCTGTTGTATCGCCGGATGATAGCATGGTAGTTAATTTTGTATCGTAGTCGTCTGAGGCAATGTCCACAGGTTCTACGGTAACACCAGGATTTTCGGCTTCAAAAGCACGGAACAATTTTTCAAACTCAGGGGTGGTGTCATAGTTCCAAGTAGTGACTTTTAAAGTAACGTCGCCATCTTTTTCTTTGCTGCTGTCGCTTTTGTCATCACTGCTGTTGTTGCCGCAAGCTGCCATTGTCATACTCAACCCTAATAAGGCAGTTGCTGCTAATCCTTTTTTCCAAAGTTTCATTGTAAACCCTCCAATTTTTGTATTCTAATTCAGAGTCGCCTCTGTAATTACCAATAAAGATACCAACTAATTGCCAATCGGGTTAGCGCTTCTAAGTAGTAGTAGTCGCCCCAGATCATGCATTCGTCTACGCCTTTGCCACCTTTTTTGTCGTAAACCCCATGCAGGAGAATCCCGTTTGAATCAGGACCTGCTGTGTAGTTTTCCGCCAAGGAGGCCATGATTGCTACGGCAGTTTCTTGATAGAAATCATGTTTTTCATTGCTTAGAGGCAATTGACGAGATAATTCCAACAACCCGCAAGCCGCAATAGCCGCTGCTGAGCTGTCTCGTTCTTCGCCACTGCCGTCTTGGAAGACTAGATCCCAGTAGCTGACTTTGTCTTGTGGCAATTCTTTAATGAAGTAATCCGCTACTTTTTGCGCTGTTTCTAAAAAGCTAACATCCCCAGTGTGCAAGTAGCTCAATGTAAAGCCATAAATCCCCCAAGCCTGTCCTCGTGCCCAACAAGAATCATCGGAAAAGCCTTGTTGTGTTTTCCCACCGATTGGCTCCCCTGTTTCGGTATCGAAGTAATACGTATGGAACGTGGTGTCATTGTCCCGTACGATGTATTTTTGCGTTTGTTTTGCGTGATTGTAAGCCGCTTCTTTGTATTTCGCATCTCCGGTCATTTCGGAAGCGAAATACAAGAGTGGCAAGTTCATCAAGCAGTCGATGATCATCCGGCCCCGTTGTTCTGGATCGTCCAGATTGCCCCACGCTTGAATGATTTGCGCTTTTGGTGAATAACGTTCCATTAAAAGGTCGGCGGCTTTAATCGCCATTTCCTTGGAAGCGGGTGTGTGGTTAATGCGGTAATCCGCCACCGCCGTTAAGCTGTATAAAAAGCCGATATCATGAGTTTCCAAAGCAATTTTTTCATCCAAACGGTGTTGGAAAGACTGCATTTGGCGAGCCAATACTTCGTCAAACTCTGTGGATTGCGTTAATTCTTTGCCTAAAAATAGCATCCCTGGCCAAAAACTAGCGGTCCAGTCGATGTTTTCTTCTGGTTGGTAGACTTGATTTTCACTGGCTGCTGGTGGTACCAAATCGCGAAATGTCTCCAAGTTTCCTCTCACTTTGTCCAAAGCAAACTCGATTTGCCCAGGCAACCAAGCTAAGCTTTTTTCCGTGGTCATAACATCCATTTTTTCTCCTACTTTCCTACTTGTACGTGTTGATTTCCTTGGTGAATGGTCACTTGATCTCCTTGGACCATCACTGTCGGTTGTTCCACTGTTTCACCAGGCATCAGCCCAGTTACCAGGGAAACTAAGATATGTTTGCCTTTTGCCAAACTTGCTTTAGCAAAGGGTAATACCGTTAATGGATAGAGCAAATTCGTATTTGGTTCTGGTCGCACAATGCCGGCTTCCGTGAACCCGTATATCCCCTTGATGCCGGAAGTCCCCACCGAGTTGACTACTTCGGCGGTTAGCCCCGTAGCTTGAGGTAAGACTTTTTCTTCTAAAGGAGTGGAAAAGCCACCCTCATAGACCACTAAGTCCCGGTCATTCGTGATTTCATGGACCCGCACGTGGCAGCCTTCTAAGGGAACGATTGTGGAGCGAATCCGCACATCTCGGTATGGTCGCCACTCGTGAATCACCCGGTCGGCTAAGATTTCGTAGCTGGCGTCTAAGTCCTTCGTGCGAAAATCTTGATCGTCTTCCGAAACCGCTAAACAGTTGTCATAGGCACCTTCGTAGTACCAGTGATGATCTTTAGGAACACTGTTACCAAATTGGGAAGAATAGACAAACTTGCTGTATTTCGCGCTGGCAAAACTTTGATAATTGATGTATTGACCTGCGGGATACATGAGCAAGTGGCTATAGTCTTCATTGTAAGCGTAGTAATTTTTGCTTTCAGGAAGTGACAGCCGGCGCTTAGGAACCGTCAAGGGCAATACTTCTGCTTGCCAGTAAGGATGATCTTTTGGAACTCCTAACAAGACGAAACTCTTAAAGGCCCAGTAAGGAGAGCCTGGTGCGTTGTAGCCTTCTGCCATGACCAGATTTTGGTAATGATAGCCTACCGATAGTAGACCGTCCGCAGTAAAGATGTCTTGCTGCATCCAGTTGTGCAAGTGGCGGCTGATTAAGCCTTTGATTTCCCCCCAAGGCAAGGCTTCCACATTGGCAAAAACCAAAGCGCTGAAAAAGGAAACTTGCGCAAAGCGATAGGTCAAGCTTCGACCAAAGGCCACGGCCTCCCCGTCAGCAGCAAACCAGTATTTAAAGGTTTGAGCAAATTCTGTCGCTCGCTCTTTAATGACCTCAGAGCGCGGATTAGCCGGCTCAAAGGTGCTATAGAGTAAGCCGTAATAATGAATGGCAAATGAGACATAGTAGTCAATTTGCGTCTCCACTCCGTCACAGTACCAGCCTTTGCCTTGGTAACACCGATCGATGGCGGCTAGATCTTGATCCACCATTTCAGTAGAATAGCTGCGGCCCATGTGCTTCATGGCGGTGTTGACTAAGACTCTAAAGAAATGCCAGTTATTATCTGGAATCCGATGGTCATTGATTTGCATTAACCATGCGTGCAGGTTGTCTTGTTGCGCTTGGGTTAGTTGATCCCAAGTTTGTTCTTTATTTAATAGTAGAAACGTACTTAAGGAAGCCATTTCCACAAACAGCTGATCGAAGTCCACCGTGTCGCCCCAGTAGGCTTCACTCTCAGGATCCGTACCGGCAATGATGCCTGCCAAGTAGCTAGCAGTTAACTCATGGCTACCTTGAGTGATAAAAGGTCCTAAGCCCCAAAGCGGTCGTAGGAAAGCTTCGACTTCTCGCACTTGGCGTAAATACACAGAACCATGAGTTCCTAAATCCAAGTGCCCCGGCTTGCCGGCAAAGAAAGGCGTTAAGGGTGCGAGTAAATCTTGAAACCCGCTAGCCACATCTTCGTATGATTCAAATGGATTTTGGCGAATCCGAGGATTCATCATGCTTATTCATTCCTTTCGATTAACATGCCCTTGATAATGCCGTAGTACTCACCGTAGACGGTCACCCGATCACCAAGAGAAAGTGGCGCTTCCTGTTCATTGAATACTTGATACTGGCTATTGCCACTTTGTAAGACGAAGCGATCGCCCTTGGTAATTTTTTTACCACCATCGGTTTTCGTAATCTCGCCTTCAATTTGAATATATTCATTTAAAGGTACCTCTCCGGCTTGCAGCTCTTCATCGGAATAGGCCTTCGTCTGGGACTTCAAATTCGTAATCGCTTCTTTACTAAAATCATTCACCGTTTCGCTTTCGGGCTTGTCATTGCCACAAGCCCCTAAGGTCAGCAGGCTGAAAGCTAGTAATATCAGCATTTTCTTCTTCATTTTGCTTCCCTCTTTGTAAAACGCTTTCTTGATATCTAGATATTACATTTTTTTTAGGAAAATAATCAATACATTTTGCTAAAAAAAGTAAAAAAATCAAATTAAGCGCTTTTATCCTTTATTTTTTTACTAAAAACACATATACTAAATGTAATAACAATTTGAAGGGAGTGGGATCTATGGCCACAATTACAGACATTGCCCGGGCTGCCGAAGTGTCTATCTCAACCGTATCCCGGGTTCTAAATTACGATCCTACCTTATCCGTAACAGAAGAAACCAAGCGCAAAATCTTTGAAGCGGCTGAGAATTTGAACTACACCAAATACAAAGTAAAACAAAAAAATCGTCAGCCAGTGGAGAAAAAAGAAAGTCAAACCAGTATCGGTATCATCCAATGGCGACTGGACGACGAGGAACTGGAGGATATTTACTACATGTCCATCCGCCTAGGCGTGGAAAAGCGAGCAGCGGAATTAGGTTATACGGTAGTAAAATTTTCCCAAATCGACGAATCCATTGCTCAAAGCGTAGACGGGCTCTTGGCAATTGGGAAGTTCACCCAAGAAACCATCGACAAGTTGCGCAATTTGCATGCAAACCTCTGCGTAATCGGTAGTAACTTTCCTTTAAATGACTACGATTCCGTCAATACGGACTTTTCCCAAGCAACTGAATTGGCGCTTCAGCACTTACTGGACTTGGGACATAAGAAAATCGCCTTTATCGGAGCAGAGGAAAGTAAAAATATGTACGGCTTCCGGCGTTACAAAACCCCTACCGCCAATACGTTTCGGGATATCATGCGCAGCCAAGGTCTTTTAGACGAAGATTACTTTATTATGCGGGACAACAGCCGTCTGGATGTTGCCACCGGTGAGGCTCTCACCCAATTTGCTTTGGAACAATGGCAAGACGAGCTACCTACCGCTATTCTAGCGGCCAACGACGCCTTTGCGATTGGCGTAATTCATACCTTGAAAGCCCGGAATATCAAAATTCCGAAAGACATTAGCGTGATGGGCATCAATGATATCTCCATCTCGCAATACGTGTCTCCCCCTTTGTCTTCTGTGAAAGCCTTTACAGAGCACATGGGCGAAGCTGCCGTGGACTTACTAGCCAAACGAATAAAATCCCCAGTAGTCGCTCAGCGGATCTTTTTAAGCACCGAACTTGTAGTTCGCGACTCCACTGGAAAACCTAGAGCAAACTAAAAGAGTTGCAACCTTCCAAAAAAGGTTGCAGCTCTTTTTAGTTTGCTAAGCTCAGCTTCACGGAAATGGTCCCTTGCTGTGCCAGTTGGTACTGGGCTTGAACCAAGTATGCTTCTTGCTCTTGCCCATGATGGTCTTGATAAACCACTCGTTTTACTTCCGGTGCTTCGGTTTCAAAATCAAGGGTGCAAGCAGTTTTTGTCCCTTGCAAACGCACTTTATTCTTTTGAATAAGTGGTTTTACCGGGGTAATAAAGTTTTCCAAAACAACATTTGTATCTTGGCTAAATTGAAAAGCATCCAGTAACGTCACTTCTTTGTCGGCTACAGTGAAGGTTCGTTCAAACTCTTCCACCTGACTGCCAGGATAAAAATGACTTAAAGTAAAGCTCAGCTGGTTTTCTCCTTTTATCGCCAAGGGCGCTTCCTTTGACTCCTGTTGCCAAACTCCGTTAATTTGCGGGATGGAATGACTTTGAGCTTGATTGACAAAAAAGTCATAACGAGTTGCCTCTTGGAAATACTCCTTGGTGTATTCCCCCGCCCCGAGATCCGTTAAGAACAACTGCTCACTGGTGCCATAGACAAAATGCCCCACATCTAAATGATTGTGGCTTTCGTAATTATGACCACCTTTTGCGGCAAAAACTTGCCCTTGGTCTTTTTTCACCCACCACTGGGCATCGGCAAAATAGTGATCAATAGCAGCAGAATCCGTCACCGGTTGCCCGTGATACCTCAAGTTCCACTCAAGCTGAGCATAACGATAGCAGTGATCAAAATCCAAAGAACTCTCAGGAACTGGGGGCACCGCTACGCCAAAATACTCCTGACAAAAGGCCACAAGCCCACTGGCGAGCGCCACTTGGGAATAGTCGGAAAATGGCAGATAAGCCCCGTCGCCTAAGGACACATAGTAAGGAAAGGCTGCAATCTGCTTTACCTTCTCCCGTTTTAGAAAATGATCGTCCCCTGTGACCTTACGCAATTTTTCACAGTAATAAAGGAAATAGCCGAAGCCATAGCTCCAATAGCCAACTCCTTCCACACAAGCGCCATCTTCTCCAAAACCGCTAAGATAGCTTTCCAGGCTTTTTTCAAGACGCTTAAGCAGGCGCTTGCGCCGCGGACTTGCTGGCATCACGGCTAAAATCACCATCCCGATACTGCCACCCACGACCGCACTCCAGTTGTTGTCTTTTTCCTCCCATTCCCAGTTATGTGCTTCAAAAGGCCGAAAAATCCGCCGTTCCAACTCTTGCAACATCCGCTCCTGGGTTAAGAAGGAAAATTCTGTGCCCATTTTTTCGTAACAAGCGGCGATGGTTTGGGCAGTTCCAGCGGCAAATAAGTCCAACCAGCAGTCGCTGCCTTGCCCGAAAGTACCTTCTACAATGGGCAAATGAGCTGGCAAAGCCCAGGTGTATTCATTGCAGACTTCCCAGATGACTTGCTCTAAAAGTTCCTTCGTTTCCTGGGCGGGCTGCAACTCATAGGCCAATGCCAAAACTGCTAGTTGCCGTCGCCGAGCAAAGTAACGCTCTTCAAAATGCAGGCGATTGCCACTAGTCAAATACTCCTGATACCCCGCAAGCGGCAAATAAGGAATCTCACCGCTTGCGACATATTCTTTTGCAGCTGCTAAAATCTCTGCTTTTAGCATGATTGCCTCCTTTTACACGTTTTTACCAAAAACTTCAATCTGGGTCAAAGCAGGAAACGGTGACTCGTCTTCGGCTTGAATCAATTCGCAGAAAGTCACGGAGGTTACCTTGCGTTTGGCAATGTCAAAAACTTGCCGCGTCGGTGTTTTTTCGGTTTGGAAGACTTCTTTCGTCCCATCAGAAAAAGTCAATGAAACTTGGGTCCAGTAGCTATCGTGAGGGAAATCCGCCCGCAGTGTAAAGGCTACTTGGTCGATTTCGATTTCTCGACCAAAATCAATGGTCAATGCCGCGTCTAAGTTTTGATTGATGCCCCAAGATTGATAAGGATACGAACCGTGAGACAAGTTTGCATAGACCCCATCAATGGCATTGCAAGCAAAGAAAGTCGCGTCATTCCGCGTTTCCACATTGGCATGAGCGTGAGGATAGGCCCCATGGAATTCTTTCCCGTCATGAGGGTTTAGCGCCCAGTTGCGGTAGCTTTGGATTTCTTCTTTCGTAGCTACACGGGCACTTAAATAGTGACGCTCACTCATAAAACGACCATCTGCCCGGGATTCAATGGCGTTGTCCGACATGGAAATTGGATAAATCCATTCTTGGTTTGGCACATAAACCAAACTTGCATCCAGTGTTTCATCGAATTTTACCACCAAGTATTGCTTTGGTTGATCCAAAGTCAAGCGGATTTGGTCGCCATCTTCATAGGTAAAATGCCGTGCAGCCAAGTCTACAAAGTCTTCTCCTGTGGCAAGCATTGGCACTTCTTTGGTATCGCTCTCAATTTTTGCAACCTTTTGCTCTCCTGCTTGATTCACGATCTGTAACTGCAATTTTGTCATGTTCAAACCAACTTTCTTTTTTTTACTTTGATATACCCCATATTATACCTAGTTTCAGTCAAAAAAACAGGAAAAACATTTATATTTTTTACTAAATAAAGTAAAATAGACAAAAGTAATGAAAGGAAGCGTTTGTATGAATGTGGTAAAAGAGAATCCTTTGAAAACCAGACAAGATTTGGAACAGGCCCTTTTGGATCTGGTTCAGCCGGTGTATCGCTTAATGGCGGCCCAAGAAAAACAAGGTCGGGTGCACTTAGGCGATAGTGGCACGGTATACGACCAGCCCCGGCAAGAAATTGAGGGCTTTTTACGCACCTTATGGGGATTAGGCCCACTCTTTCATCATCCAGAAAAAATTACAGCCTATCCCACACTCTTTAACCAAACCAAAAGCGGGATTCTCGCCGGAACAAATCCCGATAGTCCTTTTTACTGGGGTGAATTGCAAGACTATGACCAACTCTTCGTGGAAATGGGCGCTTTGGCAACCTTCTTGATTTTAACCAAGGAATCTTGCTACGACAGTTTCACCAAGACTGAACAAAAACAGCTTTGCCAATGGCTCAATCAGATTAACCAACACACAATTCCCCCTACCAACTGGTTGTTTTTCCGAATTTTGGTCAATAGCTTTTTTGAAATCGTGAACTATCCTTTTCCCGCAGAACAATTGGAGAATGATTTAGCAGAAATTCAGCACTATTACTTAGCAGATGGCTGGTACTTCGACGGCTACGAAAACCAAATCGACTACTACATTCCATTTGGCATGCAGTATTACGGCCTCTTGTATGCCCAACTGACCAGTCACAAGGAAAGCCCGTATGCAAAAATCTTTCGCAAGCGTGCTACTGTATTTGCCACAACCTTTAAAGACTGGTTCAGTAAAAACGGAGCTGCACTTCCCTTTGGCCGGAGCTTGACCTACCGCTTCGCCCAGTCTGCCTTCTTTGCCGCCGCGGCTTTTGCCAAGCAAGATTTTACCGGATTCTCTCAAGCAGAAGGCAAATACTTGCTTTTGAACAATATGCGTCAATGGTTCCAACAACCGATTTTTACCACGGATGGGCTTTTATCCATTGGCTATGCCTATCCAAATCTGGTTATGGCAGAAGGCTACAATGCGCCAGGTTCTCCTTACTGGGCTTTTAAAAACTTTATTCTCCTGGCTCTACCAGAAGACGACGCCTTTTGGCAACTACCGGAAACTTGTCCAACCTTTCCAAAACAAGTGTTCAATCCCCACAGTCGCATGCTCCTAGTACACAGCGATGACGGTCAGGAATTACAGGCCTTTACCACTGGGCAGCATTCCCACGAACACGCCCACGGCCAGGCCAAATATGAAAAGTACGTCTACTCCACCACCTTTGGCTTCAGCGTCCCGAAAGGCAGTGTTTTACCAAAACAAGGCGCTTTCGACAGTACCTTAGCCCTGTCGGAACAAGAAACAAACTATCAAACAGCCTTTGGTTTTAAAGAATACCGCATTCACGATGACTATGTTTACAATTTGTGGCAGCCCTGGTCCAACGTCACCATTAAAACCTTTGTGATTCCTTGCTACCCGTGGCACATTCGTATCCACCAAATCGAAACCCAGCGCTCGCTGCATTTACTGGCTGGTAGTTTCTCCGCACCAAAGGATGGCCAGGTGACCAATGGAAAACAACTGGCCTACGCCGAAACTTCCGTAGGTACTACGGGGATCAAGCTTTTCACGCCAGGCAGTTGTGAAGTCACCCAACCGGAACCAAATACCAACTTGCTCTACCCGCAAACCCACCTGCCTCAAGGACACTTTGAAGTCGCTCCCGGCAAGGAAACCATAATCTTAGCCTGCCTCGGTCATGCTAGAAAGAACTTTTCTGACACCCCAACCATCGAGGTAGCTTTCAAAGGCAAGAAAGTCAGCTACTGGCTCGCTGGCAAAGAGCACACCGTTACATTAGCTGAATCAATGGAATAATCGGCAAAAAAAGCGTCGCAACAAGTAATGAGTACTCGTTGCGACGCTCTTTTATTTTATTTCTTCAAGCTGGCCAAATCGCTGTAAACTTTGGTTCTTTCTTCCAATTCATCAGCTGTTTGTTCCAACATTTCGTCCACTTCTTCGCCGGATTCTTTGATATTCCGCAAAGCAGAGAAACGAACTTGGGTTTCCATAAAGTCGGTCATCTTATCGAAGTCGGCTTTCTTGAAGTCCATCCGCATTGGGTCTTTGCCTTTTTCACGAAGGCGTGGATCGTAGCGGTACAATTGCCAGTAACCAGATTCTACAGCGGCTTTGGCATTTTCCGCAGATTTGCTCATGCCACCTTTGATACCGTGGTTGATACATGGGGTGTACCCAATAATCAAGGAAGGTCCAGGATAAGCCTCAGCTTCCACAATGGCTTTCATCGCTTGGGCCGGATTCGCTTCAAGGGAAATTTGCGCTACATAGACATCTTGATAGGCAATTGCCATCATCCCAAGGTCTTTCTTCTTCGTCTTCTTCCCGCCAGCGGCAAATTTCGCAATAGCAGAAGATGGTGTTGCTTTGGACATTTGGCCCCCGGTATTCGCATAAAGCTCGTTATCCATAACGAAGATGTTCACATCGGCACCAGTTGCTAAGACATGATCGATACCAGAGTACCCGATATCGTAAGCCCAACCGTCCCCACCGACGATCCATTGACTTGGTTTGGCAAACATGTCTTCATGAACGAGCAAACCTTGTAAAGCAGGATCTGTTTCTCCTTGCAAAGCAGCGATTGCTTTGGTTGCCCGTTGTTGCGTACCATCGCCTTCATGAACATGTTCCAACCAATCTTGCAATAGTTCTTGCGTTGCGATGCTACCTTTGCCTTCTGCCAAGACTTTCGTCACTGCCGTTGCCAAGCGTTTCCGTTTGGTTTCGTTCGCCACATACATTCCTAGCCCAAACTCGGCATTGTCTTCAAACAAGGAGTTGGACCAAGCAGGCCCTTTGCCTTCGCAGTTCACCGTGTAAGGAGTCGCAGGTTCAGAAGCTCCCCAGATGGAGGAACAACCAGTAGTATTGGCAATCATCATGCGGTCACCGTACAATTGGGTCAACAATTTAATGTATGGTGTTTCCCCACAACCAGCACACGCCCCAGAGAATTCCAAAAGTGGTTGTTCAAACTGTGAACCTTTCACAGAGGTCTTCTTCAATGGGTTCACTTTTTGACGCAAGGTCATAGCAAAAGCCCAGTTAACCGCATCTTCTTTGCGTTCTTCATAAGGACGCATTACCAAAGCTTTTTCCTTGGCAGGGCAAACTTCGGCACAAAGACCACATCCGGTACAGTCTTCTACGGATACTTGGATGCGGTATTCTAAGCCATCCGCGCCCCGCATTTTCCGTGTAATAAAGCCTGCTGGTGCTTCTTCCAACTCGTCTTCTTCCGCTAAGAATGGTCGAATCGCCGCATGGGGACAAACAAAGGCACACTCGTTACATTGGGTACACTTGTCTGGCAACCATTCCGGTACTTCCAAAGCAATGCCACGTTTTTCATAAGCAGCGGTTCCCATTGGCATCGCACCGGCTAGCATCCCATTGTCCATCAAATCTTTCACGGACAAATTGTCCCCTTCTTTGCGACTAATCGGTTCTAAAATGTTCCGTACATAAGCCGGTTTGTCACTGGTATCCACACGAGGTGCTGGTATAGTCAAATCTTTCCACTCAGCTGGTACAGTCACTTTGATTAAGTTTTCAAAGGTTGCATCGATTGCAGCCCAGTTGTTTTCTACGATTTTCCGAGATTTCTTCCCATAAGCCGCTTCTGCTTCTTGTTTTAACAATGGTAAGAAGGTTGCACGATCCATCATATCAGTTACTTCAAAGAAGGCCGCGGAACAAACTGTGTTAATGCGCCGTCCCAAACCATGTTTCATGGAAATTTCCATGGCATTGATGATATAGAAGTTGATATTGTGCTCTGCAATATATTTCTTCAAATGAGTCGGCAAGTTTTTATGAACTCGCTCTTCATCCCATACCGTATTTAAGAGGAAGGTACCCCCGTCTTTTAGTCCTTTTAACAAATCATACTGATGAATGTAAGAACTGTTATGACACGCGATATAGTCCGCCGCTTCCACGTTGTAAGTGGACAGAATTGGCTGCTTCCCAAAACGCAAGTGGGAAACCGTTAAGCCCCCGGATTTTTTCGAATCATAATCGAAATACGCCTGAGCATACATATCCGTATTGTTCCCGATAATCTTAATGGCTTGCTTATTCGCACCTACCGTACCATCGGAGCCAAAGCCCCAGAATTTTGCTTGGAAAGTAGTTGGGTTAGTCAAGTCTAAAATATCACTTTGTGGCAAGCTCAAATGCGTCACATCGTCATTGATCCCTACAGTGAAGCGATATTTCAATTGGTCTGCAGGTAACTGCAAATGATCAAAAACCGCCACGATTTGGTCCGGTGTCACATCTTTTGAGGCAATCCCATAACGACCACCGATTACGATTGGGCGATTGCTGTGGCGATACAAAATACTTTGTACATCCAATAGCAATGGTTCCCCGTCAGAACCGGGTTCTTTGGTGCGGTCCAAGACTGCAATGCGTTCCACATTCTTCGGTAATTTTTCTAAAATATTTTCTGCTGGGAATGGACGGTACAAGTGAATGTTCAAATGCCCTACTTTCCGGCCTTGGGCATTCAAATAATTTACGGTTTGTTGAATCGTTGGGGAGACAGAACCCATGGAAATGATAACTTCTGTGGCTTCTGGATCACCATAATAATCCGTCAAATCGTAATTTGTTCCCCGTAATTCATTGATTTTGCCCATGTATTTTTGGACAATTGCCGGCATGCGGTCATAGAATTGGTTGACAGTTTCTCTTTGTTGGAAATGGATATCCCCATTTTGGGCAGTCCCGGAAACATAAGGATGATTTGGATTCATACCTCTATTACGGAAATTCGTCAAGGCCTCTTGATCGACCATTTCTTTTAAATCGTCATAATCTAAAACTTCGATTTTTTGTAACTCATGGGACGTGCGAAAGCCATCAAAGAAGTTCATAAATGGTAAACTGCCTTCGATTGAAGCCAAGTGAGCCACGGCAGACAGATCCATTACTTCTTGGACACTGGATTCGGCTAACATACAAAAACCTGTTTGCCGAGCAGCCATCACGTCACTGTGATCTCCAAAAATCGACAATGCATTGGTCGAAACGGCCCGCGCCGCTACGTGGAAAACTGTTGGTAAGAGTTCTCCAGCGATTTTGAACATATTGGGAATCATCAATAGTAATCCTTGGGAAGCCGTATAAGTCGTGGTCAAAACCCCGGTCTTCAATGAGCCGTGAACCGTTCCCGAAGCCCCAGCTTCAGATTGCATTTCAACTAAATTGACTGTTTCCCCGAAGATGTTTTTTTGTTCATGGACCGAAGCCCATTCGTCCACAACCTCAGCCATAGTCGAGCTTGGTGTGATGGGATAGATTGCTGCTACTTCGGTAAAAGCATAGGAGACATAAGCCGCCGCAGTATTTCCATCCATGGTTTTCATTTTTTTCATGTGCCTGGTTCACCCCTTATAATAAAATCTTGACTCAAATAGAATAAATCCCTGCTATTTAGCGCCTAATAATCAGACTGTTGTATCACTGTAAGAGAAGTCCAAACTAAGCGGACTTGACGACGACTGATCACATGAATCAGCAATCGGCAAGTTCCCTAATTTTGCTTCTCCCATATATCCACTTTGAAGCCCTCCAGGAAATTCTCCTGGAGTTGCTTCAAATACTGTTTATTGAACGGGTACACTTTCTTGGATGTATTCATCGATTTGAGCAGCTGCGATTTTCCCTGCTCCCATGGCAAGAATCACGGTAGCAGCCCCGGTTACGATATCCCCACCAGCAAAAATGCCTGGAATGGAAGTTTGTCCGGTTTCAGGATCTGCATCGATATAGCCCCATTTGTTCAATTGGAGTTCTGGGAAAGTATCCAATAGGACTCGGTTAGCCCCTTGTCCAATCGCTTCAATAGCCGTATCCGCTTCTACGATAAATTCACTTCCAGGAACCACTACTGGGCGACGACGACCGGATTCATCCGGTTCTCCCAGCTCCATCTTCACACATTTAACGGCGGTTAACTTTCCAGACCCATCATTGATGTATTCCACTGGATTACTTAACCAATGATACTGAATGCCTTCTTCCACGGAATGATGATACTCTTCTTCCCGGGCTGGCAATTCTTCTCTAGAGCGTCGGTAAATAATCGTCACATTTTCCGCTCCCAGACGTTTTGCCGAACGAGCTGCATCCATGGCCACATTGCCCCCACCAATTACAACCACATTTTTTGATTGTTGAACTGGGGTATCGTAGGTTGGAAATTCATAGCCCTTCATCAAATTGATTCGCGTCAGATACTCGCTAGAACTGTAGACCCCGTTTAAAGAAGTTCCAGGAATCCCCATAAAGTTTGGTGCTCCGGCGCCTACAGACAGGTAACAAGCCGCAAATTCTTCTTGAATCTCTTCCATGGTAATGGTTTTCCCCACTACCACATTGGTTTCGATTTTGACGCCAGATGCTTTAATGCGCTCGATTTCTTTTTGTACCGTGGCTTTAGGTAGCCGGAATTCCGGAATACCATATGTTAAAACGCCACCAGGTGCATGAAGTGCTTCAAAAATCGTCACATCATAGCCCAGCTTCGCCAAATCCCCCGCTGCGGTTAAACCAGAAGGACCGGAACCAATCACCGCGACTTTCCCTTTGTCATGGACGGTCGTAGCCACTTCGATCGGTTGCGTCAGCGCCCAATCCGCCACGAGACGTTCTAGCTTACCAATCGCCACCGGTTCAAATTTTTTCGACCGGCCTAAGCGACAAACCATTTCACATTGTTTTTCTTGCGGACACACCCGGCCACAAATCGCCGGCAAATTCGTGTATTTGCTCAAGACTTCATGGGCCGCTTGTAAATCCCCCTCTTCAATGTGTTTGATAAAGCCAGGAATATCAATCATGACCGGGCAATTTTGAATACAAGGCGCATTTTTACATTGCAGACAGCGACTTGCTTCCAACTGGCCTTCTTCTAAGGTGTAGCCCAGTGCAACTTCCGAAAAGTTTTTATTCCGGACATCCGCGGCTTGTTCTTTCATAGGTGTTTTCGTATAACTGCGTTTAGCCATTGTGCGTCACCTGCTTTTCATAAGCTTCGTTACTGATGCCTTCTTCTTTGCGATACTGTCCCATTCGGTTGATAAACTCATCCCAGTCGACGCCAGCCCCTAAAAATTCGGGCCCATCGACACAGGCAAATTTAATTTGCTCATCAATCGTCACACGACAGCCACCACACATTCCCGTACCATCCACCATAATCGGATTTAAGGAAACGAAGATTGGCACATTTGCCACTTCAGCAGTTAACGTACAAAACTTCATCATGACACTTGGCCCAATTGCCCAAGCCATTTGAATGTTTTCTCTGGCAAATACTTCTTTCATCGCATCGGTTACTAAACCTTTTTGGCCTAGAGAACCGTCATCCGTCATCACGATTAACTCATCGGAATACCTTTGACACTCATCGGCCAAAATCATTAGTTCTTGATTTTTAGCACCCAAGATTGTAGTCACATGGTTCCCCGCTTGTTTCAGTGCTTTAACGATTGGGAAGAGGGCCGCGATGCCGACCCCGCCTCCTACTAGTAATACTTTTCCATAATTTTCAATTTCCGTTGCTTTTCCTAAAGGACCCACCACATCTGCTAGGCTATCTCCCGCCTGTAATGCAGCTAGTGCAGCTGTTGATTTGCCGATTACTTGAAAAATCAGGCGTACCAAACCTTTTTCTTCATCGGTATCCACAACCGTCAATGGAATTCGCTCCCCCAGCTCATCGATGCGCAGAATAACAAATTGACCAGCTTTGGCCTTCTTAGCAATTCTTGGCGCCTCAACAAAAATTTCAAATTCGATTGGATTCAATTCTGTTCTTTCAACAATTTTAAACAACGAAAATTCCCCTTTTTTATGTTCCTTGCGATTAGGCTTCTGTTAGAGCCTTCACAAAAGCTTTCAACACTTCTTCATCTTCATCATCTGCTGCGTTTTCGATTTTCACGACTTCCGCACCTTTTTTAGCGCCAGTTTTAGCAAATGCTTCATCGAAATCGATGGCTGCTTGACAGAAGTAATCTGGATACAATTCACTATCCCCAGAACCTACAACCCCAAAGACTTTGCCTTCAAGTTCTTGGTCTGGTAATTCATCGAAGAAATCTTCCAAGTCAAAAGGAATTTCTCCGTCCCCATCCGTATAAGTAGCGACTACACAGATATCGGCATCTTCAAATGAATCTTCATCCGCATCATCCGCTTCAATGCGTTCCACATCTACGTCCAATGCTTTAAAAGCATCTTCCAAGATTTCGGAAATCCCTTCTGTGTTCCCTGTTGCGCTGGCAAATACGATTTTTGCTACTGTCATGTCATCTTCCTCCTCAAAATATCTAATTTGGCTAACAGCCGAATTTTTACATTATAAATCGGTACTACTCCTATAATACTTCATTTTATCCAATAACTAAATAATATTTTAGGTATTTTATACTTTCTAAGGCATAATTATCAGAAAAGGGTGAATAATCTTACATTTTATCGCTTTTAAGTTTGTTGAAAAGAACGTCTCTCTTTCTTCATGTGAGAAATTTCTCAAAAAAAGAAAGATGAATCCGCTTTAATTTGGTACAATAAAACTATTCCAAAGCGCTTCTCATACGAAAGGATGTGAAAGGCAGTCTCGGTTTCGCCGATGTCTGTGCACCGATGAAAAACAAAACCTTATGGATCACCCAAACTGCTGTCCTCGTTGCTTTAATCGTAGTTATCCAAGCCTTCACTGCAAGTTTTGGCAACACCTTTATCACCGGTAGTTTCGTCAACCTGATTTTGATTTTAGGCGTAGGACTAATCGGTCTTTGGGGCGGACTGAGTGTCGCTTTACTATCCCCGATTTTTGCGTTTTTCTTTAAAATCGGACCGACGATGTGGCAATTGATTTTGTGTATCGCAATCGGCAATGCCGTACTAGTCTTAGTCTGGTGGTTTGTCTTAGGAACTCATGGGTACAATCAGTATCCTCGCCTAGTAGGTGCCACCATTGCCGGGGCAATTGCCAAAGCGCTCACCTTGTACCTCTTAATCGTAAAATTCATGGTGCCCCTGATTTTACAACTGCCAGAACCCCAAGCCACCGTGGTATCCGCCACTTTCTCCTATCCGCAACTGGTCACGGCCTTGTTAGGGGGAGCCATGGCAGTAATCTTAATGCCCCAATTGCGGCGAATCTTAAAAATCAAGCTTGAAATGTAATCAAGTAACACAAGAGGTTGGGGCAAAACTGCCCCAGCCTCTTTTTTACTGAACTTCCATGCGCTCGTGATAGCTAGTATGCAAAAGATGATGGGCTTTTAAACTACCAGGGGCTTCCAAATACTCCTCGTAGATTTTTTGAACCACAGGACTTTCATGAGAGCGGCGGAGGGTTTTCGCCTCGTCTTCGGAATAAAGAGCCGCTGCTCGTAATGCCGTTAAATCAACGGAATTTCGCACCGAAGCGGGTTGGACCGGTTGTCCTCCACCATTGATACAGCCACCAGGACAACCCATGATTTCCACAAAGTGATAGGTCTTTTCTCCCGTTTCGATTCGTTCTTCGATTAAGCGCTTGGCATTTCCTATACCGGAAGCCACTGCAACGTTAATGTCTGCTCCATTGATTCGATAAGTTGCTTCCTTGATTCCGGCTAATCCTCTGACTTCTTTAAAATCAAGAGGTGCGGCTTGAGTCCCTACCAAGCGCTCTACAGCAGTACGCAAAGCTGCTTCCATAACACCACCGGTAGCCCCGAAGATATAAGCAGCCCCGGTTGCATCCCCTAGCGGATTGTCAAAACTTTCATCCGGTAGATTTGCAAATTGTAAACCGGCTTTGTCGATCATGCGTGCCAACTCCCGGGTGGTCAAGGCTACATCCACATCTGGGTAGCCTGCTGCGGATTCGTCTTCCCGGGTGACTTCAAACTTCTTAGCCGTACAAGGCATGATGCCCACCATAAAGATTTTACTAGGATCGATGCCCATTTTTTCCGCATACCAGGTTTTGGTCAAAGCTCCAAACATCTGTTGTGGCGACTTACAACTGGATAAATTCGGAATCAACTCCGGATGATAGGACTCACAGTATTTCACCCAGCCTGGTGAGCAAGAGGTAAAGAGTGGGAACGGTCCATTATTGTTCACCCGCTCTAAGAATTCATTGGCTTCTTCCACAATGGTAAAGTCGGCCGCCACGTTGGTATCAAAGACTTTGTTAAAGCCTAATCGCCGTAAAGCCGCCACCATCTTCCCTTCCATATTGGTCCCGATTGGCAGATCGAAGGCTTCCCCTAAGGTCACTCGAATGGAAGGAGCGGTTTGGACCACCACGTATTTTTCCGGATCTTCCAGTGCTTGCCAGACTTCTTCTGTTTGATCTCGCTCGTGAATCGCGCCAGTCGGACACGCCACGATACACTGGCCACAAGAAATACAGGCCACTTCCCCAAGGCCCAGTTCATAAGCCGAGCCAATATGTGTGGTAAAGCCGCGGTCGTTGGCACCAATCACACTGATTGCTTGGCATTTGTCACAAGCCGCCACACATCGTTTACAAAGGATGCATTTGTTGTTATTGCGCACCATGTGGACCGCTGTATCGTCAAATTCCCAGTTATTGTTTTCCCCGTTGTAATAATCTTCATCATCCACGTTGAACTCTTTACAAAGCTTTTGGAGTTCACAGTTACCACTGCGAATACAGGATAGACACTTGCGCTCATGGGTAGATAAGATTAATTCTAAGGTCAATTTACGGGATTCGAAAACTCGTTTCGAATTCGTGGTGATTTCCATGCCTTCTTTAATAGGATAGACACAGGCGGTCACTAGATTTTTCACCCCGGCAACCTCCACCACACAAATACGACAGGCACCGATTTCATTGATTTCTTTTAAATAGCACAACGTTGGAATTTCAATGTGATTGGCTTTTGCCGCTTGTAAAATAGTCGACCCTTCCGGTGCATAATAGGACTGGCCATTGATAAAAATCTCGATTTCGTTCATCCTACTTCCCTCCTATTGCACGTAGATGGCATCAAAGCGACACGTATCGATACACATGCCACACTTAATGCAGACTGCTTGATCAATTTCATGGGCCATTTTCTTTTCCCCGGAAATGGCTGACACAGGGCACGCTCTCGCACAAGCGGTACAGCCGGTACAGGTTTCTGGATTAATCTTGTATTGAATCAAGTTTTTGCAGACTCCTGCCGGGCAACGTCGTTCTTGTACGTGGGCCAAATATTCTTCTTTAAAGTAATGATACGTTGAAAGGACCGGATTCGGCGCCGTCTGTCCCAAACCACATAAGGAATTTTCCTTAATGTGGTAGCACAGCTCCTCCATTTTATCCAAGTCATCCATGGTTGCCCGTCCGGAGGTAATCTTCTCTAAAATCTCCAAAAGGCGTTTCGTCCCAATACGACATGGAGCGCATTTGCCACAGCTTTCTTCCACGGTAAATTCCAAGAAGAATTTGGCAATGTCTACCATACAGTTGTCCTCATCCATGACAATCAATCCACCGGAGCCCATCATGGAGCCGATTTCCATCAGATTATCGTAGTCGATAGGCACATCATAATGCTCCACTGGAATACAGCCTCCGGAAGGTCCCCCGGTTTGAGCCGCTTTAAAAGCCTTGCCCTCAGGAATCCCCCCACCGATGTCCTCAACGATTTCCCGCAATGTGGTTCCCATGGGAATCTCTACCAAACCGGTATTTTGAATCTTGCCTCCTAGAGCAAAGACCTTAGTGCCTTTTGATTTTTCCGTTCCCATGGCCGCAAACCACTATGGACCCTTCACGATAATCTGCGCAATATTGGCCAAAGTCTCCACATTATTGACAATGGTTGGCTTGCCAAATAATCCTTTCACCGCAGGAAATGGTGGTCGTGGCCGGGGTTCCCCCCGATGACCTTCGATACTTTCCAATAGGGCAGTTTCTTCCCCACAGACAAACGCTCCAGAGCCTAGACGAATATCCAATTGGAAAGAAAAATCCGTACCAAAAATGTGCTCGCCTAAAAGTCCTGCTTCTCGGGCTTGATTAATGGCGATTTGCAGACGTTTCACCGCAGTCGGGTATTCCGCTCGTACGTAGACATAGCCTTGATTGGCTCCAATCGTGTAGCCCGCGATGGCCATGGCTTCAATCACCGCATGAGGGTCACCTTCTAAGACAGAACGATCCATAAAGGCCCCTGGATCCCCTTCATCTGCATTACAAACTACATACTTTTGATTGCCGGGACTGTTCTTTGCAAAGGTCCACTTCATATAAGTTGGGAAGCCAGCTCCCCCGCGACCCCGCAAGCCGGAATTTTTCAAGATGGTTAAGACGTCTTCACTGGTGTATTCATGGAGGACTTTCGCCAAAGCTTGATACCCGTTAAATGCGATGTATTCTTCGATTTTTTCTGGATCAATGCGGCCGCAGTTACGCAAAGCCACCCGCTCTTGTTTGTGGTAAAACGGTGTATCTAATAATTTATTGATGACTTCTTTCGTTTCGTGGTCGTGGTAAAGCAATTTTTCCACTGGCTCTCCTGCCAGTAAGTGTTTTTCTACGATTTTTTTGGCGTCTTTTGGTTGCACTTGATGGTAAAAAGTACCACCGGGATAGACAATCACAATCGGACCTTGAGCACACAAGCCAAAACAGCCGGTGCCGATTACCCGTGCTTCATCTGCCAAGCCATGTTTAGCTAATTCAGCGTTGAATGCATCCATAAAATCACGGCTCTTGGAAGACAGACAGCCGGTACCACCGCAGACGAGAATCTCCCATTTCAAGTCAAAATCTGTCTCATCCAGACGCAAGGCTACATCCTTGCGATACAGGTTTTGCATTTCATTTAATTCCTGCCAAGTCCTCATCCGTCTGTCCCTCCCCGTTTCAAATAAGTCGCCAACACCTTATCCCCTTTTTTCTGGGTCAAGCGACCATAGACCTCTTCATTTACCGTAAGCACTGGCGCTAAGCCACAAGCACCGATACAGCGGCAAGACTCCAATGTAAACTTACGATCCGTCGTCGTTTCCCCGGCTTTGATCCCCAATTCTAATTCATAACTATCCAAAATGTTCCCCGCGCCTTTGACATAGCAAGCTGTCCCCATGCAAATACTAATGGTGTACTCCCCTTTTGGCACAAAGGTGAACTGGGAATAAAATGTTGCGGTACTGTATAACTTCTCCAATGGAACTGCCAATTCTTTGGCAATCCGTTGCAAGACTTCAATGGGCAAGTACCCATAGATGCGTTGGGCTTCTTGCAAGGCTGGCATCTGTCCCCCTGCTTGGTTTTTCAGACGTTCTAACACCGCTGCTAGTTCTTCCGCCTGACTTGTAGTCTCAATAAACTCAAAGACAACCGTTTGTCCTATCATACTGACTCCCTCCTACTTTTTGCTCCCACCAAACGATATAGCGCTTTCATTCTTTATTTTAGCAAAATAAAAACTGAGAATGTGAAAAACCACGCAAGTTTGCCCCATTCTCACTGATAATCATTTTCACTCTTCACAAAAAAAGGCTTGCAGGTGTTGGTTAAACCCCTGCAAGCTTCACACATTATTTCAGATTGCCTTGAGCATCCCGCTCCACCTTCATCGACGTGATTGGCAAGTAGCCCAGCTCTTTCACCAAGCCATTTTGGACTTCCGATGAAAGAAGATAGTCTAAGAAGTCTTGAACCTCGGTAGTTGCCTTGTTCTTGGTGTACATGTGCTCATAGGACCAAATCGGCCAATCGTTTGTGGTGATGGTATCGCCATTGCCTTTCACTCCATCTAAGGAGAGACTCACCAGAGAATCATCAATATAAGAAAAGGCTAAGTAGCTAATCGCTCCCGGGGTTTCCGCCACAATTTTCTTCACGGTACCGGAAGAATCCTGTTCTTGTGACTGCACCGCCTCGGCGCCGTCCAGCCCCCATTTTTCAAAGGTTGCCCGGGTTCCGCTGCCGGATGCCCGATTGATTACCGCAATTTCTTGATCTTTGCCACCGACTTCCTGCCAATTGGTGATTTTTCCTGTAAAAATACCAATAAGCTGTTCTTTAGTTAAATCTGTGACACCCACATCTTTATTTGCCACAGGAGCGATGCCCACCACGGCGACTTTGTGGTCGACTAATAGGCTAGCATCCACGCCGTCCTTTTCTTCTGCAAAAACATCTGAGTTGCCGATCGTCACGGCCCCGGCCGCTACTTGGGAAAGGCCTGTCCCACTGCCACCACCTTGGACAGTGATTTGATAATTAGGATGCTCGGCTACGTAATCCTCTTTGGCAGCTTCCACTAAAGGCTGTAAAGCCGTGGACCCCACCGCTGTAATCTCCACCTGCTTTTGATCAGTAGATTTTTCAGCATTACTTTCCTTTGCACCATTGCTTCCACAGGCACTTAGTAATACTACCAACAACAGACTGACAATACTGATTTTTTTCACATTCATGCTCCTCTCTTTGCTACAACCTCAGTCTAGCAAGAGCATGTAAAGATGCTACCAAAAGCAGGTAAAGTTTCCATAAACTCCTGTAAAGATTGTGTAAAGCTAGAAGGAACCCGGACTTTCTGCCCGCTCGTCTAGATTTCGCAAATAGAAGAAGCGACAAACAAGATACAATAAACTCATGGCCAATAAATAACAGCCAATAATGGTAAAGAAGTGACTCCAGAGATTAATCTCCGCAAGTTCTACGATTCCCCAGTATGCCACTGCGGAGTGCAAAATCGCCACTAGCAATGGAATGAAGAACATCTGCAACATTTGGCCACTGACTAAACGGTGACGAGCTTTTGGTGGCAGGCCGATTTGATAAAGGCTGCGATGGTAACGCCCTTCCTTATCCAAATCTCCGAATAAACGAAAATAAAAGATCGATGCGGTAAAGATGAAGAAGACACCACCTAAAAGCAGGCCAATCATTAGCACCAGACCATTGGCTTGTCGCTGGTTTTGCCAAACTTCATAGCGAGATTCGTAACTGTAGTAATCCCGGTAAAGCTCCTTGTAATCTGCTTCCGTATCTTTTCCTTGGTCAGATTTGTCGTAGATTGCTTGGAATTTTTTGTCAAAGCGTTCTCGATCCTGACTTAAAATCCGTTGAATCTGAACACCTAAGTCCTTATCGGATTGCCACTGGTCATAGTCGATGACTTGGTAGCGCGTAGGAGCCATCTCGTAACCCTCTGGTATCGCAAACCGAGCCACTTCCTCATCCGGTGCGATATAGAAACGATAGGATTGGGCAATACGAAATTGAAGAGGGAGACGCTTCAAGGTCATGGTTTGTTTGCCTGAGGTGGTTAAGACTTCTCGTTTTTCCACCCGTTCACTAGGAGTCATCTGCTTAAATTCATTCAATTGACTGATAGAGCTAGCCAATTCATAAATCTCTCCTGGTTTAGGGTGTAGTTCTTTGGCCCCAACACCTTTTGCTAACTGATTGTAATCCGAGGCTTTCATGGCATAGGCAAAGAAATCCCCAGTTTCTCCTTTTGGAAAATACTGTACCGGATAGGTCTCTCCGATGAAATAAAAGGAATCGTGTCCCGCCTTTTCAATGGCTTGGTTAATCTGTTTCCCCACGGTTAAAGGATAGTCGCTACTGTTTTCTTCTTGATTGTTTACAAGAACAATGGCGGCTGAGGTACCATTGCGATTCCCGGTTTGTGCACTCCCCAAAGAAGCAGTAGTGGAAATAGCCACCAAGGCCACCGAAGCAGTACAGGCGATTAAGGCATACATGGTGGCATTTTCCTTGGCCCGATAGATGCCTTCCGAAACCGCCAACATGGTCTTCCCCCGCCAAAAAGTCCGCCGATTACGACGCCAACGATAGTAATAAACCGTCACTTGATGGAAAAACAAGAAAGTCGCCAATACGGTCAAAAGCACACAGGACAAGAGTAACCAAAGGCTGGCTTCTTTTTTCAAGAAATACACCAGTGCCCCGTAACCTGCCGCCAGACTAAGAAAAGCACCTAAGACCAGTAAAGGATGGGTCTTAGGTAACGGCATAGGGGTCTCATCGCTCTTTCCCAGCTGATTGAGGTTTTCCGTCTGAATTTTAAACGTCATAATGACACTAACAAGTAAAAACAACAGGATATAGGTGAGCAGAGTCAATCCGGAACCTACCAAAGGAAAATAAAATTTCAAGCCTGTGCCTAATGCCAGCACGTTTTGGACCACAATTAGGATTACCTTAGTAAACAAGACTCCCAGGCCAATCCCCACGATTGAAGCACTAAAGCCAATCAGCATATTTTCCCCGAAAAGCATTTTTCGCAAGTCCTTAGGTTTCATTCCCAACATCATATAGATACCTAAGTCCCGTTTTCTGGCTTTCAAAAAAGTCCAAAAGGAATACCATAAAAAGATAAAGGACAATAACACTACCAAAACTTGACTGACGCCTAGCCCCATTCGTGCTAAAAGGGTAACCTCCGCACTGGAACCGGTAATCCCCGATTGAAGCTGGGGATGAAAAGTCAACATGGCGAAAATGAAAAAGACAAATACCGAAAAAACACTGGATAGAAAGTAACTGCCATAAGTTCTAGC
Source organism: Enterococcus asini ATCC 700915 (assembly GCF_000407365.1). Taxonomy (GTDB): domain Bacteria; phylum Bacillota; class Bacilli; order Lactobacillales; family Enterococcaceae; genus Enterococcus_C; species Enterococcus_C asini. The sequence goes on from NZ_ASVU01000001.1 coordinate 139,907, forward strand.
AGAGCGAAAGACATTATTAGTAATCAGCTTGAAGAAGCTCATGGCTGCGCCCTCCCAAATGACTTAGCACCGTCAAGATTTTTTGGTAAAACTCATCCCGGTTGTTGCCTAAGTAGATTTCATTGTAAAAACGGCCGTCTTTAATAAAGACTACTCGATTACAAAAGCTGGCAGAAAAGGCATCGTGGGTCACCATTAACGTGGTCACTTGTCGCTCTTCATTAAGCTGGGATAAAAGCTCCATCACGCTATTAGCTGCTTTGGAGTCCAAGTTTCCCGTAGGCTCATCCGCTAAAATCAAGCTAGGCTCATGAATCAATGCCCGACAAATCGCCACACGCTGTGCTTCCCCACCGGAAAGCTGATAAATCCGTTTATCTCGCAAAGCTAAAATTCCTAGTTCTTTCATCAATGCTTCTGCTGCCGGGAGCATTTCCTCAGGACTTTTTCGTTCTAAGGTTAAGGGTAGGACAATGTTTTCAATCACCGTTAGCGGTGCCAAAAGATTGTAGTTCTGAAAAACAAAGCCTAAATTTTGCCGACGAAAGTCCGCCAGTTGATTGGGCCGGAAGCTGTGAGGATCGGTACCATCTAACAGCACTCGCCCAGATGTGGGGGTATCCAATGTGGCCACACAGTTTAATAAAGTGGTCTTCCCGCTACCGGACGGCCCCATAATTGCGACAAATTCCCCTTTTTCCACCTTTAAGTCGATGCCTTTCAAAACTTCTACGGTAACTTCCCCGAAGTAATTCTTCACTAAATTTTGAATCTCCAATACTGCCATAATATCCTCCTTTGACCGTGGATCATTTTCAGTTTCATCTCTTATCCCCAGTGTAGCAAGAATCCCCAGTCGCTACCATGACTTTTGCCCGGAGTATTCTTACAGCTTCGTAAGATATAAAAGCTCCTCGTTCCCTTTGTGGAAAATAAAAAAAGACCGCGGAATTCTCCAGGGTCTTTCGAAGTTTACTCCCGATATTCTTTCGGGTCGGGAAAAGTCAATGTGATTTTCGTGCCTTTTCCTACTTGAGAGGCGACATTCATCTCGATGCCTAGCTCTTGGGTTACTTGATCCACTAGATACAGTCCCATTCCCGTGGCCTCCCCAAAACGGCGACCATTTTCCCCAGTAAAAAAGGCTTGTTTGATCCGAGGCAAATCTCCCGGAGGAATCCCTACACCCTCGTCTTCAATAACCAGATAAAGCGTTTCTTGCTCCATGGAGGCGCTGAGTTTCACCTTACCCCCGGGGGCCGTGTACTTGATACTGTTAACCAAGAGTTGCTCGATCACAAAGCCTAGCCACTTTTCATCGGTAATCAGGTGCAAGTCACTGGCAATTGCCACTTGGGGATAAACTTGGTGCTGGATAAAGAAATTCTTTTGCTCGGTGACCCGTTGATTGACGAGTTTAGCCAAGTGGACTTGCTTCAAAACAAAATCTCCCCCTAGACCACCTAAGAGTCGCGCTTCATTCATGACCAAATTCAAGCCACTTTTCAGGCGTTGGGTTTCTTTTAAAATTTCCACTGCGTCCAGTTGATTTTCTTGAGCCATCATTTCCAAAACGGCAATCGGTGTTTTCATTTGATGAACCCAGAGATTGATAAAGGTCACCTGTTGTTCTTTTTCCCGGCTTTCCTTGGTCAATTGATTTTCTTGTTCTTGAAGTAATTGATTCACCTTGTAGCTAATGGCCTGACTTAAATGGTCCTGATCTCCTGGCAAAATTCGCTTCGTCTGATCGGATAAAAAAGCATAGAGCCGTCGTTGCCGGGTGTAGGCAAAAAGCATGCCTCCCCCAAGCAAAAAAGCTCCTACAAAAAACAGGTAGATCAAAAGCGACCAAGAAACGCCTCCAGCAAGCCCCACGATTCCTAATAAGAAGGCAAAAATCAGCAATAAGCCGAAGTAGCGACTTTTGTGCTGCTTGAGGTAAAACTTCATTTTTCAACCTCCCAAACCAACTGATAGCCTTGACCACGGAGGGTTTGAATCTTATCCACTAAACCCATATCTTCCAGTTTTTTCCGCAGACGCCCCATATTGACAGAAAGTGTATTATCATCCACAAAGCGCTCATCATCCCAAAGCTTCATTAAAAAAGTTTCCCGTTTTACGATTCGAGGGGCATGTTCAATCAATAACTCCAGCAGTTCCCCTTCTTTTTTAGTCAAATATTCCTTTTGATCACCGAAATGGACTTCTAAACGTTCCGGGAAATACTGCAATTCGTGAAAGCTGAAAATCCGCTCCCCGGCAACGGAATACTCCCCATAAGCCCGGCGCAATTGACTCTTGATTTTCGCCACCAAAACTTCATTGTCAAAAGGTTTCACCAAATAGTCATCCCCGCCATATTCCATGGCCATCACTTGATCCATGGGATGATCCCGGGCCGACAAAAAGATGATTGGCAAATTGGACAGCAGCCGCAACTGCCGAGTCCAATAAAAGCCGTCAAAATAAGGCAGATTGATATCCATCAAGACCAAATCCGGCTGTATTCGCTGAATTTCTTCGGTGAGTTTGGCGAAATCTTGTGCCTGTTCCACCTCAAAGCCATATTTTTGAATCGCATCTTTGACCACTTTCGCCAATGCTGTGTCGTCTTCGATTAAAAAGATTTTCATCCCACTTCACTACTTTCCTTTTCTCTTTCTTGATTCTACCAAAGCCCCTTGAAAAAAGAAAATATCGTAAATATTGGGGATAAGTTTCTTAAAAATCGTCCCAAAAACTCTCGTGTGGATAACTTTACTAAATAACGAAGAATTTGTTTCATAACCTGTGGAAACATCAAAACGACAGGTTTTCAAATTTTTTTCATTTGCTCTAAATACGTGAGATTTCCCAGCGTAATCCCTTTCATGGGGGCACCAAAAAAGCATCCCGGCGAAAGCTTCTTTTCCAAAAGTTTCGAACGTGATGCTAGTAGCTTACTGATTTGGTTGTTTTTGCAAATAATTTTCTAAGCGCTTCATGGCTTCGGCTAAAGCTTCACGACTTGCCGCATAACTAATGCGAATATAGCCTTCTCCGGCTTTACCAAATGCAATTCCCGGAATCACAGCCAATTGATTTTTTTCTGCCAAGTCCACACAAAAGGCCATGGAGTCTTGGATCTGACCTGCTGGAATCTTCCCGAAGAGGTAAAAAGCACCACTGGGTTTCGCCACTTCAAAACCGAATTGCTTCAGCTTTTCATAGACGAAATCGCGACGTACCCGATATTCTTCCCCCATTTTTGCTCCATCCTCGATCCCTTGTACCAAGGCTTCCACAGCAGCCTTTTGGGAGATGGTAGTCGCAGCGGTTACTAAGTATTGATGGACTTTGATAATCTCCGCCGTTAAATCCTGAGGCGCAAAGATAAATCCAATTCGCCAGCCAGTCATAGCATGGGATTTCGATAACCCGTTGAGCAAAATCGTCTGATCAGGCAGGTATTCTGCAAGGGAGACGTGCTCTTGATCGTAACTCAACTCACTATAAACCTCGTCACTGATCACAAAGACCGGATACTCTTTCAAAACTTCTGCTAACGCCTGGACTTCTTCTCGACTATACGTCACCCCGGTAGGATTGCTTGGATAGTTCAAAATCACAGCTTTAACTGCTGGACCTTCTTTTACCAAGGTTTCCCGGAGCATTTCCGGAGATAAAACAAACCCATTGTCACTAGTATCCATGTACACAGCCTGAGCTCCGGCTAAGGTGATGACTGGTTCATAGCCAGGATAAATCGGTGCTGGCAACAATACCTTATCTCCGGCTTCTAAAATTGCCAACAAAGAAGCCGAAATCGCCTCGGTGACACCCACAGTTACCAAAATTTCCTTTTGGGCATCATAGGTCAGGCCATATTTTTCTTTTACGAAATAAGCCGCAGCTTCCCGGACATCCGGCAATCCCGCCATCCCGCTGTAATGACTAAAATTGTCGTTAATTGCTTGTTTCCCGGCATCTTTAATATGCTCCGGGGTATTAAAATCTGGCTCGCCTAAAGTTAGCTTTAAGATTCCCTCGATGCCTGACACTCGCTCGTCGAATTGTCGAATCAAAGAAACCGCAATCTGGTCTACTTGTTTGTTGAATCGCTCCGTTAATGGATTCATTCTATCAACCCCTTTGCCCTACATCCTACCATAACTTGAAAACGGGATACAAATGCCATCGTAATTTTTTTAAAGTGCTTAGCGTACGCCTTGAGCAACGAGTATTTTTTAGTTATTCAAAAACTACAAACAAATAAAAAAAAAAAAACAGATAAAATTGAATTTTGCGTTCGTTATCCAACTTCGATATTTTTTCTTTTTTGTTTTTAAAAGTGGTTGCTCTTGCGATAGCATTTTAGGGATATTGTGTAAATTCGTAGATAATTCTGGCAATTAAGCGTGATTCCATTAAAAAATAACTCATCCTAAAAGAAAAACCAGCAAAAGCACTTGTCCTTTTATTTAATGGTCGTAAAATAAAAATGAATAACAAACAACTGGAGGCGAACTATGAAAAGACAGCTTAAAAGATTACCCATCGCGTTATTTTCGATTCCCTTTGTCTATTTGTCTCTGTTACTTGATGCCTATTATCAATCCATTTTAGGCTTTCTCTTTTCTCTGTTGCTCACTGTCCTGCTAGGGTTTTATTTTAAAGCTAGCAACCAACTGCCCCTTTGGCTGATTGGCAATATCATCAGCACGCTTCTTTCCTTGTATTTGCAATTTCAGCATCCCGAGTGGACGTTTTTCTATCAACCGTTTAATCCCACTTGGCTGGTGTTAGGCCTGTCCTTTATGTATTTAGTTCCCCAGCTCTTCGGTATTTTTTGGGCGAAAGTCCTGCGTGTCCAGCTCTTTTCTCAAGGCCAACAGCGCCACTTGCAACAAAAAAAGCATCACTAAACAAAAAACTGGCAAAACGCTCAAACGAAGTGTTTTGCCAGTTTTTTTATTCGACTTCTTTTAGGTGAATCTTCTTGATAATCACTTTATCAAACATAGAAGCTTGATTGTCTTGTTCCCCAATCACTTCCGCTACGATATTGGTACCATTGTGTTTTTTGCGTAGTTGGTAGACGATTTTGCCGGTTTGTTTCAGCTCATTGACCATGTCCACCACGCCGCCAAAGCCGGTCTTCCGGGTAATAAATCCTAAAGCCACCATGCGTTCATCCAAATTCTTGGCGGAAACAGTAGAGCCGGTAATCAACGCTTCTCGCATCACTCCGAGGAAATCATCCAAACCTGCCACAGATTCCAACGGTTCTTCTTCTACTTGCGGACGACTGTGCAATTCCTGCAAGAGATTTTCATATTGTTCTTGAGTCAACATGACCCCAGCGACTTTTTCCCGATTGAAAACATAGACGGCAGTCCCTGCTTCCCGGGCTTGTTCAAAGACATCCATGGGGGATTTTTTGACTTCAGTAATCGATGTTGTAGGTACGTCCAACTTCTTTAATTCCATCTCGTCACTCCTATTTCACTACTACTTCAAGCTGTTCCTGGACGAAGCGCATCCCGCTACTTCGTTAACGAACACATTATAACACAAACCTTTCTCTCCACTACAGGCTTCCAGCAAAAAAGCCACCACATTTTGTTGAGGTGGCGGATTTTTCTTTATTTGATCTTCAAAGTCATGGCATTAATGGCAACAATCACGGTACTCAAGGACATCAAAATCGCCCCCACCGCCGGATTTAGGATAATGCCGATTGGTGCCAAAATCCCTGCTGCTAACGGAATCGCAAAGATGTTGTAGCCGGCTCCCCACCAGAGGTTTTGAATCATCTTGCGGCGGGTTTCCTTAGCCAAATCCAAAAAGCGTAAGATGTCATCGGGATTGGAGTTGGTTAAGACCACATCTGCCGAGTCGATGGCGACATCAGTCCCCGCTCCAATAGCGATCCCTACCGTGGCCCGGGCCAAGCTTGGAGCATCATTGATTCCATCCCCAACCATGGCAACTTTCTTGCCTTCACCGGTTAATTTTGCCACAATGGCTTCTTTGTCTTCCGGTAACAATTCTGCATAGTAATGATCTAATCCGAGATACTTCGCCACACTGGCCGCGGCGTGTTCATTGTCCCCGGTCAGCATTACCGGTTCAATTTCCCGCTCTTTCAAGGCTTTAATGAAAGCTTTTGCTTCTGGTTTGATTTGATCCCCTAAAGCAATCAAGGCCCACAATTCGTCTGCTACTAGTAAATAGCTAATCGTATTGCCTTGTTCAGCGTATCGGTCGCTGGCTTTATCGGGAACGGTGATTGCCCGTCGTTTTAACTCCGACTCATTGACAATGGCAACTTTTTGCCCAGCCACCGTTCCCGTTAAGCCCACACCGGAAACATTCTTCACATCTTCGGCGGCTTTGGGAGTAATTTTTTGCTCTTTCAAGTAGTTCATAATCCCTGTGGCAATCGGGTGATTAGCAGAAGCTTCCAAAGCGCCCAGAACACTCAGAACCTCTTGATCATCTTGGTCTTTTGTGAAATTCACAAAGCCCGTAACCGCAAAAGTACCCGCGGTCAATGTACCAGTTTTATCCAACAAGACTTGCTGAATTTCCGTAGCGCTTTCCAAGGCGTTGCGATTTTTCAGCAAGAGCCCTTCTTTCGCCGCAATGGATGTGGAACGAGCCACAATCAACGGAATCGCTAAGCCCAGTGCATGAGGACAGGCGATGACGAAGACGGTCACCATACGATTTAAAGCCGTAGATAAATCCGCGACGAACAACCAAATGACAAATGCTGCAATCCCAGCAAAAAGAGCGATGTAAAAGAGCCATTTCGCTACTTTATCCGCAAGATTTTCCAGTTTTGACTTTTGTGCTTGAGCGGAACGTACCATTTCCATGACTTTCGCCAAGTAACCGCTAGAACCGGTCCCGGTGACTTTTACGGTGATTGTGCCATTACCGTTCACAGAGCCACCGATAACTTTGTCGCCCACGGCTTTTTTCACCCCTCGTGATTCCCCGGTCACTGCGGATTCATCCACGGTAGTTTCGCCTTTTTCAATCACTCCATCTACCGGCATCTTATCGCCAGCCCGGACCAACAGCCGCTCCCCTTCTTTGACCGCTTGTAAAGAGACCTCTTCTTCTCCTTTGTCAGTCAAACGGGTAACTGTATCGGGCAAGAGCTCCGCCAGTTTTTGCAGAGCGTTGCCGGCATTAGACACGGCATTCATCTCAATCCAGTGACCTAAGAGCATAATCACGATTAACGTAGCTAGCTCCCAGAAAAAGTCCATTACATGAGTGTGGAGGAAACGATTGGCTATAAAGGAGTAAATGCTGTACACATAGGCCACCGTAATCCCCATGGCAATCAACGTCATCATTGCCGGACTCTTGTCTTTTAGTTCCATTTTAGCACCGGCCAAGAACGGTTGCCCACCGTAGAAAAAGAGAATCGTGGCCAAAATCAACACTACCCAGTCTGAACCGGGGAATGTAATTTGAAAGGGCAATTCCATCCCCATCATAGGGGATAGTAAAATAATCGGAATCGCCAAAACTAGCGATAGCCAAAATTTCTGCTTAAAATTGCCCATATGCATGGAGTGGTCCATGCCCCCCATGGAATGATCCATCCCAGCCATATCGTGATGCATGTGCCCATGATCCATCTGACTCATATCATGTTCCATATGCTCGTGATCCATCTTGCTCATATCATGTTCCATGTGTTCGTGATCCATCTTACTCATATCATGTTCCATATGCTTGTGATCCATCTTGCTCATATCATGTTCCATGTGTTCGTGATCCATCTTGCTCATATCATGTTCATGTTTCGGTTGTTCTTCCTTCACAAAACAACGCCCCTTTCCAATTCTTTTCCTATCTCCATCCTAACATGGAAGCTCGGGAAAAGCCGTTTCCGCGAACCTCCAGTCTAAACCACGTTGACTTGCCCCATCATGCCATTTTCTTCGTGTTCCAAAATATGACAGTGATACATAAAAAGGCCGGGATGATCGAATGTCACCAATAGCTCCACTTGTTCCTCTGGATTGACTAATACCGTGTCTTTCCACCCCGCTTCATTTTCACTAGGTGGCTGCCCATTACGGGAAATAATCTGAAATTGAACTCCATGAAGATGGAATGGATGAGCCATGCCACCCATCATCCCGCCGACATTACTCACTTCCCAAACTTCTTGGGTACCCGTTTTTGCTTGTAAGTCAATTCGCTCCGGATCAAATTTTTGATCATTGATACTGACCATGTGGGACATCCCTTTTAAAGTGATTTCTTGGCGCTTTAAGCCTTGTAAGTCTTTTTGTGCTACATGCTTTATTTCATTGAGTGTTTCTTTGGAATCAAAGGCTGTAGCTTTTTGCCCGTTGATTTTAATGGTCAACGCAGTGTTTTGATTCGCTAAAAGACGGAAGCTTTCTCCCGAGCGAAATTGCTGGGTATCCACCAGGATTTCTCCTCGCTCACCAGGAGACAAGCGCAAGGAGGTTAATTTCACTCCTTGATTTAAAAGACCCCCATCGGTTGCAATTTGATAGAAAGGCTGGCCTTCTGATAAGGAAAAATCAAAATTGCGGGCATTGGAGCCATTGACGACACGCAAGCGTAGCCAACGTTCCTCTGTTTCTAGATAAGGATTCAGCGTACCATTCACTAACAGTGTGTCCCCTTGAATCCCATCTCCCGTAGTATCTTCTTGATAGTTCAATTGGTTGTCCTGATCAAAGGATTTGTCTTGAACGATCAGCGGAAAATCATTAACCCCATACTCATCTGGTAGCCTCAATTGCTTACTGTGATCATCTTCTATATAGAGCAATCCCGCTAAGCCTTGATACACTTGGGCCGCAGTTGCTCCCATAGGATGGGGATGAAACCATAAAGTAGCGGCTTCTTGCTCCACGGTAAAGTTTACGGTCTTGGTCTGTCCAGGAGCGATGACTTGATGCGGCCCTCCATCCGCAGAAGATGCCAGTTTTAGTCCATGCCAGTGAAAGGATGTTTCTGTAGGCAATTGATTTTCCGTGATAAAAGTCACGTCTTGCCCTTTTTTCAAGCGAATCACCGGACCCAAGAAATCACCATTGTAGCCTAGGGTCTGTGTTTTTTTCCCTGACTTGATTTGATAGGCGCCTTTTTGGGCTGTAATTCGATACGTTACGTGATTGCCCTCTTCTTCCGTTGGTTCCAGTAGTGGCGGAATCGCAAGTTTTTGTTCCTTTTGTTCACTTACTTGGAGAGGCGCACTTTCGTCGGTCATCATTTGCCCCATCATCCCATGACTTCCTTGAGAATCCGTCGTCCCCTGTTTTTGAGTGAGGTTTTTCCCTAAGAAAAAGCCCCCACCCACAAGTAGGACGACACCGGCAAGAATCCGCCATTTCTGTTTGATCATCTAGTAAACATCCTTTCTTGTTGAGCCATCTTTCCCCCTAAATAAAAAAATCATTTTGCAGTTGGCATTTGCTTTCCACAAAATGATTTTTCAAGGTTAGAGCCGTTTGCGATTCAAGCTCAAGGAATTTAGCAAGACACTCACTGAGCTAAAGGCCATGGCTCCCCCAGCGACAATTGGATTTAAAAAGCCTAAAGCCGCAAAAGGAATGCCAATGGTGTTGTACACAAAGGCCCAGAAAAGGTTTTGCTTGATCTTACGTATCGTTGCTTGAGAGAGGCGAATCATCTTGTCCACATAGGTCAAATCACTGTGAATCAAGGTCACATCAGCGGTTTCCATGGCGATATCCGTGCCACTGCCCATGGCAATCCCGATATCGGCTAAAGCCAAGGCCGGAGCATCATTGATCCCGTCGCCGACCATGCCCACGATTTCCCCTTGTTCTTGCAAGTATTGGACTTTAGCGGATTTATCCTCTGGCAAGACTTCTGCAAAAACTTGATCTGCCGGGATTCCGACGATTTTGGCAATGTATTGCGCCGCTTTTTGATTGTCCCCGGTGAGCATGTAGACTTTGATGCCTTTTTCCTGCAAACCTTTAACCGCTTCTTGGGACGTTTCTTTAATCGTATCCGCTACGGCGATTGCTCCTAGGACTTGGCTTTCATCGGCTAAAATCATCAGCGTTTTACCTGCTTCACTCCAAGCCGTCAAACTTGCTTCATAGTCAGCCAAGTGAGCCAAGTCCGCCACATAGTTTTTCGTGCCGAGTCGATAGGTCACGCCATTGATTTTCCCGGTAATACCATATCCAGGAAGCGTAGAGAAATCGGTGACAGGCAATTGTCGGGCGCCTTTTTCTTGGCCGTATTGCAAAATGGCTTGAGCCAATGGATGTTCCGATTGATTCTCCAAGCTGACAATCACATCTAACAAGTCATCTTTTTGCAACAAAATATCGGTCACTTGGGGTTTTCCGGCGGTAATCGTACCGGTCTTATCCAAAATCACACTGGAAATCCGAGAAGCCGTCTCTAGCGCTTGGCCCCCTTTGATTAAGATCCCATTTTTTGCACCTAGTCCCGTGCCCACCATAATAGCAGTCGGGGTAGCTAAGCCCAGCGCACAAGGACAAGCGATTACCAGCACCGCCACACTGTGAATCACGGCTTGCTGCCAGTCGCCAGTCACAAAGCCAGTGACAACTAAGGTCAACGCTGCTGCAATCAAAACTGCCGGTACAAAAATCCCGGAAATCTTGTCGGCGATTTGTTGAATCGGCGCTTTTGATCCTTGGGCATCTTCTACCATGCGAATAATCCGGGCAAGCACCGTGTCACTGCCGACTTTTAATGCTCGCAGTTGAACTAGTCCCGTGGTATTAACCGTACCACCGAAAACCGTATCCCCCACGGCTTTTTCTTGAGGTAGACTTTCTCCGGTGAGCATACTTTCGTCGACGGAGGTCAGCCCCACCAAGAGCTCACCGTCCACGGGAATCTGTTCGCCCGGACGAACGATTACGGTCATCCCTGGGGTGACTTCTTCTAAGGGCAACTCGACTTCTGCCCCACTCGTGGTCAACACCCGCGCCGTTTTGGCTTGTAAGTTCATCAATTGTTTAATGGCATTGGACGTCTTGGTCTTCGCCATGGTTTCCAAATATTTTCCTAGTAAAATCAGCGTGATAATCATACCGCTGGACTCAAAATACAATTCATGAGGTTTATCGGCCAAAAAGCCGTTGTACAAGCTCAATACGTAAGCTGCGGTCGTCCCCATGGCAACGAGGACGTCCATGTTCGGCGCTTTGGTCTTAATTGCATGATAAGCACCGGTGTAGAAGCGTTTGCCAATGACAAATTGAATCGGTGTCACCAAGATTAATTGTACTAGCGGCAAGTGGAAGAATGCTACCACAGGATTATGCACCCCAGCCATCATCAAGAGCATGGAAATCATCAAAGGCGCGACTAAAATGGCGCTGATAATTACATCTCGCTTCATTTTTTGTACTCGTTCGGCTTTTTCTTTGGCAACTTGTTGCCGATGGGCTTCATCGTCTAAAATCGCACCATAGCCGATATTCTCCACACTTTTGATCAGCGCTTGCGGTGTGGTGTCTTCAAAAGAAACCGTAGCCTTTTCCGTGGCCAGATTCACGTTGGCACTTTTGACCCCCGGCTGAGCATTAAGCTCTTTTTCCACTCGGGCGGAACAATTGGCACAGGTCATCCCCGTAATGACAAAACTTTGGGTTTGGGAACTCGTCATCTCACTCATTTACATCACCTGAGTAGGATAGCCTGTCTCGGTGACTTTTGCAGCAATCGCAGCAGCATCCACTTGCCCCTCGTCAAATTTCACGACCCCATTGCCTTTTTTTAAATTGATTTTCACTTTTTGAATCCCGGGCAATTCCTTGATTCCCACTTCGACTTTTGCCACACAGTGATTACAGCTCATACCTTCGATTGAAAATGTTTGTTTCATGCTAGTTTCCTCCATTAATTCAGTTTGATTTATTTGGTTGTTTTTTGATGTTCGCTGCATTCACATTGGCCGGGAATACAGTTACAAGCAATTTTTGCTACCGGAACTTTCGCAGCTAAAGCCTCTTTGATCAGCTCCAAGTCAGCTTGAGTTAAGGTGGACTCTGCTATTAAATCAGCAATCGTGGCCCCCATTTTTTTTGCGCAGACATGGGAAAAAAGATTTTCCGTGGCACTTTGAATGGTTTCTTCTTCACTGACCGCAGGAAAATAACGAAACTTCTTTCCCGCTGTTTCCGTGGTAACCGCAGCTTTCTTTACTAAGCGCCCCAAAAGTGTCTTCACTGTGGCTAGCTTCCAGTCCATGCGCTCCCCTAAAAGACTGGTAATCTCTTGGGCATCGGCAGACCCTAGCGTCCACAAGACGCGCATGACTTCCCATTCGGAATCACTGATCTTGATTTGCGGGCTGACAGTTTGTTGGGTACGAGTGGCTTCCATGCTCATTCCTCCTTTTTCGTTTACATTCGTAATCGTTACTACACCGATAGTTTACATTCGTAATCAATAAGTGTCAAGAAAAAAAGACAGAACTTCTAAAAAAAGTTCTGCCTTTGTAAAAATGCCCTCGTTTATTTGTATGTTAATTTGAACTGACTTTCCGCAAAGTATGGTTTATCCGGCGTTAGCGTGATGGACCCAAACTGAGGATAGCTTTCCGTTCCGGGGATTTTTTGTGGCTCGATTGCTACAGAACCATGAAGTGTCATTGCTCCCCCGTTCATTTCATAGCCTACTTCGCTTTCTCCTGTGGTATAAATCACCACAGCAGGTTCGGTGGTGGTCAATGTCAGTGCGACTTTGCCATCCGGTGCAGTTAATACTAAGGCTTGCTCTTGGTCTTTATCCAAAACAAATGGATCGTCTAGCATCGTATCCCCGATTGTCTTTTCTGTGAAGAAATCGAATTTCGTGCCGGATACTGGTAAGAGTTCCCCCGTGGTCGTCACATCGTCTCGGGTTTCGGCAACTTTGGAGGCATGAACTTCCAAGCGGTGTTCATCAATCGGATTGCTTGGTGAGCCTGTTAAGTTGTAGTAGCCGTGATTGGTAGGATTGAACAATGTAGCTTGATCCGTCGTTGCGGTAAAGCCAAACTTGTACTCATCCTCATCCGTCAACGTATAAATCGCTTCAACTTTCAGGTTTCCTGGGAACCCATAGTCCCCGTCTTTGCGTTCTAAAGTAAAGACGACGCCCGCCGCCCCCTCTTTTTCAAAAGGAGTGCCCGTCCAAGTTTCCAAGTCAAAACCGTGAAGTCCTCCATGAAGCGTGTTGCCTTTTTGATTAGCCTCTGTTTGATAAACTTTGCCTTCTAGTTCAAATTGCGCTTTTGCAATCCGACCAGCCACCGGACCGATACTCGCATTAAAGTATTTTCCTTTGTGCCCTTCAATCGTATCAAAGCCCACCAAGACATTTCGCGGACCTTCTGCTAGTGGTAAAACTAATTCTAAGGCCCGGGCGCCGAAAGGACTCAATAAAAGTGTTACCCCATTTTTATTGGTCACTTCAAAATAATCGCCGTAGCGTTCGTTATGCAGTTGTTTGACAGTTGCCATTGATTCCACCCTTTACAATTTTGTATGTGTTTTCATTCAAGAATAGTATACGTTTTGTCCTTAGCTACGTCAAAGTATTTTCATTTCTCCCTTAGCAAGATGTCCCCTTTGAAGGCACAAAAAAACGAGAGCACATTGCTCTCGTTAGAAACTGGGGTAGCTGGATTCGAACCAACGCATGAGGGAGTCAAAGTCCCTTGCCTTACCGCTTGGCTATACCCCAATAAAAAATGGTGGAGGAGAGTGGATTCGAACCACTGAACCCGAAGGAACGGATTTACAGTCCGTCGCGTTTAGCCTCTTCGCTACTCCTCCAGCTTGGCCGAACGTTATCTCTCGACCCGACTTCATTATCATACAAAAAAACGTTTTTGATTGCAAGTGGAAATTTCAATTTTTTTTACAAAAATCGAAATTCCCTAAAAAAAACGCTCGCAACCTTAATCGTGAAGATTGTGTTGTAGCAAAATTGCTTCGATGGCCAAGTCCACTGACTTGTAAGAACCTAGATCTTCGTCCCCTAAAAAGGCTTCGTGTTCCTTCGCGCCTAAGGTCATGACTTCTCCAACCAATTTTTTTCCAATGGACAATTGATTGATTACGTAGTTCGTTCCTTTAATCGTCCGGTTCGTTTCTTCGATGCGAACTTCAATGTCTTTATTTTTCTTGGACACAGTTGTGCACCTCCTAGGATGTATTCTGATTCAAGCAAGTTCTTCCTTAAAAGCGAGCTTGATTCTGCCTAATTAGCTTACCACAGGCCAACAAAAAAAGCACGAGGAAGTCTATGAGACGGTAAAAAATAGCAAAAAAAGAAGAGCCGCAGCCCTTCTTCTGGATTCTTATTTGGGATTGGTCAAAACCACATCTGTCACGAGATAGCCCCCGGCTGTTAAGACCTGGCGAATTTTCTCCGTGTTTCGTGATTCCACTTGAATTTCCACATTAGTAACCAACTCCATGCGATTGACCACGATGGTTAAAATGCTTAACTCCGCATCGGCTAACAAGCGACAAATTTCAGCTAAGATTCCTTGATGGTCCTCTGCTATTTGCACGCCGACTCGAGTTCCTCCATTGTTGTAGCCGGTGATTTTCAAAAAGGCATCAAAGATATCATTATTGGTAATAATCCCTACCAAATGCCCGGCTTCCATCACTGGTAGGACCCCTACATTATTTTGGCGCATCTTGTAAATCGCATCTTCTAATAAAGCATCTGCCTCAATGGTCAGGACCTTTTTTTCCATGACATCGGCGACCGTGGTCTTGTTTAACAGGTAATTCATCTCGTAAACACTTAGACTAGTGGCTTTGGATGGCATAGCTGCGCCGATGATACCCTCTGTGATCAAGCCCACTAGCTTGCCATGATTCACCACAGGTAGACGGTGAATATCGTTTTGCTTCATTAAATCCACCGCATCAAAAATCGGTGTTTCCGGTTTGACCACGATTAAATTTTTCCGCATAAAATCCCGTACACTCATACTTTACCCTCCTAAATAGGCTTTTTTGACTTCTTCGGAATCCAAGAGTTCTGCTCCAGTACCGGAAAGAACGATTTTCCCGGTTTCCAAAACATAGCCCCGATGCGCCACCGACAGCGCCATTTTTGCATTTTGCTCAATTAGCAAAACCGTAGTTCCTTGAGCATTGATTTCTTGAATAATGGAAAAAATCTCTTTAATAAAAATCGGTGCTAAGCCCATGGAAGGCTCGTCTAGTAGCAAGAGTTTTGGTTTGGACATCAGCGCTCGCCCCATGGCCAGCATCTGTTGTTCCCCACCGGAAAGCGTCGCAGCATCTTGATTGCGCCGTTCTTTTAGCACAGGAAATTTTTCAAAGACCTGCTCGTAATCTGCCTTCAGCCCCTCATCTTTTCGCAAATAGGCCCCCATCTCTAAGTTTTCCATAACGGATAGTCCAGAGAAAACGTGACGGCCTTCTGGCACTTGAGATAGTCCAGCAGCCACGATTTTTTGTGGAGGAGTCTTAGTAACATCTTGATCTTCAAAGAGAATCTGACCGCTTTTCGGTCGAATCAAGCCGGAGATAGTCCGCAAAATGGTGGTCTTCCCCGCACCGTTCGCCCCAATCAACGTAACGATTTCTCCCGGTTTTACATCAAAACTAACCCCGTGAACCGCTTGAATCATGCCATAGGAGACGGCTAAATTATTGATTTTTAACATTATAACTCTCCTCCTAAGTAAGCTTCGATTACCCGGGGATTATTTTTAATCTCTGCCGGTGTGCCATGAGCGATGAGTTGCCCGTATTCCAACACGTAAATGCGCTGGCAAACGTCCATAACCAAGCTCATATCATGTTCAATCAAAAGAATCGTCAACTGAAAATCCTTTTGAATTTTGCGAATCAAGGCCGTTAATTCCGCCGTTTCTTGCGGGTTCATCCCCGCCGCTGGTTCATCCAAGAAAAGCAGTTGTGGCTCGGTGGCCAAGGCCCGGACGATTTCCAAGCGTCGTTGTTCCCCATAAGGTAAGTTTTTCGCCAAAGTCTCTTGTTTTTTTTCCAAGCCAAAAATCTGCAAGAGTTCTGTGGCTTTTTCTCGCAGCTCTGCTTCCGCCCGATAGAACTTCGGCAAGCGCAGCACACTGGTGAAAAAGCCCTCTTGATGTTTGGCGTTCATGGCGATTAGGACATTGTCCATTACAGTTAGTTCTTTAAAGAGGCGAATATTTTGAAAGGTCCGGCTCAGACCGACTTTCGCTACTTTATATGGTTTCATGCCGTTTAAAGTTATAGGATTGCCCTGCTTGTATAAGACAACCTCCCCTTGGCTAGGTTCATAGACTCCCGTTAGCAGATTGAACAAAGTGGTTTTCCCCGCACCATTGGGACCGATTAAGCCCACCAGTTCATTGGTTTCTAATTCCAAACTCACATGGGAAACCGCCGCCAGTCCACCAAAATTTTTAGTCAATTGATTAACGGTCAATAGTGGCATCCGAACCAGCTCCTTTCCCAGTAATTTTCGTTAAGATATTTTTTACAGAAAACTCCCAAGTACCTAGCAGCCCACTTGGTTTGAAGATCATGATGATGATCAAAGCCAAAGCGTAGATAATCATGCGCAGGCTTCCAGTGTCTTGCAAGAAAGTGTTCATGACGCCTAAGACAATCGCTGAAATCACTGCTCCCGTCGTAGAACCCATACCTCCAAAGACCACAATGATCAAAATGTCCACGGATTTCATAAAGCCATAATCCCCAGGAAAGACCGACTGCTTATAGCCGGCAAAAAGGGTCCCCGCCACACTGGCAGTCATAGCACCTACCACAAAAGCCATAACTTTGTACTTCGTCGTATTGACCCCCATGGACTCTGCGGCAATCTCGTCTTCTCGTACAGCCAAGACGCCCCGGCCAGGACCACTGTGTATAAAGTTCACCACGATTAAAATCGTCAACACCGCAAAGGCAAAGACCATCTCCCACGTAGTGAACTGGGGAATACCGAAAATCCCCGCTGGTCCATTGGTAATGCCGTCTAAATTGACGATCAAAATTCGGATGATTTCCGCCACCCCTAATGTGGCAATGGCCAAGTAATCCCCCTTAAGACGCAAGGTCGGAATCCCTACGCCTAATGCCAGGATACCGGACAACAAGGCACCGACTAACATGCCTAAGAAAAATCCCCCGTAAGTCGGATTCTGCATGGCAAAAATCGCTCCGGTATACGCCCCGATTGCCATAAACCCGGCGTGACCCAATGAAAACTGACCGGAATAACCGATGATTAAATTCAGCCCCACCGCTAAAATCACGTTGATGCCGATGTTCACTAGGGCGTTGTCGATAAACAAATCCACGATTCCCACATTGTACAAGACCAATAGGATGCCATAGCTCACCAAGATGAAGGCGAGCCAGATGAGATTGTATTTTGCTACTTTTTTCATAAGGATCACCTACACTTTCTCTTTGACGTTTTTGCCTAAGATTCCCGCTGGTCGCACCAAAAGGATAATGATCAAAACCAGATATACCAAGGCATCCTTAAAGTCGGAATAGCCTAAAGCTGTGGCAATGGTCTCGATTAATCCGATAACGAAGCCCCCTAGTGCTGCCCCTGGGATAATCCCGATGCCCCCGAGAACCGCCGCTACGAAGGATTTCAAACCTGGCGCCACCCCCATCATCGGATCGATGGAGTTGTAATACAAGCCGATTAACATCCCCCCTGCTGCTGCTAGCGCGGAGCCTAGTGCAAAGGTGAAGGAAATCGTCCGGTTAACATTGATCCCCATGAGCTGAGCAGCGTCACTATCCACGGAGACAGCGCGCATAGCTTTCCCCATCTTGGTCTTTTGAATGACCAATTGCAAAAGCACCATTAAGGCCAAAGACACAAACAGGATAATCAATTGAATATTGCTCACTTGTAAAAAGCCTAAGTCGATATTTTTCCGGGCAATCACTTGAGGGAAAGGCCGGGCATCGGATTTAAAGAAATAGGTCATGATGTTTTGCAAAAGGTAGCTTACCCCAATCGCCGTGATCAAAGCGGAAATCCGCGTTGCTTTGCGCAAAGGACGATATGCTAAAAACTCAATCAGCATGCCCAAGCCGGCACAGATCACCATAGCAATCAACATCGCCGGGAAAAAGCCGATATTTTCATTGTAGTTTAAAATAAAGTAGCCGATAAAACTGGCAATCATGTAGACTTCGCCATGGGCAAAATTAATCAATTTGATAATGCCATACACCATGGTGTAGCCCAGTGCCAATAATGCGTAAATCGAACCTAAAAATAGGCCGTTCACCAATTGTTGAATGATCATTTCCATGAATTCACTTCCTATCCGGGATAGTTACTTCCTCCTATAAAAGGAGTGAGTAAAAGGCGGAAAAGGAGGACCGCCCTAAGACGATCCACCTTCACCTGTGTTATTTACGGATTTACGACTTCCGCAGATGCTTCCACACCTTCTTGCAAACCGAGTACCACGGCCGATTTTTCTGGGTTGTGGTCTTTGTCAATGGACATCGTACCGGTTACCCCTGCGAAATCTTTCAACTCTGCCAGACCTTTCGTGATGGCCTCAGAAGAAGCTGAACCTTGGTCTTCAATGGCTTGTTTGATCATGTAGACCGCATCATAAGCCAGAGCATTGAAAGAAGAAGGATCCTTGTCGTACTCTTTCTTGAAGTTGTCGACGAAGGTAGTTACTTTTTCATTATCCGCTGTTTTAGTGGAGAAATGAGAAGCATAGTAGATATCGTTGACATTTTCTTTTC
Source organism: Enterococcus asini ATCC 700915 (assembly GCF_000407365.1). Lineage (GTDB taxonomy): Bacteria > Bacillota > Bacilli > Lactobacillales > Enterococcaceae > Enterococcus_C > Enterococcus_C asini. The sequence continues at coordinate 158,692 of NZ_ASVU01000001.1, forward strand.
CGGCGATTTCCACGTATTTCGGATCTGAGAAGCCATCAGGTCCCAAGATTGGAACATCAATGCCCATTTCCCGTGCTTGCTTCGTGATCAAGCCAGTTTCTTCATAGTAACCTGGCAAATACAAGACATCGAAGTCTTTGTCTTTGATTTTGGTCAAAACGGCTTGGAAGTCTTTGTCCCCTTTAGTAAAGTTCTCTTCCGCTGTGATTTCGCCGGTATATGCATCCTTAAATGCCGTCGTCAACCCTTTGGCATAGTCACTGGAGTTATCCCCGAGAATCGCCGCTTTTTTCGCGTTTAAAGTATCTGTGGCATAGACTGCCAAAACCTTACCTTGGAAGCTATCTTGGAAACATGTCCGGAACGCATAAGGCTGAACTGCATCCCCTTGCAAGGTAATCGAGTCGTCGGTTCCAGAAGGAGTTACCAAAGGCACTTTGACCTTCGTAGCATTTGGCAAGGAGGACTTCACCGCCGCAGACGTTGCCGGTCCAATCATTGCCACTACTTTGTCCTTCGTCGTCAAACTCGTAGTAACAGACACCGCCTCCGTGCTATCGGATTTATTGTCTTTCATGATGATTTCGATATTTTTACCGTCACTGCCCCCGGCGTCATTGATTTCTTTTACGGCCATTTCGATGCCGTCTTTTTCTTGGTTTCCGTATGCCGCTACCGCACCGGAAAGCTCCAGGTTGACCCCGATTTTAATCGTATCGCCGGATTGTTCATTGCCCCCTGAGGCAGTATCCCCGGCCGAACCTTTTGGCGCCGCGCTACAGGCACTAAGCAGTAGCAAACCGCTAAACAACATGATTATTTTTTTCATCTAAACTCCCCCTCATATCTTCCACTTAATAATTACTAAATCAATTCATTTAATATATGGTTTTTAATATACTGAAATTTTCATGCTAAGTCAACTAAATATTCTGAAAATTTTGCTTATTCAGAAGAAAAAAAACTCCCCTTATTTTATACTTAGTTCACTTTCAATATTTTATCATCATTTTCTCATTATGAGAACTAATATCCTTTTCATTGATTTTGTCGACTAAAACGCAAAAAAGACCAGACCTCAGTCTGATCTTTTACGAACAAGTGCTTGATGGGGTATAAGCTAAAATCACTTGATTGCGTAATTGCTCGCCTTCTTCATAGATGGGTTCGGGATAGTTTTCCACGAAGTAATCCTTTATAAAAGCAATTTGCTTAAAGCCCATTTTTTGGTAAAGCGTTAAGGCAGGACTCGTCAAATCCCCTGTTTTAATGAGAATTTGCTTCTGGTCTTGCCGCTTTGTGATTTCCCTTAAGCAAGCTTGCAATAACCTTTTCCCGATTCCTTGATTTTGGCAAGCCGGGGCCACTGCAACATTGAGGATTTCCCACTCCTTTAGACGTCCTTGAAAAACTAAGACACCTAAAAGTTTGTCAGGATTTTCTGAGTCAAAGGCCACTAGTACAAGGCTCTGCTTCAAGTATGCCGTAACGAGATCACGATTAGGATCCGCGTCTAATAATAACTCCCAAGGAAGACGCTCTACTTCTGTAATGGGATCAAAGAAACGAATTGCAAGGCTCATGCGTAGGGCTCCTTTTTAAATTGGTAATTTGGCCGTTCTTTGTCCTGCGTGTTGCGCTTTAATGAAAACTTCCGAGGCACGTAATCAATGCCCCCTTTGACAAAGGGATGGCAACGTAACAGCCGCGCCGTGCCCATCATGGTTCCCTTTAAAGCCCCGTGGACTTGTATCGCTTGAATCATATAAGTGGAACATGTGGGGTAATAACGGCAGCTAGGGGGAAACAAAGGGGAAATAAAGCGCTGATACCCTCGGACACAACTGATTAATATGCGTTTCATGAAAAAGCCTACCTTCTTTTATGCTGGACTTATCATAGCTTCTTTCGGGTTTTCTGACAAGTTTGCTCTCTTGTTCCTAATGAAATCAAAAGAACATCCAGCCTCAAACTACTAAGTAAAGAATACAAAAAAAGTCGGCCAAAGCCGACTTTGCTTAACTTAAAATGGTTACTTGAACTGTGCGTCGTCCCCAGCTATAACACTGAGCTGCTGTAGAAAAATGCACGTCGATAATATTTCCTTGAATTGCAGAACCAGTATCCACTGCGTATGCTTCCCCGTAGCCTTCTACGTAAAGGCGGGTGCCTAATGGGATGACGCTAGGATCAACGGCTACTGCCATTGGGTTGGTCAATAGGTTTTGACCAGTAGCTGTCACACTGCCGCCTCCAAGGGCATCACCAGGATCGGAACTATAAGCGGTGGACTCCATTGTAATCGTCCGGCCACCAGCTGGGGTGCTGCTAGTTGCCGCTTCTTGTTCAGCAGCTTCTGCAGCTGCGGCTTCTTCTGCAGCTTGTTTTTCTGCAGCCTCTTTCTCTTTGGCTACTTTCTCTGCCGCTGCTTTTTCGGCTGCTGCCTTTTCAGCTGCTTCTTTCGCCGCTTTTTCTTCTGCGGCTTTCTTAGCTGCCGCTTCCTTCTTCGCAATATCTTCTTTCACCAAAGTAATTGCTTGATTATCTTTACTTAATTCCACCAAAGAGGCAGACAAATTTTGAACGGTTTCTTTTTCGACAATTTCTGTTTCCATGCTTGGTGCTTCCGCTTGATTTTCTGCGGCGTAAACCGGCAGTAAACTTCCAAATGCTAAGACCACAGTTGCCGATACGATTGGCCAAAAACGACTTTTCATCTTCGTTTATTCCCTCCTAATTGCTCACGAGTTGTATCTTATCATGGGCAATGGAAGGCTTGGTTACAAGTATGTTAAGCGTCATTGACAGGCTGTGAAAAAGGGTTTTCAAAATTGTCATAAATGACACATTCTCAGACAACTCTTAAAAACAAAAAAAGCACAAACGTCGAAAAACCCCGTGCTACTCTCTTTTTAGTGATTCATTATGAAAATTCATGAAGAAAAAACACTCTAGACAGTGGTGTTACGAAATGGGAGAAAAAGCCGGGAATTTGTCGCTATTTTTTGATTAATTCCGATAAAACAAGCAATTATTACGCCTATGTAACAAATAAAACAAACTCCCTTCGCCGATAATGACGAAGGGAGTTGCTTTTATTTCATAAAGTTCAAAATATGTGTCCACAATCCAGGATAAAAGACCTTCAGGGGCATGCCCCCACCGATGCCACCATAGCCAATCATGGTACCCAGGACAAAGAGGATCAGCGCCAATAAAATGACCAATAGGATTTTGACTAGCGTCGTCAAGATATAGCGATTCAAACGCATCAAAAAACTTCCTTTCCTAAAGATGGCTCGGGATCAAAGAGCCTTTGATCCGATTTTGCAATTACCAAACTAGGCAATTGGAGTTGCTTCTTTTTCGGTTACTTCTTGTGCTACGTCCACCCGTTCCACATTTGCTCCTAGTGCTTGGAGTTTTTTGTGGAATTGGTAATAACCACGATCCAAATATTTCAAATTCCGTACGCGAGTGATGCCTTCTGCAGTTAAACCGACTAAGATCAAAGCTGCCGCTGCACGCAAGTCGGTTGCATAAACCAAAGCACCTTGCATTGGGTGGCCCCCTTCAATCACAGCAACATTGCCGTCGATTTTCACATGGGCATTCATCCGGCGCATTTCTTCCAAGTGTTGGAAACGATTTTCAAAGACGGTTTCGGTAACAACACTAGTACCTTGCGCCAACATTTGAATTGCTGTCATTTGTGCTTGCATATCCGTTGGGAAACCAGGGTGAGGCATAGTCTTCACGTCGGTTGGTTTCAAGACTTTTGGTCCCACAACCCGCAAACCATTTTCTTCATTGGTAATCACAGCGCCCATTTCCGTTAATTTGGAAATCAATGGCCGATTGTGTTCACTAATCGCATCTAAAATCAAGACGTCCCCTTGAGTCATCGCTGCTGCTACCATAAAGGTGCCGGCTTCGATTCGGTCTTGAACGATGGAATGGTTAACAGAGTGTAGATGTTCCACGCCTTCGATTCGCATGGTTTCTGTCCCTGCACCATAAACTTTGGCACCCATTTTGTTCAAAATGTTCGCCAAGTCGACAATTTCAGGCTCCCGGGCCACGTTTTCAATAATCGTAGTACCGGTAGCCTTCACCGCTGCCATCATGATGTTTTGAGTTGCCCCTACACTTGGGAAATCCAAGTAAATCGTCGCACCTTTTAGTTCATCGGCAATGGCTTCAATGTAGCCATCTTTTTGGTTAATTTTCGCACCAAGAGCCGCAAAACCTTTTAAGTGCAAATCAATCGGCCGTTTGCCAATCGCACAACCACCAGGCATTGCTACTTTTGCATGACCATTCCGCGCCAATAAAGGCCCCATCACAACGATGGAAGCACGCATTTGGCTAACCAACTCATAAGGCGCTTCAACTTTTAAATCCTGTGAAGCGTCGATTGTCACTTCATTTGTATCTTGATCAAAATCAACCGCCACGTTTAATTGACGGATCACTTCATTCATCGTTAAAACATCAGACAAAATCGGCACATTGCGCAATTTTGTAACGCCACTCTCAGCCAACAAGGTAGCAGCTAGGATCGGTAGGACCGCATTTTTTGCTCCTTCAATTTTGACAGTTCCTTTTAATTGATTCCCACCGTGAACGATGATCTCTTCCATAAATTTCCCTCCAGAACTAATGTTGAACCTCAGTTCAAGCTCACTCTCAATACCATACCTTCAATAAAATCGTTAGTCAGTTGCTTTTTTTATTATGCCTGTTGCATCATTGAAATGAATAAAACAGATTGCGACACAGTGCCAAGACCTCCAAAAAGAAAGAACTTGCCTGATAGCCTAAAACAATTGCTACAAGGGTCATCACCAAACGAATCTGTCGGTTGTTAAAGGAGCGAAAGAGCGTGTCTAAGCGCACGGCTCGTAAACCCCAAAAAGCCAAGTAGATAAAGGCCAAGTGACTAATAATTCGTACTAGTGCATCCATGCCATAATATTGCATAACAGCCCTTCTTTCAAAAAAACTCGACAGGTAGATAGTAACATAAATAGAGATGAAAGAAAAATTACTTTTCTTTCAAGTCTTTCTAAAGTTTTTTTAAAGGCATTTCCTACATTCTACTCTATTTCGTGATTTTTTTAAAATAATTATACTTATTAAAAGCCTACTCGCTTCCACTTCCTGGTAAGAGGTATCGGCGAATCTCCCCGTGGTTAACGTAATGTATCGGTTTTCAAAAACCTACCAATTTTATATTTTCTACCCATTTTTTCTTGAAGAGATTCCCTTCATCTTTGACTTTTCTTTACTATTTTGCTTTTTCTTTTCCTACTATTATAGAAACTCACCTGATTTTTTGGCATAGTGTTTTCCCTTAAAAATACCTTCCTTTTTAGTTATTCTTTATGAAAAAGAGCTTATTTCTATCGACAGACATAAAAACTCGTGTTATATTCAACAAAATCAATCAAAACACGAATAAAGGAGTGTAAGGATGAAAGAATTGTACGATGGCAAGACGAAAACGGTCTTCCAAGATGAGTCTACAGGCACAGTCTGGTTACTTTTTAAAGACAGCGCCACAGGAGAAGATGGTGTCTTTGATCCAGGCTCCAATACCGTCGGGGGCAGCGTACCAGGCAAAGGGAAAGATGGCTTAGAAGTCTCTCAATACTACTTCGAACTCATGGAGCAAAATGGCGTGCCCACCCACTATTTAGGCGCCGATTTAGATCAAGGCTTAATGCAAGTCCGTCAATTAACCGTTCCACCATTAGAGTTTGTCTTGCGCTACGAAAGTGCCGGCAGCATGTGTCGTCGTTTTGACTTACCGGAACGACTGCCTTTCGATCCTGTCTACACGGAAGTCACCTTGAAATCCGATGAGCAAGGGGACCCTTTGATTACCGATCGCTTGTGCCAAATGAAGGGACTCCTAGCCCCAGGTCAATACGACCAAGCCTTAGCCATTTTAGAAAAAGTCGGTGCTGTTTTAAAAGCCGATTTGGCAAAAATGGACCTAGACTTAATCGATTTGAAAATCGAGATTGGTATTGATGAAGCCGGCCAGATGTATGTAGTAGACGAAATCACCCCTGATATTTGGCGCGTGCGGGATCAAAATGGTCAGATTCCCAACCAAATTGACTGCACTCGCTTGCTTTTAGAAAAGATTCGCTAATTCCTTTCGTTATACAAAAAATGCGCCTCGCAATTGCGAGACGCGTTTTTTGTTTTAACCGTGTTTTGAAACGTTGATCCGGTTGATTGCCCGATGCAAAGCAACGGTGGCCCGACGCAATTGATCCACGTCGTCTTGGGCTTGAGCCGCTTCGATCATCTTTTCCGCCCGAATTTTCGCCCGTTCGGCACGAGATACATCAATATCCCGTTCCCGTTCGGCACTATCGGCAATAATGGAGACCACGTCATCGCGGACTTCCATGATGCCCCCGTTGACTGCAATCCAATCCACGTGAGTATCAGAGTCCAAACGTTTGACCCGGACTTCATCGATTACCAAAGGCGCAATAATCGGTGCGTGGCGGGGCATGATCCCGATTTCCCCACTAATGGTTTTTGCAACCACTATCCGGGCATGGTGATCATAGACCAAGCCATCTGGCGTCACCACGTTAACCGTTAAAAATCTCTCTTCCATGGGACACCTCTTTCTAGTATCCTAATTTCTTAGCCTTTTCGACAACGTCTTCGATTCGGCCCACGCTACGGAAGGCTTCTTCAGGAAGATCATCGTATTTCCCAGCTAGGATTTCAGCGAAGCCTTTAACAGTTTCTTCTACTGGTACATAAGAACCAGGAAGACCGGTAAATTGTTCCGCCACGTTAAAGTTTTGTGACAAGAAGAATTGGATCCGACGGGCACGAGCCACGAGGACTTTTTCATCGTCAGACAATTCGTCCATCCCTAGAATTGCGATGATATCTTGCAATTCACGGTAACGTTGTAATGCGTGTTGGACTTCTGTCGCTACTCGGTAGTGTTCTTCCCCGACAATTTCTGGCGCCAAGGCACTAGAAGAAGATGCCAATGGATCCACCGCAGGATAAATCCCTTGTTCGGTTAATTTACGTTCCAAGTTGGTTGTGGAGTCCAAGTGAGCAAAGGCCGTTGCTGGCGCCGGGTCAGTATAGTCATCGGCGGGCACGTAAATCGCTTGAATGGATGTGATGGAACCCTTCTTAGTAGAAGTAATCCGTTCTTGCAATTGACCCATTTCAGTAGCCAAAGTTGGTTGGTACCCAACGGCTGAAGGCATCCGACCTAAAAGGGCAGAAACTTCGGAACCGGCTTGGGTAAAACGGAAGATGTTGTCGATAAACAACAGCACGTCTTGGCCCGCTTCATCCCGGAAGTATTCGGCAATGGTTAAACCAGTCAAGGCAACCCGCATCCGGGCACCTGGTGGCTCATTCATTTGCCCAAAGACCATGGCAGTTTTTTCGATAACCCCAGAGTCTTTCATTTCGTAGTACAAGTCGTTCCCTTCACGAGTCCGTTCACCAACACCGGTAAAGACGGAAATCCCCCCGTGTTCTTGGGCGATATTGTGAATCAATTCTTGGATTAAGACAGTCTTCCCAACACCGGCACCACCGAAGAGGCCGACTTTCCCACCTTTAAGGTAAGGAGCCAATAGGTCGATTACTTTAATCCCTGTTTCCAAGATTTCGGTACTAGTGCTCAGTTGGTCGAAATCTGGTGCATTTTTATGAATACTGCTCCGGGGAGCATCTTTTGGAAACTCTGCTTCCATATCGATGGTATCCCCTAGAACGTTGAAAACCCGTCCTAGTGTTTCTTTCCCTACAGGAACAGAGATTGGTTTGCCAGTATCGACAACTTCCATCCCCCGTTGCAAGCCATCGGTTGATTCCATTGCGATCGTCCGGATGACCCCATCTCCAAGCTCTAAGGTCGCTTCCAAGACGATCCGTTTTTGATCATCACCGCGATACACCACAAGGGCATTGTTGATATCTGGTAAGGATTGATCCAATGAGAATTCCACGTCGACAACGGGACCGATTACTTGAACAATCTTTCCTGAACTCATTTGTTTTCCTCCTTATATACACTTTTGAATGACTGACTGATTTCATCACAGTCAGTGATTCAGTCACAGCGAGCTTATTCCAGAGCGATGGCTCCGGCAACAATCTCGGTAATTTCTTGGGTAATAGCCCCTTGACGCGCCCGGTTAAACGAGATCGTCAAATCATCAATGATGTTCTTCGCGTTGTCCGTTGCCGTCTTCATTGCGGTCATCCCGGCTGCGTGTTCCGCCGTCTTGGCATCCACGATGGAGCCATAAATCAAGCTTTCCGCATACTGAGGTAACAATTGATCCAAAATGGCTGCTTTTGAAGGTTCAAACAAGTATTCTTGTTCGTAACTTTCTGCTTCATCTGGATCCAAGTCCGTAATCGGGAGCATTTTTTCTACCCGGAACTGACTCGTTAATGAATTAATGTGGTGATTGTAACAAACGTATAACTCATCAAAGACTTCATTTTGATACATGGTGGTCGCCATGGTCACGATTTTACGAACTTCGTCAAAACTTGGTTGGTCTGACAAATTACGCAATTCATAGGCCAGGTTGATCCCCCGTGCTTTAAAGAAATCGGCGCCAGTCCCGCCAATGGCGATCATGACATAATCATCTTGAGATTCGTGATCTTCTTCTAGCATGGTCATCATTTGTTTCAAAATTGAACTATTGTAACCGCCCACTAAGCCCCCATCGGAAGTAATCACGATGTAGCCGGTCTTTTTCACCGGACGAGCTAGTAGCATGCTGTTATAGTTCACGCCATCGTGCACATTGTTCGTATAAATGTCCGTCAATTCTTGCGCCGTCATATGTGTAACGACTTCCCGAACCTTGTGGGCATAAATCTGAAAATTGTTTGAATGGCTTTCGGATTTTGTCAGCTTCGAAGCGGAAACCATCTGCATCGCTTTCGTGATTTGACTGGTTTTCTTCGTGGAGCCGATCCGTTGTTTGATTTCGTTAAGGGAAGCACCCATGCGTCTTTTCCCCCTTTCCTGTAACGTTTAGTCGTAGTGTTGACATAAAACTAAGACGTTTTGGTCAGAACGTTGGTCGATTATTTATTGTCTTCCCGTTCGGTTTCGATGGATTGAACTTTTTCTTGTGCGGAAGAAGATTGACTGTTATAAGACATGAACAAGTCTTTAGCTTCTTTAATCGCAGCGTCTAAGTCTGCCTCAGCAGGTAGATCTTTGGTTGTCCGAATCGTTTCAAACAATTCATTGTGATTGTTTTCGATTTGTTCAAACAAGAAATCTTGGAATTCCAAAATTTTCGCTACTGGAATACTGTCGGTAAAGCCGTGGGTCAAAGCGTACAAGATGACTACTTGTTTTTCCACTGCTAGTGGGCTGTGAAGTTTTTGTTTCAAGACTTCCACAGTCCGACGACCACGATTCAATTTCGCTTGAGTCGCTTGGTCCAAATCAGAACCAAACTGAGTGAAGGCTTCTAATTCACGGTAGCTGGCCAAGTCCAAACGCAAGGTTCCGGCAACTTTCTTCATAGCTTTAATTTGGGCAGAGCCCCCAACCCGTGATACGGAAAGACCGGCATCAATCGCTGGGCGAACCCCTGCGTAGAACAAGTCACTTTCCAAGAAGATTTGACCATCTGTAATGGAAATTACGTTGGTTGGAATGTAAGCAGAAATATCTCCGGCTTGGGTTTCAACAAATGGCAAGGCCGTCATTGAACCGCCGCCCAGTTCGTCACTCAATTTTGCTGCCCGTTCCAAAAGACGAGAATGCAAGTAGAAGACGTCCCCTGGATATGCTTCACGACCTGGTGGCCGACGCAATAGCAAGGAAAGTTCACGGTAAGCAACCGCTTGTTTGGACAAGTCATCAAACACGATCAATACGTGTTTGCCGTTGTACATGAATTCTTCCCCCATGGCTGTCCCAGCGTAAGGAGCGATGTACAACATTGGTGCTGGTTGAGAAGCACCGGCAGAAACGATGATGGTGTAATCCATCGCACCATATTTACGCAATGTTTCCACTTGCGCCCGAACGGTGGAGTCTTTTTGTCCGATGGCTACGTAAATACAGATCATATCTTGGCCTTTTTGATTGATAATCGTATCAATCGCAATCGAGGTTTTCCCAGTTTTCCGGTCCCCAATGACCAATTCCCGTTGTCCACGACCGATTGGCACTAAGGCGTCGATTGCTTTCAAACCGGTTTGCATTGGTTCGGAAACGGATTTCCGTTGCATAACCCCAGGAGCCATAGTTTCCACAGGACGGAATTTATCCGTCTTGATTGGGCCTAAGCCGTCGATTGGTTGTCCTAATGGGTTAACTACCCGGCCAATCATGGCTTCCCCAACTGGAACTTCCATGATTTTGCCTGTTCGTTTAACCTTATCTCCTTCACGAATGTCTTCAAAATCGCCAAGGATGATAATCCCAACATCATTTGTTTCTAAGTTTTGTGCCATACCAAAAGTGCCATTGGCGAATTCCAATAATTCACCGCTCATGGCGCCTTCTAAGCCGTGGGCCCGGGCAATCCCATCCCCTACATAGGTGACGGTGCCGACTTCTTCGACTGAAAGCTCACTTTGGTAATTTTTGATTTGCTCTTTAATCAAAGCGCTGATTTCTTCAGCTTTGATGGCCATTCGATTCACCTCTTTATCATTCTCGTAACTTTACTTCAATTGTTCCCGTAATTTGGCTAATTGGTTCGCCACGCTGCCGTCGATAACCCAATTATCGGCTTCGACAATGACACCAGCAACGATGGAAGGGTCGACTTTTTCGGTTAACTGCGCTTTTTCAAAGCCGAGGCGTTTTGCCACGGAAGCTTCCAAGCGTTGTTTTTGTTCCGGAGCCAAGGCCACCGCGGTGGTTACTTGACCTAAAATCATACCCTGTTCTTGGTCGTAACGTTTTTCGTATTCATCGATGACAAAGGGTAAGTCTGCCATGCGATTATACCGTTGCAATACGAGCAAGAAGTTTTTGACGATACCCTCAAAGCCTGCGGTCAACTGCCCCATCAAAGTCGTTTTGGCGCTTTGATCTAACCGGACGTCACTGAGTAGATTGCCCAAATCGGGGATTTCTTGGTAAATCTGTCGCAGTTGCAACAGATCTTCGTAGACTGGCTCGGTCTGTCCCGCCTCTGCCGCCAATTCGAAGAGGGCTTTGCCGTACCGTTTGCCTACGGTGTATTTATCGAGTTTCATTTTGTGAACCCAGACCTTCGATATAGTCGTTGATTAGTGATTCATGAGCCTGTGGAGTAAGCTCTTTGTTCAAAATCTTAGCTGCGATTTGTAAAGAAAGATCCGCTACGTCGTCTTTAACACTAGTTAACGCAGCTTCTTTTTCCAATTGGATGTCCGCTTGAGCTTTTTCTTTCAAACGACCAACTTCGCTTTTTGTTTCGCTTAAGATTTTTTGACGGCTTGTTTCTCCACTATCTTTGGCGGATTTGATGATTTCAGCAGCTTCCGTTTGAGAAGACATCAATTTTAATTGACGTTCTTCTTCCAACTTCGCAGCATTAACCCGCGCTTGTTCGGCTGAATCTAAATCATTGGCGATCTGATCTTCACGTTTCTTCATTATTTCTGAGATTGGTCCCCAGGCGAATTTCTTCAAGAGGGCCAAAAGGATCGTAAAGGATCCTGTCACCACAACGATACTACTTAGTGTCGTATGGGCGATCTCCGCAAGTACCAAATGATCTAGCATACGCTTGTGCTCCTTTTCTTAGCATAAAATGCAGGTGATTCCTCATACAAAAAAGCAGAAAACAACGAGTCTCCGTTACATTTTCCGCTTTTATCGTCTACTACATCAATACGAGAATAAAAGCAATTACGATACCTAGGATTGGCACAGCTTCGACCAAGGCAACCCCGATAAACATGGTAGAACGTAATTGACCAGCAATTTCTGGTTGACGAGCCATAGATTCAAGAGTTTGTGAGATAACGCGACCGTTCCCGTAGCCGGCACCGATTGCCGCCCCTAAAACTGCGATTGCTGCTGCGATATAATTCATTGTTAATTTCCTCCTATAATATGAAAATAATTTTGTAAATCCGTTGTTAATGTTCCGCTTCGACCTTGTGACCCATAAATACCATGGACAAGGTTACGAATACGTACGCTTGAATCGCCCCGATAAAGATGGAGAAGGCAATCCAAATCATTTCCAGTGGCATCACCACTGGGAGTGACCACCAACCAAGCGAATTTGCCATCGTCACGATTAGTCCTAACAGTACTTCCCCAGCATAGATGTTTCCGTAAAGACGCAACCCCAATGTGATAACATTGGTAAACTCTTCAATAAGCTTAATCGGAAGCAAGAAGCTGACCGGCTGCAGGAATGAGTTTTTGATGTACCCGCCAAAACCGAATTTTTTCACCCCAAAGTAATGGGTTAAAACAATCATCATCATTGCCAAAGACATGGCTACGATAGGATCGGCCGTGGGACTTTTCCACAGAGAGATTTCTTCACCCCCCCGTTCGAAAACAATCTTGGTAATCAAACCAATTTCGTTTGCCACGAAGACGAATAAAAACAGCGTGACGGATAGTAAGTGGAAATTGTTGACTTCCTTTGATGACAGACTGTCCTTTAAGATCCCTCGAACAAAATCAATTAGATACTCAATTACATTTTGCTTTCCTTTTGGTTTCAGCTGCAAATTTCGGGTACAAATGAAAACGAGTGCAAATACGATGCAACAGGTTAACAGTGTCATCAATACTACCGTGCCATCAAACCAAATCGGACCGATATGGAAGAGCAAGGTTTTTTCCTTCAAAATTTCTCACCTCTTTTCCTGCAAAATCCTGAGAAACACTGGTAAAACACGGCCAAAAAAGGCTCTGAGTGAATAACCATCCGAATCATACCACCACAAAAAGAAAATTTCAAAGTATTTTCACGAAAATTAGACAATCAAGAAGTTTTGCCGAATTTTTTATGGGGGGAAATCCGAATCGCACCATTTCTTCACTTTTTTTGGTCTAGGAAATCGGAACGGCATTTCCTATTATTGCTTAAATGCTATCAAAAAGCCTTGAATTTATAAAGCAATAGCCCTCCTAAACCGGAAAAGGATTTCATTAGACAAAAATGAGAGAAAGTCTCGATTTGATTTCGCCATTCCCTGCATTCAAAAAATGAAAAGCCTTACAGATGCTTTTGCTGTCTATGAAAAAGGCGTAATGATAATTCTTTTAAAAATTATCATTACACCGATTACTATTTTTAATGGTTCTTCATTGCCCGGGCGATTTGTCGCTCTTGATCTTTACGCTTCAAACTTTCCCGTTTGTCATATTGTTTCTTCCCTTTTGCCAGGCCAATTAATACTTTGGCATAGCCGTCTTTCAAGTAGACTTTCAAAGGTACAATCGACATCCCTTGCTGCTTCATTTCCCCGTATAACTTGTCAATCTGCTTTTTGTGTAGCAGTAGTTTCCGAGTGCGCAGAGGATCATGATTAAAGATATTTCCTTGTTCATAAGGACTGATATGGACATTTACCAAAAATGCTTCTCCATTACGAATCCGGACAAAACCGTCTTTTAAGTTAATCCGACTGTTGCGGATGGATTTAATCTCCGTTCCTTGTAAGACGATCCCCGCTTCGATGGTGTCCACAATCGTATAATCATGCCGGGCCTTTTTATTCTGGGCAATGAGTTTTCCTTCCCCTTTTGGCATTGCGTACCTCCTCTTAAACCGACGCTACCTTACTTTCCTTTCTTCTTGACTCCTTTGTAGAAAGGTTTTTTCGCGCCTTTTTTCCCGTTTGGCTTTTTCCCGGATTTTCCAGACTGGGTGAATCCGGCGTTTTTCTTGCCTTTTCCGCTCTTCTCTTTCCCTTTGCCTGGTTTTTCCTTAGTTTTACCTTGGTCCTTGAAATTGCCTTTTTTCCGGTTATTTCGTTGATTCTTTTCACGACTGCGTCGGCGTTTGCGATTTTCTTGTCGCACAATCGGCGTTACTTCTTCGGCTTCCACCAATTCAAAGTCGATTTCTTGAGTTACCGGATCAGCCTTAGTTACTTTGACTTTGACTTTCTGACCGATTTTAAAGGTGACTCCAGTACGTTCTCCTACTAGCGCCAGCTGGGTTTCCATAAAATGGAAATAATCTTGTTTCAAATTGGTAATGTGAATCATGCCTTCGATAGTATTGGGCAATTCCACAAAGAGCCCAAAACGCACCACGGAACTGACGATGCCTTCGAATTCTTCGCCGATATGAGCCGCCATGTATTCGGCTTTCTTCATACCGTCGACTTCCCGCTCACAATCCACCGCTCGTCGTTCCATTTGCGAACTGTGGACGGCGATTTCCGGTAGTTTTTCTGCCCATTTTTCTTGATTTTCCTTGCTGCTATCTTTTCCATACGCACGAATCAAGCGGTGGACGATTAAATCCGGATACCGACGAATGGGAGAAGTAAAGTGGGTGTAGTACTCCGCCCCTAATCCGTAGTGGCCGTAATTGACCTCTGAGTACTTCGCCTGCTGCATGGAGCGCAAGAGCATCGTATTTACCACAAAGGATTCCGGTTTGTCGGCTACTTCTTCCACAATTCTTTTCAAATCCGTTGGGGTAATGCTACCTTTGGTGGTCTTGATAACCAAACCTAGAGTCGCCGCAAAATCAAAGAAACGACGCAACTTGTCTTCTTTAGGCTCTTCATGAATCCGATACAAAAACGGCAAGCGACGTTTATTGAAGTGCTCCGCCACAGTTTCATTGGCCGCTAACATAAAGGACTCAATTAGCTTTTCCCCGACGCCACGACTGCGTAATAAAATTGCTTCTGGATGCCCTACCTCGTCTACTACCACTTGGGCTTCCCGGTCTTCAAAGGAAACCGCACCGCGCCGCTCCCGCATAGCCGTCAAAATCTCGTGGAGCTCCGCCATGGTTTCAAACATGGAAACTAGCGCTTGATATCGTTCCATGGTTTCCGGATTACGGTCTTCCAGAATTTCATTGACGCTAGTATAGGTCATGCGCTCTGTAGTTTGGATGATGCTCTGGAAGATTTCATGATGCACGACTTTTCCTTGAGGATCAATCTCCATTTCGCAGCTCATGGTCAAACGAGGCACTTTCGGATTCAAAGAACAGATACCATTGGATAGACGGTGGGGAATCATAGGAATCACTCGATCCGTCAAATAGACACTGGTTCCTCTCTCAAATGCTTCTCGATCTAGGGGGCTATCCTCCGTCACGTAATAGGAAACATCTGCAATATGCACTCCTAAGAAATAATTGCCATTGGCTAACTTGTGCACAGTTACCGCGTCATCTAAGTCTTTGGCATCGGCCCCATCAATGGTAACCACCGTCTGATCTCGCAAATCCCGGCGTTCAGGAAACGCTGTGGGATCGATAGCATCTGGTACTTGATCCGCTTGCTTCAAAACATCTTCAGGAAACTCCATGGGAATCCCATGGGCAACCACGATGGACAAAATATCCATACCTGGATCGTTTTTGTGACCTAAGACGCTTGTTACTAAACCTTCTAAACTGGTCCCGTAGCCTTTTTCCGGATAGTGGGTGATTTCCACTTGAACCACACTGCCATCTACCGGACGAATTCCTTCGGCGGCCACAAAGATTTGAAACGCGGCAAGCTTTTTATCCTTGGGTTTTACCACACCATACAAATCGGTCTCGGCAATCTCTTCCTCAGAAAAAAGCGTAAACTCCCCTACTAACTGGGTAAAGCCTCGCTTGCGTACTTCCACGACTTTGCCCTCGGGCCCTTTTTGTTTAAAAGGATCTGCCACAGCAAGGATGTCCACTGCCACCGTGTCTCCATCCATGGCATAGCCCGTGTGTTCCTTGCTAATGTAGATATCCTCTTCCTCGTCATCGTAATGCACAAAGCCAAAGCCTCGTTCATTTCCTCGGAAGGTGCCCTCTAATAAGACATTTTCTGGAGGCAATTGAATCTTGCCTTTTTTGGTAAATACCAGACTGCCATCGTGTTCCATGACGGCCAAGGTTTGAACTAAGCGTTTGTAGTCGGCGCTCTTTTGCAGGCCGAGACCTGCTGCCAGTTCTTCTGGAGAGAGACTGTTTTTTGAACTATTCGCTAGAAATTGGCGAATCTGCTCTGTTATATTCACTAGTTTTCCTCATTCCAAGTCAGATTTTCGATAAATTGCCCCACTGTTGCCTCAAACTGCTGGTGTTCTGCCGCTACCGTAATCACATGGCCACTTTTGGCAAACCAATGAAAGCTCGCGTCGGTTTGGGACAAGGCCTGAAGGGTGCGATAGGCAGTGGTGGGATCGATCATTTGATCCGCTCCCCCTTGGGCAATATAGACCGGTTGTGTTACATTTGGTAATTTTTGAGCTGCTTTAGCCGCCAAATTTTCGATGGCTTGTAGCTGCTCTGGTTGGCGGGCTGCTAGCTGTTCCAAGCGCTCTTTAGCGACAGATTGTGCTAAGCCTTGTTTGCGATAGACTCCTTCACTGTAACGCAAAAAGCTTTCAGTAACCCGATTGCTTCCTGGAAACAGCGGCGAGCAAAAAACACCTCCGGCGATAATTGCCGGATCGTCTTCCGTTAGTAAATCCATGGCTAAAATCCCACCCATAGACAGTCCGAAGACCGCCAGCTGAGTGATTCCTTCGTTTTTCAAGTAGGCCACGCTATCGCGAACATCTTGGCGCCACTGTTCCACCGAAGCAGTTAAAATATCGAGTGGCTCTAACGTACCATGCCCGGATAAAATCGGTGCATAAACTGTGTAATTGGCTTTTTCCAAAGAACGGGCCAACATGCGGACGTCATTGGCACTTCCGGAATAGGCGTGAAGTAATAAAACGCCTCGCTGACTTTTCTTACTATAAAAAGGTTTTGGTAAGTTTTCCATCAAACCACCTCCCAGCTCATTTTATCATAGACCTGTTGCAAACCGTTACCCATTCGCCGTCTGCTACCTTAACTTCGCGTTTTTCACTACACCGCATATAAAAAAACCGCGACCTTTTTGGCAAGGTCACGGTATCCAAGTGCTTATTTTGATGACAAAATCGCCAAGACGAACAAAAGAATCATCCAGACTCCGCTCATCACAGCCGTTGCCCGCTGCATGACAGCTTCAAAGCCACGAGCTTTTTGTTTACCGAAAAGTTCGCCTGCCCCACCGCTAAATGCGCTGGCTGCACTATTTTGTTTGCTTGGTTGCATCATAACGGCAATAATGATCAAAATCGATAAGACGATGACCACTGCCAAGAGAAAGTTATACATTGCGCGCTAGCTCCCTTCCTTGGAAAATACGTCTCTCTTACTTTAGCATATTCCCACAAATTTGGCTAGACACAATTCAGGGTTCAACCTGCTGAAAGGCTATTTCCGTAAGACGTCGCCGTACTCTGGTTTTTCGGCGAATTCTTTTTTCGCAAATGGGCACAAGGGCAAGACTTTCAAGTTTTTTTCACGAGCCATTTCTACCCCAGCTGCTACTAACTGTTGCGCGTATTGGTGACCGCGATACGCATCGTCCACAAAAGTATGATCGATGATGATTAAGTCGTCCCCGGCTTGGGACCACGTCATTTCACCGGCTTCTTGGCCGTCGTCGGTTAACAATACCATGCGATTTTTTTCTTCTTTGATTTCCATATTTAGCCTACTTTCTAGGAAGTTCATCCTTCCTGGTCATTCTTATTGGTCTTTTCGTACAAACTTTAGCGCGCCTGTTGGGCAAGTATTAATAACCCGGGCATCGTCAGCTGCATCCCCATTATCTGGTAAAATCCATGGTTTCCGGCCGACTTCGAAGACCGCACCATTCCCCCGGACACAGTTGCCCACGTGCGCACAAATGTCTTTGTTGTAATAAATATCGATATCTTTGCCAGTATATTTCCGATACCCTTGAGCCAGCAATGATTCTTCCGTTGTTGCTTGCCCACCAATCTTGTTGCCTTCCATGAAAAGTCCCCCATTCAACTTGTTTTATTTAATTTTTCCCTACTTTGGCAAAGGAACACGAGGATAACATAAGCTCATGGCCCTCTGTATCTTCATTCTAGTGAGGGCTGAAAAAAAACGCAAGTAATTACCTTTTTGACAGCTTTTCTAAGGTTTCCCTGAAAAGTACAAACAGCCAATCAAGACTCGCTCACCTCCTGATAACAAATACCAAGGGATAGCTTCTTGATTGGCTGACAATGACTTTATTTAGTGTACTGTTGGATAAAAGCAAAGACCGCATCCCAATATTCCGTAGCTTTTTGCTCCTTGGCCTCCAGGTGCCCACATTCGGCAAAAGTTCGAGTTTCTGCTGGACCGGCGCTGGCTTTAGCCAATGCCCCGAGTTCTTTCACCGGGACGAATTGATCCTCTTGCCCGTGTAAGAGTAAGATTGGCAAATGATTGCTACCTAACTGCCGCGTCACCGAAGCTCGAATCAAGGAATAGCCAACTTTTCTTCTAGCGTAGCGATTGGCTAAGACCATAAATCGACTCACAGGGTACTTGGTATAGCGACGCAGTAACCATTTGAACTCACTGTATACGGAAGTAAAGCTACTGTCGGCGATAATCAGCTTTACTTGCGGGGGGAGTTTTTCCCCACTGGCCATTAATGCACTGGCACCACCAATCGAACAGCCATGGAGCAAAATCTCGGCTTCTGCGTCTTGGACCAAGATGGCGTCAATCCATTGAAGCAAATCCAAGCGGTCCAGCCAGCCTAAACCGATAGTCTGGCCTTCACTTCGCCCATGCCCTCGCAAATCTGGCACTAAGACATTGTAGCCTTTTTCATAGTAGACTTGTGCCACGTCGTTCATATCTTGAAACCCAGTACTGCGATAGCCATGTAAAGCAATCACCCAACGATGTCCCGGTTGGGTAAACGTTGCCGCCACCAGTTTTAAACGATCCTCTGAGGTAATCCGCCAAGTTTTTTCTTGCAACCAAAACGTCGCATCCGCCTCATCTTCTTCATCCGTTCGCTTTTGCCACGCTTGATCAAAGAGCGCTGCGCCTTCCGTAGCAAACCAGTCATTCCCCCGGTCCACTGCTGCATTCACATAAAACTGCGCCCAGCGATTTAGATACAATACACCTGCAATCAACAGGAGAATTACTACTATTAAAATGCCCCCTAGAAGCAAAAGCCAATTTCCCATTTCGTCACCCTCGTTAATTTGTCTGGATTCAGTGTACCATGGTTTTTCCCTGACACCAAAAAGGAACAAAATGTTCTTTAGAAGAGCTTAATGATTACAAATAACGTATACTAATAAGCATAAAAATAAATTACAGAAAGTAGGGATCTCATGCAGTATCGACTCACTTCACAATCCGTCTTTCCTTTAGTCGAAGTCACGTTAGCAAAAGGGGAAGCACTTCAATTGGAATCTGGTGCCATGGTCTATCACAATGGCCAAATCAGCTTGGAAGGCCATATGAATGCCAATGGCAAAAAAGGCATTGGTGGCGCTTTACGAGCACTAGGGCGCTCCGTTACCAGTGGGGAAAGTTTCTTTATTACCACCGCCACCGGGTTAGCAGACGACGCTTTGATTGCCATTGCCCCTGGCACGCCGGGAACGATTCGGGAATTAGCCATCGGTAGTGAACAATGGCGCTTAAACACCGGAGCTTATTTAGCCGCCGAAAGTAGCGTCCAGTATGAAATGGTACGCCAAAGCATCAGCGGCGCTCTTTTAGGAGGCACAGGTGGCCTCTTCGTGATGGAAACCAAAGGCAGTGGACGGATGTTGATTTCCGGTTACGGGGATATCGTCGAAGTAACCTTAGACGGCAATCAGCCACTAGTGGTAGACAACCACCACGTCTTAGCTTGGAGTGCTAGCTTAGATTACCAAATCCAAGTAGCTTCTGGAACTTTTGGCTTTAAGACTGGGGAAGGCTTGGTCAACAGCTTCTCTGGTAAAGGTACCGTTTTGATTCAAAGCCGCAACGTGGAAGCTTTAGCGGGACTCTTGGATCCTTACATTACAAAAAGTAGCAACTAAGTTTTGAGCTCGATTGCTTTTAGGGCTTGCGACACATTCTAGTTTCTCTATAGAAGAGACCGCTAGATGTGTTGCAAGACCCTTTTTTTGTACTTTTTGCTAGTCCGTCCTACAATGGAATAGAAGCCTTTAAAATAAAAGAAAGAAGTGAGGAAAAATGGCGAAAGTCGCTGCTGGTGTTGCTATGTTACGGGTGATGAAAGCTTGGGGAATCGATCGGGTATACGGGATTCCCGGAGGTTCTTTCAATTCCACCATGGATGCATTGTACAAAGAACAAGGAACGGTAGACTACATCCAAGTTCGTCACGAAGAAGCCGGTGCCCTAGCCGCTGCGGCAGAAGCAAAACTCTCCGGAAAAATCGCTTGTACCTTTGGCTCGGCTGGTCCTGGAGCCACTCATTTGATCAACGGCCTGTATGATGCCAAGATGGATCACGTACCTCTTTTAGTCTTACTAGGCCAAGTGGGCAGCACCTTTATGAACTACAACTATTTCCAAGAAATGAACGAAAATCCCCTTTACGTGGATGTCAGTGTCTACAATCGCACGGTGATGAATCCCGAAAGTCTCCCTCATGTGGTGGAAGATGCCATCAAAGCCGCTTACAAACACCAAGGAGTTGCCGTAGTAACCATTCCTGTGGACTACGGGTTTACCGAAATTGAAGATAACTATCACGTGGCTGCGGCTAGCTATCAAACAAGCTTGCCTCAATTAAATGAGAAACAACTGGAAAAAGCCTTACCCTATCTTGAAGCTGCCAAACGTCCCGTCCTCTTTATCGGCCAAGGTTTGCGAGGACACGAAGACGTTATTAAAGAATTTTCGACGCACTTTAGCATGCCCGTGGTCAATGCGGTATTAGCCAAGGGAATTCTAGCCGATACTTTTGAAAATGCTTTGGGTTCCAGTGCTCGTGTGGCCACTAAGCCTGCCAATGAAGCTTTGGCACTGGCCGATTTAGTCGTCTTTGTAGGTAGTGACATGCCTTTTGCCGGAGCTTTTATCAATCCCGAGGCGAAAATGATCCAAATCGACATTGATGCAGCGAAATTTGGTCGCCGGCATCCAGCCGATGTGGCAATCCTTGCTGACGGTGGCGAAAGCTTGCGCCGTCTAGTAGAATTGGGCAAACCTCGACCTAGTGATCACTGGCTAGAAAGCAATCAACAAAACGTCAAAAATTGGCACGCTTGGCGCCATAGTTTCGATGAATTCGACGATGGTGGCCTGTTGCGACCAGAACCCGTATACAAAGAAATCAACCGGATTGCCGAAGATGATGCCATCTTCGTAGTGGACGTGGGCAATGTCACCACCCACTCCGTTCGTCATCTGGCCCTTAATGGACACCAGGCCTTCACTACCTCTGGCTGGTTTGCCACCATGGGCTACGGAGTTCCCGGGGGCATTGCGGCCAAGCTCCACTTCCCGGATCGACAAGTCTTCACCATTTCCGGTGACGGTGGCTTTGCTATGAACATGCCGGACATCATCACCCAAGTGAAGTATCAATTGCCGATTATTAACATCGTTTTGACCAACGATTCCTTTGGCTTTATCCAAGCCGAACAAGAAACTACTAACTCCGCCCTCTTTGGAGTGGACTTAGCCGATGCCGATTTCGGAAAAGCGTCGGAAGCACTGGGAGCAAAAGGCTTTACCGTTACGAGCTACGATCAATTGGAACCCGCTTTTACCGCCGCCAAAGCAGCCAAGGGACCCGTTGTCATCGAAGTTAAAATCAAAAATGACAATCCTCTCCCTGTGGAAGCATTGCAATTGGATCCAGATAAATACAGCGCAGAAGAAATTCAAGCCTTTAAAGACACCTATCAAGTTCATGATATGCCCGTCTTAAAAGAACTGTTAAACCAATAGTTTCCTCTTAAAAACACCTTGCCTATCAAATGGCAAGGTGTTTTTTATTGCGGTTGAACTGTTTCACCTCTAATGGATTTTCAACTAGACCGATTTTCTAAAAAAGTGAAAATAGCGAAAGTTTGCATTTACAAATCTTGTTTTCATCAGTATGATTAGGTTATTATCTAAAGCTAGACAAGTTAACCATTTCAAAACAAGCGAAGCAATCACTGTGTTAGGAGGAAACTGATGAACGCCAAAAATTACTACGAGCTATTGTACAAAGAGTTTCAAAGCAAAGAAGATGTCTACACCGAGCTAATCAACTTGGAAGCCATCTTGAATTTGCCCAAGGGAACCGAGCACTACATCAGTGATCTCCACGGCGAAGCAGACGCCTTTGCCCATACGTTAAAAAACGGCGCCGGCAATATCCGTGAAAAAATCTTTCTGCTCTTTGAAGATCGCTTGCCAGCAGATTACTTAGAACAACTAGCCCTCTTTATCTATTACCCAGAGGAAAGTTTGAAACGAGAGACGGAAATTTCTAAAGACTGGTACACCACCCGACTCAGTGAACTGATTGAACTCACGAAGTTTTGCGCCAACAAGTATTCCCGATCGAAATTGCGCAAGGCCTTGCCCCAGTCTTTTAGCTACCTGCTGGAAGAGTTGATTTACCGCACAGAAGCAGAAGAAAATAAAGCCCAGTACGATGAGGCCATTGTGAATAAGCTGATTCAATTAGGTCAAATCGATCAGCTCCTAATCGCTTTGTGTCAGACCATTCAACGACTGGTGGTGGATCACTTACACGTGGTGGGAGATATCTTTGACCGGGGCCCGGCCGCCGATCAGGTCATGGACCTTTTGATAGCCCATCATTCCGTGGATATCCAGTGGGGCAATCACGATATCATCTGGCTGGGGGCGTATGCCGGATCGGCGGTTTGCTTGATGAATCTTTTGCGCATTGCCGCTCGCTATAACTATCTTTACGAAATCGAGGATACTTACAGTCTAAACCTCCGTCCCCTCTTTACCTATGGGGAAAATCACTACCATGAAAATCCAGCCTTTACGCCAGCAAATCGCCAAAACAAGGCCTATGATTTCGAGGATCTTCAAACTCTGGAAAAAGTCCATCAAGCTTTGACCACCTTGCAATTTAAGCTAGAAGGACAACTGATTAAACGGCGGCCGGATTTTCATTTAGACAATCGGCGGCTTTTAGAACAGGTGAACTTCTCAGAAAATCAGGTCCAAATTGACGGCCACTGGTATCCCTTAACGAATACTTGCTTTCAAACCATTGATCCTAATAATCCCTACGCTTTGACCCCAGAAGAAGAATGGGTGGTAAAAACCCTTTTAGCTTCTTTCCAAAGCTCGGAAAAGATGCAAAAACATATGGAATTTTTGGCAAAGAAAGGCAGCATGTACCTACTTTATAATGGTCAACTGCTCTTTCACGGCTGTATTCCTTTGACGATGTCTGGAGAGTTTCAACCGGTAAACATTCAAGGGGTAGCCTATCAAGGAAAGGCTCTGCTAGATGAAATGGATCGCTTGCTGCGAAAAGGACTGCAACGCCCCCAGATTCACGATGATTTTGCCACGGATTTCTACTGGTACGCTTGGTGTGGCCGCTATTCCCCACTCTTCGGCAAGGAAAAGATGACTACCTTCGAGCGCTACTTTATCCAAAAGAAAGAAACCCATCAAGAAACCAAAAATCCTTACTACAAATTACGGAACAACAAAGAAACGTGCCAACTGATTTTGGAAGCTTTTGGTCTAACTCATGACAACGCCCATATCATCAATGGCCACACCCCGGTGAAAGCCGAAGCTGGGGAAAGTCCGATTAAGGCAGGTGGCAAGCTCTTTGTAATCGACGGTGGTCTATCAAAGGCCTATCAAAAAACCACGGGTATCGCTGGTTACACCCTACTCTACAATTCCATCGGTTTTCAAATCGTCACTCACCAGCCCTTTACTTCCGTGAATGATGTGCTGACTCGTCAAAAAGAAGACTTAGGCGTAAAACACGTAGTCGACAAAATCGAGGGAAAAACCCTGATTCGGGACACTACGATTGGGCGTAGACTATTGCGCCAAATTGAAGATTTGGAACAGCTTTTAGCTTATTTGGAAACAGACCCATTGAAAAAAAGCATCTAACCTATCTTTTTGAAAAAAATAATGAAAATATGAAGATTTTTGCTTACGAGGGGCAAAAAAATCTGCTACCATAAATTCACTCGGTAAAAAACCGGAATTTAAAGGAGTGAATGTTTTGCCAAGAAACAAAAAAGAAGGAATGATTTTTACAGTCTTAATGTGTGGCTTAATGGTGTTGGGCATGAGCTTGTACAACCTCGCCATCCATGATGCATTAACGGCTAGCGCATTATTTGGTGGGTTTCCCTTAGGATTTATCGTGGCTTTTATTTTAGATGTTTTCGTCGTAGGGGTTGTGGCTAAAAAAATCGCTTTTCGCCTGCCTGTACCAAAACACAAACCAATTTACATGATTTTAACGATTTCCTCTCTAATGGTGTTGGGCATGGTAAGTTTCATGTCCGCTTACGGCTTAATCGTAGAAGGTCAAGCCGGCATCTTGTTCAGCAGTGCTTATTTCAAAGCTTGGTTAACCAACTTTGTCGTGGCCTTGCCTTATCAATTGCTCATCGTGGGACCATTTTCCCGGAGCATTTTGAAAAAAGTTCAAAACGCCCCAGTGGAAGCATAAACAATAGCAAAACCCCATCACGAATTAGTTCGTGATGGGGTTTTATACAGCACTTAACTATTTAACTGCAACATCTGCGTCAAAAACTTGTGCCCTACTTATTTCAAATGACTAAAGTCTGCGCCTTCTAGTTTTAATAAAGCAATTTTCCGCTCTAAGCCACCGGCGTAACCAGTTAATGAGCCGTCACTTCCTACCACCCGATGGCAAGGAATCACGATGGATAAAGGGTTGTGTCCCACCGCGCCGCCGATTGCTCGAGGCGATGTGGCTGCACCTTGTTTGGACAAACGGTGGGCCAGTTCGGCATAGGTAATCGTCTGGCCATAAGGGACTTGGCACAAAACCTGCAACACTCGTTGTCGATAAGCCGTCACTTGGGGATTTAACGGTAATGCCTCACTACTAGGAGCATTGCCTTTAAAGTATTCATCCAGCCAAGTGGTGACTTGATCCGAAATTGCGGTTTGCTTTTCCGGGATTGCCCTTAAGTCAAAGCCTGCACCAAAATATTTTTGATCTTCAAACCACAGACCTAAAAGAGCCGTTTCATCACTAACCAAAATCAGCTGACCTAAAGGCGAAGGATAATTGGTTTTCGTAAGCATGATGGACTCCTTTCTTTGTGAACACATCTGTTACTATTGTGATTTCAATAAAGTATACCACGACAAAGCGTCCCGAACGCTTAGAAAAGTCCGGGACGCTTCTTTTCTTTATAAATAACGAGCGGTGATGGACTCTTCTTTGGTCAAGCTCTTCACTGGCCCTGAATACAGGATGCGGCCACCATTTTTACCGGCTTCCGGACCAATATCCACGATCCAGTCGGCTTGTTTCATGACTTCCACATTGTGCTCAATCACGATAACGGTACTGCCGTTGTCTACTAGTTTCTCCAATAATTCCAACAATTCCCCAACGTTGGCCATGTGCAACCCCGTGGTCGGTTCGTCTAAAATATAGAGATTCCCCGATTTGTGGAGTTCACTGGCTAGCTTGATTCGCTGACACTCCCCACCAGACAAAGTATCCATCATCTGGCCAAGGGACAAGTACCCTAGCCCCACCTCAGCCAGTGTAGCTAAAGTCTTTTGAATCTTAGGATTTTCAAAGAAGGCCAGCGCTTCACTAACCGTCATCTTCAAAATTTCTACTATATTATAGCCACCTAATTTGTATTGGAGTACTTCGTCTTTGTACTGACTGCCGCCACATGCGGTACAAGTGGTTTTGACCCCTTCCATAAATGCCAGCTCCATCACCACATACCCTTTTCCTTGGCAATGTTCACAGGCTCCGGCAGAGTTAAAGCTAAAGAGCGACTTGTCTACCTGGTATTTTTTGGCGTAACTGTCGCGAATGGCGGTCATGATTTTGGTGTAAGTTGCCAAGTTGGAACGAGACGATTTGTGCAAAGCGCTTTGGTCGATAATGATGGATTCCGGGTGTTGCGCCACAAAATCCCCAAAAACCAAAGAGCTCTTACCTGAACCGGCCACCCCAGTCACCACGGTGAAGGCTTCTTTGGGAATCTTGACGGAGACATTTTGCAAATTGTTCGTATTGGCATTTTCCACTTGATAGTAATCTGAGCTAACGCGCTGATTTTCTTTTAAGGTGAGATCTCGCTTTAAGTAGCGTCCGGTTAAAGTGTCACTGCTTTTCAGCTCCGTAAGACTACCGGTAAAAGTAATCTCGCCACCTTTACTGCCGGCTAAAGGACCCACATCCACGATAAAGTCCGCCACGGCAATCACATCTGGATCGTGTTCCACTACTAAGACGGTATTGCCCTTGTCTCGTAGTTTTTGCAACATCCGATTTAAACTTTGCACATCACGAGGATGCAGTCCGGTTCTCGGCTCATCGAATACATAGAGGATATTGTTCAAACTGTTGTTTGAATACTGGACTACTTTGATTCGCTGAGATTCCCCGCCGGACAACGTGGTCGTCTCCCGAGTCAGGGAGAGATAATCCAGATTCATATCGATTAGATTTTGCAGGCGTAAGGTCATTTCATCTAAAATCGGTTGCACTTCTGGCTCATCCAAAGACTGAATGAAACTTAGCAGCTCGCTTAGCTCCATGCGAGCCGCTTCATCGATCGTAATCCCATTAATTTTACTACTTAATGATTTGGCATTGAGTCGTTTTCCATGACAAGTTTCGCACAGATCCATTATGGTATAATCTGTCAGTCGCTTTTGGGTGGCTTCCGAGTGTTTACTTAAATCGCGGTCGATAAACAAGCGCTTAAACTTGTAGATAATCCCTTCGAAATCCGTCTTAAAAGTACCATCTTTATAGGGCACCATCACTTTTTCTCCGTGACCGTAGAGCAGTTTTTCCAATAATTCTTCCGGGTATAGCTCAAGAGGTAAGTCCAAGTCGAAAAACTCCGGAACTGCAAAGGAATTGTAATACCACGTTCCTTTAGCAAAGCTCGGAAACAAAACAGCCCCCTCATTTAAGGACTTACTCATATCCAAGATTTTCTTCATGTTCGGGGCGATGACCTTGCCGATCCCTTGGCAAGTCGGACACATGCCCTCTGGATCATTAAAGGAATACACATGGGAGAAACCAACAAAAGGTTTGGCAATTCGGGAATACAACAAGCGCAAGAAACTGTAGATATCCGTCCGAGTACCTAACGTCGAACGAGCATTCCCGCCTAAGCGACGTTGATCCACGATGAAAGCTGGAGACAAGTTTTGAATGCTGTCTACTACCGGTTTTTCGTATTTCGGTAAATACGCTTGAACAAAGGTACTGTACGTCTGATTCATCTGGCGGCCCGCTTCATTGGCAATCGTATCGAAAACAATCGAAGACTTTCCGGAACCAGAGACTCCGGTAAAAATCGTAATCTTGTTTTTCGGAATTTCCAAAGAAACGTTCTTGAGATTGTTTTGGCGCATACCCTTTAAAATAATCGTATCGCGTGTGTCTGTCATGAATTGCCCTCCTTTTATTGAACCAGTGTCGACTGCTAGAGACGCAAAAAAACTATCGATTACGCAATAGCAGAATCGATAGACGGTCTCTTTTTGGTGTTAGATGGTTCATTATACAGATAGACTTCCCCGGTGTAAAGGAAAAACCTTTTCAATAAAAAAGCGCCTCTAGCACCAAGACTAGAGGCGATAATTTTAACTTAGGCTTTTGCTTCTCCTTCACTTAAAGCCGCACCAACAAAAGCTTTGATCAAGCGTTGTGGGCGGGTTGGGCGAGAGATTAATTCTGGGTGGAATTGGCAACCCACGAAGAATTTGTTTTCAGGAATTTCCACGATTTCCACAAGACGATTGTCTGGTGAAACCCCGGAGAAGACCATGCCGTTGTCTTCAAAGATTTCCCGGTAACGGTTGTTGAATTCATAACGGTGACGGTGACGTTCTTGCACGACTTCTTGTTCTTCGTAAGCCGCCGCAGTCTTCGTACCTTTTTTCAATTTACATGGGTACAAGCCTAGACGCAAGGTACCACCAAGGTTTTCGATGTTTTCTTGGTCTGCCATTAAATCGATGATGTTGTTGGCAGTATTCGGATTGGTTTCTGCAGATGCGGCGTCTTCCAAGCCCACCACGTTCCGGGCAAATTCCACGCAGGCCATTTGCATCCCAAGACAGATACCCAAGAACGGTACATCGTTTTCCCGGGCGTAACGAATCGCTTCGATTTTCCCTTCGATTCCTCGGTCACCAAAGCCCCCAGGAACCAAAATCCCATCTGCGTCTTTCAAGATTTCATCTACATTGTCCCGGGTTACGTCTTGTGCTTGCACCCAGTCAATGGTGATATCGGAATCGTAGAAGAAGCCTGAGTGTTTCAAGGATTCCACGACAGAAAGGTACGCATCTGGTAATTCCACATATTTACCCACTAAAGCGATGCGGACATTTTTCTTCAAGTTCAACACCCGTTCTTCCAAAGCGCGCCATTCGCTCATATCTGCTTCTGGTGCATCTAGTTTCAAATGATCACAGACGATTTGGTCCATTTTTTGTGCTTGCAACATCAATGGAATGGAGTATAGAGTTTCTACGTCACGAGATTCGATAACCGCTTCTGGTGCCACGTCACAGAACTGCGCCAATTTGTTCTTCGTGCCTTGAGAAACCGGCATTTCCGTCCGAACTACCAAGATATTTGGTTGAATCCCTAACCCCCGTAATTCTTTCACGCTGTGTTGGGTCGGTTTGGTCTTCATTTCTCCGGCAGCTTTCAAATAAGGAATCAAAGTGGTGTGAATGTACATTACATTGTCTGAGCCTACATCGGCTTTCATTTGACGCAACGCTTCTAGAAATGGCAAGGATTCGATATCCCCTACCGTACCGCCGACTTCGGTGATGATCACGTCGGAGTCCGTCATTTTAGCGGCCCGCATGATTTTTTCTTTGATCTCATTGGTGATGTGTGGAATGACTTGCACGGTTGCCCCCAAGTATTCCCCTTTACGCTCTTTGCGTAAAACTTCTGAATAGATTTTCCCGGTAGTCACATTGGAGTATTTATTCAGATTGATGTCGATGAAGCGTTCGTAGTGACCTAAGTCCAAGTCGGTTTCGGCGCCGTCATCGGTGACAAATACTTCCCCGTGTTGATAAGGACTCATGGTTCCTGGGTCAACGTTGATATAGGGATCGAATTTTTGAATGGTGACCTTTAGCCCGCGATTTTTCAGCAACCGGCCAAGGGATGCTGCCACGATTCCTTTCCCAATGGAAGAAACCACGCCGCCTGTTACAAAAATATATTTCGTCATATAACTACTCCTTTTCTTGTGTGATGGGAAAGCACTGTAAAGCAATTTTTCCAAAGAAAGCCAACCAGGTGATCACGCTCGTTGCACCAGCTTTGCAAAAAATAGAAAAGCTCCCTATCCATAAGAATAGGGAGCTTTGAAATCACAGTTCGTGTACCCTCCTAAAAGGGTGCCCAAGTAGGATAATACAAGCTGGTCAAAAAAAAGTCAAGCTTGAGATTTTTTTGAAAGGGGTTTTCCTAAAACTTCCTTAACTTGCTAACTCTCGGAGCACAAAGCACGCCGTACAAACAAATCGCTATGAGACGTATCCCATAGCGGTTTGTTTCCTGTTTTTAGTACAATTCCAAATATTGATCCCGTTCCCATTCGGAGACGGTTTGACGGAAGGAAGCCCATTCCATGCGCTTGGCTTCATTGAAGTTGCAGAAGATGTGCTGTCCTAACGCATCGATCATCACTTGATCTTTCCGCAATTCCTTCAAAGCATTGTGCAAAGTTGAAGGCAAGTCTTGAATTTGCGCTTCTTCCCGTTCTTGTTCGTTCATCACGTAGATATTACGGTCTACGGATGGTGGTGGTGTCAAGTCGTTGCGAATTCCGTCTAAGCCGGCTTCCAAAAGCACTGCCATAGCGAGATATGGGTTCGCCGATGGATCCACCGAACGCAATTCCAAACGAGTGGACAAACCACGAGATTCTGGTACTCGGATTAGTGGGGAACGATTGCAACCAGACCAAGCAACGTAAACCGGTGCTTCGTAACCAGGCACCAAACGTTTGTAAGAGTTCACGATTGGGTTGCAGACTGCGGTATAGGCCCGGGCGTGTTTCATCAAACCACCCAAGAAATTATACGCCGTGGTAGACAACTGCATGTCCCCATCTGGATCAAAGAAGGCATTTTCATCCCCTTTGAACAAGGACATGTTGCAGTGCATCCCGCTACCATTGATGCCGAATAATGGTTTTGGCATGAAGGTCGCGTGTAAGCCGTGTTTTCGCGCGATGGTTTTCACGACTAATTTAAAGGTTTGGATGTTGTCGCAAGCTTCCACTACATTGGCATATTTGAAGTCGATTTCGTGTTGGCCTGGGGCAACTTCGTGGTGAGAAGCTTCCACTTCAAAGCCCAAGTTTTCTAATTCCAATACGATATCCCGACGGCAGTTTTCTCCCAAGTCGGTTGGTGCGAAGTCGAAGTAACCACCAGCATCATTTAGGTCTGTAGTAATTTCGCCATTTTCGTCCAGTTTAAACAAGAAGAATTCCGGTTCAGGTCCTAAGTTGAAGGAAGTGAAACCCATTTCTTCCATATTGGCCAAGACCCGTTTCAAATTGCCACGAGGATCACCAGCAAATGGTGTGCCATCTGGATTGTAAATATCACAGATCAAGCGGGCAACCTTGCCGTGGTCGCTTTCCCAAGGGAAGATCATCCAAGTAGAAAGATCTGGATGCAAGTACATGTCTGATTCTTCAATCCGTACAAAGCCTTCAATCGAAGAACCATCGAACATCATCTTGTTGTCTAAAACTTTTTCCAATTGACTAACTGGTACTTCCACGTTTTTGATTGTTCCCATGATATCAGTGAACATCAAGCGGAGGAAGCGTACGTTTTCTTCTGAAGCGATGCTTTTAATATCTTCGGTTGTGTAATTTGCTTTCGGCATTTTATCCCATCCTTCTATTTGTTTGTTTATTTCCACAACAGCGACTACATCCGTGGACCCTGTTGGTATGGATTTTTTTGATTGAGTCCTCCTTGATTCAAGAGCTCGTCGTAAAATATCCGACGCACATCATTGTCTGTCAGAGGCTTTTTAGCTTTTGCTTGTCGCTCTTGCTTTTGTTTCATCTGATAAGCATGTTTGATTCCGGCCATATTCAAGCCATCGGAGAGATAATCCTTGATTTCGAGCAAGGTGTCGATATCGTTTAAAGAATACATCCGCCGATTTCCTTCACTGCGCTCGGGATGGATCAAATCTTGCTCCTCATAGTAGCGAATCTGGCGAGCCGTCAAATCCGTCAACTTCATCACGGTCCCGATGGGGAAAACAGACAAGGAACGTCGCAATTCTTTTTCCCGCATAGTTTTGCTCCTCTCATGAATCAGCAATTAAATCATGTGTTAACTATACCACTTGAGATTCATCCGTCAACCACATATGTTAGATTTTCTAACATGAAACCCAATATTTTTTTCGTTAAATTTAAAAACCTGATAATACCGGCCTTTTCAACAGCATAAAAACCGAACATTCAAAATATTTTTTTCAAAAAATCCTGACTTTCCCTTGTCAGATGTCAAAAAAGCACAAAAAAATAAGCAAAAGAAAAATACCAATCCCTAAACCGGACTGGTATTTTTTTGATCGCTATTAACTAACCATCTAACCTCTACAATTTCCGAATCACTTCACCGAGACAGCTGTTTTCAAGGCGGAAACCGGATCTTGGTGGGTCACACGATACACTGTTTCATCCTCCTGCCAAACTACTTGGGCCTTTTGGTAGCCAGAAATACCTAGGTCGACCGTCACCTGTCCCACAGATTTTGGTACCGGCAAGAAGCCTTCTTCTAAATAGGTGACCATTTCTTTTGCTACCGGTATAGGATCTTGATTTTCACTGTTGATGCCCCGGACGGTTAAACTCCACTTGCCCTCTTGCCAATTGAGATAAGTAGATCCCGCGGCACCTTGCATGTGCCCAGTTATATTGTACCCCAAGTCCACGGCTTGCCCTCCTTGATCCACCACATAGTTGACTGCGGCTTGGGCTTCGGCGGCACTACCATAACTAGTAATCTGATAGCTTGCAAAAGGCGTCTCATTGTTCAATTGCCGGTGATTCATCACTAAGGGCTGATCCATGGCATAGTACAAGACGCTAAGATGATTGACTTCCAACGCACTCGCGATATTTAAAGCCTTTTGATTGGGTGCCGTTACGGTTGGCAAACGTAACTCCGAATGCATGGCCGCTAATTCCGCTGCTGCATTTGGTGTATTGCCCGCCGGTTCACTACTAGGCTCCGTAGACGCGGCCGGTTCACTGGATTTTTCAGAGCTATTAGCTGAACTACTACTTGAACTGCTTGCAGAAGAGCTGCTACTTGGCTTACTTTCGCTAGACTCACTGCTTTTTTGGTTGCTGGACTGACTACTAGCAGTGGAACTTTCCTGCGTGCTACTGGATTGCACCGTGGTTTCTTCTGTACTGGAATTTGGCGTCTCATTATTTCTACGACACCCCACTAAGAGTCCCGCTACTATGACCAAACCTAAAACGATTCCTTTTTTCATGTGAACCCCTCCGTTCTTTTTCCATAGCCTTTTGGATAAAATTACTTACTAAAAAGCGCTCCAAAAATAAACTTATTCCACAGCCACACTAAGGCCAGCTCTCACTTAAAGTATACCCGATTCACGTAAAAAACCCGAAGCATCGGCCTTCTCTTGCTGAAGGATAAGTACTTCTTAAGGATTCAGCGCAAAAAAGGCAGCGTTCCTTTTTTTCAAAAGAACACTGCCAAATTTTTTTATCTACTTATTGTCCTTTGTAGAACACATCGTTCACCGCATTGGCCACGGCGATTTTTACATGCTCATAGGTCAAGCCTCCTTGCACGTACAAGCAGTAAGGCTCCCGCAATGGCCCATCAGCGGATAACTCGATGCTGGCTCCCTGGATAAAGGTGCCTGCCGCCATGATGATGTCATCTTCATAGCCGGGCATATACGCTGGAATCGGCGCCACAAAGCCATCCACCGGCGAAAAACGCTGAATCGCTTGGGCAAAGGTAATCATGGCTTCTTTATCCTGCAAATCCACTAGCTGAATCAAGTCCGTGCGAGGAGCATCCCAGGCCGGGGTGGAAGCAATCCCGTGAAGGTCCAATAGCGCCGCAGTAAAGATGGCACCACTAATGGCTTGGCTGACCACATGAGGAGCTAAGAAGAAACCTTGAAGCATATCGAAGACCGTAGTCAACATGGCTCCACCTTCCATGCCTACCCCAGGAGCAGACAGTTGGTTAGCACAAGCCGTGACCAATCTTTCGGAACCAACGATGTAGCCCCCGGTTTTGGCGATGCCACCCCCGGGATTTTTAATCAAGGAACCAGCCATTAAATCAGCCCCGACTTGGGTCGGTTCCAATTCTTCGGCGAATTCCCCGTAGCAGTTGTCCACAAAAATGGTCACTTCAGGGGCGATGGATTTCACGAAGTCGCACATTTCCTTAATTTGAGCCACGGTGAATGAAGGTCGACTAGCATAGCCTCGAGAGCGTTGAATCCCGACGACTTTCACGTTAGGCGTTAATTTTTCCCGCACACACTTAAAGTCTACCGCTCCCTCTTCCAAAAGTGGGACTTCATCAAAATCAATGCCCCATTCTTTCAAACTACCGACGCCATCACCAGTCAAGCCGATGACTTCTAATAAGGTATCGTACGGGGTGCCGGTGATATAAAGCAATTTTTCTCCCGGACGCAAGGTACCAAATAAAGCAGTGGCAATGGCGTGGGTCCCGGAAGCAATCTGTGGCCGGACCAAAGCGGCCTCTGTGCCAAAGACTTCTGCATAGACCGCTTCTAGGGCATCCCGGCCTAAATCATCATGGCCGTAACCAGTGGATGGCATAAAATGGGTTTCAGAAATCTGGGCATGAGCAAATGCCTGCAACACTTTGGCTTGATTGTCCAAGGCAATTTGTCGCACTTCTTCTAAACGCGGGGCAATCAACGCATCTACTTGATTGATTTTTTCAACTAGTTCCGGAGTAAAATTCTTTGTCCAACTCATGGTTCTTCCTTCTTTCTCACAACTGAGGCTCCCTCAGGCACAAAGCCCTTCACCAAATAACTTTGGCTGTCCTCTTGATATTCTTCACTTAAGAGCAACGTTTCCTTTTTCAAACGACTTAACCACTTGCCTTCACTTTGAGGCACGGCTAAGGAATACGGCTCCAAAATCTCCATCAGGCGCAGTTTTATCGCTTCTGTTAAGTCCGCTTTCCCGCGACTGCTTTTGGCGGAAATCAAAACATTGGGAAAAAGCGTCGGCACAAACTGGGCGCCTTCGAGCTTGTCGGCTTTATTGTAGACGGTTAAAAGAGGGATATGAGCAAAATCCAATTCCTCCATTAATGCCATCACCGTGGCTTCTTGCTGCTGGCGGTCGGGGCTCGCCGCATCCACCACGTGCAAAAGTAGGTCCATATTGCGACTTTCTTCCAACGTGGAATGAAAGGCGTCAATTAGCTGGGTAGGCAAGTCTTGAATAAAGCCCACGGTGTCCGTCACCGTCACTTGAAAACCTTCTGGTAAACACCACTGCTTGGTTAAAGGATCCAAAGTGGCGAACAAGGCGTCTTGTTCATAAGTCGCCGCACTGGTCAAAAGGTTTAAAATCGTCGACTTACCGGCATTGGTGTAGCCGATTAATCCAATTTGAAAGACTTGGCTTTGGCGTTTTTGCCGCGTTCGCTCCCGGTGAGCCGCCACTTCTTTTAGCTCTCGTTTGATCCCGGTAATGCGATTACGAATATGCCGTCGGTCCGTTTCCAGCTTGGTTTCCCCCGGACCACGAGTCCCAATCCCCCCACCTAGGCGAGAAAGATTTTTCCCTTGCCCTACAAGTCGAGGCAGTAAATATTCCAACTGGGCCAACTCTACCTGTAATTTTCCTTCTTTAGAGCGTGCCCGCATGGCAAAGATATCCAAAATCAATTGCACCCGGTCGATTACCGGAACTTCCACTTGATCTTGAATCAGCTGGCTTTGCCGAGGGCTTAATTCATGGTTAAAAATCACCAAATCCGCCTCGTGGGCTTCTACCAACTGGCGTAATTCCGCCAGTTTTCCTTTGCCAATCACGGTTTGCCGATCCACTTGAGGGCGCTTTTGAATCAATGAAAAACAAACCGTTCCCTTGGCGGTCTTCGTCAAACCTTTTAACTCCAACATAGATTCCCCAAAATTACGCCAAGTCTCCTCGGTTTCAACCCCTACCAAGATTACTCGTTCTTGTTTTGCTTCCATGGTCATCCCTCCAACCATTGGTGTATTTGTGCTTCCAGTGTTGCAAGTTGCTCCGGCTCTTGCACTAGGTCTACCCAATGCGGCGCCATGCGATTGCGAAACCAAGTCAACTGACGCTTGGCATAGCGACGGGAGTCTTGCTTAATCGCTTCTTTGACTGCGAGCAAGTCCACTTCACCGGTGAAATAAGGAAAGAACTCCCGATAGCCGATGCCTTTTGCCGCTTGACTGTCTGGCAAATCTCGCAAAGTAGCCGCTTCTTTTTCTAGCCCGGCAGCAAACATCTGCTCCACCCGTTGATTAATCCGCTGATACAAAAGACTGCGCTCCGTAGTCAAGCCAATCAAGAAATCATCGTAACGCTTCTGGGGTTCGTTTTCCGGCGCTAAAATACTGCGACCGGTGCGCTCCAAGACTTCCAAAGCGCGAATGACTTTCCGTTGGTTGTTAAAATGAATCTTCTCGGCTGCTTGAGGATCTTTTTCTTGTAAAAGTTCCCATAGAGCTTGATTGCCTTGCTCTGTGGCAAAAGCAGCATAGTGCTCCCGCAGTTCTTGGTTCCCAGATTCAGGAGCGCCGCCTAAGTCGTAATCATAAAGCAACGCCTGAATGTAAAGTCCCGTGCCACCCACAATCATGGGCAACTTTCCACGACTGGTGATTTCGTCAATTTTTTCTCGGGCCAAGCGCTGAAACTCCGCCACGGAAAAAGACTCACTCGGGTCTTTAATGTCAATCAAATAATGGGGAACTCCTTGAGCTTCTGCTGCCGTGACTTTCGCCGTGCCAATGTCTAGTCCCCGATAGATTTGCATGGAATCCCCACTGATGATTTCTCCTTGAAAACGCTGGGCCAAATGAATGCTTAAAGCGGTTTTTCCTACACCGGTGGGTCCGGCAATCACCAAGACTTTCTTCATTTGCTTTTCTCCTGTCGAAAGGCATTAATACCGTCAAAGCACATTTCAGGAAAATTGGTGATAATCCCGGTTACCCCTAGATTGAGACAACTGCGAACTCCCACCATGGTGTTCACGGTCCAAGGACGCACGGCTAATGGAAAGGTCGCTAGCTTACCGGCATTTTTCTCCGCCCATTCCAACTTCGGATGAATTCCTTCAATATAACCACGATCAATAGCTTGTTGAACCTTGGCCTCGGAAGTCCCTAAAATAAGGTCCAACTGTGCTCCAGGATCCAGTTCATACAGACGATCCAAGGAATTGATATTAAAACTGCAATACCAGTATGAAAACGTCCATTCTTGGCTTTGCATGAACTTCGCTAAGCGTTCTTCAATGCCTGGGTATTCGTATTTATCCGTCTTGACCTCGATGCACAACGCCCCACGAAAGTTGCGAATCAATAAGAGATTCACCACTTCTTGCAAGGTAGGGATTTTCGTCGAAGAATATTGATCGGAAAACCAACTTCCTGCATTCAAGCGTTTCAACTCGGCTAAGGTATGTTCACGAATCAAACCTTTGCCTTCTGTGGTGCGATCCACGTCTTCATCATGCATAACGATTAACTGCTGGTCCTTAGATAGATGGACGTCTAATTCGATAATATTGGCTCCTTGGCGAATCGCCTCGGAAAAAGCCGGCAACGTGTTTTCCGGGCGAACGCCACTGGCGCCACGATGTGCTACCACTTGTGTCATTGTTTCCACTCCAATCTTGTTCATTGTACCATTTTCTTTCCTGAGAAGGAAAAAGGACGGTGACAACTGTTTGCCACCGCCCCCTTTTATTTCAAATACGTAAGTTCTTCATTGGCCAGCTTCTTCAACTGAACCTTCCGCTCATTGACCAAAGACAAAAGCGAAGCGGAGAATTCTTCTAAAACACTCCGGGCTCCTTTGTATGCATAGCCACCCATGGCTACCGTGTCTTCGGGAGATAAGATGACCTTGCGCTGGCCGATTTGCTTGAAAAACTCTTCCACGATGTAATTAGGTAAATAAAAATTATTCTGGGCGGTAAATGACTGCAAGAAGACATAATCATCAATGGTGATATAAACGTCATCCAAAGAATCAAAGCCCACGTAGCTAGACATGGTGGCCGCCCGTTTCTGCAAGACTTCTTGAATCTTTTGATTTAATAAAAGTACGGTTTCGATTTCTTTGGTTTTGTGCTCCAACATCCGCCGACGAATATCCCGACGTTCCTCGTACCGAATCCGTAAATTAAATGCGATAATCACGATTAACGCACCAATCATCACCCCTACTAAAGCTGCCAAGCCCACGATCCAAATCTCTGTCATAAACTGTCTCCCTTATTCCTAAGACGGGTTTTCCGTCGTTTCGTTTGTTATTTTGATTGTAGCAGTTTCCCAAGGAATTTGGTAGACTCTCCCACCTTGAAAACACAAGAAAGCACCTTTTTTGACTTCTCACTGTCCCGGGCTTATGGTAAGGGCGAGGTGATTGAATGATTAACGTAACCGATTTTGAAACAGGTTTGACGCAATTGCAAGAAGCCCCGCTAGCCATTGCCTATATTTCCATGCCAAATTGTAGCGTCTGTGTCTCCGTAAAGCCTCAGCTAGTCAAGCGCTTAGGCCCTACCGGAATTCCACTGTTACACTTTGATGCTGCGGCACTTCCTGAAGTCGCCGGAAGTTTCCAAGTCTTAACCGCTCCGGCCATTTTACTCTACGCCCAAGGCAAAGAAGTCGACCGCCAAGCCCGGTTCATCGACTTCAACCGCCTGGAAACCGAGGTTAAAAACTACTTAGCAGCCGGCAGTGCTCCCGTGGACTACGCTGCACTTTTTGCGTCAGAAGAATAAAAACTCGCCCTAGCATTTTAGGGCGAGTTTTTTTGTGCTGTTATTCTGCTTCCACGTTAGCATTGCTGTGTAAAAAGTAAATCAAAGTTTGCAGTTCATTGGTCAAGTCTACATTTTGAATCAAGACTTGTTTTGGCGCATGAAGCCGTGCCGGAGTAAAGTTCAAAATGCCTTTAATCCCTGCTCGGACTAATTCATCCACAATTGGTTGGGAATGTTCTGCGGGAACCGTTAAAATCGCAATGTCGATTTCTTGCAGACGAATTTGTTCTGCCATGTCTTCCAAAGGATACACGGGAATCCCGTCTAAAATCCGGCCGATAATGTCTTTGTTCACATCAAAAGCCGCGCTAATACGGATACTATTGCTTTGGTGGAATTTGTATTTTAACAAGGCGCTGCCGAGATTCCCCACGCCGACTAAAGCCACATTGGACATTTGGTCGTCATTTAACGTCTTGGCAAAAAAGTTCATCAAGGCTTCGACATCATAGCCGTATCCTCGCTTGCCCAACTCACCAAAGTAGGAAAAGTCCCGACGAATCGTGGCACTGTCCACTTGAACCGCATCGCTTAGTTCTGTGGATGAGACTTTTTGTTTCCCAGAGTGATGCAATATACGTAAATAACGATAATAAAGCGGCAGACGCTTGGCTGTCGCCTTCGGAATAACTTGATCTTTCAATTGTACTACCTCCGCTTGTGAATTTCTCTTACGAACTGTCGAAATCATACCAGTAATTTTGTGAAAAAACAACAACCTTGCTCACTAGACAACAAGCTTTACTTTTTAAGCAAGACCATCGCAACGGGAAGGAAAGTATGATAGACTAACGGGGAGCGTCGACCGCTTTTTGACACCGGTTGTCAGGCGAGTCTGACCTACTTTTCACAAGCAAGGAAAATCGACTATGATCTTATTACAAGCAAATCAAATCGCCCGGCTCTTTGGCGCCGAGGTGTTATTCCAAAATATTCAGCTGGAGATTGCCGACCATGCTCGCATCGGTTTAGTGGGACGAAATGGTGCCGGCAAATCCACCCTCTTAAAAATTATAGCCGGGCTGGAAGCCCCTGACGAAGGTGCCATCGCCAAAAACAAAACGGCCACCATTGGCTACTTGGCCCAAGATACCGGACTGACCTCTGATAAAACCGTTTGGGAAGAAATGCTCGCAGCCTTTGACGCATTAAGGCAACAAGAGCGTCGTCTGGCCGAATTAGAACAAGCCATCGCTGCTAGCACCCCGAACACCCCAGAAGCTATACGGATCTTAAAAGAATACGATCAATTACAACACGACTTTCTAGCGGCCAATGGGTATGGCTACGAAGCAGAGATTCGTTCCGTGCTTCACGGCTTCCAATTCGACGAGAGCTTTTACAACCAGACCATTGATACCCTATCCGGTGGTCAAAGAACCCGGCTAGCCCTAGCCCGGATGTTGTTGCAAAAACCGGACATCTTGATTCTCGATGAACCTACGAACCATTTGGATATCGAGACATTGTCTTGGTTGGAAAACTATTTGCAAAACTACAGCGGTGCGCTGTTGATTGTTTCCCACGACCGCTACTTCTTGGATAAAGTCGTCTCGGAAATCTACGAAATCAGTCGCCATAAAATGCGCCACTATAAAGGAAATTACAGTCGTTACTTAGATTTAAAAGCGGAGCAGTTGCAAAGTGAGTGGAAATCCTACGAAAAACAACAGGAAGAAATCCACAAACTAGAAGACTTTGTGGCTCGTAACTTAGTGCGGGCTTCCACTACTAAACGGGCGCAAAGCCGTCGCAAACAATTGGAAAAAATGGAACGTATGGATAAGCCTCAAGGGGATGAAAAGTCCGTCCATTTTCTTTTTGATATCGACAAGCCTTCTGGCAATGTGGTCTGCCAAGTGGAAGCTGCCGCCATTGGTTACGACAAAGAAGTCTTAGCCAGTCCGATTGATTTAGACATCCGCCGCAAAGACTCCGTGGCACTGGTGGGACCAAACGGCATCGGCAAATCCACCTTGCTTAAGTCTTTAATCGGTGAATTGCCGTTTCTAGCAGGTAGTGCTCATCTAGGGACCAACGTCTCCATCGGCTATTACGACCAAGGACAAACAGAACTCAATCCACGCAAAACAATTCTCCAAGAACTTTGGGACGAGCATCCGACTACCCCGGAAGTGGAAATTCGCAATGTCTTAGGCGGGTTCTTATTCTCCGGAGAAGATGTGGAAAAACCGATTGCCCTCTTAAGCGGTGGCGAAAAAGCCCGGGTCGCTTTGGCAAAATTGGCCATGAACAAAGAAAACTTCTTGATTCTAGATGAACCTACCAACCATTTGGATATCGACAATAAGGAAGTCTTGGAAAATGCCTTAATCGATTACGAAGGCACTTTGCTCTTCGTCTCCCATGACCGTTACTTTATCAATCGTCTGGCTTCCAAAGTAGTCGAGCTCTCCCCTGAAGGTAGCAAGTTGTACTTAGGCGACTACGATTACTACTTGGAAAAGAAAAAGGAAGAAGAAGAGCTAAAGGAATTGCTGGCTCAAGAGACTGCGCCGACAACTACTCTTTCCCAAGGCAAACAAAGCTTCCAAAACAGCAAGGAACAGCAAAAACTCCTGCGTAGCTTGCAACGGAAAGTCACCCAAGTAGAAGAAGATTTGGCAAAACTGGAAGAAACTATGGGACAATTGGAAAGCGAAATGGCGAAACCAGAGATTCAAGCTGATCATCTAGCTTTGACAGAATTAAACCAACAGCTGGAAGAAGCACAAGAAAAACAAGAGGCTCTGCTGGAAGAATGGGAAGCCGCTAGCCTGGAACTAGAAGAATACGAAAACTAACCAAAAACCTCGGTGATTGCGCCGAGGTTTTTTGCTTAGTTTCCCAAGTATCCGCCTTTAGTCTGATGTATTTTGCCTCTTTATCTGGTTAACTAGTCTTGACTACACAGACGAAGGAGGCGCAACATGAGAAACGAACGCACCAGAAACCCGCTTAAAATCATCCTTGGGGTGGCTTTGATTTCGAGTGGCTTAGGTATTTTAGGTATGCAACAAATCACCTATAATTCTTTTCATGGGTCTTTTACCGATGACGAGTATTTCGAAAGCACTTTGACCAAAACTGAGTACGCAGATGAGGCTAACGACTACTTGAAAGTGGAAGGCATTCAAACCCCTTTGGTACTGCAAACCGATGAACGGTGGTCCAACGAAAGCTACGGCGTCGACGGTGGTCAGAGCATCGCCGAAAACGGCTGTGCCCCTGCTTCATTGGCCATGGTGCTTGCCTATCATGAAAAACGCAGCGTCTCCCCGAGTGAAATTACCGATTGGGCCCAAGCGAAATACTACGTGGCAGGTTCTGGCACCGACTGGTCGATTTTCTCTGACTTTGCCCAGGCCAACAATCTGACCTACCACGATTTAGGTGCCGACTTTACCAAGGCTCAACCTTACTTAGAAAAGGGCATCCCCGTGGTGGTTTCCGCCCTCCCTGGTGAATTCACCGACAATGGACACATTATGGTTTTAGCAAATTACCAAGCAACAGAAGATCATTTGACTATCTTAGACCCTAATGACGATCCGGAAAAATCTCATACTTACACTTGGTATGCCGCCAGTGAGTATGTCGATCAGTTCCAGCATTATTGGACCTTTACCAAAGACACAGCACTCTAATAAAAAACTGTCTATTTTTTAGACAGTTTTTTATTTTTTTCGCTTACGCTTTTTTCTTTGCTATACTAGTAACAAAGAAAAGGCTTAATCATAAAGGAGTGATTGGATGCGCATCGGAATTTTAAAAGAAATCAAAAACAATGAAAATCGGGTCGCCCTCCCCCCAAGTGGCGTTTTGGAATTACGCAATCAAGGTCATGAGGTCTGGGTGGAAGCTGGCGCCGGCCTTGGTTCGGCCATTACTGATCAGGAATACGCAGCGGCTGGAGCGGTCATTAAGGAGGTAGCGACCGAGGTTTGGTCCTGTGACTTGGTGTTAAAAGTCAAGGAACCGCTGGCAGAAGAGTATCAATACTTCCGGGAAGGCTTGTTGCTCTTTACCTATTTACACATGGCGGCCAACCAACCTTTAGCCGAAGCCCTTTTAGCCAGCAAGGTCAATGCCATTGCCTACGAAAATGTCACTACTCCTACCGGCCAACTGCCACTACTTGCTCCCATGAGTGTCATCGCAGGACGAATGGCACCACAAATCGGCGCCCGCTTCTTGGAACGTTCCTCTGGCGGAGCAGGCATATTACTAGCCGGTGTTCCAGGAGTGAAACGAGGAGAAGTTGTCATTATCGGTGGCGGCATCGCCGGTACCAATGCCGCGCAAATCGCCTTTGGACTAGGAGCAAAAGTCACCGTTTTAGATACAAACTTGCAACGCCTACAGGAACTGGAGTCCGAATTCTCCGGGCAGATTCAGACCCTGTCCTCGAATTTAAGCAACTTGGAAACATCATTGGCTGTGGCAGACCTCGTGATTGGCGCCGTCCTTTTGCCAGGACACAAAGCACCTAAATTAGTCACTCGAGAAATGGTGGCTCAAATGAAACCTGGTTCCGTCATCGTAGACATCGCCATCGACCAAGGAGGCATCTTTGAAACCGGCGATACCGTGACCACCCATGACGCGCCGACTTATGTTCGAGAAGACGTCATCCACTATGCCGTGGCCAATATGCCTGGAGCGGTCCCTCAAACTTCGACCTATGCCCTGAGCAATGCCACCTTGCCTTATATCTTAGAATTGGCCAAACAACCAATTAGCGACGTTTTGCGAGAAAACCAAGACCTTTGTCATGGTGTCAATACTTTCCAAGGGCACCTAACCTTACAAGCCGTGGCCGAAGATCTGGATATGTCCTACACTTCATTGGAACAATTGCTATGAACGAGGCAGGATTATGCGATGCTCTATTGATCATCGATCTGCAAAATGGCGTTTGTTATGGTGAAACACAGTTGCATCATTTAGACGAACTGATTATCCGAGTCAATCAAAAAATTGAGTGCTACCATAAGGCTAAGCGTACAATCATTTTCGTTCAGCACAATGATGCAGACCTTGTGAAAAATACCCAAAGCTGGTCACTCATCCCAAAACTACAAACAGAAAAAGGTACCCATTTTGTTCAAAAACAGCATGCAAACTCGTTTTATCAAACCGACTTGGATTTGATTTTAAAAAAGCATCAGGTTCAAACCATTGAAATCTGTGGTGCCCAAACCGAATACTGCATTGATGCCACTATTAAAATGGCACATGGGCTGGGCTACCGTCTATTTCTAGAAAAGAGTCTCACTAGCACTTACGACAATGATTTTATGAGTGCGCGACAAACCATTGGCTTTTACGAAGGAATCTGGGCGCAACGCTTCTTGACACTTGTTTAACAAAAAACTACCAGCGAATGTTGCTCGCTGGTAGTTTTTTTGATTATCTATTTGATTGAAATTTGAATTTGCTTATCTCCTATACATCTTCAACTCTAAGAACAAGTCGTTGTAAATTCCTAGATACTCAGGTCCTAAGTCTTCATAAACTTCCATATGAGTCAGCATTTCATCGGTTGGATAAAATTGCGTGTCTCCAGAAATTTCGGCCGGCAAGAGTTTCTTGGCGGCTTCATTGGGCGTGGAGTAACCGATATATTCCGCATTTTGAGCGGCATTTTCTGGTTCCAACATGAAGTTGATAAAGGCATAGGCGCCATCGATGTTTTTAGCAGTCTTAGGAATCACGATATTATCAAACCAGAGATTGGAGCCTTCTTCGGGAATCACGTAATGAAGATGTTCATTTTCGTACATCATATCTGCGGCTTCCCCGGAGAACGTGATGGCTAAAGGACTTTCCTCGTTGGCCATGTACATCTTGATTTCATCCGCCACGATGGCTTTGATGTTTGGCGTCAAGTCTTTCAGATGGGTAAAGGCTGCTTGTAGCTGGCCACGGTCTTTTGAATTTAAAGAATAACCGAGACTTTGTAAGCCAATGCCCATGACTTCTCGGGCGCCGTCGATAACCATGAGCGAATCCCGGAAGTCTTCCTTCCACAGATCATTCCAAGAAGCAAT
Organism: Enterococcus asini ATCC 700915; assembly: GCF_000407365.1. GTDB lineage: Bacteria > Bacillota > Bacilli > Lactobacillales > Enterococcaceae > Enterococcus_C > Enterococcus_C asini. The sequence continues at coordinate 203,126 of NZ_ASVU01000001.1, forward strand.
CGCCCCGTCTTTGATGAATTTGTCATTGTAGACGATGCCCAACGTCCCCCAGAAATAAGGAATGGAATACTGATTTCCAGGATCAAAACTCAGATCTAAAAAGTCGTCATGAATGTTTTCCAGACCTTTGATCTTACTGTGGTCCAATTTCACTAGGAGGTTTTCTTTCATCATTTTTTGAATCATGTATTCGGAAGGAATGGTGATGTCGTAAGCCGTTCCTCCCTGTTGAATCTTGGTAAACATGGCTTCATTGGAATCGAAGGTTTCATAATTCACCTTGTAGCCTGTTTCTTCTTCAAACTTATCGATTAACTCAGGGTCGATGTAGTCTCCCCAGTTGTAAATATTGACGATTTTCGCTCCGGCCATCCCGGTGGCATGCTCCAATTGTTTCACAGCAAAAAGGAGCACACAGATGATGGCGACGATGCCGATAATCAATGATTGCAATCGTTTCATCGAATTTCTGGCACCTCCATTCCCTTCCGTCGGCCTTTTCCTGGACGCTTGCGGTTTTCCTTACTGATGAAGTAATAACCGACAACAAGTACCATGGAGAATAGGAAGACCAAGGTTGACAAGGCATTGATTTCTAGGCTGATACCTTGTCGAGCCCGAGAGTAAATTTCCACTGACAAAGTACTAAAGCCATTTCCTGTGACAAAGAAAGTCACAGCAAAATCATCCAAGGAATACGTAAAGGCCATAAAGTAACCAGCGATAATTCCCGGTGTCAGAAACGGCAGAATAATGTGGCGCAAGACTTGGAAATTATTTGCTCCTAAGTCTCTTGCGGCATCCACCATGGAGTCATTCATCTCTTGGAGCTTCGGTAAGACCATTAAGACCACAATGGGAATCGAGAATGCTACGTGAGACAAAAGCACGCTGGTAAAGCCTAATTGGAAGCTTTTTACCACGGAACCTACCAAAGTGAAGAAAATCAAAAAACTGGCACCGATAATAACATCCGGAGAAACCATCAAGATATTGTTAAAAGACAGCAACGCGTTTCTAGTGCGCCGGCGCTTAGTGTAATAAATCCCCATGGCGCCAAAAGTACCGATAATCGTCGCCAATAAAGCGGATAAGAACGCCAACATGAAGGTATTTAAAACGATGATGATCAAGCGGGTGTCTTCAAAAACGGCTTGGTAGTGTTCAAAAGTGAAGCCCGTGAAGGAATTCATATTGCCCCCGGCATTAAAGGAGTAAAACACCAGATAAAAAATCGGAATGTATAACAAGACGAAAAAGACCACGAGGTACAATTTCGACCAAGCAAATTTCTTTTTCATGGACGACGACCTCCCTTACTTTTTTCACCGGTTAAGAGCATGACCACAAACATGGCAATGATTAAAATCACACCGATTGTGGAACCCATACCCCAGTTTTGGGTGACTAGGAAATGTTGCTCAATCGCCGTCCCCAGGGTAATTACCCGGTTTCCTCCGATTAGACGCGTCAGCATAAAGAGCGACAGCGAAGGGATAAAAACGGCCTGAACGCCACTTTTGACTCCGTTTAAAGATAGTGGAAAGACTACCCGCCGGAATGTCTCGAAGCTATTGGCTCCTAAATCACGACTGGCGAAAATCAAGGACGGATTCAATTCTTCTAAGGCGTTAAAAATCGGCATGATCATGAAAGGCAATTCAATATAAGTAGCCACCACGATAAAGCTAAAGTCAGTAAACAAAATCTGACGCGGGGCGATGCCAAAGAGTCCTAAAAAGTTGTTAATCCCACCGTGAACCCCGAAGATTCCGATAAAGGCATAAGCTTTCAAGAGCAAGTTAACCCAGGTGGGCAAGATGATCAACAACAGCCACAAGTCTTTGTGCTTAAGTTTTGTCAGAAAGTAAGCCGTGGGGTAGCTGATCAATAAGGTCAACACCGTAATCAAAAAGGCATAGAGAACCGAGTTGACGGTCATCGCCAAATATTTGCCACTGGCTAAATAGGTCTGGTAATTGGCAAAGGTGAAATTGCCATTCATATCAAAAAAGGACTGATAGATAATCAAAAGAACCGGTGCGATTACAAAAAGCAAAAGCCAAATCACATAAGGGATCGAATAAAGACGGCGCATTTTTGTCATATCGTCGCCCCCTACTCTTCGTAGCTTTCCAAACGAGCGTCGAAGTCTTCTTCTGACTCGTTGAAACGCATTACGTGGATGTCTTCCGGTTCAAAGTACAAGCCCACCTGACTGCCTTCTTTGGCTTTTCTAGTGGAGTGAACCATCCACTCATTGCCATCTTCATCGTAGCAGATGATTTCATAGTGCACCCCACGAAACAGTTGGGTGTCGACTTTCACCACTAGTTTGCCTTTTTCCGCTGTGGTAATATTCAAATCTTCTGGGCGTAAGACAACTTCTACCGGTTCATTGGGACGCATTCCACCATCCACACAGACGAATTGTTTGCCCACGAATTCCACCAGGTTGTCTTCAATCATAGTACCTTTTACAATATTGGACTCACCCACGAAGTCCGCAACAAAATGGTTAATCGGTTCATCGTAAATATCCACCGGAGTACCACTTTGAACGATTTTCCCTTTGTTCATGACAAAAATTTCGTCACTCATGGCCAGAGCTTCTTCCTGATCGTGGGTCACAAAGATAAAGGTAATGCCTAAGCGTTGTTGCAATTCCCGCAGTTCGTATTGCATATCTGTCCGCAGTTTTAAATCCAAGGCGGACAATGGTTCATCTAGTAAAAGGACTTTTGGTTCATTGACGATGGCTCTAGCGATCGCCACTCGTTGCCGTTGTCCCCCGGACATTTCCGAGATTTCCCGTTTTTCGTACCCTTTTAATTGTACGAGTCGCAAAGCTTCCATCACTTTTTCTTGAATGGCTGCTTTGGACAACTTTTTAATCTTTAAGCCAAAAGCCACATTATCGAAGACGTTCATGTGAGGGAACAATGCGTAGTCCTGAAAAACCGTGTTCACCTGCCGTTTATTGGCGGGGATGTCATTGATTCGTTGACCATCGAAATAAATGTCCCCAGCCGTAGCTTCTGAAAAGCCGGCGATAATCCGCAGAATCGTGGTCTTCCCACAACCAGAAGGACCTAATAAGGTATAGAATTTCCCTTCTTCAATGTCAAAGCAGATGTCTTTTAAGACCGCATCCTCAGTGTCTTCGTAGCGTTTTGTTACATGTTCAAATGAAATGATTGATTTTGCCAATTGTCTCCTCCCCTTATTGCAGACGGCACAAAATGCGCCCTTCTGTTGGTTTTTGGTTCTCTATAAGCATACTGATTCTATTCAAAAAAACAAGTTAAAAATCTTTCAGATAACGTTAGCCTCACGGGTTCCCCAAAGGTATTGCTACAAAAAAGCCCTCTGCTTAAGTGAAAGCAAAGGGCTTTTAAAATCAGACTTTGATGGTACGCCTATTTCACACTGAAATAGGTCTTAAAGCGTTTGTAGTAATTGTAAAACATGTATTTCATCAAGACCCAGCGCTGTAAGGAACGGTCTTTGTCATAAAATACCGTGGTGCCCCACCGGCCTTTTGCCAATAATTCTTCGGCGTAGCGCTTGTCTGGACTATCCACCGCGTATTCTTCAAAAATCTTCTTCGGCACGCCTAGCCAGACTTTGGCATTAGCGGCTTTTTTGCGACCGTAACGAGTTGCTTCAAAAGGTGTGTTAAACACCCGGTCTTCCGCAACAAAAGTAGCTAGGTTAAAGCCGTTTAACGTCACGAAGAAACTGCTCCGACCTTGGCGCAAATTGATTTCAAAGAGTTTGAAGATGCCATCTCTGGTGTCATACTTCAAGTCAAAGTTGGCAAAACCACGATAGTTGATCTTTTGCAAGAAGGCTTTAATGGTTTGGTAGATGCCTTCATCTTCATCCGGCACGATGACCACATAGTTCCCCACGGAAGCCGGTGTCGGGTCTTCCAACAAAGGATGGCCTAAGAACATGAAACGCACGTTGCCATTTTGATCCACGTAGGCATTAAGCACGCGCATGTTGCTGTCGTCTCCTGGGATAAAGTCTTGGGCAATCATTTCACTGGTGTAGCCGGCTTCGTAAAGGCGGTTTAAAATCACGTTAAACTCGGTCAAGTTGTCGATGATAAAGGCTTTTTTCCGTCCTTCAAAATGAATATCCAACCATTCCACACTGTTGGCCGGTTTTAATGCCACCGGAAAATCAAATGGCAGTGCCCGATCTAGCTTACCATCTTGCACCATATCTTTGGTGATGATCATGGTTTTTGGATAAGGTAGTTGGTATTCTTCACAAGTTTCGTAAAAGCTGACTTTATTGGACAATTTCTTAAACAAATCGTAGTCATTAGCCGCAAAGAGAAAATGCTCCGACAACTCTTCTTTGTGCTTGGCTAATAATTCTGCATAGCCATCTCCACAGGCCACCAATAAGTACTTTCCTTCAGGATCGTTGAAAACTTCTTTTTGCAATTTACGCATGGTTTCAATAAAGACCGGATCATCATGAAAATCATGAACCAAACGGACTTCGACAATTTTACTGTAGCGGGTCGGCGCCAACTGATCCGAGGCATAAGCAATGGACTTGATTCCATAGGCTTCATAAAATCCCCGGGCCATCCCGTAGACATTCATATCACTTCCCAACAAAATCGGCGTAAATTTTGTGGCTTCACTCATCAACTACACATCCTTATTTATTCTCGCAGTCATTCGTCAAAAACGGAGAACTGTTCCTGAAAAACCTCCCAGCGTAACGCGACACGCACAGGGACATTTCTAACAGAGTTATCATACCATACAGACCCGGTAAATCAAGAAATACCCCTTTGAAAACCCTACTCTTAACATAGAAAAAGAAAAGAAAATTTTCACACAAGAGAAATTCTCCTCCCGCATCTGGCTATCGTTTGTGGTATGATGTCAGAAAAGAAAGCTTTAGGATAGGAAGAAGGAGGGAATCTTTTGTCTAAGATGCAAGCGTTACGAGTCAATCGCCAAGAAAAATATGAGTGGGAAATCAAGGAAATTCCCCGCCCTACACCGGCAGACGGAGAAGTCTTGGTAAAGATCGCTTATTCCGGGCTCAACTATAAAGATGCTTTGGCACTGACGGATGCCGGCGTGATCCGTTCCTTTCCCCGAACACCAGGAATCGACCTTGCAGGTGTCGTAGTGGAAAGCAAAAATCCAGACTTCACTCCAGGGGACCAAGTTTATGGGACAGGGTTTGGCATTGGGGTCAGCTGGGACGGTGGCTTTAGCGAATACCAAACACTCCCTGGAAAATGGTTGTTGCCCTTGCCAGAAAACCTCGCTCCCTGGGAAGCCATGGCTTTTGGGACTGCCGGCTTAACCGCTGCCCTGTGTGTTGCCGCCATTACCCAAAAGGTACAGCTAGATGAACCCGTCTTAATCACCGGTGCTACTGGTGGTGTCGGTAGCATGGCGTATCATTTATTGTCCAAACTAGGCTATCGTGATTTGACGATCCTCAGCAGAAAAGAAAATGCTCCTAGTCTTTTTCCTAAGGCAAAGGACGTCTTGAATCCAGAAGTCTTTTTAATAGAAGAAAAACCACTAAATAGTCAACTTTTTGCTGGCATTGTGGACACAGTGGGCGGTGATTTACTAGCCAAACTATTGCCTCATGTTCATTACGGCGGTATCGTAGCCGCCTGTGGCAATGCTGGTGGCATCAAGCTCAACACCACGGTTCTCCCTTTTATCTTGCGGGGCATTACTCTAGCCGGCATCGATTCAGTGAATGCCACAAGCCAGGACCGACAAAAAGCTTGGAACCTTTTGATTGAGCACAAAGACTTGTTACAAGAAATTGTCTTGCAAGAAATTTCCTTACCCGATGTTCCCACTGTGGCGGCTAGCCTTAGAGCAGGCACCCACACAGGACGCACAATCGTAAAATTGTAGGTGATCAGTATGCGTATTTTAATCACGGCAGGCGGAACTGCTGAAAAAATCGACCAAGTCCGTTCCATTACCAACCATTCTTCTGGTAGTCTCGGCGTGGAATTAGCCAAAGCGGCTTTACAAAAAGGGACGATTACAGTGGACTATGTCTGGGCCAAAGGTGCTCTATTGCCACCAAAGGATCCCCGGATTACATTACATCCCGTAACCGACACCGCCGACTTAGAAAAAACCATGGCACAACTTCTACAAGCTCATACCTATGGCGCGGTGATTCACGCCATGGCAGTAAGTGACTTCACGCCAGAAATCGCCGCCACCCAAGAAGACCTTATCCAAGGCATGAATACGTGGCTGGCTACAAAAAAAGACGCAAACTTTACAGCAGAAGACGTTCCCGATTTACTAAGAGCAATTTTAGAAAAAAGTCAGTCTGCTACGAAGCTCTCTTCTAAAACTGAGCATTTATTCATGGTTTTAAAGCAGACACCGAAAGTAATCGGACGCATTAAAGCGTTGCAGCCAGAAACTCAGCTGGTAGGCTTCAAACTTTTAGTGGATGTCTCTTCTACTGAACTTCTGACAGTCGCCAGAGCAGCACTAGAGAAAAATCAGGCGGACTATGTCCTAGCCAATGATTTAACCTCCATTCACGAAGGGCAGCACCATGGCTATCTCTTGGACAAAAAGGGCATCGTAGCCGAGGCAAATACGAAGGCGGAGATTGCTCACTTGATTCTGGATACTCTTTTAGAAAGGCAGGAAGTACGATGAAACGACCTCATATTTTGCTAGGCGTCTCTGCTAGCATCTCCGCTTACAAAGCAGCGGATTTAACCAATGAATTGACCAAAAAAGGTTATGCGGTAGATGTGTTAATGACCCGCAATGCAACAAAATTCATCACCCCCTTAACCTTGCAATCACTTTCCAAACGTCCGGTCTATCTGGATGTCATGGCGGAAAGCCAGCCGAATCTGATTACCCATATCGAGCTAGCGAAAAAAGCCGACTTACTGGTAATCGCTCCGGCCACAGCCAATACTATTGGCAAAATCGCCAATGGTATCGCTGATGATATGGTCTCCACAGTAGCCATGGCGGTTCACCCGGGAACACCGAAATTAGTGGCTCCCGCCATGAACACCTATATGTATCAAAATCCCGTGAACCAAAAGAATCTGAACTATTTAAAAGAAATCGGCTACAAAGAAATCGAACCTCGGGAAGCCATGTTAGCCTGCGGTGATTTTGGCCGTGGGGCATTGGCCACCATTGAAGATATCGTAGCGGCGATTGAAAACGAACTCGCCGCACTAGAAGACTAGCTGCAAGGAGCGTACTCATCCAATGAAAAATAAGAAGACCTTTGATATCGTATTAACCGCCTTCTTTCTAGGCATCATGATTTTAATGAGCGTGGTTCCCTTTCTCGGCTTTATCCCGATTGGACCATTAAATGCTACCATCCTCCACGTACCGGTAATTATCGGTTCGGTGATTTTAGGCCCCCGCTTAGGTGCTTTTTTGGGCACATCCTTTGGGGTCATGAGCGTGATTAATGCCACTACTCGCCCTAGCGCCCTGTCCTTTGTCTTCTCCCCTTTCATCCCCATTATCGGGACGAGTCACGGAAGTTGGAAAGCCTTATTAGTCGCTTTAGTTCCACGAATTCTTGTGGGAATCGTGCCTTATTACGTTTACAAATTTGGTCAGCGCTTCTTCAAAGGAAAAACCAATAGCATCTCGCTGTTTCTCGCTGGGATTGCCGGTGGGTTGACCAATACCTTATTGGTTATGAACTTGATTTATTTCTTATTCAAAGACTCGTATGGTCAGATTATCAAAAAAGGCGCCGACCAAGTCTACGGCGCCATCTTAGCGGTCATTGCTACCCAAGGCGTTCCCGAGGCGATTGTGGCCGGTATTCTAACTGCCGCCGTAGCCAGTATTCTCTTGCGTCTGCGTAAGCAAAACGCCCTGGGGAACTAACAGTTTGCAAACAAAAAGCTTGTGCTGATCTTTAAAGGTCAGCACAAGCTTTTTTTATTTGCTACACTTCTTCGCCAATAATGCGGACTTCAGTTTCCAATGTTACACCAAATTTTTCCAAGATGGTCTTTTGAATGTACGCAATCAGCTCCAAGTAGTCCGTGGCGGTGGCATTGTCCACATTTACGATAAAGCCAGCATGCTTTTCGGAAATCTGAGCGCCTCCCCATTTCATCCCTTGAAGGCCTGCGTCTTGAATCAATTTCCCGGTGTAATGACCCACTGGACGCTTAAAGACACTCCCACAAGAAGGATATTCCAATGGTTGTTTCAACTGGCGCAATTCGGTGAGCTCTACCATGCGAGCTTTGATTTGGTCATAGTCGCCTTTTACTAAGCGGAAGCGCGCCCGTAAAATAATGGCTTGCAGTTCTTGAATTGCCGTGTGACGATAGGCAAAATCCATGTCATCCTTGGTATAAGTCTGAATGCTTCCATCCGCCAGTAGCACGTCGCAAGATTCAAAAATCGTTTGAACTTCCCCGTCGTAAGCTCCAGCATTCATGAAGACAGCGCCCCCGACGCTCCCAGGGATCCCACAGGCGAATTCAAAGCCGGTTAAACTATGGTCCAGAGCCACATAAGTCGCGTCGATTAACTTAGCTCCGGCTTCCGCTGTCAAGAGTCCCTCTTCCACGGTGATGTCCGTCATATCGCTAAGCATAATTACCAAACCTCTGATGCCACCGTCTTTCACAATCAGGTTGCTGGCATTGCCCAAAATCAACCAAGGCATATTTTCGTCTTTACAATACAAGACCAACTCCCGTACTTCGTCAGCATTCTTAGGAAAAGCCAAAAAGTCTGCCGGCCCTCCGGTTTTGGTAAAGGTGTAATTCATCAATGGTTCGTCTACTAAAATCGCAATTTCAGGAAAAATTGCCGGAAGATTATTTTTCAAAGTAAAAATCCTTTCTACATAGCCCCTAATCGGCTCTTAGGTTAAACTCCCCTAAAACATCCTTTTCATTTTAGCACGACTTGCTTAGACTGGCTAGTCCTGAGAAGAATCCTTAAGAGCTTGCAAAAAGGCCTCACACAGTTCGTGACTCTTTAAAACATTGTCTTGGCACAAGTCGACTTCCTCTCCTCGTAAAGCGGCTAAAAAGGCTTGTAGCATTGGCTCAAAGCCCCGCTTGTGCAAGGTGGTTTCCCAATCGTTGCCTCGGTGTTGTATCACAGCCTCTTGAGTCACTTGGGTCAACTGGGTTAACTCTTGTAGTTCATAGTTGCCCCCAGGTGCGATCAGTTGATAGGACTCCTGATTGACCCCACTGGTGAGATCCATGTGTAAAGTAGCCACCGTGTTTTTCGTGTGCAAGGTCAAGTGGGCTTGATACAACAGGCCGTCTTTGACCACGCCTCGGGCTTGCAACTTCTCAATCTCCTCATCCAACAAATAGACCGCAGTATCTACCAAGTGTAAAAACAAATCATAGACGACAAATTTCACCGGTTGAGGAGCGTCGATTCGATGCTTTTGCAAAATCAATAAGTGCTTGTCTGTTTGGTCTTTTAAAGGCTTCACCAAAGGAGCAAAGCGGCGATTAAAGCCCGCCATTAGCAATAAATTTTTCTCTTTAGCCAGTTGTAAAAGCTCGGCTACGACAACGGAATCTTCTGCGATTGGTTTATCCACAAAGACATGGACCCCCGCTTTTAAACAACGACGGATGTATTCACTGTGAACTTTGGTCGCCGCATGAATCAAACAAGCGGAAATCCCTTCTTCCAATAATTCTTCTAGGCTAGTCACACAGTGGGTAAAGCCATACTCTTTTGCTAGCAACTCTTTGGTTTTCTGATTCGTCGTCGCAAAGATGAAGTCCCCTTGGCCGCGATTTTGCCCATACAAAGGTAAATAAGCCTTCTGAGCGATATTGCCGATTCCAATGACACCGATTTTCATTTTAGTTCCTCCTTTATTTAGGTAAAGTCCCAGACTCATCCGGGCTTTCTTGCGTACAGATTTCTTTCATCTTACCCTATTTTTCGCTAGAATGGATACAAATAGATCGGAGGGCGTTAGCAGTTGAAATGTATCTCATGGAACGTGAATGGCTTACGAGCCGTTATGAAAAAGAATTTTATGGAAGTTTTTGATGAATTAGACGCAGATTTTTTCTGTCTTCAAGAAACCAAACTCCAAGCAGGACAAATCGAAATGGATCTGCCCGGGTATTACGAGTATTGGAACTACGCAGAAAAGAAAGGCTATTCCGGCACGGCCATCTTTGCCAAAGAACAAGCGCTGTCCGTTAACTACGGCATCGGCATTGCCGAACATGACTTGGAAGGCCGGGTGATTACTTTGGAATACCCGGAATTTTACCTAGTTTGTTGTTACACCCCAAATTCTCAAAACCAATTAAAACGCTTGGATTATCGTATGAACTGGGAAGACGATTTCCGAGAGTATCTGACGAATTTAAAAGCACAAAAAAGCGTGATTTTATGTGGCGATTTAAATGTCGCCCACGAAAATATCGACTTAAAAAATTGGAAAACCAATCAAAAGAACGCCGGATTTACACCAGAAGAACGAAATAAATTCACGGAACTCTTGGCAGCAGGCTTCACCGATAGTTTCCGCTACTTCTATCCAGAGCAAGAAGGGATTTATTCTTGGTGGAGTTATCGTTTCAACGCCCGGGCCAATAATGCCGGGTGGCGCATCGATTACTTCGTGGTTTCCGATGATTTACAAGACAAGCTCGTGGATGCCAAAATTCACACGGAAATTTTTGGCAGCGACCATTGTCCTGTGGAACTAGACCTACAGTTATAATCAGCAATGCCCCATAACTAGGCACTTTGCAAGTAATCTAAGCAAAGTGCCCGGTTGTGGGTCTTTTTTTTCTATTAAGAAATGTGTCACGGACAATTTTTTGTGATATAGTCAAGGCGCAAACAAACGTTTTTGTAAGGAGTGTTGTCGGGATGAACTTTATCGCGATGGATTTTGAAACAGCCAATGCCAAACCCTACAGCGCCTGTTCCTTGGCACTTGTCATGGTTCGTGACAGCCGGATTGTAGGGGAATACTATACGTTGATTCAACCGGAAACTGACTTTTTCTGGCGTAATATCCAGATTCATAAAATCCACCCTCAAGACGTGGTAGATGCCCCAAAATTTCCAGACGTTTGGCAACAGATCAACCAATACTTTAATCCCCAAAGCCTGATTGTGGCCCACAATGCGGCTTTTGATAATAAAGTTTTGGCCGGATGCTTAGACTACTACGGCTTGGAAAAACCCGAGTATTTGTCCCTTTGCACGGTGCGCACAAGCCGGAAACTCTATCCAGAATGCAGTAACCATCGTTTAAACACCATGTGTGACTACTTAAACATCGGCTTGGACAATCACCATGATGCTTTAGAAGACAGTCGTGCTTGCGCTCAGATTCTTTTGCGGCAAGAGGACAGCTTTGGCACCGACCCTTTGAAAAAATTGGTCACGATACAATAAAAAGGACGCCTGTAAACGGGCGTCCTTTTTCAATGCAACAAACGGCTCATGAAAGCCACATCTAAAAACTCTCCTTGATCTCCTCTGGCACCTCGGGACATGATTGTTTCTGTGGCAAAGCCAAACTTCTCATACAAGTGACGAGCTCGCTGGTTTTGAACCTGGACTTTAAGCTCCAAGCGGAAGAGCACTTCTCCGACCTCAGCCCAATCTAGCAACTCTTCTAATAAAATACTTCCGAGTCCGAGCCCCCAGTATTCTTGTAACACGCCGATGCCCACCTCGCCAATATGATACGTTCGCGGGTCTTTGTCTGCGGCGATAGAAGCTACGGCAACTAGCGCTCCATCGGCTTCAGCAACGAGTAGCAACTGGTGGTCGCTAGCGGCAATCGCCTCCAAGTGCCGGCCCAACGACTCTGGCTTTAACCCCATGCCAAAGCGATCAAAACTCATAAATTCCGTTTCCGAACCCAGTTGATTCAACAGGTCAATCAGACTGGCCGCATCTTCAAACTCGGCCCCACGTAGAGTTAAATCAATCTCACTCATGCTTTTGGCTCCTAGCTTTGATACGGTCTAGAAAGGCCGCACCTTGCTTGCCATGAGCAGTCAAAGTTACCTGACGTTCTGTTTCTACTCCCGGCACTTGGGCCAACGTCAGCTCCAAATAGTCTGCCGGCAAGTCCTCTTCTAACAGAGTCCCCCATTCCACCACGGACAGGCCTTCCCCTTCAAAGTATTCTTCTAAGCCTAAATCCCCGGCACCTTCTGTTACCCGATAAATATCCATGTGATACAAGGGCAAGCGTCCTCCTGGATACTCCCGGATAATCGTGTACGTGGGGCTTTTGATCATTTGAGTAATCCCCAGCCCTAGAGCGATTCCCTTGGTCAAAGTCGTCTTCCCGGCGCCTAAATCCCCACTTAGGATTAGGACATCTCCCGGCTGGGCCACCTGACCGATTGTTTGGGCAAACTGTTCAGTCTCTTCAAGATTGTGCAATAACAACGGCTGTTCCTCCTCGTTTTTTTCTATGGTCAGTATACCCGTTTCCCCATACCAAAGCAAAAAGAGAGTGTCGCAAGTTGCGCGACACTCTCTTAGTAGGCAATCTTAGTTGTTCAATGCTTGAGCAGCAGTGATGATTGACAATTTGTACACGTCTTCTTCATTTGCCCCACGAGACAAGTCAGAAACTGGTTTGTTCAACCCTTGCAAGATTGGTCCAATGGCTTCGAAACCGCCGAAACGTTGTGCAATCTTGTAGCCAATGTTACCAGCTTGTAGATCTGGGAAGACGAAGACTGTGGCTTTACCAGCTACTGGAGATTCTGGTGCTTTCAATTGACCAACAGAAGCAACATAAGCCGCATCAAATTGCAATTCTCCGTCGATTTGGTAGTTAGGTGCCAATTCTTGGGCAATCTTAGTCGCTTCGACCACTTTGTCGACTTCTGGTGCTTTTGCAGAACCTTTTGTTGAGAAGCTCAACATAGCAACTTTAGGATCGATGTCGAAAAGTTCAGCGGTTTTCGCAGAGTCTACGGCGATTTCAGCTAATTCTTGAGCGTTTGGACTCACGTTAATGGCACAGTCAGAGAAGAGGTATTTTTCTTGATCCCGGCCACGAACCATTAGGAAGGCACCACTTGTGCGGCTTACTCCTGGTTTGGTTTTGATGATTTGCAATGCCGGACGAACGGTATCACCAGTTGAGTGAACGGCACCGGAAACCATACCGTCAGCCAAGCCCATGTAGGTTAACATTGTACCGAAGTAGTTCACATCTTTTAGGACTTCCCGAGCTTGTTCTTCTGTCGCTTTGCCTTTGCGGCGTTCCACGAAAGCTGCGACCATTTCATCAAATTTTTCGTAGTTGTTTGGATCTAGGATTTCGAAGTTGTCCACTGAAACACCACGATCTTCTGCGGCTGCTTTCACTTCCGCTGGGTTACCGATCAAGATAGGATCAACCAATCCATCCGCTTTTAGACGTGCAACAGCTCCTAGAATCCGTGGCTCGGTCCCTTCTGGAAACGCAATGCGCATGTTTTTCCCGTAGATTTTTGCTTTCAAGCTTTCGAATAATTCCACTGAAATACCCTCCTGAGTATGATGCTTCACCATGAAGCGATGCTATTTTTGATTTCTCATACATCATACACTATTCCCAATAAAAAAAACAGTTTGAATTTCCTGTTACAGTAATTTTCTCTTTAGATTCGTTACACATTTCACATACTGATGCTTTTCAATCCTCACTATGCTAATACAGTTACCTTTACTGTATCAAATCTGTATTACTCCGGAGGCAACTGCCAATTAATGGGGGTTTCTCCTAAGGCCACCAATGCTTCATTTGCCTTGGAAAACGGACGGGAACCAAAAAAGCCACGATAAGCAGACAACGGACTAGGATGGGGTGCCGTGAGAATCACGTGTTTACTCTGATCAATCATCTTGTCCTTTTGTTGTGCGGGTCTCCCCCAAAGCAAGAAGACCACGGGTTTCTCCCGTTCATTCAATGCTTGAATGATCCGGTCGGTGAACTGTTCCCAGCCACGCCCTTGATGGGAATTGGCCTCCCCTTTGCGCACGGTTAAAACCGTGTTAAGCAGGAGCACACCCTGCTTCGCCCAGCTTGTCAAATTCCCATGATTCACCGGTTTGGCCCCGACATCTTCACTCATTTCTTTGTAGATATTTTGCAAAGAAGGCGGAACTTTGCCACTTTCCACAGAAAAGGCTAGGCCATGCGCTTGATTCGGCCCGTGGTAAGGGTCTTGGCCTAAGATGACCACCTTCACATCAGGATAATCGGTTAATTCCAACGCAGTAAAAATCCGGTACATATCCGGGTAAACGGTTTGGGTTTGGTATTCATGTTTCAAAAATTCTCGTAACTGTAAATAATAAGGTTTTGTGAACTCTTTTTCTAAGACCTGTTGCCAGCTGTTATGCAAAATTTCTTTCACTGTTTCTCACCTCATGAGCCAGTGTACCTTATTTTTTCTCCTTTGTCTTGAGAAACTCTAGGTGTCCGGCAAGCGCCCATTTGTGGTAAACTGGAAGTAGCGAACCTATGGAAACGAGGAGCATATATGATCAAATTAATCGCATCAGACATGGACGGTACTCTACTAGATTCCAGTATGCAAATCTCCCCGGAAAATGCCGCGGCGATTAAGCATGCTACCGAGCAAGGTGTGGAATTCATCGTTGCCACTGGCCGCAATCGTACCGAAGCTTTGCCCGCATTGGAACAAGTAGGTATCGAGTGTGCCATGGTGACACTAAACGGCGCCCAGGTTTTCGATAAAACCGGTCAGTCTCTGTTTACCGTACCGATTGACGCCCAAACCGTCACTAGTATTTTGGATCTCTTGGATGAACAAGATATCTACTATGAAGTGGCCACCGACCAAGGACTCTTTTCTCAGAGTCAGGAACAGCGTATCGAGCTGTTTGCCACTCATTTAGGGGAAGTCATGCCCCATTTGACCCACAAGATGGCCATTGCCATGGTGGCTTCTCAGCTGGAGATTTTACCGATTCACTATGTATAAAATGTCCGTCAGCGCCTGGCAGAAGGTTTAGAAGTTTTAAAAATCATCTGCTTCCACAAAGAAGAAGCTCGCGTCTTAGGCCCTGTAGCAAAAGAATTGGAAGGCTTTAGGGAACTGAGCATCACGTCTTCTGGGGCAAACAACATCGAAATCAATCATCGGGATGCGCAAAAAGGCATTGCGGTAGCTCACTTGGCTCACGAACGCAACATCCCTTTGGAACAAATTATGACCATTGGCGACAATTTAAACGATATTAGCATGATTCAAATGGCTGGGGTTAGTTTTGCCATGGGCAATGCCGCTTTGGAAGTCAAAGAATACGCCAAATATGTCACCGACACGAATATTGAAGATGGCGTAGGCAAAGCCATTTTGCGGGCTTTACGGGAAAACTTGTAAGCAGTCCTTTTAACTTTTCTAAATTCACTTGACCGTCGTCCTTGTCCCGACAGAAATCACGACAGAAAAGAGGAATGCACATGTCGGAATTTTTCATTCAGGACAAACAACTGAGCAAAGTCACCCGGACCATCGTTAAAGATGAAGCCGGCAAATCCCTCTTCTTACTGGTGGGCCGCTGGGGTACCAAAGGAGACGCCTTGTCTCTTTACGCCATGGACGGCCGCTTAGTCGCCAGTATCAAGCAAATCAGTTTTACTTTTGGCTCCCGCTTTGAAATCTACCAAGACTTCAAACGAGTGGGCACTTTGCAAAAGATTTTTAATTGGCCGGGAGACTTCTACTACATTCAACAACTGCACTGGACCGTGCAAGGGGATATTTACAACCATCGCTACAGTATCCACCACTTTAACCATCGCATTATGAAGATGGACAAGGCAACCTTGCTCACCGGGGATTACTACGTGTTAGACGTCACCGATGATGAGAACGCTCCTTTGTGTATCTGCATTGCTGCGGTCATGGATTACTGGTTGTACAACCGGCGCAAGGACAATAATCGCGATTTTACCTGGCATTTTATGCCCAACTAAACAGCCCTCCTCTTTTTGAGGAAGGGCTGTTTTTTTGTTATTTATCTTGCTTGTCGATAGTGTTTCAATTATCAGAAAATACAAGCATTTCAAACGAAGGGAATTCCTATTACACTGGGGTTTGTAACGGAATTTTCCGAAGATTTAATCTTCCATAAACAGCCACTTTCTTGCTTTCTATCCGAAGAAAAATGCGTTACAATATGCCTGTAAAAGTGGTACATAATGTCTGTACAATTGTTTTACATAGTCTTTTGAATCTTTAAAGGAGGATTTCTTAATGGAAACCATCATGCATCAAGACAGAAGTTGCAAAACAGCTTTGACCAAAAGTGAGTTCGACCCTCAAAACCCAGTATCTTACTACTACATTCCAGAACTGTTGACTGGCTCAGAAGCTGTTACCGTGGACTACGGCAAATCGGAATTCGAACAAGACAAGATGACTTTCCGCTTTGGTCTAGTGGGCTTAGTTGTGGGTGTGCTTTTGTTTGGTCTGTTGTGTCTGGCATTGCCTAGCATCAGTCCAGCCTTTGCAAACTCACCTTTGGTACTCTTTGCATCAGTTGCTATGGCTTGGTATGTAGGGGAAAAAATGAGCCATACTTTGTGTGTGCACTACTACCGTCATCAAGCAAATTAATCATGAAAAAGAAGAACCGTCTCCCTTTGGTTGTCACTTAAGGGAAACGGTTCTTTTTTAGACTTTTTTTTGCATGTGATCGTATTGGTGACCGCTGATCATTCGTTGACCTACCACTTCAAACCCAGCTCTCGTGTACAAGCGTTTGGCATTGGGATTGCCCAAGTCTACGCTTAAACCAATCACGCTTTGCCCTTGCTCTTTCGCAAATGCCGGCAAAGCCGCTAGCAAGTGACTCCCGATTCCTCGCCCCCGAAAATCTGCATTGACACTGATGGTATCCAAATACCACTCTTCTGGGAACGTCTCTGGATCCGTGAAAAGCTGTTCGTCTTGCGGTAGTCCCATACTTTGCAAAATTGCTTCTAGGGGTTTATCGATTGTCGGTTCATCACAATCAGGATACCCAAAGGCCACCCCGGCAACTACACCGTCTTCTTCGTCTACAAGAGCTCGGCGGTAACTATAACGATAATCCTCCGTTTGAATGCCTTTTTCCAAAACTGCTAACGTCTGGTCCACTCCGTAACGAGCGACAAAAGGCAACTCCATATCCTCTAAAATCACCAAAATCAAAGGTGCAATGGCTTTGGCGTCTTCTTTTCGTGCATTGCGTATCATACTCTTCCTCCTATCAGGCCGGCCCTAGTTTCAAAATGGTGCCGACCGCTTCTTCCCTAGGATAACAGGATTTTTCCAGAAAACAAGCCTTGCCTCCTTGGCGAAAGTCCGAGTCAAGGCCTAAAGATAATGCTATAATAGATAAGGTCAATGCTTGCAACCCGTTGACGAAATCACAAGGAGGAACGCTTTCATGGAAATTCGTATTTTGTTTGTTTCGATTACCGGTAATACCCGAGCCTTCGTTCACCAACTACAGGCCTACGCTGAAAATCAAAGTCTGGAGTCACCTAATAAAATCACCCTAAAAGAAATCGATGACAACACCCTGCCGGCCGATGAAGACCAGCCTTTCTTCGCCTTTGTTCCGACTTATTTAGAAGGGGGCAATGGTGTTGATAACGGCGATCAGGAAATTTTGACTGAAAGTCTCCGAGAATACTTAGAATTTGGCGACAATGCCGCTTTGTGCCTAGGCATCGTCGGTAGTGGCAATAAAAACTTTAACAACCAATACTGTCTGACGGCTAAACAGTACGCCGCGGAGTTCGACTTGCCTTTATTGGCGGACTACGAGCTGCGGGGAACTAGTGCCGACGTAAAACGCATCTATGACGAGTTGGTACGAGTCAGCCGAGAAAGCTAGCTTCTCTCTTTTTTTATCCAGCAACAGCTACTCAAGCACCACTAGGAGGAAGTCAGATGTTTCAATTAATTAAAACTTTCATTGCGGTTTACGAAAGCCGCAATTTTACTCAGGCCGCAGAACAGCTCTACCTGTCTCAGCCGACCATTTCTTTACAGGTCAAAAAACTAGAAGAGCAAATGAACGCCACTTTATTCATTCGTAATGGGAAACAAGAGATTCGCCCGACAGAAGCGGCGGACTTCTTTTATCCCCGAGCGCTTCAGATGTTAGAGCTTTGGGAAGACTCAGCTCAGCGGATCCGGGAAAAGGAAAATTTCCGAGAGCATTGCTTTATCGCTTGTTCCAATACGTGTGGCGTCTACCTCGTACCGGAAATCGTCGCCCACTTGATTGAGCAGTATCCGCGAATCGACTTTAGCCTGGAAATGATGAATTCCGAAGAAGTCTTGCATCAGCTGGAGCAAAATAAAGCCGATATTGGCTTCGTGGAAAAACCTGTGCGCAGTGAGTTTTTAAACCAGAGCATCATCTACAAAGACGAGCTGGTTTTAGTGGGCGATCCGGAGTCCGAGTATTGGATCATGCGGGAAGAACTTTCCGGGATGCGCTTGGTAAATGAAGACTACCTAAAACAACAGAACCTTAACCCCCACCTGATTCAAGTCAATAACGGGGAAATGGCCTTGGCCTTGCTTCACGAAGGTGTCGGTCAATCAATTATTTCCAAACTCTCCTTAACCGGCCAAGAAGCTTGGCGCAACGTCCCGGGAGAAAATCATCGGTTCTTTTATTTATTGACCCCGAAGACCGCATTTCGGGAAATTATCAAACAAATTCTGACTAGTGTGGAAGCATACTTAGCAGAAAAAAAACAGTAGGAGTCGCTTTATGAAGGAAATTTACATTGGCTTGGCCATTTTTGCCGCCATTATCGTATTAGTTGTCGGTCTTAGTCTCTACAATCGCTACAAATTACGCAACGAGGTGCGTTACCGGTGGGGCCGCCAGCCTCATCAAACCCGTTTGGACAAAGAAGAAAGTCTCAAACACGCCTGGCAAACGGAAAAAAGCTTCCGTCACTTCGAATCGGAAGTCGACGATATCACTTGGTATGATTTGGATCTTTTTGCTATTTTTGATCAGATTAACGCAACTTATTCCAGCGTCGGCTCCGAAGCCTTGTACCAACGCTTGCGCAATTTTGATTTAGGCAAAGCGGATCAGTTGGAAACTTTGATTCAGTTTTATCAAGAAAATCCCCAACTCAGAGAAGAAGTCCAATTTCAATTTGCCCGCCTTGGCAAACAAGACAATAACTTCACCAAGGAATACTTGGCCCAAGGTGTCAAAAAAGAAATCGGTCACTTCGCACAGTTTGCGCTATTGGGTGCACTGCCACTTGTGGGGCTTTTGCTCCTGCTATTCGGGCAAGGTGTAGGCTTAGTGCTGATGATCGGTGCCATTTTATTCAACGTAGTCTACTACTTAATGAAGAAAAATCAGTTGGAGACCGAGTTGAACAGTATGCGCTACTTAGTCCAAACCATCGCCGTGGCGGAAAAAATTGCGAAACTCCCCCTTCCCGATCAAAAAGCACTGAAAGAAAATTTAAAGCCTCTAAAGGGCATTGCTTCCTGGGGCTTTTCTTTCCGGGCCAAAGGATTTAGTGAAACGGAAATGTTTATGGAATACATCAACATGATTTTCATGTTACCGTTCTTGGCTTATAACTTTGTCTTAAAAAAAATAGGCAATCACACCCAAGAAGCCATCAATCTATGGGAACTTTTAGGCAATCAAGAAGTAGCCATTGCCATTTTGAATTTCCGGACCTTTATGCCCTTAACGAGTCAACCGACCTTTAAAGACGGCCCGGTTCATGCTACGGATATCTACCATCCCTTGGTTTCCGGCGCCGTGGTCAACCCTGTGGACTGGCAAAAAAATACGCTAGTCACCGGCTCCAATGCTTCCGGAAAATCCACCTACGTCAAGAGTATCGCCATTAGCTGTATTTTGGCCCAAACCATCAACACCGCCTTGGCGAAAAGCTTCACCTTGCAGCCAGGACATGTGATTACCTCCATGGCGGTGGAAGACGATATCTTTGAAGGGGACAGCTACTTTATCGCCGAAACAAAATCCATCAAGCGCTTGTTGGACGTGGTCAAAGGTGGTCAGCGTTGCTACTGCTTCGTGGATGAAATTCTAAAAGGTACCAATACGGTGGAACGAATCGCTGCTTCCGCTAGTGTGGTCAACTGGATTCATGAATATCCTAGCTTGGCCTTTGTGGCCACTCACGATATCGAGTTGACGGAGATTTTGAAAAACAAGTGTGACAACCTCCACTTTGGAGAAGAAGTCACCGATGAAAATGGTGTAACCTTCGACTATCAAGTGAAGAAAGGTCCGGCAACTAGCCGTAATGCCATCGCATTATTGAAAGTCTTGCACTATCCGGCCGAACTAGTGGCCAACGCCCAAGCCGAGGCTCGCTATTTCGACGAACATCGCTCTTGGCAAGTTTTGGATTAACCTCCTACTGATAGGAAAAAGACCTCCTTGCGTTTATCGCAAGGGGGTCTTTTTGTCTACTTCTTGATTTATCAGGCTCGTCTGCCAAAAATCCGCCGCCGTGCCTTGTTCCATGCCCATGATGAAACGTTCCCGCACATCGGGGTAGCTTTCCGCGATTTGACTGACAAAGTGCTTGATTTCTTCTCGCTTGGTTTTCTTATCCGCCGGGCAAGGATTGAAAATCACCGGAAGTTCTTCTCGTTTGGCATAGCGGATAATCGCTTTTTCTTCCAAGTAAATCATGGGACGAATCAAGGTCACTTGGGTTTTAGTCAAATAACTTACCGGCTCAAAGCTGGCCATTTTCCCGTGGAAGAGGAAATTCATAAAATACGTTTCCACCGCATCGTCTAAATGGTGGCCTAAAGCGACTTTGTTGCACCCGAGCTCCGCTGCTTTACGGTACAAAATGCCCCGACGCAACTTGGCACACAAGGAACAAGGGGAACGCTCTTCTCGCACCTCGAAAACTACTTGGGCGATATTCGTGGGCACCACGGTCAATTCGTAGCCGAGATTTTCCACAAAGTTTTTCATAGGTGCTAAGTCCACCCCGGGAAAGCCCATATCCAAAGTGATGGGCTGAATCTCAAAGTCAAACCCGAGACGCTTTTGCCGACGCACCGTGTCCAGTAAATACAACAAAGTGGTGCTGTCTTTACCCCCGGACATGCCAATGGCAACCTTGTCTCCTGGTTGAATCATCCCATGATTTAAAATGGCCCGGCGTAACGGATTAAAGTATAGTTGATTGTCTTTTTTTACAAAACTCATTCATTTTCCCTCGCAAAAAAATCACTAGCCAAGCTGTACTGCTTGCCTGCTAAGATATCGTATTGAATCATTTGATAGTCCTTATAAATACTCTCTTTGTCCCCTAGAGAAGCCGTGGCTTGCCACTGCCCATTTTGGTAGTACATGCTCTTTTCAAAAGCCGGCAAGACTTTTTGTAAGTCCAAAAGCAACTGGTAAAAACCTGTGGTCGCTTGATCTGCTTGTTGAAAGAGTGTCGGCGCAAAGTAAAAAGGACTGGTAATTTGCCCTGACGCAGTATTTGCAAGTTTCCCCGCACTGTCGTAGATCAAAAACTCCGTCTCGTGTAATGTAGTGCCGGTATTTGCAGCTTGGGTAGCATCGGAGTAAATCCCTGGTAAATGATCCCCCCAGAAAACCACAATCGTCCGACGGGAAAGCTTGGATAGCTCCTGAGTAAAGTTCTTCAAGGCTTCACTGGCATAGGCCACATCTTGGGCGTAATTGGCGATGGAGTCGTTGTTGCCTTCCGCCGTGACTTGATAGGAAATATTACTGTACTTGCCATTATAGGGCATGTGGGTCTGCATGGTCACCAAATGCAAGAACTGGGGCGTATCCGAGTCCAGCTGATCCAAGACTTCTTCATAAGCCGATTCATCGGAAATATAGGGATTGTTTTCCAGTTTGTCCCTGTGGGTCATAGTATCTTGATCCAAGAACTGGTCAAAGCCCAAAACTTGATAGACGTCTTTTCGTTTGTACATCGACGTATCATAGGGATGAATCGCCGTGGTTTCATAGCCGGAATCCTTCAAAAGGGAAACCAAGGAAGGCAGTTTCTCCAACTTCGGTACCAAAAGCGTATAAGGAGTGGTCATTTGTGCGTTCAATGGTTCCATAGAAAAGCCGGTCAACGCTTCAAACTCGATATTTGCCGTGCCCCCGCCATAGTTTTGGGAAAGCATCTGTCCGCTGTAGGTTTGATTGACCACTTCGTAGTAGTCTTTTAAGGGATCCCAGGATACGGTGACGCCTTTCAAGCGATTGGGGTCAGAGAAGCTTTCGCTCATGACATAGACGATATTGGGCTGTTCCTCTTCTTTCACCTTTTTATTGGCCGCATCCGCTTCTTTTTGATAACGTTCGGTGATTTCTTTCACTGCCGCTTCGCTATAGCCTTTAGGTTTTTCCATGGCTTCTACTTTCAAATTATATAAAAAGCCTCCCACAAAGCCCACATTGTAGTAATTCATCTTTTGGGAATACGGAATCCACAGTGCCGTGCGGTCGTAGCCTTTACGCAAGAGATTGCTACTGGAGTTAAAATTACTAGCGTACAGCAAGAGTCCCCCACTTAAGACAACCGTCACCAAACGCAAAATCTGGATGTTTTTAGGCTTTTTCAAACTGCGCCAGAACATATACCCCATGCCTACTAAAACAGCGAGAATCACCACTAATAAGACCAGAAACAAGGGCAAGCCTACCAGGTCTTTCATCATTCCTAAGTTCGCTGCCATTTTCAAATCATCAGGATAAATCGGCTCTTGCCGCATGGTCATCTTAAGATAATCGGCATAGCCTAAAATCCCAATGAACACCGTGTACAACACCGCCCCCATGCCCAAGGAACCAATCACCCCAGACAAAAAGAGCAGAAGTGCCAACAATACCAAACCTCCTAGAAAGAATTTTTCCGTATGCCAAGAAAAAGCAAACTTCAAAGCCAAATCCAGAGACAGATTATTTTGACACCACTGCAAGTAAAGATTACTAATCAACACCAAGGCTAAAACGCCCACGGCCTTTAAGCCATAAATCAATTTTTTCATGAAAAACTTCCTCGTAATTGCGACATCTAATCCTTTGTAGTAAGGACACCAATAGTCCATATTTTAGCCGTTTCCTAAAAAGATGTAAAGTTATCCCCGCTAGCCCTAAGGAAATTTAACAAGCAACCAGCCCTCGACCTCGTTTCACTTAAGGATTCCTAGCAAAAAATGCACAAAAAAAAGAGGAACCATCCGGTATCCTCTAGCCGTTGTTGACGGAGTCTTCCCCAAAACTCCCACCCTTATTATAAAATAAGGGTAGTTATCGAGTAAAGGGAAATCACCAATTATTTGTCGCATTTTTTGCATAATGTTCGTCTTTTCACTAAGTAATACTAGAATTTTATTTCCAAAAGTCATCAAAAACACTAATTGGCAAATGACGTTTGTGCTGAGTTTTCTGCCACCAATTTTCAATGATTTCTTTGGCAGCCGTAGAAACAGTCTTGCCTTCTAGGTAGTCATCGATTTCGTCATAGGTCACACCTAGCGCTACTTCATCGGCAACTAGTGGCTTGTCATCTTCTAAGTCCGCCGTAGGAATCTTCGTGTACAACTCCGCTGGGGCACCTAAAGTAGCCAAGAGTTGCTTGCCTTGCCGTTTGTTCAAGCGGAACAGTGGCAAAATGTCTGCCCCACCATCCCCAAACTTCGTAAAGAAGCCCGTGATGTTTTCCGCCGCATGGTCGGTCCCAATCACGGCGCCAGCCTCGGCCCCGGCAATGGCGTATTGGGTGATCATCCGTTGGCGCGCTTTGATATTGCCTTTATTAAAGTCGGAAATCGCAACCCCGGCTTCTTTTAAGGCTAGTACTTGTCCGTCCACCGCTGCTTTAATATTTACCGCAAGACTGACATCGGGTTCGATAAAGGCCAAGGCTTTTTGGGCATCGGCTTCGTCTGCTTGACTGCCATAGGGCAAGCGCACAGCGATGAAGCGGTAGTCTGCGTCACCGGTTTCTTCCCGTAATTCATTGATTGCCAATTGCGCTAAACGTCCGGCTAAGGTGGAATCTTGTCCACCGGAAATCCCTAAGACTAAGCTTTTCAAAAAAGGATATTTCAATAAGTAGGCTTTAAGAAAGTCGATACTCACGCGAATTTCTTTTTCCGGATCAATCACCGGTTTCACCCCTAGTTGTGCGATAATTTCACTTTGTAAACTCACAGTTCATTATCCCCTTTCTCTTTGGAAGCTGCCACCCGCTTGCGGACCTTGTTCATAATAGCCATCTTATGGTTCCAGCACTCCGTCGACAAGTCTACTGGGTATTGTTGTGGATTTAGATCCCGTTTGTACTCTTCCCACAAGGAGTTCAAGCTATCTTGCGCATAGTGCTTGATTTCTTCTAATTCCGGTAAGTCGTAAACCAACTGGCCATTTTCATAAATCGCCGTCAGGACTGGCCGCGCTTCAAAGTTCCGGATGGTTTTATTGATAAAGGTATGCACTGGATGGAACATAAAGAGTTCCTCTTCTGTCCGGGGGTCTTCATCCCACAAGGTGATATAATCCCCTTCTGATTTGCCATCGGATTTGCGGTTAATGCGCCAAACTTGCTTTTTCCCTGGGGTACTGACCTTTTCGGCGTTGCTGGAAAGCTTAATCGTATCTTCCATGACGCCTTCATCGTTTTCAATGGAAACGAGCTTGTAAACTGCTCCTAGGGCCGGTTGGTCGTAAGCGGTAATCAACTTCGTCCCTACGCCCCAAACATCGATTTTGGCTTTTTGCATCTTCAAGCTGAGAATCGTGTTTTCGTCTAGGTCATTGGACGCATAGACTTTTGCTTCGGTAAAACCGGCTTCGTCCAATTGTTCCCGCACGCGTTTGGAAATGTAAGCCATATCCCCAGAATCGATACGGACGCCTAAGAAATTGATCTTGTCGCCCATTTCTTTGGCCACACGAATCGCCGTAGGAACACCGAGTTTCAACGTATCGTACGTATCCACCAAGAACACACAGTCCTTATGAGTCTTGGCATAAGCCATAAAGGCATCGTAGTCGTTACCGTAAGATTGAACTAATGAGTGAGCATGGGTACCACTTGCTGGAATACCAAAGACTTTCCCCGCTCGGACGTTACTAGTAGCATCGGCGCCTCCAATGTAAGCCGCCCGGGTGCCCCAAAAGGCCGCATCCATTTCTTGCGCACGACGAGAACCAAATTCTAGTAAAGGATCGTCCCCAATCACAGATTTAATCCGCGCTGCTTTCGTGGCAATCAAAGTTTGGAAGTTGACCATATTTAACAAAGCCGTTTCGATTAATTGTGCTTGGCCTAAAGGACCTTCCACTTGCACGATGGGTTCATTGGCAAAGACCAAATCCCCTTCTTTGGCGGAACGCACGGAACATTTGAATTCAAAGTCTGCCAAGTATTGTAGGAATTCCTCAGGATAGCCTCCCACTTCTCGCAAATAATCCAAGTCGCTTTGACTGAATTTCAATTCTTCTAAATAGTGAACTAAGCGCTCCAAGCCGGCAAAAATCGCATAGCCGTGCTGGAAAGGCATCTCCCGAAAGTAGCATTCAAAAACCGCATTGCGATCGGCTCTGCCTAGTTCCCAGTAAGTTTGCATCATATTGATTTGATAGAGATCCGTGTGTAGTGTTAGACTATCATCCGGATAATGTTTCATGTCAATACTCCTCTCCGCCGCGATTTTCTCGCAGCCTTGTACTCGCCTTTTATTATAGCAAAAAAGCGTCAGAATTAGCGAAAAAAGCAGCTTTCGCAGAAGAAAAGCCTCTGAAAGCTTTCATTTTTCTCATCAAAAAGAAAAAACCCGTCAAAATTGACGGGTTTAGTCATTGTCCTTATTCTTCGTTAGCTTGCGACGCTAGACTCAGCAGCGTCCATGGAAACAACCACGATGTCTTTTCTGGCTTGGCTAAAGGTAACGCCGGCATCGATCATTCGTTGTTTCATCTTCACGTCCACCTGTACGTGATCCCGATCTGTATGCAATAGACGGTGAATCGCAGTATCCACTTCACTGCGCTTGATTTTTTTCTTTGTATCGAGCATGACCAAGTAAATCTTTTCGTAAGTGTCCACGTAAATGATTTGTACTCGGTCTAATGTATAGAGTTTGTAGTATTTGATACACGTGTGATCAAATAAAAATTTTGTAATGTTTGGATAGAATGTTTCTAGGTTTAAGTTGCGATTAATTGGTGATTCGATTAACTTCATGGCATGACCTTCCTTTTTTTTGATTTTTTGAAAACGGTTATTTTATAATAATAGTATAACATAAAACTTTGAAAAAAGATTGTATTTTTGTTGACCTTTACCCAACGTTAACCTGTAGACTAAGCTTGTCATTGAGAAAGGAAGAACCAGATGGAATACACAGTCAACCAACTAGCTGCCCTATCCGGGGTCACCAAACGCACCTTGCGCTATTACGATCAACAAGGACTCCTGCCACCCAAACGGATTAGTTCCGCCGGCTATCGAATCTATGGTCCCGCGCAAGTGGATCGCCTGCAGCAGATTTTGTTTTTAAAACAATTTGGCCTTAAGCTAGAAGAAATCAAAGAGATCGTGACGAAGCCGGACTTTGACATCACCCCTCTTTTGGAAAGACAGCGCCTGGTTTTGACCCAACAAATGACCCAAATCAAAGGCCAGCTCCAACATTTGGAGCAGACATTGGCCTATTACAAAGGAGTAGAAAACATGAGTGATACAGAAAAATTTGAAGCCTTTAAAGCCGCAAAAATCGCCCAAAACGAAGAACAATACGGCACGGAAATCCGCCAACGTTACGGCGATGAAGCCGTGGATCGTTCCAATGAAAAATGGCAGCACTTAACCAAAGAACAATACGAAACGATGCAAGCCGCGGAAACTCGCCTTTTTGCCAATCTGGAAGCATTGCTAAAACAGGGCACGCCCCTAGACTTAGACTCGGCACAAGCTAAAGAAGCCTTCTTGGCTCACCGGGAATGGCTGTCCACCACCGCCCCTTTTTACAATGAAGCCTATCATCGGATGTTAGGAGAGATGTATGTGGCCGACGAACGCTTTACTGCTTATTACAATGACCGCACTAGCCAGCCTTCTGCCAACTTATTGAAAGAGATCATCTTCCATTACACCAAAGTAGACGAAAAATAAGAAAAACGTGGCCAGTAGTATCTCCCCACGTGAAACAACAAAAGACGGCTTCCTCCCAATTAATACTTTGGGAAGGAAGCCGTCTTTTTCGTATGAAAAATTTCACTGCATTAAGAAGCCAAATTTGGTAGCCACATTACCAATTGTGGGAAGTAGGTGATGGCTAGTAAAACTAGCATAATTGCAATGTAGAATGGTACTAAAGGCCGCAGCATTTTCTCGGCTTTGACCCCGCCGACACTGGCCCCCACGTACAAACCTGAGCCCACTGGTGGTGTGATAGAACCCACACAGAGATTCATAATGGCAAACAAGCCGAAGTGCACCGGATCGACGCCTACGCTAGTAACCACTGGTAGGAAAATTGGCGTGAAGATCATGATCGCCGGACCTACGTCCATAAACATTCCTACGACTAACAAGACCAAGTTGACCATTAACAAAATGATGTACTTATTAGAAGTCAACCCTAAAATCGCCGCACTGATTGCTTGAGGAATCCCGGTAAAGGCCATGGCAAAGGACATCATGGAACTTGTGGCCAATAAGAACGCGATAGTCCCGGTAGTCAGAACAGCATCTCGTAACATCGTCGGAATGTCTTTTACCGTAACTGTTTTGTAGAAAAACATCGCAATGATTAAGGAGTAGGCTACCGCAATGGCAGAAGCCTCGATTGCGGTAAACAAGCCGGACAAGATGCCGCCAATGATAATAACAATCAACATAACACTGGGTAGTGCCTCTTTTAAGACCGTCCCCACTGAACCTAATTCACTGCGGTCAATGGTTTTGTAGTGGTGTTTTTTCGCATGAAGAAACGCGACAATCATGATACTCAAAGCCCATAAAGCCCCTACTAGATAGCCTCCTAGAAACAAGGAAGAAATCGAAGCCCCACCGGCAACTAAAGAGTACATGATAAAGGCCGTACTGGGAGGAATCACCATGCCAGTAGGTGCAGAAGCGATATTCGCCGCTGTGGCGAATTTTCGATCATAGCCCGCTTTCACTTGTTGAGGAATCAAGACCCCACCGATTGCCGTGGAAGCCGCAATCGCAGAACTCGACATGGACCCAAACAAGGCATTCCCCAAAATATTTGTATGGGCCAAACCACCGGGTACCCGACCGACAAACAACATGGCAAAGTTCACTAGCTTCTCCGCAATGCCCCCACCATTCATAATAATCCCGGAAAGGACAAAGAACGGAATAGCTACTAGCGAAAAACTGTTTAAACTGGACACCATCTTTTGAGCAGAAGTGAAGACCGCAATATCAAAAGGAACTACCAACAATAATGTACAAATCGAGGAAGCCGCCACACTAATGGCAATGGGCATCCCCAAAATCAATAAAATGGCAAAAACTACAAATAAAATTAACCCTGCTTCTAACGCCATTATGAAACCTCCTCTTTTTCCATTTCGATTTCTTGGTGTTCATCGAATAAGTTCAGCAAACTATAAATAAACATGAATACACCAGCAACAGGCACGGCTAAATACACATAGCCCATGGAAAGAGACAAGGAAGGTGACACTTGGCCCATGGTTACCGTAACGGCTTTCCAACCACCAAAGATCATAATGACTGCCGCAAAGATCAAGAACAAAACTTGTACCACGATTTCCAATAAACGTTTTTTTGAGCCGGTCAGATTGTCACTGAGCATGGTCACTGCCAAGTGGCTCTTTTTGCCTACCACATAAGCCGAAGCCAGCATGGACAACCACACCAAACCAAAACGCACGAATTCTTCGGTGACCGTATTCGGGTTATTCAACACCGTTCGGGTGAAGACTTGGTACAAAACGACTAAGATCATAATGGCTAACAACGCCGAACAAAATACTTCTAAACACTTGTCTAACACTTTTCGGATCGTTTTCATAAGGCCCTCCTACTCTGACTCGCCGACTAAACTACGAATTTCCTGATACAATTCACTGTAGTTTTCGTCGTTTTTAAACTGTTCGTGCAATGGTTGTACCGCTGCTAAGAATTCCGTGGTGTCTAAATCGTTGTAAACCACACCGTATTCTTTTTCAGCAATGGCTTTTTCTTCTTCCACTGCATCTTTAAAGACGGCTTTTTCAAACTCCGTGGATTCCTTAGCGGCTGCCAAAACGGCCTCATACTGCTCATCAGTTAAACGTTCTTTCACCTCAGAGTTCATGATGACAATATCCGGCACCCGAGTATGCTCATCGTAAGAGTAATATTTTGCAACGCCCCCGTGGCCGGCTGTATACAACACAAACTCATTATTTTCGGCCCCATTGATCAGATTGGACTGCAAAGACGTGTAAACTTCCGAACTGCCCATAGGTACCGGGGATGCGCCTAATAATTCCACCATTTTTATAGCGGTTTCACTTTGCATTACACGAATTTTCTTCCCTTTTAAATCGGCTAGAGAATTCACCGGACCGTCTGTCATGTAGAAACTCCGCTGACCGGAATCATAGTACGTAATCCCCACAAAGCCCAACTCTTCCGTGGAATTGTAGATTTCATCAGTGATTGCTTTATTTTCCATGACTTCAAAAAAGTGCTCTTCACTGTCAAACAAATACGGTACCGAAAAGATCGAGTAGTCTTTGGAAAATCCTTCTAAAGCGGAGCCACTGACTTTGGTAAAATCAATCCCCCCGGTTTGCGTTAATTCGATTAACTCCGTTTCGCTACCGAGCTGGCCATCTGGGAAATACTCCACCGTCACCTGACCATCCGTCTTCTCTTCCACCAGACGACCAAATTCCACCATGGAATCGATGACCGGCTGACTATTGCTGGCATAAGCGTAGCGTAATACGATTTGTTCTTCAGATGATGCTTCTGTCGTACCACAGCCGCTTAAGACAACCAAACCCATGGCTGAAAGAAGTAAACCAGATAGTAGTTGTTTTTTCATTACATTTCCTCCTTAGCAATCCTATCCATATCAAAAGCTGATCTTCTGTTGGACAAGTTTTGCAAACAATGCTTCTCATCAATAGGACATCCTAAAACAAAACATTTTTCAGAAAACTATCAAAAGCGTTTACATTGTTCAACTTGACCATAGTTTAACAAGTTATCCTCATCAAATAAATAGCATTAATTGACCAAAAACTACCAAAAATTGCTAATTGTAGCGTTTTACTTTGAATTTAAGCTAAAAAAGATAGTTATTCAAAAATCAGTCGCGGTATTTTGTGAAAGAATATGAAATTTCCACAAAACGGTTTTCAAAAAATAATCCTCCCCCATTTTTTACTAGCTTGATTCACAATCTGGCAAAAAAAGCAAAAAAGAGACAAAAACTTCTTACTAATAACCAGTAAGAAGTTTTTGTCTTAATTTAGAAGAATCCGTTATTATTCTTGCCAAAAATATTTTGAAAACAGCAGTAATACGGGGAAAATTTCCAATCGTCCTGCCAACATAGTAAAAGCCAATGTGTATTTAGACAGAGCTGTCAAATCGCCAAAGTTTTTCATAGGACCAACCCCATTAAACCCTGGTCCCACATTATTAATCGTCGTAGCTACTGCAGAAAAAGTCGTATGAAAATCTAGATTTTCTAAAGAAACAACCAATAAAGCACCACAAAATACCAAAGCATACAAAAGCAGATAACTGTGAATATTGTTTAGCGTTCTAGCCGTCACTGTAGCTCCTTCAAAATCCACTGTAACCACTCCATGTGGATGAAGCATACGTTTAATTTCTTTTAATCCGCTTTTAGCCACCATAACAATTCGAGAAACTTTGATTCCGCCTCCTGTAGAACCTGCACTTGCCCCAACAAACATTAGCAAGAGTAATACGTTTTGGGCAAACATCGGCCATTGATCATAATCCGTGGTAGCAAATCCTGTAGTAGTAATAATCGAAGCCACCTGAAAAACCGCATAACGAAAAGCTTCCCCCATTGAACCATAGAGTCTGCGAATATTCACTGTGAGTAATACGGTGCTAGTGGCAATAATGCCTAAATACCAACGCAATTCTTCATTCTTCAGAACAAGCCAGCCCCGACCTAGAGCTGCCAAATAAATAAGATTAAAATTAATACCAAAGATAATCATAAAAACAGTTAAGACACCCTCGATGTAAGGACTATGATAGCCGATGATACCGGCGTTACTCATAGTAAAGCCACCTGTTCCCGCAGTAGAAAAAGTCGTCAGTAGACTGTCAAACAGTGGCATTCCTCCAACTAATAATAACAAGACTTCAATCAAAGTTAATGCACCATAAAGAATATACAATATTTGGGCCGTCACTTGAGCTTTTGAGACTAATTTGCCCACAATGGGACCAGGCATCTCTGCTTTCAAGATATGCATCGTTCGCCCAGAGGTTAAAGGGATGAAGGCTACTGTAAACACGAGAATGCCCATGCCGCCCACCCAATGGGTAAAGCTTCGCCAAAAAAGACTTGCATGACTCAATTGATCAATATCACTTAAGACAGTTGCTCCGGTGGTAGTAAAGCCTGAGACAATTTCAAAAAAAGCATCCACGAAATGGGGGATTTCCCCAGAAAACACTAACGGTAACGCGCCAAAGACAGCCATTAAAAACCAACTAATCCCCACAATGAAGAGGCCTTCTTTAATAAAGAAGTCCTTATCCCGAGGAGCACTGCGACTAATCAAGCTACCTAACACCAATAAAAGAAGGGCGATTACTCCGTAAATTCTAGTTACTTGCTCTTGGTAAATCAAAGAAACGATAACCGGCAAAAGTAGTAAGATTCCCTCCACTTGAAGAATTTTACCAATGATGTAAAAAATCATTTTCTTATTCATAACTAACGAGATCCTTCAAGAATCATTTCCAACGATTGGATTTTTTGATTTTTAGCAACAATAATCACATGGTCCCCAGGCAAAATCTTCGTCTCACCATCTGGTACCAAGGTCCGCTTCCCTCGGGAAATGGCTGCAATCAAAACGTTGTCTTTGGTTGCCACCAATTTCAAAGGACGATAACAAAAAGAAGTCTGTTCCGTTGCAAGAAACTCTAGCGCCTCCACTTGATCTTGGATTAACTTGTACATCCTTTTTACTCCCAATTCCTCTTCTTGTAAATCCTTTGCCCGGACATAGCTCAATATTTGATTGGCCACAATCCGTTTTGGTGAGACAACACTGTCAATCATCAACTGCTCCAAGACTGTAGCAAAATCCATGCGTGTCACTTTGGCAATGGTTTTACTAACTTGTTGTTGCTTGGCATACAATGACATAACAATATTTTCCTCATCAAAACCGGTGAGCGCTACAAAAGCATCCATTCGGCTCAAGCCTTCTTCTTTCAACACAAGCTCATCACTGCCATCTGACTGGATAATCGTCAAATGAGGGAATTTTTCTGATAACTCCCGTGCTCTTTTGGGATTATTTTCGATGATTTTCACACTTAATCCCAGTTTTGTTAGTTGAATCGCCAAATAGTAAGCAATTCTACCTCCACCAACAATCATCACGCGATTGATTTTCTGTTCAAACAGGTGAATATCTTGGCAAAACTTGACAAGTTTATCGTGTTGCCCTACTACATAAATCCGGTCATTTTCCTGTAAGATTACATTACCATCTGGGATGATAATCTCTCCTTGGCGACTAATGACACAGACCAAAACTTTTGCTTTCGAAACTTTGGGCAAACGAAACAGTGGTAATCCCACTAAAGAACTCCCTAGCGTCACACGAAACTCGGCTAACTCTATGCGGCCATTAACAAACGTATCGACTTTGACTGCAGCCGGAAACAAAATCATCCGACGAATCTCATAGGCTGCTTCTAATTCCGGGTTTACAATCATCGATAGCCCCATGGTTTTCTTCATAAAATCACGTTGCTCCAAATATTCCGGATTACGCACACGTACAATACAATCTACCGCACCTATTTGCTTGGCTAATAAACCAGCTAGTAAATTTAGCTCGTCGGATTCAGTGACAGCAATGAACACATCACATTCGGCCACTTCTGCTTCTTCTAATATCTTGAAGGTAGCCCCGTTACCGGTTATTCCAAAAACATCATAGCGCTCTACTAAACGCTCTACCTTGTCTGCTTCTCTATCGATAACCAACAGATCGTGACCTTCTTCGGTTAGCTGAGCTGTCAGCGTTACGCCAACTTTCCCTGCTCCCAAAATTACGATTCTCACACACTTCGCCTCAATATCTTTATCAATTTTAAATTGACTGTAACATATTTCGAAGAAGAGGACTAGCTTTCATAATAGATAATTGTTCGTTTGTCATTTATTTACTATCTTCTCCATTATTTCTAGTCAGTACCGGCTTTGACAAACAAAAAAACTTGTTCGCAAAGATTGCTCCTTGCGAACAAGTTTAAATGTATGCTTGGCTTACATCATGCCCATGCCAGGATCCATTGCTGGAGCAGCTGGTACGTTTGGTTCAGGTTTGTCTGCCACTACCGCTTCAGTGGTTAGCAACAAAGCAGCAACGGAAGCAGCGTTTTGCAGAGCAGAGCGGGCAACTTTAGTAGGATCCACGATACCGGCTTCCACCATGTTGACCCATTCGCCGTTTGCAGCATTGAAGCCAATGCCGAATTCCGCATTCTTCAATTTATCGATGATCACGGAACCTTCGTAACCGGCATTTTCAGCGATTTGACGAACTGGTTCTTCCAAAGCCCGTTGCACGATCTTAATCCCGGTAGCTTCATCGCCTTCAGCTTCCAAAGCAGAAACTGCATCGATTACGTTTACTAAGGCAGTTCCCCCACCGGAAACCATACCTTCTTCGACTGCGGCACGAGTAGCGTTCAAGGCGTCTTCAATACGCAATTTCATTTCTTTTAGTTCGGTTTCAGTTGGTGCGCCGACTTTGATTACGGCTACCCCACCAGCTAATTTTGCCAAACGTTCTTGTAATTTTTCTCGGTCAAAATCAGAAGTCGTTTCGCCGATTTGGTTTTTAATCAATTGAACCCGTGCTTGGATGGCATCCGTAGAACCGGCACCTTCCACAACAGTGGTGTTGTCCTTGTCGACTACAACTTTGCTTGCTTGACCCAAGCTTTCAATCGTTGCATCTTTCAATTCCAAACCAAGATCTTCTGTAATCACAGTTGCGCCAGTTAAGATGGCAATGTCTTCCAACATCGCTTTCCGACGATCCCCAAAGCCTGGTGCTTTAACTGCTACTACGTTGAAAGTACCCCGGATTTTATTCAGAACCAAGGTAGGCAATGCTTCCCCGTCCACATCGTCAGCGATGATTAACAATGGTTTTGATTGTTGTAAGATTTGTTCCAACAATGGCAAGATATCTTGGATGTTGGAGATTTTCTTGTCGGTAATCAAGATGTAAGGATTGTCCAAGACAGCTTCCATCTTGTCGTTGTCGGTTACCATGTATTGAGACAAGTAGCCACGATCGAATTGCATCCCTTCGACTACGTCTAATTCAGTTTCGATCCCTTTTGATTCTTCAATGGTGATAACACCGTCATTGCCAACTTTTTCCATCGCATCGGCAATGTATTGACCGACTTCAGCAGAACCGGAAGAAACGGCACCTACTTGAGCGATGGCTTCTTTAGAGTCAACCACTGTTGAGTTTTTGTGCAAGCCTTCTACAGCAGCTTTTGTTGCCAATTCAATCCCGCGACGAATGCCTAGAGGATTTGCCCCAGCGGTAACGTTTTTCAAGCCTTCCCGAACGATTGCTTGAGTCAAAACAGTTGCGGTAGTTGTACCATCACCAGCAATATCATTGGTTTTAGAAGCAACTTCAGAAACTAGTTTTGCCCCCATGTTTTCAAAGTGATCTTCTAATTCGATTTCTTTGGCAATGGTTACCCCATCGTTAGTAATCAATGGTGAACCATAGGATTTTTCCAAAACAACATTCCGTCCTTTTGGCCCTAAGGTTACTTTGACGGTATCCGCTAACTTATCTACCCCACGAAGCATCGCTGCCCGGGCATCTTCTGCAAATTTGATTTCTTTTGCCATAATTTCTTCACCTCATAATGTATTCTGTGTTGCGTTTTATTCCACGATAGCCATGATATCTTTGCCGTTGACGATAAGATATTCTTGGCCTTCAAATTTCACTTCTGAACCAGCGTATTTTTCAAACATCACTTGGTCCCCGACTTTGACTGACAATTCGGCTTTTTCACCGTTTTCCAAAGTCCGTCCTTCGCCTACTGCAACGACTTCACCAATTTGTGGTTTTTCTTGTGCTGATGATGCCAGTACAATGCCACCAATCGTTTTTTCTTCTTCTTTTGCGACTTGGATAATCACGCGGTCGCCTAATGGTTTTAACACAATGAATCCCTCCAATAGTTTTTTCGTTTGCTTTTCAAGCTATTAGCACTCGACGATTAAGAGTGCTAACTCACAAGACTTATGATACTCATTTTTAACAGGCTTGGCAAGTTTTTTAGTCGAATTACTCACAAAAAACTCATGAAGATTTTGTGAACTTTCCCGCAGCACAAAAAAAGACCCACAATGCGTAGTAGCATTGCAAGTCTTTTCTTTTCGATATTGTTAAATAGCAAAAAGTTCTGTGGCGTAATTTGGATCCGTATCATAGATTTCAAAGTCTTCCCCCACGCCTAGATCGTGTTCTTTCAAAGTATTCACCATAGTCAAATGAGCCAGTTCTTTCATATTGTTTTCCTTACTCAAATGCCCTAGATAAATCCGCTTGGTGTTATTACCAATTACATCGGTAATCACCAACGCTCCATCGTCATTGGACAAGTGACCCCGATCCCCTAAAATCCGCTGTTTCAAGCTCCAAGGGTAAGGTCCCATGCG
Source organism: Enterococcus asini ATCC 700915 (assembly GCF_000407365.1). Taxonomy (GTDB): domain Bacteria; phylum Bacillota; class Bacilli; order Lactobacillales; family Enterococcaceae; genus Enterococcus_C; species Enterococcus_C asini. The sequence continues at coordinate 239,172 of NZ_ASVU01000001.1, forward strand.
TAACATTTCCAAATCGTGGTTGCTTTCTACTAAGTAAGCGTCCGCGTCTCGGATAATTCCCCGCACGTGATCGGAACAATAGCCCGTGTCTGTCAACATGACAAAGGACTTGCCATCTTTATGGAAACGATAAAACTGAGGTGCCGCCGCATCGTGGGAAACCCCAAAGCTTTCGATATCCAAATCTCCAAAAGTTAAGACTTTGCCCATTTCGAAAATTTGCTTTTGTTCCACTGGTACATTACCAATCATACCGTCCATGGCTTCCCAAGTTTTTTCATTGGCATAAATGTCCAAGTGATACTTCCGAGCCATGACCCCTACACCGTGAATGTGATCCCGGTGTTCATGAGTGACTAAAATTGCATCTAAGTCTTCTGGGCGCCGATCTACTTCTGCCAATAAAGACGTAATCTTTTTACCGGAAAGGCCGGCATCCACTAAAATTCGTTTCTTGGGACTTTCTATATATAGGGTGTTTCCGGAACTACCACTGGCTAAGATACTAACATTAAAGGCGTTGTTTGCCATTTTGAAACTTCCCTCCTGATTCCAAGGCAGTCGATTCACTACCTCTAGGAGCCCTTGCTCCGTCCGACTCATTATAAGCCGTGCGTTAATTTTTTTCCACCTTTTGAACAGAATTACTGGTGAAGACCCGATTGGTCAATGCATTGACCCGCTCGATTTGGTAATTTTTCGAACCGGTGTCAACAGCTACAAACCAAGCCGGCACATAGACATTGGTTCCTCTAAATTGCAAGCTTAAGGTATAGCCCAACATGCGCCAAGCAATCTTTGATTTCGGTGGAATCCGATTGTTAATATACAAAGTCTCAATCGCATCTTGCTCTGAGTACAAGGTCATCTTTTCCCGTAATTTTTCAATGTTTGAAAGATGGGTTTGGGTGTAGCGGGTAATCTTCAAAAGGTCATCGCTATTTTCCAAGGTCAACTCCAAACGACTGGAAGGATCATTAAAAGGAATCCCTTCAAAGCTTTGGCTGGCCATAATTTCCGGATATTCCTCATCCGTCATGGACAGGGTAGGCAAATACATATACTCCGTGCCAAAGACCACGGCACCCTTTTGTTGCAAAAACTTCGTCAGTGCCGGTTCCAGATCGTCGGTATTACTCAATTTAAAACCGTCACTGACATTGCGCGTCAGTTGGTCGCCATCAATGGTAATTCCCCGTAAAAGATTGGTATCCCCAGCTTCTTGGCGAGCCTCTTTGACTGCTGCCAACAGGTCTGTTGGCTCCCCACTAAGGTAGTACCCTTCCGCTTTTTCGGTTTCCAATGGTGCATCGTATTTGATGTCGTCGGCTTTCAAGCGTTGTTCAATGGCGATTTTTTGATCAGAGGCCGCTACATTGCTAACCTCACTTTGCGCCGAGCGAAAAATACTTAACAAGAAGATATTAACCCCGAGAAAGGCTAGGAAAAAGATCCATTCGATTCGTTTAAAATCCAATCAATTTCCCTCCCCTGCAATCTTGGTCTGCAACTCTGCTGCCGAATACCACTGACCGTCATACTTGAGATACCACATGGGAATCATATCCACGATTTCATCGGCATTTTTCACATTTTGTCGCTGATAACCAATCACCATGCCTTGAAGCAAGGACTGATTGGCTCCGGCAGCCAGCAAGTTTTCAATAACGGTCTTCGTTGCCGGCAATTGAACCGTCTCCTCAGAAGGAATCGGAATCTGGATGGTATTCATACTACTTTTAATGGTAACTTGCGGTGTAGCACTTCCCGTATCCTCCAAAGTAAAGCTGACTTCGCCTTGGTATTCATCCCCAAACACGGGGAACCCTTCGGTAAAGGTCCGGTACGTAATGATATCCTTGCTTCGGTCAAAGAAGCGCAAAGAACCGATACTGGACTCCAGCCGATTCACGTAATGATAGCTTTGATCATAAATATCGTCTTCTACCTCTTCGTCTGTGGTAAATTTTCCTTGAAATTCCACGATTTGCTGTTCTTCATGCACTCGTAATGTTTCCGAGTCTCCATATAAAACCGTATCGCCACCTTCTTCACTACTCTTGACGTTTTCCGGCTTTTGGAAAAAGGCATTGCGGAACACACCGTAAGTCTGGGTGGAGGCAATGTAGCTGTACTGCTTCAAAGTAATCGGCTCATCGGAATCGTACTGCAATCCTTGGGCCCGATTTTCTCCGGTCATCTTTACCCAGCTGACCTTGGTCTCGTTTAGCGCATCTTTGACACCACTTAAATCTAAATCTAGTTTACCTTCAACAATTTGATGCTGTTTGGTATTAAGAAAGCGAATGCGCTTTTCCGCAAAATCCAGCTGAATCTTCGTAAAGTAAAGCTCTTTCCCCTCTGCTAACTTCGCTAAGTCCATGTCTAATCCAAAAATCTTCACGTACTCATAAAGCTGGAAAGCCCCAAAGTAATTCAGCTCGATGCCCTCTGAAATGTCATCCGCTTGAATAAAGGCCTCGGTGTCGCTGTAAGTACGTTCCTTAACATTGGTAACTTTTCCTTTTAAGGCTTGCTCGTGGACTTTGTCAATCAGCGTTTCCCCGGTGCCCATGCGAATATCATCTTTAGCTTTGATCCAAATCAGGCGTGTAGGCAAAAACACTTCATCTGCTTCTCGATAAGTCGTGGTGGTGACCACGTTGTTTTCCTCATCTCCTATTTGGGTGCGGGCGTCGGAGCTGAGCCAGATTTCATAGGAGAGATAAACACTTAACAGGATTAAAAAGATGAGCCCTACTCGAATGATTTTTTCCGATCGCTTCATTCCCACCAATCCTCCTCGTAAGGTTCATAAGGCAACGTAATGTAGAAGGTGGAACCACGGCCTTCTTGACTTTCCACCCAAATATTTCCCCCATGGGCTTTGATGACTTCCTTGGTGATAGCCAATCCAAGACCGGTACCCCCTTGTTTTCTAGCTCGGGCTTTGTCCACTCGATAAAAACGATCAAAGACTTTTTGCAAATCTTTTTTCGGAATCCCCAAGCCTTGGTCGGTAATACTCAATAAAATATTGTTATGGGTTTCGGATAGATGCACGGTAATCGTGCCCCCATCTGGCGAATACTTAATCGCATTGTTCATGATATTGTCGATTACTTGTATGATCTTGTCCGGATCCACTTCAGCCCACAGCTCTCTTTGGGTAAAGTCCCGGCGAATGCGGTATTTCTTGCCTTTTTCTTCGTTGTTCATAATCATATCGAAACGATCCAAAACAAAAGAAACCAATTCATTGATATTGATATATTCCAATTGCAAGTTGGATTGCTGGCTATCCATACGGGATAAGTCCAGCAAATCATTGATCATGCGAATCATCCGATCGGTTTCATCCAGAGTGACCTTCAAGAAATTCGGCGCGATTTCTTCGTCTTTCCAAGCCCCTTCACTTAACGCTTCAATGTAACTACGCATACTCGTCAATGGAGTCCTGAGTTCATGGGAGACATTGGAAACGAACTCTCGCCGTTCCTGCTCGGTCTTTTCTTGCTCGGTAACGTCGTGCATTACCGCTACTAACCCCGAAATAAAGCCCGACTCCCGGCGAATCATGGCAAAATCCGTCCGTAAAATCACCGTTCCACGATAGGGATTTTCCCGATGAATCAGCATTTCATCTGGTTTTTCTAAGAGTTTGCGCAAAGTATAGTCTTCTTCAATGCCCAAGAGTTCCAAAATAGACTCTCCGATAACCTCTTCCCCTTTAACATTCAACAAGGTCATGGCCATTTCATTGATGGAAGTGACTTTGCCTCGGCGGTCCGTGGCAATCACCCCATCGGTCATGTGGGAAAGGACACTATCCAGTCGATTACGCTCGGATTCCATGGCATCTTGAGTTTCCTCGATTCGCTCCCCTAACTGATTAAAGGTTTCCGCTAACTGGCCCAACTCGTCTTTACCGTAAACAGTGACGCGCCGACTGTAATCTCCGCGAGCGATGCGCATGGCTTGCTCCTGCATTTCCCCGATTGGCTGGGTAATGGAGCGGGCCACTAAGACCGCCACCACAATGGAAATCGCTGCGGCTAACAAGGAGGCCGTCACAAAAATAAAGGCGGTATCACGGATTTCACTGTATTGTTTTTCGATATCACTCTTCATAAACAAGGCACCCACCACCGTGTCTCCCGTGGTCGATAAAATCGGTTGCACCACGATAAAGACCCGACGATTGGTGTCCTCATCATAAGCCGTCTTAGTCAGATAGCTTAAGTCATTGATATCTTGATAGTCATTTTTCTTGCCGATCAACGTGTTGTCCGTCAAAGGTGACGCCCCCATGATGATGCCATTTGCATCCACTACCCGAATCTCGACAACGTCTGTGGAGCGACTGTTTTCGATAATGCGTTGGATATTGTCATAGGTTTCATCGGTTTCCTTTTGACCTAATTCATTGGCAAAAGAAGGGGCCAAAGCTGCCGCCTGATCCTTCATATTGTCCGTGAAATTTTTGATCGTCGAACGTTCCAATCCGCGAATAAAATACGCCCCGATAATCTCGATCGAAATCAACAGGATCAAGATAAATGCCAGGGCGATCTTAAAGTTCACCGATTGAAAAAAGCGAACTTTCTTTTTCATTTGCTACTCCTGTTCCGGATTGCGCAAGTAGTACCCTACGCCCCGTCGTGTCACTAAGTAATTCGGATGGCTAGGGTTGTCTTCGATTTTTTCCCGTAAGCGACGCACGGTTACGTCCACGGTCCGAACATCCCCAAAATAATCATAACCCCACACGGTTTGCAATAAATGTTCCCGGGTCATGACTTGGCCTAGATGTTTCGCCAAATAATGCAACAGTTCAAACTCCCGATGGGTCAATTCAATGGTACTACCGTTTTTCGTCACCATATAAGCATCCGGCAAAATGGTCAGATTGCCAATGGTCAAATCATTGTTGGCCTCTTCTTCTGCTTCTTTGGCTGCTTGTGAGCCGCGACGCAAATTCGCCTTCACACGGGCGATTAATTCCCGATTGGAAAAAGGCTTCGTCACGTAATCATCCGCGCCTAGTTCTAATCCTAGGACTTTGTCGATTTCGGAATCTTTTGCTGTCACCATGATGATGGGCATATCATAGTTTTTCCAGACTTCCCGGGCAACTTCCAAACCATCGATTTTTGGTAACATCAAGTCCAATAAGATCAAGTCTGGTTCAACTTCTTTGACCTTTGCCAAAGCTTCTTCCCCATCATAGGCTGTGTACACATCGTAGCCCTCTTTATCTAGGTTAAACTTCACGATGTCGGAAATCGGCTTCTCATCATCGACAACTAGTATCTTTTTCACAAAGAGCACCTCGTCTATTCTTTAGATTATGTCACTCATTATAACGCATTTTCACCTTGTTTTCACGAAAACCTGGATTTCGGCGGTTTTGTCGCTATACTTTCTTAAATTCTCTTCGAAAACTTTTTTACAAAAAAAGCAACGGTTCCGTCACTACTTTCCCAAAACTTGCGAAAGAGTAATCACACCGTTGCTTCTATCCTTTAATCCAATACTTGAATTCCCACACCTAATAGTCCTGGCCCCGTATGCACTACTAAAGCCGGAGAAATTTCCCCGAAGTAGCGCTCCACCGCGTTAGGCAAAAGTGTCGTCAAGCGTTCCATCATGGCTTGGGCTTCTTCCTTGGCCCCAGCATGAGCGACCGCTAAACGATACTTCTTACTACTACCAGCAAAGTCTTTCACCAACTCCAAAGACTTCGCTAAACTCTTTTTGCGTCCCCGGGATTTGGCCACAGTGTAGTAAACCCCTTCTTCGTTACAGGAAATAATCGGATTGAGTTTTAGTGCTGTACCAAAAATCGCCGTAACCAAACCAATGCGTCCGCCTTTTTGCAAGTATTCCAGAGTAGCTACATTGAAAAAGACTTTGTTCTTAAAGACTTCATTTTCTAAAGTTTGGCAAATAGCGGCAAACTCTAAACCACTATCCACTAATTCCACGGCGCGAATCGCTTGTAAGCCAGAGGCGATCCCGATATTTTTCGTATCCAAGACAAAGATTTCTAACCCATCGTAGTCTTTTGCCATCATCCGCACCATGTTAAACGTTCCCGACAGTCCACTGGAAATCGTCACAGCAATCACTTGCTCATAGCCGGCAGCTTTAATCTCATCAAAGCAAGCCACGATACTAGCTCCATCGGGTAACGAAGTCTTAGGGATTTCTTGGGGCATGCGAGCGATAACGTCTTCGGAGGTGATATCCACCTTATCCGTGTACTCTCGGTCTGGGTAAATCACTTTTAAGGGTAATGTAAAAACATCATGGGCTTCACAAAAATCCTGAGGCACATCACTGCCTGAATCGGCTAAAATTACAATTTTTTTATTCATCATGCTGGTTCTCCTTTTTTTGCAGGTAAGCAATCTCACACTCAATGGCTTTTTCTGCAAGTAATTTATTGGCAAATGATCCGGTGGCGGCTCGCACCGCTAAGTAAGCAAAAGAGCTGGCGGCCGTATCTGTCTCAGGACGCTTTCCTTGTGCCAGATTCCCCGTGCGCTTAATCGCTAACTCCGTCTCCAGACAAAAAAGATCATAGGTCTTTTGAATCCCGTCCACTTGAGCTTGGAACAAAATCCCTTCCTTGATCTCCGGAATGGTTAGCACTTGCTTCAAAATAGTGATGGCCACTAGAAAAGCCACGTGGGTCCTGTCGTAGCGCTTCTTTTTTGGAGCGGGGATCATTCCTAGTTTCACGTAGTTGTTAACCATGGATTTGGTCAGCAAATTGTGCTTTTCCGGGGGAATCACCGGAGACAAATAAACCGTCACCAAGGTCAAGACTTGATCCATATACAAGTCCAACTCCGGCAGCTCTCCCCATCGTGACAAATGAAACGTCGTCAACTTCGCGCCCCATTCCTGAAGCTTTGGATCCAAATCACTCATGCTTTCACCTTCACATTTCTATTATGAGTACATCTAGTTTTAAAAACTACATAGAGTATAGCACAAGACCTTTTAGAAAAAAAGCGCCTCCCCAAGTCTCTTTACCAAAATAAAAAGACCTACTGGCGGGGGACCAGTAGGCAGGAGTAAAAATGAAAAAGTGTTAGGGTTTGTCTTGGAATAAGACAGGTTGTTTGTTGGTACACTCGTACTATACAAACTAATTGTGAATTTTTTGTGAACAAGGTCTTGAAGCTGATTTTTTTCAGATTAGCTTTAGATTTTTTTACTTTTTGATTTTTCCCTAGCGTAATGCTAGCACCTAAAAATAAAAAGAGACACGATGGAATTAATCAAGCCCCACCACGTCTGCTTACAGTTTTTATGATAAAAAAACCATCGCGCACATTCTTTTCGAAATCTCCAAGGAGACCAAGAACGTACCGATGGCGTGGGTTTGGCACCCAATGGGCTGTGAGGGGCTCGAACCCGCGACCCGCTGATTAAGAGTCAGCTGCTCTACCAACTGAGCTAACAGCCCGTAACTTCCCTTACGAAAAGTACTTTATTATGTTAGCACTCCGAATTTGAAAATGCAAGTGAAATTCATAAAAAAAGTTCCATTAACTTAATAAAAAAGAAAGGAGATGATCCTATGCCCATCTCCTTTCTTTCTGAAAGCTAGTTTGCTACTTCACTTAAGACTTCATCTAAGTTTTGCAAAAAGAAAACCACGTCTTCTTCCGTGATTACTAGTGGCGGTTGCATGGCTAAGACGTTGCGGTTCTCCCCATTTTTGCCGACTAAAATCCCCCGGTCCTTCATTTTTTCTAAGATTTCATCAACCTCTGTCGCAGCCGGTGTCAAAGCTTCGCGGCTTGTCACCAACTCGGCTCCGACCATTAAACCTAGACCACGGACATCCCCGATTAACGCATGACGCTTTTGCAATTCTTTTAAACCGGCTTGCAATTGTGCGCCACGTGCTTGAGCGTTTTCCAAAAGTTTCGCCTCTTGCAAGTAAGTTAAGACGGCCATGCCAGCTGCGGTGGAAACGGGATTGCCCCCTAATGTGGAAGCAGATGGTCTTGTAAAGGCGGCCGCAATCTCATCGGTGGTGATGTAAGCGCCAATTGGGAAGCCATTTCCTAGAGCCTTGGCCACGGTCATGATATCTGGAACCACGCCAAAGTTTTCAATGGCAAACATTTTCCCGCTACGGCCAAAACCGGTTTGGACTTCATCCACTATCAATAAGATACCGTGTTTTTCCAAGAGTGCTTTTAACTTTTTAAAGTAGCCTGGAGTTGGCGTTACGATCCCGGCATTGCCTTGGATTGGTTCGACGATCATAGCGGCGATTTTTCCTGAGGTCCGGCGACGGATCACTCGTTCCACATCTGCGATACATTCGTCTTCAAAGGCTTCTTGGCTCTGATGTTCCTCGTGACGTCCATCGCGATAAAAATACGGATTTTTCGCAAAATGAATGCCTCCATTTGGGGTATCTGTGGTGCGCCACATGCCAATCCCAGTCAGACTCATGGTCAATTGCGTACGACCGTGCAATCCTAGATCTAAAGCGATAAATTCATGGGCCCCTGTATAGAGCTGCGCCATTAAAAGCGCCCCTTCATTGGCCTCGGTACCGGAGTTGACAAAAAAGGTCCGCTTAAGCTGCCCTGGCGTTACCGCAGCCAGCTGTTCCGCTAAGTTCACGCCGTTTTCTGTCAAATAGATATTGCACACGTGTTGCAAGTTTTGGATTTGGTTCATAACCGGATTGATGATGGCTGGGTTAGAGTGACCACAGTTCATCACCGAAACTCCCGCGTAAAAATCCAAGTATTTTTTCCCGGTGGAATCGTATAAGTACTGCATCTCCCCTTTTACGAATTCCGGCGGGTTTTGATAAAAATGATTGATACAAGGCACGAAGTACTCTTCTTTTTTGGCGATTACGCCTTCTGGTCCTAAATACATCTAACTGCTCCTTTCTTCCTTAGAAAATCAACGTTTGCAAGCTTTGTTCCTGACCGGTGTAGTCACTACATTTTTCCGCCCAACTTAAACGCTCTGATAAGGTTGCATCAACTTGGTCAGCGACTAATAATCCTTGGTACAAAGCGATAACATCCTTCAAAGTTTCCGGACTATATGTTTTGCCTTCGATCCGCAGAGCGGTTAAAGCGGTACGGCGCAGTTCCGGCACCAACACAGCGTAAGAAAAGTCTTTTGTAGGAATCAGATGGTTTTTACCGTATTGATCCACGCGAATTTTCCGGACGAAGCCATTTTCATCCGTAAGGTCTAAATTGTCGTTCTCACTATCCGGAGTCACCCAGTCTTCACTGGTTTGATGGGCCTGCGCTTTTTTAAATGAATGCTCCATGTACATCAAAGTCGGGGCTCCTTGGACGATTAATTCCGTATCTAAAGGCATTTGTTGCGGCGTGGTGGCCAGAATATTAACCGGTGCTTCAATGGACAAGGTCACAGATTCTAGGCCTTGGCTTTGGTAAAATTTGCCACTCAGATGATTGTAGACATTTAAGCCGTAGTCCCCTCGCATTTTCAACCCACTATTGCGGTAACGATGAATCTCGCCTAAGTTAGACACCAACAAACCGGTAAAGCCCCAGTCTGCTAACTGAGCCACTAAAGCATCTAAAATCCGGTACTGATTTTGATTTAACATTCGAGGTAAGACGTAGTAAACCGGAATCTTGGCAGACTGAGCTAGTGCCCCGATTTCTTGTAGTTCAGCTGCGGTCAAAGCTTGATTCGGTGCAAAGACTTCACCGGATACATAAAGACTTGCCACTCCTGCTTGAAGAGCGACTTTGGCATTGGCCAGCGTATCCACGGTTACCCGCAGTTCAGTCGCTTTTGATACGGCTGATTCTGACAATAGTTCTTGGAAGCCAGACACGACTTTTTCCACTCGTCGTGGTTTCATGACCGGCTCTTCCAGCGGGCGTGAGAAAACGCGAGGTTCTCGCTTGCCATCCAAGGCGATATTGTTACTGCCGGGCTTGCCAAAGGCGTAAGCGGTAGACAGATCTCGCACCCGGTTTTCTTCCAAATATTGAACCCGCTCTGGTGTGGTTTGATAGCCTACAGGATCGGCTAAAAAGCGATCGATGGCTTCCCCGTATAGGTTAATCAAGTCCACCAGATAGTCCGTCCCCCGCATGCGGCCTTCGATTTTATAAGAATTCACCCCGGACAAAATCAGCTCAGGAATATGCTGATACAAAGACATATCCTTCACTGCCATGGGGTAAACAAGTTCATCCGTTTGCCGGTTGTCTGCTTGATATGCCCAGCGACAAGGCTTCATACACAAGCCTCGATTGCCACTTTTCCCAAAATAAACCCCACTAGCATAACATTGAGCTCCGTGGGCAATGCACATATCTCCGTGAATAAAGTATTCGTATTCCAACTCGGGGTAGTCCCGCACAAAGTCCGCCACATCGGCTAAGCTGGCTTCCCGGGAAATCACACAGCGGGTCACACCTAGCTCTTTAGCAGAAGCCAGCATTTCCCGGCTGTGAACATTGGCCATGATGCTCAGGTGCATTTCCAAATCGATGCCTAAGTCTTTAATTAATTGCACGGCGCCGAAGTCTTGGATGATCAAAGCATCGATTTTAGTTGCTTCTAAAAAACGCAGGTAGCTTTCTGCTTGTCCTAATTCTTCGTCGGTCATCATATTGTTAAAGGTCATATAGACTTTCTTCCCTAGCTCATGGGCAATGGCCACCGCCTGAGTGATTTCTTCATTGGTGAGATTGTGCTTTGGATTGTGCATGCGCATATTGAACTGCTTGCCACCTAAATAGACGGCATCCGCGGCGCTTCTGATCACCTGTTGAAAGTCTTCAAAGGTCCCCACCGGTGCTAATAATTCAATACTGCGATCTTGGTAAACTCGTGTCATCGTTCATTTCCTTTCTGGTCCATTCAAGAACAGCGACCTGAAAAAAGGTCGCTGTGGGGTAATTATTTGAAATACACGTCAGACAAAACATCTTTTGGTTGCAAGTCTTTGGTCAACAAATCGTGCTCTTTGGCCCAAGTGAAAGCAGAAGTAATGTCTTCATCTGTGGCTTGTTCGGCATGAGTGTAATCCGGTACGGTAATTTGGTCTTTTAAGGTTTCAGGGAAGCCCACTTCATCGATGAACAATTGGATATAGTCACTCTTGTCATGGTCTTTAATGTAATCTACCGCTTCATTGTATGCTTCGTACATGCCTTTAATGGCGTCTGCTTTTTTCTCAATCACGTCTTGAGGCATCCCCATGACAAAAGGATTGATCCCGATTTTACGAGTGGAATCCAAAACTCGCAAACCGTCCGCTGTCGCCATAGTGGCAAATGGTTCTGGTAAAATCGCCGCTTGGGCTTGGTTATTTTTCAACAGTTCCAAACGAGTAGGCACCTGTGGCACTTCGCTCACATTGATGTCTTGATCCGTCAAACCAGCTTTTTCCAACATCATGGTAACTGCGTATTCGGTCCCGGTTTTTTTCGACAAAATCACGTCTTTGCCTTTCAAATCTGCCGTGGTTTTCACGCTATCGTCTCCGGTAATCAGGTCAAACTGTCCGTACGTATTCCCGGTGATCTTCACATCCATGCCGGCTTCTTGATAAATGGCAATAGCCACAAGGTCTGTCGAAACCCCGTCGACTTTCCCCGCTTGAAAGGCGGCATCCCGATCTTTCGCTGCTTTGAAGTTTTCTAATTTGATCTCTACCCCGTGGTCTTTGTCGAAGCCTTTTTCATGGGCTAAAATCAAAGGAATATTGTCCGTCGAAGGCATCACGCCTAAGGTCAAAGTTTCCACCGCTTTGTCACTGCTTGCGGCTGTTTTTTCCGCTTCTTTCCCTTCATTTCCACAAGCGCCTAAAGTCATTACTGCTAGCGCCAACAGCCCCATTGTTGTCATCCATTTCTTCATTTTGCTACCTCTTTTTCCAATTTATTCGTCCCATATCCATTTTCTTTCTTAAATAAATACATCCAAAACCCCGGCCACTAAAAAGACCAGGCTGACCACTTCATTGACATTGTAAGAAGCGATTTCCGCGTGGGCCAAATGATCCGGCCGCACCACGGCGTGTTCCACGATCAGTAAAATGCCAATAATCAGTAGGCCACCAAAATATAAGAAACCAAATTGTGGTGTGACCAAACCTACTATTACTAAACAAACAAAGGCAATGGCGTGAAACAAACGAGCGATCAAAAGCCCGTTTTTCACTCCTACTGCTGCTGGAATCGAGTGAATGCCGTAGCTTCTGTCAAAGTCCACATCCTGAGAGCCGTAAATAATATCAAAGCCGGCCACCCAAAACATATTGGCTCCGGCCAAAAACAGCGCCGTCCAAGAAAAGCTATTCGTAATGGCAATCCACGCTCCCGCCGGTGCCATGGCACACGTAAAGCCCAAGACCAAATGGCACAATGCGGTAAAACGCTTCGTATAAGAATAGCCCACCATAAACAATAATGCGATTGGCGACAAGGCCAAGGTCACCGGGCCTAATAATGCCGCCACAACTACCGTCACAACAAAACAGAAAATAGCAAACCACAGGGCTTCTTTTTGACTCATTTTCCCCTGAGGAATCTGGCGAGTGGCGGTACGGGGATTCACCTTGTCGATCTTAGCATCGATCACCCGATTAATGGCATTGGCTCCCGTGCGTGCGGCCAATAAGCCCACTAGTAGTAACGCGATTTTCCGCCAATGAAAGGCTCCTTGAGAAGCTAATAGCAAAGAGACCAAGCCAAAGGAAAAGGAAAAAATCGTATGCTGAAACATGACTAAAACGCCGTAGCCATGAAGTTTCTTGCCGAGGGTTTTAATCCAAGCCATATTCAGCCCACCGTTTCCCGACTAACTCTTTGGTCGCTTCATCCATGGTCACATCATCCGGCCACGGCCGCGTATGACCTTCTTCCGGCCATTTCCGCGTGGCATCGATACCAAGGCGAGTGCCGTAAAAAGCATGAGGAGAAGAATGATCCAAAGCATCTAGCGGCCCTTCGTTTAATACGAAATCCCGTTTAGCGTCGATATTGTTGAACACTTTCCAAGCTACTTTGGAAAAATCATGGGGATCCACGTCGTCTTCCACCACGATGATCATCTTGGTGTACATCATCTGCCCCATGCCCCAACAAGTATTCATGACCTTATGAGCATGATAAGGAAATTTCTTCTTAATCGAAACAACCACACAATTATGGAAGACTCCTTCAAACGGCATAGCCAAGTCCACAATCTCCGGTGCCATCATGCGCAATAATGGCAAGAAAACTCGTTCCGTCGCCAGCCCCATATAATCATCTTCCATAGGTGGCTGGCCCACAATCGTTGCCGGGTAGACTGCATTTTTCTTGTGGGTGATACACGTCACATGAAAGACCGGATACTGGTCTTCCAAGGAATAATACCCTGTGTGATCCCCAAAAGGTCCTTCTTCTCGCAAAGGCTCATTGACATCCACATAGCCTTCAATAACAAACTCAGACTCCGCTGGCACGTAAATATCATTGGTGATCGATTTCACCATTTTGACCGGACGCTTCCGCAAGAAACCGGCCAACATCATCTCATCGATCATTTTGGGTAATGGTGCCGTGGCGGCGTAGGTAATCGCAGGATCCCCACCTAATGCTACCGAAACCGGCATCTTCCCCCCAAGCTTGCGGTATTTTTCATAGATTTCCCGACCGTCTTTGTGCCAATGCCAGTGCATCCCCGTAGTCTTTTGGTCATAGACTTGCATGCGATACATCCCGGTATTTTGTTGCCCGGTGTCCGGGTCTTTCGTCATCACCAATGGCAAAGTGATAAACGGCCCCCCGTCTTGCGGCCAACACTTTAAAATCGGCAACTTAGTCAAATCCGGTTCGTCCATGATGACTTCCTGACAAGCACCTTTTTTCACTTTAATAGGAAAGACCGCCGCCATACGTGACAATTTTGGTAACTGACTGGCGCTCTTTAGCCAACCGCTGTAATTTCCTAGATTGATTAGGTCGGCAATTTGCTCCCCTACTTCATCCAAACTCTTGACGCCTAACCCTTGGGCCATACGTTTTTCTGAACCCATGGCATTAATCAAGACGGGAAACTGGGAGCCTTTGACATTTTCAAAAAGCAAGGCTGGTCCGTGGGCTTTGGAAATGCGGTCCGTGATTTCGGTGATCTCCAAATCCGCCGAAACCGCTGCAGTAACCCGTTTGAGTTCCCCAGCAGACTCCAATGTTGCAATAAATTCTTGTAGACTCTTATAAGCCATAGTTAGATCCTTTCCCGATTGCCAATGACTTCAGTCAACAAGGACTGACTCATCTTTGTATTTTCTATCACAAAAACAAACACGCTCATTTTATCATTAATCGGAGGGAAAAAAAACCATCTTCCATTGCCGGATAAAAGCAAGAGGCTCCAAAAAAAGACTTCCTAGGCGCGCCTACGCCTGGGAAGTCTTTTTCACTATCGATTATTAATTTTTTTCGGTATTAGATAAATCCTTCACACTGCAACTGCATTGGCAGTCTTCACAGCTAGAAGAACGGCCGGTCAGACGACTGTATAAAATCCAGCCTGCGCCCCCAAAGATCAAAATACTCAAGATTATCGTCCAAATCATTATTTCACGCCTTCTTTCGCAATCGTTGGCATGGTCAACACGCACTCTTCTTCACAAGCTGCTTTCCCTGGCTTACGAATCACAGCCCAAACCATCCCTGACAAGACTGCCATGGCACCTACTGTACCAAGGCCAAAGCTACCTCCTTCAAAGAACAGATGACCAAATTGATAAATCACCAAGCTCACGGCATAGGCCAAGCCACATTGATAGCCGATAGCACGTAAGGTCCATTTTACTTCGCCCATTTCCCGATGAATTGCACCAATGGCCGCAAAACAAGGGGCACATAGCAAGTTAAAGGCTAAGAATGAATAAGCCGCCACTGGGGTGATGGCGCTCCGCAGCGCCCCCCAGATTTCGGCGCCATTTTCGGCCACTTCATCCATCCCACCATACAACACGCCAAAGGTACCAATCACGTTTTCCTTGGCAATCAAACCGGTAATGGTCCCCACGGCTTCTTGCCAGTGGCCCCAACCAAGGGGTGCAAACAAAGGTGCAATGACGCGACCTAGATTGGCTAAAATACTTTGATCTTCCGCGACTGCTTGGAGGCGGAAATTGAAACTAGAGGCAAACCAGATCACTAAACTCGAAACAAAGATAATCGTCGCCGCATTCTTCACGAAAGACAGCCCCCGATCCCCCACTTGTTTAAAGACACTCTTAAACTGGGGCAAGTGATAGGCGGGTAATTCCATAATGAACGGTGCCGGATCGCCGGCAAAAAGACGGGTCTTTTTCAAGGCAATCCCGGATAGCACAATGGCGCCGATTCCTAAAAAGTACGCGGAAGGTGCCACCCAACTGGTATTTGGGAAAAAGGCCCCAGCAATCAAAGCGATAATCGGTAACTTCGCCGAGCAAGGCATAAACGTGGTAATCATGGCCGTCATCCGGCGATCCTTGTCGTTTTCAATCGTCCGGCTGGCCATGACCCCGGGAACTCCACAACCAGTCGCAATCAGCATGGGAATAAAGGACTTCCCAGACAGGCCTAATTTACGGAAAAACCGGTCCATAACAAAAGCAATCCGAGACATATAGCCACAGTCTTCCAAAAGGGACAAACAGAAAAACAAGACTAATAATTGAGGTAAAAAGCCGATTACAGCCCCCACACCGGCAATAATCCCATTCAAAATCAAGTCTTGCATCCAAGCAGCCACATTCCCTGCCACCAGCCAATTGCTCACATGGTTTGGTACGATTTCCCCAAAGAGCACGTCATTGACCCAGTCCGTCCCCATGACACCGATTGTTTGAATGGAAAGATAGTACACTGCCCACATGACCAAAGCAAAGATTGGCAAGGCCAAGATGCGATTGGTTACCACTTGATCGATGCGATCGGATACCGACAGCCGTAGCTCGTCTTCTTCCACAAGGCACAACTGCATCAAGCGACTGATAAATTCATAGCGTTCATTGACCAAGATGCCATCGCTAGTATCGTCGAAAAGCTTTTCCGTAATTCCGATAATTTCGGCGATTTCCTTTTGTTGCAAAGAACTAAGAGCGAGTTTTTCTTGGGTCAAAGGATCCTTTTCAAAAAGTTTAATGGCAAAAAAGCGGGCTTGCTTTTTAGGTAGCGTATTGCCCATAACCGTGATGATTTCGCTTAAAGCTGCTTCTAAGCGTTCGTCATAAGTCGGAAACTGAGGCTCTTTGGGATTTTTCAAATTACTTAAAACCTTGTGCACCCCTTGATCCAATCCCTGCTTTTTCAAGGCGCTCATACCCATCACATCGACCCCTAGGCCATAAGCTAATTTGTCTAAATTCAACTTACGCCCAGATTTTTTCACGATGTCCATCATATTGACCCCTAAAACTAAGGGCAGACCGATTTCAATCAATTGCGTGGTTAAATACAAATTTCGTTCGATATTGGAGCCATCGATAATATTCAAAATGGCATCCGGCTGATCTTGTAAAAGGTAATCTCTGGCTACGACTTCTTCTGGCGTATAGGGCGACAAGGAGTAAATCCCTGGCAAATCTTGAATAAAGACTTGTTTGTTTTTCTTCAGACGGCCGGCCTTTTTTTCCACGGTCACTCCCGCCCAGTTACCCACGTATTGGCTAGAGCCAGTTAATTGATTAAAAATACTGGTTTTGCCACAGTTGGGATTGCCTGCTAAGGCGATTTGGATTTCATTCATGGGGTGACCTCCTTTTCAACCAAGATATACTCGGCCTCACTTTTTCTAAGGGATAGCGCATAGCCTCGCAAACTCAACTCGATAGGATCTCCTAAAGGCGCCAGTTTCCGTACAGTAACTTGCACATTTTTTGTTAAGCCCATATCCATTAAGCGTCGTCTAACCGCTCCTTCCCCAAAGATGGAGACGACTTTGCCTTGATCTCCCACGGCCAAGTCACTTAAAGGCAGGACTTCAGTTTGACTGGTGACTTCTTTGACCTGAATCTGCTGCAAAACGCTTTGATCCAAGGCTAAGCGTGATTTATGTAACAAAACAATGCCGTTTGCTCCTTGGGTTTTCAATAAAATCACTTGGCTCCCTGGAATCAAACCCAAGTCTTGTAAATGCTTTTTCACTTCCGCATGTTCCGGCACCGCGGTAACTTGGTAGGTCTTATGTGGTATTGCCTCGCTTAAATTCCCCAAAATTTTTCCCCGCTTTCTCCCAAACGCAACAAATATCATCCCTCTACTAAACGGGAATGATAATTATTCTCAATAAAACTTCTGCTTTGAGAATAACGAGAAAAGCGTGGTCTGTCAATGAATTTTCCGAATTTGTAATAATTATCACATGATCTTTTAGAGGTACCAGCTTTGTGTCACCCCTGCTTCATTTCAAGCGTTGTGATTGGTGTCAGATTGCTTTTTAATTCCTAGTTCATTTTCCCAAATGTATAATCACAAAACACATAACACTATGCTGTTTTTGAAAAATACGCGGTCTATCAAGGTCTGGCAAAGCTCTTGTAGTAGAAAAATTACAGTGGCCTTCTTATTTTTATACACCACAACGTATAGTGCCTATTCTATCAACAGGACACAATATATAGTGCGTATCCTTTGACTTCCCACCCAAGATGGCTATACTAAAGAATACCAAGACCTAAATTGGAGGACGAACTCATGGAGATTACTTTATATTCAAAAAATAACTGTATGCAATGCAAATTAACCAAACGTTTTTTAGCGGAACATCAGATTCCCTTTAGCGAGATTAACATCGACGAACAACCGGAAGCCGTGGAAAACTTGAAATCAGCAGGCTATCGTTCCGTACCGGTCTTAACGACGAAAAATACAGCAATCGTCGGTTTCCGTCCGGAAGAATTGAGGCAGCTTGTTTCTTAAGTCGCTGTTTCTATTGCGTTCCCACAGACACAAGAGGTTGGGGCAATCTTGTCCCAGCCTCTTTTTTACCGGATTTGCCGGCTTAGATTATGGAAATGAGGGATTACAATGAGTCTGAAAACATTAAAAGATGTCAGCTATTATAAATTAAACAACGAAATCAATCGCCCGGTAAACGGTCAAATTCCTTTGAACAAGGACAAGGAAGCACTGGCGGCCTTTTTAGCCGAAAACGTGCAACCGAACACCAAACAATTCGCCAATACCCAAGAAAAACTGGCCTATTTGGTCAAAGAAGACTTTCTCGAAGCGGAATTTTTAGCTCAATACACGCCGGAATTTTTGGATCGGCTCTACGCCTTTTTAGAGGAGCAAAATTTCCAGTTCAAATCCTTTATGGCGGCTTATAAGTTCTATTCCCAATACGCATTAAAGACTAACGATGGCACCCAATACTTAGAGGGCTACGAAGACCGGGTCGCGGTGAATGCGTTGTACTTTGCCGCGGGCGATGAAGAATTAGCCATGAGCTTAGCCGACGAAATGATTCACCAACGTTATCAACCAGCTACCCCTTCTTTTTTAAATGCCGGCAGAAAACGCCGGGGGGAATTGGTTTCTTGTTTTCTGATTCAGATTACCGATGACATGAACTCCATCGGCCGGGGCATTAACAGCGCCTTGCAGCTGTCTCGAATCGGCGGTGGCGTAGGGATTACCCTATCCAACTTACGGGAAGCCGGAGCGCCGATTAAAGGGTACGAAGGCGCCGCAAGTGGTGTCATGCCGGTGATGAAACTCTTTGAGGACAGCTTTAGTTACTCCAACCAATTAGGCCAACGTCAAGGGGCCGGCGTAGTTTATCTGAACGTCTTCCACCCGGATATCATCAACTTCCTTTCTGCTAAAAAAGAAAATGCCGATGAAAAAATCCGCGTGAAGACCTTATCCCTGGGCGTTTTGGTGCCGGATAAATTTTATGAATTAACGGCACAAAATAAAGACATGTACCTCTTTAGCCCATACAGCGTGGAATTGGAATACGGCATGCCGTTTTCTTACGTGGACATTACCAAGGAATACGACAACTTAGTCGCCAACCCGAAAATTCGCAAGACCAAAATCAAGGCCCGGGATTTGGAAAATGAAATTTCCAAATTACAACAGGAATCCGGCTACCCTTATATCATCAATATCGACACGGCTAATAAAAACAATCCAATCGACGGTAAGATCATCATGAGCAATCTCTGCTCGGAAATCTTGCAAGTACAACGACCTTCTGTAATCAATGGCCGCCAAGAATACGAAGTGCTAGGTACCGATATTTCTTGTAACCTCGGCTCCACTAATATCGTCAATTTGATGGACAGTCCCGATTTCGGTAGCTCTGTGAAAAGCATGACCCGTGCGTTGACCTATGTGACGGATCACTCCGACATCGACGTGGTGCCGTCGATTGCCCAAGGAAACCAAGAAGCCCACACCATCGGCCTCGGTGCCATGGGCCTGCATACGTATTTTGCGAAAAATCACATTGAATACGGCTCACCAGAATCCATCGAGTTTACGGACATTTACTTTATGTTGCTGAATTACTGGACTTTGGTAGCTTCCAATGAAATTGCCCAAGAGAAAAACGAATCTTTCGTCGGCTTTGAAAAATCCCAATACGCGGACGGTAGCTACTTCGACAAGTATACTTCTGGCCAACACTTGCCTCGTTCACCAAAGGTCAAAGAACTCTTTGAGGGGATCTTCTTACCTAGTGGTGCAGACTGGCAAGCGTTGAAAGAAAAAGTCCAAGAAACTGGACTGTACCACCAAAATCGCCTGGCCGTAGCACCGAATGGCTCTATTTCCTACATTAATGACACTAGTGCTAGCTTGCATCCTATCACCCGGATGATTGAAGAACGACAAGAAAAGAAAATTGGTAAGATCTACTACCCTGCCGCTTACTTGTCCAATGACACACTGCCTTATTACAAGTCCGCTTACGACATGGATATGCGCAAAGTCATCGACGTCTACGCCGCAGCCCAAGAACACATCGACCAAGGCATGAGTTTGACCTTGTTCTTACGCTCGGAAATTCCAGCCGGTTTGTACGAATGGAAAACCAAGACCAATAAGCAAACTACCCGGGATTTGAACATCTTGCGCCATTACGCTTTCCACAAGGGCATCAAGTCGATTTATTACGTACGGACCTTCACAGATGATCAAGAAGAAATCGGAGCCAACCAATGCGAAAGCTGTGTCATTTAAGCTCAGGCAACTAGCTACGAACAAAAGGCCTGACAAGGAGGAGAAACATGAGTACCTATTACAAAGCGATTAACTGGAATGAAATTGAAGATATTATCGACAAATCCACTTGGGAAAAACTAACCGAGCAATTTTGGTTGGATACCCGGATTCCTTTATCCAATGATTTAGACGACTGGCGCAGTTTAACTCCTGCGGAAAAAGATTTGGTCGGCAAGGTCTTCGGAGGCTTGACCTTACTGGATACCGTACAGTCGGAAAGCGGCATGGATCAATTGCGCAAAGACGTACGGACTCCTCATGAAGAAGCCGTCTTGAACAATATCCAGTTTATGGAGTCGGTTCACGCCAAGAGTTACTCCTCGATTTTCTCCACCTTAAATACTACGAAGGAAATCGCGGAAATCTTCGAATGGACCAATACCAATGTCTACTTGCAAAAAAAAGCCGAGCGCATCAATGAAATCTACAAAAACGGGACCCCTTTGGAAAAGAAAATTGCCAGTGTCTTTTTGGAAACTTTCTTATTTTACTCCGGCTTTTATACCCCGCTGTATTATTTAGGGAATAACAAACTAGCCAATGTGGCGGAAATCATCAAACTGATCATTCGAGACGAAAGTGTTCACGGCACGTATATTGGCTACAAGTTCCAATTAGGCTTTAATGAACTGCCGGAAGATGAACAAACAAAGCTAAAGGACTGGCTCTACGACTTATTGTACGAGCTTTATGAAAATGAAGCTTTGTATACGGAAGCTTTGTACGATGAGATTGGCTGGACGGAAGAAGTCAAAACCTTCTTGCGCTACAATGCCAACAAAGCGCTGATGAACCTCGGACAAGATCCGCTCTTCCCCGATACCGCCGATGATGTCAATCCAATCGTTATGAACGGGATTTCCACCGGCACCTCAAACCACGACTTCTTTTCCCAAGTGGGGAATGGCTACTTGTTAGGAACCGTGGAAGCCATGACGGACGAAGATTATCAATTTTAAGCATCTAAGCGTACTAAAAGCTGCCGCAATCTTTCCTTGAAGGAAGCTCGCGGCAGCTTTTTTAGTATTTTATCCTATGATACACTAGAGTCAAATTCTTACCTAGTAGAAAGGAGCCCAGCTGTGATTTTCTTTTACTTAGCCTTGTTTGGGTTAATCGGCACGAGTATCTTGGCGTTTTTTAGTAACATTGCCGGTTGGCTCACCAAAAGCGGTGCACTGACTATGGTGGTTTTGGGTACCGCAATTTTCACCTTGTCACCGGAAATGACCTTTTATCTGGCACTGTTTTTTGCCAGTAGCTACGGTATTCAGGCCCTTAAAAAGCAATTACACACTGAGCTCGCCAGTGACAAAAATGGCCCCCGGGATGCTTGGCAAGTCTTAGCCAACTGTGGCCCTTTGCTGCTGTTTTTATTAATAGAACTCTGGACCAACGACCCGCGCTTTGCCTTGTGTCAAATCACCGCCATTGCAGCCGCTACCGCCGATACCTGGTCGTCAGAAATCGGTGTCTTAAGCAAACGCCCTCCGCGACTACTCTTTTCACTGAAACCCGCGACTGCCGGATTGTCCGGTGCCGTGAGTCTTTTGGGTACTTTGGCAGGTGTTGCTGGCAGCGGCTTAATCGCTTGTTCTTGGGGAGTGCTCCACTGGCTCTTTGCACTTAAAACGCCCTTCTCCTATGGATTAGTCTTACTGCTAGGTTTTGCCGGGACGCTGATTGATAGTTTGTTAGGTGCATTCTTGCAAGTGAAATATCGCACTGCCACCGGCAAACTGACGGACAAAGCTCACACTGGGCAACAGCCGAATGCCTACGCAAAAGGTCTGCCTCATTTCACCAACGACGGGGTGAATTTTGTCACAGGCGTCTTAACCGGAGTATTCGCTTTTTTGATTCAATAATCTGATGCTACAAAAAAACGCCGAGGAGCATCCTCAGCGTTTTTTTTCGTTTTTATTTTATAGTTTTGCAGCGGCTGCATCGTCGACAATTACGATGACATCGTCGTGGTTTTGCAAGGCAGATGCGGGTACATGATTGGTCACAGGACCTTTCACCATGCCGTAAATCGCTTCGGCTTTGTCTTCCCCAAAGGCCATTAAAATGATTTGTTTGCCTTTCATAATGGAAGCAATCCCCATGGAAATCGCTTTGGTTGGCACGTCTTCTACTTTATCGAAAAAGCGTTTGTTGGCTTCAATAGTGGATTCAGTTAAGTTTACCACGGCAGTTGTACCATTTAAGTCTGCTCCTGGTTCGTTAAAGCCGATATGGCCGTTACGACCAATCCCTAGAATTTGGATATCCACTGGATGAGCATCGATAATCGCATCGTAGCGTTGGCATTCTGCTTCAAGATTTTCTGCTTTGCCGTTTGGTACAAAAGTTTCTTTAAATGGCTTTTGATCAAACAGGTTGTCATTCATAAAGTGGCGATAGCTTTGTTCATCCTCAACGCCTAGTCCTACATATTCGTCCAAATTAATTGAGGTCATGTTTGAAAAATCCAAGTCGCTGCCGGTCATTTGGCGATACAAAGGAATTGGTGTGCTGCCGGTAGCCAAACCTAATGTTTGAATGCCTTTGTCCATCCCCGCTTTAATTAGTTCAAATGCTTTTTCTCCGCCTGCTTGTGCATCTTTCACCCGAATGATTTCCATATTCAGCCCTGCTTTCTTGTTTTTGGTATAGCCCAATTATAGCACGCTTTTTTTTCAGGTGCAATTGTCTAGACCAAAAATTCCTCTGTAGCTTAAAAAAAACGCAACTTTTTCACTTAAGTCCGACTTAGCTACAATCTCCTTAGTCCATCACACAAAAAGTCCTAGACTGACTAGCTGCCGGTCCAGGACTTTTTGTGCCATAAAGCTACTGCTTATCGATAAAAAAGCGTCGCACGCTGGGAAAGAACCATAAAATGCCAAAGAAAAAGACAAAAGCGATTAAAATCTGCAAGACAAAATTCAAACTAGGAAACAACAGATTCAATACCAAATAAAACAAAATGCCCGCGATGACCACTCGTAAGGTATACTTCGAAAAGCCCATGCAACTTGCCTCCTTTATAAGAAAGGGCCACGCCTTTAAAAAGCGCGGCCCTACATAATTTTTTTTAGCGACGGGGTTTGTGCCGTTGACTAGATTCCATAATCACCGGCAAGACCACTGGGCGACGCTTCGTTTGCTCAAACAAGTAGCGTCCTACTCGATCGCGGATGTCTTGTTTCAACTTGCTCCACTCAAAATCTTCGTCTTGCAAGTGTTTTTCTACAATCGTCGTAATCATATCGGCACTTTCCCGAATCAAGTCCCGGCTAGTCTTCACATAGACAAAGCCCCGGGAAGTAATTTGCGGATGAGCCACGATTTTCTTTTCCCGGCGGTTAATGGTCACTACCGCGATAAAGATGCCGTCTTCGGACAAGATTTTCCGATCCCGCAAGACGATATTGCCGATATCCCCCACACCGATTCCGTCGATAAGTACGTTCTCTGCTGGTACGGCGCCTCCTGGTTCCAAAAGTCCTTTGCGATATTCCAGTACATCACCTTTTGCGGTAATAAAAATGTTTTCTTTTGGAATACCAACTTTTTCCGCTAGTTCAGCATGGGCGGCCAACTGCCGGTATTCCCCTTGAACTGGGATAAAGTATTTTGGATGCATTAAGTTTAGCATCAATTGCAAGTTATCCGGATTGGCATGGCCAGACACTCGATGATTTTCGGAAATCATCTTCACCGTACCGCCAGCCCGAAAGACGATGTCCTCGGTTTTGGCCACGTTGGTTTCCATCGCCGTGGTTGGAGTGGTAGTGATGTAGACCAAGTCCCCTTCTTGAATCCGCAAAGTGCGGTGAGTACCATTGGCCATTCGTTGCAAGGATTTAATCGGTTCCCCCATGCGCCCGGTTTCCAAAACAATCAAGCGTTCTGGTGGGTATTGTTTCATTTCTTTTTGGGTAATGATCAAATTGTCCTCAGGAACTTCGATCTTTCCAAGTTTCATCGCCGTGCGAATGATCCGACCGAAGTCTTGGCCGGTTAAGACCACTTTACGATCTGCCCGGTGTGCGGCATTTAAAACTTGTTGCAATCGTTGCAAGTTGGAAGCCACCATAGCTACGATGATACGACCTTCCCAATAAAAAATCGTATCGCTGACTTCATCGGCAATGGTTAATTCGGAAGCCACTGGTGTGGGATTTTCCGCATTGCTAGAAGTACTCAACAAAGCCAAGACGCCTTCTTTGCCGATTTCCCCTAAGCGGGCGAAGTTGGTTTGATACATAGGAACAGCGGACTGGTCAAATTTGAAATCCCCGGTGTAGACGATATTGCCTTCGCTGGTTTTCAAGCAAATGCCCACTGAATCTGGAATCGAGTGTGTCGTTGGGAAGAAGCTGACTACCCCAGAACCAAAGTCGATTTCCGTATGTTCATCGATTACATGAAAGTCTTTGAATTTTTTCGTTGCTTCATTTTTATGGACGTTGATTTTTGCTAGTTCGATGGTAAGCTTCGTACCAAAGACTGGCACTTCCAAGCGTTCTAGTAAATAAGGCAACGCCCCGATGGCATCGGCATGTCCATGGGTCAAGAAGATGCCCACTACTCGGTCCGCATTTTCTTCTAAATACGTAAAATCAGGAATCACCGTATCGATTCCTAGTAGTTCATTGTCAGGATATTTCAATCCACAGTCGAAGATAAAAATATCTTCTTCCACTTCTGCTAAGTACATATTCTTGCCGTTTTCTCGTACTCCAGAGAGTGGAATGATTTTGATTGTGTTTTTACTCAAAACATTCACCTCTTCATAATAATTAAAATTTCGTTGGATTGTTCGCAACCACCTGCATACAGCTTCCCTGCAAAAAGATGATTCGAAGATAAAAAAGCCTCATGCGCCTAAGCATCCAGTGAACATTATACACTAATGAAGGCCAAAAAGTGCTTTAGGGAGACGAAGATTAATGAAAACCTTAGATGAAATCGTTTCCGAATCTCTTGTATAAGAAAAAGGCCAGTCTCATGACTCGCCTTTAGAAAAACTATTTGCCTTTAAAGCGGAGCAATGCGACGCCATCGCTGATCAAAAAACACAGCAATGTGCTTAACAAGTAGCCCCAGAAAAAGGTCTTGTTTGAAAAAGGTGGAAAGAAAAAGTACCAAATACTCCCTACGGCCGCAGAGAGCATCAATAAGATTCCCAATAGACGATGGACGAAAGGAATCACTTCTTTGCCCAAGGCCTTTTGAGCTAGCCCCTTATACCGCAATCCATCCGGCTTATCCGCAGTCACAAAGGCCAAAATGCCAAATAGAAAAAAGACTAAAAATAACGCAATCATTCACAAAACTCCTCAGATATAATAGCATCATTTTCCCATAGTTTGCGAATTTTGACAAATTTTGGCACCAAAAAAGAAGCGGGTTCTTATGCCCGCTTCTTTTAAAGTAACGATTACTTTACGCCTACCAATTGCATTTCATGTAAGGTTTCGGCGATTTGTACGGAGTTCCAAGCGGCCCCCTTTAACAGATTGTCGGAAACAATCCACAGATGGTAGCCGTTTTTCACATGTAAATCCCGGCGAATCCGGCCCACAAAAGTTTCCTTTTTCCCAACCGCATTCAGCGCTTGCGGGTAGATTTGTTGGCTTGGATCGTCTTCTAAAACAACGCCTGGTGCCCCGGCTAATAAGTCTTTGATTTCCGCAACGGTTAATTCCTGTTCGGTTTCAATATAGACCGACTCCGAATGACCGGAAAAGACCGGTACCCGCACACAGGTAGCCGCTACGTTGATTTGATCGTCTTCCATGATTTTATGGGTTTCATTAATCATTTTCCACTCTTCATACGTGTAATCCTCATCGGCAAAGACATCGATTTGCGGTAAGGCATTAAACGCGATTGGATAGTGCTTTTTGTCTCCTCCACAAGGCAAGATTTCAGGGTTTAGCTGATCTTTTGGAGTCCCGTCCAAGTAAGCCAAGGTTTCCCGCTTCAACTCTTCCATCGCCTTAGCACCTGCGCCGGAAACCGCTTGGTAAGTGGACACGATGATCCGCTTTAAGCCCGCAGCTTTGCGAATAGGCTCTAGGGCTACCATCATTTGGATCGTTGAACAGTTAGGATTGGCGATGATTCCTTTGTGACGCTTTAAGGCTTCTCGATTCACCTCAGGTACCACCAATGGCACCCCATCGGTCATACGAAAGGCACTGGTATTGTCCACAACCACGGCTCCCCGCTTCACCGCTTCCGGAGCAAACTGCTTGGAGATGCCACCCCCGGCAGAAAACAAAGCGATATCCACTCCCGTAAAGGAATCAGGTACCAACTCTTCAATCACGACCTCCACGCCATTTACCTTTCGTGTTTGGCCAGCGGAACGGGCAGAAGCCAACAACTTTACCTCAGCGATTGGCAAAGTAGATTGTTCCAACATTTCGATCATTTTTGTCCCCACAGCACCTGTTGCACCCACGACAGCAACCTTATAACCAGTCATTCCTACCACTCCCTATCATATTTGTGCTATTTTAGCATATTTCCTCAAAAATTACAGTACAGTTTTGGAAAAACTCCGAAAAATCCGTATATTTATTCAATTTAATCCATTGAACCTTTGGCTTTCGCTAAAAGGCCTTCGTAAATTGCACCTCCATGTAAAATTTGCTATGATGACACATACAAAAAAACTTTGGAGGATACACAAATGGCAAAAGTTGAAAGCTTTGAATTAGACCACAATTTAGTAAAGGCTCCGTATGTTCGACGGGCAGGGGTGGAAGAACAAGGAGAAGCCCGCATCGAGAAATATGATTTGCGCTTTTTGCAGCCAAATCAAGATGCCCTGCCTACTGGTGCCTTGCACACTTTGGAGCACTTATTAGCCGTTAATCTGCGAGACTACCTGACAGGGGTCATTGATTTGTCTCCCATGGGCTGCCGCACCGGCTTTTACCTGATTCTTTGGGGCAACCACACACCGGAAGAAATCCGGGATGCATTGACTACCGTCCTGGAAAAACACGTAGTAGCGGCTACTAGCGTTCCTGCCGTTTCTGCCAAAGAATGTGGCAATTACCGGGATCATTCTCTATTCTCCGCCCAAGAATACGCTCGCCAAGTATTGCAACAAGGAATTTCCAGTGATCCCTTCCTTCGAAAATAAGCCTTAGGGACTTTAGCAATGCCCAGAAAAGTCAGTGAATCCTAAGAAAGCTTAAGCTCTTTAAAAAACAGCTGAAATATATTTCAAAAAATGATTCTTCTTTTCTCTTGTTTTATTATCCTAGGAAAGCTGACGGGCTAAGGGGATTTTCATTTGCTTTTAAATTATATTCTCATTTTTCTCTCTTCGTTATTTGGACATTAAATAAATTACGCAAAAGGAACCTTACTTTTTGAAATACTTTTTATTTATTTCCAAGCACACATTGTTTAACATATCAAGGACTTTCCGCTATAATGAAGGTGCAGAGAATTTTGGGGAAGATTCTCACAACAACGTGTTGGAAACTTATTCCATTCACACCAGCTTTATTTAAAAACCCTCCCAGGACTAACCAACCTGGGAGGGTTTTTAGGTGTTTCTGCATAAATTTTCCAAGCAAATCCCCATTTAAG
Organism: Enterococcus asini ATCC 700915; assembly: GCF_000407365.1. Taxonomy (GTDB): domain Bacteria; phylum Bacillota; class Bacilli; order Lactobacillales; family Enterococcaceae; genus Enterococcus_C; species Enterococcus_C asini. Next base: position 267,047 of record NZ_ASVU01000001.1, read on the forward strand.
CAAGTGGGCGCTGTGAGAAATTCGCTTGCTCTCATCTTCTTCTCACGGGAAAAAACGGCTCTTTCAATCGCTTTTCCTGTGATTTTAATTTGCATTTAAAAACAGGCTTAATCAAGATTCATGTTTTTTAAATCCAGCATGGAGTAGCCCCGGGTATCGTAGCGGTTGTGACTAGTAGAGTAGTCCACCGGCACCCCATTTTCCAAATAAACCACTTGCTCCACTTCCAAAATTGGGTCGTGAACACCGCAATCCAGATACGTCTGATCCAATTCGTGGCTCTTATCCGCTTGGATCGTCCGGGACATCCCCGCAAAACGCAGGCCCAGTTCATCCAACAGATAGTCATAAATCGAGGCCAACAAGTGCTCTTCCTTAAGATTCGGCACTAAAGAAAGGGGCATAAAGGAATGCTCCAAAACGTAAGGTTGCTCATCTAAAAGACGCAAGCGAATAATCTCGTAAACCTTGGCCCCATCTGCTAGTTTCAGCATTTTTTGGACCCGTTTTTCCGGTAAAACGACTTCAAAACGGATAATCTGACTGGTAATCGTCCGTCCTCTTTGTTTCATCTGGTAGGTCAATCCTTGATACTGATCCATGGGGCTAGTCTCTTTGCCCCAAAAACTATGGTCCAAAACCTTCGTCCTCGAGCCCCGTTTTGAGAGTACCAAACCTTCCATAATCAAGATATTAATCGCTTTTTTAATCGTCATGCGACTGACTTGAAATTCAGTCACTAAATCCACCTGGTTCGGCAAAAAAGAACCAGTGGGATAGGTTTGGTTTTCAATTCGCTCTCGAATAACATCTGCAATTTCAACATATTTCAACATCTGCCTCACCTCACCCAAAAGTATAACTGACAGCCCAAAGATAGACAATGGCAAAAAGGACTGACACCCTCCAAGCGTCAGTCCTTAGAAAAACTATTCATTTACTATTATCTGATTTGGAGTTTTAATTGATTTTCTTGCCCCCAGTGACCCCATAGATTTGCCCGGTCACGTAGCTTGCTTGATTGGAGGCTAAAAAGACATAAACCGGAGCCAGTTCCACCGGCTGCCCCGCTCGTTTCATAGGACTCTCTTGGCCGAATGCTGCTAACTCTCCAGGAAGCTGGCCGCCATTGAGTTGCAAGGCCGTCCAAATCGGCCCCGGGGCCACCCCATTCACACGGATCCCAGCGTCAATCAACTGTCGAGCTAAGGAAATCGTGAAGTTGTGAATTGCCGCTTTCGTCGCCGCATAATCCATCAAATTCGGACTGGGATCAAAGGCTTGCACACTGGTCGTCGTCACAATCGCACTACCTGGTTCCAAATGGGGCTTGGCTGCTTTCATCAAAGCAAACATAAAGATGATATTCACCATAAAGGTATCTTTGACTTTGCTGTACAGGCAGCGTCAAAATATCGCTTTGAGCCACTTAATGCGCGGCATTTAAAACTAGCGTGTCCAAACCACCCAATTCAGCAATGACCTTTTCTACAACTTGATCTGGCACCGTCTCATCCCGAAAATCTCCGGGAATCAACACAGCCTTACGACCAGCAGCCCGTACATACTCGGCTACCTCTGCCGCGTCTTCTTCCTCACCAGGATAAAAATGAATCGCCACATTCGCTCCTTCTCGGGCAAAAGCAATCGCCACCGCCCGACCGATTCCCGAATCCGCTCCCGTGATCAACGCCCGGCGATTTTTCAACCGGCTAGTACCAACATAACTCTCCTCCCCACAATCCGGTCGTGGGGTCATTTCCTTCTGTAACGCTGGCCCCTTACCCTTTTGCTTTTGTGGGGCAAACTCATCCCCGTGATAAAGCGCGCGAGGATCGATTAATTCAGGTTTTCCCATGCGAAGCTCCTCCTTTCTTCGACTAAGCCGCAAAGGAATCTCAAACACCGTACATGATTGACATATTCAATTAGAATTTCCAGATTACTAGCGTAGCATGCATCAAAATCAAGTGCGGGAATCTGAGAGATTGATGAAAAGGATTGGTCATGAAATTCAACTGTCCATCATTTTTTAAACACCATCTATGTATTATTTTAGCATGGTGTGAGAAGGAAGGCGAGAGAGTGTAAAATATTTTGTGTAAATAGAAATTTAGGGTAGAAAAAGAGAAAGTCCATTCTGTAAAATTAAAGTTACGACACCGAAATTTTATAGGAGGACTTTCTCATGACTAATTTTACTACAGAAATTATGCAAACACTACTCAATAAAGGCGATTTAGATGAATTATTTCGGGATCATTTAGAACGAGCGATTAATTCACTTCTACAAGCAGAGCTAACTGCTTTTTTAGACTACGAAAAATATGATCGAAATGGATTCAATTCAGGAAATTCCCGTAACGGGAATTATTCACGTACATTTAAAACAGAATATGGAGAGCTAAATTTAACTATTCCTAGAGATCGGAATGGCGAATTTTCTCAACAAACACTCCCAGCATATAAGAGAACCAATGATTCGTTAGAAACGACCGTTATCCAATTATTTCAAAAAGGCATTACGATGGCTGAAATTTCCGAATTAATTGAAAAAATGTATGGGCATCACTATACGCCACAAACGATCTCCAACATGAGTAAACTCGTGTCTGAAGACGTTTTAGCATTTAAAGAAAGAACGTTAGAAGCCAGTTATTCCGTTATCTTTATGGATGCGACACATATTCCTTTGAAGAGACAAACCGTTTCAAAAGAAGCCGTGTACATTACGATTGGTATCCGATTGGATGGAACCAAAGAAGTTCTTGGGTTCACTATCGCCCCAACAGAATCCGCGTATATTTGGAAAGAGGTTCTTCAAGATCTTAAAAACCGTGGGTTAGAAGAGGTTTTATTAGTGGTAACCGATGGTTTAAGTGGTATCGAAGAAAGTATCCATAGTGTGTATCCGAATGCACAATTTCAACAATGCTGTGTACATGTATCTAGAAATATCGCACATAAAGTGCGTATTCGAGATCGAAAAGAAATTTGTGAGGAGTTCAAAGCGGTTTACCAAGCAACGTCTAAAGAAGAGGCATTGGCTCAAGTGGACTTTATGGTCAAAAAATGGGGAAAGCAGTATCCAAGAGTTGTCAATCTGCTCTTGAATCCTGCCATAGTCACATTTTATAATTTTCCTCCCACTATCAGACGAACCATCTATTCAACGAACTTAATCGAAGGATTTAATAAACAATTAAAACGGTATACTCGAAGAAAAGAACAATTTCCAAATGAAGACTCTTTAGAAAGATTTTTAGTGTCGCAATTTAATCAATATAACCAAAAATTTTTAGGCAGGATTCACAAAGGATTTAAAGAAATTCAGGATACATTAGAGTCAATGATTTAACTGTAATTAACGGAATGGATTTTCCATTTACACATAATTCTTGACGCTACCGAAGGCGAAGAGGGTGCTTGATACAAAAAATAGTTAAAACTCTAGATTACTAACAGTCGAGTTCTATTTCTATAATAAAAAATGATTATAATACTAAATAACATAGCATAGAAAAACTCAATTTAAGTTTTATATAGAGAGCGCGACTAGCGTTCAGCAAAATCACGAGTATTCGGTTTAAAATTTCAATCTAGGCTTCTACATGAGGAATGACGATACCATAGACAGTATAAAATCACAAAAAAGCTGAGATCCAAAAGGATCTCAGCTTTTACTTTTGCTTCTTAATAACGGTGAATGTATTGGAAACCTGATGCACTCAACGTTTGCGTGTTTGGTCCGCCAGGATTGGAGAAGCCCATTCCGCCTTGTGTAATCGTGATGGTATTGCTTGAAGCGTTGTAAGACTGTACATACGCCACGTGACCGTACGCACCACTAGCTTGCCAATCGCCAACCATTTGGCCAGCGCCGAAGACTACCACGGAGCCTGCTTCTGGAGAACCATCGACACGATAGCCATCCGCTGCAGCCGAAGCACCCCATTGTGCGCCATTGCCCCAGTAAGTGCCTACCCATGGAGCGACAGATTTCACGTACCAAGTACATTGACCATAAGCGTACATGTTACCGGAGTTAGAGTGATCTTTACCACCCGTTCCAGTAGACGGTGTTTCGATTTCTTCTTCTGGTTCAGAAGGTGTAGCCGGTGTAGATGGTTCAGTTGAAATGGAACCACCATTATTAGAATCATCATTAGAAGGTGTCGTCACTGATTCTTCCACATCTGCTTTTGAGTCGCTAGAGCTGGAAGAAGTGTTCGTAGTTTGTTTTTCTTTAGCAGCAGCTTCTTGCTTCGCTGCTTCTTCTTGTGCTTTTTTCGCTGCGGCCGCTTGTTTTGCCGCGGCTTCTTGACGTGCTTTTTCGGCAGCTTCTTGTTCTTTCTTAATGCGAGCAGCTTCTGCTTCTGCAGCGGCTTTCTTCGCTTGTAAGTCTTTCTTATCGTTTTCAGTTTTCGCTTGTTCAGTAGCTAAGGAAGCTTTCATTACTTTCAACTCAGCTTGTTGATTGGCAATGGCTTCTTTTTGATTGGCTAATTCTTCTTGATTCGCAGCCAATTCTTTGATCTTAGCTTCATTTTCTTGAACTTTTTCTTCAACCGCTTTTTCATCTTCTTGTTGTTGTTTCAGGAGATCTTGGTTCGCCCCTACTAATGTAGACATGGCTTGAACCCGGCTGATGGCTTCTGATACGGAATCAGAACCTAAGACTGCATCGATGAAGGTTGATGCTTGTCCATTTACTTGGGTGTCCCGAGCTTGCGCATTGATTTTTTCTTGACGCTTAGCAATCCGAACTTTTAGTTTTGCAATGGTATCTTGCAATTCCAAAGTTTCGTTGGTCAAGGTTTCTTCTTTTGCTTCTAACTCTTTGACTTTTTTATTAACGGTTTCGATATCAGCTGTCAAAGCGTCGATTTGCGCTTGGGCATCTGCTTGTTCAGTTTTCAATTTATTAATTTGTTTGTCTTTTGCTTCGATTTGATCATCGTACGAGTCTGCAAATACTGCAACCGGTGTTGACGCAAGGGTCATGGTACAAACCAATAAAGCAACAAGTGATTTCTTTTTCAATTAGGGGCTCCTCCGACATTTTCTAAAAGTTTTATAAGTCTTCATTAGTTCCTAACGATTCTTCGCTACAAGAAGAATTCTACCATTTCTATTTATCAATCAGATATTAGGAATGTTACAATCATATTTCATTTGCCCTATTATTTTATTTTTAACCTCGGTTTCATAAAACAACTATCGTAATCCATAGACTCGTCAAGCCGGGAATTCATTCTGTTTTTGAGCAAATTTCACGCTTATTTTTTCTGAAAATGAGCAGAAAGTGTCGATGAATTGTTGTTCTTTTTTACTCTTAGAGATGTCATTATTCTCTTTGTTATTTTATTTACTGAAAAGCCTCTCAAAATGCAAAAAAGACCCGAATCCCTTTACCAGGATCCGAGTCATAGAAATGTCAAAAATTATTTGACAGTTACAGATGCGCCTACTTCTTCCAAAGAAGCTTTCAATGCTTCTGCTTCTTCTTTAGAGATGCCTTCTTTAACAGCTGAAGGAGCGCCGTCAACTACTGCTTTCGCTTCTTTCAAGCCTAAGCCAGTTGCTTCACGAACTGCTTTGATAACTTTAACTTTTTGGTCGCCAGCTGCAGTTAATTCAACTGTGAATTCAGTTTGTTCTTCAGCAGCAGCAACAGGGCCAGCAGCAGCAACAGGAGCTGCAGCAGATACGCCAAATTCTTCTTCGATAGCTTTAACTAAGTCGTTCAATTCTAGGATTGTCGCGCCTTTTAGCTCTTCGACAATGTTTTCAATGTTCAATGCCATGATTGAGTTCCTCCATTTGGATGATTTTTTTGGGTAATACTTTTAAGCTACGCGGCGCTGATTAAGCGGCGTCGCCTTCTTTTGATTCGATAACTGCGTTGACTGCGTATGCCACGTTGCGGACTGGTGCTTGAAGCACAGATAGCAACATAGAAAGTAGTCCTTCGCGGTTTGGCAATTTTGCCAAAGCGACCATTTCGTCGACAGATGATACTTTGCCTTCGATGATACCGCCTTTGATTTCCAATGCTTTCGCGTCTTTTGAAAATTCGTCGATGATTTTCGCAGGAGCAACGACATCCTCGTTACTAAATGCAACGGCAGTCGGACCTGTGAATACTTCGTCTAAACCTTCTAGACCTACTTGCTTGGCAGCACGGGAAAGGATTGAGTTTTTGATAACTTTCATTTCCACGTTGTTGTCACGTAATTGTTTACGAAGACGAGTCACTTCGTCTACAGTCAAACCACGATAGTCGACAACGACTACGGATGCGGCTGCTTGGAATTTTTCAGCGACTTCATCAACTAATTGCGCTTTTTTAGCGATAGCTGCTTCACTCATTTTGTATTTCACCTCCAAGATTTGATGGGTTAGGGCAAAAAAATAACCCCATGCCACCGTAGACATAGAGGGACCATTGACTGTTCTCAATCGTTGTCCTCGGTAGGAAATTAAGACTTGCGTCACCTACTGTCTTCGGTACGGTTAAACTTTAACCTTGACCACCTTATCACAGACAAGGCGGTCAAGTCAAGTTTAATTGGTTGTTTTTCTAAAAAATGCTTAGAAAGAAGCGGAATCAACGTGGATCCCAGGGCCAAATGTAGTTGTTACAGAAATGTTTTTAATGTAAATACCTTTGGCTGCAGATGGTTTAGCTTTCACTAATGTATCGTTGATTGTTTTGAAGTTTTCTACTAATTTTTCAGCAGGGAATGATACTTTGCCGATTGGCACGTGTACGTTACCAGCTTTGTCCACACGGTATGTTACTTTACCAGCTTTTACTTCGTTAACTGCTTTGGTGACATCCATCGTTACAGTACCGGTTTTAGGGTTTGGCATCAAGCCTTTTGGCCCCAAGACACGACCTAATTTACCGACAGTTGCCATCATGTCTGGTGTTGCTACGACTACGTCAAAGTCAAACCAGCCACCTTGGATTTTTTGAACCATGTCATCGTCGCCGACAAAATCAGCACCAGCTGCTTCAGCTTCTTTAGCTTTTTCGCCTTTTGCGAAAACTAAAACAGTTTGTGTTTTACCAGTTCCGTTTGGCAAGACAACTGCCCCACGAATTTGTTGGTCTGCTTTTTTAGGGTCAACGTTCAAACGGTATGCAACTTCAACCGTTGCGTCAAATTTTGCGATGTTTGTTTCTTGTGCCAAGGCAACAGCTTCTTCTACGGAGTAAGCTTTCGTGTTGTCAACTTTTTTCAATGCATCTTGCATTTTTTTGCTCTTTTTAGCCATTTTGTTTCCTCCTTGATGTGGTTATAACGGTAGAACCTCCCACGTCTTCTGTGTCTTTCAAGACAGAGCTAACTGAGAAGCTACTTCTTTAGGGTGTCGTGCTTAGTCGACAGTGATCCCCATGCTTCGTGCAGTTCCTTCAACCATGCGCATAGCTGCTTCAACGTCAGCTGCGTTTAGGTCTTCCATTTTCAACTCAGCGATTTCTTTTACTTGGTCGCGAGTAACAGATGCTACTTTTGTTTTGTTTGGTTCACCAGAACCTTTTTCGATCTTCGCAGCTTTTTTCAACAATACTGCAGCCGGTGGTGTTTTCGTAACGAAGGTGAATGAACGGTCTTCGTATACAGAAATCACAACTGGAATGATCAAACCTGCTTGATCAGCTGTACGAGCGTTGAATTCTTTGGTGAAGCCCATGATATTCACACCCGCTTGACCTAGCGCAGGACCTACTGGGGGAGCTGGTGTTGCTTTACCTGCAGGAATTTGCAATTTAACGATTTTTTCTACTTTTTTTGCCACGAGACATACCTCCTTGAGTCCGTGATGTGGTGTATTGGAGATCTATATTTCTCCTCCCACTTTGTACCTATATGCCTATCGCAAAATCACTTTCGCGACACACACCCAAATATTATAGCATCATCATAAAAAAATGCAAGACATTCCTTTCAGCCATTGATTTCTTAAAAAAGCCCAAACCCACGAAAGCTTCTTCCCGTCTTTTCACTAAAATGTGGTACACTACCCACTGGAATGATCCTTTACGATCCGATTTCTTCTATATATAAGAGGTGTAGAAATGGAACAATTAAAATACAAAAGCGTCTTTGATATCATCGGGCCAATCATGGTAGGCCCGTCTAGTTCCCATACTGCGGGGGCCGCTCGCATTGGCAAAATCGTCCGAAATATTTTTGGGGAGCAACCAGACTCCGTAGATATTTACTTGTACGAGTCCTTTGCTAAGACTTATCGAGGACACGGTACCGATGTCGCCTTAGTAGGCGGACTGTTAGGCATGGAACCAGACGATCCCGCGTTACCCGACTCTTTAAAAATTGCTTATGAGTCCGGTATGGAAGTTCTTTTTGTGCCACGAAACGAAAAAGCTGAACACCCAAACTCGGTGAAAATGCTCTTAACCAAAGGAGACCGGAAAATGACGGTTACCGGTATTTCCATTGGCGGCGGCAATATCCAAATCAGCGAGCTAAACGGCTTTAAGATTTCCTTGACCATGGGTACGCCGACCTTTATCACCGTCCACGAAGATGTGCCGGGAATTATTGCCAGTGTCACTAATCTGTTCTCCCAAGCCGGTGTCAATATCGGAACCATGACCGTCACCCGGGAATCAAAAGGCGAAAAAGCCATTATGATCATCGAATCCGACGAAGCCCGTCCGGATCTTCTCCATGACTTGAAAAAGCTCGATCATATTTACAATGCAACCTATTTTGTATAATTCGATTTTATCTAGGAAAAGAGGAATTTAGATGTTTTTTTCAATCGCTGAATTGGTGGAACAAAGCCAAAATTATCCTAGTGTGGCGGAATTGATGATTGCCACGGAACAGGAATTAACCGGTCGCAGTCGCCAGCAAATCATCGAACTTATGGACCGAAACTTAACCGTCATGGAAAATTCCATTGCAGAAGGGGTTGCCGGGGTCAAATCTGTCACGGGTTTAACCGGTGGTGATGCCAAAAAATTGCAAGACTACATCGCTTCCGGCGAATTTCTCAGTGGTACTACGCTCCTAACCGCTGTCCAAAATGCCATTGCGGTTAATGAGGTCAACGCGAAAATGGGCTTGATTTGTGCCACCCCCACTGCCGGAAGTGCTGGCGTGGTTGCCGGCGTCTTAGTGGCGTTTCGGGAGCAGTTGCAATTAGATCGGCAAGGGCAATTGGACTTTCTCTTTACTGCTGGGGCGTTTGGCCTGGTCATTGCCAACAATGCTTCCATTTCTGGGGCTGAAGGTGGCTGCCAAGCAGAAATCGGCTCGGCGGCGGCCATGGCAGCAGCGGCCCTGGTTTGTGCCAAAGGAGGTAGTGCTCACCAAGGAGCGCAAGCGGTGGCCATTACTTTGAAAAATATGATGGGCTTAATTTGTGATCCCGTGGCCGGTTTGGTGGAAGTCCCCTGTGTGAAACGCAACGCCTTGGGGTCTTCTCAAGCCGTGGTGTCCGCGGATATGGCCTTGGCGGGGATTGAAAGCGTGATTCCCCCGGATGAAGTGGTCGCAGCCATGTACCAAGTGGGCCGGCAAATGCCTGGTATCTTTAAAGAAACAGCAGAAGGTGGCCTCGCCGTAACGCCGACTGCCCAACGCTTGCAAAAAGAAATTCTCGAACGCCAAAGTTAAATTTCTTCCCATCCTGAGGTCAGGCACTTTGCCTGATCTCTTTTTTTGTCACTAATTGCGAAAGACCTTGGTTTTCCTTGTGAATTTCGATACAAATCCTCTAGGTTCTATGCTATGCTAATGAAGATAATACAAGAAAATTTTCATGAAAAGGAGTTTGAGGGTTGGTTAAAAAGTTTTTGGTCTTATTACAAAATGAATTTCGGGGGTATAACGGCACCAAATTGCAAAAAGATGTTATGGCAGGAATTACGGTGGCAGCTGTAGCTCTGCCTTTGGCGCTGGCTTTTGGTGTAAGTAGCGGTGCCGATGCCCAGGCTGGTTTAATCACCGCAGTCATTGCCGGCTTGGTTATCGGTTCTTTGTCTGGAGGCTTTTATCAGATTTCTGGTCCAACTGGGGCCATGGCAGCTATTCTAATGTCCATTGTAGCCAGTCAAGGGATGCAAGGCGTCTTTCTTGCTACCTTTTTAGCCGGTCTCTTTTTATTAATCGCTGGGATTTTCCGCCTAGGGGCACTGACTTCTTTCATTCCCGCTCCAGTGATTACCGGCTTTACTTCTGGGATTGCCATTATCATCGCCTTGGGACAAGTGGACAATCTCTTTGGGGTTCACTCAGAAGGTAGTAATGTCATCGAAAAAATGGCTAGTTACCAGGAGTTGGGATTTTCCCCTGCTACTGCTACTTGGATTATGGGGCTCTTAGTTATTCTCGGATTAGTCTCCTATCCTAAGTCTTGGAATCAAAAAGTTCCCGGCTCACTGGTTTTGATCATCTTATGTACAGCTGTGATGATGCTTTTTGATTTGCCGATTGCCACAGTCGGACGCATCCCCCAGACTTTGATTGGGGAGCAACGATTACACCTAGGCTTTACCTTAAAAGAACTACAAGCAGTCCTGATGCCCGCTATTAGCATCGCCTTACTCGGCATGGTGGAAAGTCTTCTCTGTGGGGCTTCTGCCGGACGCATGGCCAATCAACCCTTAGACAGCAACCAAGAGTTAGTCGCTCAAGGTATCGGCAATCTCATCTTGCCTTTCTTCGGCGGGATTCCCGCCACGGCGGCGATTGCTCGTACTAGTGTGGCGTTGAAATCTGGCGCCCAAACTCGTCTGGCAGGAATTGTTCACGCTTTGGTCTTATTCCTCTCCATGATTCTCCTAGGTCCGATCATGTCCCAAATCCCTATGCCTGCTTTGGCCGGTGTCTTAATCGTCACCGCTTGGCGGATGAATGAATGGCACACCATTCGAGAGCTTTTCGCTAAGCGCAATTGGGCGGCAATCAGTCTCTTTCTTTTGACCATGATCTGTACCGTAGTCTTTGACTTAAGCATCGCCATCGTGATTGGCGTAATCGGTGGCTGCATCTTCTTTATTTGGAAAAGTGCTGCCATTACGATTTCGGTGGATCGCATTGATTGGGCGCGGATGAATCTGCCCCAGACGGAAAAGCTAAAAAACTGGTCGGTGGTCTACATTAGCGGTCCGCTGTTTTTCATGTCAGCAGAAAAATTGAAAAGCACGTTGGCCGGATTACAGGAACACGATGGTATTATTTTCTCCATGCGGGGGGTGCCGAATATCGACTTGACGGCGATTGGCGTGCTCGATGATTTTCAGGCGCAAGCTGCTAAGCGCAATCAATTGGTCATCTACACTTCCTTACAACCCGATGTAAAAAAACAACTGGCCCATCTCTGGCAAGATGATCAACGAAAAGAACACGCGACGGTGGCTCATGCTTTGGCTAACCTTCATGCCTATTACGAAGAAAATTAAAAACAAAGAAACCGACACCCTCGTGTCGGTTTCTTTGTTTGCTTATGCTCCTTCTTTTAAGTCCCGTTTTTGATAGCCCCACAAGCCTAAGACTACTAAGACTAGACTCACAGCGAACACTACGAAAAAGGCGGTGGCATCAAAGTCTTTCATAGGCATTTGACTTGGCCAATTAAGAGCAGATGTCATACTCAACCAATTAGGTAAGTCTAAAATCCCCCCAAAATAGCTCAAAGCGAAGGAATAGCCCAGATACACGTACAATAATTTTCCTAAAGAAGGCACAAAGCCTAGCACTAATCCGGCTAAACCGGTAAAGAACAAAATTACCGGGAAGAAATTAAAGCCCGCTTGCAAAAAGTCACTCATGGTCATCGTCGTCTTATCACTCATAACGGCTAGCGCACTGGCACCTAAACCACCAGCCCCAGCCAAAATCCCCAATGCTCCGGAGATGACTGCCAAAAAGATCGTCCAGCCATAAAACTGTAATCGAGAAACCTTAGTGGAAAACAACTGGCTAAAATGTTGACGACTTTCTTCAGCCCCTAATTTGTTCACGATGGCAATGGGTAAAATCGTCGCCATACCCATCATCACCATCATAATGGTGGCGGTAAAGGAGGCTTCAATAGAAGTCCCCGACTGAGTAAACATGGCTTCCATTAATTGATTGCTTTCCAAAAAGCTTTGCATATCCCCATAAATCGAACCGTAAGCAGCACCTAACACCGCAAAAGCGAGTAGCCAACTGATGATGATGCCACGGTTCAAGCGGAACAATAAGCCCCTGACCGAAAGCAATGACTTTGGCGCATGAGCTCGACCTTCCCATTCCGGTAAGTAGCCGTCGTTTAAATCCCGCCCCCCTTCTAATACGAAGGAAATCCCCATAACCACTAGACTAAAGACGATTCCGAAAAGTAGCGGATACCAGCGATTCTCGGTAAAGGGATGGGTTAAATACGTCCACCCCATAGGATTGGCCATGGACCATTTGACAGCTGAGACATCCGTCGCTCCCCGAAGTAGGTACAAAAGCCCAATAAAGCCTAGTGAAGCTCCGGTAGCACCAGCGGAAGTCGCCATGATTTGAGCAAAGAACAAGGCGATGACCCCACCTAAAATCCCGGCTAGACTGACAGAAGCCCCAAACAGCACACTTCCGGCAGCATCAACGCTGTCAACTTGGAAACTAATCATTAACCCCGCGGTAAAAATACCGACTAACAGATTAATCAAGACCATTTCCACCATAACGGCTAAAGAATTGGCTTGTCGCCCTACTCGGAAGGAACGAATTAACTCCTGTAAGCCTAAATCCTCTTCCTTGCGGGTGTGGCCAATCACGTGTAAGGCCGTCATAATCATGGCAAACAAGCCACAAAACAGCAACATCTCATGGGCATACATGGCGCCTATGGTATATTGGCTCGCTTCAGTGACCGGGGTCGGCCCTACCATAGAGACCATGGCGGGATTTTGCATGGTTTCAAACATGCCTTGCAAGCCTGTCCCTTTTGCGATTTCTTCAAAAAACGGTACGAAGCCTCCGGAAAATCCCCCTAATAAAACCACCCAAAGCAAGATTTTCTTCCAATCTCGCTGTACATATTTCAAAAACAACAATTGCCATAACGCAAATTTCTCTTTCAACCTTCGTCATCCTTTCTTCCTCAAGCCAATTGACCGCCTTTATTTTTCGTAATGGCGAATGAAAAGGTCTTCCAAGGTTGGTGGCACGACTTCAAATTTCGTCACCTTAAGTTTCGCCACCGCCCCAAGCAGTGTGTTCATTTCTTTGTTGTCAATTGCAAAGGTTGCTTCTTGACCTTTTTGACTGAAGTCATGAACCCCAGCAACTCCTTGTAGTTCACTGACATCTTCCTCACTGGCCAAGATTACTTGGGAACGGGTCAAATGGCGCATTTCGTCCAATGTCCCACTTTCGACGACTTGGCCTTCGCGAATAATCACGACCTTATCGGCTAAACGCTCGACTTCACTTAAGATATGGGACGAAAGCAAGATGGATTTGCCAGCTGCTTTTAATTTAGCGATTTCTTCCTGGAAGATAGCTTCCATCAAAGGATCCAAACCAGACGTGGGTTCATCCAAAATATAGAGCTCAGATTCCACGGATAAAGCAGCAATCAAGCCCACTTTTTGGCGATTCCCTTTTGAGTAGTTCTTAGCTTTTTTCTTAGGATCCAGTTCAAATTTTTTGATCAGTTCATCGCGTTTACGAGCATCGCCACCACCATGGAGCTTCATAAAGAGATCAATGATTTCTCCACCGGTCAGATTCCCCCACAAGGCCACATCCCCAGGTACATAGGAAAGTTCCTCGTGAATTGCGATACTGTCTTTCCATACATCTTTATCAAAGATCGTCGCCTCGCCACTATCTTTTTTGATAATGCCCAAAAGCGTCCGAATCGTCGTGGACTTCCCTGCTCCATTAGGCCCGATAAACCCAACCACTTGGCCTCTTTCCACAGTAAAACTAACATCTTTCAAAGCTTGGAATTTTCCAAAACGCTTTTGCAAATGTGCCACTTTTACAATTTCTTCCATTTTCTGCTCCTCATTTCTCCATCCAGAATGATTCAATCGTTTTTTAAACCAAACAAACGATTTTAGTTCATAATATTCTTCTGCTTTGGAAAAGTCAAAGAAAATCTCAGATATTTTGAACTCTTTTTTTGTTTGCAGTTTAAATCAATCCCTATTATAATAGGAAGTAATCTCAGCGAAGGAGTCTTGTCATGAACGGCTTTGAAAAACGCACCCAGCAAAAAATGCAAACGATTAAAGATACTGCTTTTGCCCTCTTGAACCAGCCTGCTGGTGTTGACGGTTTGCGTATGGACACTTTGGCCAAAGAAGCCGGTGTCTCCAAAGCGACTATTTTTAAATACTTTCACAGTAAAGAAAAATTGATTCAACAGGTCTTTATGGATTTTCTTGACCGGATGGGCGCAGAAAGTATGACCTTTCTTTCCCAAGACCTTCCTTTTGAAGAAAAATTAATGGCCTTAGCCAAAGTAAAGATTCAGTATTTGGATACTGTGGATCAGCAGTTTTTCCTCGATTTAATGGCCCAATACAGCCAAAAAGCCGATGCGGAATTAGCCACTAAAATGCACGCTTACAACCAACGTTACTACGATGTGATGGTCCAACTGCTCCAACAAGGACGAAAAGAAGGCAAAATCGACTTGAAATACTCCGATGAATTTCTTTTACTTTACTTAGAATCCATGGTCCAGGGAGTCTCGGATCCGGCTATCTACCAAAAAATCAACGTCCACTATGCGGAATATTGGGCAGAAATGCTTTTGAAAGCTCTAGCGCCAACCGAAAAATGAAAAATAAAAAAGTTCCTTGAAGCCTGGGCTTCAAGGAACTTTTTGTTTTCTTAGTTTCTCACAAAAAAAGCCCGCCAAATTGGCAGGCTTCAAACTTATCTAGCTTATAAACTATCCACTTGGTCAAAGTCTAGTTCGGCACTGGTTTCCCGACCAAACATATCAATGTTGACTTTAAGTTTTTGACGTTCTTCATCTACTTCAGCCACTTGTCCTTCCAATCCAGAAAAGGCTCCTTCGATGATTTTCACCGTATCGCCTACCGCTACCTTCAAGTCAGACTGACGGGTGCTCATACCGATAGAACGCAAGATGTGATTGATTTCTTCTTGCAACAAAGGAGCTGGTTTACTACCGGCGCCGTGGGAACCCACAAATCCAGTCACTCCTGGAGTATTGCGGACGATGTACCAAGATTCATCCGTCATGATCATTTCTACTAAAACGTAACCAGGGAAGGTTTTGTGCACGACTTCTTTGGCTTTGCCGTTTTTAACTTCCGTATCGGTTTCTTCCGGTACGACTACTCGAAAGATATAATCCCCCATGCCCATGCTTTGTGCCCGGGATTCCAAATTTGCTTTAACCTTATTTTCATAGCCAGAATATGTATGCAACACGTACCAATTGCGTTCAAATGATTCCATTGTTTCGCTCTCCTCTTCTTTGGGCAAATAAAAAAACCTCAGTCCCCCGAAGTTTTTCCTCACAGACAGTATAGCACCGTTTAAGGGTTTATACCAGTGTTATTATTTCAAAATCAAACCCAGTACTGCTTGAATCACGCTATCCATCACAAAGAACATCAGCCCGAAAATAATGGATGTTTCGATGACCACTAGGGTATCTTTCCGCAATTCTTTTTTCGTAGGCCAGGTGACTTGCTTCATTTCCGCGATTACGCTTTTAATGAATTTCATAGCCGCTCCTCCTTTAGCAAATTATTTGGTTTCCCGATGCAATGTATATTGATTGCAATATTTACAAAATTTATTGATTTCTAAGCGTTCCCCTTTTTTTCCTTCGCTTACCGATTTGGAATAGTTACGGGAGCCGCAAACAGAACAGGCTAATGCCGCCTTTTTTGTCGCCATGTGCTTTCCTCCTTACGCAAAGTGCGTACATCCTAAAATACCACGAATTAAAAGGAGCGTCAAGACGGCAGCCGGTTCTTTCCTTTTCATTCCTCTTCAAAATCATCCTCATCCATCACCAAGCGAGCGTCGTCTTCCAAATCATCCTCAAAAGCACTGTCAAAACCAAACAAGTCGTCGAAATCATCCATGAAAACTCCTCCTTTGGGTGCGTTTTCTTTATTATAGCACGAGCAATTAATCAACTGCTACTCCAAACAAAGCGACGCCGGCTTTTTTACCTAGTTTCCTTACTGAATTTCTCGCAAAAAAACTCTCCTACCAATAGTTTGGCAAGAGAGTTTTGCAAGAAGACTTACGTCAATTACAGACGATTGGCAAAGTCTAATTTTTGATTCAAGTAATACATGATCGGTGCCGTAACAACCATAACAGCAAATTCGCTTAAAGCCAAAGTGCCATAAGTTGCCCAAAATGGTGCAGCACTCACGATATGCAACATGATTGCAATCATAAACATGCTAGCGGTGAAAAAGAGACTATTCAGTCCCAAGCGCACTTTAGGGTTTTTGATTTTATTTTGTAGAACAGCCGTCAAGGACAGTGCCAAAAGGGTCTGACCCCCACCAAAAAGCACATCCATGATGCCCATACCAAAAAGTGCATTGTACAAGACACAGCCGGCAAAGACACCCCATAATAATTTGCGATTGAAGACCACCAAGTGATTGAGGCTTTCCGAAATACGGAATTGGATCGGTCCGGCAGCTAGCGGTGTGATCAGCGACAAAGCCACATAAAGAGCGGCGATGATGGCATTCGTGGTCAAAAGACTCACTTTACTCATAGGTTTGGTTCTCGTTTGCATTCTTTTTCCTTCTTTCTCCGAGTTTTGGTAAAGCGGGATGGTTGATGAACCGCTGGGAACAAGTCCCTAAATACGTGTTGTAGTATAGCAGAGATTGCTGGAAATGAAAACCATCGCCTCCCTTTTAATCCGATTTCCCGATTTCTTTCCTCAAAGCCAAATGTATAAAACATTCTTAAGATGCAGGACTTATTTTGATAGCGCTTGCAATAAATCTTGGGATATGGTATAAAATAAGTGTAAGGGGTCATAGGAATTCCCAAAAAAGTATTTGCCACATCAAAAGCAAGTGCGAGAGAATTGTTATGAACTTGAAAAAACAAGTAAAGGACGTGGGAATTTGAGTAACTCCTTACTAACTGAATCGGTCTAGTGAGCGGAAACTGCGGAATCAAGTGGACATCAGAACCTTGAAGTAGAAGCAGGAAAGCAACAAATCCCTCACTAGACTATTTTTGTGCGCTTTTCTTCCCAATCTGGAATTCCTCTGTTAAAATACATTGCACGAATATAATTGGGAACGGAGATACAATGCAATTATGAAATTTCACTTCCATGTGTTGATCAACCAAGCCTCAGGCAGTGGCCAAGGAAAAAAAGTGGGCGATAAGATTAGCACCCTTCTACTAGAAAAAAACTTTTTACATACGCTTTACTATAGCGAATACGCCGGTCACGAGCGAGAAATCGCACGCAACTTGGCAGAAACCACCCTTCTTCCGTGGAACGAGGAAACCAAAGAAAGCGAAGAACCTTTTCCTTTATTGATGGTTATTGGCGGCGACGGCACCTTACACCAAGTCATCAATGAATTTTACCGGCTGAATTACGACTTACCAGTCAGTTACATACCTGGAGGTTCCGGCAATGACTTTGCTCGTGGTATCGGACTGTCACTGAAACCTGAGCAAGCTTTTTGGCAGATTGTCAAAGCTCCTGCTCCACAAACGATTAATACCATCGTCTATGATGAAAAAGTCCAACAAGAAACAGGTGTAGCCTTAAACAACGTGGGCATCGGGCTGGATGCGGCAATCGTGGCTACCACTAACGAATCCACTGCTAAAAAACAGCTCAATAAGTACAATCTAGGTTCCCTCTCTTACATTTCATCCATTTTGAAACTGCTCTTTACTCAAAAAGGTTTTCCCATTTTAGTGGAATTAAATGGCAATGAACACTTCTTTAAAAAGGCCTTTCTCTGTACCACGACGAATCATCCTTACTTCGGCGGTGGCGTGGCAATTGCCCCCATGGCCCAAGCGGACAAGCGCTCGTTGGATCTCGTGGTCGTGGAACGCATTCCTATGTATAAGCTCTTTTGGTTGATTATCAAATTGGCGCGAAAAACGCATACGACTTCCAAGCACTTTCATCATTTCACCAGCAGCCGGCTGCGCATTGTTTCCACGATTCCCCAGTATGGTCAAGCAGACGGTGAAGTCTTACAGCCGCAATCCTTTGATATCACCTTTACCACTCGCAATCAATTAGTTTGGTACCAAAAATAGACGAAAACAAGCGCCCTGTCGATTTTCTCATGGACAGGGCGCTTGTTTTTTATTATTGAGCTTGAAATTGCCAAGGGGTGATTCCAGTCATTCCAATCAAAGGATCTACTTGATTGCTAGTAATCATAGCCAAAGTTAGTCGATGATCCTCCGTTAGCGTTTCTTCGATGATTTCTTGTGGCGCTTTTGGCTCTGTTGTAACTTGGTCATACTGAACGGCTGGCTTTTGTTCTTGAGGGACTTCGGCCAATTTGTCAGCCGACTGCTTTTTCTCTTGGGGCAAATCGTTTTTCGCCAAAGGAAGCGACGTCACCAATCCGTGAGTTTCAGCGGCCATTTCATCTTCGTATTGGTGAATTTTCATGGTCAAGGCAGTGGAAATTCCCCCTACCTCTTGAATCCGTTGTTGCAAAGTCGTTTTACGCACGGCGGACTCTCGGTGAATTGCTTGTTCGTAAGCTCGAGGTTCCCCTAGTAAAATCAATAAATCTTTGCTCCGAGTCACCGCCGTATATAACAAGTTTCGCTGTAGCATTCGCTGATACTGACTCACCATGGGCAAGATGACCATTTTAAATTCGCTACCTTGGGATTTGTGAATGGAACAACAGTAAGACAAGGTAATCTTATTCCATTCATTGCGTTTGTAGACGACTTCCGTTGCGTCAAAGGCGATGGTCAACTCATCGGTCTTGTCTTCGGACTCCTTCGCATAAGTAATCCCTACAATAACCCCCATGTCCCCGTTAAAGACATTAGCCTCTGGATCATTTATCAACTGCAACACTTTGTCCCCTACACGATAAGCCACCTCATTGAAGATGACTTCTCGTTTATTGCCATCATTGGGATTAAAAATTTCTTGCATCATTTTGTTCAAAGCATTGATTCCCGCCGGTCCGCGATACATCGGTGCCAAAACTTGAATGTCTTGGGCAGTGAAGCCTTTTACTTTGGCCTTTTCCACGATTTGCGCAATAATCGGCTCAATTTGATACGCATCACAGCGGAAGAAGGAACGATCCTTTTGGTTCACCGTTAGATTGGCGGGTATTTGTCCGTCTTTTATCTCATGGGCCAAGGAAATGATACTAGAACCATCCCCTTGCCGATAAATCTCTGTCAGTTCTCGCTGAGGAATTTCAGTGGTTTGCAAAAGATCATGGAGCACTTGCCCCGGGCCCACGGAAGGCAGCTGATCTTTATCCCCTACGATGATTACTTGCATATCGTTGCCAATGGCTTTAAACAAAGTATTGGCCAGCCAAGTGTCCACCATGGACATCTCGTCTAGAATCAACAAGCCTCCGGAAAGTTCCCGAGCATTTAAAGAAGGGACTTTTTCCCGACCATTAATCCCTAGCAAACGATGAATCGTCCCCGCCGGTAAGCCCGTGGTTTCGTTCATCCGTTTGGCCGCCCGACCGGTAGGGGCTGCCAAATAAATGGGAAAGCCTTCATGTCCGGTATTATGGGGACTGAGATCCACGTCGTTTAACGCAGCAAAGAGTTTCACGATTCCGTTGATCACCGTAGTTTTCCCCGTTCCCGGACCCCCGGTTAACAGGAATAAAGGCGACGTGATAGCCGCACGAATGGCTTCTTCTTGGGAGCTGCCATAGGAGATGTTCATCTGCTTTTCGATTTTCTTTAATTCTCGACTGATTCGTTTTTTATCATATGACAAGGACTGTTTCCGTTGCAAAAGACGTTGCACCGAGCTGGCAATCCCCCACTCCGCAAAGTACAAACTATTTTCATAGAGGTTGGTGCCTTCTTGTTGGATTTTACCGGCTTCTACCAAATGAATGATTTCATTGGCCAAAGCTTCCGGCTGAATTTCAACCGGCCGACTGCTTTCCAAGACTTCCAAAACTTGCTCCAGTAATTCTTGAGCTGGTACAAAGGTATCGCCCGATGTCGCCCCAGCACTGGCCAACTGCTGCATGACACAAGCCTGAATGCGTTGGGTAGAGTCCGCCGCAATGCCTAAGCCTTCCGC
Organism: Enterococcus asini ATCC 700915; assembly: GCF_000407365.1. Classification (GTDB taxonomy): domain Bacteria; phylum Bacillota; class Bacilli; order Lactobacillales; family Enterococcaceae; genus Enterococcus_C; species Enterococcus_C asini. The sequence continues at coordinate 287,339 of NZ_ASVU01000001.1, forward strand.
CAATTGATCCGCCTTTTTAAAGCCGATGCCCTCGATATCTTCCACCAACTGATAGGGATTTTCGTGCAAGATATCCAAGGTTGCCTCTTTATAGGTCTGATAAATGGCAAAGGCCAACTGACTACCGAATCCGTATTGCGTCAATGCGACAATCACTTGGTCCATCCCGTGATTGGCACGCACGGTATCCACAATCATCTTTTGCTTTGCCTTGGTTAATCCGGGGATGTCCGCTAAAACTGCCGGATCTGCCAAAAGACGATCAATGGCCCCTTCGCCTAAAGCAGCCACGATTTTTTCTGCCGTTTTGCGCCCGATGCCAGGGAACTTATCACTGGCAAAAAAGTGAATCAATCCTGCCGCCGATGTTGGTTGTGCCTGTTGGTAACTTTCAGCCTTCATCTGGCGACCATACTTCGGATGATTCACCAATTCTCCAGTGAAACGATATTCTTCCCCTTCTTGAACCTCCCCAAAGCTACCGGTAATCACGATTTCCGGCTCGTCATACTCCAAGTCGTTTTCTGTGACTTTCACCAATAAAACTTTGAAAAAATTACTGGGATTTTGATAAAAAATAGCGACTACTTTGCCGCTAATCACGCCTGTTGCTGACATCGTTGTCGCTCCTTTTCCTATCCTTATTACTAAGACAAAGCGTCCCGTCCATCAGAATTCGCTAAAAAGCTAGCATCATTATACACTTTCAACCGATACGGAGGGACTTTGGCTGTATTCGTCGTCTCCATAATGGTCAAACTATTGTTCACCAAGCCACCCATGGCCCGCAATTCGGCTAATTCTTTACCGGCTAGCCACTGAATCGCTGCCGTTAACGATGCTCCATGGCCCACAAACAACACCGGACCTTGGTGACTTGCTGCAGCTTGCACGACCACTTGGGTAATCCGCTCCAAAGCATCTTGCACCGCTTCTCCATTAAAAGCACCAGGATCATAGCGGTCTAAATGATGCCGCAAATTGTCCAAAGCCACGGGGTGGTCATGAACCACTTCATCGATTAACTGACCTTCTAACGTTCCTAAGCCCAACTCCCGCAAATCATCCGTGAGATAAAGAGGGACAGGGGTATCCAAGCGTTTGATGATTTCTTCTGCTGTGGTCTTTGCCCGAGGGGAGCTACTGGCATACACGGCTTCAAAGGGAACTTTCGCCATATGATCCCCTAAGCGAGCTACTTCTGCCAAACTTTCCGGTAATAAAGGAGAGTCCCCTTCCCTACCTTGAAAACGACGTTCCAGATTCCACTGGGTCTTGCCGTGGCGGGTAAAATACAATTCCATTACAAATACTCCTTTATACCAAATTAGTCTAATTTGTCGTGATCGTAATGATGGGTCAATTCCATATTCGGAAAGCCCTGTTGTCGCAATGCTTCATAGACAATCATCGCCGCCGTATTGGATAAGTTCAATGAGCGCACGTGTTCGTCATTCATGGGGATACGCAGACATTTTTCCGCATTTTCCCGCATAAAGTCTTCTGGTAAGCCGGTAGTTTCTTTGCCAAATAAGAAGAAATGCTGATTGCCGTCTTGGTAATTCACATCACTGTAGACTTGATTGGCAAACTTCGAAATCAAATGCAATTGGGCATTTTCCTGTTTTGCCAAATACGCCAAAAAAGCAGCCAAATCTTGGTGGTAATGAATATCGACAGCATGCCAATAATCCAGACCTGCTCGTTTTAGATGCTTGTCATCTGTGGAAAAGCCCAGTGGTTCGATTAAGTGTAAAGGGGTATTGGTAGCGGCGCATGTGCGGGCGATATTTCCCGTATTCGCCGGAATCAAGGGTTCAAATAAGACAATGTGGTTCATCATGACTCGCTCCTTTTATTCTTCAAAGATCAGTTAGCAATCTTTGAACATTCTGTATCACTATAGCATAAATCGGCTGAATTGGGCTTTTTGACACAAAAAAAACGTACCAACTCGGTGTCAAGCACGGCAAGTTGTTACGTTAGTGAAGCTCTTTTCACTAACTTTTATCAGAACAGGAACCTGATAAAAACCAATGAAAAATGACTTGACGTAACTATATCACCCCTTAGGCGAAAATGCAACTATTAAATCATAATTTTTTCACAAAAAAGGCTGATTCTGCCCTTTTAAGAGCAATAAGTCAATGGTAATTTTCGTTAATGGTTGTTTTTTTATTTTTTCTTTCTGTTCGTCACTGGCACTCCATTCCAAAGGTGACATCTCTAATAAGTCTAAACGCAACGCTTCTGGAATTTGAAATTCGTAGGTTATTTTTTCTGATTGGTTGTACAGATACGCCTCTGTGAATTTTTCTTGAACCAGCTGATTGGAGTAGCTCTGCTTTGTAGTATCTTCAGGGAAGAATGCTTGTCGTAACTCTTGCAAATAACGCGGTCCTGGCACGACTTTCAATAGCTGACCACTTGGTTTTAGAATCCGCTGAAACTCATGGTAATTTGATGGAGAAAAGATATTTAAGACGCAATCAAACTGATTATCTGCAAAAGGCAAGTTGGTTAAGTCTGCCACACACCAAAAAGCTTCTGTTTGAAAATCCGTAGCCATTTGAACTCCTGCTTTGGAAATATCAAAACCTACCGCTACCTCTTGGGGTTGCTTTTCTAATAGGAGATTCAAAAAACTCCCTTCCCCACAGCCTACATCCAAAAGGCTGCCTTTTTTAGGAAGCCACTGAGCCAGTTTGGCTAATAAAGGCTCATACATGCCCCCTTGGATTAGCTTGCGTCGAGCGGCAAACATTCCTTGATCGTATTCTGTTTTCACCGGATGTTGCAAGAAAAACAGCGTTCCTTTTTTGGAAACATCAAAGCGATGCCCTGAAGCACATAAGAGCCCCTTCTCATCCGGCAACATTTCCTGATGGCACAAGGGACAACGAAACAATTCCCCGTGCTGGGCTACAAAACGTTGCCCTCGTTCAATCTTTTTTTCCACCCTGATCACCTCGGTTACTACTTTACCACAGAGATATGTTAGAATTCTACTGAAGACAAGAGAACTGGAGGAATCAAAAATGATCAAAGAATTTTGCGCCGAGAATTTTACGGATATTCCTAAGGCCCTGGCTGCGGGAGCAAGTCGAATCGAACTTTGTGACAACCTATTCGTAGGAGGCACTACTCCTTCCACCGGGGTCATAGAAGAAGTCTTGGCTTATGCCGGAGAAAAAAATGTTCCGGTAATGACTATGATTCGCCCCCGGGGTGGTGATTTCGTCTACAATGACATCGAGCTAAAAATCATGCACACGGACTTAATCGAAGCCAAAAAATTAGGCACAGATGGCGTCGTCTTCGGTCTGTTGCAAGAAGATGGTTGGCTTGACGAGGAAAGCTTGGAACTCTTCTTAGAAACCGCAGAAGGCCTGCAAGTCACTTTCCATATGGCCTTTGATGCAATTCCAAAAGCGCGGCAAAAAGAGGCTCTTGACTGGTTAGCCGCCCACGGGGTAGATCGAATTTTGACCCACGGCGGACCAAGCGGCTCTTCCTTAGAAGAAAACTTGCCTTACTTAAAAGAATTAGTCGACTATGCGGCTGGACGCATCATCATCTTACCTGGTGGTGGCGTAACCGCTGAAAATGTCGAAGAAGTGATCACTACATTAGGCGTAAAAGAAGCCCACGGCACCAAGATCGTTTCATTTTAAGAAAAAACGGAGTCCGCATTTATGGGCTCCGTTTTTTCTTTGGAAATGCTTCCCCCTTATAAGGTACACTAGAGGTAATCAATCGAGACTTTGCGTCTCTAGAAAACGGAGAAGTGCCATGCAATATGTCAATCCGCAAACATTTAACCCTGAAATTTTGTATTTATTCGATCCTTGGAACAAAGGCCAGCATGCCAATGAATTACACAGCCACGACTTCCTAGAGATCAGTATCATCTTAGAAGGAGAAGTCATGTATCAGTTTGGCAAAGAAAAACCGGTGAACCTCCATGCCGGAGACCTACTTTTATTCAACCCAGGGGTCTTGCATCGTGAATGGCAACCGGAAAACACCTGCTCCCATCAACTTCACATCGGGCTTAGAAACATTTCTTTAGACGGATTAAAGCGCAATTTCTTTCCCAATAAAGAACCCTTGCTAAACTTGGGACGCTACCAACACCAAGTCATCGATCAAGCCTGGGCCACCATTCGAGAATTAAACTACGAGCAATTTGAATTCCAATTAATGCACAAGGGCCAAGTACTACAAATCCTCGCCTATATTTTGCGTGGCTTAAACGAAGCCCAAGATAGCGTCTATCCACAATTGTCCGCCAGTGAAAAGCGTCACCAGCAAATCGTCAATCAAACGATTTACTTCATTGAAAACCACTATGCCGAAGAGATTACTTTGGAAAAACTAGCCCAAGACCACTTCGTCAGTCCCACTTACCTTTCCCGGATTTTCAAAGACGCGGTAGGTATGAGTCCGATTAACTATTTAATCAAGATTCGCCTAACCCATGCCCGAGATCTTCTGAAAAAAGGCACCTACACCATTAAAGAAGTGGCGCAGCTGGTAGGCTATCAAGACGCCTATCACTTCAGTAAATCCTTTAAGAAACAGTACGGGAGCGCCCCTTCAGCTTTTGAGAAACAAGACGAAAGGAGCTAACACATGCTAGACAAAACTTTACCCTATATTGAATTTGAAATGAAACGACCAAATCAATTGCCCCTACCAAAATTTTCCCGGAAACTCCCCGCGGGCTTTCATCTAAAAGAGTATCAGCCCGGGGACGAGGCTAGCTGGTGTGCTGTGGAATATGCTGTGGGCGAATTCGACACGTTGGCAGAAGCCGCGGCTTATTTTGCCAAAACCTTCGCTCCTTATCCGGAAGAGCTGCCCCGGCGCATGGTCTTTATCACGGATAAAAGTGGGGAAATCGTCGCCACGTGTACAGCTTGGTGGGGGAAAAAAGACGAACCTTTATTGCACTGGTTAGCGGTGCATCCCAGCGCTCAAAAAAATGGACTAGCAACCTTTTTAGCCGTGGAGATCACCCGCAGGCTAGCCACCTTACATCCCGGGGAAGACCTCTTTCTTCACACGCAAACTTGGAGCTATCCCGCGATTTTTCTCTATGAAAAACTAGGCTATCAACTGCTGCCTGGCACCAAGGATTTCGAAAAAGGCCAAGCTCTCTTGGCACAACTGCGCCAAGCAAAGCGGTAGCTCACACCCTTGAAATCAGTCATCTGCAACGGTTTATGCTATACTAAAACCGAAGATTACATTTGACTACAAGGAGCCAAGAAAAATGAAAAAAGCAGAGGAAATGTACGCTTATGCCCGCAATCACAAGCTGGGTTTCAACCTCACCCCGATTATCGGCGGTTGGTTGCAAAAAAAACATTTTAAACTAATCGAAGACGCGCTAGGAAAAGACGAAGAGGCATTGGTTACCTTTATCGGCCGGCATCATCCGGAAGACCGGGAAAATTTCCAACAATACGAAGGAGAATCCGCCGCCGATTTTCGAGATCGAGTGCAATCCAGCCAGACGAACAAGGTCCGCTACTTTAGCTGCAAAGGCTTCACCGCTTATGCCGTGACCAATTCCGGGCGCTTGATTTTTGCTCGCTGGGTACCTTTCCACAATGACTATAAGAGTTTACCTTTAAACAATATCAACACCATCAATCCCAATACCCGGATTATTTGGGGCTCTTTGCGAATCGAAAGTTTCCGGGAAGTCTTCAGTATCTTCTGGACTAAACGGGTAGTTTTTGCCATTGCTAAACTCTTAGAAGACAGCAAAAGCGACTTACAAGACGGGCTTATGGATGGGATCACTACCGCCAATCGGCAAAAGGTTACTAACCCAAGCGCTCCCTTGACCACGGAGACCAACTATGACAAACTCAAAGAACGAAAAAAAGCGTTGGAAGACGGTTTGATTTCCCAAGAAGAATACGACGAATACAAAGACAAATTCTTAAATCATTAATAAAAAAAACGGAAGCCTTAAAGTAGGCCTCCGTTTTTTTTGATTCACGTACCGATAAACTGTTGCATAAAGAGACTGGCGATATTGAAATAAATCAACACCGAGGTCAAATCACTTAACGTGGTAATAAAAGGGCCACTGGCTACAGCCGGGTCAAAGCCCAACTTATCCATTAACATGGGAATCAAGCTCCCCGCTAGATTTGCCACGGTAATGGCAAACATCATGGCAATCCCGATAACAAAACCCAAAGTAGGATTGCCTTTCCAGATCGAAACGATGGCAAAAATCGTCAACCCAGTAATCGCTCCGGTAATGAGCCCGGTTAAGATTTCCCCCATGACCGTTCCCAAAAACGAACGCTCTTTGTCCTCGGTCATAGCCAAGCGACGCACGGCCACCGCCAAAGACTGGGTGCCGGCATTCCCCGCTGTCCCGGTAATCAAAGAGATAAAGACCGCTAAAATCGAGGCCTCACTAACTAACTCCTCGTAATGACTGATTAAGCTAGCCGTAGCCATCCCCAAAAAGAGCAACGTAATCAACCAAGGTAGACGACTCATGGCTGAACGCATGGGATTTTCCGAGACCTCTTCCACGTTGACCCCGGCCAAACCGGAGTAGTCGCTAGCCGCTTCATCATCGATAACGTCGATGATATCATCGACGGTGACAATCCCTAGCAGGTGCTCATCATAATCCGTTACCGGCAACGCCAGAAAGTCGTAATCCCGGAAAGTCTGAGCCACGTCTTCTTGGTCATCACCCACATGGACGGAAATAACCCGTTCGCTTAAAATATCCGCAATCATCACATCGTCATCATTAATGATCAAATCCCGCAAAGAAATAACCCCGACCAAATGATTGGCCTGGTCCACTACATAAATATAGTAAATCGTTTCCGCCGCAGTCGCTTCATTTTTCAAGACATACATAGCTGAACGCACGGTTTGATTGGCTACGATAGAGACGTACTCCGTGGTCATGATGGCCCCAGCGGTATCATCCTCATAATGAAGCAATTCCCGAATTTCCCGGGCAGACTCGTGGGGCATGATGCTCAAATACTTGGCGGTTTGCTTCTTATCCAATGTATTCAGCAAATCCACCGCGTTATCCGTGTACATCTCTGCTAGCATATCCGCCGCATAGCCGGGCCGCATCTCGGACAAGTAGTCCGTCATGTGGATATTGTCTTCTTCAATCACGTCAAACATATCTGCGATTTCTTTTGGCGACAAATAGGCATACATCTGACGCCGTTGCTCATCTGTGAGGGATTGGTAGAACTGACCTTGCTCAAAGATGTGAAGTTCCAAGAAAAGTTCCCGGAATTGCTTCATGTCATCTGCTGCCAAGGCCGCTTGCAATTGATCGAATTGCAGCTCTAGGGCTTCTTGATTTTCATCCAATCTGCTCACCTCATTTCCATTTTTTGCTGGTTATCGTGTTTTATCGGAGGAAATCTGACTGACTAAGTGCTGAATATCCGCCGGTGGTTCTTGAATAAAGTGCAAAGGCTCCCCGGTAAAAGGATGGACAAAGGCCAACTCATAACAATGCAACGCTTGGCGCTGGATGCGGGCGGTATCCCCACCGTACATATCGTCTCCTAACAAAGGACAACCGAGATCGGCAAAATGCACGCGAATCTGGTGAGTTCGCCCCGTATGTAAACGAATGTCCACCAAGGCCAATGATTCTGGCACGCTACGATAGTCCAGCCAATATTCCGTCTGGGCCACTTGCCCTGCCGGATCCACTTGCCGGCGCATTAAAGAATTGCGCTCTCTAGAAATCGGCCGATCGATTAATTCGTGCTCTTTTAAGCGACCTACATTGCCCCCGACTAACGCTTGGTACTTCTTTAAAAACTTATGGGCTCGCAATTGTTTATCCAGCTTCGCATGGGCAAAGCCGTGTTTCGCAAAAACCATTAAACCAGAAGTATCTCGATCCAAGCGAGTCACAATATGAATCACTTGGTCCACATAGCCTTGATCTTGGTAATAAGCTTTCACCCGATTAGCCAAAGTCCCCTGGGGGTGATACTGGGCAGGAATCGAGGCAATTCCTGCTGGCTTATTTACCACTAGGACATGCTCGTCTTCATAGACGATGTCCACTGGTCCCGGAGTCGCTAGCATGGTTTCGTGTTCCTTTTCATCGGGAATTACAAAACTAACCCGATCTCCTGGGCTCAAAGAAAAACGCACGGTGCGCTCTTCCTCATTTACCAAAATCTGGCCTCCTTGAAACTTAACCTTAGCCAACAGCCCTTTGGAAATCCCTTGCTCTTTTAGAAAACTGCGTAATAATTTGGGTTCTAGCCCCTGATAGTGGTATTCGAATCTCATGACTTTTCAATATCTCCAATAAAGGCATCTTGTACCCGATGCCAAAAATGCATGTGGCGATTGGATACAAACCGGATCCGCTCTTTGGCCACTCGGTAGTGTACCGCCGCCATCTGATCTTGGGGGATATCCAACTGATCCACTGTAACAAAGTAATCCCCAGAAGGTTGTAACGCAATTTTCAACCAATCGTCTGCGGCAATCACCAAAGAAGAACCTAACGTTCGAAACAAGCGATTGTTTAAAGAGGCGATTTCTGCCAATTGCATGGCATTAATTGACGGATGAATCACCGCGCCTCCCACACTTTTGTTGTAAGCTGTGGAACCAGTGGGCGTAGACACGGAAAGACCATCCCCTCGGAAACGCTCAAAAAGCTCATCCCGGATATAGACATCCGCCACCATGGTGGTGTTGCCCCGCTTAATCGTGGACTCGTTTAACGCTAAAAAGCGCCGTTCCGGTTGCCCATCCGTATAAGTAATGCGGACTTCCAATAAAGGATAACTGGTGCTCGTTAGCGTTTCGTCTCGAAGCTTTTGCACCATTTCTTCAATCTCATAGTCTCGCCAATCGGTATAAAACCCCAAATGACCGGTGTGCACCCCCATAAAGAGCACCTCTTCCAAGTGCTCACTATAGCGATGGAAGGCCGATAACAAGGTCCCGTCGCCCCCTACGGAAATCACCAAATTAGGCTGATCTTGGTCGATGGGGATATTGGCTTCTGCTAATAAATGATACAACTGATTCAACACTCGTAGTGTCTGGGGCTCTTGATTGGCAACGATGGCTACCTTCAAGGTCATTTGCCTTCCTCCTCAGACTGTTGCTCCTGATCCATAGACGCCAAGTAATAGCCGTCGTCGGATTTTCCGCGACCGTGGGCGAATAACCGCTGGGCCTCCTGGATTTCTTCTCGAATCTTCGACATTTCTTCGTCTAGCTGGTAGGCTGCCTCAGCCGCTCGTTGCAAGCGATCCTTCATTTCTTCTGGGAATGCCCCTTGGTATTTATAATTCAATGAATGTTCAATGGTCGCCCAAAAATTCATGGCCAATGTGCGAATCTGAATTTCTGCTAGAATTTTCTTCTCCCCACTGATCAACTGCACGGGATACTCGATTACCAAATGATAGGAACGATAGCCACTTTCTTTTTTATTGGTGATATAATCCCGCTCGATTAAAACTTTCATATCCTTACGATTGCGAATAATTTGTACCACTTGATGAATGTCTTCAACAAATTGGCACATGATTCGCAGCCCGGCAATATCCGACATTTCCTCTTCTAAGCGTTCCATGGGAATGTGACGAATCTGACTTTTGGTAATGATGCTTTCCACCGGCTTGACCCGGCCGGTGACAAATTCAATGGGTACATGACGATTTTGCTCCCGGTACTGTTTGCGAATACCCCGGAGCTTGACTTTTAATTCTGCGACGGTTTGTTCATAGGGTGCTAAAAAAAGATCCCAATCTCGTTTCATCTTGATCCCTCGATTTCCCTGCGACCCTCTCAGGCCGTTCCTTACTGCAAAAAGACTTGGAACAAGGTATCTTATTGTCCTCAGCTATTTTGCATCCAACATTGATTTTACCATATTTTCCCTAATGATACGGCATGAAATCTCCGAAAGCAGTGTAAGCGTAAGGCACCGATTGCCTTTGCTCTCAGGTCGTTCTTTTCCAGCCGTTTTGTAAGAACCATGAAAACCTTCTGATATTCTTCATTGTCAAAAAAAGCTTTCTATGTCACAATATACTAGCAGAAATTGCGCTAATAGGAGGCAAGAGCTATGCCATCAAGAGAAATTGAATTCAAAACATTATTGACCCCTGCTGAATTTCAATCAGTCGTCGCCCATTACCAACTGACTCCAGATCGTCGGAAAACCCAAACCAACTACTATTTTGATACTCAAAAACAGCAGTTGAAAAATCAGCACTGGGGCTTGCGCATTCGTACATATGCCGATTATGGCGAACAAACTTTAAAAGTCCCAGCCACGGATGGTGGTCTCTGGGAAATCACCGATAAGCTGAGTTTACAAGAAGCTGCTACCTTAACCAAAAACGGCACCATTAAAGCACCGGGACAAGTTGCCACCAAACTGGCAACGATTGACGTAGCTCCTAGTGACTTACACCCTCTCGCCAGCCTCAAGACGGCTCGCTGGGAATTTGCCATTCCAGAAGGCCTCTTAGCACTGGATGAAAGTTGGTACGGCTCCCAACACGACTTTGAACTGGAATTGGAAGTCAAGGATCCCCTGCAAGGAAAAGAGGATTTTCATACGCTTTTACGCTCGCTAAATTTGAACTATCGGCCGGGAGAAAATAAAATTGCTCGGGCATTTAAGGAAAAATAAAGTCAGCGATAAAAAAACACAATGGTTTCTTTTTGCGTATGTTTCTGTTAGATTACTATTATATAAAAGGTTTTGATTTGGGGAAGTCAAAGCAAAACGGGGGAGATACAATTGATTGAGATCTATTTGTTCGTCAATCCAATCGGCTCCATCTGCCTGGAGACGGAAACGAAACTGCTGGATTTCATAGCCAACAGCGATAAAAAAATTCAATTTCGTGTGATTCCATTGGTCAATATGCAGACGATTCACCAGGTGATGAAACGTCGTGGCATTGATGCAAAAGACATCGACGCTCGCAATAAATTATTTACCGATACATATTCTGCCGCCTTGGATTGCAAAGCGGTTCAGTTGCAAGGCAAAAAAACTGGGCGCAAGTTCATGATGCGTCTGCAGCAAGCCGTGGCTTGTGAGCAGATTCCTTATTCCCAAGAGTTGGTATGTGCCATCATCGATGAAGTCGGTGCTGATTTGGAGATGTTTCTTGAAGACCGACCATCGGCATTCGTCAAAGAGATGTTTCAAAATGACCAGGACACCGCCCGGGACATGGGCATTACCCAGCATCCTTCCGAAGTGGTGTACAATTTTTCCAGCCACCGAGACTACGGGGTTCTTTTAGAAGGCGCCGCCTGTATTAGTGATTTGCCGAAGCTCTGTCAAAGCGATGCCTATCGCTTACCGCTTTTCCAGCTAGCAAGTCACGTAGCAAAACCAAAAAAACAGCAACTATAAAAGAGGTTGGGCAATTGCCCAACCTCTTTTATCTTTCTCAAATCACTGTACAAGTTTTATTTGCCAAGTTCTGTTAATAAAGCTTCCAACTCGTCTAAGCGTGCGGCGAAGACCTTCATCGCTTCTTCTAAATAGTCTGGCTTGGTCATATCCACGCCGGCCTTTTTCATTACTTCGATTGGATAATCACTAGAACCAGCCTTTAAGTAGTTCAAATAGTTTTCCAAAGCTTGGGGTTCTTCGGCTAAGATTTTCTTAGACAAAGCCGACGCCGCAGAAAAACCGGTGGCGTATTGGAAAACGTAGTAATTATAGTAGAAATGCGGAATCCGTGACCATTCCAATTTGATTTCATCATCGTAAGTCACCGCTTCTCCATAATACTTCGCATTTAGCTTCCCGTAATTTTCGCTTAAGTATTCTGCCGTTAAAGGAACTCCCGCAGCATCTTCTTCATGAATGAAGTGCTCGAATTCGGCAAATTGCGTTTGACGGAAAATAGTTCCCTTAAAGCCATCCAAGTAATGGTTCAAGACGTAGGCCCGCACTAGTGGATCTTTTTCTGTCTCTAACAAGTACTCGGTTAAGATATTTTCATTGGTTGTCGAAGCAATTTCCGCTAGAAAAATCGAATAGTCCCCATAAACATAAGGCTGATTGTTCCGAGTGAAATAGCTGTGGACACTGTGCCCCATTTCATGAACCAAAGTAAACAATTGATCCAAAGTATCATGCCAGTTCAAAAGAATGTAAGGAGCAGTATCATAGGCCCCAGAAGAATAAGCCCCACTGCGTTTGCCTTTGTTTTCCACCACGTCGATCCACCGGCTGGAAAAAGCTTCTGCCACTACTTCTTGGTACTCATCTCCTAAAGGCGTCAACGCTTCTTTCGCCTTCGCCACGGCTTCTTCATAGGTGTATTGAATCGGTGCTTCCCCCACCAGTGGCGTGTACATATCATACATATGCAGCTCTTCTAGGCCCAACAGTCGCTTGCGCAACGCAACATAGCGATGCAACAGCGGCAAGTTCCGATTGACTACCGCTACTAACGTGTCATAGACGCTTTCTGGAATGTGATTGCCACTTAACGCCGCAGCCCGAGCAGAGTCAAAGTGTCGAACTTTTGCCCGGTAGTTGTGGGTTTTCACATTGGTAGATAAGGTCTGAGCAAAGGTATTGCGGAATTGTTCGTAGACTTGATACAGCCCTTCATAGGCTGCTTGTCGTACAGTACGATCCGTGCTTTCCATCAATTGACCGTACACACCATGGGACAGTTGAATGTGCTCTCCTTGACTGTCAGTAATCACCGGGAAGACCAAGTCCGCATTGTTCAATACGGCAAAAGTATTGCTAGCCGCACCAAAAATTTCTCCGGCTCCCGCTAATAATGCCTCTTGTTCCGCCGGTAAAGTATGAGGCCGATTGTCTAACATCTGTTGAATGTAATGACGGTACTCTGCCAGTTTTGGTGCCTCTTCAAAATAAGCAGCAATCTGCTCGTCTGACAATGTCAATAACTCCGGTTCGAACCAAGCCAACGCTTCACTGGCTTCCGCTAACAGGCTAGAAGCCCGGGCATAAAGCCCTTGATATTGGGTATTCCCCGTGTCTTGGTCGTTTTTCAAATGGGAGTAGACGTACAGTGTTTCCAACTGACGATAGACCGCCAAAATTCCCTCTAAGGCTTGTAAGAACGTAGTGGCTCCCTCGTGCAGCGTTCCTTGATAGCCAGCAACTTCTTTCACTGCCACTTTGACGTCTTCAAACGCTTGATCAAAGGCGGCATCGTCAGGAAAAATCGTCGTTAAATCCCAGGTCAATTCTTCTGGCAAAGCCTCGCGATTTGGTAATTGTTTTGTTTCACTCATCTGAACTCTCCTCTACGCTAGATTCTAATTGCGGTTCTTTCTCTATGGTATCACAGTCTTCAGAATTTTCTAGTTTCTTCGCTTCCAAATCGCTCCGTTAGTAAGACACACTCGGCAAAAATCTCCTGATAAATTCGCCGTCGATTTACTAAAAAGTATGGCCAATCCAATATTTGGCAACTTTTTTCATACCAGCAGTCAAACTCGCGAAAGCCGGCAAGATACAGGCCTCGTAAAACTAGCAAACCCTCTTGCAACAATGCTTGATGGCATCCTGGAGCGTATCCCCATGAAGGGAGCGCCCCTAAGTTCACCCCGTGAAGATAGCTTTGAGCTTGTAGCAGCAACAACCCTTTTTCCTTACGATTCAACTTTTCTTGAATCCGTAGCTGATAGTCAGAAACCGACCAAGCACACGGTTTACTAGCAATTTTTGCTAATGACAAGATTTCGCCAAAAAGTTGGCCTTGCAAAGTTTGGGAGCTAGTCTCAAACAACAATCCCTTTTGGTAATGCCAATCAAAAGAATGAAACAAGACCAACTTTCTTTTGGCTACCTCAACACCCCACAAGACTAGACCAAAGGGAGCTTCCTGTAAGCAACAACTGGTTACTTGCCGCCAGTGCTTCTGAGGGAAAAACTGCTGCCCCACAAGCCACCAAGGAGTATAACCATGAGCCAGATAATTACTCGTGCGTTCTGCAAAACGCGTTCGACTTAGCGTCGAGCACTGAAATTCCACCGCTAACTTACGCCACAGTAAATCCGGGCGTTGGGCTAATTCCGGTAAATAAGCTTCCAGTTGGGTATCCACAGGTAGTGCCTGTTGCAATAAGTGCTTGCCCAACAAATGTTCTGCGGTTTCTCCTTCTGAAAAGTGCTGACACTCTTGCATGCTGCGATGCGCAAAATGAGGAATCTTTTGTGGGCCGCATTTAAAGATGACCTCCCCTTGGCACCCTGGACAAAAACACTTTTCCCCATTCTTTTTTTGAAACCTATCCGCTAAAATCAACTGCCCCTGAGCATCATTTGCTAGTAACATCCCTCGCACCTCCCGTCTTATCAGGAGATACGCAAAGAAAAAAGCCTTGATTCTTCATCAAGGCTTTTACTCGTTATGCAAAATAATGTCGGGTCAACTCTAAGGCATCATGCTCCATTAAGAGCTTGCCGTGCTCGGCTAAAACCTCGGAAGTAGCGGTACTTCTACGGGCAAATTCCGACAAGTACGCCAAGTAGTCTTCCACTTGACCATCGGAAATCAATTCGTCCACAAATTCTACTTCTAAGAAATAAAAACCACCCATGCTGTACAAGTTGCTAATCACAAAGTCCAACTGGATTTCATTGGCCAAAAGTACCAACTGCTCAAAATCCACCATTTCAAAGATGAATTTCCGTGGTAGTGGTGCTTCTGTTTCTTTGCTCTTTTCTTGCAATTGATCGGCAATCGTCTTGCGCAAAGCCGCGGTTGGCTCTTCGCTGAAGCCCTCGGAGAACTCTTCAAACTCTTCCATATCCTCGGGAGTGATATTTTTACTGATGAAAAGCTCTAGGCCATCGCCCTTAGGCAATACTTGGAAGGTAACAGCTTCACTGCCTTTAAACTCTTCTTCTATATCGACTTCTTCTAGAATACTGTAGAAAAAGTTTTCGATTTCATTGTGATTCCCTAGTAAATCTAAAAACGTAATTCCCCGGGCAGCTAAATCTTCGCTTTTAATCAAAACACGAATTGTATTGTCATTAATGTGTTCCATTTCCATCTTAGCCACACCCCTTCTCAGATGCTAATTCGTTACTAACCATTGTAGCGAAACTTATTGAAATGTAAAGGAAAACCTGTTCCTTTAAAGAGATTCATAAGAATGAAAAAAACTGCTCCAAGCCTTGTTTCGGCTGGAGCAGCAACTTTCATTTATTAGGATTAAAGACCAGCCATCAATTGAGCTTGGCGCAATTCCAATTGGCGAACTTCCCGTGATAGGAAGCGACGGATTTCATCTTCGTTAAATCCAACTTGCAGACGTTTTTCGTCAATCATGATTGGACGACGTAAAAGGCCTGGATTTGCTTGGACTAGATCCAACAATTCTTTCAACGGCAACTCATCTAAATCAATATTTAACTTTTGGAAAACCTTGGAACGTGTCGAAATAATCTCTTCAGTACCATCTTCAGTCATCTGCAGAATCGACTTCAACTCAGAAATGTTCAAGGGTTCGGAAAAGATATTCCTTTCTACAAAAGGAATTTCGTGCTCTCGCAACCACGCGCGAGCTTTTCGGCAGGACGTACAACTAGGGGAAGTATAAAGTGTCAACAACGTAATCACTCCTTTTTGTTTATAAGTGATGGGTAAAATAATGACGCATCACTTTAAATCTGATTCTATTATACCGAATGAAAAAACAAATATCTAGTACTTTCTCAAAAAATACTTTTGATAATTAAATTTAACTAAGTCTTAAATTCCTATCGTTATCACGATTAAAGAAATTTATCATTATACATTATTATAATACTCTAATTTTTATGTCATTTTCAAAAAGAGTGCCCTCTTGCTTTTTTAAAATTTGATTTTTGCAAAAAAAACAAATTTTTTCACTGGTATACTTTTACTCGTTGTTTAATCAGCCGAAAACAAATCACTTCATCCCACTTCTTGAAAAAGCTTTCCATTTCCCAAAAGACCCTCCGGCCACGGATTATCTAGGCCTTTTAATTTCCTAAGATGGCTGCTCCGTTTTCAGAGGGTCGTTATTTTAAAAATAAAATTTCACAAGGAATATTTGCTAAAAAACACCTGGAAATAATCGGTCTACCCGTTTTCCCATCACTTCGAATACTCATTTTTCTAATTCATTTTATGATTTCTTGAACTCTTTTTTTAAGAAAAGTAATGTCATGACAGAAAAGACGATTCTTAATTTTTTGTGTCAAATTTTTTCCTTATTTTAGAAATTTTTGACAATTATCTAAATTGACTGCGGTACAGTTCCGCATAGTGCCCTTGGCTTGCCAAGAGTTCATCGTGGGTGCCTTGCTCCAAGATTCCTTGGGGGCTTACTACGATAATGCGATCCGCATATTTAATCGTCGCCAAACGATGGGCGATGATCAAAGTCGTCCGTCCCGTAGCCAAAGAATTCAAGGATTCTTGAATCACTTGCTCGGTTTCACTGTCTAAAGCAGAGGTGGCTTCGTCTAAAATCAAGATTGGTGGATTCTTCAAAAACATCCGGGCAATGGCCACTCGTTGTCGTTGTCCCCCAGAGAGTTTGACTCCCCGTTCCCCGATAGAGGTATCCAGGCCTTGAGGCATATCCGCAACCGCCCCTTCCAAATGAGCCAAACGGACTGCTTGCTGAATCTCCTCTTCACTGGCATCCAAGCGACCATAAGCGATATTTTCCCGAATAGTGCCGGGGAATAAAAAGACATCTTGTTGCACGATACCGATTTGATCTCGTAAGGAAGTTAACGTCATATCCCGAATATCAATCCCGTCAATGGTGATCCTTCCTTTGGTAACATCGTAAAACCTTGGCAGTAAATTACTCAAGGTGGTCTTACCGGAGCCACTCTGGCCCACCAAAGCTACCGTTTCTCCCGGAGCAATGGCTAAGTCGATGTCTTCTAGCACCCGCTTTTCTTCCGTTCCATAGGAGAAGGAGACGTGATCGTAATGGATATCTCCTTGCAGCGACTCCACTACCAGTGCATCTGGCTTGTCCATGATCTCCGGATTGCGGTCCAACTCTTCTGTTAAACGCTTGAAGCCGGCAAAACCTTTAGGATAGCTTTCAATCATATTGTTGACCTTCTCAATCGGGCGCACAAAAACATTGGATAGGAGAATAAAGAAGACGAACTCCCCATAAGTCAACTCACCTTGAATCACATAGTACGCACCGAAAATCAGCGTAAACAGGCTAATGGAGCGAATCAGCAAATAATTATATGCGGAACTAGCGGCCATCACTTTGTAAAAGCGGATTTTGGCCCGGCGGTAGCTTTCACTAAGGCCTTTAAAGCGGCTTGCTTCAAAAGGTTCATTGGCAAAAGACTGGGTCACGCGAATGCCACTCACCGACGCTTCCACACCGGAGTTGAATTCCCCTAGTGTTTCGTAAATCTCCAGATTGACTTTGGTCATCTTCTTATTGAAAAAGACTAAAGCCAAGGTAATCAAAGGCAATAATGCAAAAGTGGCCAAAGCTAGCTTGGCATGGGCTCGATACATGAGGATAAAGGAGCCTATTAGGGTCATAATCGTAATAAAGACATCTTCTGGGCCATGATGGGCTACTTCGGAAATTTCAAATAAGTCCGTGGTTAAACGACTGATTAAACTCCCAGTCTTTTGCTCATCATAGTAGCGAAAAGACTGCCGTTGCAAGTGTTGGAACAGCTCCCGACGCATATCCGTCTCGATATTCACCCCTAGCTTGTGCCCAAAGAAAATCACCACGTATTGCAAAGCCGTGTTGATCACATAAAAGACAAAGAGCCCGATACACGCCCAAACCACTAATTGAAAGTTCTTCTGGGGCATGATCTGATCGATCACCTGATTCACTGCCACCGGAAAGAGCAATTCCAAAAGCCCCACGAGAATCGCACAACCAAAATCTAGTAAAAATAATCCTTTATAGGGACGATAATAACTAAAAAACCGACGAAACAAACGAACACTCCCTTTCATTCTTTCTATTATAGCAAGGCCCCAAAAGACTGCAAGGGGCTTTTTCGGTAAAGAAAACTGAAAACACAGAAAGCCCATGAGAGCAATCACCGGGGCTAATTAGGTATAATAAACCTTTTTGTAGCAAGGTTTTCGCCTTTTTTTCCCGCCAAAATCTGCTAGAATATGTTCGAGAACAAAAACTGAAAATTTACTGAAATTTGAAAGGCGTGGCAAATTTTGATTCAAGCAATCGTTTTTGATGTGGATGATACTCTTTATGATCAGCAACAACCTTTCCGAAATGCCGTTTACCAAATCGTTCCTGACTTCCAAGCTGAGGATATGCACGATCTGTACATCCGCTTTAGAGTACACAGTGACGAGATTTTTCCAAAAGTCTTAGCAGGTGAATGGGAATTAGTTACCATGCGTAACTTCCGTATCCAACAATCTCTCAAAGACTTAGGCTATCCGACGATTGACGACGATACCGCATTGGCTTTCCAAGCAATTTACGAAAACGAATTGGATCATATCACCATGCACGACGAGGTCAAAAAGACCTTGGATTACTTGAAAAAACTCGGCGTTCCCATGGGGATCATCACCAACGGCCCTACCGATCACCAGTTTAAAAAAATCAAACAGTTAGGCCTCTTTAAATGGGTTCGTCCTGAACACATCCTAATCTCCCAAGCAACTGGCTTCCAAAAACCAGAAGCAGACATCTTCCAATTAGCGGAAGAACGCTTTGATTTGAACGGAGAGACCACCCTATATGTGGGAGATAGCTTTGAAAACGACGTGGTTGGCTCCAAGAGTCGCAACTGGCAAGCCCTCTGGTTTAACCACCGTGATCGTTGCCTACCAGAAGGCGCTGAAGCCATTTACGATATCGAGCTTCACGACTTCGACCAACTTTACCCAACCATTTGCAACATCTGTACACCATTAACTGTCTAAACAAAAAGACTGACGCGCCTTTTCTGGCCGTCAGTCTTTTTTTGTTTATTCTCCGCTTAAAATCATGCGGACGTCTTCTTCTGTCAATTGTTGGATTTGGGTTTCATTGCCGCTGATGACTTTTTGGAAGAGTTCTCGTTTTTCGTTTTGCAACAAATCGATTCGCTCTTCAATCGTTCCTTCTGCGATCAATCGCCAAACTTCCACCACTTTTTGTTGCCCAATCCGGTGAGCGCGCCCGGCAGCTTGTTCTTCCACCGCAGGATTCCACCAGAGATCGTAAAGAATCACTGTATCTGCCCCGGTTAAGTTGAGTCCGGTCCCCCCAGCCTTCAAGGAAATCAAGAAAACATCTTTCTCTCCAGCGTTAAAGGCATCTACCATTTCAATCCGTTCTTTAGGCGGTGTGGAGCCGCGCAAGTAGAAACTCGTTAAGCCAAGCTTGGTGAACTCTTCTTGAATGATGTCCAGCATCCCGGTGAACTGGGAGAAGAGTAGAATTCGGCGACCATTTTCCTTAGCGGCCACTACTAAGTCCTTCACTTGCTCTAATTTTCCTGAAGTGCCTTCGTAGTCGCTTAAAAAGAGTTTCGGATCACAACAGATCTGCCGCAAGCGGGTCAACCCAGCTAAAATCCCAATGCGGTTTTTCCGGAAAGCTTGAGAGTCCATGCCATTGATCTGCTCTTGCATCTGATGCAAGTAAGCCAAGTACACCGTTTTTTGCTCCGGTGTCAGACCACTGTAATAATTCCGTTCTCGCTTGTCCTGTAAGTCGTGGAGCACAGTCTTCTTATCCCGCCGCAAGACGAAAGGTCGAATCATTTTCGCTACTTCTTCTGTGGCTAGCTCCCGGAATTTCTGCCGTGTGGGGAAGAAACCTGGCATGATCATTTGGAACAAGGACCAGAGTTCCTCTAAGTTGTTTTCAATCGGCGTACCACTTAAAGCAAAGCGCTTGTCAATGGACAGTGAACGCAAGGCGTGAGCGGTTTTGGTGGTACTATTTTTCACCATTTGCGCTTCATCCAAAATCAAATGGGTGATGAAACGTTCCCGATAGACTTCGATATCTTGTCGCAAGCTGGCATAGGAAGTGATGTACACGTCTGCCGGCTGAGCTAAAAGTCGTTGCCGTTCGCTTTGATTTCCGGAGATGACTTGCGTGGTCAACTCCGGCGCAAAACGACGGAATTCCTGTTGCCAGTTATAAGTCAATGACGCCGGCGAGATAATCAAGCCTTGTAATTCACCCGCTTGTTTTTCCGACAAGAGATACGTGATTGCCTGTAATGTCTTCCCAAGCCCCATTTCATCGGCTAAAATGCCCCCAAAATGATAGTGGCTCAACATCTTTAACCAGCGAAATCCGGTTACTTGATACGAACGCAAGTCGGCGTTTAAACCCTCGGGTAATTTTGCTGGAAACTCTTCTGGATGAAGTAAATCTTTCACCATCCCATGAAAAGCTTCAGAAAAAGTCACATGGTCTTTGTCCAAGCGTTCTTCCAAGGCAAGCCCTTGGGATAAAGGCAATTGCACGTGGCCTTGCGAGCTGGTCAACTGCTCCCGTAAAGATTTCAGCGCTTTACTGGTTTCCTGATATTCCTCGGAATCAAACGTGATGACTTGCCCATTTTCCAAAGTGTAAAAATGATCATTCGCCAATAAGCTCGCCAAAACCGCGTCGATTTCCTTTTGATCGATACCAGAAATATCAAACTGGATGTCCAGCCAAGACCCTTCTTGATCTACCGTGAGTTTTGGTGGATGATTTTTGGCATCGAGATAGAGTTCCCGAAGCTTTTTCCCCATTAGGACTTCCCCAATTTGACGCAAGGCCGGTACTTCCTTAGTAAAGAGATCAAACACGCCAATTCCAGAAGGCAGTTCCTTTTCAAAGCCTCGATCATTCGGCCGATAGCCTAGCTGTTGCAAAAGATGTCGGGCCCGTTCTTCTTTTTGATAGTCTCGCAAGACTTCTCCTTGACCCTTTGCCGGTTCTTTCGTGTGTTTGGAATCACTGGAAAAGACTACAGTGCCGTATTGATAATCCAATTGCACTTGGACTTTCCCTTGTTTTTTCCGCAAAATAAACTGGACGGTCAAGGGTTGGTCACTGATATAGTCATAGACCACCTCTTCTACAGACACTTCCCCTAACTGGCGCAATAAGGGCAAGACCTGCATGAACAAGACGGAAAGTTCCTTTTGCGGATAATGAATCTCTGCTGTGGGGAGGCGTTTTAGTAATTGCTCCAAGACCAGATTGATTTCCACTTGTCGCGGGGTTAATGCATACAACTGCTGATCCACCACACCCCAGTGATAGTGACTGAACAAAGCATCAAAACGGCGGTCACAAGTTAAGCGAAAACCCTCTGCATCTTTTGTCACGGAAAAATGCAAAGGAGTCCCTTCATGAAAGACAATTGGGGAAATCTTGCCTGTATCTAGTTGCAAGATGCCACCTAATTCACTCATAGCCTCCAATAAGTGACGGCCTAAAGCTACCGGCAACATCAAATATTTCTTGTCTAGCTTGCCCTTGTTTAAAATTCCCGTCTGCCCGATTAATTCCTGAGTGGCAGCTAAGCCAGCCAACTCTTGCAACAGACTGTTTTCGTCGGGGGTAAAGGCTTCTGTGCCCAATTGAAACTGGTATTGCTTATTGACCAATAGTTTCTTTTCTTCTTGATAACTTTGTAAAAAGCGATAGATGTTTTTTACCACATAATTCCGACTTTGATCTCGCTTCCCTAGTTTCAACGAGATGCCTAAAACCGAGAGCTCCGGATGAAACGGATTGGTCTCGATGGCTTCGATTTGAAATTGTACTTGCAAGGCTTGGAATTGCTTGCCTTGACTACTGCGCACATGGGCAAAGCCACTGGAAAACATTTCTGAAGGGGAAAAGTCAGCGGCTTTCACCAAATCATCGCTTTTAATCCGCCGGCCCTTGCCTTCCTGGCGCAAATAGAGTTCCACTGCCACCGTGTGCTTGCAGTAATGGTGCTCCTCCCAATACAGACACTGGCAATAGTCCTCTTCTTTGGCTGTGGCATCTAAATCCACCAAGTACAGCTCACTGCCTAAGACTTCCCCGTGCCAGACATTGTTTCCTGCATCCGGTGTCACCGACAAGACTCGGCCTTCTTTTACATATTGACGCCCACGTTCAATGACCTTTTCTGGAATACTCCATTTCATTTTCCGTTCCTCCGATTTACAAATCCACTTACTCTTTATTATGCCACACTATGCTTGCAATTCGATGCGACTTTGCCCGGTACCTTGGGCTTTCACCAACAATTTGCGACTAATCCGCTCTTTTAACTCCTGCACATGACTGATGATACCAATCAGTCGGCCTTCCGTCTCAATCATACTCAACGCTTCTAAGGCCATCTCCAAAGACTCCTCGTCTAGCGAACCAAAGCCTTCGTCGATAAACAAGGCTTCAATGGGAATACCCCCGGCGCGATTTTGAATCACATCAGCTAAGGATAAAGCCAGGGCCAAAGCGGCGATAAAGCTCTCCCCCCCTGATAAGGTCTGAACCCGCCGCGTCTGCCCGGAGTTGTCGTCGTAGATATCCACGTCCAAACCCTTTTGCCCTCGGCCGCCAGTATCTTTTTCCGCTAATTGAAACTGGTAGCGTCCTTTGGTTAAGCGCAAGAGGCGTTCATTGGCCACCACCAAGACTTCTTGGAGATACTTTTGCAAAATATATCGTTCCAGACTCGTCTTGTAGCGATTTTTCCCGCTAATCGTATCTGTCAATTGAGTCAGTTCACTTTGCCGAGCGACTAAGGCTTCATTTTCTTTGATTAACTGGACTAGTTGCGCCTGAATCTGTTCGTTGCTTTCCTTTTGTGCCAGGCAGCTAGCCAGTTGATTGCGCAATTTTGTCGTCTGCTCTTGGGCTTCTGCTTGTTTTACGCTTAAAGTAGCCAAATCCGGTGGCACTTTGTCGGCTAATCGCTGGGTCACTTTCTCTTGGCTGCGAGTCACATAATCCCGTTGTTGCTCGTACTTACGGACTGTTTCTTGTAAGACCACCAATTGCTCCAGTCCTGTCACCAAGTTTCGAAACGCTGCTTCACTGGTGGGACTGGGAGCTTGGGCTAAGCAATCTGCTACTGCTTTTGTCGCAGTATCCGCCGTGATACGAGCTTTTGCCGCCTGCTCTGTTTGCTGGGTTAGCGTAGCACTTAAGGCAGTCCGCTCTTGCTGCAATTGCGTCCCTTTGTGTGCAAAAGCTTGCAAGCATTGGTTTTTCAGCTGAATCTCTGTCTCTAAGCTTTTGATTGCCTCTTGTAAATCACTTAACGAAATACCATCTAGCTGTCGGTTAAGGCTAGTGATTTCCCCGTCTAAGCGATTTTTTTGAGCCTGGGCTTCTTGTTGTTGCTGAGCCAGTTGTTCTTTTTCAGTGGCCAAATGGTCAACCGTCTCACTTAGGCTTGCCAGTTGCTCTTTTGCTTGGGCGCTTTCAGCCAAAGCTTTGGTCACCTGGTCTTGTAGTTCTTCGTATAATCCAAGACTAGTAGCTACATCCCCGGGCTTTTCCTGAGTAAAGTGTGCCAACTCTGCCGTAAATTGGGCCAAAATCTCTTGGCTAGCCGTTAGTCCCTGTTCTTTTTGGCGAACTAACTGATCCACTCCTTGGATTAAATGATCCATTTCGGCATACGCCAAGGTGCTGGCTTGACTCAGTTCCTGCCACTGAGTTTCTAATTGCGTCAGCCGGGATTCATTTTCCCCGAAATCTACTGTGGGTAGCTCCGTTACTTGGTGGGCGGGATGTTCCCGTGAACCGCAGACCGGACAAGGCTCCCCAGGCAATAAATCTTGCGATAGCTTGGCGATCATCAACGCCGCCTGCCGACTTTTTACTTGTAAGAGCTCGGCTTTGATAGTCGCCGCTTGTTCTGCCAACGCTTGAGCTTTTTGCCGTTGACCATCGCTGGCCACTGTTTTCTCACTGATTTCTTGAGCCAAATCCTCTTGCTCTTTGGTCAATTGAACCAAGCGCTCTTTCAATGGTGCTAGCTGGGTCAGTTGCAGTTTTTTACTTTGTAATGCCTGCGCCTCGCCCACAAGAGACTTTAGCTTTTCCTGCTCTTTGGCCAAATCGTTTTGCTGCTTTGTTAACTTGTCTTGCACCTGAGCGAATTGTTTCAAAGTTTGTCTAACCGCTGAAACTTCATCAGTCAACCGTTCATGCTGCTGGGCCACGGGCAATAATAATTCTTTTTGTGTCAGCTCTTTTTGCTCTTGGGCCAATGTTGCTTCCGCTGATTGTAAAGTGGTCTTTTCTGCTTCCCAAGCCGCTAGCTGTTCTGCTAGCGACTGCAACTGGGTCTTTGAAGCTGCAACTTGTTTTTCGTAGCCTTCACAGGTGCTTTGGCTTTGGTCCAGCTCGCGTAAAAGATGTTGATTGGACTGAGCCCAGGTTAAGGCTGCAATCTCTTTTTGCATATCTAAAATCTCGGGCGCTTTTTCGGCTAACTCTTTAGCTTGAATGTCTAACTCGACTTGTTCATCAAAGAATCCTTGCAATTCCTTGCCTTGGTAAAAGGCTTGCTCCGCTACTTTTTCAGCTGCTTGGGCAGAAGACACCGCTGGTTCCAGATCACTGATTTTGTCTTGTAAGCTAGCTAAATCTGTTTGCCACAAGTCTGGCAATTCCCTCCAAGAAGTTACCGTTTGCGGTTGTTCCCATTGAAAGTGTTCCGCCACCGTGGTAGCTTTCACAGACAAAACTTCTAGAGCTTCTGTTCCAGCGGCTGCCTGATCTTTCAGCCAATCAGTTACGTCTTGATACAGTTGGGTGTCAAAGAGCTTGCGCAAAACTTGTTCTTTTTCCAGACTAGAAGCTACCAAGAAATTGCGAAACTCTCCTTGGGGCAACATGATAATCTTAAAAAACTGGTCTGCCGTGAGATGTAACAAGTCTTGGATGTACTTGTCCACGCCCTTGGTTAATTGCTCTTTTTCCTGACCTTGATCATCAAAGATTACGAGACTGGTTTTTGCTGCTTTTTTCGCCAGTCCTTCCCCTCGTGTGCGAGTCAAAACTTGTTCTGGGCGCCGAGTGATTTCATAGGCAAAGCCCCCGTGTTCAAAGGTAAACGAGACCTCCGTAGCCTCACTGGCCACAGCAAAACTCGAACGCATTTCTTTAGGGGAGCGCAGTTTTCCCGAGGTCTGACCAAACAAAGCATAGGTCATGGCATCAAAAATCGTCGTCTTACCGGCGCCGGTTTTCCCACTGATTAAAAAGAGGCCTTGGCCATCGAAAACCCGAAAATCTACGGTTTCATCGATAAAAGGTCCAAAATTCTTCATCCTTAGTTTCTGTGGTTGCAAACTTGCTCCTCCTACTCTTGATTTTGTGCCCCAAGGCTGTCTTCTAGCCACTGGCTTTGTTGTTTGGTCAATTTTTCCTGCGTCATCTCATAGAAAAAATCCGCCATCACTTGTTCCGGGGACTGACTTTCTGTCTGCTTAATCTCCGTCGAACGCTCGATACCGGCAGTGCGTTCCAGACCTAAAATCCGGGGATAAATGCCTCGTAAAGTATTCATCAAATTGGGAATCACGCCCCGATTGGTCAACTTGATTTGCAAAAAGTCTTCCCGCTGTTGGTTTTGATAAAAGACCGGGTCTAGCAGTTCTTCATAAGAAGCCTCCAATATCCGGACCTCGTGTTCCGGCACCAAAGGGATAAAATGTCGAGTACCCGCTGTAGTATCCACGAGAAAAACACCTTTTTCCTGATGGGCCTCGGATAAGGAGAATTTCAAAGGTGAGCCGCTGTATTGAATCGTCGGGTGTTGCAAAGCATTGCGTCCATGAAGATGACCTAGCGCCACATAATCAAAGTCGGCCAATAATTCCGCCGGTACGCTGTCCAAGCCCCCGACTTCGATCTTCGTTTCCGAATCACTGCGTAACGAACCCGCCACAAAAAAATGCGTCACTAAGACATGGCGGAGTTTGGGATCAAAGGCGCTCTTGATTTTAGCAATCACTAGCTCCATGGCTTCTTGGATGCTGCGAACTTCTTCGTCAAAATACAGTCGAGCGGCGATGGGCTCAAAATAAGGCAGCAAAAAGAATTGCGTATCTCCTAAAACGACCGGAGTAAAAGCTTGTTCCAAGTTTGTATGTAAGTAAAAATCGGTTTGTGTATACCAAGGACTTCCCGTGGCTAGTCGCGTGCCACTGTCATGGTTGCCGGAAATGGCTAAAACCGGTAATTGTTCTTGTAAGTTCAAGTGTTGAATTTTTTGATTTAGTAGCGCCACCGCTTCTACCGGGGGCACCGTGCGATCGTACAAGTCTCCGGCAATCACCACCGCCTCCACTTTTTCTCGCAACGCAATCGCTGTAATCTGATCGAGAATCTTCCCTTGATCCGCTAACAGATCGTAGCCATTGAATTTCTTGCCCACATGCCAGTCTGCCGTATGCAAAAAGCGCATCCTCTCAGTCCTTTCAAAAAAACTCCTTCTCGCCATTATATCACTTTTTGCCAAGCCTCGCCGGGTTCGCTGGAAAGAAGCTGTCGAGAACAACAAAAAAGTCGGACCTCCTCAAAAGGGAGGTCCGACCGATGCTTATTTTGCGTGATAGGTAAAGTTGGGATCGATTTCTTGATCCAAGGCATCAAAGGCGCTTTGAATCCGGCGCTCCACTTCCGCTAAACCGGCTTTATCCATCTTCTTAATATCAGAAATGTCAATCGGGTCGCCAAAGCGAGTCACGACTTTTTTCCGCGCCAACAACCCTTTAAAGGTCACCGGCCCTTGATAGACACAAGGCACGATGGGCACTTTGGCCATTTTGGCAATCAAAGCCATGCCGCCTTTTAATTCCGAAGAATGACGGGTCCCACTGGGAAACATCACCAAGCCTAACTCGGTATTTTTCAAAAGCTTAATCGGTGTTTTCACCGCACTTGGTCCCGGCTTGTCCCGGTCTACGGGAAAGGCATTGCAATGCACCAAAATAAAACGCAAAATGGGATTTTTAAACAGCTCTTCTTTGGCCATAAAGGCAAACTTCTTGGGAGAGGCCCCTAGCGCCATGTATAAGGGGTCCCACCAAGTTCGGTGTGGCGCGACTAAAATATAATTGGCTTGACTAGGGAGTGCTTGACGGTTTTGAAAATCCGCCCGCCCGTTCAACAAGAGCAGCAACACTCGCACCAATCCGCGAATAAACGAATAAAACATGGGATCTTCCTTCCTACATTCATATCTTTTAGTATGCAAAACTTTTCCCCAAGTGGCAAGTGCTTTTTCCATTTTGCTTCTCAGGGCAGTCAATAGTATAATACAACTTGCTGAAAATGTACCCTGACAATGAAAACTCTAAACAAAATTACAAGATTAGGAGGCGGCCCCGTGACCTTACAACCCGGTGAACGCATCGATCAACTCTATGCTCAAAACGTCCAAATCATTCAAAGTCCTGAAGTCTTTTCCTTTTCCTTGGACGCGGTCTTATTAGCCAATTTTCCGCGGATTCCCAAACGGGGAAAGATTGTGGATCTATGTGCCGGTAATGGAGCGGTAGGCTTATTTATCGCTGGCAAAACCCAAGGTGCGATTGAAATGATTGAACTACAAGAACGACTGGCAGACATGGCCCAAAGAAGCGTGGCTTTGAATCACTTGGAAGACCAGATTACCGTGCATCAACTCAATCTAAAGGATAGCTTACAAGTAATTCCAAGCGACTCGGTGGATCTTTTGTTGTGCAATCCCCCTTACTTCAAGGACTTGCCTACCAATAGCAAAAATCCTAATCCCCATTTGGCTATAGCCCGACACGAAATCCACGCTAGCTTAGAAGATGTAGTAAAAGTCTCCAGCCAACTTTTAAAAATGAACGGACGCTTTGCTATGGTTCATCGGCCGGAGCGTTTCTTGGAAATCTTGCAAGTGATGCAGGACTATCGCATTGCCCCAAAGCGTGCCCAATTCGTCTATCCGAAAGCTGGCAAAGACGCCAATATTCTATTAATCGAAGGCATTAAAGATGGCAAGACCGATGGCTTTAAAGTCGCTCCGCCTTTAATCACCTATGGCAGTGATGGCACCTACACGCCTGCTATTAAGGAGCTGCTTTATGGTCGCCAGTGAGCATTATTTTTACGTCCTTCATTGCAAAGATCGAAGCTTTTACGGTGGCTATACCACGGATTTGTTGCGTCGCTTTTATGAACACAATTCCGGTAAAGGTGCCAAGTACACCCACCCGGCTAGTCGCCGGCCTTTGCAGATGATTCATGCCGAGCGCTTTGCCACCCGGGTGGAGGCTACCCGGGCAGAAGCCGCTTTTAAGCGCTTGTCTCGTGGGCAAAAGGAACGCTATTTAAAAGAGCATCTTGCAGAAAATTGCGCCCCAAGCCTTTCGGACCAGCAGAATTTCTTGACAAAAAAGGCCGAGTAAGAGATACTTTCTCTGTTAATAGGGGAATGATGTCTCCCTCAGTTTTTACTGAAACCGCAATGAACTTGCTAATGACTTCTGCCTCAGTTTTGGCAGGGGTCATTTTTTGCGTTTTTCCCTAATAAATGAAAAGCGAGGTTATGTACATGAACAAACAATGGCAACAAAAAGGTCTACTCCTACTGTTCAGCCTGATAATCGGACTCTTAGTCGGAGCCCTAGACGCTCTTTTTGGCCGGGTACTATTATTTGTCACAGATTTTCGTGGCCAGCACTTTTTCTACTTAATTCCTTTTTTGGCCATTGCCGGGATGCTCTTTATGGCCCTCTATCAAAAATACGGTGGCAAAAGTCTCCGAGGTATGGGGCAAGTCTTTCTCGTAGGTCACGAGGAAGAAGACGAAATTCCCCTACGCCTGATTCCTTTTGTCATGGTTGGTACCTGGCTATCCCATTTATTTGGGGGCAGTGTGGGTCGTGAAGGCGTCGCAGTGCAGCTAGGGGCTACCGTGTCCAACTGGTTTGGTCGCCAATTTTACTTAGAAAATCACAAGAGCAATCTAGTGGTTATCGGGATGGCTGCCGGATTCGCCGGCCTCTTCCAAACACCAATTGCCGCCACCTTTTTCGCCTTAGAACTTTTGGTGGTGGGAAAATTAAAATACGAAGTACTGCTTCAGTCATTGGTAGCCTCCTATGTGGCGAGCACCGTCTCCCACAGCTTAGGCCTGGAAAAATTCACCTTTGCCTTAGACGTACCCATTGAGTTGACTTGGACCTTGTTTTTACAATTAATCCTCTTAGGCATCCTCTTTGGTTTGACCGGTGGGTTGTTTGCCAAGTTACTCAGCTGGGGCAAGGCCGTCTTTCAAAACAAGATTCCCGATCCGGTTAAACGCATCGGCATCGGGGGCGTGGTTATCAGCCTTTGTATGTTGGCTTTGTATCAAGGACGCTACTCCGGTCTGGGTACCAATTTAATCGACATGAGTTTTCATAATGAAACCATCTACTTTTATGACTGGCTTTTAAAACTCCTGCTCACAGTCTTAACCATTAGCGTTGGCTTCTTAGGCGGCGAGGTGACCCCATTGTTCACCATTGGGGCAACTTTAGGCATCGTCTTGGCGCATTTATTGGGGCTGCCTTTGGTCTTTGTGGCGGCTTTAGGGTATGCGGCGGTCTTTGGTAGTGCCACGAGCACGCTCTTAGCACCGATTTTTATCGGCGGAGAAGTCTTTGGCTTTGCCTATCTGCCTTACTTTTTCATCGTTTGTGCCGTAGCCGCTGTTTTCAGTCGCGGACAAACCATCTACTCCCTGCAGAAACATTTCTAAAAAAAAAAGCGGACAATCTTGATTCAACCAAGATTGCCCGCTTTTACTTTGTTTATTTTCCTGCCCGTTTTACATAAGTACCTTCAGCCGTGTTGACTTCTAGTAATTCGTCTACTTCGACAAAGTCCGGTACGTTCACCACTAGGCCAGTTTCCATCGTTGCTGGTTTACCAGAACCGGTAACTGTCGCACCTTTAATTGAAGGTTGGGTTTCTACGACGCGCAAAACAACTGTGGATGGTAATTGCACCCCAATCACTTCGCTACCGTAAAATTGAATCTTCACTTCCATATTTTCCAAGATGTATTTCATCTCGTCGGCAATGGTATCCAAAGGAATTTCGTATTGTTCGTAAGACTCGGTATCCATGAAGAAGCCCATGTCGTCCATGGTGTACAAGTATTGTACGTTCTTTGTATCGATGTGTGCTTTTTCGAATTTTTCATCCGGTCTCAAAGTTGTATCGTAAGTGGCACCGCTACGAACATCGCGTAATTTCATACGCATTACGGTGTTCCCTTTTCCTGGTTTATGATGGCTCGCTTCTAATACTTTAATCAATTTCCCGTCTTGGATGAAAGTCATCCCGGCACGCAAATCACTTGCTGAAATCATGTTAATCCTTCTTTCCTATTCAATAGTCCTCGTCCATTTTAGCAAAAGCCCGCTAACTACGCCACCTTTTGCCCAGATTTCTTTCGGAAAACTAGCTCAAACCGTTAAGACGATTGTTATTTATGAGGATGGTAATCGACTTGGTATTCGTCGACTTCGATATAGATATAGGCTTTCTTATCGGATAAAGCCTGACGGATGGTGGCTTCGATTTCATTGATAATCCGATAAGCAGACCCTTCTTCTTGATCCACCAGGTCAATTTTGGCAGCAATCATGACTTCATCTGCTGACAAGTGCAAAGTCTTCAAATCAATCAAGCGTTTCACCTCTGGTCGCACAAACGCTTCTTTGATTTTCGCCAAATCACTGGCCGTAACACTTTCCCCAACAATCAGGCTGTAAAATTCCCGCGCCAAGAACAGTGCCGCAAACATCAGCAAAAGACCAATCAACAAACCGCTAAAGGCATCGAAAAAGGCATTTCCCGTCGCCATGGTCAACAAGGTGCCACACAAAGCCAAGAGCAACCCAATCACCGCACAAAAGTCTTCCGTAAAGATAATCAAAATTTCACTATGACGGCTTTCCCGTAAAAAGCGAAACAAAGGCAATTTTTCTTTGTTCAATTCACGGATTTCTTTCAAGGCGACTCGTAAGGAGCTCCCTTCCACTACCATCCCAAAGAGCAAAATGACAATGACGATTCCTTGATTGCCTACCTCATGGGCTGGGTGAAAGAGTTTTTCTCCGGCCTCCATGACCCCTAGCGCGCCACCACCGAAAAAGAGCATAGTAGCCACAATCGTACTAAAGAAGTACTTGGCCCGCCCTTCTCCAAACTGGTGCAGCTCGCTTTGTCTGCGTCCAGCCCGCTTGTCCCCTACTAGTAATAGGGCTTGGTTGCCACAGTCCACCACACTGTGGATTGATTCATTCAACATGGCCGCACTACCACTTAAAAGATAGCCGACAAATTTACTAATGGCGACTAAAATATTGGCCACTAAAGCAGCAATTACCGCCATCATGCCATTGCTTTTCTTTTCCATCCTCGCTCACTCCTTCTAGATTCTCCTTTATTATACGGGATAGTTCAAAAAAATCCTGAGATAACACCTGTAAACCGCAAAAGAGTCTGTCCGACCCGGGCCGAACAGACTCTTTTTTATCCTATTCCTTGAAAAACAAGGGCTTCGTATGGTTCAAAGTGCATTTTTTTTGTGAGTTTTTTACGCTCGCCATTGCCAAAGACATACTGATACTCTTTGTTCAGCAAGGCTTGTTTCATTGTTAACGTCCGGGCATTATCTGATAAATTCACGAGAACTAGGAAGCTTTCTCGCCCATCTTGCCGAACATAAGCAAAGATATCTGGATCATTAGCCGCGACTAAATCAAAACTTCCCTCCACAAAGGTCTCATGTTCTTTACGAAAAGCGAGCAGTTTTTGATAAAAGTGCAAAACCGAATCTGACTCATGGGACTCTTTTGCAACATTAATCCTTGAGTAATTTGGATTCACACCAAGCCACGGGGTGCCGCTGGTAAAGCCAGCATTTACTTCATCATCCCACTGCATAGGTGTACGCGCGTGGTCTCGGGTCCAATGAGTCGTCAACTGCAAGGCTTCTTCCGGGCTATGTCCGGCTGCCAAAAGCAAGCGGTACTGATTGTGGGAATCCTTAGCATCTACTTGATCAATCTCAGTAAAAGGAAAATTCGTCATTCCCAATTCTTGTCCTTGGTAAATAAAAGGCGTGCCTTTTAACAACAAGTAACAAACAGCAATCGCCTTGGCGGACTGGGGCGTTTCATTGCCTAGAATAGAATTAATCCGAGGATTGTCGTGGTTTTCCACGTACAAGGCATTCCATCCCGACCATTCCAAGTGCTTTTGCCAACGAGCGAGAACTTTCTTAAAACCTAGGACATTGATTCGTTCTTCCCCCGGCAAGCCTTGGCGCACATTGTGTTCCAACTCAAAAATCATGTCCAAATACCCAGTTTCATTGGTCCAATTAACCGCCGCTCGACTGGATACCCCGCTAGCTTCTCCCACGGTCATGGCTTGATGCTTGTCGAAAATTGCTTGAAGTTCCACCATGTAGTCGTCGATTCCCGTCACGTTCATAAAAGGTGCCCAGGGATTGTCTGTAATTTTGAAATCCCAAGGTTCTTTTTGAATATGACTAATAGCATCTAGACGAAACCCATCAATCCCCAGCTCCAACCACCAGTCGATCATTTGATACATTTCTTTTCGCAGTCGCTCATTCCGCCAGTTCACATCCGGTTGTTCCGGAGCAAAGACATGAAAATAACTTTCCCCGCTTTCTGGATCATACGTCCAAGTGGAACCGCCGAAAAAGCTTTGCCACTCATTCGGTGCTTTTGCTTCCGTGGCACTTTGCCAGTGGTAGTAATCTCGATATGGACTGTCCTTGTCTGCTTTAGCGGCTAAAAACCATGGATGTTGATCACTGGTATGATTGACCACCAGATCCAAAATCAATTTCAGACCGAGCTCGTGGGCACTTCGCAAGAGTTCTTGAAAATCCGCCATGGTACCATACTCTGCCTGAATTCCTTGGTAATCTGAAATATCATAGCCATTGTCCACATTTGGAGAAGTGTAAATGGGATTGAGCCAAATAAAGTCCACGCCTAATTCTTTTAAGTATGGCAGTTTTTGGATGATTCCTTGCAAATCCCCGATACCGTCGCCATTGCTATCATAAAAACTCCGGGGATAGATTTGGTAGCCCACCGCGTTTTTCCACCAACTATTCGCCGCCGTCATGATTCCGTCACCGCGACTACCATGGCTTCCCAGGGAGCCAACTGGCGATTGGTCAGTTCCCCGATCTCTCCTGGATAATTATGAATCAGCGTCTCTACTACTTGATAACCAGGTAAGTCCAAGGCCAGGTTTTCATTGGAGAAGTTTCCCACCACTAGCCAAGTCTGCCCTTCATACCGGCGCACATAAGCAAATAACTCCGGTGCCGTATCCAAAAGTTCAAAATCTCCCCAAACAACCAGGGGATGATCTTTGCGCAATTGAATCAGCTTTTGATAGGTGTAAAACAAGGAATTCTCATCGGCTAACGCTTGGGCCACGTTGATTTCACGGTAATTTGGATTCACCGCAAGCCACGGAGTACCAGTAGTAAAGCCGGCATTTTCACTATCATCCCATTGCATTGGCGTACGTGCATTGTCCCGACCTTTGCGATTGATGGATTCCAAAATCGCTTCTTTCGAGTAGCCCTGGGCCAACCGTTCATGATAGAGATTGATACTTTCGATATCCGCCACTTGGCCAATGTCCGTTACCGGAGCATTGGTCATCCCGATTTCTTCCCCTTGGTAAATATAAGGGGTGCCTTTCATCAGATGAAGGATAATCGCAAAAAACTTACCGGAAGCTTCTCGGTACTCTTGGTCATTGCCCCAGCGAGAAATCACCCGGGGCAAATCGTGATTTTCCCAGAAAAGTGAGTTCCAGCCTTCCGTGCCTAATTCCGTTTGCCAGCGAGCCAAGGCTACTTTTAACTCATTTAAAGGCAAAGGCGCTAAGTCCCATTTAGTCTTGCCCGGTTCTTGATCTAGCATCACGTGTTCAAACTGAAAGACCATGGACAACTCGTGACGCTTAGGATCCGAGTAGAGTTTGGCATTTTCTGGAGTGGCACCCCAAGTTTCCCCCACGGTTAACAGTTCTTTGTCGCCAAATGTTGCTCGATTCATCTCCTGTAAGTAGTCATGAAGTTTTGGCCCGTTGCCGATGATTTCTTTTTCCGGAATCTTGCCGATCAAATCAATGACATCCATCCGAAAGCCACCAATGCCTTTGTCGATCCAGTAGTTCATCATGTCATAGACTTCTTGACGCAATTGAGGATTGGTCCAATTTAAATCCGGTTGTTTTTTACTAAAGAGATGCAAGTAATACTGACCACTGGCTTCATCTAATGTCCATGCGCTCCCTGAAAAATTGGAAATCAAACCATTGGGCACGCCTCCATCTGCGGCCGGATCGCTCCAAACGTAGTAATCACGGTAAGGACTTTCCTTGCCTTTTTTGGCATCCACAAACCAAGGATGCTCATCTGAGGTGTGATTTACCACCAAATCCATAACAATTTCGATATTCCGACGCTTCGCTTCTTGAATCAACTGATCCATATCCGCCATGGTACCAAACTCAGCCATGATATTTTGATAATCAGAAATATCGTAACCGTTATCATCATTTGGCGATTGGTACACCGGCGACAACCAAATCGCCCCGATGCCCAACTCCGCTAAATAATCCAGTTTTGCGATAATCCCTTGTAAATCTCCGATGCCATCTCCGTCTGTGTCATAAAAACTCCGCGGGTAGACTTGATACACGACTACCTCTTGCCACCAATGTGTTGCCATGAAATATCCTCCTATCCAACTGACTCTTTCCTTATTTTGAAGTCTCCGCAAAAATCACGAAACCTTTTGGCGAAAGTAGTACTTCTTGATCACCTATCACGGCTAAATTACTCACCAAGAGTTTCCCTGAAAGCGCCACAGAGCAAGCTTCAGTTCCAGTTTCTCCCGTGTGAAAGACCCCGCTGATGATTCCTTCGGGTGTTCTACGACTAAGGCGAATCAAGCCAGCCTCTACATCCACTACGTCCCACTGCATTTCTCCTGCCGCTAAAATCGGTTGCCAGTCTTTTCGAAAGGCAATCAAGTCTTGGAAAAATTGGAACATATCTTGATCCTGTTCATCCGAATCCCAAACCATACACTTGCGACAATCCGGATCCATTTCCCCGGTCATGGCGTATTCATCCCCGTAATAGACACAAGGAACTCCTGGCTGCAAATAAGTAAAGGCCGTGACTTGCTTCATCAAGTCCTTGTCCCCTTGCGCTTCCGTTAAGATCCGTGGCGTATCATGGGAGTCCAAGACATTGAACTGCACTTGATTGGTTTGATCCCGATAGAGCATCAACTGTTGGTTGATTTCGGCAATCATTTGTTCCATGGAGATAATGCCTTTGACAAAGTAGTCTTTAATAGCATCCATGTAGGCGTAGTTCATCACTCCATGGAACTCGTCTCCTTGGAGCCAAGCCTGAGACGAATGCCAAATCTCTCCTAAAATATAAAAATCCCCTTTGGTCTCATCACAGACTTGGCGGAATCTCTTCCAAAAGTGATGATCCACTTCATTGGCCACATCAAGGCGCCAAGCATCGATGTCGAATTCTTCAATCCAATACTTCGCAATATGCAAGAGGTATTCTTGGACTTCGGGATTGGCCGTGTTGAGTTTCGGCATATGAGGCGTAAAGGCGAAAACATCGTAGGTCAAATCTTTGGCTTCTTCAAAATCATCTCCCGGTGTGTAACTTACAGGAAACTCATGAATATGAAACCAGTCCGCATAAGGAGAATCTGCGCCATTTTTGATAACATCTTGCCACTGAGGCGAAGTATCTCCCATATGATTAAAGACCGCATCCAACATGACCTTGATCCCCCGCTCGTGGCATTCTTGAATCAATTTTTTCAGTAAGGCTTCGTCACCAAAAGCCGGGTCCACCTTTAAGTAGTCAATCGTGTCGTATTTATGATTGGAGTATGCCTCAAAAATCGGACAAAAATAAATTCCGTTGACCCCTAGCGCCTCTAAGTGATCCAAATGATCCAAGATACCTTGTAAATCCCCGCCAAAAAAATCTTGTCGATCTGGCGCTTTTGATCCCCAAGGAAGCGTCCCTGCTGGATCATTACTTGTATCTCCATTGGCAAAACGCTCAGGGAAGATTTGATACCAAACCGTCTTTTTCGCCCATTCCGGCACGTGAAACCGATCGATTTCATGAAAATAAGGTAGGCGGAAATAATTATTGGGCATGGCTAACATTTCCTCTGTGTAAGGCAAGACCCCATGATCTCCGTAAAAGACTTCCGTATTGTCTGCGCCGATTAAGTGAAAGCCATAAGCCAAACGCTTAAAAGGTGCGCCGGTTTCACAGATCCAGTAATCATGCACATTAGTCGAGAGATAGCGCTTCATGGCCAGCGGTTCTTGACACCAGTCTTCGGCATTGATGGTGTAGGTGTCTCCATGAAGCAAATAGGCTTGCTTCAAATCTCCTTTGGCGGTCCGCAGACGGATCCGCAATGTATCGTTTGTATAGAGGAAAGCGAATTCACTTTCAGGTCGATGATAAAGCGCGGCTGTATTCATAGGTGATACTCCTCTCAAAATCATTTTTCAGCATCATTATGGCACAATCACAGTTCCAGTTCAAGAATTAAAGCAATCGTTTGCACATTTTTTCGTTAGTTGCTTATACCTGTTTTTGATTTCCACCCTTTAGTTGCTCAAGTGATTCTTGATAGCCCTCATTGAGATATCTTCACATTTCCCCAGTAAAAGAAAGTTTCTTCTACTACTTATTACCCTAGTCTTTCCCCTTATCACTGGTTTGTAGTATTTTGTTTAATCCAGCAAAAAAGCATTTTCTTCTTGACTTATAACGCAATCGATTGCATAATAGTGTTTGTACTTTGTAAGCGGAATCAAGTTCACTTGCAAAAGAATACAAACCACGTATGGAGGGAACAAGAAATGAAAGCAAACTGGAAAAAAGTTTTAATGAGCGGTTTAATGTTAGGCACGGCAGCGTTAACTTTAGCAGCTTGTGGCGGGGGCGACAGTGACACAGCAGCCAGCGATGGCGCAAGCGGCAAGGACGAAGCTGCCGTAGCGGGCGATTTGAAATTATGGGTCGACACCGAACACATGGATACCATTAAAGGACTCGTCAGTGACTTCGAGAAGGAATATCCCGATGTAAACGTGGAAGTCAAAGCAGCTTCTTCTGCTGATGCGAAGTCCGAAGTTTCCAAAGACCCGGAAAAAGCGGCAGACGTTTTCATGATGCCCCATGACCAAATCGGACAAATGGCCGAAGCAGGACTTTTATATCCAGTGGCAACAAAACAAGCAGAAGACATCAAAACCAACAGTACTGAAGCTGCTGTCAATGGTGTAACTTGGGACGATAAAATCTACGGCTTCCCTTATGGGGTCGAATCACAAGTTCTTTACTACAACACTTCTACCCTCTCTGAAGATGACGTTAAAACTTGGGAAACCATGACTGAAAAAGGGAAAATCGGAACCAACTTTGGCGAAGACGGCGCCAACTACATCTTTGGCCCACTCTTCATGAGTAATGGCGATGTGCTCTTCGGTGAAAACGGCGAAGACTTGCAAGGAACCAACTTTAACAACGAAGCCGGCGTACAAGTTTTAAGCTGGATTGCCGCTCAAAAAGACAATCCTGGGGTAGTTCAATCCGCAGATTCCGCATTGTCTAATTTGCAATCGGGTAAAACAGATGCCTTCTTATCCGGTCCTTGGTCTAAAAACGACGTTGAAAAAGCCCTTGGCGAAAACATGGGTGTAGCAGCTTATCCGACAATCGACTTCGGTGATGGCGCGAAACAAATGAAAGCCTTCCTGGGGGTAAAACTTTACGGCGTGAACCAACAAACCGAATCCCCATTAGCGGCTATGGCCTTGGCGGAATACTTGACCAACGAAGATTCACAAATGGAAGAATTCAAAAACATGGGCGTTATCCCATCAAATAAAGAATTGCAAGAAAATGCAGATGTTAAAATTGATGCAGTAGCCAAAGCGGTTATGGAAATGGCTGACCCTGAACACAGTGTTGTAATGCCGAAATTACCAGAAATGGTTTCCTTCTGGCCACCAATGGACTCCATCATCAATGACACTTACAAAGGCAATATCAAGCCCGCTGATTACCAAGCAAAACTCGACAAATTAGTTGCCGATATTTCCAAAGAAGTAGAATAGCAAAAAGTAGGTTGTAGCAAGGGGGATGGCCCACTTGCTACAACCTTTTCAAAAGAAAGTCAGGTGAAATGAATGTTTAAGTCGCAGCGTTCCAAATCGCTTTCCTTTATTCAATTATTCAAAAAAGGGGATCTTCCCACTAAGCTCTCATTCTTGATTATGGGCTCTGCCAATTTTGCCAACAAACAGATTCCAAAAGGCTTAGTCTTTTTAGCCACTCAAGTCGGAATTCTTTACTGGCTCATTACCAATGGCTTCCACGCCTTGTCCATGCTTCAATCCTTAGGAACGAAAAAACAAGGATTGGTGTACAACGAAAAACTAGGCATCGAAATTTTGCAAAAAGGCGATAACTCCATGTTGATCCTGTTATTTGGGATTGCCGCAATCTTAGTCTGCGTGCTCTTAGTCATCATGTATGTCATCAATCTAAAAAGCGCTCGCCACCTCTACGAACTAAAAGAAGTAGGTCAACCGATTCCCACTACTAAGGAAGATCTCAAGAGCCTAGTCAACGAACGTTTCCACGCAACTTTGATGACGATTCCTTTGATTGGGGTCTTGTTTTTCACGATTTTACCGCTTCTTTACATGATTTCGATCGCATTTACCAACTACGACCACAACCACTTGCCACCAAAAAGCCTCTTTTCTTGGGTAGGCTTCAAAAACTTCGGCAGTGTCTTGTCTGGAGATTTGGCTAGCACGTTTCTTCCCGTGTTAATTTGGACGTTGGTTTGGGCCGTTTTAGCAACAGTTACCAACTTCCTATTTGGGGTCATCTTAGCCCTTTTGATTCAGTCAAAAGGTATTAAGTATAAAAAATTCTGGCGCACGCTTTTTGTAATTACTATGGCCGTGCCTCAGTTCGTATCTTTGCTCTTAATGCGCAATCTCTTAAACGATGCCGGTCCGATTAACTCCTTATTGATGAATCTCGGCTGGATCTCCTCTGCGATTCCATTCTTAACGGATCCTTTAATGGCCAAGATCACGGTTATCGTAGTCAACATGTGGATCGGGATTCCGGTTACCATGTTAATTTCCACGGGGATTATTCAAAATCTAGACCGAGAACAGATTGAAGCCGCCGAAATCGATGGGGCCAACAAGTTCCAGATTTTCCGCAGCATCACATTTCCCCAGATTCTCTTTGTTATGTTGCCATCTTTGATTCAACAATTCATCGGCAATATCAACAACTTCAACGTGATTTACTTATTAACCGGGGGCTATCCTTCAAACTCCGACTTTTACGGCGCCGGCTCCACGGACCTACTGGTTACTTGGTTGTACAAATTAACGGTGGACAAGATGGACTACAACCTAGCCTCCGTCATCGGGATTTTGATCTTTATCCTCTCCGCCTTCTTCAGTCTCTTAATGTACACCCGCACGAATTCATTTAAGGAGGGCTAAATATGTCTGTCAAACCTAGCACTAGCAGTTACCATCGCAAAAAGACAATGACTACTGGCTTGATTTATGCCATTTTAATCATTTTAGCCATCGTCTGGTTATTCCCTATTGTTTGGATCGTTTTAACGAGCTTTCGTGAAGAAGGGGGCGCCTTTGTTCCCTACATCGTCCCTAAAAGCTTCACCTTGGATAATTACATCAAACTCTTAACCGACGCTTCAGGGAGCTATCCTTTCATCCAATGGTTCTTGAACACCTTTTTCGTGGCCGTAATCAGTTGCCTCTTGTCTACCTTGATTACGATTGCCATGGCATACTCCTTGTCTCGTCTACGATTTCGTTTACGGAAGCCTTTTTTGAAAGTCGCTTTGGTTTTAAATATGTTCCCTGGCTTTATGAGTATGATTGCTGTTTACTACATCTTGAAAGCCTTAGACCTGACCCAAAGCCTCTTTGCCTTGGTACTGATTTATTCTTCCGGGGCGGCCTTGACCTTCTATATCGCCAAAGGCTTTTTCGATACGATTCCCATGGCTTTGGATGAATCAGCCATGATTGACGGGGCAAATAAATTCCAGATTTTCACGAAGATTACTTTGCCTTTGTCTAAGCCGATTATCGTGTACACGGCTTTAATGGCCTTTATGGCTCCTTGGATGGATTTCATCTTCGCTAAGATCATCATGGGCGACCATGTGGAGAAATACACGGTGGCCATTGGGCTCTACACCATGATGACTCGGACTACGGCCAATTCACTGTTTATGACCTTTACTGCCGGCTGTGTGCTAATCGCCATTCCGATTACTTTGCTCTTTATCTACATGCAAAAATTCTACGTGGAAGGTATCACCTCTGGTTCAGTGAAATAGCGCCTCTAGCCAAGCAAAAAACCAGCTCAGCTGCGATGATTCGCAACTGGGCTGGTTTTAGCTTCGTGTCTTTTCAGGTGACCATTTATTTCGCAAAAGCACAAAAAGATGAAACAGGTCATAAAAACCCGATAATAACAAGGTTTATCTAAATTTTGACGGTTTAATCTCCGTCGCGCCAAAGGGAAAAACTTCGCATTTCTTTTTACTTCACGCTAGAATGAAAATGTAAAGAAGAGGTCTTGTAGGTTCCCCCAATTCCTACAAGGCGTCCAATGTCAGCTATAGCAAATCCCTGATTCTACCCCGTTTCAGGAAGCACTTGCGGATAGCTTGTTGGCTCTTTGTTTTACTCTAGCTGTTGTATCGGATTACTTGATCCCCATCTTGTAATCCTCCTGTATCTCCCTTTTTGATATACCTCCCCAACTTGCCGAAAGTTCCCTGCTTTCGGCTATTTTTTTGCCCCAAAAATTTCAACCTTCAACGCTCCAAAAAGCGCAAAATCTGATCATAAACCAAGTGATTATCCCGTTCATTTAGCACCTCATGTTTCATGTGTTCCATGACCACATTGGTTAAATTGTGATAGCCGATTTTTTCCAAAGTGGCTAGTGTATCTGCCACACCTTTTTTGCCCCCGGTAATCTTATCCTCGGCCCCTACCAAGTTCAAAATAGGCAAGTCTGGGTTTTCACAGGAATAACGGTCATAGGCTTTGAGCTGATGGTCGCCTTCCCAAATCGTCAACAAACTCCGCACCGGATAGCGCGGGACCATGCGCTGATCATTTTTTGCCCGCTCATTATTTTCCGGATTGTTGGATAACCAGTCTTGTTCTACACCGAGATTGCCGGAAAGGTAGTTTAAAAATGGCGAATGAGCCTGTTCGCCTTTTAATTTGACGTAGGCTTTTCCCACAAACAATCCTACTGGTACCACGGGATTGTAATTTGCCGTACCGGTTAACACCAGTTTGCTCAAACGCCCGTCTTGGCCTTGCAAATACCCCCGGGCCAAAATGGACCCAAAAGAGTGGCCAAAAAGAATCAGCGGTACACTAGGATAACGCGCCTGAAGCCAGTCACTAATCACCACTTGATCGGCCACCATAGCGTCAAAGTCCTTCATTAAGCCAAAGGCATCTTCGGAAGATAAGCTTTGCCCATGACCACGATTATCCGACAGCACCACGGCATAGCCCGCTTGATGAAGGAAGCGAGCAAAATCAAAATAGCGCTCCTTGTATTCCAAGGCCCCATGAATGATTTGGACGACCCCTTTTGGTTTGCTTAAATAAAATTCGGCTAAGGCGAGCTGATTGCCCTCACTTCCCGCAAGTGTGTGTAATTCATGATCCATCTTACTTTGGCTCCTTTCAAACTACTGACTGAAATTATCTGTACTTCTTATCATACGCTAGCAAAGAAAAGGGGGCAAACCTGAGAGGTTCAAAGCAGAAATAGTTGCATTTTTCAAGCAAAATGCGTATAACAGACTTAGAAGAAATAAGGCACACCTAAAATTCTTGTTTTTTTACAGTAAAGGAGGAGAGTTTGTGACACACTCTCAAACAAAACACAAATCCGGGTTGGTCACCCAAAGCAGTGGCTTGTCCTTAGAAGAAATTAACGGTACCGTGGAAGTTCCCCAAGGAAAAGGCTTTTGGCGAACCTTGCTCGCCTATTCCGGCCCAGGGGCTTTAGTCGCCGTGGGCTATATGGACCCGGGTAACTGGTCCACTTCGATTACCGGTGGGCAAAACTTCCAGTACTTACTGATGTCCGTGATTCTCATGTCGAGTCTGATTGCCATGTTACTGCAATACATGGCGGCTAAACTAGGCATCGTTACTCAGATGGACTTGGCTCAAGCGATTCGCGCCCGCACCAGTAAACGATTGGGCATCGTCCTTTGGATCATTACGGAGCTGGCCATTATGGCGACGGATATCGCCGAAGTAGTCGGTGCCGCCATTGCCTTGTATCTCCTCTTTGGCATCCCCTTATGGATTGCCGTTTTTATCACCGTGTTCGACGTGCTCTTGCTTTTATTACTGACAAAAATCGGGTTTCGCAAAATCGAAGCCATTGTGGTCTGTTTGATTTTCGTGATTCTTTTCGTTTTCGTCTACCAAGTCGCTTTGTCCGATCCTGATTGGGGAGCCGTCTTTAAAGGCTTCATTCCTACCACAAAAACCTTTGCCGAAACACCGGCAATTGGTGGGCAAACGCCTTTAACTGGTTCCCTGGGCATTATTGGTGCCACGGTCATGCCTCACAATCTGTACTTGCATTCGGCCGTTTCGCAAACTAGAAAAGTCGACCACAAAAATGAAGACAGTGTGGCGCAAGCTGTGCGCTTTACCACTTGGGATTCCAATATCCAACTTTCCATGGCCTTTATC
Source organism: Enterococcus asini ATCC 700915 (assembly GCF_000407365.1). GTDB lineage: Bacteria > Bacillota > Bacilli > Lactobacillales > Enterococcaceae > Enterococcus_C > Enterococcus_C asini. The sequence continues at coordinate 330,317 of NZ_ASVU01000001.1, forward strand.
GTCAATGCCCTATTGTTAATCATGGGGGTTGCCGTCTTTAAGTCCGGCGCCGTGAAGGACCCTTCTTTCTTCGGTCTCTTCCAGGCATTATCCGATCCTAGCACCATGAACAATGGCTTATTAATGAGTGTCGCGAAAACCGGTCTTTTATCCACTTTGTTCGCCGTAGCGCTCTTAGCTTCCGGCCAAAACTCGACCATTACCGGCACTTTAACCGGTCAAGTCATTATGGAAGGCTTTATTCACATGAAGATTCCTCTTTGGTTACGACGCTTAGTCACCCGTTTGATTTCTGTCATTCCCGTTATGATTTGCGTCTTGTTGACCAGAAGTGACAATCCCATTGAAGAACACCAGGCCTTGAACAACTTAATGAACAATTCTCAAGTCTTCCTGGCCTTCGCTTTGCCATTCTCCATGTTGCCTTTACTGATTATGACCAATAGCACAAAAGAAATGGGCCCGCGCTTTAAAAATCGCCCAATCATTCAAATCTTAGGCTGGTTCTCAGTTATTTCCTTAACCTTCCTCAACTTACGAGGCTTGCCCGACTCCATTCGCGATTTCTTCGGTAGCAATCCTTCCGCCAATCAAATCACCCTGGCAAATACCATTGCGTATTTGCTGATTGCCGCGGTTTTGGCCCTACTTTTGTGGACCATCATCGACCTTTACAAAGGCAACCAGCGCTATCATCAAGAACAATCCGATTTAGAAGAATAACTCACGAGGTCAGGCATACAGCCTGGCCTCTTTTTTCGTCAAAAACGGCTTATGCCTTACATTGTACAGATAATTTTTGTTTCGTTATACTGGATGAAAGAGTAGTTTTCCAAAAGGAGGGACTCTGATGGAAAAGAAAAATCATCGGTTGATTGCCTTTCTTGGAGGCAAGACCAGTTACTATGTGCTAGGTTTAATCTGCTTATTCGCCATCACCGTTTTGTTGCTACGAGAAGTCTCTTTTCTCTATCAACCTTTGATGGTTTTAATCGGTGCGATTTTGCCCCCGGCTATTTTTGCCTTGGTATTGTATTACACCCTTTGCCCGTTTGTGGATTTTGCGGAAAGTAAAAAAATCCCCCGAACAGTCAGTTTGATTTTCGCTTATTTGGTACTAGCGGCGCTGTTAGTCTTCGGAGGCTTTCAATTGTTCCCTTTAATCAGCCAACAAGCAGTGGAGCTGTTTGACCAACTGCCATCCTTAGCCCAAGACTTTCAAAAGGGGTTGGAAAGCTTCGTGGCGAATACGCCTTTTGCCGATGAATTTGCCCAGATTACCAATTCCTTGGACTCGGTCACAGACAGTCTAGTTGACTTTATTAGCGACAACTGGCAAGATGGCGCTCGCGGGCTGGGAACTTTAGTCTCTACCCTTTCCACCGTGGGGATTACTTTGGTGACAGGACCGATTATCGCCTTTTTCCTAATCAAAAGTCCCCATAAGTTCTACCAAACTTTTTTATCCATTATTCCGCCCCGCTTTCGCCGCGATACGGAAGAAATCATCACCATTGCCAATCAGCAAATCGGTGCTTTCTTAAAAGGACAAGTCATCGCCTCTCTTTTATTAGGGCTGATTTACTGGCCAATCTTCGTGTTGATTGGCTTGCGCTATGCTACTTTGATTGCCTTAGTGGCAGGCTTACTGAATATCATGCCTTACATTGGCGCCTTTATCGCCTTTTTACCCGGATTGTTCGTGGCTTTCCAAGACTCGGGTTTTATGGTTCTTAAATTTGTCATCGTCTGGTTTGCCGTACAACTGCTCCACGGAGACTTGGTCATCCCCCGGGTTCTGGGCAATCGCTTGAAGATTCATCCTATCACCATCATCGTCGTTTTAATGGTCATGGGGGACTTGCTAGGCTTTGTGGGAATTGTTTTGGGTATTCCCATTTACAGTTTGATCAAACTCTTTGCCGTGTACACCTTCCGCAAGTTTAAACAACGCTACAATCGCTATTTTGGTAGTGAAGGTACGTATGAACATACAGACTTTTCCGAAGACGATTACTGAAAGGGTGTGTCAGAATGAAGGTAGTATTTCACGTGGATGAGCTGCCAAAATGGTCCGAGGCAATGAAAAATATCCACAATGCCAAGGCGGGCTGTCCCAATCTCCAAATTGTCCTACTAGTCAATGGAGCTGCCATCACGGGCTTCTTAGACGAGCAATACCAAGACTTTCTACGAGAACCCGGAGTTGAGTTTCACGCTTGTCACAACGCTTTAAAGGCCTTTAAGATTCCCGAAGAGCAGCTGCCAGAACCAGTCACAGTGGTTCCCGCTGGTGTTTTAGATTTAATCAAGCTACAACACTTAGGCTATGCTTATATCAAACCATAAGAAAAAACCTCGAAGGACTTCTCCATAGGAAAAGTTCTTCGAGGTTTTTTAATTCATGATTATACTTTGGATAAGCTTGCGATTTTCGCCACGGCAATTTCCCCAGTGTTTTTGACTTCCACCGTGCACGTCTTATCCAAGATTGAAACCACCTGAACTTGTTGCCGTCCTTTTGCTCCGATGATTTCTGCTTCGTAAAGCTGCCCTTTTTCAATATCGCATTTTTCCATCTTCCGTCACCTCGTAAATCCCTTTTGGAGTTTATACCATGACGACGGTTATTTGTAAAGGGTTTCTAAAATTCTTCATAGTTTATTCACAGGCCCGCCATTTTTCCCCCGGGCTAGTCGGGTTGACCACACGACAAACAATGCTTATTACGAGGTACAGATTCCCGGTTTAGTGGCGAAGGATTTTCTCCATGGCTTTGCCTTTTGCCAACTCGTCAATCAATTTATCCAAGTAACGAATTTCCTGCATCAAGGCTTCTTCAATGTCTTCCACCCGCACTCCACAGACTACCCCTTTGATTAAACGGCGATTGGGCTGTAATTGCGGTGCTTCTGCAAAAAACTGCTCGAAGTCGACCTTTTTGTCCACTTGACTTGCTAAATCCGTTTGAGAATACCCTGTTAACCAGGTAATAATCTCGTCCACCTCGGCCTTGCTGCGACCTTTGCGTTCGGCTTTTGCCACATACAACGGATACACACTGGCAAAACTCATTTGGTAAATTTTTGGCTTGTCCATTTCTGCCTACTCCTATCTTCAACTCCCTTAGAATAGGAAGTTTTTTCTTTAAGTATAGCAGTTGGCAAGAATGACGTCTTTCAAAAAGTTTAAAGCCTGTCAGCGATCATTTTTCGCCCGCAAAGCACTTAAAATGGACAAGGTATCCACGACTTCTTGTAAAATCGCTCCTAAAAGCGTCGGAATCACTCCGAACGCTGCTATCATCATCAGTACCACGCAACAGAATAAACCGATCAATACCGATTGTTTGGCAATCTTCATGGTTTCTTGGGCCACTTGAACGCCATCGGCCACACAGCTCAGGTCGTCTTTTAAAACCACTGCCGCCGCACTTTCACTAGCCGCAGACGACCCCCGGGCACCCATAGCTACCCCCACATCGGCGATTGCCAAAGCCGGCGCATCATTGACCCCATCACCCACCATCATCAAGGGCCGCTCGCTTGCCGGCACATTTTTCAAAATCATCAATTTGTCTTGAGGCAAGCAGTTGGCATGAACCGTGGTGATGCCCGCATTTTCAGCGATTTGCTCGGCCACCGTTGCTTGATCCCCCGTGATCATCATGACTTGATCCGTTCCTAGACTGCGAAGTTTGGCAATCGTCGCCGCAGCTTCCGGGCGAATTTGATCCTTAAAGGTAATCCGCCCCACACTTTGATCCCCCCAAGAAAGGTAGATTGCTGTTCCGGTACCGACTTTTGGAACTCCAGCAAAAGCCGCACTGCCGATTTTCAAAACTTTCCCTTGGTAGTTGGTTTCAATCCCTTGACCCACGACTTCTTTGACCTCTTCAAAATGATGCAAGGTCACTTTGCTTTTGCCATACTGCACCAAAGACCGGGCCAGAATATGCGTCGAGCTCTCTTCTGCTCCTGCCGCTAAAGCTAAAAGCTCCTCTTCTTTAAAAGGGCCTTCTGGAATCACGGCTTCTACAGCCAACGTGCCCGCCGTAATCGTCCCGGTCTTATCAAAGGCTACGGTTTTTAACGTTGCCATCTTTTCAATAGTCGTCCCGGTCTTCACGATCATCCCTTTGCGACTGGAGCGACTCATCCCCGCAATCAGCGCAATTGGCGCCGCTAAAATCAGCGGACAGGGTGAGGCCACTACTAAAACCTGGGCAAAACGCACCGGATCTTTGGTCACAAACCAGGCAATGCCACCAATCAAATACGCCAAAATCGTAAATGGCACCGCATAGCGATCTGCCAAGCGGACAAAGTGAGCCGGTTTTGCTTGGGATTCTTTTACCAATTTGACAATCGTTTGATACTGGGAATCTTGGGCCAATTTGCTGACTTTGATCTGCAAAGCAACCGCCCCATTTACCGATCCAGACATGACTTCATCTCCGTGTTCTTTGGCCACAGGTTTTGCTTCCCCGGTCAGAGAAGACTCATCCACCTCACTGGCACCAGCCACTACGAGACCATCTACTGGGACGATTTCTTGAGGTTTTACCAATAATCGATCCCCAATTTTAACTTGGTCTAAAGTCACATCTTGAAGCTCTTTTCCAGCGATTCGGTGCGCCTGTTGTGGTGCCTGATTCAACAAATGACGCAATTCCCGACTAGCCTCTTGACTGGCATAATCCTCTAAGCTGTCGCCACCGGTTAACATGATTAAAATCATTAGGCTAGCCCAGTATTGCCCTACCGCTAAAGTTGCCACAATTGCTGTAATCGCCAAAATATCCACGCCGTAGCGTCCGCTTTTCAGCGTGGCAATCATTTCCTTCACCATGGACAAGGCCACAATTCCTCCAAGAATTGCTACCAATAAAAAGGCTACTTTAGGCTGACCAAAAGCAAACTGACTAATCAGTGCTGCTACCCCCACTAAGATGGTTGCCACAAATTTTTTAAAATGACTCATGGGCTTTCTCCCCTTTCAAGCAAGTTCTTTCCCTACTTCAAGCATAGAAGAATTCCCTTGATTTTCAACTGTTGGCCCTTAAATGAGAAGGACTATCACCCTCATTGCCACCACTAAAAAGACTTCAGAAAAGGATCAGCCCGCATCATTTTCAACAGCTTCCGTCCTATGCCGACTAGCAAAATGATTTTTCTCAAATACTAGAAAAACTCCCACAAAACAAAAAAATCTCCCACGCATTTAGCAGGGAGATTTTTTCGTCATTCATTTTTATTGGGATAGCAGGGCTCGAACCTGCACTTACCTGATTCAGAGTCAGGCGCCTTACCAGTTTGGCCATATCCCAAAAATTCAACAGAAATAGCATACTCCTGTGCAATAAAAACTGCAAGAAATACGCATCGGTACTAGTAAGAACTACCTGTAGTTGAGTTGTAGTATGACGCTACAAATTTCAGTAGCTTCATTTCTACAATCGTTGATTTTGATATGTCCACTATAAAAAAGGGAAAAGCAAATAAGTTGTTGTATTCAAAAAATCTGCATTCTGATTTCTTTCTATGCTATGGTTGTAGAGAAAGGAGGGACCGCTTTTGCACGCATTCATAAAAGAGATTACTCATTTCAAACAGATCCCAGACGATCCTTATCAATTGGTGGGCACTTTTTGTTGTATGTTGATTCCCCTATTGATTGGCTATTTTTCCGGTAATATGACCAGTGCCAGTTTCATGTCCTTTGGTAGCTTGACGTTTCTCTACTCTAAGAAACAAGCAGCTAGAACACTTCTACCACGAACGTTCTTGATTGGCTTATTACTTTTAGCAGGACACGCATTCGGCATGCTTGCCACCGCGTTGCCTTGGACTGCACTTTTTGTAGTGGGTTTCTTTGGCTTTTTCAGTCGCTTGATTTTTCGCCTTTACAAGATTATCAATCCGGGAGCTTTCTTCGTAGTAATGGTAACAGCCATGGGGACGAGTACGAATGAGGCCCTTTCAAAACAACATCTCATCTCTTGTTACTTCTTACTTAGGTATCGGTATCGTTATATTGCCCCCCTGGATTCTCTGTGCAATCCGACCAGTTCCGATAGTAAGACAGTAGCAAAGCTTCCAAGAACGTCTATATACCGATCCTGGTGCACTCTTAAGCAGTCTATTCTTTGGTAATCTGCTGATGATTGCCACCTATCTTAGCCAGTCCATTCAACTGGAAAATCCTTATTGGATGGTCATCTCTACCGCTACGATTCTTCAAGGAAACAATTTGCGGGCCATGATGGAGCGCAATGTCCAACGAATACTAGGAACACTCCTTGGCATCGGGTTCGCCGCATTCTTACTGAATATTTCCCTAGCATTACTGCCAAAAATCTTCTTGATTTCGTTCTTCTTCGTCACCGTCGAATTCATTATTAAACACAATTACGCAATTGCGAATTTTTTTATTACGCCCATGTCGCTTTTACTGATTAGCTTAGCCAAGCAACAGTTTCTCTACTCCCTTTTGCCTTATCGCTTTTTAGGAATTATCCTCGGAGGACTTCTGGGATTGCTGGGTGCTTGGATTATGATCACCTGCTTACGTTTTTACAATCGCACCTTGCAGATTCATGAAACCTTTGATCAAGAAAGCGAATAACCAAAAAGACCTTCGTCAGATTTTCTCGACGAAGGTCTTTTTATTTAAATATCTGTTTCTACTTCTCGATCCAAAGCTTTTAAGAACGGGAACCAGATCAAAGCAACAATTACAAAGTCCACGACTTGTAATAAGCCCCCGAGCCAAGAGTTCGTTGCTAGAACCCCACTGGCAATAATCGGCACCGTCCAAGGAACGGATACTCCAGTAGGCGCCGGTACAATCCCCGCAGCCATTACCAAGTAGTTCAAGGTAGTGACTACTAAAGGAGCCAAGACCCAGGGAATCAAAATTGTCGCATTTAACACAATCGGTAACCCGAAAATTACCGGCTCGTTCACGTTGAAAACCCCCGGACCCAATGCTAGACGTCCGATGTCCTTGTATTGTTTTTTCTTCATAAAGAATGCTAGGATGATCACCACTGCTAAGGTCATCCCGGAGCCCCCTAAGCCTACCGTGAAGGTCTCCATAAATGGTTTGGTGACGATATGGGGAAGTTTGTCTCCTGCTTGATACGCTTCTAAGTTATCCAACATCAATGTGTTCCAAATTGGATCCATCACCGAGTTCACGATGATTTGCCCATGAAGACCAAAGAACCACAGGAATTGTACGAAGAACAAAGCAATCAATGTCGCTGGAAGACTACCACCTAAGCCAGTCAATGGTTTTTGAATCACTTCATAAATCACATCGTGTAAGTTAGCATTGAAGACACCTACCATTATTGCATTGATAACCAGGAAGACACTTAAGGTCAAAATTGCTGGAATCAAGGCGGCAAAAGATTTAGCAACAGCCGGGGGTACTCCATCGGGCATTTTGATTTGCCAGCCTTTTTTGGTCACTCGGCAATAAAGTTCCGTGGCCAGAAATGCTGCAATCATCCCCAAGAACATACCCTTTGCTCCAAGACGATCCAAACTCAAAATACCGCTCACCGTGTCCCCGGCTTCCGTGGTCATAAAAAATGGTGTCAAGATCAAGAAACTAGCAAAAGCCACCGCACCACCAAAAATCCCATCTACTTCATAAGACTGTGAAAGATAATAGCCGATACCAAATGTTACAAAGACAGTCATAATACTCATGGTGGCATTTTGCCCGTTGCCCAAAAGATTGCCTAGAGTTCCTTTTAATTCGTCACTGAAAAAGGGCAAGTTGTTCAATACAACAATGATTGAACCAAACATTGTCAAAGGAAATGAGAGCATAAATGCATCTCGCAATACCGTTAAGTAGCGATTTTGTCCCAACCAATTAGCCAAGGGCATGATTTTTTCGCTAAGTTTATCCATAAACCCGTTCACATGGATCACCTCGTAAAATTTTTTTCGTAATCGATTACAAGAAAAGAATACCACACCAATCTTAATTAGTCTATACTTTTATGAATTTATATATGGATATAGATAACAAAGGAAAAATTTCTAAAAATCTCGACAAAAAAAACCAGCAGTCAACACTGCTGGCTTTCGTTTCCCTTACACCCGTTTGTAAAGATCGATGATTTCTTTTGCTAAGTCTGTAAAAGCAATCGCCGTCATCAAATGGTCTTGGCTGTGAACCGTTAGCAAAGTGACGGTCATGTGATCTCCTTGAGCTTCTTTTGTTAGCATTCCGGTTTGGGCATGGTGAGCTTCCACCAAGGAGGCTTCTGCTTGCTGAATTTTTTCCGTCGCTTCTGAGAAATCACCTTTTTTCGCCGCTTGAATGGCTTCCATAGCATCACTTTTCGCATTACCCGCGTGGACGATTAGGCCCATAATTGCTTCTAAATTTTCTTCGTTCATTACATTCATCCTTCCAATTTTCCTGAGTACTACCTACTAATTAGAGTAACAGAGGCTTTTTATGCTTGTTCGAGAATTTCGACTAAATGAGTCGGTACTTCCAAAACATCCGTTGCTGCCACTTCTTTAAACCAATGGCCGGATTTTTTGATGGTTTTCTTTTGATTGCGAATATCTGTGGAAATAAAACCGTAGCGATTGCGATAAGCATTTTTCCAAGACCAGCAGTCAATCGGGGTCCACAAATGGTACCCGAAACAATTGGAACCTTCTTCCATGCCTTTGTGCAACCAATACAGATGCTCTTGAATAAACTGAATGCGGTAATCGTCTTCGATTACACCGGCGTCATTTAAATAGCGGTCTTCCCGGGAAACCCCCATGCCATTTTCTGAGACGAACCAGTCAATATTGCCGTAGTTATCCCGAATGTCCAAGGCGATATCGTAAACGGCTTTCGGGTATATCTCCCAGCCCTTGTCCACATTCATGCGACGGCCAGGCATTTCGTATTCGTCAAAGTATTTTTCCGGTAGCCAATCCACCGCTAGACTGTTGGCAGAAATTGCCGGTGCTTGCACCCGATGTGGATGATAGAAATTTACCCCCAAATAATCGATGGTATTGTCTTTAATAATCGCCAATTCTTCTGGGGTTGCCTCCCACAAGACACCATCGGCTTCTAAACGGGCCACCAGTCCAGTTGGAAAAGCACCTAAAGTCGAAGCATCCATAAAGAGACGGTTGAGCCACAAGTCGGCAAATTCGGAAGCGGCTAAATCCCCAGCCGATTGACTCGCCGGATAAGCCGGGGTCAAGTTTAAAATAATCCCGATTTTGCTTTCTGGATTTTGATTGATTTGGCGGAAGGCACGAATGGTTTTCGCAGAAGCCAATTGAATATTGTACGCCACTTGAACGGCTTTTTTGCCATCTACGAGATTTGGATAGTGGAATTGATGCAAGTACTGACCTTCAACAATTACCATAGGTTCATTAAAGGTAAACCAGTCTTTAATGCGGTCTCCAAAGAGGCGGAAGCATTGCTCTGCAAACTTCACAAAAAGATCGCCGACGTGTTTGTTTTCCCAGCCACCATATTTATGGTACAACTCCGCCGGCAAGTCAAAGTGATGCAGATTCATCACCGGACGGATGCCATTGGCGATAAATTCATCAATCACGGCATTGTAAAAGTCCACGTTGGCTTGATTTAAGCTAGCGGTTTCAAAATCATCGATTAAACGCGTCCACTGAATCGAGGTCCGCACCGAATTTAAACCAACTTCTTTCATGAGACGGATGTCTTCTTTAAAGCTGTTGTAAAAGTTTGATGCTACATTGGGTCCCACTTGATCATAGAATACACCGGGATCCATGTCGTACCAGTAATCAAAAACATTGGCATGGTCTTTGCCAAAGCGTCCTTCACTTTGGGGACCTGAAGTAGCGGCGCCCCACCAAAAATCTTTGGGAAATGTGAGTTTCATATAGTCTCCTCCTAGTTGTTTCTCCAAGCAACTTCCGCTGCATTTTTTCCTGCTTACTCCTACATTATATCTAAATCTCAAAATAAGTCTATACTTATGTAGAGATATGATCGGATTTGCGACGAAGCGTAAAAAAGACGGCCCGAGATTGCTCTCTCGGAACCGTCTTTTTTACAGTACACTTTATTTTGCTTGTAAAGCCGCCATGGTGATGTAGTTGTATGGTTGGTTGAAATGTGGCAAGAAGAAGATATCCAATAGTTTCAACTTGTCGATGGTAAATTGTTCTGCAATGGCCAAGGAGAACATGTGAATCGTACCAGCGATGTCTTCTCGGGAAGATAATTGTGCCCCGACAATCCGGCGGGAAGATACTTCATAAACAATGCGAATTTTTACTTTGGCATTTTCTTTCATAAAGTCTGGACGTTGCAAGTCTTCGAAGTCTGTATAAGCAACTTCCAAGCCTTGTTTTTCAGCTGCTTCCACGGACAAACCAGTGGAAACCATGTTCAAGCCGAAGATTGAAATCCCGTTAGAGCCTTGAACCCCTTCTGATTCGGTTGGGATGCCGGCAATATTGTAGCCTGCTACTAGACCAGAACGGATTGCATTGGTTGCCAAGGCAATATAAGTCGTTGCTTGCAAGGCATTGGAGTAAACAGTAGCACAGTCCCCTACAGCATAAACATCAGGATCACTGGTCTGTTGGTGACGGTCCACTAGGTACGCACCATTTTTGAAGAGTTCCAAATGATCGTGGCCTAATTTAGCATTTGGCAAGAAACCAATCGCATTGATTACTAGGTCGGCTTTGTATTCGCCTTTTGTGGTAACGATGGCTTCCACTTTATCGGTACCTTTGTATTCTTGCACTAGTTCCCCAAAGTGTAGCTCGATTCCGTTATCAGCTAAGTTTTTGTCCATGTCATCTGTAAACCAAGTATCGTAATAGTTTGGCAAAGCACGGTCCACAGCATCAAATAGCAAGACATTTTTGCCCCGGCGTTTAGCCGCTTCAGCGATTTCCACACCAATATATCCTGCGCCGATGACAGCCACGTTTTTCGTCGTGTCATCTCCTAGAATATGGTCCACGGCTTGCCCGTCTTGGAATCGTTTTAAAAATTGAATATTCTGCAAATCGTTTCCTGGAATCTTCGGTGAAATCGGAGTAGACCCAGTTGCGAGAACTAATTTGTCATAGGTTTCGGTAAATTCTTGCCCATCTTTCGTTTGGCAGTGAACAGTCTTCTTAATAAAATCAATGTGATCTACGGAAGTTTCCATAAAAATCTTGGCGCCTTTGTTTTCAAAGTCTTCCTTTTTGGTATAAAACAAACCTTCATAAGAGTCGATTTGACGACCCACCCAAAGTGCGGTCCCACAACCTAAGTAGCTTAAGTTGGTATTGCTATCAATCATGACCACCTCTTGGTCTGGTGCGTTGTCTAAGATTGTATTGGCGGCTGCGACACCGGCGTGATTGGCGCCAACAATAACTGTTTTTGTCATTTTCGTATTGCCTCCTTCATATTGAATACACTCACAGTCTAGGGGAAAATCATACAGAAAGCAAAGTTTATACTTGTGAATTTTTTCGTTACATTTCTGTAAAAAAACTCGTTCAAATGAAGATGTAGCGCTTTATTTTAGATTGTGAATAATATTACAGCGGATTTTTTTCACAATCTTTTTCTGTGTAGTAATACAGATTAAACAGCTGTACCATAGAGAAATAGAAAACATCCTTTTCAAAATTGGTTGAACTACCGCCTTTTTAGCGACGAATGCAGGGGCCACAAAAATAGCTCCTTTTGGCTGAGACCCCACCAAAAGCCTATTGTTATCTACTTTTGAATCAATCAAAAAAAGCCGGTAATAGGTTGTAGGACCTCTCACCGGCTTTTAGTGCTATTTTTCTTTTCTTTCTTCCTATGCAAGCAGTTGAAGCAGCCAAGTTTCCCAGAAGAAAGAGCGAATAAAAGCAGACACATTTCATTTTCCGTTTCATTTTTCAAGGCTCGAAAAAATCTTAAGCATTCCTTTACGCTTTTGAAAAGGAATTTACTCGCTCCTTAGTTTAACTCCCGAGTACTGCGTTCATCCACCACTTCTTTTTTGAGATCCACTCCATAATCCCCGTGAAGTTGGATGCGCAGTTGTTCTTGATCGATGGTCAGCCCGCGCCACACAAACTCCAAAAGAGCGGCTTTTTCAAAGGCTGCCAAAGGAAGGGCCTCGCTTTGAATCAACTGAACCACAATCTCATTGCCGGCTAGAGCCTGTCCATCTGTGGAGTCATTATAAAAGATATTTTCCACCGATTCTGTCAATGCTTGATCCGATAATCCTCGTAAATAATCAATATACTTTTGCATTTTCATTCCCCCTTTTCTTTTTAGTATAGCATGAAAAGGGTTTCTAGCCTCGTAAAAGCAGATGATTTAACAGGGAGGCAATCTGCCGGTATACTAGAAGAAAAGGAGGTCTACTTATGAAGCTGACAATCACTGATGCTGCAGCCAACGCCCTTGAGAAGCGCCTGCAAAGCACTACGTTTATTCTGGCTTTAAATGATGGTACCAATCAATTTTCAACCGTGGGTGGCTCTTGTGCTGTGGGTGATAAGTTCCAAATTTTAGCTAGTAAAGGCCCCACGGATCAGTACAATCTACCTGTGACAACCGAGCGTTTTCAAGTATTTACCTCTGCAAGTGAGGCAGATTTTATCAACGAAGATTTGACCTTGGACTACAATGACCGCTTGAGTACTTTCTCCTTAAAAACCAGTAGTGGGATTCTTGACAACAATTTATTGATTCGACCATAAAAAAACGATGTGCTAGGAAGCTAAACTTCCTAGGCACATCGTTTTTTTTCTTTATGATTCTTCTTGGTGATTGGCTTCAACCGTTTTTTCTTTCTGAGACAGCTGGCTTGTCTCTAGCGCCAATTCTGGTTTTGGTCCCATGCGGCGTTTTTCCAGGCGTTTTAAGTTCCAATAGCCTAAAATCACAATAGCCAACGCACAGACCACATCCACGATGATATCTTTCATGGTATCCCCTAGCGCTTGGTGTCCGCTTAAAACCACACCTTCTGCCGTCATAAACTTCTGCATATTGGTTCCTAAGATTTGATCGGCGGTAAACTCATAAATTTCCCACACCACACCACACGTCGTAGCAAAGCAAAAGGCAAAAAAGCTCACAAAGAAAGGCTTCAAGCGCAAGTGTAAGGTTTTGCTACGGTTCATAAAATCCACTAAGAAAAAGCCCAATGCCGCTAACATAATGGCACTAAACCCATGGAGAATCGTATCCCAAAAAGGCACACGGTAATAAAAATTTTGCACTTCTCCTAGATAAATCGCACAGAATAAAAAGATAAAGTAAATCATTTCCATCATATCCGGGATATCTATCCCATAGTGTTGCTCCGCCTGGGCCGGCAGAAAGATTACGACCATTCCCACGAGACACTGCAAGATCATCAAGACGTAATCACTTTTGACCAGCTCTGATTCCTTCGTAGAGACTCCTGAAGGCGCTTGGATAAACATCACCGTGGCATAAATGACGGAAGCCGCCAACAAGACGAAAATCACGAAAAACAAGATACGTTTTCGCTTGGCCAACTTCAATTTATTTTTCATAAGTTTTCCCTACTCCTTCACCCTTCGCTGATTTTACGCGAAAGCATTACTCTTAGTAGTCTACAGAAGTTTTTAATCCTGTCAAATCAAAAAAAGCTACCTAACAGAAGTCTCTGCTAGGTAGCTTGCTTTGCTAAAGCAATCCGTAATCAAAGGTTACTTTTTGTCATTCTTTGTTCGGCGTGTGTAATTGTTGTAAAGAAGAACCCCTACCACAGTAAAGCCGACTGGACCAGCTATCATCCACAAGGTATCGCGGTAACCAGTACCGTCTAACATTGGTTGGAAAATCGTAAAGGCATTGGCCCCTAATACTAATAAGAAGACCACGACACTGATAACAACTGTCCATTTGTAGTTCTTGAAGGCTTCAAAAGGCCGTTCCAAATCGGTTTTCTTCTTGAATTTTGGAAATGCGTAAATCAAGAACAGATAAGGTAACGTCATGGAAACATTGGCCATCAAGGTCAAGATTCGATAGAAAGCAGATGAATCTGGTGTCCCAAAGGAAGCCAATAAAATGATTGCAACGACTAACGCGCATTGAGCCCACATCGCAAAACTTGGCATACCGTTTTTGTTCAATTGAGTGAACTTTTCAGGCCATAGTTTTTTCGGCGTACCCATAATCAAAGTCTTCAATGGAGAATACGTCAAGGTGAAGAAAGCACCACTATAGGCTAAGAACATCCCAATCCCGGTATAACGGGCGAACCAGTTTCCTACAGTCAAAGCAGTGGTTTGGCTCAAGCCGATGCCGCGGCCAAACTCGTACCCTAAGTTGTTCATCATCACATAACTAATATTCCCTAAGTTCGTTGTTTCGCCAGACAAAACTGCGTTCCAGTTGGTGCTGACACCCCACAAGAAGATCCCCAAAGCATAACCGATGGAAATAATCAAAGCGGAAAGCATGATTGCCCGTGGAAATGTTCTTTCTGGATTACGGGTCTTATCTACCATACTCCCGATTGCTTCCAACCCACCATAAGCGAAAATCGCAAATACGGCGAAACTTAAAAGACTAATTGGGGTTTGGTAGCTAGGATTTGGTGAAGTCATGATGTCTTGCACCGGTTGAGCTAAGTGTCCGCCATTCGCCACTAAGATAATTCCAGAAATAATGATCAAAATGACATTCAGACTTGTTACAGCTAAACCACCAAGGCTGGTGATTTTGATGATTCCTTTGACCCCTTTGATGGATACAAAAGTTACCATGACCATCCAAAGACAAGCCAGTAAGCCCACCATTTGCGTAGAGTTAAGACCAAACATCCCCAATTTTTGGGTTTGGTCACTTCCGGCAAAAGCGGTGGTAAAAGGAATCCAAACTTTTGAAGCCGTAGAAACCATCCATACCACGTAAGAGGCAAACCACATAAACGTTCCGATGAACGCAAAGCGTGGTCCAACGCTGACCTCCAACCATTTGTACATCCCACTGTTTTCACCTTTAATCGCAGAACCGTATTCTGCCATCATCAAAGCAAAAGGGATAAAGAAAAGAATTGCAGCAATGACGTAAAAGACGATTGAGCCGTAGCCCATGAGGTAAAACGCGACGGGCCCGTTGGCAAAGCCAAACACCGTGGTAAAAATCATCATTGCTAAGGCACTTAATGTCATGCCTTTTCCTGCTTTCGACAATGAAACCACTCCTATTCATTTTTTTAAGAATTTTCCTGCTCGCAAAACACATTACGCACATTTGGATAAACGATCGCCAATATAAAAATCCTCGAATATCACCTTACAATGAAAAACACAAAAGTGCAAGATAAGGCCATTAAGTAGAAATCTTTAGAATATTCTTTAGACTTGTTACAAAAGTATTTACCCTGTGATTACCGCACCATTTACAGGTATTTAAAATAACAAAAAGAAGAATTTTAAGTCGAAAAAACCTTTTTATTGGAAAACAAAACCCCTTGAAGAAGTTTTCTTCTTCAAGGGGTTAATTTTAGATATCTGCTAAGGCAGTGTCAATCGTGGTAGAGCCTTCATGCATGGTGATGACTTTTCCAGTTGTATTTGGATAGTCCAGCAAACTAGCCAAGACTTCCGCCACATCACCAATGGCATTTTTACCGGTATCGGTCACTTGCAAGGAAACCTCGCCAGTGGCAGGTTCTTCCACCAAACTTCCCGGTTGCAAAATCGTATAAGCCAAATTTGTGTTGTGAATCAGCCAGTTATCCGAAAAATACTTGGCGATATTGTAATCCATAATCTCCGCTAAGTAGGATTCTGACCAACGTTCAGGTTCCAAAGCAAACAAGGAGCTCAATTGAATGTAACGAGGCACGTGGCCTTCTTCTGCGGCTTGCATCAGTTTCACGGCACCAAATAAATCGGCCTGAAGCAAATCTTGCCCTCGAGAACCTGCGACGAAATAAATCACGTCCATCAGTCGAATTTGCTGAGCAATCTCGGCGACAGAAGCATGCAAGTCAAAAGGAATCGGCTTAATTCGGTCTGTCTCTGGAATTTTTTCGGCACTACGAGAAGCGGCAAAAACATTGTGTCCTTTAGCGGCCAGCTTTTCTGTTAACAATTGACCCACACGTCCCGTGGCCCCGACTACAAAGATTTTCATGAGTGTTCCTCCTTCTTTTTTGAATCTACTTTCAGTCTAACTCAGGGACGGTGCCTAAGCAAAGAAATCGTCTTAGCGAAACAATCACAAGAAAAAGAGCTCAGGAATCATCCCCGAGCTCTTCATTTTATTGGAAAATTGATTGATTAATAATAGACTTCATCTAAAAACAATCCTTGGGCCGGAGCTGTTTCTCCCGCTTCACTGCGGATTTTATTGGCAAGTACTTGGTCGATGACCGCAAGAGGCAAGCGTCCAGCGCCGATTTCGATTAAGGTGCCCATTAGAATTCGGACCATTTTATACAAAAAGCCATTGCCCACAAACGTGAAGTGCAACATACTGCCTTCTTGCGTAATCGTGATTTCATCAATCCTACGCTCCGTGGATTTTTTAGACTTTTTCAAAGCAGAGAAGCCTAGAAAATCATGAGTGCCAACTAACTTCTCGCAAGCCGCCTCCATTTTAGCAAGATCTAACGGCTCAACTACTTGGAAGCTGTGGTACCGCTCAAAGGCCGTGGGAACCACATCATTCCATACATAGTAACTGTACTGTTTGCCCTTGGCATTGTACCGGGCATGGAAACGTTCTGGCACTTCCACCACTTCTTTTACCACGATATCATCGGGTAAATAGCGATTAAATAAAGTCAAAAATTCGTCTTCTGAAAGCGTGGACGTCGTTTTGAAATTGGCCACTTGTCCTTTGGCATGGGCTCCCGCATCCGTCCGTCCAGAGCCGATGATTTCAATCGTCTCACCGGTTAGCTGCTGAATGACTTTCTCAATTTTGCCTTGGATGGTCTTCTCGGAATCTCCTAGCCGTTGCCAGCCTAGATACCGCTTGCCGTCATATTCGACGGTTAATTTTAGATTACGCATGGGTTACTCCTTTTAGTTAAAAGCACTAGATTACGTGTAGCTCACTATTGGGCCAATCACGTTTTCATTGTATCACGAAAGCAGCGGCTTTTCTTATGGATTAGCTGCCAGAGCTTGGTATAAAGGCATGAGTTCCAAAAGGGCTTGAACAGTTTGTTCTTCGATTCCGACAAGCTCTCCTTTAAAAAAGAGTTTTCCAATTTGAAACGTGCCATCTTGTAAATCCCGGGCGAACTTTTCTTGTAAACTTGGACTTGCTAAATACTCTGTCAGAGGCAAATGATCCGCTAGCTCGTCTTCTTTTTGCGGCCAAATGAAATACTCCTCCACCGGAACTTGTTTGCTCCATTGGGGCAGTACGTCTAGCAATTGATTGTAGTCTGACGGGGTGCCTTGGCGTTCATTCATGCGATAGTGTTGAAACATCAAATAGACTTGATACTGCTTTTGATTCAATAAAACCGCTAGACAAGCATTTTCTTGCTGGCGATGCTCACTACGATAGGCACTCCAAAAATGGCTGCGTACATTCCAGCCGTTCGTCCAGATCTCGATTTTCGGCTTTTTCATGCCTAGTTCATCCGGCAAATCTGCCGCCACCTTCAGCTGCAAGTTCTTCCATTTTTGCCAATGACTTTGGTAATCCTGTTTGATTGCTTCCACTTGTTCGGGTGACAATTCTGCCTTTAGTTGCTTGAAAGCATAATGCTCTCTTCGAAATAAATCAAAATCTGCTGGGGTTAAGTTCATGAATTAGACCTCTTTTATAATGAAATGTATGGTTTAGTACTTTTGCTTGACAAGGATTACACCCCGAACCCCACCTTTTGGATCAGCAACATCCCCTTGGTAACGAGGAATCAGGTGACAATGGCAATGCAAGATAGTCTGACCTGCCACAACACCGTAATTAAAGCCAATGTTATATCCTTATGGAGCATAGCGCTGATCCAAGTATTTTTTTCCGAGTTTCACTAATTTGTCAGTGTCCGCAAGCTCCCTTTCAGTTAATGAAAAGTAATCTTCACGGTGCGCTTTAGGAAGAATTAAAAGGTGGCCTTGAGTTACCGGATTGCGATCAAAAATCGCAAAACAAGTTTCATTTTCAAATACGATGTCTAATTTACTGCGACAGAAAACACAAGTCTCCATGGCTTTGCTCCTTTCATTGATAGGCTCCATCGCCAATTTCTAGAATTTAAAATACCCTTGATGAAGCATCTCGTACAATTCGCTTTTCTTCCGATTAGGAACTAACTTTTCCACATTGGTTAAAGTCAGATCCGGGTTTTTAGCGCCTACCAACAGATAATACAAACCAAAAATCGGTTCGTTTTCCTTGGACAGAACGGCTTCATTTCCCAAAACATCCACAGTCAACTGGGCAAACTCCGGCGTATCGAAAAAGCCCCCACTCAAAGTCAACGCTCCTGAGCCGATGATACTTGGTTTTAAAGTGCGCAGGTTCAACAGGATCCCTTCCACCACACTGCGAATCATCTCCTGACGAGTCGTAGTGATACGCAAGTTTTGAAAGCCTCCGGTCAATTCTGCATCCCAATAAGGAGCCCGCTCCCCATTCAAGAAAGGATAAAATTTGACGCCCCCGGCACCAATAGGCGTAGTTTCTAAGATTTCTGGCAACTCACGAAAAAAAGTACTGCTGTCGCCAGAAAAAATCCCACTGGCCCAAGCCAAGACGCTACCACCGTTATTGGAAGGGCCTCCGCTGACAAACAGCTTATCCGTCAAACGATAGGCAAAAGGCTGCTGGATCACATCCAACTTGTGATCTGGACCAATGGAACGCAGTGCTGCACTAGTACCGATGGTCAAACTATTAGCGATTCCTGTGGTAGCAAGCCCCGCATAGGCCGCCAAGCAACCATCACTGGCACCACAATACACACTCGTTTGAGGCTTAAGGCCAAACTGTTTTACTCGTTCTTCTCTTATCTCAAAGACCTGATTGACTGGAATGATGGGTGCCAGTTGGCCTTTCTCCACACCTAGATACGCTAAGATTTCCTCATCCCATTGCCCACTTTCTACGTTGCACATACCGGTGGCGGAAGCGGTAGCCACATCGATTGCCACTTGCCCTGTAAAGTAGTCCATTAGCAATTCTTTCAGTCCCCACCAGGACGTGTTCTCTGGATAAGTCTGAGCTTGTTGAAAGTACAAAAGCTTAGCAAAGGTCGACATCGGATGAATCGGTGTGCCACTGCGAAGATAGAACCGTCTGGCTGTAGCTACAGGCAGTTGTCGAATCACTTCTGTAGCTTGCTGATCCGACCACAGAAAAATCTTGTCAAATTGTCCATTCACTACCGGCATCAGACTATGCATGGCCACACTAAAGCTCAGGGAACCTACCTGCTCCATGAATTCTCTGGGAATCTCACTAAGCAGGCCAGCGATTGTTTGCAAGATTTCTGTCGCCTTTTGATAACGTGCACCACCCGCTTCATCATAAGTCGTCAATGCTTGGCTACTGTGGTAAATACTGGTTCCTTTGACAATTATTCCGACCTTGATTGCGGTGGAGCCCACATCGATTCCCAAAAATCCCTGTTCCATCTTTTTCCATCCTATCTTAAAACCTCATGACCGCCAAATTGATTGCGCAAAAGAGCCACGAGTTTCTCGTTTAATTTATCTTCATCCTCTGAAGCGTAGCGAACCATTAGTGCCTGAGTAATCACCGGTAAAGAAACTTTACGTTTTAAAGCTTCTTCCACAGTCCAGGCGCCTTCTCCTGAGGAAGGAATTACTCCTGCAATAGTTTCAAAGTTCTCCTGTTCTGTAAATACAGCTTCAGTTAACTCCATCAGCCAAGAACGAATCACAGAACCATGGTTAAACACCTTAGCTACCTTGTCAAGCTGATAAGCAAAAGGACTGTGAGCAAGCAAATGGAATCCTTCGCCTATTGACTGCATCATACCATATTCAATTCCATTATGAACCATCTTTAAGTAGTGACCACTACCACTTGGGCCACAGTAAAGATAGCCGTTTTCCACACATAAATCAGCAAAAAGGCTCTCTACCTGAATAAATGCGTTTTCGTCCCCTCCTATCATCATACAGGCCCCATTGCGCGCTCCAGCCATTCCCCCAGATGTACCGACATCTAGAAAGGTCACTTGTTGGCTATCACAATAGGCTGCATTGGCAATCGTATCCGTATACTTAGAATTGCCAGCATCAACTAATACATCATCAGGTTTTAAATAAGCAGCCGCTTCTCTCAGTATCTGATTCGTCACTGTGCCTGCTGGTAACATCACCCAAACAACCTTGGGACTAGGATCTGCCAATAATGTCTTGATATCTGAAAAAAACTGACCCCCAATTGCTTCAAAATCAACTCTTACTTGTGGGTTTTGATCCATTCCCGAGAGCTCATATTTTCCCAAGCGACTGATGTTTTCTGCAACTCCAAATCCCATCTTGCCCAACCCAATAAATGCAATTTTCTTCATCTTTTCCTCCAGACAAAACGACCAGTGACAGAGCAATGGTCGTTTTTTGATTATTTGAATTCAGGATCTTCCGAAACAGCTAACACTCTTTCATCTATGAGCGAACGATACCAAGTAGCCGATTTTTTCAGACTGCGGCTTCTCTGTTCATTTAACTCAATACGAACCAAGCCATAGCGATTTTTAAAAGCATTCATTGGGGAGACACAATCAGTAAAAGCCCATAACATGTAGCCTTCACAATTGGCTCCCGCATCTACTGCTCGTAGTAATTGTTCCAAATGTTTTGAGATAAATTCAATTCGGTAATCATCTTGAACGATTCCCTGCTCATCCATAAACAGTTCTTCATTTTCACGTCCCATACCATTTTCACTAACAACCCAAGGAATATCTCCGTAATTTTTTTGTAGATACATGGCCATATCATACATAATCTCTGGATAAATTTCCCAACCGCGCGAATTGTTCATTTGTTTTCCTGGTAAATCAAATGGCTCATAATACATCTCTGGATGAAAGGGTGTATTGGCATTCCAAGCAAAACGGGGTGCTTTTACTCGCTTAGGATAATACTGATTTACACCTAAAAAATCACACGTATTTTCTTGAATGGTTGCAAGCTCTTCTACAGTAGGATAAAAGTAAATATCATGTTTCTTACACAATTGAATTAATTCTTCTGGGTAATGCCCAAGAACCATAGGACCAAAATAAACTTGGTTGTAAAACAAATCATAGATATGCGCTGCTTGCTGATCTTCTTTTGAAGAAGATCGCGGATACACCATTTCAGGATTTAAAATACAGCCAATGCGCCCACTATAGTTTCCAGCATGGTAAATTTCGATTGCTTTCGCAGAAGCCAGGGTCTTATGAAAATTCCATAGCATCCACTTCTTGGTATTTTGTTCATGAGGCCAACGAATAGCATCCAAATAACAACGCGTCTGAGTCACGATTGGCTCATTAAATGTAAACCACTGTTTCACTCGATCTCCATAGCGTTCGAAAGCAATCCGAGCATAACTAGCGTATAACTCCACGACTTTTTTAGAAGACCATCCATCATATTTTTTCATCAAATAGGTCGGCACTTCATAATGCTCCAAACAAAGTATCGGTTCAACCCCGGCTTCAATCAAAGCATCAACCACATCGTCAATATGCTGAGCATAGGATTCGTCTACTACCAAATTCTCATAGTCTACAAAAAAGCGAGACCAATTAATCGAAGTCCGGTAGTGGGTTAAGTGAATTTCCTTCATCAAATCCACATCTTCTTGATATTTCTCCATGAAACGTGTTGCCACCCCTGGTCCGTATCCTTCATGCCAGACAAAGCGTTCTTCTTTGTACCAACTATCAATAAAAGAGTCTTGTCCATCTTTTTTTCCTTGCCATCCCTCCGTTTGCCACGCAGAAGAAGCTGCGCCTAAAATAAAATTTTCCGGTATATTTATTTTCATAAGAAAATCTCCTTGTTTTTATTGGATTTAGGTGTCTAAGCAACCTCTTGTGTCACACGATTGGATACTTTTACGAATGGTAGATAAATTAAGATTGAAACAACAATACAAACAATCTGAGTGATCACCGCACCAATATCTCCGGCAGTAGCCAAGTATGCATTCACGATCGGCGGCATCGGCCAAGGAACCATGACAACAGCTTTTGCCGCAAACCCCATAACTGTGGCAAAGTAGCCAATGGTCCCAGTCACTAAAGGTGTCAAAATAAATGGTATTGCTAAAATTGGATTCAACATAATTGGCATCCCAAAAATTACTGGTTCATTGATATTAAAGATTCCGGGAGCCAAGGACAATTTGGTAATCTCACGCATATCTGCTCGTTTGCCTACTAATAAAATCGCAATCAATAAACCGATAGTTACACCAGAACCACCCATGCTCATGTACATATCCCAAAAAGGCATGGTAATAATATTAGGCACTTCTTTTCCAGCTTCGAATGCTTCAGTATTCACTGCGATTGCCGCTAAAAGTAGTGGCTCACGAATAGGTTTGACCATCTGATTTCCGTGAATCCCAATGACCCAAAAGACTTGCGCGATAAACATTAATAACAAGATTCCAGGTAATCCTTGAACTACTCCTTCTAACGGTTTTTGAATCACATTATAGATAATGTCGTAAGCGTATTGTCCCGTCACAGCATAAATAATAAATCCTAGTGTGGATATCCCAGCAATGGTAATAATGGTAGGAAACAACGCCGAAAAACTTGCAGACACATTTGGTGGCACTGTATCTGGCATCTTTACTTTCAACTTATCTTGACGAAGTAACCAAGAATATAATTCTATTGAAGCAATAGCCACAAACATTCCCAGGAAAAGCCCTTTGGTATCCGTGTACTGTTTGGCCAAAACATTTGAAACTAAGATTTCCCGATTTTCTTCAGTTAAGAAATTATAAGTAGTCGGGTTAACCGACAAATAGGACATAACCGCTACGATTCCGGGGAAAACGCCTGGGATATCATTTAACTTTGCTAATTCAATTCCGATTAAAAAGACAGCGTAAATTGTTAAAAAACTCAATGTAACATAACTAACGGTTGCCGCAATCGGTTTTAAATCAGCCAAAAAACTAAGAAAGCTAATACGCGCCAATCCATTTTCCGCATCGAAGACCATGGCGGAAAATAACGTACCAAAAGCCCCAGTGATGATCACTGGAATAAGTGCAGTAAAAGCATTTTTGATGACCATGATATATCGTAATGAGTTAATTTTAGTCGCTACGTTTCCTAAAACTAACGACAGTTTGTCTAGAAATGAACTTTGTTGCATATTTTCTTCCTCCTTATACCCTATTCATCAATAGAATTTTTTTGATAAAATCTTTACAACAATCTGAACAACAGCAAAATCATTTTATCAAACAAGCTAACAGTAATCGATTACATTGCTAATTTATAGCAATTATGCTATTTTGTAAATAAACTTTACAAGCTGCCTCTCAAGTTGTAAAGGCTGATGTTTACAAGTGAGTGTTCCCTTATTTTATTTAATTTAGGAGCTGAGAATATGGCCTATTTTCAAGTAATTGCTACCGAACTGCGGAAAAAAATAGTGGATGGTACCTATCCGAAAGATAGCCGACTCCCCAATCAGTCAACTTTAGCCAAAGAGTTTCGGACAAGTCGTGTTACCATCCAAAGAGCACTTAATACACTTCAGGTGGAAGGACTAATCGAAGGAAGACAAGGATCTGGCTCGTATGTCAAAGGTCCAGAATCACTCTTTGATTACGACGCCAGTATCTACGGTGGGATGACCCGCAAACTAGGACACCTGGGAAATCTCAAAAATGAGATCATCTCCTTTGAAGTTTCCTTTCCCAATGAAAAAGAACAGGAAAAACTACGAATTAAAAAGAATGATCCTGTATACGACATTATCCGTTTACGAATTTTTGAAGGTGAGCCGCTAGCTTTGGAATATACAATTATGCCTGTTTTAATTATCCCAGGTATCACTGAGGAGATTTTAAAAGGTTCAATTTATCGTTATATTCAGCAGGACTTAAATAAACCTTTCGGATCAAGCCATCGACGCATCAAAGCGGATCGTCCCGATACATACGATCAAAAATACTTGCATTGTGAACCGACTGATCCAATTTTGGAGTTCGAGCAAATCGTGTTCTTAAAAGATGGTACTCCCTTTGAATATTCCCAAACACGACACCGCTTTGATAAAGGCGATGTGACTGTTACCTATCAAAGTAGCCGCCACGATTATCACTTGTAAACTGCGGAAGTTACAACTTATCCAATAAGTGAAAAGAAAAAAATAAATAACTAGCGCAAGCATTAATTAAAAAAGGAGTTTTTTTTAATTAGTATCTAGGATGGCTATCCTTTGGCAGAAAGGCCTTTTTCGATTAAAATTGAGTTGAAACGAAAAAGGAGGAAGAATTATGCGGTGGCGCGGGGATCGACAAAGTACAAATGTGGAGGATCGTTCCGGTAGTAGCGGTCGTTCAGTAGGAAAAATGGCGACAGGTGGTGGCCTGGGTGCGATTGTGATTGCCATTATCGTCTTTTTGATTTCCGGTGGGGATCTCGGCAGTGTCACGAATACATTAGGTGGTGGTATTACACCAGCTAGCTATGAAACAGAAAATGTCCAATCTACCGAATACCAAGAGCAAAAGGAATTTGCCGCAGTGGTCTTTGCCCATTTGGAAGATTATTGGAACGAAGAATTTAGTGAAATGAACGAAAGCTATCAAAATCCCAACCTCGTCTTGTTTACAGACAGCGTGAATTCCGCTTGTGGTCAAGCGACTTCTCAAGTTGGGCCTTTCTATTGTCCCGGAGATGAAAATGTCTACTTGGACTTGAGTTTTGCAGACGAACTGTCGCAAAAATACGGTGCTACCGGAGATTATGCTATGGCCTATGTTATTGCCCATGAAGTTGGTCATCATGTGCAAAACGAGCTAGGCATCACCTCTCAGTTGAATAAAATTCGTCAGCAAGTATCTGAAACGGAATACAACAAATACAGTGTGCGCTTGGAATTACAAGCCGATTACTTAGCTGGTTGCTTCTCGAAATACTTGGCAGGAGAAACCCATGATGGCCAGCCCATCTTAGAAGCTGGGGATATTGAAGAAGCCATCACCGCCGCCAACGCGATTGGAGACGATACCTTACAAAAGGAATACCAAGGCTATGTGGTTCCGGATAGCTTCACCCATGGTACGAGCCAACAACGGATTAACTGGTTCAACCGGGGTTACAAATACGGCGATTTAGAGCACGGAGACACTTTTAAAGAAAAAGATTTGGACTTAGCTTCTTAAGCTAAAATCGTAAAAGAGGAGGGCAAAATCGCCCTCCTCTTTTTGTTATGCTGGAATATTTGTTTGAAGCCATTGGACAATCAACTGCCCGATGATTTCCTGTTGTTCCTGATTGGTAATCCTTGCCTGGCCGTCTTTTTTCTGCGCGCCATAACTCCCAAAACCTGCATGGTTGCCACCGCTGATTACTTCATACTGGGTTTGTTCTGGCAAATACGCCTTTGCTTTTACAATATCTGCGGCTTCTACTAACCCATCCTCACTGGCGGAAATCGACAACACGGGCAACTTACTTTTGGCTAAACTGCCCTTTTGGTCCGGATAACTAGCCAAGTAAATCATGCCGGCCACCTCATTTTTATGCTCGGCGCTAAAGCGACTGGCCATGACGCCCCCTAGGGAATGGCCTGCTAAGACATAGGTCTCATGAGGATACTTTGCGATAATCTTCTGGGCCGCATTCTTGCCAAAAACCGCCAAGTTAAATGGCATCTTCAGCAAATAAACATTGTAGCCGGCTTTGGCCACTTGTTGCGTCCAAATACTGTAGCTGGCCGCATCTACCAGCGCCCCAGGATAGAAAATCAAGTTTTGCTCACTCTCTTCTGGCGCTTCAAATAAATAGTACGCCCCAGTCTCTTGACTTGTTTCGCTAATGGCAGCTGCTGTCTGTGTCGGGGAATAAGTATTGGCTTCTAATAAAAGCCATGCACCAAGTAGTAGCACGAAGACTCCAAGAATACTGCTTAAAAGAATTTTACGTCGTTTGCCTTTTTTCATCTTGTCGCTCCTTCTTTAACCAAAGTCTGCAAGCGTTCGACTTTTAGTTGATAACCCCGAGGACACTTTTCGATATAGCCTTGTTCTCGCAGCCATTTCAAAGTATGCATCAAATGCCGGTAACTAACACCTAAGTAATCGGCAATTTGCCCATTGTTTTCCTCGTATCGTCCCTGAACCGCCACTTCCAACAGCAGTGCTGCCAAGCGATACTTCAACTCAAAGGTCTGGGCATTAGAAAAATGCTCCATGCGTTTCAGAAGCTTTTCCCCAATGTAGCGGGCCAAATAGCGAGCCAGATGTCCCTCTGACTTGTAATACTCCCGAACTAAGGGTAAAGGTAGCGCCAAGCAAGTAACCGTCCCCATGGCAATCACGTCTTTGGTTTCTTCTTCCGCATCGACTAAGGTCAACTCCCCAATCAAATCTCCAGCTTCTAAAAACTGCAAAATCAGGCGTTTGCCATTGGCTTCATTTTTCACGATACGAGCTTTTCCGGATAGCAGCAGATACAAGTGCGTCAAAGGTTCTCCTTGACGTACAAGGGGTTCGTTTTTTTCAAAGGAAAGCAGCTGTCCCCCTGTTAGAAGCTCCTGATTCAGAAAGGGAAAGCTCTGTAGTAGTTCAGCTAATCGGCTCAAATCAACACTTTTTGTCATTTTAACTCCTTATTGTGCGATATCTCCTAATTGGTTCCTTCCAGTTTGTTGCATACTCTTCTTGCAATCAATTTACTTTGGAAAGGAAGCTTTACCATGAATTCTACCACGATTTCTCGTTCATTGTTTTTTTACTTGCTCAGCGCTTTTGGGATTAGTCTGACCTTAAAGGCCAGTATCGGTGTCAGCAGCTTCAACTCTTTTAATGCGACTTTAGCGGCCTTTAGTCAGTTGAAGGTGGGGACGATCACCACTGGAGTGAACTTGCTCTTTCTCGGAGCATGTCTATTCCTCGACCCGCATCCCCTTTGGCAGAACTATCTAATGATGGCCAGTGCTTTGTTTTTCTTTGGTTCTACGATTAATCTCTGCTATTACTTGTTGTTGCCCAGTTTTGCGGTTCCTTCTTATGTAGGAAATGTCTTATTGTTTATCACCGGCACCGTGATTGCCGGCATTG
This sequence comes from Enterococcus asini ATCC 700915, assembly GCF_000407365.1. Lineage (GTDB taxonomy): Bacteria > Bacillota > Bacilli > Lactobacillales > Enterococcaceae > Enterococcus_C > Enterococcus_C asini. The sequence goes on from NZ_ASVU01000001.1 coordinate 357,599, forward strand.
GTACGGGAAAAGTCCTAAAGTACCAGTTTCTTAAATTTCCCATTGAAACCTTTTGTGTTTTTTTAGCGGAACGCACCAAGTATAGTTTTGCTTTTTACCGACAAGCCATCGACTTTGTCTGCATCGGCTTGGCTTTAGCATTGAGTTTTCTTGGTCATTTACCTTTAATGGTCAGAGAAGGCACTTTGATTAGTTTCTTGCTCTTGTCTCGGGTGATTGCCCGGGCTAAGGAATAAAGCAACAACTCGTTATTAAAGTAAAAGAACCGAACTTCATCGAGAAGTCCGGTTCTTTTACTCGCCCTATTACTAACGGGATAACACAGCTCGACTAACCTTGAAAAGCTGCTGATACAATCCGGGCCAGACTTGAAAGAGGCCGTACTGCATGCGCCGTTTTAGCGGTGCTTTGGCTAACCAAGAGGTCAAATAAGGTGCTACTTGCTGCCAATTTTCTTTACTAGCACCTACATCATACTGGCACAAGGCCAAATTAAAGCTGAAGACTTTTTCTTGCAAAAGCTCATGATAGGCATAGCCGCTTTCCTCGTCAAATACTCGATAGCCTTGGATGAGTTTCGTGATTTTCTGGACTTGTTCTGCTTTGGTGAGTTGTTGCTGCCGTGTACTCCAGCTCCCTTCAGAAAATTGGCGATACACAGACATAGCCTCATGAAGATAGTACAGCTCTCCTTGGATTAAAGACAGTCGCAGGAGCACTTCATCCCCATTAAAGTAGTGGACTAGTGCAGTGTTCCCTGTCATCAGCGGTTCCAGAGCAGTTTTGCGGATAAAGAAACTCGTAGTATGAAAAGGATAATCCAAAGGTATCAAGGCGGAAGTACTTGCCTTACCCGTTTGTGCAAGCTGTTCTTTTGTAGGATAGGTGCGAGGCAAAGTCATCCCCTCTTCCGAAATGGCGACCACCTGGTGGACACAAATCGCCAAGTCAGGATCTTTTTCCATCACTTGAAATTGTTTTTGCAAGTTCTTAGGATCCGTCCAGTAATCATCCCCTTCACAAAAAGCCAAGTACTTCCCACGACACCGGGGATAAATCTGCTGGCAATCAAAATTGATATCCTGAGAATACTGATTCTCCTTTTGCAAAATCGCCACAAAACGATCGGGATACCGCGCCACAAATTCTTGAATAATTTCTTGAGAGCGATCCTGAGAAGCATCGTCATGAATAATGATTTCGTAGGAAAAGGTGGTCTCTTGGGCCACTACACTAGCCAAAGCTTCGGCTAAATACTTTTCGTGATTGTAAGACAACATCACCACGGAGACGACTGGTTCCTGATTTTCCATTTTGCTCCCCCTTTTTACTAAACCTGTTCCAACACCCGACTGGCTACGGCATCCCACGCATACTCCGCCACATATTGTTCTTTGCGACTAGCCACGTGGGCAAAAATAGCTTCATTTTCTAGCAAAGTTTGCATCCGCTCTGCTAAATCCCCCACACTCTCCTGTTCCGTCAGTAAGTACCCCGTAACCCCTTCTTCAATAAAATAAGGCATCTCAAATTTATTTAGTCCGATACAAGGCAGGCCGCGGGATAAAGCCTCGATAAAGACCAGTCCATAGGCTTCAAATCGCGAAGGCATACAGAAAATGTCACACAATGCAAAGTAGTCCTCGATTTTTTCCCGGGGAACATCCCCCAAAAAGAAGATGTTCTTTCCTTGATATTGTTTCGGTAACTTCGTAGGACCGAGGATGTACAGCTCACTATCCGGCAGCTTTTGTTGCAACAAGCGAAAGGCTGCCACCACATGATCGCCACCTTTTCGATAGAAGTCCCGACCGATAAAAAGAACCCGCCGACGATTTTTCTCCCTGACTCTGTGACTGAGAGAAAAATTCGTACCTCCGCCTACATGAACGACTTTCTCTTTGGAAAAGCCTAGGTCTTCTTGTAAATGACGAGCCAAAGTCTTGGACATGGTCAAGATTTTCTTGGCCCGGTGATAGCGTTCCAGTTGTAGTTCATTACGCTTGTACAAGAGAGCTGCTGGAATTTTTTGAAAGCCACTAGCGGCAAAGGCTGTTGGATCTTCTTTGCGACAAGCCAGCAGATAACTAATAGACAAGTCTTGGTAAATCAAGGAATCCGCAATTTCTGCCAAGTCCCCGACTTGCAAAACCGGCTCATCCTTTGTGACGGAATGCTGCCTTAATGCTCCCAGGACTTGTCTTTCCGTTGCCTGTAAATAAGCCGTATTAAAATTAGGACTGGGTTCAAGGCTCTTCCTTGTAAGCAGAGCCTTAGCAGCGTAGCGAGCCTTTTGGACTTTTCCCGGATTTTGCAACGCTAGATCATGCACTTGCGTTTGTTTGGCCAAGGCATTTCTTAAATTCCAAGTCGTCCCCGACCAAGTGCGCGCCTCTTGCTTGGCCCATTGTGCAACCAGATACATCTGTCCCCCTCCTTTTTTCACCAGGTCGTCGTAGCCGTGTAATAAGGAAAGATTTCCTGATCTTCCAAATGGCGATTCACAAAGGATTTTTTAAAGAGAAACAGGGAATCTTGTTCATCCGTGTGAAAGCCTCCACCGATTAATGCATAGGGAATCTGCTGTGCGTAGGCTTTCTCCAACAGAGAATAATACAACAACTGAGAAACCCCTAGACTTTGATATACTGGATTCGTCGCCGTTAAAAAACCATAGACACACGTTTGTGAGGAAAGATTGACGCTCCCGCCGATAACTTGTCCATCTAAATAAGCTAGCTCCAGCCAAAAGCGTTCGCCAAATTCCGCCGCCAATGTTTCGAAAAAAGACCGCTCAAAGTAATACAGCTCATTGGCTTGTTTTCGACGCATGGTCGCATTGTAAATCGTCAAAAAATCATCAATCGCCTCAATGGAACAACTTTCAACGGTGATACCACTAATCTGGGCCTTGCGGATAAAGCGGCGTACTCCAGAAGTCCCCAGTTTTGCCAAGGTTGCTTGCTCCGCAGTTTTCAAAGCAACAACCTTGCGCTTTTCTTCCAGCTGGGTTTGTCCAAAAAGTGGCTTCTCATTGTGGAGCAAGGGATGGAACCGTTCCTCTACCTTCTGGATTCCTTCTTCCTGACAAAAGCCTGCCAATTCATCAGCAAAATTCTGCCAAGCAGCTTCTTCCTTGATCGCCAGTAATGGTCCGGTGTAGCCATACACGGAGGACAGGGTTTTGGCTTCTTGATTGAAAAAGAACGGATAGGCAATCTTGCCATGAGGACTTTCTTGGTAAAACAAGACTTGTTCTAAAGCAGGCTCCCGCTGATGATAGGCCTCAAAATAGCCCCACTCATGGGCCGCATCCCGCTTTGGAAAAGCCTCCACTACACTAGTCCAAGCTGCTTTATCTGTAATCAATCGCATAATTCACCGCTCCTTTTCTCATTAGACTTTTTGTCGCTTCAAACCTTGGACCCAAAAGAAAATCTTTTTGATCTCTGTGACGCCGAAAAAGTACGTACAACTTAAGTAAACTCCAGCGCCGACCAACACTTTACTCAATAACATGACAATCGCCGGCCACTGGACAGGTAAGAAATTCAAACTAAAAATGGCCACTAGCATGATTCCTCCTGCCAAAGCACTTTTGGCAATTTGTCGGAATTGACTTTTCAAAGAATAATCCAAAATCCCCTTGGTATAAACGCCATTGATAAAGATCATCAGAAAATCCACTCCACTAGTGACACAGATCAAAATAAACACATTTTTAAAGAGCAATAAAGCACTGACCAACGTAGCAAAGCCGAGGATTTTTTTGACGATTTCTAAAAGCAAGAAGGAATCCGTCCGCCCGACAATTTGTAGCAGCACCAGATTCAGCATGTGCAAAGGATAGGTCACCCCGGATAAGCACATGATTTGAAAATACGGCACCGCCGGCAACCACTTTGGACCAAACAGAACTTCGAATACTTCGTAGGCACAGCCTGCCAGCCCCAGCATCAAGGGAATCGTCAAAAACATGGATAAGCTCAAAATCTCTTTGAAGCCTTTTCGCAGTTTTTCTTGATCTTCTTTTACGCGACTGAGGCTGGGAAAGCTGACCTTGTTCACCGCATTGGTAACCGACATCGCAGCCACATCCCGCATTTTTTGGGCATTGGTGTAATAGCCTAAGGTGGTGCCTAAAAAGAATTTCCCCACCAATACAGAAATCCCGTTTTGATATACCGTGTCTAACAGGGAAGAAACCAACAACTTCCAGCTATACGAAAACATTTTTTTGAAAGCCGGGATATCGAAAACTAATCGGGGAAACCAGCGATTCGTCGCCGTCAAAAGTATCGTTTGCAACAGCTGATTTAGCACTTGTTGCAAGACCAAACTCCAAACGCCTAGTCCCGCAAGTGCTCCAGCAATGGCGAAAGCCCCTGACAGTGCCATGGCCACCGTGCTAATAATCGCTTGGGAGCGAAAATCAAACTTAATGGTCAACTGGGCTCGTTGCACAATGGAAAAAGCTGCAAAGACAATCAGTAAACCTAAGAGCCGTAGCATTTTAGTTAAAATCGGTTCTTGGTAAAAGTCGGCCACAAAGGGTGCGATGAAAAACAAAATTCCGTACAGCACCAATGCGATGGAGAAATTAAAGAAGAACACCGTGGAAAAATCCGTCTCACTGGGGGCTTTCTCATGGAGCAACCAAGTTTGAAAGCCACTTTCGATTAAGACATTGGCCAAGGCGATAAAGATGGTCAACATGCCCACTAAGCCAAAATCATCCGGCACCAATAATCGCGCCAATAAAATCTGAATCACAAAGGTAACCCCTTGGCGGCCAATAAATTCCAACCCTGTCCAGAAAAATCCTCGGGCCATTTTCCCAGTGGCTTCTGGGGGCTTTGCTACTGGCTGTCGCTTCATCTTCATCCCTCCTTCACTCTCTTTTTCCAATCAGCTTTAGCCCACTGCCCACTGATATTGCGGTGGCCCTCCTTGTACCGCATGAATCAGAGTAGTGACGATTTTTTCCACCTGTTCTTGGGTTAAGGACGGGTACAAAGGCAGCGTCAGCACTCTTTGGGAAATCTCATAAGCCACCGGCGTCGCTTTTTTGGCATCGTAATCTTTTTGGTAGCAAGCGAATTCACTAGTCAAAGGATAAAAGTACTTCCGGGGATAGATGTTTTCTGCTTGTAAAGCGGCAATCACTTGATCCCGATTGCTGCCACAGATTTTTTCATCAATCAGGATTGGATAATAAGAGTAGTTCCGTTTTACCCCTGCTTGAGTTTGGTTCACACGAATTCCTGGAATGTCGGCCAAGTAAGCATCGTACAATTCACTCAAAGCTTTTCGCTTACGAATATCCGCGCCGACTTTACGCAAATTACATAACCCCATGGCCGCTTGAAATTCATTCATTTTGCCATTGGCCCCGACTAGTTCAACGATGTCTTCCCCGTAAATCCCGAAATTCGTCAAACCATAAAATTTCTTTTCCAGTGAGGCATCTTGAAAAGAAAGCCCGCCGCCTTCAATGGTGTTGAAGACCTTGGTGGCGTGGAAGCTAAACATGCTAATGTCGCCAAAATTCCCCACTGGTTGACCTTGATAGGCTTCCCCAAAAGCATGAGCCGCGTCGTAGATAACTTTTAGGTGGTATTTTTTAGCCAAGGCGGCAATCGCTTCTACTTGGCACAAATTCCCGTACACATGCACCGGCAAAATGGCACAGGTCTTCTCGGTGATCAAAGCTTCGATTTTGTCCACATCCAAAGTGAAATCCTCTTGGCGGATATCACAAAAGACTGGTGTCAAGCCATTGCGAACGATGGCGTGGGTAGTGCTAGCAAAGGTGAAAGGCGTGGTGATGACCTCCCCTTCTAGCTCCAGTGCTTGTAAAGCCAGTTCCAAAGCGGTGTGACCATTCACGAAGAGAAAGAAGTTTTCCACTCCTAAATAGGCGGTTAGTTTTTTCTGTAAGTGTTGAGCCTTTGAGCCATAGTTGGTGATCCAGTGACTATCAAACAAATCCCCAACTTCCGCCATGTATTCCTCTAAAGTTGGTAATGAGGCTTGCGTTACATTGATTCTCTCCATATTCAGTCACCTCTCTAGTTTATTTTGGGGAAGATCTCGGTGTTGCCACTCACTTCTTTAGCGATTCCAGCGAAGTTTTTCCCGTCCACTGCGGCCCACTAAGCCGATACTGGCAATTATGCGAAAGAGCATCGCTTTTCCTTTGCCGACTTTCAGCGTGTTCGTGACGTAATAAAGCAAGCTTTGATGGTAAATGCGAAACATCTCACGCCGTTTCAATTGGTTTGCAATCGTAGTGGAATGCTGATGGAGATACTGAATATCCGGCAGTAAATAATTGGTGTAGCCCCGCTGTAGCAGTTTATGGGCCAAGATATTTTCTTCACCGTACAAAAAAGTTCCTTCATCCAAGTAGTCCACTTCTTTTAATGCCTTGGCTGAAATAGCGAAAAAACTACCGAGTAAAACCTCTACCGGAATCGGTTTTTCAGACAATTGATGCTTGCTGTACCTTTGCCGGAAACTAGCAATCTTATCCAAGCCCACCTGAGTTGCCAGTAAACAATCGGCAAAAGTCGGCAATTTCCATGCGCTGTTTTCCTGTTTGCGATTGGGTACAAGCATCACTGGGGCCATGGTTCCAAGGGTTTCATTCTGCTGACTTTGATAAAACTCCCTAAGCCTTGTGACCACATCTTCTGAAAAAGACACATCGGGATTCGCCAAAAAGAGTAGCTCAGCATGAACTTGTTCCACCCCGTAGCGCAGGCCTAGGTTATTGCCACTGGCATAGCCCAGATTTTTTTCTGCCTGCAACAGGATGATTTTTTCTTCCTGGGAAAAAGCTGCCCGCAAGATTTGATAAGAGTCATCCGTGGAATGATTGTCCACTAAAAGAATCTGCTGAAAAGCAGCATACTCCTTGATTGCTTTAACAAAGGCCAAGCTTTCTTGCGCGTTGTTGTAATTTAAAACCACGATGCATGTCTTCATGACCGCCGCCTCCTTCTTGCTTCTTGGTACAAGGCTGCGATTGCTTTTGCATGAGTCTGGCTGTCTACAAGCTTTGTCACGGGTACTTGACTCACCTGTTCCACGCGCCGGATGTCTAAGTCTTGTAACTTTTCAAAGACATACTCCTCAGGCAATAAGTCCTTTGCCCCAACGTTGTGACTAGTAAACACCGGAGTCCCTGAAGCCAGGGCTTCAATAACATGAAAGCCAAACGTTTCCTGCCAAAGACTAGGAATAATCAGGACATCCGTCTTTTCATATAGCTCTGTTGCAGTGCGAAAGCGGCCGTGATTGGTGATGTACGCCGGCGTCTGAACTACTTTAGAGTCCCCCCACAGATGAAAACTAATCCCTGGTACGTCGCGATTTTCCGCCACCCACTGCAGAAATGCTCCGTAACCTTTATAGGCTTCATAAGGTCCCGCATAAGCCACTCGTTTCGTTGAGGCAGGGGATTTGTTCACGGGCTTTTGCCCACTAGCCCGTTGATTGGTAATCGGAATACGCCAGCCATAAATTGACCCTTGGATATTTTTCCGATAAACCCTTTCCGCTACGGAACTATTAAAATGAAAGGCATCCATTTTTTGAAACATCGCTTGGTAATAGTCCATTAACTGCTGCAATTGCGTTAGTTGCGTGGCCTCCGGTGGTTGCCCCGTGGCTTTTTGTTGCGCTACTTGTTTGTATGCCCCTGTTCGAGAGATGCGCCCTGTTCGAGAGATGCGCAACTTCTTACTGAGTAAGCGCACCGCCGGATAGATTGGCGATTGGAGTAAGCGCAACTGCCACGGAGCCATCCCCTCAGCAGAAATCGCATACCACAAGTCCACCGAATTTTTCTGGGAATAATCTTCATTTTGATAAAAAAAAGTCGGATTGGCACAAAGGCCGTAGTAGTCATGGGTCGTATAAACTAGCGGGATGCCTTGCCTGTGGGCTGCCACTAAAAATTCCTGGTGCAATCCATACAAAGTATGCAAATGGATCACACTGGGCTTGACTTCGGCTAAAAAATCCCCATAGACTCCTGGGTCGGCCACAGGTTTCATAAAGCTTGCCGGATTACGAAAGCCCCCCATAATACTCAAAGGCAAGGGATTGATGATCTCATAGGGTGCCACACCTGCTGAGGTTTGGCGCGTTTTGGCTTTAGCTTTAATCCGGGGTTCTTTCGACCACAGACTCGCCTTCCCTGGATAAAGCAGGGCTACTTGATTGCCCCCACGTACTTGCTCACGCGCCAAATCCAAGCAATAGTTGACTAAGCCTCCACGTCTTTGAGGAGGAAAGCCTAAACTGTAATGCAAAATCCGCATCCATCACACGCCCTTTCCCAATCAAACTGAGTTTCACTGACCGCTTTGCTGAAGTCTGTGTGTCAGAGCAGGCGCTCCTACCACTTGTTCTTTTTTTGTTGCAATTCCATAGGCAAACAACAAGACCAGCCAAGGATCTCCGCCTCTAGCGAAGAAGCCGGTAATGACAAAGGTTGCCAGTAAGTAAGCACAACTTACATACAGTACCAACGGCCGTGCCAATTGCTGTTTTAAGCCTTTACGCCAAGCGGTGATTAGTGTTCCCATAAAGAACAGCACATACAGTCCCACGCCTACCGTGCCAACTTTAATTAACATACTGTAATAGCCATTGTGTAAAATCGTGATGCCACCTTCTTCAAGAGAAACCCCGACTAACTCTCCGTGACTCACCGGAATCAATTGACCAAAACCAAAGCCCAAGCTCTGTTGCAAAGCATACCCACTCTCAAAGAGTTTTTGGGCTACACTCGTTTCGTAGCCCCGCCAGTTTTGAATGATATTGGTTTCGATGTTCCAGTTGGTATCTGCTGAAACTTCTTGAAAAGTCTGGGTTAATTTATGCAAGAAGTTCTCCTTGATGCCCCCTGGAGCCCACCAAATTAGTGCACCCACGAGCAAGACACCCAGAAAAGCATATAAAAGGCTGCTGACTTTCAGGCTTTTCCGCCGTGGTTTACAGAGCCAAAAAATCACTAGGGATAGCCCCAACATCAAATACATCGTCCGGGAAAAAGAAAAGGTCATGCGTAAGAGTAAAATAATCTGAACCACAAATTGCCCTTTTCCGGATAAGAGGGGCTCTTGACCGAAGTCTTTCGCAAAACTTACGAGCATAAATACCAGTGGAACCTGCATTTCCATCCCCACAAGCACACTGCGCAAATCTTCAAAAGACACCGGCTGAGAATTAGCAAACAAAAGCAATGTTTCCCCTAGAGTCAGAATCGTGGCAAACAAAACGTAAAATAAAAAGCTCCGAAGAAGGACTATTCCTTCCAGACTTTGACGCAACTGAAAGCCAATGGCAAAAAAGAGCAAGGGACTTACATAGTAACTGGCATCACGAAACAGATACGGCCAAGGAGCACCGTAAAAGACTCCTCCGAGAATTCCCAATAAAAGAATCCCCACTAGAAAACCAGAATACCCTTCCAAGCTGAGCCGACCGTGATTCCACCACAGAATGACCAAAAGTAACCCGACTGCCCCCAGTAACAAAAGCACATTAGGCGGTGCAAAGCGTGTGAGCAAAAACCAAGCAAAGCCCATCACCAATGGCGCTTGCTTTTTTAATAAAGCCTGCATTTTGCCACCTCCCTTGGGTTTCTAACACCTTTCAGCGTGTTTGTGGCTCACTCCGTCAAAAGGGTTTCGTACTGATTCACGATTTTGGGCCAAGTGTATTGTTCCTGAATGCGCAAAGCAGAAGCCGCATGCAACTGGCCAATCGTCGCTTGGTCCAGCCCTTCCGCCACAGCAATCTGTGCGGCTAAGTTATCCTTTTCCCAATAGAGCGCGCCATTTTCCGCTACCTCCCGATTAAACGGCACTCCTAATAATAAATTGAGCTTCGTCATGGCCAAGGCTTCCAGTAATGAAGGGTTAGTCCCCCCTACTTCATGACCGTGAATGTAGGCAAAGGCATTCTCCCGGATGTACTTCAATAGCTCCTGATCGTACACCGTCCCTACAAACCGAATGCGACTATCCAGATGAAATTGCGTCTCTGCTTTCAATTCTTTGAAAAACGCATTTTCTGCCACATTGGTTACTAGCATCAGCTTCTTCTTGGTGGTCGACTTCATAAAGGCTTGGATGATGGCCCGGTAGTTGTTTTCCGGAACAAAGCGCCCCACCACTAAGTAGTAGTCATTTTCACTGATCTTTTGCTTTTGAAACCACTCGTTAACCTGCGCATCTGTATAGGAAAGTGTAGACGTGGCAGTCTCGGTGCCATAGGCGATGTACTCGGTTTTTGGGTGGTAGCGGGCATATCTTTCTTTAATGTAGCTCTCGATATTTTTACTATCACAAATAATCAAATCCCCATGTTTAATCATCAAGCGTTCGGAAAGCTTCCAATAGCGCTTCACAGGATAGGACCATTTCGCCCGCAACCATTCATGACCGTCTGGATTGATATAGAGTTTGCCCCCAAGTTTTTCGATTTTACGCTTGAAAAAGCCAATAAAAGGGCCAATCCGACACGTTAGCACGTAGAAAATCGGGTGCTCATCGTGATGTTCTTCGGCCAAACGAATGCCGTAAGCCAAAGCTTTAAGATCATAATAGACAGCCTTAGCCGGACCGATGCTAGGCACGGCAATATTGATACAAGTCGCCTGATTGTGGGAGAAATATTCCCCTGGGATATGCGCCTTTTGAGAATTTTCATAGAGGCAAAACACGTTGTAATGAATCTCTTGACTTGCTTGATACTGGGTTAGTTTTTCCACAAAGGTTTCAAAGCCCCCATAATTGGCGGGAATTCCCTTTGAGCCGATGATATAGACTTGTCTTTTCACGAGGGCACCTCCTTAATAGGAACCACTAGGGACAATCATGGCCTTCACCGTTCTCGCCATGAGTTTAAAATCGTAAAAGATACTCCGTTGATGGATATATGCCAAATCCAAGGCCACCATTTCCTTGAAACTCACTTTGTTGCGCCCACTGACTTGCCACAAACCGGAGCAACCAGGTTTCACCAAGAGTCGCTGCTTATCGTATGGCGTATATTCCAGGACTTCTCGTGGCAAAGGCGGCCGTGGCCCAATCAGGCTCATCTCCCCTTTCAGCACATTGACTAGCTGGGGCAATTCATCCAGACTCGTCTTGCGAATAAATCTGCCAAAGTGTGTTACCCGAGGGTCTTCTTGAATTTTGAACATGGCTCCTTCGATTTCATTTTTATCCAAAATAGCGGCTAACTGACTTTCCGCATCTTGGCACATGGAACGAAATTTATACATGGTAAATGGAACTTCATTTTTCCCAATCCGCTCTTGGCGAAAGATGACCCCACAGCTAGGGTCTTCCAACTTAATCCGCAAAGCGACAAACAACAAAATGGGGGACAAAAGCAACAGGCCGACTGTTGCGCAAACAATGTCGATGATCCGTTTCAATACCTCGTACCTTTTTTTCTTTAACAAATGTTCCGATCGGATCCACAGCAGCTCACTGGAAAAGATGATTTCTCTTTTTGTCACCATCTAAAGTCCCTCCTTTAGTGACTTTCTTACCTTCCCCTGCCCTACTAGCCGATTGCCTCGACAAACCGATTGACAAAAACGTAAGCGAATTCACAAAATGAGTTACCTTAAACTACTGCCAAGAAACCTACTTCTTAGATCAAAACCGATATTCCCTTCTTAAAACTTTATTTGTCAGCTCCGTTGTAAACAAAGCCGAGAATCCGTCCATGAGCTTGCAACAGCTGATGATAAGCCTGACGCAAACCTTCTTTTTTCGTCGTGTTCTCTTTGACCACGATTAATGTGCCATCCGTTTTCGCAGCCAAAAACTGAGCTTCTGTTCCCTTATTTAAGGCCGGACTGTCAAATAAAATCACATCGAAGTCGTCCTTTACATCCTCCATAAACAAGGCAAGGCTCTTCATGCTCAATAGTTGTGCTGGATTAGGTGACTTGACACCACTGGGTAGCAAAAATAAATTGGCCACACTGGTGGGACAGATGATTTCCTGTAGATTGGTCACTTGCCCATTTAGCAAGTTGCCCCAGCCCACCTGATTTTTCAGAGCAAAAAGGTGATGGAGAAAAGGATGGCGCAAATTGCCGTCCACGAGTAAGACTCGCTGACCGCTTTGGGCAAAAAGAATGCCTAGATTAGCGGTAATTGTGGACTTGCCTTCCCCTTCACTAGCAGAAGTAATGGCCAGCGTTTTCAGGTTCGTTTCCAACATGGCAAAGCGTAAATTGGTGCTAAGTTCTTGATAGCCCTCCACTGTTCCTGAAGTAGGCTCCATTTCCGTAATCAAGGTTGGGATGGTCATAGTTTGTGTTTTCATGGTTATTTCGCCCCCCGGATGATTTTTTTGCCATAGTCTTTTTCCGATTGTCCCCGGTCTTTCACTGAAGAGCTTCGGGTTTCAACCGCCATCGTTTTTTTCACCACTGACGACTGGCTCTTAGTTAAGGGAATTCTCCCAAGCAAGGGTACTTCGTAATTGTCGGTTAAGTAGGCCTGATTTTTTATCCGTGGGCCGAGAATCTCCAAGGAAAAAATCGTAATCATGCCGATTACAAGGCCAAGAATGCCACCGATTAAAATCATTTTTTGGGGAACTGGAAAAACTGGAACTGGATTCGCTGTTGCATAAGAGGCGATGGAAACTCGATCTAAGTTCAGAATCTTCTTGATATTCTTTTTAAAAATTTCCACGGTAGTATTTGCTAAGAGAGCTGCTTTTTCTGGTTGATCACTGGTAGCAACGATGGAAAACATCTGCGAATTCTGGCTTTGTTGGACTTCAATCGCTTCTCGGACCTCGCTTTTACTTACAGTCAAAGACTCCTCGTCCTCTAAATAGCGACTGACTTCCCCCATAACCAAATCCCCAGTGACCATATCCTTATAGGTATTGATCAACTGCAAGTTCGTATCGATATCATTGACACTCATGGTTTCAGAAGCAGCCAAGGTCACGATTAGCTGCGCTTGGGCGGAATATTGAGCAGTAAGTACAAAATACGTGATGCCCCCTGCCACTAGCCCCCCGATGACGCCACTTACTAACAGTAGCCACAGACGCTTCTTTACTACTTGGAACAGTCTTCTTACACTAATCGTTTCACTCATCCGACTTCCCACCTTTTTTTTGATCATCCTGGCCTTGCAAAACTAACGTTATATATTCCGCTTTCAAAGAAGTTCAACATAATAGTAAAATAAGTTTCGCTCGTTTTATTTTAATTATAAATTAATCATATGCTTTTTCTAAAAAAGTAAAACTCCCTGTTCTATAAAAAATTTTTTCTCAGATATTCCAAAAAGTTTTGCACTTTTCAAAAACCCTGTTCTAATCAATATCCGACGATAGAAAACAATCGTTCTTAACATTTCCTTAATAATCGTTATTTAATATTTTTTTGATACAAAATTGATTTTTATAAAAAAAGAGCATTATTTGTTACTTAAAAAAAGGAACGCAAGCGACCTTTGAGAACTACCTTTAAAGGTTTGAAGCAAGATAAAAAGTATCAAAGGAACACATCCTAAACAGGAACTAATGTTATTTATTGAATTTAGCTTACAGATGCAAAGTAAGAAAACAGCCCCCGATCCTAGTTTTTCTGCTTTCTCTGTGAAGGAGAAAAACTCACCAAAAAGAAACCGTCAAAAACTGGCCCTGAAAAAGCCAATTTTTGACGGTTTTTCTAAACTTTGAAAGTCATTAAGTAGCTGGAAAACAGCTCTCTTAAACGCTCCAATGCTACCAATTGTTTAAATGATTATCGCATTCCTTTGTTTAGGCTTTCGGAAAATGAGCCAATTGCCCATACCCGGCCAGTTCTTCTTCAATCCTTAAAAATTGATTGTACTTTTCAACCCGTTCACTACGAGCCATCGAACCCGTCTTGATTTGACCGGCATTCATCGCCACTGCAAAATCCGCGATAAACGTATCCCCAGTTTCACCAGAACGATGAGAAATCATCGTGGTGTACCCATTGGCCCGCGCCATTTTAATCGTTTCTATGGATTCTGAAACTGTACCGATTTGATTCAGCTTGATCAAGATGGAGTTTGCAACTTGTTTTTTGATTCCTTCGGCAAAAATGGTTGGATTCGTGACAAAAATATCATCCCCGACTAATTGGATGGTATCGCCCATTTCTTCTGTCATCTTTTTAAAGCCATCCCAGTCATGTTCTGAAAATCCGTCTTCGATTGAAATAATCGCTGGGTACTTCTTCACTAGCTCTTGATAGTAAGCCAACATTTCATCTGAAGTCATTTCTTTTCCTTCGAAATGGTATTTCTTAGTTTCGTCACTATAAAATTCACTTGATGCCGGGTCTAGTGCAATGGCGATTTCTTCCCCTGGTACATACCCGGCTTCTTTAATGGCCCGGTAGAGCATTTCAATCGCAGCTTCCGTACTGCCTAATTTTGGCGCAAAGCCCCCTTCATCTCCAACGGCTGTTTCATAGCCTTCTTTCCCCAGTACACTCTTCAACGTATGATAAATATTGGCAACTTTTTCCACGCCATCACGGAAGGAATTGCGTTTGACCGGGGTAATCAAGAACTCTTGCACATCGATTCCAGAATCGGCATGCACTCCACCGTTAATCACGTTAAAGAAAGGTTGAGGCAATTCCAAATCGACGCCCCCAAGGTAACGATACAAAGGAATCCCCTGACTTTTAGCAGCAGCTCGAGCAACCGCCATGGAAACACCTAAAATCGCATTTGCCCCTAGACGGCCTTTGTTTGGTGTACCATCTAAGGCAATCATGACTTGATCAATATGGGCCTGATCAAAAGGCGAGAGCCCTTTAAGTGCGTTGTTGATTTCATCATTGACATTGTCCACGGCTTTTTTGACGCCTTTACCCATTAACCGATTGCCACCATCCCGCAGTTCCACGGCCTCTCGATCCCCTGTGGAAGCACCACTGGGCACTTCTGCACGGCCTAAAGTTCCATCCGATAATAAAACATCTGCTTCGACGGTGGGATTGCCCCGGGAGTCAAAGATTTCTCTTGCTTTTACCCTTTCGATTACTACTGTCATGTTGAATTCCTCCTTCAAATTAAATAAAAAAAAGCCTGTTACAAGTTGAATATTTTTAAATCTGCTCATACCAAATAAGCAGAACTCTAAAAATATTTAACTTATAACAGGCGCCATCAGCTGAATCACTCAGCAGTTAGGAGGGAGCACCATCCCTCTTACACAAAAAGCATACCACCAATAAAAATATTTGACAAACAGAAGGCTTTTCCGCCTTTTAGCTTATAATTTGTAGAACCACGACACATTCTTTTCCCCCTTATTCGAGCTGCCGAGAACAATTACTCGCTTTTTGCTAGAAAAAAACGTACAATACTTTTTCTTACAAAAAGTAAGGTGAATAAAATGTTTGCAGGAGGTACTCTCATGAAAAAGATTGGTTTTTTGAGTTTTGGTCATTGGATGAACCAAGGCTCCTTAGTCAAAACCGCCCAAGACTCCTATTTGCAGTCCATTGAATTAGCCGTTGCGGCGGAGCAAATCGGGCTGGATGGCGCATATTTTCGAGTTCACCACTTTGCTGATCAAATCGGCTCCCCCTTTCCTTTACTGGCGGCGATTGGTGCGAAGACGAGTAAAATCGAAATCGGTACCGGCTTAATCGATATGCGCTATGAAAATCCCTACATGATGGCCGAGAATGCCGGATTGACCGATATCATCACTCAAGGACGAGTGGAATTAGGCGTCGGCCGTGGTTCACCGGAACAAGTCCTAGATGGTTGGAAATACTTTGGGTATGACTACAGTGAAGAAGATGTGAAGGAAGTTGCAAGAGAGCGGACTTTGGAATTTTTGAAGTTATTGGAAGGTCATCATTTTGCAGAACCTAATCCACAGCCGATGTTTCCCCAAGCTCCCGGAAAACTCCGCTTAGAGCCTTACTCAGAAGGATTGCGCCAGCGCATCTGGTGGGGTGCGGGCTCCAAGGAAACCGCCATTTGGGCAGCAGAACAAGGGATGAATCTCCAATCTTCCACCTTGGTCAATTACGAAAGCAAGGAACCCTTCCATGTTCAACAAGCGAATCAATTGCGGGCTTATAAAGAAGCTTGGAAAAAAGCCGGTCACACTTTTGAACCAAGAACCTTAGTTACCCGCTCCATTCAACCGATTACCACGGATTTCGATCGGCAATTGTTTGGCCACCAAGATGAAGAGCTGAAATACGATTCCGTGAGCTTCTTAGCTTACCATCAAAATCCAACGATCTTCGGGAAAACCTTCGCTGGTGAACCAGACAAAATCGCTAAAGAATTAGCCGAAGACGAAGCAATCAAAGAAGCCGATACTTTGCTCATCACGATTCCCAATACTTTAGGCGTAGACTACAATATTCATTTACTGGATACAATTCTAAAAGATGTCGCACCAGAATTAGGCTGGCGCTAATATCAACTCACTAATCCAGTACAGTAAAACAGGTGTTGCGAACTCCTTTTTTTCAGGAGCCTGCAGCACCTATTTTCTTAACCTAAGACTGTGTACCGCTCAGCTAGTGGCTAGCCGTTCTTGTAACAAAGACGTATACTAAAGAAAAAAAAGCAGGAGATTGCTGATGATTAGTCAAAAAGCCCAACAACTAAAAGATCAAATGCGCCAAGAAAGACGCAAAGACTCACTGGACAGTGGTGCTCTTCAATACCCGATTCCTTCTGCCGACTTACTCGATGGTCTAGACTTTGAAGTAACCCAGTTGCAAGACTGTCAAATCACCACTATTTTTTCCCCTTCCTCCCGTCAAGGCGTCATTCTTTTTCTACACGGTGGTGCTTATCTCCGCAGTTTTGGTGGGATGCACTGGCGCTTTGCAGCCAAACTAGTCAAAGCTACCGGTTATCATTTGGTTGCCCCAGATTACCCCATCCTTCCTAAAGGAAATTTTTTAGCAGCCCATCAACTCTTACAGGCTTTATACCATCAGCTTTTACAAGACTATCCTGGGGAGGAAATCTTCATTGTGGGGGATTCAGCAGGGGCTGGCCTGGGATTAGGTTTGACCATGGAGCTCCGTGACCTAAAGCAACCCTTACCGAAAAAGTTGTTGCTGCTATCGCCTTATCTAGACGTGACCATGACCAATCCCGAGATTCCTGCAAAAAATCAAGAGGACCCTTGGCTTAATCCGGACTCGCTTAGGGAAAGTGGTTTGCGCTATGCTGCTGGCAATGACCCTAAAGATTTCCGTCTATCCCCTATCTACGGAGCGGTCCATGGTCTGCCACCGATAATGATTGTCTTTGGCACCAGTGACGTCCTCTATCCCGATGGTCAAAAATTTCGAGCAATCTGTGCCCAGCAACAGATTTCCTTACAATTTTTTGAAGAAACCGGCCTTTTCCATGTCTATCCCCTTTTTGAGTTACCGGAAGCCGAAAAAATCTGGCCCAATCTAGTTGCTTTTCTCCAGGGATAAACACAAGTCCACAAAAAAGCGATTCAGAAAAACTTCCGCTCCTTAGCGTGATGCTTTCTGAATCGCTTTTTCCATTTATTTTACTGAATCAATCTAATACGAAATCCAAACTTCGTTGACGCCGGCACCTTTTTCTCTTCCGTCGGTTAAAGCCAAACGGGAGGAATAGGAGAGATAGCCATAGTAAACTTGGCTGCCACCGCCGTTGTCCCAATCAATGGTAATCGTAACATTGGGCTCAATCATTTTTGTTGCCGGCATTTCCCCTGGATAGAGCTCATTGGTTTCATAGCTGAGGTATTCCCCATCCGCCGAAGTAATGACCGCTTTGCCAAAATATTGGGTGCCATCATAGTTATTTTGGGTGACGCCACCATTGGCTGAGATGGTCAACGTGCTTTGAATCTGGTCTTCTTGGGAGTAATAAAACGTGTAGGTATTCGCCCATTTGGCAAAATCTCCCACGAAGGTCGAGTCGCCCCCGGCATTCCCCTGAGTATCTTTTGCGGCTTGTTGGTTCATCCCCGCAGCGTTTTTAGCATTTAAATCTTCAATTGCACTGCGGATGGTGCTGTATTTATCCTGAGCCAAAGCACTAACAGGAATTGCCGCCAATTGCAATTCGGATTCTTTGTACTTGCCGGCGATGGTCAATTTTTTTGCCTCAGTGATGATATCATCATACTTCGCCAACTCGTCTTCTTTCGTGCTTGATTCGGCGGTACTGTTTTGACTTTTGGCCGTGCTTTCCATTTGCGTGCTACTAGCCGCTGTGGGCGCTGGTTTTGAATTTCCTAAAAAGAGATACAAGGACAACCCTAAGACCACGCCTAAAAGAACGATGATTCCGCCAACTAACCAAGGAACCTTGTTGCCGTTTTTTTCCGTGGTTCGTCGACTAGCCACCGCTGCGGTTGGTTCAGGATTGGTTTCAGTTTGTAACCGTTCGCCTTGTGCTGCTGGTTCTGCAGCTTCTTCTTCAGTAAAATGATAGCCGCACTGTTCACAAAACGCTGCTTGGTCATCATTTTGCGCTTGACACTTTGGACATACTTTCATCAGATTTCCTCCTTAACCCCTTACAAGTCCGCTGATTCGGCTTGTTTTTCTTGATACTTTTGATATAAAAGATCCAAAAACTTCATCTCGGTGACATTTTGATAAGGTAACACGTAAAAACCAGCTAAGCCAGCAGATAAAGCCATGACCAACCACCAAAGATAAAATGAATAGCGTAAAATTAAGAATTCCAGCTTGTAGCCGTGCATGATTTTCCGACTTTTGCTAATGGCTTCGCTGGCGGTGATATCAGGCTCTTTTTCCAGTAAATAATTGGTCATCGCATAGGAAGCACCTTTGACAATGCCAGGAATCACCAAAAGTAAAGACCAAAGAAACGTATAGATCCCCGTTAGTACGTTGGCTTTTAGCACCCGATTTTTCTGGGAACGAATCATATAACGGAAAATCCGCACTCCATCCGCTCGCTGTCCCTTTAAGGTGAAAATGCTACACCACTGCATCACCGCTTGGAACAACGTGCTTACTAAAAATAGAAAGACAAAGACGACTAAGAAAAGGAGTAACCAGATTACATAAGAAACCCCGGAGCCAAATTCACCATACCCATAGCCATAGTTATACCAAAAGGAATGATAGGCCATCTTCCCCAATGCCACGGATAAGAAAACACTGCTTAGCGCAACCACGACTAAATACCAAAGGATCGTCTTTAGCCACTCGCCGTAGCGTCCAGACAATTTTCGCTGAGCAGCTTCCTTTAGATCACCCCGAGTAACCTCCAAACCTTTCGCTTGCTCCATCAAAAGCTCCCCGGATTCATCTGTTAAAAACTGACTCCACTGTGCTTTCGCTTTTCCCAAAGGAGCCGCTCCCGTGGTTGCTTCCAAATTCTGACCACACTTTGGACAAAACTTGGCTCCTTCATTGACTGGCTCTCCACAATTTGGACAATAATTCATAAACCTTTCCGACCCTTCATTTTCCATTTATTGAGTAGCAGCGGATGCAAGATTCCCGATGGCCTCTCGCATGGCGCCACTGTCAGAAACCCCATTTGACAATACTGCGATTGCAAAGGGATGATCTGCAAAAACAATGCCGATATCATTTTCCACTCCCGCTAGTTCCCCGGTTTTATTTGCAACGGGGATTGCGGCATTTAATTTAGCAGGAATCTTCGTGCGAACTCGCTGCCCCATCATGATTTGCAACATCGCCCCATAGGGAGCCTCGCCCTGATGGTCATAAAGTCGCTGCAAAAATGTCATCACATCCGGTATTGAAGTGTAGTTTTCTTTCCCTGCTCTTTGGGCGGTAGTGTCCAGCATTTCCCGTTCTAAAACGGTATCTGGATAGCCGGCAGCCTGAAAATAGGAGTTCAAAGTGGACATGCCAATGAATTCAATGATCTGATTGGTGGCCTGATTGTCACTGATCTGAATCATTTGACTCACCAAATCTCCTAAAGAACTCTCCCCCACCATCTGATTCAAATCTAAGCCTTTCAAATACACATACTCCATGACAAAAACCTTGATTACACTGGCGGCAATCAAAGGTTGTCGGTTGTGATTCGTATATTGTTGTCCCGATTGAAAATACTCGATTGCATAAGTAACTTGATCCGCCGACTCAGATAAGGAAGCTGCGGCCTGCTGAATGCCCGTTGGCACCGCCTCACTATCAGCAGTATTTGCCGTAGCCGTGGTGGATGCAGCGGTACTGCTTCCTCCACTACTTTCAGTTGAAAAAACCTGGCCAGCACTCGAAAACGCCGTTGTACCACTAGTGCCACTAGAGGATTGTGTCTGGCTAGAAGCTCGGTCTGTAGTGAATTCTTTACTGGTGGACTGAACTTCGTGGCTCGAATTTTGTTGAGGCTTCACTAGGTTTACTTCCCGCAATCCCCAAAACGTCAGGCCTCCTGTTATGCCAAACAAGATGATTCCAGCGACCACCCGTTTTCTGTATTTTTTCACTTTGTCTTTTCCTTCATTTCCATGACAGTTCCTTCTCTTGAAAAAACCCGCTTTTATTTTAGCACATTTTACTTTCAGTAGTAGCAAGAAGCCTTGAACAAGCTGGAGAAATAGTAGAAAGGGCGGTTTTCATGGGGAATAATTGTGTTCCGTCTACCGCATAAATAGCAAAAGAAGCAGCCAGCATCTAGATGCCAACTGCTTCTTCTTAAAGTCATAGAAATAATAGGTTGCGAACGCCCACTTTTAATCAGTTATTTTTTCAATCACATACTTCATCTGATAGTCTTTGACCCCAAGCTTTTGATTTATCACAGGCCCCTTTTCAATCGTAAAACCACATTTTTGATAGAAAAATCGTGCCTCCGATCGCGCATCCACAATTATTTTGCGATACCTTCTTTTTCGCAAATCCGCAATCAGAAATGCGACTAGCGTTTTACCTAAGCCTCGCCGCTGAAATTCTTGTTTCACCGCAAATACCGTTAATTGAGCAACACGAGGTCGTTTCTCAAAAAAACTTAGCGTTCCGATTAATTCCTCCCCTTGAAAGATGCCGTAAAAATCGTTGTCCTGTTCGATCGTCAAATCTTCTTCATAGATTGATTTTCCGATTGGCTGACGCAAAAGAACGTCCCGCAATTGTAACGCTGCGTGGTAGATTGTTTTGTCCGTACTTTTGTATTTTTTAACATTCAGCATAGTTTTATTCTCCATCAACTTCCGCTTTCTGTTTCTTGGTCAGTTTCTGATAAACCAACTGATAGGAAATGGTAATCATCTGCTTGATTTCCTCATCGCTTACTTCTGGACTAGACAACTTAATGGAGTTCCAATGGGTTTTATTGGCATAGTAACCGGGAATCACGATGTCCTTGTACATTTCGCGCAATTCTTCATTTTTTTCCGGCAAGTTTTTCAGAGTAATAATCGCATCCTCTCCTGCCTGATCACTCATCATTCCAAACATTTTTCCTTGAAGATCAAAATAGAAAACTTCCCAATCATCCCGAAAGTACACTTTCGCTCCTTTGAATGTTTCCCCAAAAGCCTTGAAAGTGGCGATTCGTTGGGCAATCATCGACTTTTCCATAAATCCTCCTTTATTTTTGAAAGGTTGCGTCCTAAAACTGCTGTCGCTTGCTATTTTTTGCCGAGACCACTTAACCCTTCTACATCTCCACTTTGAATCAAAGGCAAAGCTTGCTGAATCTTTGCAAAGGGCCAATCCCACCAGCTGATTTCCCGAAGCTGAGTGATTGTTTTCTCGTCAAAGCGTTTACGGATTTCTTTTGCGGGGACACCACCGACAATCGTATAAGGTGGCACGTCTTTGGTCACCACAGCGCGGGCTCCGATAATCGCCCCATCCCCAATGTGAACACCCGCCAAAATCACCGCTTCATAACCAATCCAGACATCGTTACCAATCACGATGTCCCCTTTATTGTCCCAGGCAGAGGCCACCGTATTCTTGTCTAGGCCCCACTCTTCATAAAACAAAGGGAATGTGTACGTAGACAGCGAGTTCAAGGAGTGATTGGCACTGTTAAATAGAAACTTCGCCCCACAAGCGATGGAGCAAAACTTGCCGATTACCAATCGATCTTGATTAATCGGATAATGGTACAACACATTATTTTTTTCAAACTGGGTTGGATCGTGGACAAAATCATTGTAAATCGTATAGTCGCCGATAGCGATAGCGGGATTATCAATCACTGCATTTAAATAAATCGTCTGATAGTCCCCGGTGCGTGGGTAAATTGTTTTCTCTGGAATAGTCATAAGATCCTCCTAAAAAGTATTGGTTCATTTGCTATTCCAGACACGTCAATGCAACGCCTCATGTCATCACCTGCATTTCTTTTGTCAATAAAAGTAGCCTTCTTTTTGACTCTTACTGCTTCACAAGTGCCAGTTTTCTATCCAGCATAAATGGCGGATAATACCCCATGGCCGGGCTCATTGGCAACAACTCTTTTCCTAAGCGAATACCCAATGTATCTTCCAGATACGCTCTGCGCTTAATTATCCGAGCCCAAACCTCTGGATAGTCGGCTTTGATTTGTTCTCGAAGTTTTTCGTCTGCCAAAAAGACGCTACTTTCACAGCCGGCTCCTTGATACCCCGCAAGCGAAGGAATCAAATCAATCTGAAACAGCATACCACTGCGAATGCGTTCTCGAGAGTTGGGATAGACCGGGGAAGCAATCCATTCTTCATCCCCACCTAAATGCCCCGGGTTCAAGGACCAGCCGTAACTCGCTTTCGGGAAGACTGCCTCAATAGCTGCATACAACGCTCCCCCGGTGATGCCGATTTGAATGGTTTCCAGCCAAGTGGTAAATGCTTTAAAATACGGAATCACCAGCTTTTCTAAATAATCTTGCTGCCCCGCTGGAAGTTCACTAGCCTGATGAACCGCAAAACCCGTGCGACTTTCCAAACCGCCTTTATAGGCCGTGGTCATGGAAATCGGATCCCCTAAAGCGATTTGGTTATTACTAGGATAGAGATTGGCTTTCACAAAGCGGGGGCCCGCCGCCATAATCGTCACAACCGTATGATCCTGTCCTTTAGCTGATAATTTTTCTGCAACCGCCATTTCCGTTTTTCCAATGGCGAGTTCCTCCAAGCCTTCTAGCAGGCAGTTTCCTGCTAAAGCTGCGCCAAACTCGTAATGGGCGAACTCATTGGCATTATTCGTAGTCCGAGCGCCATTTTCCCCTATCAATAAGCCCGTTGCATTGGTAAACTTGCTATTTTTAGCCACTTTTTTCAAAGCATCCATTAAAAAGTAGGGCAGATCAAATAGTTGCTGTGCTTCCTCCACTGTATTGGTAAAGTACTTCCATCCGATAATGCCGATGTTTTGCCGGTTTGCTAGGTGGCATTTCCCCAGAATCTCTGCCACGGTTTCCTTTGTTTCCATAGGTTGATTTGGCAAAGAAAGGTGGGGCATGTGAACCGGAATCAAGTCAATCTGGGCTTTTTGAGCCTTGTTCAAGTTTTCATTGCCAAAGACCCCATAGGCTTTTCCATCTTGATGCAAAATCAACAGGGCCTCCTCGAAGCGCGGTAAAAAGCCGGTAAGGTATTCAAAATTACTCCCATGTTCCAAATCAGCATAAAAAACTAAGCTATCATAGCCCGCTTCCCGCATTTTTTGCAGAATTAATTTCTTACGTTCTGCAATAGTTTCATCCGTCAAAGGCACCGGTATGAGGTTTTGCTCCACTGCTGGTGGTGAAACTTTTTTTAGTGTAATCATCCCAAGCCACTCCTTCGTTTCAAAATCTTTCCTGTATGTATCTACTCTCTATCATATCAAAATAGCACCACCCAATAAACTAGCCGGACAGTTAAGAAAATTGAATTGATTTTTTATTTTCTTTCCTTTCAAACTACCAACCTATTTTTTCCATTTCTGCCATCTCACTCAACAATCATTACCACCCGTCTAACGGGTGGTTTGCTCTGCGGGTGTAACCCCTTGTTGCTATGGCTACGCCTAAAGACGTTATCCTTCACTTTGTTCAGGCTCAATGCCCTTGGCACTTTCACTTACCGGTCAAACCGGTTTATTTTTTTCTGAAGCCACCATCTGAAAATGGGTCTTCATATTCTCGTACACTCAATTTATCGAGTGCGATATCGTGTGATTCCTGTTCCCGAATATACTTTGCGATTGTTTTTTCGTTTAATCCCACGGTACTAACATAATATCCTTCTGCCCAAAATTTTCGATTGCCATACTTATATTTCAAGTTGGCATGACGATCAAAAATTTGTAAGGCACTTTTGCTCTTTAAATAGCCAACAAATGAAGAGATACTAATTTTGGGTGGAATACTTACCAATATATGAACATGATCTGGCATCATATGTCCTTCGATAATTTCGACTCCTTTGTACTTGCACAAGAGTTGGAAGATCTCAATTAAATCTCGCCGTACTTGATTGTAAATTAGTTTCCGTCTATACTTTGGTGTAAATACAATATGATACTTACACATCCATTTTGTATGCGCTAAGCTGTTTGTTTTATTTGCCAAAAATCCCATTCCTTTCAATTGAGCCTGAACAACCCAATTGTACGACAGGAATGGGATTTTTGGTGGCATAGCCTCTGATTCTCTACCCGCATAGCGGGTAGTTTTTTGTTTCGGACGCTGTGCGACCTCAACAGGGCTCCACGCCCAACTTAAAAAAACGAAGTAGCTTTCACTACTCCGTAACAGTATCTTTTATAAAATGTTCACCGTGTATCTGTTATTTTTCTTCGTTTCCCTGAGGGGCTTCTTCTGGTACCAAAAGCCCATCTTCCATGCGGAAAATCCGGTCACTCCACTGGGTCATCCGGGGATCATGGGTAACCATAATTGTCGCTTTTTGATTTTCATGGGCTTCTTTGGCTAACAATTTCACCACATCATAGGCATGGTCTGTATCTAGTGAGGCTGTGGGTTCATCAGCCAAAATCAAGCTTGGATCATTGTACAAGGCCCGTCCAATTGCCACTCGTTGGCGTTCCCCACCGGAAAGGTCTCGGGGATACTTGTCTTTTAAGTCCAAAATATCCAAGGAAGTCAGTAATTTTTCGATTCGTTCTTTATTGAGCGCCTCTTTTTTCACTTTGTCCACTAAGTAAAATTGCTCCTGGATTTTCAAATAGGGAATCAAGTTTGAGCTTTGCAAAATAAAGCCAATTTCTTTAAACCGGAGCTTACTGCGTTTCTTCTCCGAAAGGCTCGTAAAATCATGCCCATTGATAAAAATCTGACCACTGGTAGGATTTTGTAAGCCGCCAGCGATGGTCAAAAAGGTACTCTTCCCCGAACCAGAAGGCCCGATAATGGAGACAAATTCTCCCGGTGCGACGCTAAAATCAATGCCTTTTAGTGCTGTGATTTCCGTATGGCCGCTACCAAAGACTTTTTTTATCTGACGCATATCCAATGCTTTTTCCACTTTCCTCAACCTCCAATCGCCCTAATCGGGTCAACCTTCGTCACTGTGCGAATCGAAAAGAGTCCCCCGAGAATCGCTACCACCAATAAGATCACACTATATAGTCCCCACTGTTTTGGTACTACTAGAAACGGCATAGCATCCGGTAAAATCAAACTGGTGCCCAGTGCCAAAAGGATCGCTACGGCAACTCCGATGATTCCCACCAAGAAGGACTGTGCGACGATGGATTTTGCGATAAATCCATTGGAAATCCCTTGGGCTTTCATCACACCGAAGATTGGGGCTTTTTGCATGGTAATGACGTACATGAAAATTCCCACCACCGCTGCTACAATCACAAATAAGAAATAAATCATCCCATTTAATGTTAAGTTTTGAGCAGCATAGCCAGGAATCGACTCAATGAAACCCGCAGTCTTGATTGCTTCCAAAGTTTCACTGGCTGCATCCGCATTGTCTACCTTTGCCGTACCTTTCACTACCACCGCATTGATTGGTTCTACTGCCGTCTCCGAAAATTCTTGTCCGCCGTATTTCAGGCTCGTAAAAGTTTCCAAAGAAGTATAAACCACCGGCGATACCAAGTAATACGTTGCTGGAAAAATCCCCGTGATCGTCAAAGATTCATCGTATTTTCCAATCGTGACTTGATCCCCGATTTTATAGCCAGCATCTGCCAAATTCTGCGAGATGATAATCTCATTTTTAGCAGCAAAGTTCTTGCCGCTGGTCACTTTAGGCAGAATAAACGCATCTGATGACGTTGCGAATAGGTTGATGTCCTCTTTCGTCTGGCCTTTTTTGATGGCGCCACTAAAGACTCCTACTGGCGCTTTCTCGCTAGCCGTGACTCGCTCTACGTCTCCTTGGATCAACTGGGAAGCATTCAAACTTTGATTCGCATCCGCCGCTAAAACCACTTTGTCCGCTTGCCAATTAACAATTCCTTGATCAAATTCATGGGCCAATCCTGTTGCCAAGCCCGAAAGCAAAAAGACCACATATGACACTAACACCATGATTCCGATGATTAAGCTATACCGTAACTTGGCATAACGCATTTCTTTTCGCGCTAAAAACATCTTTGCTCCATCCTCCTTAGGTTCCATTTCTTATTTCTCGAAATTTCCAGCCATTTTTCTGTGCAAAGAACAGTATACGATTCTTTATGACGACTTGTCACTTTATCTGTTTACACCTGTTCATACAAAAAAGGATCCATAATTCTACGTAAACACGTAGAATTGCGAATCCTTTCAAATTAGTGGTTAAAAGAGACGTACTTCCCTATTTCTTTCGATTGTAAATCCCCAAGCCTTTGAGAAAATTACGCATGTACTTATCCCCACATGGCTTGAAATTTCGCTGCCCTTCCTTTCGCAAAAAAGCTCCGATTTCTCCTTTTGATGGATAAAGCTCCACTTCAGCAAAAATAGCTAAGATGTCCTCTGTGGTCATGGAAAGCGCGATTTTTAGCTTTTTTAATAACACGATGTTGATGTTCTTGATGTCCTTACTCGGTTGGACTGCTGTTCCTGCCGGTTTTTCTTTTTGTGGCCCCCGGGCTAGGAGGATCAAACCATTTAAAAAGGCATCAAAAACTTGATTATTGAGCGCTTTTTCATAAACGTTTTTCTCCGCATCCTCTTCATGCTTGTCTTGCACTTTGGTCAGCACCGCTCGCGCCTCTTCTTTTGTCAGCGGTACACCGCCTAACTCAAAGGCTTTGATTAAATCCCGATCCTTCAAGTCAATAGCATAACGCAAGCGCAATAATCGATCATTATTATTCATTTATTCCTCCGCATGGATTCATTTTGGTGTTGCTTTTGGTGCAGGGTGTTATTTGAAAAAGCTTTGTTGATGTGGACGTATCCGCGTATATTGCTACTGCTACGTAAGAAGTTCTCTCTTTCCATATTTATTCTATCATTTGAGAGACCAGCCTCCCACAGCGATAGCTTTCATCTCTAATCTGTTTGTTTAACACCTAAATGTACAAGTAAATTGTATAAATTAGCTAGAGAAGTTTCTGTACATCCAGTTTTCTTCTGCATTTTATACTCAAAATGTTCGAGATACTCTTTGCAGTTCATACCTCATTCATAATATAGCACACAAATTCTCTTACGTTCCCTGATAAACGAATGTAGCCATTATAGCATCTTTCGCTATCCTATTACTAAACTACTCCACCAATCAAAGGTTCCCTTGCATGCTGTTTTGTTATAGAGAAATGAATCCGAAAGAAAATACACCACAATTCCTGGTTTATTCCGAAAACACCATTTCCTTCTATAAACAAAAAAGAAACTAAGAATGTCACATGTCATTCTTAGTTTCTTTTATTAGCCCCTGAAGACAAAGGCTATTCGCTTAACACTGACTTTCTCCAACTCGTTTTGTCGACTTTCTTTGCAACAGTTGAAAGAGTAAGGCAATCCCTAACCCACACAAGATACCTAAAAAGTTGTTTTGAATACGAATCACACCAGCCGGTAAAATTCCCAACAGTACATAGGCTGCCGATAAGGCCCCAAAACAATTCAAAATGCTCGCCCAACCATAATGAGGAGTCAGCCCCAGACAAAAGCCTGCCAAGGGACCTAATAAAAAGACCCACTCTATCGGAAACAAATGTAAACACAGGACAAAAATAACTGAACCGATTGTGACGCCCATCATCCGTGAAAATCCCCGTGAAAGAACTTGATGCGTTTGAGGTAATAAAAGTGACATACTCGCAAATCCCATCCACATACTACGAGGTATCCCCAGATATTTTCCAATAGATAAAGCAAACGCAATTCCTAAGGCTAAGCGCAATTGCCACTGATAGGTTGTCTGGTGTAAGGAATAGCCTTTACAAATATGGTGGAATCGAATGGTTCGGTTAGCTTGAGAATGTTTCTGGAGAAATACCAATCCACAAAAGAGAAAAGATAAATACACGGCTCCTGTTCTCTGAAGGATTTCATGCTGTCCGCTCACAGTATTACTCGTTATCAAAATATAACTAAAGGCGTACACACCACCATTTCCATATTCAGGATGAGTGGTAGTCATTAATAGAATGAACGATAAGCTTGCTAATTGCACAACAAAGTACAGGATAACCGGTAAGCCTGCTAAGAAGAAACTATTTATCAAATAGAGACTGGAGATAAAAAACAAAGCCACCAGACTATCGATTATATGGTAGCCATAATTGACAAAACGGATACTCAAAAGCATACACAGACTGCCTACCCCAACATAACTATTCTTTTGACCAAAGAGACTCGTAAAAATCGAGATATAGGCAATTGCAAACAGCAATAAGAGAACACTCCGCAAAACAAGAGCCGTGACATACTGCTTTTTCTCCTGCGCAAAAGATTCCCGAATATGTTGGCGAAGAACAGCTGGACTCAACTGCATTTTTTGATAAAGCGTCATAAAATCATCCTTATTCATGAAAGTGTGTCGAGAAGTATAGCAAAAAAATAAGATCTCAGTCAACTTTCCATTTAGGATTCTGTTAGTCTAATCAGCAACAGTCAAGATGATCTTACCGATATTGCGATTGTCTTCCATTCGGCTATGGGCAGCTGCCACCTCTGCTAAAAATGGAGCGAACATTGATTTTTAGCTCGAAGTATCAATATTATCGAACTGTGTAGAAGGATAATATTATGTATCCATTTTTTATTACATTCAAATTAGTACCATTAATGGTATTTGCAAGGAGGATTATCTCCTCGTATTTCCAATCCACGCTCCAAAACGTCTACCAAAAAAACCGCATCATTTATGATACGGTTCCCCGTGATTAATCCTCATCGCTCGGTAGATCTGTTCCACTAAGATCAAGCGCATTAATTGATGAGGGTAGGTCATTTTGCCAAAGGAGATTTGGGCGTTGCTTCTTTGCATAACCGCCTGGCTCAAGCCTAACGACCCGCCAATAATAAAGACAAACTGGCTTTTTCCTTGAATTTGTAGTTGCTCCAGTTGTTTAGCAAACGCTTCACTGCTGGGATTTTGCCCTTCAATCGCCAGGGCAAAGACGTATTCTCCGTCCTTGATTTTTCCTAAGATGCGTTCCCCTTCTTTTTCTTTGACTTGGATCATTTGGGCTTCACTGAGATTTTCTGGGGCTTTTTCGTCAGGAACTTCGATGATTTGAATCTTGCCATAGGCGCCAAGGCGCTTGACGTATTCATTGATCCCTTGTACCAAATACTTTTCTTTGAGTTTTCCCACGGTAATTAGTTTGATATTCATGACTTATCCTCACTTGTTCATAACTTTATTTGAGTTTACCACAATTTTTATCCACATTTTATGACGAATGATTTTTTTCTGCGAGGAAAGAAAAACGATTGGACCGGTGCTTTTCCATACAAACGTTCGTTCTCCACAGATTTACCCACACTATCCACAGGTTGTGGATAATTCTGTGGATAGTTTTCCCCATCTTTTTGTGAAAAAGGTTGGATTTACAGAAATTTTTCACGATTTAGCATGTATTTAAGCCCATTTCGTTCATATTTTTTTCAAAGTCTCGCGATAGACTAAACACAGGAATTGAGTCTATACTAGAATTGAGCAATTATTCATTGAATAGAAAATCGTTAGGAGGATAATCGTATGAAACAAAAAAGAAAAGGTTCCGGGGGACGTTTTCTCACCGGATTACTAGGAGGCGCTGTGGGTGGTTTATTGATCGTTGGTGGATTTTATCTAGCCAATGGCTCGACTTTAGCTCCCAGCTCCAGTAGCAACAATAGCAGTTCCACAAGTGAGCCGGCCAAGGTTTCCAATGTCAAGGTGGATGTGGATAGCGATATCACCAGTGCTGTGGAAAAAGTCCAAGGCGCGGTGGTTTCTGTCATCAACTTACAGGCTCAACAACAAAGCTCCAATAACCCCTGGGGAGACATGTTCGGTCAACAGCAAGAAGACAGTTCTGCAGAAAATACCGATGATAGCAATCTCGTAGAAGCCAGTGAAGGTAGTGGGGTTATCTACAATAAAGATGGAGATTCCGCTTATGTGGTGACCAATAATCACGTGGTAGAAGGCTCTGATGGCTTGGAAGTCGTCATGTCAGATGGCACGAAGGTCAAAGGGGAACTTATGGGAACCGACGCGGTAACCGACTTAGCCGTAATCAAGATTTCTTCGGAAAATGTAGATGAAGTCGCAACCTTTGGGGATTCTTCTGCTTTGAAAGTCGGCGAACCTGCGATTGCCATTGGTTCTCCATTAGGCTCTCAATATGCCAACTCCGTTACTTCCGGGATTATTTCTTCTGTTAATCGGCCGATTTCCGACAGTACCAGCGGTGTCAATATTAGCGCCATTCAAACAGATGCGGCGATTAACCCAGGGAATTCCGGTGGTCCTTTAGTAAATATCGCGGGACAAGTCATCGGGATTAACTCTAGTAAGATTGCTTCGACCTCTACGGAAAGTTCCGATATTAGCGTCGAAGGGATGGGCTTTGCCATTCCAAGTAACGATGTGGTAAAAATCATCGACCAACTGCAAAAGGACGGCAAAGTTACCCGACCAGCTCTCGGAATCAATATGGTGGACTTGTCTTCTGTAACGTCTCAACAACAAGAACAAATTCTTGGAGTCCCAAGTTCCGTGAAATCTGGTGTGGTGATTACCAACGTTATGAACGCAACACCTGCAGAAAAAGCTGGTTTGAAACAATACGACGTGATTACCAAAGTTGACGGGGAAGAAGTTACTAGCGCAACGGATCTCCAATCGATTCTTTACGGTAAGAATGTCGGGGATACGATCACCATAACCTACTACCGCGGGGATAAAGAAAGTACCGCTAAAGTCGACTTAACCATCGACAGTTCCGCGTTGCAACAAAATCAAAACAATAATCAATAACAGGAAAAAACCAGCGAGAAAAAATTCTCGCTGGTTTTTTTAGCCTTTCACTTGTTGGTAGATTTGATAGACGGCACCGATCATCCCCGCATCGTTTTGTAATTTAGCGGTTCGCACAGGGGCAATGGTTTTCCCTTCTAAATAGTGAATCGATTCATGGCGCGCTTTAACCGTACTCAAGGTTTCTTGCAAGCGTTGGGTAAAGGCTTCATTGGCACTGATGCCTCCCCCCACTAAGATAACTTCTGGATCAAAACAGCTGATTAAGTTAATCAAGGTCACCGATAAGTCGACGAAGAAGGCTGCTAAAATCTCTGTGGCCAGCACTTCGCCGGCCGCTTCTCGGGCAAACAATTCTCGTGCATCCCAAACGGGCTCTGCTTGAGGATTGTTTTTTTGTTGGGCTAAGTTGTACTGGTAACATAAGCCCCCCACGGTCGCGACTTTTTTATTCACCGAGACTTCTTCAATGTCTCCTTGTTCAGGTAACTGATCGATGACCATCCAGCCGAATTCCCCGGCCATCCCGTGAGCCCCCCGGAAGACCTCCCCATTTAAGACGATGCCACCGCCGATGCCGGTACCTAAAACCATGCATAGGTAATTGTCGATTCCTTGGGCATTGCCAATCCATTTTTCCGCGAGGGCCGCGGCATTGGCGTCATTTTCAATGGAAACTGGCAACTGACACCGCTGTTCCAACGCTTGTTTAAGATTCATTCCATATAAAGGTTTAATGGCCCCGGCGGTCAGCATATAGCCGTCTTTTTGGATGATACCAGGAGCGCTGATGCCGATACCTTCAATGTCATAATTTGCTTGGGCCTTCACGACGATTTCCTCCATGTCGTCAAGCAATTCCTCCACCACATAGCTAGTCTTAATCGCCGCTTTTTCTAAAATTTCTCCTTGTTCATTTAAAACCCCATACTTCACCGTGGTCCCACCAATGTCAAATCCTACAAACATCTCGTCAACTTCCCTTCCCTAGCTGTATTTCAAGAACACAGCGTTCATGAGTTTTCCATTTAGATAAAGCACTAGGCCGATGCCAACAAAGAGCCATAAAATAAACCCTTGTGGCAGTAAAATCGGCAATAAAATTCCTGCCAGATTCACTCCAAAGACAATAATGCTAATGGGCAAATGCTTTAAAGAAAGCACTAGCGCATTTTTCAAAGTTGCTCCGAGCGTGTTGTCAAACTTGGCAATCAAAGGAAAGACATATTCCAAGGCCAGTAAGACAACCGTAACTAAGACCATAACCAAGTAATAGCTGACTTTATTGCCTAAAACATAGTCCCGCACGAAAGGCAAAGCAAAGAATACCCCCGTACCTATAGCCAAGATGCCCAACCAAATTTTCGTAGCTGGCACAAAGTTGACTTTCAACTGGCGCCAATACTCTTTGTAAAGCACACATTCTTTGTGCTGGGCAATGCGATAAGCCGTGCCATAAGCCGCAGTCAATGCGGCTCCAATGGTCACCAGTGGCAAACAAGTCAAAATCACCAAGAAGTTTAGTACCAATAGTTGGTACAAGCGATCCAAAAGATTGTACAGTTTGCCGTCTGGTTGAAATAAGTTCGTCATGGTCTCGCCTCTTTCTTTCCTATGTAGGAAGGGGCACAACGCCCCTTCAAAAGTCTATGTTATTTCAATTTTGCTTCGTTTTCTTTGATCTTTTCGTTACGAACTTTGTTAACGTCATCGATCTTATTGTCTTTTTGGAATGCTTTGTAGTCTTCCAATAAGCCTTCTAACGTCGCTTCGTCTTTCGCCCGTAACATCCCTACCAAAGTAGTGCTCCAGTTAGTTTGAATCGCGCTTTGAGCTCGTGCTTCTTGGGTACCGGCATCTGGTCCGATGTTTTCTGTCAAGAATTGAGAAGTCAATTTGCCGTCGCCCCATTCTTGCATTTGTTTCACGGCATCCACATAAGAATCTGGGTTCATCGCTTTAAAGCGGTCGTGACCGAATTGGATGAATTCACCCATACGGTATTCCAATTGCCATTTTTCAGGATCGTCTTGTTGAATCTTACGCGCTTCGTCGGTCCATTTCACGGTACCGTCTGCTTCTAACGTATAAGTGTCTCCTTCGATCCCGAAGTTGGTCAACATTTCCCCTTCATCGCTAAGCAAGTAAGTGAAGACTTGAATCGCTTTGGCAGGATCTTCACATTTTTGGCTGATGTAGTTGATCATCCACCCGGAAATCCCTGCTTGAGTCAAGGTTGGTTCATTGCCCACAGTACTTTGAATCCCATCAATGGCCATGTATTCAGCATCTGGATTGCTAGCTTTAAAGGTTTGCAATGGAATCCCTTGGTTAACAAAAGATCCGATCATTACTGTAGCGTATTTCCCGGTTTGAAGTTTTTCTTTGAATTTGTCTCCATCGTCGGTAAAGGTATCGTCAGAAACGTTGCCATCTTGGTGAACTTGGCGGAATGCTTTCACCCATTCAAGGTAGTCTTCATCCAAGTTCCGGTCGTAGTATTTGCCGTCTTTCGTGTAAGGAACCCCTAGCATGTCTTGGACAACGCTATCCATGGAACCGTTAGAGGAACCGTCGGAAGCAAAGTCGTTGAAACCAAATGGAATCAAGTCTGGGAATTGGGCTTTGATTTTTTTCATGCCTTCCACAAAACCTTCTGGCGTGCTGAAATCTGGCTTACCGATGGCCTCGTACACATCTTTACGGATGATGAAGGCATCCCGGGAGTAAATATCGCCGCTGTCAAAGTCACTTTGCACATTGGAATAATCGGGATAACCATAGGACTTGCCATCCCCTAGTTTGTACCAGTTCAAAGTTTCTTCCCGTGCCACTGTATTAAAGTAGGGATCGTATTTTTCTGCTAAATCTTGTAATGGCAACGCCCAAGAATCGGCTTTTCTAGCTACTTGTGAATTGGAATCAAACACCGTTACGATATCCGGCATATCCCCACCGGCAAAGTACGTGTTTAACTTCGTGTCATCTCCGGTGATGAATTTGATGTCCACATTCAAATCATCTTTGATTTTCTTTGTTACCATGTCTTTGCCGTATTCGGTGTTCCACCAGTCCGCATTGACGTACCAGGTCAATTTAGTGGTTTCTTCCTTTTTGTCCAATTGCCACGCCGGGGTGTCTTTGTCCGGAGTGTAGCGATCGGCGATATCCGGCAATTTTACTTCTTTTGTGGTAGTGTCTTCTTTTTTACTCCCGCCACATGCGGCCAAGCTCAACAATGCGCCGGCAACCAAAAGGGATCCTACAAGACTTTTTTTACGAAACATATTTTCTCCTCCTATTCTTTTACTGCTCCAAGCATCATGCCTGAAACAAAGTAACGCTGAACCATTGGGTAAATCACTAATATCGGAACAGTGGTCAACACGATGGTGGCCAACTGGATTCCCTTAGAGGTGGTGCTGATTTCAATTGCGGCATTTAATCCTTGTTGGGAAGCCGCTTGAGATTGGGTAATGATCTCATACAGTTTCATTTGCAAGGGATACAAGCCTCGCTCGGTGACATACAATTTGGCGGTCATAAAGTCGTTCCATTGCCAAACGCCGTGAAACAAAGCGATGGTCGCTAACGCCGGTTTCGATAATGGTACGAAGATTTTCAACAAGACGTCCCAGTCGCTGGCCCCGTCGATTTTGGCGGATTCTTCTAAAGAGTCCGGCACATCCCGAAAGAAGTTCATCAAGATGATCACGTCGTAGTAGCTAAACAAGGCAGGAATGATGTACACCCAAAAGGTATTCAATAACCCTAATGACTTAATCAATAAGTACGTAGGAATCATGCCTCCGGAAAAGAACATGGTGATGATTCCCATGGTGGAGTACAACCCCCGCCCTCGTAAGTTCTTTTTACTCAAGGCGTAGGCCATAATGGCACAAAAGGCGGTATGGGCCGCTACCCCTAGTGCGGTTTTCCCTAGAGAAATCACCAAAGCTTTCCACATACTCGGATCGCTCAGCACCCGTTGATAATTGTCCGTGGAAATCTCAGAGGGCCAGAAGATAAAGTTCCCTTTGGCCAAAGCATCCGCCGAGGCGAAGGAAGAAGCCACGATGTTCCAAACAGGGACAATGATAATCACCGTAAAGACTAAGAGTAAAAAGACGTTGACGATATTGAAGACTTTGCTGTCCTTATCTTGGACGACGCTGCTTTTTGGTTTACTAAATGAGAGACTCGCTTTTTTCATCAAATTCCTTCACTCCTTTCTACAAGACCGATTTGTTGTCGTTTAAGCGTTTGGTGATGATATTGGTAATAGTCAAGAGGATCACCGAGATAATCGAGATACCCAAGCCTACCGCCGTTGCGTAGGAGAAGTCCCCTTGCATCAAACCAATCCGGTACACGTAAGAGTTGATGACTTCTGCTTTCGGTTGGTTTTGGGAATTCATCAAGACCAAGGTTTGGTCCAAGTTCGAGTTAAATAGACCGCTTACACTTAAGATTAAGTTTAATGAAATGATGTTGCGAATCATGGGAATGGTGATACTCCAGACTTGTCGCAAGCGAGTGGCCCCATCCATTTTCGCCGCTTCATAAAAGGTCGGATCGATTTTTGACATGGCGGCTAAGTACAAGATCGTTCCCCAACCGGCTTCTTTCCAGACATCGGACAAGGCGGCGATCCACCAATACTTGCCTACGTCTAGCATGTGATTCTGATTCGCAGAAAAACCTAACAGGTTCAAAAAGCCATTGATCATCCCATTGGAAGAAAACCAGGTGATCAACATGCCCCCTAAAATAATCCAAGACAGGAAGTGAGGTAGATAAGAAATCGTTTGAATCACTCGTTTAAAGACGCTATCTCGCAGTTCATAAATCATTACCGCCAAGATAATCGGTAAAACAAACCCAAAGGCTAATTTCAGGAAGCTAATTCCCAAAGTATTGACTACAGACTGCCAAAAGTAGCGGTCCTCCATAATGATTTTAAAATTCTCCAACCCGACCCATTGCGCCGATTCGATGGTGTCGATGACCGTGTAATTCTTAAAGGCGATTACCAAGCCATAAATTGGGATGAAACTAAAGATGATCATGTAGACGACGCCGGGGATGGCCATGGTTTGCAGTTGCCATTGTTGGGCGAATTCTTTCCAAAAACGTTTGAAGCGTTCCCCTAGTGTTGGGCGTATGTTTTTTCCAGCTTCCAACTGAATCCCTCCTTTTTTATTCTTCGTAATTTTCAACGGTTTCCCGAATGACCAATTCTCCGGGAAGAATGTGATTTTCGCCTTCTTTGACCCCATCGATTAATTGCAACAGCTCAATCACCGCTTGTCGTCCTTGCTCTTTAATGGGATTTTGAACCGTGGTGACTTTTGGTTCGAAATAGCGCAAGAGATCGATGTCATCGAAACCGATTACACTTAAGTCTTCTGGCACCCGTAAGCCCATTTC
The DNA here is from genome assembly GCF_000407365.1 of Enterococcus asini ATCC 700915. GTDB lineage: Bacteria > Bacillota > Bacilli > Lactobacillales > Enterococcaceae > Enterococcus_C > Enterococcus_C asini. Next base: position 394,421 of record NZ_ASVU01000001.1, read on the forward strand.
TTGCGCAGCTTGAATCGCCCCAATGGCACTTAAGTCATTCCCGGCAATCAAAGCGCTAGGCCAGCAGTTTTTAGGGATTGTTTGCAAGTAGTTTAAAACATTGCAGTAACTTGCTTGCTCTTCAAACAATCCGCTGATCACCCAGTCTGGATTAACCGGTAAGTGATGCTCTGCCATCATTTCTTGAAATCCGCGGTAGCGTTCGTCACTGTCATAGACGCCGGGATGCCCGGGTAGAAAGCCGATTTTCTCATGACCTTTCGCGATCAAAAACTCGGTAGCCCAGCGACCGGCCTTTCGTGAGTCAAAGACGATGCTACTGATGCTAAAATCCTTGATTTGACGATCCATAAACACCGCGTTAATGTGCTCGCCTCGGATAATCGCCAAATCCTCGTCATCAATCAAACTTTCAAACCCGATAAAACCGTCTACCATATTTCCTAGTAGATGAGATCGGAGCACTTGCTTGTCAGAAGAAATAATCACGCTCACACCGTAGCCCAAATGCTCGGCTTCTTCCGCGATGGCTTCGATTAAGGAACTAAAGTAAGGCCCAACGATCGTATGGGTGTAAAAACCAATCATCTTGGTCCGCTTGGTTTTAAGTTGCTTGCCTAAAAGATTCGGTACATAATGCAGTTTTTTGGCTGCTTGAAAGACTTTTTCTTTGGTCATGGGTCGCACTACGTCCACACCGTTTAAGGCTTTGGACACAGTGGCGATGGAAACATTGGCCTCCTTGGCCACATCGCGAATGGTCACACGCTCGTTCATGGGTACCTCCGAAATAAAAACGTTTTTATTTTTTGTGATGGAAAATAACCGGTTCTTAAACACAAGCTCATTCTAAATAAAAACGTTTTCATTCACAATAGCTTTTGGCCATCCTGGTATTCTCGCCTGACTTTTGAAAAAAGCGTCACGATGGTACAAGTGGTACCATCGTGAAAAAACTACAATTCCACAATAAAACTAGCGAGTATCTCGCGGCTATTCTTCCCCAGGTGTAACTGGAACCTCCCGGAATCCGGGTAACGACGCAAGTCTTGATGGACATAAGCCAACTGATCACTGTGAATGACAAAGCAAATTTCCCGGCTTTCTCCGGGAGCTAGGCTCACCAATTGCCAGTCCAATAGTTCTATTTTCGGCCGGATGACTTGGGCCACTTCATCGGTGAAGTACAACTGAATATTTTCTGAGCCGGTCTGAGTTCCTTGATTGGTGACTGTCAATCGCAGAGAAATGGGTGCATCTTTGGTTAATGGTTCTTGTGACAGCGTGATGTCTTGGTATTCCCAAGTATTGTAGCTAAGACCGTAGCCAAAAGGATACAGGGCATCATTTTCCTCATCCAAATAATTGGAAAGATAGCGTTGCCCGTGATTTGCAGCGGTTTCCGGGCGCCCGGTGGACATTTCCCGATAACTATAAGGCAACTGTCCCTCATGGCGAGGAAAGCCCATGGCCAGTCGTCCACTAAAATCCCGGCGACCGCTTAACAAGGCAGCTAATGCCCCGCTAGTCTGAGAGCCTAAGAAGAAAGGTGCGATGATGCCTTGAAGGTGGTCCACCACTTCCGTCAACACCAATGGACGGCCACTGAAAATCACACCGATACAATGCTGATTCAATTGACTGAGTTGCTGAATCAGATCAACTTCCTGAGGTTTTAAGCGCAAACTAGTCTTGCTGGCGGCTTCTCCCGCTTCATCCCCGGCTTCCCCTACGGCAATCACCACCTTGTCTGCTGCTAAAGCGGCCGTTTGAATTTCCGGCCATTTTTCCGCTAGATCACTGGCATCGGCTGCTAAAGGAATGCTAGTTAGTTGGGGAAATTCTGTTTGGAAAGCACTGGCTAAACTAGTTGTCTGAGCGGTATCTCCCACACAGGACCATGCCCCTAATAAATCCCCGGTGGCTACTTTCGTTCCCACCAAAAGGATCTTTTCATTTTTTTGGAGAGGCAGGACTTGTTCATTTTTCAGTAAGACCGCTGATTTAACCGCGGCTTCAAACGCTTGCTCCTGTAATTCTGCTGTCGCGACTAACTTGTCTAATCCTCGATACGGATTTTCAAAAAGACCTAATTCATTTTTTAAGGTCAATACTCTCCAGACCGCTTCATCCAGTTCGTGTTCCAAGTGTTGTTCTGTAACGATTGTCGCAAGTTCTCTTTGATAACAGCTGGTCATCATGTCCATGTCCACCGTTGCTTTAAAGGCCATCGTTGCGGCTTCTTTTTGATTTTCCGCCACACGATGGGCGATCAACTCCTGAATCGCCGCCCAATCGGAAATCAAGACCCCATCAAATGCCAAGTCTTCCCGCAAAACTTGCTGAATCAAGGACTGATTGCCACTGATGGGAACCCCGCGAACGCTGTTAAAAGCGGTCATCACTAACTTCGCTCCAGCCTCAAGGGCACTGCGAAAGCTTGGCAAGTAATCTTGGTACATAACCAAATCCGAGAAGTCCACGGTATTGTAATCCCGTCCGCCTTCTGCTGCTCCGTAACCGATAAAGTGTTTCACACAAGCGGCCAGACTGCTCTCGTCTTTAAGATTGTCTCCTTGGTAGCCTTTTACATAGGCCGCGGTCAAGCGCTGGGACAGTAAAGGATCCTCCCCATTACTCTCCAACACCCGACCCCAACGTGGATCTTTCACGTAGTCCGCCATGGGGGAAAACGTCACGTGAATGCCCTCTCCAGCGGCTTCTTTTGCAGAAACACGGGCAACAGCTTGCACCAGTTCTTCGTCAAAGGAAGAAGCTAAGGCTAAGGGAATCGGAAAAATTTCTCGATAGCCGTGAATCACATCTGCCATAAACAACAAAGGAATTTTGTGCCGACTTTGAGCCAAGTATTGAGCTTGAATCTCTCGCACTTGACTAGCCTCCGTGGTTCCCAAGACCGAGCCGCTTTGATAGCGCTCCTGATTGCTCATGGTCCACTCTAGCATCGGCCCGGTAATCGCCCCAGAGGCATCGAAGAAATCCGGGGTGACTTGTACCAGTTGACCGACTTTTTCTTCCAAGGTCAAAGAGTCCAACACTTCCCGTAAGGCTTGTTCTTTCATGTCACGCCTCCGTTCCATTGGTGCGAATCACCTTTTGGTACCAAGCAAAGGAGTCTTTCTTCAGACGTTTCAGACTGCCATTGCCTTGATTGTCCTTGTCTACATAAATCATGCCGTAGCGTTTTTCCATTTCCCCACTGCCGAAGCTCACCAAATCGATGATGCCCCAAGGAGTGTAGCCTACCAGTTCCACTCCATCCACGTTCACAGCCAGTGCCATCTGCTCGATATGGGCCTGCAAATAAGCAATGCGATAGGAATCGTGAACTTCCCCTTCCACCAATTCATCATACGCACCAAAGCCATTTTCAACGATAAACAATGGTAACTGATAGCGCTCGTACACGGTGTTCAAGGTGTACCGCAAGCCCACTGGATCGATCTGCCAACCCCAATCACTGGCTGACACATAAGGATTGCTCACAATTTTGGCTCCCGGAAAATCGGTAATGACATCCCCTTTTACATCGGGCAAAGTGGTCACCGCCGTAGACATGTAGTAACTAAAGCCGATGTAATCCACCGTTCCTTCTGCTAAGTCGGCTTCTTCTTCTGGGGAAAGCTCGATGTGGTAGCCCTTTTCTTCCCAGTATTTCTTAGCGTAGTTTGGCACTACCCCACGGGCATGAATGTCCGAGTAAAAGAAACGGCGATCCATGACTTTGACAGCCGCCATTAAATCTTCCGGATTGCACGAATAAGGATAAGCCGGCACATAGGCCATCATGCAACCGATTTGAAAGTCGGGATTGATCTCGTGGCCCAATTTCACCACGCGAGCGCTAGCGATTAATTCATTGAGCCCCGCTTGAAAAGTCAATTCCTCGGCGTTGTCTCCTGCCTCAAAGAGCATGGCAGAGTTAGTCCAAGTGTGCAAAGCATGCTGACCATCTGCTTGGTTATTGATTTCATTGAAGGTCATCCAATACTTAACCTTGTTTTGATAGCGGGTCATCACCGTCTTAGCATAATGCACAAAAAAGTCGATCAGGCGCTTGTTTTTAAAGCCCCCGTATTCCTTGTACAAATGTAACGGAATCTCAAAGTGGGACAGCGTAATCACCGGCTCGATACCGTTGGCTAAAAGCTCATCGAACAAGTCATCATAAAATTGCAGCCCTGCTTCATTAGGCGTTTCCTCGTCTCCTTTAGGAAAAATCCGGGTCCAGTTAATCGAGGTCCGAAAGGCTTTTAAGCCTAATTCTTTGAACAATTGGATGTCTTCTTTGTAATGGTGATAAAAATCGATTGCTTCATGGTTGGGATAGTTTTCCCCTGGTACCACCTCTTTGGTGATTTTACGGGCTACTCCATTGGCTCCGGCCGTCATGACATCCGCGGTACTCGGTCCTTTTCCCGCCACATCCCAGGCGCCTTCTACTTGATGGGCAGCCACTGCGCCACCCCATAAAAAATTCTCAGAAAATCCTTTTTGCATCTTCTTCACCTCATTGCTTAATTACCGTCATTATATGTCAACGGTTACAATACTCAATGATTCCCCCGGATTCTGGTAGTCTAAGTGCCAAATAGAAAAAAAGAGCAGTTTGGTACAAGATGTACCAAACCGCTCTTTCGACTGTTCTTTACACTAGTTTACGCAACCGTTCCGACAGTTGATCGATTAAAAAGATACAAGGAACTTGGCTGGTAAGATCCTCGTGTTGATTGACGCGCAAGACTTCCACATGGTAGTCCAACAAATAATCGGTCATCTTCGCCAATGTGGAATTAGGATCGGCGGTAATCGCCACCGTGGTAAAATCATCCTCCCGGCGAAAACCATTGGCCACCTCCACGACCTCGGTGGTAGTCCCAGAAACAGACAACGTAATCAAGACATTGTCACTCGTATTTTTCAGCTTAGACTTAATGGGATAGGTGTAATCCGTCAACGCAAAACTATTGTAGCCAATGGTGGCAAAGCGCCGGGCCGCATACTCACAAATCGCCCCAGAAGCACCAATTCCGAAGAAAATAATATTCTCGCAATCCTGTATCCGTTCGGCAATCCGGTTTAGCTTGCTTTCAATATCCCGAGGGAACCGTTCCCTAGCTAAAATAGATAAGGCCTTATCAAAGTCCTCGGTTTCAATCGTCGTCACCGTAAACTGAGAACGAAATTCGATGTAGCTTTCAAAGCCTAACTTGCGAATCAAACGCATCACCGAAGACGCCGAAGTGTGAGATTCTTTGGCGATATCCCGCACCCGCATATAAGGAATCTTGTCTGAATTGCTACTCATAAAATGATAAATTGCCCGATCGGTTTCCGACAATGAATTAAAATCAATTTTTCCAAAAAAGCTCATGGTTTTCCCTCCAGTATCCATTGGGTGCCGCACAAGCACTCTTTTCTATCCTAGCACAAATAAAGCGGTTTCTCACAACAAAAAACGAAAGCCCTAATTTGAGCTTTCGTTTTTAATGACTTATTTTCCTGGAGTAAAAGGCGTCCCGGTAACTGCCGTGTCTGGCAATTCCAAAATTCCTTTTTTACCGGTTTCGTTGGGCACGTGCAGTTCAGCCGCGGAACAGATCATCCCGAAACTTTCCACTCCTCGCAAGACCCCGGGCCAAATCAAAAGACCGTCTGGCATCATGGCACCAGGTTTCGCTACAACGACTTTCAGTCCTTGGCGAATATTAGCTGCCCCACAGACGATTTGCAAAGCTTCCCCATTGTCCACTTCCGTTTCCGTAATGGACAAGTGGTCACTGTCTGGATGCGGCACACAAGTCTTCACGTACCCCACCACAAACTTCGGTGCCTCTTCCAAAGGCAACTCTTCTTCAAAACCGGACAAGTGAAGCTGTTGATTCAAAATGGCAATCTGTTCTTTCGTGGGATAAACCTGACCTGTTTCTTCCAAGGTCAAAATATCGGAAAGCTGAAAGAAATTCCAGCCCACAATCGTGCCGTCACTGTTTTTGATTTGCGTAATATTGTACTTCCGTTCGTAGGTCACCGGTTGCCCCTTAAAATCAGCAGCAATCACCAGCAATGTATCCCCTACATGCTCTGGATTATAAGCATAAATCACAAGAAACCCTCCTTGATGATAAAAATTTCACAACTTGTATCATAACAGAAAAGCTACGATTGTACAAAAAAACTTCCTGAAAAAAAAGGAGACATCCCCAGCAAAACAAAGACAGCCCCTACTTGTTACCAAAGTGTGGCAGCTCGCTAAAAGCCGCCCTCCTTTCGTAACATTTCGAGGCTGTCTGTATTCGGTCATTCAAGTCGTTTATTCTTTATTGTATGTGACGATTAAAACGTCACACAAAGCTTGACGAATGACATAACTAGCGACACTACCGGTCATAAAGCGCTCCACGGCGTTTAGTCCGGATTGGCCAACCATAACCAAATCAATTTCATATTTGGCTGGAAGTTTGTGGGCCATAGCTTCTCGGGCTGAGCCGTACGCGATGATCCCTTCGATATTTGGAAAATCATGATCTTGCCCGTATTTTTTGCAAGCTTCAATCATTTCCTTGGCACTAGCGGTTTCCTGATCGATGATATTTTGATTCAAGGAACTGTACCCCATCATAGTCGTAATCTGCTGGTCAATCACATTGGCCACATACACGGTCCCGTGATTCCGCCGCGCGACTTCCACCGCTTTTTCAAAGGCCAATTGGGCTTGTTCTGAGCCATCAATCCCTACTAAGATTCTCTTGTACTCTTGTTCCATCTAAACCACTCCTCTCGATTTGTACTCCCTGGGCTAGCTTTTATTGTGGCAAGCTCTTTAAGAAGTTTTCGATTTCTTCTTTGGTTTTACGATCCTTGTTGACCAAGCGCCCAAGTTCTTTGCCATCATTTACCACGACAAAACTAGGAATACCAAAAATATTCCATTCCGCCGCCACGTCAATAAATTTGTCCCGATCTACTTCAATAAATTGATACTCGGGAAAATCCGCCGCAATCTCTGGCATAAAAGGTTTGATAAAGTGGCAATCGCCACACCAGCTTGCGGTAAAGAAAAATACATTGCGACCGGCTTTCACATAGCCTGCCAACTCTTCTAAACTTTCAGGAATAATCATACAAAGCCTACTTTCTCTTTTGCTACTTTTATTATACACCTTTTCGGACCCGTGCCAAAGAAAGCAAGACAGTCGGCAAAAACCAACTGTCTTGTACGTCGTCTTTAGCCTTTGACGATGGTTTCCACGGTGGATTTGTCCAGGCCTTTTAAGGTTTGGATCAACATTTCCCGGGCTGCATCGAAGTCCGCAATGTTAAACATAGTTTGGTGGGTGTGGATATAACGGCCACAAACACCAATGACAGTACTTGGGATGCCTTCCACAGAAGTATGTGCGGCACCCGCGTCGGTACCACCTTTAGAAACAAAGTATTGGTACGGAATGTTGTTGGTTTCTGCGGTATCTAACAAGTATTCCCGCAAGCGTGGCAACATGATCAAACCTGGATCGTAAATCCGCATTAAGGTACCTTCTCCTAGGTGACCAAATGTCCCAGTGGTAGTAGTCAAATCATCTGCGGCAGAACAGTCCACTGCAAAGAACAAGTCTGGAGCAAATTTCGTGGTGGAGACTTTTGAGCCTCGTAAGCCGACTTCTTCTTGCACATTGGCGCCGGCGATTAAAGTATGGCCTAGTTTTTCATCTTTTAAAGCTTCCAATGCTTCTAGCATCACGGTACAGCCATAACGGTTGTCCCAAGATTTGGCGATGATGTTTTTACCATTGGCAGTTTTTACGGTTTCTACGCTTGGTACCAAAGTATCTCCTGGGCGTACGCCGAAACCTTCCGCTTCTTCTTTGGATTCAAAGCCTGCGTCAAACAAGATGCTGTCCACAGTCACATTGCCTTGACCACTGGTTCCTCGTAACAAGTGTGGTGGCACAGAAGAGGAGATACATGGGTAGTGCTTGCCACTGGCGGTGATTAATGTAAAGCGTTGTGCAGAAACCACGTATGGATTCCAGCCCCCTAAAGGAACGACTTTAAATAAACCCCGAGGTGTGATTTCTGTCAGCATAAAGCCCACTTCGTCCATGTGGGCTGCTACCATGACTTTTGGTGCATCGGCATCTTCGTGATGGCGAATCCCAAAAATCCCCCCGAGACCGTCTTGTTGGATTTCATCCACTAAAGGCGTCATCGCCCCACGCAAATACTCCCGAATCGGGCCTTCAAAGCCTGAGGTCGCTTGCATTTCGGTTAATTCTTTGATTCGTGCAAATGTCTTTTCTTCCATTGTCGTCACCTGAAAACAGGTGTCCCTCCTTTGTACTCCATAAATTAGCGCGTCAAACTGACTCGCTTTAAAGGGAGGCATGCTCCCTGGTGAAGTTACAGCCAAAAGCATTCAAAGATAACAATGAATGGCTGCGTTTCTGTTGTCCATTATAGCGCACTTGGGCTCCTTTGAGTATTTTTCTTATCGGCTTTTTCTTTAGTTATGGTAGAATAAAATTAATCATTCACGGAGATTCCTGAAAGAAGGAGATACCAATGGAAAATGACAATCAACTGAGTATTTTTAAAGGTGGCTTGGCACTGGGAGTCGGTGTAGGGCTTGTCAGCGGCGTCATGTCCACCTTATGGATCAAAAAACGCCAACGCTTAAATGCCGATGCCGTCCTAACACTGGTCAAAGAGGCGTTTCTTAAGGAAGGCCCAATTGAAGGTTCTTGGATTAATTTTGAGAAACAACCACTGCGGAAATTCGCCGTGCATTCGGAAGGCTATACCGGGGGCATCACCCGCTTAGAAGACGGCAAAATCGTCTCCTATGAATTTTTAGCCGATGCAAAAACCGGTACCGTCCTAGAAATTGAACGTAGAATTCCCGAAAACTAAAGACTACCTTTTCTCCCTAACAAACTTGTCTAGTACCTGACAAGCTTGTTAGGGAGTTTTCAGTCTTAAGACGGATATGGCACCTTTTACTCTTTGTTATGCTTAATGCATCAAAAGTGAAAGGAAGAAAGAAAATGAAAACTATCATCAAACTAGCCGCCGGAGTCTTACTGTTATTAGGAGGAGCTGCACTTTTTTCAAGCCATGCCCCTAGTGACGTTGCGCAAGTCATCGACCAGCTCAATCCCCTTTTGCCTACGAAAGACCTCTATGTCAAAACAACCACACCAGACTTTGTCAATGACTACGGCACTGCCGCCTACAAACAAATGGCAGCCGACCAAAATGGCGACACTCGGGAAATTCAATTTTCCGGTATGTCCGAATTAAAGACTGACCGTTACTTGAAACTCACAGCCAAAGGCGCTCACGTGGAGACCTATGAAGAAGTCCAAAAAGCAGAAGTCCCTAAAAAAGCTTTGGCCGCCATTGAAAAGGCATGATAAAAAACCACTTTTCCCAACCCAATGTCAGGAAAAGTGGTTTCTTTTTATGTTTAGTTGATTACCATTCCAAATCTTCAATGTCCAAAGGCTGAGGATTGACTTTCATACTCTTCACCTTGCCATCGTGAATCTCAATCAATCGATCAGCAATCGGCGCAATCGCAGCATTGTGGGTAACGATCACCACCGTGGTACCGTCAAGCCGACTCTTGTCTTGCAGGATTTTCAAGACTTGTTTACCCGTACGATAATCCAAGGCCCCAGTCGGTTCATCGCATAAGAGTAATTTCGGATTCTTCGCTACCGCCCGGGCGATAGCCACCCGTTGCTGCTCCCCACCGGAAAGCTGAGCAGGAAAGTTGTCCATACGATTACCGAGGCCCACATCTTTTAAGACTTCTTCCGGATTCATGGCATTGGCCACGATTTCCGAGGCCAATTCGACATTTTCCTTAGCGGTCAAGTTCGCTACTAAGTTGTAAAATTGAAAGACAAAGCCCACCTCATTGCGGCGATAGGTAGTTAATTGTTTAGCATTATAATTGGCGATGTCATTGCCATCGATGATGATCTGGCCCTCATCACTCGTATCCATGCCACCTAAAATATTCAAAACCGTGGACTTCCCTGCACCGGAAGCGCCTAAAATCACCACTAATTCCCCTTTTTCAATGCCAAAAGTGATGCCATCATTGGCGGTAATCACCGTATCCCCAGTTTTGTAGCGTTTGTAACTCTCAATCATCTCAATGTAAGCCATGGCTTTCCCTCCTAAAACAGCGCCTTCATTCTCTTTCCATCATACCCGAAGTAAGGAATTTTGGCGAACATTTCCGAGTCTTTCCTTACTGGTAACAAGAAAAAAGACCTCTGGATTTGCATCCAGAGGTCTTTTAAGTTGCTTATTTTGCCAAACGGTAAATTGCATCGGCGAAGATGACTGCGGAATTGAACAGATCGTCTAAGCTCATGAATTCGTTCGCTTGGTGCATTGTGTCAGTGTAACCTGGGAACATTGCCCCGTATGCTACCCCACGTTCTAGCAAGCGACCAAATGTACCGCCACCGATAACTTGTTCGTAGCCTTTTTCGCCAGTATGGTCTTCATAGACTTGCAACAAAGTCGCTACCAAAGGATCATCCATTGGTACATAGTGAGCAGGCATGTCCCGGTCACCCTTTGTAGCCGTTCCAGTGTCACCAAGTAAGTCGCTGATTGCTTTTTGCAAGCTATCACCAGTAACCCCAGTTGGGTAACGGAAGTTCAAGGCAATCTTGTTGTCGTCGAAGTCTGGACCGAATTTCAAGATCCCAGCGTTCATAGTCAATTGACCCATACGAGCATCTTCATGAGCCACGCCAAGTTTTTCACCATAGAAGTCTAAGTGAACATATTTAGCAGCGGTGTGTAAGAAGTTCTTCGCCCCACCGGCAAAGTCGTAACGATCTAAGAAAGTAGCCAAGAAAGTCCCAGCGTTCACGCCGATTTGTGGGCTGGCACCGTGTGCGCCTTTCCCAACTAAGCTGATTTTCACTAATGAATCTTCTGCAACCAATTCCCCTTTTAGGTTTTCGGCTTTCAAGAATTCTTCAAAAGCAACGGTTAAGTCGGCAATCACTGCACTGTCGTCTACGGTGAAGACCGCAGTTGCTGTACCGGGAACCATGTTTTCCCGTAAGCCAGAATCAAAGCTTTCCAAAACGAAACTGCCGGCATTGCTACCGTCAAAGTGCATAGTAATCGTTACGTTCCCTTTTTCCCCATTAATGATTGGGAATTCCGCATCTGGTGAGAAGCCGAAATCAGGTTTTTCTTCATGTTTGAAGTAGTATTCCATATCGCCCCAGCCAGATTCTTCATCGGTACCAACAACGATACGAACTTTTTTGGACAATGGTAAGCCCAATTCTTTGATGATCTTCAAGCCGTAGTATGCAGCGATACTTGGGCCTTTGTCATCGGAAGAACCACGAGCAAAGATTTTGTTGTCTTTAATGACTGGTACGTAAGGGTCGGTATCCCAACCGTCGCCTGCAGGTACCACGTCCATGTGGCAGAATAGGCCGAGGGTTTCATCCCCTTCGCCGTATTCAATATGGCCGGCATAGTTGTCGACATTTTTCACGGTGAAGCCGTCCCGTTCCCCATAACCCAACATGTGGATCAAAGCATTTTTTGGTCCAGGACCAAATGGAGCATCCTTCGTGGCTTTGTCGTCTTCCCGGTCACTGCGTACTTTCAGCAATTCAACCAAGTCATCAAGTAAAGCATCTTTACGTTGTTCTACTTCTTTTTTCCAATCGATGGACATGTTATTCCCTCCAGTTTATAAGTAAAAATGGTACTATTCTCGTTTTCCATGATACACTTCTTCCCGCAAAATGACAAACAACCTCTCTGAAAAACAGGCTTTTCTTCCAACAGGAGCAAGCGAGCTTCGTGCTATAATAAAGACAAAGTCACTAAAGAAGGTGCGTATATGGAACTCATCACAAAAGACTTGGTCAAAACAGTCATAAAACCACGGCCAGAAAAGGCTTATAAAGGGAATTTTGGCAAAGTGACCTTAATCGGTGGCGACGCCCATTACGGCGGGGCCATCCTGATGGCTACGGAAAGCTGTGTTTTAGCCGGGGCGGGCTTGACCACCGTAGTCACGGCAGCCGTCAATCACACTCCCTTACACAGCCGTCGCCCGGAAGCAATGATGGTAGACTGGCAAGATTTCGCCCAAGTGGAACAAGCCATCGAGTCCGCCGATGTGCTCTTAGTCGGCCCCGGTTTGGGAGACTCCGAAACCGCCCGTAAATTGCTACACTTTCTCTTGAAAATCCGGCGCAAGGAACAATGGCTGATACTCGATGGCTCTGCTTTAACGCTACTGGCAGCTACACCAGCTGCAGAGCTAGCTAGCACGTTGCGTTATCCGGAAACTGTGGTTCTGACTCCCCATCAAATGGAATGGCAACGGCTCAGCCGAATCCCCATTCAAGAGCAGACACCCAAGCGCAATCAAGAACTGCAACGACTGATTGGTGCGACCGTGGTCCTAAAAAGCCACCGAACGGAAATCTACAGTAACAATAGCCACTATCAAAATCCCTTAGGCAATCCCGGCATGGCTACTGGGGGAACCGGAGACACCTTGGCAGGACTATTGGCCGCCTTTTTAGGACAGTTCCCCAAAAATGTCCAAACGATTGCCGCCGGAGTCTACCTTCACAGTGAGATTGGCGACGCTTTGTATCAAGAAAACTACGTCGTCCTCCCCACCGCACTCAGCGCCCAGATTCCTAAAAGGATGAAAGACTATTCCAGAGAAGCTTAAAAAAACAGGCAAGCTGCGTTCGTACGCAACTTGCCTGTTTGCTTATTTCTTAGATAAGGTTTCAAATAAAAGTTTCGTATAGCCAATCCGGCCTTCCGGAGTCAAGTGAACCTGATCATCGTAGAACCAGTCACTGTGGTCTTTACTGTAGCTGTACCAATCAATAATCGTCAAATTATCGTAACTACTTGCATATTTCGTAAGTGCAGAGTTGACCACGCCTTGAATTCGTAAAGATGGGGCATGAACATTCAGCCAGTACACCTTCCGATCACCTAGTAATTTCATAAAGTCGGCAAATTGTGTCTCCGTAAAGTCCCCATTGGTTCCCAGTCCGATGACTACCGGGTCTTTTAAGAGATCCTCGTCGGCCAGCTTTTGAATCAAATCCTGACTGCTGTACACTTGGCGGTTTACATTGGCATCCACTACTACGTCAGGGAAGAGGTCTTTCATGTTTTGAGCAGCCCCCAGCATTACCGAGTCCCCAAAAGCGGTAAAGGAAAGTTTGGCTGCTGCAGCGGCGTCTTCTTTGCTTAAGCCGTATTCCGTAGCGATTTCTGCTAAATGGGCCGCATCGGCCGAGCTCGTCGTTTCCGCCGTGGAATCACTAGTAGCCGTTTCTTTTTCTTTAGCTTTCTTCTTGGATTCTTCTGCAACTTTTTTATTTTGCAAGATTTGTTCTTGCATTTGTTTTTGTTCCGCCGTCACGTGATTTGATGGTGCGATGATAAAGCCCACCAAAGCCGTCACTACCAAAAAGATTCCCGGCAATAAGAAAGCTTTCTTCCAAGTCAAAAGCGGTTTTTCAAACCAACCTTTAACGGTAGACCAAGTCTTGGAGTAATCGAAACGGCTCAATGGCTTGTCGATGATTTGGTAAGTGACTTCGGCGATCAAAACGATCAAAATCACTTCAATCAACGTGTGCAGCCAAACATTGTCGGCGATGTTTTTCACCTTTGCCTCGTAGAAGATCATCACTGGGTATTGGTACAAGTAAATTCCGTAACTACGCTTGCCAATATAAGAAAACAAAGGATTGCTAAGCCACTTGTTCAAACTTGCCCCCGGATGAGCCACGACCATGATCAATAAGACGGAGACAAGGCTGATTAACAGCATCCCGCCCCGATAAACAAAGGTGTAATGAGCATCCAAGAAGAAAAAGGAAGCGATAAGGATGATCAGACAGGCAATGCCCACCGTATTTAAGATCTGCTTGGCTTTTTGTGGAATTTGACTACGCAGATGACTAGTAGGCCACAAAAAGGCCATGGCGCTCCCTAGCCAAATCGAAAAGATCCGAGTATCCGTACCATAGTACACCCGGGTAGGATCTGCTCCGGGCACAAAGGCGATGGCCATCCATAAAGCGGAGGCCAAGGCTGCAATAAAGACTACGAGAAAAATCTTTTCCCGTTTTTTGAAAACCTTCATTAGCAGTACGAACAATAACGGCCAGATGAGATAGTTTTGCGCCTCTACAGAAAGGTACCAAATATGGGTAAAGGGACTCTCATTCGTAAAACGCTCAAAATATGACATCCCCTGGTTAATCTGCCACCAGTTATTCACGTAAAGTAAGGCCGAGGTTACGGCCCCCTTTAAATTGTTCAAAAGGTTCCGCTGAAACAACGTGATATAAGCCGTGGTGGTCAGCAAGAAAAAGACCAAAGGTGGATACAGGCGCTTTAGCCGGCGAGCATAAAAGGCCTTTAAAGAAATCTTGCCCTTGGCTTCCCACTCCATACGCAAATGATCCGTAATCAAATACCCGGAAATGCCAAAGAATACCGGCACCCCTAAGTATCCCCCACGCATACGATCCGGCATCAAGTGATACAAAATGACCCCTAAAACCGCTAGCGTGCGTACTCCATCTAAACCCGTTATGTAACGGCGCTTTCTCGTTCGTTTTTTCTCCATAAGCATTCTTCCAACTTTTCTTTTAGTCTTGGTATCAGGCTTTCTCACAACTCCTGCCTGTCTTATAACTCCTCTTCATAAAAATGCCCCAAGATTTGGACATTGTCCGCAATACTGACAAAGGCTTTGGGATCGGCGCTTTTCATCGCCTGACGCAAAATCGGCAACTCATAGCGGGTGACCACGGTCAAAAGCACGGTTTGTTTGTCGTGGTTATAGGCCCCTTCCGCTTCATTGATAATCGTGATGCCTCGGCGCAAACTCTTTTGCACATTGTGAATGACCCGATCCGGATGGCGCGTAATGACGATGACTTGCATCTTCTTTTGCTTCGTATAGACTGCATCCGTGACTTTCCCGGAAACAAATATAGCAATGGCGCTGTACAAGGCGTACTGCCAGCCGAACAAGACTCCGGCCGCTGCCATAATCAAAATATTAAAGAATATCGAAAGCGAACCAATCGTTCGTCCCGTGCGTTTGCGCATGGCGATGGTGACAAAATCCAAGCCCCCAGAGGATAAGCCGTTTCTCAAAGCGTAGCCGATCCCCGCTCCCATCACCGCACCACCAAAAATGGCACAAATAATCGGGTCCGTGGACAGCACTTCTTCCGGCATAATTTGCATGAATAACGAGGTTAACACTACCGTAATTCCGGTAAAAAAGGTGAATTTGTGGCCAATAGCGAACCAGCCAAAAATAAATAAAGGTAAGTTTAATAATAAGAGCCATAAAGAAACCGGTATATCTAAGCCAAAGAGATTGTGCGACAACGTGTTCAAAATCTGAGCGATCCCGGTGATACCGGAAGAGTAAATCTGTCCCGGTTGATAAAAGACATTGACACTAATCGATGCCAAAAGTGCATACACCACAGAAAACGAAAATTTCTGGGCATAGTCATGGTGAGGCAGTGCCGTAAACCATTTTTTCACGAAATTGTTCCCTCGTTTCAGTCATTCATTTCAAGTAAACTTTCACAGGCACGTAATGGGCCTCGTGAAGCCACATCCAATTATACGTAGAAACGCCCAAAAACAAAAGGACAACTCTCAAAAAGTTGTCCTTTGTTATACTTTTTTATTCTTCTACTTCTGTTACGTTGATACTCAACTCGAAAAGTTGCAACGGTGAAACGGTACTTGGCGCTTCCGTCATTGGATCGGCAGCTTTCCCGTTCTTCGGAAAGGCAATAACTTCCCGGATGTTGTCTTCGCCAGCCAAAAGCATCACCAAACGATCCAAGCCCAAAGCAATCCCTCCAAGTGGTGGGAAACCGTAGTCCAAGGCGTCTAACAAGAAGCCAAATTGTTCTTGTGCCGCTTCATCGGAGAAACCTAGCGTCCGGAACATTTGCTCTTGCAAGGCACGGTCGTGAATTCTCAGGGAACCCCCGCCTAGTTCGTAGCCGTTTAAGACGATGTCATAAGCTTCGGCATAAACTTTTTCCGGTGCTGTAGCCAAGAGTTCCACATCTTCGGCTTTTGGCATGGTGAATGGATGGTGAGCGGACACATAGCGACCTTCTTCTTCGCTCCATTCGAATTGTGGCCAGTCGGTAACCCATAAGAAATTGAATTTCGATTCATCAATTAAGCCTAATTCTTTGCCTAAACGTGTCCGGATAGCGCCTAATGCAGCCGAAACGACACCATAGCTGTCCGCACCAAACATCAGCAAGTCTCCAACTTCTGCCTTGGTTGCTGCGATGATTTCCGCTTCTTTTTCTCCAAAGAATTTCGCGATAGGCCCTTTCAAGCCATCTTCTTCCACTTTCAACCAAGCCAAACCTTTGGCACCAAATTGGCCAGCGTACTTGCCTAGGTTGTCCATGTCTTTACGGGAATATTTGCTAGCGGCACCTTTGGCATTCAAGGCTTTGACGACCCCACCTTGATCTAAGGTCATTTGGAAGACTTTGAAGTCCACGTCTTTGACCACGTCAGAGATGTCGATTAGCTTCATGTCAAAGCGCGTATCCGGTTTGTCGGAACCGTATTGATTCATGGCATCATCATAGGTCATCCGTGGGAATGGCAAAGTAACAGATAAGCCCAAGACATCTTCCATGACTTTTGCTAACAAGCCTTCTGTGATTTCTTGGATTTCTTCCATAGATAGGAAACTCATTTCCATATCCACTTGGGTGAATTCCGGCTGGCGGTCGCCGCGCAAGTCTTCATCCCGGAAACAACGGGCGATTTGATAATAACGATCAAAACCAGAAGCCATCAACAACTCTTTGAAAATCTGTGGTGATTGTGGCAAGGCATAAAAATGTCCTGGATGCACCCGGGAAGGTACCAAGTAATCCCGAGCCCCTTCTGGTGTGGATTTGCCTAGATAAGGTGTTTCAATATCCAAGAAGCCTAAGTTGTCCAAGTATTCCCGGATTGAATGAGTCGTTTTGTGGCGCATGATTAAGTTTTGAGTCATTTTTGGTCGGCGTAAATCCAATGCCCGGTTTTTCAACCGAATTTCATCGCTGATTACTTGTTCGTCTTCAATGGCAAAGGGTGGGGTTTTCGCCCGATTCAAAATCGTAATGTCTTTTGCCATGATTTCAAAAGCCCCGGTGACCATTTTCGGATTAACCGCTTCTGGTGCCCGTCGTTCTACTAAACCGGTAACTTCGATTACATATTCACTGCGGCACTTGTCCGCTACTTCCCAAGCTTCCCGGGATTTTTCTGGATTGAAGACTACTTGCACGATGCCTTCACGGTCCCGCAGATCAATAAAGATCACGCCACCTAAGTCCCGGCGCTTTTGGACCCACCCTTTTAAGGTAATTACTTGATCCAACTGTGCTTCTGTCACTTGTCCACAATATACCGTACGTTTTGCCATTGCCAAACTCCCCCTTTTTATTCGTCAAACATGACCGTGGTCATTTCGTCATAAATCTCATCAAAGCGGCTGTACACTTCAGCTAGTGGGAAGGCTTTTTCTTCCCGGCTAGCCATGCCTTTAATATTCACGACACCTTCAGCTAATTCATTTTCCCCAATGGTCAACACCAGTTTTGCCCCTTCCTTATCAGCAGACTTAAACTGGGCTTTGGCTTTGCGGTTCATAAAGTCCCGATCCGCAGAAAAACCAAAATTGCGAATCGCTTGTAACAATTTCAAGCTTTCCACATTGGTCGCTTCCCCGAGTCCCACAACATACGCATCCAAGTCGTTTAGCGCCGGTAGCGTGATGCCTTCTGATTCCAAGGTCAACAATAAGCGTTCAATCCCCATGGCAAAGCCAAAAGCTGGTGTCTCCACTCCGCCTAGTTCTTCTACCAAGTGATCGTAACGTCCCCCAGCACAAATCGTCGCTTGGGCGCCCATGCCTGGTGCATCGCTCATGATTTCAAAAATCGTATGAGTGTAGTAATCCAAGCCCCGTACCATATTGCTATCCACTTCAAAAGGAATCGCCAAAGCGGTCAGCATTTCTTTCACCGCTTCAAAGTGAGTCCGAGAAGCCTCACTTAAGTAATCCAAAATCGATGGTGCTTCTGCAACGAATTGCTTGTCCCGTTTGTCTTTTGAATCCAAAACTCGCAATGGGTTTTCATGTAAACGACGTTGAGAATCTTCACTGAGTTCCGCAAAATGTGGTTCCAAATAATCAATTAAAGCTTGGCGATAAGCGGTGCGGGTTTCTTTGTCCCCTAGTGAGTTGATCACCAGCCGAACTTCTTGAATCCCCAGCTGTTTGAAGAAGTCCAAAGCCATGGCCATGGATTCCACATCAGTGGCCGGATTGCTAGAACCAAAAGCTTCCACACCGATTTGGTGGAATTGACGCAAACGACCTTTTTGGGGACGTTCATAGCGGAACATCGGCCCCATGTAAAAAGCCTTAAATGGTTTTGGATACTCTGGTCCATAGAGTTTGTTTTCCACAAAGGCCCGAACCACAGGAGCAGTACCTTCAGGGCGCAAAGTCACGTGGCGATCGCCTTTGTCATAAAAATCATACATTTCCTTAGAAACGATGTCGGTCGTATCCCCCACACTGCGGGAGATGACTTCGTAGTGTTCAAAAATCGGGGTGCGAACTTCCCGGTATTGGTAATCCCGGAACAAAAGCCGGGCAGTTTCTTCGATGAATTGCCACTTTTCGGATTCACCAGGTAAAATATCATTGGTGCCTTTTGGACGTTGATACATCATACATTCTCCTTACATTGGATTGAATTTGGGTACAGGTCGGTTTGGCGGTAAACAAAAAATCCGCCCCTGTGTCTGAACACAAGGGCGGATGAAAAGTCATACGCGGTACCACCAAGTTTTTTAAAAATCTACGCAACAAAAGCAGATTTTCCTCAAGAGTGTAACGTACTCGAAACGGAAGCGGCTTTGCACGCGCTCATCTCCGGAATGTCTTTCAACACTGGGACTTAAGGGACTTCCAGCCAGGATCCCTCTCTCTAAAAAGCCACACATTGCTTACTCTTTCCATCACAGATTCTCGATATTACAAATAAACTTACTAGAATTCTTGAAAAAAGTCAAGGTATTTCCATTCACAAACTCCTTTTCAAAGACAAATCATTTGGGGCTCCCAGACGTTTTGTACTAGACTGAGAATGAAAGATTTATAAAAAATGATCCGTCTGCCACCTGCCGACAGATCACAAGGAGGTAGTAAAATGTCAGATGTACAAATCGGGAAATCACAAGTGTATGCCTCAACGCTAGGACTAGGAACCAATGCCGTGGGTGGTCACAATCTCTTTGCCAATCTGGAAGATGAACAAGGAAAGGCAGTCTTACGAGAAGCCTTGCGCAACGGCATCACCCTCTTGGATACAGCCTATGCCTATGGTCACGGTCGTTCCGAAGAGCTTATCGGTGAAGTCTTACAAGAACCAGAATTTGACCGAGCTCGGGTCATCCTTGCGACGAAAGCTGCCCATGTACCGGGACAGCCTGGGGTCATGGACAACTCTCCAGAATTTTTGCGTAACGCCGTGGAAGATGCCTTAGGTCGTTTGCAAACAGACTACATCGACATCTTTTACATCCATTTTCCTGACAATAAGACGCCGAAAAACGAAGCGGTAGCAGCTTTGGCTGAGCTAAAAGAAGCCGGTAAAATCCGTGCCATTGGTGTCTCCAACTTTTCCTTAGATCAAATCAAGGAAGCAAATGCCGAGGGACACCTAGACGTGGTCCAAGACAAGTACAGCCTGCTCCATCGCGAATCTGAAACAACTCTATTCCCTTATTTAGAAGCCAATGAGATCAGCTTTATTCCTTATTTCCCACTAGCTTCAGGCCTCTTAACCGGGAAATACACGGGCACTGAACAGTTTGAAAAAGAGGATCGACGCCTGAAGAATCCAGACTTCCAAGCTCCCCGCTTCCAAGAAATCACCGGGGCCGTCAATCAGTTAAAACCACTGGCTAAAGCCAATGACTGCACCGTTGCCCAACTGGTTTTGGCTTGGTACTTGAAGAGTCCTCACGTTGCAGCGGTCATCCCCGGGGCAAAACAAGCGGCCCAAGTCGCCGACAATGCCAAGGCCACGGATGTTCACTTAAGCCAAGCCGATTACCAAACCATTAGCGACTTGTTCCGCTTTTAATGAAAAAGGAGACTTCCTCAAGGGAAGCCTCCTTTTTTCATTAAAACAACATGCGCAACATGGCGATGACATAGCGAATCAAGCGATACAAGATAAAGAGAAAGAAGAGATTGCTCAATAAGAAGCCTACTGCATTACCGGCACTGGCTTTTAAATTACGCCACGTAAAGCGACGCAAAAAACGAGGCATATTAGAATAGCCACCGCGACTCAAGCGAAATTTCTCTTCATAGGTCAAATCCAACATATCATAATAAGTCATCTTTAAAGGCTCCTGAGCGAAAAAGCGCTTATCAAAGCCCACCATTAACGTGTATTGCTTGTTTTGAGAAGGCAAATTGCGCACCCCGGCTTTATTGATCCGCGCTACGGCCTTTTCCCCTTCATAAATGTGGTAACTATACTCATCTTCCACCACGGAACGAATCTGGGCTTCAGGTTGATTTTCTCCTAGCAATTGCTGATACACTTCAGGGAAGCGTTGGGCCTGCAATCCGTAATACACCCCGATTGCCACTAAAATCCCCATCAATAGTCCATTGAGTAAAAAATGTTCTCGGACAATGCCCGTGTACAAGGCGATGATTCCCGCTGCCACTAAGGCAATGGTAATGCGTTTGCGAAAATACTTCCGGTACATGATGCTCACCGTACGCTCATAATAGTCGAAATCCTCTTTCGGAAAAGCCATAGCAACCTCCTAAAAAGCTTCTTTTGTCGTATTATACCCTTTTAGCTCCCCCCGAGTCTTCTCAAAAAGTGCTTTTATTTGAAAAAAAGGCTCGTCAGTCCTATATTTTATGTAACGGGAAGTAGCTCAGCTTGGTAGAGCACTTGCTTCGGGAGTAAGGGGTCGTCGGTTCAAATCCGGTCTTCCCGATTGACCAAAAACGTCTATCTTTGGGTAGACGTTTTTTCTGTTGTTGTCTATTCTAGTTCTTTAGTTAACTTTCTTTCCGATTAATGGGGCTTTGATTCATCAAAAAATAGAAAAGACACAAGCAACCACTAGCACAATATTGAAATAGGTTGCACTTTTATGATTCGCTAGACGCTTACAATAAAAATCCCTTTAAAATCTCATTAATAATCTAGGAAGCAAGATTTTTCCCTTTCATTTTTCGTTCCTTAATCGTATACTTGCACTATCTTGATGAAAGGGGCCTGACCGATGGCTTATTGGGAAACCGCAGATCATTCTTGGACGCCAGACTCCAGTCGTTTTTTTAACACACCTTCGCAAAAAAATCGCGATCTTTTTTATGTCTATCAGGAAATGGGGCATTTTAAAGCCCTAAAACCTTACTATACCGAACGCTCTGGCCTCTCCTCTTACTTGATTAAATTCACTTTATCAGGGAAAGGTAGCTTGACCTATCAGGAACGCACAGAGCAGATTACCCCAGGCGATGTCTTTTTCATCGACTGTCGCAACTATCAATACTACAAAACCGTCAGCGAAGAACCTTGGGAGATGGACTGGATTCACATAAGTGGGGGTCAAACTAAGGCCTTTTACGAAGAATTCGTCCGCACAGGCACCAGTGTCTTTCATACCCAAGGAGATCCTTGGCAAAATCCGCTGCACATGATTATGACCAAGTTGTTGTACTTGCAAGACAAACAAACTACTAAGACCGATTTCGAGAGCTCAGTTTTGATTCATGAGCTACTCAATGAATTATTGATTCAGAAGTATCAGCTTAACTTTCAAGACCAAGATATTCCCGCCTACATCTTGGAGATGAAAGATTACATCATTGACCATTTGCAAGAGCCGATTACCTTAGAGCTATTGGAACACAAATTCCACTTGAATCGGTATCAATTAAACAAAGAGTTTTCCCGCTACATTGGGATGCCCCCCATTGAATACCAGATTCATCAGCGGATTTCCAAAGCGAAGGATCTCTTGCGCTACTCCGATCTTTCCATCCAAGAAGTCGCCACCAATGTCGGATTGGAAAACTTTTCTTACTTCAGCCGGCTCTTCAAAAAGAAAACCGGCCTCGCACCTAGCACTTTCCGCAAAATTGGGTAACCAAAAAACGCCAACTTTAACAGTCGGCGTTTTTTTATTGGCAATTTTTGTTGCCAGCTGTTATTTTTCCCAGCCGCGAAAGCCCACACAGATCAATAAGGCCACCACAATCGGAATGATAAAACTACGATTAGACGCCCCATGGCCCGTGATACTGTTTAACACCAATCCCCCGATACCCCCCACTAAAATAATGGCCAAAAGTATCTTTCCCCGTTTACTAAATTTCACATCCGCTCCTTCTTTCTTTGTAAAACGCTTTTTTTATAAGTAAAGCATAGCAAAACAAGCAGTAAAATACTAGCCGATAAAAAAAGCCAAGGACAAAATCGTCCTTGGCCACAGCTTCCTTCTTGGCGGTACAAGATACGAAGCACTTAAAAAATTGGATTTGCCTGCTTCTCCTGTGAAAAGGCAATGGAGGTATTCACGAAAGAATCTAGGGGAAGATTTCCAGGAAAATGGCGAAGCAGTCAATCCACAGTGTCTACAAAATCGTTATTTTTGAGAGTTTGGCCCGTCACTTTTACCTGCCAGTGAACCAGATGGTCAAACTCAATAGGATAAAACGAAACATGGTCAAAACCTCCTCTATTTGGATAGCTTCATTATAAAGGACTTCTTAGCAAAAGATGCAAAACTTATACTTTACGAAACTTTTTCCCGCGTTTTCGACAATCAGGTTTGCGCTTTCAAGAAAGACTGTTTTATACTGAAACCACAGATTTCTGACAAATCAGGAGGCGATGCCATGCACTGGAACTATGGAAGTACCTTCAAAAAAATACGCAAAAGCAAAGGCTTGACCCAAAAAGCGGTGATTGGCGAAAACCTCTCTCCCGCTACCCTTTCCAAACTGGAAAACGATCGGCTGACCCCGTCTTTAGAGACCTTCCAGTATTTATTGGAACAAATCGGCATGGACTACGACGAATTCGAGTACATTTCCAATGCCTATTCCTTAAACGAGAAAAAAGAAATCGTCAAAGAATACTTTCAAATCGCCTCAAACAGTGAATTGCCCGCGATTTATGCCTTAAAAGCCAAGTGTGAAAAATACCTTCGCTCCAGAAACGATCGCTACGTGGAACAAATCCTCAGCATTTTGACTTCGTATTTGGCATTGGCTGGGGGTCCGGGGACGATTACCCCTTTAAGCAAAAGCATGCTAAATGAAGTCTGGCGAGACTTGGAACAGCTAGATGAATGGTACGCCGATGATTTGCGCATGTTAAACGGAGTCTTATACTACTTGCCCTTAGAAACCGTAGAAGCCTTGTACCCCAAACTCTTGAAAAACTTGGAAAAATACCAAGACTACATGAATATCGAATCCTTAAAAATCGCCTTGCTCTTAAATTTAGCGACTTTGTTTTTGGAAAATCACAAATTAACTCAGTGCAATGAAGCTAGTCTAATGGCCGAACGCTGGGCCAAAACCGCCCATCGCTATGATTTTGTAGCCGTGTGCAAAGTCCGTCAAGGCATCTGCCAACAAGACGAAGCCCTTTTTACCCAAGGCATGACCATCCTGGCCGCCATTGAAGAAGACGCTCTGGCTAGTGAGATGCAAAAAGAAATCGACTACTACCTATCCCCGGTGCAATCACCTTTAAAGGAGGAATAAAAATTGACCCGCTATTCATTAACACAACTAGCCAATCTGATTGATCACACCAATTTACATCCAGAGGCTACCGGTGCAGATATCACCGCCTTGTGCCAAGAAGCTTGCGACCATGGCTTTAAAATGGTAGCAATCAACCAAGTGCAAACCACCCTTTGCCACCAACTATTAAAAGAAACCCCAGTCCACGTAGGTGCTGCCATTAGCTTTCCCTTAGGCCAAACCAGCATCGCCGCCAAAGTCTTTGAAACAAAAGACGCGCTAGCACAAGGAGCCGATGAGATTGATTACGTGGTCAACTTGACCAAGGTCAAAGAACACGATTGGTCATATGTAGAAGAAGAAATGCATGCTTTGGTCACTTTGTGTCGGCAAGAAGGGGCATTGAGCAAAGTCATCTTTGAAAATGGTTATCTCACAGAGGAAGAGAAAATCGCCCTGTGTCAAATCGCCAAAAAGGTACAGCCGGACTTCATTAAAACCGCCACTGGCTTTGGACCTAGTGGCGCTACCTTAGCCGATGTCCACTTAATGAAAGAAGCTGTGGGTCTAACGGTCCAGGTCAAAGCCGCCGGTGGGATTCGCACCGCTGAAGCATTTAAACAGTTTGTAGCCGCGGGGGCTACTCGCATAGGGACTAGTTCCGGGATCACCATTATGCAAGAACTCGCCGCCGAGGCCTCCGATGGCTACGTGGAAATC
This sequence comes from Enterococcus asini ATCC 700915, assembly GCF_000407365.1. Taxonomy (GTDB): domain Bacteria; phylum Bacillota; class Bacilli; order Lactobacillales; family Enterococcaceae; genus Enterococcus_C; species Enterococcus_C asini. The sequence goes on from NZ_ASVU01000001.1 coordinate 419,076, forward strand.
TAAAAAAACCGTTCCCTCCATCACCGCAGTGACAGAGGGAACGGTTTTCCTGTTAGCTGATTACTTTTTATAAAAATTATTCTGCGTCGACGATTTTCACGGCACCGCTCCATTTTTCATCGACGAATTTTTTCACTTCGTCGCTGTGCAGAGCTTTCACCAAGGCTTTAATATTTTCCTTGTCTTCATCCCCAGCCCGTACTGCAATGATGTTCGCATAAGGAGAATTGTCCGCTTCAAGCAACAAAGCGTCGTCTTCTGGGATCATCCCCGCGCTTAAAATAAAGTTGGCATTGATGGCTACCAGTGCATCTCCTTCATTTTCATAGGTAGGAACTAAGACGCCAGGATCGATGTCGTGTTTAAATTCCAATTTTTTCGGATTTTCTGCAATATCATCAAAAGTAGCCGTCGTTTTTTCCACGCCTTCTTTCAACTTGATCAAGCCCGCGTCTTCCAAAATAGTCAAAATTCGGCCCCAGTCAGAAGCTGAGTTTGAAGTAATGACTTGCGTGCCTTCTTTGATATCATCAACACTCTTGATGTTTTTAGAGTAAATGCCCATTGGCTCAATGTGAATCGCCCCGGCATTGGCAAAGTCATAGCCGTATTCTTCCACTTGTTTGTCAAAGTAAGGAATGTGCTGGAAGTAATTGGCATCTAGTTCTTTTTCCGCTAAAGCTTTGTTTGGCAAGACGTAATCGGTGAAAGTCTTGACCTCCAAAGTAATCCCTTCTTTTTCTAGAACTGGTTTTGCGGCTTCCAAAATCTCCGCATGCGGGCTTGGTGAAGCCCCGACAACCAAAGTGCTGCTTTCTTTAGCAGAGCTATCTGCTGTGTCCTTGCCTCCGCCACATGCGGCCAGGCCTGCTGTTACCAATAAAAGTGTTGCTGCTAGTCCAAAAATTTTCTTCATTTCCTTAACCCCCTATTATTTTCCTATCCAAAACCGCAATCCCTTGCAGTAAAGACCTAATTTAGCGTTTGTCCAATTTGTTGGTCAAAAAGTCGCCTAACCCTTGAATGATAAAGACGATGATCAAAATAATGATCGTGGCCATTAACGTCACCGTTTGATTGTTCAGCTGGAAGCCTTCAGACCAAGCTAGTGAGCCCAGCCCCCCGGCACCGATTGCCCCGGCCATAGCAGTAAAGCCCACCATGGATACCGCGGTTACGGTAAAGCCGGAAACCAATGCTGGTAAACTTTCCGGAATCAAAACTTTGTAGATAATCTGCCACGTGGTAGCACCCATGGCATTGGCCGCTTCAATCACCCCACCGGAGATTTCCCGCAGTGCGATTTCCACCATCCGGGCGTAAAAAGGCGCCGCGGATAAAATCAATGCCGGTAAAGCCGCCACCGGTTCAATAATCGTTCCGGTAATCGCTTTGGTAAAAGGCATGATCAAGACCATCAAAATCATAAATGGCGTGGAGCGAAAGACATTACTGATCACGGAGACCACATTGTATAACACTCGATAGGCAGCACTTTTCTTTCGACCCAAAGTGTAGAGCAACAAGCCCAGCAAGAAGCCCAAAATCAAAACGGCGATTAGTGAAAAGCCGGTCATGTATAGGGTATCAACGGTCGCTTCTTTCATGCGTTGCCAGTTGACCCGTTCAAAATTCAAATATGTTTCTGAAAAGCTCTTATCCACGTTTGATTACCTCCACTCCAACTTTTTGGGCGATAAAGAATTTCGTCGTTTCTTCAATAGCAGCCGGTTTACCTGTAATCATCACCGTCAATGCCCCAAAAGCCGCGTCTTTCGTCGTTTGAACTTTCCCGGAAACCACATTGATGTCCACATCAAACTGGCGAATCGCCTGGGAAATGATAGGCTCATTGGCATTGTCTTCCGCAAAGCTCAAGGTCATAAAGGTTCCCTGAGGATTGGCTTCGATAAATTCACTTAAGACTTCCCGCAAGTCTTCTTCCGGATTCAAGTCTTGTTGGACGAAACGCTTAGTGACCGCCTGTTGGGGATGCCGGAAGACTTCTGCCACCGTGCCTTCTTCCACTACACGACCTTGTTCCATCACCGCTACTTTATTGGCGATTTTACGGATCACATTCATCTCGTGGGTAATTAATACGATTGTTAAATTAAGCTTTTGATTAATCGCTAGTAATAGTTCCAAGACTTCATCGGTAGTTTGTGGGTCTAAGGCACTAGTCGCTTCATCACAAAGCAATAACTTCGGATCATTGGCTAGCGCCCGGGCAATGCCCACACGCTGTTTTTGGCCCCCAGAAAGTTGAGATGGATAGGCGTCTTCTCTGCCTTGTAAGCCCACTAATTCGATTAATTCTGCGGCTTTTTGTTGCCGTTGCGCTTTTTTCACTCCGGCAAGCTCCAAAGGCAATTGGATGTTTTCCGCCACCGTGCGAGACCATAAAAGGTTGAAATGCTGGAAAATCATGCCGATGTTCTTACGGAAATCCCGCAATTCTTTGGCTTTTAAGCTCTCCACATTTTCCCCGTCTACCACTACTGAGCCGGAAGTCGCGATTTCCAAGCCATTTAATAGCCGAACCAAGGTACTCTTACCGGCACCGGAATACCCCACGATACCGTAAATGTCCCCTTTTTCCACCGTCAAAGACACTTCTTTGACTGCTTGTAAGGACTGTTTTTTCACCAGAAAGGTCTTACTAACCTGGTTTAATTCAATCAATGCCATTTTACTGCCTCTTTTCTCTAAATTAACGGACACAAAAAGGGCCCGTCCCCGTGTGAATCTATCACACAAAGGACGAGGCCCCATAGACTTCGTGTTACCACCTTTTTTCGCCATAACCTCACGATTATAACCTCCAGCGGTACTTGCCCCTAATCAAAACTGCTCGGGCGCATACCTGGACGCTGTAACGGGCGTTCCCGTATTAAGCTTGCCACGGCTCACTTAATCTGCTCAAAGACCATCTTCCATCTCTTCAATCGCTACCTCGTTTCAGCTAAGGAGGCTCTCTGTCAAACGAATCGGACATGTACTCTTCTTTTCAAAGCGTTCATTGCTATCTTATTGGAAATGATTATAGTAAGCACGCTCCTTGGTGTCAATCGAAAACTTTCTGAAAAATAGGACTTTTATATTTGAGGAAAACAAAAAGTCGCGAGCTCCTCCATAATTGGGGCAGCTCGCGACTCATTTTTTCCTGACTAGTAAGACCGTAAAGACGGCTTATAACGCTTCGAAATCCTCAGGAGCAACTTCTTTAAAGGATACCAACCAAGCAGTCATTTCGTCTTCATGATTTAAAACGGCGATGTCTTCAGTGATTTTTTCATTTACAGAAGAAATCACACCGGTTAGTGGTGCAGGATATTCTTGCACGGCTTTTTCCGCTTCTACTTCTACTAAAGGTTCGCCGGCCTTAAAAGCTTTGCCGACTGCTGGTAAGTTGGCAAAGGTTACTTCTCCCAATTCTTCTTGGGCCGCTTTCGTCAAGCCCACTACGTATTCCTTCCCGTTGAACAAGATCCACAAATTATCCTTGGTTTTTAAGCATTTTTTTTCCATGATTTATTCAAATACTCCTTCATAATCGGTTTCTTTAAAGCCCACCGCCACTACTTGATCGTCGTAAACTAAAAGCGGGCGTTTGATTAACATTCCATCTGAAGACAATAAAACACTTGCTTCTTCAATTGTCAAGTGGGGAACTTGGTCTTTCAGTCCCAACTCTCGGTATTTCATGCCACTGGTATTGAAGAAACGGCGCACAGGCAAGTCACTTGCTTCAATCCAATGCGCGATTTGTTTGGCATCAGGAGGCGTTTGGATCATATCATAGGTTTCAAACGCAACCTGATGAGCTTCCAGCCAGGCCTTAGCCTTCTTACAAGTGCTACATTTTGGGTACCAGTATAAGGTGTACAATAAAATCCCTTCTTTCATCAAACATCAAAGAAATACGCCTACGCTTTTGTTGCGCCGGCTTGATAAGGCATGGACAGGATCAGCCCAATCCCAATCATATTAGACAAGATGGAAGACCCCCCTTGACTGATAAAGGGTAGCGGAATCCCCGTTAACGGCAAGAGGCCGATGTTTGCTCCGATATTTTCAAAAACGTGGAAGAGCAACATCATGATGATCCCTGAAGAAATATACGTATAAAATTCATTATTCGTGTCATAACAAACCTTGATCATTTGGTAAATCAACAAGAAATACAACAAAATCACAAAGGCACTGCCAATAAAGCCAAAGTTTTCCCCGATAACGGTGAAAATCATATCCGACTCCCGCACCGGTACGTAGACATCAGACACATTGAAGCCCTTGCCCACCATTTGACCGGAGCCAATGGCCATCATCCCATAAGCTTGTTGCATGGAGTCTCCTTGAATATCATGGAAAGGATCGAGCCACGAGTCGATTCGCTTAAACTGGTATTCCTGGAAGCCAATATGGGTCAAAATATCGCGCCCGGTATCGGTCATGACTAAAAACAAGACCCCACCGGCTAAGATCACCATAATCGCTAGAGCGGGAATGATAATGCGCCAGGAAATTCCCGACATCAGAAAGACTCCACCGAAAATCGCCAGGAAGACCAACATGGTCCCGAAGTCCTTTTGGGCCAAAACCAGACCGACAACTGGTAACGTCACCGCTAGCATTTTGCCGATTAATTCCCAATCCGTGGTCAAGGTACGATTTTTGTGCTTCACATTATGGGAAGTCACTACCAAAGCCAACATCATAATAAACGCAATTTTCATTAATTCCGCCGGCTGGAAGGTCAGATTCCCCGTAATTCGGAACCAGTTCCGGGAACCTGTAGAAGCCGCTAAGGACTTATCGTAAAATTTCAGCAACGCCAGCATAACCGCCAAGCCTAGCCCATAGATATACGGCGTCAAGCGCCAAAGCCACTTGGACTTCATTTGCATGATCAACACGATGGCCACAGTCCCTAGTGCGTACCACAGGCCTTGCATTAGCAACCCTCGAAGCACAGACGGATTATTGGGGTCATGACTTAAAGCGGTGTACAGGGAGGTCATCCCCACCAAACACAATAAAAAAACTGGCAGAATCACACCGTAATCGATCCGATTGCTACTCAGATATTGACTATTTCTCTGGGAGATTCTTTTCTCCATACTTTCACTCTTTTCTGTAAAGTTACACTCATTCACTCATTATAGTGGGTTTGCTTCAGAAAAGAAAGTCCGGTCCCAAGCAATCCATTAAAATCTTAAGAAACACCTTCTGAGCATACAAAAACAGCCTTGATCAAAACGACCAAGGACTGCCTAGAAAATTTATTTAAGATGACTTTTACAGTTTTTGAAGCTTTTTATAATTGATGATTAATACCCCATTGTATTGAACCATCAAACTTTGATTTTCAGGAGTCTCATCTAGTTCAACGACAGCTGAATTTTGCAATTGCTTAGTGATCGTACCGGTTTGAGGTTTACCAAAGACTAAGAACTTCACATGGGTTTCCGGCTTAAACTTCTGACCGATATCCGACGGGACGATTGTTGCATCAAACTTTCCAAATGTAGCCAAAGTAAATAACCCCCTTCATATTTTCAATTATAGCACACTTTGTGAAAATTTTCAGGAGTTTGGTTTCAAAAATAATAATCCCTTAAGAAAAAAAGGCTCTCTTTATTTTTTCCCGGACGAGCTTAACCGGACAAATCAACCGGTCAAAGCACTTGTGATTTTTGCTTCTTTTGTAGATTCCACTTTACAAAAGCCAATCTTTTCTCTATAATCTTATTCGTTAGGCCGGCTTAGCTCAGTTGGTAGAGCAACGCACTCGTAACGCGTAGGTCGTAGGTTCAAGTCCTATAGCCGGCATAAAGAAAACCTCCCAAACTCTTTTAAATCAGAGTTTGGGAGGTTTTTTGTATCTTGTTAGTGCCAAACTAAAGCAACTGCTGGCCAAAAGAAGCTGCGACTTCTTCCATAGTCGCCACTTGCACCAAATGGTGGGCATCTTCTTTGGCAAAGGTCAGACGTTGCTCCGGATGTTTGTCCACGAAAGCCGCGACTTCTTCAAAAGGAATCTTTTCATCTTGACGACCGTGCCAAAAGTACAAAGGTCGCTTTTCCAATGTTTCAGGGTGTCGACTCAAGTCATAATCCTCTACCCAAGAAAGCAAGTGAACAAAATCCTTAGGCAATTTCACTCCTTCTTTGGCTCCCCGGCGCAACATGTAGTCCCGATATTTCACCGGACTAGGTGTCCCCATTACACAAGCTGCGGCGGTGATCTCTGGGTGCTGGGTCAAAAGCGCACACGTGGTCATGCCTCCCATAGAAACACCCCCCACTCCGATTTTATCCGTTACCAAATTCAGTTTGCGAAAATAATCCAGCAAATACTCAAACTCAAAAAGATTGCTGTAAATGCTGCTCCAAAAAGTCTGAGAAATAATGGGAGAGACCGGTCGCAGGCGCTCCCCGTGATTGTCCGCATCGGGCAAAATCACCCGCATTCCCTTAGCCGCTAATTTCCGTCCTTGGGTCAAAACCAATTCTTTGCGCGTTTGCCAACCGTGGTAGTACACCACTAAAGGCACCGCTTCATAAACCAAGTCTTCTGGCACCACTTCTAATACTGGAATAGCACCGATTTGACGCTTCCGTACCGTTAATTTCATGGAGAACTCCCTCCTCATATCACTATATTATCATTGGATAACATTTTTTTCGATTTTGATATAAAATAATTCCAATTTGCTATATAAACAAAAAAAGCTCTGAGAGAGCAAAAAACTGGTCTGCCCTCAGAACTTTCTAAAATTTTCCTATCAAATTGTTACGTTTAGTTATGCGCCATTCTTAGAAGTTAGCGCTAGTTATATTTCTTACATTAATTTTTCAACAAATTTTTTAATTTCAGTGTCTTGGCAACCCTCACTAAAACAATTAATGAATGAAGGTGTTAAACACTCCTTTATGAACTCCTGGTTTAATGACTTTAATCCTTCTAAAAGAGGTTTTGATAAACTCTTTTTAAATGAGTTAAGTAATTCGGCATTCTTATTTTGTGACTCTTTGCGTTCTGCAGGATACCCCATCCCTTTTGGTGAAGCAAAAGCATTATTAAAAATCGTTTTTAAATTTAATTCTGCTCCCCATCCAAAGCCTTTAGCGTATGGGAGTGAGAGCGCATTTCCGTTATTAATTTGCAAAAATAGATACGCATCTGTCGGATCCACACAGTACCCACAAACTACACCAGGATATGCGTTCAATGACATTAAAGCTCCTTGTCCTGTTCCACACCCCGTCACAACAAAATCCACAGCCTTAGAATTCAATAATAAAGCAGCTTGTATTCCCAAATGCAAATATGTTAGTCGAGGGTTATCCAGCGTATAAGCATCAGGGGTATCCTGATTTAGTAACGGTTTTTTCATACCAGCATTATAAACTTTGTGTCCCAATGATTCAGCGACTTCGGATAATGCATCAAAAATAATATCATTTTTTGGCGCCTGACTAAATTCATTCAATAAAGCTATTTTCATATTTATTTTCCCATCTTTCTATGCTAAATAATTTTTAAATTCTTCTATTGTTTTAGATTGCTTTAATTTTTCAATTATCTCATCATCTGCCAATTTTGTTGCTAATTGTGATAACAACTTCAAGTGTAGATTTGCTCCCTCTTTTCCATTGGGAACTGCAAATAGAAAAAATAGCCTTGAAGGTTGATTGTCATAAGACTCCCATTCGATAAGCTCCTTAGTTCTCCCAATCGCCACGCAAGCTTCCGTTACATCAGCTGATTTTCCATGAGGAATTGCAACATTGTTTCCCATTCCTGTAATTCCTTCTTTTTCTCGTAGATATACATCATTGGTAAATCCCTCTATGCTCTTAATATGACCTGCATTATACATCATGCTCACAAGTGACTGAATCACTTCATCTTTATTCTTTGCATGTAACGTAAGATTGATTAATTCATCCTCTAAAATACTCTTTATTTGTACTGCTTCCATAATTATCACCTCGTTATTTGAATAGAAATTGAAAACTGTCTATAGCAGATTTTTGATTGCTAAATTCTTTTAATAGCTCTTCACTTTCAGTAAAACGAATTAAATCAATATAAAAGTCTTTCAGTCGCTTTATGTTTGCTTGGCTGTTCATCTTTACAGCTAACAAAAAAATTATTCTCACGTTTTCTCCTGGTGTCCATTCTATTGGTCTTTTCAGAGTTGCTACACAAATTCTCGCTTCATTAACTTCATCCATACTTCCATGAGGAATTGCAATGCCGTCTCCAATACATGTAGATGTTTTTTCCTCTCGTTCCCATAACGTATCAAAAAAGTAAGGGGTTACAATTCCGTTTTCTTCCAATTTAGTAACCATGTATTTAACTATCATTTCTTTATTTTTAAGATCCAAATCAATAAAGAAAAATTTAGGATCAAACAGCGGTTGTATTGTTTTTGGATTTGAGTCAATACCTCGGACACGATTTGTGAGAATTTTTTCGAGATTCCAGCGGGTTAGTATCTCATCGTTTCGACCAGCCGTCAAACCAAAACCGTTTGACCGCTGATCGAAGCGATGAAGTTGAAGCCCTGTGGAAATCTCGCAAAAAAAATGTAGGTGGTAGCTAGGAACTAAGCTTGCAATGCCAACTCTTCCATCTGATTTGGTGTTAAATAATTAATACTACTATGGATTCGCTTGCGATTGTAAAATCCTTCAATGTATTGAAATAACGCTAAATGAGCAGCTTCAAAGTTTTCATACGCTTTTGATGGATAGACTTCTTCTTTTTTGAGTGAGGCGTGAAACGATTCGATACCGGCATTGTCATACGGACAGCCTTTACGACTAAAGGAGTGCCGAATGTTCAATTCTTTCAACTTTGCCTCATAGGCTTCGCTAGTGTACTGAGAACCCAAGTCTGAGTGGATGATCAAGTTCTCGGAGGGCGTGTGGTTTAAGAGCGCATGGTCAAGGGTTTCGATAACCAGTTCTTTCGTCATCTGCTTGCCAAACTTCCAACCGATGATTTTCTTTGTGTGAAGATCTTGGATGGTGGAAAGATAGGTCCAGCCATCTTTTAGGGTATGAATATAGGTAATGTCTGTCACCCATTTTTGATTGATCGACGTAGTGGTAAAATCTTGGTTTAACAGGTTTTTACGTCCTTCACTTTTAACTTTTGCTTGTTTGCCAGGCTTGTACTTCTTGAGGGTGATTGAACGCAAGCCTAATTTTCTCATCAGTATTTGTACTTTCTTTAGGGACAAGGTCTCGCCACGGCCAACAAGAATCTTATGAATTTTGGGCGCACCATAGATACCCTTGTTTTCAAAGTAGATTCCTGAAATCAAGCGGTTTAAGCGTTTGTTTTCTGATTGGCGCTTGGAAGGCTTCTTTTTCTTCCAGTCATAGTAGCTGGATTTCGGTGCTTCCAAAACGGTACACATTTGTTTTACGTCATGATCATGAACATTTGATTGAATAAATTCGAAGACATCACTCATTTTTACTTTTGAGCGAATATGGTTAAAGCCTTTTTTAGGATAGTGTTTTCCTCCTGCATGCGGGCCATTTCCTTTTTCATTGCTAGGATTTCTGCCTTAGTCATGCCGGTTGCTTCATTCTTTGTATAAAGCTTCTTCCAACGATAAATCGTTTGTGTAGCGATACCATATTGCGCTGCCAGTTCCTCGACCGATTGGCCAGACTGGTTTAAATCTAAGATCATCTTCTTAAAGTCTTCATCAAATTTTTTCTTGGCTTTTGCCATCGTGGACACGTCCTTTTCTTAGTAGTTAGATTCTACCAAATCGTGTCCATGAAATCATCCTAACATCATTTTGTAAAATAGAACTCTGTAGTAGTTTGTTGAGCTTCATCATCAATTGACTGACTGATTAAATTGAAGTCAGCCCTTGTAGGGATGGGGGAAATTGGTATAACATTGCTAGATGGAACTCCCGTATTTGACAAAACTACTTTCACATCATCTGGAACTGGTCTATTAAAATTATTTTCACGAATAATTTCAATTTCACTAATTGCCGGAATATTCTTTTTTATTAATTCTGCAACAAAAAAACTTTGCGAGCGACCTAGATTAGAACACAATATTGCTTTTACAGTTTTCTTCCGTCTCATTAATGCCGCTTCTACATATAGAACTATGAAGCTAATTTCGTCCTCAGTTATTTGAATATCAAAATATTGTTCAAATAATTGCGAGGTTGACCACACACTCAAAAATGCATCTGAATATTCCGATTTCAATTGTTTACTCATAGTGTTAGCATTTTTCTGACCAAATCTCATTCTAAAGATTGCTGATTTTAAATGCTCCTTCAAGTCATTAGCTAAGATCTGATCATCTCTTAGATCAACTCCCAAAACATCAGAAATTGAGATTATCAGATGATTAATAAAGTCTGTTAATTTATTGTTCTCGGCACCAACATTTGAATCCAATTCAAAATCCCATGTCAATTTGCTTGCACCAATGATTAACATTGCAAGTAGTCTCGTATCTCTTTCCTGAAATCCCCTATAACCATTTTCGCTGAGCAATTGATAAATAGATTCAGAAAAATTGTACTCATTATAACTTTCAATCCCTTTATAATCATCGGGAACACCCTCATCCGATTTACCATTTCTCCCCCTATATATGGATAAACAGATCATAATCCAGATTTTATTAAATGAGCTCCGGCTAAATTGAATTTTCCAATTCTTTTCAACCTGTTTAATTATTTTTTTTACTTTTTCAACATCTAGACCTGGACACAATACTAACAAAGATTTACCCACATTTTTATTATTTGCCAGAACTAAGTCAATAATTCCAATTCTCTTAGCATATTCGCTTCCATTCATCCTCATACCTTTTCGTTGAACTATTTCTAGTTCAATATTATGAGAAACGCACCACCTTTTTACTTCGGATAATTCATTTCTCAAAGTTGGAATACTTAAAAAGAGTTTTTTTGATAACCATCCTTGAGTAACGAAACTATCTTTAGGAAGTGTCAACAAATAAATTAAAATCTTTTCCGTTACTCTTTCATTTTCAGTAATCAAGGTTTCATTAGTATATAGGAAATTATCTAGTTCATTTTTGCTGTCTTCAAAAACAATGATTGAAATTCCTTTCCCGGGTTCCTTTCTAATCTCGCCTATTTTGTTTTGTTTTAAAAAAGTATCAATTTTGTCTAATCTTCCACGTACAGTTTTTTCAGATAGTTCGGTGATTTCTGCAATTTTTCTTACCGTAGTTGGTGATTTCTTTATTAAATACTTGAGGATAGACTTTTCTTGCAATTCCTCTTTTTTCAAAAAAGCACCTCCTATAAAAGTTATTTACAGAGTGCTTACTAGCACTCTGTAAATAACAATATATCACTCATTACCAGTATAAGGAACTTCACCAAATATATAACGATCGTTTGACCCAATTGTTTTAATATAACTTTTTACAAATTTTTTAATTCCTTCTTCTGTTGCCATACAAAGATGCATATAGTCCATGTGAGGATCTTTTTCTAACTCCTCTACAATAGTCTTTTTTGCAATACCAAATGCATCTGTAGCAACATTAATTTTATTAATTCCTAATTTGACTGCTTTTTTTAGATTCTCTTCTCCTGCTCCCGATCCTCCATGGAGAACAAGGGGCATTTTAAGCTTTTCTTTCAACTCTTTCAATCGATCAAAGTCCAATTTAGGAATTTTCCCTTTCGGATATTGTCCATGCGCAGTTCCAATTGCTACAGCTAAGGCATCGACACCTGTGTATTCCACAAATTCTTTTGCTACTTCTGGATCTGTGTATAAATCGAAATTATTATCATCTTCATCAATTGCTTGACCTACGTGACCAAGTTCAGCTTCTACGGAGCAACCTACTCCGTGGGCTAGGTTACAGATCATTTCAGTTTTGGACAGGTTTTCCTCGTAAGGTAAACTCGAGCCATCAAACATAACGTTTGTAAACCCAGAGTTAATACAATCAGTGATAACTGAAAAGTCCATTCCATGATCCAGATTTAAAGCGATTGGCACATGAACTCTTTCGGCAAGTTCCTTAATAAGAGGTAGCATTTCTTCTTTATGTGCATGATTTTTCATTTGACCTGGTCCAAACTGGATAATGATTGGGGAATTCATTTCTGCTGCTGCCATAATTCCACCACGTGCCATCTCTATATTGACACTATTCATCGCCATAACCCCATAATTGTGTTTATTGGCATCATCCAATATTGTTTTCATATTAACTAACATAATTAATTCTCCTCTTCTACTCAACATTTATATCAAAATCAAAGGACTCCAAATCTATTTCTTCATCTTCTTCATTTTGCTCAGTGATAGTCTCAGGTTTTTTCAATACTGCATACACAATTCCCGTGATAAATGATCCAATCGTTAATGCAATTAAAAACCAAATAGGGTTAGTCATCATAGGGACAACAAAAATCCCTCCGTGTGCTGCCGGACATTCCACACCCATACCAACAGCAATAGCACCTGCTGTTGCTGAACCAAGTACAGAGCTAACGATAAATCTTAATGGGTCAGCAGCTGCAAATGGCAGAACTCCCTCAGTAATAAAACACAATCCCATCGGAAGTGCAGCTTTTCCTGTTTCAACTTCTGTTTGTGAAAATTTCTTTTTTGCTAATACTGTAGCAATGAAAGCACCGATTGGAGGAGTCATGCCACCAATAATTTTTGCAGCCATTGGACCATTAACACCATCCGCACCTAATGCATTAGCTGCCAGAGAGGCCGTTTTATTTATTGGTCCTCCCAAATCAAATCCCATGCAACCGCCAATTACTCCTCCAATAATTGATTTCGCTCCCCCATTTAATGAAATAATCCATAATTGAAACTTATCCATAATGAAGGCTAGTGGTGGAGATAGAACCATTAAAAATAGCATACCAGCCAACAAAGTACACAATACAGGAATGATTAGTACTGGCATTAATCCTTGAAAAGATTTAGGTAGGTTCCATTTTTTTATCTGATTAACTAAATATCCAATAATAAAAGCAACCAATAGACCTCCTATGAAGCCAGCTTTTGTCTCTGTAGCTACATAACCTAAAATTAGTCCTGGAACAATAGCAGGTCTTCCAGCAATTGAATATGCCGTCCCTGCGGTCATAACTGCAACGGCAAACGACATAGCATATGAGCTAATTTTATTAACTCCCCACCAAAAACCAGTCCAAGTGAATGGATCCATATTAGTAAAGGGGGTAACCCCCGGTTCTACTAAATCTCCAATATCAAACCCGCCAAATCCTTTCGCAAGTGCTCCTAAAATCCCTCCTGCAACAATAATAGGTATCATATAAGAAATTCCTGTTAGCACGTGCTTCTTTATCTCTATCTTTTTCTTTGTTTTCATTTTCGGCACCTCCAATCATATTAATTAAACAGTCGTAGTCAACTTTTGATGGATTTTTTTAATAATCCCATCTGCAGATTTCATGACTAAGCTAATTGGAATCTCAATCACTGGTTTCCCCTTAAAACGGTCTTTACTAACTCCGATATCTGTTGCTAAGATCACAATATCCGCATTAGCAATATCTTCAGTTGTCAATTCATTTTCGACACCAATGGACCCTTGCGTTTCAATTTTTACTTCATCACCAAACTTAATTGCTGCCTTTTCTAACTTTTCCTTTGCAATGTAAGTATGTGCGATCCCCGCGGTGCACGCAGTAATTCCAATAATCTTCATTTTCTTTCCTCTTTTCTTCTTTTTTTTACATATTCATCATATCAAGTATGCGCTTACAATATTGCTAAAATATCGGTAACAATCCTACGGTAGGTAGCGTCAAGAATTATGTGTAAATGGAAAATCCATTCCGTTAATTACAGTTAAATCATTGACTCTAATGTATCCTGAATTTCTTTAAATCCTTTGTGAATCCTGCCTAAAAATTTTTGGTTATATTGATTAAATTGCGACACTAAAAATCTTTCTAAAGAGTCTTCATTTGGAAATTGTTCTTTTCTTCGAGTATACCGTTTTAATTGTTTATTAAATCCTTCGATTAAGTTCGTTGAATAGATGGTTCGTCTGATAGTGGGAGGAAAATTATAAAATGTGACTATGGCAGGATTCAAGAGCAGATTGACAACTCTTGGATACTGCTTTCCCCATTTTTTGACCATAAAGTCCACTTGAGCCAATGCCTCTTCTTTAGACGTTGCTTGGTAAACCGCTTTGAACTCCTCACAAATTTCTTTTCGATCTCGAATACGCACTTTATGTGCGATATTTCTAGATACATGTACACAGCATTGTTGAAATTGTGCATTCGGATACACACTATGGATACTTTCTTCGATACCACTTAAACCATCGGTTACCACTAATAAAACCTCTTCTAACCCACGGTTTTTAAGATCTTGAAGAACCTCTTTCCAAATATACGCGGATTCTGTTGGGGCGATAGTGAACCCAAGAACTTCTTTGGTTCCATCCAATCGGATACCAATCGTAATGTACACGGCTTCTTTTGAAACGGTTTGTCTCTTCAAAGGAATATGTGTCGCATCCATAAAGATAACGGAATAACTGGCTTCTAACGTTCTTTCTTTAAATGCTAAAACGTCTTCAGACACGAGTTTACTCATGTTGGAGATCGTTTGTGGCGTATAGTGATGCCCATACATTTTTTCAATTAATTCGGAAATTTCAGCCATCGTAATGCCTTTTTGAAATAATTGGATAACGGTCGTTTCTAACGAATCATTGGTTCTCTTATATGCTGGGAGTGTTTGTTGAGAAAATTCGCCATTCCGATCTCTAGGAATAGTTAAATTTAGCTCTCCATATTCTGTTTTAAATGTACGTGAATAATTCCCGTTACGGGAATTTCCTGAATTGAATCCATTTCGATCATATTTTTCGTAGCGCCGATTGTAAAATTAAGCTAGACAGTTGAAAAAAGCCATTTGTGCTACACTCAAAATAGTTCCGTCGAAAGAATTATAAGGAGTGAGCACAAATGGCCTACACCCATCTTACACCAGACGAACTCGTATTGATAGAGTCTTATTTCCATATACACCAACCCGCTTCCAAAGTCGCGGGACTTCTAAAACGCTCTCGACAAACGATCTACAATGTCTATCACGCATTGGAACAGGGAAAGAATGCGCTGGATTACTATAAACAATACAAGCAAAACAAATCCCGCTGCGGCAGACGCCCCATTGTCTTGCCTGATGATCAAACAAGATACATTCAAAAGATGGTCAATCAAGGGTGGCCACCAGATGTGCTCATCGGTCGTGGCGAGAAAATAATTGATTGCTCGGCGCGCACTTTGTATCGGAAGTTCAAAAACAATGAGTTCAATATTTTGGATTTGCCAATGAAAGGGAAGCGTAAACCCAATGGACACCAAGAGAAACGTGGTAAGCAAGCTTACAAAAGAACGATTCACGAAAGAAACGCCCGCTATCAGAATTTCGATGAAGAATTCGGTCACCTTGAAGGTGACACAATTGTTGGAGTGAAGCACAAAAGTGCTGTGATTACGCTAGTGGAGCGCCTATCCAAAGCAATCATTACCTTAAAACCCGCTGGTAGACAGGCAAAAGACATTGAACTTACATTGAATCATTGGTTTCAAACTTTTCCACCACACCTTTTCAAGACCATCACTTTTGATTGTGGCAAAGAGTTTTCCAACTGGAAATCGATCAGCAATACTAATGATATCGAGATCTTTTTTGCTGATCCCGGAACTCCTTCCCAACGCGGGCTGAACGAACATTCAAACGGGTTGCTTCGTAAAGATGGGCTTCCTAAGTCAATGGACTTCAGAGAAGTCCCCGAATCATTCATTCAGAGTGTCGCTTCTAAAAGAAACCATATTCCCAGAAAATCACTGCATTACAAGACACCATTGGAAGTATTTTTGAGTCATGTGCGTCAGGACGATTTGTCTAGCTTAATTTGACATTTGAGATAGTCTAAAAAAGCAGTTAGCTCTGCTTGTAGAAGTGAATTAATCGCTCGTTCTAAATGATCCCGAAATAATTCATCTAAATCGCCTTTATTGAGTAGTGTTTGCATAATTTCTGTAGTAAAATTAGTCATGAGAAAGTCCTCCTATAAAATTTCGGTGTCGTAACTTTAATTTTACAGAATGGACTTTCTCTTTTTCTACCCTAAATTTCTATTTACACAAAATATTTTACGCTATCCTACGGTACTTTTTTGCTTTTAAATCTACAAAAACTTTAGAACTAACTAGCACAAGTAGAATCATATTAAAAGTATTCAAAACAAAAAAGTATGATTAAACATTGCAACTTACACAAGTTTAATCATACTTTTTTATTAATTAAATAAAAACAATAATTTTTCTATTTTGTTCCAAACAAGCGGTCGCCGGCATCCCCGAGACCTGGTTCGATATACCCGTGGTCATTTAGACGTTCGTCTAAAGCAGCGGTGTAAATATCAATGTCGGGATGAGCTTCTTGTAAAGCTTTAACCCCTTCTGGTGCCGCCACTAGACAGACAAATTTGATGTTTGATGCGCCCCGTTGTTTCAAAGAATCGATAGCCATAATCGCAGAACCCCCTGTAGCCAACATTGGATCGACTACAAACAACTGACGAGCAGCGATGTCTTCTGGCATTTTGAAGAAGTATTCGTGAGGTTCTAAGGTTTCTTCATCCCGAAATAAGCCGATATGACCGACTTTTGCCGCCGGAATCAATTCTAAAATACCGTCTACCATGCCAATGCCGGCACGTAAAATCGGTACGATGGCAACTTTTTTACCTGATAAAGTTTTTTGCACCGTTTTTTCGATTGGTGTTTCGATTTCGATATCTTCTAAAGGCATGTCCCGTGATACTTCATAAGCCATGAGCATGGCGATTTCGTTGACCACCTCGCGAAAGACTTTCGTACCCGTATTTTTATCCCGGATAATGGTTAGTTTGTGTTGGATCAATGGATGATCAATGACTTGGAATTTTCCCATGAGTAGGCTCCTTTAGTTTTTTCTATATTGTAATGCAAGATGGCCATTCCGACAACTCCCGGATAAAAAGCCGGAAAATTCTTTAACAGCTTCTAATTTTTCTGAGCTTTCTTGCCTAATGCAATCCGTCTGCGCCAATCCAAAGTATCCAATTTATTCCAAAACTGGGTCTTAAAATAAAGAATCACGCCAGTGCCAATCAGTAAAACGCCCCCGATTACCAAAGGATTCAAAGGCGCAAAGGCAAAGGCTCCGACTCCTAAAGCATAGACTGTAATCAAAATCGCCCCGATAAACATTCCTCCGAAAAGGGCAAAAGCAAATAATAAAGAGCCACCGCCCCGACCGAATAATTGAGTGACATTGGTCCAACTGGTTAGCAACAAGCGATAATCCCGGGCAAAGAAGTACAGACTAAAGATCAGACTACCGAACAGTCCTCCCAAAAGCCCTGCGCCAATTAAAAGGGGCACCGGTACGATAACCAGCCCTACTGCAATCACCATTAGGCTGACTAAGATTGCTTGAATCAACCAACCTAAAAGAAATTTTTGCTTTAAATAGGCTTTCTTTTCAATCGGTAGACTCGTAATAAACTCGTAGTTCGGTCCATCCAACGAAATCAAATTGGCCACAAAGGAATTTTGGTTCGTCATCAGGTACGCCAAGAAGATTCCGACAACAAAAGCCACTCCCACGTATTTCCCCGACAAACCTGTGAGCGTGCCCCGGAAATTAAAGCCCATGGATATCAGTAAAATTACCGGCATCAAAACTGAAGAAGAAAGAACTTGCATCAATAAATTAGGCTCTTTTAAAAGTTGGAGATTGTAACTACGCAACTGTTGATGCAAATTGCGATTGTGCTTACTCCTACGCCGAGTGACTTGATTGGCAGCAGTAATTTCGGTTAATTGCTCATACAACTTAGGCAAAAAGCCATTTTTAATCACCAAGGTCAACAGGACAAAGACCCCTAACAAAACCAGCCAGCCAAGGGCCCCTAAACCGGTTAGTGGTTGTTTTAGCGCCCAATAGGTCGGTAGAAAAATAGGCAAAGTGTTGCGGTCCGTCATTTGGGAAAAGTCGGTATCGTTCATGGAACCTTGGAGCAGCAAGACCCCTGCCACGGCGCCCACTGTGGAGAGTGTCATTAAGGCCGTAATGGCAACTTTTTTGTGTTGCTGAAAGACTTTCGTACGAGTTAAGCCTAGCACGATTAAAGCCCCCACAAACAACAGAGTTCCTGTCAGTAGTAAAAAGGCCAGAAAGCCGAGCAACAGAGCCAAGGGCCAGAAAATCTGCGACTGCAACCCTGTAAGGACAAACAAAGCTAACAAAGGCAAACAATAGGGGACTACATTTAGCATCACTACCAAAATCTTCGAGGTGAAAATCTCTCCTTGAGTAAAGGGTAGTGGCAAGTATGCCGGTAAGTCCCGGCTTTCAAAGAAGATATTGTAAATCACCGAAATCCCCTGGGCAATCGCCAAAATCGCAAACAGCCCTAGATACATGGTGAAAAAACCAGGCATCTTGCTAAAATTCACCGTAGCCATCATGCCCCCGTACAAAACTAGAAAAAGGACTGCCACTAAGAGAAATTGACCAATCAAGTAGCGATTCATTTTTTTCTGGCTGTAGCCTTTTTTACGGGCTTTATCCGTCATTTGCGGGGAAGCGTAACGTAGGGATACGGACACCAACTGCCAGAGCTTTGTTTTATTCATGACCCGATCCCTCCAAGTCGCTAACCACCTGAGCGTCTGTCTTACGGCCGGCCATTTTCAAGTAAATGGACTCTAGAGACTCCCCTGGAGATGCCGCCAATAAATCGTCCATGGTACCGTTATAAATCAGTTCCCCGGCTTTTAAAATAGCTACTTCATCACACAGCTGTTGGGCCGTATCTAGCACGTGAGTGGAAAAAATCACCGTCTTGCCTCTTGCTGCATGTTTTTTCATCATTTCCTTTAAGTCAAAGGAAGCTTGGGGATCAAGGCCAGTCATGGGCTCATCTAAAACCCAAATATCCGGATCGGGCAAGAGGGCCCCGATTAAAATCGCTTTTTGCCGCATCCCGTGGGAAAAACTGCTTAACGTTTCTTCTTGATGACTTAGCATGTCAAACAATGTCCCTAGCTCTTCTAACCGACGATTTTTGTCTTCTTGGCTCATCTCATACGCCGCCGCC
Organism: Enterococcus asini ATCC 700915; assembly: GCF_000407365.1. Lineage (GTDB taxonomy): Bacteria > Bacillota > Bacilli > Lactobacillales > Enterococcaceae > Enterococcus_C > Enterococcus_C asini. Next base: position 438,301 of record NZ_ASVU01000001.1, read on the forward strand.
AACAAGTCCCAATACTCCCCGGCAGTTAAGGCTAAAAACATATCCGGCGTATCCGGCACGTAGCCGATGCTTTTTTTGATAGCAAAACGATTTTCCGTCAAGGGTAGCCCTTCCACTGTAATCGAACCACTCGTCGGCTCAATCACACTGACCAGACTTTTAATCGTCGTGGATTTACCGGCCCCATTATGACCTAAAAAGCCAAAAATTTCTCCGGTTTTAATGGTCAAATTCAGATCATTTAGCGCTGTTTTATTCCCGTATTTTTTTGTCAGATGTTGAAACTCAATCATTGCTACTTCCCCCTTTTTCATAAACCCTTTTCGCTTTATACCAACTGTTCTTTTCCTAGCAAAAAAGCCCACGAAACGTGAGCTTTTCTCTTATGCTATAGTGTACTCCAATTCAAAATAATCGTCTATCCCTTGGAGTATAACTATTTTTTATAATTCAGGATACAGCGGATATTTGTCCACTAAGGCTTTTACCCCTTGCACTACTTCTGCTAAGCTTGCTTCATTTTCATGTTCTCGCAATGCTTTAACCACCAGTTTTGCCACTTCCACCGCATCATCTTCGGTAAAGCCACGACTGGTAATCGCCGGTGTCCCAATACGAATGCCACTGGTTTTAAAAGGACTCAAGGTTTCAAAAGGAATCGAATTCTTATTCGCCGTGATATTAACGGAGTCGAGAATCGCTTCTGCTTCTTTCCCATTTAACTCAAAACCGCGCACGTCAATCAACAACAAATGGTTGTCCGTTGCCCCTGATACAAGTCGCGCTTCCGGTGCTTGATTGAAGACTCTGGCCATAGCCTGAGCGTTCTGGATCACATTTTCAGCGTATTCTTTAAAGCTTGGATCCAAAGCTTCCTTAAAGCTGACAGCTTTGGCCGCAATTACATGCTCCAAAGGTCCCCCTTGAATACCTGGGAAGACAGCGGAATTAATCTTTTTCGCCAAGTCTTCATCATTGGTCAAAACCATGCCCCCACGAGGTCCTCGCAAAGTTTTGTGAGTAGTGGTGGTCGTGATATCTGCGTATGGTACCGGAGACGGATGCAAGCCGGCTGCCACTAGCCCGGCAATATGAGCCATATCTACCATTAACTTAGCCCCTACTTCATCGGCAATTTCACGGAATTTCGCGAAATCAATCGTCCGAGAATAGGCACTAGCTCCAGCAACGATTAGTTTTGGTTGGTGCTTACGAGCCAAGATCCGCACCACATTGTAGTCGATCACTTCGGTAGCAGGATCCACTCCATAGCTGACAAAGTTATAGGTTTTTCCGGAGAAGTTCACCGGTGAACCATGGGTCAAATGTCCCCCAGCCGACAAATCCATCCCCAAAACCGTATCGCCGGCTTCAATCAATGCTAGGTACGCCGCGGTATTGGCTTGGGAGCCGGAATGTGGCTGTACATTGACATACTTTGCGCCAAATAATTCCTTGGCCCGATCGATGGCTAGATTTTCGACGATATCGATAAATTCACAGCCACCATAATAGCGGCGCCCGGGATAGCCTTCTGCATATTTGTTGGTCAACACACTGCCTTGCGCAGCCATGACCCCTTCTGAAACGATGTTTTCGGAGGCAATCAGCTCCAAGTTATTGCGTTGGCGGTTTAACTCTTGATCCACAGCTTGCCACAAATCTGGATCGAAATCACGGTAAGTCATGCAAAAAAACACCCCTTCTACTTTGGTTACAGGCATTGTAACACAAAAGCGAAAAAGTGTTTAAAGAAATATTCGCATAATTATGACTTTTCAGCCACAAATAACGGCGACCTGAAAGCTCGATTCAAGTCTGGCTTACTGCTCTCCCGTTTCAAAAAAACGTCCATTAGCAGCTTTGCTCAGACGATTCATATAGGCCGTGCCCAGGCCTTCATCAGGGAACGTCTCTACTAAGATGACGTCTAATGCCAAAAGAGGTTCATCCAAAGCTCGCAAACCGGCAAATAAACTCTTGGAGGCGGCCTCCACTGTGTCTTTGGCATACATAAAGACCGCCGCCGTGTCATAGCGCATGGTTTCAGAAACCGCTGGCCCCGCGATTACTCCCGCCCGTTTTTGCTTTTCTTGGACCCATTTTAAAGCAGTCGACCAATCTTGCGGTTTTACCATGAGGACTTCCGTATCCGGGGCATAGTGCTTGTACTTCATCCCCGGAGCTTTGGGGACCTCTGTGGCCGATACCAGATGACCATCCAAAAGAACCGGACTGTCCAATAATGCTTCTAACTCTTCTTGGGTCACCGCTCCCGGACGCAAGATCATCGGCGGTTTTGTAGGATCACTTAAATCTAAAACCGTAGATTCAACACCGATTTTGGTAGCTCCCCCATCTAAGATTCCATTGATTTTTCCAGCCAAATCATGATAGACATGATCCGCTGTCGTAGGACTTGGTTTACCGGAAGTATTGGCACTCGGTCCTACTAGTGGCACGCCGGCTGCTTCGATTAAAGCTAGAGTCAAGGCCTGATCTGGCATGCGAAATGCCGCTGTGGATAACCCTCCTGTAACTTCTTGTGGGAGACTGTCCTTTTTAATGGAAAAGATCAAGGTTAAGGGCCCTGGCCAGTAGTTTGCCACGATTTTTTCCGTTAATGGATGAAAGTTGTCCACATACGCTTTGACCTGGTCAAAGTTCGCCACGTGAACGATTAACGGATTGTCCGAGGGGCGTCCTTTGGCAGCGTAGACCGACTTCACCGCAGCAGGTAAAAGCGCATTGGCCCCTAGCCCATAGACGGTTTCAGTAGGAAATGCCACCAAGCCGCCGTTTTTCACCACGGCCGCTGCTTCTTTGATTTGGTTGCCTTCGTATAAAATTGTTTCCACAGTTTATACACATCCCTTTTTTGAAAAATCACCACGTTATCAACAATTTCCGGTTAGTTATGCACATTTTGTGGATAACTCCTTTGTCAAGTGTGGAAAAGCATGTTGATAAGTGTTTTCTTGTGGAACACCTTGCCAGAACTAGCCTGGCTTTTGTGAAACAAAATAAAAAAGTTTTTATCCACAACCGGAGGATAACTCTCGGCTGAAGATTAAAAGACGTGAACGATCCGGTCTTGCCCGGCTAAGTCTTTTAAAATTGCAACTTCTTTTTCTGGAAATGCTTCTTGAAACATCTCTTGAACGGCTTTTCCTTGGGCAAAGCCGATTTCCAAGAACACTTGCCCGTCTTTTGTCAGCCGCGCTGGAGCTTGTTGAGCTAATTTTCGATAGATGGCAAGTCCCTCATCCTCAGCAAAAAGAGCGGTTTTAGGTTCGTAGCGTCGGACGCTTTCATCCATTAAGTCCCACTCTGCAACACTGATATAAGGCGGATTGGACAAGAGTAAATCGACATCACCTGGGGGCAGTGCCTCTAAGGTATCCCCTTGATAAAAAGCGACCTGAGTACCTAGTAATTCGGCATTTTCCTTGGCCACAGCTAGTGCCTCTTGGGACAAATCCGTCAACGCCACCTGCCACTGAGGCCGGGCTAATTTCACCGACAGACCGATTGCGCCCGTTCCCGTGCCGATATCGGCTACCCGAACAGATTGGTCTGGTGGAAAACTATCAATAGCCGCCATAACCAGTTCTTCCGTTTCCGGTCGAGGAATCAAAGTCGCTTCCGTAACTTTGAAACGATGGCCGCAAAATTCCTCATACCCTAACAAGTACTGCGCCGGACGAAAAGCCAATAACGCCTCTAAGTCCGCCGCCAATTGCGCTTGATCTGCCGGAGGGATTTCCTCGGAAAAATGTAGCAGCCATTGGGTGGTGTCCCATTGTTTGCGCCGCAAGAAAACATAAAGCATGCTTTCCGGTTCCAGTCCTTTTGCACCTAGCAAAGAAGAAGCCCTTTGAAGAGCTTCTCGGTAGCTGATTTTAGCCATTTTGCATCTCTGCCAATTTCTCGGTTTGATCGTAAATCACCAAAGCATCGATGATTTCGTCTAATTTGCCGGCTAAAATTTGATCCAATTTTTGAATGGTTAAGCCGATACGGTGATCCGTAACCCGGTTTTGCGGGAAATTGTACGTGCGAATCCGTTCAGAACGATCCCCGGTCCCCACAGCGGATTTCCGGTTGGCATCGTACTCACTTTGCGCCGCTTGACTAATGTGATCGTAGACCCGAGCCCGTAAGACCTTCATGGCTTTTTCCCGGTTTTTCAACTGGGAACGCTCGTCTTGCATGGCTACCACGATTCCTGTTGGTAAGTGAGTCAAACGAACAGCGGACGCCGTCTTATTGACGTGCTGGCCACCCGCACCAGACGCGTGGTAAATATCCGTCCGAATGTCTTTGTCCTCGATTTCGATTTCCACTTCTTCGGCTTCCGGCATTACCACCACCGTTGCCGTCGAAGTGTGAATCCGTCCTTGTGATTCCGTAGACGGTACTCGTTGCACCCGGTGTGCCCCAGATTCGTATTTTAATTTCGAGAAGACATTGTCCCCTGTAATCATCATGATGACTTCTTTAAAACCGCCGATACCGGTAACATTGGATTCCAAGACTTCCGTTTTCCAGCCTTGAGATTCTGCGTATTTTTGGTACATATTAAAGAGATCGCCAGCAAATAAGGCCGCTTCATCGCCCCCGGCCGCCCCGCGGATTTCCATAATGATGTTTTTGTCATCGTTCGGGTCTTTAGGTAAAAGTAAGATTTTGATTTGTTCTTCTAGTTCTTCTTTTTCTTTTTTCGATTCCGCTAGCTCTTCTTTGGCTAACTCCGCCATTTCAGGATCGAGATTTTCCGACAGCATTTCTTCTGCGTCTGCGATACTTTGCACCGTTTTTTTGTAACGTCGGTAAACAGCCACGGTTTCTCTCGTATTCGCTTCTTCCTTGGTCAATTCCATTAAACGCTTGGTGTCTGCGATGACTTCCGGGTCACTGAGCAATTCTCCTAGTTCTTCATAGCGGTCTTCAATAGATTGTAATTGATCGTACATGAGTACTCCTTTCGTGAATCGGCGCAAGGCCGTTTGGGTTCTTAGATTTCAGGGTGAAAATAATGGTACCGGCAAACAGGATAGTATGCTTCATTACCACCGATTTGGACTTGATCCCCTTCGTAAACCGGTTTGCCATCTAGGTAGTGCAAATTCATACTGGCTTTTTTGTGGCAGAACCAACAGATGGTTTTCATCTCCTCGATTTTGTCCGCATAAAGCAATAAGTACTTCGAGCCTTCAAACATTTCATTACGAAAATCATTTTTCAAACCAAAGGCCATCACCGGAATCTGCAGCTCATCCACGATCCGTGTGAAAGCCAAAACGTGTTCCTTGGTCAAAAACTGCGCTTCGTCGATTAAAACACAGTAAGGTGCCGGTGACATTTTTTCAATCACCGCGAACACATCGGTTTCTTCAAAAATCGGCAATGCCTCCCGTTCCAGGCCAATCCGACTGGAAACCCGACCTTGTCCAGAGCGTGTATCCAAAGCGCTGGTCATGATCACCACGGGCTTGTCTTGCTCCTCGTAATTGTGGGCTACTTTCAAGATTTCAATGGTCTTGCCACTGTTCATCGCCCCATACTTAAAAAACAATTGTGCCATGCCAATCCCCCTATTTCTTCTGTTAGCATTATAGCTGAAACTCGGCTTTTTTTATAGTCGCAAAGAACTTCTTGGCATTTTCTTTTGAAATCTAGATCCAGCGCCCCTTTCCTTAAGGCTTCTGCTATACTGGACTTAAGCCGTGTCGGGGATTCTTAGACACGGAGCTTTCACTACTCAGCGCTTTTTTTCAAAGCTACTTCGTGAAAGCATCACGGACAACACTCAGCAATCCTAAACATTTGTGAGGTATACTATGGACTCTCTTCAGCGTTTTTATGAAGTTTTTAGCCGACGAGCCCGTTATTTTGTCACCAACAAGATTTCTTCCATTCAAATCATCGTCAGCTACTATATTTTAATGACCATCTTTTCCTTGATTCTCTTTCATTTGCCCTTTTTCCGTGAAGTCGATTCCTACGGCCAAGTGACCTTTATGGATTTGCTTTTCATGGCCATTAGCACCGTCAGCGTCACCGGCTTGACCACTTTTGATATCAATAGCGTCTTCAATGACCGAGGCGTGGTCTTACTAGAAATCCTCTTTCAAATCGGTGGTCTCGGGGTAATGATGATTTCTACCTTCTTTTTCATCATCTCAAGAAGGCGAATCACCTTGAAACAGCGACAGTTGATCATGACGGATATGAACCAGCCTCGCTTAAGTGGAATCGTACGCTTGATTCGTACTACCTTTACGATTATCCTGGCCTTTCAAGGAATCTTCGGCGTTTTCTTCTCCTTGTATTTCAAATTCCAAGGCTATTACGATTCTTGGCGTGACGCGATCTTTTACGGCTTCTATCAAGCCGTTTCGGCAGTGACCAACTCGGGCTTTGACGTTACGGGAGACTCGATTATGCCCTTGTCCCATGATTACTTCTTCTTATTTTGGATTATCTTTTTGATTTTTATCGGTGGCATTGGCTTTCCGGTATTGATGGATTTCCGAGAATGGCTAAAATACCGCAAACAGCGGCACCTACGAAAAAAAGCCAAGCAAAAAGCCGGCTTACCGTTTCGCTTTTCTCTCTTTACAAAAATCGCTGTCTTAGCCTTTGTGATTCTCTTTGTGGGGGGAACCGTGATTATTTGGTTGTTGGAAAAAGATCACCTCTTCCGAAATCTTTCGGACTTTGGAACGTGGATGAACAGTGCTTTTTACTCCATGACCACACGGAACGCTGGTCTACAAATTCACAACCTGAACGATTTTCAGGTGACCACGTTGATTCTTTTTTCATTATTGATGTTTATCGGTTGCTCCCCGAGCTCCGTAGGTGGGGGTATTCGAACGACTACTTTGGCGATCATTGGCTTGTACTTGTACTCCTTCTTAAAAGGGGAAGCCAAGATCAATATCTTTGGCCGGCGTATTTCGGATGATGACGTGCGAAAATCCGTGGTAGTCTTCATGCTGTCCCTTGGCATGTGCTTTTTCTGTGTGATCTTTCTGACCGCCACCGAAGAAGAACCGCTAATCGCCATTATTGTAGAAGTCTGTTCCGCTTTTGGAACTACTGGCCTGTCTCTCGGCATCACCGCCGACCTCTCTGGAATCGGCCAAGCTGTGATTGCCGCCTTGATGTTTATCGGTCGTATCGGTATGCTGTATACCTTGCTACTATTTGTACCGAAAGAAACGCAGGACTTAGGGTATGAATACCCCACAGAACAGATTATTATTGGGTGACAAATCAATACAAAAAACATATCTCACCGAATTGAATGAAATGGTACGTAAAGATATTTTGCCTCTCGTTCGGAAGTAAAAAAGGTAACCCACCCACTTGGTTTCTAAGTGAATGGGTTACCTTTTTATCTCTGTTAAGATTCTCAAAAATAACTGCTTGAGTCTTTCTTTATCGCCATAGACCGTACCATCCATATAAAGGTGGTAAATTTCATCATTTCCCTGTATATCAATTTCACAGTAGTAACCTTTCTCTAGGCCAATACCCGAACAACTTCTCGCTGCGTTCGGCCATTCCCCTCTCGAAAAGAGTGCATGTAATTCAAATTATCTAGAATTTCTGCTAACGAAGCAGCTAGACTTGGTTTAGACATTGTTTCGTCGCAAAAGTGTTTAATCAACTCGTCTAGGTATTGTTCCCCCCATTTCAAATGATTGCATCGCCATAAAAGCATTACCTTCTTTTGAAATATTTACTTTGCGATATTTCCCCGCCCAAGCATAAATATCTTGAAAAAGATAATGATGAATGGCTCGTACATCTTCCATGGAATGAACCATAATCGGATCAAAAAGTAAGTCGAGAAGTCGGTTAGCAGAAATTTCGTGCTCTCTTACTTGAAGCATTTCTGCATCTTGAAGTTTCAAGATATTCTTTAAAACCAAACTACCGGAATCAATATATTCGTTACTTGGATCCAGATAGTGATATTCAAAATATTCATCTCTCGCCACGTCGCGGATCCTCCCGTTTACTAATAGCTCGTTCTCGTAACCGTTTGACGTCTTCTACCGATGGCTCCCAACCTTCAATCATGTTCGAACTAACCACATACCAAACAAATCGAAACTCTTTCTGGCTATCAAAAGGAACCCCCATGATTGTCAATTTTTCTTGATCGATTTTCAATGTCATAATTGGCACCTCCCCGTGGCTTGTTTCGCTTATTATAGCAGACTAGTTTTTACTATCCCATTCCCCGCTCTCAAGATCGCCAATTAAAGACCTTCTGCACGAATGTCGATAGAATCGCGATAATCAACAACGTAACTATGAGCACAACCTCATTCCCACCATCAAAAAGCTTCGGATAGATGGCCAACGCCAAAATCAAAAGACCAAACCCTACCACAAACTCCCCTATCACTAATTTCAAATAACGATTCATCTTATTTCCTCCCCCAGTCGCATTGTTTTAATAACAAATCCCAAATAACTACTAAAACTACCAAGCCCAAAATCCCCAAAGTCACACAAAAGGAGATTCTTTCTATCAGCTCTGGGAAAATTCCTATTCCCAAGCAAACACCAAACAAAAGAGACAACGTCCAATCAAGTTTTTGCTTCATCTTCCCCTCCGAACATCCCTAGTTTATTCCATAACACCATTTTACCACATCGTTTTTTCTGCGAGACAAAATCTTTGGCTTTTTACAGCAACAGACTTACAATAAGTTAGTAAATTGATTGAGTAAAAGGAGTGTTTTTCATGAGTTATCAAACGAGTAATGAAGAAAAGGATATTGAAATCGTCAATGTCGCTGGTTTAGAAGAAGAAGTTCGGCCAAGAATGGAAGCTGGCGCATTTGGATATATTCGCGGTGGCGCAGAAACTGAGTGGACCATGAAAGAAAACACCGCCGCCTTTAACAAACGGCAAATCACACCGCGCGTTTTGCAAGGTATTTCCTCTGCGGATCTTTCCACGAAACTTTGGGACATTGACTTGAAGACACCAATCATCGAAGCCCCTTCCGCAGCCCAAGGGTTGGCTCACGAAAAAGGTGAGTTGGACACTGCAAAAGGAGTGGCAGCGGCGGGTTCGATTTTCTCCATTAGTACCTATGCCAATACAACCATTGAAGCAGCGGCTCAAGCGGCACCGGGCGCTCCTCAATTTTTCCAATTATATATGAGTAAAGATGACGGCTTCAATGAATTCATCATTAAAAAAGCCGTGGCTGCCGGCGCAAAAGCCATCGTTTTGACCGTAGATTCCACATTAGGCGGCTATCGGGAAGCCGACGTGATCAATCATTTCCAATTCCCTCTACCAATGCCGAACTTGGCAGCTTATAGTGCGCAAAGTGCTTCCGGGGACGGAGAAGGCAAAGGCATCGCCGAAATTTATGCGGCAGCCAAACAAGATTTCGTTCCTGAGGATATTCAAAAAATCAAAGACTTGTCCGGTTTACCAGTCATCGTTAAGGGTATTCAATCTCCATTAGATACCGAAGTAGCCATTCAAGCCGGTGCAGACGGCATCTGGGTATCCAACCACGGTGGGCGGCAACTAGACGGCGGGCCCGCTTCCTTTGATGTCCTACCGGGTATCGCCAAAGTCGTTGCCAAACGAGTTCCTGTCATTTTTGATTCCGGTGTTCGCCGGGGAGAGCACGTCTTTAAAGCTTTGGCTAGCGGGGCGGACTTAGTGGCAATTGGTCGTCCGGTGATTTACGGACTGAACTTAGGCGGTGCCCAAGGGGTCAAAGCCGTCTTTGATCACCTAAACAAGGAGTTAGCCATTACTATGCAATTAGCCGGTACCCCAACCATTGAAGCCGTTAAAAAGGCGCCTTTAGTGCAATTTTAAAATCAGCGTTCACGACGACCTCAAGTTCGGCCTATTATTGCGGTCGAACTTGGGGTCTTTTGTGCTTTTTTACTAGGGAATCTTAAGACTTGAGAAAAGCATTTTCCTCATTTTTGTTCCTATGGTATGATAAGTTGAACTTTGGCGGGATTTTTTCGTCAAACGCATCTTGTTATTGGAGGCTCTCAGTCCATGAGTTTACGTAGTCATATTGCCATTGCCGCTGGTAAAAGCGCCCAATGGATTTTAAAAACTTTTTTTAAGGGTGGCTCTAGCTATCCAGGGAAATTGGCTTTGAAAATCGATCCCAATGTTTTGGATCACTATTCCGACTTATATGAAGTGGTAGTGGTAACCGGTACAAACGGGAAAACCTTAACCACTGCATTAACCGTGAATATCTTGAAACAGCAATACGAGGAAGTTTTAACCAATCCCACTGGGGCGAACATGGTCCAAGGCATCGTCTCCACGTTCCTTGGAGCAAAGCCGAAGAAAAATCAGAAAAACTTTGCGGTGCTGGAAATCGATGAAGCCAGTCTTTCCAAAGTAACGGAGTACATCAAACCGGAGCTCTTCGTCTTTACCAATATTTTTCGGGATCAAATGGACCGCTACGGCGAAATTTACACCACCTATCGCTTAATCGTTGAAGGCGCGGCAAAAGCACCGGAAGCTTTGATTTTAGCCAATGGAGACTCGCCGATTTTCAATTCTTTGGACACGGTCAACCCAAGAAAATACTATGGATTTGACCACTTACCAGATCAAGAACAACTCGCCCATTACAATACAGACGGGGTCTTGTGTCCAAAATGTCACCACATTTTGCACTATCAAATGATCACTTACGCCAACTTAGGCAAATACTACTGCCCGAACTGTGGTTTCCACCGGCCGGAATTGGATTACAAATTAACCGCGGTTACTCATATGGATAATACTTCCGCAGATTTTGTGATTGACGGGGAAAACTACGGCATCGAAGTCGGCGGTATGTACAATGTCTACAATGCCCTCGCCGCGGCCAGTGTGGCGGAATACTACCAAGTAGCCCCAGAAAAAATTCGGGCAGGCTTAGCTTACGACGAAAAAGTCTTTGGCCGTCAAGAAATCATCAATATCGATGGTAAGCAGTGTACCTTAGTCTTGGTGAAAAATCCTGTGGGACTTAATCAAGTCATCGATATGATTGGCCTCTCCCCTTATCCATTTTCTCTCGTGGCTTTGTTAAATGCCAACTACGCAGACGGCATCGATGTCAGCTGGATTTGGGATGGCAATCATGAAGCGTTCGCCGAGATGAATTTGCCAGCGGTAATTGCCGGGGGTGAACGCCATGAAGATATGGCTTTGCGCCTCAAAGTCGCCGGCATTCCGAGCGATAAACTAACAGAAATCAAAGAGCTAGACGATGTGATTGCAGCGATTCCTCAATTGCCTACAGAACACGTCTACATTCTCGCAACTTACACCGCAGTCTTGCAATTACGCAAGAAACTTGCGGAAAAAGGCTACATCAAAGGAGGAATGGATCGTGGCTAAGTATCAATTGAACATGGCCCATCTATACGGCAACCTACTGAACACGTACGGCGACAACGGCAACTTGCTGATGCTGAAATACCTAGCAGAAAAAATGGACATCAACTTGACCAGTGAAGTGGTCAGTATCCACGAACCTTTCGAGGCAGACAAATTTGATTTGACCTTTTTTGGTGGTGGTCAAGATTTTGAACAGCTGATTGTTTCCCAAGACATCCAAGACAAAAAAGCGGACTTAACACGCTATATCGAGTCCGGGAAAGTCATGTTGGCCATCTGTGGGGGCTATCAACTTTTAGGTCACTATTACATGGGCGCACACGGGGAAAAGATTGAAGGCATCGGCGCTTTGGATCACTACACTTTGAGTCAAGACAACAATCGCTACATCGGGGATATCGTGATCCACAACCCTGAGTTTAACGAAACCTACTACGGCTTTGAAAATCACAATGGTCGCACGTTCTTAGGAAAAGACGAACGACCTCTTGGTACCGTGCAAGAAGGTCACGGCAACAACAACGAAGATCAGTCAGAAGGCGCTATTTACAAAAACGTCTTTTGTTCCTACTTCCACGGCCCTCTTTTGGCCCGTAATCCAATCTTAGGCTATCGTTTACTGAAAACTGCCTTAACCAATCGCTATGGCGCAGACTTGGATATTCCTGAGTTTGCAGACATTGAAGCGAAAATCAGCGCTTAACTGAAGCAAACAAAAAACCTCATGCAAACACCGAGATTCGGCGATTTGCATGAGGTTTTTTAGTTGTTTAACGTCAGTTCTACGCTCACACCGTAGTGATCGCTGATTTGCGGGGTTCTTTGGCCATCAAAAACCACCTCGTAGCGCTGGACGGCAAATGTCGGATCAGCAAAAACGTAATCCACCCGTTTCGGTGTAGCGTCTTTTTCCCAACCGGCAATCGCCCCCGGCACGGTGAACTCTCCAATGCGGGTAGTTGCCACCACAAAAGCATCTACCAAATCCGAACTGTCCATAATCAAGTGATAACCCGGCCCGTCTGCAGATTCATTGAAGTCCCCCGCCACAATTAACGGATACGCTTGCCCTACATCCTTTAGCGTGCGCTGCCACTCTTGGGCAAAATGTTCTTGCCACCAGTCAAAATGCCCGGAGACCACTTGAATCAGCTGACCACTACTTTCCGTTAACCCTACTAAAATCCGCCGAGCGTGATCCGCCTCGTAATCCCCCGTGTCCGTCACGACAAACTCTTTGGCAATCATGGGTTCTTTGCTCAGTAAAGCCACGCCTTCTTCATAAGGCTTGTAGCCATAATGACAAAAACTCCAGCTCCAATAGTACTCTTTGTCCAAGACTTGCAACGCCTCCACCAATTTTAAAGCAAAATTATCTGCTTTCACCGGCGCATCCGTAGCGGTGGGACAGTAAAAGCCATCCAAATATGCTTGCGTCGCCTCTTTTGATTGGTTGACTTCTTGCAGAGCGATGATATCGTAGTCTCCTTGGGCGATTTCTGCCGCTAAAACGGGAATTTGTCGCGCTTTTTGTTCATCCACCCAACTGTGGGTATTTAAGGTTAAGATTTTCATCCCTTTTCCCTTCCTTCTTTTGGGCCAACTGGCACCTTACCTATTTATTCTACCAAAATCTTGCTTGTTGCGCTTAAATCACTCTTTTGGCGCAACCGATTTCGTTTCGAATGTTGCTTTTCCTCTTGGCTATGGAAGTAAAACATTTCCTTGCTTTAGGTATACTTGCAAGTATTATCATGTCCTTTCAACTGTTTTCTATCAGTTTCTCCCGAAAGTTCCCCTTTTACTAGAGTTTTTTTAGGGACAAAGCAATTCTTTTCTTGACTACGCAACCGATTGCATATATTATGAGAGTAACAACTGCACAGGAGGGAATCTTATGAATCAGATTCAACGTTTATTCGACATTGATCCGTGGAAAATCAGCACCACGACTTTAGATACAACCCATCGCCGCTTACAAGAATCCTTGACCGCCATCGGGAATGGCTACATGGGAATGCGGGGAAATTTTGAAGAACACTATTCTGGCGATCATCACCTCGGCACTTATTTTGCCGGCGTTTGGTACCCCGATAAAACCCGGGTGGGCTGGTGGAAAAATGGCTACCCCGACTATTTCGGAAAAGTCATTAATGGCGTGAACTTTATTGCCGTGGATTTGAAAGTCAACGACACCGACATCGACTTAGCGAAGATTCCTTATGAAGACTTCTATTTGGAATTAGATATGCAAGGCGGAATTCTCAACCGTTCCTTTACCGTAACCGTGGATGCTGCTAAGGTTCGCTTTTCCTTCCAACGCTTTTTAAGTATCGTGAAGAAGGAACTAGGGGCTATTAAGATTACCGCCGAAGTGCTAGAAGGTGCAGCGAATATCACCATGACTTCTAAATTGGACAGCGCGGTAACCAACGAGGACAGTAACTACGACGAACGTTTTTGGGAAGAATTAGCAGCCGGTCAAGAAACTGAGTTTGACTATTTAACCGTGCGGACGATTCCCAATAACTTTGGCATTGAGCGTTTTACCTTGACCGCTGCTATGAAGCACAATGCTTCGGGCACCTACCACAAGGAGCATTTACAAGTCAGCAAAACCTTCACTTGGTCCTTAACCGCTGGAGAAACTTGTGAATTAATCAAAGAAGTCCTAGTGGTGACCAGCCGAGATGTGCTCCCTGAAGAACAAGTGGCTACTATCAAAGGGCTATACCAAGATTACGGTCATGATTATGAAGCGTTGAAAGCTGAACAAATCGCCGCTTGGGGCAAACGCTGGGAATTAGCCGACGTAACAATTGAAGGTAATCCGGCGGCTCAACAAGGCATCCGCTTCAATCTCTTCCAGCTTTTCGCTACGTATTATGGCGAAGATGAACGTTTGAATATCGGCCCTAAAGGCTTCACGGGAGAAAAATACGGCGGTGCCACTTATTGGGACACGGAAGCGTATGCCGTGCCATTGTATCTAGCATTAGCAGAGCCAGATGTGACGAAAAATCTCTTAAAATACCGGCACAATCAATTGCCAGGAGCTCACATTAATGCTCAACGGCAAGGCCTAAAAGGCGCTTTGTATCCTATGGTGACCTTTACCGGGGTGGAATGCCACAACGAATGGGAAATCACCTTTGAAGAAATCCACCGTAACGGCGCCATTGCCTATGCGATTTACAATTACACAAACTACACCGGAGACGAAAGCTACCTGGCCCAAGAAGGCTTGGAAGTCTTGGTGGAGATTGCTCGCTTCTGGGCAGATCGGGTGCATTACTCCAAGGCCAAAGACCGCTACATGATTCACGGGGTCACCGGTCCGAACGAGTACGAAAACAACGTGAACAACAACTGGTACACCAATACCATCGCTACTTGGGTCTTGCGCTACACTTTGGAAAATTACCGGAAATTCGCGGCTAGTACGACGGTTGCCTTAACTCCTGAGGAAGAAGCAAAATGGGAAGACATTATCGCTAAAATGTACTATCCAAAAGACGAAGACCTAGGGATTTTTGTACAGCATGATACCTTCTTAGACAAAGACTTAATGCCGGTAACAGACTTAAATCCAAGTGATTTACCATTGAACCAAAACTGGTCGTGGGATAAGATTTTGCGCTCTTGCTTCATTAAACAAGCGGATGTTTTACAAGGGCTGTACTTCTTCCGGGATGACTACACCAAAGAAGAACTGCGCCGGAATTTCGAGTTTTACGAGCCCATGACCGTCCATGAATCTTCCCTTTCTGCCTGCATCCACGCTATTTTAGCTGCGGATTTAGGTCTAGAGGAAAAGGCCTTGGAAATGTATGAACGCACAGCGCGACTGGACTTGGATAATTACAACAACGATACGGAAGACGGTCTGCACATCACTTCCATGACCGGTAGCTGGCTGGCCATCGTGCAAGGTTTTGCGCAAATGAAGACCGCCCAAGGAAAACTCTCCTTTGCACCGTTTGTCCCTCAAGGTTGGGACAGTTATAGTTTCCACATTAATTATCGGGGACGCTTGCTCTTCATTCAGGTAACGAAAAACGCGGTTCGTCTAGAACTCGTCTCAGGTGAAGCGCTAGAACTTGGCCTGTACGACGAAACGATTACCTTGAAGGACGAGTTTCTATTGCAGCGCTAACCTATGAAAAAACCAGCCCGAAGAATTTGCGGGCTGGTTTTCCTGTTAAAATCAAGGATAACCATAGTAACTTTTCTCAGAATTTGCTATGATTAGAACGATTTAGAAGTTGGCTTGGACCAATTTCTAAAGGGACTGTTGAAAAAAGGAGCGAAAGTGATGAGTATTACTGTTAAAGAGGTAGCCAAAAAAGCCGGTGTAGCCACATCCACCGTCTCTCGGGTAATCAACGACCATCCTAGTATCTCCGAGGAAACCAAGCGCAAAGTTCGCAAAGTCATGGCGGAACTAGGCTACGTTCCCAACGTGGCGGCCCGCAATCTCGGCAAGCAAATCGCCAGTGCCATCGGAGTCATCTTGCCTCCCTTGGACTCCAAGGAGCGCTTAGGAAATCCTTTTTACCTTGAAACCATCGAAGCGGTAAACGAAGAAGCCGGCTTGGTGCAAATGTCTGTAGCAGTCGCCTCGGCGCCGGACTTTGCCACTTTATTGGAAAACGTCAAACGGATGCACTTGCAAAAACAAGTGGACGGTTTTATCCTGACTTACTCTGTAAATCATGACCCGGTAATTGCCTACTTGTATGAAAATAAGATTCCTTTTACGTTAATTGGTCAGCCTTACGAACACGAAGAAAACATCGTTTATGTGGACAACGACAACCAGTTGCTAGGGAAACAAGCCACGCAGTTTCTGGTGGACCGAGGACATGAGCGTATTTTATTTGTCACCAATACCACTCGGGAAAATCTTTACTTCGAACGCTATTTTGGTTATCAAAAAGCCCTGATGATGGCCGGGTTACCTACTTGGCCCGGGGTGAAATTTGAGGAACCGGAAGACTACTTAGCCTTTGAGGAAACATTAAAAACCGTGAAACCTACTGCCCTAGTGGTTATTGATGATCTGTTTGCCATGCGCATTATGCAGTTGGCTTCGATGTACGGCTATAAAGTGCCGGAGAATCTCTCCGTGATCAGCTTTAACAACTCGATATTCTCCACTTTGACCCACCCTTATATCACCAGTATCGACGTGGACGTGGCGCGACTTGGTAAATTGGCTACCCAAAAATTAATGGATCAACTCAACAATCGCCTGACCACCGGGGTCAAAGTCATCGTGCCCCACCGCTTGATTTTGCGCGAAACCGTCATTGAAAACGAAATGACCGTCTAAAAAGGCAAAACGATTTCGTAAAGCCACGCAGAGTTAGCCTTGGTAAGGTAGTCTACAAAAAATCCCTGTAACGTGGGTTTTCCGCTCACGGTACAGGGATTTTTTTATTAATTTTTTAGCGCTGCTTCTAACTCTTTGATCAAAGCCTCCACTTCTGCGGCTTTTTTGGCGTCTACTCCTTGTAGCTCTTGCGCTTCACTTCGGAGTTCGGCCAACGTTTCTTCTAAATCGCTCATGGCCTCTGCCGCTTCTTCTTCTTTTTCAGCAGCTAGTTCCCGGCTTTCCTCGGCTTTTTCCGCTGACTCTTCTGTGGCTTCCTGTACTGCTGTGTCCTCATCTAGCATTACGCCAAATTCATGATGGGAACTTGATACGTTAAATGTCCGGTACCACGCATGCCGGTCCGTGGCATAAGCATCCCAGGAAAAGCCCGACATGGCAAAGCCTACCAAGATCAACAGCCCTCCCATGGCTACAAAACCGAGCGCCAGTTTGACGATAAAACGTTGATTGATTTTCATGCATGAACCCTCCCTCTACCACGGAATAGTCGTCGTGTAACATTGCGACTGATTTTTACAAAATACAGACTGATTTTCATCGTAGCGACTAGTGACAAGATGCCCAAGCCGAAGAACAAGACCCCTATGCCTAACTGGGTGATGGCCACAAAGAGTCCGTCTTGAAGTGCAAAGCTACTCAATACGACACTGACTAAGCCCGCAAAAGTCGCCGACAAACCAAAAACTCCCGTACAAAAAGGAACACACCAAATCACGATGTACATACTCAAGATTAGGAGTACCGCCGCTAGCAGTAAGCTGCCCCACAAAGGAAAACCTAAAATTGCAATCAAAACAAAAAGCCAATTAAAGCGTTTGGGCACTTCCACTTCAAAATCAGGAATTTCTCCCGCTGCTTCTTGGGCTAAAACTTCCGGATCGCCTAATTTGGCTACGGCTTCTGCTTCACTTAAGCCGTCTTCCATTAAATCCAAGATCATTTCATCGTAATATTCTACCAATTGATGAACCTCTCGGGGGCGCACCCGATAGCTTAAAGCCTGACTCAGCTCATTGATAAACGTAATTCTATCCATTCTCGACACTCCCTTTGATATACTGGTGAATCTTTTCCACTTCTCCCCAGCTGACTAAAAAATCGGCAATACTGTTGCGGCCTTCTCCGGTAATCCGGTAGTACTTGCGCAAGCGACCGTTGTGCTCTTTTGAGTAGGTCTTAACCTTTTGCTGTTGTTCCAAGCGTTTCAAGATTGGATACAATGTCGACTCGGTAATGGGCATCAGCTTGCTGATGGACTTAACGATTTCATATCCATAGGAATCCCCCTCAGCCAAATTGGCCAACACACAGTATTCCACCAGGCCCCGTTTTAACTGACTGTCCACTCTCAACACCACCTTACACACAATACTATACGTTGCATAGTATCAATCGTCAATAGCAGCCACAAGAAATCAGTCTTAGGTCCGAGAGATTTCCTACCGGCTGCCTACTTGGCTGAACTAACACAATGATAGGTGAACAGACCAAACGTGAGACGCAAACAAAAACCGACGATCTTCCATTGCATTCATTGGAAGAACATCGGTTTTTCGTTGCTAAAAATTTCAAGCGCTGGGTAGCACTTGGAAATTACTCATGTCACAGCCTTTAACAGACTCTTTTCAACGGGTGGATTCGCGAATTTCTAAAACGGGTAAAAAACGCCGAATTCCTTGGGGGGCTCCTTCTTCGTTGATTTTCTTCACCAACAATTCCCCACAAGTTTCTCCCATCTTCACAATTGCTTGTTTACAGGTGGTCAGTTTAGGAGAGCTCACTTGATCCAAAAAGACTCCGTCAAAGCCAATGATTCCAAATTCTTCAGGCACTTTGCCTCCTTGTTGCAACAAGCCCCGCTCAACCCCTAAAGCCAAGCGATCGGAACTACATATAAAACAAGTATCCTTGCCCAGTTCGTCAAAATGCTGGGCGATAAAATTTTCAGTCACGGTGGAACGATTCTCGAAACGATGAATTTCTGGAGCGAGCCCCAAATCCTTCACCACTTCTAAATACCCAGACTCCCGGGACAGTTCAAAGGGCTCATCCACAGCGATGCCAATGTAAATCAACCGTTGATACCCCCGACTGTGGGCGTATTTCGTAGCATTTCTAGTACCATGGCGATTATCGCTATCCACAAAATCAAACCCCGCCGTATTTTCCCCAAAGAGAATCACCGGCTTATCCAGCGCTTTGATCCACTCGAAATCCCCCCGCCTGAAGCCGGTGATAATATAGCCGTCACAGTTACCCTGATCCGCCAATTCGCTCGTCACCAGTTGCAAGGAATATTGCGTTTTGCCCACCGCCGCGGCAATCCCCATTAGCAGATACATGAAATAAGGCTCCGTGGTATCGATTTCTTCTAAAATATACACTTTAATCACCTGAGAGCGATTGCTGACGAGGGCCTTGGCCGCGACATTTGGTCGATAATCCAGCTCTTTCATAGCTTGATGAACCAAAGCTTTCAGTTCTTCGGTGACTTGTTCCGGGTGATTAAGCACCCGGGAAACTGTCATTTTCGAGACATTGGCACGCTTGGCAACGTCTGCTAAAGTCGTCATAAAATCTCCTCCAAAAGCCTCTTCATTTACTTAAATTATACCACGAATGCGACATCGCGCCCGATCCCGCTCCTAGATTTCTTAAGAAAAACTAACCTTACGACAAGAAGTGGTCTAGGCAAAAAAACAGCTTGAAACAGTAAGAGATCCCTGATTGTCCCCCTCGGGCAAACAATCAGGGATCCATGTAAGTAAAATCGCGACAAAAACTGCGCCTATGAGTCTCAAGTCCTCACAGCATCAACGTCACCGTATCTTGCAAGTCGATTTCTTGATCAAAAACCGTTACCGCCAACGCTGCTCCCGCTTTCAAGGTCAAAGTTAATAAATCCGAGCGCACTTGCACATCCAGCAAGCGACCGCGATAATTCACCCGGAAACGATACCCGGACCAGTCGGCGGGACAAAACGGCGCAAAGTGTAAGCCGCCTACCGTACGCATCCCCGCAAAACCGCGGACAATGGCCAGCCAACTACCGGACATGGAAGTGATGTGCAACCCATCTTCCGTGTCGTTGTTGTAATTATCCAAGTCCAGGCGAGCCGTACGTTTGTACATCTCCACCGCTTTTTCTCCGCGCCCTAATTCGGCAGCAATAATCGCGTGAACACAGGGAGAAAGGGACGATTCGTGGACAGTCATGGGTTCATAAAAATCAAAATTCCGTTCTTTTTCTGCCTTCGTGAAGTTCTCTGGGAAAAAGTACATAGCCTGCAAGACATCCGCCTGCTTGATAAAGCAAGAACGAAGAATCTTATCCCAGGACCAATGCTGATTCAACGGCCGTTCACTAGGATCCAAGGCGGTTGTTGGCAACAGTTCTTTGTCTAAGAAAGTATCGTGTTGGACGAAAATCCCCCGCTCCTCATCTTCCGGCAAGTACATCTTAGCCGCGATTTCTTGCCAAGTAGCGAGTTCTTCTGGGGTGACCGCTAAAGGATTGCCTTCTGCCAAAGTCACGCTTTCATGGGCATAGTTCAAAATCCAGCGAGCCATATAGTTAGTGTACCAGTTATTGTTGACGTTGTTTTCGTATTCGTTAGGGCCGGTAACTCCGTGAAGCATGTAGCAATCCTTAGCCTTAGAGTAATGCACCCGGTCCGCCCAGAAACGAGCGATTTCCACAATGACCGCCAAGCCATCACCTAATCGGTAGCTTTCATCTCCCGTATAGGTGGTGTAGTTGTAGATTGCGTGAATAATCGCCCCATTTCGATGGAGCTCTTCAAAAGTGATTTCCCACTCATTGTGACATTCCACCCCGGTAAAGGTCACCATGGGATACAAAGCACCTTTTAAACCTTGGCGCTGGGCGTTAAGATACGCCCCAGGGAGCTGATTCAACCGATACTCCAATAGTTTTTTCGTCACAGCCGGTTGCGCCACGGAAAGATACATGGGAATCACGTAGGCTTCCGTATCCCAATAAGTAGCGCCCCCGTATTTTTCACCGGTGAAACCTTTCGGACCGATGTTCAAGCGGCTGTCCTCACCGTAATACGTGGCAAAGAGTTGGAAAAGATTGAAGCGAATCCCCTGTTGGGCTTCAGCATCCCCAGCAATCTCCACATCGGCCAACTCCCAACGCTGGCCCCAAGCCGCAATCTGCTCGGTTTTTAACGCTTCATAGTCCGTACCATACGCTTGATAGAGTTCTTTTATTTTTGCTACTTGTTTACTTTCTGGAACATCCCGGCTAGTGACTACCAAAACGGTCTTCACTAATTCACAAGACTCTCCTGCCGCCAATTGCCACGTAAACGTTTCACTGACTTTTAACGCCTCTTGGGTAAAACTACCTTTTGCATTGTGTTGCATAGCGGCGGTAATGGTAAAACGCTCAATGCCAAAATTATTAGGAATCGTCCGCACCGTCAAATAATCGAAGCCGCTTACTTGTCCGGCGGCGATTTCTTCCCAAAAATGTTCTTCGTAATTGCTGTCTTCGTTGGTCACATCACTGTCCAGTTTCGAAGTCATGGTAATCACAGCGGCCCCGGTTAGCACTTCGGCGGTAATTTTAATGGCCCCTAGTTCTTTTTTTACAATGCTCAAAAAACGTTCAAAGGTAAAACGGACGCGGGCCCCGCCTAATTCCACCGTGTAATTTCGTTGCAAAATCCCCGTTTGCATATCCAATTCCAAGTAAAAATCGTCATAGGGCACTTGTGCTAAGTCCACAGGGAGATCGTTGAGCCGGATTGCTACGCCGGCGAAGTTCACTCCATTGATTACTTTCCCGAAATAGTCAGGATAGCCGTTTTTCCACCAGCCCACCCGGGTTTTGTCGGGGTACCAAACTCCGGCAAAATAAGTACCTAAATGGTGATCGCCGGAATAGCCCTCTTCAAAGTTCCCCCGCATGCCCATGTAGCCATTGCCAATTGCGGTCAAAGATTCTTGCAGGCGTTTTTCTGTCGGGATTAACTGATGAGTGACCAATTTCCAAGGATCGATTTCGAATAATCGTTTCATCTGTATATAACTCCTTTGTCTGGATTATTTCACCGAACCTTCTGCCACCCCTTTGATGATTTGCTTTTGCATAAAGAAGTAGAAGATGATAACCGGCAAGATGGCAATAACTAGACCTGCTAACGCTAGATGCCATTGCTTCGTGTACTGACCGAAGAAGAAGAACATCTTCAACGGAATCGTCTGGGTCTCCGGTGAATTGATTACCAATGATGGCAATAGGTAGTCATTCCAGATCCACATGGTATTCAACAAGGCCACCGTAACCGTGGTAGGTTTTAACATTGGGAAAATGACTTTCCAAAAGACTTGGAAACGATTGGCTCCGTCGATAATGGCCGCTTCGTCTAAGGCTTTCGGAATCGCTTTTAACGCTCCGTGGTATAAGAAAATCGACATGGAAGCACCAAACCCTAGGTACATGAAGATAATCCCCACTTGATTGAGCATTTCGATTTTCCCAAAGATCGAAATCAACGGAATCATCACCGATTGGAAAGGTACCAACATCGCCGCCACAAAAGCCATGAACAGCAACGAACTCATTTTAGATTTGATCCGCTCCAAAGCGTAGGCCGCCATGGCGGAGAAAATCACGATAATCACTACGCTAATAACGGTGATTAACAAAGAATTAAACAAGGTCTTCAAAAAGTCCAATTGCTCGAAAGCTTCAGGATAGTTACTCCAAGTAAAATCCTTAGGCAAGCTTAACGGAGAGGTAAAGATTTCTTGTTTAGATTTAAAGGAGTTACTGAGCATTAAATAAAAAGGAATCAACCAGACCAAGCCTAGTAACAATCCGAAAAACGCTCGTATTAACTGCGGATATTTTTTCTTTTCCATTATGCTTCAACCTCTTTTCTCTTGGTCACATAGACCTGGGTTAAGGAGATAATCGCTACAAACAAGAAAAAGATGATTGCTTTCGCTTGTGCGTAGCCCATTTTATTTTCCACAAAGGCGGTGTTGTAAATATTCATAGCCACCATTTGTGTCGAATTGTATGGACCGCCCCCAGTTAAGGACAAGTTTTGGTCGTAGAGTTTGAAACAGTTGGACAAAGTCATGAACAAGCTTACGGTAAATCCCGGCATAATCAGTGGGAACTTCACATTCCAAAACTTCTGCCAAGCCGTCGCACCGTCGAGATCGGCGGCTTCCAGCAAAGACTCGTCCACCCCTTGGATATAGGAAATGTAGATTACCATGATATAACCAGACATTTGCCAGCACATGACAATCACCAAAGCCCAAAAACCGGTTTGTGTGGTGGACAGCCAAGTTTTCAAGCCGTCTAAGCCTAAGGAACTCCCCACGGCGCTAAACGCATTGATAAAGATAAACTGCCAAATAAACCCTAAAATCAGACCCCCGATTAAGTTGGGCATAAAGAAGATGGTCCGCAATAAATTCGAGCCTTTGAACTTACTTGTCACCAGCAAGGCCAGCCCTAACCCAATCACATTAATCAAGATAATCGCTACTACGGCAAACTTCACCGTAAACCAAATGGAACTCCAAAAACCGCTATCGGAAAATAAGGTGGCATAGTTCTTAAAGCCCACTACTGATGCCTCACTGACCCCATTCCAATCAGAAAATGAATAATAAAAGCCGAAGATAAAAGGTGCTACTACGACCGCAATCAGCGCAATGACCACCGGTGCGCAAAAAAGATAAAACCATGTTTTCTTTTGATATTTCACAAGACTACCCCCTTGTATGTAACACAAAGCAGGCGGGACCAAAGTTCTCGTCAAAGCCTTGGCAGCTACTCGCTTCAAGCCTCTGACGGCTGCCCCTTGCCACCGCCTGCTGATGTGCTTATCTCATCTCACTGTCGATTATTTACGTGCATCTGCCCAAGCGTCTTTGGATGTTTTGATAATTTCATCCCAAGTAGCATCCCCAGCTACATAACGTTGGATTTCTGCTCCTAGCGTATTTTCACCCCAACCTGCTGGATAGCCCATAAAGACCCAACCAGTAGCTTTGTCGTCGGTGTAGTAGCTATAGACTTCTTTGGACAATGGATCGGAAATCTTATCCGTATCGAACCCACTGTAAGCCGGTACGAATTTGAATTCTTCCAAGATAAAGTCTTTTCCTTCATCTGTAGTGTACAAGTAATCTAAGAATTCTTTCGCCGCTTCTTGTTTTTCATCGGAGACATTGGAGTTCACACCCCAATACATCGGTACCCCAACTGGAATCGTGCCTTCAGAAACGCCGTCGATTGGGATTGGCAACAAGCCGATATCGTTTTTCGCAACGTCTTCGTTAATATCTGCAATGGAGTTATACACCCAATTTCCTTGTTGAGTCATCGCTACTTTGCCATTAGAGAAGAGCTGTTCAATCTGTTGCGAGTAGTCTAAGCTATTGGTCGGTTGTACGGAATATTGATTGCTGATGTCGATGTATTTCTTGAATTGATCGCCGTATTTGAATTCTACCGTTTTCGCATTGTAAGCTTCCGTCACGTCGTTGTTGAATTCGGCATTCAAGAAGGCATTGGAAGAGTGTAAACCAGTAATCCATTTTTCTTTGGCCGCTAAAGCAAACGGTGCGTCGATACCCAGCTCACCTTTTTTCTCATCTAAGGTCTTGGCTGCTGCTTCCAAATCATCTAAAGTCTTGATTTCCGCCGCATCAATACCAGCCTTTTCAAAAATGGCTTTGTTGTAAAGCACGCCGTAGCCTTCCACGTTGTACGGCAATCCGTAAATACCATCGTCTGTGGTGACGCCGGCTAAAGTCCCATCTAATGCCGCATCGGCTGCTTTCGTATCGCTTAAATCTGCAAGTTTGTCTTTCCAGATTTCCACATCTTCGGGTCCACCTACGTTGTAAATAGTAGGTTCATTGCCTGAGGAGAATTTTGATTTCAGAGCTGCACCGTAATCGGAGCCCCCGCCCACGGTTTCGATATTGATTTTCACATCTGGATTGGCTTTTTCATATTGTTCTGCTAAGGCTTCAAATTGATCTTTAAATTCCACTTTAAATTGGAAGATATCAATAGTGACTTGATCTTCCGACGCAGAGTCTTTGCTGTCTCCCGCATTGCCACAGGCTGCCATAGTAGCAATCATCCCAACTGATAGTAACGCAATTCCCATTCTCTTCAAATTCACGATTCTCATTTCCATACCCTCCAATTGTTTATTTACAAACCACATTATGAAGGAAAACGCTTACTAACGCAACCGATTTCTCTCTGTTACCGCTAACAGAATAAAACTCACAAAACTAACCACTTGTTTTACGCAAGCAAGACTTACTTTGCTATAAATGCCTTTTGCTATAATTCATTCAAAGTGCTGTCTTCTCTAATAAAGTCCCTTTTCATGAAGGAATGCTGTATTAACTAAAAAGCAATAACTGTCTAAACAGAGCAACCGATTGCAAATGATTTAAAACAAAAAAAGAGGCTTTCCACAAGGGAAAACCTCTAGTACCGCTTGCTTATTCCTTTGTTCCTGGTTCTGATGCGATAATGTCGCAGTCGCCTTCGATGCGCCAAGATGCAATCCCGTTTGGAATGATGCAACTAGTTCCTTTTGGCATATCATAAGACTTGCCTGCCACCACTAATTTACCAAAGCCGTTGATAACCGTCATCAAGGTATAAGGTGCACCGGCTTTTAATTCAAGGGCGCCGCGAACTTGCCATTCATAGACATTGAAGAAGTCCGTTTGCAAGTAGGTCACAATGGCAGACGCCCCTTGTTTGACTTCACTAACAGAAAGTTCTGGTGTCCAAGCTGGTACCGTAGTCACGTCGATGGACTGCTGAATATGCAATTCCCGCAAGTTGCCTTGGTCGTCTTTGCGATCATAATCGTACACCCGATAAGTCGTATCAGAAGACTGTTGGGTCTCCAAAATCATGATGCCTTTGCCAATAGCGTGAATCGTGCCACTAGGAACATAGTAGAAGTCACCTTTTTTCACCGGTACGCGGGTCAATAAATCATCCCAGCGGCCGGCTTCGATCATTTCTGCCAGCTCTTCTCTCGTCTTCGCATGATGGCCGTAGACGATTTCGGCACCGGGTTCGGCGTCGATGATATACCAGCATTCCGTTTTTCCGAGTTCCCCTTCATGGGCTTGTCCATAAGCATCGTCTGGGTGGACTTGTACCGAAAGATCATCTTCGGCGTCTAAGATTTTGATCAATAAAGGAAAGACCGCTTCTTTTTGGTGGCCGAACAATTCTTGATGGTCACGCCATAATTCCGCAAGTGTCTGTCCTTTGAAAGGCCCATTTTCGATAACGCTGACACCGTGGGGATGGGCAGAAATCGCCCAGTCTTCACCGATTTTTTCAGAAGGCAAATCAAAGCCAAAAACCGTATGTAGCTTGTTGCCTCCCCAAATCTTTTCTTGAAAACGGGTTTCATAAACAATGGTTCCATCTGTAAGACTCCTCTCAACTTTTCCAATTCTTGCTTGACTCGTAAATAAATATAGACAATTATACCATTTTACTAGACATGTGCACGCATTACTTTACGACTTCACGCCCCGCTCTTTTTGATAGCAGGCGATGATTTCATCTCGCTCTTTGAGATACGCCTCCCGCTCGTCTGTCGGATGTAGCCGATTGCTCAAGAAAATCATGGCTTCTTGGGCTGTCACATCCAGTAAAAGAAAGGTTCCCGTATAGCCCGTATGGAACAATGCTGGGCAATCACTTTTCCCCGGGCGCAAATCCCAGCCTAAGCTACGATTGCCATTTTTTAATGGCGTTTGGTCTTGAAGTAATTCCGCAATCGTTGCTTCTTGCAGAAATTGTTTCCCAGAAGCACTCACCCCATGTTGCAAATACATGCGACTAAAGCGGGCTAGGTCTCCTAGGTCACTGAAAAGACCAGCGTTTCCCGCATGAGGGCCGAGCACCCGCGCTTTCGGATCGTGGGTCACCCCTCGCAAGACACCTGTGCTGGTTTTTTCCGTGGGCACAATTTCCTTCCGTTCTGTCAATTCCGGTAAAAAGCCGCTGTGGCCCATGCCTAAAGGGTCTAGCACTTGTTCTTGAAAGACCGTGATTACGTCTTGATGGTAAAGCGCTTCTAACATAAAGCCCAATAAAATCGTGCCGGCATCAGTGTACAACACCATTTCTCCCAAGTCCGCTTCCGCATGCATCCCCAAATACGCTTGTCGCAATTCCACACCATTGAGCTGATCACGATTGAGAATCCACGTGCGCAACGCCGATGTGTGGGTCAACAAATGTCGTAGCGTGACCCTTCCATCGGCAAAATCTGGTAAATAGCGTCGCAAAGGCTCATCCCAACAAATCTCCCCTTGCTCCCATAAGCGCAAAAGCACCGTGGTGGTACAGACGACTTTCGTCAAAGAAGCCACATCAAAGCGCTTGTCCATTGTCATCTGTTCTTCAAAGGGAAGCACGGCGGCTTTCCCCATGGCGTAAAAGGCTTCTGCTTCCTGAGTTAAAAAGCCCAATGTAACCCCTGGATAGACTTGCTCCAAGCGTTTTTTCGTAATGATTTCGCGCGTTTTCGGGTACAACTTTCTCACCTCAAAAAAACTGCCAGGCCTTTTCGGCAAACCGGCAGTTTAAAAAAATTATTTTGTGAACCACCATTCGATTCCGGTCGGATCATAGACAGTCACAATGGATTGCTTTTTATCCGCATAAAACGGCCACTCGATGGTTTGCAAATGGTCAATCAGATTCTGCAAATCCGTCTCACTCACGCGAAACTTCAAAAAGTCCAAGCCTAAGACATCGTCCGTCTTTAGCTCCACGGTGCCCCCTAAAGCTGCGGTTAAGCCCACGTGGAAGCGGCCTTCGTTTAGCACCCGAATCCCTGTGGTTTCGTCTTTAATCGCAAAACCAAGGTTCCGCAAAAACGCATCTTCTTCGGCTAATTGAGCCGTGTTCAAATGAACTTTGTCAAAGTGAACCTCTGGCGAAAGCTTTGGATATGCTCCCGTCGCCTTTTTAGCCAATTTTTCGTACTGCAAAGGTTCCGGCGTTTGCGAGCCTACTTTTTCTTGACCGTAATAAACCTCGATTTGATTGCCTTCTGGATCATTCAAAAGAATCCCCATGACTCCTTGATCCCATAAAGCATCCACAATCGGATATTCATGACTGCGAATCCGTTTGGCCAAATCTGCCAGTTCAGCTTCAGTTGGAATCACCAAACTAATGCGCTGTAATTTTTTCTGCTCGCCAAAAAAGTCCTCCGCTCGAGGGCTTTCCTCTAGCCAGAGACTTTCATCCTCGGCTTTTTGGTTGCCCATGATGGCCAACTCATTTTCTTCCCGCTTCAAAGTGAAGCCGATGATGTCCCGATAAAAGGCAATCATTGCATCGCGATCCTTCACCCGAATGGCAACTGTTTCAACACGGGTTTCTTCCCCTAACCTAAAATCCACATACGTCACGCTCCTCTTCCCTTACCTATTCTACTGAGAAAAGCCTGTTTCGGCAATCGAAAACCTTTTTCTTGTAGCTTTTCTTCTTCAAGGCTGCGCAATTTCGCAAAGACTCCCCCTTTGCTCAGGTATTTTCACCTGGATTTCCGACTTTTTACAGACTTAGGCAGCTCTCATTGCTCTGCTGTCTGCTGAAGCAAATACGTAAGATCGGCTTTCATCTGCCGGGCTTCTGCTTCATCTTGAAAAGCCAACTCCCAGTGCCCAGTCGATGCAGTGATTTCTAGCTTTTCCTGTGCTTGGCGCAGTCCCAAGTCTTTTGCCGGATAAAACGCATGGCTAAATTGATCAAAGTCCACCGCCGGAGTAATCACAAGCATCCCTTTTGAGTAAAAGACCACGGGTACTTGATCGGTTGTCTCCAATAAAGAAAAATTCAACAACTCCGCTTCCGTTAAGACTTGATCCACATAAGCTTGCAGTAACAAAAATTGTTGTGTCGGGCTAAATACTTGCTGAAAATCCGTCACATTTTCCATCCCCTGTCTCTTTTTTTCTATTGTCCCAAAGAAGTGATACGGAAGCAATGAAAGACCCTTTTTCAAAGATCCCTTCATGAAAGACGGCAAGGATAACTTATGAAAATCCTGTGAAGATTGGAAAAGCAATTGTCTTCAATGAAACTTATGAGTAGAATACAAGTATACCGTTTTCAAAGGAGAAATCATGAAACCAATCATCAAAGAAACTTTGGCCCAAAAACAAGGCAAGGACAAAGTGCTGTATTTTCTTTATGCTTACAAGGAAATCCTTATTGGGGCGCTGATTGCCTTGATTGCCATCGGGCTCTTTCTGGGCAGTCTTCTCACCCGCCAAGAAGTCATCTTCCGCAGCAAAGTTCTCACGGAGCAAGGAGCAGACAACTGGCTGGCCGCAGACCTTACTACGACTTACGAAGAGTTATTGCAGCCTTCTGAAAAAGAACGCGTACTAGTGGACACGGCCAATCTCGACGATAGTCAAAGCGCCGAAGTCATCGGCACCCAACTAGCAGCCAAAGAGATCGATATCATCTGGATCAACGAAAAGCTCGAAGACGAATTTGTCCAACGGTACGATCAAGACAATCTCACCGAAAGCAATCTGCAATTCACGAAAAAAGGGGAAACCTTCGTCGCCCGGATCATGCCCAATGCGCCACACAAACAAGCACTAGAGAAAGTCAGCGAACTCTATGAATAAACGAAAAAGGAGCCCTATTAAAGGCGCTCCTTTTTTGTTTATTGTCTTTCTTCCAATCACGAGTCTAAACTTGCCACAAAACGCTCTTTGAATTTCAAGAATTCCTCGATGTCCATTAGGATATGATACAGACGGGCCTTGCTGAGAAATTCATCTCGGGTGGCAGGTAGATTTTCTTCTTGAATTTGTAAAATCAAATCATCCAGGCCACTTAGCTGTTCTTGGGGAGCATGCATCTCCGGCAAGTGGGCAATCATGGAATCGAGAAAAGCCGCCACGATTTGTGAATCACTTTGAAATACTCGTATCTTTTTCATCTCATAATGGAGATTGTGGAGCACACTGCTCTGTTGCAGACGCATTTCAAAATAATCCACATAGTAATTGTCCCGTTGTGGCCGACGATTTTGTTGGTACTGAAAAGCAATCGCCGTGTAGCTTAAAATATCTTTTTCCAGCTGAATGATGTCTTCCCAGACTTGATTGTTAAGCGCAGGATCTTTCAAATAAGCGGAGAGCTTGTTAAATATCTCTTCCAAAGCTTGGTCTGTGGCACGAACTGCATTTTCCAGGTACTTCTTTTGGCTCTCATAGTTTTGGAAATGATTGACGATGACCGCGATAATTAAACCAATCAGCAATAATAAAAATTCATTGATTAAAAGCGCTAAGGTGATGGTCTGGTCCGGGGCTCGCAGAAGATGACTGACCACCACGGCATTCACCGAAAGTGTCGCTAGCAAACTGCGCAAACTCAAAGCAAAGGTCAAAACCACCATGACCACGGCATAGGCAATCCACTCCGCATTGATCACCGTGTTTAATAGCCAACACAAAGCCACGGTACCGATAAACGTAAGCAAACGATGCCAGCCCAGTCGCAAAGTTTCGGACTTCGTGGAAGCAATGGTCAGCAAAGTGATGATGCCAGCAGAAGAGGCATACTCCAGTTGCAATCCTTCCGCCACATAGATCGATATCCCACTACCGATACCGATTTTTAAAGCATACAAAAGATGGTTACTCATAGTCAAACGTTGGAACATTGCAGGCCTCCATTTCTTTTGGGGGTCTCAAGTGACACAGAACTATCTTTATTGTACTAGAATTTTTTCTTCCTGAAAAGTTTTTTGTTGAAACGCTTACGTATTTGTTAAATCAAGATTTTAACTTATTGAAAAAATATTGGTCGCTGATCTAAAGAATGCAAATAGTACAACAGTTCAAAAACAGCGCGCAGAAAAACTACCGAATTGTGCCTCGTTTTGATCAGTCGCGAAGTAAGTAGCAAATGGGCTTTTTTACTCTCATAATCTCCCAAACCCACTAGCCCTACTCCTTGCACATGTCTAGGCATGTAGTTCAAGCCCAAAGTGTTATTTCCTCTCGGCATCTCTTAATACATTTTTCAGAAACTACCAATTTCCTTGAAAATTTTGGTTAAATAGCCTAGAATTTTGACAAATCAAGAAAAGAAAGTTGGGAAGACACATGCCTTCAATCTCTGTACAAGATTTTGCCAATCACTTCCACGATGATGCTGTCGTCATTTTAGATACCCGCGACCATTCATCCTTTGCCGAATACCACTTGGATAATGCCATTTCCATGCCAGCCACTTCCGTACCAAATCGGTTCGGTGAACTGGCAAAAGACAAGACTTATTTTGTGTTAAGTCACTCTGGTCGGCGTTCGGAAGTCTTAGCGAACTTCTTAGTCAACAAAGGTTACAATGCCGTGCACGTTATCGGTGGTATGCGAGCTTATCGTCAAGCATTCGTAGCGGTTGCCTAAAAACAGTACTCAAACAAAAAGTCGGGAACCCCATATGGGATTTTCCGACTTTTTTTGTTAGCTACCGGTGTCTTATCAAGACTCCGGCGGTATGTCTTCATTTGCCTCTTCCTCGTCATAATAGTAACGAGATTCTCGTTTGTACCAGTCAAATAGATGAGTCAATAGGACTTTACCCGCCGCATAGATGGGAATCCCGAAGACCACTCCAAGCAAGCCAAAGAGTTTTCCTGAGGTTAGCAAGACTAGTAAAATCGTCACCGGATGAATCGACAACTGACTGCCTAGAACTAATGGCGATACCACGCGACCTTCGATGGTTTGTTCAATGACAAAGACCACGATGACCTTAATCAGCATCACAGGCCCCGCCACAATCCCTAAGAAAATCGCCGGAATCATCGCTAGAAACGATCCGAGATAAGGAATCATGTTCAAAACGCCGGCCACAATGCCCAGCGTCACGGCATAGTCCAAGCCGATAATCGAAAAGCCGATGATAAAGAGAATCGCCACCGCTAGAGCCACGGTTAACTGCCCGCGAATGTAAGAAGAAACCTGCTCGTTCATTTCGTCAATAACGGTTAAGGTAGGTTTCCGCCAACGGTTAGGCAAGATGCGCACCATGTAAGGAGCTAGACGCCGGCCGTCCTTTAAGAGGAAGAACAAGATAAAAGGAAAGGTCATGATCGCCACCACTACATTGGCCACGGCACTGACGATTTTCCCTACACTGGAAATCGTACTCTTAGAAAAATTCTGGATAAAATCCGTTAGTGTCGCCATTAATTTATCCGAATAATTCTCTATTTGGGTTTGGAACTGGGCAAAAATCGGATCCCGTAAAATTTCACGAGCCTTCTCATCCACCGTGTTCATATAATCCGGGAAATTATTGGCAAAACTCATGCTTTGCTCCTGGATTTTCGGCACGATGACCACCACGCCCCAAACAATTAATCCCACAACGATTAGGAAAAGCAAGATGATGCCATAGACCCGCTTCAGGCCTTTCTTCTCCAAAAAGTCCACCGCAGGATTCAATAAGTAATAAAAGATTCCGGCCAAGACGATGGGCAGGCTGACTACTCCGATAAATTGCCAAATGGGTTCAAATAGATAAGAAACCTTTGTAAAAGCAATCAAAATCAAGAGAATCAAGAGGACGATCAGCAAGGCCGTCACTACTTGATTGTTTAAAAACCAGCGCCAAAACCAGGAATTTTTCTTACGCCCTTCTCGCTCATTCATCCTGAGCACCTCCCGGGTATTGAATCAACTGCCCCACAGTAAAATCAGGTACTTTTGCCGGACTTAAATAAATCGCATTGACCAATTCCGGCTGGGAAACCTCCCCGAAGACCATAGTTACATGGCCAATTGCTTTTAAATTAGCCTCGGCTAAAGAACCCACCGCTTGAATCTGATAACTTTCCCCACCAAAAAGAATCTGGCGTCCTACTCGCAAAGTAATCTCCTCTGGCCGAGTGATTTCCTGTACCACCGCGTACGGCCGCAACCCAGGGGTGACCGTCGGGCCAAAAAACAATACCAGATTGTCGTCTTCTGCTAAAGCCTCTTCGCCAATGTCGATAATCTTTCCATCAATCATGAAATTACTCCCTTCCCTGGCTTCCTAAAAGCACCTATTTCGGCATGCTTTTCCATCTTAAAACAGCCAGGTTCATTCTCTCTTCAGTATAGCACAACCGGCTCTTTTGGCAGGCAGTAATGCTAGAATATGATACAATATCCCTAGCAACTACCTAAAAACGCCCGTCCCTCAAAGGAGCATTGCCAGGAGGGAGCAAAGGAGGATTTTCATGCAACAAACCATTTTACTAGGTACTTATACCCGTCGCAAAAGCCAAGGGATTTATCAGATTCAATTGGATACGACAGCCAAAGCTTTGACCAATCTGGAGCTCTTAGTTCCAGAAACCAGTCCTACCTATTTGGCCAAAAGCCAAGCCGGTAATCTCTACTCGGTCACTACGGTGGATGGCAAAGGTGGCTGTAGTGCCTATGATGCCAATCAGCATTTTTTGAATGCGGTCACAGAAGAAGGCGCCCCTTTGTGCTACGTGGCTGTAGATGAAGAACGGCAACTAGTCTATGGTGCCAACTACCACAAAGGCGAAGTCAATGTCTATCGCATCGAGGACGACGGTAGCCTGACTGCCACGGACCAAGTTTTCCACGATGAACCTTGTGGCAGCAATGAAAACCAAGACAAACCTCACGTGCACTACACGGACTTAACGCCAGACAAACGCCTAGCCGTATGCGACCTGGGTACCGATCGAGTGTACACCTATGATGTCTCCAATGAAGGCCAACTCACGGAAGTCGGGGTTTATGTGGCAGAAGACGGCACCGGCCCAAGACATTTGGCCTTTCATCCTAATGGCGAAATCGCTTATCTCTTTGGGGAACTGGACAGTACCGTGACCGTTTTGCGTTACGATGCAACCACAGGAAGCTTCAGCCAACTCCAAAAATTGTCCACTTTGCCCGAGGGCTTTACCGGAGCTAACGGCGGCGCAGCCATTCGAGTGACCCAAGACGGGCGCTTCCTTTATGCCTCCAATCGGGGCCACAACTCAGTGGTCGTATTCGCCATTGACAAAGAAGGAACTTACCTGACGCCTGAACAATGGATTTCCACAGAAGGGGACTTTCCCCGGGACTTCCATTTGGCTGGCGAAGAAGCATTTGTCGTTTGTGCCAACCAAAATTCCGACAACCTAACCTTATACGCCAGAGACGCCGAGAGCGGTCATTTGACCTTGTTGGAAAAAGATGTTTTTGCCCCAGAAGCGGTTTGTGTCTATCCACTTTAAAACAAAAAGGAGCGATTCGATGTTTTCGAAAACCCCAGTTGAACTATTGTTAAAGGACTTTTCAAACTTACTCAACAAATGCCAATCTTGTTTTGATCTGGTGACCACTCGTCGCTACAATGAATACTTGGCCATTTTGACCACGGCTGAAGCTTATGCCTTAGCCGAAAAAGCCTACATTCGTTGCGATCAAAACGTGGAATTACAAACTCAAGAAGTAGCCGACTTTGTCAATGCCTTCGACGAGTTTTACTTTGAATTAAAGCAAATCCTCTTCCATGACAACGATGACTTGGTGAGCTTTGCTGCTTGTTTGAAACGCATGCAAGACGAATACGAAGGGCTAACCGCTAGCTTCGATCTACTTTAAGAGAAAGGAACGTACCTATGAATCAAGATGAAGTCCGCAAACGCCTGAAAGAAGAGCTGAAAATCCCAGCCTTCTCCGGTAATCTGCCAGACAAAGAATTCACTGAAGAAGAATACCAAAAGCTAAAACAAGATCTCTTGCAATACTTTGAAGATTATGTTCGCAATGTTGAGAATTAGCAAAAAGCCCTTGCCAAATTATTGGCAAGGGCTTTTTATAAGTGTAATTCCTGATAAAAAAACATATATTTAATTCACCAATATCTTCAATAACAAAATACAATAAAAGCAATCTACTTCACTCGTTATCTTTTCTCTTTTTCAAACAACAAACAAAAACTTGTATAACCATGTTCCATATTTTGAAATTATCAATCAGGATTTTAGATATAAATGAGAATTATTCTAGTCTATTCACTGAATTTCTCTGTAGGAACAAAAAAACCACCGGGTTGGTTAGGTCCGGTGGAAAAGGAGTATTACTCTCGAGCGGAGTAAATGAAAAATAAAAAGGTTGTTGTTGGTTATGAATACATAATAACCAATAACAACCTTTTGTTCATAAAAATAACATTATTTTTAAATTAGATAACTCTTGTTCAACCTAATTAACGACCCAATAATAAATTAGTCATCCGTTGAATGGCGAAAGAGATCACATCGGTGGCCGCATCTTGTTTGGCTTCCGCCGCATCAAAGGCAGGTACATCCACCGTTTTCTGAATGCTGGCAATCATTTCTTCACAGCCAGCTACATAGTTTTCGTATGCTTTTTCAAACTTTTTATGAATCCCCAAAACTTTTGCCGGTGGGCGTAGTTGGCTAATTTCCGTTAGCATTGCTTGGTATTTGGCAGTTCCTTCTTCAAAGATTGCCGTGGTTGCTTGCAAGCTTTCCGGTGTCAGATCAGCTAATTTATCCTCATCGATTGCTTGGCGAATCGCTTCATAGTTTGGATTCATCTTTTCCCCGATTGCTTCGGTTTCTTTGACGATATCGTTAATTTTTTGTACATAAAAGCCTGTATTTGGTTTCACACTGATTCCTACTTTCACTTTGATAATTCTATTGTAGCCTTTTTTTCTACGGGAGAAAAGCTGAAAACACCCGGCAGTCAACAAACTGCCGGGTGCCGATTGTAAAAATTACGCTTTGCCCATTTTCCGTTGAATCAATTTCACGATTTCAACGATTGGAATAATCGCAAAGGAGGACCCTACTACGATACCCCATTGATATAGATCCAAGTGTGCTACTCGGAAAATATCGTTTAGTCCAGGTACGATGATGATGACCATCATCAAGAAGAAGGACAAGAGAATCGCCCAGTTAAAGGCCCGGTTCTTAAATGGTCCCACTTTAAACAAGGATTGGTGCACAGACTTCACGTTGAACGCATGGAAGAGCTGCATCAAACCTAACGTCGCAAAAGCCATGGTTAGTGCATCGCTGTGAATGGCATCATAACCTGTGTGTACCGGCCATTGAATCGCAGACCAGTAAACGAAGAGCACTGTAGCGGCTTCCAAGATCCCTTGGTAAATGATGGAACTGAAGACCCCACCAGAGAACAAGTTGGAATTGCGGCCTCGTGGTTTGTGAGCCATCAAATCTTTTTCTGCCGGTTCCATCCCCAACGCAATCGCTGGGAAAGTATCGGTTACAAGGTTGATCCACAACAAGTGAATCGGTAGTAGCGTATCCCAGTTCAACATAGTAGCGATAAACAAGGTTAGCACTTCCCCAAGGTTAGCTGCTAGTAAGTATTGCACGGCTTTTTGAATGTTGGAGAAGACTTTTCGGCCTTCTTCGACAGCTACGACAATGGTTGCAAAGTTGTCGTCGGCAAGGACCATATCGGAAGCCCCTTTGGAAACTTCGGTCCCGGTAATCCCCATGCCCACACCGATATCGGCTTGTTTCAAGGCTGGCGCATCGTTGACCCCGTCACCGGTCATAGCCACGACTTTGCCTTCCTGTTGCCAAGCTTTAACGATCCGAACTTTGTGTTCCGGAGAAACCCGGGCATAAACGGAATAGTTCGTAACTTTTTTGGCAAATTCTTCATCAGACATTTGGTTCAATTCGGCACCAGTTAGAACTGCTGCGTCATCCCCTGGTTTGATGATACCAAGACGTCCAGCAATGGCTTCTGCTGTATCCCGGTGGTCCCCGGTAATCATGATTGGGCGAATCCCTGCGTCTTTGGCTACCCGCACTGCATCGGCTGCTTCAGAACGCTCTGGGTCAATCATCCCCACCAAACCGGCAAAGATCAAATCGTTTTCCACGATTTCCGATTCCAATTGTTCTGGCACGGCATCCACGTATTTAAAGGCCATCCCTAAAACCCGTAGCGCTTGTTTTGCCATATCTTTGTTGTTTGTAGCAATTTTTTGTTCTTCTTCGTTGGTCAAAGTTTTGACCTCGTCGAAGATTTGGATTTGGTTACAACGCCCGATTAAAACATCCGGCGCACCTTTCACGGCTACTAAGTAACGACCGTCATCCATTTTATGAATGGTGGACATTAATTTCCGATCAGAGTCAAAAGGCAATTCGGCTACCCGGGGTTCTCCTTTGACTTTTTCAGTTACGTTAAAGCCTTGGTCATTCCCGAACGCGACTAACGCCGTTTCCGTTGGGTCCCCGATCAATTCACCATTTTGACCAATTTTTGTGTCATTGGCAAAGTTCATGATCTTCAAAGCCAAGTTGTCTCCTGGAATGTGTTGAGAAGAGCTGTATTGACGGTCATTGGTGTACAATTTTTCCACCGTCATTTGGTTTAAAGTCAAGGTCCCGGTTTTATCAGAACAGATGATATCCGTAGAACCTAGTGTTTCCACGGCAGGCAATTTCCGAATCACGGCATTGCGTTTCGCCATAACCTGAGTGCCTAAAGCCAAGATAATCGTTACGATGGCTGGCAAGCCTTCTGGAATCGCTGCTACCGCTAAAGAGATCGAAGTCAAGAGCATATCTGCCCAGTTGCGATCGTTTAAGACGGTCCCTACAAAGAACATCACTACAGCAATTACGATAATCGCTGCGGTTAAGAACTTCCCTAATTGGTTCAAGTTGTTTTTCAACGGGGTTTCTGTTTCATCTGCTTCTGCTAGCATACCGGCGATTTTCCCGACTTCCGTAGCCATCCCGGTGTTAACAACAACCCCTTTCCCGCGACCATACGTCACATTACTATTGGAAAAGGCCATGTTAATGCGATCGCCGATACCGACCTCATTGCCTTCTAAAACAACCAACTCTTTTTCCACGGGCACGGATTCACCGGTCAATGCCGCTTCTTCGATTTTCAGCGAGCTAACTTCGATTAAGCGCATATCCGCTG
The DNA here is from genome assembly GCF_000407365.1 of Enterococcus asini ATCC 700915. Lineage (GTDB taxonomy): Bacteria > Bacillota > Bacilli > Lactobacillales > Enterococcaceae > Enterococcus_C > Enterococcus_C asini. The sequence goes on from NZ_ASVU01000001.1 coordinate 476,187, forward strand.
GCACCACGTCACCGGCTTCTAATAGGACGATGTCCCCGGGAACCAATTCGGTACTTTTGACTTTCTTCGCATGCCCATCTCGCAAGACATTGGCATCTGGTGTGGACATATCCCGCAAAGCTTCAATGGCTTCTTCTGCTTTGGACTCTTGGATGATCCCCATTACCGCATTGATGATAACCACGGCCAAAATAATCGCCGCATCCACGATTTCATGACTGACAACCGCTGAAATCACCGCTGCCACCAACAAGACTAAAATCATCAGATCTTTGAACTGTTCAAAGAACTTTTGAGCCAAGGATTTTTTCTTGCCCTCTTCCAATTCATTGGCCCCATAAGTCGCCAGGCGTTTTTCCACTTCACTAGTGGTTAAGCCCTCCGTAGACGTTCCCAGTGCTTGCACAACTTCGGTTTCTGTTTGTGCGTAGAAGTTTGCGTGGGTTTGTTGCTTCTTTTCTTCTGACAAATTCCTTCCTCCTTCTTTTGATTACACACCGTCTATTTCATTGTAAAAAAAAATAGACTTGTGTATGCAGACAACATACATAAGTCTCACTAATTAAGGCAACACCAGAAATTGCTTTCGGTTGGTGATGTTGCCACAGCCCATGCTGCCAGTTACTCCCCTATGAAAAAACATATAAGTACAATAGCCATTATATAGGAGCCTGAAGCTTATAGCAAATATTTTTCCCGGAACAGTGGTAGTCCTAGCCATAGGTCACCGGTAAAAACCGAACAAAAAAGGTCCTAGTTTTCCTCCATTTGCTTTTTTAAAAGATGATTTGAATTCAAAAGAAAGTCAAAAAATTCTCATTATTCTTGTTTTATCACTAGAAAGCCTGTATACTCAATCACGTAAACGAAACCAATGTTGATCCCGCCGCATTTGACGGCAAATTATTCAGGAAGGAGGAGGCAGCTATGAGTATCGTTACGCTTACTACCCGTACGCCCGACATTCAAATCGCTTCCTTACCTTACAACCTGGAGGGGTCTCTCTAACAAGGTCACTGTCTTCTCTACGCAATTTTTCGGCCTTTTTGGAGCATATTGGCACAATTCTGCCTTTTTCGACTCTACCCGCTTGTCGGGTAGAGTCTTTTTGTCTTGAGGATTTTTGTTACCAAATTTTTTTGAAACGAGGATATTCAAATGAATGCAATTTTTGCTTATTTATGGTCTTACTTTACCAAACACAAACTACGCTACACAGTGGTAGTTGTCTTTATGTTGGCGGCTAGCGCCATGTATGTCGCACCGATTTATCTCTTGCGCTTATTTATCGATGCGATTTTGGAGGCCGACTTCACTTGGGAGACGCTCTTCTTCTACGGTGGGCTCTTTTTGGCTGCCATTGCCATCGCCTATGTCACCGAATTCGTCTGGAATTACTTTTTGTTTATCGGCTCCTACGACATGCAAAGTCAGCTCAGAGGAAAAATCATGGGCCACTTTTTAAAGATGCGGCCGCCTTTTTATCACCGCTTCCGCACGGGGGACTTGATGACGCGGGCCAACGACGATGTGCAAGTCATGGGCATGACCATTGGCTACGGTCTGATGGTCTTCTTAAACACCAGCGTCTATCTGGCCTTTATTTTAGGCATGATGGCCATCACCGTCTCCTGGAAATTAACCTTAGTGGCGCTAGTGCCCATGCCCTTTCTAGCTTACTTTATCTTCAAATGGGGCTCTTTGGTAGATGCGAAGTTTACTAAAGCCCAAAATGCCGTCTCGGAAATGAACAGCGAGGTCTTGGAGATGATCGACGGCATTCGCGTCGTCCGAGCATTTGGCTTAGAAGGTGCCACCACGGACCAGTTCCAACAAAAAACCAGCGAAACCTTGGTCAAAAACAATGAGGTTTCGGAGATTGATTCTCGTTTTGGTCCGTTGATTACGATTTTATTGGCTACTAGTTTCGTCTTGAGTTTTGGTGTAGGCGCCTTTTTCGTAGCGCAACAAGAAATTACCATTGGCGCTATGGTTTCGTTTCAAGTTTATTTGGGCATGATCGTCTGGCCGATGATTTCTGCCGGTGATTTGGTCAATGTCATGCAACAAGGTGCCGCTTCTTGGCGCCGGATCAGTGAGATTCTAAAAGCCTCCGATGATTTAGAACCGGATGGCAACGTGCCTTTACCAGAATTAGCCGACTTTCGTTTTGAACAGTTCAATTTTCATTACCCCCAAAACGAACGTCTTGTCCTAAAAGACATCGACTTAGACATTCCTAAAGGAGCGGTGATCGGAATTGTCGGGAAAACCGGAAGTGGCAAGACCACATTGTTACGTCAGTTTGGTCATTACTATCCTTATTCCAATCAAGTGCCTTTGGTAAACGACACTCCTTTGACCGCGTATAAAACCCAAGACTTACGCCAGCTATTGGCAGAGGTTCCCCAAGAACACACCTTGTTCTCTCGCTCGATTCGGGAAAATCTCTTGTTCGGAAACGCCCAAGCCAGCGATGAAGAGCTGTGGCAAGCGTTAGAAACCGCCAGTTTTGCCAAAGAAGTCCGCGCCATGCCTCAAGGATTGAATACCTTAGTGGGAGAAAAAGGCGTTTCCTTATCCGGGGGGCAAAAACAGCGGCTCTCCTTAGCCCGGGCCTTCTTACGCAAAGGGGAACTCTTACTACTAGACGATGCCCTTTCTGCCGTCGATGCCAAAACAGAGCAAGTCATCATTGACAATTTGGCTCATTTACCCAAGACGCCCACCATGGTAATCATCACCCATCGCCTGTCCGCTATTACCAATGCGGATCAGATTATCGTATTAGACGAAGGTCGTATCAGCCAGTCTGGCCGTCATGAAGACTTGATTCAGACTCCCGGCTGGTACCAAGAACAATACTTCCATCAACAAATCAAAGGAGGTGGCAACTTTGCTGCCAACGATTAAACGCTTGTTTGGGTACTTAAAAAACCACAAGCCGACCTTTCTGCTGGGCACCGGCCTGTTAATGAGCGCCGCTTTTCTAGAGCTCACCACGCCCCTTTTAGCCAAGCGCTCTTTAGATGAGGTCATGACCCCAGCTTTTCAAACCGGAAAATTAAATCTCGAATTACTGCTGATGTTGTTGGCCGCTTATCTAGGTATCAATTTAATCGGCTCTCTCTTTCGTTACATCAGTATCTTGAACTTGCGCAAGATGGCCAACCGCATCGTCAAAGAAATGCGGGACGATCTCTTTAACCACATGCATCAGTTGCCCATCTCTTACTTCGATCAGATTCCCGCGGGTAAGATTGTCGCACGGATCACCAATGACACCGAAGTGCTCCGTTCCAATTTTTACGTGAACGTTTTAAGTAATATGTTGAGCAACTTGATTTCCATCATTGGTGTCTTCATTGCTATTACACTTTTGAATCCTTATCTGGGAGCGGCTTTGTTGGTTTTGATTCCGATTTTGCTCTTGTGGCAGCGATTCTACACCAAATACGCTAATCGCTACAACTTAGATATCCGCGAGTATACCTCGCAAATCAGCGGTCAACTGAACGAATTCGTCCAAGGGATGCCGGTGATTCAAGCTTTTCAAAAGGAAGGCCAGCTCTTACAGGAATTTAAAGAAACCGTGGGCAAATGGCATGCTGCCGGAAAAAAATACGTCTTCTTGGACTCCGCCGTCGCTTGGGGCTTCGCCAATGTTTTGCGCAACGGTACGATTTTAGCCGTGATCATCGCGCTGTCTTCCTTGTTTCTTGACGGTCGTATGACTCTTTCTGCCGGTCTGCTATACGTCTTTATCGACTATATCAATCGCTTGTTTGACCCGATTGATGGCATGATTCAAATTTTTGCCAATATCCAGCAGTCCCTAGCTGCCGGTCAGCGGATTTTCGCTTTTGCCGACGAACCGATTGAAGACCAAAGTGGTAAAGAACTGACGATTACCCAAGGAGCCGTGGCCTTTCACGAGGTTTCTTTTGGCTACTTACCCGACCAAGAAGTCTTGCACCAGATTACTTTTGCTGCCGCCCCCGGAGAAACCGTGGCTCTGGTTGGCCACACCGGTTCCGGGAAATCCAGTATTTTGAACTTGCTCTTTCGTTTTTACGATCCCCAAGCCGGAACAATTACCATTGACGGTCAAGTGATTAAAGACTGCAATCGTCACAGCCTGAGAAAAGACATGGCCATCGTCTTACAGGACCCTTACCTCTTCACGGGAACCATCGCCAGCAATATCACCATGGGACAAGCGGACATTGACGATGAACAGGTGATTGCGGCTTTGGAAAAAGTCGGTGCCGCTTATTTACTGGAACGTTATCCAGAGGGCATCCACCACCCCGTAGTAGAAAAAGGCAATGAATTTTCCAGTGGGGAAAGACAGTTGATCAGTTTTGCCCGGGCTCTGGTTTTCGATCCAAAGATTTTGATCCTAGACGAAGCCACTAGTCACGTGGACACAGAAACCGAGGCCATCATTCAAAAAGCCATGGAGGTCTTGCAAGAAGGTCGGACCACTTTTATGATCGCCCACCGGCTTTCTACGATTAAAGAGGCTCAACAGATTTTAGTTTTAGACAAAGGCGCCATTAAAGAGCAAGGCACTCATGAGACCCTCTTGCAAAAAGAAGGCATCTACCATCAAATGTATCGCATGCAAGCAGAACAACTATAAAAAAAACAACTTCCCACAATCGGGAAGTTGCTTCTTTAGTATTCACACTTAAGCGATGCTCGCGCCGTTTGGCATGCCTTTTGGTGCTTCCACCACAGCTAGACGGCCTTTGTCGTCTTCTGCTGAAAGAACCATGCCTTGACTGATCAATCCCCGTAGTTTTCGCGGTTTTAAGTTAGCCACGATGACTACTTTTTTACCGATTAAAACGGTTGGGTCTGGATAGTATTCGGCAATCCCTGAAAGGATTTGGCGGTCTTGGTCATCCCCGCATGCTAGGCGTAGTTGCAAGAGCTTGTCTGCTCCTTTGACCTTTTTACAATCGATGACTTCGGCAACTTTTAGTTCCACTTTGTCGAAATCATCGTATTTGATTTCGCCTTTTTCAGAAGCTAGCTTGGTTTCTTCCGGATTCCATTTCACGGTATCTTCCGTATTGCCGCCACCTTCACTCATTTTCTTTTGAATGTAGTCGACTTCTACATCCATTTCCAAACGAGGGAAAATCGGTGTCCCTTTGCCGACCACTTGGGTGCCACTTGGGAATTCGCCAAAGTGCAAGTCTTCCAACTGCATTTTTTCTTTGTCCAAACCAAGTTGTTCAAAGATGCGTTTCGGTGTTTGAGTCATGATTGGTTGCAACAAGATGGCTACGATACGCAAGGACTCGGCCAAATGCACCATAACAGAGTCTAGTTCGGCTTTCTTCTCAGGATCTTTTGCCAAAACCCATGGTTCGGTTTCGTCGATGTATTTATTCGCCCGGGAAACCAATGTCCAAATCTCGCTTAAAGCCGTGGAGAATTCCAATTTATCCATGGCTTGGTGGTAACGTCCTACCACATTAGCCGCCGTGGTGGACAATTCGCTGTCAAAGGCCGTAATTTTTGATTTGTAATCCGGTACGATTCCTTCACAATATTTGTTGATCATGGCAACGGTCCGGTTTAGCAAGTTCCCTAAATCATTGGCCAAGTCGTAATTCACCCGGGCTACGAAGTCTTCTGGGGTGAAGACGCCATCAGAACCAAATGGCACTGCCCGCAACAAGTAGTAACGCAAAGCATCTAAGCCGTACCGTTCCACTAGCATTTCTGGGTACACCACGTTGCCTTTAGATTTACTCATCTTGCCGTCTTTCATCATCAACCAACCGTGGCCGAAGATTTGTTTAGGCAATGGCAAGTCGAGAGCCATCAACATGATTGGCCAGTAAATGGTGTGGAAACGCACGATTTCTTTCCCCACCATATGAATGTCTGCTGGCCAGTATTTTTGGAATAGGCTATCGTCATCAGAGCCGTAGCCTAATGCTGTAATATAGTTTGCCAAAGCATCGATCCACACATACACCACGTGTTTTGGATCGGATTTGACTGGAATCCCCCAAGAGAAAGTCGTCCGAGAAACGGCTAAGTCTTCCAAGCCTGGTTTGATGAAGTTGTTAATCATCTCTTTTTTCCGAGACTCTGGTTGGATGAATTCAGGGTGTTCGTCGTAGTAAGCCACTAAACGATCCGCATACTTGCTCATACGGAAGAAGTAAGACTCTTCTTTGACCAATTCCACGTCGTGACCACTTGGCGCTTTCCCGCCGATTACTTTGCCTTCTTCGTCTTTGTAAACTTCCGCTAACTGGGTTTCAGTGAAGTATTCTTCATCGGATACGGAGTACCAGCCTTCGTATTCCCCTAGGTAAATATCCCCTTGATCCAAAAGTTGTTGGAAGATTTTTTGGATAGCCGCTTTATGGAAATCATCCGTGGTACGGATAAATTTGTCGTAACTGATGTCCAAGGTTTTCCACAATTTTTGCACGTCTGCTGCCATGCGGTCCACATAAGCTTGAGGTTCAACACCTAGCTCCTCTGCTTTTTTCTCGATTTTTTGACCGTGTTCGTCCACGCCGGTCAAGTAGAAAACGTCAAAGCCCATCAGGCGTTTGTAACGAGAAACTGCATCACAGGCAATCGTCGTATAGGAATTACCGATATGTAGTTTACCGCTTGGATAATAGATTGGTGTCGTGATATAAAAGGTTTTCTTTTCAGACACGTTTGCTTCCTCCTCATCGGCCGGAAAATGATCCGACGCTTCGCTCATTCTTTTGTAGTATACCATAAAAGGCCGGCGATTTAACAACATCTTTTATCGCCTCCACCATGCAAAAAAGCCTCCATTGACCGATCCAGCGCCTTTTTCGTACTCTCTCATGCTTCCTGTGATGCTTTTCATTCGCTGATTATTTTCTCACGGTGAGGCTTCTCTCTTTCCTAATAAAAATGCTATAATCAATGGATAAGACTGAACTTATGCGACAAAACTAAAAAAGGAAGTGACCCACTCCGTTTAAGACGGAGTCAGCCATGCCAAAACGCCATCGCAATCTGATTGCCCTTATTACCATCTTGACCTTTTTACGGATGGTTTTCGCCAGCTTTTATCCTATGATCTACGGCTATTTCAATACCCAAGATCTCTTGAGCCCTTTTTTGACGATTGCGCAAATCGCTCGTCTGCTCATGTACCTGTTGATTTTTGGCTGTGGTATTTGGGCCATTAAGGACAAAGCCAATCGGGCCATCCCTTTTTATTTATTGCTTTTCTTTTTTAACTTGATTACCCCCTTTGTCTTTGGCTAATTTGTGCCAAAGTCCCTAGCAAAACGTGCTACAATAGAACTACAGTTATTGACAGGAGGCTCGCCAGCATGAAGGAATTTCCCTCTGAGCTTGAAGAGAAAATCTACTACGAACAAGTCGCCAGTGAACCGGAATTTTTAGACTGGTATCACCGGCAAGAACATCCGGAATACGCCAAGCCTTCGTTGACGGTGGACATGGTCTTAATGTGTTACAACAAAGAAGAAGACCAGCTAAAAACCTTGCTAATCCAACGTAAGGGCCATCCTTATCGCAATTCTTGGGCGCTTCCCGGCGGCTTTGTGAATCCTAATGAATCCACCGACGACAGTGTGATTCGTGAAACCAAAGAAGAAACCGGCGTCACCATTGGCTCCCACAACATCGAGCAACTCCACACCTTTAGTACACCAAACCGTGATCCCCGAGGCTGGGTGGTCACCGTGAGTTATTTGGCTTTTATCGGCGAAGAACCTTTGATTGCCGGAGATGACGCCAATGAAGTTCGCTGGTTCAACATGGAACGCCGAGGCAATCAGCTTTACCTGACCTCTGGTGGCGTGGAAATCATCTTAGACTTAAAGAGTGGCCACTCTTCCGGCAATGATACTTTGGCCTTTGACCACAGCAAAATCATCTTAAAAGCCTTTAATCGGGTGGCCGACAAAATGGAACACGAGCCCTTGGTTTTGCAAGTCTTAGGAGATAGCTTCACCATTACCGAAGCCAGAAAAGTCTTCGCCAAGTTTTGGGGCGTGGATTTTCGTTCCATCGATCATTCCAATTACAAAAAAGCGATGTTGCAATACTTCGATGAAATCGGCGAACGACCTTTAGGCATTGGCCGTCCTTCGAAGATTTACCGCTTAAAAGAAGCCGTTTTACAAGGCAAACAGTCATAAAAAAGCGTTCCCTGCTAGTAGTGATTCGAAAAAGTTAGCCTAAAAAGCTAGCTTTCACCTGTCTCACCCCTAGTTGTGGGCGCTTTTTTTGTCATCAAAAAAAGCCGCGAGGATCCGCGGCCTAGAAAATGGTTTCTTATAATTAGTGGACCGGATTCCTAGAAACAAAAGTCCCATGACTTTTTCTATACCCTAGGCGAGCCCTGGGGTCCCTTCCAGTTGGTTCATTCCTTGTGCGGTGCGCTTATGAAGTAGCAATGCTAACGGTTTTCCCGTACCAGTGTGCTTTGTACTGGATTTTTTGAAGCAAGTGTTGCCAATCACTGCCACTGAAATTCCCCCGTAATCCCCGGGCCGGGTAAAGGAAAATCTCATCGTAGCCCTCGACGATTTGTAAGGATAGCTCGTCTAGATAGTTTTGCTGACGGGCTCGTTTGTGCCGATGCAACTCAGCAACTCGAGCTTTTTGTTTTTGATAATTCCGAGCCGCAGCTAATTCCACCTTACGACGTTGGGCGCTTTTTTGCCGTCTTTGCAACCGTCGCTCTTCCCGTACAATCTTTTCGAGCAAAGGCTCTTGGGAAAACACGGAATCGAATTTCCCTTTTTCTCTCAGTAAGTGCTCCGGACAAAAGTGCAGTGCAATCTTCTTATTCGTCTTAGGCAAAGGCGCAACTTCTTCCTCACAGAGCAATGAAACCGAAAATTCCCGTAGATTTTTAGCCGATATCGTCGCCGAACGAATCGTCCCTTTGACCTCCCGATGCAATTTCAATGGCACTAAGGATTTCAACTTCGGTAATTTCAGCTGTCCTTCCACAATGCGAATCGTCCCTTGTTGATTGTTGGTGGTATACGACTGCCAACTATTTTTTTTGGTTTTCAATTTGGGATGACCACACCGACCGGCATAATAATTGCGAAAGGCCCGGTCTAAATTGCGCTGGGCATTGGCCAAGGCCAGACTGTCTGTTTCCTTTAAAAAAGGATAGCTACACTTTAAGGCGGCCGGCGTTAAAGGTTTGCTATCAGCCGCCGACTCTCGCTGTTCTCGGTATTTTAACAATGCATTGTAGGTAAACCGCACACAGCCGAATGTCTCCACGAAGAATTTTCGTTGCTCTTCGGTGGGATACAGCCGAAACTTATAAGCCTTTAACACCTTCATTTTTTCACCTCCGAAAGTTTTCTGAATATTGACTACATTCAGATTTATAGACCAGTCTAATGAATTTTTATAAAAAAATCAAGAGATTAACGTATATTTCTGCTGAAATATCTTCGATGATGAATAAAACGTTCGGATACAGCGTTAAAAAAAAGACTAGCCTGAGGCGTCGGACGCCAAGACTAGTCTTTTAATCATTTTTCAGGTTGTTTCAATTCGTCTGGGTACTCGGCCACACGCTTGGCCATTAAAATATCTGGCTTTTGCCACCCACTGGCATCTGGAATCATCCCCACCACTTGATACCCTTGTTTTTCATAAAACTCAAAGGGATGATGATTAAGATTTTTGATTTCTTTGAGTGCTTGTAAAGGATCTTGAAACCCATCCAACTGGCTCAAACTCGTTTGTTGGTGGTCGTCATCGGCACCTAAATAAACCACTAAGCCCCCACGAGAGGCGATTTCATCTTCCACAAAGGTCATTAAACGAGCGCCAATTCGCTGCCGGCGATGACTGTCTCGCACCACTAAAGGATGCAATTCCCAACCGGTTTTATCATATTGAGGAATCGCCCCCACAAAACCGATCAACTCATCGTCCGCCAAAGCCACAATGGCGATGCGGTCTTTTTGCAATAGTTGATCCACTTCCTTGGCACCTTGTCCGCCATAAGCTTCTGGCCAAGTCTGCTCTAACAAATCAGCTAATTGGACTTTTAACGCCGGATCTTCCCGGTCAAACTCTGTGACGATCATTTTCTCACCTACTTTTTTTGAATGCTTCAATTGTACCAGTTTCCACTTTCTTCAGGTAATGATTCGCCTTTCAAAAAAAGAGGCCGGAAAAAATATCCGCCCTCTTCACTGCCTTATGCTCTTTTCGCAGCTCGTTTCTTCATTTGCTTGCCTCGTAGTTGTCCGCAGGCTGCATCGATGTCTGTGCCGTGTTCTTTTCTGATCACACAGTTGATTCCCCGTTTTTTTAAACGATCGTAAAAACGCAATTGATCCGCTTTGTCGCTCCGGCTGTATTGATCGTGTTCACTGACCGGATTGTACGGAATCAAGTTCACATACGCCAGCTTCTTCTTGTCTTGCAATAAATCCGCCAATTGATCCGCGTGCTCCAAGCGATCGTTGACTTCTTTTAGCATGATGTACTCAAAAGTAATCCGGCGATTGTTTTTAGACAAGTAGTAATCCACGGCTTCCATTAGTGTTTCCAAAGGATAGCTTTTGTTTATCCGCATCATGGAAGAACGAACTTCATTGTTTGGGGCATGTAGTGAGATTGCCAAGTTTACTTGCAAGTCTTCTTCGGCAAACGCACGAATCTTCCGGGCCAATCCACTGGTAGAAACCGTAATATGGCGCGCACCAATGGCCAATCCTTTGGCATCATTGATAATATGCAAAAAGTCCATTACATTGTCATAGTTGTCGAAAGGCTCTCCGATTCCCATAACCACCACGTGAGAAACCCGTTCCCCTAGGCCACGTTCATCAAAGTAGTGTTGAACCAACATGATTTGAGCGGTGATTTCCCCAGCAGTCAAATCCCGTTGTTTTCGCAAAAGACCACTGGCACAGAAAGTACAGCCGATATTACAGCCGACTTGGGTAGTGACACAGACAGACATACCGTATTCTTGTCGCATCAAAACTGTTTCGATCATCATTTGATCCGGTAGTTCAAACAAGTATTTTACCGTACCGTCTTGGGCTTCTTGCACCACTAGTTGGGTCAGAGGATTGATCACATAGTGTTCTTCTAACTTTTCAATCAAGCTTTTCGCCAGATTGGACATCTGGTCAAAGCGTTCCACTCGCTTATCGTAAAGCCACTCCCAAATCTGGGTAGCGCGAAATTTCTTTTCTCCCTGGTCTTCTAGCCATTGGATTAATTGCGCCTTGGTCAGACCATAAATAGATGGTTTCAAATCGTTCCCTCGTTTCCAAAAATATCGTTCCTACTATAACGGAAAAAGCACTGCATTTCAATCGCTCCTTGGCCTTCTTAACAAAAAGCAAAGCCAAAAACAGGTGCCGCCAAGAAGCCGACACCTGTTTTTTTTGATTTAGATTTCCGGTTCCTCTTCCGGAGCCGGCTCGATTAAGACTTTCCGTGGCTTACTACCCTCAGAAGGCCCTACGACACCATGGGCTTCCAACTCATCTACCAGGCGAGCCGCCCGATTGTAGCCAATGCGAAAGCGCCGTTGCAATAAGGAGACGCTGGCAGTTTGCATTTCCACCACTAACTCTTTGGCTTGTTCAAAGAGTTCGTCTTCCGGCGCGCTGTTTGTAGCACTTCCAGAAGCTTCTTCATCGGTAACCATCATTTTTTCCTCATAATGAGCTTCTTGCTGATCCGTGACAAATTCCACGATGCGTTCCACCTCATGATCGGAAATAAAGGCCCCTTGCACCCGAATCGGCTTGTTTTCACCCATAGGTAAGAAGAGCATATCCCCACGACCTAGGAGTTTTTCCGCCCCGTTAGTATCGATAATCGTACGGGAATCCACCCCGCTGGAAACCGCAAAGGCCATTCGAGAGGGTACGTTGGCCTTGATGATCCCAGTGATGACATCCACACTCGGCCGTTGTGTCGCCAAAATCATGTGAATCCCAGCGGCCCGCGCCATTTGCGCCAAACGAATAATGGCATCTTCCACTTCATTAGAAGCAACCATCATCAAGTCCGCCAACTCATCCACGATTACCACGATAAATGGTAAGGTGGGATGAATTTCTCCGTCTTCCAAACTACGCTGTTGGACAAATTCGTTATACCCCGTGATGTTACGCACCCCGGTAGCTGCAAACTTTTCATAGCGTTCTTCCATTTCCTTAACCACTTTTTGCAAAGCTTGAGCTGCTTTTCGCGGATTGGTCACCACAGGCGTCAATAAATGAGGAATCCCGTTGTAGACGTTCAGTTCCACCATTTTCGGGTCAATCATCATTAACTTGACCTCATGGGGTTTAACTTTCATCAAAATACTGGTGATGATCCCGTTAATCGCCACGGACTTCCCACTCCCGGTGGAGCCGGCGATCAGTAAATGGGGCATCTTGGACAAGTCTGCCAGTTGAATCTGACCAGAAATATCCCGACCTAAAGGTACTTCCAGTAATTTATCTGGATGATCTGGTGTGGCTTCGATGACTTCTCGGAAGGAGACCGTGGACACCGTACTATTTGGCACTTCAATCCCGATTAAGGACTTGCCGGGAATCGGCGCTTCCATCCGCACGTCTTTAGCCGCTAAAGCGAGCGCAATATCGTCCGTTAAGTTAACGATTTTCGACACCTTTACCCCCACAGCCGGTTGCACTTCGTATTTGGTAACGGCTGGTCCAAGACTGGCTTTCACCACTTTAGCATCTACACCGAAACTTTGGAAGGTGGTTTCTAAAACGCCGATATTGTGTTCAATTCGCTTGTATTCGTCGGACTGATCGGTAGGAGGAAGTTGATCCAAAAGGGTTACTGGTGGCAATTGATAATCCCGGTCTTCCAATTCTTCCGAAATCTCAAAATCCAAGTCTTCCCCGTCATCTTCTTCCGCCTCACTATTGGCTCCAGAAGTGGCAGCCGAGGCAGCTTTTTCTCCTGCTGCTCCTGTTGCTTTTGGCAACCCAGTGCTGTTTTCTGGGGGAGTAAAGCCATCGATTTGAACCCGACTAAAGATGTCCCCTTGCTCCGGTTCGATTTCAGGTTTTGCAGCTTTATTTTCTTGGGCGAGTCTTTCCCCTTCCGTCAAAGGCCGCACTTGATTACGCTGTTCATTGGCCAAAATTTGAGCTTTGGCCGCTTCTTTTTCGGCTGCTAATTTCTCAGCTTTTGCGGCTTGGCGCTCTGCTTTTTTTGCTTCTCTGGCGGCTTTTTTTTCTGGACTACCAGCAATTAAGCGTCCCAATCGGTTTCCTAGTCCTTGGAAGAACTCCACCAACTGGCCCGCACTTAAGTTGCTGAGTAAAAAGGCCCCTAGTAATAGAAGCAATGTGGCAATCAAATAGCTACCCACTTGAGATACGAGGAAGTACGTGACGCTGTACAAGAGCGCCCCCAGCATTCCTCCCCCCACATTTTGGCTGACTTGACTACTACGGATGTCTTGTAAAAGCAAGCTCCAAGTCGTACTGATAATATTCGGATCGCCCGACTGGACCTTGCCAAAAAGCGCCGCATGGAAAAAGAGCAAAACCGCTAAATAAAATACCATGCCACCGATAATGCGACGATAGTTTTCAATATGGGCGTCTAGTTTCCGCACCATAAGCCAGATGCCATACGCACCTAGTCCTAGGCTCAACAGCGGATAAGTATTGCCCCCTATTAGGCGTAAACAGTTGGCTAGTAATGTTCCTAAAAAGCCCAACTGAAAAAGTCCAAAGACTGCCAGTAGGACAAACAACAGCCCCACCAGTAAAATTGTCAGCTTCTCTTGCTGTTGAATTTCTTTCTTCGTTTTCTTTCGGCTACGTTTTTTTTGTGCCATTCCTTTTTTCCCTCATTTCATCCTTCCCATTATACCAAAAAAACCGGGGAACAACAGTTTTCATCCGCGGATTTTCCCGCAAATAAAAACGCCCGTCCCTTATTTATCAAACAAGGGCCGAACGGAATCGTTTTCTATTTTTTTTGCGTTAAAAAGCCAGATTTTCCGGCATATTCTTTGCACTTTTACAACTTTTTTGCTATGGTAAGATGCAGGTTTTTGGTCTTTGACTAGACATTTAGCAGCCAAACCTTCATTTATTGCACTTATTTCGAACATTTTTTTGAGGAGTTGTCTGGTTTACTATGAAATTTCTATTTTTCTTTACTTTATTTTTTTGCGCCATCGCCTATCTCTTTTACCTACTGACTCGCCGGAGCATCAAATCCGTTTATGCAGAGTTAGAGGGCACAAACAAATGGCTGCGTAAAATCAGAGCCGTTTTTAAAGGAATCTTCCAGCTAATCGCGTATTAAGCTCCTGGCCGCCATGTGCGGCTTTTTTTTATAATAAAATCGGGATACCCAAAAGACGCATGATAATCAGCAGGATTCCTGCAATAAAAACAACAGCACCTAAAACATACAAAACAAATCCAAGCCAAAACCCCCGTTGATTACGAAATATCTCTCCACCTCATTTTCTATGTAGACCAATTTTAAGAGCATGATAACATAACAAGAACCCCTTGTACTTAAAGGGTTCGTTAATTCAAATAAAAAAACAGTGATAAGCTTTTAGAACGGCAACCCATTATTTTTTAAAAACCAGAAACCTAACCTTCTTTTTTTGAATTATTTCCACCATAAGACACCAGAAAACCTCATGTTCTCCCTAAAAATGAATTTTCTTAAAATTATGAAACTTTTTTCATTTAATCTCCCTTTTGAATGTCACTTTTATTCCCTTGAGATAAACTAGCGCAAAAATACGAAGAACAAGCTCCTGGGATTGATGGTTCTTTTGCTCTCATAAGTCATCAAAAGAAAACACCGCATCAAGTCGTTTCCATCGACTTGATGCGGTGTTTGGCGCTAGTCTGCCTATAGCTGCTTACTAGCTTCCTACTTATTCTTGTTGCCATTGCCGTTGTTATTTCCCGGCTTGCCCCCTTGTTTTAATTCCAAAGACTTAATGGCTTCTCTCAATTCTTTTGCTACTTGGTTCACTTCTTTTTTCGTTGCTTGTTTGTCATCATAAACCCCTTGTGCTTTTGTCCGCACCTCTTGGAATGCTTGCCAGCTGTCAGCAGTATAGTCTGCTTCATTTTTCCCTTGCGCTTCTGCTAAGAGTTTTTCTAAGTTTTTCTTATTAACTTCTTGGGTATTTTTTTCTACCAATCCATCAATAGCCGCTAGCAAGTTTTCAGTCGCTTGATTGACTTGGCCTTGAGTGACTTCTTCATCTAGAATCTGCTTAGCTTCAGACAAAGCCGTTTCAACTGCTGTCCAACTTTCTGGAGTATAGTTGGCTTTTTTAAGACTTTCTGCGGTTTCAATTGCCGCAGCTAAGTTCTCTTTGTTTACAGCAACTTTAAAGGTGTAAACTTCGCTAACCGTTGGCAAAATATGACTTTTCACTAAGATTTCATATATTCCTGGAGTTGCTGTCTCAGGAATCGTAACCAGACCGTTTTGATCAACTGTTGGCAAAGCGCCTTGTGGTTCTGCCGTCTTAACCAAGACAAAGTCTAGTTGACTACTCCATTCGTCTAGTTCTTCGTATTTTCCTTCCCCTTTGATTTCCACCGGAATTTCATGAGTTGTGCCTGGTTCTAGTGGCGTTTGCTCGTCAGCGATGACGATTTCTTCAGGGATTGGATGGGTATGGACCGTTTGGAAAACTTTCAGATCTTTTGGATTAGAAATGTCGGCTTTTTCTTCAAGACCTGCTGGGAAACTATATTCTCCTGGCGGGCTTGAAGGGGAGTAGTTGCTAACATCATCATCCCAAGAAATCACTTGGAAGACAACCTCTTCACCACTTTCCAAAACGGCGGTAACTTCCGTTGGCATGTCTAATTCTCCCCGAGAAGTTCCCATAAGTCGATCCAATTCAGGTAATTCTTTGAAGGATGCAATTTTTTCAGTAGTAACTTTTACATGAGCCGTAATCGGCATTGCTACGCCAACCGCTTGCCCTCGTACATCAAATTCTCCTTCTTCTTGATACAATTCTTCTTTAATTGTCGGCCAATTAATCGCTACGGTTTTACTTGTGCCATTGGAGTATTGAATCTTCGTACTTTCTGGTAATATTGGTGCCACTCCTGCTGGTGTTTCGATTTCAATGGCTTCATGTCCCGTTTCATAAACATTGGACAAGACAATTTTCGGCGCCAATGTATCTTCTGCCATTGCCGGATGATTTTCCGGAAGTTTTAACTTGCCTGCTTGATAATCTGCATAGGCTTGTTTTGCTCCCTCTTTTGAAAAAGCATCAAAACCGGCATTATCAGGATTGTACCCTGGCAACTTGCTATCGGTAATCGCTAGCAAGAAGCTGATTTTTTCCGGTACTTCTCCTTTTTCCGATAACTTACGCACATAGCTGCTGATATCCACATTCACAACATTGTGGTTGCTGATGATTTCTGAGTTGGTATAAGAGTTCCGGGCAATAAAGTCATCATTTGGTACGGAAGCATTTCCCGGACCATTGTTCCACGTCACTTTATCCGTAGTCCAATCAGAATCCACTGCATAGACATCCATTTGGAATTGGGTATTGTTCAGTTGATCTTGTTTGCTGCTACCCGCTCCATTCCACGCATCGTAACGCATAACGCTTAACTGCAGATCCGCATGTTTCAAATCAGGAGTCAGTTTTAAATCTTTCGTATCCACTTCCACATAAATACGGCGATTATATCCTGGTGACGCATTCTTCAATTTTAAGACATAGTTATTTGCATAGTTCACGCCGTATGGATATTTGTAGCTGTCGCCACTACTTACACTACCGACAGTACCCGCAATTGCGGAATAAGCCGTATCTCCATTGCTCATTTGGACAAAGGCTGTTTGACCAGCCGGGTGGATTTCGGTGGTGCTCCCTTCCCCTAAGTCTCCAGAGAAAGTTACATTCGCTTGAATCTTGATGTCCCCATCCGCTAGACCAACTGCTTGGCCACGCACTTCAACCGTACCTGCTTGATTGACTGCGTCTTGCGGGATTTGATCCCATTCAATGGCGAAATCCTTTGCTCCTTCAGCAACTACTTCTCCGTTAACTAGCTCTTTGTATTGTAGATTAAGGCTAGCAGGCAAGCTTGGGTAGACCCCTGTTGCACTTTCCACGTCCAAGGAAACATCATCATACTTGGTCAATTTTTCCACATTCGAAGCTTGTTGCGCTCCAATATCCAAAACTTTATTGGCCAATGAGTTCCCAAAGAAGTCCTCGGTGGCTGTATTATTAGCGGACAACCCTTTGCCACAAGCCGGTGAATCTGCTTGCAAGGTAAAGAATGCCGCCCGTTTGCGCAAGCGTTCCTTACTAGTAAAGGCCGCCACATCCCCATTGGTTGCCAATTGGGTAAATTCTTGTTCTGCCAATTGAGCCGCTAATTCTTCATTGCCACTGATTGCTAGTTTTGGATCCGCAAAGATATTATTGGCGCTTTCCAATTTTTCAACGGTCGCACCGCTCTTTTCAGATGCAATTTCTTTTGGCCAAATAATATTGTTTTTAATGAATTTTTCTGGTGTATCACTCATTTTTCGTTCCACTGGATCGCTACCGTTGGAAGGATAGTTCGCCAAGAATTTCAGAGAACCGGCTCCTTCTTTGTATAGGATATTGTTTTGGAAATGAGCAATTGTACCGCTATTGTCAGAGCTATTTCCTTCACCGAATAGTGAAGTAGAGATGCCGTCTCCCACGTAGAACGTATTGTTTTGAATCAAAGGCATGCTTGCCCCATCATTTTTCACCCAATAGTGGAAGATACTTTGCTCTTTATAAGTGTAACCCCCAGCGCCACCAGGGTTATCGACCCCAGTCCCCCGGTTGCCGGCACCATCATTGGCCGAAATGTTATAACGCACAATGGAATTTCGTTGGTCTGACATCAGCAACAAAAAGCCCCCGGTATTGTGGTGGGAATAGTTGTACTGATAAACCACTCGATTACACTGCATATCGATATCATAGGCTTCGGCATCGTTGTAACCGTATTGAATCCCGTACACTTCATTGTATTGGAAAACACCGTCATCCACAGACATCGCCCACACACCGGCATAGTTTTGTGTTCCGTAGTCTGCGTTACAAGCTCGCACCGCTACGTTCCCCTCTACAACACCGCCACTAGCGATTTCAGACAAGACGATACCGTCTCCAGCAATGTCTTCTAAATAATTATTGCGAATCGTAATATTAGAAAATGTCTTATAGAAGGAATTGCCTCGAGAAGTATCCGCATCGGCTTTGGTTCGGATTCCTTCCAAGCCGACTCTTTGAACCACGTTATTTTCAATTAAGACATCATTGAACCCAGTTGTCGAGCGGTGTTCCCCTTCAGGTAAAACAATGGTCCCATTTTCATCGGACCAGTTTCCCAATACGATGATTCCGCCGACACATTTTGAGCGGCGAGTTTCTTGGCTCCCGCTAAAGTTCAAATAATACTCGCTTTGCACATCATGAACATAGTTGTTGCGAACTTTAATGCTGTTGAAAACCCGTTCTTGTTCATAACCTAAAATCAAAATTCCAGCTCGTTGGGCATCCCCTGGCTTTTTATAAGCTTCTTTATCAGCCAAATCCGGTGTATTGGTCACTTCTAAGTTAGAGATTTCCCAATACTCTTGATTCACCAATTGAACCCCACCGGAAATCGAGCGTTTGAAAGTACCCAAACTGTAGGTCCCGCCGGCGTTAATGACCGGACGACGATTTGTTTCAAAAACCGGGTTGCCTTGTTCATCTAAATCATAGATGTCAATGGTAATGGCATTGCCTGCTTCCCCGCTACCTTTAGGATACAAACGTTGATTGTTCCATGTGCTTTGGGCATTTAAGAGAATGTGATCCCCTGGTTGAAAGGTGGTCTCATTGACCCGTTCCAAATTTTTCCAAGCATTGGTTGGCGACAAGCCATCCGCTTGGTCATTCCCTTTTTCCCCGTCAACAAAATACGTCTTACCGGTAGTGGCTAGCCCTACTGATTGAAAGTGACTTTCCTGTGCCACCTCTTCCCCATGCACGGGCATGACTGGAAAGGTGAATTGTGCCATAACGACCAATATGGCAAAAAAGAGTCGTGATACCTTCACTAATGATTTCGTTTTCATTTTCTACTCCTTATCAATTTTTGTTTTGATAACTGGTACGAAATGATTCTTCGATTTTTTCGGGTAATGCTACTTTCGCCTGCTTCACCCCTTTAGCAATTCGTTGTTCATAAAGTTCGTTGATATACTGATTTTCGGCAAGCTTTGGCGCCTCCTCAACGGTTAATAGCTGTCCTCCCTCCACTTTCACTATATAAAAAAATTGCTGCTGATCCCCAACCACCACTGTTCCTGGTTCTTCTTTACTTAAAAAGCTTCCCAAGCTCTGACTGTAGACATCGTCTTTTTGGAATTCGGCACTTTTTAACGTCAGTGCTGAAACCAGCTGCTGAGGCAATTGTTGTTGCCACCAACTTTCACATTCAGTCAAACTAAGCTGAGCAGGAATCTGCTGGGCAATTTTTTGTAACGTCGCTAATTCCCCGGAATACCCCGGAATTTCGATTGCAGAAACGGCATAATCCGTCTCTTTATACTTGTCTTCTAAAGACTCAAAAGCCTGAGCCAACTGCTTTTCACTAGTCGGCGTTGCTTTCAACCAAGCTTCTTTGATTTTATTGGCTAGTTGCTCGTCTTGGGTAGCCAAGTATTGTCCCAAAGAGAGATTCGTCTTGGCATTTTCCCACGCTTTTTGTTCCTCTTGAAAGGACTTCTCCTCTGTTACTTTTAAGGATACGGCAGTCTCATTGACCACTCGATGCCGCACCAATGCTCCAACGGCTTCCTCGTATAAGGCGTCGATAGGTTGTTCGCCTTGATAGCTTTCCTCCCAAAAATGTTGCCCATAGGAATTGATGTGGTATTTGTCGGCAAATTGACTAGCCACCTGATTGGCATATTCGTCCCCATAAGCCGTTAGCTCTGCCAAGGTGACTTCCTCTCCGTTAACGGCAGCCAATTCCTTTGGCTTAACAAAAAAAACCAGCAAAATAATTACTAAAAAAATAGCCGGAATAGCTAAAAATTTACGTTTCATCCCCGTCTCCTCTCGCTATTTCCAATAAAAAAAACACCATTACAGGTGCCATTATAGACCAGAACCCCAATTAAAGAAAGCGCTTTTTTACTAATAAAAGTAAAATTCTATTGCTTTTTACTGAAATTAGCGTTTTTTTATTTTCCTCTCACTTATATAAGTAAGCGTTATCATTATTTTGATATTAATATGTCTAGTCAAACCTTTCAAAAAGCAATTCTATACGTATTTGTTACTGTTTTTTTGAAAGACAGTTTTTAGCTTTTTCTCAATGAAAAACTTTCCAACAACAAAAGCAACTATAAAAAAACAAAAACTATATTTCGGAACACAAAAAAACCTCGGCACAACGTCCGAGGTTCCTTATTTCTAGCGTTTAATTTCTTTCACACCACTGCGTAGCAATTCTTCAATGTCCTCAGCGGAGAACTGATTGTGATCCCCTGCCACCGTGTGCTTCATAGCGGAAGCCAAGGTAGCAAATTCCACCGTTTTTTGCGGCTCAAAGCCACTTAAAATCCCGTGAAGTACGCCGCCGGTATAGGCATCACCGCCACCCACTCGATCCACGATATAGGCAATATCGTATTCACCAGATGTGTACAGCTCACCATTTTGGTACAAGTGACCTTTCAGACGGTTGTGGTTGGCATTGATCACTTCTCGACTGGTAGCATAAAAGAGTTGGATATTCGGATAGCGAGCTTGAATCTCTTGGTAATAGTACCCCAAATCTCCATCGGCTTTTTCCGGTACTTTGAAAAAGTTCAAAGCATCCAAACGCGCTGCCGACAGATAGTCCACATAACCCGCTACTTCCCGCACAAAAGCACCACATTCTTCCACGGACCAAAGTTTGCCTCGATAGTTGATATCCAAGCCCACTTTGACTCCTTGTTCTTTGGCCGCTTTTGCTAAATCCAATGTCCACTGACGCCAATCAGCCGATAAAGCCGCGGTGATTCCAGAAAGCATCAAGACTTCCGTATCTGCCAAAAGCTCTTGAAAATCCCAAGGCAGTTCAGAAGTTGAAGCAAAGCTAGAGTACTTACGATCGTAAACTACATTGGAAGAACGTAAACCAATGCCGGTTTCCAAATAATAAGTCCCTAGGCGCTCCCCACCCATTTTCAACAAGCTACAGTCCACGCCGTATTTTTGTAAATGTTGTTTCACTGCTTGTCCCAGAGGATTCTCCGGAACTAAGCTGGCAAAGGACACCGGGTGCCCGTAATTTGCCAAAGAGATCGCCACATTGGCTTCCCCCCCACCGTAATGGGCCGCAAACAGTGAATTTTCTGCCATCCGTGACGCATCCGTCGTGGAAAGACGAAGCATAATTTCTCCTAATGTGACGACTTTTTTCATACTTGGCCTGCCTTAATCCGGGCAAATTCTGCCATGTATTCTTTTGCTGCCGCAGTGACACCAGCGTAGTCACCAGTTTCAGCAGGTTTCATCAAGTTGCCACCAACGCCTACAGTTACTACGCCAGCTTTGAACCAGTCTTTCATGTTTTCCAAGCTTACGCCACCTGTTGGCATGATGTTCACATGTGGAAGAGGAGCTTTGAAAGCGCCAATGATGGAAGAGCCATAAGCAGATCCTGGGAACAATTTCACGATATCCACGCCGGCTTTCATAGCGTTCTTGATTTCGGTAATGGTCATACAACCTGGCAAGTAAGGAATTTGGTACAAGTTACAGATTTCCGCAGTTTCTTGATCGAAAGTTGGGCTCACGATAAATTCTGCACCGGCCATAATCGCCATGCGGGCAGTAATTGCATCTAAAACAGTTCCGGCACCGACAACTACGTCAGGGTCTTCATTGTTTGCTACGATTTCGGCAATGACTTCATCGGCTTTTGGTAAAGTGAACGTAATTTCCAAACCTTTCATACCACCGGCCAAAAGTGCTTCACATGATTTCAGGCCTTGTTCTTTGGAGTTCCCACGAACAACAGGAATTACCCCAGCATTTGCTAATTTGTTTAAAATATCGACACGTTTCATAAAAAAATCACTCCTCTAAAATAAGTACAGTATATCAGGAAAGCAAAAGAAGCGGGTCAAAAGCGACCCGCTAAAAGTTTTAAGGTTGTTTACCGATATAAGCCAAGATACCGCCATCAACGTACAAGATGTGTCCGTTAACAAAGTCAGAAGCATCAGAAGCTAGGAAAACAGCTGGACCAGCCAAGTCAACGGGTTCGCCCCAACGGCCAGCAGGAGTTTTAGATACGATAAATTGATCGAATGGATGACGAGAGCCATCTGCTTGCAATTCACGCAATGGTGCAGTTTGTGGAGTGGCGATGTAGCCAGGTCCAATCCCATTACATTGGATGTTTGCTTCACCGAATTCGGAACAGATATTCTTCGTCAACATTTTCAAGCCGCCCTTAGCTGCAGCGTACCCAGCAACGGTTTCCCGGCCCAGTTCACTCATCATAGAACAGATGTTGATGATTTTCCCATGACCTTTTTTGATCATGCCTGGTAAAACAGCTTTTGATACGATGAATGGTGCGTTCAAGTCAACGTCGATTACTTGACGGAAGTCTTCAGCAGACATGTCAAGCATTGGAATCCGTTTGATGATCCCTGCGTTGTTGACCAAAATGTCGATTACGCCCACTTCTTTTTCGATTGTTGCAACTAATTCTTCAATCGCTTTTTCGTCGGTAACGTCAGCCACGTAACCGTGTGCTTCGATGCCAGCTTCTTTGTAGTTCGTCAAACCTTTATCGACGAATTCTTGTTTAATATCGTTGAAGACGATCGTTGCGCCTGCTGCTGCTAATGATTTTGCGATTTCAAAACCGATTCCGTAAGATGCACCAGTAATCAAGGCAACTTTTCCGTCTAAACGGAACATATCCATTGAAAAGTCCATATTTTTTTCCTCTTTTCTTTTGATTATTTTAATTCGTCCATTGGAACCATGTCCATATCTGTATAAGTGATGTTTTCGCCACACATTGCCCAGATGAAGGAATAGTTAGAAGTACCAATACCAGAGTGGATTGACCAGCTTGGAGAGATGACTGCTTGTCCTTCGTCTACTACCAAGTGTTTGGTTTCGTCTGGTTTGCCCATCATGTGGAAGACGCGAGTGTCTGGTGTTGCATAGTCGAAGTAAACATATGCTTCCATGCGACGTTCGTGAGTATGACAAGGCATAGTGTTCCAAGCAGAGCCTGGTTCCAAAATGGTGTAACCCATTTGCAATTGGCAGCTTTCGCAAACATTTGGATGAATGTATTGGTAAATTTTCCGTTCATTCAAAGTAACGCCTTCGCCAGTTTCCATTGGTTTTACTTGGTCGATGGAAATCTTCACGTTTGGATATTTTTTGTGAGCCGGAACAGAGCTAATGTAGAATTTAGCAGGGTTCGCAATATCTTCAGAAGAGAACACAACATGTTTGGTTTCTTTCCCGATATAGTAACCGTCTTGTTTTTTCATTGGTTCTTTTTCGCCATCGATTTCGATGAAACCAGGGCCACCAATGTTGATTACACCCAATTCACGGCGTTCCAAGAAGTAATCCACACCAAGTTCTGAAGAAAGTTTGATTTCCAAAGGTTCTTCCGTTGGTGTTACCCCACCAAAGATCATGCGATCGTTGTGAGTGTAAGTCAAACTGATTTCACCAGGAACGAAGACTTTTTCCACCAAAAATTCCCGACGCAATTCTTCAGTAGAATAATGACGGATGTCTAATGGACTATGAGTGTAACGAGTTTCCATGTTTTGCATTTTTCACGACTCCTTCTTTTTAACTTAATGTTTCCAAATAAGAAATTTATTTTTTCTTATTGGAAATTACAACCTCATTATACATGGATTTAAAAAAAAGGCAATTACTTTCCCAAGAAATCCTGGGGAATTTATTTCTGCTGTAATTGCATTTCAATCTGGGCTTTTGTTTCCAAGACAAGGCGAATGACTTTATCCCGAAATTCCGGCGTCAAACGGTACTTAGGCAAGCTAACACTGAACGCTCCTTGGATTTCCTGATTCGCCATTAAAGTAGCTCCCACACAGAAAATATCTTTTTCCATTTCTTCATCATCGAAGGCCACTTGGCTTTTTTGAACTTGTTGAATCTCGTCGGCTAATTTCAGGGAGTTGGTAATCGTATGAGCGGTATACGGTAAGAGCTGTGTCTTTTCTAAATAACTCGCGTATTCCTCTGGGGAAAACTCCGCTAAGACTGCTTTGCCCATAGCCGAAGCGTACAACGGCCGGGTGATGCCGATTTTTGAAGACATTAGGATTGTTTGTCCTTTAGGCTCGATTTTATTCAAATAAAGAATCTCATCCGTAGCCAAGATGCCTAAGTGAATCGTCTCATCCACTTCTTCGTTCAGCAGTTCCAAATACGGACGCGTCGTCTCCACTAAAGCATTTTGTTCTAAGTCGTGATTCGCATAACGGATTAATCGCGAACCCAAGCGATAGGTCTTGTCTACATTCTTTTCCACATATCCGATCAGAATCAGTGTATCCAAAATCTTTAAAGCCGTAGAAGACGTTAGCTGTGTACCTTTGGCAATGGCTTGTAATGATGAATTAGGCATCCCCGCCAAGTAATCCAGTATGTACGAAGCCTTTATCAGAACGGTGCCATAGGGTTTTTGTTTTTCCATATAATACACCTCTTTTTCTATATGAGAAATTATACTCGAGATTGCTACAAATGAAAAGAGCAAATCACCCCTTTCTCAAGGATTTTCCAACTCTTATTTTCTGTTTTTTCTGCCAAATCGGAAATTTCTAGCGTCTAGGCGCCCGCTTTTCCCGCTCAATTCCTTATATGGAAAAAAAGCGCCACACACTTTTTCAAGAGTCTCAGAGATTGCCAACCTTTACTTTGTGAGCCTTTTCAAAGAACAGGTGACTTTTCTTAGGAATGTGATACACTGAAGTTAAATGTGCACACGTTAACAAGCGTCACGTAAAAATGATGAAAGTAGGTTGCTCCCATGGCAAGTTTTGCCGCTAAGTTCAAAGGTTGGTTTTCCGGTGAGGACATTTCCTTTTCCTTCATCGTCGCATTGGTCATCCCCGTGATTATCGATCAGTTCTTCCTCGTGAGTTTCAACTTTATCAACACCGCCATGATTTCTTCTTCAGGTACGGAAGCCGTCAGTGCCGTAAATATGGTAGGTTCCTTGCACTTCTTCATGGTTCAAGTCTTTGCCGCCGTGGGTCTAGGGGGCACCGTGGTCATCTCCCAATACTATGGCCGCAAGAAGCTCAAAGAAATGGGCATCATGTCCGCTTCCACGATTTTTGGCTGCGTCCTCATGGCCTTAGCCATTACGATTACCTTTTTGATTTTACGAGATCCCGTCTTGAACCTTTTGTTTGGGGATGCGGAGCCCGCCGTTATGAAAAATGCTCAAGTTTACATGACTGGGCTTTTACTGAGCTATCCCATGCAAGCCGTTGTGGAAGGTACAAACGGCAGTCTTCGGGGAATTGGCCGCACTAAAGCCTCCTTAAAGCTCTCCCTTTTAATGAATTCCATTTACATTTTGTGTAATATCATTTTTGTTAGTCGTTTGAATTTAGGGGTCTTAGGACTAACCTATTCTTTGAATATCTCCCGCTTTATTGCGTTGTTCTTTGCCTTGTATACCCTCTACGCCAACAGTCAATTGTTAAAGATTCGCCGGGAATACTTCCGTCGGCCGGATTTCAAAAAAATCCGCCACATTATTCGCGTGGCGGTTCCTTTTGCCACAGAGTCTTTGGCATTTAACGGGGGCAAGATCATCATGCAGATTTTGATCGTCTCCTTGGGAACACAAAATATCGCCGCCAATGCCATCGCCCAAAGTTGGGTCCAACTGTCAGAAATCATCCCTTCTGCTTTGAGCACTTCTTTAGTACCGATTGCCGGACAGTGTATCGGCCGCAAGAATATCAAAGATGCTCGAAAGCTGACGAAATCCTTCTTGGTATTGGGCGCTGTGACCTTTTTGATAGTGGATTCTCTGTTGTTGCCTTTCTTTAATGTGGGAATGAAGCTCTTTAATCCACCGGAAGCGGTGATTCCGTTGATTTTCCAAATCTTTTTAGTCTATTACGTCACCCACTTTCTTTTCTGGTCCTTTAGCTTCATCTTGCCGGCAGCATTACGAGCGGCCGGAGATGCGAAGTTCACCACCGTGGTCTCCATGCTCTCCATGTGGTTGTACCGGGTGGGCATGGGGTATTTCCTGGGGATTCACTTAGGCTTTGGCCTCTTAGGAATATTCGGAGTTACGGCATCGGAATGGGCCATTCGCGGCTCGATTTTCTATCTGCGATTCCGGGGAACTAAGTGGTATGAAAATGA
Source organism: Enterococcus asini ATCC 700915 (assembly GCF_000407365.1). Lineage (GTDB taxonomy): Bacteria > Bacillota > Bacilli > Lactobacillales > Enterococcaceae > Enterococcus_C > Enterococcus_C asini. The sequence continues at coordinate 502,681 of NZ_ASVU01000001.1, forward strand.
ATTGATCTAAGATAAACGACAGTGTGCCGATTTTCGGGATTCTGTCGTTTATTTATTGACTATTTTGGCGAATCTGAGTAGAGTGATGGGTAGCAAAATGGCCTATTTTTTAGCCTGCTTGCCTACTCGATCGTCCAAGTGAAATGTCACAGATCGAGTGTTTGAACCTTTGGAGGAAAACCATGAGAGATGTACGGGCAAAACACCAGCCCATCCACAAAATTTCTTTTGGTGGTTTGTTGGTGGCAATGGGTGTCGTTTACGGCGATATCGGAACGAGTCCGTTGTATGTAATGAAAGCAATCGTAGGGGAAAATGGTGGATTGAAAACAATCAATCCCGACTATATTTTAGGCGCTGTTTCCCTAATTTTTTGGACCTTGACGATTTTAACGACGATTAAATACGTGGTCATCGCCTTAAAAGCAGACAACCACGGTGAAGGCGGGATTTTCTCCCTTTACACCTTGGTCCGCAAACAAGGAAAATTTTTGATTATTCCCGCAATGATTGGTGGGGCGGCGCTATTAGCCGACGGGGTCTTGACCCCGGCCGTGACCGTCACCACCGCCATTGAAGGCTTACGGGGCATCCCGGAATTCTTCCAGCGCTTCGGCATGGAACAAAACATCATCGTCGGCATTACCTTAGTGATTTTATTGGTGCTCTTTTCCATGCAGCGCTTCGGCACGGATTTAGTGGGGAAAGCCTTTGGGCCGGTGATGTTCCTGTGGTTTACCTTCTTAGGTCTTGTAGGCATTATGAATTTCAGCCAAGATTTGAGTGTAATTCGGGCTTTCAATCCTTACTATGCGGTGAAATTGCTCTTAAGTCCTGACAATCATTTGGGAATTTTTATTTTAGGCAATATCTTCCTAGCGACTACCGGGGCAGAAGCGCTGTACTCGGACATGGGCCACGTGGGTAAGAAAAACATCTATATCAGTTGGCCGTATGTAAAAATTTGCTTGATGCTCAACTATTTAGGTCAGGCCGCTTGGTTGACGAAGGTTTATCAAGATCCAAGCTACCAAAGCATTGAAGAGTTAAATCCTTTCTTCCGCATGATGCCTGATGGTTGGATGGTTCTAGGGGTGGGCTTTGCGACGATTGCCGCGGTAATTGCTTCCCAAGCATTGATTTCCGGTTCCTTTACCTTGGTCTCAGAAGCCATTAAATTAAAACTATTACCTCGGATGAAAATCACTTATCCCGGGAAAACGATTGGTCAGATGTATATTCCTTTGGTCAATCTCTTACTATGGTTGGCTTGTTCCTTAATCGTGATTACGTTCCGGACCTCTTCTCATATGGAGGCGGCTTACGGACTGTCCATCACAGTGACCATGCTAATGACCACCTTCTTGCTGTTCTTCTTCTTGCGACAAAGTGGCCATAGGCTAATCATTTCCTTACTAATCACGCTGTTCTTCGGTGCGATTGAAACGATTTTCTTCATTTCCAGTGCGGTGAAATTCTTCCACGGGGGCTTTGTGGCGGTTCTGATTGCTTTAGTAATTCTCGGTGTGATGCTTGTTTGGGAATGGGGCAATCTAATCGAAGAACGGGCCTCAGACGACGTGGACTTAAAGGATTACTTGCCTCAATTAAACGAATTGCGCCACGACGAGCACTTACCCATGTATCAAACCAATGTGGTCTTCTTAGTACCGCGAATTGATGGGGACCATATTGAAAAAGCGGCGCTGTATTCCATCTTGGATAAACGGCCAAAACGGGCGGAAGTCTACTGGTTTGTCAACGTCACCGTGACCGACGAGCCATACACTCAAGAATACTCCGTGGACATGATGGGTACGGACTACATCATGAAGGTCAAACTTTATCTGGGCTTCCGCGTAGGCCAAGAGGTCAATGTCTATATTCGCCAGATTATCCATGACATGATGAAACAAGGTCGCTTGCCATTGCAACCACAGAAATACACCATTAGTAAAGGCCGCAATGTAGGAGATTTCCAATTTATCCTGATTCGCAAAATTCTTTCCAACAACACGGTAATTGGCAAATGGGAACGCCAAATCATGCAACTAAAACTAGCCATTAAGAAGATGACCATGTCTCCTGAAAACTGGTTTGGCCTGGAGTACAGCGATGTCTTGTACGAAAATGTGCCACTGATTATCGGTGAGCCCCGGAAAACCCGTTTACAAGAACGGACTGAAAACTAACAAAAAGCCAGGGAAATTCTCAAATGAGAACTTTCCTGGCTTTTCTATTGCAATCACTGTTCTTTCATAGCGGCTTTTAAGGCAGCTGCCAGTGGGCTTTCCAGCTCTTCTTCTTGGGAATACTTCTTCAGCAGACGGCGTTCTTCCTGTTTGCTGAGTTTCTTTTTCCGTTCTTGTTTATCCGGGATTTTCTCCGTAATGCCGCAGAATTTACACTTGAAGAAAGCACCGTTTTTGCCGTCGATGATTTCCATTTTCTTATGACACTGGGGACAACGATGGTTGGAGACTTTTGGTTCTTTTCTGCGGCGATAGTTGCACTCGCTATTGCTGCATAGATAGATTTTTCCGTCTCGGGTGTTGCGTTCTTTCAGTTGACTACCGCATTCTGGGCAGACTTTCGTCGTCAAGGAGAAGTCTTTATAGGTTTCCTTGGACTCTTTGATCTCCGCCACCAGTTTACGAGTGGCGTCTTCAATCTCTTTTAGAAACTTCTTAGGATCTTCTTTTCCTTGGGCGATGGCTTCCAGACTTTGTTCCCACTTGGCGGTTAGTTCTGGAGAAGCCAAGGAAGGATTGACCAAACTTAAGAGCTGTTTGCCCTTGGGCGTCACTGCTAATCCATTTCCCCGACGTTCCATTAGTTCTGATTTCAACAGTTTTTCAATGATTTCTGCCCGCGTCGCTGGAGTTCCCAAATTGTATTTTTCCATTTGGGCCAGTAAGGTTCCTTCGCTTAACAACCGCGGTGCACTGGTGAGCTCTTTCGTAATGGCAAAATCTCCTTTAAGGCTCTTGATTTCTTGCCAATCTAGCGGATTTTTCGCCATCGTAGCATCCTTTTTCCAACCAGCAGCTAAGACCTCTTCTTGGGTAAAGACAAAAGTTTCTGATCCGATTTGGACTTCTGCCGTGGTTTTTGCCGTTTGATATGCCTCGGCAAACAAGCCTAAAAAGCGTTCCAAAATCAAATGGTAAATCCGACTTTCATCGGTGGAAAGCTTCTCAGAGCGCGGGCGTTCCTCCGTGGGGATCAACGCATAGTGGTCGGTAACCTTTTTATCGTTAAAGACCGCTTTTTGTTTCACCTGTGCTCCTTGGGCCAAATATTTCTTAGCCCGCTCGTCATAGCCCGCCAAAGCTTGCAGGCGTTCTTTCATGGTGCTAGCCAAATCTTGAGGCAAATACTTGGAGTCCGTCCGAGGATAGCTGACGATTTTGTGGGTTTCATACAAGCTTTGGACGAGATTCAAGGTCTTTTTCGCAGAATACTGATACAGACTATTGGCCACTTGTTGCAACTCCGTCAAATCATAAGGCAAGGGCGCATTTTGGCTCTTCGTCTTTTGTTCGACTTTCGTGACTTGACCGATTTTCCCTTGTAAGGCAGCAATGAAGTCTTCTGCTTCCTGACGCTCTTTAAAGCGTTGCGGATTTTTGCTTTGCAAGCGTCCCTTGGCATTGCCATAAACTAGCGCCACAGAGTAATAGGTCGTAGGAATAAACTTTTCCATCTTTTCTTGAGCTTGGGCTACTAAGTTTAAGGTAGGTGTTTGAACTCGGCCGGCGCTTAAACTGTCCTCGTATTTCACGGTGAGTGCCCGGGTGACATTTAAACCCACTAGCCAGTCTGACTTCCCTCTAGCTACAGCAGATTGATAAAGATTTTCGTAGTTTTTAGCAGGCTTCAATTGAGCAAAACCGGCTTTCACCGCCTTTTCCGTCTGGGAGGAAATCCACAGACGTTCCAATGGTTTAGCAAAACGCAGCCATTCGAAGATGTAGCGGCCCACTGCTTCCCCTTCTCGACCAGCATCCGTGGCGATAATCGCCCCATCGACGTCTTTGCGTTTTGCTAGATTGCCAATCACTTTTAACTGCCGGTGAGTCTTCGGCAAGGGCTTAATGCCGATTTCTTTAGGAATCATAGGCAGTGTTTCCATCTGCCAGGTCTTCCACTCCGGTTTCAAGTCTTCTGGTAATTTCAAAGTTAAAAGATGCCCATAGGCCCAAGTGATCAAGTACCGCTCACTTTCAAAAAAGTCTTTTCCTTGGGCTTTGGCACCGAGAATTTTTGCATAGTCTTTTGCCACACTAGGCTTTTCCGTTACGATTAATTTTTTTCCCATAATTGCTCCTTCTTACACTCTCTCACTGGCACACTTTGCCAATCCAATAGTCCTAGCATATCATCTTGCACAAGACAAGAAAAGACCAAGGATGTGAGCTGCCACTACTAAAGCAAAGCGCTGGCTCTCATCCTTCGTCTTTTTTACACATTTGTAACATGTTTTTAGCGATTACAAACACGGCATTTGGCTTGACCGTGGAGTTCTTGATAATAGGCCGAATCGCTGACTTCTTTCACCGGTTGATAGTCCTTTAGTAAGGCCAATCCGGTATATTGCTGCAAGTAATCGTCGCATTCTTCGCACCACCGCTCGTCTTCTTCCCGCCAAAAGGCAGCCAAGTAGTTCGGTTTAGCGGAACGTTCGGGGTATTCTTGCATCAAACGGGTCCATTCCTCTTGGTAAAAGGCGATGGCCGCTGCTTCTTGGTCAAACTGCTTTTCACAACAGATATCTTTGCGCCAGTCTTCAAAAAACCACCAGGGCTCATTGTCCCCGTGCATGATTACAACTTAATACATTTTGCCGACTCCCTCTTCTTTTCACTTTCTATCGTACCCGGTCTTTACGGGTCTGACAAGATTTCTGTATCAAAATACCACACTTATTAGAAAATGTCCGTTTTTTTATCTTCACATTTGCAAGAATTTAAAGAATAGCTGTTATGATACTGACATCTTGCAGGAAACAAAATCCTGTACTATCATAGGAAAGCAGTTTTTTTCTTGTGCTTTCTAACTGTGAAAGCACACCTTTCGCCCATTACATAAAGGAGTTTTTATTTTGCTTGTACTTTTCTTTCAACGTCTTAAAGAAAACCTGACTCGTCCCCGGAAAACTTGGGAAAAGAATCTGCTGGTTCTCTGGTTTGGCACGTTTATGGCCGGGATGGGTTTTAGCCTCGTCATGCCTTTCATGTCCTTATACATCGACACGTTAGGCGACTTCTCCCCCCATGCTTTGAACCTTTGGAGTGGGTTGGCCTTTTCCGCTACCTTTCTAGTCACCACCATTATCTCTCCTTGGTGGGGCCGGTTAGCCGATCAAAAAGGTCGGAAAATCATGTTGCTGCGAGCTTCACTGGGGATGGCCATCGTTTTAGCCTCCATGGGTCTGGTGACCAATGTCTACCAACTAGTGGGCTTGCGTCTTTTGCAAGGGGTCTTTTCCGGCTATATCAGTAACGCCACCGCCCTAGTCGCCACGGGCACCCCGAAAGAACGCAGTGGTCAAGTCTTGGGTACTCTGGCTACGGGGTCGGTTACGGGGCAACTTTTAGGACCATTGGTGGGAGGCATTATCGCCAGCGCTTTTGGCTATCGTTTAACCTTCTTCATCACCGGGAGCATCCTGTTTCTAGTGTTCCTTTTAAGCTTGATTTTTGTTCATGAAGAATTCACCCCTATCAAAAAAACCGACTTACAGCCGGCCAGTAAGATTTTGAAAGAGTTGGAATACCCACACTTGGTGATTGGCATGTTTATCACCACCATGATCATCCAAGCTTCCAATAATTCCATCAGCCCAATCATCAGTTTATACATTCGTGAACTGCTCCACGGTCAGGGAAATGTCACTTTGATCAGCGGCATCATCGCTTCCCTTCCCGGAGTGGCCACCTTAATCGCCGCTCCACGCATGGGTCGCTTAGGGGATCGAATCGGTAGCGAACGGATTTTGGCAGTGGGCTTACTTTTGGCTATCTTTGTCTATATTCCCATGGCCTTTGTCACCCATGTCTGGCAGCTAGGTATTTTGCGCTTTTTTATCGGCGTATCCGATGCCTGCCTCCTCCCTGCGGTTAATGCATTGATTACCAAGTATTCTCCTCATCATGCGGCTGGCCGAATCTTTAGCTACAATCAATCGTTCCAAGCGACAGGAAATGTCTTCGGCCCCATGATTGGCTCCTCTGTCTCGAGCTTTTTCGGGTATCGTGCCGTCTTCCTCTCCACCTCATTACTGGTTTTAGCCAATTTCTTACTCGTCCGGAAAAACACCGCCGAAATCAAAACCGAAAAACAATAACCATCCAAAAAAACGGAAAAGCCGGGAATCAGCCCAGCTTTTCCGTTTTTTTCTTATGAATGAATGCGTTTGGCCCGGGCTTTTGGCAGATACTGACTACCATAACGAGCAAAGTACGTACTTAAGGTCCACTCCGGCAAATCGGCTAGGTAATCATCAGCCCAAGCAATCGCGGCTTGTTGCCGATCTGCGGGATTAAGCAGGCGCCATTTACGGATTTGTCCTTCGTCTAAGTAAGGCCACTTGCCTTGCAAAATTGCATGATAACTGACACAAAACAACTCTTCGTCTAAAATTTGTAGCTCCTCATGACTTAGATACTCCTTTAACCGCATCCCCTAGCCTCCTTTAACTCTTTTCTACATAAATAGTGTACCACCTTTTTCTTGATAGCGCTTTATATTTTTGTAAATTTTGTTTTCTTATTCCATCAAAAAAGTAGTGTCAAGGACTGGCCTTGACACTACTCAGCATTAAACGTATTGTAGTTCTTTTGTTTTTTGGTAGGCGTGATCGATCAAGCCCCCACCTAAGCATTCCATACCATCGTAGAAAACTACCGCTTGCCCCGGGGTAATGGCCCGAACTGGTTCGTCAAAAATGACTTGCGCCCGATTGCCTTCTAGTAAACGAACGGTTACCGGTACATCTTGCTGACGGTAACGGAACTTAGCAGTGCAAGTAAATTCTTGCGGTTGATCTTCTTCAGTGGTGAAGTGGATTTCACTGGCATCTAACGAATCCGCATAAAGAGCCGGATGATGGAAGCCTTGGCCCACGTACAACGTATTGGTGGTCAAGTCTTTGCCGACCACAAACCAAGGATCTTGGCTGGCGCCACCGCCGCCAATCCCTAAACCTTGCCGCTGTCCAATGGTGTAGTACATCAAACCATCGTGGTCCCCTTTGACTTCGCCGTCTAGTGTGACCATTTTGCCTGGTTGCGCTGGTAAGTACTGGCCTAAGAATTGTTTGAAATTCTTTTCGCCAATGAAGCAAACCCCAGTAGAGTCTTTCTTCTTGGCCGTGGCTAGTCCTGCCCGTTCTGCAATCGCTCGGACTTCAGCTTTTTCCATGCCTCCTAGAGGAAACATGGTCTTTTGTAGTTGTTCTTGAGACAATTGACTCAAGAAATAGGTTTGATCTTTGTTATTGTCCACGCCTCGAAGCATATGCACCGTACCGTCTGCATCCCGAGTGACTTGCGCATAGTGGCCAGTAGCCACATACTCTGCCCCGAGATCCATAGCATAGTCCAAAAAGGCTTTGAATTTGATTTCTTTGTTGCACATTACATCCGGATTTGGTGTCCGTCCTGCCCGGTATTCGGCCAAGAAGTATTCAAAAACCCGATCCCAGTATTCTTTCTCAAAATTCACGGAATAATAAGGAATGCCGATTTGGGAAGCGACTTTGGCCACGTCTTTGTAGTCTTCTGTGGCAGTGCAGACGCCATTTTCATCGGTATCGTCCCAATTTTTCATAAAAATTCCGATAACGTCATATCCTTGTTCCTTAAGTAGCAGCGCTGTTACCGACGAGTCTACCCCGCCGCTCATGCCCACGACAACTCGTGTCTTGCTGTTGTCTGTCATGTTTTCACCATCATTTCATTATAGATTCTAATCAATCGATTTGAAGGTCGCGATCAGTAAGAGCAATTATACAACAGGCGAGCCGATTTTTCACACTTTCCCCATTAAAAATAAAAGTTTCTTTGTTTTTTCCAATTCGTTTGAAGCACTCCGGGAAACTTCATCTAATGGATTCTTCGTTTTTTACCGTATTTTTGTATAATGAACCAATATATCTAATAAGATTACAAGAAATTGCCGAATAATTCGGAATAATCTGTATAAAATTTCACAATTTTCTTTCAACTCCGAACAACTTCTGTTACACTAAGCAATAACTCATTAATTTGAGAAAATTCTAAAAAATGATACGAGGAAAAGGAGCGAATGTAATGACAATTTACAATTTTTCTGCCGGACCAGCTGTGTTGCCCAAACCAGTCTTGGAGAAGGCACAATCCGAATTTTTAGATTATCAAGGTAGTGGCATGTCCGTGATGGAGTTGAGTCATCGTTCCTCCTTATTTGAAGCAATTATCCAAGATGCTGAGCGCTTATTGCGGGAACTAATGCAAATCCCGGACAATTACAAAGTCTTGTTCTTACAAGGTGGTGCGAGCTTGCAGTTTTCCATGGTGCCGCTAAACTTGGCCCAAGGTAAAAAAGCCCTCTACGTTAACACAGGGATGTGGTCGAAAAAAGCAATTGCCGCAGCAAAGGCTTTAGACAACGTAGAAGTGGAAGTCATCGCTTCTTCTGCGGAGGACAACTTCACTTATATTCCTGAAATCACCGAAGCAATGATTGACCAAGATGCGGCTTACTTACACATCACGACTAATAACACCATTATGGGTACTACCTTTGCAGCCATTCCGAAAGCTGGCAAGGTGCCAATCGTGGCCGATATGTCTTCCAATATTTTAGCCAATGACTATCATGTGGCCGACTTTGGCATCATTTACGCCGGCGCACAAAAAAATATCGGGCCCGCTGGCTTAACCGTGGTCATCATCCGGGAAGATTTGCTTGGCCTGTGCCCTGTGGCCGAACCAATGCTGGACTATCAATTGCAAGCAGATAACAATTCCCTTTACAATACGCCACCGACCTTTGCGATTTACATGGCGAAATTGGTCTTTGAATGGCTTCAAGACCAAGGAGGCGTGCCCGGTATCTTAAAAGCGGACCGCGAAAAAGCAGGATTGCTCTATGCAGCAATTGAAAAATCAGCACTCTTTTCTAGCCCTGTAGCCATAGACAGCCGCTCTATTACCAACATTCCTTTTATCACCGGAAGCCCAGAGTTAGACAAGAAATTCAATACCGAAGCGTTAGCAGCCGGCTTCCAAAACTTAAAAGGTCACCGTTCTGTAGGCGGCATGCGGGCGAGCTTGTACAATGCCTTTCCGAAACAAGGGGTGCTGGATTTGATTGCCTTTATGGAAGCATTCGAAAAAGAAAATGGAGGGGTCTAAATGTTCAATATTAAAACTTTTAATGCCATCGCTCCAGAAGGCATGTCCCGATTTGACAAAGACAACTACACCATCAACGAAAGAGAGACACCGGATGGCATTATTTTACGTAGCCAAAAGCTCCATGATTATGCCTTTCCGGAAAGTGTCTTAGCTGTGGCTCGGGCCGGAGCGGGTACGAATAACATCCCCGTGGCAGAGTGTACAGAAAAAGGCATCGTGGTCTTCAATACCCCTGGTGCTAATGCCAATGCGGTGAAAGAATTGGTTTTAGCCAGTCTTTTGCTTTCCGTGCGGCCAATTTTACAAGGAGCTCAGTGGGTGCAAGGATTAACCGGTGAGGACGTGGAAGCCCAAGCCGAAGCCCAAAAGGCCCAGTTTGCCGGTCATGAATTAGAAGGTAAAAAACTTGGGGTCATCGGTTTAGGGGCGATTGGCGCCATGGTGGCCAATGACGCCTACCGTCTCGGCATGGAAGTCATGGGCTTTGATCCCTTCGTCTCCGTGGATACCGCTTGGACGATTTCTCGCCGTGTGCAACGGGCCCAAGACCTCAATGAAGTCCTGACGACTTGTGACTTCATCACGGTTCACGTGCCTTTGACGGACAAGACAAAAGGTATGATTGGTGCTGGTGAAATCGCCAAAATGAAACCAACCGCAAAACTCTTCAACTTTGCTCGTGGGGGCATCGTGGACGACGATGCGGTGCTAACTGCCTTAGAAGCCACGGAATTAGCCGGTTATACGACGGACTTTGCGGATGAAAAACTCTTGCATCACGATAAGATCCTCGTCTTGCCTCACCTAGGAGCTTCTACGGATGAAGCCGAGGTCAACTGTGCCAAAATGGCGGCCCGCACTTTGAAACGCTTCTTGGAAACTGGTGTGATTAAACGCTCTGTCAACTTTCCTACCGTGGAAATGGCCTTTAACAGCCCTTACCGCATCACCATTATCAATAAAAATGTACCGAATATGTTAGGACAGATTTCTTCTGCTGTGGCGGAAGAAGGCATTAATATTGAAAACATGGTCAACCGAGGACGAGATGACTACGCTTATACTTTGGTAGATATTAACGAAGATGATGAGGCCAAAGTCGCCGCCGTGGCAGAAAAACTCACAGCCAATCCGGAAATCATCCGAGTGCGCGTGATTAAAAACGAAACGGGGGCCTGCTAAATGGTCCAAGTTCGCCCTTTTCCTGGGATTCGCCCTGCTACTGAGCTGGCGGCCCAAGTGGCGTGTCTCCCCTATGATGTGGTGAATTCCACTGAAGCCCAAGCGTTAGCCGCGGACAATCCCTATAGTTTCTTTTATATTGACAAGGCGGAAATCGATCTGCCCCACGACCTGTCGCCTTACGATCCCCAAGTCTACCAAAAAGCCGCAGAGAACTTTCAGGACTTTTTGGCAAAGGGATGGCTCATCAAAGAACAGCAGCCCTTATTGTATCTCTATGAATTAACCATGAATGGTCGCAGTCAAACCGGTCTAGTAGCTACTACCTCCATCGATGACTACACTTCCGGCAAGATCAAAAAGCACGAATTTACCCGGCCAGAAAAAGAAGTGGATCGGATTAAGCACATTCAAGCCTGTGATGCCAATACCAGTCCGATTTTCTTAAGTTACCGGGATGAAGAACACATCCAATGTCTCATTAGCCAGTGGCAAACTCAACAGACACCGGTCTATGATTTTACCAGCTATCACGAGGTCCAACACCGAGTGTGGGTAATTGACGATTCAGCGATTATCGCAGACTTAACAGCGGCCTTTGACGAAGTGCCTGCCCTTTATATCGCAGACGGTCATCATCGTACGGAGTCTGCGGTGAAAGTCGGCCTGGAAAAGCGGGCAAACAGCGAGCAAAGTAGTGAAAGTGACTACTTCTTGTCCATCATCTTCCCGGAAAGCCAGTTAGCGATTTGGGAATACAACCGCGTTTTGAATGTCGATTTGCCGCAAGATTTCTTTTCACAATTGGAGCAAGCCTTTGATGTGGCAGTCTCCGGTGTAAAAAAATCGGTAGCCCAAGGTCAGATTCAACTGTATCTGGATAGTAAATGGTACACTTTGACCATTAAAGAAGCTGTGATTCCCACGGATGCCGTGGGGCGCTTAGATGTCTCCATCTTGCAAAAACAAGTCTTTGAGAAGATTTTTGGCATTATGGATATTCGCACGGACAAGCGCATCGACTTTATCGGGGGCATTCGGGGACCGGAAGAGTTGGAGCGTTTGGTGGATAGTGGCCAGTGGCGTTTAGCCTTTTCCATGTATCCTACTCAAATGGAAGACTTATTAGCCGTGGCAGATGCTGGAGAAATCATGCCACCGAAGTCCACTTGGTTTGAACCAAAGCTTTTAAGTGGTTTGTTCTTACACGATTTAGAAACTCGCTAAGCAAAACCTTCTGTCTAGTATCACCTACTGGACAGAAGGTTTTGCTGTTTGCTGCCAGTTTTATAAACTATGCCTGTATCGTAAAAGAATTCTTCGAAAAAAAATGGCCCTTGTAGTATCATAGAAGAGATTAGAAAACGCTTTATCGAATAAAAGCAAAGGAGGCTCCTTATGACTACGGAAAAACAACAAAAGTGGGCTTTGATACTGCTCTACGGACTCTTATTCCTAGACAGTTGTCTGTTGCACCAGTTCTTTTATTTGCCCGTCGTCAGAATTCCCTTGGTGCTTGTCACTTTAGGCATCTTCTTTTTTTGGCGTTACTTGAATAAGCAAGGCATCCTCACCCTTTCTTTTTTCAGTTCTTTATTTCAGGGCAACTTGCGCAAGAATGAGCGGCGCTTTTTGTACGCCGTTCCCTTACTATTTATGCCGATTCTGCGATTTCACGAGATTTCAGTAGAAGACGTGGTGCTTTCACTCCTTTTTGCGGTGATTTCCATCCTCTTAAGAGTCTTGGATCAAAAACAGTTCTTTAAGCAACACTGACTTTTACACTCAGATAAACAGCAAAAAGACAGCCCTTCTTACAGATAAGAAGAGCTGTCTTTTTTTGCGTTCCACTTACAATCAATGACGTAATTTCGCCAACTCGGCAGCCTTGGCTGCGGCAATGATGCCAATCTGATTTTCCGAAATTGGCATGCCAAAAGGTTGTTTCTCTGGTAAGTAACTCAACTCCGGGGCATCCACGCCCACATTGAGATTTTCTTTAATGGGAATGCTGGAGTAATGGATATGCCCGTGAATATTGCGGATATTTTTAGTGATTCCTAAAAGCACCGGATAGTGGGTCAAGTAATACTGGTGGTGATCAAATTTGATGATCACGCCCACATCGTGAAAGAAAAACTTCTTCCCTTTGCTGTGCCCCGGATCATGGGCAGCCAGATATTTGAAAAAAGCCCGGCTGTCGTGATTGCCTTTGACAAAGTGAATCTGACCATTTAAACGGGTCAATAGTGCCAAAATCTCAGGATAACCCGCCTCGTATTTGGGATGCATGGCGATATCCCCTAAATTGTACACCACGTCATTGTCTTTTACGACGCGGTTCCAATTGGTCACCATCACTTCATTCATCTCCGTCACCGTGCGAAACGGTCGGGGAGCAAAGTCATTGTCCCCTAAAAGATCAGCATGAAAATAATGCGTATCTGCAGTAAAAAATTTCATCAGGGAGACCTCCTTTGCCATCAAGACGGACGACTACTTCTCCTTAAGTATAAAGCACTGCCAGATAAGAAACAAATCATCCTTCTTTAAACCAAAACAAAAACGCCTCCTGCAAAGGAAGCGTTTGGTTTAGTCGACTTTTACTAACAAACCACGACTGATAAAGCCGTCCATAAGAAAGTAAAATTTGTCTTGAAGCATTTTGTGGGCCTCGTCTTTAAAAATATTGACCGCTTTTAGCCCGTTATTCGTCGTAATCGACATCTTCAAAGTTTTCACGTCTTTGGAGACCGTGATTTTCAACTTAAATCCTTCTTTGCTTTGGGGGGTTGCTTCCAAAGGGCGAATCAATTGAAAATTGCCCCCATTGGTTTCCACAAAGCCATTGTCTCGTAAAGTATAGCGCTTTGCCGTTGGTGCGATCGCGTAGGCCTGAGTGCTACCTAATACCGTTGCTTGCGTTTCGAATGCCATAATTCCACCTCATTTGTCGTCGATACTTTTATTATATAAGTTGGCTCTTGCTTTGACTAGCCTAAATCCCGCTTATTTCTGCAAGATGGCGATCAAGGAATCCGCCAAAAACTGGACTTGCTCCGCCGTATTGCCAAAGCCAAAGCTGACCCGAATGGACTCTTTGGTGACCGGACTCTTACTGCCATACATAGCCTCTAGAACGTGGGACGGTTCCACATTTCCCGCGGTACAAGCAGAGCCGGTGGAAATCGCCAATTGCTTCAAGTCGAGCTTCATCAACAGCAAATCATTGGAAACGCCGGGAAAACGCAAGTTCAACACGTGAGGTAGCTTGTTTACAGGATCCCCATTTAGTTGCCAATTGACGCCAGCCGCATCTAAAGCCTCAGTCAAAAGCTTAGCAAAATGACGGTAGCGATTGCCATTTTCCACCATTGCATCCGCAGTTAACAAGCTGGCCGCTTTGGCCATGCCCCCGATTCCTGGTAGATTTTCCGTACCTGCTCGGCGTTTTTCTTCCTGCTCGCCCCCTCTAAGATAAGCGGGCAAAGAAACTTGGTCACTCTTATACAAGAAACCCACGCCTTTAGGTCCATTGAACTTATGGGCCGAAGCACTTAGAAGATCGATACCCAGCTCTTTGGGGGAAATCGTCACCTTCCCATAGGCCTGTACAGCATCCGTGTGGAAAACCGCCTGATGCTCTTTCAATAATGCCCCAATCTCCGCAATGGGCAAAAGATTGCCGGTTTCGTTATTGGCGTACATCACGGAAACCAAAATCGTATCTTTGCGCGAGGCCGCTTCTAAATCACTTAAGGAAATCTGACCTTGTTCATTCACCGGTAAATACGTCACCTCAAAGCCTTGAGATTCGAGATAATGCATGGGTTCTAGCACCGCGGGATGTTCAATAGCGGTGGTGATAATGTGGCGCCCAAGGTCTTTGCGACTCATGGCAACCCCAATTAAGGCAGTATTGTCCCCTTCCGTGCCACCACTGGTAAAGATGATTTCGTGGCTTTTCACCCCGAGGCTGGTCGCAAGCACATCCCGGGCCAACTCCAGCTCCATGGCCGCCTTACGACCATAGCCATGAATGCTCGACGGATTGCCAAAGGTGGTCTCGGCCAGGCGATTCATCTCCGCCAGTGCTTCTGGATGCAACGGTGTCGTAGCCGCGTGATCAAAATACCCTTCCATATCTCTTACTTCCCTTCTCTTACCAGGAGCAAAACTCCTTTCCTGTCATTTTAGCACGGAGCATATACCTTGGCAAAAGATTGCCCATTGAGACAAGGGACGCTCTTACACAAAAAGGACCCTTCTAAAAATGAAGGGCCTTCGCTAGTTATTTTAAAGTAGATTTAGGTTCCACAGCCAACCACAGTTCACTGTAAACGTTGCTTAAGTCTTCTTCAAACTTTGTGAAAGAAATCTCCGGAGCGTCTACTAGTTGGTAATCAGAGCTAGGTAGCCACTGGGCAAAAGCATTCGCCCAAGTTTCTTGCAGACTCTGAGGATAGGCTCCTTGACTAGGAAATACCACCCAAGTATGCGCTGCTACCCCCACTGTTTCCAAATCATCATAGGGATTTTCCTGTGAAGTAACAAAGCCGATGAGCTGGGTCAGCTCTCCTTGTTCCGCCAGACGGCCTTCTGAAAAATCATAAGATGCATTTACCACTTGCTTAGGATATAAGTCCCCTAGTTCATGCATATGAGCTCGCTGTTCTGCCGTGATGGACTGAGCTAAAGCCATGATTTCCTGATTGACCCCTTCAAACTGAATCGGTACGCGTTTGGTCACCCCGACTAATTGAAAGGCTGGTTTTTTTTCGATTCGAAATTCCATTGAAATGCCTCCTTTGACATCAATTAAAAATTTGAGAGGAGGATACGATTTTTGACGCCCACTTTGCTTCGCTTCACTGGGGGAGAAATTGGCCCAAGATTTAAAAGCCCGGGAGAAACCTTCCACACTTTGAAAGCCATAAGTAAAAGCTACGCTGGTAACGGATTTTCCTTTGACTAGTGCTTCATTTGCCAAGGCCAAGCGGCGATATTTCACATATTCAGGAATAGAAACGCCCGCTAAAAAACGAAAAGTGCGCTTCAAATGATACTCAGATACCCCGCTTTCCCGAGCTAAAAGAGAGATATCCACTTCTTCAAGCAGCTGCTCTTCTAGTAATTCAATCACACGGTTTAATTCCTTTAACATCTTACCACTCCTCTCATGACTTTAGTTTAGTTCATCTGCCAAAATGACACTTGACCATTTCCAGACAAGTTTCATCAGTTGTTTGTCAGTGGTAAATAAAAACAAGGTTGGAACCCTTTGGCCCAACCTTGTTTTTATTTATTAATCATGCTTACTTAAAGCATTTTTCCTCTAATTTAAACAAAGGACTCATCGGTTTGTTTTCATGAATGACTTTTACCGCAGCCCCCATAAGTTCCGCACAAGTGATGTACACCATATTGTCCGGCTGGCGATCCGGCGTGGTCAAACAAGAATCCGTCACACACAAGGAAACGATATCGGATTTTTCGATCAAGTCTTTCGCCGGTGGAGAGAGTAACGCGTGAGAAGCACAGGCGTAGACTTCCTTCGCTCCGGCATCTTTAAGGAAACGGGCCGCTTTCACCAAGGTATTGCCGGTGTTTAAAATATCATCCACCATGATACAGGTCTTACCAGCCACATCCCCGATGACGTAGCCACCGTTTGGATCGCTTTCTTCTTGGTCCACAATGGCCAAAGTGGTGTTCAAGTACTCACCTAGGCTACGGGCCCGTTGCACCCCAGAGTTTTTCGGTGATACCACTACGTAATCATCTCCAACCATTCCCAATTCCCGGTAATACTTGGCAAATAACGGCATGGTGAACAAATTGTCCACAGGAATATCGAAGAAGCCTTGGACTTGCACCGTGTGTAAGTCTAGGGTCAAGACCCGGGTAGCCCCCGCTTCTTGCAACATATTGGCGATTAGTTTGGCGGTAATCGGTTCGTGAGGCTTAGCCGTGCGGTCTTGCCGGGCATAAGCATAATAAGGCAAGACTACATTAATCGTCTTAGCACTTGCTCGTTTCAACGCATCAATCATGATCAACAGTTCCATGTAGTAGTCATTAACAGGCTGATTCGTCGCTTGAATCAAATACACGTGAACTCCCCGGACACTTTCTTCAATACTGATGGAAATCTCACCATCGCTGAACTGCTTAATGGCGCAGTCCCCTAGCTTGGTGCCAAAGACGGCAGCAATTTTTTCTGCCAAAGGACGGTTCCCGTTCAAGCTGAAGATCTTCAAAGGCTTTTCTGCGTAATTAACGGCCATTTTATTTCGTTTCCTCCAATTTGTTCACAAATTTTCTCAATTATACCACAAACTTTGCCTAATTTGGACAAAGAGGTAGGATTTACGGCAAGCTCACCGTGCCATTCAGCCACTCTGCAGGGATGACTTGATTGTACTTGCCCCAGTTGTCGTGGACTTTCAAGTAGCGCTTGCCAGCAGTCGTTTCCATAAAGGCATAAGCAGTAACCCAGTGATTGCCATAGGTGGAGCCTTTTGCTTTCATCAGTCCGACGACCACAGGTTTGCCAGCTTGGATGCGCTTTGTGGCCCGGTACCAGCCCCCTACTAAAGTCGAGCGTCCCCGATAAGGCAAGTCGAAATGGGAAAAATAGCGGCTGAGGCCATGGCTGACTTGAGGAGCCAGAGTCGGCAAATCCACCGGCTGAATCAGTATCCGCAAAAAGGCCATTAAAGTTTTGCCGTTGCTACTTTTCTGCCGCCGCAAAAATTGCGGTACGATCGTTTCATCGAGGTAATCTTGATAGTACGCCAAGAGCACGGCACACGCATTGGTGCCACAGAGATAGCCACTGGTGGTGCGCCAATTGCGATAGGGCCGAAATCGCTCCTCTTCAATCCCTACCCATTCATTTAAAGGATACACCATAGACGCTCCTCCTTGCATTGTTTTGTTTTCAGTATACCCGATTCCCTCGCAAAAGAGGAGAGCGGCGATTTCGTATCAGGGGTAGCTGTTTCATTTTCTTTGAAGAAATCCAGCCACTAGGCGATAATAAGGAAAATACAAGAAAGAGGTGCTCCTATGTCCAGTCTCTTAAAAGATGATTTTTACGAATACGTTAACGGTGCCTGGCTGGAAACCGCCGAGATTCCAGAAGACAAACCGGCCACCGGTGGCTTCCAAGACTTAGTAGACGAAATCGACCGGCTACTGATGAAAGAATTTGAAGACTTCAGCCAGCATCCGGAAACGATTCCCCCTGGTCGCCTCCAAGACGCCGTGGCGTACTATGACTTAGCCAAGGATTATGAAAGCCGCGACCGCTTAGGAGCTGCTCCCTTACGTCCGCTTTTGGAGCGGGTCACCGCTTTGGAAAACCTGGAAGATTTGAACCGGCAATTGGTGGACTGGGTCTTGGAAGGTCTGCCGCTCCCTTTTGACGTGGATGTGGATCAAGACATGAAAAACACCCGCTTCAATACATTTTTCGCCGGTCCTGCTGGCACGATTTTACCGGATAAGACTTACTATGACGAGGACAATGCCCAAGGTCCACAACTCTTGGATGCCTTTGGGACCATGACCCGCGCCGTCTTAGAAAAACTGGATTACTCCAAAGAACAAGCCGCAACGATTGTGTCAGAGGCCCTCGCCTTTGACCGGCTCATCGTCCCTCACGTGCGCAGTTCCGAGGAAAATGCCGATTACAGTAAAAACTACAATCCTCGGACTTTTGACGAGTTTACCAACTATTCCCAATTCTTTGATTTACGTAGTCTCACGCTAGGCTTAATCGGGCAAGAACCAGAGAAAATCATCGTGACGGAACCGGATTACTTCACCGCCTTAGATGAAATCGCCAATCCCACGAATTTTCCATTGATGAAGAGCTGGTTATTGATTCAAGTAGCGTTGGCCTTCACCGGCTATCTTTCAGAGGAACTCCGAGTGCTCGGTGGGACTTACAGCCGCCAACTTTCCGGCGCCACCGCACCGAAACCGCAAGATAAGGCTGCTTTTTACTTGGCCAACGGTCGCTTCAGCCAAGTGGTTGGGGAATACTATGGTCGCAAGTACTTTGGCCCCAAAGCCAAAGCCGACGTGGAACATATGGTTAAAGAGATGATTGCCATCTACCAAGAACGCTTGGAGCACAACACCTGGCTTTCAGAAGCCACTTGCCAAAAAGCCATTGTCAAATTGGGAACCTTGGGCATTCACGTAGGTTATCCGGAAAAAATTCCAGCTTTTTATGATCGGTTCCACACGAAGCCTAAGTCTGAAGGGGGAACGTTAGTGGGCAACGCCCGGCGTTTTGCCCGGATTGTACGGGAAGATCGTTTTAGCAAATACGGTCAGGCCAAAGATCGAGAAGAATGGGAAATGAGTGCCGCCACCGTAAACGCCTATTACCATCCTTTCTTGAATGTCATCGTCTTTCCGGCAGCGATTTTGCAGGCACCCTTTTACAGCTTAGAACAATCAAAAAGCGCCAACTACGGCGGAATCGGTGCGGTAATCGCCCATGAAATCTCCCACGCCTTTGACAACAACGGGGCGAAATTTGACGAATTCGGGAACATGAACAACTGGTGGACCGAAGCGGATTTAGCCCAGTTCGAAAAACTGTCCCAAGCGATGATTGCCGAGTTTGACGGCTTGCCTTACGCTGGGGGTAAAGTCAATGGGACCTTAACCGTCTCCGAAAATATCGCCGATGCCGGGGGACTGAGCTGTGCCTTAGCCGCGGCGAAAAAAGAAGACCAAGTTTCCTTGGAAGACTTCTTTACCAACTGGGCCAAAATCTGGCGCAGCAAAGCACGGCCGCAATACGAACAACTCCTCCTAGCCATCGATGTCCACGCTCCGGCAAAACTTAGGGGCAATATCCAATTGCAAAATATCGACGACTTTTACACTACCTATGACATCAACGAGCAAGACGGTATGTACTTGGCTCCCGAAAAACGGGTGCACATCTGGTAAGTCTGCATTAGTCACAAAAAAAGCCCCCTGATTTGGTTTCTTCCAACCAAATCAGGGGGCCTTTTCATTTATTTCTTTTCTTTGTCCGCAAACTGGGCTTCCACTCGGTAAATCGGTTGTCCTTTAGCGGAGAATTTTGCTTCGTATTCCGTCATGATATTGCCTGCAAAATCACTGTGGTGTAAATCCAACCAGACTTGCTTCAACGTCATGCCGTATTGGGAAAAGCTGGCTAAGGAATACTCAAAAAGGCCTTGGTTATCGGTCTTAAAATGAATCTCTCCCGCGGGCTTTAAAATCGCCTCATCCACAGCAAGAAAGTTTTTTGAGGTCAAGCGGCGTTTTTCGTGGCGTTTCTTTGGCCAAGGATCGGAAAAGTTCAGATAGATCTGATCGACTTCACTTTCGGCAAAATACTCGGTTAAAGCCGAGCCGTCCACATGAAGCAGTTGCACATTGGTCAAGTTTTGCTCCAAGACTTTATCCAAAGCATGGGAAACTACACTGACTTGCATCTCCACTCCGATGTAATTGATTTCCGGATGCGCTGCGGCCATCCCTGTGAGAAAGCTGCCTTTTCCCATTCCGATTTCAATGTGAATCGGGTGATTGTTGCCGAAGCGTTCCTGCCAGCGCCCTTGCCACTCAGTAGGATCTGCTACTACGATATCTCCATGAGCTGCCAATAATTCTTCGGCACCTTTGCGTTTTCTTACTCGCATGTTTTTCTCCTTTGTATCTGCATTTTTGTCGTAAAAAAGGAGGTCGAAAGTTCGGACCCCTGTCCAAACTTTCAGCCTCTATTCGCTGAATACGCGCTTCAACTGTAAAATCACTTCATTCATCCGAGTGTATTCTCCCCGATGATAGTATTTCTTCACTTCTTGGAGCAAAGAAAACAGAGCGTACCAGTATACTTTGTCCAAGTTTTCTTGGCTAGGCATCATGCCGTAGCTTAACAGCCAGTTTTTCCAGGCAGATTTCGGACGATAATGCCCTAAGAAAGTACCTAAATCCACACAAGGATCGGAAAACATGATGGAGTCCCAGTCTACCAAGTATAAGTAGTGACGGCAAACTAGCCAATTCCGGTAATTGACATCCCCGTGAACCACGGCCTTGTCGGCTTCCACAAACTTGGGCACGTTGTCTTTTAAATAGCGGAAAACCAAACCTAAAAACTGATTGGTTTCCACCGGTTGAGGCAGTGCCGCTTGGTATTGCTGCAACATCTCTTTCGGGGTGACGGTTTCGCCCCCGATTTTTTCTAACATCTGAATCAAGGTCTTCGAATGGTGCAGTTGGTACAAGACGTCTACCACGTCGTTGCGCATGCCGATTTCTTCTGGGGAAATCAATTGACCCTCCAGCCATTCCTGAGCAGAAAAGGTGTCTCCATTACCCGTGCGCTTGGTCCAGACTAGTTTAGGAGTGATGCCTTCTTTGGCAAGGGCGGCGAGCATGGGCGTAGTATTGCGTTTGACAAATACCTTGGCGTTGTTCTTCAAACCGACATAGGCTTTACCGGTATCCCCTTTTAAGGGGCTCAATTGCCAATCTTGACCCAATTGAAAATCCATCGCCAACCGTCCTTTCCAAAAATTTGTCCATGGGTAAAAGCCGGGAGTTGTTTCTGTCAGTAAAAAATGAGCAGCAAAACGACCGACCCGGGAATTTACAAAGTACCCCTATTCTAGCCTCCGAAGTAGACCGCGTCAAGCGAGTGTATGTTCCATTTTAGGTTTCTACCGCTTTCAAGCCCGTAAACTAGCCTTGCATTTTTTTCAAGCGGCGGGGCAAGTACAAGTAGCCAAAAATCAGACTAAACAAACTAAAACTCCCTAATAACCAAGCCCGTTCCACCCAATCAGGGTAAACAAAGCAGCTCACCAAGGTGAATACGAGCCCGGCAAATAACAGCAAACCTACTATTAATTGTTGCAAGGCCCGCGCTTTTTGCTTTTCTGGCAAAGGATAAAGCTGCGTCATGACCATGTATTGAAATTGATTGTACAAAGGGGCTAATTGAAACCCGATTAAATACAAGAACAAACAGCCCAAGCCGATACTAAACCAACGTTCCGCCACGAAATATAACAGCAGTGAACCTAACACCAACAAACGTGCATAGAGTCCCCCAAAATCAGAGCCTCGCAATAAGCGATGACTGAATAGATACAAATAACTGTGGCCCTGTTCTTTGGGAATCAAAGCCAAAATACCATCAAGATACTTCCGACGTTTCACCGAAGTGGCAATTTGTGGCACATCCGTAAACAGATTGATAAAGCGATAAATCCGTTGCAACCGGCGATTTTCCGTGGCAATCATCTTGTCCCAAGCCAAAGGTTGTTTGACTCGTTTTAAAAGCAACTCTCGATAGACTAAGGCCAGCAAGACGCTTCCAATTAAACCCAACCAAGGTGAAAACCACAAGGCCACTGCTAACATCGCCCCACTAGTCACCAACCACAAAGGATAGCACCGAGAAGCAAGCCAAGGATTTTGCACCAATTGATAACGACGTAAATACAAGAATGCGACTTTTAAACTCCATAATAAAAGGACTAACGGAAAGAATGCCCAATAACTCTGCTGAGTACTCACCACGTACAAAGGCATCAAAAAGCCCGCCCCTAGGACTAGTACGGCAAAAGGAAACCAAAGTGAATACCTAAAGGCTCGGTTTAAAAAGTCCTGCATCTGAACTTCTTTAGGCAGCAAAAAAACTTGATCGGCAGGCTTTGTGAGACTGACAAACGTCCCCACATGGAGCAAGCCGACTAAAACGATTAAAATGACCACTTTCCCAGGCAAAAAGTTTGCCGGTAACGTCTTTACGAAATCAGAGTAATAAAGCCCCACCCCACCTAGTAAAAAAGTGCAAGCCAAGACGAAGTGATCATTGAACACGTAACGCAAGTAGCGCATCATCTGCTTTTGGTGTTGCTTCAAACGTGTGGCAAAGAGTTCTTTCATACCTCGTCACCTGCTTCGGCGGTCAAGGTTAAGTAAATCTCGTCCAAAGAAGCCCCTTGTAAATCAAACTCTGCTTGCAAATCCGCCAAGGTTCCTTGGGCCCGAATCTTGCCTTCATGAAGCAAGATAAAACGATCACAATACTTTTCTGCCGTGGCCAGAATATGGGTGGACATTAAAATCGAAGCGCCACTTTCCTTCATTTGATTCATTAATTCCAATAAGGCGTGAATCGCCAATGGATCCAACCCCAAAAAAGGCTCGTCGATGATGTACAAAGACGGTTCGATTAAAAAGGCACAAAGCACCATCACCTTTTGCTTCATCCCTTTGGAAAAATTCGCCGGAAACCATTCCAATTTATTGCTTAAACGGAAGGTTTTTAAGAGTTTTTCCGCCCGTTTCATGGCAACATCCAAGGGAATATCATAGGCCATGGCGGTGATTTCAATGTGTTCTTTTAAGGTCAACTCTTCATACAAGACCGGCGTCTCTGGGATATAGCCGATTTGCTTGCGGTAAGCCGCCGCATCCATAGCTAAAGTTATACCGTTTAATTTCACGCTACCGGTTTGCGGTTGCAATAAGCCGATAATTTCTTTAATGGTGGTACTCTTACCGGCGCCGTTTAAGCCGATTAAGCCTACCAGTTCGCCTGCTTGCACTCGGAAATTTAAATCTTTTAACACCGGCACTTGGCCATAGCCACCGGAGAGATGTTCTACTACTAGGGTCATGATTTGTCCTCCAACTATTCAATGGCCCCATTATACCACGAGAGTTCCGGCAATGAGAACCGGGCTTACTTGCCTTACTTTTCCTGATAAACCGTGAAGGGACTTGATTTAAGAAAAGCACAAAATATGATAAAGTAGAAGAAATGAGTAGAAAGTGGGCGATTTCATTGACCGATTGTATTTTTTGTAAAATTATCAACCAAGAAATTCCTAGCTATAAAGTGTACGAAGACGAGGCCGTCTATGCCTTTTTGGATCTTTCCCAAGTGACGCCAGGCCACACCTTAGTGGTTCCGAAAAAACACGTGACCGACATTTTTGAATACGATGAAGACTTGGCCAAAGAGGTCTTTAGTCGCATTCCTAAAATCGCCCGGGCCATTGAAAAAGCTTTTCCTGACTGCCAAGGGATGAATATTCTAAACAACAACAAAGAACTGGCTTACCAGTCTGTTTTCCATAGTCATATTCACTTGATTCCTCGCTATTCCAAAGAAGACGACTTCTCCATTCACTTTGGCAATCACCAAGATGAGCTTACGGAGAGTGAAATGACTGCCATTGCAAAAAAAATTACCGACACTTTGGCTTAAGCCATTTTTAAAGGAGGCATTGTTATGATAAAGGATTTTCTCAAAGGCTTGGTCTTTGGTTCCGTGGTCGGTGGAAGTGCCGGCTTGCTACTAGCTCCTCAAAGTGGCAATGACACCCGCCGCAAGCTCCAACAAAATCTAGAAGAAGCAGCAGCGACGCAAGAAGACCTAAATCAAAGCATCGAAAATTTCTCCGCATCTTTGAAACGGACTCAATCTCTGGTGACTCAATTAGTACCGGATTTGCAAGACTCTTTGAAAAAAGATATTGAAGCATTTCAATTTCAAGCAGAGCCCCGGATCAACCGGATTAAAAAACAAGCCGAGGTTTTACAAGAGCATCTGGACATTCCTGAAACAACGAATCGTTCAACAAAAGATTAAGAAAAGTTGGGAAACTGGACGAAACTGTGAATTTTATTCGAAACATCGCGGTTTCCCTTTTTTTTTGAAATCTGGATGTGGTATGATTAACCATGTGAAAAATTCGAATTACAGGAGTGCATAAACCATTATGAAGAAAAAACTTTTAATCGCCGCACTAACCGGGCTGACTGCCTTGACTCTTGCAGCTTGTTCAACCGGCTCAAGCGATAAAATTGCCAGCATGAAAGGTGCTACCATTACCGTAGAAGATTTTTACAACCATGTAAAAAATGACGATACTAGTGCTCAAGCCGTGCAAGAAATGATCATTTACAAAGTCTTTGAAGATGCTTATGGCGACAAGGTCACCGACAAAGAAGTCAACAAACAATTCAACGACACGAAGAAACAATTAGGGGATCAATTCGAAACCGCCCTTTCCAGCAGCAATTTAACTGAAAAGACCTACAAAGCATTGATCAAACAACAATTAGCCTTCAATAAAGGCATGGAAGCTCATGTTGATTTGACTGACGAAGACTTGAAAACCGCTTGGGAAAGCTTCCACCCTGAAGTCGAAGTTCAAGTTATGACCGCTGCCACGGAAGACGATGCAAAAGCATTGAAAGAAGCTGTGGAAAAAGATGGCGCCGACTTTGCCAAGATTGCCAAAGAAGACGACAAAAATACCGACACTACTTACAAAGAAGATGGCGGTACTGCGAAATTTGATTCTACTTCTGATACTTTCTCCAGCACGGTTAAAACAGCTGCCTTTGACTTGAAAGACGGCGAAGTTTCTGACGTGATTTCCGATGTAGATGCCACTTACGGTTCTACTACTTACTACGTTATCAAAATGGTGAAAAACACCGGTAAAGGTAACGACATGGATAAATACAAAGACGAACTAAAAGAAATCGCCACTGCTACTTACACTTCTGACTCTGCTTTCCAAAACAAAGTAATCGGGGAAGAATTGAAGAAAGCCAACGTGAAGATTACCGACGATACCTTTGCTGATGTCTTGTCTACTTACATCGATGCAGCAAAAGAAAGCTCAACTGCCGAATCCGAATCTGATACAAAAGCTAGCTCCACAAAAGAAAGTGCAGAAGAAAGCTCCACCGCTGCAAGCACAGAAGAATCTACAACCGAATCTTCTAAATAAACACAAACAAAAGACGCCACCGAGATCATCTCGGTGGCGTCTTTTTCTGACTTTTTTAACGGTACTACTGAAAATTCCTATTCCTTTGGTACGTAGAAAGAACGATTGTCCATGCCGAAGATTCGGTCACTGTATTCTCCCGGAGTGGTCTGACGGATGGAGGTTAGCATCATCTGCATGGAAGCATCCAAATTGTCAATCTGATGCAAAATTTCCGCTTCCATAATCCGAGGCCGCACTGGTGACCCATACTCCAATAAGCCGTGGTGGGACAAGACCATGTGCCGTAAGACTACGATATCTTCTTTGTTTTCGTCGAATTTCAAAGCGATGCACGCCTTGACGATTTCCTCGTCCACTAAAACAAGGTGGCCTACGAGATTGCCAGCCAAGGTGTACTCTGTGGACATGGGACCGGATAATTCCAAAACCTTGCCCAAGTCGTGCAAGATGATGCCTGCATACAACAAGGAGCTGTTTAGTTCCGGGTATTCGGCCACGATCGCCTTCCCTAAACGCAACATGGAAACGGTGTGGTAAGCCAAGCCACTAGCAAAGGCATGGTGATTGCGCTTCGCCGCTGGAAAATCAAAGAACTCTTTTTGATACTTGTTTAATAGAAAGCGCACGATTCGGTTCCAATTGGGATTGGTGATTTCAAAAAGGGTTTTGTTGATTTCTTCTTCCATGGCTTCTTTTTTCAGTGGCGCCCGTTCCATGTACAACGTAGGTTCCCCAGGTTCATCGATTTTCGTCAGACGTAAATGCATGATCTTCACTTGGGGATTGCCATTGTAAACTTCTCGTTTTCCTTGTAACGCCACGACTTTTCCCGCCGCAAAGCGTTGAATTTCTTCTTCTGATGCATCCCAAAATTTCCCATCAATGGTACCACTGGTATCTTGGAACGTGAAAGCAATGAATTTTTTTCCGTTTTTCGCCAAACGAACATCGGCATTTTTTATTAAGTAAAACCCGGTAAATTCCTGATCTAGGACTAACTCACGAATTTTTGTCATAGCTACTTCCTCCTTGCTAACGCTTCTCAACCTGTTCCTTTAAACAATGCTTGCCAAGGACTGCACCGGTTGTTTGAAGTCTTGATAATAGCTTACCATTTCTCGGTCAGAAGACAAACAAATGACCTGGTATTTTTGGCCAAAATCGGCTAATAACTGCGCTAATTGATGCTTTCTTTGACTGTCGTAGTTCAACCAACCGTCATCGATTATCACCGGACACAAATTTTTCTTTTGCAAGTGCAGATAACCAAAGCGTAACGCCATGATCAGCTGATCTTTGGTCCCGGTGGAGAGCTCTTGAATCGCCATCTCTTGCGCTCCTTGCAAGACCAACTGCCCTTCTTCAAAGTAAAGGGTACGATACTTGCCATTGGTTAAAATCTGCAAGTAGTGACCCGCCTGTTGCAAAAGCTGTGGCAACTGTTGTTCCGAAAGGTCCGTGGCTAAATCTTGTAAGGCGGCACCGGCAACTTTTCTGGCTCCCCAATCGATTAACTGCTGGCCCAAAACTTCTTCTAAATCCGCTTGTTCTTGGCGCAATTCATCTAAGGTCCCATCCTTTGATAAAGCTTCTAGTTCTAAGTCTTGTCGCTGGGTTTGTTCCAACAAAGTAGTTTCCGTTGTTTCTAGCTCGTTTAGTTGACCTTGCAACCGGGCGATTTTTACGCCTAGACTACCGGCAGCTACTGGTTCAGGATATAAAGGCGTCAAGATTTTGGTTAATTCCTCTAAACGCTGCATTTGCTTAGCTTGCCCTTGGGCTTGTTGAATTCTTCCTGGGACTTCCGCTAAAGAATTCACCCCAGTCTGTTGCAATAAGTCTTGACTGTTTTCTGCTAGTTGATTGATTTTCGTCAGCATTTCTTTTCGTTGATCTGCCAAAAGTGTCGTCTTTTGCTGACCCTGAAGTTGTTTTTGTCGAGTCAGTTTTTGATCAAATTGTTGCAATGTCTCAAAACGTCCCACTAAGTCTAACTCCTGTAGTGGCAACCAGTTACTCAAGAAATCAAATTCCTGTAAAAGCGCCCCATAGGCTTCGTCTTGGGTCTGTAAGTCTGCCGTTACTTGATCCAAATCCAGTAGACTTTGGTAATACCGATGATAATCACTTTGATAATCGGGAAAATCAGACCAGGCGGCAATTTTACGCCCACCTAACGCTTGATGAAGACTTTCGGCAAATTGGTCTTGCCTTACACGTAGCTGCTCTGCTTGCTCTTGCAATCGGTCCAATTGTTCCTGTGAATTTCTGGGAGTCGCCACTGGTCCGCGCTTAGCCATAGCGCCTTGTTTCAAGGCAATTTGTTGGCGCTGATGGTACTCCCACAACGCACCGCCAATGCCACAGGCGATTGCGGCAATTCCAAGTATTGCCTTAAACTGTGGCAAGACAAAGATGCCTAACAATAAGAACACCGCCGCCAATGCCAAAGAAATCAATGTCAGCGAAGGCTTTTGTCGATTAAAGCTAGTCTTATCCGAAGCTTCATCTTCATTGCTAGCACCTGCCGACGATGCTTGCGCTGCCTCACCTGCTGTCACTTCCGTGGATAACCATTTTTGTTGTAGTTGATTTTCTTGAAGCTGATCTTGGATTTGACCCAATTTTTGGCTAAGGTCATCCAACTCTTTCAAAGAGACCGTTTCAACAGAAGGCAACTGCCAGCCGTATTGTGTCTCCAAGTCGTTAATTTCTCCTAGGAGCTGATCTTGGCGAGCCATACTCCGTTGAAATTCATCGGTTAAACGCACCCCTTTGACTTGTTGTTTTAATAAGGATTTGATGACCCCTTCGTGTTGCAAATAAAACTCGTATTGCGGGGTGACGGTTTCCGCTTCTTTAGCTTGATAATAGTCCTCTTCAATTTGTTTTAATTGCGCCGTTAGCCCTTGATATTGCTGATAAACGCCTTCTAAAGCTTGAACTTGTTCAGGAGTTAAAGCGAGTTCGCTTTGTTTTAAGCTCTTTAAAGTCTGCCATTCTTCATACTGCTGCCAGTGGAGCTCTTGCTCTTTGGCTTGGCTTAAAGCAGCTTTTAACTCCCGTTGTTCTTTCCGCCGGGTAACGAGCTGTTCCCGAGACGTTTGGCGATTGGCTAAAAGCTCCTGAACCCGATCTTCCGCAGCTTCTTTTTCTTGAATACGATGCTGCAACGTCTGCCACTGTCCTAAGCCTTCATTCAAAGGTAGACGTTGACCTTTGGGGCGAAAGTTCTTTTGGTTTTCTTTTTGATACTGTTGCCCTTGCTCCATTAATTGGCGGCTCCCGGTGATACCCAGTGAAAGCAAGACTTGTTGCAATTCCTCTTCCTGCAAGTGGTCCAACTGAGAGAGCTGCTCTTGCTGGAAGGTGAACACTTCACTAAAAAGTGCCGGGGTTAAGCCCTGCAATAAATCCTTCCACAGCTTTTCTCCACCCACTTGCTCACCTAAGCGAACTTTGACCCTTCCCCGGTCTACTTGCTTATAGCGCTCTAGGTAGACTTCCCCCACACCGGGAAAATCCAACCACAGCTTGCCCCCAAAGGCCGTGCCGTCTTTTGGCGTATAGTCCTTTTGCCGCGTGCGGCGGGGAGGAAAGCCGAAAAGCATGCACTGGATAAATTGATACAAGGTGGATTTGCCGATTTCATTCGGACCAAAAAGCAATTGATTCTGGGCTTCAAAGGAGATGACTTGCTGTCGGTATTTCCCAAAGCCGGTGATTTCCGCGCGAATCAGCTTCATTCTTCATCCTCCAATAAAAAATCTGTCGCTAATAACTGCTCAGCTGCTGCCAAGACCGTGGCCTGATACTGCTCGTCTTTGCTTAGTAAATTTCCCGCCACAGGATGCAGCGCCAACTCTTTCAGCAAATCCCCGAAGATTTCCGGATCTTGATACAAGTGTAAAATCCGTTTTACCTGATTTTTAGGTAGCGGCAGACGATTTTTTTCAGTCAGTCTCTGGGCTTGTTGCAACTTGGCAATTTGCCGAGGGGGCTGTTGTTGCCACAAGGCTTGATTCAAATACTCTTGCACTTCCCCATTTGCTAAGGCATTCATCGTTTGATTGTCCCCAGTGACCTGATCCAAAATAACTTGTAAAAATGCCGGTCGCTCTATGACTAAACGCGTCAACTCTGCTTCCAAAAAGGCCAATAGCTCCTTTTGATTGCGACAGTGGCCGACATCGAGTCTGATCTTTTGCCACAGCCAACTAGCTACAGGAAGGGCTTCTTTATGGCAACTCCCGGGCGTAAGCTCCACATACGTGACAAAACCCGCCTCGGTTTCCTTGCGAGTATGTCCTTGGGGAGCGCCGGGATAGAGAATCGGGGGTTGTTCACTTAAAATAGTTGGCACATGAATATGCCCTAAAGCCCAGTAGTCGTACCCTTTTTCGCGCATTTCGCCCAAAGAAAAAGGCGCGTACTGACTGCCACCAGGATCCCCGTGGTACATCCCAATCTGGTACACGGCACTGCCTCGAGAAGGAAATTCCTTTAGTTTATTCTTTGACTCAAAGCGCTCTTGGTAACTAAAGCCGGTGATTTCGTAGGTTTCCCCAGACTGACCCGCTCCAGAAAAGCTTGTCACCGTCGAACTGGTAAACAAGTGAACATTGTCCGGAAAGTCAAACCAATAACGCTGGGCATCGTAGTAATCATGATTGCCAAAGATCAGATAGACGGGAATCTCTGCTTTTGCCAAACGATGAAATGCCGCCAATAGCTCTCCTTGCGCTTTTAAAGAGGGGCGCGATTGGTGAAAGGTATCTCCGGCCAACAGAACAAAGTCGACCTTACGCTCACAGGCCACCTCCACGATATTTGCCAACACCTCTTGATTGATCTGGGACAAGCGTTGACTCGCCGCCGGGGCAAGTCCTGTCAGCCCTTCAAAGCTACGGTCAAAATGCAAATCCGCCCCATGGATAAAACGTAACATGTACTCCCCTCATTTCCTGTGAATCCATAAAGGCTAGCAATTGCCTTTGCGGATCTTTTGTCTGCTTTATTTTACCATTCTACCAGTCTTTCGTCACTGAAATACGAAAATTTGTTCGCTTTTTTTACAAAAAAAAAACGCTCGATTTGAAAAACAAATCAAGCGTCGTTATTTCTTGGACTGCTTACGCTTCCGGATTGTACAATTCCCGGATTGGAGTAGTGATGATCCGGTTCAAATCATCTAAAACTGTACTGAAAGCTTGTTCTTTTTGCATCAATTGGCCAATGGCTTCTTCGTGTTGAACTTTTGTCGCCATTTCTTGAGCCGCTTTCGCATCTTCTTCGGACATTTCTTCGCCGGCCATCATTTTTTGGTGCAAGCTGTGTTGCAGCGTTTGAAATTCTTTGAAAAGCTCATAAGCCTTTTCGTCTTTTTTCAATTGCTCAAATGCAGCATGTAAATCGATGAATTGTTGAGATTCCCGAATTTCTTTTTCTAATTGGTTCGCTGTATCGTAAATGTTTGCCATTGTGTTCCCTCACTTTTTTTCATGATAATCTTATTGTATCACGATTTAGTGGGAATGAAAGAACAAAACCAACTGTTTTCTTTGCTTAAGCATCCTTCTTTAAACAAGACAGACCCTACCGCCTGAAAAATCCCGGTCAAGGAAGTAAGCCTGACCGGGATTTTTGAAGTCTTATTCGCCTTGAATCTTGCCCCAAATACTATTGAAAATATCTTTGGTAGCATCTTTCACTTTGTTGCCGAATTCAGACAGGCTGTCCTTGGCTTTGTCGGTGAAATCATCCACTTGTTTTTGCCACTGGGAATCCTGTTCAGAAGAAGACTGTTGTTCCTCGAATTCTTCATTGGTCATGACTTGACCTTCTGTTTGGTAGGCATCCACTACTGGGAACTGACTGGATTTCACGTAAGGCATAACGTTGGCCGCCGCATTGCGGAAGACTCTGCCGACGACTTGCCCTGCCGAACCTTCCAAGTAATGGCTCTCACTGGTCTTTTCAAACCCTAGCCAAGAAGAGATAACCACATTTGGCGTGTAGCCTACGATCCATTGGTCATTGACCTTGCTGGCATCGAAATTGGTTTCTGTGGTCCCGGTTTTGCCGGCCATGACATAGCCAGGATTGGCCCCTTGTGCCGTACCGTTGGAGAAGGTTCCTAAAAGCATACTGGTCATTTCATTGGCCGTTTCTTCCGAGATGATTCGTTTGCCTTTGACTTTGGTATTGTCCACAATGACCGCTCCGTTAGCATCCACAATTTTGCGGATTAAGTGAGGTTGATAGTAGGTTCCGCCATTGGCAAAGACGCTGTAAGCCGCCGCCATGGTCAAGGGGGACTCCCCTTTTTCCAAACCACCTAGGGCCACACCGCCCCAGTATTTGTCTTTTTCCGTCAGGGACAAGCCAAATTCTTTGGCTTTGTTGTAACCTTTGTCCATACCGATTTCATGGAGCAACCAAACCGCTGGAGCATTAAGACTCCAAGCCACCGCTTGATACATGGGCACTTCCCCGGATTCGGAATACGTTCCACTGTAGTTTTTCACATCATAAAAGTCTAAGGCTTGGTCTTTTAAGATACTGTCTGGTTTGTAGCCGGATTCTAGCGCCGGTGTGTAAACGCTGATGGGTTTAATCGTCGAACCAGGAGAACGTTTCATCTGAGTAGCGAAGTTAAAGCCCCGGAAAACGTGCTCCCCGCGACGACCGACTAAAGCACTGACTCCACCGGTATTCGGATTTAACACTACCGATGCAGACTGGGGCATGGTGCCGTCCGCTGCATTTTCTGGGAAGACCGCATTTTGCTGGTAGGTACTTTCCAGTTGGGCCTGCATCTCTTGATTCAACGTCGTGTAAATCTTATAGCCTTTGTTCAAAACATCCGCTTCACTGAGCCCATATTCGTCTACGGCTTCGTCAATTACCGCATCATAGAAGAACGGGTACTTGTAGCCTTGGTCGGATTGACTGTAGCCATCGTACACAAAGTCGCCAATATTGGTGGCACTCGTCTGTGCTTTTTGATCTTTGGTGATGACCCCGGTTTCCGCCATAACGCTGAGCACCGTGTTACGTCGCTTGTTGGCCAACTCCACATTGTCAATCGGGTTGTAGAGATTCGGCCCTTTCAGCATCCCAATAAGGGTCGCCGCCTCCCCGAGATCCACTTCATTGGCATTGACGCCGAAGTATTTCAAAGCCGCATCTTGCACTCCCCAAACCCCGTTACCGAAGTACGAGTTGTTCAGATACATCTCCAAAATCTCATCTTTCGAGTACTTTTTCTCGATTTCAATGGCTAAGAATAACTCCTTGGCTTTTCTGGTAAAGGTCTGGTCCAAGGTCAAATAAGCATTTTTGGCCAGCTGCTGGGTAATCGTGGAGCCCCCACCACCGGAAGTATCCCGATTGATCACCATCCGCACCGCCGCTCGGGCAATCCCTTTAATATCAAAACCGTGGTGCTCGTAAAAGTTTCGATCCTCGGTGGCTACCAGCCCATCCTTGATTAAAGGAGAAATCTGGTCAATGGCCACGTAGGTTCCTTTTTGCGGCAAGAGCTTGCCGGACTCCTCATCGGCTTCATCATAAACAACCGTACTACTCTTTAATTCTTTTTCCAGTTGGCTCACATTGACTTGCTTCGAAAGATAAAATAAATAGCTAGAGGTAACTAAAATCGCCACCAATGAGAGCAACAGCAAAATTTTATTCACATGATATTTTTTCCAAATGCGTTTTCGCGCTTTGTGAAAACGGCTAAGATACGGTTTCAACCATTGCCAACCATTTTGAATCACTTCTTTGGTCTTGGCCCAAAACTTTTGAAAATCCATCGCTGTCTCCTTTCCAACATCTGGTGATAAGCTTCGCGCTTTAGTGTAGCACGCCAAACTCACCCTCACATTAGACCTAGGACCGAGATTCCCTCGATTAGGCACTTATGATTGCTATTCTAGCATTGAAAGGCCGTTTTTTTGTAAGGTTTTTCTTAATTTTTCCTTTAGCTTCCCTAGAATTGCGCTTTTTTAAGGATTCGTTATAATCAAGAGGAATAAGCGGCACAATCCGGAAAAGGAGCTTCCCATGGAATACCAGATTACTTTACCTAAAACCCAAGCCCCCGTCACTTTGCAAGAACTTTTAACGGAACAATGGCTCTTACCCAAAAAGATGCGCCATCTCATACGCATGCAAAAAGGCGTGACGGTCAATCATATGCCGGCGACTTTTCAGCAAACCGTCAAAGCCGGTGACAAGCTAACCTTCACCTTACAAGAAACAGACTACCCTTATCAAACCCTCGCTTTAGGTGATCCTCGTCAAGTTGCCGCACTCTATGAAGACGAGCAGCTCATCGTGGTCAATAAACCCGCTGGCATCAAAACCCATCCGAATGAGCCGGAGGAGACCGCTACGATGGCCAACCATCTAGCTGCTTACTTAGCGCCTCAAGGGCAACGTCCTTATGTAGTACATCGGCTGGATACCGCTACCAGTGGCGCACTGCTCTTTGCTAAAAGTCCTTTGATTTTACCCCTTTTAGGACGCCTGTTGGAAGAAAAGCAAATTGCGCGCCGCTATCAAGCGGTCGTGACGGGAAATTTGTCCCACAATCAGACCATTACGAAAAAGATCGGTCGCTCTCGCCATGATCGCAAAAAACGCATCATCGATGAAGCCCGGGGCCAATATGCAGTGACTCATGTAGAAGTCGTAAGCCACACTGCTAAAGAAAGCCGCATCTACTGTCGCTTGGAAACTGGCCGCACCCACCAGATTCGTGTGCACCTAGCAGCCATTGGGCATCCGATTTTAGGCGATCCTTTGTACAACCCCCAAGCCAAAAAGACACCGCGCTTAATGCTTCATGCCGATCAAATGCGCTTGCGTCATCCTTTTACTGATGAGACGCTTATTATTGAAGCATTACCGGGGTTATGGTAAGAAAAACACTTGGAAACGGGCAGTATTCATTGCCACGCTCCAAGTGTTTTTTTCTTATACTTTTGCTGCCGCATCCGCTGCTAGTAACAAACAGCCGGTGATGCCGCTCTTATTTGGCAAGCCCCAGCGGACAATGTACTCGCTAGCTTCTGGTGTTTCCATATAGCCATTCATTTGATCCACAAACTGCTGACGAATCTTCAACAATAAATGATCTTGATTCATGACGCCACCGCCTAAGATAATGATTTCCGGCGCTAAAATCAGCGTGTAACTCATCAAGGCTTGTGCAATGTAGTACGCTTGAATATCCCAAATCGGATGATTTTCCGGCAAATCTTGCCCTTTGATTCCAGTACGTCCTTCCAGGGATGGCCCTGCTGCCAAGCCTTCCAAACAGTCATTGTGATAAGGACAAGTCCCAACAAATGTATCGTCAGGATGGCGCTTCACATGAATATGGCCCATTTCCGGATGGCTGATACCCGAGAAAATCTCGCCATTAACGACTACGCCGCCACCAATTCCGGTTCCCACGGTTAAGTAGACGCAGCTATTTTTCCCTTGAGCCGCGCCTTGCTTGATTTCCCCATAGGCCGCCGCATTGACATCAGTGGTCCAAGCAAAAGGCAAGCCCGGATAGTGCTCTTTCAAATTGCCCAAGAAATCATATTGCGCCCAACCTTTTTTCGGAGTGGCCAAGACATAGCCGTACGTATCCTTGGTCGGGTCGATGCCAATCGGCCCAAAGGAACCCACGCCCATGGCTACTAATTCATATTGATCAAAAAAAGCAAAGACATGCTCCAATGTTTCCTCTGGGGTTGTGGTCGGAATACTCGTCTCTGCCACAATCTCAAAGTTTTCATCGCTGACTGCACAAACAAACTTCGTGCCCCCAGCCTCGATGCCACCGTAATACTTCATTTTTTTCCTCCTTCACGAAATGCTTTCTCAAACACGAAAATAAGGATATACTTTTACTCTTATCCAGTTTACCAGACTAGCGAAAAAGTTGCTCGCCTTTTTTCGTGGAAAAGTCGCAAAATCATGGGAAAAAACGTCTTTTTAAGAAGATTTAGCCTCGTTCTAAAGCTTTGACCTCAGCTGCGGTCAAAGGACGGTAAGCTCCCAGGGCAAGCTCTGGGTCCAAAGGCACTTGCCCCATACGAATACGCTGCAAATACGTCACTTCTTTGCCCACCGCCTGGACCATACGCTTGACCTGATGAAACTTGCCTTCATGTAAAATCAAACGCATTTCCGAAGTGCCGGCTGCTTCATCCACTGCTACAATGGTCAACTGAGCCGGTAAAGTCTCTTCCCCGCCATCGATAACCAAACCTTGCCCAAAAGCTGTCACATCGTCTTCAGTTAACAGCCCCTTCACCTGCGCGTAGTATTCCTTTTCCACGTGGTGTTTTGGCGATAAAATCCGGTGTGCCAAAGCCCCATCGTTACTCAGTAGCAAAAAGCCCTCCGTATCCTTGTCCAAGCGCCCTACCGGAAACAAATCCTCGCGGAAATCCTCATCCGCCAATAAGTCCACCACTGTTTCCTCGTAATTGTCCACTGTGGCGGAAATCACGCCAGCTGGTTTGTTCAACATATAATAAAAATACTTCTGATAGGCAATCACTTCCCCATCGAAGGTTACTTGTGCTTTGGTTTCATCGATTTGAGTTTTATCTATACGCACCACTTGGCCATCTACTTGAATCAAGCCCTTTTTGATTAAAACTTTGACCTCTTTGCGACTTCCCAACTGCATATCCGCTAAAAATTTATCTAAACGCATGGTTTCCCTCCTATTTTCTTCCGATTATAGCACGAAGGATTGACCCGGATAATCACTTGGGAGACAATAAAGCGAAAACAAAGGAGCGATGCAAATGGCAAAAGGCTTTTTCGTGGAATTAACCACGCTATGTATGATTGAAAATGAACAAGGAGCGATTCTCGTACAAGACCGGCAAAAACCCGACTGGCCAGGCTGGACCTTTCCCGGGGGTCATGTGGAAAAAGACGAGTCATTAACCGCCTCCGTCATTCGAGAAGTCAAAGAAGAGTGTGGTTTGAGTATTCAACCGACTTTTATGGGTGTGGCAGAATGGCGTAACGACCAAAACGGCGACCGAGAATTAGCGGGTCTTTACTACGCCCGGGTGAACAGTGAAGCCGCCACCAAGAGTGACCGAGGGGATGCTCAGTTTTGGATACCCAAAACAGAATTAACCCCAGAAAAATTAGCCGGCACCTTAGGGAATCTGCTACCGATTTTCTTAGGAAACAGTCGTGAACGGACTTTTTATCAGGATAAAGCGTGACTAAAAAAACTAGCACCACTGGTTGGGGATTCCTAGCAGTGGTGCTAGTTTAGATTTCAATATTTTTAGTTTGTTGAATACCAGACATACTGTCTTCAAAATTATTGGCTACATAGTTATAAAATAAGATATCTACCACATACAGCTGAGCCATCAGTGACATAGTGGCAGCAGTTCGCATAGGAATTGATTCTCCGGAAGAAGGCATCAAGACAACTTGTGCTTTGGCAGCAACTTTTGACTTCAACTGTCCCGTAATACCAATAACAGGTATCCCTAACGATTCCGCTAAACTGCTTAACTTCACAACTTCTGCTGTTTCACCAGAATTAGAAATAGCAATTAAACAAGCACTCTCTTTTAGAAGCGTCATTGAGGTGGCCATTAAAGTAATATCAGTATTGACTAAACAATGCTTTCCGATACGGCTAAATTTCTGTGAGATGTCTTGCGCCGCTAGTGAGGAAGCACCCAACCCAAAAGTAAAGACATTCTCTGCATTACGGATCAGTTGAGCAGCTTGCTCCACCTGTTCATTAGCTAATACTTTATTCACTTGTTCCACCATATGATTCATACGAAGGGAAACTTTTTTCTTAATATCCTCTACGGAATCACCTTTTTCAACTTCTTTCAAGGATTCTGTACTAGAAATTGTTGTCAATGCCGCAGAAACTCGTTGCTTTAATTCGGTAAATCCTTTCAATCCTAACATTTTCGAGAAGCGTACTAGAGTAGCCGAACTAACATCCAGTCTACCTGCCAATTCGTGGACACTCATCGGCAATAATTTTTCTGGATTTTCGATAATATAGTTAGCAATCTTCTGTTCTCCTGCTGTATAAGATTGGATATTTTGTTGGATCTGCAGTAAGACATTCATCGTTTTTCATCTCCCATAAATCATCCTACCACACTCTTAATTTCTCAGTCTATAATTTTAGCTAAAGCGCCCTCATTGTCTTTAATCAGCGTTCTAGCTTGATCTACGTCTAGTTTTTTTTCAATCATTACGATTGCTGTATTCACTTCATTATTTGTCAATTTCATCGTTTCCGCAGCTTTTTGACGAGAACTTCCGGTAGCTTCGCAAATAATTCGAATTCCTCGGTCAACCAATTTTTCATTGGTAGTCTGAACATTGATCATCAAATTTTGATAGACATATCCTAGCTTAATCATGATTCCAGTAGAGATCATATTCAGAATCATTTTTTGAGCAGTACCAGCCTTCATTCGAGTTGATCCAGTAACAACCTCTGGGCCTACTGGTACATCGATGGGAATTATAGCAATTTGGCCAATTTGACTCTGTGGATTGCAAGAAATAGCAATAGTCAAAGCCCCGATGTCATTGGCATATTCTAAGCCACCGATTACGTATGGTGTGCGACCGCTAGCTGCCAGACCAATAACAACATCCTCCTTGCTCAAGCTGATTGCTTTCAAGTCTTCAACTGCCAGCTCTTTACTATCTTCCGCCCCTTCTACGGCTCGGACAAAGGCTTGATTTCCACCAGCAATCAATCCAATCGCGCGATCCGGAGAGATACCGTAAGTCGGAACTAGCTCTACTGCATCAAGTAACCCCAGCCGTCCACTTGTACCGGCACCGATATAGATCAGCCTGCCACCTTTCTTATAACGTGCAGAGCCTTGATCCACCGCTTCAGCAATCAGCTCTAATTTTTCACCGACTTGCTGTGCGATTGTTTGATCCTCTTGATTGATGATCCTCAACATTTCCGCTGTAGAAACTCGGTCAATCTGTAAGCTATTTGGATTTCTTTTTTCGGTATCCAGATTCTCAATTCTCATTGTTTTCCCTCATTTTCTATAGGGTATTGTCAATCATGGGAGCAATCATAAAGGCTTTGACAAATTCTTTTGAATCAACCTCTACTGCTCTGATTTTCCCCATGGTCGTATAGTAATCCCGATATGGCATGGAATTAACCTTCCCATTGAAGATTGCATAGTTGCTCAAGGCAGTGAACCATTTATTAACTTGCTTTTGAGATACCTCCAGATATTTGTTAGGAGTAAATCCAGCTAAATCTTCACAGTTTTCTCCGTAAAGCAGATCAATGTCCACACCTTCTAAGCGTAATTGACGGACAGCCTGAGTCACTGTTTCATAGGTGTAATAATGTCGTGGATGTAACGTACCTCGCGCATGGGTTACCACTAGGTCAACCTTCTCCTTTACGAAGTAATCTTTTAACATCTGGATGAATTCCCCTTCGCTAGGCAAAGTAGCTGAACTGTAGCCAAAGGAATAAAAATCACATCCCATTTCCGCTGCAACTGCTTCATTTTCCGCACGCAATTGTTCCAAATACGCAGCTTTTTCTGCTTCTGTTGCATTCGGATCTTCAAGACGTCCTGTTGTGACGTGCATAAAGGTACAATGAACCCCTTGTTCCGCATATTGAATCAGCAATGGTCCCCCCATTAATTCAGCATCTAAGGAGTGTCCGCCAATACTTACAACTCGTTTTTTCATTTTTTTAATTCCTTTCTAGACAATTCATACGTACGGTAAATTTCAAACCCATGTTTCCGGTAAAAATCAATCGTTTTCCCGTGAGTCCATAGGAAGAAAGTGTAGTAAATTCCACGTTTAATCAAATCATCGAGCATAACTTCTAACAGTGCACTCCCCAATCCTTTAGAACGGATTTTCGAGCTAACACCAATTGGGCCAAATCGAGTATCGTTTCCATCAATCTTACGCATCGTGAACCCAATTACTTGATCATCTTCGTCTACTGCTAAGAAAATTGTTTCACTAGCTTCCCCTGCTTGCATTGCTAACAAAAGATTACGATGCCATCCACCACCAAATTCCGCTTCAGCAAATTCTAAGATTTTTGCATAATAACGGTCTTCATATGGCATAATCCGAATTCCTTGTTTTCGTTTTTCTGCTAAAATAGACTCTACGTCTACTTCATGATTAGTTAAAACAGCCCCCATACTAACAGCATCCCCTTTATCCAGATACCCTAGTGCTTTGAAAAAGGCTAGGCCTTCCGTATAGCGAAGGTCAATACCTGGAGCAAAGTAATTTGGACTGAAGGCACACAAGGTAATCTCAGTTGCTCCTGCTGTTTGAAGATCTTCCTCTACTTGGCTAACCAATGCTTTGGCAATTCCTTGTCTTTTCCAGGATTGTGCCACCGCAACTTGTAAAATCCATCCTCGAGTTGGTTCTAGTCCTCGCGTTAGATAAGGAACTTGACGCTTGATTCCATAAACAAAACCAACCACTTGATTATCGGCAATAGCCAGTTTGAACAACTGGCTATTGAAATTTTCATCGTAAAGAATTTGCTCGAAAAAGCGTTCTTTCGAAATACGATCATAGACTAATTCTTGATTCCACAGTTGAAGGATTTCCTCCAACCGATCAATTGAAAACTCTTGATACGTAATATTCATTAGAAATTCCTCCTATACTTAACTTATTCTACTGCTTGTTCTGCTTCCATTAGTTTTTCTTTTTCCAATTCTTGTTTTTCATAAACTTTAAAGAATGGATAGAAGATAAAGAAAATCAAAACAAAGTTTAACAAACTGATGATCAAAGAGCTTACCTTAAACCCGGAACCAATAAAAGCGGCTAAAGGAGCGGGCATTGTCCAAACAGTCATAGCAACCATTGGAGGGGTCAACCCTAGGAAAGCCAAACCAACATTCAATAAGAACGTGCAAGCAAAACCAATTACCCACGGAACAAACATAATTGGATTCAAAACTACTGGTAGACCGTACATCACAGGTTCCGCAATATTAAAAATTGTTCCTGGCAATGATAGTTTTCCTAAGACATTGAAGCGTTTCACTTTAGATAAGGTACACAATAGTGCCACTGGGAATAGACTTACCCGAACGTAGTTATTAATCCATTGTTCTGTAAACATGTAAGGAATGTCTTTGTGGGCACTAAAAGCTGCAATGTTATCAGTAATCTGAGTTGTCCAGATTGGGCTCATCACGCTGCTAACGATATTTGACCCATGCAATCCGACAAACCATAAAAGCCGATCCAATAAAAAGGCAAAGAACTGAGTAACCCAACTGCTCCCACCAACTACTAAATAAGAGAAGAGCTTGTTGAAGATTGTTAAGAAATCAAAATTTTCGAATCCTTGACCAAAAATAGCAAAAACAATCACGACTAAGGTAACCGGAACGATACTAGTAAAAGCTGCTGCAATCATTGGTGGTACGCCATTTGGCATCTTGATTGTAATGTCTTTTTTTACCAAGAAGGTATATAGTTCCACTGATAAAATACTGATGATAATCCCTGCAAACAGACTTGGAGAGCCTAAAATATAGTTTGGCCAATCAAAATTCTCACTCAATTTTGCAAAATCGATAAAGCATAAAAGAGAAACACCAGAAAGCACACTAGTCACCAAAGGAGTTACTTTGGGAACTTTTTGAGAATTGATTTTTCCTAAATTGTAGCCATTCAAAATCGCTACTAATAATGCCAATATATTAATTGTGACAAAAACTAATTGCAATAAGATTGGCTGAACTGGGGTAATGATTTTCGTTAAAAAGTCAGCAACTTGTGGCAAATTAAACCCACCATCTGAAGTGAATAATCCAGGAAGATTATTAATCAGTGTCGCCGTCGCACCAATAATCATATAGGGCATTAGAGTCATAAATGTCATTTGCAACGACTCTAAATATTTCATCTTGGACAAACGAACCAAAGGAGGAGAAACTTTGTTTTCAATAAAGTCGGTGATTTTGGTCAAAATTCCAGCTGAGTTTTCCATCTTTCATTCCTCAATTCTTTTTTTATTTTTTCGAATCTCAATTTCTTGAGCCGAATTCAAATGTTGTAGCAACGGGAGATCGTCATGGCAAATCTTGCCGATAACATTGACCTTTTTATCTGCGGCCAAATCACGTTTGGCAATTTGCAGTTCGCCTAGATACCGGCCATAATTTTGATTATCCATAGTAATCGAACCTCTCACTCGTTTCACGCAATTTTCTGCCTTGATGTGTTTAATTCCCCACAATCTAGCTTGTTCAGAACGAAAAACATCACGAGCTACATCTTTACGATTCACATGACTGCGTATCACCCATTGCTCATAACCAGATTGAACTTCTTCTGCAAAAAGTAGAATTTTTTGCTCCTCTTGATACATTAGAAATTGTTCCCGAGCCCTTTGACTGAGCCCTTCATCTCCAATGTATACGCTATCAGTTTGCATTTGAAAAAGATCTAAGGCACCTGCTAAAGGTGTAACTCTTCGATGGTCTTCCAAAGTTGGCAGCCCTTCGAAAAGCGGCTGACGTAAGTTTTCATCCCCTGGAACAAAGGCAACAGTTTTCAATCCCAATTGTTTCAGCCATGCATTTTTTTGACTAAAGAACTCCGCAGAAATTCCCGTCTCTGGACGCGGATAATAGTTATGCCACGCTTCGATTTTGTTAAAATCTGCTTGATAGTTCTGTAATTCACGTACATCTTCTTCTGTGATAGTGCTTGCATTTAATCCCACCCGAATCGTTTGGGAAAGTTCGGCAATTTTTTGATTGTCAATCCCGCCGTCAATTCGTAATCCGGTTACTCCCACAGCCTTCACTTGTTCCAGATTAGTTAAAGAAAAACCTGCTTTTGACAATGATTCCAAAGAAATATCGACCATTAAATCCAAATGATTCGCTTGAGCAACTGATCCAAGGGAGGTTAAATAAGTTTTATACTCATTGCTATTTTCCT
Source organism: Enterococcus asini ATCC 700915 (assembly GCF_000407365.1). Lineage (GTDB taxonomy): Bacteria > Bacillota > Bacilli > Lactobacillales > Enterococcaceae > Enterococcus_C > Enterococcus_C asini. Next base: position 545,111 of record NZ_ASVU01000001.1, read on the forward strand.
CTGGAATTTGTAGAGAAGTAAAAATTCCTTGAAATCCTTGCGCCGCCATTTGTTCAATATAGACTTGCTTCGAATTTGTAAGCGGTTGATTTAAATAGATTGAAAAACCAAACATTATATCATCTCTCTTTCCTTTCGCATGGTTATCATACAACGAAAGAAATATTATTTCAATATATTTATAAATAAAAATATTAAAAAGAAATATTGTTCCTTTTCGAATTAAAAAAACTCCCGCCCATTGGACAGGAATTTTACCTTACTTAATCTTCAATTTCCGGCGAATCTTCGTCGCGGTAGAGCCTAGTAGTTTGTCAGCCAAGCCGACTTTCAAGGACAGGTAGACGTAACTTGCGCCCCCTATTAAGGCAGTCCCCATAATGATAACAAAGGAACCAATCTTCCCTTCTGCAGAGAAGAACAAGCCTAAGAATGCCCGGGTAACAAAGGCTAAGACGACCATAATCAAACTGATGATAAAAATCAAGATGATTCGGCGGAAGGTAAAGGACTTGTTGAAACGGGAGACTTTGTGGAGTTTCCAGAGATTCAATGCCACCGTGGCGCCGAAACCAATCATAGTAGAAAGCAATGGTCCGTAGACTTCAAAGACCCGAATCAAAGGATACTGGGTCACCAGCTTCACCAAGAAACCAATTAAGAAAAACAAAATGGCCGAGCCGTTTTCATACATCCCCTGGAGCATGCTTGAAGTCATGGTGTACAAGCCAAGGAATAAGCCGCTGACGCAAGCTACCACTAACACGCGACTGCCCAGATTGCTTGGAGCGTAAAACAAAGTATTCAAAGGATAGGCTAAAATAATTAAACCAAATGTTGCTGGGAACATGACAAAGGCAAAGAGCTGCAAGTTATTGGAAATCAACTTGGCCAAGTCTCTTTGGCGGTTCAATGTCTTCGCCTCGGTAATTAAAGGCAAACCGGTTAAGGCAATGGATGTAGCCAGACCGATGACCACCATGGTTAATTTATCTGGATTGGCACTAAAGATTGAAAAGAGCTTTTGTAATTGAGCAGAGGAATAAGTGGTAAAGCCTTGCATAAAGCGGACAAAGGTCACCTGATCCACCAGTTTAAAGATGGTAATACCGGTCCCGATGATAATGAAAGGAATCGCTTCACGAATGGTTTCCACCACGAGTTCCCGGGTGTCTAATTTCACCCGATTGGCACTCATTTCGATTAACGCCTGGGTGCGGGCACGATTTTTTTGCATGTAGTACAGCAAGACCGCAATACTTGCGACCGCTCCGATAAAGGCGGCGAAAGTGGATTGCACCACGGCTTCTTCATAGTTGCCACTGCCCATCTTCATGATGATAAAGGTGGCTAATAATAGATAAAACACTCGGGCGACTTGTTCCACGATTTGGGAAATCGCATAGGGCATCATGTCGCTTTGCCCTTGGAAAAAGCCCCGAATAACACTCATACAAGGAATCACGAGCACCGCTACACTTAAAGAGCGAATGACCGGTACCAACTCAGCTCCCCCACCGGATATCTCGGCTAACCACGGGGAGGATAGATACATGATGCCACTCATCACGGCCCCGAAAATCGCCATGACCACTAAAGCATTTTTAAAGAGCTTGCGACTGACGCCATATTCATTTAAAGAATTATAATGGGCGGTCTGCTTGCCAATCGCCGCGGGAATCCCGGCGGTGGAAATCATTAAAAATAGGGCATAGAAATTATAGCCCATATTGAACAAGGCATTTGCTTGATAGGCTTGAGTGCCCATCCAGTAAAACCAAGGCATGACGTAGATGGCGCCTAAAAGGCGGGAACCGATATTGCCGATGGTCAGCCAAGTGGACCCTCGCGCCATGCGTTCCTCATTCGTCAAAGCCTGTTGGGGATGCTTATTTTCAGCCATGTAGTTTACTCCCATTCTCATTGATAGACATAGTTCCTATTTTACTAGAAAATTTAGTAGGAACAACCGTTTTTCAAAACTTTTAACAACTTCACTGCCTTTTCTTAGGGCAAACTTCGCCAATCTGTCTCTGATAGGTCACTTATGCTATAATGGAAAAAGAATTTTTCCAGGAAACGAGGGAATTTACGTGTCATTAACCCTAGAAATGGTATACGACCTCTTAACAGAAGCCGGTCTTTTGAAAGAATTTATCACGCCCGCCGGTTGGCATATGGAGCGGGCTAAACTGCCTCAGCTGAGCTTTAGCAAATTGTCCTATGACTCCCGGCAGACCGATAGCGAGACACTCTTTTTCTGCAAAGGTTTGAACTTTAAGGAAGAGTACTTGCAAGGGGCTCTAGCTCAAGGTTTGCAAGTCTACTTGGCGGATCAGCCTTACGAAACCGATGCTGCCTGTGCCTTGATTACCACGGACATTCGCAAAGCTATGGCTGTTATCAGCATGGCCTTTTACCGCTATCCTCAAGAAAAGCTAAAAATCGTGGCTTTCACCGGGACAAAGGGCAAGACTACCGCAGCTTACTTCACCCATGGCATCTTACAAGAAGCCACTGGGGGCAAGACTGCTCTTTTGTCCACCATGAATACCACTTTGGATGGCAAAAGCTTCTTCAAGTCCCACTTGACCACGCCGGAATCTTTAGATTTGTATCAAATGATGGCAGAAGCTGTGGCGAACGGCATGACCCATTTAGTCATGGAAGTCTCTTCCCAAGCGTATAAAACACAGCGGGTCTACGGTTTACAATACGATGTGGGAATCTTTTTGAATATCTCGCCGGATCATATTAGCCCCATCGAGCATCCGACTTTTGACGATTACTTTTACTGCAAACGTCAGCTTTTGGCTCATTCAAAAGTGATGATTTTAGATGCAGATATGGACTACTTTGACTTGGTAGCAGAAACTTGCGAACGCCTAGGCACTCCGACTTACACATACGGACGCAATGCTGGAGACTACCGGGTGACTACCAATGCCAAAAATCAAAATGAATTTTATGTGGAAAACCGGGTCGATCCTTTGAAAATCACCGGGAACTACCGGATTAAATTAGCCGGGGACTTTAACCAAGACAATGCTACGGCGGCGATTATTGCCGCGGTTCTCTTAGGTGCCACTACAGAAGATGCCTACCGGGCTTTAAGCGAAGTGCTAGTGCCTGGGCGCATGGTGCTCTTACAGACGCCCCTTGGCGCTACCGTGTATATCGACTACGCCCACAACTACATTAGCTTGAAACTCTTATTGGAATTTGCCAAGAAGCAAAGCCAAGGTCGGGTATTAGTCGTCTTAGGCAGTCCGGGTAACAAAGCCCTTAGCCGACGCCAAGATTTCGGTCAAGTCCTCTCTGAACTAGCTGACATCGCCATTTTAACAGCAGATGATCCGGCCTTTGAAGATCCAAAAGACATTGCCGATGAAATCGCCGCAGCCATCACCAATCCAGAAGTGCTTTTGCATTTTGAAATGGACCGGCGCCAAGCCATCCGTCAAGCGCTGACCATGAGCCAACCAGACGACGTGGTCATCATCGCCGGCAAAGGCCTCGACCCCCAACAAAAAGTCCAAGGCGTCGATGTCTTCTATGAAGGAGACTACACCATCGCCAAAGAATGGATTGACGAACAAAACTAATTCAAAACAAACAAATCCCCCTGCACTGGATTTTCAGTGCAGGGGGATTTTTCTGATGAACGCTTAATTCGCCACGATGTTGACCAATTTTCCTGGTACAACGATGACTTTACGAATAGTCTTATCTGCCAAAAGGCCAGCGACTTGTTCGTGTCCTTTGGCTAGTTCTTCCATTTCTTCTTTGGTAGCGGCTGCGGCAACCATGACTTTGGCTTTAACCTTGCCGTTGACTTGGATGACGATTTCTACTTCGTCTTCCACTAGGGCAGATTCGTCAAAGACTGGCCATGGCACGTAGCTGATACCTCCTTCATTACCGAGGATCGACCACAGTTCTTCGGCAAAGTGTGGTGCAATTGGTGCCAAAAGTTGTACAAAGCCTTCCACATAAAGATAAGGCAAAGCATCCACTTTGTAGGCTTCATTGATGAAGACCATCAATTGGCTAATCGCCGTATTGAAGTGTAGGTGTTCGTAGTCTTCCGTAACTTTTTTCACGGTTTGGTTGTAGACCTTCGTCAGTTTGCCGTCGTTAAAGTTGGTAATGCGATCCCGCATCTTGCCATCTTCGTCCACGATCAAACGCCAAATCCGATCCAAGAATTTCCGGCTACCTTCTAGACCATTTTCACTCCAAGCAATCGAAGCATCCAAAGGTCCCATGAACATTTCATACAAGCGTAGTGTATCCGCACCGTAGCGTTCCACCACGTCGTCAGGGTTGACTACATTGCCCCGAGATTTCGACATTTTTTCGTTGTTGCCCCCAAGGATCATCCCTTGGTTAAAGAGTTTTTGGAATGGTTCTTTCGTTGGTACTACCCCTAGATCGTAGAGGAATTTGTGCCAGAAGCGCGCGTACAACAAGTGCAGTACTGCGTGTTCTGCCCCACCAATGTAGATGTCTACCGGCAACCAGCGTTCCAGTTTTTCATAGTTGGCCAATTCCTTATTGTTATGAGGATCGATATAGCGCAAGAAATACCAAGAACTCCCTGCCCATTGTGGCATGGTGTTGGTTTCACGGCGACCTTTTTTACCGGTGACCGGATCGACGACGTTCACCCAATCTTCAATATTAGCCAATGGGGATTCCCCAGTGCCACTTGGTTTGATGTCTTTGGTAACTGGCAAGCGCAATGGTAGTTCTGCTTCCGGTACCGTAGTCGTAGTGCCGTCTTCCCAATGAATGATCGGAATCGGTTCTCCCCAGTAACGTTGACGAGAGAAGAGCCAGTCCCGCAAACGGTAGCTGACTTCCTTCTTACCGACGCCTTTTTCTTCCAACCACGCGATGATTTTATCCATAGCGTCTTCTTTGTTCAAGCCATCCAAGAATTCGGAGTTCACGTGAGGGCCGTCTTCTGTGTAAGCTGCCACGGCCACATCCCCGCCGTCTAGCACCGGAATGATTTCCAAATCAAACGTTTTGGCAAATTCGTAGTCCCGCTCGTCATGGGCCGGTACCGCCATAATCGCACCAGTACCATAGCTAGCTAGTACATAGTCCGCAATCCAAATCGGAATTTCTTTGCCGTTTACTGGGTTAATGGCGTAAGCACCAGTGAAGACCCCAGTTTTTTCTTTGGCCAAGTCGGTGCGGTTCAATTCGGATTTTTTCGCCGCTTCTGCCACATATTCCGCTACCGCAGCTTCTTGTTCCGGTGTGGTGATCTTGTTTACCAAGTCCAATTCCGGTGCCAAGACCGCATAAGTTGCGCCAAACAAAGTATCTGGGCGCGTGGTAAAGACGGTGAAGCTTTCTTCGCTGTTGGCAACTTTAAAAGTCACATTAGCCCCTACCGAGCGGCCGATCCAGTTTCGTTGCATTTCCTTGATGCTATCAGGCCATTCTACCAAATCCAAGTCTTCCAACAAACGATCCGCATAGGCAGTGATTTTCAGCATCCATTGGCGCATAGGTTTGCGGATAACATCGTAGCCACCCCGTTCGCTTTTCCCGTCAATCACTTCTTCATTAGCGATTACCGTGCCTAGTTCTGGCACCCAGTTAACTGCCACTTCTGCTTCATAGGCCAAGCCTTTTTCATACAATTTTGTGAAAATCCATTGGGTCCATTTGTAGTATTCAGGATCTGTGGTGTTGATTTCCCGGTTCCAGTCGTAACTAAAGCCCAAGGAATTGATTTGCCGTTTAAAAGTTTGGATATTTTTTTCGGTGAATTCTGCTGGGTCATTTCCTGTATCCAAAGCGTATTGTTCCGCTGGCAAGCCAAAAGCATCCCACCCCATTGGATGCAAGACATTGTAGCCTTGAGCCCGTTTCATACGAGACAAGATATCCGTCGCAGTATAGCCCTCAGGATGGCCTACGTGTAGGCCTTGCCCAGATGGATAAGGGAACATATCCAAAGCATAGAATTTCGGTTTGTCTTGGTCTTCATGGGTCACGAAAGTATTGTTCGCCGCCCAGAATTTTTGCCATTTTTTCTCAATTTTTTTGTGATCATAATTCACAGTACTTCCTCCTTTGATTGATTAACAGCTGGTGATGCAATAAAAAAACGTCCTATGAAAGCAACTGCTCTCATAGGACGTGAATCTACGTGGTACCACCTATCTTTGTCGACAAAAAGTCAACCTCACACGAGATATCGGCCGTCACCGTATCTTGCTACTGACTAGAAAACTCTAGAAGTTCGCAAAAGATAGCACTTTAAGGCGAGTTCAAAAGGCTTCCTACGCATTTTCAGCAACCATGCGCTCTCTAAAAGGAGTCGGCTTTCTACTATTCCTTATCCAACGTGCAACTATCATTTGATTGCTAGTCTAACAGAAATGCTGTTAAGTTTCAAATGATACTTAACATCCCCGACAAAACAGACGCTATCTTACTAAAAAAAGCCACCCTATTAAGGTGACTTTTCAACTTATTTCACTTTCAACGTTTGACCGATATAAATCATATCCGAAGTCAAATTGTTCAATTGTTTCAATTGATTCACGGACATATTGTACTTTTGAGCGATGCCCCATAAAGAGTCTCCACTGACCGCTTTATAAGTCTTAGTGCTACTAGAGTTGTTTGTATTGTTAGTTGCTCCATTCGACTGGTTAGTATTCGTCGTGTTCCCAGTTTTGCTAACCAAGAGTTTTTGGCCTGGGTAAATGAAGTTATTTTTGATATTGTTCCATTGAATCAATTGATTCATGGTGATGCCATTGTTATGGGCGACTAACCACACGGAATCACCGGATTTTACCGTGTAGTATTTGCTGGCAGTACCCGTGTTGTTATTCGTATTGGCGCTGGTGTTGTTGCTAGTACCGGCACTACTGCTTGAGCCGGTATTGCTGCTCGTATTGTTACTTGTGCTGCTAGAGCCGTTTTTACCTACGACTAGTTTTTGCCCTGGATGAATCAAGTTGTTCTTGATACCGTTCCATTGAATCAGCTGGTTCATGGAGATGCCATATTTATTGGCAATCAACCAGACGGAATCACCGGATTTCACCGTGTAATAAGAACTAGTAGTACTCGTGTTAGAACCGGTGTTGCTACTAGAGCTACTGCTAGAATTGTTGGCACTGCTAGACCCGGTGTTGTCGCTGTTCGTGTTATTCGAGCCCGCTGCCGCTTTCCCGACGATTAATTTTTGTCCCGGATAAATAAAATTATTTTTGATATTATTCCATTGGATCAATTGGTTCATGGAGATGCCGTATTTATTGGCAATCAACCAAACGGAATCACCGGATTTCACCGTGTAAGTCTGACTAGTCGTTCCGGTAGCACTGCTGCTCCCAGTGTTACTGCTATTGGAATTGGAATTGGAATTGGAACTTGAATTAGAACCGCCTGCTGTGGCGCCCCCACCGGCACTGCCGCTAGCTGGCGTATCATAGCGAGTCAAATTATACGTGGCAATCACATTGTTCAATGCCGCCGCATAGTGCGGCGCTGTGGCGTAACGTCCGGTCAACCAAGCCGTAGCGTCCCGATAAGAAGAACAATTGCTCTTCCACGCTCCCCGATAGTAGTATTGCCCACCCATGTAGACATTGCGCAAGACATAGGCATTGTCTTCAAATGACTGCTGATAAGACGGGTAATCCCGGAATGGTTCATTCATTGTGACCCATTTTCCGTTTAAGTATTCTTGGGTATTCATGGAAACAGAGTTCCCTTGATAGCTCCCTTTAATCCCAAATAAATTATAATAAGGCGCTTTCGATAACGAACTCGTGCCCCACGCACTTTCCACCACCGCTTGGGCGATCATTACCGAAGCATATAAGTCATTGGCCGCCGCTACTGGTTGGGCATGACTTGCAATTTCTGCAATAAAGGCACTGGTATTCGTTGCTGCTCTGGTTTCCGTAGCCGCTTCAGCCTGAATCGTCGCTGGTGCCATAGGGGTAACCAAGGAGCAAGCAGTCAATGTCGTGCTGAGGAGGGCTGCTCCCCTTCTCACCTGCACTTTGCGTCGCTGTTGTTCTGCCAGTCGCCGGCGTTCTTTTCGTGATACCAACCGCATTTCATTCTCCATTTCCATCCTCCTCATTAAAAAAACGATAACCTAGAATAATTATACCTTGAAAGGTGAATTATGAGAAATAATATTTGGATTTACCATAAATTTGTTAATCTATTGTAATTTATGTCCCCTTGCGTTTAAAAACAACACCTGATTCTATTTTCATTTAAGTAAAACGTTGAATTAACAACCTTTTGTTATGTTTAAAATAATATTTTATTTTTTACAAGACTGTTACAGAACAGCTATGGATAACACAACCTTGTGATTTTATTATTATATTTCCGAAAAGTGTCCTCCCCTAAAGGAAAATGTTATAATGACAACTGGTTTAAAATGATCGCAAAAGACCTTGAGGAAAGGATATTATGAAAAATAAACTCTACTACCAATTCGCCGGCAGTTGCTTCTTGCTGGTCTTCGTTTTTCTCACTTATGTGGTGAAATTTTACCCCCAATGGCTGCAAGGTTTCGACACCCAGCTGACCAATCTAGTTCGGGGGCCTTATCCTGATTGGCACCCGTTTTATCTCACGGTGACCAAGCTAGGAAATCCTTCCATGATTATCGCTTTGACGATTTTTCTAGTGGCGCTTTTATTGTTAACGAAGCGCTATTTGGAAGGCATCTGGCTTTCGGCAGGCTTTGTCATCGTCGCCGGGATTGTGAATCCTTTGATTAAACACGCGATTTACCGTCAACGTCCGACTTTGGAACACTTGGTCACCGAGACTAGTTACAGCTTTCCCAGTGGTCATTCCGCTACGAGTATGGTGGTCTTCGGCACATTGATCTTTATCTTACCAGGCATCGTAAAATCCAAGTATTGGCGCCTGGCGCTACAAATTCTTTTGGGCCTCTTAATTTTACTAATCGGTTGCAGCCGGATTTACTTAGGGGTGCATTTTCCCAGTGATATTCTAGCAGGATTTTTATTGAGTCTCAGCTGGCTGTGCTTTACTTATCCTTACTACGACGAACGGCGCTTCATCTGGCGCTTCCAAGGAAAACAACGCTAATGGCAACAGGAGAAAGAAGGAACACCATGACTGTTTTTGCAGAAAATAAACGCTATTACTCATTGAATCAAGCCTACCGGGAAACCTTTGGAGGTAAAATTTTCAAGGTCCCCGTGGATGCCGGCTTCGACTGTCCCAATCGTGACGGCACGGTGGCAAAAGGCGGCTGCACCTTTTGTAGCGTCTCTGGTTCCGGGGACATGATTGTTGCCCCTAGTGAACCTTTGCCCGTGCAATTCCAAAAAGAAATCCACATGATGCACCAAAAATGGCCGGGAGTGGAACAATACATCGTCTACTTCCAAAACTTTACCAATACTCACGCCCCGGTGGAAGTCATCAAGGAACGCTTTGAGCAAGTGGTCAACCTTCCGGGCGTCGTAGGACTTTCCGTAGGCACGCGCCCTGACTGCCTGCCTCCTGAAGTGGTGGACTATTTAGCCCAGTTAAACGAGCGCCTGTATCTCTGGGTGGAATTAGGTTTACAGTCCACCTTTGAAGCTACCGGGGAATTGATCAACCGGGCTCATGATTACCAGACCTATCTGGATGCGGTGGCCAATTTGCGTAAACACAAGATTCAAGTCTGCACCCATTTGATCAATGGCCTACCAGGGGAAAGCTTGGAAATGATGCGGGAAAATGTTCGCCGGGTCATTTTAGACTCGGACATTCAAGGAATCAAACTACACCTTTTGCACCTCATGCGCAATACGAAGATGCTGCGGGATTATCACGAAGGTCGCTTGCAGCTCATGAGCCGCAAAGACTATGTGGACGTGATCTGTGATCAATTGGAAATGATTCCCCAAGAAATCATCATCCATCGCCTGACAGGAGATGCCCCTTGGGATTCTTTAGTCGGACCCAAATGGAGCTTGAAAAAATGGGAAGTCCTAAACGCCATTGATGAAGAGCTCTTGCGTCGGGATTCCTACCAAGGAAAATTCGACTTACGCAAAGGAGGCGTAGGCCATGCAAAATGCGCTAGCCTTTAGTCACCAACTATTGAAAGAAGTCATCCAACCGGGAGAAATCGCGGTGGACGCCACCATGGGGAACGGCCACGATACCTTGTTCTTGGCCCAATTAGTCGGAAGAAGCGGTCAGGTTTACGCCTGTGACTTGCAAGAACAAGCCCTAGCTAACACCCGCCAGCGCCTAACAGAGGCCAATCTGCTCCCCCGGGTGACCCTCTTACACTGTGGCCATGAAGAATTGGATCGCCACTTACCGGAGCAAAAAATCAAAGGTGCAATTTTCAACCTAGGGTATCTCCCTCAAAGTGACAAGGCCATGATTACACTGCCGGAGACGACGATTGCCGCCTTAGAAATTTTATTGGACCGCTTGGCTTATCGCGGGCGGATCGTGATCGTCTGCTATTACGGCCATCCCGGGGGCCAATCCGAATTAGACGAAGTTCGCGCCTTTTGCCAAGCCTTACCCCAAAAAGAATACAGCGTACTGAACTACCAATTCGTCAATCAACAAAATCAGCCACCATTGTTGTTTTGTATCGAAAAAATCGCCAAGAGCAAGTTTTAATCCTTGCTCTTGGCGATTTTTTCTATTTGCTTTCAAATTTATTTGTCCAAAGGGAGCCATTCCAAAACTCGTGGCAACCAAGCGTCCCAAAAGTCCCAATTGTGAATGCCCGGGCCTTCTTCATAAGTCACAGCAAAGCCTTTTTCTTGGGCTTTATGCACGAAGTAGTGATTCACCGGCAACAAGTCATCTTCCGTGCCACAGCAAATGAAAAATTCCGGTGCGCTTTTTGGATCCACTTGGCTCAATAGATGCAAGGGGTTTTCCATGGAAGTCCCTAATTTTTCCAAGGGCCCGAAGATTCCTTCCCAATACGCGCGACTGCGAATTGCTAATAAAGGCGCCGGATCCTCAGTAAAGCACAATGCCCCCGACAGACTCGCTACCCGGGAGAAGTTTTCCGGCTTCCGCAAGCCCAACTTCACCGCGCCATAGCCTCCCATGGACAAGCCGGCTACAAAAGTCCGTTCGCGCTTTTTCGTCAATTGGGGGAAGAGTTCCCGACACAATTCGGGTAATTCCTCGGCAATGTAAGTCCAGTAGTTCATGTCATAGGTAGTGTCCGTGTACCAGCCGTGATCCGTGGCAGGCATGATTACCGCCAAGCCGTAGTCGTCCACATAGCGCTCGATGGACGTCCGACGCTCCCACACGCTGTGATTGCCCCCCATGCCGTGGAGCAAGTACAAGACCGGCACATCACTTGTCTGACCTACCGAGTCCGTCCCTACCTTTTTATGGGTTTGTTGGGGCAAGATGACATTGAGCATCACCTGCATATCTAAAGTATTGGAAAAACAGTTCACTTGCAAAAAAGCCACGTTGGTTCATCTCCCTCTCTTACTCTCATTCCTTAATTGTAGCAGACTTTTTCGAAATGAGTAAGGTCATAACTAAAGCGATAGCTACTAAGAGCAGCGCCACGCCGAAGACCCCGTGTAAGCCACTGAAGAGGATTTCCCGCAACGGTGCCAAGAGTTTTTCCGGTAAAAGTTTGGCAGTTTGGGGATTGACCAGTTTGTTCATAATGTCCGGATCCTTGGTGAGGCTACCTTTTTGCAAAGCGTTAGCGGTGATGCTGTTCATTATGATTCCGAAAACGGACACCATGATGGTTTGGCCAATCGTCCGGGCCAACGTATTAAAGGAAGTCGCCACCCCTAGTTGATCGTGGCCAACACTGCTTTGAGCAGTCACGGTACAAACCACGATGGTTCCCCCGAGGCCCACGCCTAAAACAGACGAAATCAAAAAGAACCACAACCAGCTAGCGGAAATCGGAATCAAGAACAGCCCCGCCCCGCCAATCAGGATAACGGCTAAGAAGACGATTAGGACTTCTTTCACACTTTTTTGAACCAGCCAGCGACCAGCGATAAAAGAACCCACCATCCATAAGATTGACAAAGGCGCTAAAACCAAGCCTCCGATACCCGCAGGTAAGCCTAAGACCCCTTGCATCCACATGGGAATGTAGACGTCCACCGCCATTAAAAAGCCACTAGCCAAAGCCGCTACTAGATTGACTACGACAAAGAGCCGGCTGTGAAACAGATTCAATGCGATGACCGGATCTTGTGCCCGTTTTTCCACGAAGATGAAATAAGCCAGACCGAAAACAGATACAACAATCAATAAAATTACCGGCATACTGAAGCCTTGATCCCCTAAAAATTGGAAGGCCAACAATAAAGCCAAGAGGGTCGCCGCTAAGGTTAAAGAACCTTTCAAGTCCATTGGTTTCCCTGTTTTTTCCCGCTTTGGTTCTACCAAGTAGCGCCAAATCATGGCAATCAAAATCGCGCCGATTGGTACATTGATAAAGAAGATCCAGTGCCAGCCAATCGTATCTACGATTAAGCCCCCGGCTAAAGGACCCACCACACTGGCAATCCCCCAGGCTGTACTGTTAAAGCCTAGGACTTTGGCCCGCTTTTCCATGCTGTACAAGTCCCCAATAATCGTCAAAGCCACTGGCATCATTGCCCCGGCTCCCATCCCTTGAATGGCCCGAGCCACGATTAAGGTTTCCATACTGTTGGACATTCCACACAGGGCTGATCCTATGACAAACAACAGCGTACCGAAGATAAAGACCGGTTTGCGGCCAATGGTATCCGCCAACTTCCCGTAAATCGGGGTCAACATGGCATTCGTCAATAAATAAATCGAAAAAACCCAGTTCATAATTTCAATACCATGCAGCGAACCGACAATCGTCGGCATCGCCGTGGTGACAATCGTCCCCTCAATAGCGGTCATAAAGGTTGCTACAAAGACCGCCACCGTAACCAATTTTACATTTGTTTCTTTTTTCACGTGCTTCTTCCTCTCCTGATTTTCTTCCAAAAAAAGAGATCCCTACCCCCAGCAAGTTCCCTCGCTGAAAAATAGAGATCGCCTTTTTAATCCTTCACACTTGCTAGTAGGTCCGCAGCTTTATCCGTGCGTTCCCAAGGCAAGTCGATATCTGTACGACCAAAATGTCCATATGCTGCCGTTTGTTTGTAAATCGGACGGCGTAAATCCAGCATCTCGATGATTCCCGCTGGACGTAGATCAAAGTTCTTCCGCACGGCGGCAATCAATGCTTCATCACTGACTTTCCCCGTGCCAAATGTATTCACCGCAATCGAAACCGGCTGCGCCACGCCAATGGCATAGGCTAATTGCACCTCGACTTTTTTCGCCAAGTCTGCTGCCACGATGTTCTTCGCAATGTAGCGTGCGGCATAGCTTGCAGAACGGTCCACTTTCGTCGCATCCTTCCCGGAGAATGCGCCCCCTCCATGACGAGCATAGCCGCCATAAGTATCCACGATGATTTTCCGACCCGTTAAGCCTGCGTCCCCTTGAGGACCACCGATTACAAAACGACCTGTAGGATTGATATAGTATTTTGTTTCTTCATCTAACAGCTCACTAGGAATGACCGCCTTGATGACTTGCTCCAAAACGTCCCGGTGAATCGTTTCGTTGTCCACTTGATCATCATGCTGGGTACTGATAACCACTGTATCCACCCGCACAGGTTGATCTTGGTCGTCATATTCCACCGTCACTTGAGACTTAGCATCCGGCCGTAAGTAAGGCAAAACTTTCTCCTTACGCAACTCAGCCAAACGACGAACCAAGCGATGGGACAAAGAAATTGGCAATGGCATCAATTCCGGTGTTTCATCACAGGCAAAACCAAACATTAATCCTTGGTCCCCGGCACCAATTTCGTCTAATGGATCTTTTTTCACTTCTCGTGCTTCCAGGGCTACATCCACCCCTTGTGCGATATCTGGTGATTGCTCATCAATTGCTACTAAGACCGCCACCGTATCCCCGTCAAAGCCAAATTTGGCGCGCGTATAGCCGATGTCGTTGATGGTTTTGCGGACGATTTTTTGAATATCCACGTATGCGTTCGTGGAGACTTCCCCAAAAACCAAAACCAGGCCAGTGGTCACGGAAGTTTCGCAGGCAACCCGAGCATAAGGATCCTTTTCCAACAATGCATCTAAAATCGCATCGCTAATTTGATCTGCCACCTTATCTGGATGGCCCTCGGAAACAGATTCCGAAGTAAATAAATGTCTCTCTGTCATAATAGTTTCCCCCTAAATATTTTCGGTTACAAGGCATCTTCGAATAACGAATCCTATCGGGAACTTGCAACGATTGACAGTATAACAGATTTTGTCAAAAGTTGCTCGCTTTCCAGTTAATGATTCAATGAAAATTTCAATAAAATTAAAAGAGTCATACAAGCAAAAAAAATAAGGTACTCATTTGAGTACCTCATGATCCGTACGGGATTCGAACCCGTGTTACCGCCGTGAAAGGGCGGTGTCTTAACCACTTGACCAACGGACCAAATTGATAATATAGGAATGGGCCTAAATGGACTCGAACCATCGACCTCACGCTTATCAGGCGTGCGCTCTAACCAGCTGAGCTATAGGCCCATAATAAAAATTTGAAACAAAGCGGGTGACGAGAATCGAACTCGCGACAACAGCTTGGAAGGCTGTGGTTTTACCACTAAACTACACCCGCAAAGCGAATGCAATGGCGCGGGACAGAATCGAACTGCCGACACATGGAGCTTCAATCCATTGCTCTACCAACTGAGCTACCGAGCCAAAATAACACAACGGTCCCGACGGGACTCGAACCCGCGATCTCCTGCGTGACAGGCAGGCGTGATAACCACTACACTACGGGACCA
>NZ_ASVU01000001.1:565000-775000 GCF_000407365.1 Enterococcus asini ATCC 700915
CTAGCGATAGAAGGTTACTCAAGAATAAGCAATTGAACGAATTTCTTCATCCAAGTGCGGTGTGTGTTCTCGGTTTGTTTTTCTTGTATTTCAATATCCAGTTTTCAATGAACAAGTCTTTTTGAGATACCCGTAGGCCTCTCAAAACTGAACAAAAGCAAAACACTGTGTAGTCTTCCGTAATATTCCTTAGAAAGGAGGTGATCCAGCCGCACCTTCCGATACGGCTACCTTGTTACGACTTCACCCCAATCATCTATCCCACCTTAGGCGGCTGGCTCCAAAAGGTTACCTCACCGACTTCGGGTGTTACAAACTCTCGTGGTGTGACGGGCGGTGTGTACAAGGCCCGGGAACGTATTCACCGCGGCGTGCTGATCCGCGATTACTAGCGATTCCGGCTTCATGCAGGCGAGTTGCAGCCTGCAATCCGAACTGAGAGAAGCTTTAAGAGATTAGCTTAGCCTCGCGACTTTGCAACTCGTTGTACTTCCCATTGTAGCACGTGTGTAGCCCAGGTCATAAGGGGCATGATGATTTGACGTCATCCCCACCTTCCTCCGGTTTGTCACCGGCAGTCTCGCTAGAGTGCCCAACTGAATGATGGCAACTAACAATAAGGGTTGCGCTCGTTGCGGGACTTAACCCAACATCTCACGACACGAGCTGACGACAACCATGCACCACCTGTCACTTTGTCCCCGAAGGGAAAGCTCTATCTCTAGAGTGGTCAAAGGATGTCAAGACCTGGTAAGGTTCTTCGCGTTGCTTCGAATTAAACCACATGCTCCACCGCTTGTGCGGGCCCCCGTCAATTCCTTTGAGTTTCAGCCTTGCGGCCGTACTCCCCAGGCGGAGTGCTTAATGCGTTAGCTGCAGCACTGAAGGGCGGAAACCCTCCAACACTTAGCACTCATCGTTTACGGCGTGGACTACCAGGGTATCTAATCCTGTTTGCTCCCCACGCTTTCGAGCCTCAGCGTCAGTTACAGACCAGAGAGCCGCCTTCGCCACTGGTGTTCCTCCATATATCTACGCATTTCACCGCTACACATGGAATTCCACTCTCCTCTTCTGCACTCAAGTCTCCCAGTTTCCAATGACCCTCCCCGGTTGAGCCGGGGGCTTTCACATCAGACTTAAGAGACCGCCTGCGCTCGCTTTACGCCCAATAAATCCGGACAACGCTTGCCACCTACGTATTACCGCGGCTGCTGGCACGTAGTTAGCCGTGGCTTTCTGGTTAGATACCGTCAAGGGGTGAACATTCTACTCTCACCCTTGTTCTTCTCTAACAACAGAGTTTTACGATCCGAAAACCTTCTTCACTCACGCGGCGTTGCTCGGTCAGACTTTCGTCCATTGCCGAAGATTCCCTACTGCTGCCTCCCGTAGGAGTCTGGGCCGTGTCTCAGTCCCAGTGTGGCCGATCACCCTCTCAGGTCGGCTATGCATCGTGGCCTTGGTGAGCCGTTACCTCACCAACTAGCTAATGCACCGCGGGTCCATCCTCAAGTGACGCAAAAGCGCCTTTCAAATCAAAATCATGTGACTTTGATTGTTATGCGGTATTAGCACCTGTTTCCAAGTGTTATCCCCCGCTTGAGGGCAGGTTACCCACGTGTTACTCACCCGTCCGCCACTCTTTTGTTTTCGGTGGAGCAAGCTCCGGTGAAAACAAAAGCGTTCGACTTGCATGTATTAGGCACGCCGCCAGCGTTCGTCCTGAGCCAGGATCAAACTCTCATAAAAAGTGTTTGAACGAGATAAACTCGTTTAAGCTCATTTGTTAAAAATTGACTTTGCTAGCAATTGCTTGCAAATGTTGTTTGCTTTGATTAAATCAAAGCGCCCTACACATTGGTTGTTTTGCTTTTTGTTCAGTTTTCAAAGGTCTACTGTGTTGCTATCAGCAACTCATTAATCATATCAGGTTGCTTTTCAAAAGTCAAACACTTTTTAAAACTTTTTTTCGAAGTTCCAGTAGTGCTTTCACTCGAATGACGTTTCCGTCGAACAGCGACTTCGTTAGTTTAACAGGCTTAGACGACTCTGTCAACAGCAAATTTAAAATGTTTTTCAAGCTGTTTTCCAAAGTTGTTTTCTCACTTGCAACGTTGTCTAATTTATCATTTCTTAAGAAGTTCGTCAAGGGATTTCGTCAAATTCTTTTTGGAACAACAAAAGCAAAAATCACCTTTATTTCGCTATTATTCGCCTTTTGAACAACAAATGAATACTCAATCATCCATCCATCTGATTTCCCCTACAAAAAGCGAACTCTCCCATCGTCTCCCCTCCTAATCGATTGACTAATTTTTTTCATCAATTGCCCTCTTTTTATGCTGAAAGATCCAACTCAGACTCAATTTTAGATAAAAAAGCTCGCCATTGGTCAGATGGCGAGGGAGGAGAAAATGAAAAAGTGTTAGGGTTGTTTATTGGTATGAATCCACTATACCTAGATAATTTAAAGAAATTATGATCACAAAAAGACGACTCCGTAAAGATTACTTGAGAAATAACGAAACTTTCTTCTTGTTATGATTTCTCAAACAAAAAAAGGCTAGGAAAGGCTTCATACAGTCTTTCCTAGCCTTCTTATAGGTCTTACCCCACGGACCCTTCCATTTCCATGCTGATCAAGCGGTTCATTTCTACCGCGTATTCCATCGGCAATTCTTTGGTAAATGGTTCTACAAAGCCCATGACGATCATTTCCGTGGCTTCTTGTTCAGAAAGACCACGGCTCATCAAGTAGAAGAGCTGCTCTTCGGAAATCTTGGAGACTTTGGCTTCGTGTTCCAAAGTGACGTCGTGGTTTAAAATCTTATTGTAGGGAATCGTATCGGATTTCGATAGGTCATCCATAATAATCGTGTCACATTCAATATGGGATTTGGAACCGGCGGAGTTTTCCGCAAAGCGTACTTCACCCCGGTAATCCACTTCCCCACCGTCTTTGGAGATGGACTTGGAGATAATAGTCGATGAAGTATTCTCCGCATTGTGGATCATGCGGGCGCCGTTATCCAAGACGATGCCTTTTCCGGCAACGGCGATGGAAAGCATCGTGCCCCGGGCGCCTTTGCCGTTCATGTAAACACTTGGGTATTTCATCGTAGCTTTAGAGCCTAAGTTGCCATCGACCCATTCCATGGTGGCATTTTCGTAGGCCACACCCCGTTTGGTTTCCAAGGAATAAACATTATTCGACCAGTTTTGGATGGTGGTATAACGCATATAGCCGTCTTTTTTCACGAATACTTCGACGACTGCCGCATGGAGGGAGTCACTGGAGTAAGTCGGTGCGGTACAGCCTTCTACATAGTTAATGCTGGCGCCTTCGTCCACGATAATCAGTGTCCGTTCGAATTGCCCGGTGTTCTCGGAGTTAATCCGGAAGTAGGACTGGATAGGAATCTCGGTGCGGACGCCTTTTGGTACGTAAATGAAGGTTCCCCCGGACCAAGCTGCAGAGTTTAAGGCCGCTAGCTTGTTGTCTCTTGGTGGTACCAATGTCCCAAAGTATTCTTTAAAGAGTTCTGGATACTCTTGTAGTGCAGTATCCGTATCCGTGAAGATGATGCCTAGTTCTTCAAACTCTTCTTTCATATTGTGGTACACCACTTCGGATTCGTATTGAGCGGAAGCACCGGCAAGATAAGCTCGTTCTGCTTCAGGAATCCCTAAGCGTTCAAAGGTATTTTTGATTTCTTCTGGTACTTCATCCCAGCTACGAGCTTTTTTGTCGCTGGAGCGGATAAAGTAATTGATTTTATCGAAGTCCAATTCAGACAAATCTGGGCCATAAGGGGGCATAGCCATTTCATTGAAGGCTTCTAGAGATTTCAGACGAAAGTCCAGCATCCATTCCGGTTCGTTTTTCGCTGCGGAAATCTTGCGGATGACCTCTTCTGACAAGCCATCCCCGGTAGTATAGACAGGTTTGACATCGTCATGAAAGCCGTATTTGTATTCTTCTGTTTCAGGTACCGTCATTTCCATCACTCCTCGTCGTGTTTTTGGATATTGCCGCTTTCACCCACGTACTCGTTGTCATTGACCGCTTTGCTTAATGCTTTCCAGGCCAGGGTGGCACACTTGATCCGGGCTGGGAATTTAGCGACGCCGGCTAAAACTTCGGCTTCCCCTAAGTGCTCGGCTTCCGGGACGTCTTTGCCTTGCACCAAGTCGGAAAACAACAAGGTCAAGTCTTCAATCTCGGACACAGGTTTGCCTAAGACCACATCGGTCATCATGGAAGCACTGGCGGTGGAAATCGAACAGCCACTACCGTCAAAGGCGATGTTTTCGATAATGCCGTCTTTGACTTCCAATTCAAGGTGAATCACATCCCCACAAGTAGGGTTGTTCATTTCCACTGTTAAATCGGACTTACCCAGTGTCCCGTGATGATGCGGATGACTGGAGTGGTCCAAAATTACTTGGCGATACAAATTGTCTAATTTAGATAGTGCCATGTTGGAAAAACTCCTTTGTCGCGAGGATGGCCGCCACTAAGCGATCCGCATCCTCCTTCGTATTGTAAAAATAAAAGCTAGCCCGGGCCGTCGCCGGTACTTGTAAATGTTGTAGTAACGGTTGGGCACAGTGATGACCAGCCCGTACTGCGACGCCTTCCATATCCAAGGCCGTCGCCACATCATGAGGATGAATTCCGTCCAAGTTAAAGGCCACGACCCCGGTGTGTTCCGCTGGATTTTGCGGGCCGTAAACCGTTAAGCCTTCGATTGCCGTAAGTTTAGGCAAGACATAGTTCACCAAGTCCTGTTCATATTGGTGAATGTTGTCCATCCCTAGTGCGGATAAGTAGTCAATGGCCGCACCTAAACCGATTGCTCCAGCGATATTCGGCGTACCGGCTTCAAACTTCCAAGGCAACTCTTTCCACGTGCTGTCGTAAAGGTTGACGAAATCAATCATCTCCCCACCAAATTCCACCGGCTCCATTTGCTCTAGCCACTGGCGCTTGCCATATAACACGCCGATGCCGGTAGGACCACACATCTTGTGCCCACTAAAGGCATAAAAGTCACAGTCTAAAGCTTGCACGTCCACGGGCATGTGAGGTACCGCTTGGGCCCCATCCACCACCATCACCGCATTTGCAGCATGGGCCAAGGCAGTCAATTCGGCAATGGGATTAACCCCACCTAAGACGTTAGAGACTTGCGCGATGGAGACGATTTTGGTCTTGGCACCGATTTTTGCTTTGGCATCGTTCATGTCCAAGTGACCCTCTGGGGTAATGTCCAAATAGACCAACTTGGCATTTTTCCGCTGGGCCAATTGTTGCCAAGGGATGATATTGGCGTGGTGTTCCATATAAGAAATCACGATTTCGTCCCCCGCTTCGATAAAGGCCTCACCGAAGCTTTGGGCCACCCAGTTCAAACTCGTGGTCGTCCCTCGAGTAAAGAGGATTTCCGCGGTTTCCTTGGCATTCACAAAGTTCCGGACTTTTTCCCGGGCTGCTTCATAGGCTGCGGTCGCCCGTTCTGCTAAGGTGTGAACGCCCCGATGGACATTGGCATTGTCATGATGATAGTAGTCATTCAAAGCAGTCAGGACTGCTTGAGGCTTTTGGGTAGTCGCCGCATTGTCCAAATAGACTAGGGGTTCATCGTTTACGATTTGGTCGAGAATCGGAAAATCTTGGCGAATTGTTTTGCCATCAATCATGCGTCCAGCTTCCCTTCAATGACCCCGATAAATTCATTTTGGGCTTCTTTCATCGGAATGGCCGTAATCACAGAACCTAAAAATCCTCGGATTACCAAACGTTCTGCTTCTTCTTTATGCAAGCCCCGGCTCATAAGGTAATACATCTCATCCGGGTCTACCCGGCCCACAGAAGCTGCGTGACCGGCTGTAACTTCATTTTCATCGATTAATAAAATTGGGTTAGCATCGCCGCGGGCCCCATCAGACAGCATCAATACTCGGCTTTCTTGTTGGGCATCGGCGCCTTTTGCCCCTTTGATAATATGACCGATACCGTTAAAGACCAAAGCAGCATGGTCGCGAATCACCCCGTGTTGGAGAATGTGACCAATGGTGTGTTGGCCAATATTCGTCACTCGGGTATCGATAGCTTGCATTTGGGTACCGGAAGAAATCGCTACGACTTTACACTCAGAGTGCGCCCCAGCGCCCACCAAGTCCGTATCGAAGTCCGCCACGATATCCCCGTCGTTCATTACGCCAATGGCCCAGTCGATTGTCGCATCTTGCAAAATATACCCACGGCGATTCAAATAAGTAGTCAAGTTCTTGCCTAAGCGATCCACGGCGGAATACTTGATGCGCGCGCCGGCTTTGGCAATGACTTCCACCACGATATTTCCTGGCCGTTCTACACTTTGCCCGTCTGCGCTTAAAAAGCGTTCCAAATAGTTAAACTGACTGTTTTCTTCGGCCACGATTAACACGTGATGGAAGAAATGGCTATCGCCCATTTGTTGGAAGACAGCTTCCACTGGTTCATCGATAACGAGATTTTTCGGAATGTAGAGAAAAGCCCCGCTGTTTAAAAAGGCCAAATGCGCCGCGGTTAACTTATCTTCATCAAAGGTCACGGCTTGTTTCATAAAGTAGGCTTCTACTAAATCGCTGTGCTCTTTAGCCGCGGTAAAGAGATCCGTAAAGATTACCCCGGCATCGATTAAGTGCTGGGGCAGTTGTTCTGCCACCGTGATGCCCCCGGCTTGGACCAATAATGGATGATCTTCCATGGCATCAAAAGCCATCACCCCAATGGAGTCCGGCAATTCGCTGTGCTCCATGGAATCAGCAGTCACATCAAAAAGTGGCCAATCCCGGTAACGCACTTGGTCAATATGAGGCAAGTGTAGTTCATCCACTTGGGCCAAAGCCGCTTTCCGGCGTTCCAATAACCAAGCTGGTTCTTCCTGAGTGGCAGAAAATAATTCCACGGCCTCTAGATAATCTTTCAATTGTGTCATTATCTTTGGCCCCCTTAGACTTCTTCTTTGTATTCGATACCGAGCTCTTCACTAATACCGGCATAGCCTTCTGCTTCCAGGCGTTTTGCCAAGTCCGCATCCCCGGTTAAGACCACCCGGCCATCCATCATGATATGCACCACATCAGGGGTGATATAGTTCAACAGGCGTTGATAGTGAGTGATGATCAAAGAACCGAAGTTGTCCCCTCGCATTTCATTGACCCCTTTTGCCACGACTTTCAAAGCATCGATATCCAAACCGGAGTCGATTTCATCCAAAATCGCAAAGCTTGGTTCTAGCATCATCAACTGCAAGATTTCGTTGCGTTTTTTCTCCCCACCGGAAAAGCCTTCGTTCAAGTAACGTTCTGCCATTTCTTCCGGCATGTTCAAAAGCGCCATTTTTTGATCGAGTTTTTTCAGGAATTGCATGACATTTAGTTTGTCTTCTTCCGGACGTTTCGCATTGATGGCCGCCCGCATGAATTCTGCATTGGTAACTCCCGGAATTTCGGAAGGATATTGCATCGCCAAAAACAATCCTTTGCGCGCCCGTTCGTCGACTTCCATCTCTAAGACATTTTCCCCATCCAAGAGGATTTCCCCTTGGGTTACTTCATAGTTTGGATTGCCCATGATGGCTGCAGACAAGGTGGATTTCCCGGTACCGTTTGGCCCCATGATGGCATGGATTTCTCCGGTTTTCAGGGTTAAATTAACCCCTTTCAGGATTTCTTTATCTTCAATGGACACGTGTAGGTTCTTGATTTCTAATGTAGACATGCTTTTCCCTCCAAATCTTTTCAATTCTCATTCATTTTACGCTAATTGAGAATGATAAGCAACGACCTTGCCTATTTTTTTACCGAGCTTATTCTTTTATTCACAATCTTTTTTTGAAATGCTTTTTTCCGAGTCTATTCGGGATTTTCCAAGGAATTCTCCCAGGAAATCTCTCCGCCTCTTTGCGCTTCTTTAATCTGGTATAGCTAACAAACGATAGCTAGTTTAGAATAATTAAAAAGCTAGACCGTATTCTTCCAAAGAATCACGATCTAGCAAATACACACAGATAGATTTCGTTACTTTTATTGTTGGCTCATTTCCCGGTTTTTTTGAGCCGCTACTTTCACCGCGTTGATCACCGCGCTACGCAAGCCTCGGTCTTCTAATTCCTTCACCGCCGCAATCGTGGTGCCCCCAGGGGAAGTCACCTGATCCTTCAAAGCACCGGGATGCGCTTTTGTTTTCAGTACCATTTGTGCCGAGCCTAAGACGGTTTGCGCGGCAAATTCATAGGCCATCTCGCGACTCATGCCTTCTGATACGGCCCCATCGGCTAAAGCTTCGATAAACAAGTACACATAAGCCGGCGCAGAGCCCGCGACTCCCACCACGGCATCGATGAGTTTTTCTTCCACCAATTCCGCTTTCCCGAAGCTATTGAAAATCCCCAAGACTTCTTGGACTTCTTCTAAGGTGACAGGCTCATTGTGGGCCACAGCAGACATCCCTTCCCCGACCAATGCCGGGGTATTCGGCATCACCCGAAACAGCTTGTGTTCTTGAGACAAGAGGTCCGCCATTTGCCCCAAGGAAATCCCCGCAGCTACAGAAATCAAACTCTGCTCTTTGGTCAAGACCGGGGCTAAAGCTTGCAAGACTCCTGGTAAAATCGCCGGCTTCACTGCAAAAAGAATCACCTGGCTCGCTTTGGCCAAGTCTTCTGGTGTCTGAATTGCGGTTACCCCATATTCTGCGGCCAATTCTTCTGCCACGGCCCCATGACGGTTATAAATCAAAAGATCATCTACCGGATAGCCAGCTTTCACCAATCCTTTTAACATCGCTTGTCCCATATTGCCCATTCCATAAAAACCAATTTTTCTCACAGTACTCATCCCTTCTTCACTCCTATTTGTACTCTAGTTTGCCTCAAAAAAGGCGTGACGTCTAGCCAGAGTCCTTCTTTGAAACGCCACATTTCATCCGCTGTTCGGTTTCACCGGTTTTTTTACTTGAATCCTCACGAGACAAGTTCATTGCGTATTCTGTCTTCGGTTGTTATACTTACATTAAGTAAGTAAAGGAGCTGACATTTTATGCTAGATACAACAATTAAAGGTCTCCATCATGTGACTGCTATGACCTCTAGTGCGAAAAAGACCTACCGCTTTTTCACAGATATTTTAGGCCTACGCCTGATAAAAAAAACCGTCAACCAAGACGATATTGAAACCTATCATCTCTACTTTACCGATGATCTAGGTAGTCCCGGAACGGATATGACATTCTTTGATTTTCCCGGCGTCGGGAAAGGCAGCAAAGGAACCAATACGATTTCTCGCACCGGATTCCGGGTACCCAGTGATGCCTCTTTAGAGTATTGGCGCAAACGCTTTGAGGAATACGATGTAGCCCATGGGGAAATCCGTAGTCGCTTCGGCAAGCGCTATTTAGAATTTCATGACTTTGACAACCAACTGATGCAATTGGTCTCAGACGAAACCAATCACGGCATGGCTGGCGGTACACCATGGAAAAAGAGCAATGTGGCCCCAAAACACGCCATTCTCGGATTAGGTCCTGTGGTGGTTACCGTAAGTGAGTTGGAGCCATTTACCGAAACCTTAACACAAGTCCTCGGCTTTAAAGAAACCCTCCCGGCAGAAGACAGTTTGCATCACTTTGAAGTCGGTGAAGGGGGCAACGGGGCTACACTCTTAGTAGATCATCAACCAGACTTGCCACCAGCGTTAGAAGGCTACGGCAACGTTCATCACTTAGCACTGCGAGTGGCCGACCAAGCTGCCCTCCGTCACTGGATCGACCGCTTGAATGAAGGCAACTTCCGGAATTCTGGTTTCGTAGATCGTTTTTATTTCCAATCGGAATATTTCCTAGCCGGTCCCCATATTCTTTTTGAACTAGCAACAGACGGACCGGGCTTCTTGCAAGATGAGACTTATGAAAAGGCCGGGGAAATCCTCTCCTTGCCTCCCGACTTTGAAGAAAAGCGCCAAGAAATCGAAGAATACGTCCGACCATTCGACACCTCGGATGCCAATACGCAACGAAAGTAGGTCCGTCTATGATTGAATTTTCCGCCCAAGAACTCAGCGGTCTGCAAAATTACAAGTTTCTTACGGGGAGTGTTATTCCCCGGCCGATTGCTTGGATCACCACGAAGGATCCGACTACCCAAGTGGTCAACGCGGCACCATTTAGCTACTTCAATGTAGTAAGCAGCCAGCCACCCCTTGTGAGCCTCTCCATTAATCGCGCACAAGGCCTCGCAAAAGACACTGCCCGTAACTTATTGGCGCAAAAAGAAGGCGTAATTCATATTGTCAATGAGGATGTACTAGCGATTATGAATCAAACCGCCGCCAGTCTTCCACCTGAAATTAGCGAGCTGGAACAACAACCGGTTACCTTGATTCCCAGTCAACAAGTGGAGGTGCCCAGCATTCAAGAAGCGGCGATTCGCCTGGAAGTTCGAGTCCACCAGTACGTTCCTGTCACGGATCAAAACCAGCGTATCGTCAGTGACTTATTTATTTTAGAAGTCCTACACTACGCTTTTGACCCAGCCATCTTTTCAGCAGAGCGTCAATACATTCTCCCAGAAAAACTGGACCCAATCGCTCGCTTGGCTGGCAATACCTACGCAAACTTAGGGGACACATTTGATATTCGCCGGCCTTATTAGAACTAAAAAAGGTGTTTCTACTCTAACTGAGCAGAAACACCTTTTTTTATTGATTGGTTATCCTAGAGAAATTATGTAATCACACAAAAAAAGAACCAGAAAATAAAACTGGCTCTCCTATAAATTACCTTAATTTTTCAATCCACATGTTTCGCTAACATGACAGCTAGTAAGCCATATAGCAAGCTCCTAGAAACTAATTCTAGATTAAACAACCTATTAAATCAATACAATTAATCAGTGACTTTGAAAAATGACACTAAAAATAATTACTCGAAAATGAAGTCCCTTCTTAAGTAAAAGTCTTATCAACGTTACAAAGATTCTTCTTTAAAAAATACAAAAAAAAGACAGTCGAAACTGTCTTAAGAACTCCGGCAGTAGGACTCGAACCTACGACATCATGATTAACAGTCATGCGCTACTACCAACTGAGCTATGCCGGAATGATGCGTGGCGACGTCCTACTCTCACAAAGGGAAACCCTTCACTACAATCGGCGCTAAGAAGCTTAACTTCTGTGTTCGGCAAGGTTACAGGTGTATCCTTCTCGCTATCGTCACCACACTATTTAGTTGAGTAAGTCTTTGCTCACTCAAAACTGGATTTGAAATACGTCTTACAACCAAGTCCACGTTTCTTTTGGTTAAGTCCTCGATCGATTAGTATCAGTCCGCTCCAACCATCACTGGCCTTCCACTTCTGACCTATCTACCTGATCATCTCTCAGGGATCTTACTTCTTTAAAAGAATGGGAAATCTCATCTTGAGGTGGGCTTCACACTTAGATGCTTTCAGCGTTTATCCCTTCCCTACATAGCTACCCAGCGATGCCTCTGGCGAGACAACTGGTACACCAGCGGTAAGTCCATCCCGGTCCTCTCGTACTAAGGACAGCTCCTCTCAAATTTCCAACGCCCGCGACGGATAGGGACCGAACTGTCTCACGACGTTCTGAACCCAGCTCGCGTGCCGCTTTAATGGGCGAACAGCCCAACCCTTGGGACCGACTACAGCCCCAGGATGCGACGAGCCGACATCGAGGTGCCAAACCTCCCCGTCGATGTGGACTCTTGGGGGAGATAAGCCTGTTATCCCCAGGGTAGCTTTTATCCGTTGAGCGATGGCCCTTCCATGCGGAACCACCGGATCACTAAGCCCGACTTTCGTCCCTGCTCGACTTGTAAGTCTCGCAGTCAAGCTCCCTTCTGCCTTTACACTCTGCGAATGATTTCCAACCATTCTGAGGGAACCTTTGGGCGCCTCCGTTACCTTTTAGGAGGCGACCGCCCCAGTCAAACTGCCCATCTGACACTGTCTCCCAGCCCGATCAGGGCTGCGGGTTAGAGTGGCCATAACGCAAGGGTAGTATCCCACCAGCGCCTCCGTCGAAACTAGCGTCCCGACTTCTACGGCTCCTACCTATCCTGTACATGCGGTACAGACACTCAATATCAAACTACAGTAAAGCTCCATGGGGTCTTTCCGTCCTGTCGCGGGTAACCTGCATCTTCACAGGTACTAAAATTTCACCGAGTCTCTCGTTGAGACAGTGCCCAAATCGTTACGCCTTTCGTGCGGGTCGGAACTTACCCGACAAGGAATTTCGCTACCTTAGGACCGTTATAGTTACGGCCGCCGTTTACTGGGGCTTCAATTCGTACCTTCGCTTGCGCTAAGCACTCCTCTTAACCTTCCAGCACCGGGCAGGCGTCAGCCCCTATACGTCATCTTTCGATTTTGCAGAGACCTGTGTTTTTGATAAACAGTCGCTTGGGCCTATTCACTGCGGCTGCTCTTACGAGCAGCACCCCTTCTCCCGAAGTTACGGGGTCATTTTGCCGAGTTCCTTAACGAGAGTTCTCTCGCACACCTTAGGATTCTCTCCTCGACTACCTGTGTCGGTTTGCGGTACGGGCCGTTCGTTTCTCACTAGAAGCTTTTCTTGGCAGTGTGACATCAGAAGCTTCGGTACTATTAGTTCCCTCCTCATCACAGCTTGTCCGTATAGTGATAAGCATTTGACTCATCACAAGACTTACTGCTTGAACAGACATATCCATCAGTCTGCACTTCTTAGCCTCCTGCGTCCCTCCATTGCTCAAACAAAGCGAACGGGTACAGGAATATCAACCTGTTGTCCATCGCCTACGCCTATCGGCCTCGGCTTAGGTCCCGACTAACCCTGGGCGGACGAGCCTTCCCCAGGAAACCTTAGTCATTCGGTGGACAGGATTCTCACCTGTCTTTCGCTACTCATACCGGCATTCTCACTTCTAAGCGCTCCAGCAGTCCTCACGATCTACCTTCAACGCCCTTAGAACGCTCTCCTACCATTGTACCAAAGGTACAATCCACAGCTTCGGTAATATGTTTAGCCCCGGTACATTTTCGGCGCAGGGTCACTCGACTAGTGAGCTATTACGCACTCTTTAAATGATGGCTGCTTCTGAGCCAACATCCTAGTTGTCTGTGCAACCCCACATCCTTTTCCACTTAACATATATTTGGGGACCTTAGCTGGTGGTCTGGGCTGTTTCCCTTTCGACTATGGATCTTATCACTCATAGTCTGACTGCCGAATATGAATGAATGGCATTCGGAGTTTATCTGAATTCGGTAACCCGAGATGGGCCCCTAGTCCAAACAGTGCTCTACCTCCATCATTCTCAACTTCGACGCTAGCCCTAAAGCTATTTCGGAGAGAACCAGCTATCTCCAAGTTCGATTGGAATTTCTCCGCTACCCACACCTCATCCCCGCACTTTTCAACGTACGTGGGTTCGGTCCTCCAGTGCGTTTTACCGCACCTTCAACCTGGACATGGGTAGATCACATGGTTTCGGGTCTACGACTACATACTCATTCGCCCTATTCAGACTCGCTTTCGCTGCGGCTCCGTCTCTTCAACTTAACCTCGCATGCAATCGTAACTCGCCGGTTCATTCTACAAAAGGCACGCTATCACCCATTAACGGGCTCTAACTTGTTGTAGGCACACGGTTTCAGGATCTATTTCACTCCCCTTCCGGGGTGCTTTTCACCTTTCCCTCACGGTACTGGTTCACTATCGGTCACTAGGGAGTATTTAGCCTTGGGAGATGGTCCTCCCGGATTCCGACGGAATTCCTCGTGTTCCGCCGTACTCAGGATCCTCCTAGGTGTCTTCCAAATTTCGCCTACGGGGTTTTTACCCTCTTTGACATACCTTTCCAGGTATTTCGGCTATCTGAAAAAACTACCAGATTGGAGTCCTACAACCCCAAGAGGCAAGCCTCTTGGTTTGGGCTTTTCCCGTTTCGCTCGCCGCTACTCAGGGAATCGAATTTTCTTTCTCTTCCTGCAGGTACTTAGATGTTTCAGTTCTCTGCGTCTACCTCGAGTAGGCTATGAATTCACCTATTCGTAACATCCTATCAAAGATGTTGGGTTCCCCCATTCGGAAATCTCTGGATCATAGCTTACTTACAGCTCCCCAAAGCATATCGGCGTTAGTCCCGTCCTTCATCGGCTCCTAGTGCCAAGGCATCCACCGTGCGCCCTTATTCACTTAACCTTAACGACCTTACGGTCGGGTTTTGAGTACTTCTTCTAGCGATAGAAGGTTACTCAAGAATAAGCAATTGAGCGAATTTCTTCATCCAACCGCGGTGTGTGTTCTCGGTTTGTTTTTCTTGTATTTCAATATCCAGTTTTCAATGAACAAGTCTTTTTGAGATACCCGTAGGCCTCTCAAAACTGAACAAAAGCAAAACACTGTGTAGTCTTCCGTAATATTCCTTAGAAAGGAGGTGATCCAGCCGCACCTTCCGATACGGCTACCTTGTTACGACTTCACCCCAATCATCTATCCCACCTTAGGCGGCTGGCTCCAAAAGGTTACCTCACCGACTTCGGGTGTTACAAACTCTCGTGGTGTGACGGGCGGTGTGTACAAGGCCCGGGAACGTATTCACCGCGGCGTGCTGATCCGCGATTACTAGCGATTCCGGCTTCATGCAGGCGAGTTGCAGCCTGCAATCCGAACTGAGAGAAGCTTTAAGAGATTAGCTTAGCCTCGCGACTTTGCAACTCGTTGTACTTCCCATTGTAGCACGTGTGTAGCCCAGGTCATAAGGGGCATGATGATTTGACGTCATCCCCACCTTCCTCCGGTTTGTCACCGGCAGTCTCGCTAGAGTGCCCAACTGAATGATGGCAACTAACAATAAGGGTTGCGCTCGTTGCGGGACTTAACCCAACATCTCACGACACGAGCTGACGACAACCATGCACCACCTGTCACTTTGTCCCCGAAGGGAAAGCTCTATCTCTAGAGTGGTCAAAGGATGTCAAGACCTGGTAAGGTTCTTCGCGTTGCTTCGAATTAAACCACATGCTCCACCGCTTGTGCGGGCCCCCGTCAATTCCTTTGAGTTTCAGCCTTGCGGCCGTACTCCCCAGGCGGAGTGCTTAATGCGTTAGCTGCAGCACTGAAGGGCGGAAACCCTCCAACACTTAGCACTCATCGTTTACGGCGTGGACTACCAGGGTATCTAATCCTGTTTGCTCCCCACGCTTTCGAGCCTCAGCGTCAGTTACAGACCAGAGAGCCGCCTTCGCCACTGGTGTTCCTCCATATATCTACGCATTTCACCGCTACACATGGAATTCCACTCTCCTCTTCTGCACTCAAGTCTCCCAGTTTCCAATGACCCTCCCCGGTTGAGCCGAGGGCTTTCACATCAGACTTAAGAGACCGCCTGCGCTCGCTTTACGCCCAATAAATCCGGACAACGCTTGCCACCTACGTATTACCGCGGCTGC
Organism: Enterococcus asini ATCC 700915; assembly: GCF_000407365.1. Lineage (GTDB taxonomy): Bacteria > Bacillota > Bacilli > Lactobacillales > Enterococcaceae > Enterococcus_C > Enterococcus_C asini. The sequence goes on from NZ_ASVU01000001.1 coordinate 580,510, forward strand.
TGGCACGTAGTTAGCCGTGGCTTTCTGGTTAGATACCGTCAAGGGGTGAACATTCTACTCTCACCCTTGTTCTTCTCTAACAACAGAGTTTTACGATCCGAAAACCTTCTTCACTCACGCGGCGTTGCTCGGTCAGACTTTCGTCCATTGCCGAAGATTCCCTACTGCTGCCTCCCGTAGGAGTCTGGGCCGTGTCTCAGTCCCAGTGTGGCCGATCACCCTCTCAGGTCGGCTATGCATCGTGGCCTTGGTGAGCCGTTACCTCACCAACTAGCTAATGCACCGCGGGTCCATCCTCAAGTGACGCAAAAGCGCCTTTCAAATCAAAATCATGCGATTCTGATTGTTATGCGGTATTAGCACCTGTTTCCAAGTGTTATCCCCCGCTTGAGGGCAGGTTACCCACGTGTTACTCACCCGTCCGCCACTCTTTTGTTTTCGGTGGAGCAAGCTCCGGTGAAAACAAAAGCGTTCGACTTGCATGTATTAGGCACGCCGCCAGCGTTCGTCCTGAGCCAGGATCAAACTCTCATAAAAAGTGTTTGAACGAGATAAACTCGTTTAAGCTCATTTGTTAAAAATTGACTTTGCTAGCAATTGCTTGCAAATGTTGTTTGCTTTGATAAATCAAAGCGCCCTACACATTGGTTGTTTTGCTTTTTGTTCAGTTTTCAAAGGTCTACTGTGTTGCTCCAGCAACCTTTATATCATATCAGATGACGTTTTGAATGTCAACTTTTTTTATAAAAGTTTTTTTCGAACACCAGCGGTTAAACTGCGATGTTGTAAGCTTTTCAGCAACTCTGTTAGTTTATCAGGTGTTGAATAAGTTGTCAACATTTTTTTAAATGTTTTTTTCAACTCGTTCTCACAATCGCCTGTCCCCTAACGGACAAGTAATAATATACCAACAACAACGCCTTCGGTCAACGATTTTTTGTGATTTTTTCAAGCTTTTTTTCAAAGACGAACAGAATCCTCCGTCACTTCGTTTTCCTTCGGTTTCAAACCCTTTTCAAAGACTTTTTCAACAAAATCAACTAACCAATTCTAGCCTTTTTCTTATTCTATTAAAAGCCTACTTACTTACAATACTCCCTCACTAAGAGTATTTCTTGGACAGATGCTACTTTTAGAAGTAAAAAAAGACCTGGCAACAGACGCTGCTAGGTCTTTTTCCAAGCCTTAAAGGCAATTTAACGCATAGTTGGGAATAATAGGACATCCCGAATAGACTGAGCGTCCGTTAACAACATCACCAAACGGTCAATGCCGATTCCTAAACCACCGGTTGGCGGCATACCGTATTCCAAAGCTTCCAAGAAGTCTTCATCGACACCATGGGCTTCATCATCCCCGGCTTCTCTTTGACGTTCTTGTTCTTCAAAACGTTCTCTTTGATCGATTGGATCGTTTAATTCCGTAAAGGCATTGGCAAATTCTTTACCAATGATAAACAGTTCAAAACGATCGGTGAAACGTGGGTCTTCAGGATTTTTCTTCGCTAATGGGGAAACTTCCACTGGATGACCGTACACAAATGTCGGTGCCACTAAGGTTTCTTCCACAAAGATTTCGAAAAATTCATTGATGATTTGACCCACTTGCATGGAGTCATTGATTTCCACGTGGTGCTCTTTTGCCAAAGCCCGAGCTTCTTCTAAGGTTTTTTCTTCCCAGAAATCGACGCCGGTAACTTGTTTGATCCCGTCTACCATGTGCAGACGACCAAAATCAGCATCTAAGTCGATGGCTTGTCCATCGTATTCAATCTTGCCAGTGCCGTTTGCCGCAATGGCAGCATTGCGAATAATGCCTTCTGTTAGGTCCATGACATCCAAGTAGTCTGTGTAAGCAGTGTAGACTTCCAACATGGTGAACTCAGGATTGTGAGTCGTATCGATTCCTTCGTTACGGAAAACGCGACTGATTTCGTAGACTTTCTCCATACCTCCGACAATCAGACGTTTCAAATGTAGTTCCAACGCAATCCGGAGATACAATTCCATATCCAACGCATTGTGATGGGTAATAAATGGTCGCGCGGAAGCCCCACCCGGTTGGTTGTGCAAGACCGGTGTTTCCACTTCTAAATAGCCATTGCCGTCTAAGTAGTTCCGAATGCTGGAAATAATCCGACTGCGTTTAACAAACCGGTCAAAGCTTTCTTTATTACTGATTAAATCTAAGTAACGTTGACGATAGCGTTGTTCGATATTGGTCAAGCCGTGGTATTTATCCGGTAAGGGACGTAAAGCTTTTGACAGCATGGTAACTTCCGTGGCTTTAATGCTGACTTCTCCCATATCCGTCTTCATAATTTCCCCGGTAACCCCTAGGAAGTCCCCTAAATCGGCTTTTTTGAAAATTTGGTAGTTTTCTTCACCGACTTCATCTTTGCGGACATAAATCTGAACTTGGCCTTCCCGGTCTTGTAAGTGGGCAAACCCGACTTTCCCTTTTCCCCGTTTGGTCATCATTCGACCAGCGATGCTCGCGGTTAAACCGAGTTCTTTGATTTCTTCCTTGGTTAAATCGTCAAATTTTTCATGGAGTTCTTGTGAATTATAGGTACGGTCAAAACGCTTGCCGAACGGATCAATCCCTTCTTCACGCAGGCTATCCATCTTCTCGCGACGAACCAACATTTGATCGTTTAATTCTTCTGTTTTTGGCTGATTATGTTCCTCAGACACGCGTTTTCCTCCTCTTGTTTTTCCTTTGGCCCTGTAGACATTGTCCCTTGGCCCCATTGCAGGCACGCTTCATGAAATGTACAAATGTGCCCATTCTTCCTTATAATGCCAAGATTGGCACAAAAAAGCAAGCCGAAATTCACTTTCGGCTTGAATCCTCATTTATTGACCGGCTTCCACTAGTTGGCGCTCTGCAACAGCTTCGGCAAACTCATCCAAAATTTGGACTACTGCCGCTTGTCCTTCCGCTTCATTAATCGCCTTTTTGACCTTACTTGCTTTAGGAATGCCCTTTAGATAGTAAGCCGCATGCTGGCGAAACTCACGGGAAGCGATCACGTCGCCTTTTAAGTCCACCAAACGATTTAAATGAACTTTGGCAGTAGCAATCTTTTCCAACGGCGTTGGTTCAGGAATCAACTTACCCGTAGCCAAGTAGCGCTCCGTGCGGTGAATCATCCACGGATTGCCTAGTGCTGCCCGGCCAATCATCACTCCATCGGCGCCGACTTCTTCCAACATCCGTTTGGCATCTTCTGGTGTGCGCACGTCCCCGTTACCAATAAACGGCACGGTTAAATGCTTTTTGACTTCTTTTAAAACCGTCCAATCGGCTGAGCCAGTGTACATCTGTACTCGCGTGCGGCCGTGCATGGCAATCGCCGCTGCTCCGGCCGACTCTGCTGCCAGCGCATTTTCCACCGCAAAGATATGCTCCGAATCCCATCCAATACGCATCTTCACCGTTACAGGAATATCCACGCTACTGGCTACGGCTTGCACCATCTCGTAAATCTTCTCTGGGTCCAAAAGCCATTTGGCACCGGCATCGGCTTTGGTGACTTTGGGAACCGGACAGCCCATATTAATGTCGATGATATCCGCTTTGGTGTTTTCTTGGACGAACTGTGCCGCCTCTACCAGCGTATCCCGATTGGCCCCAAAGATTTGCACGCTTAGGGGGTGTTCCCGTTCATCGATATAAAGCATCTCCAAAGTTTTCTTATTGCGAAAATGAATGCCTTGGTCGCTGATCATCTCACAGACCACAAGGCCGGCGCCGAATTCTTTTACCGTCACGCGAAAGGCCGCATTACTGATGCCCGCCATGGGTGCTACCACGACCCGATTGGGAATCGTCACATTCCCGATTTGCCAACTTTGATCACTCATTTTCGGCTGTGGCCTCCTCTTTTAGCGCTACGAGTTCAGCTTCCGTGTAGCTGTATTTTTCCCCACAGAAGGAACAAACCGCTTTGGCTCCGTGATCTTCGTCGATCATGGCTTGGATTTCATCTTTTCCAAGGGAAATAATCGCCCGGGCGAATTTATCCTTGGAACAATCACAAGTAAAGCTCACCGGCATTGTTTCCAAGACCACTAATTCCGTATCCGGTAGCAAGCTGTCTAAGATTTCTTCCGGGGTTTTACCTTCGTCTAGCAAGGTGGAGATTTGCGGCGTATTTGCCAAGTTGGTTTCAATTGCACTGATGATGCTTTCGTCGGCTCCTGGCATGATTTGTAGCATAAAGCCCCCAGCAACTTTGATGCTGTCGTCGGTATCTACCAAGACGCTTAAGCCCACCGCAGAAGGAATCTGCTCGGAAATCGCCAAATAATACGTAAAGTCTTCCCCTAGTTCCCCGGAAACGATCGGAGTTTGACCGGAAAAAGGTTCTTTCAGGCCTAAATCTTTAATCACAGTAAACATCCCTTGGGTCCCCACGGCTCCCCGCACGTCTAGCTTCCCTTTTTCATTTAAAGGCAGGCTCACATGAGGATTTTGCAAATACCCTTTGACTTCTCCGTGACCATTGGCATCCACAACGATTGCTCCCGCTGGTCCATCCCCTTGAATTTTAATCGTCAGGCGATCGTCGCCTTTTACAGTCGCCCCTAACAATAAGCCTCCGACTAACGAGCGACCTAGAGCTGCTGAGGCGGTGTTCCAGGTATCATGTCGCCGTTGTGCTTCTGCTACCGTATCCGTTGCCGCTACTGCATAAGCCCGCACCAACCCTTGGTAAGCCAATGCTTTTACTAAATAATCTTCCATCTGCTCCGTCTCCTTTGGTTTCATTAGTGAATCATACAGTCTGGCAACAGATTTTTCAACTTGATGGCTCGATTTTTAGGAAAATCCAAAACTACCCCGAAAGCTCTTTAGCCTCCGGGGTAGCGATTAGTCTTCGATTGCATTAAACTCATTGCGCTCACTGTGCTCTTTGATTCGATCTAAAATCCATAAAAACAATGCCAACATAGGCAACACCTCGCTCATTTTTTAGTCTGTAAAGTATTCGTTGTGAAATCCGTGGCAATCGCCGTGATGTCGCGGTCCCCGTCCTTCATGGAAGTCTGGAAATCCTGGGCGACCTTTGAAGCCTCCGAAACCGCCCCGACGCATTTCATTTAAAATCCGTTGGCGATGTTTTTCGTCCATGCCCCCTTGCAAGGCCTCTTCCGGTAATTCCCCTTCCATATAATCGCTTAGTTTGTTCAGTAGACCGGCCAATTGTTCTTGTTCCTCTGCATCTAGCTGATCGAAAATCGTCTTTTCCGGTTCTCCGGTCATTTTCTCTGCAGCGGCTTTGCCTGCTTCGGTCAGTCTAACCACCATAACCCGACGATCTTCTGGGGAAGGCGTCCGTGTGATGTATTCATTTTTTTCCAACTTCGTAAGCAATTCCCCTAGGGACTGGGGACGCATGTCTAAGAGGAAGGTCAGCTGTTTTTGCGTAATTTCTGGTTGCATATTCAAGAGCATTAGCACTCGCCCTTGCCCTTGATGGGGATTGGCTACATTGCCTTTCTTTTGCCAAAATAAGTAACGACGTAAGATATTTTCAAAACGCATAAAATCTTCAAACATATGATCCATAGTAAACGACTCCTTTTGTCGATCAATTAGTAAGGTACCTTGCGATTAGAAGTATACAGGCACCTGAAGATTTTATCAAGTACCTTATTATTATTTTTCAGGCACCTCATCATTTTCGTAATATTTGGCAAAAAAAAGAGGCCACCTCCCCCGGGGACCTCTCGACTGTCTCGAATACATTTGATTAGGCCTCTAGCTGAAGGCACTCCTGATAATAAAGCTCTGTTCCTTGACTGACGATTGAATTGGTAATATAGACTGCTGTAACCCCGGATTCCAGAGCGGTTTGCGCACTGGCCAGCTTCGGCAGCATCCCCCCGGTTACCACTTTTTCTGCCACTAGCTGACTGACTTGTTCCGCGGAAACCCGAGTGAGCCACTCGTCCTGTTTGCGAATCCCGGGAACATCCGTCAGCAAATACAAAGCCTCTGCTTGTAAGGCACTAGCGACTTTACAAGCCACCTCATCGGCATTGATATTCAACCATTGCCCTTCTGTGGTGATTCCTAGAGGCGCAATAATCGGAATATGCTCTTTTTCCAATAAAACGGTCAAGAGCGCTTGGTTCACCTGACTTACCTGACCCACAAACCCCAACTCCCTTTGATTTAAGAAATCCCCTTGGATGAGCTGATCACTGCCAGCGCTTAATCCAAGGGCGTGAAAGCCTTCTGCGAGAAACTTCGTGGTAATCAGTGGTTGCACTTGGCCCAAGAGCACCATGCGGGTAATTTCCAAAGTCCCAGCATCGGTGACCCGTAACCCATTTTGAATATGGACTTCCTGGCCTAGGCGCTGCATCATTTCCGAAATGTAATAACCGCCCCCATGGACGATGACGACTTGTTTGCCTTGTGATTGCCAAGTCTTGATTTGGTCAAAAAACGCTGCGTCCAAATTATCAGAGGCAACGCCCCCCATTTTCACCACGATTACTCCCATTTTTCTCCCTCATTTCCTTTGCAGCTATGTGTGATACAAGGCGTTGATTTTCACGTAATCATAGGTCAGATCACAGCCCCACGCTCGTCCTTGCCCCGTTCCGTCTCCCAAATCCACTTGAATCACTAATTCTGGATTTTCCAAATAACAAGCCATGTCTTCTTGAGAAAAAATCATCGGCATTCCCTGAGTGAATACCGGGATTTCCCCCAGGCGAATCGTTAATTGATTGACGTCTAACTCCGCTCCGCTATAACCGATAGCACACAAGATCCGTCCCCAATTGGGATCTTTGCCAAAAAGTGCCGTCTTCACTAATGGGGAGCCAACGATGGTTTTGCTGATCATGCGGGCCTGTAAATCATCCAAAGCCCCACGAGTCACCACTTCGATTAGCTTAGTAGCCCCTTCGCCGTCCTTGGCAATTGCTTTGGCTAATGTGGTTAAAACTGCGGCTAAGATTTCTTTAAAAGCTTGGTATTCCACTGTATTTGGTTGAATGCAAGGATTGCCGGCCTGCCCATTGGCTAAGACTAGCACCATATCATTGGTGGACGTGTCCCCATCTACCGTGATTTGGTTGAAGGTAGTCTCCGTCAATTCGGCCAAAAGCTCTTGCAAAAGAGTTTGCTCAATCGCCGCATCCGTGGTCACAAAACCTAGCATAGTCGCCATATTCGGATGAATCATCCCCGATCCTTTGCCACACCCGGCCACTGTGATTTTTCGACCTGCAATCTTCCCTTGATAGACTACGGATTTTTCACAAGTATCCGTCGTTAAAATCGCTTGCTGAAAATCACGGCCGGAGCCTTCCTTTGCTAGCTTGGCAATGCCTTGTGCCATCGTGTCCATGGGCAAAAGCTGCCCGATGACCCCTGTGGAGGCCACCGCCACCAAGGAGGGATCAATTGCCAAGGCCGCCCCAGCCAACTGAGCCATGGTAGCCGTATCTTGGATGCCTTGTTCACCGGTACAGGCATTAGCATTCCCGGAGTTCACGATAATCACTTGGGCCTGGCCCTTTTTCACTAGAGCTTTGGTGTAAGTCACCGGGGCTGCTTGGACGAGATTCGTCGTGAAGACTCCCGCAACTTGGCAAGGCACATCGGAATAGAGCCAGCCGAGATCTTTTTTTCGTTTTTTCAAGCCACAGTGCATCCCAGCCCCGTGAAATCCTTTTGGACTGACAATCGTCCCCGTTACTTTTTCCAATGGCCATCCTCCTTATTTATTTATGGAAACAGTGGTACTTGCCACAAACCAGCTGTCTCTTCAATTTGCGCCCAGCGATTGTAGTTTTGAATCGCTTGACCAGCGGCGCCCTTCATCAAATTGTCGATGACACCCACTAGCGTAACGATTCCCGTCGTTTCGTTGACCCCTAAGCCGATATCACAAAAATTCGTCCCGGTGACTTGCCGTAGTTGCGGTAATTGTCCCTTTGCTTGTAATCGAACAAAAGGGGCTTCTTGGTAGCATTCTTCATAGGCTTGATAGATTGCCCCTTCTGTGACTCCGGCTTTGACTTTCCCATAAACGGTCAAAAAGATCCCCCGCTTCACGGGAATTAAGCTAGTGGTAAAGTGAACGCTCGTAATTTCCTGATTCCAGACCTGTAGCTGTTGGACAATTTCCGGAATGTGCTGATGCTGATTTAATTTGTACAAGGTCATGTTCTCATCCACATTGACGTAATGACTGCTCTCGCCCAAAGTCTTGCCGGCCCCGGACAAGCCTGACTTGCCATCCAAAATCAGCGTCGTTGAATCAACCAAATTCCCCTTGATTAAGGGAGCTATCGTTAGCAGTGCCGCCGTAGCATAACAGCCGGGGTTAGAAATCAAGTTTCCGGAATACTCCGAAGTAAACTCCGGTAAAGCATACGTGGCTTGGGCTAGTAACTCTTTTGTTGCTGCCGGTTTTTGGTACCATTTCTCATAAACCGCCGGATCTTGCAGACGAAAATCTCCGGACAAATCAATCACGGGAAAGTCTGCCTCTAGAAAGACAGGCGCCAGCTCTTTTGCCACACCGGCCGGGGTAGCGAAAAACACCAAATCATTTTTAGCCATAATCTGCTCCGGCTCAAAAGGCTGAACTGGCAGTTGCAAGACCCCTTGGAGATGGGGATAATCTTCTTCGATTGAATGTTTATGCATCGAATAACTGTGAATGGTGCCCACGGTCAATTGGGGGTGTCCCTGGATGATCCGCAACAACTCGATACCGGTATATCCTGTCACACCAACGATTGCCGCCTTCATTTGCGTTCCCTTCTTTCGTGAAATTACTTCAAATTATAAACACTGTCCTTTTATCTGTCAATGTTTAATTATAATTTTTTTGAAACTTTTTGTTTAATTTATGCATCCAAACGCGAAGTTGCTGTATAAAAATCAAATCACTTTACAAAACATCAGCTAATATTGACAGTCCCTGAGTCACTTCCGCTGGGGTAATGGTCAAAGCCGGCAATAAACGTAAGACCTTTTCTCCTGCCCGCAACGTTAACAGTCCCTTAGCTTCTGCCGCTGCCATGACCCGCAGCAGTTCCTCTTGGTCGCTAAATTCCAAGCCCCACATGAGCCCACGCCCTCGAACCTCGCACAGCTTAGGCGCTCTTAATTCCTGGAGTCCTTTGGCTAATTGCTGGCTCACTTGAGCGACTTGTGGGAAAAAATCTGGCGCTTGCATGGTCTTAACCACAGCAAGTGCTACCGCCATGGCCAGTTTATTCCCCCCAAAAGTACTTCCGTGACTTCCCGGACCAAAAGAAGCAGCTAACTCACCCTTGCCAAACATTGCTCCGACCGGAAAGCCATTGCCCAAACCCTTTGCCAGCGTAAAGATATCCGGTTCAATGCCAAACTGCTGAAAGGCAAATAAACTCCCCGTGCGCCCCATACCGGTTTGCACCTCATCAATCACCAGTAGCGCCCCCACTTCTTGACAGCGCCGAGCGAGAGCTTGCAACCAAGCTTCCTCTGCAACAATCACGCCCCCTTCTCCTTGAATCACTTCCACCATAACGCCGGCCACTTCTTCATCCACTAAGGCCAAACTGTCAAAATCATTGTAAACACCATAGTGAAAATCCGGCACTAAAGGCGCAAAACCTGCATGAATCGAGGCTTGGCCCGTGGCACTCATAGCGCCATAAGTACGTCCATGAAAGGAATGTTGAAAGGTCACAATCTTACTTTTCCCCCGAGCCTTACGTACCAGTTTAATGGCAGCTTCATTGGCCTCTGCGCCACTGTTACAAAAGAAACCAACATAACCCAACTCGCCTACTAGGGCTTGGGCCACTTCTTCTTGCAAGTGATTTTCATAAAGATTTGGCATATGCCACAACTGACGAGCTTGTTCTGCCAAAGCCTGCTCCACCGCTGGATGGTGATGTCCCAAGTTCACTACTCCAATCCCACTGGTAAAGTCCAGATACTCCTTGCCCTGATTGTCTGTTACTGTAAGCCCTAATCCCGTGACGATTTCAAAAGGCTTCCGTGCATAATTTGGAAATAAATACGTCATAAACTCGCTCCTTTTTGTATTAATATACATTTATAGCGATTGTTTTGCAACTTATTTCGAAAAACAAGCGGAATTTATGTATTTTTTCTCAATAGGCATACAAAAAAAGAGTTCTTCCAAGCATCACTGCCTGAAAGAACTCTTTTATTCGCTAATAAAACCAACGCTAGTTTATTTATCCTCGTCCTCGATGTCTTTGTGTTCTTCATCGATAGCGGATTGGACTTCCTTGGTTTCCTCATCGGAGCCAAGGCGCGCTTCCTTCGCTTCTGCGTCGAAATAATCTTTCGCTTCATCGAAGTCTTTCTTTTCTTCCGCTTGTTTTTCCGCATCCTTTTCTTCCAAAGCACGTTTGGCTTCTTCGAACGTTTGCGCTTTTTCGCTAGGGTAAGCATCCTCTGCTCCCGCCGGCATTTGACCGGTTTCGAACAAGGATTTGATTGCTTTGGCATCTAGTGTTTCAAACTCTAGTAGTTTTTCAGCAATCAATTTGTGTTGTTCCCGGTGTGTTTCAATGATTTCCCGTGCTTTTGCATGGGCGCTCATTAAAATACTGCGAACTTCTTGGTCGATTTCAAAAGCAACTTGTTCAGAGTAAGCTTTAGTTTGACCATAGTCACGACCAACAAAGACTTGATGGTTGCCTTCGTATTGAACTGGGCCAAGCTTGTCGCTCATTCCATATTCAGTGACCATGCTCCGAGCCAAGCCAGTTGCTTGTTCGAAGTCATTGGAAGCACCAGTAGATTGAACGTTGAAAATGATTTCTTCCGCTGTCCGACCACCTAAGAGACCAACGATTTGTTCGAACATATCGTCTTTGGTCATCAACATTTGATCTTCTTTCGGCAAAGCAATCATGTACCCCCCAGCACGTCCCCGAGGAATGATGGTAACTTTGTGTACGACCCGGGCGCGGCTTAAGACTAAGCCCACGATAGTATGGCCGGCTTCGTGGTAGGCCACCATTTCCCGTTCTCGTTTGGAGATGACCCGATCTTTCTTCGCAGGTCCTGCAATTACGCGATCTTCTGCTTCATCAATATCGGAAGCATCGATTTTCTTCTTGTTACGACGAGCCGCTACTAAAGCCGCTTCGTTCAAGACGTTTTCCAAATCAGCCCCGGCAAAACCAGGTGTTTGTTGAGCAACGACTTTCAAGTCCACATCGTCTGCCAACGGTTTGTTCCGCGCGTGAACCCGTAAGATAGCTTCCCGACCTTTCACATCTGGACGACCGACTAAGATTTGACGGTCAAAACGTCCTGGACGCAACAAGGCTGGATCCAAAACATCGGAACGGTTCGTAGCAGCAATGACGATGACGCCTTCGTTACCATCAAACCCGTCCATTTCCACGAGCAATTGGTTCAAGGTTTGTTCCCGTTCATCGTGGCCACCGCCCATGCCGGCGCCCCGTTGACGCCCAACCGCATCGATTTCATCGATAAAGATAATGGCTGGCGCATTTTTCTTCGCTGTTTCAAAGAGATCTCGCACACGACTAGCCCCGACCCCGACGAACATTTCCACGAAGTCTGAACCAGAGATGGAGTAAAATGGCACGCCTGCTTCACCGGCCACGGCTTTTGCAAGCAATGTTTTACCAGTTCCGGGAGGTCCTTCTAGTAAGACCCCAGCAGGGATCCGAGCCCCTAGTTCTACGAAGCGACGTGGGTCTTTCAAGAATTCCACGACTTCGACTAGTTCTTGTTTTTCTTCTTCGGCCCCGGCTACGTCAGAGAAACGCACCCGATTGGCTTTTTTGTCGGCTTCTTTGGCTTTGGACTTACCGAAGTTCATCACTCGGCCGCCACCGCCGCCACCGCCGCCTTGTTGTCCCATCATCATGTAGAAGAGGAAGAAGATCAAGACCAGTGGCAAGAAGCTCATGATTAAGCTCAACCACAGTCCGCTGTTGGACTCTTCTTTGATAACGGTCTTCACATTACTCTCAGATGCCAAATTCGTGATTTCGCTCAAAGTACTGTCATTTGGCAAAATGATCGTTGTGAAGCTACTGGTTTCAGCAGCCGTATCGCCTAAGATGCTTAGGCCATTACTATTTGATACTTCTTGTTTTTCTTTGTACTCCCCGGTGATCTTGTAGGTCCCGTTCGCAGGTTGTACGGAGAAACTCTTGATTTTCCCGTCCGCAAGCTGCTCTTTGAAGGTGGAGTACTCGATATCCGGCGACTGTTGCCCACCATTTCCAAACAAGAAATAGACGACTGTGATCATCGCCAGCAGCACGAGTACATAGTACAAGGTATTTTTTAACATACCATTATTTTTCTTGTTCATGCTCGCCCTCCTTGGCTAATTATTTTATCAATCCTGACCATTTCATTGTATCATATCTAGATTTGATTCTGTCACTAATTTGATTGATAAACACGAGGTTTTAAGACGCCTACATAAGGAAGGTTACGGTATTGTTCCGCGTAATCCAATCCATAGCCGACGACAAATTCATTTGGTACATCGAAACCAATGTAATCGGCATCGATTTTTACCACGCGGCCTTCTGGTTTGTCCAATAAAGTCGCGATTTTAACCGAGTTGGCTTTGCGGTATTTGAAAAGATCCACTAAGTAAGACAAAGTGCGCCCACTGTCGATGATGTCTTCGATGATCAACAAGTCCCGGCCTTCCACGTTGGTGTCCAAGTCTTTCAAGATTTTCACTTCACCGGAAGAGACGGTGGCATTGCCATAACTGGAGACATCCATGAAGTCTAACTCCAAATAGCAATCCATCTCCCGGCAAAGATCCGCCATGAAATGAATCGAACCTTTCAATACGCCAATCACTAATGGGTTTTTCCCTTGATATTCTGCGGTCAATTCTTTGCCCAACTCTTTACAGCGTTCGGCGATTTGCTCTTTTGTAATGAGTACCTTTTCGATATCCTTCTCCAGCATAGTCTGCTCCTTCCAATCCCACTTCTTATTCATTGTTATTTTTTGTATTTATAAAGAAGTCTGTAGTGTATTTTATCAGTTTCTTTCCCAATACTCAAATAGGACAGGGCGACTGGTAGAACCCCCAAAATCCGTCCTTTACGATCCGTCATTACCCAAGTGCGCTCTCGCATTACATTGGGGATCTTTTTATCGATCAAAATCCGGGAAATCTTTTTCCTCAAAGCGGGGGTTAATTGAATGCGGTCCCCAGCGACTCGTTTGCGCAACATCACCTCAGTAGGAAAGTCTACTGGCAAAGCGTGACTGAATTCTGACCAAAGTTTGACTTTTTCCGGAATTTTTCCTCGCTCTTCTGGAAGAATTCCCGTCGCATCGGCCGGCAAGAACCCTAGCCACTCCCCCTCGCTTAAGAAAATCCCACTGCCTAAAGAAAGCGTCTGGCTGTCTATTGTCAGAATTTCGGCTTCTTTTTTTTGTAGTAAAAATTGCTGGTATTCCCGTCGTGCTTGCCAACCGTCTCCTAAGTCCACAGACCACTGGGAGCGTTCACTGGCTAGACACCGTAAAATCAGTTGCAATTGTTCCTCGTGAAACATTAGCCCTTGTTGATTGCGCAGTTTCAACAGACAATACTGCACACAAAAATAGCGTTGCCCTGGTGGTAGCACAGATAGAGCCTGAACTGGCAGCTTCCAGCCGTTTTCTAAAGGCGAGACATATTCTTCAAACCAGGCTTCTAAACTTTCTTGCTGCCACTGCACCGTCCACTGAATTTGCTGGGCCAACTGGGTAAAATGGGCCAAAACTTGTGGATTTTCCGCTTTTAATAAAGGCACCACTTGTTGTCGCAGACGATTTCTTTGAACATCCAGCTTGGTATTGGTGGCATCTTCGTAATAGACTAAGTGATTTTTATGGGCATACTCCCGCAGTTCTTCCTTAGCAAAGGACAACAAGGGCCGCAGCAGACGCCCTGGAGCAAAAGGTTGCTCTGGCTTAATTCCGCCGGCAGTTTGCAAGTTGCCTTCTCGTAGCATCTTCATCAGCATGGTTTCCAGTTGATCACCACTGTGGTGCGCCGTCATTAAGGTGTCGTACTTTTCTTCTACCATAATCTCTCGGAAAAACTGATAGCGAAAATTCCGGGCCGCCTCTTCAATGCCCTTAGCCGGTGCTTCTTCCCAGCGGCGCCCATAAAAAGCAATTTCCCTTCTTGCACAATAGGCTTTTAAAAAGGCTTCTTCTGCTTCGGATTCCGGGCGTAGTTGATGATTCACATGGGCCACCCCGATGGTCAAAGGCAGTCTTGAAGTGACCTTTTCCATTAAAGAAAGGAGCACCATGGAGTCCACCCCGCCGGAAACCGCTAGCAAAATTCGGCTGTTGGGCTGCCAAACGCCACGACTCTCTCCTTGTTGCCAAAAAGCCTGTTCCAAGTCTTGGGCCATCTTTCTTGCCTCCTTGTTTTACATACGAAAAAAGCGGGAAGAACTGTCTCGGACAGTCATCCCGCATCTACTCGCTTAATTACGGCGACCGCCACGGCCACCACGTTTTCCTTCTGTGTTTCGGCGTAGAGAAGAAAGCCGATCGTCGCTGTCTTTCATGAAGGAACTCATCAATGAATCAAAATCCTGCTTCGTGTCATTGCCGAAGTTGTTGCGACCTTGATGTTGGCCAGAACCACGGTTATAAGGCTTTTTCCCACCACGATCGTTAGGACGTCCTGTTGACCCTTTGTGTGGACCTTTTGCAAAATCACGTTTTTCCTGTGGTTTGTCTTGGGCCTTGCGAATGGACAAGCCAATCTTGCCATCATTGCCCACGGAAGTAACGACCACCGTTACTTCATCCCCAACTTTCAACACTTCGTTGATATCTTTCACATAGCCGTCAGAAACTTCACTGATGTGGACTAAACCAGTTTTTCTGTCGCCTAAATCGACAAAAGCACCAAAATTTGTGATACCAGACACTTTTCCTTGAAGCTTTTCTCCTACTTCGATTGCCATTAAAAAATGTTCCTCCTAGTATTGACTCTAATATATTTACCCTACTTTTCAGTAGTAGTTGATGAATGAGTATTCTCTAAGGCTTTTTGAACCTGTTCATCCGTCTTATCGGTTTGTTTATCCCCCGGTAATGGGTAGATCGTTTCGCCGTCTTCTGAATAGAAGAAGCGACTGCGGGCCAACTTCGCCACGTAATCTTCATCTTGAAGCTGCTTGACTTCCGTCTTCAGGTCCGCCACATTATCGGCCAGTACCTTTTGATCGGCGACGGCTTCTTTTTTGATTGCTTGCAGTTCGTTAACCTTTTGTTGATCTTGATACAGATTGAAGCCTACAAAACCAAAAATTGTCAGGGCAATGACAAAAAGCAGACCTAAACGTCGTCTGCGAAAAATCGCCTGGCGATGTTCTTTGATCATCTTGGCAGTTTGCTGCTTGGCAAAGTCCGTATCAATTGGGGTAACCTTTTCTTCTGGCCCTTGCATCATGAACGCTGGTCTCCTTCTTTTTGTTTGCACTGATTGATTTGGTTCTTATTATACCAACTATACTTAGGGATGTCTAATGGAATTCTAGTCCTCATTGATCCGCTTTTCACTGATGATTTCATACATTTTCGCCGCATCGTCTTTTTTGGTGGACTCGTGCAGCTCTTGAATTTTGACTTCCAAGACTTTGTTGCCAAATTGAATCGTCAACACATCGCCTACTTTGACGCTGGAGCTGGACTTAGCCACTTTGCCATTAATCTGGATACGACCTTTGTCCGCTACTTCTTTTGCGACTTGTCGTCGTTTGATGATTCGTGAAATTTTTAAAAATTTGTCTAAACGCATGTCAATCCTTCTTTCTTTTCATGGTCAGTATTTTTTTCCCAAATGGCAATAAGAGCCACTCGCGAATGGTAAATAATTTGCTAACTAAAGCCAGCTTTAAAAAGGTGGCAATCCCGATGACTACTCCTGATAAAGCTAACAAAAGAGCGGTGAGTCGGCTAATGGCCGGGTCCCAAATGACTAAAAACAAGTCATACCCCACTACTACAAAGACCAAGCCCAAGGTGCAAAAGAGCAGTTTTACCAAAAAACGACGCTCGGTTAAAAAGGCGTTAATTGCCGGGGTGGTTTGCTTGGCAATGTACACCAAAGTCACGGCTAAGCCTAACAAAGTAGAACAGCTCGCTCCCACCGTGCCTAAAGCCCACGTTAAAGGCCACGTGGCCACAAATTTCACCGCTAGCCCTAAAAGTGCGGCTCGCAATGGAATCCGGAAACGATTTTGGCTCTGAGCAATACTTTGATAGCCTTGAATCATCCCCATTTCAAAAATGGCCCCGACATAAATGATTAAAGGTAAATTACCGGAAGCATCTTTGAACAACGCGTAGTTGATTAAAGGTAACAAAAGCGCCAAGCCCGCAGCTGCCGCCAGCGAAATGCTAGTGGTTAAACGCAGGTACATCTTACTCGTTGCCAGATACAAGCCTTCGTTTTTTTGAAGCAAGTATTTGGTTAACGCCGGCAAAAAGGTTGAACTTAAAGCCCCTGCGACCACTAAGCCTAATTGTACGAGGGGTTGACCTCGGTCATAGACTCCTTTGGTCACTCGGGCCACTTGTGGCAATAAACCGCCCGCTTGCAAAGCATTGGCTACAAAAAACGAATCCACTAATTGAAATAAAATCAGCAGACCGCTGTAGATGGACACCAAGCCCCCTTCTACCAAGAAGCGACGGAACAAAGGCCAATGCCAAGCTGTCCGCCAATTAATCGGATATAGGCCTAAGCGGCGCCCAGTGATTTTCTTTTGATACACCAATAAGATAATCAGCGCCACCAAACCGCCACAAACCGCACCAAACATGGCCAAAGTCCCGGTTTGGTACACGCTTAAGCCCCAACGAACAAAGCCAAAGGAAGCAAGTAAAATCACCGCCACCCGCACCAATTGTTCCCAAACTTGAGAAACCGCCGTGGGAGTCATTAACAGATTTCCTTGAAAATTGCCCCGGTAAAAGGACAAGATGGGAACAAAGAGAAAGGTCACTGCTACTACACGAATCAAGGGAGCTAATTCCGGGTCCCCCATGAGTTTGGCAATGAAGCTTGCTCCAAGAAAAATCAGGGCAAACAGGGCTACCCCGCTTAAAAAGACCATGGGAAATAGTCGTTGAATCGCCTTTTGCTGTTCTTTGACGCCTGCTTGTTCTGCCACATACTTGGATAAAAACTGGGGCAAACCGGATAAGGCCAAGGTCATGGCTAGCCCATAGAGCGGGTAAACCTGCTGATAGACGTAAAAGCCCTCGTCTCCTACTAAGTTTTGGAAAGGTACCCGATAGACGGCACTTAGCAGTTTCGCCACAAAGGAGGCCGCAGTCAGCACCAAGGCGCCTTGCATCACGGACTTCATCTTCGTTTCCGGCATAGGCCGCCTCCTTTCTCCCCAAGGATTCAAAAAACTAGTCCTTAGGTTGGTTTTTCTCTTTTTCTTTTAGCGCTTTGTACTTTTCAGCCCGTAATGCTTTGACAAATTCTTGGACTTCATGAAGCCAAACCGCTTGTCCCATTTTTTTCTCGATAGTTAAGATGATGCTCATCTTTTCTCGGTCCACGCCCATAGTCGCCTTCAACTTCGTGGCTCCTAAGGCTTCAAAGAGTTGTTCTACAGAATAAAGCTTCGTACCGGCCTTACTCAACGTAAAACGAATCTTGTCGTCTTGCTTGCGGATGGTTTCCAGTAAAGCCCGGTCTCCGTCCATTTTAATCTGACCAATCGTCAACAGATGGGAAACTTCATCTGGGAATTCCCCGAAGCGATCCAATAAATCATCCTGGATTTCGTCCAAGGTTTCTTCTGTTTCCATCTCACGAATTCGCTTGTAGATTTCGATTTTTTGCCGTTCGTCTTCAATATAAGTCCCCGGTACATAGGCATCGATGCCCAAGTCGATTTCCACAGAGGTGCGCTCGTTTTGTGTGTTTTTCCCTTGTTTACGGGCCACGGCTTCACTGAGCATTTGAGAATACATATCAAACCCGACGGCATCGATAAAGCCATGCTGTTGGGCGCCTAAGAGATTTCCCGCCCCACGAATGGAAAGGTCCCGCATGGCGATTTTGAAGCCTGAGCCTAATTCCGTGAAGTCTTTAATGGCCTGGAGACGCTTTTCGCTGACTTCATTCAAGACTTTTTGTGGCTCGTACATAAAGTAGGCATAGGCCACCCGATTGCTTCGCCCTACCCGCCCGCGTAACTGATACAACGTGGATAAGCCCATGTAATCGGCATTTTCCACAAAGAGAGTATTGACATTCGGAATGTCCACGCCGGTTTCAATAATCGTGGTAGTTACCAAGATGTCGTACATGCCCTCGATAAAATCAAACAACGTGTTTTCCAGTTGAATCTCCGTCATTTGTCCGTGGGCGTAGGCAATCCGGGCATCCGGCAAAAGTTCTTGAATCTCTTCTACCTTGCGCTCGATGGTTTCCACCCGATTGTACAGATAAAAAATCTGACCGCCCCGGGCTAATTCCCGTTGCATAGCCTCCCGGATCGCACCAGGATTTTTCTCCATGACATACGTCTGAATCGGGTAGCGATTTTCCGGCGGTGTTTCGATTACGGACAGATCCCGCACCCCTAACATGGACATGTGTAACGTCCGGGGAATCGGGGTCGCCGTCAAGGTCAATACGTCCACTTGAGAACGCAGTTGTTTTAAGCGCTCCTTGTGCTTCACCCCAAAACGTTGTTCTTCATCGATGACAAGTAAGCCTAAATCGGCAAACTCCACATCCTTCGATAAAAGGCGGTGCGTGCCGACTAAAATATCTAGCTGGCCTGTACGCAATTGTTCCAAAGTTTCAGTTTGTTGCTTCTTCGTGCGAAAACGGCTTAAAACGCCCACATTCACCGGAAAGCCCTCAAAGCGATCCAGCATGGTTTCGTAATGCTGTTGCGCCAAAATCGTCGTAGGCACTAAAAAGGCCACTTGCTTACTTTCTTTAATGGCCTTGAAAGCAGCCCGCAAAGCGACTTCCGTTTTCCCAAAGCCCACGTCACCGACTAACAAGCGATCCATGGGTTTGTCTTTTTCCATATCACGCTTGATTTCCGCCGTACTGCGCAATTGGTCATCGGTCTCACTATAGGGAAAGGCATCTTCAAATTCCTTTTGATAAGCATCATCTGGGCCAAAAGCATAGCCTTTTTCCGATTCCCGCTTGGCATAGAGTAAGATCAAATCGTCGGCGATATCCTCGATTTTCCCAGCGACTTTTCGCTTGGTCTTGCTCCACTCGCTGCCCCCCAGTTTGTTAATCCGCGGGGACTTGGACTCAGAAGCTACATATTTTTGAATCAAATTCAGCTGCGTTACCGGAATAAAGAGCTTGTCGTCGTTTTGATAGAGGATGGTTAAGTAGTCTTGATGAACCCCATCCACCTCTAAGGTTTGCATCCCCACAAATTTCCCAATCCCGTGATTGGCATGAACCACAAAATCCCCAGGTTTTAATTCGTTGTAACTCTTCAGGCGCTCCGCATTGGTAACATTTTGCCGACGAGCCCGTTTTCGTTTCACTTGTTGGAAAATTTCCTTTTCCGTGACCACCACTAGATGGTCTTGAGGCATTTCAAAACCATTTTGCAAACTGCCTTCAATGATTTGGGTCCGTCCCGTAAGCAAATGATCCGGTTCTGTGATCACTCCGTAAATATTGTGATCTCGAAAATCTTCTTCCAGCTTTTGGGCCCGTTCTTTGTCTCCTACTAAGAAGACCACGGTTTGTCCTTGGTTTTCCCAGCGGGTGACCTCGGTCTTCAGCAGTCCCATTTGACTGAAAAACTGCTGCATTGGCCGGTACTGGACATTTAAAATAGAAGAAAAGCGCAGATTGCCCATGCCTTTTTGGAACAACGCAAAAAAGGTCGTGGTGAAGGTTTCGTTCCGGAAGAAATCATGGGTATTGCTACCAAAGGTTTGTTGAGAGAAGACCCGTAATTCGCTGATTTTTTGGGTCTGCCATTCGGCTTCTTCCTTTTGCATCTCCCGGTCGGCTTCCATAATGCGGGCGTAGTCGTCCACAAACAGCAAGCTATCTGTCGGGAAATAGTCTACTAAGCTAGTCTTTTCCTGATACAAGAGATCCAAATAATACTGGGCGTATTCTCCGGGAATCCCTTCCTCCCATGATGTGATCACCTGACCAAAGTAGTCTTCTAAAAAGCTGCGATCCACTGGTTCTTTGGTCACTGCCAGACGTTTTGTCAACAGGTCTTGTAATTTTACCGCCCCTTGTTGCAAATCTTCAGGAGAGAAAACCAAATCCGTCGTCGGCGTGATCAAAGCTTCACTGGCATTCCCTAGAGAGCGTTGGGTTTCCACGTCGAAATAGCGCATGGAGTCCACTTCAATATCGAAGAGTTCGATTCGCAATGGATAGTCTGCGGTAATCGGGTAAATATCTAAAATACTTCCCCGAATACTGAATTCTCCGGGCTTCATGATCATCTGTTGGCGCTCATAGCCCATTAAGACAAGTTTTTGCGGCAGAGTTTCCAGATCAATTTCACTGCCGATTTCCCAATGAAGCTGGGCCTTTTGCCACGTGCTAACTTGGGGCAAGTACTTGCGAATGGCCGCCAATGGCAAGACAAAAATCCCTGGACGCCCAGCACTAATGGCGTTCAAGGTTTGAATCCGTTCAGCGCGAGCTTCCGGAGAGGCAAAGGCCATCTCCGCAGACAAGACCTCGTCCACGGGATAGGCAAAGACTTCCTCTGTCAGATTGCGCAAGTCTTCCACTACTTGATTCATATAATAAAGATTTGGTGTCACCACCAAAATCGGCCGCTTAAATTTTTCATAGGTTGCTAGAATGGCCAAGGTTTTCGCCGAGCCGGCCAAACCAGTCACCAATTGCCGGGATTGGCCTTCTTTTATCTGCCGGTGCCACTGCTCGATTATGGGCATCTGGGCCGTTAACTGGAGTAAATCCATTGTTTCACCAACTCTTTCTAATTCTGCACATTAAACTGATTCATAGCTTGGGTGAAGTCATGACCAGCAAGTAAATACTCACAGGCTTCCGTGGCCCTTTGGAGACTTCCTTCTATTAAAGGCAGGTCTTCTTTGGCAAAAGGACTCAAAACGTGGTTCACCACCGTCATTTTTGGTTGGGGCCGGCCGATGCCGATCTTAATGCGCTTGAAATCCTGATGGCCTAAATGGGAAATGATACTCTTGATTCCATTATGGCCTCCCGCCGAGCCTTTTTGACGCAAGCGAAGTTTTCCTAAGGCTAAGTCCAAGTCATCATAAATCACCAAGAGCTCCTCTGCCTGGATGCCAAAATAAGTCATTAACGGTCCTACTGCCCGACCGGATTCATTCATAAAGGTTTGGGGTTTTACCAAAAGGACTTTCTCCTGATTGACAAAGAACTCCGCTACTTCTGCTTCAAAAGGATTTTTCTTAAAATTCACACCGGCGTTTTGCGCCAGGCGATCTACCGTCATAAAACCGACGTTGTGTTTCGTTTGTTCGTATTTGCGGCCGGGATTGCCCAGCCCTACAATCATCTTCATCTTCTGCTTCCTTTTTCCTTTCATCGACTGCTTTCAAAAACTTGAAAACAGCACAAAAGGCTGGAGAATGCCTCTCCAGTCCTAGGGGTACTTTTTTTACGATTATAGCACAGTCCCTGTAAGAATAGACAATGAAGGCAAAAGGCTTTTCGTTTTTCTTAAGAAAGCGGGCTTTCCGGTTTTCAAATGTGAGGAATGAAGGTAGCAAAATGTAAGCCCCACCAAGGATAAATCCCGTTCTATTAAGGTTTAGCGTCAATCATATTACATGACAAACCGGAAATGAAATGATACGATTGTTACGATAAATCATGATCTGAAAGGACGGAATGGTAATGACAAAAACAAAAGATACGCTGAAAGATCATCAAAAGGTTATTCTTATTGGAGACGGTGCTGTCGGATCTAGCTACGCCTTCGCTCTTGTCACTCAAAATATCGCCCAAGAAGTCGGCATCATCGACATTAATACGAAAAAAACAGAAGGTGACGCTTTGGACTTGACCGATGCTTTAGCATGGACTTCTCCAAAACGGATTTACGCCGCAAACTATGATGACTGTCACGATGCAGACCTCGTTGTCATCACTGCCGGCGCACCACAAAAACCCGGTGAAACTCGCCTGGATCTCGTTCATAAAAACTTGAAAATCAACCGTGAAGTAGTCAACAGCGTTGTTGCTTCCGGCTTTGACGGCATCTTCTTAGTAGCAGCCAACCCAGTGGACATCTTGACTTACTCCACTTGGAAATTCTCTGGCTTCCCGAAAGAACGGGTATTAGGTTCTGGGACTTCCTTGGACTCTGCTCGTTTCCGTCAAAAAATTGCTGAAATGGTTGGCGTTGATGCACGTAACGTCCATGCCTATATCTTAGGGGAACACGGGGATTCCGAATTCCCTGTTTGGTCCCATGCCAATGTCGGCGGTTTGCAAATTTATGAATGGGTGAAGAGCAATCCAGATGTGGATGAAGAAGCTATGGTTAACCTCTTCTTCAGCGTGCGGGATGCGGCTTACACAATCATCGACAAGAAAGGCGCTACTTTCTACGGAATCGCCGTAGCATTAGCCCGGATCACCCGTGCTATCTTAAACGATGAAAATGCCATCTTCCCAGTATCTGCTTACTTGGATGATCAATACGGTCAAAGCGATATTTACATCGGCGCTCCAGCCGTGGTCAATGCCAAAGGGGTTAAAACCGTCATTGAAATCCCACTAAGCGATTCCGAACAAGACCGGATGAATGCTTCTGCGAAAGAATTGAAGGCCGTTCTTACGGAAGCCTTTAAAAAACTAGAAGCAGAAGATGCAGCTGGCAAATAAGCTGACTTGCAGACTACGGGCCCTATTTTTAGGGTCCGTTTTTTTGTCAAAAAATCGAAAAGAGCCGTAAACCTTTGCTCTTTCATTTCATAAAAACCTACTTTTATTACAGATTATTAAAAAATCATTTTTCTTAAACCCTGTCGCTAGTATTTTAAGTAAATCGTGCTATCATTGTGCTAAACTGGTAGAATATCTATGAACTTATATTTTATACATAAGGAGTTAACAATATGTCTCGTACATCTCGTCACAAAAAATCCGGGAAAAAGAAGTACGTCCTCATTGCCATCCTCGTGGTGCTAGCCGCTTTGACCACAGGCTACGGCGTCAACGCCAGCAACTACTCTGAGCGTTTCTTGCCCAACACCAAGATTAATCATACCGATATTAGTGATCTCACCGTGGCCGAAGCCAATAAAAAGCTCAAAGCCGCAACAGATGATACGAAGTTCACTATTACGGACAACGGTCAGGAATGGAAAAGCATCTCTTTGTCCGATTTGGGGATGAAAACCGACTTTTCCGGGGAACTGAAAAATCTCTTAGAAGACCAAAACCAATGGGGTTGGGGAATGGCCTATGTCTTTACAAATGATAGCAGTGATGTGAACGGCTTGACCTTGGATAAAGACGAACTCAATGCGGCAGCGGCAACGATTCAAGGAGAGCTTAATACCTTGAATGAAAGTCGTACGAAAACCACCAACGCTACCTTGACCAAAGGTGACTCTGGCTTCACGATTACCCCTGAAGTCAACGGGAATTCCGTTAACGTGGACAATGTCATCAAAGACTTAAAAGACTTTGTGTCAAAAGACAAGTCCGGCTTAGAATTAATGGATTACACAGAAAAACCAACCGTCCTTTCCACGGATGAAAGTCTCCAAACGGAAATGAACAAACTCAATCAAATCGCCCAAATCCAAGCCAACTACACCATTAACGGGGAAACGTTCCAAATCCCAACGGAGTCCATTTCCAGTTGGTTGCAATACACCGATGGCGAAATCACCTTGGACCGAGATCAAGTTAAGGCTTATGTGGCTTCCTTGGGAGATAAATACAACACCAGTACAAACCCTACGAAATTCAAAAGTACCAAACGAGGCGAAGTCAGCGTACCAGCCGGAACCTTAAGCTGGACGATCCAAGTGGACACAGAAACCGATGCTTTGGTGGAAGCCATCCTAGCAGGAGAAGCCTTTACCCGCACACCAGTAACCAAAGGGAGCTCCACCGCTGCTGAACCGATGATTGGCAACACGTATATCGAAGTCGATATGGAAAACCAACACATGTGGTACTACAAAGACGGCGCCGTTGCACTGGAAACCGACGTAGTAACTGGGAAACCAACCACCGCGACTCCCGCTGGTGTAAACTACATTTGGGAAAAGAAAACCAACGAAACTTTAAAAGGGAAAAATGAAGATGGTAGCGACTATGCCACACCAGTAGATTACTGGTTGCCAATCGACTGGTCCGGCGTGGGCATCCACGACTCCAGCTGGCAAGCTGCTTATGGTGGCGACCGTTACTTGACTTATGGCTCCCACGGCTGTGTCAATACACCACCGGATGTCATGAAGACACTTTATGAAACCGTAGAAGAAGGCACCCCGGTCTTAGTCTTTTAAACACAAAAAACGGAACAGCCCCGGCTGCTCCGTTTTTTTCTAGCTTAAAATAAAACAGGTCTTTCGCTTTAGTTTGGCGAGAGACCTGTTTTGCTTATTTATTGATTACCAATCGTCTGGTGTAAACCGCTTGGCCAGAGTGCATCACGGCATCATCAATCACTGATACGAGACGAACTTCCCGCGTCACCGGCTCTGCCCAGGAATCATCCACCACATCTTGTAAAGTGGCTTCATCCAAAGATTCCAAGTAGTCCACCGTTAGTTGAATGCTAGCTGCTAAATACGCCGATAAGAGATCTTTGTCAGCCACCGTCACTTGGGCCGCTTCTTGTGGTGTATGGTGCCACTCCTCTGTATCGTCTGGTAGAGGCAGCGCAAACCGCTCACTCCACCCGGCGTTTTGCCACAAGGAAGGTACCCCTTTTAAATCGGATACTTGCAAATCCAACTCCCGGCCGGTGTGCCACATTAACCACGTAACGGACTTGATCAAAGGATGAGGCATGGTATTGGCTTCCGCTACCGTCATTTGAGCTAACGTGTCTTCCAACCGTTCTTGAGCCCGCAGCAAGGTTGCCACGGATAATGCCGTTGCTTTCATTTGCTTACTCCTTTTCTTTTCATTCCTGATTTTTCAGCGTAATCGTCAAAACCACCAACAAAAGCAAAGAAACCGTCCAAATTGCCTTTCCCCGCATGACCGGTGCCAAGCAAGCACTCAAGACAGCCCCGGCGAAAAAGCCCACCACAATCGCCGAAGTGTACTTGATTTTAAAAGAAGCCGTGGGGTCCTTCGTAAAGAAAAAACCATAGGCATAGTCCGCAATCGACCGCAGATTTCCTGAAGTCATAGTAGTGGCATAGGGCAGCCCGGCCAAGCGACGATAAGTAGCGTATTGAATCGCCGCGAAAAAGGCCAAGGCGGAATTAATCAGCAGATTGCTGGTAATATCAGAAAACAACCCTACCAAAAAAATCCCCAATAACTCAATGGCCACCGCCGCATTTTGCCAAGTAAACGGACTTTTTTTCGGAAAACGATGCTTCAATAAATTGGTCATAAAGATCCCAATCATAAACATCCCAATGGGCAGTAAGTAACGGATGAGCTCATGATAGCGCCCTTGAGCCACACTGACCCCCATTAAAATCACATTACCGGACTGCATGCTGGCAAAAACCTCACCATGAAACAAATAGGTGTAGACGTCTAGAAAGCCCCCCGCCATGGCCAACAAAATCCCAATCGGTAGGCTCTCATGGACCACTACCCGTGAATCGACAAACTTTGGCATTCTCACTGGGCTACTCCTCTAAACTCGTGTAGACTTCCGAGACATCGTCATCGTCTTCCAGCTTGTCCACCAAACGTTGTAATTGTTCCTTTTGTTCTGGGGTCACTTCCGTAGTCGTGCTGGGCACCATGGTCAACTCTGCTTGGGCCAAAGTAAAGCCCGCTTCGGTCAACGCATCTCGCACCGCCGGGAAATCTTCTGGTGCCGTATAGATTTCAAAAACTTCTGGTGAGGTTAACAAATCCTCTCCACCGGCTTCTATCACAGCTTCTAGCATGGCATCTTCATCTAAATCTAGTCCTGGACGCTCGATTGCCATGTAGCCCCGGCGGTCAAACATGTAACTAACCGAGCCAGTTTCTCCAAGGTTGCCACCGTTGCGGGTAAATGCCACTCGCACATTGGTCGCCGTCCGATTACGGTTGTCCGTCAACGCATGGACTAAAATCGCCACGCCACCGGGACCGTACCCTTCGTAGCTGACTTCATCGTAGTTTTCCCCTTCTGTAGCACTGGTGGCCTTTTTAATGGCCCGGTCCACATTATCATTGGGCATATTGGCTGCTTTGGCCTTATCCATAACTAAGCGCAGCGCCGGATTCGTATCGGGATCTGGGCCACTGGCTTTCGCCGCCATATAGATTTCCCGGGAAAGCTTCTGAAAAATCTTGCCTCGTTTTGCATCTTGTGCATTTTTCCGTCCTTGAATATTGTTCCACTTACTATGTCCTGACATTCGACATCCTCCTCTACTCTTTTCACAGGTTCCCCTTTATTCTAGAACAAGCTTTGAGAAAAGCCCAAAGAAAAACCTTTTTGCCCTATAACTTCAATGAGTCCGCTGTTTTTTTACCAATAAGACCAACAAAATAATCAAAACCGCTGTCAGCGCCCCAGCAGAGTCCAACATGACATCTTCAAACAAAGGCGTCCGTCCCCCGGTCAATTGTTGATGAAATTCGTCCATTCCGGCATAGCCCGTAGCCGCCAACCAGCCGAAAAAGCCACTCCACCAAAAATTTTTCATCTTAAAATACAAGCCCAGACAAAAGCTTCCTCCCATGACAAAGTAGGTCATAAAGTGAGCCCCTTTGCGAATGAAAAACTCTACAAACTTGCTGTAACCTAAAGACTCCATACTCACCGGACTGCCCGCATACTCAAAGTGAATCTTGCCCAAAGTGTCCTTAAGAGGCTCTCCTTGAAGTAAGCGATCGATTAAGCCCACTTGGGACTGCTGCGCATAGGTTTGTGACGAGCTAATAAACAACACCACCATCACAGCGATGCCAATGGCAAAGTAAAAATTTGGTTGTTTCCAGATTTTTTTCACAGTTTTCACCTCTGTTTCATCTTATCACGTTTCTTTTCTAAACAAGAACTTTTCTAGCGTTTTTTCCAACAAAAGAAGACCAGCGAACAAAGTCGCTGGTCTCGAAAGTCTTTTTGATTTACATAGATACTGCAAAGTTTGGTTTGTAGTAAGAGTAAGAAGAAACTTTTACAACATCCCCTGGTTTTGGTGCGTGGATGTATTGGCCACCACCAAGGTAAATCCCCACGTGGTGAGAAGAACCAGGTGCGCCCCAGAATACCAAGTCGCCAACTTTAGCGGCATCGGCAGAAATGATTTGACCATTTCCTTCTTGAGCAGTTGTTACCCGACCGATTTCCCGGCCGTATGCTTCCCGATAAACGTAAGAAGTAAAGCCTGAGCAATCAAATCCACTTGGAGTAGAACCGCCCCATACATAAGGAGTGCCTAGATATTTATAAGCAGTACCAATCAAATCCCCGCTAGTTGAAGGAGTAGATGGCTTACTTGGTGTTTCAGCGTTCGAATTGCTATTGTTTGAATTATTCGAGTTACTATTCGAATTGTTACTGTTGGAACCACCAGTAGAGCCACCATTGTTTGAGCTGTTACCAGTATTTGAAGTCCCACCATTATTGGTATTAGAACCGCCAGTACCGTTGTTGCTGTTATTATCCTCACTTGGAGTCGTTGCTTCCGGCGTAGTGGATTCGGTTGTGGAGCTAGAATCCGGTGTGCTGGATGATTCCGGTGTGGAAGACTCAGCTGTTGTACTGCTTGTTGCAGTTTCTGTCGTAGCTGCTGTTGCTTGTTCTTGGGCTACTGCTGCTAAGCGTTGTTCTTCTGCCACTCGTGCTTTTTCAGCTTCGGCTTCAGCTTTCTTTTGTTCCAAATTAGCTTTTTCGCCTTCCGCTTCATTTTGTTCCAAGGCCAAGTCTGCTTTCATGACGTTTAAGTCAGCTTGTTTTGCAATTAGATCGCCTTTTTGGCTTTCCAATTCCACTTGGTTTTCTTGTAATTTTTCTTGTTTTGCTTCGATTTCGGCTTTTTTGTCTTCCACCGCTTGCTTGTCTTCTTTTTGTTGAATGACAAGGTCGTTGTTCGCATTGACGATGGTCGTCATAGCTTGGACTTTGCCGATTGCATCAGATACGGAGTCCGCATCTAAAACAGCGGTCAAAACAGAAGCGTTTTTGCCGTTTACTTGCATATCTCGGGCTTGATTTTGAATCTTTTCTTCCCGTTTTTCAATTCGTTTTTGCAAGCTTTCGATTTCACTTTGCAGCTTGTCTTGTTGTTCAGATAATTTAAGCGACTCAGTGACAAGCTTGTCAGCCTTTTTGGCGATGGAATCTACATCACTTTGTAACGCATCAATTTTTGCTTGAGCATCCGCTTGTTGACCCTTCAAGCTGGAAATTTTTTGATCTTGTTGTTCAATCTTCGTGTCGATTTCGTCCGCTGCTGCTGCTACTGGCGCTGCAACTGCAGTTAGTAACAATGAACATACCAACAATGCTGATAATCCACGTTTCTTCACTTTATCTTCCTCCGACTGGCTTTAGTGTATGAATTGAGTTCATTCATCTAGAGAGAATTTTAAGGTTCTTATCTCTTTCTTAACAAAGGAAATTGTACCATAGTGATATGACAGCCTTGTAAGGGGAATGTTACAGCTATGTTTCAATTCGTAAAACCCTTTCCCACCGGGGGTTTACAAGCAAAAAAAAAGCCTTCAAACGATTATTTGGCACCAAATAATCGTTTGAAGGGAAAGATAAATAGTACGAATAACAATAGGTTGATCAAAAGGGTTGGTCCTAATGAATGACTGATAAAGAAGCTGACTTTGACTGTGGTCAAATTGAATAACACTTGAATCAAAAGTGGTAAGACTTCATAGACCGTCACCAAGATGACCGTGCCAAAAAACATAGTAAAGATACTGCGATACAAAATGCTATGCAATAAATACATCAACCAAATAATTGCTGGAATTGTCACCGCATAAATGCCAATCACACTGATGTAATAGGTATCAAACAATAATCCTAACACCAAACCCGTAATCAACATGTAGCGTTTTGGCAACACGTGACAGCAAACCATCAAGGCAATTAAAAACAGGTGAGCATTTGCGAGATAGACGTTTTCCGTGACGTTGGTAAAAATCCGTGTCAGTTGGGAATCTACAAGCATCAAGATAAATAACGTAGGCGCCGCATAATAAGCCAGGTACTGCTTTTTCACGCTACTCGCCTCCCGCCATCCGGGTCACCACGGTTACCACGGAAATATCGTACATTTGTGCGTAAGGTTTTACGTAAACATTGCGATCCAGGCCAAAGGAATCGACTTTTGCTTCCACCACGGTGCCAATCGGCAAGTCTGCCGGGGAATTGCCCCCAAGGCCAGAAGTTTGAACTACGTCTCCTTCTTTAAACTCCGTGTTTCCGGTTAACTGATCCACGATTAAGGTGCCGGATTTTTCATCGTAGTTATTCAAGAGACCAAAGGATTCGCCACCTTCTGAGGAAATCCGAACTGGAAAATGATTCGATGTTTGATTGGAAGACGTCAATAATTCGACTTTTGCCGAGGTCAGACTTACTTCAATCACTCGCCCAATCAGACCTTTTTGTGACATCACGGCCATATTGTCTTCCAAGCCGTCTTTTGATCCCTTGTCGATAACCAAGATATCTTGCCAAGAATCCGGCGAGCGACTGATCACATTGGCGGTGACTTTTTCATAGTCGGATAAGGTTTCGTTCAAGGCAAGCTCTTCTTTCAGAGCCTTGATTTCACGATCTTTATTTTTATTTTGTTGAACCGCATTATCGTAGGTATCCAGCTGTTCTTTCAAGCGCTCATTTTCATGGTAGGTATCCAAGAGGCCTTGAACATCCGCCACTCGATTTTCGACAAACTTAACCGGCGCTGACACCACCCGATCCATAATGGCGACACTGTCATTAACCACGGATTGAACCACATTTGGCTTGCCTCCAGAGGACCGCTTGGCCAAGGTCACGCTCAGCATGGTCACCACGATGATCCCCAAGATCAATGCGATGATAATATTTTTATTGGGATTAAACTTTTTCACAAGGACACCTCGACTGCATTTAGACTGTAGCTTCAATTTTACCACTCTTCTCGGGGAAAACCTAGGTAAACCCAAGGGAGCATGGCACTCTTAAGTTTTTTTTTCCATTCCTAGTCGCGACTTTGCACCACGGCAATGACACCCTCACTAAAAGAAAAGCCGGCCGTATCCGTGACAAACTCATTACTAGCATAAGAAGTGGGTACAAGCACTTGCTGACGCTCCAGCAGATACTTGCTCTTGGTCAAGGTCAAATCACGCACCGGGGTCAAACAGCAATAGGCCAGATACTTCATCCCCGGCTCTTGCTGAATTTCATAACTTCCTGGACCATAGTAAGTCAAAGAATTTTGTCGGTCTGCTAGGCGAATCTGCCGTAAAAACGGCTGAAAGCGGGGTTCTAAGCCCAACCAGAGATTGGCTAAGAAATGATCTAAGCGGCCCCCCGTGGCACCAATTAACGTTACTTGGGCCAAAGGTTCCCCGGTAAAAACCGCAGAAAGGCCCAATTGCGTATCCGTATCGTCTTTTTCCGGGTGGGAGCGCTGAACTTCACCGGCTGTATCAAAGACTCGCTTTCGTTCTGCCTCGTTTAAGGAATCAAAATCCCCCACCGCTAAATCCAAAGGCAGTCCTTGCTCCAACAAATACCAAGCTCCCCGGTCAATGCCCACATAATACTCGAAATCAGCCAACAATGGCCAATCAGCTGGATTGCCCCCGGCTACCACTAGGGTCTTCATTGCTCTAGCACATCTTTCAAGGCTTGAATTCGCTCAGCAGGATTTTCCGCATCATAAATATACGAACCTGCCACAAATACATCCGCTCCGGCATCCCGGCAAGCGCCAATCGTTTGATCCGTTACACCACCATCTACTTCGATTTCATAGGTATAACCTTTGCTACGACGAATTTCAGCCAAAGCAGTCACTTTTTCCAAGCACTCCGGTAAAAATTTCTGCCCCCCAAAGCCGGGATTCACGGTCATAACCAAAACCATATCCACTAAAGACAAGACCGGTTCAATGGCGCTCACCGGTGTGCCGGGATTAATGGTTACCGCAGCCTTCACCCCAAAGGATTTAATCAATTGCAAAACTCGGTGAATGTGCGGGGTCGCTTCCACGTGAACATTAATCAGATCTGCTCCGGCATTCGCAAAAGCTTCCACGTAGCGCTCTGGTTGCTCAATCATCAAATGACAATCCAAAGGCAACTTCGTAAAAGGCCGAATCGCGGCCACTACATTGGGGCCAAAGGTAATATTGGGCACAAAATGACCGTCCATAATATCCACATGGAGCACGTCCACTTGGTTTTCTTCGACTAATTCAATATCCCGTTGTAAATTGGCAAAATCTGCGCTTAAAATTGATGGTGCAATCTTCATGATTTTCTCTCCTTGCTCTTCTTTTATGTGTATGGCTTATTTTTTCTTTCGATATACCGGGCGGCGTTTTTCGATTTCTTCTAAAAACTGCTGGTAGTCTTCGTAGCGACTCACCGCGATACTACCCTCTTCCACTCGTCTTTTGACCTCACAGCCCGGCTCTTTTATGTGCATGCACTCGCGAAACTTACACAAAGGCGCCGCTTGGACAAACTCTGGAAACAACCGTGGCAGCTCCCGACTTTCGATATCCAAAAAGTCAATGGAACTAAACCCTGGGGTATCCGCCACTAGCCCACCGGCAATCGGTAACAGTTCCACATGACGGGTGGTGTGCTTTCCTCGGCCAAGTGATTCCGAGATTTCCCCGGTAGCCAGTTCTAATTCCGGCACCAATTTATTTAAAAGGGTGGACTTTCCTGCCCCAGACTGCCCCATAAAGACCGTCAGCCCACTGGCAAAAATTCGAAACAGCGCTCGCTGATTGGTCTCTTCATCAGGAGAGGCAATCACCTGATAGCCGATTGCTTCATAGCGCTTAGTTATCAGCTTCGCCAGAGTATCATCCGGCATCAGATCCAGCTTACTCAAGTAAATCACCGGCTCGATGTCCTTATACTCCAATGTCACCAAGAAACGATCCAATAAATTAAATGAAAAAGCCGGTTCCACGAGGCTAATCACGATCACCCCGGTATCTACATTGGCCACCGGTGGCCGGACCAACTCATTTTTTCGAGGGAGGACTTCCAGCAAGTAGCCATCCGTCAAATTGCTACTCTCAAAGACCACCTGATCTCCTACCAAGGGCGTGATTTTGCGATTGCGGAAATTCCCTCGGGCCCGCGTTTGATACGTCGTTCCCTCCGACTCTATGTAATAAAACCCGCTTAAAGCCTTGCGAATCTGTCCTTTCATGGAAGAGCTCCTTTCTTACAGAAACATGGCCAATCCCTCAGCCGTCTACTTTCCCGTTTATTCTATCATATTTTTAGGGCAAAAAAGAAAACAAGAGGAACCTTCCTGATAAACTCATCAGAAACCTCTTGCTTCTTTTAGCTGATTCTCATTGACCGCCCCAGAGAGCGACGGGTTACTACTTAGATTTGAAAATTTGATAGGCTTGCTGGGATTGCTCGCTAGCCAAAGGACTGTCCTTCATCGGCGTCAAGGTGAAGTTCGGTGCCTTGATTTTCTTGACCCTTGCCTTCAGTTGCAGTGTCGACAGCTGGGTTCCTTTCAAGCGATACTTGCCACCTAATAAATCAGGAATTTCAAAAATCCCCTCTTCATTTGTGGTCGTCACGATTGGCTGCCCTTCACGGTAAATCGGCCGTTTGCCATTCGCCGTGAAAATTCCAAATTCCGCCTGAGGTATGCCCTGTCCTGCTTGATCCACCAGTTGGAATTTCAACTGATACCGTCTACGGTGAATCAAGACACTCCGAATCCAAAGACCAATCAAGGTTAATAGAAGAATCGCCGACAAAATCGCACCGGCCAAAATCAACACTTGCTCCCATGTCCGCTTGTTATCGGATTTGTCGATTTCCTTCTTCATTTCCGGCACGTAAGGAATTCGATGTCCCCGCACGAGCAAGCGGTGGGTATTGATCATGTAAGGCGTACAAGTGAGCAACGTAACCAAATCTTGTCCTTGCTCAATCTGCAAATCCTCGGTCACCGTGGGCTCGATTTCCTTAATCTGATCTACCTCATAAGCCAAAGTCTCATTGTTGATCTCAATGTAAAAATGATCCCCCTTGGTAAGCTCCGGCAAGTCCGTAAACAACTTTGCTTCTGGCAAACCCCGGTGGGCCGAAATCACACTATGGGTATTTTCACCCCCAGTAGGATAAGAAGTCCCTTCTAGCAAAGTCGCCCCTTTGTTCAAAAAGACTTCCGTCGTCCGGTCGAAAATCGGTAACTTTACATCGATTTTCGGAATCCGAATCACTCCGATTGTATGACTCTCATAGTAATCCTTTGAAGGCGCTGGCTCATTTTCTTCCTTGCGTTCATCCGCAAAAGGATCCGTCCCTGGATTAGTCCCCTCTTCGGCAATCTGCTTGTTCCGAGCCTCTTGCTCCGCCTTGATTTTCGC
Organism: Enterococcus asini ATCC 700915; assembly: GCF_000407365.1. Lineage (GTDB taxonomy): Bacteria > Bacillota > Bacilli > Lactobacillales > Enterococcaceae > Enterococcus_C > Enterococcus_C asini. The sequence continues at coordinate 614,287 of NZ_ASVU01000001.1, forward strand.
CATGGCCGCTTCATTTTCATGATTGGCCTTCTTTTGATAGTAGGAAATAATCTGTTGGTCGACGATTTCATTGAGCTTGTCACTGACCAAAGGATACAAAAGCGCGCTTACCCCCACGATCAGCACCGCAATCATCACAATATCCGCGATTAAGCGCTTATGTAAACCGCCTTTGGCATTTCCCTTGCCCTGCTTCCTCCTTGATTCCTTCATCTTACGGTCATCCCTTCTCTTTACACAAAAATGCCGACAGGACTTTTGCGCTTCTTTCAAGCCCATGCCCTGTCGACATCATACGTCTTCGTCCTAGGATAACTTTAGCACATTCTACTCAGAAACCCTAGTGCTTTTTTACTACTTAACCTTCGATTTGACGACGGCCTTTCGTGAAGTAAAGAACTGCGCCACCTACTGCCACAACACCGATCAAGACGAAGGCCACGATCCCAGAACCACCGGTTGATGGAAGGGAGCCTTTGTGTTTGTTGGCAACGTTTAATCTAATTGTGCCATTATCAGCAGTAAAGTGTACTTCACTAGCCAACAAAGCGTATCCATCAGGTGCAACGAATTCTTTTAGTGAGTAATCAATATTCACACCTGCTTCTTTTTGCGCTAATCCCGCTACAGAGAATTGGCCATTTGCAGCGGATTCTAAGACTGTTACCACAAAACCTACAGGGAATGTAGGTACGCCATTAGTTACGCCAGTGGCTGCGCTCCAAGCTTGTTTGCCGTCTTTTGTTCCTAGATACAAATCACCTTTTTTCACGTAGAATCTCGCACCAGCTAGTGGCGCTTGGGTATCTCCATCGATTTTCAAGAAACTCTTACCAAATGTTTTCACTTGATCTGTATCGGTTTTAGGAGCAAAGTCATTGTCAAACGTGATTTTATTCTCTATCTCAGTATCTAAATTAGCGCCTGGTTTAACTGCCATCTTCACTTTAAACGAAATGGTTTCTCCAGCATGGGCCTTAAGACTATCTAGATCAAAATTCACTGTAAAGGTATTACCAGAAATAGTAACTCCAGTAACCAGATCAGCCAAACTAGTCATGCTGCCTTTAATTTCAGCAAGCAAAGCTGCATCGGTGGCATTCACAAGCCCTAATTCTTCATCAAATTCATCAATCAAACTAAAAGTCGTATAGTTTTTAATATCTGTAGGGATTTTTTGAGTAATCGTAAAGTTAATTACTTGATCTGTATCTACATCTTTGTCGTCTGCATCTTTGGTAGGTGCTGGCACTTGATAGTTATAAGCACTAGCCGTATTTTTGTTTTCTTGCTTTGTAGTAGTGATATCATAGTAATCGTATGTGATCGTCATATCAGCACTTACATGGGCAGTAACTAGTGGATTTTTAGCAGCTGCATAGTGGTATAGCGTTGAATTTTCCGCTTGCGCACCCGCTTTGGAAACTGCCGAATCAATTTCATAAAACTGGTAATCTCCTGGATCCAATACTAAGTTAGGCACTGAAACGACCCCGCCGGCTGCCGAAGCGATTTGTGTAGTTTGTGCAAGAGCTTGTTCTTCCGTCAGATCAAAAGCTCTTGTAGTGGTATTATAGTAGCTGCCATTCTGTCCTTTCAAAATGAACTTGGCTCCGGCTAAACCTCCCTCTTCAAGGTCACCTTCTGCATCGACACCATATTTAGTAAATCCTAGAGTTAACTCACTATATTCATTTTTTGGATAAACATGTACAGTTTCTTTTTCAATATCAGTACCTTCATTATAAACTGGCAAGCCCAAAACAAACGGCATTGATGCCCCTTGCACAACCCCTGCTGGAGAAGTGGTTTCGATGAAGAGATAGATTGCATTCCGTCCGCCACTCTTCTTAGGTAAAGCTTTAGTCGCTATACCATCAGTATCTGTCGCAGCAAATGCAGTTCCACCAGTCACAGTATTCTTCAAAGCTAAGACAGCAGTAGTTGCTGCACTTGACTTCTCCGCATCAGTTCCTGTTGCTTCATCATAAGCTTCCCAATATGCGGTTGTCACATCATAAGCTGTAAAGATTGCCCCAGCTAATGGATCTCCGCCAAAGTCATCCATTAAGTCCCCAGTATTTTTTTTATCTGCTGGCATTGTTGCAAATTTCCGTTTGTGCAGGGTTACTGTTTGGTTGGGTTTTTCGGTCCCCATTACATCCTTCATTCCTCCAAGTCCTAAAAATAGAGGTAACACCATAATAATCCCCAATATGATTGTAACTAATTTTCTTCTCCTCATTCTCGTTCACTCCCATTCTTTTTATTTTTTTGCCATAATGCGATTGCAACTCCTGCAATCAAAATGGCCCCCAACCAGATAAAGCTGCTATTTTTTGTTTCCCCGGTTTTCGGTAATGCTTTGCGTGGTGTTTCTGTAGTTGATGGTGTCGTCGTTTCTGGACCAGAAGTATCTGGCAAGACTGGTTTTCCCGGTGTTTTCAGATTGACTACCTTCAAGACACCTGTGTCGCCAGCTGTGTAACTACCATCGGAAACAGTGAAGCTGACTGGTGTAGTGCTCAACTCGTATCCAGTCGGTGCTACCGTTTCTTCCAAGGTGTACTCACCAAAGGTCAAGCCATTGATTTCAAATTGACCTTTGTCTCCTGATTCCACAACAACCAAGTTTTCTGCTTTAGCATCATCAACCCAAGCATAGCCTACCGCAGTTTTACTCAAATATTGTTTGTTTCCATTGCGAATCTGGAATTTTGCTCCGGATAAAAGGATAGCGTCGTCTGTCAAATCCACTTTGACAAAGCGTTTGCCCCCGGTTTTCACTTCGACTTCTCGAGTTTTTTCCTCAAAATCAGTTACCAACCAAGCGTGATTTTTGAACGCATTGGTTTCTGTTTTCGTTTCTACTAACTGAGTTTGGTATTGGAAGACAATATCTTCACCAATATGCTCGTTCAAAGCTTCAAAATCCATGAACTTCACAGTGAAACCTGATTCAGTTTCTACTAGCTCATAAAGGGGGGCTGCTGACTCGCCTGCGATTGTCACTTGTAAAGTACCCATTTGGTAGGCAAGCCCTGAATCAGCCTCATCACTTACCTCAAATTTTTGGTACTTTTCAATATCAACAGGAACTTTAGTAGAGATTTCATAAGTTAAAATATCTCCAAATTGATAACTTCCTGCTTGATCAACGACAATTTTTTCAAAAGGTGGCTCTTCATGTACTTTCTCTTCATTCTTAGGGAACAAATGAATCGTGGAAAGTAGCTCTTCTCCTTCTGTGTATACCGGCAAGACAACCATCATATTTTTTGCCTTTGTCTCAATAACTTCTGGTGCTTGTGATTCGTGGAATAGATACACTTTATCTCGTCCCAAATCATCTGTAGCCGGAAGAGTAAAGCTCGCAACACCCTTGTCACCATTCACATCTGTTGCAGTAATTTGAGTAGCTAGAGCAACTCCCAAATCATCGTCTGCTAACTGGCTTAGAGCCAATTGCGCTGCTTCAATAGTAGAACCACCACTGCGCATTTCATAAAATTTTTCCGTCATATCATAGACTTCAAATGTCACACCATTTAAGCCACGATATTCTTGTAATAAGTCTTGATGTTCCCCTGCTAGATTCCCCGTATTAGCAATCTCTTCTGGCAGTTCTCCATTTGGAAAAGCAATTTTATGCAAGATGATATTTACGTCATTACTTTCTAGCTCAGCTCCATTTACACGATTTCCATTCATCGAGAAAATTGGTAGCAAGAGAAGCAGAAGGCTAAGGTATTTAAACATCTTTTTCATCTTACGCCACCTCCTGATCTTTGCGTTGAAGGAAGTATAAACCAGTTGACAAGAGTCCCAAGACCCCTACTGTGACAAAGAACATCGTACCGGATCCTCCGGTTGATGGCAGAGGAGTTTTTTTCTTGTTGATAACGCTGAAAGAGATAGTGTTATTATCAGAACCTGTTGTTTTAATTGCTACAGCAAGTGGTAACCCAGATTCACTTTCTGTCTGCGTTGGATCATTTGTAACCTCATAGCCACTTACTGTTACATCACCTTGAGTTGAGATGATAATAGTAATTGATTCGCTTAGCCCAACAAAACCATCCGGTGATTTGGTTTCTGTTAATTGGTAAGTTCCAGGTTTCAAATTATTAAAAGTGAACGTGTCTGTTTCTGGATCATCAGTTTTCGGTACTTGTTGATTGACACCATTTCCGGTTAGTGTAAATACCGCACCTTTTAGTTTACCTTCAAGATCGTCTTCCTTATTCACGGTTAAGTCAAAGTCTTTGATAGTATTCATGATGTCTGTGAAAGAAATCTTGATAGTATCTCCCTTACTATCTACGATAATTTTTATATCTTGATCAAGATTGGTATTTTTTTCAAAAGTTGGGACACCGTGTTTACCAATCGTCAGTTTGCCAATATACCCAAGAGCTTTATAGCCTGCTGGCGCTTTTGTTTCGTATAAATCATAGGTGTCTTGAGCAAGGTTTTTTAATTGATGTAATCCTTCCGTAATTGTACTTTCAGAGAATGTCTCAATAATCGTTTCACCTTGTTGTAAGGTAAAGGTTGCTCCCACTAATGCTCCATCTGCTCCTTTTTTGTTTAAGCTAACTTCGATTGGTTTAAGAACGTTATTGATATCCGAAAAAGCAATTTTGATAGTGTCGCCCCTACTATCCACACTGACAGTCACATCCTGATCGATTTCACTATTTTTCTCAAATTTTGGAACACCATACCTATCAATCGTTAGCTTTCCGATACGCTGAAGCGCTTTATATCCTTCTGGTGCAACTGTTTCGTATAAGTCATAGACATCTGGAGTAACTTCAGTCAACTGGTATAAGCCTGTTGTATTTCCATTTTTCTTAAATGTCTCAACTATGTTGTCACCTTTTTTCAAGACAAAAGTTGCTCCATCTAGTGCTTCACCTGAGCCTTTTTTGTTTAGCGTAATTTCAATTGGTTTGAGAGTGTTAGTTACACTTGGTAAAGTGCTCTCTTTATCACCTTCAAGTTTTTTTATAACGCCTTCTTCATCAACTCTAACTGTAATCGGAGACATTGTCTCATGCCCTACTGGAGTTTTAATTTCAGTTAAAGTATAATCCCCCGGCACGACTGCTGTAAAAGTAACTTTTCCATCATCTCCAGTAATATTTGAGGTATACGTCCTTCCATTACCCGTTAATGTGAACTGAGCGCCTTCTAACGTCTCTTCTAACGTATTAATTTTTGTGAATGAAACATCTTTCGGTGCTAGCTTCACTGACGGTACTGCATAATATTTATTCGTACCATCCCCATTTACAAGGTAAGTTGTTTTATTTGTCGGATAGAATTTACCATCTTGATAAGCCTCTTTTAGTGTCACTTTGTAGGTAATACGATACCCTTGCCTACCAGATGAATCCAAACCTAAGTTGACATTATTAACAGTAACCTGATCATTTTTGGCCGTGGCAACAATTTCACTCGAACCACTCGGTGGACTAGCAGTTAAGATTCCTGTACTTGATAACGAGAGAGTAGCAGTTGTGAGTGAAGCTTCATCTAAAGTTACATACTGACTCATTGGATCAATAATCGTAGCATTTGCAATCGTATAAATTAAATTCGACACCGAATTCTTTAAAGCTGCTACTAATGCATCAGTAGAACTTGCGGCAAAAGCCCCGTTCGGTCCTAAAGCTTGCACTACTTCATTTGCTTCTGCTCCGGTGTGGAACCCGACAGAATAAAAGTAGGAACCTGGATATAACTCGTAGTGCTCCTCAGCAAAATCAATATTAGGTTGTTTTGAAGCAATGGCATTTTGTCCGCTAGTTTCGCCAGTCCCTTCTTTCCAAATGGTGCTGTACCTCAAAATCCGATTACTACTCACGCGCCACTTAGTTGCACTACTTAAACTGTAGTTAGAACTTGGATAAAAAGTAGGTATCCCATCAGTGATAGTAACCATGACCTTCTTAGCAGATGCTCTAGCTCCAGCTGTTGTATCATAGAGTAGTGATAAGCCTGCATCAATCCCGATAAAGGTTGGTGTCCCACTACTATAAATATGATCAAGAGGAGTCGGGTTAGTAGTATAAAGCGGATGGCCGGTAATATCTGTTGCTTTAGTTGTAAAACCGTTCCTAAGCGTAGTATTCGTTAAATTTGAAAAGGAAGCTATATCTGCACAAATATCTAAAGCTCCATTAGAACTAAACCCCACCATACCAATCTGAATCCGGCCCGGGTTAGCATTATTTTCTTTTAAAATATCAGTTGTAAAAGTACTCACCGCAGACTTTAATTGATTCCAACGAGTAGGATTATCAGAGTTCATACTGCTAGACTTATCCAATACCAAAACAATATCTACATCTGAAAACGGTCTAATCGCATCCCCAATAGTGTCTAATTGCACTTGGAAAATATTGGGATCTGCTGTTGGACTGACAGTTTTCTTCGTATTAAGCCGGCCTGCTGTGGCACTTCCATACTCATGGTAACCAGTTCTTAAATTTAATGCCCCAGTACTTGTATTGTAGAGGTCTATGCTGTCATTCTTGCCTGTCGTCGTACCATAATTATAGTTACGGATATTGGTCGAAGTTGCGATAGCTGCTCCTGAGTGTGAGTAGCTATTGGACTGATGCGTCGGATAAGTTCCTGCTGTATCGGTAGTATAGTCAAATGGATCGACAGGGGTCGCTAGTAACTGCGGACCCATCAAGGAAACGATTCCTTGATATTGTGCACGTTCCACAGGCTCTTCAACGCTAGTAACCTCATCGACAGTATCATCATGGGTATCCGAACTTTTAGTAATCGTATTTTCTTCTTCAGTCGTTTCTTTCATTTCGGGCGTTTCTGTTACAACTTCTTTTGCAACCTCACTTTCTGATGTGAGCGTCTCACCCTCAATTGCAACTGTTTCGGAATTAATCGTCGAACTTTCTTCGACTACTTCCTCCACTATCGCTGGAATCTCAAAATTAACACCAGGTACATTTTCCAATAAGTTAACCGGCTCGCTTACTACTGTGGGCTGTGCCTCAGTTTCAGCATCAGCGGTTGCATCAGTCGTTACTGTTGCCGCCATTGTCATAGCTTCATTAGTAGCTGGAACGGTCACAAGTTTGGGTGTTACCACCAGATTGCTGATTTGACGGGTCGTTACAAAAGAAATAGTAGTTTCTCCACTCATCGAACCCGTCACTTGTTCACTAAACCCGCCTTGAATGTAATCATCCCCATAGTTACTTTCAAAGACCATTTCCTGATTAGTTGATTGAATTTGTTCCGGTACTACTGACGATTCGCCTGCCACTAGATCCACCATAAAACGAGTTGGTGAATCATACGCTCCCTTTTTGAGACTGACTGTCCACTTAATCGTATCGTTATCGACTAATTCATAGGCCATGGTTGCTGAACTACCATTCACATCAAATAAGTTTTTGGTAGTCTCGTCTTTCGTGATTGCAATTGCAGTGATACCACAAAAGGCTGTGACGAATACCTGAGCCAGTACCATGAATAGACCGGAAAGGGTGAACAGCTTTTTCCGTACCTTCATCATTCTTTTCCCCCCCTTTTACAACTAAAATAAAATAATACCCAACTTTATTCTTTTCCCCCCCTTTTACAACTAAAATAAAATAATACCCAACTTTATTCTTTCCCCCCCCTTTTACAACTAAAATAAAATAATACCCAACTTTATAATGCTTGTTTTTTTAAGTCATTACAAAGTCGTTTCCATCAGCCAAAAAACATAAAAACATTTTATTTATGGCTTTCCAATTATTTTATTTTTTATTTAACGAAAGTTTTTTCTTCATATTCTGTTTTTTATGAATTTATATATCTTCTTTCGTAAAATAATTAAATGACAATATGTTTTCAAACAAATTCCACATATTGTGTATTACTTAACAATAAATAGAACGAACATTCTGATAATTAATGTATATTTCTTATTCTGCGACTTTCTTCTTCTCCTGATTTCGATGTTTTCTTCAATGAAACGACAATTCATTCAGTCGCTTATTTTTGGTTGAAATATTTCACAGCCTTTTATTTTTTTAGAAGCTGCTAGTTCTATTTTCGAACTCGACCATTTTTCTCAGAAAGCTTCCGTTTGCTTGAAGAAACTCCTTTTTCCACGTCATCCTTTCTCATTCGATCACTCTGTTACTCCCCACAGAGCCTTACTCCTTGTTCAAACTAGCTGTACAACGAGCAAATGACTTCCGTAAAGCATGTACTAAACCATTTTTATTATAGAACCCTCATTATCCAAGCATAACTTTTTTCAACCTCATATTTTTTTACTTTAGGCAAATGATGCGTAAATCTAGCATTTTCGTTGATAGAAAAGTCATTTTTGGACAATATAAATGACAAACCGCCTCCTTTTTCTTTTAAGCCACCACTGACAAGAAAATAATTCCTTCACACCATAAACTCATAACTCCATTTATATATTATCATATTTTAATCTAATGATAAACGATTAGTTCCGAATCTCACCATATAAAAACCATTTATCACAGCAAAATCCATGTTACAACGGCATTCTCTGCTCATTAAAAAAATCTACAATTTTCGTAGAATTCTCAAAAAGCCGCGTATTTTATGAGAGCAAAACAAATTTAACAAGAAAAATATCGTTGTATTTTCATAAGGAGGGAACAATATGCTTCATACACTGCTAATTGAGGATGCTATGGGGCAAAAATTGGCCGTCATGAAGTTTTTCCTGCGCCAGCCGGAGGGATGCTATTCGATTAATACGATTTGCTGTAGCCTAGTCCTCTCTCATCGAACCGCGGCAACACTGATTGCCGAGATCAATGAAGACTTGCGAGATCTTTCTGGCTATGAGTTTGTGGACCGGGATCGCAAAATCCACTGGTGCCCGGAAGCTTATCATCACAATAGCTACATCCAATACTTGATTCGTCAGTCGCTCCCTTATAAATTTGTCCTGCGTACCTTAACTCATCCGGAAGATACCTTTGCTAACTTTTGTGACCGGCATTTCCTCAGTCAGTCCACTCCCCTGCGTAAACTGCGACCGTTAAAAGATTTATTGCAGCGCTTTGGCTTACAAGTGCGGGCAAGCAAAATGCAATTAGTAGGCCCCGAGGTTTCTTTGCGCTTGTTTTACACAACGTATCTGTGGTTAGGCCATCACGGGGAAGACTTGAAGCGCGTGGTAGGCAGAATGGACGGGGAGGAAGAGTTTGCCCAAATACTGACGGTGAAATTTACCCAGTTCATGCATCCTAAAGAAATCACTTTGCTACTAGCTGTTCACCGGCTGCGCTATGAACAGGGGCATTGGCTAGCAGAGCGCCCTTATCCAGATTTAGCGACCCCTGGTTTTTCCCGGGAATTAGCGCGGTACGGTCGTTTTATCTCTGACCGTAGCCAACGAAAATTACACCTACACAGTTTAACGGCGATGTTCTTTTTGACCCCTTTGTATTTTGAAGCACGGGATTTCCGGGGACAGCAGCTGCTACGCTATTTCCATCAGCTCCCTAAGGAAAATCCGCTTAAAGCGCTGGCGCTAGAGTTTGAGGACTACTTTTTTCAAGATATGGTCCATCTTGAAGCTGCAGATTATCCTAGACTTAGCCTGTGGCGGATTAATTTTTACACGACTTTGCTCCGCCATTTTCTCTTTCCCGGGGATTTGCCTTTGATTTCGGAGTTGACCCGGCATATTCCTACAACGGAGCGACCTTTATTTGAAGATATGCGGCGCCAGCAGAAGCGTTTCTTCACGAAAATCGCCAAGCGCCAACGTTACCCTTGGCTGGCCCATGGAATCAATGCGTTTGTGGAAGACTGTAGCTATGCCTTGTTTCCCAATTATAAGGACTGTTTTCAGCGTTGCTTGCTCAAGGTGGGCATCGTGACATCCCCGGATTATTACATCCAACAATTAGTACGTAATTTATTGCGCCAGTTCGCTTTTATTGAGGCGAGCTTTATCACCTCATCGGATGAAGACTATGATTTTTTCGTTACTACCTTTGAAAATCTACTGCCGAAAAACCTGCAAAAGCCCTACTTCGTAATGGATCTGACCCAAGAAATCAACTGTCAGACCCAGCTATTCCAAGCATTATGGGAGGTCTATTACCAAAAAGCCTTGAATCAAGGTGGTCTTTTCCATGCAAAAACCCTCGACAATCCATGATTGTCGAGGGTTTCTTTTTATGATTCGATTGCTTCTATCTTCATAAAATAATTCATCTTACACCTTAATCAATAAAATACCTTTAAATCAGGCTTATGGCTTTAATAATTAAAAAAAGACCCGCCAATCAAAATTAATTGGCGGGTCTGGCTTCTTATTTTTAAGGAATCGTAATCGTAGTATCGCCGGTGATTGCTTGTTCACCGATTGAGCCATTGTCTCGTTGGTAATAAATCGTGGCACTTTCTCCTTCCACTACCGTTACGGTGACAGTTCCCGTATGTTGTTGGCTAGCAGATTTCAAGGTGAAGTTGTCCACTTCTTTTTTGTCCTTGTTTTTATGATCGACAATCCAAACTTTCACAGTCTGGGCTGGCAATTCCGTACTCGTGCTACTGTCTTGGGTAGTCCCACTGGTTACGTAGCTTGCGGAGTATTTCACCGTGTACTCTTTTTCCTCTGGCGCTGGTTCTTTGCCTTTGGAAACGACAAAAGAGACAGTGGAGCCAATTGCAACTTTGCTCCCGGCTTCCGGGCTAGTGCGGATGACTTGGCCCTCGGAGACATCATCAGAATACTCCTCGCTGGTATCCCCTTGGACTAATCCTTGCTCAGCCAAATAGCTCTGGGCTTCACTAACACTCTGTCCTTTCAGACTTTTCAAAGTCAGCTCACTTTGACCTTTGCTGATGACCAAGGTCACCGCAGTGGAACCTGGCACGACTTCCTTACCGGCTCCTGGAGATTGTTTCATGACAGTGCCGGCTGGGTAGTCACTACTGTAGTCTTCTTCGATTTGGATATCGTCTTTGCTGATCCCTCGAGTGGTCAAATCACTATAGGCATCCCCTTGGTCCCAGCCGAGATAGTTGTCCATCTCAATCGGTTCCACACCATCGGAAACGACGAATTCGACTTCTTGTTCATCAGGGACGACTTCTTCCCCTTTTTCTGGAGTTTGGGAAATGATTTCCCCTTCTGGCACGCTATCGCTGTACTCAGTAGTAGAAGAAATGTTACTTTCCTTAAACCCTAGCTTGATTAAAGCGTCGTGGGCTTCTTTATACGTCTGATTGCTGTAATCGTCCATGGCAATTTTTTTGCTACCGGAACTCAAATACAAAGTAACTTCGGCTTTCTTTTTCACCACATCTCCCACCGCTGGATCGCTTTTCACCACGCGGCCTTCTGCAATGGTATCGTCAGGGATTTCTTTGACATCCACCGCGGGCTTTAAGCCCACCGCAGTCAATTTTTCCCGAGCTGCGGCTTCGGTCATATTCGCCAGATTCGGTACGGTGATTTCATCTTGCCCACCCCCAAAGACAGCGTAGGCCAAACCACCCATGGCTGCGATTACGAGGACTAGCGGAATCAGCCACCATTTTTTCTTCTTCGGCTTTTTAGCAGGTTCCTCTTCAACAGGAGCTGCTGGCTCACTAGGAATAGGCGTCACCGGCCCGGTCTGGGAGGTGATTTCCTCTGCTTCCACCGGGGTCAAAATCCGGGTCTCATCTAACATGGAATGAGGTTGCCAGCGAGGTTCATTGAGCCGTTCTGGTGAAAGCGCCGTGGAGATATCTTGGTTCATCTCATCAGCGGTCTTGTAGCGATCGGCAGGTTCTTTCGCCGTGGCGTGTAATACGACATTTTCTAAGGATTGAGGCACATTCGGATCGTATATCCGTACAGAAGGAATCTCTTCTTGGAAATGCTTCAAAGCGATGGTCACGGCAGACTCGCCGTCAAAAGGAACTTTACCCGTCAGCATCTCATACAAGATGATCCCGATAGCATATAAGTCCGACTGATTGGTAGCCATGCTTCCCCGGGCTTGTTCCGGCGAAAGGTAATGCACGGAGCCTAACATGGAATTCGTCTGGGTAATCGAGGTTTCCGACAAGGCGATGGCGATGCCGAAGTCCACGATTTTTACGACGCCGTCTTCATTGATTAAAATGTTCTGGGGCTTTAAATCCCGGTGAATAATCCGGTGATCATGGGCCAAAGCGATGGCGGAAAGGATTTGTTGCATGATTTCCACCACAGTTAAATAGGGAATCGGATAGCGGGTCTGAATGTAGCGTTTTAAGTCCATCCCTTTCACGTATTCCATAACCAAGTACTGCATGCCATCTTCTTCGCCTACATCATAGACAGAGACAATATTAGGATGCACCAGTTCTGTGACCGCTAACGCTTCTCTTTGAAAGCGACGAATGGCGGCTTGGTCGTTCTGGAAGTCAAAACGCAAGACTTTGACTGCGACTTCTCGATCCAAAATCAAATCCCGGGCCAAGTAAACGTTGGCCATGCCACCGGAACCGATATTGCCAATGATTAAATAGCGACCACTGATTTTTTTACCGATTTCGATCATGCTTCATGACCTCCTCGCTCACAGAGTAGCACGGTGATATTGTCCACGCCGCCTTGATCATTGGCTCGTTTGACCAATTCCTCTGCTCGTTGGCTCAAGGATTGCCCATTTTGCAAGACAGTCAAAATATCGGCTTCTGGCACCATATTGGTCAAGCCGTCAGAAGCAATCAGCAAAATATCTCCGGCTTCAGCTGGGATTTCCGTCACGTCCACTTCCACATCCCCGGGCATCCCCACGGAACGGGTCAGGACATTGCGGCGAGGGTGAACGGCTGCCATTTCCTTCGTGATCTCCCCTTGGCGTACCAATTCATTAACCAAGGAATGATCCTCGGTTAACTGGGTCAGCTGTCCTTCCCGTACCAAGTAAGCCCGGCTGTCTCCCACATGGGCGATGGTGTAACTCTTGTCAAACACGCCACAGGCCACAATGGTCGTCCCCATGCCGGTAGTCGTCATGTGCTCTTGTCCTTTGTTGTAAATAACGCGATTTTCTTCTTGAATCGTCTGCACCAACCAAGACGCGGTACTTTCTTCTTCACGAAGGTCGGTTGCCTGCCACAAGCGGCCGATGTCTTCCACAGTGGAGCGACTGGCCAGATCTCCGGCTTGATGCCCTCCCATGCCATCTGCCAGAATCAATAACGGGATTCCCCCTTGATTTTCAAAGGCACCAGCAAAGTCTTGATTACTGCTGCGTTTTTGTCCAATATCGGAACGAAATACGATTTCCATCTGATTTCTTCACCTCGTTATACTTTCTTCAGACAGCTGATGAAAAAGCCATCGGTCATGAAACGTTGGGGATAAATGGTTAACATCTCCCCGACAATTGCTTCTTGTACCAGTTCATTAACGGCAATCGGTTGTAATTGAAACTCCGGATGATCCCCTAAAAAGCCGTTGACTACTTGTTGATTTTCCTCAGGAGTAATCGTGCAAGTGCTATACACCAAAAGTCCTCCAGGTTTCAAGGTAGGTGCTACGCTGTCCAAAATTTCCCGTTGAATCGTTGGCAAGCGCTCAAAGTCTGCCGGACGTTTTTGGTACTTAATATCCGGCTTACGACGCATTAGGCCCAATCCCGAACAAGGAGCATCTACTAAAATCCGATCGAAATATGCCGGGCGAAAATGTTCAGACACCGTGCGGGCATCCAGCTGTTCGGGAAAGGCCACCTCTTCCACGTGTAGCCGTTGGGCATTTTCTTCAATCAGTTTAACCTTTTGCTGGTGGATATCCAAGGCTGTGACACTGCCACCGACTTCACTATCCAAAAAAGTAGCGATATGGGTGGTCTTGCCACCGGGAGCGGCACAAGCATCTAAGACTTCATGGTTTGCTGCTACTTGCAAGGCCGGTGCCACCAACATGGAGCTTTCGTCTTGCACCGTCAGCTTGCCTTCTTTAAACAAGCGACTGCCGGCCAAAAATCCTTTTTGCGCGACGATCCCATAAGGGGAAACCACACTGGCTACCGCTTCGATGCCTTCTTCGGCCAAGCTTGCGATTGCCGCTTCCCGAGAGATAAAGCGAGTATCCACCCGGGCGGAAACATGGCTTGGTTCCAATAAGGAAAGCCCCAGTTTGCGAGTTTCGTCCTCCCCTAATTGAGCCAGTAGTTTTTCCGTCAGCCAACGGGGCATACTGATTTCAATCGATAAGCGTTCCACTGGGTCTTTGATAGCCTCAAGACTAGGCAAGCCTTGACGCTGAACATTGCGCAAGACCCCATTGACGAATTTCGCCGCACCGGGATTGCCTCGGAACTTGGCGATTTCCACCGCTTCGTTGATAATACCGTGATCCGGTACTTTGTCCAAATACACCATCTGAAAAACCGACAAGCGCAACAATAATCGCACCCAGGTGTCGACTTTCTTAGACTTTTTCAAAAACGGTGATAAATAATAATCCAAAAGCATTTGGCGGGCGATGGTTCCATAAAGGATTTCCGTCAAAAGCCGGCGATCCTTTTCATTTAATTGCCCCCGCTTCACCACTTCATTGATCAAGAGGTTCGAATAAGCGCCACCTTTTTCCACGCGCTCTAGGGCTTCTAAAGCAGCTAGGCGAGCGGAACTGGTTAAAGGATGAGCCTTTTTAGGCTGCTTTGGGGCTTTTTTTCTATTTTGATTTGCTTCAGTCATTTGCTACTCCCAACTTTTCTCCCACCGTCACTTGGTGGCCAACGCCATTTAAAAAGGCTTGGATGTTTTGACGACCTTTACCAGCCGGCTGTAATTCCTCAATGGCTAAAACGGTACCCTCGCCACAAGCTACCCACAATTCTTTTTTTCCTTTGTGGATAATCGTCCCGGGAGCCGCTTCAGTAGTTTCTGCTAAAGGAGTCGCTCCCCAGAGTTTCCATCGGGCCCCTTGATAAGTGGTAAAAGCGATTGGCCAAGGGCGCATGCCCCGAATTTGGCAGTCGATTAAGTGAGCGGATTTTGTCCAGTCCACGGCTTCTTGCTCCCGGGTGATATTAGGGGAAAAAGTAACTTCTGCTTCGTCTTGGGGTTCTTTTTCCAATTCGCCTGCTAAAAGCTGAGGCAAAGTTTCTAATAACAAGTCACGACCTAACAAGCTGAGCTTTTCAAACATGGTCCCTACATCGTCTTTTTGAGTAATCGGCAAGCGAGCTTGACTATATATCCCGCCGGCATCCATTTTTTTGATCATTTCCATAATGGTAACCCCGGTTTCTTGATCCCCATTCATAATGGCGTAATGCACCGGTGCGCCCCCACGATACTTCGGCAAAAGAGAGGCATGAACATTGATTGCACCAAACTGTGGCACTTGAAGTAATTTCTCCGGTAAAAACTGGCCGAATGCCGCCGTGATCAATAAATCTGGCGCAAGCTCAATGATGCGTTCCATTTCTTTTGAGCCACTGATTTTTTCCGGCTGCAAGACTTCTAAGCCCAGCGCTTCCGCCGCAACTTTTACAGGCGGAGGGGTAATCGTTTTTTTCCGTCCAACTGGGCGATCCGGCTGGGTCACCACGGCTAGAACTTCATATCCGGCCTCCACTAGACCTTCCAAAATAGGAACGGAAAAAGCCGGTGTTCCCATAAATACAAGTTTAGTCATCTTCATTTCCCTCCATATAGCTTTCTAACTGTTCTTCAGGGATTCGTTCAATCATCTTTTCCGTAAACAAGACGCCATGTAAATGATCGATTTCATGTTGGATGGCGCGAGCCAAATAATCATAGGCTTCCAGCTCCATCTCGTCTCCCTCTCGGTCGTAATAGTGTACCAGAATCCGTTTCGCCCGGGCAACTGTGCCGTACACGTGGGTGATACTGAGACAACCTTCCACGTCGATGGTCTCCCCAGTAGCTTGGACGATGCGGGGATTGATCAATTCGATAATCTCTCCATCCTCTTCTTCCACCACGGCTACTTGTAGATTTTTTCCTACTTGAGGAGCGGCCAGTCCTACACCGTCATGGGCAATCATGGTGTCTTGCAAGTTATCCAGCAGTTCTTCAACTTCTTCTGTGATTTCTTGAATCGGCCGGGTAACGCTTTGCAGGCGCTCATCCGGGTGTAATACTAAAGGTAAAATCATGGTTACTCCTTTTCCTAGGTGCTTTCTAAATAAAGTTCATCGGTTCATTGTCAATAGAGACTAAGAGCCCTTGGCGCAAATCTTGCTGACTGGCCACCAAAATTTGTTCCAAAGCGCCTTGTAAGCGGGGTTCTTTTTTATACTTTAAAATCAATTGATAGTAATAACGATTTTTTACTCGAGCCACATTTCCTGGGGTTGGCCCGAGAAAGATGGTTTGTGGGGAAAGCTGTTTACTTAATTCATTGGTCAGAGCAAAGATTTTTTGCGCCGCTTTTTGTTCCTCTTCATGACTCACCGTGATCTTCACCGTGAAGTAATAAGGAGGATAGCCGCTTTGATGCCGAATAAACATTTCTTGTTGGTAAAAAGCTTCGTAATCTTGGCGCTGGGCCAACTGAATCGCGTAATGCTCTGGATTAAAGGTTTGAATCAAAACTTCCCCAGCTTTTTGGGCGCGTCCGGCACGACCACTCACTTGAGTTAGTAATTGGAACGTTCGCTCACTGGCGCGAAAATCCGGTAAATTCAAAGCGGTATCCGCATTAAGCACCCCGACTAAGGTGATGTCGGGAAAGTCCAGTCCTTTGGCAATCATCTGAGTGCCCAATAAAATCTGAGCTTTTTTCTCCCCAAAGGCCCGCAAAATCCGTTCATGAGCTCCTTTTTTGCGGGTCGTATCCACATCCATGCGCAAAATCTTGGCTTCTGGAAACAATCCCTGGAGTTCTTCTTGGACCTTTTGCGTGCCCGTGCCGTAATAGCGGATTTTGCGACTGCCACATTCAGGACACTTCTGGGGAATCGCTTCTTCATGACCGCAGTAATGACAGCGCAAGCGTTTGACGTCCATGTGCAAAGTCAGAGAAATATCGCAATTAGGACAGTCCACCACGTGACCACAATCCCGACACATAACAAAGGAAGAATAGCCCCGGCGATTAAGCAACAGCACAATTTGCTCGTCTTTGGCTAGTCGGTCGGCAATTTTTTCTTTCAAGACTTGGGAAAAGTTCCCGGGATTTTTGTGACTGTATTCTGCCTTCATATCCACGATATCCACAGTGGGTAGATTAGCCTCAGGATTTGCTCGTTCCCGCAGGCGCAGCAATGTGTAGACATTTTTTTGCGCCCGGGCCCGAGATTCCAAAGAAGGTGTGGCACTGCCGAGAACTACGGGACAGTGATGGTACTTTCCTCGCCAAATGGCCAAATCTCGGGCGTGATAGCGGGGCGTTTCTTCTTGTTTATACGTCGCTTCGTGTTCTTCATCCACGATAATCAAGCCGATGTCTTGTAAAGGAGCAAAAATTGCTGAGCGGGCACCTACCACGACTTTGGCTTCTCCTCGTTCGATTTTGCGCCATTCATCGTAACGCTCACCTTGAGACAAAGCGCTGTGAAGTACCGCTACCGCATCCCCTAAACGGCTCTTAAAACGCTCCACCATTTGCGGAGTCAAAGCGATTTCCGGCACCAACATAATGGCACTCTTGCCGGCTTCAATGACTTGGGCGATGCTTTGCAGATAAACCTCCGTCTTGCCGCTTCCGGTAATTCCTTCTAATAAAAAGGTCCGAGCTTCTTTGGCGTCCCCGGCTGCTTGAATCGCTTGAACTGCCACCTGCTGGTCCCCGTTTAGCTCTAACGCATGAGTCTGGGCAAACTCACGATGGGCGTAAGGGTCCCGGTAAGTCTCGACTTCTGTGAAACGTAACCAACCATTTTCTGCCCCTTGATTCAGTACACTGGTGGAAATTCCTTGCTCTTTGTAATGCTTCACCGGCAGACTCGCTTTGGTTGTCGCCAACATGGTCAGAAGCTGGGCTTGGCGCAAAGCGGTTTTCTTTAGTTCTCCCCGGGCTTCTTCGGCAGCTGTTGGTGAGAGCAGCGGCGTCACTAAGCGGGTGGTTTTGACTTTATTTTTCGTATGTACATCGTAGCGTAGGTTTACGGCTCCGGCTTGGCGCAAAGAAAGTAAGGTTCCGAGTTTTCCCGTAGCCTGAGCGGCCAACCAGTCCAACTCCCCTGACGCATCAAAGAGCTCCCTAACTCCAGCTTCCTTGGCAGCTTCAGCATCTTGTAAGACCAAAGTCTTTTGGTACTCTGCCTTCATCACACTAGGGAGCATCGTCTGCAAGCAAGTAATCTTAAAAGCAAAAGTGGTTTCTTTCATGTAATCGGCTAGGGCTAAGAGCTCGTCATTTAAAACCGGCTCCAAATCCAAAGCCCGGGTGATGTCTTTTGTCTGCTCTTGCTTTTCTCCGGTAAAAAGGCTCATGATAAAGCCTTGAATGTGGCGATTGCCTTTGCCAAAAGGTACTTCCACTCGCATTCCCGCACTCAATAAGCCGTGTAAATCTTCAGGGATGCGATAGGTAAATGGCTGATCGGTTTGCATGGCCGGTACGTCGACAATCACCTCAGCGTATTCCTCCATAGTATCCCTCCTCGAAAATTTTTCTTCTATTATTGTACCCAAAAAACGTCCTTTTGTCTGTAGCGGGAAATCCGCTCTAGGACGGGCTTTTCTGTCACAATCTTATTTTTGCTTGTAGTCAGCAAGAAACCAGAAGAATTTTCTATGATCATAGAAAGCTCTTCTGGTCTTTTGGCATTTATAGCGGTCTCAGTGGACTGCTTAGATTTTTTGTTCTTTGCGAATGCGGGTTTCCAATTCTTTGGTTTTTAACTCTTCTTGGTTTTTCCGTTCGTCTTCTTGCAATTTAATCCGCGCCCGTTTGATTTCAGGATGAGGATCATTGATGACGGTTTCCGCTTCTATTTCTTCCAAAGCTTGACCAACACTTTTCACGGATTCAAAAGATTCCAAAGTTGGTTTTGATCCAGCGTCCAATTCATGGGCCCGTTTGCTGGCTAAGATAACTAAAGAATATTTGGAATTCACCCGGTCTAACAACTTATCGATTGAAGGTTTTAACATCATAAGCTTACATCTCCTCTAACATTTTGATATATTTTCCGATTACCCGATCCACGCGAAAATGTTCGCTGGCAATGATGTTTTTAATCCGGGTGACCGCTTTTGGCACTTCGTCATTGACCACGGCGTAATCATAGAGCGCCATCATCTCGATTTCTTCGCGCGCGACTTTCATACGCTCTTCGATGATTTCCATGGCGTCCGTGCCACGATTGACGATACGGTTTTTTAATTCATGCAAATCCGGTGGCGTCAGGAAGATAAACACCCCATCAGGTACTTTTTCTTTTACTTGCCGGGCACCTTGCACCTCGATTTCCAAGAAGACATCTTTGCCTTCTTGCAAGGTTTTTTCCACGTAAGGCAAGGGCGTGCCATAGTAATTGCCCACATATTCGGCATATTCCAACATATCGCCGGATGCGATCAATGCTTCGAATTCCTCCCGGGTGCGGAAATAATAGTCTACCCCTTCGACTTCCCCTGGCCGCATTGGCCGGGTAGTCATGGATACGGAATATTGAAAATCATTATCGTCACTTTCAAAAATGGCTTTCCGGACGGTGCCTTTTCCTACACCTGAGGGTCCGGATAACACGATCAACAACCCACGATCTGACATAATTCGGTCCTTTCCTATGAAACAAAGCGACGTGCCTTGCCTCTTAGTCTATACTTGTTTCTCTATTTTGCACTTTTTTCGCGAAAGTTTCAAGGGCCTGTTGCAATCCCGGAAAGAATCTTTACTTTTGAAGGCTTAAAACCCCATGTTGGACAAAGTGTTGATCACATTGGTCAACTCGTCTTTCCGTGTCTGGGCTTCTTCAATGGGATCTTTCACCTCTTCAATGTCGATTCGCGCCAATAACTTCCGAGCAATCACCACATAAGCGTCATTTACCAATAGTTGCAATTCTTCCTCGGTCACTTTGGTACAGGCATCTTGCCACGCATCGAAAGGTTCCTTGTCAGAAGGCACCGTCCGCTTGATCACTGCTCGCCCACTAACGCCGTGGAATGTCACATCATAGTATTTCATCTGCCTCGCTCCTTTGTCACTTTTCTTCATTATAACTGGGGGCTGCGCTTTTGACGAAGAATAACCATTGGTAAAACTGGCATCAAAGACAAGGCCAGACAAAAAACTCCCCTAAGACCAACTGGCGACTGATCTTAGGGGAGTTTGCTTCAAAGCTTATTCGACATTTTGAACTTGTTCGCGAATTTTTTCTACGGTGGTTTTCATTAAGACGACTAGTTCTTTGATTTCAATGGCACTCGACTTCGAACCAATGGTATTGATTTCCCGATTGCATTCTTGAATCAAGAAATCCAACTCCCGGCCCACGGGCTCGTCTTTTGCCAACAAGCGATCAAAGTTTTGCAAGTGAATAGCCAAACGATCGATTTCTTCTTGGATGTCTCCTCGTTCCAATTGAATCGCTAGTTCCGTTAACAAACGTTCTTGATCCACGGTTTCCTGAAGATAATCTTGCAATTTCTTTTCAAATCGTTCCTTGAATTCCCCTTGATACAAGGCCACAAAAGACTGTAAGCGAGCTAAGGCAGTGGCGATTTGCTCACGATTTTCTACCATGACGGCTGCCAAGGCTTGTCCTTCTTGTGCTCGATTGGCTGCATTTTGCTCTGCCGCTGTCGTCACCGCTGCAATCAATAACTCCCCTAAGCTCTCATCGTCGTCTTTTGCTTCCGTGATTTCCACAAAGTCCGGTAACGTCACAATCTGCTCCAAAATGACTTTGGGCTCGAGGTCTACTACCCCATAGCGAGCTTGGCCTTCTTTTTGCAATGATTCGACCAACTGATCCACCAAATCCCAGTGAATCGCGACTTCTTTACCTGCATCGCTGACTTCTTTCACGGTGACAAAGACATCCACCCGACCTCTAGGCAAGCGTTCCTTAATGATTTTCCGTATTTCCTGCTCATAGGCATTCACTTGTTTCGGACTGCGTAATTGAATATCTAAAAAACGATGATTGACGCTTTTGATCTCGACTTCCACGGTATAGCGCTGATTTTCCGCAACGCCACGACCAAAGCCTGTCATACTTTTCAACAAACGACTCGTCTCCTTTACATCTCTTTTAAAGCACTTTTCAAAGCTTCGAATTCCTCGTTGCTTAAGGTGACTCCCTTGCCCATCTTTTCATGGTTAGGGGCCCAGTCCCGAATGTCAAACTTCGCCGGCCGGCCATTCCAGCTGACTAAGTTGAATTCCTTGCGCCAGCCTTTGGGATTCTCCGATAAAACGGCTATTTCCTCTAAAATTTCGTATTGAAAGTCTGCCATCTTTCTTCCTCCTGTTCACTTCTCACTTATCTTGGGATAGTTCTTTTACTATTTTTGCTAAAAATGCCCCTGCCACCGCCTTCACCGGAGTTAAATCCAGTAATGGTTTTGTGGGTGCCAAGTCATTTTGAAAACTGTTTAACCAGTAGATAAATTGCCGGCCATCGGACCACAGCACTAGGCGCTCCCGATACAAGTGAAGCCACTCTGCCATGGACAAAGCGCCAGTCACGGGACTAGCCAACGCCTCGTAAGCCGCTTTTAGCGCTAAGATAAAGTCTGCTTCTTGATATACCGCATCTGGCGCTACATTCAACAAGACTCCTGCCAATTCCGCAAAAGCCTGGCCTGCCGTTTCAAAACTCACTTCTTTTTGATATTCTTTGGACAGTTTTTGCCAAAAGCTCGGCTCTTTGATGACTTGCCACAGTGGACTCTGGGCTTTGCGCAAAGCGCGGCAAAACTGTTGCCACTTATCCTGAAATACGTGATTTTCAGCAAAAGTATACCAAAAGCCGCTGTACCGGCCAAAGTATTTCATCGTTTCTTGATAGCCCAAGTGATAATTAATCCGCGAGCGTTCCCGATCAAAAACCAAAAAGCTTCCTAATGTCCAGGGCGAATGCAAAGGCAACTCCGCCACCGCCAAAGACGGCTCCCAACGTTTCACAAAGCCAGGACCTTTGACATCCACCAAGATACACTCGGTAGCCCCTTGTTGCAAAGCTACATCCACAGGCAAATTATTGCGATAGCCTCCGTCCATGTAGTATTCACCTTCGATTTCCTTCGCCCGCATGGCTGGGTAAAAGGAAGCCGAGGCAATCAGCCAAGCCTGACTTTCTTCGGGATGGTCCTTATCAAAATGCACTACCCGTTCCTCAAAGTCAGGCAGATGAGTGGTGCAGATATAGAGTTCACTGGGACTAGCTTGCATTTTTTCCCCATCCAAGGCATTTTGAATGATTTGATTCAAAGGTTCGGTACTGGCGCCATTTTCTCGTAATGCCGTCACAGTCAATGAGCGCATCTGCTGTAAAAGTGTGGTCAAGCTAGTGATACTCTCGGCCGCTTGAGGAAATTGCAAGACCTGATCCGTGGACAAATCCAACCACAGTTGCTTGGCCTCGTCCACATCCCCCACTAAGACTAAGCCCCCGTTCAGCGCCCCCACGGAAGTTCCCGTAACAATCGGCAAGGAGATTTCTAATTCCTTTAAGGCTTGCCAGACTCCGATTTCATAAGCACCTCGGGCACCGCCACCCCCTAGTACTAGCCCGGTATGATAGACGAGTTCTTTTTCATAGCCGTTGCCTTGTTTTTGAAACCCTTGACTCAATAACCAAGCCTCATTGGTAGCGGTGGTCTCCAAGGTCAAAATCAGTTTCTTCACAAAGCGACTGCGGGCATAGCGATCCAAAATAGCCACGAGTTCTGTCCAAGTGATCTCTTCGGTGACCAAGAGATTGCTCACTTGTAGCGACTGGCGCAATTCTTCAACCATCACGAGAAAGATTTTATGACCAAAAGCCTCTAGGTAATAGCTCTGCCCCGTCTTAATTTGTTGCAAGTACTGTTCTTGCCCCCGCGAATGGGAATGAAAGAAAGGCAGAACCAGCTTGCTATGACGAAAAGCACTATTGTTTTGCAAAAAGTGGCTGGGATAGATTTTCTTTACGTCCATATCGCGCCTCCTTGCACAGGTTACTGTAAATAAAATTCTTGAATTTGATTGCGGTAAGGTTCTGACTCTTTTAAAGGATAGACCACGAAATCATGCATCATCCCCGGCACAGATTCTAAATGCAAGTGCGTACCCGTCGTTTTTGCCACCCGTTCTTGCAGACACAAGACATCCGGATGAAGAATATCTGCGGTACCACTGATCACAAACAGCTCGCCTAAATCCTTCATGTCCCCAAACAACGGTGAGACCCGGGGATCCTCTAAGGAAAAGTTCCCCGCGTAATTTTTCCCGGCTTCTGCCAAGCGGTCTCGCTCCAATAAGACATCCTCTGCTTGCAAGGCCGCCACCCGGGGGTCTTGTAAAGTTAAGTCCAGCCACGGAGAGACTAAGGCCAATTTCAAGGGTCGATGGGGTTGATTCAGATTCCGCAACTGCTGTGCCACGCTTAACGCCAAACCGCCCCCTGCAGAATCCCCGAAAAAGTAAAAGCGATCGTCAGGATACAAAAAGCTCAAGCGCCCAAAGGCTTCCAGTGTGCGACTCAAGGTGATTTCTGCAGTATTTTCCGGTGCCAACGGATAGTCAAAATAACTGACCTTCAAGCCTGCCGCCACCATTCCCTCCTGAATTTCCTTGTGAAAAGGTGAGGCCTCTAACGCATAGCCCCCACCGTGGAGATAAAACACATGACGCTTGGTAGAATGATGGGGAAAAAGAGTAATCAAAGGAGAGTCTTGAATCAACTCGGTCTTCTTCGGCCACTCGCTGCGCTCTAAGCGCCGCGTCGTAAAATCCCGGCGTTTTGGCGGAGTCACCATATTGGCGCCCACCAGTTTTTTCATATTTACTACTTTAAAAACTTGTTTGACAAACTGTGCCGAAAAACGCATCTCCACCAACTCCTCCCGCTTCAATAAAAAACATGGTATGATGAGACTAACTTGATTATTCCAAGCATACCTTACTTGAACTGGAAGTGTCTATTATTTCAAAGCAAAGTCGTGATTTGGCCTTTGACAATATTCGAGGCTTGTTAATTTTTTTAGTGGTCTTCGGTCACGCTCTGGAGTATTTTCGCCTGAGCTTTCCCTTCGCCCAATTCCTCTACGTCTTTATCTACTTTTTTCATATGCCTGTCTTTATCTTTATTTCCGGCTATTTCTCAAAAAATGTCCAGCGGGGGCGGGAACAAGCGGTGCGGCAGTTTCTTTTGCCCTACCTCTTATTAAACCTGATTCTCAGCTTGATCATGTTGGCCATTGGTAAAATCGATCAGATCTTAATCTTAAACCCCGGTTGGACGCTGTGGTATCTCTACTGCATGTTCGGCTGGCGGCTTTTATTACCAGACTTGATCCGCGTGCGTCACGTTTTCATTTTGAGTTTAATCGTCGGAGCTTTATCTGGCTTTTTGACGGAGTTTGGTACTTATATGGCCATGGCTCGCACCTTTGGCTTTCTACCCTTCTTTTTGGCCGGCTATTATTGTACGCCAGCGCATATCGAAAAAATCCGCCACTTTCCTTACCGGCGGCTGCTGAGTATATTGGTCCTTGTCATCGGTTTAATAACGGCCTTTTTCTGGGTTAAAAGTGGTACTCCCGCCGAGATTCTCTGGGGGGATCGAGCCTACGCCTTGCTCGAATTGCCTTTGTGGCAAACATTACCGGCAGATATTTACCTGTATGCTCTAAGCTTCGCCTTTATCTTTGTCTTCTTGACTTTGGGCCAAGCCAAACACCGCTTTTATACAACTTGGGGCCAACGCACCCTTTCCGTTTACTTGCTTCATGTGTACTTAGTGGCTCCTTTGGTGGAATTCACAGAAAAAATCACCAATCCTGTGCTCCACTTAAGCTTGCTCTTTGGTGGCAGCCTCCTGATCCTGTGGCTATTAAGCCGGCCTGTCGTCACCAAACAATTGCAGCTAGTCCTCCAGCGAGTCACTCACTTTATCATGCCCAACAAAGAAAAACGCTAGACGAAAGGTGCTTATTCCCTACTCGTCTAGCATTTTTTTGATTCATAAAACTATTTCACTTTAAATTTCAGTCCTTTGCCCACTTGCCAGACACTTAGCACCGCACTAGAAACCAAGAGTGCTTTGCCGGTATTCCGCGCCACTTGTTTCAAGCGTTGAGTGTCCATTTCCTTGCCACCTTCATAGGCTTCCGTAATCTGTTCTTGAGCAAAGCCAAAGGTATCTCCAATGCCATTCAGGGTAGTGCGTGCAACATCCGCCAACTTTTCTTTTCCTTGATGCAGTTGGTGGTCATTTTTCGTGAAAAACCCCGCCGCAGTGTCAATCACTCCATCTAGAGTCTGCCCGGCATATTTTCCGGCGTTTTTATTTCCTTGAAAAACCTCGGCTCCCGCTTCTTGCAAAAGCTGCGCATGAGTCAATTCGGCAGCCAGGTTAAACGCTCCGCCAATCACCCCACCGGCTAAAG
This sequence comes from Enterococcus asini ATCC 700915, assembly GCF_000407365.1. Lineage (GTDB taxonomy): Bacteria > Bacillota > Bacilli > Lactobacillales > Enterococcaceae > Enterococcus_C > Enterococcus_C asini. The sequence continues at coordinate 639,835 of NZ_ASVU01000001.1, forward strand.
CCCCAGTACCCTCACCGATTTTTTGAAACCAATCCATGGTAAACACCTCTCTTGTATTCGTTCTTAGAATGACCATACGTCTTTCTTACCTAAAAGACAAGTCCGATACTAAAGGCTAAAAACTTTTATAAAAAAGAGGAAGCAAAAATTGCTTCCTCTACTCCAAGACTATTCACGAATCAAATAATCAAATGCTCCTAAGGCTGCCGTCGCACCGGAACCCATGGAAATGATGATCTGCTTGTAGGCGCTGTTGGTACAGTCTCCTGCCGCAAAGATTCCCGGTACATTCGTAGCCCCATGGCCATCTACAACAATTTCCCCACGAGGATTTTTTTCAATCGTTTCTGGTAGCCATTCAGTATTCGGCATTAAGCCGATTAAGATGAACACGCCGGAGACAGCCAAAGTGTGACTTTCTTGTGTAGTCCGGTCAGTATAATTTAGAGCTTCTACTTGATCGCCACCACTGATTTCATTGGTTTGAGCATTGGTGATGACCGTGACGTTCGACAGACTAGCTAGCTTCGTTTGCAAGACTTGGTCTGCTTTTAATTCTGGCAAGAATTCCAAAACGTAAACATGTTTTGCTAGATTGGCTAAGTCAATTGCCGCTTCAATCCCAGAGTTTCCACCACCGATAACGGCGATTTCTTTTCCGGCAAACAATGGTCCATCACAATGCGGACAGTAGGCGATTCCCTTGTTTTTAAATTCTTTTTCCCCGGGAACGTTGATGTCTCGCCAGTGGGCTCCCGTAGCAAGGATAGCCGTGCGAGTTTGCAAGACTACACCATTTGCCAACTCGACTTCCACCAAGTCCGTCTTACGGATATCTTGTACCCGTTGGCCCTTCATCAAGTCCACGTCATATTGTTTCACGTGTTCTTCTACCTGAGCCATTAGTTTCGGTCCTTCGGTATAAGGTGTGCCAATCAAGTTTTCGATGCCGAGGGTTTCCATGACTTGACCGCCGAATGTATCGACTACCATCCCGGTTTTAATGCCTTTACGAGCCGCGTAAATCGCACTGCTGGCTCCAGCAGGTCCACCGCCGACTACTAAGACATCGAATACGTCTTTATCCGCAAAGGCACTGGCATCTAGCGGTCCCGCTACTTTTTCCACTAATTGTTCGATGGTCATGCGGCCACTGGCAAATTCTTCTCCACCAAGAAAGACGGTAGGCACCGCCATGACTTTCTTTTCCTCGACTTCGGCTTGGTACATCCCGCCTTCAATCATCGTATGGGAAATTTTCGGATTTAAAACTGCCATAATATTCAGTGCTTGCACCACATCTGGACAGTTGTGACAAGTCAAGCTGACATAAGTTTCAAAATGTAGCTCTTGGTCAATGGCTTTAATCTGAGCCGCGACTTCCGGCTCTATTTTCGGTGGTCGTCCCGCTACTTGTAACAAGGCTAAAATAAATGAAGTAAACTCGTGGCCTAATGGCAGTCCAGCAAAAGTAATGCCACTCTTACCGGTCGCCGGATTGACCTCGAAACTTGGCGTACGAGGCAAATCCGCTACCGCTACCGTGATTTTATCGCTCATGGCCGCTACTTCATTTAAAAATTCGCCGGTTTTTTTCGAATTTTCATCCGTCCCTAAACTGGCTAAAAATTGGATATCTCCTTCTAGAAGTTCCAAATATTGCGCAAGTTGTGCTTTCGTTTCGTTATCTAACATGGTGCCTCCTTAGATTTTCCCCACAAGATCGAAGCTAGGTTTCAATGTTTCCCCGTCTTCTTTCCATTTTGCCGGACAAACTTCCCCTGGATGAGTCCGCACGTATTGACCTGCTTTGATTTTATCTAGCAATACGCTAGCGTCCCGGCCGATACCGTCCGCATTGATTTCCATTGCTTGAACCACGCCATCAGGATCGATGATGAAGGTGCCCCGTTGCGCTGCCCCAGCTTCTTCGTCTAAAACATCGAAGTTACGAGCGATGCTGTGATTTGGGTCCCCAATCATAATGTATTCAATTTTGCCAATGGCTTCAGAAGTATCATGCCATGCTTTATGAGTAAAGTGGGTATCGGTCGAACATGAGTAGACTTCTACACCTAACTTTTGCAATTCGCCGTATTGTTCTTGCAAATCTTCTAGTTCAGTTGGGCAGACAAAGGTAAAGTCTGCTGGATAAAAACACAGAACACTCCATTTACCCTTGAAATTTTCGTCTGATACTTCGATAAATTCCCCTTTGTGGTAGGCGTTCGCCTGAAATGCTTCAATTTCTTTTCCAATCAATGACATAATCTTACCCCTTTGCTTTTTTATTGAGAATGAACTCTCGTAATTGAAAATATAGTGCTTAATTCTATAAAAATACTAAGAATTAATTAAATTGATTATAAATTAAAACGGATTCTACTGTAAAGGAATGTGCCCTCTTGCACAAAAGAAAAAAGTGTCAGCTGTGATTTTCCGACACTTTTTTCTCAATAATCTTTCACATTACTTTAAAACTAATGAATCATGAAGAATAAAAAATAACTTTACTTGCTGTCTTCTACTTTTATCGTGATTTTATTATTGAGAAAAATACTCAATTACTTTAGGAGTTTGTTTCCCCAAGCGACGTCCATTCTAAAATCTGGCACTCATAAGGCGCCAGGAGTTGCGTGCCGCAAACAAGGTCTCGATCGGTCAGAAGTTCTTTTGCTGGAATGTGCAATTGGTAGCTCGCTTCTTCCATGGCGAAATTGGTTATATAGATTTGAACGCCATCTTTCGTTTTTCGGCGATATTTCATCAAACCTTTTCCAATCTGAAGAAACTCACGATCCGATTCAAACGGTAGGACTTCTTGACAACAAAAAGCATCCCACATCGGGCTAGTCTGCAAATTTTCGGGTAAAGCACCGATGTACAAAATACTTCCCTTGCCTCTTTGCGTTTTTCCAATAAAAGTCGCTTTGGAATCGCTGGTTTGTCCCAAGGTTTCCCAAGAATCATCCCCAACAAAGGTGGTCACCAACCGATCCAACTGTTCTTGATGTGTAGCATAAGCCCCCAAAAACTCGATACCTTTCACAGAAAATTGCTGAATTTGAGACAACCCTAGCCATTCTCCTAAATTATCTAACCCATTATGTTCAGGCCAAGTCAGCTCTTCTGTGCGATCACCAGTCATTGGTCCTAGAATCAGTTTCCCACCTTTTTGAACAAAAGCTTGCAATTTACGTAAAACTTGTGGACTAACCCAGCGTAGAAACGGCACAAAGAGCACTTGATACTCTGCAAGAGAGCTACTTTCTTGAATGACTTCCACGCTGACCCCTTTGCGTATTAAGCTACCATACAGGTCAGTGAACAAACCACGATAGTCGTAATAGCCACCATTATCGATAGTGTAAAAGCGTTTCGCATAATCCGAGTAAAGAACTGCTACCTTAGCTTTCACATATTTGGAAGCCGCAAGTAATGGTGCCATACGCTGATGCAATTCTCCGGCTTTCACCACATCCTCATAGCCTCTATCCGGTTCTCCCCAAGCCGTCAAGACCGCACTGTGGGGCTGTTCCACGCCATAGCGATGGCCTCTAAACAACCAAAAATTAAAGGATTTTAAGTTTCCCGCCAGACCGATAAACAGCTCACTAGTAACAAACCCTTTAGGTCGTGGAGTAGCATAGTTTTCCAAATGGCCGGCATTAGCCGTACAAGTTTCCAACAAGAACACCTCTTGACTAGTGTCCTTCACGTTGCGCCAGCGATCCAAGTTGAGGGTATACGCGGGAAAATCCGTTGGTGGTGCATAGGTATCAAACCCTGCCACGTCTAAATCACCAAAGAGATCATCGTTTTGCAAATTAAAGCCAAACGCAGAATTGTGGGTAACCGGAATCGCCGTTTCCATACGGATAAAGTGACACAAATCATGGGCGAATTCGTTTAACGTATCGGCAGTAAAACGGCGAAAGGCATTCATCAAAGAAGAATTATGCAAGAAAGGTGTGCGCCAAGGCAACACCACATCTTCAAAGGAGTCATAGGCTTCACTCCACACACTGGTTCCCCAGCTTTGATTGAGCCATTCTACGGTTTGATACTGAGTAGCGAGATACTGCGGCCATCGCTTCTGACAAGTGTCGCAGTAGCATAAGTCCACGTGACATTTGAATTCATTGTCCAACTGAAGCAAGACCACGTTGTCATAACGATTGAGGAAAGCTGCAAGTTTTTGCGTCAACCGATATGCATGCCGGCGAAAATCCGGATTGTTGGTACAAACATGTTGTCTGGAACCATGAACCATCACCGTACCATCTTGATTCTTCACTAAAGACTCAGGGTATTTCTTCGTAAACCAGCGAGGCGGGGTCGGGGTTGGGATACACATACAAACATCGATACCTTGCGCTTGATACAAATCAAGCGAACGCTCCAATAGTGAAAAATCATAGACACCTTCTTGCGGTTCGAAGTCCTTCCAAGCAAATTCCCCAATTCGTGCAAAATTCATTCCTAGTTTCGCCATGGTTTCCACATCGCTGGCGAAAACTTCTTCCGGCCACACTTCAGGATACATGCACGCCCCATAATAAGTCTTTGTAAACAATTCCTCAGTCAAATAAGGACGCAGGCGTTTTTTCACATATTCCGCTACCACTTGTGCTCCTTTGGCGGAAAAATGAGTATCGTCCATGGAACCTGCAGGATAATTTGGATGTTCGCCGACTCCTAGCCACAGAAACAACTCCTTAGCTTTTTCAGCTCCTAAACTTTGATAGTAAAAATACGTGTACCGATTGAGATCAAACAACGCCAAGTCATGTTCTTTTTGCAATCGACGTAAAACTGCTTTATACGGGGCAAAGGTCTCCGCAACTTGTCCTGTGCCATCAACTCGGTGTTCCACCGGCGTACAGAGAATCGGAATAACTGACTTTTCTTTTAACAAAGTAACCATTTCTTGCAGTCTCATAGTATATTCATTTAAGGAAACGCCGTTTTTGGGATTTTGGTCGTTGTGGCCGAATTGAATCAGTGCTACATCTCCAGCTTCTGCCACCTCCAACAATCTCGTAAAGCGACCTTCTTCCATAAAAGAACGGGTACTGCTCCCGGCTTTGGCAAAATTCTGTACCTCTACCGGTAGCAATTGAGCCAAAGCTTGGCCCCACCCTGACAAGGGAGCAAACTCTTCTCCGTAACTAGCCATAGTGGAATCCCCAGCGAGTAATATTTTCATCACTTTCTCCTACTTTCTTACATTGTGATTATGAAAAAAGGCTAGGTCAATGACCTGGCCTTTTTATCGTGTTTATCCTCGGCCCTTGCGGTATTGCCCTGGGGTCATCCCCGTTACTTTTTTAAAGAGCCGATTGAAATAGCTAGGATTGTACCCCATGCTTTCCGCAATACTACTGATTTGTTGATTTGTTTCTACTAACAAACGCTTGGCCTCAGCAATACGGATATTGGTCAAATAATCAATAAACGTAACGTGTTTCACTCGTTTGAATTCCTTACTTAAAAAGATTGGATCCAATTCAAACTGGTCTGCCACATACTCCAATGACATCTGCTCATTGGTAAATTCCTTTTGCATGTAATTAGCGACTTCTTGAATCGTCTCATTGAAAGAATTCGAGACTTTTTCCTGCCAAAGTAACGAGACCGGCTTCAAGAAATGTTGGAAGAGAAAGTCGGTGACTTGCTCCGGATTTAAAATCCGTTGAATCCGTTCCAATAATACGGTTTTCCCTAAATATTCACTGGAGACGATACCACTTTCGCTAAGTTCATATTCCACTTGATCATACAAACGATTAATCACGAATAAGACGGCGTATTGCCGATCATTTTTCACCAAGGCTTGTTTGATAAAGGCTGCGGTGCTGTTGTAGAGTTCCTCTTGGTAGCTACTCTTCAGTGCGGTAATCATCAATTTTTCCTGGGTCACAGGATACTTTGGTAACTGCTTATCTCGGGTCTCTTCTACTAGCACTTGATTTTCTAATAACAGATGTTGGTGCGTAATCAATCGCTGCGTCTCTTCCACCAAATCTGGTATTAAGCGGAACTGGTTTTCTAAAGGTGAAATCACAATCGTCAAATGACGCCGAATCACCGAATTAATTTGCTTCGTCAAAGCAGTCACGAATTCTTGGTACTCCAAATCATCCATCATGGCCACCAGCGTAATCTGCATCTGGTCAAAAGCTAAAATCGTCCCATCCGCAAAGTACATACTCGTCAAATCGTTGACAATGTTTTCAATAGCGAAGAAAGTGTAGTGATCTTCTTGTACCGCTTGCTGAGGAGTGATCAGCTCATTGACCTGGATAAAGAGGATACGATAGCCTTGATAGTTCACGTCCCAACCTTTTTGGATCAAGTGTTGGCGCAGTTCTACCTCTTGTAAATAACCGTAATATCCCTCGACTAATTGTTGCATTACTTGCCGTTTAGCCGAATCTTGCAAGCGGAGAGTCTGTCGTTCTAGTTTATCTTTTTCTTGGTCCATTTGATTCCAACGATCGACTAAAAACTGCAATTCATCTTCGGCTTGCCAATTATCATCGCCAAACAAGCGTTCCATTGTTTGTTGAATAGGTTGATATTGTTTACCTGCGAGATAAAGACTAAGTACCAATACGCCTGCGATAAAGATGGTGCTCAAGATCAACAAGACATTTGCCAAATGGGTAATTGGGCCAGTAACCGCCTTCAATGGTACTAAGGAATAAAAGGTCCAAGTTTGATTCAGTCGAGCGTTTTCCCTAGCCATCACACTGTATTCTTCTCCATTGATGCGTTCCACCCAAGAGCCAGCAGCTGGCGTGTTCTCTTTCAAATAGGTACGTAATGCTGAATCACCAGCGGTTATGATAGTCCCTTTGTCAAAAGCGATCCCCACACCACTGTTGGGCACCTGTGTCGCATTGAAATACTTCAACATGGACTTGGCATCCAACGTGGCTACGAGATAAACCAAGGGCGTATCGGGATTATTGGTATTAATGTTTTGAACGAAATCTAGATGCCCATTTTCAGCGATTTGCCAACGATAGAGTTTGTTATCTGCTATCTTGAAATCTTTAAGCGCCTTTTTTTGTTGTTTCTCACTTAGTTGGAAGGTCCCACCACTTTCCAAACCAAAAGGATCCTTCCCTAAGGAATAGATCCTTACATTGCTTACATAGTTTGAACTATTCGCTAAATAAAACAGTTCCTCTGAGATTTGATTCAATGTTTGGTAGGCTGTATCCGCTGTGATTTGCTCACTAAAGCGATTTTCATAAGACTGTCCCCAAACGCTTAGGCTAATTTCTAACTGAGAAAGCTGTTGGTTAATATTGTCTACTACTCCGGCGATTTGCTGATTGTTCGCTTGGCGATAGGATTTCTGCAAAGGGCCACTAACATAGGCATGTAGCACCAATGCCACTACTAGCAAAGGCAAGACAATCCATAGACTCATCAATTGAATCCGCCTTTGTAAGCCGCCTTTTTTCAAAAGCTTCATATCTCTTCATCCTCTAGATTCGATTGAGGCCACTGTTCAACTGAATGATTTCTCCATCCACCGAAATCCAGACCGGTAGTTGAGACAAGTTGAGCACCTGACTTCCGTCTACAGTATAAATGAGTTGACGGCCCGCGTCCATGTATCGTTTAAATTCCAAATTGGTGCAATACCAAATATCATCTCGCTGGCCAACTTGTTCTGCAAAAGACTCCATTAGAGCCCAGTTGTCATCACGACTGAACTCAAAGCTGTGTCCCCAGACATACATTAAGTATAGGTACTGCTTCTTTTCCAAACCGATGAATTCTGCTCCATGTTTTAACAAATCATGGTTGTGATGACAAGTCGCTTGCCACCGATACCAATCCTTAGGTAAGCCGTAGTGATGGTGGCTGCCTACCACTCGGCTGTACTCGATGCCCAAAGCAGGCAATAAATCGATAATCTCTTGGGTAAAAGACCCATTAGGATAAGACAGCCCTTGCACTGGATACTCAGTCAGACTTTCTAATACTTTACGATCTTCCAAAATTTCCTGAGCCACTTGAGGTAATGGGCAACGCTCAATCGTTGGGTGCGTCAGAGTATGACAAGCTACCTCATGCCCTTGATATAAATCCGCAACTTCACTCATGGAAATCCGATCATGATCTGCCTTGTCCCCGAAAGCGTCGGGAAAACGCCCACCATTTAAATGGAAGGTGCCTTTTAGTCCCCAACGATTAAAGATTTCTATGAGACGACGGTCTTCGGTGCGACCGTCGTCATAACTCATGGTTAACGCCTTAAATTTTCCTCCTGGATAACACAAATAGTACTGCTTCATTTTTTTTACTAGCCTCTTTTCTTTACCCTTTCACGGAGCCCACGAGCATCCCTTTGGCAAAGTGTTTTTGTAAGAATGGATAGAAAATCAAGATTGGTAGAGTGGCCACGATAATTACAGCAAATTTAACCCCTTGTTCTGGTGGCACATAGTTTGGATCCATGCTAGAAAGAGCATTGGCTCCACTGGAAGCCATAGTAATTTGGCGTAAGAGTAATTGGATCGGCCATTTAGCAGCGTCGTTAATGTACAGCAAACCACTCATGAAGTCATTCCAAATTCCCACCGCATAGAACAATGTAAAAGTAGCAATTACCGGTTTTGATAGTGGTAACATGATTTTCCAGAGAATCCCAATTTCAGTACAGCCATCCATTTTTGCCGACTCTTCTAGTTCCACAGGCAATTCTTGGAAGAAGTTTTTAATGATCATTAAGTTAAATGGATTAATAGCAATCGGCAAGATCAACGCCCAGTAGGTATCGATTAATCCTAAGTTCTTAATGACGATAAAGGTTGGAATCATCCCACCGGAAAACAACATAGCGAAGATTACTAAGTTCAATAAAGTATTGCGCCCTTGCAAGTGCCGGCGAGACAATGGATAGGCAAAAGTGAAGGTACAAAACAATTGTACTAGCGTCCCGACAATCGTTACCCCAATCGTGACTAACAAGCTACGAACAAAAGTATTTGTGGAAAAAATGTACTTGTAAGACTCTAAAGTAAATTCTTTAGGCCACAAGAAGAAGCTACGGGTAGTTAATTCCAATTCAGTAGCGAATGAACCCGCGACAACGTAAATAAAAGGAATGATCATAATCAGCCCGATTAAGCCTAAAAAGATGAAATTAAAGACATCGAAAACTTTTCCGGCTGTGGTATTGTGCATGTTTTTCATGGGGTTTCCTCCTTAATACAAGCCGCTTTCGCCAAAGCGTTTTGCCAGCTTGTTCGTACCAAAGACTAAGATGATACCGACAACTGATTTGAATAGCCCTACCGCTGTGGAATAACTATATGCCCCATTGGTAATCCCCATCATGTAGACGTAAGTATCGAATACATCCGCTACGGTACGGTTCAATTGGTTGGTCATCAAGTAAATTTGGTCAAAGCCCGTGGTTAAAATTGAGCCAACTTTCATAATCAGCATAATGATAATGGTAGAACGAATCGCTGGTAACGTAATATGCCATACTCGACGGAAGCGTCCGGCACCATCCATGATGGCTGCTTCATATTGCTCTTGATCGACACCAGACAATGCGGCTAAGTAAATAATGGTGCCCCAACCGATTTCTTTCCAAATCGACTGCAAGACGATCATCGGCCGGAACCATGCTGGATCCGAAAGAAAATCGATTTCTTTCCCTGTTAAGGAAGCGACAAAGTTTGCTACCGCCCCATGGTCCACATTGAACAAGATGTACCACAAGCTAACCACGATGGTCCAAGATAAAAAGTGTGGCACATAGACAAAGGTTTGGACAGTACGTTGGAAGACCTTGCTGCGTAATTCATTTAACAACAATGCCAAGACGATTGGTGCTGGAAAAGAGAAAAAGATGTTTAAGAAAGCCAACATTAACGTGTTCCAAAGAATCCGGAAAAAGTCTGGGTTGCTAAAGAAATCCCGGAAGTTCTGTAAGCCGACCCATTGACTACCGTTGATTCCAGCAAAAGGCACATAGTCTTTAAAAGCGATAATCAGCCCATACATCGGAGCGTACTTGAAGATTGCAAAGTACAAAATCCCAGGAACTGTCAGCAAGTATAGCCATTTATTTTGTTTAAAATGCCGCATAAAACTCCCCAAGGCACTTTTTTTCTTAGTCGTTTTACGGATTGTTGTTTCCATTAGTTTTCCTCCTTCATTTCATCCCCGATTAAATCAAGACAGCAAATCACGTTTAAGCACCATTGAGAAACCACATTCGTAGAAATCCAAGGCATTTCTGACACCTTTTGCCAAGTGGCTACTGCTTGTCGGGAGTCTGCTACTGGTAACGCCATGCCAGATAGATCGTTTTGTAAAAGTAAATCCCATGCCCGTTGGCTAATTTTTTGATCGTTTCGCTGAACTGCCCCATAAGCCATCATCGTCGTAGCAAACATTGGCCAAGAGAAGTTTGGTTCTTTCAATAAGCCTTCCGAGTAGTGCTCCTTATCTTCTGGTGACAGACTGTACATCCAGCCAAACTCAGCGACCATGTCCGACCACTCGTCATCTTCTAAGTTCATAGCCAGCTCCGTCCACACTTGGGGTGCCCCAAAGGAAATGACCATGTGATAGCCTCCAGTCAAACCAGTCCCTAGATAATCCAGCGTCTTCTTCTCTGGATCAAACATGGTAATCGGACCAGAAAGCAGCCGATTTGGTGATCGTTTCAAGCAATCAATTCCTGTCAAAATCTTTTGCAAGTAGACCTGATCGCCAGTACGTTCCCATTGGGTAAACCAGTTTGAAACCAAAGCTGACCAGTCGGGGCCGACACGGACGGGAATTTTCTGACCGTCTCTTTCCATGAATTCTCGCATTGGCGGTAACTCATCAAAAGCGTATTCTTCGTTGTCTTTGACTTGCTCCATGATTTCTCCGATGCGTTCGTCGCCGGTTAAATAATAATAATAGCGGTGTAACCCGGCCATCGAAATGCGGACTTCTTTGGCTTGACAACCCCAATGTAAGACATTGTGTCGTGATCCTAGTCCCTTGTATTCTCCAGCGTGATATTGGTCCACTTCAGAAGTATGACGAGTCATGTTTTCAGCGAAGTAGTACACCTCGGCATCCCCTGTGCGAAGAAAGTCTAGCCACAACCACATATTTGGCACGAGCTCGGTATTTTGCCAAGCGTAACCGCCCAAATCATAGCGCCATTGATGGCGGAAGCGGTCATAGGTATGCATCACATCACCGAAGTTCCAAAAACCATACCAGCTCCGTTGCCCCACTTCAGCTAAATAAAACTGGCGTAAAGCTAACATTTGCTCTTCTAACATGGTTTTGGTCTGATTACTCTTATCCGGTAAGCTGAAGTAACCGAAGACTCCAGTATTACGATAATCCTCAGGGTTCGCCACAATTTGCGCCGGTTGCTGATTTTCCTCTGCTAAGGCAAGGAGTTCTTCGTTACTAGCAGGAGTGGAAAAGAGGTCAATCCAGATTCGAGAAGTATTAGCGATGCCCACCGGGGTGGAGCGGATTTCCTCCATACCTTCATACCCACTAAGCATGTGATCCCGTTCAGAATAATGACGAAAATCCATCGCTTCAGCTTCTGGAGACCAAAGCCAAGTAGTCAGTTTCGTTTGATCATGGCTCAATCCACTAACTTCGATTTCAGAAGGAGCTTTTTCCCAGAAGTTTTCCAAGCTACAAGCAACCCCACCAGTTTCTCCACCGGCATACAAGGTACCAGAGTAATGAGCCCCGTCTCCCATGGGCAACCAACAGTAATCCTTACCAGTTTGCTTCGCCATTTCAAATGAGCGATGCGTACTTTGAACTACACGGAAGTTGTTCCAAATTGCATTTTCTTTCCCGTGAAGCAACATCGGTTCGTCTTCTGCATCTAGCTTTACGATTTCCCCTTGGGCTTGTAAGTGATAATTTGGATTATTTTCATAAAAGCGGCGGGAAAGCAATAATTGCGCCGGTTCGCTGTATACATCATCCCCGACGAATTTCACTTGTCGATTCCACTTTTCGCCGGTAAGTGCTGTGGTGAATTCCAAGCCTAAACCTTCATAAGCTAATCCTTTGATGATGACTACCGTGTGGATGATTTCCAGTTTGGCCAGTCCTCGATAAATACGAAAACGCAGAGTGAACTCTTGGGCACACTGACCTTGAATGTGGATTTCTCCGGTTACTTTTATGACGGCTTTTTCTCCGCCATTTTCTTCTAACTTCAAACCCGTTACCTGAGAGCGATATTTCTTTCCTTGGTATTGTAAAAGTAAATGCAAATTAGTCAGGCGTTTTTCTCCTGATACTTGTACCCAGTCCAAAAGATTGATGCCTTCCCCGTGTTTCGGGAAGAAGCCTTTGATGATACCATTATCAAAATAAATTCCGTTGTATTTTTCATTGGCGATTGCCTGTTGTTCCAGTTGCTCTCCTTGATGAAAGTTCAGTTCAGTTTCTGAGGAAACCACGCCATTGTGACCGGTCCACTTCACTGAACCATCCGGCCAATACGCCATAACCTTCGTCTGTAATGGTGTTTCTCCTAAGTAAAAGTCCTTTTCGGCTACTTCAGCAACAGCTAATTCCCCTTTATGCCAAGGATGACCAAAGCTCATTCCTCGAATGACTTTTGGACTATCTTTTAACCATTTCAATCCCATTTGTTGCTTCCTCCATCTCGCTTGTCTCTTCTACAGCCGCAGCGGCTACTTTTTGTTCATTTTCTTCAAAGAATTTCAAATACAATCCCATAGTTCCATAAATCCAAATACCAATACTTACAAAGGGTAACAAACCCGGTAATAGCAACGTAACGGTGCTACAAATACCAAACCACAACAGGCCCAATAAGCTTCCTACAGGTTGATAGGTCAAAAATTTCAAGGAAAAGCCGAAATACCGTTTTGCCGGAATCTCGTAAAACTCATACATGGCAAACATTGTCATTACAACCGTAATCAGAATACATTGACTGATGATGTAGAGTACCAGTCCTTTAATGGTTAAATCCGTTACCACAAAAAGTTGAACCATAACGGTAGGTAGACCGAAAATCAATAGAATTGGGCCAAAGATTCGGTTGCTACGCCAAAAGTTCTCCTTGTAGTAGGATAAGTACGTGCGTAAAACCGGCACGCCTTGTTTGCGAATATCCAGCTTTGCCAAATGAAACCCGGCTTGAATCCCCGGGCCAATTCCTAGTAGCACACCCCCCATCAAGATTCCTAACAAAACGCAGAGATTAATGCGTAAACAGTAAAAAATCAGTTCCGCAGAAGCATAAATTTTCTTCCAATTCACGGTTACTCCTCCTTTTGATAGACCTTCAAGTCCTTGTAGCAAGCTTTCATTGGAGCCATTTGACGAAAGCCAATGTACCCCTCAGCTAAGGCCGGTCCATAAGCTCCATCTTCTTCATAGGAAAACAACAATAAATCGTTCATCCAAAAACGAACATGATTACCATCTTTTTCGATGGCTAATTGATAAAACTCTAGGACATCTGCGACTCCCGGCAAAGGATCTGCACCTTGAGCGACTAAATGAAAGCCATGACTCTTGCGTAAGTTACACGTTTCAAAGCAGCGTTCTGTAGCATATTTCCGGCGATAATAGGAGATATGATACGCATCAATCGCCCCTGAATGATATTGGGGATAATACCCATTACGCTCTGGCAAACTTGGATCAAACAGATCTTTCTCCTGCCCCATGGCGGAAAAGAACATCATACACAATCCCGGTTCCTCCAATGGCTTAAATTGCCACTCAATGCGTATCCGATCTGGAAATTTCTGTGGCACCCAATAAAGAAAGTGGGCATAATCTCCCAAACTTTCATCATCTCCATTGGTTAATACCAAGCCACCATCAAAGGAGATTTTAGGATTCCCTTCTGTGATGAATCCTGCAACATCTTCTGGTGTTTGGAGTGGATTTTCATAAATCAAACGATATTGTTTCATGCGATCACCCTTCGTTACTAAAACGGTTTCAATTTTGTACACTCATAATAGTCTTGACCTGGGTTTCTAACAATTGACTTTTTTTGAAATCCGCAGAAACCGCTGATATGTAAGCGTTTTTAATTGATTTTTCTTGAAGAAAAACAATTGTCGCAAAACTACAGGTCAACCACTTTCGTACTGATCACTTACTAAAGACTAGTTGCTACTTACCTTTGAATATCGCCGGCTAATTTCAGGCTTTTAAAAAATCCTCTGCTAGCTGAAATAAGACAGAAAAAGAGGCTGAATGAATCTCCAGCCTCTTTAACGGATTATTCTTTTTCGTGTAGTTCGTTGGTTTCTTTCACCAATTGGGTACCACCTTGATCATGCCATAATTGAACGGCATCTTCCCAACCTTTTTCATCAATTTGACCTGCCACGTATTGTACCCGAGCGTCGCTGATGATTTGGTTCAATTGGGTCCCTTTGGTAACGTAAGTTTGCGTATTGTAAGAAGCCGCTGGATTGTATACCGCAAACTCTTCGTCTGCTTCCATTAAAGACAAACGTTTTTCATAACTCTTCATTGCTGTTTCAGTTTCTGGTTTTGCTTTGTAATACTTATCTTCAGCAGTCACATTCATGCCAATTTGTGAATAACCTTTCACCGCATTATTCAATGCATCTGCTTCAGTAGTCCCTTTAATTGCTTCTGCCATCCCATCAACAACCTTGAAGTTCGTACCTTCAATCCCGTTATTCAACAAGATTTGAGCTTCTTCATCATTCAATTTATCCAAGAAAGTCAAGACTTCCTTCAATTCTTTTTCCGTCTTCACACTAGCTTTCGGAATTGCTAAGAAACCAGAGTACCCATCTGTTGGTAATGCGTTCATTTGGCCTTCATTGTCCGTCAAGTTCCCAGTGAAAGTCACAAAATCTTCTTCGCCAGCTTGAGTCAACTTATTACTAATAGACGCTGCCCGAGAGTAGGTATCGATGATGATGCCTCCACGGCCGTTGATAAATGGTTCGTCCCATTTATCCGCTGCTAATGTCGCAAAATCCTTGTTCACGTAACCTTTATCTACCATATCTTTCACGTATTTGATTGATTCCAAATATTCCGGTTGTGTAAAGGAAGGTTCTAATTTTCCATCTTGTTCAACCCAAGCATTGCCAGAACCAAACCAAGTCGCTAATACATCATAAGGACTGTTTGTGTTAATAGAGCCTGGCCATTGCGGGATAATCAAACCATACGTATCATTTTGACCATTGCCATCAGGATCGTTTTCTGTAAAGGCTTTGGCCAAGTTGTATAAATCATCAATGGATTTAGGCATTTCTAAACCAAGATTGTCCAACCAGTCTTGACGTACCATGACTGCCGTACGCATCGCATCCCGTTTCCGGAAGACCCCGTAGACTTTGCCGTTTACAGATGAGTTCCGCAAAATGTCTTCATTGGCTTGAGACAAGTTTGGATAGTCTTTCAAATAATCCGTTAAATCCCAGAAAGCGCCGTTTTCGGCAGATTTAATAAAGCCACCAGATTTTTGTTGTACAACCATGACTTGGGGAATATCATCGGAAGCCAATGTAATGTTCATTTTGTCTTCATAAGAAGTGTTCGGAGCCCAGCTGATATCGATCTCTTTCCCAGTATATTTTTCCAGCCCTTTGATGATTTCATTGTCATCTGATGGGGGCTCCGTTTCAATGTACGGTGCCAACATGGTAATGGTGTTAGCATCCGCCGCCTTTGTTTCTTCACTCTTGCCACAAGCTGATAACAGGGTAAGCGAAAGCAACCCTGCACCAAAAAGCATTAAACTTTTTTTCACTTTATTTCCTCCTCGAAATTTGATTATCACGGTTTTACAACCGCTTTCAACAAGGAAATCATAACGAAGGACCCGATTTCCCGCAATTGACTGTTTTTGCTAAAATGTGGAAACTGTTGGTATGTAAGCGTTTTTTAAATAGATTAAATTCCTTTGTCAATAAAAAAAGCTCTGCACTTTCCGCTAGTTATACTTATCATATCTATCTGTTACTGTCAAAGTCTGGAAAACAAAAAAACTCGCCGCTGGTCAGGCGGCGAGGGGAGGAGAAAATGAAAAAGTGTTAGGGTTGTTTGTTGGTATGGATATAGAATACTCAAGAAATTTGAAGAAAGTATGATGGGAAAAAGCCAAAAGTGTAAAAGAAAGCTAAATGAAACCTAAAGTCTTGTTTCTATCGTAAACAAGTAGCCACTTTCAGTGAACAGTCGACAAAAAAGACCGCAACTCTTACAAGTTGCGGCCCATACTTCAAATCTAAAGATCTTCCAATCCATCCTGATCTAAAATCGTAATCTGTTTTTTATCCCGGAGAATCAAGTTTTGTGCTTCCAATAGCTTAAACTTTCTAGACAAGGTCTCTGGAGTGGTTCCCAAAAAAGCCGCTAGTTCTTTCATCTTCATAGGCAAGGTGATTTCCTCACTGTCGGCCACTAGGCTCAAATCCAGTAAATAGGCAGCTAAGCGTTCCTCGACTTTTTCCATGGATAAAAACT
Organism: Enterococcus asini ATCC 700915; assembly: GCF_000407365.1. Taxonomy (GTDB): domain Bacteria; phylum Bacillota; class Bacilli; order Lactobacillales; family Enterococcaceae; genus Enterococcus_C; species Enterococcus_C asini. The sequence continues at coordinate 656,362 of NZ_ASVU01000001.1, forward strand.
GGGCTTGTTGCTCCGTGCGCAAGCTTTTTTCTGCGTTGATTTTTAGTAGTTTCAAAGCGATCTTAGGATAGTCTTCCAAAAGTTTGGTGAAGTCGGCTTGCCGTAAGACACAGACTTCACTAGGCACTAAGGCTTCTCCAAAGCTTGCGGTATTAGATGCTCCAAAAAGCTGATTCTCCCCTTCATAGCCTCCCGGTTCCACAATGCGCAAGAGCTGTTCTTTGCCACTGGCGGAAAGTTGATAGACTTTCAGTGTTCCTCGGGCCACGATTACCAACTGGGCCTCCCCTTCAGGAGAAAAGACTTGCTCGCCTTTTGCCACCACCCGATGACGGGTCAAAGCATTGACCTTTTGCTGATCTTCCACATCCAGATGATTAAACAAAGGAACTAGCGAAACACATAGATGTTCTTCTGTCATCGACTTCACCTCCACCGTTTTTCTTTATCCTATCACCATCTTAAAAAAAGCGTTAGGAACTTGCTTTTTCCACGGCTTTTAAAACCGGATAGCCTAGGTCTTCCACTGTTTTTTGAATCGCTGCTAAACTCGTTTCTTTTTCATTGAAAGTAGCTTTCAATTTGCTAGCGTTGAATAGTACTTTGACGCTATCGCTATCCACCCCAGCCATGCGTTTGACACCACTTTCGATTTTTTGCATACAAGTTGGGCAAGCCAAGGTTTCTAAATTTAAAATTGCTTTTGCCATGATGAACTCCTCCTTTTACTTTTGATTCAATTGAGCGGCTTCGGCTAGCATTTCATACGTCTTCGTCATTGTTGGGCAAGCATCTGCGGGGATGGTAAAGTCTTGGGTCAGCTTACGCAATTCATCAAATTCTGGTGTTAGATCGGCTTTTTCCCCTTGATTGGCAATTTTGTCGGTTAGCTCGCCATAGACTTTTTTGACATCGAAGACTTCTGGATGGTGTTTCCCATGGGCTCTGGTGATGGCCGTGGTATACAAAGCTAAGGTTTCTGCGTTTTTGGATAAATAAGTAACTGCTGACATAATTGATTCCTTCTTTCTTTAATAGGGAAATGGACGGTTCCTGTTTGTTGTCCACTTCCTTTAACACTTTTAGTATAGTCACCGGTGGCACTCCAGTACTTGATAGCTATCAAGTTTTTGCTTTTTATTTTACTTTGTAGCGCAAAAGACGCATCCCATTTAAAATCACGACTAAAATACTGCCTTCATGGACAAACATCCCAATGGTCATATTCATCCAATTGCTGAAAATTAGACTGGCCAACAACACTAGCACCACGCCAATAGCAATCCCGATGTTTTCCTTCATATTCCGTGCTGTCGCTTTGGTTAAGCCAAGAGCGTGTGGCAAGCGCGCAAAATCTGAGTTCATCAAGACGACATCGGAAGTTTCAATGGCTACATCGGTGCCGTTGCCCATGGCGATGCCAATATCTGCAAGGGCTAAGGATGGACTATCATTGACCCCATCCCCCACAAAAGCCACCACTTGTCCTTGGCTTTGCAATTGTTCAATGTAATTGGCTTTGTCTTCCGGTAGCATATTCCCTTTGGCTTCCGTCAGGCCCAGCTCCTCTGCCACTAAAGTCACCGTGCCTTGATTGTCCCCGGAAAGTAAGACCAGATTTTTAACCCCAAGTTCTTTTAACTGGCCTAAAACCCCTTTGACTCCCGGACGTAATTGATCTCGAATCCCTAAAAGTAGCACCAATTGCCCATCCACAGCCAAGGCTACTAAGGAATTGCCTTTGGCTTCAAAATTCTGAGCGTCTTTTTCGATGGCCTTGGATACGGTCAACCCGGTTTGTGCCATTAAGGCGAGATTTCCCACAGCGATTTGACGCCCGGCGACTGTTGCTGTAACCCCGCCACCTTTGACCACTTTAGTTTCTGTCACGGGTACTTTGTCAAAGTTCCCTAGCCAATTCAGCACGGCTTTGCCTAAAGGATGATCTGATTCTTCTTCGATACTGCCAAGAAAAGCGAAAACTTGCTTTTTCTCCGCCTCGTTACCATAAAACTGCCAGTCGGCTACTTCTGGATTGCCTATGGTCAACGTGCCTGTTTTATCAAAAACCATGGTGTCCACTTGGCTGAAGCGATTAATCACCTCGCTACCTTTTAGCAAAATCCCGTGACGGGCACCATTGCCAATCCCGGAGACATTGGACACAGGGACCCCGATGACTAATGCCCCAGGACAGCCCAGCACTAAAATTGTAATCGCCAGTTCCAGATTACGGGTAAAGGCCCAGACTACCAGCGCCAAAAGCAACACAATCGGCGTGTAATACTTAGCAAAGCGATCAATCAAACGCTCGGCTTCGGATTTTGAATCTTGGGCTTCTTCCACTAACTCGATGATTTTGCCAAAAGTCGTATCTTCCCCGACTTTATCCGCTTGAATTTCCAAGGTGCCATTTTCCAAAATCGATCCGGCAAAAACATCGCTGCCCACACTTTTCGTCACCGGTAGTGATTCACCGGTGATGCTGGCTTCATTGATGTGGCCTTCCCCTCTTAAGACATGGCCGTCCACCGGCACTTTAGCTCCGGTTTTGACTAAAAGCACATCCCCCTCGTCTACCTCATCCACGTCGACTTCTTCGTATTGGCCCTCCGCCACTTGTAATAGCGCACTTTCCGGCGCCAATTCCGTCAACTCTTTAATGGCAGACCGGGTTTGATTCAATGTCCGCTGCTCTAAGTAGGCCCCAAACAAAAAGAGAAAGGTCACTACCGCGGACTCTTCAAAATTTTGAATGGCAAAGGCGCCAATCACTGCAATCGTCACCAAAAGATCAATACTCACCACCCGGACCCGCAGAGCTTGATAGGCTTGTAAGGCAATAGGCAAGACCCCAAGAATAGACGCTAGGACAAAGGCCCCCACTTCTAAAGGTTCATTGTGCAGTAAGAAATGTGCGCCAAAGCCCACTACCACCAAGATCCCATTCACTAAAGCAATTTGATTTTTATGACTCATGATCTGTTTTTGCATTTTTACTCCTCCTCATCTACGCCCTTAGTATAATGAGGAACGCCCCAGAAGAAATTGACCGCCATCAAGTTTTGTTTTTTTCCGCAAAAAAAGACACCGCTAAACTAGCCGTGCCTTACTCACAGATATTTTGATATTACGCTACTGGGACTTCTCCAATTGCCGCTAACCGGCGAGTTACTTCTTCTGCCGACCAGCCTTGCTCCTGGATATAGCGATTGTTCGCTGCATGGCGACAGTCCGGCGAGCAGCTCCCTAAGTATCTTTCTTGATTTGCTTCTGAAGCTAAGATTTGACGATTGCAAGCTGGGTTGCCACAGTTCACATAGCGCTCACAGGGCGTACCATCAAACCAATCTTTGCCGATGATCGACTTGTTCACTTGATTGATTTCCACGGCAATCCGCTCGTCAAAAACATACATAGCCCCTTCCCAAAACTCGCCTTTAGTTTCTGGCGCTTTGCCATAGGTGGCAATGCCCCCGTGTAGTTGCGCTACATCTTCAAAGCCTTCTTTTAATAACCAACCGGAAAACTTCTCACAACGAATCCCCCCGGTACAATAGGTCACAATCTTTTTCCCCACTAGCAAGTCTTTGTGTTCTGCCACCCAGCCTGGCAGTTCACGGAAATTGCGAATATCCGGCCGGACTGCTCCACGAAAATGACCTAAATCATACTCATAGTCATTGCGAGCATCCAAAACCACGGTTTCCTCATCGAACAGTCGCTCCCGAAATTCCGCGGGAGACAAGTACTTGCCGGTCAGTTCCCGAGGATCGATATCTTCGTCTAAGTTCAACGCCACCAGTTCTTTTCGAGGGCGGACAAAAAGTTTTTTAAAGGCATGGGCTTCTGCCTCGTCGATTTTAAACTGAGTGTCTTGAAAGCGACTGTCCGCCTTCATCTGCGCCATATAGGCATCCGTCTCCGCCTTCGTACCGGAAAGAGTGCCATTGATGCCTTCTTCAGCGACTAAAATCCGGCCTTTTAGATTCAAAGAACGGCAAAAAGCCAAGTGTTCCTTAGCAAAAGCCGTCGGATCTGCAATCGGGGTATAGTTATAAAAAAGTAGTACGCGATAATCCATTTTTCTCATCCTTTACGCTAATCTATACCCTTCAGTATAGGTGGCAAGCTTTTTTCAATCGAGTTTTCTGCTTGTTGAAAAGTGTACAAAGACTGGCCTTTCAAGGACAAAAAAAGGACAAGGAGAATGATTTTCCCCTTGTCCTTTTGCTACATTCGTTTACTTATTTCTGATAGATATGCGGTCCTTTACGCATATTCCGACGATCATTTTTTGGCGTATCTTTTTGTTGCGACTTACCGCCACCTTGTTTCTTTTCGATCAAAGCCTGCATTTTTTCTTTTGCGTTCATCTTTCCACCGCCTTCATCTTCAAAATCATCCTTGCTATTCATAGCACACTCTTCCCCGTGGTGCAAGTTTTGGTTGAAGAAGTCGGCATCACCAATGTGAATCTCTCTAAGTTAAAAACCGGAAAAGCCGTAGCCATCCGCTTCTCTACTTTAGAAACCATTTGTAAAGCACAGGACTGCCAACCGGGAGATATTTTGGAATATCAGGCAGAAGACACAGACTCCGTATTCTAAAATTTCTTTATAAAACCTCTAGCAACTGCTGATCTTTTAATTCGTAAATCTTGGTAGCTACTTGCTCTACAAAGGCGCGGTCATGAGATGTAAAGAGCACAGTTCCCGGATAAGCACGAATCAACTCTTCCAAAGCTTCTATAGTAGACAAGTCGATGAAATTCGTCGGTTCATCTAAAACCAAGATATTGGCCGGACGGACGAAAACTTGGGCCAATTGCAGGCGGGTAGCTTCCCCGCCACTTAGTACATCAAGGGGTTTATTGATTTCTATCTGGCTAAAGCCTAGATTATGCAAAATACTCCGCACCAATTTTTCTGGATAATCTGTTTCCTTCATTAAATATGTTAATAGTGCTTCTTTGCCCTTTAGTCGATAGGCCAACTGCTGATAAACAGAAAAGACGACTTTCGGAGAACGAGTCAAACGCTCGTCACCAGCAATCAATGCCTGCAAAAAGGAAGTTTTACCCACTCCATTATCACCTACCAAAGCGATTTTCTCTCCAAGACCAAATTGAAAATCACAGCGTTCTAAAAGAAGTTTGTTTCCTTTTTGAAGTGTAAAATTCGTTCCTGACAGAGGATATTTATTGTGTAAGGTCAACATCTGACTCGATGGGAAGTGGATTTTTCGTTGGCGAGACTGTGCATCTGGCGCTTCTAATTGATCTAAACGACTGGCTAAGGCTTTAGCCGTTTTTTGTAAACTTTTCTGAACAGTATCTTTCTGCTTGGATGAAGAAAGTCGGTCTGGACGAATATTTTTTTTGCGTTTTTTTGCGGAAAGCTGGTTGGCTTTAATGGCTTGGACCTTCTTTTTCTCAATCGCCGTTTCCAAACGCTGTTTTTCCTTCTGGTATTGTTCCCCAGCTTTCGCTAAAGCAAGAGTATGACTTTCCTTTTGTTCTCGGTACGCATCGTAATTTCCCGAGTAGACAGTGACACCGCCTTCTGCTACTTCCCAGATTTTCGTGGCCAATTGATTTAACAAACGTCGATCATGACTGACAAAGACTAATGTACCGTAATAATAGCGTAGTTCTTCTACCAAGAGTTCCACACCTGCCTCGTCTAAATGGGTGGTGGGCTCATCTAGTAATAAACCTAACTCATAGGTAGATAAAATCTCAGCCAAGCGAAACTTACTCTGTTCCCCACCACTAAGCCCTTCCAAATGATTAGGCAAGGCCAAGCGACTGCTTAATTCCCCATCTAAGTCCGCCAAATTCTTTGGCAATGGCGCTTGTTGAGGATAGTAACGAAAATCAATTTTTCGTTGAACTTCACCTGCATCTGGCGCTAGATTGCCCTTCAATAGACGCAATAAGGTAGATTTTCCGGTACCATTGTCCCCAATAATACCGATATGGTCATTTTGATAAATAGCTAACTCTGGGATATTTAGTACTTCTTTGGCCCCAAAGCTTTGTTGAATATTCTTTAATTTGATTGCAAGTTCCATAGTAGGATTCCTTTCTGCTAGGAAAAAAACGCACAAAAAAAGGCATAGCCTATCAGCTATCCCCACTTGTGACTGGAAAAGGACATACTCCGCCCTTGAAAATTAAGCTTACCTAGACTTTTGAATGTGTATGCACTTAACGATTCAAAAGACTCATGCGTAATTTCATAGATGCGGTCATGACATTTCCTCCTACATTGGTTTCAACCAGTATATCATGGAAGAGTTTTTCGTCGCAAGCTTAGACATTACCGCTCCCGTGCTTTTCTCATTCTAAAACCCGCAAGAACATGCTATGCTTAGATTATTACATCTAGGAGGTTCTTCATGCGCATCGGATTACGCACAGTTAAAACTGCTTTGAGCGCGGCCTTGGCCTTACTTGTGGCGAGCCAGTTGCAACTGCTTTACCCTACCGCCGCAGCGATTATCGCCTTACTCAGTCTGACCAACACCAAGCACTCTTCTTTGATTACCGGGATTTCTCGCCTCTTCTCCCTGGCCTTAGCGACAGCTATCGCCTATCTCTGCTTTACATTTATCGGGTTCAATGCTGTCGCTTTCGGAGTTTACCTCTTACTCTTTATTCCTAGTGCCGTCTATTTCAAACTCTCGGAGGGCATCTCGGTAAGCTCGGTTTTGGTGACTCACTACTTGATTGAGCAAGACCTTTCTTGGCAGCTGATTACTAATGAATTCGCCTTGATGATTCTCGGCGTCGGCTTTGCCCTACTCTTTAATTTATACATGCCCAATCGCGAAGAAAACGTCCGGGAAAATCAGCTGATTATCGAGTCTCTTTTTAAAAACATTCTCGAGAAAATGGCGGACTCCTTAGCCGAACCGGAAAGTGAAACCCACCTATTAAAGGACTGCTTGCAAATTCACGACTTTATCCAAAAAAGCAGCCATGAAGCGCAACTGCTAATGGAGAATCATTGGCTTGCCCGGGACAGTTATTACTTGGATTACTTCCAAATGCGGCGTTTACAGTCTAACTTTTTAAAAGATATGCTTCAGCTCTTGGAAAAAACTACCATCGAACCTTTGCAATCCAAGCAGATTCGCGATATTTTGCTGTATACGGCGGATCATTTTGTCGAGGAAAACGATGGCCAAACAAACTTGAACAAAATCGCCGAAGTTTACGAATCCTATCGCACCATGCCATTACCCCAAACTCGAGAAGAATTCGAAAATCGGGCGCGCCTCTTTCATTTTTTGCAATTATTCGAAGCCTTTATGGAAATCAAGGCTGACTTTTACACCCAGCATCAGGAAGAACGAATCTAATCTTTCCCAACGAAAAAACCGAGCTACTTCTCTGAAATTTGGGGAAGTAGCTCGGTTTTTCTTTGTTCTCATTTTGTTACGCCACTTTTTTATAAAGTCGATTGGCCGCGATAAAAGCAATCCCTAACAAAATCACCAGCCAGAGGACAGCACTCCAAGCGCCATTGCCCAAAGGTTGTTCCGTAAAAGCATTGCGCAAGGTATCCGTAATTGGCGTAATCGGTTGATGTTCCGCAAACCAGCGTAAGCCTGCAGGCATGGTCTCCGTGGGTACGAAAGCCGAGCTTAAAAATGGCAAGAACATCAATGGATACGCCAAGGCGCTTGCTCCGGTCATGGTTTTTGCCATCAGCCCCGGCACGATCATCAACCAAGTAAAAGTCAAATTAAACAAGGTCAACAGTCCCAATACCACCAGCCAATCGGCCAAGCTTGCCCCGGTCCGAAAACCCATGAGAAAGGCGATTCCTAAGACAATTACCAAGGAAATCGTGTTGGCAATCAAGGTGGTAATCACATGGCCCCACAAGAAAGAAGCACTGTGGATGGGCATGGATTTCACGCGAGAAAACATCCCTTTTTGCTTGTCTTCAAATAGCCGATACCCAGTATAAGAAACCCCAGAAGCGACAGTCATTAACAAAATTCCTGGCAATAAGTAATTGATATAAGTACCAGAGCCGATGCTTGCTTTAATGGCCCCGCCAAAAACATAGACAAAGAGCAATAAGAAACAAATCGGCATCAACGCCGTGGTAATAATCGTATCCGCCGAGCGGGTAATGTGCTTTAAGGTACGATTTGTGAAAACTATAGTATCTTTAATCATGATGTTTCTCCCCTTTTCCTGAAACAATGGCCAAGAAAATTTCTTCCAAACTTGGTTGCTTTTCTACATATTCCACTTTTGGCGCCGGGAACAAAGCTTTCAGCTCGTCAAACGTTCCATTCACTACGATTGTGCCTTCGTGTAAAATCGCAATCCGATCTGCTAAAATCTCCGCCTCTTTCAAGTATTACGTCGTTAAGAAAATCGTCGTTCCCTGAGCTACCAACTGGCGAATCAAAGTGTAGACCTCATTGCGGGCTTCCGGATCCAAGCCAGTAGTTGGTTCATCCAAAAAGATGACTTTCGGCGCGCCAATCAAACTCATGGCGATATCAATCCGCCGGCGCATCCCACCAGAGTAAGTTCCCACAGGCTTGTCTGCGGCAGCCACCAAAGAAACAGCCCCCAGCATTTTGTCTGCCACTTGCTTTGGCTCTGGTTCCCGCCGCAAGCGAGCAATCAATTCCAGGTTTTCTCGTCCCGTTAAAATATCGTCCACAGCAGCGAATTGTCCCGTTAAACTAATCGATTGTCGGACTTTTTCGCCCTCGCTTGCGACATCAAAGCCGGCCACTGTGCATTTACCTCCGTCTGCTGGTAGTAAACTCGTCAAGATATTGATGATAGTAGTCTTACCAGCCCCATTGGAACCAAGCAAGGCAAACACCGATCCTGGTGCCACTTGCAAGTTCACACCCTGGACGAAGGCTTACGTAGCGGTCCAAATCCCGATGAATTTAATTTTTAATCCTAGCCAGAAATCACTGTCTGAAACGTGGAATTGCATCTTTTCCAATAAGATATTTCCCGAGGTCAATCGCCACTCCCTTTCGCGCTTTTTGTGCTACACTCAAGTTCAAATCATGGTTTTCTAGCTATAGTGAACCTTACAGCAGCCAGAAAACCAGGCTAGATAAGGAGTGGTGATATGATTTTGCGCATTGGCTTTTTCCGAGGCTTAAATGTTGGGGGTAAAAACAAACTGGCAATGACCGCGCTCAAAAGCATCTTTCAAGACATGAACTTTCAAACGCTAAAGACCATTGGCAACACCGGCGTCATCCTCTTTGATGCCGAAGAAAGTAAGCACACTGACGCTGAGATTGCCACCATCGTTTCCGATAAGACTGGTGTTCCCGCCTCGTTTCTTTCCATTTCGTATGCTGACCTAGACTTTTTGTTGCAAAATGTCCCAAGCTGGTGGAATAAAAACAAAGACTGGCGCCACAATGCCATTTTTCTCCTGGAAAACCGCTCCGGAAAACAACTACTTGCCGATATTCCTCCAACAGACGAGAACATCGAAAAAATCCAGTTAGTAAACAATACCATCCTCTGGTCCTCTGCTTTTGCCGAACACAAGCTCTATTACAAAAGCCAGTATCGCAAACTCCTGAAACACGAGGCTTCCCCCTTTATGACCATTCGCAACGCCAATACCCTCAGCAAAACATATGAGGAAGCCACAAAAATGCTTACAGATGATAAAAATAGCTAGCCAGAGTTTTGGCGATAACCACTAAAAATCAAAGACGTGAAAGCAATTCACTAAATAAGTGCATTGCTTTCACGTCTGTTTTCTTTGATTTACTCTTTCGGAAATCATTCTTTCAACTGCAAGCCCAAAATCACTTCCGGCAAAACTCGCGTCCCAATCTGTAATACGTTTTCTTCAACTAACTGCGCCCCCAATTTTGATAAAATAGTGTTAGTATCAAATCTTAGACATCTTTTCGTAGAGACAGAAATAAATTAAACTTATCTACGAGAGGATGGATTTTATGACCCGATATGAAGAAAATTTTAAACAGATGATTGTTGAACTAAATCAAACTGGACGTTCTGTTCGAGGGTTGGCGAAAGAATATGGCTTAGCTGAAGCGACGATTTATAAGTGGAAGAATTTATACTTACCTGATCCGTCCACAGGACTAACCGGAAAAGAAGCGGCTGATTTGAGAAAAGAAAATGCTCGTTTGAAAGAGGAACTTGAAATATTAAAAAAAGCCGCAGCCATATTCTCTCGAAAGACCTGAAGTCACTTGTCCGATTCATTGAAAAATGGTGTAAGGATTGATGTTAGGATGATTTCATGGACACGATTTGGTAGAATCTAACTACTAAGAAAAGGACGTGTCCACGATGGCAAAAGCCAAGAAAAAATTTGATGAAGACTTTAAGAAGATGATCTTAGATTTAAACCAGTCTGGCCAATCGGTCGAGGAACTGGCAGCGCAATATGGTATCGCTACACAAACGATTTATCGTTGGAAGAAGCTTTATACAAAGAATGAAGCAACCGGCATGACTAAGGCAGAAATCCTAGCAATGAAAAAGGAAATGGCCCGCATGCAGGAGGAAAACACTATCCTAAAAAAGGCTTTAACCATATTCGCTCAAAAGTAAAAATGAGTGATGTCTTCGAATTTATTCAATCAAATGTTCATGATCATGACGTAAAACAAATGTGTACCGTTTTGGAAGCACCGAAATCCAGCTACTATGACTGGAAGAAAAAGAAGCCTTCCAAGCGCCAATCAGAAAACAAACGCTTAAACCGCTTGATTTCAGGAATCTACTTTGAAAACAAGGGTATCTATGGTGCGCCCAAAATTCATAAGATTCTTGTTGGCCGTGGCGAGACCTTGTCCCTAAAGAAAGTACAAATACTGATGAGAAAATTAGGCTTGCGTTCAATCACCCTCAAGAAGTACAAGCCTGGCAAACAAGCAAAAGTTAAAAGTGAAGGACGTAAAAACCTGTTAAACCAAGATTTTACCACTACGTCGATCAATCAAAAATGGGTGACAGACATTACCTATATTCATACCCTAAAAGATGGCTGGACCTATCTTTCCACCATCCAAGATCTTCACACAAAGAAAATCATCGGTTGGAAGTTTGGCAAGCAGATGACGAAAGAACTGGTTATCGAAACCCTTGACCATGCGCTCTTAAACCACACGCCCTCCGAGAACTTGATCATCCACTCAGACTTGGGTTCTCAGTACACTAGCGAAGCCTATGAGGCAAAGTTGAAAGAATTGAACATTCGGCACTCCTTTAGTCGTAAAGGCTGTCCGTATGACAATGCCGGTATCGAATCGTTTCACGCCTCACTCAAAAAAGAAGAAGTCTATCCATCAAAAGCGTATGAAAACTTTGAAGCTGCTCATTTAGCGTTATTTCAATACATTGAAGGATTTTACAATCGCAAGCGAATCCATAGTAGTATTAATTATTTAACACCAAATCAGATGGAAGAGTTGGCATTGCAAGCTTAGTTCCTAGCTACCACCTACATTTTTTTTGCGAGATTTCCACAGGGCTTCAACTTCATCGCTTCGATCAGCGGTCAAACGGTTTTGGTTTGACGGCTGGTCGAAACGATGAGATACTAACCCGCTGGAATCTCGAAAAAATTCTCACAAATCGTGTCCGAGGTATTGACTCAAATCCAGATTACACTGTTTCTTTGTTGTGTCGGTTATTAGAAATTCCTAGGAGCGTCTACTATTTTTATAAAAATAAATCGTTAACAGCTACAGAAGTCAGAAATAACCAATTGAAAAAGAAGATTTCAACGATCTTTTTTGATCATAAACAGAGATATGGTGCAACAAAAATCCATCAAGTGTTGCTAAAAGAAGGAATTTCAGTATCTCTTAAGCATGTTCAAAAATTGATGAAACAATTAAATCTAAGGTCAATTGTGGTTAAGAAATACAGACCTCAACGGTCTGTTCAGCCGGTTGTTTTAAAAGAGAACATCTTAAATCAGGACTTTTCTACTAAAACTATCTGTGAAAAATGGGTAGCTGATATCACCTACATTCCAACTAAGAAAAATGGTTGGTGTTACTTATCTTCAATTATGGATTTACACACGAAAAAGATTATTAGCTATACATTTTCTAAGCGAATGACTGTCGATTGTGTGTTACAAACACTCAATCAAGCGAAACAACGGTACCACATTCCAGAAGGAATGATTCTACACACCGATTTAGGTAGTCAATATACAGCAATCGAAGTGGAAAGTTGGCTTGAAAACAATAAAATAAGACATTCCTATAGTCGCAAAGGAACACCCTATGATAATGCAGGAATTGAGTCCTTCCATGCATCATTGAAAAAAGAAGAAGTATACACGACGACTTACTCAGACTTCGAAGAAGCGAATCGAGCACTATTTAGTTACATTGAAGGATTTTATAACCGGAATCGAATTCACAGCTCGATTCACTATCTAACCCCTCAGGAGTTTGAAGAGTTAGCAAAAGAAAAAATGGCGTAACCGTCTCTACTAAAATGTGTCCAAGATATTGACTCAAATCCAATTCCTGAAGGTGTAACTTTTTTAGGCTATAATGCTTTTACCAATAAGAATTTAGTTCAAACATTTTATCTACCAAACACCTTGTCTAGATATGATGCAACTACAACAAACCATAACATGGAGAATACTTTTGTAATTGGTCAATATACAGAAATCTCAACTAAATATGGAGAAGGTCTTTATATCGAACAATTCGGAAATAATTTTAAAATTATTCGTCAGTAAGCGAAATGCTTAATCTAAATTTAACTATGTTCATTCAGTAAAATATTAATCCTTAACAAATTTTGTTAAGGATTTTTTTATCACACACTTTTTTTATAGTTAAATATATTTACACACAACGTTCAAATTTCCATCCCCTACTTTTAGATGATAAAATAGTAGATGGATAGTTTTGAAAAGGGATAGTTATGAGATGGATACTTTTGGAAGTCAGGGATACTTTACTAAATTATGAACCCCTTCATAATCCCTACATTTATTAATTTTCATACCCTACCTAAACCCTCCATCAACCCTAAAAAAGAGGTTTTTCCAAAAAAATAGATGACAACAAAATGAGAACTTTTGTGAGAACTTTTTGAAAACTATGCCAATTTTGATGTGAATTCGGAAAAATCGCAATGGAAACCTCCATGAATTTTTCAAAGTGGCTACCTAAGCAAGAAATAGAAAAATTTTGTATTCAAATACAACCACTTAATGATGGATAGAAATGAGAATGGATAATTATGAGTTTAGAGTTACTTATGGATAGTTATGAGAATGGATAATTTTAAAAAATAAAATTGATAACACAATAGGAGGGAGTGAATATGAACACACTTTTTGTAAACAATCGGGCTATTGATTCTGAGGAATTGGTAGACATCATTACCCAATCAAACGGAATATATGAGAACACCTTGATTAAGCTCTTGCAATGCAATCGCATCAGCTTAGAGGCACGATTAAAGACCTTAAAAAAGAATAAAATCATTTCTAAAGGAAAATTAAATAAACATTTTTATTATGTTGATAAATATGACTTGAAACATATGAAGGATTTAGACTTGCAGTCAATGGTCGTTCAATATTTGGTTTCAATTGGCTTGTATACCAATAAAATTCAAGTAATTGATTCCCTAGATAAAAATAAACAGCTCTATCTTTCAGTATTTGCTTCAGGTAAATATAACTATAAAAATGATAAATCTATAAAAAAACTTGCAAATAACCGGTTCAATCAATTATCTTCTGAAGAAGATAGAAAGTATTTTAGTCAATTTATCATCAACGAATTGACTAAATTCCCAATTAGAGTAGCTTCTTTTTCAGATATGCTAGAAAAACGCTACTATACAACTTCTATAGATACTGTAGATATATTAGCTATTCCTAATAAAGAGTATATCCCTGCCATACAATCCAACTTAGCAGATGTCTCATTTAGAAACTTGGAAAATAATACCACACTTATTCGGGATGATATTTTGATTTATCTGAATGATTCTAATACCCTTGGTTATTTTGTGAAAGAAAATAATCAATATACATTACGAGCAATTTATTCTGTAGTTGACTTCTTCTATTATTTAACCTTGCACAAAAACTCTAAGGATACCATTTATCTTTCTAATGACAAAGCAGATTATGATAATGCAGATGTCTTGTATTTTCAGAGTTATTTGAATAAGGAAAAGTATAATACTATTCAATTAAAACGAGTCAAGCAAAAAGCACAATCTTAAATGATTGTGCTTTTACTTACTTAAACGGGTCAAAATCTTCAAGTTTAGCTTTTATATCTTCTTCTTCAATTCCTGCGTATCGCAAAGTTACTGCTTGGCTACTATGATTTAAAATCTTCATCAGGGTAACAATATCACCCTTATTCTGTTTTAGAAAGAAATAAGAGAATGTTTTTCTAAGTGTATGTGTGCCAATATAATCTAACCCTAGATTATCTGCAACTTTCTGTAGGATTTTATAATACTGATGACTGGCTAACTGTCTACTACTATCTGTTGGACTTGGAAATAGCCACTCAGATTCCGCACTATGTTCTGTATTTAAATAATCAATAATGTTTGATGTTAATGATTTCAGATGAAGAGTTCTTTTTTTACCAGTCTTTATTTCAACAATTTCTGTCTGTATCTTATTTTTCACATCAGATACTTTTAAGTTCAATATATCTGAAATCCGTAATCCTGTTTTTATACCAATTGCCATAACCAGATAATCTCTTTTTCCATGTTTTCCCTTTTTTAGTTCTTTACCAAATTGATTCAATAATTCTTTGTCTTTAATTGGTTTGACATTAATCATTTTTTGTCCCATGTATTACCTCCCTAACATGTATTATTTATGGATACTTTTCTATTGAATTAGACTATAAGTATCCATCTCCCTATAAATCAAAAATAAAACATTGATACAATAGGATTCATGATGGATACTAATGTAAAAAGTATCCATTTCAAGGACCTTTATAGCATCATTAATAAAGGAGGGCAAATTTGTAGAGCATTCTAGATATCCTTCCTGAAACGAGGTATAATCGCTGCACACTTCTGAAGAATTGGAGCGATTATATTGGCTAGAGTAGACAAATATATCAAGAAAAATGGAGAAACTGCTTATAAATTCAGAATTTTCCTTGGCTTAGATTATAATGGAAAACAAAAGTATATTAAAAAGTCTGGATTTTCAACAAAAAAACAAGCATTAGAAAAATTAGCAGAAATCGAAGGGAAAATAGAATCTGAACAAAAATACATTCAAATCTCATTTCAAGATATGTATAACGAATGGATAATCGATTACAAAGATTCCGTCCGATTGGTTACATACAACAGAACAATTGATTTGTTTAGATTAAAAATATTGCCCGTTTTTGGTAAAAAATATGTTGATGAGATAACTACAGAATTTTGTCAGCAAATACTAAATAAGTGGGCGAAAGAATATCATAAATACAAAGCTTTAAAGGGATACACCCAGCAAATTCTTGATTTAGCCCTAAAAAAAGATTTAATTCAAAAAAATCCTATGCGATTATGCACAATGCCAAAGATAAATAAATCTCGAATGAATATTGCTAATACTGTCGAATTGACAAGTAGTAATACCGAAAATTACTATGATAAGAATGAATTGAATAATTTTTTAGATGTATTGGAGCAGAACTATGATTATATGTGGTTTACAGCTTTTCGATTATTGGCTTTTACGGGAATGAGGAAAGGCGAACTGATGGCTTTAAGATGGTCTGATATACGAGCTGACAGTATTATCGTAAATAAATCAATGACGATGATTAAACGCATTGCTTACGTATCAGACACTAAAAATGAAAATAGCAATAGAGTAATAAGCATCGACCCTTCCACTTATAATATTTTAATGACTTGGAAAGAAAAACAACAGTCACGCTATATTAATGTTAGGGACAATCATTTAGTATTTACAAGAGATATCCCACTGAAGAATGAAAAAGACCAACCTTTTGACCCAGATTACCTTAATAGATGTATGAAAACTGTTGTTAAAGAAAATAAAGAAATAAGAGAAATTACAATTCATGGGTTTCGGCATACTCATTGTTCATTGTTATTCGAGGCAGGAGCAACATTGAAAGAAGTCCAAGACAGATTAGGACATGCTAATAGTGATATAACCTTAAAAATCTACACTCATGTTACAACTCATGCAAAACGAGAAACAGCAAATAAACTTGCTTTATATTTAGATAACTAAGAAGCTAGTTCATACGAATTAGTTTCTTTTTTAGTTCAACAAAAATAAATTCTCCGTTCACCTATTAAAGACTTACTATACATGCTAAATCAACGTAAGACACATAAAATACCATGTTTTACGTCCCAAAACCAAAATCCATTATTGTATAACAAATTTATGCAGACACATTACCTAACACTACTATAAAAATAGTAAATATTAGAATTAAATAAAATTTAAAAATAACATATTTTTCCAAGTATGGAAAACAGTTTACATAGAAAAGGGTCTGTAAAATAGACCCAATTTTCAAGGAATTTAGCTAAAAAAAGACACCATCCAAACGGATGATGCCTTGAAATCCTTGATGTAATAAGGATTAACGTTTTGAAAATTGACTTGCTTTTCTTGCCTTTTTTAACCCTGGTTTTTTACGTTCAACCATGCGGGCATCACGAGTAAGTAAGCCAGCGCGTTTCAAAGCCAAACGGAAATCAGGATCTACTTGTAACAAAGCGCGAGCGATACCGTGACGGATCGCACCGGCTTGTCCAGCGTAGCCACCACCGTTAACATTTACGTTTACGTCATAAGCACCTTTGGTTTCAGTAACGCCAAATGGTTGGTTGATGACTTCACGCAAGTCAGCGTGGGGAATGTATTCTTCAACAGATTTGTTGTTTACAGTAATTTTACCAGTACCTGGTACCAAACGTACCCGGGCAACTGCATTTTTACGACGGCCAGTGCCGATATATTGAGCTTGTGCCAATGAAATTCCCTCCTATTAAATTAAGTTTGTGATATCCAAAACTTCTGGTTTTTGAGCTGCATGTGGATGTTCAGCGCCTGCATAGACGTGAAGTTTCATGCCTTGAGCACGGCCTAAAGTGTTTTTAGGAAGCATGCCTTTAACAGAGTTTTCGATCAGACGACGAGAATTTTTAGCACGCAATTCGCCAGCAGAGATTTGTTTCAATCCGCCAGGGAAGTTAGAGTGACGGTAGTAAATTTTGTCACTTGCTTTATTACCAGTTAATTTTACATGGTCTGCATTGATTACGATGACATTGTCACCAGTATCCACATGAGGGGTGAATGTTGGTTTGTTTTTACCGCGCAATACAGATGCTACGACTGCAGAAAGAC
Organism: Enterococcus asini ATCC 700915; assembly: GCF_000407365.1. Taxonomy (GTDB): domain Bacteria; phylum Bacillota; class Bacilli; order Lactobacillales; family Enterococcaceae; genus Enterococcus_C; species Enterococcus_C asini. The sequence continues at coordinate 673,773 of NZ_ASVU01000001.1, forward strand.
GACCCATAGGAACATCAGTTGCATCTACGACATACCATTTACGTTCTACTTCGCCAGATTTGGCCATATATGTTGTACGCAAGATTTTTTCCTCCAATTTCAATTTCGAATGTTTGACATACACTTGAGTTTCCGGGGCTCTTCGTGGGGCAAACAATACCATTTAATATAATACCTTGCTTGTGAAGCAAAGTCAACGAAATTCTTCTGCTTTTCCTTGAATCCAATGCTTTTTCTTACAATAGTAACTGCTCTTTTTCGTTGATCTCCTCATTATGCAAAAAGCAGTCCATTCCGAGGATTGATGCATGAATTTCGCTCTTTTTACAAATTTTATGTATATTTATTTATTTTTCTCTTGCGAAATGCATGAATATTTGGTAAGATGAGCTCAGTTAATCATAAACGAGCGAAAGCGATGGTGTATAAATATGAAAGAAAAAGTAGTTTTAGCATATTCCGGCGGCTTAGATACTTCCGTTGCCATTAAATGGTTAGTAGATGAAGGCTATGACGTAGTGGCTTGTTGTTTGGATATTGGTGAAGGTCGAGACATGCAGTTTATCAAAGACAAGGCGATTCAAGTAGGCGCCATCGAGTCCTACGCCTTGGACTGCAAGGAAGAATTTGCCAATGAATACGCCTTAATCGCTTTACAAGGCAATACGTTCTATGAACAGTCCTATCCTTTAGTCTCCGCCCTTTCTCGTCCATTAATCGCGAAAAAATTAGTCGAAGTGGCCCATGCGGCTGGTGCAACCACGGTGGCCCACGGCTGTACTGGTAAAGGCAATGACCAAGTCCGGTTCGAAGTGGCGATTGCGGCACTCGATCCTCATTTAAAAGTTATCGCGCCGGTTCGGGAATGGAAATGGTCCCGGGAAGAAGAAATCGCCTACGCTGCGGAAAAAGGGGTGCCAATTCCCGCTAACTTGGACAATCCCTACTCCATCGACCAAAATATTTGGGGTCGGGCTTGCGAATGTGGCATCTTGGAAGATCCTTGGGCGGCGCCGCCAAAAGGTGCTTATGCGATTACCGCCGAGTTGGAAGATACACCAGATGTGCCAGACATGGTGGAAATCACCTTTGACGCCGGTGTTCCCGTGGCATTGGACGGGGAAGCTATGAGCTTCTATGAAATCATCGACGAGTTAAACATTTTGGCAGGGAAACACGGTATCGGTCGGATCGATCACGTGGAAAATCGTCTAGTGGGAATCAAGTCTCGGGAAGTTTACGAATGTCCTGGAGCGATGACTTTAATGAAAGCTCATAAAGAATTGGAAGATTTGACTTTCGTAACGGAATTAGCCCACTTTAAACCAACGATTGAAAACCAATTGGCTGATGTGATTTACAATGCTTTGTGGTTCAATCCTTTAACCGATGCTTTGATCGCCTTTTTGAAAGAAACCCAAAAATACGTGAATGGTGTGGTTCGGGTGAAACTCTTTAAAGGCAATGCTATCGTGGAAGGTCGGAAGTCAGAAAACAGCCTTTACAATGAAAACTTGGCGACCTACACTTCTGCGGATACCTTTGACCAAGATGCCGCAGTGGGCTTCATCAAATTATTCGGCTTGCCTTCCAAAGTTCATGCGGAAGTGCAAAGTAAAGTCCAAGAACAAAACTTGGTCAAATAAATCAGATAGTTTCCTGATGGTGTGTACAGCGAGCCACACGTGAGGATCTTATAAATGAGGGCAGAGACAGTTTTTCTTCGCTGTCACTGCCCTTTTTTCGTTATACTAGAAGTAGAATCGACAGACATTTTTATAGATGGGGTGAAAAAGATGGCAAAACTTTGGGGCGGCCGTTTTGATGGGAAAAATGAGGCTTGGATCGATGCTTTCGGGGCTTCGATTCCCTTTGATCAGAAGATGGCAAAACAAGATATCACAGGCAGTTTGGCTCATGTGAAAATGCTAGGGCATACGGGGATTATCACTCCGGATGAAGCGGCGGAAATCACTCGTGGCTTATTGATTTTACAAGACAAATTAGCGCAAGGGGCACTGACTTTCACCATTGAAAACGAAGATATCCATATGAACTTGGAAACGTATCTTCACCAAGAAATCGGACCGGTGGCCGGCAAACTCCACACTGCCCGTAGTCGTAACGATCAAGTGGCCACAGATATGCATTTGTACTTAAAGGACACCTTAGCAGCCGTGATAGAAAAAATCAGCACCTTGCGTCAAGTCTTGGTGGATAAAGCCGAAGAAAATATCTACACGGTGATGCCTGGCTATACCCACTTGCAACACGCGCAGCCGATTAGCTTTGGTCATCACCTCATGGCTTACTATCAGATGTTCACACGGGACCAGACCCGCTTTGAAGAAAATCTCATTCGTACCGACGTCTCCCCTTTAGGAGCAGCGGCCTTGGCAGGGACGACTTTTCCGATTGACCGGGAATACACTGCCAAAGAACTGGGCTTTGCGCAAGTTTACAGCAATAGCTTAGACGCGGTGAGCGATCGCGACTTTATCTTGGAGTTTTTAAGCAATGCCTCGCTTTTAATGATGCACCTTTCCCGTTTTTGTGAAGAACTGATTCTCTGGTGCAGCCATGAGTTTCAATTTGTGGAACTGACCGACACCTTTTCCACCGGCAGCTCCATTATGCCCCAGAAAAAAAATCCGGATATGGCGGAATTGATTCGGGGGAAAACCGGCCGGGTCTATGGCAATCTCTTTGGTCTTTTGACCGTAATGAAAGGTCTACCTTTGGCCTACAATAAAGACTTTCAAGAGGATAAGGAAGGCATGTTTGACACGGCGGAAACGATTTTGACCAGTCTGGAAATCATGTCCGGCATGATTCATACCATGACCGTCCACACCGAGCAGATGAAAGAAGCCACGGAAAAGGATTTCTCCAACGCTACGGAACTGGCAGATTACTTGGCTTCTAAAGGAGTCCCTTTCCGAGAAGCTCACGAAATCGTCGGCAAGCTAGTCATCGACGGTATCCAAAAAGGCCGCTACTTGCAAGACATCCCCTTGGAGGAATACCAGGCCATCACGCCGTTAATCGCAGAGGATATTTATGAAAAACTCGATTCCGTGAACGCTGTGAAAAACCGGCACTCACTAGGAGGCACCGGCTTTGACCAAGTGGCTTGGCAGATTCAAAAAGCCAAGGAGCAATTAACAGAAGAATAACTAAAAAAAAAGCCCTGTCCGGCAGTTGCCAGACAGGGCTTTTAAAGCTTTTATTGGTCGATTTCTGGTGCTTTGCCAAGGTGTGCTTGAAGCATCCAGATGCGTTTTTCAGTTGCACCTTTGAATTCGATGAACATGTCTTCTGTGACATTGTCCCCTTCATCACCGGCAGCGTCGATTCCGCTTTGGTACAATTCAGTCAAATAGCGATAGCCATCTACCAAGATTGCCAAGCGTTCTTCCATCCCACGATCCCAACGACCTACTTCGTCTTTGATTTTGGTGTTTTCAGCCATTTCCTTCAAAGTAGAATAAGGAGAGCCGTCCAATGTAATCAAGCGTTCTGAAATTTCGTCCAGTTGGTCATTGATATCATCCATGAAGGTATCCATCATTGGATGTAAAGTCAAGAAGCCTGGTCCTCTCATGTACCAGTGTGTTTGGTGAATCACCATTGACATTTGGCTTAAATCCGCAACTGCTTGATTCAAAATTTCTTTGGTCTTTGCATATTTCATTCCGATATTCCTCCTCTATTTGGTCTACACATTTATGGTAGTACGAAACTAGGAAAAAGTACAATAATGTGCACTTCCTCACGAGAACTCCTCCCGGGCAGAAATTTTGTAACCCATTGACTCTGCTTCCTTCATCTAGGTTTATTGGAGTTCTTTGGCCAACTCCTCAGCGAGTTTTTCTTGCGCCGTCGCCCAATCTGCTTTTAAAGTTTTCTCATCTTTGACTCCGGCTACAAAGGCTAAGTAGAGACTTTGCAATTGTTCTTGTTGCCCGTCCACTAGGGTCCACTTGCCTTTTTCAGGCCGCATCTCCAACAGTACATCCACAGCCTCGCTTTTCACCGGGGCATCGGCCAGTGCAGTCTTCAATTGAGTCACTAACGCCTGAGCCAGTTTTGCTTCATCCTTTGCAAGGCTTGTGTCTTTTAACATCTGTGCCGTGATTGCTTGGGTCGTTTGGCTCATTAAAGCCACAAAATCCAGGCCTTTCACGTGATACGTAACATTGCGGATATTGTCAGTTTCGGCCACGTCGATGGTGTAGCTAGTCTTTTCTTTGACCTGATTCATCACCAATTGCGAAATCTCATTGGCAGTTTCTTGGGAAAGGCCACTGTCCGTGCTTAATAAGCCCGCCGTAAAATTCTCTTGAAAACTCTGCTCTTGTTCTTCAAATGTCTCCGTTAGTTTGGCACCGTCTTTAAAGTTCGCTTCGAATTTCTCGGTCTCTTTTTGGTAGATCAGTCGATCCACAAAGAGCGCTGCCGCTTCTTTGGTGGGGATTGCCTTCGCACAACCGCCCAAGAAAACCACGAGTCCGATCAACAATAGGGGTATCCAGCGTTTTTTCATTTCGGTTCCCTCCCTTTGCTCCATTATCAAGAATTTCGGAGCGCTTGTCCAGTTTCGACTAAAAACCGCGTACCTTTTAGCAAATAAGGAGGAACGTCATGGTACTATTACGGTTTTTAATCGGGGCTTGTCTAGGCTCTTTTTGCTGTGTTACAGCAGAGCGTTTGCCAAAAGGAGACTCTCTACTTTTCCCCCGCTCCCATTGCTCAATATGCCAGACCCCTTTAGCCTGGTATGAATTAATCCCCTTGCTATCCTTTTTCTGGCAAAAGGCTCGCTGTCGTCATTGCCAAGGAAAAATCCCGGCTAGCTGCTTTTGGGCAGAGCTTGCCGGCGGGCTGTTACTGGCTAGCTACCCGCTCACTACTCACTCTCTGCACGGATTATTGTGGCTTTTTTTGAGTCTAGCCTTGGCTTTGGCCGACTGCTTTTACCTGATTTTGGAGCCTAAGCTGTTTTATCCTGGGGCCGTGTTTTTAGGCCTTTATTATTTCGTAAGCGGAGGCCAGGTTTATTGGCTGTCGTTGCTCTATTGCCTTTTACTCGCCGGCTTGTGCTACTTGTTCTTACGGGAAAAATTAGGCACTGGCGATTTACTGTTACTCTTAGCCTGGAGTTTTTGGCTTCCTTTGCAACGGTTCGCCTTAGTCTTATTAGTGGCCTGTTGTGCCGGACTCATCGCGTTTTTCTTTAATGCGCTCTTACATCGCCAGCAAAAAGAACTCCCTTTTATCCCCTTTCTCACATTCGGCTTATGGCTGGTTTTGCTTCAGTAAAAGACGTTCGGGAAAATTCCCGAACGTCTTTTAGTTATTCCGCTACTAAAACCCGGACTTGATAAGGTTGTAAGTGCAAGGTCTTAGGCATTGTTTCTCCTGTTAACAAATCTTGCAGCTCTTGTGCCAAGGTCACTTCTTGCACCTCTTCGGAAAAGTTCATCACGAAATGATACGTGCGGCCTGCTTGCTTGCGGCTTTGAATGGAAACATCCGGATTGCCCGCGACCACTAAAGGATTGGCCAAGTGCAGTTCCTTCGTGCGTAGTCCATAAAATTCATCTAAGAAAGCTTGTTCCGTGCGCGGTGCGATAAAGTACGCATCCCCTTCACCGAAATGATGACGGGTAACCGCAGCTTCACCTTGATAGAAGCCTTCTTGGTACCGGGCCAAAACTTCCGCGTCTTGCACCTCAATGAGTGCCGCGTAGTCTTTTACGCCATAGTCCCCAGTAGCCGTTTGAATCCGATTGTGGTCTTTCGGATAGTAAACATCGGTCTCTTTCACTTGTAAGCCAAAGAGCTCTTGCAAAGCTTGGGGCCAACCATTGAGATAGGTCAAATCCGCTTCATTGACTACTCCGGTGATATAGGTGCTCACCAATGTCCCTCCGGCTGCCACGTACTCTTTTAGCGCCCTCATGTCTGTTTCACTTAACAAATACAACATAGGAGCTACGACCAAATCGTAACCGGACAAATCATACCGGGGAGTCACCACATCGACGGGAATGTCTTGGTTCCAGAAGTAGCGATAGTGTTCTTGTAATGTCTGAGGATACCGCTTGGTCCCTTGGGCATAGCCTTGAGCATCGTCTAGGGCCCAGTTGTTTTCCCAATCGTATAAGATGGCGACTTTGGCTTTTTTTCCGCCGCCTTTGACCCCTTGGATTTTTTCCATTAAGGCGCCGACTTCTTTCACGTCTTGGAACACCCGATTGTCACTGCTATTGTCGTGGTCGATTACCGCTCCGTGGAATTTTTCCGACGAGCCACGAGATTTGCGGATTTGGAAGTACAAGTTACTATCTGAACCGTGAGCGATGTGTTGCATGGAGGACAACAAATGCATCCCCGGCCGTTTCGTCTTGTTCACCGGGTGCCAATTGACCCCACTCGGTGTGGATTCCATCAGTAAAAACGGTTGATCCTTCAAGCTGCGGTACAAGTCGTCGATAAAACCAACTTTACTAGCCAAGTCCGCCGTGGTTTCCCAGTCATTGTGCCATGCCGGATAACAATCCCAGCTCAGGATGTCCACGTGTTTGGCAAAGCGCTCGTAGTTCAGGCTTTGGAAAGGAATCAAGTCCATGGTATCCGCCATAAAATTGGTGGTCACCGGAATATCCGGGGTAATGTGGCGGATGTCCTTGATTTCGTGTTCGAAGAAATCAATGGTTTGATCCGTGACAAATCGTTTCCAGTCTAAATTCAAGCCGTGAACCGCCGACTCCCCAATCGGTGACGGAGATTCCACTTGCGACCAATCGGAGAAACTGTGACTCCAAAATGGTCCCCACCAAGCTTCATTTAAAGCTTCTAGCGTTCCGTAGCGTGCTTGTAACCACTTGCGGAAGTTGGCTTGGCAATACTCACAGTGACAATCCCCCCCGTATTCATTGGAGATATGCCACATGATCACCGCCGGATGCTGACCATAGCGCTCCGCTAGCTTGCGGTTAATCAGCGCCACTTTTTCCCGGTATACCGGAGAAGAAAAGCAGTGATTGTGCCGGCCACCATGGCGCATCTTTTGGCGATTGGCATTGGTTCGCAAGACTTCTGGATATTTTTCCGACAGCCAAGCCGGCCGCGCACCACTAGGAGTTGCGAGGATCACATTGCCTCCCATAGCTGCCACATCATCCATGATTTGGTCCAGCCATTCAAAGTGGAACTCCCCTTCCCGTGGCTCCAAAGCACTCCAAGCAAAAATCCCTAGCGACACCGTATTGATTTTGGCTTCTTTCATTAGTTCCAAGTCTTTTTTGAGAATCTCCGGATAATCCAGCCATTGGTCCGGATTGTAATCCCCGCCGTGTAGCAAACGAGGTTCCTGATTGTAAGCATTCATGTGAGTCTATCCTTTCGTTCCCCCAGCGGTTAAGCCGCTGACAAAGTTCTTTTGCAATAAGACAAAGACTACAGCAATCGGGATACTGATTAAAATCGCCCCGGCTGCAAAGGTCGTGTAACTTGCCCCCATTTTATCGGTGACTAATTTGTACAAACCAATGGGTAAGGTGTAATACTCTGGATTCCGCAATAAAACAGAAGACAAAGCGAAGTCACCTAGTGGCCCGGTAAAGCCGTTCATGGCAACTACCGCTAACATAGGTCGCGCTAAAGGCATCAAAATCTGCCAGAACACCCGGGTATTGCTAGCACCGTCTAGTTTGGCACTTTCATCTAAGTCCAAGGGAATCGAATCAAAATACCCTTTTAATAAGTAGGTGTTCATGGGAATCTGGCCCCCAACATAGATCAAAATCAGCAACCAGTGACTATTGATCATACCCAATAGTTGAGCCAAGACGAAGATGGCAATCAAAGCGGAAAATTGGGGAATCATCTGCAACAACAAGAAAAGTAAAAGGCCATTTTTCCGACCGGTAAAGCGGAATCGGGAAAAAGCATAGGCGGTGAAAGACACCGAAACCAAGGTTAGAATCATAGTGAAGAAACTAATTTTCAAGGAATTAAGATACCATTGGCCGTAAAGCAACGTGCCTTCTCCTGCAAACAGTCGTTGGTAGTGAGCTAGCGTCGGATTTTTCGGAATCAAACTGGTGGATACCAAGCTATTGCCGGGATTGAAACTCGCGCCAATCGTCCATAGTAAGGGATAGACAATAATGACCACCATGGCAATCAAAAGTAGGTAGGTCAAAGTCATGCGTAGGCGTCGTTGACTTTTAATGCTCGCTGTTTTTTCCATGGATTAGACCTCCTCCTTGAATGAATTCGTGCGTCTAAACTGCCACAGGGCAATGGCGATTACAAAGATGGACAAGAGAATCGTCAAGGCTGCTGCCAAGGCGTATTGGCTGTTTTGCATGGTCAATTTGTAAATCCAAGAGACCAAAATGTCCGTCCCACCAGCAGTCGATCCGGGCACAGCCGGTCCACCGGCATTGAACAAGTAGATGATATTAAAGTTGTTAAAGTTAAAGGTGTATTGGGTGATGATGATTGGTGCCATGGAGTACAGTACCAAAGGCAAGGTGATGTTTTTGAACTTCTGAATCACGGATGCCCCGTCGATGGTCGCCGCTTCGTACAAGTCAGCAGGAATCGACTGTAAGGTTCCCGTAGTCACGATAAAGATGTAAGGAAACCCTAGCCAACCTTGGATGATTAATAGAGCCAAGCGAGTCCAGTTGGCATCGTTTAACCAAGGAATCGGGGAAATCCGGAAGAAATCCAAAATAACATTGTTCACCGCTCCAAAGCTGTCATTAAAGAGTCCGGCGAAGATCAAGATGGTGACAAAGCCCGGAACCGCCCAAGGTAAAACTAAAATGGTGCGGAAGAATTTTTTAAAGCGCAATTCTTTTTGATGTACTACGATGGCCAAAAAGACCCCAATAGCAACTTGCAAAGTGGACGCCACTAATGTCCAAACTACCGTCCAGCCCATCACCCCAAAGAAGGTACTGCGCCAAATGTCCACGGTAAAGATTTTGGCGAAGGTTTCTAAACCAACCCAGTCTGCCAGATTTGCCGGTGCCGAATGATACAAGTCATAGTTGGTAAAGGCCAAGGCTACACTGAACAAAATCGGGAAAATCACGGAGAAAACCAATAACAAAAATGCCGGGCTACTGATTAAGTAAGGATAGCCTTCCGCAAGCAATGCTTGATAAGACTGCTTGATTGTGTGGGGTTTTTGTCCCATACCGATTAATTCTCCGGTTTTATAGGCGTCTCGCAGATTCAAATAATAAAAGAAAATACCAAATGCAATGACGATTAAAGCAATCAAGCCTTCCGCCAAAAGAAAAATCGAATTATCCCGGGGAACCTCAACCCCTAACGTGACGATGCCCCACAAGCCCATGTTGAAAAGGTCTTTAAAAACCAGTATATATGCCACAAAGAAGAATAAGAACAAACCACCTTTGGCATACTGGCGATTGTAAAACTGGCCCAGTCCAGGAATCAGGGAGAAGAGGGCCGCTTTTCTTCCTCGCTGTTTTTGATTCGTTGATTGACTCATTGTTTCCATTTGCTTTCGCTCCTCTTTTACGAAAGGGCCGGGAGACGTGTTGTCAGCCCAGCCCTTCTTCCTTCCACAGCGACAGACGTGTTACTTGGTCGCAGCAATTGCAGACTTGATTTGGGCCGCGGCTTCCGGTAATGCAGTTTCCGGAGTGGCTTTCCCAGTGGCGATGGTTTGCAATGCTCCATCCACCGGTTCCCAAACAGAGTTCATTTCAGTGATGCCTGGTGTTAAGACCGCGTATTGGGATTGAGCCGCAATCGCCGCTGCCCCTTCACTGGCCGTTACCGCTTCGTCTTCGGCTAGTGCTGCCACTGCTGGCACTTCCGCCGTCACTTCATAACGTCGTTTCGAATTTTCTTCATTGGTGATGAATTCGACAAATTCTTCGGCCAAGTCACCGTTCTTCGAGTAGCTGCTGACATTGTAGCTCTTCACGCCGATAAAGGAACCCATGTGTTTGCCATTGTCTAGCATTGGCAATTCCGCTACGCCGTAATCGATGCCGGCTTCTTTATACGGGCTCAAGCTCCAAGGACCGGAAATAACTGCTGCTGCTTTGCCCTCTGTGAACAATGAATCCAATACGTTGGTTCCTTGTTCCCCGACTAAACCAGAAGGTAGCACCCTTTCATCGTAGAATTTTTTAATTACATTGGCCCCTTCGATGGAACCAGCATTGTCGATTCCTAAATCGTCTGGATTGTAGCTGCCGTCATCATTTTGACCGAAGATGTAGCCACCATAACCTGACATGATGCCTTCCGCGTAATAGATTTGGTCCAATGTAGAAATCAAACCGTATTTGTCTTTTTCATTGTCGGTAATCTTTTTCGAATAGGTCAGCCACTCGCCTAAAGTTTTAGGCAATTCACTTTCCTGAATCAAGTCTTTATTATAGAAGAGAATTTGCGTTTCCACTGCTTTTGGCAAACCATAAACTTTGCCATCCACGATTTGTGATTGCATAGCGGACTCTGTATAAATGTCTTGTGTCGCTTGGTCCACATCCAATTCTTTCAACAGACCTTCCGTTACCGAAGTTCCGATTTGGTCCCCGGGAATCGTGATGACATCAGCACCGGTACCAGCCGGGCCATCTAGTCGCAAGTTTTCAATTTGTTGGGCATAGGCTTTTTCCACGACTTTAATGGTGACATCGTGTTCTTTTTCAAAGGCCGCTACGGCATCCGCGATTCCGTCTGCCTTCGATTGGTCTTCCCAAACAAGCAAATCGTAGTCTTTATTTGATTTCCCTGCCGTATCCCCGGACTCCGTGGTATTCCCTTTAGGCCCACAAGCCGCTAATGAAAATAAAGCAATCCCTAAACCAACTAATGCCATTCTTTTTTTCATCTCTTATCGCCCTTTCTTTTGTAAACGCTCTCTACATTTCTTATAATAAATTATTTTACTTAATTTGTAAATACATTTACTAGATTTTTTTTGGTATTTCCCACTATTTTTTGAAGATTAGTCGGTTAGTAGCCATTCTTACGAGCGAATACCAGGGAGTATTCACCTTTTTCTAGTCATCCAGGAAAATAACTATAACAGAAATAAGTAAATAGATTTACTTTATTCTTTACTTGACCTATAATGAGGAAGACAACCGTTAGGAGGAGTTCTTGTGGTCACAATTAAAGAAATCTCGAAAGTCTCCGGCTACTCCCAAGCCACCATCTCCCGCCTCTTTAAAGGCGACGAATCCTTATCCATCACGCCAGAGACAAAGCAAAAGATCATCACCACCGCCTTAACAATGGGCTATGATCGTTCAAAAATAAAAACAACCCTGTATAAAATCGTCGTACCCTTCTTCTTAAGTCGCCCTCAGGTGATTCAAGATGTGTATTTCACCAAGGTGCAAAATGCCCTTAAAGATTACGGCAAAGTCGCCAATATGGAACTGCACTTTGTTACGGAGCGGGCCGAATTATTTACAGCTGCCCGCGGTTGCGCCGGTTTTATCGGCGTGGGCGAGCTCACAAGAGAAGAGCTAAGCACCCTTCACCAGATGAATCTCAAAGGGGTGTTATTGGAATTAAATCCGTGCCCTGCTCTTTTTGACACCGTGCGCCCGGATACCAACAGCATCACCCAAGATGCTGTGGAGCGTTTTATCGCAGAAGGGTTTACGGAAATCGGCTTTATCGGCGGTCGCTACCACAATCCGGTCACCGGCCAAGACGAAATGGACAATCGGGAAAAGACTTTCCGGGAAGTTATGAGCCGCCACGGCCTCTTACAAGATAAGTACATCTTCACCGAGGGGCTTTTCAGTATCGACGAAGGCTACCAACTAGCCAGTGAGATGTACAAAACCTTGCCTGTCTTGCCGGAAGCTTGCTTGATTGCTTCGGATACACTGGCCATTGGCGCTTTGCAAGCCTTTAGTGAGTATGGCGTGAAATTGCCGAAAGACATGGCCATCATCAGCATTAACAACGATGAGATTGCCCAGTATGTGGCCCCGCCTTTGACCACCTACGACATCGATGTCACCGAGATGATCAAAACCGCCATCTACTTGCTTACCGATCAACTTACCAACCCTCGTAAAATCACCAAATCTGTGCTGTTAGGCTCCGAATTGATTATTCGTAAGAGTTTCATTCCTAAAGACGAAGCCTAGACAAAAAGACTGCATTCCCAAAAGCGGGATGCAGTCTTTTTTAATTATAATTCTTCTCTCGCAAGCCTTGCTTATACGCAATCTGTTTTTTCCGATACTGCAAAGGAGAGGTCTCCACATACTTTTTAAAGACCCGATTGTAATAGGTCATGTTTTCGTAGCCCACCGCTTGCGCCACGTCGGCAATGGACATGTCGGTATCCTCTAGCAGTTTTTGCGATTCTTGAATGCGGTAAATATTGATGTACTCGGTAACGGTATAACCCGTGGCTTTCTTGAAAATCCGGCTCAAATAGCTTTTGTTCAAATAAAAGGCCTGAGCTAGTTCGTCTAAAGAATGCACTTCTTTGTAATGAGCCCGAATGTAGCTAGTAACCTGGTTGACGGTCTGGTTCAGTTCGTGACTATGGGTACCCCCACTTTGCCGTTCCTTTTTCCCCTTGTGTTGCATGCGTTCCAAATAAATCAAAAACTCCGCCAAGCGCAAGTGAACCACTAGCTGATAATTCGGTTGTTTCTTATGGACTTCTTCGGCAATATCCCCTAGCAGATTTTCCACGTATTCCCGATCTTCTTCGGGAATCTGGATCAAGCCTCGATGATGGAGGAAAAAGTGATTGAGATCTAAGCCCATGGCCGAAAGAATCTGTTCAAACTTGTCTTTTTCAAAGGAGAGCAAGATGCGCTCGTGGAAGAGTTCCTTGTGAGAATAGGTATTGTGAACCTGCTCGGAATCGATGACGATAAGACTGCCTTCCGAACAAACATAGTTTTCGTTGTCCACGAAGAACTTCCGCTTCCCGCGAATAAAAAATTGAAACTCCACTTCTGGATGCCAGTGCTTGATCATATTGTATTCCTGATCTCGGGTACACCGCTCGATGATTAGACCATTCATCATCTCACTATAAACCAAGTGACGCATAGACTCACTTCCTTTCGCTACCTTCCATTATACCACCTAAAAACCGCATTTTCTCCAAGAAAAAGGAACTCCTTTTCTCCTAATTAGGAATAGACCAATTCTGACTAGTTCAGCATCCCCGCTAGAAGCAACTGCCACAACCGCTAAAAAACCGCCTGACAGAATCAGACGGTTCCTTCATTTCACACGTATCTATTGGCTAGTTTTGGCTTTTCACGTATTCGCAGTAAGCGTACACCAAGGGGCCAATTCCTTTGGCGTCATTGTCGACTTTCGGTTCGGAGATGTAGTAAGCATAGGTTCCATCACGTTTTTCATAGTCCCCTTTGCCATTCATCCCCCCGACACCGGCCACCAGACAGATGTCTTTCAAGCGCCACTGGTCATTGTCGTGAGTTAGTTTTTCAGCCACGATGTTTTCCAATAAACGCTGTCCTCGCTGGGTAAATTCCGTTGGCAAAAGATTTAAGCGTGCTCCTTTTAAGAACGTGTAAGCAATGGCACAGCTGCCACTAGTTTCCAAGTAATTCCCCGCCCGGCTTCCTTGGTCTGTCACTTGATAGAACAGTCCAGTTGTTGCTTCTTGATAAGGCACCAAGGCCGCAACTAATTCCACCAAGTATTCCGTTAAGACCGCTTTTTCCGGAGAAACTTGTGGCAATAGTTCAATCGTGTCAATTAAGGCCATGGCGTACCATCCCAACGAACGACTCCAAAATGAGGCGCTACAGCCGGTTTCTGGATTGGCCCAGAAGGCTTTTTTCGACTCGTCGAAAGCGTGGTACAGCAAGCCGGTTTTGTCGTCTTTCATGTGTTTTTGCACATTGGCAAACTGCAACATGATTTCTGGTAACTGTTGCCCTTCGTTCCAAGCCAATTCGTAAGCGGTATAGAAAGGTTGTACCATGTATAACCCATCCAACCAGACTTGATTCGGATAAATCGCCTTGTGCCAGAAGCTACCGGCAGGCGTCTTTGGTTGATGACGCACTTGTTGATACAGGCGATCCAGTGCTTTCCGGTATTTTTCTTTGTTTGTGTGTTGGTACAAGAAGAACAAGACTTTGCCTTCATTAATCGAATCGGAGTTCATGGCTTCATAGTCGTAGCCTAGAATTTCGCCTTCTTCATTGATGTAAAAGTCGATAAAGTTCTCTAAGAAATCGAAGTATGCTTGCTCCCCTGTGAGTTCATAGAGCTTTTGCACCGCCATGAGCATACAGCCGTCGATGTAACTCCATTGCGGTGGCTTGTTTTCCAAGACTGCTTCTTGGTTCCAGACGGGTTGACTCGGTGTGGAGCGTTCCATCAACTCATCGAGATAGGTCCGAATTTGTGCCAACTTTTGACCCTGTTGTGTTTGATTCATCTAACCTTCTCCCTACTTTCAGATAAAAAGGGCCACGCTCAAAAAGCACAGCCCTTCATTTTTATTTGGAATGGACCAATTTCGTGTGGGTTGCTTCTTCATGTCCCCCGGCTTTTCCGAAGAAGACCGGCACACAGATAAAGAAACAGCTCATCAACTTGCACAAGATTTCTCGTTGGACGACCACTGCTACCGGTACGTCCTTGCGAATTTCATCCGTGGATACGATTTTCAAATGATAAAACCCTTTGCCAATGGTCTGGCCGTTTTGCATAAATGGATACTGCAAAGCGTAATAGCCAAAGACAAACAATCCTAATCCCAGCACACCTCGAATCACATCACTGGGTACAACCTTTGCCAGAAGTGGCATCAGTAAGCCAAAGATGGCAAACAAGAGCAAAATACCTAAGAGAAAATCAATTAATTGCGCAAAGACTCGTTGAACAATCATTGAGACTTGTACTTTTTTGGTGTTTTCCATATTCCTTACTCCTTACCACCAGTGCTAGCAACGCCATCAACAAAGTAACGAGAACCCGAGAAGAACAAGGCGATCATCGGTAACAAACCTAACACGGAAGCGGCAAAGACCCGCCCGTAGTTGACCATGGCTTCTCCATCTAGTTGCTGTTTCAAGATAACGGATAGCACCGTCTTGTCGGCACTGTTTAAATAAATCAATGGTCCTTGGAAGTCGTTCATCCCCCACATGAAGCACAGTAGGCAGACCGTAATCAAAATTGGTTTGATAACTGGTACGATGATTTTCCAAAGAATCTGGAAGTCATTACAACCATCCATAACCGCCGCTTCGTCCAACTCCCGCGGGATCGTCCGCATAAATTGGATGATCATGAAGATAAAGAAGGAAGAACTAGCAAAGATGTCTGAGATGTACAAGCTTGCGTAAGTGTCCAACAAACCAACTTCCCGATACAATAAGTACAATGGAATCCGGAAAGCCAATTCCGGCATTAGCAAGGTTACGATAACTGCCCCAAAGACAAATTTCTTCCCTTTAAAGGACTTACGCGCGACTACATAAGCAGTCAATGTACATGAAAGCAAAGTAGCGATAGTTTTCGGAACCAAGAATTTCAACGTATTGGCAAAGTAATACCAAATCGTGTGTTCACTGGTAATCTGCCAAGCATCTGCAAAGTTTGTGGTTACCACCCGACCATTTGGCGGGAAGATATTCAAAGTGCCAAAGATGTCCCGGTTCTGTTTAAATGCCGAACCTACCATCCACAGCAATGGATAGATCAAGATAATCCCTACAACGATTAACAAAGTGTAGCGGATAATTTCATTAATTCTGCGTCGTGACTTACTCATTTCCATCTACATTTCCTCCTAATCGTTATAGTAAACCCAGTGATTTGAGCTACGGAAAATAATAATTGTGAAGACGCCAATAATGGCCAATAAAATCCAGGTCAAGGCACTGGCAAAACCGTAGTTCCCGTTTTGGAAGGCCTGATCGTAAATGTACAAGTTCAAGAAGTAGGTGGACTTATTCGGTCCCCCTTTGGTAATCAAGTAAGCAGAGTTAAATTCTTGGAAGGCTTTCACTAAGACGTTCACAGCGTTAAACAAGATTACCGGTGTAATGATTGGAATCGTAATGCTGACTAACTGGCGCACTTTGCTAGCACCATCCATTTCCGCTGCTTCGTACACGGATTTGGAGACCCCTTGCAAGGCGGACAAGAAAATCAACATGGTGGAACCAAATTGCCAAGTTTTCAAGATAATCAACGTAAAGATGGCAAAGCTTGGATCTTTGGTCCAGTTGATGGCCACATCGCCACCAAATGTGAAGACACTTAAGATGGTATTCACTGGGCCATTGACATCAAAGAGCATCGTCCACAGAATGGATACCGCTACGTTCCCCCCTAAAATCGAAGGAATGTAGTAAGCTGTCCGGAAGAAGTTAACCCCTTTTAGCTTAAAGTTTAAAATTGCAGCGACGACGAATGAGACCACAATCACGGCTGGCGTTCCAATAAGTACGTATTTCAATGTCGCTACAAGTGAAGCACGAAACGTCTCATCCTTCGTAAATATTTCGATGTAATTTTGTAGCCCGACAAACTCAGGATCGCCTAAGATTGGATACTCTTGCAGACTATAGAAAAATGATGCAATGATCGGATAGACTTTAAAAACGACAAAACCGATCAACCATGGCAAGAGCATCAGGTACATCACATAGTTTTTCTTTTTTTTCATTGGGTGATACAACTCCTCATCTTCGTTCGATTGAAAACTACCTGAGCGGCGGGTTAGCAACCTACTTTTTTAAAGGGAGGTAAGGAGCGAAAGCCCAGGGCCTCGCTCCTGTTTCCCAAGTGTTTACTCTGTATAGTATTTATCTAGTGCAGCTTGTTGTTTGGAGATATATTGTTCTGCTGCTTCCTTGGCATCAAGTTTGCCAGTCCGGAATGCTTCCAAAACAGTGTAGCGTTCGTTCCGTACGTTTTCATCTTCAAAGTATGGGTCCATTACGGTTTGTTCGTATTGATCCAACATTGCGTAACCGTCTTTTACCACACCTTCAAGCAAGTTGTTCTTTTCTTGCAAATCTAAGGTAACTTTATTACTAGAAATCCCTAGAGAGTCGCCAGTTTCTTTCACGGCTTCTTCGTTGGTAAACAAGAAGTTAATGAAGTCTGCTGCTACTTCAGGGTTCTTAGAGTTACGAGAGATGGCATAACCGAAGTTTGGTTTCACGTAAACATTTGGTTTCGTACCTTCTTCTGCTTCCAAGTAAGCGCCCACTGTCAATTCATCTTTCGCTTCGCCACCTTTAAATGACTCAGCCCATTGTGCTAAAGAGTTCGCCCATTCGTAAAGACCGCCTACTTGACCATTGACCCATTCAGGGTTTGCATTGGTTTCGATGGAACCGTCTTGTGCGAAGGTTGGCATTGCGCCAGCGTCTTCAAAAGCTTTGTATTGTTCCAAGACTGCTTGGACTTGTTCCGCAGTGTAGTTGACTTTCCCATCTGTTTGCATCACTTTGCCAGTGGCATTGAAGAGCATTTGACCGATAAACAAGTCTTTGGAAACTTTCCCCATGTTCACGAATGCGTATTTGTTGTTTGCACCAGTAGCCGTGTTGTCTTTGCCGATGACTTTCCCTGCTTCCAATAAATCATCATAAGTAGTAGGTAATTCTAAGCCGTTGTCTTTGTACAATTGTTCGTTGTACATTGGCACCCGGCCGGTCATCCCGTGCGGTACCGCTGCTTGCTCCCCATCTACTTGCATGGCTTCTAAGTATTTTTCGTCCCAATTGTCTAAATCCAAGAAGTTTTTCACTTTGTTCAAATCATAAAAGACGTTTTTGCCTTTCCCATAAGAGAAGAGCCAGTTGTAGTTAACTTGCATTACGTCGGCTTCCGTTTTCCCAGAAAGCTGCGTCAATGTTTTCGCTTGCCAACCATCCCAAGCGCCGTATTCCACATCGATTGTGACATTTGGATTTTCTTTTTCATAGAGGTCAACGACTTTTTTCATTGCTTCATGACGGTTATCCGCGCCCCACCAGGCAAATTTGATTGTTACATCTTCTGTCGGTAATTCTTTGGCTGCGGTGCTTGTGTCAGTTTTGTCCCCCGAACCGGATCCACAACCCGCAAGCAAAGCAGAAGACACTAACCCAACAGTGAACAACTGTGCCATTTTCTTCATTTTCATTAAAATACCTCCAATAAACAATCTCTTATTTTTTTCGCATAACCTGTATGCGCTTGCCTACAATATACAACATCCTTTTCAAAATTCAATAAATCTTCACAGTATGGACAATTAGGTTTCAAAAATTCAGCATTTTTATACTATATTGACTTTTGTTCTCGGATTCACTTTTAAGTCAATAAAGTGCAAATTCACCAATGTTTTTATCTTAAAAAACCTTTTATATGTACATTCTACTTTAAGTATCCTTATTCACAAGCAACCGGTTTCAAATTTACCTTTGAGT
This sequence comes from Enterococcus asini ATCC 700915, assembly GCF_000407365.1. GTDB lineage: Bacteria > Bacillota > Bacilli > Lactobacillales > Enterococcaceae > Enterococcus_C > Enterococcus_C asini. Next base: position 692,243 of record NZ_ASVU01000001.1, read on the forward strand.
AAATCAAGCCTTTTTTGAACCATTTCGTATTGACACCTTTTCAAAATTAAGGCACACTAGCAGTGAAAACTATTCCATTTTTTATGGTGGGAAGCGTTAAAAATAACATTATTATATAACAAGAACCAATTTCAATAACGTGTGGAATCGTTGCTATATCAACTTCCGCGCACACGTGAACATTATAAAATAGAAAGGACTAGTTATTATGTTTAACATTACAAGTTACGGAGCAACAGAAACAGGTCTGGCAACAGGCGCTATTCAACAAGCGATCGACGAGTGTTTTGCCCAAGGAGGCGGACAAGTCGTCGTGCCCAGTGGTCGCTTCTTAACCGGGGGCTTGCGTCTGCGTTCAAATGTGGAATTGCATTTATCCGCCGGTAGCGTTTTGTCTTTTTCTACGGATCCTGCCGATTACCAAGTGATTACCGCTCGCTGGGAAGGCGTGAAACAAGAAGTCTATGCTGCTTGTATCTACGCAGAAGATGCGGAAAATATCGCCGTTACCGGTTTTGGAACTTTAGAAGGCAATGGGGCGGACTGGTGGCACCTGTTTCGCAATCATCCGGAAGACTTGGCATATCCCCGGCCGACTTTGGTGAGTTTCCAACGTTGTGAAAATGTCACTTTACGGGATTTCCGTTGCTTGAATTCCCCAAGTTGGACGATTCATCCTTTATTAAGTGAAAATATCACCATCGATTCTCTTAAAATTAAAAACCCGGCGGACTCTCCAAATACAGACGGCATCGATCCAGAGTCTTGTAAAAACGTCCGCATTAGCAACTGTCATATCGATGTAGGCGACGACTGCATCGCCGTAAAAGCCGGCACGGAAGGCACTAAAGAGCGGGTCAGCTGCGAAAATCTCACCATTACCAACTGCACCATGGTGCATGGCCATGGAGGCGTGGTTCTTGGTAGCGAAATGAGCGGGGATATTCGCAACGTAACCATTAGCAACTGTGTCTTTCAGGAGACCGACCGAGGGATTCGCTTGAAATCACGTCGCGGTCGTGGGGGGACCGTGGAAGACATCCGGGTGACCAATATCGTCATGGACAAAGTCATCTGTCCTTTCATCATGAACCTCTACTATTTCTGTGGTCCCGGGGGCAAAGAGCCTTATGTTTGGGAGAAGAGAGCTTACCCGATCGATGAGCGCACTCCGGATTTCCGGCGGATTCACTTTAGTAATATCACTGCCAGAAACGTCCAAGGAGCGGCTGGTTTTATCTATGGCCTGGCAGAACGCTTCATCTCGGAAATCACCTTTGATAATATCGCCATCTCCATGGCAGAAAACTCTAAAGGTGGGGTTCCTGCCATGATGACCGGGATCGAACACATGAACAATCGCGGTTTTATCCTAGGATTCGCCCAAGGAATCAGCTTCCACCAAGTCAGTCTAGCAAACTTGGAGGGGCCGGCCTTTACTTTGGAAGATACCCAAGAAATCGAATTTAGCCGTTGTCAAACAGACGACGTCCCTTTAACCGAAGAACAAATCTTGAGAAAGTAGGAAACCGGTATGGCAAGTCCACATAGCAACAATCAAAAACCCGATATCCTCGTAGGCCAAACCCCAGAGTGTGACTTTAGCGACCTGCAACAAGGGATTGATGCACTGGCTACCTTGCCCGAGGAGCTGTCCAAAACCATTTTCATCCTAGATGGGGAATACCACGGACAAGTGATTTCTCGCTTGTCCAATGTGACCATTACCGGCGTGGGCTCCGTGCGGCTCACCGCCGGACACGGTGCATTGGAAGTCTTACCGAGCGGCGAGGAGCGAGGAACTTTTCGCACGGCAACCTGCTTTATCGAAGGGGAAAATGTCCGGCTCACCAACCTGACCATTGAAAATACGGCTGGTCCAGGCAAGCAAGCGGGACAAGCAGTAGCGTTATTTAACAACGCCAGTAATGCCACGGTGACCAACTGTCGCTTGCTTGGCTACCAAGATACTTTGTGCACAGGACCTTTACCTCCTTTTCAAAAAGACGGAACTCCTTTTGTTTCCCCGATTGAAAAGGAAATCAGCTATTCTTGTCAGATTTATCGCAACTGCTATATCTCCGGGACCATCGACTTTATCTTTGGAGGCGCCGAGGCTTGGTTCGATCATTGCCAGATTCACAGCCGGGCCAGCGAGCAAGGTTACATCACCGCCGCCTCCACCCCAGAAGGCCAAGAAACCGGATTTGAATTTCACAATTGTTATTTAACTGCCGATGATGGCGTCACCAACGTCTTTTTAGGGCGACCTTGGCGCCCCTTTGCCAAGACTACTTTCAAACACTGTCGCCTGGGAGATCATATCGCGCCTTGTGGTTGGGACAACTGGGACAATCCGGCTAACGAGACTACCACGGATTACCGGGAAATTGACAGTACGCCGGATACGACTACCCTGCGTCCTGATTGGATTACTACAGCGGAAAGTAACGACTGATTAACCTAAGATAGCAAAAGACGCGCAACTCAAGAAGAGTTGCGCGTCTTTTTTGATCTTCATAAGGACTTTATTGAGACTTACAAGTTTGCAAATTTTTCCAACAAACGAATCATTTGGCAAGTAAAGCCGTATTCATTGTCGTACCAAGCAACGGTTTTAACCAATTGGTAATCCCCGGCTGTGGTAACTTCCGTTTGTGTTGGGTCAAAGATTGAACCTTGAGTAGTACCGATGACATCCCCGGAAACAATTTCCCGATCGTCATAGCCAAAGGATGGGTTGTCCACGGTATGTTTCTTGATTGCTTCGTTAACTTGATCAGCAGTAACTTTGGTTTTCAAGATGGAAACCAATTCAGTCAAGGAACCATCAACCACTGGTACCCGTTGTGCGTGACCTTGCAATTTGCCGTTCAATTCTGGAATAACCAAGCCGATTGCTTTAGCTGCCCCAGTGGAGTGAGGAATTGTATTGTCTGCAGCAGAACGAGCAGCCCGCAAGTTACCGCCACGAACTGGGCCATCTAACAACATTTGAGTAGAAGTATACGCGTGAACAGTCGTCATCGTTCCGACTTCAATCCCGAATTCATTGTTCAAGAAGTATGCCATTGGTGCTAAGCAGTTTGTAGTACAAGAACCAGCGGAAATAATCTGGTCATTGGCATCCAAAGTGTCGTCGTTCACGTTGTACACGATGGTCTTCATTGCCCCAGCTGGTGCGGAGATTACTACTCGTTTTACCCCAGCATCCAAGTGAGCTTGAGCTTTTTCTTCAGAAGTGTAAAAACCAGTACATTCCAAAACGATGTCCACACCGTTTTCTTTCACCCAAGGAATCTTGCTTGCATCTGGTTCTGCATAAACCCGAGTCACTTCGCCGTCTACTACGATAGAATCTTCGGTAGCTGTTACGGTACCAGGATATGTACCATGAGTAGAGTCGAATTGTAATAATTGTGCCAACATGGTAGGACTAGTCAAATCATTGATTGCCACTACTTCAATATCGTCAGAAACTTCTTGAATACGACGGAATGCCAAACGTCCAATCCGTCCAAAACCGTTGATACCTACTTTTACTGTCATAAATTGTTGACCTCCTTTAAAGTATGGAACCATTACACTCACTATTTTGCGATTCCTAGACGAGAAAGTCAAAAGATATGTATTGTGAAGGAATTCTCAGCAAGTCCCCTTCTTTGACTATCACCTTCAAAATTCCTTTAGAAACGCAAAAAAAAGCTCGCCCCTACAAGAGGAGCGAGCTTTTCAAATTGAATGACTTAGTTTTGTTCGTTCAATGCGTCTTCTGCTGCCATTTGTGCTTCAATGTCGGAGATGCTATAGACATTTTCGCTAGCCACAGTGACTTCTTTTGGTTCCATGTTCCGGTAATGAGCCATCCCAGTACCAGCAGGAATGATCTTCCCGATGATAACATTTTCCTTCAAACCAAGGAGTGGATCTTTCTTGCCGCGGATTGCCGCATCGGTCAAGACCCGAGTGGTTTCTTGGAAGGAAGCCGCAGATAGGAAGCTGTTGGTTTCCAAGGAAGCTTTGGTAATCCCCAAAAGGACTGGGCGAGAAGTAGCCGGTACGCCACCAGCAACCAAAGTATCGTAGTTGCGGTCTTTAAAGTCAGCGATGTCCAACAAGGTTCCTGGCAAGATTTCGGAATCACCTGGATCCATTACTCGAACTTTACGCAACATTTGACGAACCATTACTTCGATATGTTTGTCGCCGATTTCTACCCCTTGCATCCGGTAAACACGTTGAACTTCACGAAGCAAGTAGTTTTCTACGGACAAGACATCCCGTACTTGAAGCAATTGTTTTGGATCGATGGACCCTTCTGTCAAAGGAGCCCCTCGGTGGATGTAGTCTCCTTCCGCCACTTTCATACGAGCGGTGAACGGTACGGTATACGTCCGCGTATCGGTCTTCCCTTTAATGGTTACTTCTTTGCTACGGGTAGCAGCATCTTCAGAGATATCGATGACTTCACCGGTAACTTCGGTAATGACTGCTTGCCCTTTCGGATTCCGTGCTTCGAAGATTTCTTGGACACGAGGAAGCCCTTGGGTAATATCGTCCCCGGCAACCCCCCCGGTATGGAAAGTACGCATGGTCAACTGAGTCCCTGGTTCCCCGATGGATTGGGCAGCGATCGTTCCGACTGCTTCCCCAACTTCAACTTCGTTACCAGTTGCCAAGTTACGGCCGTAGCAGTGTTTACATACGCCGTGTTTCGTATTACATGTGAAGACGGATCGAATGGAAACTGTTTCGATGCCAGCGGCTACGATTTGTTTCGCCAAATCTTCCGTAATCAATTGATCTTTGCCAATGATGACTTCACCGGTTTCTGGATGCATCACGGATTTATGAGTATAACGCCCAACCAACCGTTCTTCCAGTGATTCAATATTTTCGTTGCCTTCTTTAATGGCAGCAATTTCCAAACCACGGTCCGTACCACAATCTTCTTCCCGAATGATTACGTCTTGGGCTACGTCAACTAAACGACGAGTCAAGTAACCGGAATCGGCGGTCTTCAAGGCGGTATCGGTCATCCCTTTACGAGCCCCGTGAGTGGAGATAAACATTTCCAAGACGGACAAGCCTTCACGGAAGTTAGAGATGATTGGCAATTCCATGATGCGGCCATTTGGCGCGGCCATCAAACCACGCATCCCAGCAAGCTGAGTAAAGTTGGAAATATTACCCCGGGCACCGGAATCGGACATCATGAAGATTGGGTTTTTCGCATCTAAGGATTCCATCAATTTTTGTTGGATTTCATCCTTGGCAGCGTTCCAGACAGCAATAACTCGTTCATACCGTTCGTCGTCGGTAATCAAACCACGACGGAATTGTTTCGTAATAGTATCCACTTGTTTGTGGGCATTTTCGATGATGTCATGTTTTTCACTAAGTACCATGATATCGGCAATCCCTACGGTAATCCCGGCATGAGTGGAGTGTTTGTAACCTAAGTCTTTCATCCGGTCAAGCATCATTGAAGTTTCCGTTACTTTGAAACGTTTGAAGACTTCCGCAATGATATTTCCTAGGTTTTTCTTCTTGAATGGTCCTACCAATTCTTGTTCTTTGATGAAAGCTGGAATATCCGTACCTGCTTCAACAAAGTACTTGTCTGGTGTTTGGACAGTCAAGTTGAAGTCTGTTGGTTCATTCAAGTAAGGGAATTCTTGAGGCATAATTGAGTTAAAGATGACTTTCCCCACGGTCGTCACCATTAATTTCGAGCGTTGTTCTTCGGTAAATGGTTTGTCCCCTAATTTCTTAGGATCTACTGCAATCCGTGAGTGCAAGTGAACATAGCCATTGCGCCATGCGGTTACGGCTTCATCCATATCTCTAAACAACATACCTTCGCCTTCACGGCCATCTTCTTCCATGGTCAAGTAGTAGTTCCCCAGGACCATATCTTGAGATGGGGTAACAACTGGTTTACCATCTTTTGGATTCAAGATGTTTTGTGCTGCTAGCATCAACATCCGGGCTTCGGCTTGTGCTTCTTCGTTCAACGGTACGTGAACCGCCATTTGGTCCCCATCGAAATCGGCATTGTAGGCTTCACAAACCAATGGGTGCAAACGAATCGCGCGGCCTTCTACCAAGACTGGTTCAAAGGCTTGGATCCCTAAACGGTGAAGCGTAGGTGCCCGGTTCAAAAGAACTGGGTGTTCTTTGATAACATCTTCTAAGACATCCCAAACTTCGTCTTCCATCCGTTCGATTTTCCGTTTGGCGTTCTTGATGTTTGAAGCGAGTTCTCTTTGAACCAATTCTTTCATTACGAAAGGTTTGAAGAGTTCGATTGCCATTTCTTTTGGCAACCCACATTGATACATCTTCAAGAATGGTCCTACGACGATAACGGAACGACCAGAGTAGTCAACCCGTTTTCCGAGTAAGTTTTGACGGAAACGACCTTGTTTCCCTTTCAACATGTGAGAAAGAGATTTCAATGGGCGATTTCCTGGACCAGTTACTGGACGGCCCCGACGACCATTGTCGATCAAAGCATCCACAGCTTCTTGCAACATCCGTTTTTCATTTTGGACGATGATGTTTGGTGCATTCAAGTCCAAGAGACGTTTCAAACGGTTGTTCCGGTTGATTACCCGACGATACAAATCGTTCAAGTCACTAGTTGCAAAACGGCCACCTTCCAATTGAACCATTGGACGCAAATCTGGAGGAATGACTGGAATGACATCCATTACCATCCAACCAGGTTGGTTGCCTGATTTACGGAAAGCTTCCATGATATCCAAGCGACGAATTGCCCGAGTCCGTTTTTGACCAGAGGCAGTCTTCAACTCTTCTTTTAATTCCGCAACTTCTGCTTCCAAGTCCACGTTATCTAAGAGTTGTTTAATCGCTTCGGCACCCATGGCCGCATTAAAGGTATTGCCATACTGTTCCCGTTTTTCCCGGTATTCCCGTTCGGTTAACAGTTGTTTCTTCTCTAAACTTGTATCCCCTGGTTCAATAACAACGTAAGAAGCAAAGTAAATCACTTCTTCCAATGCCCGAGGACTCATATCTAAGACGAGACCCATCCGAGATGGGATCCCTTTGAAATACCAAATGTGAGAAACAGGTGCAGCCAATTCAATATGACCCATCCGTTCCCGACGTACTTTTGCCCGGGTGACTTCTACGCCACAACGGTCACAGACGATTCCTTTATAACGGATCCGTTTGTACTTCCCACAGGCACATTCCCAGTCTTTGGTAGGGCCGAAAATACGCTCGTCAAACAAGCCTTCGCGTTCAGGCTTTAATGTCCGATAGTTAATGGTCTCCGGTTTTTTAACTTCCCCGTAAGACCAGCTTCTGATTTTTTCGGGAGAAGCCAGACCTATTTGCATACTTTCGAATTTATTTACATCGATCAAAAGGGGTTCCCTCCATTTCATTTCATGGTCAGATCAAGAGTAGCGCCGGCAAGGGAGGCCCCTTGCCCGGCTTTTACTACTGTTAATCTACGACGCCGTCCGTATCTTGACGGTCTTCCACCGCTTGAATGGCATCCAAGACTTGTTCTTTTTCAGCTTGTTCTTGCTCCTTGGCTTGTTGTTCCAAGTCTTGGGCAGATTGGCGTTGTTGAGCGAATTTCTCTAAGGCATCGATGGTGATCAAATCATCATCATCATCCATATCCCGCAATTCGATTTCTTCATCGTCAATATCCAAGACCCGCATATCCAAACCTAGGGATTGCAATTCTTTTACCAATACCCGGAAGGATTCTGGTACACCAGGTTTTGGAATTGGTTCCCCTTTGACGATTGCTTCGTAGGTTTTCACCCGACCGACTACATCGTCAGACTTGTAAGTCAAGATTTCTTGCAAGGTATAAGCAGCACCGTAAGCTTCCAGTGCCCATACTTCCATTTCCCCGAAACGTTGTCCACCGAATTGAGCTTTCCCACCCAATGGTTGTTGTGTAACCAAGGAGTAAGGTCCAATCGAACGGGCATGGAGTTTATCATCGACCATGTGGGCCAATTTAATCATGTACATTACCCCAACGGAGATACGGCCATCAAATGGTTCCCCGGTACGGCCATCGTACAAGATTGTTTTCGCATCAGAGGCCATGCCGGCTTCTTTTACAGTTGCCCATACGTCTTCATCGGTAGCACCATCAAAGACTGGTGTTGCCACGTGGATACCCAACTGACGAGCAGCCATCCCTAAGTGGAGTTCCAATACTTGTCCGATGTTCATCCGTGATGGTACCCCTAATGGATTCAACATGATATCCACTGGTGTGCCGTCTGGCAAGAAAGGCATATCTTCTTCCGGCATAATCCGGGAGACAACCCCTTTGTTCCCGTGACGGCCGGCCATTTTATCCCCTTCATGGATTTTCCGTTTTTGGACGATATAAACACGAACTAACATGTTCACACCTGGAGACAATTCATCCCCAGCTTCACGGGTAAAGATCTTCACGTCATGGACAATCCCACCACCGCCGTGAGGCACGCGCAAGGAGGTATCCCGGACTTCCCGAGCTTTTTCACCAAAGATAGCATGAAGCAAGCGTTCTTCTGCAGACAGTTCCGTAACCCCTTTTGGTGTCACTTTACCGACTAACAGATCCCCGTCTTTGACTTCGGCACCAATGCGGATAATCCCCATTTCGTCCAAGTCTTTCAAAGCATCTTCCCCGACGTTTGGAATTTCCCGGGTGATTTCTTCAGGTCCTAATTTTGTATCCCGTGCTTCTGATTCGTATTCTTCAATATGCACGGAGGTATAGACATCATCTTTCACCAAACGACGGCTCATGATGATGGCATCTTCATAGTTGTACCCTTCCCAAGTCATGAATGCGACCAAGACGTTTTGGCCCAATGCCAATTCCCCTTGTTCCATGGAAGGTCCATCGGCTAATGTATCGCCTTTATCAACTTTTTCGCCTAAAGTTACCAATGGGCGTTGGTTGTAACTTGTTCCGGAGTTAGAACGACGGAATTTCGTCACTGCATAGACATCCAAAGCACCGTCTTCCCGACGAACCCGTACTTCTGCAGCATCTACGTATTCTACTACCCCAGCATTTTTACAAAGGAGAGCAGCCCCTGAGTCATGGGCGGATTTGAATTCCATCCCAGTCCCAACCCAAGGAGATTTAGGATTGATCAACGGCACAGCTTGTCGCTGCATGTTCGCACCCATCAAGGCCCGGTTGGAGTCATCGTTTTCCAAGAACGGGATACAAGCGGTGGCCACGGCTACTACTTGTTTAGGAGAAACGTCCATGTAATCAATCTTATCGATCGAAACTTCGATATTTTCAGAAGTTGCCCGAGCCATTACCAATGGTTCTGCAAATGTACCGTCTTCGTTCAACGGGCTGTTTGCTTGGGCCACTACGTAATGGTCTTCGATATCGGCAGTCAAATAGTCAATCGTATCGGTAACTCGACCAGTTGCCCGGTCAACCCGACGATATGGCGTTTCGATAAAACCATACTTGTTGACTTTCGCGTATGACGCCAAACTGTTGATCAACCCGATATTCGGACCTTCTGGCGTTTCAATTGGACACATCCGACCATAGTGAGAATAGTGAACGTCCCGGACTTCATAGCCGGCACGGTCCCGGGTCAAACCACCAGGCCCTAAGGCAGATAGCCGACGTTTGTGGGTCAATTCCCCTAGTGGATTGGTTTGGTCCATGAACTGAGACAACTGGGAAGAACCAAAGAATTCTTTGATACTTGCCACTACTGGACGAATGTTGATTAATTGTTGTGGTGTCAAGGTTTCGGTGTCTTGAATGGACATCCGTTCCCGAACTACCCGTTCCATCCGAGCCAAACCGATACGGAATTGGTTTTGCAACAATTCCCCAACAGAACGAATCCGGCGGTTCCCCAAGTGGTCGATATCATCCACATTGCCAATGCCTTCCATCAAGTTCAAGAAGTAGCTCATGGATGCAATGATGTCAGCCGGACGAATGGTTTTCACAGATGAATCTGGATAGCCATTGCCGATAACGTTAATTTCCCGTTCTGGGTCCATTGGTGAGAAGACCTTGATCACTTGAACCGTCATTGGTTCCGTTACAACACCGTCTTCAGAAGGATAGTAGGTAACAGAGTTCAAGCCATTGTCGATGTAAGCCCCTAAAGTTTCCATGGTTTGGTGATTCAACACGGTCCCTTTTTCCACCAAGATTTCTCCGGTTTCAGGATCTACCAAAGTTTCTGCCAAAGTCAGATTCAATAAACGCGTTTTTAAATCGAGTTTTTTGTTGACTTTGTAACGACCTACGTTTGCCAAGTCGTAACGTTTTGGATCAAAGAAGCGCGCGTTTAACAAGTTACGAGAGCTGTCCGCAGTTTTTGGTTCACCTGGACGCAACCGTTCGTAAACGTCTTTCAAGCCTTCTTCAACCCGAGAGTCGCTGGCGTTTTTGTGCAAGTCTTTTTCGATGGTGTTGCGCAAAGATTCGCTTTCCCCGAAGATTTCAAAAATCGTATCATCGGAGCCAAACCCTAATGCCCGCACCAAGACGGTCAATGGGATTTTACGAGTCCGGTCAATGCGGACATACGAGATGTCTTTGGCGTCGGTTTCCATTTCCAACCAAGCCCCACGGTTCGGGATTACGGTAGAACCAAATCCTTCTTTGCCGTTTTTGTCCACTTTGCCATGGAAGTAAACCCCAGGGGAACGAACCAACTGGGATACGATAACCCGTTCTGCCCCGTTGATGATAAAGGTCCCTTGTTCGGTCATCAATGGGAAGTCCCCAAAGAATACTTCTTGGGCTTTGATTTCCCCGGTTTCCCGGTTGGTCAAGCGCAAAGTCACGTGTAATGGTGCAGAATAGTTGGCATCATGTGCCCGAGCTTCTGTCACTGTGTACTTTGGTTCTTTTAGTTCATAGTCTACGAATTCCAAAGATAGGTTGCCGTTAAAGTCGTCGATTGGCAAGATGTCTTCAAACATTTCCCGCAAGCCTTCATCTAAAAACCATTGGTAAGAGTCTGTTTGAATCTCAATCAAATTCGGTAATTCCAATACTTCACTGATACGTGCGAAACTTCTACGTTCGCGATGTTTCCCGTATGCTACTACGTGTCCAGCCAAGCTCTTCACCCCTCAAAATTTCTTTCAAAAAGGCTATCCGAGTTTCGTTACAAAACTTTGACAAAGATTAAGTTTCTGTAACAAAAAGCATTTTTTGCGGCTTTTGGGCACAAAAAAAACCAAAAGTGAGTAAGTCTTTTTTGTCGTCTTACTACTTTTGTTTCTTATGCTAGAGCCGAAACGGACAATAGATCGTTCCTGCTTCCTTGTGTCAATCAGATAGTTTTTGCTTCTAAATTATATAGACTCAGCGGCCATTTGTCAATGAAATCTCTTGTTTCTTTTCATGAAAAGCCTCATTCATTAAGGCTTTCTTTACCTTTTCATGGTCTTCCCCTTGAAAGCAAACAGGCGTGCTTAAAAAGCCCGCCTGTTTTTCAAAACATCCTTATTTTAAAAATTAGTTGCCCATTAAGAAATCCAACACGTTCATCCCAGAAGATGTTTGGGCTCGGTACAGCTCTGTGTAGCCACACTGAGTACAAGAAATCGTGATGAATTTTTTGTTTTGTACATCAAAGACTTTGGCAAAGTTGCCCCCGGTAGTTTGAATCCGATCTTCCGTGTAGTGAGTATTGCCGCATTTTTCGCAGACATATTGACGTTTTTCCATGATAACTCCTCCTCTTTTTTGTTTAGCATACTAAAAAGAGTTTAGCACGACATCCGTCTAAAGAATGAAATGTTGCCTTGGCACAAGCAGTAGACTAAACTAGACAGATAGAAGAAATTCGCATGAAGAAAGGGAACGCTATGTCCACAAAAGAAAAACTACTCGCCTTAGTCAAAGCCTCCCCGGAAATCTACTCCGGTGAAAAGCTTGCCCAAGCCCTAGAAGTCTCCCGTACGGCTGTTTGGAAAGCCATTCGTGAGCTGGAAAAAGCCGGCTACCGCTTTGAACATACCCCCAGCGGTTATCGCTACCTGCCCTCGGATGTTTTGGCGGCAAACGAAATCGCCCCCGGTTTACCCGCCGATTTAGCTATCGAGATCAAGCCTTCCTCCGAGTCAACCATGAAAGATGCCAAGCTAGCTTTTGCTGCCGGTGAGAGCACCCCACGCTTACTGATCGCCGAGACCCAAAACGCCGGTCACGGACGCTTTGGCCGCTCGTTTTTCTCTCCCAAGGGGCAAGGGATTTACATGACCTTGCTTTTGGCACCAAATAAAACATTCGGGGAACTCCCTCAATATACTCTCTTGGCAGCCGTAGCGGTTTGTCGGGCCATTGAAGCACTCGCCGGCGAGTACTGTGAGATTAAATGGGTCAACGACATTTACCTAAAAGGCAAAAAAATCGTGGGCATCTTGTCCGAAGCCACTAGCAATTTTGAATCCGGCACGATTACCTCGGTAAGTATCGGGATGGGGATTAACTTCGCTATCCCCCAAGCGTCATTTCCAGCAGAATTGCAAGTTAAGGCCACCTCTTTATTTCCTGATTTCGAACCTAAAATCACGCGGAATCAATTGATTCAAAAAATCTGGGAAGAATTTTTTGCTCTGGAAGCCGCACTACCGGACATGGGCTACTTGGAAGAGTACCGCAAGCGTTCCTTTGTCTTGGGCAAACAAGTCAGCTTCACCTTACAAAAACAACACTACCAAGGCATTGCCCAAGCCATTACCGATGAGGGGCAGCTAGTGGTCGCAACCGAAAGCGGTCCGATCACTTTGCACTCCGGCGAAATCAGCTTAGAACGCATCGAATAAAAAAGACGCCTGAGAATTTAAAATTCTCAGGCGTCTTTTTTAGCGTAGCCATTGCCACAAAAGAGTGGCCGCTAAACCGACAGCATAGCTGCTATTAAAGAGCACCATGTTTTTTAGAGAATACACAAAACTGTGTGGTGCCGGTAATTCTGCTTTGTGCTGTGCCAGATTTTGTCGTAGCTTTGGCAAGGTCAAAAAGGTTACCAAAATCGGCCAGTCAAAGACCCGCGTGAGTAACCCAACTAAAATCGCCAGGTAACTCCCGTAGACTAAAGCCGAAAAGAGATTCAGTCCCGCCTTGCGACCGATATAGTAGACCAAGGTATAGCGATGATTCTCAATATCCGTCTCTAAGTCCCGCAAGTTATTAGCCAGCATGATATTGGCAATCATAAAAACTAAAGGTAAAGAGGCCAAGACTAGGGCTGCCACTTGCCAAAGATTGCCCACTAAGGAAAACTCCCCGCTAGCTAAATCTAAGTTCAAGAAAAATGCTCCTTGGTCAAAGGTATTTAAGTACACCACCATGGCGAAAATTCCTAACCCCATGGTGAACCCACTGAAGACTTCTCCCAGAGGCATCCGGGACAAAGGAATCGGGCCCGCCGTATAAAAGACCCCGATAAAGCAACAGGCCAGTCCCATAACCAACAGTAGCCAACCTGTCTGCCAGCTTAGATACAGGCCAATTAATGCCGTTACCGCAATCATGGCCAGGATTAACCCACGAACCAAATTCACGGAAAGACCATCTTTGCCAATAACATTTTCTTCGTATTTATACGTTTTTGAGTGGGCTTTTTGATAGTCCATGTAATTGTTAATCGCCGTAGTGGTCATATCAAAAATCAGCATCCCCACAAAGAATAACAAGGTGTACTGCCAGTGAAACTGACCAAAATAAGTCAGTGAAAATAAACACCCAATCACAAAAGGAAAGAAACTGGCGATTTTCGTCTTGATTTCCACTAGGTCAAAAAAAGATCGCAAACTCATGGAAATCCTCCTTACAAATCATCCCGGTTGCCCAAGGTATAGCCGGAATCTGCCCCGATTTCAAAATTATCCTCTAGGCCTTTGGTCAGGTAAACTTTGTCGTCTTTCGTGACAAAAATCGCTTCGGTGCCATCCCCTAAACTTTCCACAAACTCCAGCCCCGCTTTTGTTCCCATAGCATAGGCCGATGTGGACAGGGCGTCTCCGTCAATGGATTTATTCGTCACGATGGAAATCCCCGCGATATCATTGTCGAAAGGATAACCGGTGCGCGAGTCAAACAAGTGATGGTACTTCTTGCCATCGACTTCCAAATAGCGTTCGTAAATCCCAGAAGTCACCACGGTTTTATTGGACTCTTTAATCGTTCCCACCACGGTGCCCCGAGCTTGGTTCGGATCTTGAATGCCAATCGTCCAAGGTTCATCGTTGCCTCGAGGACTGTGCCCTAGGACGAAAACATTTCCTCCAAGGTCCACGATGGCCGCTGTCACACCATTGTCTTTCAGCACTTTCACCGCTTCATCTGCAATATAGCCCTTGGCGACTGCGCCCAGGTCGATGATCATACCTTTTTCTTGGAGATAAACTGTCTTATCTTTGTCGTTGAATTCAACTTTTTTGTAGTCAATGTGTTGTAAGGCATTGTCGATTTCTGACTGTTCCGGTTTCCGGGCATCATCAAAACCGATGCGCCACAGCTGAGTAACCGCCCCAATGGTCATGTTAAAAGCTTCGTTGGTTTCTTCACTATATTTGTAGGCTGTCTTCAATAAGTAGTAAACATCCTCACTTACCTTCACCGGTTTCACGCCAGCTTGGGCGTTGATGGCATCTATCTCGGAGCCTTCTTGGTTAATGGTAATCTTGTCCGCCAATTCTTTAATACGATCAAAAGCAGGTTTCAAAGCGTCCTCTTTGTCCTCGTCATACACCCGAATCCGCACATACGTCCCCATTAAAAATTTCTCTTGATAATACGGTTCTTCCCGCAGTTCGGCTTGCGGCTTTTGATCCTGTTTACAGCCCGCCAATAAAAAGACCGCGACCAAGGTACAGGCCACCAACCAAATCTTCGTTTTCTTCATCCTAATCCTCATTTCTCTTTAAACTCTACTTTTTGCTAGTGGTATCATAGCTTGATTCAAACAAAAAGAAAAGGATGTCGCGTCGACCGCAACATCCCCTTTATTCATTTTAAAACTTTTTTTTGCTTATTCAGTAACGAAGTTGTCTACTACAATTGGAGTTGTGTCGCCTTTTTCAGCAGCATTAAGCAATTGTTCAGCATAGATGATGAAAGTATGGTAGCTGTGAGTAGCACCAGTTACAACGTCGATGTTTGCTGGAGAACCATCTTCTTCGCCCATTGCTTTCACTAAACCTTCGTTGAATTGTGCAATGTATTCTTTAGGTCCAATGCCGGCTTTGTCTTTCATGCTTGTTTCATATTCCGTATCGTCAGCTTTAGATTTGCCGTCTGCATTTTTGTTGTCGTAGTTAGATTCAGTAATCTTACCGTCTTTAACAGTGATAGAGAAGTCTACATGGTAGCCGTTCTTATCGTTCTTTTCAGTCAAAGTGTAAGTACCGTCTTTCAAGTCAGCACCATTGTCGATTTCGATTGTTTCAGTGTTGCCAGCTTGAGCTGCTTGGATCAATTGTTGTGCATAGTTTTGGAAAGAATCGAAAGAGTGAGTAGCACCAGTTACAACGTCCATGCTAGATGGATTTTGTGTTTCGACCAAACCTTTGTTGAATTGTTCGATGTATTCTTTAGGTCCGATGCCGGCTTTGTCTTTCATGTTCTTTTCGTATTCTGTATCGTCAGCTTTAGATTTGCCTTCTTCGTTCACATTGTCGTATTTAGATTCTGTGATTTTACCGTCTTTAACAGTCATTTCGAAGACTACGCGGTAACCGTTGGAGTAATTTTTTTCTTCCAATTTGTAGGTACCGTCTTGCATTGCTTCCCCAGCAACAACTTTTGCTTCGGATTCAGCAGTAGAAGATTCCGCTGTAGATGAGCTTGCAACTTCTGATGATGCAGCTGAAGAATCAGAAGAATTGCTACTACCGTTATCTGAGCTACATGCACCCAATACTAAGGCTGCAAAAGCCAATGCTGTAAAGCCTGCAACAAATTTCTTTGCTTTCATTATTTTTTCCCCTTTTCATTCCAAAAATTTCATTTCCGATGACAGAGCTTGTTAAAAAGTCTGTGATACAATTAACATTGTAGTTTTTTTTCAAAATAAGTCAACTAAAATCCATAACAAAAATGCCGTTCAGATAATGGTCTATATATGTAGCAAGGCTTCTAGCCACTGAAAAAGAATAACCACCTTTTACAAAAGACGGAACTCTTGGATTTTATAAGTACTCCTCTCTTTGTCAAAATGTCACTATTTGATTTTTTATTCACAATCGATTTTACTTTCAGCATAAATTAAATAACTCAATAAAATTCAAACAACCTTCTCCACTTGTCCACCTGATGTTTTTAGTTGATTGCTAACAAGCTTTTCTTTTTACTAGACAAGTTTTCATTTTTGGTATTTGCTTACGAAAAAAATAATCCCCTCATTTTCATCTCATAAAATCAAGGATAAAAAGTGCGCCATTAATTCACAAACTCATTTATAAATAACAAAGCAACCAATTCAATCGTCAGACTATTCTCAACAAAACCGTGATTTAACACCTTCTCACTCATAAAAATTGGTCTACCCTTCGAATTAAAACAACTTAAAAAAAGTGGCCACTAAATAGTCGAACTATTAGACAAATGCTATAAACATCTATATAATGATAAAGATTGTGTAATCATTAGCAAACCATATTTTTTATTATTAAGGAGCGATTTACAATGACAACCAAGAACATCGTCGTTGTCGGGGCTGGTTATGCCGGAGTGGCTGCTACCAAGTATATGTCAAAGAAATTGAAAAAGGATCACGATGTCAAGATTACTTTAATTGACCGTCATTCTTATCATACGATGATGACAGAATTGCATGAAGTGGCAGGACACCGAGTAGAACCTACAGCAATCCAATACGATTTGCAACATCTGTTTGGTCGCAATAAAAACGTCCAACTGGTAACCGACACTGTTACCGGCATCGATAAAGAAAAGAAAACTATTCAAACCAAAACTGGTACGTATTCCTTTGATTACTTACTATTAGGTATGGGTGGCGAACCAAATGACTTCGGTACTCCTGGGGTTAAAGAACACGGCTTCACCATTTGGTCCTTTGAAGATGCTTTACGCATTCGGGAACACATTGAAGACACCGTTGCAAAAGCTGCTTTAGAACCAGATGCCGAAGTTCGTAAAGCAATGCTAACTTTCGTCGTTTGTGGCGCCGGCTTTACTGGTATCGAAATGATTGGGGAATTGGTAGAGTGGAAAGAACGCTTAGCCAAAGACAATAAAATCGATCCTGACGAATTCAGCCTTAAAGTCGTGGAAGCAATGCCAACGATTTTAAACATGCTAAGCCGTAACGATGCTGACAAAGCAGTTCGCTATTTGGAAAAGAAAAACGTCGAATTGGTCTTGAACTCACCGATCACCGAAGTAGCTGAAGATCACATCAGCTTAAAAGACGGTAGTACTATTAACACCTACACCTTAATCTGGTCCGCTGGTGTACGAGCAACTAGTGATGCTGCAGACTTTGGTTTGGAAAGTGCTCGGGGGCAACGTTTGGTAGCCAACGAATACATGGAAGCCAAAGGATATGAAGATAAAAACATCTACATCATTGGTGACCAATCTTATTACGAAGAAGAACCTAACAAACCAACGCCACAAATCGTGCAAGCAGCGGAACAAACTGCTCACTGTGCTGCGGCTAACGTGGTCTCCGCTATTAAAGGCGACGGCCAAAAACACAAATTCAAGAGTAACTACCAAGGGTTCATGGTTTCCATCGGTTCCAAGTGGGGCGTTGCTGAACTCTTTGGCAAGATTCACTTGAGTGGCTTCATGGCCATGATCATGAAACACATTGTCAACTTGAAATACTTCTTTGATATTCGTTCTGGTTATTATATGTTCCAATACATCATGCACGAATTCTTCCACATTAAAGACGACCGCAACGTGGCTCGGGGACATTCCTCTCGCTATGGCAACGTCTTATGGAGCGTGCCACTACGAATCTTCTACGGTTTAGTTTGGTTCGTGGAAGCCTTCAAGAAAATCGTTGGTAACGGCGAAGTCTTGAAACCAAGCACTTGGTTTGGTGAAGGCTCTTGGTTCACTGGTAACTCTGTCTTCCCATGGACTTGGGATTATGCAGCGAGTGCCACTGCTTCTACCGGTTCTTCTGCTGCCGATGCCGTGGGTGGTGCTTCTGCCACTGTTGCTTCGACTGTCGCTTCTACTTCCGATGTGGCTTCTGCCGCTTCTGGTGCTGGGGAAGCCGCAACAAATGGTGCCGGAGAAGCCGCAGCTCAAGCAGCGCACTTCGGTTTGAGCTATGCTTACGGTGAAGAACCAATGGCTGTCTTGGATAAAGCGCCTGACTGGTTCTCTAGCATCATGAAAGTCTTCATGCCAAACATGGACGTGGCGATGTTCTTCCAGAAATTCATGGTCTTCGTGGAAATCGGAATTGCCCTTTGCTTGATGGCTGGTTTGTTCACTTGGTTGATGAGTGGAACTACGATCATTCTCGTGGTCATGTTCTGTCTTTCCGGGATGTTCTTCTGGGTTAACATCTGGTTCATCCCTGTAGCCTTTGCCTTGATGAACGGCTCCGGTCGTGCTGTCGGTTTGGATCGCTGGGTTATTCCTTGGATTCAAAAGAAACTAGGCAATTGGTGGTACGGGAAACCGAAATCAATCTACGGCGACAAAAACGCCTAATCAAACGACAAATCCTAGGCCACAAGCCTAGGATTTTCTTTTTGGGGAAATTTTTAGGGAGATAGTCGGCTGGCAAACTGCCACACCCCTAAACCCGCTTTTTCCCCGGTTTTGTGCTAAAATATGCAAAAATGCTCCCTCACAAGGGATCAAAATGAAAGGAACGGTCATGAAATTCAAAGAGTTTGTCAAAAATAGTCGCTTACGACCATGGGATATCCCCATCATCCTCTTGCTTTGCCTGTTGTCCTTTCTGCCTTTGGTCATCTTTGGGATCACGCGGCAAAGTCCGGCTACCACTGAAAGTAAAATCGCGGTTTTACGCATTAATGGCGATGAAGTCAAACGTTTTTCTTTAGTGGAGGGCAAAAAGAGTTACACCTATCGCTACGAAAATGAAGACGGGGACTACAATGTCATCGAAATCGCCGGTGATAAGGTTCGCATTACCGAGGCCGACTGTGGCGATCAGGTCTGTGTTCGCCGAGGCTGGGCGGAAAAGGACGGCGATACCATCGTTTGTCTCCCTCATAAACTCGTCATAGAAATTCAAGATGGAACAGGAGGTGGCGATGACGGGCTGATCTACTAAGCCCGTTTTCCTATGAATAAAAATCGTCGGCTAATCTTTATCTCCCTCTTAGTGGCTCAAGGCGTCATAATCGGCCTTTTGGAGAATATGATTCCCTATCCTTTTGCCTTCGCACCAGGCGCTAAGCTGGGCCTGTCCAATCTGATCACCATCATCGCCCTCTTCACCATGCCGAAAAAAGATAGTTTTCTATTGGTTTGGTTGCGCCTGATCTTGACCACCCTCTTAGGTGGCACGACTTCCACTTTTCTATACAGTATGAGTGGCGCAATGCTCAGCTATTTTGGTATGCTTATAGTGAAGCAACTGGGTCCCAAGCGAGTCAGCATCATCGGTATCAGTGCCACCGGGGGCTTTCTCCACAATGTAGGCCAGCTAGTCACCGCTTCGGTTATCGCTGGTTCTTGGCAAGTATTACTCTACTTGCCGATTTTATCCTTTTTAGGAATTCTTTCCGGCATTGCCATCGGTATCGCGGCGAATTTCTTACTCGTCCGGGTGACCACCTTAGAAAAATTCCAATTGGACTATGAACGTCATTCCTCAAAAGAGCACTGGCATTTGAAATAAAGGAGTACACACATGAAACTTCATCCTCTTTGGCAAGAATACCCCACTTTGCAAAGCGAACTCACCGAGACCTTGGCATTGATGGAGCAGACCGTCAAATTAAAAAATAAACCCGTGGAAAAGGCCGTCTTAGAGATGATTCACGCTGGAGGCAAACTGTTACGCCCCGCTTATCAATTGCTTTTTTCCCGCTTTGGTCCCGAACAAGACCGACAAAAAGCCATCGCCCTGGCCGCTTCCATCGAGATGCTCCACACGGCGACCTTGATCCATGACGACATCGTGGACAAAGCGGACACTCGCCGGAACTTACCCACAGTAGCCGCTAGCTTCGGAAACGACGTGGCCGTCTATGCCGGGGACTATCTCTTTGTCTGCTGTTTCAAGCTACTAGCCGATTACGCTGGCTCGCTCCACAGTTTGCAGCTAAACTCTCGCAGCATGGAAAAAATCCTGAACGGGGAATTAGGCCAAATGGATCGCCGTTACGATCAACAGATGACCGTAGCGGAATACTTGGACAATATCTCCGGCAAAACCGCTGAGCTCTTCGCTTTGAGCTGTACCGTGGGGGCCTTGGAAAGCGGCACTAGTGAAAAATTTGCCAAACAATGTGGCGAAATCGGCCTAAACATCGGCATCGCCTTCCAAATTATCGACGACATCTTGGATTACTCCCAACCGGAAAGCCAGATTGGTAAGCCAGTTTTAGAGGACGTACGCCAAGGCGTGTACTCCCTCCCGCTCTTATTAGCCATGGAGCAAAACGCCAGCGCCTTTGCCCCTTACTTGGATAAAAAGGCAGCCATGACTGATGAAGATACTCAAACCGTCTACCAATTGGTGCAAGAATACGGTGGCGTAACGAAGGCTCAAAAAGAGGCAAGCCGCTACACGCAAAAAGCCCTGAAAGCCATCCGCAAGCTTCCTGACGACGAACAAAACACCCGGGAATTACTGTGGAGATTGACGAATCAGATCTTACAGCGAACAAATTAAAACCACTATTATGTGAAATTTCACAAACCTCCAACCAAGATTCCTTACTTGGTTGGAGGTTTTTTATTATAAAAAAATGAGCGATGAATCCTGAAAAGGAACTCGCCGCTCACTGTCACTCTATAAAACTAACTTTACGCTTCTTTCTTCTTCCGAATCATATCCCCCACAGAAACTGGTTGGACCACTGGCATGGTCAGAATCATCATAGGGTTTGGCGCCCGATCGATAGACTCACCTTCATCATTTTTCATCTCTGTCACACTTTGGGTAAAGTGTTGGAAACCGGGACCGTAAAACTCGATTTCATCCCCCACGGAAAAGTGATTCCGTTGCCGTACTGTCGCGATTTTCGTGGCATCATCATAGGCCATGACTTCCCCGATAAAGGTGTATTGAGGGATTTTTCGTCGTGGGCCGAAGAGTTGTTCTTGATCGGTCGGTGTGTGGTAATAAAAACCCGTGGACAATTCCCGCTGTGCGACTTTCCACAGCTCGTCGATCCACTCTTCTTTCACCTGATAGTGTTCAGGGTCTGCCATGTAGCTGTCCACCGCGGCTTTGTAGACGTTAGACACCGTAGAGACATAGTGAATGGATTTCATGCGACCTTCGATTTTCAGGCTGTCCACACCGTTTTGAATCAAGTCAGGGATGTGTTCGATCATGGACATATCCACGGCACTCATGGAGAATGGCTCTGTGACTTGGCCTTTTGCAGTCAAGCTTTCATGGGCTTCCGTACCAAAAGGCATATCAAAAAGATCGTACTTCCAGCGACAAGACTGAGAACAGCCTCCACGATTGGCATCTCGCATGGACATGTGGTTGGACAAGACGCAGCGCCCGGAATACGAGATACACATGGCTCCATGGACAAAGGCTTCAATCTGGATATCCGTGTGCTTGCGAATTTCCGCCACTTCTTCCATGGAGACTTCTCGAGCCAAAACCACCCGTTCCAAGCCTTCTTCTTTCCAAAATTCCAATGTTTCATAGTTCGTAGCTGAAGCCTGGGTGGAAAGGTGTACCGGTAGTCCCGGCGCTTCGGTGATGCAGATTTCAATCAAAGCGGGGTCAGAGACGATCACCGCAGAGATGCCCACATCCCGGATTTGCCGGAAGAATTCTCCCGCTCCTTCTTGATTGCCTTCGTGAGTGACCATATTGGCCGCTACATAAACCTTAGCGTTATGGGCTTTAGCGTAAGCCACTCCTTCTGCCATTTCTTCCAGACTAAAGTTTCCCGCCCGACTGCGCAGACCATAGGCATTGCCCCCGATATAAACGGCATCTGCCCCGTAATGAATGGCTGTTTTTAATTTTTCCAGCGTACCGGCAGGAGCTAAGACTTCCGGACGCTTCAATGCTGTATGTGTTTCCATGCTTCAAAAGACTCCTTATCTGATCTTCTTCGGATTGACGTAATAAAAACCGGTATCTAAACCTCGGCCCTTAGGATGATGGCTAACGACTGCTTCGGCTAGTTCTTGGGCTAAGGCTTCTGTCCATTCCCCGGCTTCAATCGCAACTTTCGCCTGATAGATCAAGGCGGTAATCGCCACAAAATCCGCTCCCGGGGTAAAGATGCCATCTAATTTCCATGTGGTAAAGCCGGCTTGGGCCAATTCTCCCAGCTCTTTTACCAGTGACAAGTCATTGGTGGCAAAAATATGGGTGCCGTGGTCGTCTTCAAAAATCGAGTAATGAGTGTTTTCATCTTGGGGATCCGATAAAAACAAGCCTCGTTCCTTTGCGACTCCCTCTTCTTGGCGGGTGTAGCGATAATAGTTTTCCAACAAGGGACGTTTGGACTGATGGATGCAGGTAGCCCCATAAACTTGGACTTCCACGGGAATTTCTAAAGCCGGTTCCATAACTGCCATCTCTTCAAAAGGAACTTCCCGGGCTAAAACAGCTCCCGTGGCACCTTTTTTCCCCCAGAAGTTAATTTGCCGGGCATTGGTCACCAAGGTTTCCGCTGCGTAGATGAAGGGTAAGGCCAATTCCTTTTGCTTCATCACTTGGATGATCCCTGGATCCCCCACTAAGATTTGGTCCACATTGATTTCTTTTAGAAATCGCAAATATTCCGGAATTAATTTCATCTTTTCCGGATGCATGATGCCGTTCACGGCCACAATCGCTTTTTTCCCTTTTTGATGAATCAGCTGCGTTAGTTTGGTTTGTTCTTCCCGAGAAAAATCGGCCGGCAAGCGCAAGCCAAACGTGGCTTCTCCAAAGACCAAACTATCCGCTCCACTATCCAATAAGGCCTCCGCCTGGGGAATACTTTCACAAGTGACAACGATCTCGATCATGTCTTCACTCCTTATCAAAAACTTGCTTTTTTCGCAAGTCGAATTTCAACTTTCCTATCGTAACACAGGAAACACGCAATTCAAAGTTGGAACCATTGGCAAAATAGCATAAAAAAAGTCTCGCTGTCACCAGCGAGACTGACTTTTTAAACCTTTTGTAATGGTTTGACTTCTTCTTTCACCGTTAAGGTAATCTTGCCTTTCTTAGCACCAATCGTCACCTGATCTCCCAGATGAATCTGACCAGAAAGCAGTGCTTCACTTAAGCGGTCTTCCACTTCTTTTTGCAACGCCCGCCGAATCGGCCGTGCTCCGTATTCAGGATCGAAGCCGGCTTTGCCGATTACATCGATAGCCGCCGGAGTGATCTTCAAGCGAATATCTTGCTCAGCCAAGCGTTTGATAATGGCTTTGCTCATGATCTTCACGATTTGGTGAATTTCTCCTTCATCCAAGGAACGGAAGACCACGGTTTCATCGATCCGGTTCAAGAACTCTGGACGGAAGGCTTTCTTCAATTCTTCCAAAATGCGTTTTTGCATTTTCCGGTGATCCCGGGTAACGTCCGTGGCATTGAAACCAACATTCTTTTCTTCCCGAATCTGCGTCGCCCCGATATTCGAAGTCATGATCAAAATCGTGTTGCGGAAGTCGACTTTACGGCCTTTCGAGTCCGTTAAATACCCATCATCTAGGACTTGTAAAAGGATATTAAAGACATCTGGATGGGCCTTTTCCACTTCATCTAATAAGATGACCGCGTAAGGTTTCGAGCGGATTTTCTCCGTCAATTGACCTCCTTCGTCGTAGCCTACATAGCCAGGAGGCGAACCAATCAAACGACTGGTGCTGTATTTTTCCATAAACTCAGACATGTCCACCCGCACCAAGGAATCCTCGGAACCAAACATGGCTTCTGCTAGAGTTTTCGCCAATTCGGTTTTCCCGACACCGGTTGGGCCTAAGAACATGAAGGAACCAATCGGCCGGTCTGGATCTTTCAAACCACTGCGCGCCCGGCGAATTGCCCGGGCCACGGCTTGGACTGCTTCATCTTGGCCAACTACTCGTTGATGCAAGATGCTTTCCAATTCCAAAAGCCGTTCGCTTTCTTTTTTCTCCATTTGTTGCAAAGGCACGCCGGTCCACTGGGAAACTACCGTAGCCACATCTTCTGCCGTCACTTGATCTGCAAATCCTGTGGCTTCTTTGGCTTCCGTAAAGGATAGTTCCGCCAATTGTTGGCTTAATTGTTTTTCTTTTTGACGCAAGCGAGCCGCCATTTCAAAATCTTGATCTTGAATTGCCGCTTCTTTTTCATGCATCAGATTGGTAATGGACTCTCGCAATTCGGCGATTTCGGATGGTTCATCAGTTTTATCCAGACGAACTTTGGCCGCCGATTCGTCCATTAAATCAATGGCCTTATCCGGCAGTTGCCGTGAGTTGATATAGCGCACGGAAAGTTGTACCGCCGCTTTCAAAGCATCATCAGAAATCTCTACCCCGTGATGGTCTTCATAACGAGGACGCAAGCCTTGTAAGATTTCTAAGGCTTCTTCCGGGGTGGGTTCATCCACTTGGACCCGGGCAAAGCGCCGTTCCAAAGCGGAATCTTTTTCGATATATTTTTGGTACTCATCTAATGTGGTAGCCCCGATGGTTTGCAATTCTCCCCGGGCCAAAGCCGGTTTTAGAATATTGGAAGCATCGATGGCGCCTTCTGCTCCCCCGGCACCGATTAATGTGTGCAACTCGTCGATGAAGAGGATTACTTGGCCATCGTGATAGATTTCATCGATGACTTTCTTCATGCGGTCTTCGAATTCCCCCCGGTATTTCGTACCGGCCACTAAAGCCCCCATGTCCAACATCATCAAACGCTTGTCCAACATATCCTCAGGTACTTCCCCTTGGATAATCCGTTGGGCCAAACCTTCCGCAATCGCCGTTTTCCCCACACCGGGTTCCCCGACTAAGACTGGATTGTTCTTGGTCCGCCGACTTAAAATCTGAATCAAGCGTTTGACTTCTTTACTCCGCCCGACTACAGGATCCAAGCGATTTTCCCGGGCCAATTTGGTCAAGTCCCGAGCCAAATTATCCAACGTTGGGGTTCCTTGTTGGGTACCAGATTTTGGCGCTTGTTGTCCTTGGCGACGCCGACCTAAGCCAGCACCTTTTTGCTCGTTGACGCCCATTTTCTTTTTCACTAATTGGCGCATTTTCGCCAAACTTAAGCCTAAATTGGTCATAATCCGTGATGCGAGGATTTCATCGTCCCGCAATAAACCTAAAAGCAAGTGCTCCGTGCCGATTTGAGGCGCGTTTAAGCGTTTGGCTTCATCGCCCGCATAAGCAAAGATTTTCTTTGCTCGAGGTGAGTAAGGCAAATAAACGCCCGCCGGATAACTCTTAATCATCCCGTAGCCTGTCAAATGCTCGATTTCTTCCCGCACTTCATTTTCGGTGACATTCATCTCCCGCAAGGTTTTGCCGGCAATGCCGTTTTGTTCGATAACCAAGGCTAAAAGCAAGTGTTCGGAACCTACTGCTTGGTGTTTAAAAGTTTTCGCTTCCTCTTGGGCGATGGCCAAGACGGCTTTTGCCCGCTCTGTAAATAATTCATTCATGGCTGTCACTTCCTATCTTCATAGCTCAGGCGCTCTAAAATGGCGTGGAGCAAGGTAGCACGGATCTGCTCTTCTTCCGCAAAGCCTCGTAGCGTATTTTTCGCTAAGGTTGCCAATAAGAGATTGCCCTCTTTTTTCGTTACGATCTGTTCTTCGTAAAGCTTTTGGATGATACCCAAGGCGTCTTTTTCTGACAAGCGCTCGTCAAACAGCTCGTTCACTTGTTCTAAAAAGCGGTGTTTATCCGAAATCTTGATCTTCTCAATCCGAATGTAGCCTCCGCCACCTCGTTTGCTCTCTACTACATAACCCCGTTGAATGGTAAAACGGGTATTAATGACATAATTGATTTGCGAAGGGACACACTGAAACTGCTCAGCCATTTCCGTTCTTCTAATCTCAATTATCTCACTGTCTTCCAATATTTTCTTCAAGTACGCTTCAATAATATCAGAAGTATTATGATTACTCACGGCCAGCCCTCCCTTGACTAATACTGACCTTAATTATACCGAAAGTTTTCCGATTGGGAAAGAAGGACGACCTTTTCTAAAACTTTCCCTAACAAAAATTACGTGCAAAACCACAGACGATTCTTGGAAAATGAAAAAAGGCTGTGACAATAGTTGTGTCTCCCTCCTACGACTGAACAATACCAAACGTGAGACGCAAGCAAAAGAAGGCTATCTTCCATTAAAAATCATTGGAAGATAGCCTTCTTTTCATTGCTAAAAATTTCAAACGCTGACTAACCTTGATTTCATCAAGCCAAGTCAGCGTAATTGCTAGTTGAACTTAGCGATTTTTGCTTAGTTCAACTGTACTAGGTGACTGCAAGGAGCGTAGCCACACTCTTTACACGTATGGTACTGTTCTCTCTTCGGACTCTGATACAAATTTTTCTCATCCGTATGTTTTTTTATTTTGGTCAAACGTATGCTATTTATCACTTAGAAATGACTTATATCTCAGCCATTTTTAGTATTTTTTCCCAAATGATCCAGTTGCTTTTTTCAGTACGTCTTTTGTTCTAGATTGAAAGCGGCTAGTTCTGCGTCGCTAGCTTCATTCACAGGAGTAACCGCGGTTAATTCTCCTTGCACGACGACTCGCTTACTTCCCCCTAGCTCATTACAAGTAATCAACGTGACCAACTGCTTGTCTGGCACGGGATCGATATACTGAGTCTCTGTAGGATCCACCGTAATATTTAAAGTAGCCTGATACACATAGATATTCGTCAAATCCGTTAAATAAATCGGATCTCCCACTTGGGTTTGATCCAGAGCCTCAAAAAGATACCCTGGGTCCGCTCCCCGGTGACTGGCCAAGGAATAATTTCCTTCCCCCATTACCTGGTCGGGCCACATAGTCCCAGCCCCCCAAAGCAAGGCTTCATTGGACAAGCCTTTAAAAATCGGCAAGTTTATCGCCACTGCTGGCAACGCGACCCCACCCACCAAGGGTAGTTGGCGATTATTCAATTGCGCTTGAAACACCGCTTGCGCACTGGCGGATTCCACCGCATCAAAATCAAAAGTTTCTTCCTTCTGCTGATTTTCCTGGATGGTTTCCGCCGTGGCTTTGTTCACCGCATAGCGCTCGGTATTGTGTTTCATCACAACATTTTTTATTTGATTATTAAAAACCAAGGCCAAGCCAAGGACGAATAGTAGCACTAATAAAAGATTGCCCACATAGCGGCGAATGCGACGTTTTTTCATAGAAATGCGCTCCTCTTTCCTTCTCTTAGGTATAGTTTACCATATTTAGAAAAGCATCGGAAAAAGCGGCCAAGATTTATGAAAAATTTTGCTAGAAGAATACTTGTAAAAACTGAAAATCGTTGCTACAATAACTTGAAAATTTCATTTTATTTCATAAATCTGCGCTCCATATTGCAATGGCAACGTTTTTCTGTAATACAATTTTAAAGGAAACGAAACAACTTCAGGGTCAAGTTTATTGTATGATAGTAGTATGAGAAAATGGGAGGTTTAGCGGGATGCCAAAAATGGTCTATGTACATATTGATACCACCAGTAACGCCGTTTTGTCCCGGGGGATTAACCCTGTTTCTTTCTATCAAGGAATCGTGCACCAACCGAAGAACCTCTTGCTCTTGGATCCTTCCAGTGACTATGGGGAATACGAGTCCCACACAGGTATGAAGATTTTAAAAGGGGAAGAAGCGGTTAAGCAATACTTTGAAGCACTGGCCCGCCACCGAATCACGGAAACGGTCAAATGGATCGACTTTACCGATCCGGCAATGCTAAAAGAACTGACTCCCTTAGAGATTTCAGAGCTGTTGTATTTTGGTCACATGAAGACGCAACTCCACTCACCGTTCTTCTATAAATTGCAAAATAACTTTGTCTATTTTGATTTACAAGATGACCTTTCCCGGGTTTACTATCGTTACTTAGACGAATACTATCGGATTTTAGCCGATAAATTGACCTACATGGTGCTAGAAAAGATCAACGACCGTAAGTCCTTCTTCCGTAAGTCGGCACCGGTGGACAAACTGAAAGTTTCCTTATTACAGGAAATGAAAGGCATCTTCCAAGAAGGAATTATTTTCTCCTTCGAAACTGCCACCAATGAAAATGGTCAACTCAGCATCCCCATCTATCTGGTAGCCGATGCAGGCTTGCGCAAGACCAATCTCTTGCAAGACGACGAGTATTTAGTCGCTCACTTGATTTACAATCAAACCAATCGGCAATGGCGCTTGGATTATACAGAAAAAGACTTACTCTTCTTCTCGAATTAAAACCCTGCTTTCACAAAGGAAAGCAGGGTTTTTTGTCGTCTTTATGGCCGTTCATTCGGAAGGTACAGTTTGGGATTTGTCTGATAGATCAGTAATGCCACAAACAAAGAGACTAAGGCTGTGGCTAACCCACTGATGCCATTGGTGACCAATGAATAGACAAAAGGTGACATGCCCCAAACAGCATAGGCGCCCCAGAAGATCACCCCGGCCACGAAATGCCAGAAGTAACGGGCTCCCGCACCGCTTAAGGTTCCTTGCACAATCGCCATGCGGGCTTTTTTATCGTCCCCGGCTTGCATTGCTTGGTGTAATTTCACGGCTGCCAATCCGGCAAAGCCAGCAAAAGCAAAGGCAATCGGGTATTCAATCAAGACTTGGCTCACCGCTAAATAATAAACTTTCCCCGCAGGAAAATGCAGCAACCCCCACAGCGCCGCCGCAAAAATTCCGGGCTTCCATCCCCGGCGCAAAGCAAACACGGTGATGGGAATTTGACCTAAGGAAATCGACAAACTCGGGCCGATATCCAAAGGAATAAAGGACAAGGCCATGGCCATGGCCGCGATAATCGTTCCTTCCACCCAAACACGTAAATTTCGATTCATAAAAAAATACTCCTCCTTATAGAACCATCACAATCTACAAAGGAGAAGTATCGCTACTTCTAACTCGTCACAATTCCTACGTTCGCATGATCGAAACAGGTACAGAGGGTTTAGAGTTTACTCATTCTCAGCCAGATGGCTCCCCTTTGTGATCGGATTCTATTTAATTTTTGATACGTTCCTATCATAGCATAAAAGATTTTTTTGAAAAGCGAAACGTTCTGAAAAGTTTCAAACGCTTCTATCATTCTGCCCAAAAGTATCAAACTGTGCTAAAGTGAAGAAAAACGAACAAGGAGTCCATGCAGATGGCGACTATTGCTACCAGTTACACCCCATTTATTGCCACTTTTTTTACAAAGCCCACCGAAGAAACCAAACTTCTGGACTTTATTCAAACCAAATTGCCAATCTATGTGGCGCAGCGCTCTCCCAAGATCAAGCCTGTGGCCGGTAGCCAACATCTTTATGAACTAAAAGTGCACATCGGTGCTGATTTTTATCGGCTGGCTTATCGTTACGAGTCCAATCAAATTCAAGCACTCTATTTGACGAAGACATTACGAAAAGTCCATTTTGATCGCGAAGTCTTGCGCTTTTTAAGGAGCTCTTCATGAAACTAATCACGAAACAAGCCGCCCACTCTTGGGCCAAACAGCAGCTTAAACACAAGGATACCTTGCAACTTCTTCTAATGTCTTTTAAAAAAGACCGTCACATTAAGCTGATCAAACAAGAAGACACGGTGACGATCATCGAAGCCGGCTTTACGAATGCTACTTATCCCAATTTACCTTTGTCGGAAGCCTTGAAGTTACTCAAAAAGCTAATCGCTAAAGAGTTTCCCAGAAGTCATAATCTCTACTGCCAGCTTGAAAAAGGTACCTCTAAAACCGATTAAGTCCCCTTACCCAAAACCAACCTCGGCCAAAGTCAGCAATCTCACAAAGAAAAACTGCTCTTTTGTAGGATCAAAATCCATCACAATCGTGCTTAAATTGCGAAAGCCATGTCCTAATTCCTTTTGTGTGTCCAACCAAATCCGGGCAAAATTGTAAATCGCCCCACCGTGAGAAACGGCCAAGACTTGTTGATGATCCGGCTGTTGCATGATTTGCAATAACGTCTCATTCATTCGTTGACCAACTCCGTGGGAACTTTCACCGCCGTATTGCACAAAGAAATCTCCATAGCCCGTTGTAGGATCAACCTTAGGATTCAGCTGCTCGCTTTGTCCTTCAAAAACGCCGAAGTCAAATTCCTTCAAGCCTTTTAATCGGCGGTAGTCCTTTTGGTACTCTGTCATGATTTCCAATGTGTCCACCGCCCGCTCCTGGGTAGAGGTGTAATAATGGTCAAATTCCACCCCAGCTATCAACCCTCTGGCGGCTTTTGCCTGAGCGATTCCTTTTTCGGTTAAGGGCGAGTCACTAGCTCCTTGAATGCGATGTAGTTGGTTGAACAAGGTTTCTCCATGACGGGTTAAATAAAGTCGTTTCATAGATTCCTCCTATAATTGCGTGTATTCCGCATCACTCACTGCTTCTAGCCATTCCGGTGTACCAGCGGTGATAGCAATGTGTTCAAACCAACTATCGGCCTGGGCTCCGTGCCAATGTTTAACGCCATCATGGGTCACCGCGACATCCCCTTTTTTAAGGGCCTGAGCAGGCTGGCCCGCTTCTTGGTACCAGCCCAGTCCACCGGTAACCAATAGAATCTGATACCCATCATGGTGAATATGCCAGTTGTTTCGCGCTCCTGGTTCAAAGGTCACAACCCCGATTCCTGCACTCCCATCTGGCGTGTCCGTAAGATTGGTTAAAAAGGTTTGACCCGTGAAGAATTCACCATAGGGGTTAGGCTCCCCAGCTTTAAAAAGTTGATCAACTGCTTCTTTATTCATTTTGCTCTCCTCCTTGATAGACTTCCTTAGCAATTCCAAAAGCAGACCAAGCTTTCGGCCAGCCAATGTAAAAGGCCAACTGGGTGATTAATTCCGCAACTTCCTCTTGGGTTAGACCATTTTCCTTCGCTTTTTGTAAATGAAAAGGCAACTGCTCAAAAGCTCCCATGCTCATTAAAGCGGTAATCGTCGCAAAGCTACGATCCCGGGCATCCAGCTGGGACTCGCGACTCCAAACTTCTCCGAACAAAACATCGTCATTTAACGCCACAAAAGGTAGGAGCAAAGTCGCCTAATTGCTCTCTTCCTGCCGTAACTTTCTTCATTTAAGCGTCTCTTCCTTTCGAATTTTTAGCTTTCCTTCGTACTCCAACATGTGCTCTTCATAGTGGGTGATTTTCTCATCCAAAGCATCATACATCTTTTGAATCTCCGCCAGATGTTCCTTGATTACCGCCAACTGCTCTTTTAGCAAAGCTTTTCGGGTAGGAATCGTCTGGTCCCCTGCCTTAAAGAGATCGATATACTCCACAATCCGCTCCAGAGAAACCCCGGCTTTACGCATACAGTTGGTCCAATAAACCCACTGTTGATCCTCTTCATCATAATCACGATAACCAGAAGCAGAACGCTGCACCGGAGGAATCGCCCCAATGCGCTCCCAGTAGCGTAACGTATCAGCGGGAATTTCGTATTTTTCACTGACCTCTTTGATATTCATCTTGCCGCCTCCTTTAACTTACCCTTTCAGTATAAACCTTGAAGTCGACTCCAAGGCAATAAAAAACGACTGCCGAAAGTGTCCTTTCGACAATCGCACTGCTTATTTATGGATTCGCCATCCAAGTCGGCTCCAAGATATTTCCATCCAAGTCCTCTACTTCAAAACCAACCATCACATCTTCTGAAATTCCTGACTCGACTTTGTAGTATGAACCGCCATTATCCTTCGCTGCTTGGGCAAAATCCCGAACCGCCTGGGCACTTTCCAGACTAAATGCGATTAGCGCCCCACTCATCTTACTAGGGTCAACCACACTGCGTAATCCGATAAATTCCTGATAATAATCCCGGGTCAAAAGCATCACCCAAAAATGATCATCCCAAACCATACCACTGGCCCGTTCATCGGAATAGTCTTTGTTTTGCGTAAAACCCAGCTTCGTGTAAAATTCGGTGGATGCCTGTAAATCAGCAACAGGAAAATTGGCAAAGACCATCGTCGCCATTACTATTCACCTCACTTTCTTGTATCTTCTCACGAAAACGCTTCAGATGCCAGTTAACCAACTCGGCGGCCTCAATCTTTTGAAAAAGTGAAGCTTTTTGGTTAGTCTCTGGTTTTCTTCCCGGATTGGCGAGAAGCTTGGTGTATAATAGGCAAAAAGGAGGCTCTCCCATGAAAAAACCAATCATCGCATTCATGTACGATTTTGATCGGACCTTGTGCACTCGGGATATGCAGGAATACTCCTTTATCCCCGAACTCGGCGTGGATGCCGCGACCTTTTGGCAACAAGTGGCTCATTTGGCGGAAACCGAACACATGGATCACATCATCTCTTATTTGTACCATATGATTAAATCCGCTAATGCCAAAGGACTGCCCTTACGCCGTGAAGATTTCGTCGCTTTAGGCAAAGACGTGGAACTCTTCCCCGGTGTCACCACTTGGTTCAAACGAATGAATGACCTCGGTGCCGAACTGGGTCTGGAAATCGAGCACTACATCATCTCCAGTGGCTTGACAGAAATCATCGAAGGCACCCCGATTCATGGAGAATTCAAAAAAATCTACGCTTGCGAATTTCACTACGACGAAGCCGGTAACGCAGACTGGCCCGCTTTAACGGTGAATTACACCAACAAAACCCAGTTTCTCTTTCGCATTAACAAAGGGGTCTTGCCCATGAACGACGACGAGGCCTTAAATGAATTTCTCGAAGATCGGGATCGCCGAATTCCGTTTCGCAATATGATCTATATCGGCGACGGCTTAACGGATGTCCCTTGTATGAAGCTTGTCAAAGTCAACGGTGGTCAATCCATTGCCGTCTATGAGAACAAAGAACGAGTCGTGGACCTTCTAACCGACCGGCGAGTGGACTTCATTACCCCGGCTAATTACGAAGCAGGTAGCGAGCTAGATGAAATCTGCCAAACGATTCTCCGAAAAATGGCACTAGTGGATAAATTAGTGACCTTAAACCATCGGCAACGGGACCAAGAAACACCAAAGCGCTGAATCAAGGGGGCTTACAACCCTTGATTCAGCGCCTTTTTTTCGCAAAATGTTTCACGGGAAACATTTTTAATAAGCATCACAAATCGGTTTTGTTCCCGGATAAACCATCCGATAACGCCGGTAAACTTCTTCATAAGCGGCCACCACAGTAGGATCTGGTAGGTACTCTCCAGCATAAGTGACAAAATCCGCGGCACAACTGGCCACATTCGGATACCAATTGCAACCTACCGCAGCTAACATGGCTGCTCCCATACCCGGTCCTTGTTCCGTAGTCAAGGTGGTGATTGGTGTGTTGAAGATGTTGGCTTGCATTTGCAACCACTCTTTGTTTTTCGCACCGCCCCCTACAGAGACGATTTTTGCCAGACCTTCATTGGTGGCCTGAGCCATAATTTCTTGAGAATCTTTCAAAGAGAAAGTAATCCCCTCTAGCACGCTTCGGGCAAAATGGGACAACCGGTGGTGAATATCCATGCCGATAAAGCTTCCCCGAATCTTGCTATCGCTGTACGGGGTCCGTTCCCCAACAATGTATGGCGTAAAGAGCAGACCATCACTCCCAGGCGCTACACTGGCAATCTCCCCTAGCAAGGTTTCAAAGGAGGCTTCTGGGGCAAAGGTATCCTTAAACCAAGACAAGCTGCTTCCCGCCGCTAAAGTAACCCCCATGGAATACGCCACTTCTTCCGCCGCATGGGCAAATAGATGCAACTTCCCAGCGTACTCTTTTGCGGCGCTGTCTTCATAGCGCAAAAAGACACCACTCGTCCCAATCGAACACATACCAACCCCTGGTGCAACAATTCCGGCCCCCACTGCGGCACAGGCGTTGTCCGCCCCACCGGCAATCACTTGGACCGCTTGGGTAAAGCCAAAGCACTCTGCCAGCTCAGGTTTCACCGTGCCTACAACTGCCGTTGAAGCAACCAGTGGCGGTAAAATCGTCGGATCAATGTTCACAGCTTCTAAGATTTCTTGATCCCATTCTTGGGTGTCTTGATTTAATAGCAGTGTTCCCGCCGCATCGGAGTAATCCATGTGGAATTTCCCAGTCAACCAAAAGCGCAAGTAGTCTTTTGGCAATTGGATTTGCTTCACTTGCTGCCAAATCTCCGGCTCGTTTTCTTGTACCCAACGGATTTTCGGCAAGGTAAAGCCTTCTAAAATGACATTTTTCGTATGGTCTAAAACCATGGGCCCGATTTCCGCCGTCAAAGCTTGACACTGCGCTGTGGTCCGCACATCATTCCATAAAATCGCTGGCCGTAATGGTTGATTGGCTTCATCTAATAAGACCAAACTGTGCATCTGACCGGAAAAACTAATTCCTACCAGTTGTTCTTTCAACTCTGGTAGTTGCTTGATTAAATCTGTAAGCACTTGATCGGCTGCCCGCAACCAATCATTAGGATCTTGTTCACTAAAGCCCACTTGTGGCGTGGACAGAGGATAGCCTTCTGTCGCTTCAGCCACTAATTTTCCCGATTGATCGACCACAAGTCCTTTCAATGCGCTAGTCCCAAGGTCAAGTCCGATTACGTACATAGTATTCCACCTCTTTAAAAAAGGAGGATAAACCCAGGCTTACCCTCCTTCTGTCATTATTTTTTTAAACCAAGTAGTCGTTTAAGCAAGATTTCACGTACTCAATATGACTGGATTCGACTTTGATGTCTTTCAAACCTAACGCGTATTCGGTCAAGCTTTCCAAGTCTTCTTGATCGCTGATGATCTTTTCACCGATGCCTTCATGGAAGCTAGCATAGCGTTTTTCTTTCAAATCATCGAAGAAACGGTCTTCTTTTAATTTTGCCGCTGCTTTCAAGCCCCGAGCAAAAGTATCCATCCCGGCAATATGCGCCAAGAATAAGTCTTCCATTTCAAAGCTGGAACGACGAACTTTCGAGTCAAAGTTAATGCCCCCTGGTGCAATCCCGCCATTTTCCAAGACACCGTACATGGCCAAGGTCACATCGTAAACATTTGTTGGGAATTCGTCTGTATCCCAGCCTAAAAGCACATCCCCTTGGTTAGCATCCAGTGAACCTAGCGCATGATTGATTCGTGCCACTTCGATTTCGTGCTCGAAGGTATGCCCTGCTAGCGTCGCATGGTTTGCTTCCAAGTTTAGCTTGAAGTCGCCTTCTAAGCCATATTTTTGGATGAATTGCAAAGTTGTCGCTGCGTCAAAGTCGTATTGGTGTTTGCTTGGTTCTTTTGGTTTTGGTTCCAATAAGAATTGTGGTTTGTGGCCGATTTTTTCACCATAAGCAATCGCCATTTTGAATAAGCGAGCAATATTATCCTGTTCAAAGCCCATGTCAGTATTCAACAAGGTTTCGTAGCCTTCACGACCGCCCCAGAAGACATAGTTTTCACCGCCGAGTTTTTTAGAGATATCCAAACCTTTTTTCACTTGAGCTGCCGCATAAGCGAAGACATCCGCATTATTCGTAGAAGCTGCCCCATTTACATAGCGGGGATGGCTAAACATATTCGCGGTATTCCACAACAATTTGATCCCAGTACGATCCATGTGTTCTTTAATCAAGTCTGTGATTTCATCTAAGTTTTGATAGAATTCTTCCAAGCTGTCCCCTTCAGGAGCGATATCTACATCATGGAAGCAGAAGTATTCTGCCCCTAGTTTTTCCAGAATTTCAAAGAAAGCTTCTACGCGATTGCGTGCCGTTTCCATTTCAGTAGCGCCAAACCAAGTCCGTTGGTTTGTAGGATTACCAAAAGGATCGCTACCATCTTGCGTCATGGTATGCCAGTAGGCTACTGCAAAACGCAAATGTTCCTTCATGGTTTTGCCGGCAACCACTTCTTCAGGGTTATAGTGACGAAAAGCAAAGGGATTTTTAGTTTTGGTTCCTTCATATTGAATCTTCGCTACATTTGGAAAATAACTCATTCCTAATTCCTCCTAAATAAAGGTTTTTATTAGTTCGTTCTTTTTACGAACTAACTCTACAGGAACATTGTAGTCGCTTACAATCAAAAGGTCAAGAGAAAAACTAGAATTTTTTTATTCCTTGCTAAACTTACCAGGAGTAGCATTTTCGGCTATTCTCTTCATTCAGAAAAAAGACTGGCAAAAAAAGCCAATTCCCTATACAATAAAAGAAGTAAATTTATCAACTAAATTAACGTGAAGGAATCGATGGTTATGACATTATTAGCCTACTCCCCACGCACAGCGAACGAAACCCTGTGTTTGGAATACATCATGAATCAACAAAATCTCTCCCGGGCGGATCTGGCCACCCTGACAGGCCTTACCAAAGCCACCGTTTCCGGCATCATCAAAAAACTCATTGAAGACCAATTGGTGATTGAAACCGGTATTGGTGAATCCAGTAATGTGGGGGGACGAAAACCCATTAACCTCCAATTCAATGGACAAGCAGGCCTTTCTATTGCCATCGATGTCGGCTATAACTATGTTAATGGTCTGCTAAGCTACTTAGATGGGGAAGAGATTGCTATAATTCAAGAAAAGCCGATCCCTTTAAATGAAGATACCATCCAAACATATTTTCAAGAGATCTTCAATACCTTTAGCAAAGTAGCTCCCGAAACCGTCTATGGAGTTGTCGGAGTGGTTATCGCCGTTCACGGGCCAGTTTTTCATGGGGACATTCTCTTTACCCCACACTATAACTTAGACCAGATCCCTTTCCGGCAAATAGCCGAAAGCCTGACCGACTACCCAGTTTACTTTGAGAATGAAGCCAATCTCTCGGCCCTAGGGGAATACAGCTTCACGTCCACCTCCTCTAGTCTGATTTGCGTTAACATGCACAGTGGGATTGGGTCCGGAATCGTACAAAACGGCCATCTGCAAGTAGGCTCCCATGGTGTTGCCGGCGAAATTGGACACCAAATCGTCGTCTTAGATGGTACCCCTTGCCGCTGTGGCAATCACGGCTGTCTGGAAATGTACGCTGCCAATAAAGTCTGCTTCGAGCATTTTGCTACGATTAAAGCCATGGAATATGTCAATGCCATCATTCTGCGGGAGTACTACCGCAATCAAGATGCAGATGCCTTAGCCGTGGTGGCGGAAAACGTCCGCTACTTAAGCATCGGCATCAACAATCTGATCGCTCACTACGATCCCAAGGTCATCGTCTTAAACAGTTCCCTATACCGAGAAATCCCTGAAATGATTGCGCTACTTCAGGACTCTTTACACAGCCATTTCGCTAAAAAAGTCATTTTACGCAACAGCCATCTGCAAGAAAAAGCGACTTTACTCGGTGGTTTGGTCTTGAACTTGCAACACTTTTTAGCCATCGAACAAGTCCGCTTCACCGAAACAAATAGCTAAAAAACTAAAACGGACTGTGTCGGTAGTTGAGTCACCGTCCTGCGAACCGAACAATACCAAACGTGAGACGCAAGCAAAAGAAGGCTATCTTCCAATAGAAACATTGGAAGACAGCCTTCTTTTCATTGCTAAAAATTTCAAACGCTGACTAACCTTGATTACATCAAGCTAAGTCAGCGTAATTGCTAGTTGAACTTAGCGGTTTTTGCTTAGCTCAACTGTACTAGGCGACTGCAAGGAGCGTAGCCCTACTTTTTCTCTTTACACGTATGGTAATGTTCTCTCTTCAGACTCTGACACAACGAATGTCATAGATTTTCCTTATCTGTATATTTTTTATTAATAACAGTTAAGCCCGTTCGCTGTTTACTACTTGAAAATTACTTATACAAAGTCCTGTTTTTAATCCCTAAGTCTGGCTTAGTTGATAGATTTTGCCAATGCAGCGACTTTTTCCATACCGGCAGTCACGATTGCTTCTGTTTGTGCTGGATCGGCATTGTGGCCTTCGATGATGATTTCATCGGTGATTTCCATGCCGAACATGCCACCGAAAACTTTTTCCATATACGTAACGGAGTTTTCCATAACGCTAGCATCGCCGGAGTAAATCCCGCCCCGAGCGTTTAACAAGATGATTTTCTTATCTTTAAGCAGTTGGTTCATGGAGCCGTCTGCATTGTAAGAGAAAGTGAAACCAGCTTGGAAGATGTAGTCAATATAAGTATGCAATGCGGCTGGAATGGACAAGTTCCACATTGGGAAGGCGAAGACGATCACATCAGCGGCAGCGAATTTATCCATCGCTTCTTGGCGGACTGCCATTAAAGTTGCTTCTTTTGTAGTTAACGCTTCTCCTTCTGCCCCTTTGGCAAAAGCGTTGAATAAGTCTTGGCCGATATAAGGCATTTCTTGTGCGAAGACATCGAAAGTCGTCACATTATTGGTTGTTTGATCGATATTTTCCATAAAGGTGTTGTACATTGCAGTAGAAACACCGTCCGGACGATTATTGGCTTTTACGACTAAAATATTGCTCATGTTGTTGCGCTCCTTTTTTTCTGATCGATAGTTTGTTTTACTTACAAAATGTAAGGTACACTATTTTCGAAAGGGGCTCAACTAATCTGCTCACATACCCACTAAAAAAATCGGACCCGCTGTGGGCCCGATTTCACTGGTATTCTCTTTAACTGGTACTCTTACGCTATTTTTCTCTTAAAAAGGCGGCTTCAGCCCTTTAGAAATCAGTAGCGATTTCCCTCACAAGCAATGGCCTTAGTGCGTTTTTTCCACATTAACTGTGACTAATTGGTTTAGCTGAGGTTGCAATAAACTACCTAGTTCTACTGATGCGTGGTGGTTTTTTTGTTGCTTTTGCCAAACCGTGGCTCCGATTAAAAGCGCTAAAAAGGCATCATGGGCTTCTTTTAAATCAGGATTGCCTTCCTTCTCCTCAACATTACAAAGAGATTTAAACAGCTCGTAGGAACACTGATTGACACATTCCGCGACACTGTCATCTCGCTTCTTTGTCAAAAAAAATGGAGTCAAACTGTTTGTAAAGAGGCTGCGTACTCATTTCCATATATGCAGCCAAATTTCTTGCGGTAACATTGCGAAAGCCATTTTGGATGATATAGCGTTTCGTCTGGGACAAGATCATTCGTCGCGTGTACACAACTCTTCTCATAGGCCACCCTCCAAGATTCAACTCACGTGCTTGCTCTTAAAATCCGGTAAATCGCTTTACCGCCCCGCTTGCTTCACACGTAAATATGCATTTGCGCCCCTTTTCCATCTCTTTTTTCAAATGTTCCCATGAGTAGCACAGGGGCCTTCTCTTTTATTCTACTTAGGTAGCTTCAGTATTTCAACCAAATTCATCATTTTTCAATAAAAGTTCAAGGCTTTCTTGATGAAAAATCACGTTTTTTTCCCATTAACACAAAAAGTTCCAGGCGGATAAACGCCTGGAACGTTTGTATTTATGATTACGCTAAGATACCTAGTGCACTCAAAGCAATGGAAAGAACTAAGATAATCAAGATTACCCGAGTTGAGTTCAATTTCTTTTGGCCTAGCATCCAGTATGTCAAAGCAACCAATAAAACGGGTACCATAGCTGGCAAGATGGAATCCAATGTATCTTGCAAGACTAATTCCACTCCGTCGTGTTTGTAAACGAAAGGTACAGAAGCTTTTACCACGGAAGGAATCAAAGCACCGATAACGGTAACCCCTAAAACCGTAGCGGCATTAGTGAAAGCGGAAAGTTGGTTCTTCAAAGTCGTAACCAATTTTACCCCTTGGTTATACCCCAGTGGCAATAACGCTGCCCGACCGAAGAGCAATGCCACGTTGGCAATAATCCAGATGACACAACCGATAATGGAACCACTTTGAGCCAAAGTTCCGGCGATGGAACCAAAGATCGTGCCCCAAATAACGTGGAACAAGGAATCCCCTACACCGGCCAAAGAACCCATCAAAGCGGTTTTCAAAGCGGCCACGGTGTCTTTTGATTTGTAGCCATCTTGTTCTTCAATGGCCACGTCAATCCCCATGATCAAGTTCCCAAAAATCGCATTGGTATTAAAGAATTGATTGTGGACCCGCATCATGTCTTGCATTTGTGCTTCGTCATGGCCGTACAATTTTTTCAAGACTGGCAAAATCCCGTATAGATAACCAGAACTCATCATCCGTTCATAGTTCCAGTTTAACTGACTTCCTAAAATATAGCGCCAGCTGATTTGGTTTAAGTCTTTTTTCGTGATCTTTTGATTACTCATCACCATCAATGCCTCCTTCAAAAGTTCCTGCGTTTGTGGTCACTTGGGCAGCGTCACTTGCGTTAGCTTTTTCTTTATCCTTTGCAAAGATCAACATTGCGGCTACGACACCAACGATGGAAACCCCAAGCATTGGTACTTGCAAGTAAGCCGCCAAGAAGAATCCGACCAATAGGAAAGGAATGTACTGTTTGGTTGGCAAATAGCGCAACAAAATCCCAATCCCGACTACCGGCATAACCCCACCGGCTGTTTTCAAACCGTTCATCAACCCTTCCGGCATGTTGTCCGTTACGGTAGTTACTACAGCATCCCCTGCTAAAAGCATTAGCAAAATCGGAATCGCCCGAGACAAGCCCCACAATACAGAACCGGATAATACCAAGCGAGGAATCCGATTAACTTTCATTTCATCGATGGCTTTGTCCACCCGGTGAAGTAAGAAGACATTGGAGAAACGAGCGACTACGTCTAGTTGCAACATCAAAAGCGAAACAGGCACTGCTAACCCAATCCCGTATTCCGCACCTTTACCGGAAAGAACCGCAAAGACTGTCCCCAAAACCGCCCCGGTAAAGTAATCCGGTACCGAAGCGCCCCCAAAGGCCGCAATCCCTAAACGCATCAACTGTAAGGTCCCACCGACCATCAAACCAAGTTCTAAGTCCCCCATAATCAAACCAGAAACCATCCCGGCAATCGCTGGTTGGGTCAATGTATTTGAAATAAATGAATCATTAATGGAAATATACGAGTAAATCGTAATCAAAATAATTTGGTAAACTGCTAAATGCATGATTGCTTCCTCCTTCTTAGCTCCGTAGTTTTTCCATAAAATCTACGACTGGATCGTTTGGTACTCGTTGTGCCGTGATTTTGATTTGACGTTTGGCAATGTCTTCAAAAACCGCTTCTTCTGCTTCGGTCACTTGGATACTCTTTGTGACTTCTCTGGTGCCTTCTTTGTAGCTCATGTTGCCGACGTTTACCGTAGTCAACTCACCACCGGCTTCCAAGTAGCGCAAGACATCTGTTGGGTTTTTAAATAGTAGAAAAATCCGTTGAGCGCCGTATTTGCCGGCTTGGACATTTTTCGCTGCTTCTGCCACGGTTAAAACGGACAAGCGCATGGAGGACGGTGCTGCCATTCGCAAAGAAGATTTTTGCAAAGGATCCTTTGCCGCCTCGTCGTTAATCACGATGATCCGTTGAGTATTCAAGCTAGTGGACCAGATTCCCGCCACTTGACCATGAATCAAACGTTCATCAATCCGGACGTTGACGATATTGGCTTTCCCTGCATAAGCTTGGTATTGAGCCAAATCATCTGTTGCCGGTGCAGCTGCCGTAGTTTCTACCACTTCCTCAGTGGTCGCTGACATTTCTACTTTCACGTCTGCCACCGCTCCTTTGGCCGCTTTGACCAATTCAGCAGGAGTTGCTTGGGTATTTAAGGTTGCTTCAATTACTAAAGGCAACGACATCCCCGCTAGGATTGCCACCTGATCATCTTCCAAATAATTCCGCAGGGACACGTTACACGGGGTCCCTCCTAGCAGATCAGCAATGATTAAAGTCGAGCCGTTAAGGGTTTTCATTTCTGCTTGTAAATCGGCTTCGAACTGACGATCATCTCCGTCTGGCTTTAATGAAACGACATATACGTGATCTTGCTTCCCTACGATCATCTCTAGGGTGGCTTTCACACCAGCTGCCATCTGGCCATGGCTGACCAATACGATGTTTTCCATCATTTTCCCTCCCGTATTCATTTCACTTTGTTAACTTAACATATCATCTTTTGAACAAACCCACTATACCACATCTTAACCCCCAGGTAAACCTAACATCTTAATATATTATAATTTCTCCAAAAAACCCGCATTTTTGTAATTTCCCCCCTGGAGAAATTGCTTCCATTGACTTGACATGTTATCCTTAAAAGAGCAGATTGATTGGGAGGTGAACCCCTTTGTTACCAAAATATGAACAGATTAAACAAGATTTATTAGCAGAAATCAAGAACCACACTTTTACACCGGGAGACAAATTTTATTCCGAGTCGGACATCAAGCGCAAATACGCCGTTAGCTCCATCACCGCCGTGAAAGCGCTAAATGAATTGACTGCCGCGGGTTATCTTTATCGGATCCAAGGCAAGGGTACCTTCGTCTCGAAATCCAAGGTCTCCCAAAGCGTAAAATTCTCCGATATTGAATTGCACTCCTTGGATAGTGAACGAGTAGAAGTTTTGTCGATTGAAAAAGAAAACGAGCCGGAGATTCTTAAAGAGTTGGGCTTGACCCCACAAGAGCACTACTTCCGGATTACCCGGGTCCGTTATTTCGGCGATGTTCCTTTTTTGATTCACATCACCCACTTGCCACCAAAACTGGTGCAGCAACCTTTGAAAAAGGAGCTTATGCAATACGCCAGCGTGTACGAACGGATTCGTAAAGATTTCGGCATCGATTTATTTACCATGGCTTCGGTGGAAACCAACGAAATCGTCTTTCCTGAAGACGCTCGGATCTTAAATCGCTTGCACCTAAGCTTCCGTGAGCCTGCCGTGAAGCAAGTGAAGCATACCTATCTGCCTGATGGTAGCGTGGCCGAGTATATCATTAGTTACAAACACTGGAAATACTTTAAAACAAAAATCGAAGTGGAAGCTGAATAAGCTCCCACTCCGATTTTTTTATTCGTCACAAATTGGTGTTTCTGAGAAGGTTACAGCGGTTAATTCCACCCCTTCAGTTTCAAAGATCACGATTTGATTTGCTCCGACTTTCAAGAAGTCTTTTGGACAATACAAGCTGTGAATCGGCCCTTTACTCCAATAGCGGCCGAGATTAAAGCCATTGACTAAGACCACGCCTTTGCCATAAGCAGAGCAATCGATAAAGGTATCGGCCACTTCTTCTAACGTAAAATCAGTGGCATAAAACGATGGCTGTTGCGGATTTTTCCCGGCAGTAAAGTCGATTTTATCGATTTGTTCCGGGTCTAAGGTCAATGGATAGTGGCGATAGCCTTGATGGAAGTGAATATCTTGCATCACTCCGCCACGGATGCCCTTGGCTTGACTAGGATTATTAAACTTGTAGCCATAGTTTACCCGGCCTTGGTTTTCCACCAATACCGCTACTTCCATGGTCGCTTGGTCGCCCGGTTGTAACATCATTTCTGACCCCAAAGCCGTGGTGGCCACTTCTTGTAATTGACCATCCACGAAAACTTGTACGCGGTCGCTGACTTCCACGATTTTCAATTTGTTTTCCCGCTGATAATTTTTCAACTCCATGTCGTACAAAAGATAGCCGTAGTTGGCGTCCAATTGTTCCATGGTTTGAGGATAAGCAGAGGCCACTGGCGTGATCATTTGTTCTTTTGTTTGGAAGAATGACACGCTCTTATTGATCGGATAACGCCCCAGATTCTTCAAGGTTTTCGTTCTTGGTTCTGCTTGCCACACATCGGGACACACTTCTTTAATGGCTTGTTGTACCAGATAGTATTTTTCGGTAGGCTCCCCTGCTTCGGTTAACAAGGCATCGTAATCGTAGCTAGTCACTTGGGGCAAATCTTTTTCTTCCCGGGCGGAACAGCCGTTGTAAAAACCAAAGTTGCTCCCCCCGTGGAACATGTACAAATTCACCGAACCTAGTTTTAGCATTTCTTTGACTTCCATGGCTAAGTCCGCCGGGTCCCGCTTAATCACCGGTTCTCCCCAACGATTAAACCAGCCATCCCAGTATTCCATACACATCAAAGGCCATTTTTTCCCATGGTCGGCAAAGTATTGTTGCAAGACTGCGGCATTTTCTTTGGAGCGACTGCCGAAGTTGCCTGTAACAAAGACATCCTCGTCGATTAACGTCCCGGCATCTAGCGCTTCTTCCCACGCACCATCTGAGGTAAATAATGGCACCTCAATGCCCCCGGCTTCC
The DNA here is from genome assembly GCF_000407365.1 of Enterococcus asini ATCC 700915. Taxonomy (GTDB): domain Bacteria; phylum Bacillota; class Bacilli; order Lactobacillales; family Enterococcaceae; genus Enterococcus_C; species Enterococcus_C asini. The sequence continues at coordinate 736,686 of NZ_ASVU01000001.1, forward strand.
ATTAGTGCTTTGGTAGCTTTCAAATACTCCTTGTCCATACCGTAAGAACCATACTCGTTTTCGATTTGCATCATGAGTACCGGCCCGCCTTGGGTCACTTGTAATGGCGCTAAACGGGGTAGTAATTCTTGATAGTAATTGGCCACACGACTCATAAAGCGCTCATCGGTGGAACGCAAGCGAATGCCGCTTTCCTTTAAGAGCCACGCCGGTAGACCACCGAATTCCCACTCCGCACAAATGTAAACGGAAGGTCGCAAAATCACCCATAGTCCTAAGCGTTGCGCCAAGGAAACAAAGGCCTCCACATCTTTCATACCAGCAAAATCAAAAACACCCTCAGCAGGCTCATGAATATTCCATGGTAAGTAAGTCTCCACGGTATTTGCCCCCAGCGCTTTTAGATTGTACAGGCTGTCTTCCCACTGACTCGTAGGCAAGCGAAAGTAATGAATCGCCCCGCTGATGATTTTAAAAGGCTGACCATTCAGCATAAAATCTTCTTTTATTTCAAAGGTTGTCATGAATGTTCTCCTTACCAATAAATTTCCCAATCTGGATTCGACAAGCGAGTCAACGCTTCAAAATAGAAGTAATCTCCCCAAAGGTTTGGTTCGTCCACCCCTTTGCCTTCCCCGTGAGCGTAGACCCCGTGGAGCAATAAGCCTTCATTTTCTTCCTCTTCTGCAAAATAATGGCTGGCCAATTGATACACCATCCCTTTTGCCAAGGCTAGCACATCAGGATACGCCTCTTGTTTGCTGGCTTCGATTAAACCGCAAGCGGCAATGGCCAAAGCCGAGCTATCTTTTTCTGCAGGATGTTCGTCATTAAAATCAAAATCCCAATAAGGAACTAAGTCTTGTGGCAAGTTTGCCAAAAAGACATCCACGATTTGCCGATAAATACTTGGATAAGGCTGGCTATGAACATACCGTTCATTTAAGGGAATCCCCAAGACGCCCCAGCTTTGACCCCGGGCCCAGATAGATTGATCTCCGTGGCCTTGATGAGTGGCCCCATGACTAGGTGCCCCTGTGGCAGGGTCGAAATAATACGTGTGATAAGTAGTTCCATCTGGTTTAATCACCGTGTTAATCAAGGTGTGGTAGTGCTCTTTGGCCACTTCTGCATAACGAGGGTTGCCTGAAAGCTCACTGGCTTTAAACAACAGTGGCAAATTAATCAAAGAATCGATAATCAAGCGGTATTCTCCAGGATCGTTAAGCTTACCCCAGGCTTGCAAAAAGCCGCCTTTTTCTTGGAAGCGAGCCAACAGGACGTCTGCAGCTTGTAGCAATTGATTTTTGTAGGCTTCTTTATGAGTGATTTGATAGCCCGCCCCAGCAGACAAACTGTACAAAAAGCCGATATCGTGATGATCCAAAACAAAATGATCCGTTAGCCGTTGCTGGAAGCTGTCCAGATTTTCTTCCGCCCGATTTAAAAAGGCGTCATCTTTGGTCCATTCATAAGCCAACCATAACATCCCCGTCCAAAAGCCATTCGTCCAGTCATCATTGGCCTTTAGCCGATATTTCCCATTCATAGCCGATGCCGAAGGGAAGTTTTGGCCATAGCGTTCCATGTTCTTTGCGATTTTTCGAATACAAGCCGCCCGTTGATCCTCTAACCATTGGGGCGTGATGAGTTTACCAATTTCAATCAAGCGCTCTTTTGCCAACATATTGTAGCAGCCTCCTTAACTTGTTAACATATTAACTGTGTTTAGTATACTCTACTCCACTAAAAAAAGCGACCCCTCTTCTGGGAAATCACAAAAAAGGCATTTTTGCGATCGCTCAAACAATCGCAAAAACGCCTCTTACTAGCTAGTAGTTTCAGTAAGGAACTTACTCTTCCTCGTCTGTGGAAATGGCAAACCCGTCAAAGGTTTCCCCATCATAGTATTTCAAAATGTCTTCATAAGAAAGTAACGAGGTGGTTTGTTCCTCAGCTTCTTTTTCTTCTTGTTGAGTCTGCTGCTGCTCCCAGTAAAGCTGATAAGCTTCCGCCAATTGCCGGTACATTTCCTGTAGAGAATAGCCACTTCCCGCCAAAAAAGGCAGTTCCCGGATAAAGCCCCGATACACCGGTAGTCCCTCTTCTAGCTCCACCGGTAATTCCACCACGTTTAGCTGCAGTGCTTCAAATTGTTCCTTATACATGTTCTGAACTTCCTTTCAGCGCCACAGAGCTCAATGGTTTGATTTCTTGCCCCACTGTACAAGATTCCCAACTGGTAGCTCCCCTTTGATAAATCGCAGCTAAAGACACAGCCCCGTCCTTTAGCAACGATTGACTAGCCCCTAAAACCAAATAAGGTTGTGCCGTCAACGTTTGCGCCGTGGCAAAAGCTTGCTGTAACAGACGGGTACCGATTCCTTGATTGCGATAAGCGAAGGCCACACATAAAGGCGCCAAAAGGCTTTGGGTCTCCGCTTCTTCATAATGAGTCAATAAAACATGACCCACTAAGCGGTCACCCACTTCCGCCACGTATTCCAATTCTGGCTGATAGGTAGGCAAAAGCCGCAATGAGGCCACAAATTCTTGTTCCTTGCCATCAGCTAATCGCGCGGTTTGGAAAGCTTCTGTGATTAGGGCCGCAATTGCCGGATAATCTTTGGGGGTTGCTTGTCTGATGTTCACTGTGCTGTCTCCTTTTGTCTTACTCCACAAGTGCCCGCTGGAGCACCTCGTGAAGGATATCTTCTTTGGATAATTCACGAATCGCTTGCGCCAGACGTTCTTCGTCGATTTCGACAATGGCGCCTTCTTTTAAAGCGAGAGCGGCCACAAATTCATCCGACAAGGGTAAAACTATGCGCTGATCGACTTTCATCAGGCGACGTTTGCGTTTTTTCATGGGACGCTCCTCCTTTTTCATCCTTTATTCTTTAACCTAGCAAAATCTGGATACCATTGTACCCATTTATGCATAAAACCAAAAATAAGATTACTTGATAGACCCGACGGACACTTTGATCTTTTAAGCGACCACTGAGTAAGGCTCCTAAAAAGCCCCCAATCACCGCTGCCGGAATCACATAATACAACAACTTCAAGTCATAGCGACCAAAACCGGTGGTACTCGCTATCGTAAGAATCTTCGCCAACTGGGAAAAAAGAATCGTGATAATGGAGTACACCGTAGCGGATTTAATGGGCATGCCAAAACACAGTAGCAACATAGCCACATTGATTGGCCCACCGCCAATTCCTAAGAGACTAGCCAAAAAGCCTAAAGATAAACCAATCAGACTGTACCAATACCAGCCTTTTAAGTGCAAACTCCACTTGCCCTCTGAAACCAAATAGGAGATACCAATGGTCACAATCGTTAAGACGATTTGGATCAGCTGCACGGACTTTTCAACCACTAACCAGTTCAGCAAGCTTTCAAAGACCACGTTTCCCAACATCCCACCGATGATTGCCCCTAAAGAAATCAACCCAGCCACAGGATAATCAATGACCAGATTCTTGCGCTGACGCAAAGTGGATACCACAGACATGGTTAAGACCGCCACTGTGGAATAAAAGGTAATCGCCGGTACCGAATGGGCGCCGATGGCATCGAACACTGGTTTAATCAGTACGCCACCGCCCATGCCGGAAATAGCGCCTACCGTGTTTGCCAAAATAATGATGATGAAATACAAAACTCCCGTCATACGCTGCCTCACTCTTTCTACTCTGCCTATTATTATACGAGACAGGGGGAATTAAAGCTAGGGAATGAGCGGAATGACACTTAGGAACAGAAAAAACCAGCTGTGTTTGAACGCGCTTCAAACACAGTCAAGTCATAAAAGTACCGTCAATCAAAAGATAGATTATTAGTCTACTTTTAATTAACGGTACAAGGATTATTGAGAGTGTAAAATATTTTGTGTAAATAGAAATTTAGGGTAGAAAAAGAGAAAGTCCATTCTGTAAAATTAAAGTTACGACACCGAAATTTTATAGGAGGACTTTCTCATGACTAATTTTACTACAGAAATTATGCAAACACTACTCAATAAAGGCGATTTAGATGAATTATTTCGGGATCATTTAGAACGAGCGATTAATTCACTTCTACAAGCAGAGCTAACTGCTTTTTTAGACTACGAAAAATATGATCGAAATGGATTCAATTCAGGAAATTCCCGTAACGGGAATTATTCACGTACATTTAAAACAGAATATGGAGAGCTAAATTTAACTATTCCTAGAGATCGGAATGGCGAATTTTCTCAACAAACACTCCCAGCATATAAGAGAACCAATGATTCGTTAGAAACGACCGTTATCCAATTATTTCAAAAAGGCATTACGATGGCTGAAATTTCCGAATTAATTGAAAAAATGTATGGGCATCACTATACGCCACAAACGATCTCCAACATGAGTAAACTCGTGTCTGAAGACGTTTTAGCATTTAAAGAAAGAACGTTAGAAGCCAGTTATTCCGTTATCTTTATGGATGCGACACATATTCCTTTGAAGAGACAAACCGTTTCAAAAGAAGCCGTGTACATTACGATTGGTATCCGATTGGATGGAACCAAAGAAGTTCTTGGGTTCACTATCGCCCCAACGGAATCCGCGTATATTTGGAAAGAGGTTCTTCAAGATCTTAAAAACCGTGGGTTAGAAGAGGTTTTATTAGTGGTAACCGATGGTTTAAGTGGTATCGAAGAAAGTATCCATAGTGTGTATCCGAATGCACAATTTCAACAATGCTGTGTACATGTATCTAGAAATATCGCACATAAAGTGCGTATTCGAGATCGAAAAGAAATTTGTGAGGAGTTCAAAGCGGTTTACCAAGCAACGTCTAAAGAAGAGGCATTGGCTCAAGTGGACTTTATGGTCAAAAAATGGGGAAAGCAGTATCCAAGAGTTGTCAATCTGCTCTTGAATCCTGCCATAGTCACATTTTATAATTTTCCTCCCACTATCAGACGAACCATCTATTCAACGAACTTAATCGAAGGATTTAATAAACAATTAAAACGGTATACTCGAAGAAAAGAACAATTTCCAAATGAAGACTCTTTAGAAAGATTTTTAGTGTCGCAATTTAATCAATATAACCAAAAATTTTTAGGCAGGATTCACAAAGGATTTAAAGAAATTCAGGATACATTAGAGTCAATGATTTAACTGTAATTAACGGAATGGATTTTCCATTTACACATAATTCTTGACGCTACCGGATTATTAATTATAAATTTGAATTAAAATTATTTTGATTCTTCTGTACTTTCAATAGTATCAGTCTTAATTTTGCTCTTTTCCTTACCATATGCTTCTAAATCAGCTGCTTTAACATACTTCACATCAATTGGAATAGTGGTATCAATTTTTTCGCCTTCCACTGCTTTCGCTAGATTTTCAATTACTTGATACCCAATTTGATAAGCATCTTGATCTACTATAGCAGTGATACGACCATCGTCAATTCCTTTTAACCACGTATCAGTATAATCAAAACCATAGTGAAGAATTTCTCCCGCCTTGCCTTGAGATTCTAAAGCACTCATTACCCCAACATCTGGTCCTTCAGATCCTAAAGAAAAGACTGTTACAAGGTCTTTATTTGCAGAAATATAGCCTTCCAATTGTTTTTTTGATTCTGAAGGCTGGTCGTTATCCTGAATAGTTGCCAAAAACTTAAAGTTTGCGGCATCTTTACCATAAACCTCTTCAAATCCTTCTTTTAGCCCTTTTTCTCGGTCAATCATTGTTGGTTGAGCCACATCTACACAAACAATTGCAATTGATCCACCGGTGATTCCTTTTGCCTTCATTTCTTCTGCTGCTTGCTTCCCTAATTCTTTACCAGCAGATACATTATCAGTACCAACATATGCAGTGCGATCTGCTTCATTCTCTAGATCCGCATCGAAAGTAATCACTGGGATTCCCTTATCTACAGCAGTTTTAATTGAATCTTTGAAAGCTTTTTTCTCAATTGGAGCAACTGCAATTCCCGCAACATCTTTTGCCGTAGCTTCTTTAATAAATCCAATATGTTTTTCTTTTTTACTTGGCTCTGCTGAAGGAGAAGTTTTAGTGATCAACGTGTATCCTAGTTCTTTAGCCGCATCTTCCGCACCCTTTTTCATCGGATTCCAATACGCCCCAGTATCCACAATCGGAATAAAATACAAAGATTTTTTAGAATCACCACTAGCTGACTCTTTACTACCACATCCTGCCACAAACAACATCATTACTACGAGTAACCCAGTTAGTATACCTTTTTTCTTCGTTAGCATTTTTTTGTCTCCTCTATTGTTTTATTTAAAATTTCATATCACATGAAATTTTTTCATTGGTTAAGATTGGCGCCCAGCTTTTCTCTTCAAGTAGTCGATAATGATGGCAAGGATGATAACTAACCCGGTTACAGTATCTTGCAAAAAGGAGTTTACGCCCATTAACGTTAAGCCATTTTTGAAAACCTGTAATGTTAAAATACCTGCAACAGCACCACCGATTGTTCCAATACCACCACTAAATGATACTCCCCCCATAATTGCAGCAGCCATGGCAAACAAGTCTAGTCCGTTGGCATCTTTAGAAGCACCACCATTCAAGTTGGAAACGATTAGTAAGCCAGCAATTGCCGCTAGCATACCTTCAATAATAAATACTTTAACAACATGTAGATCTGTGTTTATTCCAGATAATCTTGCTGCTTCTGGGTTTGAGCCTACCGCATAAGTATATTTTCCTAATCGCGTCCCTTTCATAATGAACGTAACAATTATGATTGCAATGACAAAGATAAGCGCATTACTTTTAAATACATCAGTTCCAATTGGTGTCTTAGCAAGGCGATTAAACCATTCTTGCTCTGAACCGATAAACTGTTCATCTGTAAAAAATCCCAACATTCCTTTAATTACATAACTCGTACCCAAAGTTAAGATAAAAGAAGGAAGATCAAATTTTTTAATCAACAACGCATTAAAGGTTCCCAATATTGCCCCAACGAGTAAAGAAATTAACACAACTAAGATTGGATTGAAGCCAAGATTGGCACAATAAAGACCTACCATACCTGCTGCCATCCCCACATAACCAATAGATAAATCAACATAGCCACAAATTAAGATCATGGCATAAGCTACGGTTAGAATCCCAACTGGAGGAATTTGTTGTAAAAAATTTTCCATATTATACGTGCTCAGAAAATCTGCATTCGCTATTGAAAAATAAACTACTAAAACGATCAACACTAGATATACGGAGTAATTCATAAACAATGCTTTTAGGTCAATTTTTTTCTTCATCTTATTTTCAGTTGCTATTTTCTTCGAATTTTCCATAATTCTGCTCCTATCGTCTTGCTTACTATTGATTGTTAAAGAGGAAAAACAAGCTCATCAGTCTTCAATTGCTGCATATTTCATAATCATTTCCTGAGCTTCATCTTTTCGATCCGCATATTCTGAAACTACCAGTTCTCCTGAAATGGTCCCTTCTTGGAAGACATGAATACGATCACAAATCCCTAATAATTCTGGAATCTCAGATGATACTATTAAAACGGTCTTCCCTTGATTCGCTAAGTCATTAATAATTCCATAGATCTCAGACTTGGCTCCGACATCAATCCCTTTTGTAGGTTCATCAAAGATATACACTTCATTTTTCGTATTTAACCACTTGGCTAAAACAACTTTTTGCTGATTTCCTCCAGACAGACTGGAGACTGGATTTTCAATATCTTTAGTTTTGATATTAACTTTTTTAACAAATTTATTTGCTACATCAGCCAATTCTTGAGCATGGGTAACCATCTTATCCAGTGACGTAACTGTAATGTTATCCTTAATTGATAGATTAAGTAATAGTCCTTGTCGTTTTCGATCTTCTGTTAGCAAACAGATTCCTTGCTTGATCGCATCTTCAGGAGATTTAATTCGAACCTTTTTACCATTGATCGTGATTTCGCCATTTTTCAGGTGATCCGCTCCAAAAAGCAGGCGCATTGTCTCTGTTCGACCACTTCCCACTAATCCTGCAAAACCCAGAACTTCACCTGCTCTTGCTTCAAAGCTAACATCCTTTACTTTTCCGAACTTATCACACAAACCATCGACTTTAAGATAGGTTGATCCTATTTTGGTTGGCTGTTTCGGATATAAATCAGTAATTTCCCGACCGACTAGCATCGAAATAATTTGATTTTCAGACAGATCTTTCACATTATTTGTTGAGATAAATTCTCCGTCCCGCATAATCGTAATGCGTTCTCCCAATTCAAATATTTCTTTCATTCGATGAGAAATATAAATACTCGAGAATCCTTTTTCTTTTAAACGACGAATGATAATGAACAATACTTCTACGTCTTTATCCGATAAAGATGTGGTCGGTTCATCAAAAATGATCACTTTCGCATTCAAACTTAAAGCCTTGGCAATTTCTATTAGTTGCTTATTGGCTGTTGAAAGGGAACTGACAATATCTGTGGGTGCTACTTTGGCTCCCACCATATTCAACCAGTATTGTGTATCTTCGTTTAATTTCTTAAAATCAACAATTCCTAAAAAATTGTTTTTATAAGGTAAACGACCGATATAAACATTTTCCGCCACGGATAAGTCCTCTGCTAAGTTTAACTCTTGATGGACAAAACCAATTCCTAGCTCAGTTGCTAGATCGGTAGTCATTTTAGGTATTTCTTTACCTTCAAAGGTAATTGTCCCTGCATCTTTCTCCAAAAGGCCGGCCAGAATATTCATTAAGGTCGATTTTCCTGCCCCGTTTTCTCCCATAAAAGCATGAATTTCGCCTTTACGAACTTCTAACTGGGCTTTTTTTAGAACTTTAACCTTACCGAAACTCTTATCAATGCCTTTCATTGAGAATAAAACTTCATCACCCATTGATTTGCTTCCTTTCAGAAAGTGAATAATTTCATTTTTTTAGACTCATTATTTTTCTTCATAAACAAAGTAATCAAATTTTGCCTCTAAGTCATATCCAGAGTAATCGACGTTTGCCATGCCAACAAATGCGCCAGTGAAAAAGCCACCATTTGTCTGATTTACATAATCGTCAGAAAGAATCTTGGCATCTAATGTCACAGGAATATCAATCCACTCTTTACCATCAAATGAATAAGCATAGTAATAAGAAGAGGTCTTAACTTTTGTTTTAAAGTAAACATATTCCACATCTTTAGGCACTTTTATTGCTTGTTCTTTCAAATAACTTGTAAGCACGCCTTGGTTATTTTCTGTTACTTCAATGACACGGCCATTTAGCTCATTCCAAGTTATCTGAATCATCGACCAATGTTGACTATTATAGAAATTGGTCAATCCTGCCATTTGTTGGAAAGTAGTCGGATAATATGCAAGCCTTGTCTCCGCTTCCAATTCAAATGACTGCCAACGTCGTGCAACTAGTGACGTATCATGGAGATTGGTTAAACTGCCACCACCTCTCAATACAAGATGACTATTACTTATTCGTCCGATCTTCTCAGTGAACGGTACACGCAATGTATTAAAATGGATATTTAAGTGAGCCTCTTCAAAATCATCTTTAATCAAATAGTTAGGATCGTAAGGATGTAAAGTTATATTTTTGGGTGCTTCAACTTCAATACTTCCTTGTTTTCCACCGACAATCAATGGCCACTTATCTTCTGTCCACTTTACTTTTTGAATGGCAGTTTCTCTACCTAATGTGCACCAGCCTCGTGGATCATGAATTGATTCCGTTTCATGGTGCCAAGGTCTACCAGTTAAGTGAGCGAAATACCATTCTCCTTCTGGCGTGTCTACTAAAGCGCCATGGCCACATTTTTGCAACGGATTATCAGGACTTTCAAACGCTGTTAAAAAGGTTTCCCCTTGGAATTCATACTCACCATAGATAGAATCTGCCCGGGCAACCACTTCTTGATGCGCATAAGTTGTACCACCTTCTGCACAGAACAAGTAATATTTTCCAAAAATTTTATAAAGGTGAGGGCCTTCTGTTAACTTAACATCTGTTCCACGCCAGATGATTTTGCCGGTTTCAGGTAACAATCTTTCTTCTTCCACTGAATACTCGGTACACTTAATCCCGTAAAATGGATGGTGATATTCTCGATGATCCCATTCCATTTGCACGATATATTTTTTCCCGTCATCATCATGGAAGAGAGAACTATCAAATCCTACACCGTTTAACCGAATGGGATCACTCCAGGGCCCATAGATTGACTCTGAAGTAGTCAAGTAGTTGACACAATCTTTAAAAGCACCATTCGTTACTTTAACATCGGTATAAACTAACCAGAATTTGCCATCTGCATAAGATAAATCTGGTGCCCAAATACCGCCTGAATCAACATTTCCTTTCATGTCTAATAACGTCACAGTATCTAAAGGATGTGTAATTAATTGCCAATGAACCAAATCTTTTGATTCATGTATCTGTACCCCTGGAAACCAATCAATAGTATACACGGTTTCAAAAAGAAGGTCAAGGAATTTTTATCTTTTTAGATTCGTGAATTCACGAACAATATCTCCTTTTCATTTTTATTTCAATTTAGACAGTTATTTATCCATAAATTATTGAACAAGCACAAATTTTACGATGGCAAATTTCACAGAAAAAACAGGCATAGATAAGTTTCATTTTACTGAAAATATAGCAAATAAACTAACCTAATACTTTTTCTAAAAGCAAATTATCTTGATAAAGCCTTAAAATCTACATAAAAAAGAAGCCGAGAACTTTCTCAGCTTCTAATCCTTGTTTCAATTTATGCTTTGATTTCTTCTTTGATATTCGGCCGATAGCCATGATTGTTCAAAAACTCAACAATCTCATGTAACTCAGCTTTGGCGAATGCAGTTTTTTGACACGTCGTTACAGATTTGAAGGGGAACCCTTTTTTCTGCGTTCGATAGACATAACACAAGTCGTGATCGATTTCGATCGGTACCTCTTTGTCACAGTTGTTTGAGACAAGAGCAAAAAGCGTCTGCCAATCCAACGTCTACACTTCCTTTCTCCAGATGTGATTGTCTCCTCAAACACTCACATCTCATTACCAAAGGAGTATACTCACTTCCCAGATAAAAAGCTACCAAAATTCATCATTGTAAGAGAAATCTTACTTGGGCTTTACGCATTCTTTAGCATTTCGCTTCAAACACAAAACAACCGTTTTCTTTCTTCTTTTTCCCACTGATTCTCTTGTTTTTTTGAAAAAGCCATCCACACTTTAGTCCCGATTGATTAATCTTCTTGGGGTAAAATTTGAAAGTTCTCATTTACGGTAGCTTGAATCACCGGGTGCCGGCGTAAGTAATCGGCAATTAACTCGGTCATATCGATTTGAACTTCCCGTTGAATTTTTTCCGGGGTAAACATGGCGTAATTGCCCCCACCTACCGCTCGATATTGATTGATAACAACTTCCAGAGTATCCGTCGCTTGCACGGGCTGGCCATTAAAGCGCAATTCGGTCACGCGCGAGCCTACTGGTTGGCGCAAATCGATGGTGTAGTCTACCCCTTCGTACATATCGTAATTGTAATACTGCGGTTTTGGTTTAATAAAACGAGGATTGAAGACGATTTTGCCGTCTTCCAAGGCCAAATAATTCGCCGTTTGTTCTAGGGCCTGGCGTAAATCGGCGCCGGTAATTTGAGAGACGGCTAGCGTATTAGGATAGATATAGTTGGTAATGATATTACGCATGGTAATGGTCTCGTCAAACCCTTTGCCTTCATTATTGAACAAAGCGGTACCGGAAATTGGCGCTCCCGAGGCTTCCATTTGTACCTTATTGATGAACTCCACGTAAGGGTGTTCCTTTAAGCGGGCTTTCATGGAATCTTGAATGCGCATATCCCCTTCCACCCGGCCCACTGGTTGATCCAACCAAGTTTCCAAGTTCTGATTCAATTCCGCCACGCTGGCCAAAATCCCTGCATCTGGCTGGCAATCCGCCACGGGATGAATGCTCGCACTGGCTCCGGTAACGGTCACTCCGGTAGCTGTTTTATTCAAATCTAAGACAATTTCCCCCACGAAGCGGCCAAATGAGCCGGGCTGAATTACCGGAACGCCATTGACCACGCCAGCGATTTCCCGGTGTTGATGGCCAGTGATCAAGGCATCAATGCCTGAAACACTGTGCAAGAGCTCGTAGCCCTCATTTTCCCCGGTTATCAGCTCAGTAGCTTCACCGGTTTCCAAGTCCCGCTCAAAGCCCCCGTGATAGGCGACAATCACTACATCCGCCAATTCTCGAAGTTTTGGCACGTACTGCTTCGCTGTCTTCACTAAACTTTGGAAGTGCAGTCCTTTAATGTGGCTCGGTTGTTCCCAATGAGGAATGTACTGAGTAACCACACCTAAGATGGCCACTTTCACCCCGGCCTTTTCAATAATCACATAGGGTTGACCAAAATAAGGCCGGCCGTTTTCCCCTAAGACATTCGCCGCTAAAATCGGATGCTCATAGCTGTTAATCGCTTTTTGCAAATACTCGGGCCCGTAGTTAAACTCATGATTTCCTAAAAGGCCCACATCATAACCGATTTGATTGACCACTTGCGTCAAAAGAGCGGGATTTTGCTCCCCTTGCTTTGCCACATAATAGCTTAAAGGCGAGCCTTGAATAAAGTCACCATTTTCAATCTTAATCACCGGTCCAGTGGCAGCGGCGGTTAATTCTTTCATTTTTGTGGCTACTTTGGCCACACCATAGGGCTGATCAGTGGTATCCGCATAGTTGGTCGGCAAGACGTAGCCATGCATATCACTGGTAGCTAAAATCGTTAATTTCATTTAAAACATCCCTTATTTAAAAGTCTGAATCAGGAAAATCCTGCTCCATCATCATAACAAAACTAGGGGGAAAACAAAAATAAAAGACAAGTAAAAATCCGCTCTAAGTGAAGGTAAATTCACCAAAAACGGATTTTTATTTGCTATTTACGTTCTTAATATCAAACCTATTTTTAATCGTCTAAAATCGTAAAACCTAGGCTTTTAATATCTCGATTAAACATCTTAACCGTTTCAAGAGAAAGTTTGCTCAAATCCATATGATACATAGAGAGCTTAGATAATAATGCTGGTGTTACAGTAATAATATCTACACCCAAAGAATCTGCTTGAACAATATTATATACTTCTCTAGAACTTGCCCAAAGTAATTTAGTTCCATTCTTTTTGTGACAAAGTTCCAACGATTGTTTCATTAGTGGCTCTGGATCAATACCAGTATCTGCAACTCGCCCAGCAAAAACTGAAACAATATTTTTTGTTCCATCAGATAAGGCATCTACAGTGTTAGCCACCTGTTCTGTAGTCATAATAGCTGTCACGTTCAATTTTAATCCTTTTTCTGACAACTTACGAATAAGGTCGGTTGAAGCTTCGCCTTTAGTATTCATAATAGGAATTTTTACATACACATTATCTCCCAGAGAAGACAACTTAATTGCTTCTTTTTCCATAGTTTCAAAATCATCTGCAAAAACTTCAAAGCTAATTGGCATACCATCAACTTTTTCTAATACTTCTTTAGCAAAAGCGACATAATTTGTAATCCCAGCTTGTTTCATCAAGCTAGGGTTAGTTGTAAATCCGGTAACAATCCCTGCAGATTTCATTTTCAGCATGTCCTCAATCACAGCTCCATCTGAATAAATATCAATTTTAAAATCCATTTTAATCGGTCTCCATTCCTTCATTATTAATAGCTATCTTTGATGGGTGAACAACACTTGGTAAGACTAAGACAAGTAAAACAGCTGCCATAATTACATAAATTCCCATCTGACCGAATTGACCGCCAACTTTACCTAATAAAATTCCAATCCAACCAAAGTCAAAATCACCAAATGTAGCATTAGAAAAACCAAGCTCCCCTAATACTGGTAGCAGTAATGCTGGTAAGAAGGCTAGAAACAAACCATTTACAAAGGCTCCAACAATCGCGCCTCTTCGTCCACCAGTTGAATTACCATAAACACCAGCAGTAGCACCACAGAAGAAATGAGGTACTAACCCAGGAATAATTAAAACTCCTCCAGCAGCTCCAAGGATAAACATACCGATAAGTCCACCTACAAAGCTTGAAATAAATCCAATGATTACAGCAGTTTGTGCGTATGGGAAGAATACAGCACAATCGACTGCAGGTACTGCATTTGGGATGACTTTATCAGCAATACCCTGAAAGGCTGGTAATAAATCGGCTAAAATCATTCGTACGCCAGAATAGACAATCGTTACACCAACAGCAAACTTCAATCCACAGAGAATAGCAAATAGATAAGGCGACTTCCCATCTGATAAAGTTGAGACAAACTCAGGACCAGCAGCAATTGCTGAGACTAGATAGAAAATAATCATGGTTAGTGCAGTAGAGATCGTTGTATTTCGTAAAAACCCGAATTTTTCAGGAACTTCAATATCTTCTGTGGACTTCGATCCTTTACCTACTAATTCACCGATAAAAGCTGATAAGTAATACCCAATTGAGCCAAAGTGTCCCATGGCTATTTCATCACCATCTGTAACTTTTAAAGTGTATTTTTGACCAATAGCAGGGGAAATCGCACTCCATGCTCCTAAGAAGAACCCACCAATCAAAATAAGAGAAGTACCTTCAAACCCGACTGCACCTAAAACGGCTGATAATAAGCACGCCATAAAAAATGAATGATGTCCAGTTAAAAATACATATTTATATCGGGTAAAACGTGCTACTAACAAATTAACGACTAATCCTACAATCAAGATAGTCATTGTTTCCACACCCAAAACCTTTTGTGCTACCGATGTAACAGCTTCATTATTTGGCACGACACCAGTAATATGAAACCCGGTTTCAATCATTTGAGAAAGCGGATCTAAATTTGCACTGATAACATCTGCCCCAGCGGCTAACATTAGGTATCCTAGAATAGGACCTAATGTACCAGTCAATATTTTATGTCCTGGTGCACGCATAGCAATCAGACCAACAAATGCCACTAATCCCATTAAAATCGCTGGTTCACTAAACATATCCTTCAGAAATTCTAAAAAAAACATTATGGCTCCTCCTATAATTAGAATATTTTATAATTAATCCTCTCATGTGGCCACATAAGAAAAGTGATTAACCTTTACTTTGATTTAATTCTTCTAAGATAGGTAAAATATCTTCAGTAATTTTTTTTCGATCGGCATAACTACGAACCACTGCTACATTTTTATTCTCTGGAAATTGTTTGGCAAATTCATCGACTGTCACAAAAAGATCCGGGGTTTCACCCAATGCTGCATTAAAATCACTTGGTCTAGCTTCTACATCAATTCCATTTTTTTTAGCAATTTGATTAATCTTCATTGCTAATAAATTACTACTGCCAATTCCATTCCCACATACTGTAATAATTTTAATCATAATTCTTCCTCCTCTTCTCTGATAAACGTCTCCGCTAATGTTACAAACTCTTTTTTACTAGCTGAACCTAATAATGCATTAACTTTTACTTCTTCATCAATTAATGCAGATATCCTTTTCAATAAAGCTAAATGAGCTTTATTATCATTTGTTGCAAGGCAAATAATTAGTGATACTTCATGTTTCTTTCCAAAAAGTACAGGGTGTTCCAGTTTCAAAATACTGAAATCAGTTCGCAATGCCCCAGCTTCTGGTCTGGCATGTGGCATAGCCACTTTTGGAACAAGCACCATATAATCGCCAAGTTCCATAACATTTTGAATCATTGCATCAATATATTTTTTTTCAATAATTCCTTCAGCCAATAATGGTTGAGCAACAATTTTTATTGCTTCTTGCCAAGAAGAAACCTCAGATTTAAAAATTAGATGCTCTTCACTTAAATAATGTGGATTATTTTCTTCCATTTGAATACCTCCTAACTACACATTCACTATAAATTAATTTGTTTAGAATAGATACCGCTTTCATTTCCCGATTAAAATGGAAATGCTTGAATTATTCAGTTCAACCATTTCCTATAAGAACTGGAAAATATCCGTTTTTTTAATTTTGATAAAAGAAGCCTTTCATAGTAAGCCTTTACAAACAATCGAATAATTTCTTATTAAAATAGGACATTGTCTTTTTAGTAAATAGTTTATATGATACCCATATAATAGAGCGGAGGAATTATCATGTTTGCTCATAAAAGACTAAATCAAATATTTCATCGTTTATACATTGAAAAAAACTGTTCTAGTGGCATATTAGCAACGGAATTTTCCGTCTCCGAGCGGACAATCAGAAATGATATTACCGAATTAAATACTGATCTCAAAAAATATCAAGCAAAAATTATTTCCAGAAGAAATCTTGGTTATGAACTACTTCAAAAAGAGAACGTTAAACAATTATTCTCAGAAATTGATAAACAAATCATTTCTTCAAATCAACAATTAGAAACTTCAGAGGATCGAATAAGGCAATTACTATTATTGTTGTTACTTTCCGAACATGAATTATCATTAGATGAATTGTGCACAACAATTTTTGTTGGTCGAACTACTCTTTTAGGTTATTTGCGACAGCTTCGATTATTATTAGCTTCATACAATTTAAAAATCACTTCTAAAATGAATATCGGCTACAAAATTTCAGGAGATGAAAGCGCGATTCGCCAAGTTATTTCAGATCAATTAATCGAAAAAAACTTTGAAAGCTATATTTCACAATTTTCTGCTAGTGAGAAAGAATTATTTGATGAAATCGATTTAGAGAATCTAGCTACTGCTGTTGCTTCATATTTTCCACCAAACCAGTTTAGAATTTCTGATTATAATCGTAAGAATTTTGTCATTCACTTAGCAATCTCTATTTTACGTACAACAAAAAAGCATAAACTTGAAACTATTAGTAATTTTTTTACTATAGATAAAAAAATCCAGTCAGCAATGGATGAACTACTTTCCACTATTGAAAATGACTATCAAATTACCTTTGACTTACAAGAGCGCTACTGGCTGTACAATCATTTATTTTCAGATTTACAGCAAGAAGTTCATTCTAATAGCCAAACAACAAAAATTTACCAATTTATCGATCAAATGCTTTTAGAAATTAATGAAATAATCGGTGAAAATTTATTACAAGATGAAATATTACGACAAGATCTTTTCGTTCATTTCTCCAGCTATCTTTCATTAAAGGAACTACTAAAAAACAAGAAAAATCCGCTACTACCTGAAATTAAGAAAAATTTCTCATACGCTTTTGAACTAGCAGTTCTAGCAACAAATAATAGTAAATGGCTGAGCGAATTTGAATTTACAGAAGATGATATCGGTTATCTTGCACTGCATATTGCCGCAGCTATCGAGCGTAAAAAAGAACTTTCTATTCATAAAAAACGAGTTTTGATTATATGTGGCCAAGGTGTATCAACAAGTCGACTTATAGAAGCAATGATAAAAAAACGTTTTTCTGATAAATTAGAAATTGTTGATATTATTTCTTATGCAACATTTCAGTTATCTGAACCTCAAAATGTCAATCTTATAATTTCAACAATCCCTTTGCAAAATCAACAAATACCTATTGTACAAATTGACTTTCTCGACATTAAACAGGGAATGGAAAAAATTGATGAAATATTGGCTATTGAGGAAAAACATCTTGCATTAACAAAACTATTCGACGCTTCCATGTTTGTAATCAATAATCAAAAAACAACTCGGGATACGCTCATTAACTCAATTGGTAATATTCTAGAAGAACAAGAAGTAGTCAACATTGGGTTTACAAAAAAGGTCCTTGAACGAGAACATATTGCACCAACTAATATTACTGATCTCATTGCCATTCCACATGCCATTGATGCCAACATTAAACAAACAAAAATCTTTGTTTACATCTCACAATCTCCTATTATTTGGAGAGATGATAAAACCGTTAAAATCATTTTTCTACTAGCAGTAGCTGAAGAGGACAAAGAGAACCTTCATACCTTTTTTGAATATTTATCCGACTTAGTTGAAAATAAAAAACTTCAACAAAAAATTGGGAACTCACAAAATTTTGAAATGTTTTTATCTTCCTTGTTCTAATGTATGCTACTTCACTCTATGAAACCTATCATTTGTAAACATCAATCTTCAAAACAAAAAAGCCCCTATCCCTCAGCAATTTGTTCCGAGGAATAGGGACTTTTCATTTTCAGTTGCTTATTGATTCCAAGCGTCTTCTAATTGAGTTGCGCCTTGTTTGATTAGTTCGTTAGTATCTTTATCAGGGTTAGAGTAGATGTTTTCCATGATTGAACGAACTTCGTTGTAAGCAGGGTCAGCATTTTCTTCTACAGGAATTGCGAACAATTCTTTGGTTGCTTCAGACAAGATTGCAGGAACTTTCGTATTTTCAGAGTCTTTGTATTCGCTGCTGTCCAAAACAGATTGTAGGATTGGCATGTAGCCAGTTTGTTCTGCCCAGTACAATTGAACGTCTGGCGTAGACATGTATTTCAACAACAAGTACGCAGCTGTTTTTTGTTCAGCCGTTGCGCTGTCGAACATGTAAACGTCAGTCCCTTGTTGGATGTTGATTTTTTCAGGACGAGGAGCTACACCGTATTCGAATTTGCCTTCTGTATCTTGTTTCACGTAGCCTTCACCAGCGATTGAGCCGATAAACATCGCAACTTTTTCATTGGCAAAAGGACCAGACAAGTATTTGTCACTACCGGCAATCCGCATAGAACCGTTCTTGATGCCGTCTAGGTAGTAGTTGATCACTTCTTTTGATTCAGAACCAGTGAAGTCTAAGTCTTTGTTGAATTCCACGCCTTGGTTTTCCATGCCGATTGCATAGTAGTTGTTCAAAGAGTCAAATCCGCCACCGACAACTTCATGGTTGGATTTTTCATAGATAGTTTCGCAAGCTTTAGCGAATTCTTCCAAAGTAGTTGGCACTTCAACGCCGTATTCTTTCAACATATCCGCATTGTAAACCAACGCTTCAGTGGATTTGTTAAATGGAATTCCGTATTGGGTACCGTCGATTTGCGCACCTTTTAGTAAAGCATCGCGAATTTCTTCTTGGTCGCCCCAGCCAATGGTGTCGTCTTCCATGTATGGTTTCAAGTCTACCAACATATCGTCTTGCGCAGCATTCCACAACCAACCTGGGTATGCTTGAGTAATCGTTGGTAAGTCTTTAGGGGATTGCAAAGTCGAGTTGATTTTGGCTTGCATATCAGAGTATTGACCTTGGTTTTGCAAGGTTACTTTGATATTGGGATTTTCTTTCATGAAATCTTCGGTAATTTTGGTCAATGCTTCTTCTTGCGCACCGTTCATTGCGTGCCAGAAAGTGATTTCCGTTTTGTCCTTGATTTCAGTGACGATTTTGTCGCTTTCTCCACTGTCCTTGCTATCGTTTGAGCTGCCACAAGCTGCTAATGCGACCGTTGCTAGTGTTGCCAATACGACTGTTCCCATTTTTTTGAACTTCATTCTTGACTCTCCTCCAAAATTTTTTATAAAACGATTGTGTCCCCACGAGAGGGCAATATTCTTTCACCATACGGATTCACCAATTTTTCAGGCTTCAAGGTATGGATTGGAACCAAAGTTTTGGGCTGAATCATGGCGATGATTCGGTCCAGGTCCTCCGGAAAAGCATGTCCGGAACAAGCAAGGCGTAAGAAGATGATGTCTTGTTTGGCTAAAAGATCCAAGAATACTTGATACGCCGGGTCGAAATCCCCCAAAGGCTCTGCGTCCAAGTGGAAGTAGAGTCCCCCTGGCTGCAAGGCTTCAAAGTGATCCACCACTTGCCATAAGTACTGCCCTTGATCGGCTAAAAGCGTCTCATAGGAAATGGCTAGCTCTGGTTTCAAACTCGAAATCTTTGTTGCACCAGTTGGGTAGTAATAATAGGCATCAAGGCCTAGGACTTCCTGTAATAAAGCAGCCATATTGGCTTCTAGTACGACCGTGCGAGGTGCCGAGCTCAAGATGGCGGCAAAGCGTTTCACATTGGCAGGATAGCCGTTAAAGGTTAACTGCCGCTGAGGATTGGCTGCTACTAGTTCCACCAAACGAGTAATCAACGCCTGTTCGCTAGGTAGCGTTTCGGTATCAGCCTCCTCCTCGCGATCATCGAAGGAAATGCTGACTCCTTCCATCATGAGGAGGTCCGTGTGTTTGGCTTGCGCACAGAAGGCTTCCGTCAAATCGCGGTCATAGCCGTGTAAGCGTAAATCCCCAGTATACGTCAAAAAGGCATCTGGCGTCTTAATCAGTAAAGCCGCCGCCCCGTAAGCATCGTGATCCACTGGCAAAATCGTCACGTGAATCTTGCCAACTACTACTTCGCTACCGGCTTCTAACCCAATCATGTCTCGGGTTCCGGGGGCGAAAGGATTAGTTAAAAGAAACTGCTCGTCTCGATTCAATGAAGCGAGAATCGCTTTGGTTTCTTTTAGCGTGTACAAAGGAATCGCTGGATCCAAGTAATTGATCATCTTGGAATGATCCAAATGGGCGTGGGATAAAAAGACCGCCGTCTCCACCTCTTCTGTGGGAGCTGCTAAACCCTCAGCTCCGGACAAGCGGGAATCGTACACTCCAGACAAAGCAGGGATCAACCGATTGTCCAACAGCGTCCCTAAACTTTCTTCGGTCAAGCCTAGCTCTGGGCGAAACTCCGTCCCAAAGTCGAAGAAGATCCGAGCGTCTTCGTAGCGGACTTCGATCACCGTACCCCCAATGGTCAAAATCCCACTGTGGAAAGTAACGCTGGTTTTACCCTTTAAGTCCATTTTTAGCCACCCCACGAATGATTTCTTTTCTAAAGATGAAATAGATAATCAAAATCGGAATAACCGTCAAAGTAGCCGCCGCTAACTGCAAGTGCACGTCACTGCCGCTTTCTGTGGAGAAGGCGGACAACCCATTGTTCAACAGGCGGTGCGCTTTGTCATTGGTTACCAACAATGGCCACAAGAAGGAATTCCAGCTAGAGATAAAGGTCAAGATGCCCACGGTTACCAAAGCCGGTTTCGTCATAGGCACCAAAATCTTGCGAATGTATTCCATATCGCTGGCCCCATCGATTTTCGCCGCTTTGTAATAGGTAATGGAAATCCCACTCAAATAACTATTCAAGTAGTAAATATAAAAGATACTGGTCAAGAAAGGAATGATCAAGGACGCGTAGGTGTTCAATAAGCCTAAACGGGCAATGGTATTGAAGTTGGTGAAGATGATGGACTCGTAAGGCACCATCAACAAGGAAACCATGATTGCCAACACGACTTTCTTAAAGCGAAACTCCAAACTGGTCAGTGCGAAAGAGGCCAAAACCGCCGTAATCAACGTAGCGATTGTCGTCACTGCGGACACAAAGACCGTATTGAAGAAGTAGCGAATGAACGGCGCTTTTTCAAAGACATCCAAAAAGTTCGCAAATTGCAAATGCGCCGGGATGATGGTCGGCGGAATACTAGTGACTTCCGACCGGGTCATCAAGCCCCCTAAAACCATGTATACGAATGGAAACACGGTGATAATGGCCAAGACGATTAGAAAGAAGTAGCAAATAAAATTAATCACTCGTTTCACTGCTTATTCCCCCACTTTCTTGACGATTTTACGTTGGATAAAAGTACAGAACAAAATGACTAAGAACAAGATAACCGTAGCCGCCATGGCGATTCCCGGACGACCGGAAATGTGGAACTTGTCGTAAATGTAGTACACCGCCGTGGTAGCACTCTTGGCAATCCCCGGTTGACCGGCAAACAAGGCATAAACTTGGGTGTACACCTTGAAGGCGCCGATGATATTCACCGTTAGCAAGAACGCAATCGTCGGTACCAATTGCGGCAATGTAATGCGGCGGAAGATTTCTCCGTCGGTAGCGCCAAACATTTTGGCAATTTTGTAATGTTCTTCGTCGATGTTTCTAAGGCCGGCCAATAAAATAATGATATTAAAGGCCAAGGAACTCCAAATCCCAAAGATGATCAAAGTTGGCATGGAAAGATCCACACTATCCAACCAGTTCAAACCAGGAATGCCAAAGATGCTCAAAATGTAATTGACAATCCCGTAGTCCCCGTTAAAGAAGTAACGGAAGACGATCCCAATGGCAATGGTACTCGTAACATAAGGCATGAAAAAGATGGTTTCAAAAAAGCTCTTGTGTTTCACCTTTTCAAAGATGATCCAAGCGATTAACAAGCCGAGAATCAAGGCCACCGGCACCGTGGTAAAGGCGTAAAGGGCGGTATTCTTCAAAGCTCGATAAAAGACTGGGTCACTGAGGACTTTCTGATAGTTTTCCAAGCCCGCCGGTTCCATATTGATCAATGAGCCCTTTTGGAAGCTCATCACCAAGGAACGGAGTAGTGGATAGATGGAAAATAAGACGATAATTACCAAAGATGGCAGAAGGAAGAGCCAGGCTTTGGGTTGGTTCTCTGGATTGTAGCTATTCTTCTTAAACATCAGTAAATCCGGGTCCCATCCGGCTTAAACAGGAAGGCTTTCGGATAAGCAAAATCGAAGGTCAGCTCGGCTCCTTCTTGAATCTCATTTTCGATGCTGACGATTGATTTCAAATGATTGGCGCCGATTTCGAAGTTCAAAATACGTTCCCGGCCGATTAATTCCACCCCGTGAACAGTCGCATCGAAAGCACCTTCTCCAGCTACTGGCAAGACATCTTCAGGACGAATACCTAAGATATAGGAACCGTCTGGCATGTCTTCTTTAAAGCGGTCTTCGGCAAAGCGGCTTGTGGGCACGTGGAACTCTTCGTGACTCATGACCCCATCTTTGACCGTTACCGGCAAGATATTGATGATTGGATTGCCGATGAACTGAGCCACAAATAAATTAGCAGGCTCTAAGTATAAGTTCTGTGGATCGTCGTCTTGTTGCACGACTCCTTCATTTAATAGAATAATTTTATCACTGATGGACAACGCTTCTTCTTGGTCGTGGGTTACGAAAATCGTCGTAATTCCCACTTCTTTAACCAAGCGGCGAATTTCTTCCCGAATCTTCAAACGCAACCGCGCGTCCAAGTTACTCAATGGTTCATCCAGTAGTAAAACTTCAGGGTTTTGCACCAAGGCCCGGGTGATTGCTACCCGTTGTTGTTGCCCCCCGGAAAGTGTGCCGGGTTTTTTGTTCCGCAACTCTCCGATGTTCGTCAATTCCATATACTTTTCAGCGATTGCCATGGCTTCCGCTTTCGGTTTCTTCTTGTCCCCCACCGTCAATGGGAACATCACATTTTCGAAAACCGTCATATGGGGATAAAGCGCATAGTTTTGGAACACAAAACCGATATTCCGGTCTTTAGGTTCCGTTTTGACTACCGAGTTCCCCGCAAAACGAATATCGCCGTCAGAAGGGCTCAACAAACCAGCGATTAGATTCAAGATTGTGGATTTGCCACAGCCAGATGGGCCGAGCAAACAAACAAGGTCGCCTTTTTCGATGGTGAAGTTGACTGACTTTAGTGCCTCATAACCGTTTTCGAACACTTTTTTCAGATCGATGACTTCAATCATTAAAAATCCTCCATTACCTTTTTTTACATACGTGCCTATTTTAGCATTTTTTAATTCTAGTGATTTATAAAGTTCGGTGATAGATAGCCATTGAAAACTTATTGTTTTTTCATTTAAAGCAACTGGTGGAAATTGGTCTAATTCATTCCCGCTCCGGTCTGCCCCTCATGGTAGCGAATTCATATAAAAATAAAAGTTCCCTAAAATCCCTCGCTTTTGTCCATTAAAAAACCGACAACAAAAAAAGATTGGCATTTTTTTCCAAAATTCGATAATTTTTGAAAGAAATGCCGTTTGATGCCTTTGCCTAGTCTTTGGGTAAAGCTTGAAGATATTGCTGCAAAAAAGGCAAGCTCTGATCAAAGGACAGGAGCTCTTGGCGCAATTTCTCCCCATAAAGCCAAGTGAAATCGCCTTGCTTATTACGGGGGATTTGCCCAGTTACAGTAATCAAATAGCCGATATACAAGGTTTGAACCTCCCCATAAGAAGTTCTAATGTGCCTTTGGGTCGTCGTTGCAAATTGTTTTTCCAAGCGATAGTCCTCTGGGGCTAAGCCGAGAAAAGTCTGTAAGCCCCGCGCCACAGTATCTTGAAATTGCTCCCCGATTTCCATAGGCCAGCCGGGTAAGCCCAGGCCTCCCTCCTTGATTGCTACTAGCAACCGGCCTTCTTGATCTTGGACAACCACCCACACCCAAGGTACGAAAAGAGGCTTGGCTCCCACGAGTTTCCGCAGCTGTGCTTCATAGTTTTCCATCCTCCGTCTCTCCTTTTTCTTTTGATTGTAGTATACCCTTTTTTCTTTTTTGTCACCGTTCTCTCGCTTTTTGTGAGCAAGTCCTTTGGGAAAGTTCCTCATTCGTGCTACAGTCAAAGTGTCAAATAAACTACAGAATGGATGAGAAAGATGAAAAAAATGTCCCTTTCTACAGTCGTCAACAAAGGTGGTCGCGAAGGCGAAGCCAAGTCAATTACCGGTAATTTAGACCTGAAAACGTCCATGACCAAAAAAGACGGCTACACGAATCCCGAAGAACTTTTCGCCGCCGGTCTAGCTTCTTGTTTCAATGGTGCCATGAGCTTTCCTTTAGAGAGAGATGGCCACGGTGACAAAGAGCGGACGATCCGCGCAGAAGTTACCCTTTTGGGGGATTTGCCGGATTACACCACTTTACACTTGGCGGTTACTCTGACCGGTCACATTGAAGGCTTAGCGAAGGAAGATACCGTGAAATACATGAAAGAAACCGAAGACATCTGCCCTTACACCAAAGCGGTGAAAGGCAATATCGAAGTGACCTACGAAGCGGAATAAAGACAGACAAAAAGGCGGTTACTGCTAGATGCAGTAACCGCCTTTTTACTAGAAAAATGCCCAGGCTAAACGTTAGCTACCAAAGAATCAGCAAAGGTTCTTGGCCCTTTTATAAGGGGAACATCCGCTACCAGAGATTGGGGAAGGAAGTGCGCTCGCATTGGAACAGACAATCAAACATTCTTTTCGTAATCTGGGGTATGGATCAAGGTTTAATAACGCTACTCGGTGGCGTGCTCGTTTATCCCAGCTCAGGCATCTATCTCTACTTAAATTGTACTGAGAAGTACAAGGACTGACAACGATTGTTTTTTAATATGCGAATCTTCATAATCCTGCTTCTTCTCACCAGCAAAAAAGACTTCCTGAAGCTGTTCCTTCAAGAAGTCTGGGTAAGTAAAAAGGGTTGAAATTGACCTTGGTACAATTGCCAAGTTTCCGTAATCCCTTGTTGCAAGAGTTGGTCTTTCGTCTCTTCAAAGGCAAAGCTCAAAGTCTTGGCTTCATGGCTGTCACTGGTGATGATCACAGGAGTTTTGCGCTGGGCTAAATCTCGCCATAAAAAAGGACCTGGATAGGGCTCCTTTGTCCAACCGCGACTCATGCCCCCGGTGTTGATTTCCACCAAGCCCCCGTAACTTTTGAGTGTCTGGCAGACCTCGGCTAACGCTTGCCGAGTTAAATCCTGATACTGGGCTTGATTGTCCTGTATGATATAGCCTAGACGATTTTGAAACTTCTTAATCAAGTCAAAATGCCCCACAATCAAAGGCTCATTTTCTTTCACATGGCGCAAAACCAAGGCGTAGTATTCCTCCGCCATGGCTAAAAAGTCCCCATCAAACCAAGTAGCCAAAGTTTTCGCGAAAGTTTCCGGGCTCTCGTCCACACTGGCGTAGACCCCTGCTCGCGGCTTAAAATAATGCACGGAACCGATGAAATAGTCGTAGCCCTTGGCTGGTGTCGGACTGAAATAATCCCACTCCAAGCCACATTGAAGGTTGAGTTTTTCGGCATACTGTTCTTTGAGTTTTGCCACTGCTTGTTGGTAGCCCGCTTCATCTTTGACCCCGAGACATCCCGGGTCAAAAGGAGCATAGGAATGGGAAGTAAAGCCTAAATCCGTCATGTGCAACTGACAAGCGGCTTCGGCCATCTCCCCGAGCGTTTGCTTGCCATCACACCAAGTGGAATGAGTGTGAACATTGGAATAAAACATGGCCTTCCTCCCGTTCTATTGTAAGGTTTCTTGTTTTACCTTTTTGTCTACCACTTGACGCTTGCTAAGTTCTTCTAGAATTTCTGCTGGGACAATTTCATTATTGGCCATTAAAACAAGCAAGTGGTAAATCAAGTCGGCAATCTCATAGGTAGTTTCTTCCTTGCTTTCCTTCATGGCGCCGATTACGACTTCCGTGGATTCTTCCCCGATTTTCTTCAAAATCTTTTCATTCCCCTTGGCAAAAAGATAGCTGGTATAGCTTTTTTCTTGGGGATTTACTTTCCGATCCAAGACTAACTGGTACAAGTCAGCCACGGAAAAAGCTTTTTTCTCTTCGTCTTGGTATAAGGGCGCAGTAAAGCAAGACTCACTGCCCGTGTGACACGCCGGCCCTGCTTTAATGACCTTGGCCACCAAAGCGTCCTGATCACAGTCCGCCACAAGTTCGACTAATTCTTGGGTATTGCCACTGGTTTCCCCTTTGCTCCACAACTCCTGACGACTGCGAGAATAAAAAGTCATCTGCTTCGTCTTCAGGGTTTCTGCCACACTTTCTTGATTCATATAAGCTACGGTTAGCACCTGATTGGTGTAAAAGTCTTGCACCACACAGGGAATCAAACCCTCTTTATCAAATTTTAGTGCTTCTAGTTCAATCATTGCCGCACTCCTTTCCCCCGCCTACAAACGCACGGGGATTCCTTCGTCTTTTAAGTATTGTTTTAGTATGGGAATCGGGATTTCGTCATAGTGGAAAATCGAAGCCGCCAAACCCGCATCAACTTTGGGATTTTCAAATAAGTCTTTAAAGTCGGCTAATTTCCCCGCGCCGCCAGAAGCGATGATGGGCAAAGTCGAAATCTCACTGACCGCTTGTAACAGCTCTAGGTCAAAGCCATTTTTAACCCCGTCCGTATCCATGCTGTTAATGACCAATTCCCCGGCACCTAGAGCCTCTCCTTGGGCAATCCACGGCAAAGCGTCTAACCCCGTGTCTTCTCGACCGCCTTTAGTAAAGACGTGCCAAGCATCCCCCACCCGTTTCACATCCACGGAAAGGACTACACACTGGGAACCGTAACGCTCGGCCCCGGCCTTGATTAATTGGGGATTGCGCACCGCCCCAGAGTTCACGCTGACTTTATCGGCACCGCATTTCAAGACCCGATCGAAGTCTTCAATGGTATTAATGCCTCCCCCTACTGTCAAAGGGATAAAAACTTGTGCCGCCACTGCCTGTAAGGTATCCGTAAACAAGCCCCGAGCTTCATGGGAAGCGGTGATATCATAAAAGACCAGTTCGTCCGCTCCGGCTTCGTTGTACTTTTTCGCCATGGCGACCGGGTCGGCCACATCCTTGATACCGGCGAAATTGACCCCTTTTACCACGCGACCATCCCGCACATCCAAGCAAGGAATAATTCGTTTTGAAATCATCGACTGGCCTCCTTTGCGACTTGCAGACAGTCCTCCAAAGTCAAAGTACCACTGTACAACGCTTTGCCTACGATGGCGCCATAGGTTTCGGCTTCGGCCAACTGGCGCAGATCATCCAAACTGGCCACGCCCCCGGAAGCCACGATGTTCAAACCCAGCGCATTGAGCTTGCGGTAAAGGGCCACGTCGATGCCTTTGCCGGTGCCATCTTTGGCAATGTCCGTAAAGATAATCGTGGAACAGCCCCACTCCCCTAGTTGCTGGCAAAATTCATCGGCTTTGGTCTGGGTAGTCTCGAGCCAGCCACTTACGGCCACCAAACCATCCCGGGCATCCACGCCCACCGCGATTTTGTCCCCGTATTTCTTTAACATCTCTTGGGTAAATACCGGATCTTTTTGGGCAATGGTGCCGAGAATCACTCGCTGAACGCCGGCATCTAAGACATCAACGATATCTTGCTCCTTACGTATCCCGCCCCCCAGTTCTACAAATAAATCCGTAGCAGCAACAATCCGGCGCACCAAATCAAAATGCACCTTGCTACCTTCCTTGGCGCCATTTAAGTCGACTAAGTGTAGGTGAGTCGCTCCTTTTGCTTGGAATTCCTGAGCAAAAGCCACCGGGTCATCCCCAAAAATCTGTTGCTGATCGTAGTCTCCTTGATAGAGCCGAACTACTTTTTGATCGAGTAAATCAATCGCCGGTAAAATAATCATGCCTGCACCTCCGCAAATGCCTGTAACAAAGCCAGACCGACCTTGCCACTTTTTTCTGGATGGAACTGCGTACCGTAAACATTGTCCTTGGCCACGATACCAGGAACTGAGACCCCGTATTCACTAGTGGCTACTAAATGAGGCTCACAATCCGTAGCGTAAAAACTATGCACGTAATAAAACTGATCTTGCTCTTGAATATTTTTTAGCAGTGGACTAGTTTGCTTGATAGTAATGGGATTCCAACCGATATGAGGAACTTTTAAATCAATCCCCTTTTGCTCAAATGCTTCTTTTAAGGAGACAATGCGCCCGGGAATCAAGCCCAGCCCAGCTTGTTGACCAAACTCTTCACTGGAATCAAACAACAGCTGCATCCCCAAGCAAATACCCAATAAAGGTTTGCCACTAGCGGCTAGTTGTTTGACTACTTGGTCTAAGCCTGTCGCCTGTAACTTCTTCATGGCATCCCCAAAAGCACCTACCCCAGGCAGAATCACTTGATCCGCCTGTTGCAAACGCGTCGGATCGGCGGTTAGCTCACTTTCGATTCCCAATGCCTTTAATGAACTGCTTAAACTAAATAAATTACCCACGCCGTAATCGACAATTGCGATCATCTTTTGCCCTCCTACTTATAAAATCGTGCCCTTAGTGGAAGGAATCTCCTCTGGGGCGATGGGATTGATAGCTACCGCTTGAGCCAGCGCCCGGCCGAAGCCTTTAAAACAACCTTCCACAATGTGGTGACTATTTTTCCCGGCCAATTGTTGCAAGTGAATCGCCACACCCAATTCCCGAGCAAAGGCCACAAAGAACTCCTCTACTAGTTCCGTATCAAAACTGCCGATTTGCGCCGCTGGAATGTCTAACTCTAAGCAGGCCATCCCGCGACCGCTAATGTCTAACGCCGCCAAAATCAAGGCTTCATCCATGGGTAAAAGCATACTGCCATAACGCAAGATGCCCCGACGATCCCCTAGACATTCAGAAAATGCTCGGGCAATGACGATGGCTACGTCTTCTGTGGTGTGGTGCCCGTCCACTTCGATATCCCCGTCACAAACCAAGGTCAAATCAAAGCGCCCATGGCGGGTAAAGAGTTCCAACATATGATCTAAAAAGCCGATCTTCGTTTGAATCTGATGTTGTCCACTACCATCGATAGTTAATTGGCAAGTAATCTTCGTTTCACTGGTATTCCGGGTAATTTCTGCATGGCGCATGAGTTTTCCTCCCTTTTTTCACTGAGGTTCTGTTAGTATTTCTTTCAATGTAGTGACCAAAATCTCCATCTCCCGCAAAGTGCCGATGGAAATGCGTAAATAATCTTTAATCCGCGGCTGGTCGAACCAACGCACCAAGATTTTCCGGTTCTTTAAGGCTGGATAGAGCAAGCTTCCGGAGACCGGTCCTTTGACAAAAAGAAAATTCGTCTGAGAAGGTAATACTTCAAAGCCCAAATCCCTTAAAGCCTCTGTCGTCCACGCCCGGACATTGACCGTCTCTTTTAAGCAGGCCTCGTGATAAGGTAACGCTTGAACGGCGGCCAAACCACAAGCGGCCGTCATGGCATTGACACTATAGGGATTGAAGCTGAACTTCACTCGTTGCAAGACTTCAATCAAATTTACTTGGCCTACTGCATAGCCCAAGCGCCCGCCGGCTAACTGCCAGGCTTTAGAAAAAGTCCCTACTACTAGCAAGTTGGCGTAGTCTTTCACGTAAGGCACTAAAGACTCCCCGCCGAATTCCACATAGGCCTCATCCACGATTACCAACCGCTCCGGCTTTTCCTGTACCAGCTGCAAAATCGCTGCGGCCGGCAAGCCGAGACTGGTTGGAGCATTGGGATTGGCTAAAATAATCGTCCCAGAAAAATCAGCATAGACTTTCAAGTCAATGCTTAAGTCGGCCTGTAAGGGAATCACCTTAGCCGGGATGCCGTAGAGTTTGGCAAAGACGCTGTAAAACCCATAAGTAATATCGGGAAAAGCCACACCTTTGCCCATAAGTGCTTGGAAACAAAAGGCCAAAATCTCATCGCTGCCGTTGCCGAGAAAAATTTCACTTTCCGTAACTCCAAGGTAACTACTTAAAGCCCCAGTCAAGTTTCCCAATGTGGGATCAGGGTACAACTGCAAGCTTTCCGCTGCACTTGCCGCCGCTTCAACTACCGTAGCTGCCGGCGGAAAGGCACTTTCATTGGTGTTTAACTTGATAAAGTCTTTGGTTTGAGGCTGTTCCCCGGGAACGTAAGGCTTCAACTGACTTAGTCGCTGATCTAAAAACTCCATGGCTTACTCCCCTTTCCGCAGGCGGATGGAATTGGCGTGGCCACCTAAGCCTTCCGTTTCCGCAAACAAAATCACATCATCCGCCACCGCCTTCATAGCCGCCTCCCCGTAATACAAATACTGAGAGTGCTTCACAAAGTCGTCTACGGATAAGGGTGAATAAAAGCGGGCGGTGCGTTCCGTTGGTAAGGTGTGATTCGGCCCGGCCAAGTAATCCCCTAGGACTTCCGGGGTGTTGTGCCCTAAGAAAACCGAGCCGGCATTTTCCACTTGATCCAACCAAGCAAAAGGATCCGCCACGGCTAACTCCAAGTGTTCCGGTGCGATTTCATTGGCTACTGCGAGCGCCCGCTCCAGATTTTCCACCAAAATAATCTTGCCGTTTTTGGCAATGGATTGTTCAATAATGGCTTTACGAGGAAGTTGCTCCGTTTGTTGAGCGACTTCTTTTTGCGTCGCTTCGGCTAATGACCGCTGAGTAGTCACCAGAATCGCTTGGGCATTCACATCATGTTCCGCTTGGGCCAATAAATCCGCCGCTACGTGTACGGGATTGGCCGTTTCGTCCGCCACGATTAACACATCACTAGGCCCGGCAATCATGTCGATATCCACGGTACCGTACACTAAACGTTTGGCCGCCGCCACGTAGATATTTCCCGGTCCCACGATTTTGTCCACTTGAGGCACCGACTCCGTCCCATAAGCCAAGGCCGCCACTGCTTGAGCCCCACCGATGCGATAGATTTCATCCACGCCGGCGACTTTGGCCGCGGCTAAAATGGCTGGATTGACGCTACCATCTTGTAAAGGCGGGGTCACTAAGACGATTTTTTGTACCCCGGCGATTTTAGCCGGAATCACATTCATCAAAACCGTGGAAGGATAGGCCGCGGTGCCTCCAGGAACATAAACCCCTACTTTGGCTAAAGGCAATACCCGCTGACCCATGACCGCTCCATTACGGGTCAACATAAAGCCTTGAGTGACTTGTTTTTCGTGGAACTCACTGATATTGGCTTTCGCCCGCTGCAAAACTTGCAAGAAAGCCGGGTCGACTTTTGCCATGCCGTCGGTGATTTCTTCCTCTGAAACCCGGATTGCAGCAATTTCTGCCCCGTCAAACTGTGCGGTGTAGTCGATTAAAGCGGCATCCCCCCGCTCTTTCACATTGTCCAAGATTTCTTGGACTACCGCGGCGTAATCGCTAGTTCCCACCGTATTGGTCTTCGTTAATTCGCTGATTTGTTGGCTTTTGTCTTCAATGATTGGAATCATTTGTCTTCACTCACTTTCTCCAAAACTTCGATAATGGCACTCTTTTTAAAGCGCCAAGAAGAACGATTCACGATAAAACGGGCGCTGGAAACGTCGATTTCCTCCAAAACCGTCAAGTTGTTCTCACGAAGGGTATTGCCCGTCTCCACGATATCCACGATAACATCTGCCAGCCCCACAATCGGTGCCAACTCAATGGAGCCGTTCAAGTAAATCAAATCCACCGGTTGACTGCGACTGCCGAAGAATTTTCGGGTGATATTGGGATACTTCGTGGCCACGCGTAAAGGCCGCGTGGAGTCCGCTTGAAAATTCGCCGGCCCCGCTACTGCAATGCGACATTTGCCTAGCTCAAAGCGCAGCAGATCGATGACATCCGCCTTGGTTTCTAACAGAATATCCCGGCCAACGATGCCGATGTCTGCCGCCCCATGTTCCACATAACTAGCTACATCACTGGGCTTCACTAGGAAGAAACGAATCTTCTTCTCGGAATCTTCAAAGACCAATTTCCGGCTGTCGTCTAATAGATTGGCCCCGGCCAAGCCTGCATCCCGGAACAATTCATAAATAGACTGGCCCATGCGGCCTTTCGGTAAAGCTACATTCAACCAAGCCGATTGTTCCTTGGCTTGTTCTTGGGAATTTTGATCCAGTAAATCCAGATGAATCCCAAAACCGATTGCCTGCTGGCTTTTCCCTAAGGTCTTTAACAGTCCGTCGTAACGCCCACCGAAAAGCAACGCTTGGGGTAAGCCTTCGATAAAGCCTTGTAAAATCAGACCACTGTAATAATTGGTGTCATTCACCGTGGAAAGATCGAAAAGCAATTCCACTTGCTCCGGCCGTTTTGCTTGTTCTAAAGCACTGACCACCTTGGCTAATTCCGCCACCGCTTGTTCGGCAGCAGGCCACCCAGTCACCACTTGGGCCACTTGGGGCAACATGATAAACAAGTCTCCGGAAAGCTTCATCATCTCCATGATTTGGGCAACTCGCTCCGGTGAAACTCCTTCTGCTTCTGCTAATTGGGCCAATTCCGGCAAGTTTTTATTCTTGATTCGCGTAAAGACCTTCCCCCGAGTCCCCGTGGAAAACAGATCCAAAATAGCGGTAATCAAACCGATATGGGACAGTTCCAATTTTCCCGTACCAATCTGAGCTAAAGATTGCAAGGCCAAGAGGACGACTGCCAGCTCGGTTTCTTGATCCACCTCTCCTAAAACTTCGATCCCCACCTGATTGATCTGGCGGTATTCATCGGATTTGCGAATATGCCGGTAGACATTTTCGTTGTAGTACACCTTGCGACTTTCCCCAGAAGGCGTATTTTTCACAATGGATAAGGTCACATCGGGATTTAAAGCTAAGAGCCGGCCATTACTCCCGGTGAATTTGATCACATCTCCCCCGGATAAGAAGTTCTTCTGCTCTAGGTAAAAACGATAATCCTCGAAGCTTGCCAGACGAAGGAAATGGTATCCCGCCGCCTCATACAGTTCCCGCAACTGCAAAGCGATTTTTTCTTCTTGACGCAAAATATTATCTGCCAGTTCCATGTTGTTCCCCCTTCTGCTGCCCTTCAAATCTTCCTTCACCGGAAAAAAGTGTAAAAAAAAGCCCTTTGGTACTTCTACCAAAGGACGTCAATAACGTGGTTCCACCTTTTTTCACCCTAGCCTTCACAAGCCAGAATCTCAACGAGTCATCAAACAATGACCGCAGCGATATCGGGCTAACCCGGCTCTTCCTACTCGATTCAGAAGGGCGACTCCAAGATGTGTTTCACCGTCCGCCGCCGACCTTTTTCCACCAACCAAAGGCTCTCTAAACAACTGCCAGACTGCTACTCTTCTTGTCTTCGTCAAATAAATATGATGTTGTGTTAAATTTTACGGGGAATTGTCAGAAAAGTCAATATTTATTCGCAATTTCTTTTTGTTTCCCTGTAAAAAAGTGAACTAACTATAGCAAAGCCTCTTTCAAAAGTAAAACATTTTGACTTCTTCACCGTTGCAAGCCCGGTAAATCAAGGATCTTCTGACGTAGACGACGCACCTTCCCAGTGACATTGTCCGCCTGCATAATTTCCGAGACCATGCATAAACCATGAATAGGCACCCTTTGAAAGTCCATCACATTTGCCTCTTTTACTCCACCAATGGCCACTACCGGCACATGGACACCTTGAATGATTGCTTCTAAAGTAGCAAAAGCCGTAATCGGGGTTTCTTTCGTTTTCGTAGGATACATAGCCCCCACTCCTAAGTAATCCGCTCCTTCTGCCTGTGCTTCTTGGGCGCGGGCTAGTGTTTTGGCCGAGACCCCAAGGATTTTATCCGGTCCCAAGAGCTTACGACAGACTGCCACCGGTAATTCCTCATCCCCGATATGCAGCCCTTGGGCGTCTACCGCCAGACAGATATCCAAGCGATCATTGATAATCAAAGGAATGCCGTACTCCTCCGTAATGGCTTTCACCTTCAAGGCCAATTCGTAAAAATCTCGGGTACTAGCCGTCTTTTCTCGCAACTGCACCACCGTGACCCCAGCATCACAAGCCTCACGAATAATCTGCAAAAAATGCGCTTCCGAGTAATCGTAGCTCGCGGTCACCAAGTACAGCGCATAATCAATTGGTTGTTTTGTCATCTGCTACCCTCCTGATTGCTTGCCACCAGTCTTCTTCCATCAATAAGGACAGCTGGTTCAAAGTTTCACTGCGAAAATTTCCCAGACCTACACTGTCTTTTGCCCGCTCCCCGGCGATGTTCAAATAACTCACTGCGGCCACCGCACTGACAAAGGGCGACAAGCCACTGCCTAGTAAAGCCGCGATTAGCGCCCCTACTAAATCCCCACTACCGGTAAAGCGATCCAATTGCGAAACCCCATTCTGCAAGTGGAACACCCCCTTGCCATCCGTCACTAAATCCACTGCTCCCGTAGCCAGTAAAACACTTTGCGCTTTTTGGGCAACTGTTTTCATGGCTTGAGCTAGTTCTTGGCGAGCGGCTGGAGTTTGATCCACCGGGCTACCATCGACCCCGCGACCGGCACTAGGTAACCCACAAAAACTCCGCATTTCCGAAAAATTCCCTTTAATGACTTGTGGCCGATAACCGGTGATTTTCCAAGCCAACTCATAGCGCAATTTTGTGGCCGCCACCCCGACTAAATCCAAAACCATTGGTGTTTGATGCTCCTGGGCCAAGCGGGCACCTAGTAAAAGCGCCTCTTCTCTGGCTGGGGAGATGTGGCCGAGATTTAGCAGCAAACTATCACTCTGGGAAAAAAACTCCGGAAACTCCCGAGGATCGTCCGCCATGACCGGTTTGGCATTCACATACAATAAGGCATTGGCCACCGTCTCACAGGTGATTTCATTGGTGATACAGTGAACCAAGGGTGATTTCGTTAAGGGAAAAACCTTTTGCAAACTTTCTTCCAATTCCTCAAACTTCCCCATGAACACGCCCTCCAAACAAATTTTGCACTTGAAAAAAAACCTTGGTGTGTTGCAATTTAGCCAATAAAGGCAACGCCACGGCCCCACCAATCAAAGTCGCTCCCATAAAACGGGGAGTGTAAACCAACCAGTAAAGCTGCTGGCTACTGCCGGTAAACCAGACCATCACCGGATAAGACAGTAATGACCCAATGATACCCGTACCGATGATTTCCCCCAACACACTCCCAGAAATCCTACCTCTCAGCCGATAGCCTACGCCCGCCAAAAAAGCACCAAAGACTGCACCGGTCAACGCCAAAGGAGGAATGCCTAGTAGCGCCATCCGAATCGCACCGCAACAAACCGCCATAATAGTGGCATACCATGGTCCCAACAAAACCCCTGCCACGATATTCATCACGCTGGACATGGGGGCCATGCCTTCAATCCGCAGTAAAGGGGAAAGCACTACATCTAAGGCAATCATCATGGCCAACAGCGTCAACCGTTGCACTCTACCTTTAGCTTGTCCCATTGGAAATTGCCTCCTTACTGCTCGTTTTTGCTCCTGTAGGCCAAGTTTCCAAAGTCAGCGCCATTTCCCAAAACTGGTATTCCAACTGACTGCTAATGTAAAAGGCCTGGAGCATTTGTGCTTGTTGCTTTTCAGTGGCTGCTTCATACAGGCGATCCACAATCTGCCGTTCCCGTTGCAAGTGACGGGCTCCTTCCGCTGTAGCATAAGTGGCAATCCAGCGCTGGTACAGCGGATTTGGGGAACCTTGGTCGATCATTTTCTCTCCGATTCCCTGATACAGCCACGGGCATGGCAACATCCCAGCACACGCCACTGCCACACCACCTTCTAGCAATTGCCGATACAAATGGGATACGTAGTGGTAGGCCGTCTGAGCAACCGGAGTCCGATCGATTTCTCCTTGGGTAATCTGCAACTCGTCAAAGAATGTCTCCCGCACAAAGAGTTCCCCGGCGGCCAAATTACGGCTGTTTTCTGCCATCAGCACTTTTACTTCTTTATCCTGAGCCTTTTGTCCAATCAAATCATAAAGCTTGCTGAAATGTTCCAAATAATACCGATCCTGTAGCAGATAATAGCGGAAATTCTCAGCAGCCAGCTCTCCCGATTGCAGCCCGGTGACAAAGGGATGTTCAAAACTCCCCTGCCAATAGGGATCTGCCAATAACCGGGCTCTTTCAGTAAATGTAGTCATCAAATCCTCCTCAAATATTCTTTTCAAACCAAAAAAGCCTTGAAGACACGGTTCGCTACATCACTGAAGACAGCCTTTTAAACAAAAAACACACCCAATCATCTTGCTGATTGGGTGCGTAAATAAGCCTCTAAAGGTTGTATATCACAGACATTTCCCTGCGCCAGTCTTAACTGTATCAGGTTCAATGGGTATAATCTCAGCTAGTCAGCACCCCAAATGTTTCCTATGCAATTTTTTAAAGTATAGCATACTTTTTGTGCTATAGTAAAAAGAAAAAGGAGGGATTCTATGAGCTGTCTTGGCAATATCATCTGGTTTTTCTTTGGTGGCTTAGTCGGTGGCCTTTCCTGGTTTTTAGCCGGAATTTTATGGTGCATCACGATTGTAGGAATTCCCATTGGACGCCAATGCTTCAAATTCGCCAGCCTAAGTTTTGCTCCCTTTGGCAAAGATGTGGTCTACGGTGGCGGTTCCGTTAGTTTTTTAGTCAATATCATCTGGTTGATTGTATCCGGTATCCCCTTAGCGATCGCCCACCTAATTAGCGCTGTCTTACTTTCCATCACCATCATCGGCATTCCCTTTGCCCAACAATCCATCAAGCTGGCAAAATTAGCGCTAATGCCTTTTGGTGCCCGAATCATTTCCAAATAATACAAAAAACCCTCAAGGCAACTACCTTGAGGGTTTCTTTCGTATCGGGAAGACAGGATTCGAACCTGCGACCCCTTGGTCCCAAACCAAGTGCTCTACCAAGCTGAGCTACTTCCCGGAGTATAAAAAAAAACTACGCGCCCAAGAGGAGTCGAACCCCTAACCTTTTGATCCGTAGTCAAACACTCTATCCAGTTGAGCTATGGGCGCAAATATATTTACTTAATGCCGAGGACCGGAATCGAACCGGTACGGTGATCACTCACCGCAGGATTTTAAGTCCTGTGCGTCTGCCAGTTCCGCCACCCCGGCGAGTGGCATAAAGCGGAAAACGGGGTTCGAACCCGCGACCCCCACCTTGGCAAGGTGGTGCTCTACCACTGAGCTATTTCCGCGTTTTGGAGATGCCGGCTAAAGGATTTGAACCCTCGACCCTCTGATTACAAATCAGATGCTCTACCAACTGAGCTAAGCCGGCTTGATGCGGGTGAAGGGACTTGAACCCCCACGCCTAAAGGCGCTAGATCCTAAATCTAGTGCGTCTGCCAATTCCGCCACACCCGCAATTATAATGAGCCGTACAGGGCTTGAACCTGTGACCCTCTGATTAAAAGTCAGATGCTCTACCAACTGAGCTAACGGCTCGTATGGGGGTTAACGGGTTCGAACCGCTGACCCTCTGCTTGTAAGGCAGATGCTCTCCCAGCTGAGCTAAACCCCCATATCAAAAGAAAAAGCGTGGCGACGTCCTGCTCTCACAAAGGGAAACCCTTCACTACAATCGGCGCTAAGAAGCTTAACTTCTGTGTTCGGCAAGGTTACAGGTGTATCCTTCTCGCTATCGTCACCACACTATTTAGTTGAGTAAGTCTTTGCTCACTCAAAACTGGATTTGAAATACGTTTGAAACAACCAAGTCCACGATTCTTTTGGTTAAGTCCTCGATCGATTAGTATCAGTCCGCTCCAACCATCACTGGCCTTCCACTTCTGACCTATCTACCTGATCATCTCTCAGGGATCTTACTTCTTTAAAAGAATGGGAAATCTCATCTTGAGGTGGGCTTCACACTTAGATGCTTTCAGCGTTTATCCCTTCCCTACATAGCTACCCAGCGATGCCTCTGGCGAGACAACTGGTACACCAGCGGTAAGT
>NZ_ASVU01000001.1:777500-2038454 GCF_000407365.1 Enterococcus asini ATCC 700915
TGCGTCTACCTCGAGTAGGCTATGAATTCACCTATTCGTAACATCCTATCAAAGATGTTGGGTTCCCCCATTCGGAAATCTCTGGATCATAGCTTACTTACAGCTCCCCAAAGCATATCGGCGTTAGTCCCGTCCTTCATCGGCTCCTAGTGCCAAGGCATCCACCGTGCGCCCTTATTCACTTAACCTTAACGACCTTACGGTCGGGTTTTGAGCACTTCTTCTAGCGATAGAAGGTTACTCAAGAATAAGCAATTGAACGAATTTCTTCATCCAAATGCGGTGTGTGTTCTCGGTTTGTTTTTCTTGTATTTCAATATCCAGTTTTCAATGAACAAGCTTGACGAGCAACCTCGTCAATGGAGCCTAGCGGGATCGAACCGCTGACCTCCTGCGTGCAAAGCAGGCGCTCTCCCAGCTGAGCTAAGGCCCCGTATTACTATGTTGAGAGTAGGCCTCTCAAAACTGAACAAAAGCAAAACACTGTGTAGTCTCCGTAATATTCCTTAGAAAGGAGGTGATCCAGCCGCACCTTCCGATACGGCTACCTTGTTACGACTTCACCCCAATCATCTATCCCACCTTAGGCGGCTGGCTCCAAAAGGTTACCTCACCGACTTCGGGTGTTACAAACTCTCGTGGTGTGACGGGCGGTGTGTACAAGGCCCGGGAACGTATTCACCGCGGCGTGCTGATCCGCGATTACTAGCGATTCCGGCTTCATGCAGGCGAGTTGCAGCCTGCAATCCGAACTGAGAGAAGCTTTAAGAGATTAGCTTAGCCTCGCGACTTCGCAACTCGTTGTACTTCCCATTGTAGCACGTGTGTAGCCCAGGTCATAAGGGGCATGATGATTTGACGTCATCCCCACCTTCCTCCGGTTTGTCACCGGCAGTCTCGCTAGAGTGCCCAACTGAATGATGGCAACTAACAATAAGGGTTGCGCTCGTTGCGGGACTTAACCCAACATCTCACGACACGAGCTGACGACAACCATGCACCACCTGTCACTTTGTCCCCGAAGGGAAAGCTCTATCTCTAGAGTGGTCAAAGGATGTCAAGACCTGGTAAGGTTCTTCGCGTTGCTTCGAATTAAACCACATGCTCCACCGCTTGTGCGGGCCCCCGTCAATTCCTTTGAGTTTCAGCCTTGCGGCCGTACTCCCCAGGCGGAGTGCTTAATGCGTTAGCTGCAGCACTGAAGGGCGGAAACCCTCCAACACTTAGCACTCATCGTTTACGGCGTGGACTACCAGGGTATCTAATCCTGTTTGCTCCCCACGCTTTCGAGCCTCAGCGTCAGTTACAGACCAGAGAGCCGCCTTCGCCACTGGTGTTCCTCCATATATCTACGCATTTCACCGCTACACATGGAATTCCACTCTCCTCTTCTGCACTCAAGTCTCCCAGTTTCCAATGACCCTCCCCGGTTGAGCCGGGGGCTTTCACATCAGACTTAAGAGACCGCCTGCGCTCGCTTTACGCCCAATAAATCCGGACAACGCTTGCCACCTACGTATTACCGCGGCTGCTGGCACGTAGTTAGCCGTGGCTTTCTGGTTAGATACCGTCAAGGGGTGAACATTCTACTCTCACCCTTGTTCTTCTCTAACAACAGAGTTTTACGATCCGAAAACCTTCTTCACTCACGCGGCGTTGCTCGGTCAGACTTTCGTCCATTGCCGAAGATTCCCTACTGCTGCCTCCCGTAGGAGTCTGGGCCGTGTCTCAGTCCCAGTGTGGCCGATCACCCTCTCAGGTCGGCTATGCATCGTGGCCTTGGTGAGCCGTTACCTCACCAACTAACTAATGCACCGCGGGTCCATCCTCAAGTGACGCAAAAGCGCCTTTCAAATCAAAATCATGCGATTCTGATTGTTATGCGGTATTAGCACCTGTTTCCAAGTGTTATCCCCCGCTTGAGGGCAGGTTACCCACGTGTTACTCACCCGTCCGCCACTCTTTTGTTTTCGGTGGAGCAAGCTCCGGTGAAAACAAAAGCGTTCGACTTGCATGTATTAGGCACGCCGCCAGCGTTCGTCCTGAGCCAGGATCAAACTCTCATAAAAAGTGTTTGAAACGAGTTCAACTCGTTTAAGCTCATTTGTTAAAAATTGACTTTGCTAGCAATTGCTTGCAAATGTTGTTTGCTTTGATTACATCAAAGCGCCCTACACATTGGTTGTTTTGCTTTTTGTTCAGTTTTCAAAGGTCTACTATGTTGCTCCAACAACTTTTATATCATATCATTTGCTCAACTACTTGTCAACAAAAACTTTTAAGTTTTTTTCAAGTTATTGAATTAATGATTGACATTTCGTTTTGTCTGATGCAACTTTGTTAGTTTACCAAGTAATGCTTTTGTTGTCAACAACTTTTTTTCGTTATTTTCAACGGCCTTATTGGTGAACTTCCTCTTGTTGAGGACAAGAGATAATATACCAAGTTTTTGGTAGAATGTCAACGATAAACCTTGCCCTATCAACATTATGCCGTTTTATAAACATTCTCGTTAGTAGCCACTATTTTTGTTCGTGTTTTCGGTTTGAGAGGGTGTATATTGTTCTTCTTTCAGTAATTTTCAAGTTTTTTTATAAGTTTCTTCCACTCCCCTTCTTGCTGGGTTAGAAAAAAATAGGCGAAATTCTTTTTATTTGTTACTATTAAGGAAAGGTGAGCTAGGTTTCACCACTAATAATAGGAGGTTCTTCGATTATGAAAATTTTAGTCGCAGACGATGACAAAGAAATCGTCGAATTACTCAGTATCTATCTACACAATGAAGGCTACGAACCAGTGAAAGCCTATGATGGCAATGAAGCACTCTCCAAGATTCGCACGAACTCGGATATTGAACTATTGATTCTCGATATTATGATGCCAGGAAAAGACGGCATGCAAGTAGTTAAAGAACTGCGGAAAGAATCCCAGATCCCAATTATCCTCTTAACCGCTAAAACTACGGATATGGATAAAATTCGAGGATTGGTAGCTGGTGCCGATGATTATGTCACCAAACCATTCAATCCCCTAGAAGTCATGGCTCGGGTGAAGTCTTTGCTCCGGAGAACACAAATGACCGTGCAACAGGAACAACCGGACGTCCTTGAAGTCAGCTCTTTGATCATCAACAAAGATTCCCATGAAGTAAAAACCGTCGACGGCAATGAAATTCAACTAACTGCCTTAGAATTTGGGATTTTATACTTGCTAGCGTCTCATCCAAATCGGGTCTTCAGTGCCGATGAGATTTTTGAGCGTGTTTGGAAGCAAGAAAGCGTGGTTTCTGCCAAAACCGTGATGGTCCACGTGAGTCACTTACGAGATAAGATCGAAGAAGCCACTGGTGGCGAGAAGATCATCCAAACCGTTTGGGGCGTTGGCTATAAGATCGATGCAAAATAAAGAAAAGAAAAAACGCATTACGCTAACCTCCAAAGAAGTCAGTGAACTTTTGGCGGAAGGAATCGTCACGGTGATCCTGCTACTCCTCTTAAATGTCGCCATTGTAGTGTTGATTTCCTCGGTTATCGAAAATTCTCCTTCTATTAATGATGCCATTTGGGACACGAAGGAAGCACTGACCTATCGTTTAAATACCAACTTCTTTCGGAGCGGACGGAATTTGATTGTCCCCTTCTTCTTTCTATTAGATGTCTTGATTTTATTTTGGCGCTTGATTCGTCGCTATCGGCAAATGCAGCTGCGGCATATTATCAGTGAGCTCCATTACATCGCTAATGGGAATTACGACCACCGCATCCCCTTTGAACTGCGAGGGGATCTCAGCCGAGTGGTTTCCAGTATCAATGGCTTAGTCGATAGTACGGTGACGGCCATTGAGGAAGAACGGAAGATTGAGCAATCCAAAGACGAGCTGATTACCAATGTCAGTCACGATATCCGCACCCCCTTGACTTCCATCATCGGCTACCTAGGCTTGATTGAAGATGGCCAGTATCATTCGGAAGAGGAATTGCTAAAATACACCCATACTGCCTACAGCAAAGCCAAGCAGATGAAGTCTTTAGTAGAAAATCTCTTTGAATACACCAAAGTTCGCCAGCCCACGGTACCGGTTAATATGAGTCAGTTTGATATGGTGCAGCTAGTGGAACAGTTAGCCGCAGACTTTGAACTAGAAGCCCACAATAAAGGCATCGAGATTCAAGTCTTGCCTAAGGAAAACCAATTGCTCATGGATGGGGATACCGAAAAATTAGTGCGGGTCTTTAACAACCTCTTTACCAATGCTTTTAAATATGGAGCCGGCGCAACCAAAATCGTGGTAGAAATCGAGAAGGTTGGCACGGAAGCTGTGGTCGTGGTGAAAAACAATGGAGCTCAGATTCCACAACAATCCTTGGACTCCTTGTTTGACCGCTTCTATCGGGTGGAAGAATCCCGTAATCAAGCCACTGGTGGTACCGGCTTAGGTTTGGCGATTACCCAAAGCATCGTGGCTTTACACGGGGGCTATATTTACGCCAAGTCGAATCCCGAGTGGACGTCTTTTATCATCCACTTGCCTCTTGTGCGCAACGTCAACCCGCAACAATTGTCCAATATTGACGAAAAAGCCAATCTCTAGTATGCTTATGACAGCTAAATACAATGACGAAAACCTAGTAGCTTGCGTTTCCTTTTAAGAGAGTTGGTGGTCGCTGCAAACCAATAAGGAACCCTTGTGAATCCAGTTTTGTAATACGTCGCCTTACTAATCCAAGGCCGGTGGTCTCCCGTTACGAGACATCAAGGGCGGCATTTTTGCCGAACTTG
The DNA here is from genome assembly GCF_000407365.1 of Enterococcus asini ATCC 700915. Taxonomy (GTDB): domain Bacteria; phylum Bacillota; class Bacilli; order Lactobacillales; family Enterococcaceae; genus Enterococcus_C; species Enterococcus_C asini. The sequence continues at coordinate 782,280 of NZ_ASVU01000001.1, forward strand.
GGTGGTACCGCGAAATCAAACTATTTCGTCCCAAGCATCTGCTTTGGACGGGATAGTTTTTTTATTGTATTTTTTTAGAATTCAAAGGAGGAACTATCATGTTAGATGTCAAAATGATGCGCCAAAATATGCCTGAAGTAAAAGCCAAATTGGCTACTCGGGGAGTCAAAGGAGAAGTCTTAGACGAATTCATGGCCTTAGACGAAGAACGTCGTGGTCTATTGGTCAAATCCGAAGACTTGAAAAAATACCGCAATGAAGTCTCTGCACAAATCGCTACCTTAAAACGGGAAAAAGCCGATGCCGCAGACAAAATCGCCGAAATGAAAACCGTGGGGGAACAAATCAAAGGCTACGACAATGAAATCGCCGCAATCGATGAAAAACTGTTTCATATTTCTGCGACTTTGCCAAACATCCCCGCAGCCGATGTGCCTGTAGGAAAAGACGAAGACGATAACGTGGAAGTCCGTCGTTGGGAAACCCCTCGCACTTTCGACTTCGAGCCAAAAGCCCACTGGGATATCGCCGAAGACTTGGATATTATCGACTTCGAACGAGGAGCAAAAGTTTCCGGCAGTCGCTTTGTCTACTATAAAGGCTTAGGGGCACGCTTAGAACGGGCGTTGTACAACTTTATGTTGGACTTACACGTCTATGAACAAGGCTATACGGAAATGATTACCCCTTATATCGTCAACAGCAAAGCGATGTTTGGTACCGGTCAATTTCCAAAATTTAAAGAAGATGTCTTCCAATTGGAAAACACCGACTTGACCTTGATTCCTACAGCGGAAGTGCCTTTGACCAACTACTACAACGGGGAAATCTTAGACCAAGAACAATTACCGGTTTACTTCACCGCATTGAGCCCTTCTTTCCGTTCTGAAGCCGGTAGTGCCGGTCGGGATACTCGGGGTTTGATTCGCCTGCATCAATTCAACAAAGTCGAAATGGTGAAATTCACCAAACCAGAAGATTCTTATGCTGAATTGGAAAAAATGACCAACAATGCAGAAGAAATCCTCCAAAAACTAGGCTTGCCTTACCGAGTTATGGCACTTTCTACCGGAGATATGGGCTTTTCTGCGGCGAAGACTTACGACTTGGAAGTTTGGATTCCAGCCCAAGAAACGTATCGAGAAATCAGCTCTTGTTCCAACTGTGAAGATTTCCAAGCACGCCGGGCGATGATTCGTTACCGGGACGACAACAACAAACCACAATTCTTACACACACTAAACGGTTCTGGTTTAGCCGTGGGTCGGACAGTGGCCGCGGTCTTGGAAAACTACCAAAATGCGGATGGCTCCGTTACAATTCCAGATATTTTGGTTCCGTATATGGGTGGTATTAAAGAAATTACCAAGGCGTAGTCTCCATTGCGCCAATCCCTTGAAAGCATGTTACGGTAGTGTTACAGTAGCAGTACTTATGTACCACACGGAGGGTTAATGAAAATGGCAGAAAATCAGGTGATCACTCGGTCAAGTCGGCATCAAAAACAGAACAAGCAATCACCCGGAAATCGTTATGGGAAACACATCTTTACCTTAATCAGTATCTTGGTTGTACTCATGGTTGCTGGGGGAGCATACTTCTTTTATGAGTCTAAAAAACAAGAGGCCCAAGCTCAAGATCGCTTTGAGCACGGTGCTACCACGCTGTTAAGTGAAATTCAAGAAGAACGTAACCAAAGCGGCATTGCCAGTCAGAAAAGCGAAAAAAACAGCGACCAATTAAAAGAGGTGCTGTACGTGCCGGAAAATCCGGATGGCAAACTGCCCTTTGAAGATAGCAAAAAGACCTTAGAGGAACTCATGGCGAAGGCCAAGAAAAAGATTAAAGACGGCAGTAAAAGCGTCGTAGTGGGAAAACTAGACGTGAAGTCGGTGTCCGATCAGTTGGATGTTTACACATTGGTAGCTGAAAACTACCAATGGAATGGCAAAGCTGGAGATTTTGACGGTGCCAAAACCGTTTCCGGCGATGCCCAATACATCTTCCACAAAACCGGTCAGCCCGTCTCCGTAAATGAACTCATTCCAGAAGACGCCGATTTATTAGGAATTCAACAAGTGATTCAACAAAAGATCCTCGATCAAGCCAAAGACAAATCGGCCATGATTGACAAAGTCTTGAACATGCCTCGCATCAGTCGAGATTCTAAGATTCAGTACACACCGGAAAAATTGACCATCACTTTACCGGACAATGAAACTGGCGTGAAAGAAATGACTTTGGAGTATAAGGACATTGCGCCTTATATCAACACTGCTCTCGTGGATCAAGCAACCTTGAAAGACGATAGCGTACCGGCCTTGGATCCAAATAAGAAATACGTGGCCTTAACCTTTGATGATGGACCTAATCCAGCAACTACACCGAAGATTTTGGACATCTTAAAGGAGAAGAAAGCCACGGCTACCTTCTTCTTACTAGGAGAAAATGTGGCAGCCAATCAAGATTTGGTAAAACGCATCGTAGACGAAGGAAATGAAGTGGGTAGCCACTCTTACAGTCACCCACTCTTAACCACCCTGTCTGATGAAGAAGTCAAAGCCGAGGTGCAAAAGACCGACAAAGCGATTTTTGAAGCATGTGGCATCTTGCCGCAAAATCTGCGGGCTCCTTATGGTGCTGCAGATCAGCGGGTAGCCAAGATTGCCGGCAAACCATTGATCCACTGGAGCGTCGACTCACAGGACTGGGAATCAAAAAATGCCGATGCGATCAATGCTCGTTTGAAATCCACTTTGTATGAAGGCTCCATCGTCTTGATGCACGATATTCACGAAGCTACTTTACAAGCCTTGCCGCAAGTCATCGATACCATGCGGGCAGAAGGTTACGAGTTCGTTTCCGTGGATACGATGTTGCAGCAGTCCCAAAAACCACTGTATACGTACTTTGGTGCGACGGACTTCCGCATGATTCCTTAAAACAAGTTGAGTCACCGTCCTACGAACCGAACAATACCAAACGTGAGACGCAAGCAAAAGACGGCTATCTTCCATTAAACTCATTGGAAGATAGCCGTCTTTTCATTGCTAAAAATCTCAAACGCTGACTAAACTTGATTTCATCAAGCTAAGTCAGCGTAATTTGCTTTTTCTCTTTTCACGTATGGTACTGTTCTCTCTTCGGACTTTGACACAAAGATTGTTGTAAATTTGATTCATCTGAATATTTTTTATTAATAACAGTTAAGCTCGTTCAATGTTTACCACTTGAAAACTACTCAATATACAGCACCTTTTTATTTACTTTCTCAACTGGTAACTATAGGTGCTGACGATGATGTTTTCCCGCCAAGACAGGCGCAAGCGCAAGCGTAGGCTCGTTTGGTTGTGCAGGATGTTTTGCCATGGTCTGCGAGGTACGAATTGCGGAATGATTACCGTAGTCGTGTAATTGTGCTTTTTGGCGTTTTTACTGACCAAGTCCACGTAGCGGATAATCGGATTTTGAATGGAACGATAAGAAGAATGCACGATGGACAAGCGCACGTCAGGGAAGTGCTCCTTGAACTCTGCTTCGATCTCTCGTTCTTTTTCCACGTCTTCATCCAAGGAGACGTGCATGGCTACCACATAATCCCCAATGGAGCGAGCGTAATTAATCGCCCCCACGTTAACCCGGGTGACATTGCCCACTAAGACTAAAACCGTATTACCATCAAAGGTATGCAAAGGCGCGTCTTCTGCCAAGCGTAATTGTTCCGCCACTTTTTTGTAGTGATCGTGAATCTTGTAAAAAACAAAGAGCAAGATTGGCATAATGATGAAGAAAGGCCAAATATCTGGCAAACGATAAACGAAAAGAATCGCGATAATCCCGTACGAAATTGCCGCTCCCACGATGTTGGCGATGGATTTTTTCAACCAACCGGCACCGTCTTTGCGCCATTTGATGACCATCCCTGTCTGAGACAACGCAAAGGGAATAAACACCCCAATGGAATACAAAGGAATCAAGCGTTCCGTGGAGCCTTGGAAGATGACCAATAAGATAATGGAACCCGCCGCCAAGGTCATAATCCCGTTGGAGTAACCTAGGCGATCCCCCCGGTCTTGGTACATGTGGGGCATGAATTTGTCTTTGGCCAAGTTATAAGCCAAAACAGGAAAGGCTGAGAAGCCCGTATTGGCTGCGACGGCTAAAATCAAGGCCGTGGTGAATTGCAAAGCATAGAAGAAGAAGCCGTGACCGAAAACAGCCTTCCCGATTTGAGACAAGACGGTAACTTCTTTTTCCGGCACGATGCCGTACCAGTAGTTAATAAAGGTAATACCCACGAAGAAGAAGCCGAGAATCGTCGCCATAATCGCTAAAGTCGCCGCGGCATTTTTCGCCCGAGGTTTCTTAAAGAAAGGCACCGCATTACTGATGGCTTCTACCCCGGTCAAAGAAGAAGAACCGGAAGAAAAGGCCCGCAAGATCAAAGCGATGGAAATCCCCGGTACCACAGCTCCGGGAACGGCGGTGGCATTTAGCGGTTGATTGCCAGAGATGATTTGGAATAATCCCACCACAATCAAAATCGAAATCACCGCCACAAAGGCGTACACCGGCACCAGTAAGAAGGTGGCTGATTCCCGCAAGCCTCGCAAGTTCAGCAGCATAATCAAAAGCACGATGACAATGGAGATGATCACCTGATGTCCATACAACGCAGGAACAGCCGAGGTAATAGCTTCCGCACCGGCTGAGACCGAAACCGCCACCGTTAGCATGTAGTCGATCAACAGTGAACCCCCAGCAATCAGGCCGGCGTTCTTCCCGAGATTCTCACTACTTACCACATAGGCTCCCCCACCATGGGGATAGGCATGGATGATCTGCCGATAAGACAAGGTCAGTGATACCAACAAGATGATGACAAAGGCCGCAATCGGCAAGGAATACCAGATGGCCGCAGCGGATAAGGTGATTAAGACCACCACGATTTGTTCCGTTCCATACGCAATGGAGGACAAAGCATCCGAGGATAGCAGCGCTAAGGCCGCAAAACGACTGAGATTTTGATCGTCATTTTCGGCTGATTTCAAGGGTTTCCCCAATAATAACCGTTTCAAATAATCCACTTTTTACACTCCTCATATTAAAAGATAACCCGCATAAAAAAGGTCAAACAAGATGATATGCTACGCCCGCAAAGTGAAAAAGTCAATGAAAATCCGATGTAAATTCTCCCTGTTTTTTCTTAGGGTGAGGCGTGATTTGAAACCACAAAAAAACCGAGGCCTAAGCCTCGGTTTTTGACTAATTTTTGCTGTTTTATTGTTCCACGGAGTAGTTTGGTGCTTCTTTGGTAATTTGCACATCGTGAGGGTGAGATTCTTTCAAACCATTGCCACTCATTTGAACAAATTGGGCATCGTCCCGCAATTGTTTCAAGTTGGCTGCACCCACATAGCCCATACCAGCTCGTAAGCCACCGATCATTTGGAAGAGAATATCGGAGACGCTCCCTTTGTAAGCTACCCGGCCTTCAATCCCTTCAGGAACCAATTTGTTGGCTTCGTTAACGCCACTTTGGAAGTAACGGTCGCTGGAGCCTTTTTCCATGGCACCAAGAGAGCCCATCCCCCGATAAGTCTTAAAGCGACGTCCTTGGAAGATTTCAAATTCACCAGGAGATTCATCAGTTCCGGCTAACATCGATCCAAGCATTACTGCGTGACCGCCAGCAGCCAAAGCTTTTACGATATCCCCAGAGTATTTGATCCCACCATCGGCGATAATCGCTTTGCCGTATTGACGAGCTACGGAGGCTGCATCGTAAATCGCAGTTAATTGAGGAACCCCAACACCGGCAACCACCCGAGTGGTACAAATCGAACCTGGTCCAATGCCGACTTTAACCACGTCTACACCGACATCATACAAAGCTTTTGTAGCTTCGGCGGTAGCCACATTACCAGCGATTAAAGTTGCTTCTGGGAAAGTTTCGCGAATTTCTTTGATCTTGCGGATTACTCCGGCACTGTGACCGTGAGCTGTGTCGATTACGATAGCATCGGCCCCAGCTTCTAATAAAGCTCCCGCTCGTTCAAAGGTATCACTGGTAACGCCCACAGCCGCAGCGACGATTAAGCGTCCATGTTCGTCTTTGGCAGCATTCGGGAATTCGATGACTTTTTCGATATCTTTAATGGTAATCAACCCACTGAGACGACCGTCTTCGTCTACGATTGGTAATTTTTCAATCTTGTGTTTTTGCAAGATTTTTTCGGCATCGGCTAATTTCGTGCCCACCGGTGCGGTAACGAGATTGGACTGGGTCATGACATCGGCAATTGGAATCGAATAATCCGTCACAAAACGCATATCCCGGTTAGTAATGATCCCTACCAGTTTGCGGTTTTCCATGGATTCTACGATTGGCACCCCGCTAATGCGGTATTTTGCCATTAAGTGTTCCGCATCGGCAACTAAATGTTCCGGTGTCAAAAAGAATGGATCGATAATTACGCCACTTTCAGAGCGTTTGACCTTGCGTACTTCATCGGCTTGTTGCGCAATGGACATATTCTTGTGGATGACCCCAAGACCACCTTGACGGCTCATGGCAATGGCCATTTTGCTGTCGGTGACGGTATCCATACTTGCAGACATGATTGGAATGTTCAATTTGATATTCTTAGCCAATTGGACGCTCATATCCACATCATTTGGTAAGACATGGCTTTCTGCTGGAATCAGCAGCACATCATCGAAGGTCAAGCCTTTTTTCGCGAATTTCGTTTCCCAGTTGGACATTTTCGTTACCACTCCTCGATTTTATTTTATTAATGAAATTAACAGAAAACCCCAGGTAAGTCAACCGCTCACTGGGGATTCTTATGAAAAGGCCGGGAAAGTTGCCCACTACCGCCTATGCCTGCTTAAGATAATATGGGATAATAACAAAGAAGCTTGGAGGTTACGATCATGAAACTACCCCTGAAAGAATTACAACCCTCACAACTTTATCTATCCCAAGACAAAGTCCAGAAAGTCATCAGTTGGTATGACAGCTCCCCTATGACCCCGATTTTTGTCCGCAAGTTTGCCAATTGCGAAGGCTGGGTCATCACCGATGGCCACACCCGCGCTTTTGTCGCTTCCCTAAAAGGAGCGACCACAATTCCCGTTCAACTAGACGAAGAGGACTACTCAGATGCGGTGATCAAACTCTATGAGCAGTGCATCGACTGGTGCCGGGAGGAGTCAATCAGCCAAGTCAGCGACCTTGCAACGCGCCAACTCCTACAAAAAGACTATCAAGTGTTCTGGATTGACCGTTGCCAAAAACAATTATCATAAATCAAAACAAATAAATGCCCTGACGAAAATTTCGTCAGGGCGTTTTTCTATCTTATCTATCTCGTGGTGTCATAGTTGTAAAACTACCTTGGATATTGAAGGTCTTTTTCAAGTACCAACGCAATAACAAGGCCGCTCCACCAATCAGTACCGTGCCAATTGGTGGCAAGATTGGATTGATCACATCAAACATCGGCAAGCTAGTAACACTCCACAGCAGCATCCAAATAAAGAAGACTGGAATCATCAAAAGCATGGCTTTCCAAAGTTTTGGTCGCTTGCTCTTGTCTGCTCCCGGTTGTTCGTATTGATAGAAGAATTTGTAGAACAAGTAGAAGACAAAGCCCCCTAAAGCCGAGCCCACCAGCAAGCTGAAGACACCGTACATTTGGGCTTTCCCATTCGTAAACAAGCCCATTAGCCCAACCATTACGCCAAAAATTCCTAAGATGAACAAGGAATTGTCCACCCACATTAAGACAGGTTTGGTATCTTTAGGCGCTTCTTGCGGTTTTGCTAGGATGGCTTCCGTGCGTTCGGATACCGTACCGAATAACTGCCGAGCAGTTTTCCCGGTTTTTTGTTCCTCTACTAATGTAGGTAACATCTCATGTAAGACCAGTGTCAATTCCTTTTCGGAAAGGTTGGCCGCATGTAGTGATTTTTTCAAGTCGAAGATGTATTGCTCGTTCCGTTTCGTCAGTTGGGTTTCCAACTCCCGGTTTTCAGCAACGTATTGCCGTAGCGTTTCTGGTTCCATCACGCTTTTGCCCCCTTAAATAGTCTATTGCAAATTGTATCACAGGATGAGGTGGTAAAAAAGGGTTTTCACCTATTATACGTTAAAACGGAACAGCATAACGTCCCCGTCTTGTACCACGTAGTCTTTCCCTTCCAAACGGACCCGACCGGCTTCTTTTGCCGCGTGCATATTGCCGTATTTGTTCAAGTCTTCAAAGGAGACGGTTTCCGCCCGGATAAAGCCTCGTTCGAAGTCGGAGTGGATGATACCAGCCGCTTGAGGCGCTTTGATCCCTTTGCGGAACGTCCAAGCCCGCACTTCTTGTTCCCCGGCAGTAAAGTAAGTAGCTAGTCCTAGCAGATCATAGGCCGCCCGGATCAATTGATCCAAACCGGATTCCTCGATACCCATGGCTTCTAAGAATTCTGCTTTGTCTTCTTCTTCCAACTCTGCGATTTCTTCTTCTGCCCGAGCACAAACTACGATTACTTCGGCATTTTCAGAAGCCGCAAAATTCCGCACCGCTTGCACGTAATGGTTGTTATCCGCATCGGCTACTTCATCTTCCGCCACATTGGCCACGTAAAGAACGGGCTTAGTGGTCAATAAGAACAAACCTTTGACGATTTTTTGTTCGTCATCGGTGAATTCCACACTCCGAGCAGAACGTCCTTCTTCTAAAGCCGGTTTGATTTTATCCAAGACGGCTAATTCCGCCACAGCTTCTTTGTCTTTGGTTTTCGCCACTTTGGCTACCCGAGTGTAACGTTTGTTAATGGATTCTAAGTCGGCTAAGACCAGTTCCAAGTTGATCGTGTCGATATCTTCTAAAGGATCCACTCGACCTTCCACATGGGTGATATTGGGATCGTCGAAACAACGAACCACGTGACAAATGGCATCCACTTGGCGAATATGGCTCAAGAATTGGTTGCCGAGGCCTTCCCCTTTGCTGGCACCTTTCACGATACCGGCAATGTCGGTAAATTCAAAGGTAGTCGGTACGGTTTTCTTCGGATGAACCAACTCGGTTAAGCGTTGCAAGCGCCAGTCTGGTACTTCCACCATGCCCACATTGGGATCGATAGTCGCAAAAGGATAGTTGGCCGCTTCTGCTCCAGCCTTAGTAATTGCATTGAACAAAGTAGATTTCCCCACGTTGGGTAAACCTACGATTCCGGCAGTTAATGCCATAATGACTTCACTCTTTCTCTGTTTGGTTAGGGAGCTTGCCGAGTGCTTAAGCTTCGGCTTTCTCCAAAATTTTCTTCATTTTCTTTTCAAAGTCACGGCGGGTCAGCATCACAATATGACCACAGTTCGTGCATTTGATTTTAATGTCTGCGCCCATGCGGATAATCTGCCAGCGATTGGCTTTACAAGCATGAGGCTTTTTCATTTCGATGATATCCCCTAGATCGTACATAGACATCCTCCTATGCTCTTCATCAGGCTTCGTCAAATTGAATGTGCAAAATATCCAAAATTCGGGTCAAATCGGCTTGGGACAAGTACTCGATTTCGATCTTGCCTTTGCCATCTTTTTCCGTGATGGCTACATTGGTGCCGAATTTGTCCATTAAGCGCTCTTCCCCTTCTCGCAAATAATAGGGTTTTTCTTTCGGGGTAGGCACCGGTTTTTTCACGTCTTTTTTCTCGTTCATGGCGGAAACTAGCTGTTCCAATTGACGCACGGTTAAGCTTTCTTTCACACAACGATTGGCTAGTTTCAAGATTTGATTCTTATTCTTTAGACCTAACAGGGTCCGGGCTTGGCCCATGGACAAACGCTCGTCTTGGACCATTTCCTTGACTAATTTTGGCAAGGTCAAAAGCCGTAGGTAGTTAGCAATATAAGGACGGCTTTTGCCTAAACGCTCCGCCACTTGGGCTTGGGTCAATTGGAGATTCTTCATCAACATCTCGTAAGCTTCGGCCTCTTCTAATGGAGTCAAGTCTTCCCGCTGTAAGTTTTCCAAGACCGCGATTTGCATCATGGCCTCTTCGTCAAACTCCCGAATAATCGCCGGAATCGTTTCTTTTCCAGCCAGTTTGGACGCTCGGAAACGGCGTTCACCAGCGATGATCTCATAGCCTTTCACTGCCGACTTGCGGACAATAATCGGTTGGAAGACACCGGAATGGGAAATCGAAGAAGCCAATTCTTGCAACGAAGCTTCCTCAAAGGTCTTCCGGGGCTGATATGGATTGGGGCGCAATTCACTTAAAGGAATTTCTACCACCTTTTCCATCTTCACATCCACGTCTTCGAGATCTTTGAAATCTTGAAACAAGGCGTCAATCCCACGGCCAAGGCCTTTTCCTTTATTTTTCACGGGCTAACACTTCCTTTGCTAGAGCCAAGTAGACTTGGGCTCCTCTTGAGCTGGGATCATAATCAATGATGGAAAGTCCATGACTAGGCGCTTCGGACAAGCGGATATTCCGCGGAATAATCGTATCGTAGACATTTTCTTGGAAATAACGACGGACTTCTTCCACCACTTCGGCACCTAAATTCGTCCGGGCATCGTACATGGTCAATAAGACCCCCTCGATTTTCAAGCCAGGATTAAAGTGCTTTTGCACCAAACGCACGGTATTCAATAACTGACTTAAACCTTCTAAGGCGTAGTACTCACACTGTACTGGAATCAAAATCGAATCACTGGCCGTAAAAGCATTGATGGTTAAGTGGCCTAATGATGGTGGGCAGTCGATCAAAATAAAGTCGTAACGATCGCGAATTTCTTCCAAAGCCGATTTCAGCCGGGATTCCCGAGCCATCATGGACGTCAATTCGATTTCCGCTCCGGCCAACTGAATCGTCGCCGGAACGATATCCAAGCCTTCCCGACTACTTGGGAGAATCGCTTCTTCAATGGACTCTTCATTGACCAAGACGTCGTAAATATCTTTTACCACATCCGGTTTACGAATTCCCACGCCACTGGTGGCGTTTCCTTGTGCATCAATATCAACTAATAAAACTTTTTTTCCTTCAAATGCCAGGCAAGCGCCTAAATTGACGGTAGTGGTGGTTTTCCCCACGCCGCCCTTCTGGTTTGCCACCGAAATAATTCGTGCCATAGGGGCCTCCTTGATTTTTCCTGAGAACAGTCGATGCTCTCTTATTTAATCGGTTGTTTATTAGGTAATCCCGGTTTCCGAGGGTACTTTTTAGGCGTGACTTTTTTCTTTTGAATCACCAAAAGATGCCGTTCGTCTCCGGATAAAGGTAGCGCCATCGTCTTTTCTTCGATGAATTTGCCCCCTAATTGTGCAATCGCCGGCTTGGCTTCTTGGAGCTCTTCGTCACTTTTAGCCGCTTTTAGCGCCAAAAAGTAACCATCTTTTTTCACCAACGGCAGACAGAGTTCCGCCAAAACATTCAACCGAGCCACCGCTCTAGCCGTCACGTAGTCAAATTGCTCCCGAAATGCAGGATTTTGGCCAAAAGTTTCCGCCCGATCGTGATACAAGTGCACATTAGTGAGCCCTAATTGATCGGTTAATTCCTGCAAGAAGGTGATCCGCTTTTTCAAAGAGTCCACGATGGTCACGGACAACTCCGGATACAAAATCTTCAAAGGAATACTAGGAAAACCCGCGCCGGAGCCCACATCACAAATCGCAGCTTGAGGATTTAAGGCCATTTTCAACCCGACCAAAAGAGAATCGTAAAAATGCTTCAAATAGACCTCTTTTTCCTCCGTAATGGCGGTGAGATTCATTTTTTCATTCCACTCTACTAATAAATGGAAATACATATCGAATTGGGCCATTTGCTGATCCGTGAGCGCAATGTCCTCGGCCAGTAATTGTTTTCGAAATTCTTCAGGGTACATAGGCGTTCCTTTCTATTGTGAAACAAACTTCAAAATGTTTCACAGCTTTCTCTACTTTAACGCAAAATGACTGATTTCGCAATGCCTAGACCTGTTTTTGCAATGGAAAGGCATTGTTTCACATGAAACAATTTTCATCACAGAAAAGCACGCCCTAGCTTTCGCTAAAACGTGCTCTTTCCGGCATTTTCCAGGCTTTACGCTTCCACTTTGGCAATCTTGCCTTGTTCCACGTAGATCATCAGAATGCTGATGTCCGCAGGGTTTACCCCGGAAATTCGGCTGGCTTGGGCGATGGTTTCCGGTTGAATTTTTTTCAATTTTTGCCGGGCTTCTGTGGCCAAACCATTGATGGCATCGTAATCGATGTTTTCCGGAATGCGTTTGGCTTCCATGCGTTTCAATTTCTCGACTTTTTCCATGGCTTTTTTGATATAGCCTTCGTATTTCAATTGAACTTCCACTTGTTCGATTTCTTTTGCCGTTAATTCAGGCACGGCAGGGATAAACTGCAACAAGTCTTGATAGGTGACTTCTGGTCGACGCAAGAAATCCGCGGCCAAAACCCCGTCTTTCAAAGCCGGTGCGCCTTTCGCTGCCAAGAAGTCTTGCATTTCTGCCGTTGGTTTCAAGCGCAAGTTTTGAAGTCGTTTGATTTCTGTTTCGATGGCTTGTTTCTTAGCCAAAAAGATTTGATACTGGTCGTCTTTGACTAAGCCAATGGCATGGCCCATTTCCGTCAAGCGCAGGTCGGCATTGTCATGACGCAAGAGCAAGCGATATTCCGCACGACTGGTCAAGAGACGATAAGGTTCTTGGGTACCTTTTGTAACCAAATCATCGATCATTACACCGATATAGCCATCGCTACGTTTTAAAATCAACGGATCTTTCCCTTGGATTTTCAAGCCGGCGTTGATCCCGGCAATCAAACCTTGCCCCGCTGCTTCTTCGTAGCCACTAGTCCCATTGGTCTGTCCAGCGGTATAGAGGTTTTCGATGACTTTGGTTTCCAAGGTTGGGCGCAATTGATGAGGGACTACCACATCGTATTCAATGGCATAACCCGTACGCATCATTTCCACTTGTTCCAAACCGGCAATCGAACGCAAAACATCCACTTGCACATCTTCTGGCAAGGAAGTAGACAAGCCTTGGACGTAGACTTCTTCTGTGTCCAAACCTTCTGGTTCCAAGAAGAGTTGATGCCGCTCTTTATCGGCAAAACGCACGATTTTGTCTTCAATGGAAGGGCAATACCGAGCGCCCACCCCTTCCACGATACCGGTAAACATCGGTGCTCGATGAAGGTTTTTTTGGATGATTTCGTGGGTGCCAGGATTGGTATAGGTCAACCAGCAAGGTTCTTGATCGGTTTTATAGGCCGCATCCGGTGTGCTGTAACTAAAGTGATTTGGCGTTTCGTCTCCCGGTTGAATCTCCGTCACCGTGTAATCAATAGTAGAAGATTTTACCCGCGGCGGCGTTCCGGTTTTAAAGCGGGCGATTTCCAAACCGAGTTCTTTCAAGTTATCCGCTAAGCCCACGGAAGGTTGGGAGTTATTCGGACCGGAAGAATACTTCAATTCCCCAATAATGATTTCTCCTCGAAGTGCGGTCCCTGCGGTAATCACCACGGCCTTGGCACTGTAGCGAGCACCAGTATTGGTGACGACCCCTTGGCACACGCCGTCTTCTACGATTAATTTTTCCACTAGACCTTGACGCAAGGTTAAGTTGGGTTCTTTTTCAATGGTTTGCTTCATGGTAGAAGCATAGTTTTTCTTGTCCGCTTGGGCTCGCAATGCGCGCACTGCCGGACCTTTCCCGGTATTTAGCATGCGCATTTGAATGTAGGTTTTGTCGATATTTTTCGCCATTTCCCCACCTAGGGCATCGATTTCTCGAACTACGACCCCTTTAGCCGGTCCCCCAACAGAAGGGTTACAAGGCATAAAGGCAACCATGTCCAAATTAATCGTCAATAACAAAGTTTTGTTTCCCATGCGGGCATTGGCTAAGGCGGCTTCGGAACCAGCGTGACCAGCTCCCACCACGATTACGTCGTATGAATCTGCTTGATATTCCATTTTTTGCTCCTTTATTTTCCTAAACAAAATTGACTAAACAATTGGGTAATCAGCTCGTCTTGGACACTGTCCCCGACGATTTCACCTAGATAATCCCAGCAACGGGTCATATCGATTTGCACCAAGTCCACGGGCATCCCCGCTGCGATTCCGGTAACGACTTCCCCTAGTGACTGAGAGGATTTTTCCAACAAGGCGATATGGCGGGAATTAGACACATAAGAAGCATCTTTTTCCCCGGTTCCCCCGGCGAAGAACAACGCAGCAATGGCGTTTTCCAATTGGTCCAAGCCAGATTTTTCCCGCACGGAGATGGCAAAGACTTCACTATCTTCTGTCAGTCCCTCCACTTCTGCCATATTCAAAGCCTGTGGCAAATCGGTTTTGTTCAAAAGAATGATCCGTTTGCTGCCTTTCGTCGCACGTAACAGCTGACGATCCGCGTCCGCTAAAGGTTCGCTTTGGTTCAAGACTAATAAGATCAAATCCGCTTCGTTTAACGCTTTTTTACTGCGTTCCACGCCGATTTTCTCCACGATGTCCTCGGTTTCCCGAATCCCGGCAGTGTCCACTAATTTCAAAGGGACTCCCCGCACGTTGACGTATTCTTCAATCACATCTCGGGTAGTCCCGGCGATTTCCGTCACAATGGCTTTTTCTTCATCTAATAAATAGTTCAACAAGCTGGACTTGCCCACATTCGGCCGGCCAATAATAGCGGTGCTCAAACCTTCCCGCAAAATTTTTCCCTGTTGTGCTGTCTGCAACAAGCCATCGATTTGTCCTTGGACTTCTTGGGCTTTTTCTAATAGTAATTTCGTGGTTAACTCTTCCACATCATCATATTCCGGATAGTCGATATTGACTTCCACTTGCGCCAGAGTATTCAAGATTTCTTGGCGCAAATTGCGAATCAAATGAGAGAGGTTGCCGTCTAACTGGGTCAAAGCCAAGTCCATGGCCTTATCCGTCTTGGCCCGAATCAAATCCATCACCGCTTCTGCTTGGGATAGGTCCATACGACCATTCAAGAAGGCCCGTTTGGTAAATTCCCCCGGTTCGGCTAGACGCGCCCCACAGCGCAAGACCAATTGCAAGATTTGATTGGTGACCACCATGCCTCCGTGGCAATTGATCTCTACGATGTCTTCTCTCGTAAAGGTCTTCGGTGCTCGCAACACGGTGACCATGACCTCGTCTAAGGTCTTCTCATTTTTCGGGTCTACAATGTGTCCGTAATGAATCGTGTGGCTAGGCACCTGCGTGAGGCGCTTTTGCCCCATGTGGTAGATTCCATCCGCAATGGCCACTGCTTGATCCCCACTTAGGCGGACGATGGAAATCGCCCCTTCACCAGGTGGCGTGGAAATTGCGGCAATCGTATCAAATTCTTGTGTGATTTCAGCCATGAAACTTGCTCCTTTTCTAAAAAAATCCAATAAAAAAAGTGCCTCTGCCCCACCAAGCCACCGACCTCCTAATCCGGAACTCGGCTGTTGATTTGACTTTGCACTTTGACTGCTGGTCGCTATTAAATTCTTTCCTAATTTAGCACAATTCCTACCAGTCCGCAAGCCTCCTTTTCCCAAATCTCGAGACCCTTTAGCTTTACTTAAAGAAGCCTCAGACGGTAAAATTAGGCTAAGAGAAAAGGAGTTGAGTACGATGCGACGTTTTGATGATAAGTACGATGAAGGAAAAGAAGCAGCTCGGCGAATGAAGGAGATCATCCTCTCCACCGGGAATATCAATCGCAGCTATGTGGTTCGCGACGTGATCTATGTAGCGGAAAAATTCACCGTGGATTTGTTTGATGCTGAGGTCAACGTGGATGAAGCCATGGATGCTGCCAAAGTTCATCTCCAAGAAAAAGCCGCCCGTTACGGCGCCGACGCGGTGATTAACTGTCACTTCGATCACGAACACCATACGGAAAATGGCCAGACCCACTCACAAATTTTTGCTTACGGCACGGTGGTCCAATTCATCCAGTCCACAATCGGCGGTTAATGCTTCGTCTAACTTTTAAGGCAACAAAAAACCCCCGTTGTATGGCTGGCAACAGAGGTTTTCCGATCAAAGAAGAATCCTTGAGGGAGTTTCTTTGATAAGAATGATTTCTACTAGACTATACTTGGATTTAACAGGGATGTCAATCAGATTCTAAGGGGAAAAGCCACCGCAAATTCCCGGAACCATGGGCTTTCCCTTGAGCCAAAGCCCCCTTACAACAAGCTTTTTCCCATTCGTTTTTTTTCGAAAACCTACAAAAAAAGGAAGTTGCAATTTTACTTGCGACTTCCTTTTTTATTTTAGTATTTCCGGACAGGCTCCACTACGAGATAACGATAAGGTTCGTCACCTTCCGAATGGGTCTGAATGGCGTCGTCTTTACTTAAAGCCGAATGAATTTGCTTTCGTTCAAAAGCCGGCATTGGTTCCAAAAAGACCGGTTGTCCAGTACGTTTGACTTTCTCAGCAGTACGTTGAGCCAAACGTTCCAAGATGGCTTGCCGTTTTTGACGGTAATCCCCTACATTCACCACTACGGAAAGCTTGTTTTTTGCCACCCGGTGAATGAAGACTTGAGCCAAATACTGCAAAGCATTTAACATCTTACCGTGTTTGCCAATCAGCACCCCTTGTTTTTGTGTGTCTAATTGAAAGACGATTAGATTTTCTTGGCGTTCCATCTTAACCAGTGCCGGGGCATTTAATTCTTTGGTGATATTCGTCAAATACAAAGCCAGCTGGGTCAAAGCCGCCTCGTCGTCTAATTCGGACAAAACTTGTTGAATGCTTGGTTCTGCTACGGGTTCTGGTGTTTCCAGCGTTTCGGTAACCGTCACTTGGGCCACTGGTTGTGCTTCCTCTATGACTTCTTCCACGGTTTCCGTGACTGCTTCACTGATTTCTTCTGTTACGGAAGGTTCAATGGAAACCCGGGCATTCTTTTTCCCCATACCCAAAAAGCCTTTTTTGGCTTCTTCCAATACTTCAATCACCGCTTCATCCTTGGTGATGTTTAAAGCCGCCAGCCCTTTTTGAATCGCTTCTGCTGCGGTACTGCCTTCATAAATTGGCATCGCTATCTACCTCCTTAGTATCCTTATTTATAGTATAGAAAAACCACCATCTAAAAGACAGCAGTTTTTCTAAAAGCGATTAGCGTTTTTTGTTGCGTTTTTTCTTCGGATTCAAAGCTTTCTGTAAGCTCCGTTCCTTTTCCCGTTGAATCCGGGCCAATTCTTCCCGTTCCCGACGAATCTTGAATGGGTTGTTGATCAATAAAGTTTGAACTACTTGGAACGCATTGGAGACTACCCAGTACAAGGACAAACCACTGGCCAAGTTGATCCCCATTAATAGAATCATCAATGGCATGGCGAAGTTCATGATCTTCGTAGTTGGATTAGGTTCCAATTGGCTCATACTAGAAAGGTAGGTACTTAAGAAGGTAAAGATTGCCGCCAAGATTGGCAAAATGAAGTACGGGTCCCGACTACCTAGTTCCAACCAGAGGAATTTCCCTTGGGTCAAATCTGGTGTCCGTTGAATGGATTGCCACAGTGCCATCAAAATCGGCATTTGCACCAGCATTGGCAGACAGCCGATGTACGGGTTGACCCCATTTTCGGCGTAAAGTCGTTGTTGTTCATCCCGCAATTGTTGTTGTGTTTCTGGATCCCGAGAAGAATACTTTTGTTGCAAAGCTTTTAATTGTGGTTGCAAGTCTTGGGTCTTACGCATGCTCTTGTTTTGGAAGTGCATTAAAGGCAAGAGAATGATTCGGATGATTAGTGTAAATAAGATAATCCCAATCCCAGCATTGCCAAAGGATAGTGCTTTAATCGCTTGAGCGAAGTTGTAGACGATGTAACGGTCCCAGAAGCCCTCACTTTGAGCAGTGACCTCTCCTCGACCACAGGCAGACAAGACGACGACTAATGCCAGCATCCCCGCCATTAAGATAATACGTTTTTTGTTTTTCAATGGACGAATTCCCCTTTACCAAATGACATTAAATTATTTTTGCGAGCTTTAAGACATGTTGGAGATTTTGCATGACTTCCTTGCTATCACAAGTGCTTACAGAGGGCCGAGCGATGACGATAAAGTCTAGCTCTGCCTCGATGGCTGGGGCAAGTTCTTGCAGTGAGGCCCGCAGCATGCGTTTGACCCGATTGCGCATTACCGCATTCCCCACCTTTTTGCCCACGGAAAGCCCCACGCGAAAATGCGCTTGTCCAGGCTTTGCCAAACGGTAAACGACAAATTTGCGATTGGCACAGGATTCTCCTTTATGAAAAACCCGTTGAAAATCTTCTTCAGTTTTAACACGATAGGCCTTTCTCATGACAGATCCTTCATTTCTTCTAAAATCGTTTACTCACTTTCCAATCATACCATATTATGACGCTTCACTTCATCTGTTAAATACAAAAAAACTGGTAGCCTCTCCCGTTGAATTCGGAAGGACTGCCAGTTGATTTGGCCAAAGAAAAAACCACTGGGGTCCAGTGGCTTAAGCAGCTAAGACTTTACGTCCTTTACGACGACGTGCTGCAATCACACGACGACCATTTTTAGTGCTCATACGTTTACGGAAACCGTGAACTTTTTGGCGTTTACGTTTGTTTGGTTGGTAAGTTCTTTTCATTATTGTCCACCTCCATAAGAGTCGATTCTTCTTTTACTTCAGACATACTTTGATAGTATACCTAGTAACTTACAACTTTGTCAATTGTTTTTTCATTCCCTCAAAAATCCTCTGTCCTCTGTTAAATGAGTTTTCCACAGATTTTTGGCGAAAAACGGCTTTTTTCTGCTGCCATTTTTCCGCAAAAAAGATATCCACAAGCATTTTTTTTGCTTGTAAATCATTGTGGATAATTTTTTGGGCTCATTTTTTTCACACAATCTTTTTCACCGGTTTTCCCCAAATACCCACAGGTTGGAAAAGTTTTCCACAATCAATATTTTTCATGTGGAAAAGTGCAACGAACGCTGATATACCAGATAGACTATTTCCCATCTACTTGTGGATTACTTTTGGGAAAAGAGCGATTATCCCCATTTTTTTAGTCCCTGTGGATTTCTTTTTTCCCTCTTGTGATTTCCCTTTCACCTAGTTATTCACACCTGTGGATACTTTTCAATCTCATTTTTTCTTCTCTGCTTTTTTAACGTAATCTGTGGAAAACTTTTCGTGAACGTGATAAATTAGGAGTACATTTAAAAAGGTTATGGAACTCGAGCCTCTTATTTTGATGCAGCTTTTCGCAATCATCATAGGTGGCTTGTGGGTTTTTGTTGGTAAAAACCCCCTATCCTCGTTTTATCTAACGTCTATTGCCTGCGAGGAGGACAGCTATGCAATCTATCGAAACCATCTGGCCCTTGATGCTAGATAGTTTAAAAAATGTCTTAAATGAATTGAGCTTCGAAACTTGGGTGAAACCCAGTAAGCCGATCTCTTTAGAAAACGATCAACTTTTAATTGAAGTCCCTACCCCTTATCACATCCATTATTGGAACAAACACATTGCTGGCAAGTTTGTGGAAATCAGTTTCCGCTTATTTGATCAAGAAATTATTCCAAAATGTGTTGTCCCTGAAGAGTTGGAAGAGCAAGCCGTGGCCCCGAAAAAAGCGGCCCCTCCTGCTCCGAAACCAGATCCGAATAATTCCGTCTTAAATCCTAAGTACACCTTTGATACTTTTGTCATTGGGAAAGGCAACCAAATGGCCCACGCGGCGGCTTTAGTGGTGGCGGAAGAACCTGGCTCGATCTACAACCCTTTGTTCTTCTATGGTGGTGTGGGTCTTGGGAAAACCCACTTGATGCACGCGATTGGTCATCAGTTGTTGCAAAACAATCCTTTAGCCAAAATCAAGTATGTCAGTAGTGAAAACTTCACCAACGATTTTATTTCCTCCATTCAGAACAATAAAATGGACGAATTTCGCAAAGAGTACCGCAGCGTGGATCTACTATTAGTAGATGATATCCAGTTTTTGGAAAACAAAGTCGAAACCCAAAATGAATTCTTCTATACTTTTGAAGAGCTCTACAAAAACAACAAGCAGATCGTCTTAACCAGTGATCGCTTGCCTAGTGAGATTCCGACATTGCCGGAACGCTTGGTTTCCCGCTTTGCTTGGGGCTTATCCGTGGACATCACACCCCCGGATTTGGAAACCCGAATTGCAATTTTGCGTAAAAAAGCCGAAGCGGAACGTTTGGAGATTCCTGATGACACCTTGAGCTACATCGCCGGTCAAATCGACTCCAATATCCGGGAATTAGAAGGCGCCTTGGTACGGGTGCAGGCTTTTGCTACTATGAACAACGCCGATATCACCACTAGTTTAGCGGCTGAGTCCCTAAAAGCCTTAAAAAGTAACGGTGGCGCCGCGCAATTGTCCATCTTGCAGATTCAAGAGGAAGTGGCGAAGTATTACCACATTTCCTTAAAAGATCTCAAGGGCAAAAAACGGGTGAAAAGCATCGTGGTTCCTAGACAAATCGCCATGTATCTCTCCCGGGAGCTAACGGACAATTCTTTACCGAAAATCGGTGCGGATTTTGGCGGCAAGGACCATACCACGGTTATTCATGCCCACGAAAAGATCCAACAATTGCTGGAAAAAGATGCTACGATTCAAAATGAAGTATCCGAGATTAAAAATCTCCTCTTCAACTAGTTGTGGAAAAAAAGCGCACTTTGCTTTATTTTATCCACAAGTTTTCCACAGTGGATAACTCAGTGTTCATCTAGCTTTAGGAGACTTATCCACTGTTCACACAGAGCCTACGACCTCTATTACTTATTTTCCTAAAATCATTCAAATAAAAAGGAGTGTTCCCCGAACATGAAAGTTACTTTAAACCGTGCAGTCTTCATTCAAGAACTGGCTACCGTGCAACGGGCAATTTCGACCAAAACCACAATCCCGATTTTGACTGGGGTAAAAATTGAACTAAAAGAATCTGGCTTAGTCTTAACTGGTAGCAATGCCGATATTTCCATTGAAACCATTTTGGACAAAGACAATGAAAAAGCCGGCATGGACATCGCTTCTACAGGAGCAATCGTGTTACAAGCCCGCTTCTTCTCTGAAATCGTTCGAAAACTTCCAGAAGATACATTTACGTTAGAAGTCATCGAAAACAACCAAGTTTCCATCACTTCTGGGAAGGCAAACTTTATCGTGAATGGCTTGGATGCAGACAACTATCCTCATCTACCAATCGTGGAACGCACCAATGAAATGACTCTTTCTGTGGAACTGTTAAATCAATTGATCAGTGAAACGGTCTTTGCAGTTTCGCAACACGAAAGCCGGCCAATCTTAACTGGGGTTCACTTTGTTTTAGAAAACCAAAAGCTTTTAGCCGTGGCTACTGACTCCCATCGCCTAAGCCAACGGATCATCCCCATGGAACAAGGTGGCGCCTTTAATATCGTGATTCCTGGGAAGAGTTTGGTAGAACTTTCCCGTTCATTAGGTGATAAAGAAGAAGACGTGGAAATCAGCATTATGGAAAACCAAGTTCTTTTCAAAACGAAGAACATGCTCTTTTACTCTCGTTTGCTGGAAGGAAATTACCCTGACACCAATCGCTTGATTCCGACTTCTTTCGATACGGAAATTGAATTTAACGTGCCATCCTTCTTGGCGGCCATCGAACGGGCTTCGTTGCTATCCCATGAAGGACGCAACAACATCGTTCGCTTGTCCATTACAGAAGAAAATGTCATCTTGTACGGCAATTCCCCAGAAGTCGGGAAAGTAGAAGAAGACTTGAACTATGAAAAAATTACCGGAGAACCATTGGACATCTCCTTTAATCCAGACTACATGAAAGCTGCTTTACGGGCATTTGGCGATATGAGCATCACGATTAAGTTTATTTCTCCAGTGCGCCCCTTCACTTTGGAACCAGCGGAAGGTCAAGGAGACTTCATCCAACTGATCACCCCAGTTCGAACAAACTAAGAAGGTTTCAGATGGCAGCAGTGGCCATTTAGGCACTGCTGCCTATTAGGGAGACGATTTGCGGCGAAATCTGTTATGATTCGCCGCTTTTTTCAGAAAAACTGAAAAACAACTGTCATACTTTCATAAAAAGCCATTCCTAAAAAAACCCCTCTAAAATCGTTTTTGAGGGGTTTTTTCGATTTTGTATCTCTTTTATCGAAAATGACTAACTCTGCTGAGAGGGAAAAATAGCAAGATAAATTTGTATTCTCCTTTGAAAAAAGGTATAATAATACTATCTGTTTACGGGTGAAATGAGGGCTGAAAATGAAAGAAAAAATTTATTTACGCCAAGACGCTGAGTATATGACCCTGGGACAAGTCCTAAAAGAAGTCAATGTGATTTCCAGTGGTGGGGCTGCGAAGTGGTACTTAGCGGAAAATACCGTTTTGATCGATGGCGAGCCGGATAACCGTCGTGGCCGCAAGCTGTACCCTGGCATGATGGTGGAAATACCAGAGGCGGGTACTTTTTTTATGGCCAAAAAGGATCGCAACGATGCGGCTGAATAAGTTGCATCTAGGAAACTTCCGGAATTATCGGGAATTGGATTTGACCTTCGAGAAAAACATTACGATTTTTCTCGGGGAAAATGCCCAAGGGAAAACCAATCTCTTGGAAAGCATCTATGTCTTAGCCATGACTCGCAGTCACCGGACGAATAACGAACAAGAGCTGATTGCTTGGGATCAAGAGGAAAGCTATCTGGCCGGGGAGCTGGAAAAACACGGTAGTACCTTGCCCTTGGAGATTACTTTGACCAAAAAAGGTCGTAAAACCAAGGTCAACCATATCGAACAAAAGAAACTCTCCAGCTACGTGGGTCAGATGAACGTGATTCTTTTCGCTCCAGAAGATCTTTCTTTGGTGAAAGGTTCTCCTCAAGTGCGGCGGAAATTTTTGGACATGGAAATCGGCCAGATTGATCCGATTTACTTGTACAACTTGGTGCAGTACCAGCGAGTTTTAAAGCAGCGGAATCAGTATTTGAAGCAAATCGCCACTAAAAAAAGCGATCCGCTGTACCTCGAGGTTTTAGATGAGCAGTTGATCGACTTTGGTAGCAAAGTTCTCTTGGCGCGGCAAGATTTCATCCAGCGCTTGGAGTATTGGGCCAATCGTTTACACCAAAAGATCAGTCAAGGCAAAGAAACCCTGACATTGACGTACCTGTCCTCAGCCTTTGGGGAAGAGACGACTTTGGAGGGAATTACCCAGTCTTTTGGCGAGGCTTTGAAAAAGGCCCGGGACAAGGAATTGTTTCGTATGAGTACCCAAGTAGGTCCGCACAGAGACGACGTGGCCTTTGCCATTAATGAGCGGGACGTGCAGACGTATGGTTCTCAAGGACAGCAACGAACCACCGCTTTAAGCGTGAAACTAGCGGAAATCGACTTGATGAAAGAAGAAACCGGAGAATACCCGATTCTTTTGTTAGACGATGTGATGAGTGAACTGGATGATTCTCGGCAATTGCATTTGCTAGAGACGATTGAAGGCAAAGTCCAGACGTTTTTAACTACCACCACTTTGGAACACGTGAAAAATAAGATGACGGTGGAGCCGGCGATTTATTATGTTACCCAAGGAGTTCTGCAACCAGAACTTCAAGGATAGAGTTTTACATAGCGAGGTGGGCGGACTACCTCACCTGGAGTATTGAAAGGAGTAGCATGAATGTCAGAAGAGAAGAGTTTACAAGAACGGGCCAAGTCCTATGACGCTAGCCAGATCCAAGTCTTAGAAGGTTTGGAAGCCGTGCGCAAACGTCCGGGGATGTACATTGGTTCTACCAGTGGTGAAGGTTTGCATCACTTGGTTTGGGAAATCGTTGATAACTCGATTGATGAAGCTTTGGCAGGCTTTGCCAGCAAAATCGAAGTAATCGTTGAAAAAGACAATAGCATTACCATTAAAGACGACGGCCGAGGCATTCCAATTGGGATTCAAGCAAAGACCGGTCGCCCAGCAGTGGAAACTGTCTTTACCATCTTGCATGCCGGTGGGAAATTTGGCGGCGGAGGCTACAAGGTCTCCGGTGGGCTCCACGGGGTTGGGGCTTCTGTCGTAAATGCCCTTTCCACGAGCCTAGACGTTAAAGTTTACAAGGAAGGCAAGATTTACTTCCAAGAATACCGTCGTGGTGCTGTGGTGGATGATCTGAAAGTCATTGGCGAAACGGAAGCGCACGGGACTACTGTGCACTTTGTTCCCGATCCAGAGATTTTCACGGAAACCACCGTCTTTAACTTTGAAAAACTAGCGACTCGGGTTCGGGAGTTGGCCTTCTTAAACCGAGGCTTACGCATCTCCATTGAAGACTTACGCCCAGAAGAACCCGTTTTACGGGAGTATCACTTCGAAGGCGGGATCAAGAGCTACGTGGAACATTTGAATAAAGGCAAAGATGTCCTTTATCCAGAACCGATTTACTTGGAAGACGAACAACAAGACATCGCTGTGGAAGTCTCCATGCAATACACCAATAGCTACCACACGAATATTTTGAGCTTTGCTAACAACATTCATACTTATGAAGGCGGGACCCATGAATCCGGCTTTAAGACGGCTTTGACGCGGGTCATTAATGACTACGCTCGGAAACAAAAATTGATGAAAGATAACGATGAAAATCTTTCCGGGGAAGATGTCCGGGAAGGTTTGACCGCAGTGATTTCCATCAAGCATCCGGATCCTCAGTTTGAAGGGCAAACCAAGACCAAACTAGGTAACTCCGAAGTGCGGACGGTAGTGGATCGCTTATTCTCAGAGCATTTCATGAAGTTCTTAATGGAAAATCCAACAGTGGGCCGACAAATCATCGAAAAAGGGATCGTAGCTTCCAAAGCTCGGATGGCGGCTAAGCGCGCTCGGGAAATGACCCGTCGCAAAGGTACGTTGGAAATCAGCAATCTCCCTGGGAAATTAGCCGATTGTTCCTCCAATGATCCGGAAAAATGCGAATTGTTTATCGTCGAAGGAGATTCCGCCGGTGGTTCAGCAAAACAAGGTCGGAATCGGGAATTCCAAGCGATCTTGCCGATTCGTGGGAAGATCTTGAATGTGGAAAAAGCCAGCATGGATAAAATTTTAGCCAATGAAGAAATTCGTTCCTTGTTCACTGCCATGGGTACCGGTTTCGGAGGCGATTTCGATGTCTCTAAAGCTCGTTACCACAAATTGGTTATCATGACCGATGCGGACGTGGACGGGGCTCACATTCGGACGCTGCTATTGACCTTGTTCTATCGTCACATGCGCCCGATTGTGGAAGCTGGGTATGTCTATATCGCGCAACCACCATTGTACGGGGTGAAACAAGGGAAAAACATCACCTATGTGCAACCAGGCAAAGACGCAGAAGAACGTCTGCAAGAGACGATTGCGGCACTACCTGCAACTCCTAAAGCGACGGTTCAGCGTTACAAAGGTTTAGGGGAAATGGATGATCACCAATTGTGGGAAACCACCATGGACCCAGAAAACCGCTTGATGCTCCAAGTTTCCGTGGACGATGCAGCCGAAGCGGATCAAATCTTTGAAATGCTGATGGGAGATCGGGTAGAACCACGGCGGGCTTTCATTGAAGAAAATGCCCATTACGTGAAGAATTTGGATATTTAGGAGGGAAAAAACGGTGGAAGATCAAAAAGAGAACATCCAAGAGGTCAACCTTACCAGTGAAATGAAGACCTCCTTTATCGACTATGCCATGAGTGTTATCGTGGCCCGGGCTTTACCAGACGTCAGAGATGGTTTGAAGCCTGTGCACCGGCGGATTTTGTACGGCATGAGCGAATTAGGGGTTACTCCGGACAAGCCTCATAAGAAGTCAGCCCGGATCGTCGGGGATGTTATGGGTAAGTATCACCCCCACGGCGACAGTGCGATTTACGAATCCATGGTGCGCATGGCGCAACCATTTAGCTACCGCTACATGTTAGTGGACGGCCATGGTAACTTTGGTTCCGTGGATGGCGACGGCGCCGCGGCTATGCGGTATACCGAAGCCCGCATGAGTAAATTGGCTTTGGAAATGCTACGAGACATTAACAAAAATACCGTGGATTTCGTCAGCAACTACGATGATACAGAACGGGAACCGGAAGTTTTACCAGCGCGCTTCCCGAACTTACTAGTTAATGGAACCACCGGGATTGCCGTGGGGATGGCGACGAATATCCCTCCTCACAACTTGCGGGAAGTTACCGCAGCCATCGAATTGATGATGGCTAATCCCGATGTGACCACCAATGAATTGATGGAAGTTTTACCGGGACCAGACTTCCCTACTGGGGGCTTGGTCATGGGCAAATCCGGCATTCGTCGGGCCTATGAAACCGGGAAAGGTTCGATTACTGTGCGGGCCAAAGTGGAAATCACTGAAATGCCGAATGGGAAAGAACGGATTTTGGTGACGGAACTGCCTTACATGGTCAACAAAGCCAAATTAATCGAACGGATTTCAGAATTGCACCGGGACAAACGGATCGAAGGCATCACTGATTTGCGGGATGAGTCTTCTCGAGAAGGCATGCGGATTGTCATCGACGTACGCCGCGATGTGAGCGCGTCTGTTATCTTGAACAACTTGTACAAAATGACCGCCTTGCAATCTTCTTTTGGCTTTAACATGTTGGCCATTGAAAAAGGCGTGCCGAAGATTTTGAGCTTGAAAGAAATCTTGGCCAATTACATCGAGCACCAACAAGAAGTCGTGACTCGACGGACTCGTTTCGATAAGGAAAAAGCGGAAGCCAGAGCTCACATTTTAGAAGGTTTGCGCATCGCTTTGGATCATATCGATGAAATCATCGCGATTATCCGTGGATCCAATACCGACGATGAAGCGAAAACCACGATGATGGAGCGCTTCAAGCTCTCAGATCGCCAAGCCCAAGCCATTTTGGACATGCGTTTGCGTCGTTTAACCGGTTTGGAACGGGGGAAAATCGAAGCCGAATACCAAGAACTTTTGAAATTGATTGAAGATTTGAAGGACATCTTGGCTCGTCCAGAACGAGTATTGGAAATCATTTTGACGGAATTAAAAGACATTGCTGCCCGTTTTGGCGATGATCGTCGCACGGAACTCTTAGTCGGAGAAGTCTTGAGTCTAGAAGATGAAGACTTAATCGAAGAAGATGAAGTGGTCATTACTTTGACCAATAACGGCTACATCAAACGGGTTTCTAACAGCGAGTTTAGAGCGCAACGCCGGGGCGGCCGTGGTGTCCAAGGCATGGGCGTTCACGATGAAGACTTCGTGAAGACCCTAGTTTCTTGTTCTACCCATGATACTCTGCTCTTCTTTACTAATATGGGGAAAGTCTTTAAAGCAAAAGGCTATGAAATTCCTGAATACGGCCGGGCCGCTAAAGGAATTCCGGTGATCAATCTATTAGGTATCGACTCCAACGAGCAGATTCAAACGATTATTGCCGTGAACGGTGGGCCGACTTCTGGACGTTTCTTGTTCTTCTGTACTCGTCTAGGGATTGTGAAACGGACTTCCGTGGAAGCATTTGCCAATATCCGTAGCAATGGTTTAATCGCCATTGGGCTTAAAGACGGGGACGAATTAGTCAGCGTCTTGGAAACAGATGGCGAGTCCAATATCATCATCGGTACTCATACAGGTTATTCCGTAACCTTTGCCGAAGCAGCCGTTCGAGACATGGGCCGTACCGCAGCCGGTGTTCGAGGAATTCGTCTGCGAGATGAGGATTACGTGGTGGGAGTTGCGCCGATTACTCCGGAAAAAGAAGTCCTAGTTGTGACCGAAAATGGCTACGGCAAGCGAACTTCGGGTAGTGAGTACCCAGTGAAAGGCCGTGGCGGGAAAGGGATTAAGACCGCAAATATCACGGCGAAGAATGGTCCATTAGCCGGCTTGACCACGGTGGATGGGGATGAAGATATCATGGTCATCACCGATAAAGGGGTCATTATCCGCTTTAACGTCGGGGATGTTTCTCAAACCGGTCGGGCAACATTGGGTGTCCGTCTAATGCGCATGGAAGACGAATCAAAAGTCATGACCATGGCCGTAATCGAACCGGAACCAGAAGTCGAAGAAGTTGAGGAGACCGCTGGAGCGGAAGATGTAACAGAAGCGCCAGAAACAACGGAAGAAGACTAATACTTGCTCTAAATTGACCGCTACCTTTTTGAAGGTGGCGGTTTTTTTTAAGTTGGGCGTGGAGCCCTGTTGAGGTCGCACAGCGTCCGAAACAAAAAACTACCCGCTATGCGGGTAGAGAATCAGAGGCTATGCCACCAAAAATCCCATTCCTGTCGTACAATTGGGTTGTTCAGGCTCAATTGAAAGGAATGGGATTTTTGGCAAATAAAACAAACAGCTTAGCGCATACAAAATGGATGTGTAAGTATCATATTGTATTTACACCAAAGTATAGACGGAAACTAATTTACAATCAAGTACGGCGAGATTTAATTGAGATCTTCCAACTCTTGTGCAAGTACAAAGGAGTCGAAATTATCGAAGGACATATGATGCCAGATCATGTTCATATATTGGTAAGTATTCCACCCAAAATTAGTATCTCTTCATTTGTTGGCTATTTAAAGAGCAAAAGTGCCTTACAAATTTTTGATCGTCATGCCAACTTGAAATATAAGTATGGCAATCGAAAATTTTGGGCAGAAGGATATTATGTTAGTACCGTGGGATTAAACGAAAAAACAATCGCAAAGTATATTCGGGAACAGGAATCACACGATATCGCACTCGATAAATTGAGTGTACGAGAATATGAAGACCCATTTTCAGATGGTGGCTTCAGAAAAAAATAAACCGGTTTGACCGGTAAGTGAAAGTGCCAAGGGCATTGAGCCTGAACAAAGTGAAGGATAACGTCTTTAGGCGTAGCCATAGCAACAAGGGGTTACACCCGCAGAGCAAACCACCCGTTAGACGGGTGGTAATGATTGTCTGGTTTTGTATAGTGAAACGAAATCTGACCCCTCTTTACTCGTGGGTACAAAAGTGCAGTCTCCAATTTGGGGATAACCTTGATTTTGGCTGAATTGAGTTATCCACTGGGAATAACTCGTAGAAAAGAAAATAAAACTATAAAAACTTATCCACAGTGGATAAGTTCCAGTCGAAGTTAATTGCAATAAGTTATAGGACTGCAACAGTATTCCCTCTTCCGGTTTTGATTACGAAAGTTGAGCGCTTTTGGAGAAATGCGGCTAAGGGCTCTAGTAGGCTCTTAGAGAAGTTTAAAGCTTGCCAGGTCTCTTTTTATCGATTCTCTGACTAAAACGCGCTGGTGAGCAAATTAACAGGGGTATTTTTTGAGTGATCGCCACTTAAGCAGCAAAGATGAGATGTGCTATTTTTTTACGACAGTCGTGATTTTTTAGCGAGGAATGGCGTATTTGCTAGTGGAGAAGTCAGGTAGTCTTAGGACAGAAAAAACTTGCCTTTTAGGTGAGTTTCCTGTATAATTTTACTTTGTGAGCACTGAATACATCAGTTGCTCTCTCTGCTCTCAGGCAAGCTGAGGGCCAAAGACCATAGGGAGGTGAAAATCAATGGAAAACACGAAGTATGAAATCATGTACATCATTCGTCCAAACATTGATGAAGAAGCAAAATCTGCTTTGATCGAACGTTTCGATACAATCTTGAAAGACAACGGTGCTGAAGTCGTTGAATCAAAAGATTGGGAAAAACGCCGCTTAGCGTATGAAATGAACGGATTCCGTGAAGGTATCTACCACATCGTGAAAGTTACTTCTCCATCAACTGGCTCTGCAATCAATGAATTTGATCGTTTGGCTAAAATCAATGGCGATATCTTGCGTCACATGATTGTGAAAGAAGAAGCTTAAACAACTGAATTGTTTCACGTGAAACAATTTGAAAATGTGGAGAGGAGTGAATTCTTTTGATTAACAATGTCGTATTAGTCGGTCGTTTGACCAAAGACCCTGACCTACGTTATACCGGTAATGGAACGGCGGTGGCTACGTTTACTCTGGCTGTCAATCGGAACTTTACCAATCAAACCGGCGATCGGGAAGCTGATTTCATCAACTGTGTGATTTGGCGTAAATCTGCGGAAACCTTAGCCAATTATGCCCATAAAGGCACATTGCTTGGGGTGACGGGACGTATCCAAACCCGGAATTATGAAAACCAGCAAGGTCAACGAGTTTATGTTACTGAAGTCGTAGCGGACAATTTCCAATTGTTGGAATCCCGTTCGGCCTCTGAAAAACGTCAACAAGCAGGTGGCGATAACTTCAACAGCAACCAAAATAACTTTGGTGCAGCAAGTGGTGGGCAGTCTTCCGGTAACAACTCCTTTGACAATCAAAAGCAATCTTCTCAACCATTCAATGGAATGCCGAATTTCGACCGGGATACCGCTGATCCATTCAGCAATTCTGGCACGTCAATCGACATTTCCGATGATGATCTACCATTTTAAAAAATGGGTAACTTGATAGGAGGGAATTTAAATGGCACAACAACGTAGAGGCGGACGTAAACGTCGTAAAGTAGACTATATTGCAGCAAACCATATCGAATACATCGATTATAAAGATACTGAATTGCTAAAACGTTTCATCAGCGAACGAGGAAAAATCTTGCCTCGTCGTGTTACCGGTACTGGTTCCAAGAATCAACGTAAATTGACGATTGCAATCAAACGGGCACGGATCATGGGCTTGCTACCATTCGTAACTGAAGATTAAGCAAACGCTCAAACTCCTGACAATTATTTGTCAGGAGTTTTTTGTTTCACGTGAAACATTTTAAAAGTGGTCTACCTTGAGAGGTTTTCAACTAATCAGCTAAGGTTGTCCGTCGCCCAAATCAGCTCCTTGTGCTAAAATAGAGTCAGTGGACTCGCTTAAAAAGCAATAATGTATATTTATACACTTTTGATTGTTGGGGAAACTCCTGATGATCATTGAAAGGAGTGAGGGAATGACCAAGAACCAATTCACAAAAGTCCTCCTGCTATTGACCTTATTGCAGGTTCTTTGTGTGTTATTGATTCCCTGGCGCTGGGTTACCGCACTGATTCTGTGTATCGGTGCTTTGGTGATTTATCTGCTTTACCGCAGAGTCCAGCAGCTACTGAAAATGACTGAAGCGGAGCGGATTACCAAATCGGCAAATTTGGCGGAGGAAAACTCGGAGTATTTGTCGCGACAAGCCCCTTTTCCTTTGTATATGTACGATGACCAATTGGAAATTAGTTGGATGAATGAACAAGCGATTCACCTACATGACCAATTGGATACGGATTTATGGCATGAGCAATTGGTACCAGCCATCAAAAAAGGCAATGTCAGCGGTCAAGTTGTGGGACAGAAAAAGACCCTACGCTACCAGATTGACTTTCAAAAACGCATCGTCTACTTAATGGATATCACCAGTGAAAATACCGCCATTCGCCGGCAGCAAGTGCAACAGGTGGCCATCGGGTTTATCTCGGTAGACAATTATGACGATGCCATCGATCAAATGGACGACAAAGAAGTGGCCTATCTGAATTCCTTTGTGACCACTTTTATCTCCGATTGGGGCGATGAGTATCAGATTTACTATAAGCGGCTAAATGCGGAACGCTTCTTCTTCACGGCCCGTTTGGAAGATATCATGAAGATGGAAGCGGATAAATTTTCCATTGTGGAGCGGTTGCGCAAAGCCGCCAGCGATCAGAATATCCCATTGACCATTAGCATGGGGATCTCATATGGGGACGATTCCTTAGAGAAAATCGGGGACACGGCGCAAAATAACTTAGATATCGCTTTGGTTCGTGGTGGTGATCAGGTGGTCTTAAAAGATGTGCGGGAAAGTGCCAAACCGAAATTCTACGGAGGCACTACTACTAGCACTGCTAAGCGCACCCGGGTTCGTTCCCGGGCTATGAATACCGCTTTAAAGAAGATTTTCCAACAGTCCGAAGATGTCTTTATCATGGGCCATCGTTTTCCGGATATGGATGCCATTGGCTCGGCTTTTGGGGTCTCTTGTTTGGCGGATTTCCAGCAGAAACGCAGCTATATCGTGGTGAATGAAGCGGAGCTGATTCCCGATGTGGAGCGCTGCATCGCAGAAATTCATAAACATCCTGAGATGGAAGCGAAGCTGATCACCATTGAAGAGGCCATGGAGAAAGTGCAGCCTAATAGTCTCTTAGTCATGGTGGATTATCATAAACCTTCCATGTCGATTTCTCAGGAGCTTTACGATCGGTTTGAACAAGTGGCGATTATCGATCATCATCGTCGGGGAGAAGAGTTTCCCACGAAGCCTTTGCTGACTTATATCGAGTCTTCGGCCTCTTCGGCTTCGGAATTAGTGGCGGAATTGATTCAATACGAGGGTGGCCGGAAACCTTTGGATCGCTTTACTGCGACTTTGATGTTGGCGGGGATTTTTGTGGATACGAAGAATTTTGTGGTACGAACTAGTCCTCGGACGTTTGATATCGCTAGTTATTTAAAAGCGAACGGTGCCAGCACGGATTTGATTCAATATTTACTTAGTTCCGATTTGACCTCATTCTTGGAAATCAGTGAGCTGGTGGCGAAGAGTCAGTTTATCACTCCGGATATTGTGGTAGTTTGCGGGGAAGAAGATCACTTGTATGATAATGTGACCACGGCAAAAACCGCCGATACACTGTTATCTATGAATGGTGTGGAGACCTCGTTTGTGATTACTCGTCGCAGTGAACATCAGGTGGCTATCAGCGCCCGGAGCACAGGGAAAGTCAACGTGCAAGTGATTATGGAAGATTTGGGCGGTGGCGGGCATTTTACCAATGCGGCCACCCAGATCAAGGATAAAACACTACACGAAGTCCAAGAGATGCTTTATAATAAAATACAGCAGGTTTTAAAGGAGGAAACATCATGAAAGTCATTTTCTTACAAGACGTAAAGGGCAAAGGAAAAAAAGGTCAGATTAAAGAAGTACCGACTGGCTATGCTCAGAACTATTTGATTAAAAATAACTTGGCAAAAGAAGCCAATAAAGGCAATATCTCTGTTTTAGCGGGACAACAAAAGGCCCAAGCGAAACACGATGCGGAAATTTTGGAAGAAGCCAAAGCTTTAAAGGCGGAGTTAGAAAAGGAAGACACCGTAGTGGAAATCAAAGCCAAAGCCGGAGAAGACGGCCGCTTGTTCGGATCGATTCCATCTAAGCAAATTGCCGATGCTTTGCAAAAGCAATTCAAACTAAAAATCGACAAACGGAAATTGGACTTGCCAAATCCAATTCGTAGCTTAGGCTATACGAAAGTACCGGCTAAACTCCACAGTGAAGTGACGGCTGTTTTAAACGTGCACGTGGTCGCCGAGTAATCAAATAACCAACTAGAAGTATTGCGGAGGACTCTTTTAAAGGGGTCCTCTTTCCTTTGGTTTCAGGTCTTGGTGGGAGAAAAATTTTACCGATTCTTATGGATTCTGCGAAGGAGAGTCAATTGTTTTTGTCTTCTATATCAAGTAGAATAGAGAAACGAGTAGGAGGAAGTTCATGGATGAAATGTGGCAAGATCGCATGCCCCCTCAGGATATTCAAGCGGAACAAGCCGTACTAGGCTCCGTGTTCTTGGATCCCGAGGAGATCAACAATGCGATGGAAGTCTTAGAAGCAAAAGATTTTTATCAGCGTCGGCATCAGCTGATTTTTTCAGCAATGGTGGCGTTATTTGATCGTGGGGAAGCAATCGATGTAGTGACGTTGAAAGCAGAGTTGGAACGCAACAATGCTTTGGAAAACGTTGGGGGCATCGGGTATTTAGTAGAGCTTAGTCAAGCCACCCCGTATGCCGGCAGTCTGTCCTTTTATGCGAAAATCGTCAACGACAAATCGGTGCTCAGAAGCTTGATTCAAGCGGCTAACCAGATTGCCACCAGTGGCTTCCAACAGGATGAAGACGTGGCCAATATCGTGGAAGACGCTGAACGCAAGATTTTAGAAGTGGCGGAAAATCGCAACAGTAGTGGCTTTTTAGCGATTGAAGACGTCTTACAAGAGACCTTTAAAAATATTGACTTACTAGCTCAGTCCGATGAGACTATCACCGGGATTCCCACGGGGTATCCGGCTTTGGATAAGATGACGGCGGGCTTACAAGCTGGGGAATTGATCATTCTGGCGGCCCGTCCCGCTGTGGGGAAAACCGCCTTTGCCTTGAATATCGCCCAAAATATCGGGACCAAAACCAATCAAGCGGTGGCGATTTTCAGTCTGGAAATGGATGCGGAGTCTCTAGTGAAACGGATGCTCTGTGCGGAAGGCTTAATTGATGCGGGACATTTAAAGACTGGGCAGTTGACCGATGAGGAATGGAGCAATCTGGTTATCGCCATGGGGAGCTTGTCCAAAGCGGATATCTTTATCAACGATACTCCAGGGATTAAGGTATCGGAAATCCGGGCCCAATGTCGCCGCTTGGCTCAAGAGAAAAAGGATTTAGGCTTGATTATGATCGATTACTTGCAGCTGATTGAAGGAACCGGTCGGGAAAATCGCCAACAGGAAGTTTCCGAGATTTCTCGGCAGTTGAAAAAGATCGCCAAGGAATTAAAAGTGCCGGTCATCGCTTTGTCTCAGCTTTCTCGGGGCGTAGAACAGCGGCAAGACAAGCGCCCGGTGCTAAGTGATATCCGGGAATCTGGGTCCATCGAGCAAGATGCGGACATCGTGGCATTTCTGTATCGAGATGATTACTACCAACGGGATACCGATGATCCGGATGAAATGCCCGTGGACAGTTCTCGGGAAAACATCATCGAAGTCATTATCGAAAAGAACCGGAGCGGTGCTCGGGGGACAGTGGAATTGATGTTCATTAAGGAATACAACAAATTTTCTTCCTTGTCTTATCGGGAAGACGAGTAAAAAAGCGGGACTCTCATTTTGGGTCCCGCTTTTTGTTTGCCTGAAAAATCAGTGCTAGAAGATTAATGTTCGTGTTTTGCTTTTAAAAGTGCTAATTGAAATTATATTATTCGATAATTCGTTGAATCTTTCCCGATAAACTGCTACAATAGTTCTGGATTTAATAAAAAGAATGAGGTGGAGATATGTCCTCTGTAGTAGTTGTTGGAACACAATGGGGCGATGAAGGAAAAGGCAAAATCACGGACTTTTTAAGTGAAAACGCCGAAGTCATTGCACGATATCAAGGTGGCGATAATGCAGGCCACACGATTAAATTCGATGGGGTTACTTATAAATTGCATTTGATTCCATCTGGGATTTTCTACAAGGAAAAGATCAGTGTCATCGGAAACGGCGTGGTGGTCAATCCGAAATCATTGGTACAAGAATTAGCATACTTGAAAGAACACGGGGTAAGCACCGACAATCTGCGAATTTCCGACCGAGCCCACGTGATTCTGCCTTACCATATTAAATTGGATCAACTGCAAGAAGATGCCAAAGGGGACAACAAAATCGGCACCACGATTAAAGGAATCGGTCCTGCTTACATGGACAAAGCTGCGCGGGTAGGCATCCGGATTGCGGATCTTTTGGACAAAGAAATCTTTGAAGAACGTTTGAAGATCAATTTGGAAGAAAAGAACCGCCAATTCGTGAAGATGTTTGATTCCGAAGCTTTGGCTTTTGAAGATATTTTTGAAGAATACTACGGCTACGGCCAAGAAATTGCGAAATACGTAACGGATACTTCCGTGATTTTAAACGACGCCTTAGACGCAGGCAAACGGGTCTTGTTTGAAGGGGCGCAAGGGGTCATGCTCGACATCGACCAAGGAACCTATCCTTTCGTGACTTCTTCTAACCCAGTGGCCGGTGGGGTAACGATCGGTTCCGGTGTGGGACCTTCGAAGATCAACAAAGTCGTTGGGGTCTGCAAAGCCTACACGTCTCGTGTGGGAGACGGTCCTTTCCCAACGGAATTAAACGATGAAATCGGCGAACAAATTCGCGAAGTAGGCCACGAATACGGTACTACTACTGGACGTCCTCGTCGGGTTGGCTGGTTTGACTCCGTAGTGATGCGCCACTCGAAACGGGTTTCCGGGATTACCAATCTTTCATTGAACTCCATTGACGTATTAAGTGGCTTGGAAACGGTGAAAATCTGTACCGCCTATGAATTAGACGGGGAATTGATCTATCACTATCCTGCTAGCTTGAAAGAATTGAACCGTTGCAAACCGGTCTACGAAGAATTGCCTGGTTGGTCAGAAGACATTACCGGCTGCAAGACTTTGGCCGATTTACCGGAAAATGCCCGGAACTATGTCCGTCGAGTTTCCGAATTGGTGGGCGTGCGTATTTCCACTTTCTCTGTGGGACCAGACCGCAACCAAACCAATATTTTGGAAAGTGTTTGGGCACAAATTTAAAGCAATCTACTTGATTGTAATCGGCTCTGTAGATGCGGGATATCTCGCATCTACAGAGCTTTTTTTTGCATTTTGAGAGATTTATGGAGAAAGAGTATAAAATTACTGAGCAATCAATTCTATCTGATTTGTTCAGGAGGGGAAATTTTGAAAAATGTTTTTTTAAGGCATTAAAAACTGATTTTATCGAGATTTCTAGAAATCTTAAAGGGCGAATAACTTAAAGTAGTTTTTTACTTAAAAGCTAGTTTTTTTCCTTCTTCTTCTTTCTGATTACCTTTTTTCCTTTTTTTAATTAATCACGTTATGATGGGGATGTAAACAGAAAGAGAGGAATGATAGAAATGGAAAGCACG
Organism: Enterococcus asini ATCC 700915; assembly: GCF_000407365.1. GTDB lineage: Bacteria > Bacillota > Bacilli > Lactobacillales > Enterococcaceae > Enterococcus_C > Enterococcus_C asini. Next base: position 819,062 of record NZ_ASVU01000001.1, read on the forward strand.
GTTAATCATGTCAGTCGAAAAGACAAATTCCTACGGGTTTTTGAAATGTTCGGCCGTTCATTTTTGTTACCGGTTTCAGTGTTGCCTGCTGCTGGTATTTTGAAAGGAATTGGGTCAGCCTTTACAAATGCAAGTACGGTAGAGATGCATCCTTGGATGGCTAATCAAACGCTGCAAATAGTGATGGGGTTCCTAGAGATGTTAGGGAACGTTGCTTTTAGTAACTTACCAGTTATTTTTGCGGTAGGGGTAGCTGTGGGTTTGGCTAAACAAGAAAAAGGTTCTGCTGCTTTATCTGGGTTATTAGGCTTTTTGGTATTGCATAATACATTGAATTTTTTATTGAAAGTCAGCGGAACATTGGTTGATACTAGTGCGGAAAATGCTAGCGAAATGTTAGCACGTCACATGCAGACGACCGTTCTGGGAATCCAAACAATGGATTTAAATGTGTTTGGTGGGATTATTACAGGTGTAATCGTGTATTTGGTTCATAAAAAAGCCATCAAAATTCAAGTTCCACAAGTTTTTGGCTTCTTTAGTGGACCTCGTTTGGTTCCTATCTTGATTATTCCAGTAATGGCTATTGTTGCCTTGGGCTTTTTCTTCGTCTGGCCTTTTGTACAGGCCGCAATCACGGCATTGTCGGTTGCCATTTTGAAATCAGGTTATGTAGGAACATTTGGTTATGGGGTTATTGAACGTTTGCTACTACCTTTTGGCTTGCATCATGGACTAAATTGGCCAGTTAGAACGACTGAGCTAGGCGGAATCTTCATGATTGATGGAAAAGAATACGCAGGAACAATCAATGCCTATATGGCAGCCTTATCCGGTCATGGGCCAATTGATCCAATGATTACTCGTTTTTCTTCTGGTAAATTTATCTATAATATGTTTGGGTTACCGGGTGCTGCCTTGGCAATGTATGTGACCGCTAAACCAAAAAATAAAAAGACAGTTGGCTCACTCTTACTAGCAGCCGCCCTGACTTCATTTTTAACTGGGATTACTGAGCCATTAGAATTTACTTTCTTATTCGTTGCACCTGCTTTGTACGGGATTCATGCAGTTTTAGCAGGTACTACAATGTTGATTGCCAATGTGGCAGGGGCAGCTTTCTTAACGCCAACTGGTCATGGTTTGATTAACTTTTTAATCTATGGCGTGTTACAAGGAGCTCGTACGAAATGGTGGTTATTACCAATCATCGGAATTTTCTGTTTTGCAATGTACTTCATAGTTTTCACTTTTGCTATTAAGAAATTTGATTTTAAAACACCTGGTCGTGATGATGATCCATCAACGATTGCTCTCCATGGCAAAGATGAAACCCGCAAGAAGATGGGTGTGAAGACGCTTAAAGATATCGATAAGGAAGCCCAAGGACAAGCAGCTCCAATTCCTAGTGGAGCGAAAATGACCTTACATGATCAAGCAGAGGCGTTAATTTCGGCACACGGTGGACCAGAAAATATTGAAAATGTAGATGCTTGTATTACTCGGTTGCGAATCAATGTAAAGGACGATACTGTAGTCGATAGTGCTTATATTACCAAGGATTTAAATGCGATGGGGTTCAATAAATCTGGTATGCAAATGCAATCGATTTACGGTGGTCGTGCTAACCAGCTAAAAGTCGAAATCAGAGAGATTCTCGGATTGGCGGATTGATAGGTATGGATAAAAAAAGAATATTTGTAACAGATTTGGATGGCACCTTTGTTAAAGATTCCCGCAACGTATCTCCTCAAGATCGTGAATCGTTAGCGGTGTTGAAACAAGAAATGCCAATCGCTATCGCAACTGGACGTTCTGTTAAGGAAATTCACTATATTGAAGAACAGATTAACCTCGATTGTGATATTCGCATTGGCTTCAATGGCGGAATTATTGAAGTCAATGGTCAGCGGATTTTTGAGCAATCGATTGAACCTAGCGTATTAGTAAAGGTGTTAGATTTTATTCAATCCAATCAGATTGTCTTTGATGCCTTGGATGGTGAACAGCGGATCGGGACACACAAAACAGATGATTTTGCTAAGTTGTGGAATATGGAGTTAGTTGAACCACCTCATTTATTTGAGTTTTTGAAGCAAAAGAAAATTTATAAAATGAATATCAGGCCTAAATTAGGGGAGACAGATGAGTTATTGAGTGAATTACAGGAAAAATTTCCTCAGTTGTCTATCTGTAAGAGCGGTGAGAAGCGAATAGAAATCACGCCACCTAATATTACCAAAGGCCATGCGTTGGAAATGTTGAAAAGACAGTATGGAATCACATTTATTTCCGTTGGTGATTCAGAAAATGATATCAGTATGTTCAAAGAATCAAGCCAATCTTTTTGTATGGCACACGCAGCTACCATGGTAAAAGAGGAAGCGACTGATATTGTTGAAAATTTTTATGAAGTGATTGATTTGATCGCATAAGGAGATGATCAGAGTGATATTTGGAAAGAAAAAAGGAATCTTTTCTCCAGTAAAAGGTGAGTTTATCCCATTAGAAGAAGTTGCGGATCCTGTATTTGCCCAGAAGATGATGGGGGATGGGGTTGCAGTAATTCCTAGTTCAGATGAAATTGTTAGCCCTGTAGTAGGTACAGTCACCACAATTATCGAACAGAAACACGCCTTAGGATTGACGATGGAAGGCGGACAAGAAGTACTGGTCCACATGGGAATCGATACGGTGGAACTAAACGGTGCGCCATTTGAAGTTTACGTGAAAACAGGGGATCATGTAGAAATTGGTACGCCATTGGCAAAAATGGATCGGGCTACTGTTAAGGTTGCCGGAAAAGACACCGTGATTATGGTGATCATAACCGGCCAGCAGTTGAACTCCCACAAATTGACCAAAAGGACTTCGGTCAACCAAGGAGACGAACTCGGAAAATTGTAATAAAAAACTGCTTTTTACTGGAAAGTTCTTCCAGTAAAAAGCAGTTTTTTTGTCTCTTGATAGTTTAATTCGGTTAGCGCTAAGTAGTTTTTAATAAAAGGATTGTTTCAAAGATGACCTCACTTGCTACAGTCAACATTAGGCGAGAACGGAGCTTCTTTCGATTCTGGACAGATTGATGGGTCATCAGGGCGATATCGCTTAACGAGACAAGTGGGTTACTAGAAAAACCAGTTACTGAGATAATTTGGCAACCTTTGACTTTCACTTCGGAAATCACTTTGACAATCTGTGATTCTGCGCCACTCAATGAAAAAACAATAATACAGTCTTCTGGTCGAGCGATATCTGGAATATCCCGAATGGGGAAGACTTCTGTGTAGTCATTTGACCAGAGTCCTAGGTTCTTTAGTTTATGATTAAAGGAATTGGCGACAGTAGCGGAAGAACCAATTCCGACGCAGAAAATTCTACGTGCAGAAAGGATATGGTTTGCTATCTGTTTGACTGCTGTTTCATCCATCATCGCCAGTGTTTTCTCTACATCTTCACGCATAATCGTCAAGATTGAAGCATAATCGGCTTCAGTTTTCATTTGAATTTGTCGTTGATGCCCATTTAGTAGTGCGTACTTAAATTCTGTGAAGGATTTAAAATCAAGTTTCTTTATGGCGCGGATAATCGTAGGAGCAGAAATATGAAGCGCTTCTTGAATAATTTTTAATTTCAGATTGGCGAGGTCAGGGTATTTCAAAATGTAGTCAATCGCTAGTTGTTCGGTGCTAGAAAGTTCGTCATAATTTTTTTGGATATGAGCATATACGGATTCCATGATAGCCTCCTTAAACAGGAATTAATCACTCAATTATAGCACAGCTAGCGTTGATTCTCCTTCTTTAGACAAGGCAGAATGGTGGTAGTTTCTATCATATCAGTTGGTTTCTTGATACAATAGAGCAGAAAATGAGCGGTCAGTAGGAGGAAAATATCAATCCTCGCAATAGATTCATTAGAAAGGGGAAATCTACCATGGCCCTACAAACTCTCAAAGAACAAATCATCGCTGAGAGTCGCCGTCTAGGCATCGATAAAATCGGCTTTACCACAGCAATGCCTTTTACCGAGTTGGAAGAGCCTTTAAACCGGCAACGGGAACTAGGCCATAATTCCGGTTTTGAACATCAAAATATCCCGGAACGGATTTATCCGGAGTTGACCTTTGAAGGGCCTCAGTCGATTATCGCCATCGCCTTGGCCTATCCTACGAAGATTAGAGAAGAAATTCCGAAAGATGAGAAGCGGGGGATGTTTGCCCGGGCTTCTTGGGGTGTGGATTATCACCAGATTTTGGCAGAGAAAATGCAGCAGTTGGTGGCTTTTATTGAGACGTTACAAGCACCAGATGCGGAAACTTGGCGCTTTGCTCCCCAAGTGGATACAGGGGAGTTTGTGGATGTGGCGGTGGCACAGCGGGCAGGCTTAGGCTTTGTTGGCCGCAATGGCCTGTTGATCACAAAAGAATATGGCTCTTTTGTTTACTTAGGTGAGATTGTCACCAATATCGCCTTGGAACCGGATGAGCCGGGGGTCTTTGGTTGTGGGGATTGCACTCGCTGTATCAAAGCTTGTCCTACCCAAGCGCTACTGGGAGATGGCAGCATGAATGCGCAACGGTGTCTTTCCTATCAGACCCAAACCAAGGGCGTAATGCCTGAGGAATACCGGAAAAAGATCCGCAACGTGATTTACGGTTGCGATATTTGCCAGCTAGTCTGTCCTTACAATCAAGACAAGGACTTTCATTTTCACCAGGAAATGGAGCCGGCAGTAGACGAGGTGTATCCAAAGCTTCGGCCCATGCTGAAGCTTTCAAATAAGGAGTTTAAGCAGCAATTTGGTCATTTGGCGGGCGCTTGGCGAGGGAAAAAGCCGTTGCAAAGAAATGCCATTATCGCCTTGGCCAACACGGGGGATAAGGAAAGCTTGCCTTTGTTGTGGGAGTTGGTCCAGGAAGATCCACGGCCGGTGATTCGGGCCACGGCTTTGTGGAGCATCAGCCGTTTAGGCAAAAAAGACGCGGCCCTGTGGCAAGAGCGTTTGACCCAGCGACAAGCACAAGAAAAAGATCCAGAAGTTTTACAGGCTTATCAGGAGGCTTTGGCCGTTTTTGAAAAAAAGCTACACCCCTGATGATACCCGGTAAACCGTGCTTTGTGGTACACTAGGGACAGTAATTTACTAAAGGGGGTTGTTTCATGTATCAAATCGTGACCGATTCATGTTGCGATGTACCTTATCAGTTGTTAGCTGAAAAGGATGTTGCTTTTATTCCCATGATCGTCAATATCAATGGTCAAGAATATTTCGATGATCTGGGCAAGAGTTTTGATTACGAACAGTTTTTGCAAAGTTTACGGGATAAACAACAACCGACCACGTCACAAATCAATGTTGGTCGTTATATCGAATTCTTCATGCCTTACTGCGAAAAAGGGGAAGCGATTCTTTACTTGTGTTTCACCTCTGGCATGAGCGGCTCTTATAACAGCGCTCTTCAAGCTGTGGACATCTTAAAAGAAGACTACCCTGAAGCAAATATCCAAGTGGTGGATACCTTGGCTGCCAGTATGGGGGAAGGTTTTATCGTATTGGAAGCCGCTAAACGCAAGCAAGCAGGCGCCAGTATGGAAGAAGTCATGGCCTGGGTCAATGAGCATAAAATGAACTTGCAATCTTGGGTGACCGTGGATGATTTGAGCCATCTGTACCGTGGGGGTCGCTTGTCTCGTTCTCAAGCTGCCATGGGCGGTTTATTAAATATCAAGCCGATTATCCACGTGGATGCAAAAGGTACCCTCCAAAACGTCGGGAAAGTCCGGGGCCGTAATAAAGCCTTGCAGAAGGTCGTGGATGAGACCGTGGACCATTTAGTCTCTAAGGAGAATCAAACGGTGTACGTGGCTTATTCTGGGGATTTAGAGGCTGCTGAGAAGGTCATGGGGCTGTTGAAAGAAAAAATCGACGTCCAAGACAGTGGCATCTTCCCCTTAGGACCAACGATTGCTAGCCACACGGGCTTAGGCTGTATCGCCATCTTCACCTTTGGACAAGAACGGGTGGATTAAGGATTAAAAACGATGCAAATAAAAATTTACAGGGCTGTCTTCCCAATGATTTTGGGAGGCGGCTTTTTCTTTTGTGATTTTTCACAAAGTTTTTAAGTGGGTAAATAGCAGGTTTGGATTGTTGTATAACAGAGGGCGAGTGCAAAAAAGCCCCAGTTGAAACATCTCTACAAGGAGAGTTTCAACTGGGTTTTTATGAATATTTATGCAAATAGCTCATTTACCCGCTTTTGAACTTCGGGATTTTCTAAGAATTCGTCATAGGTGGTTTCTGCTCGGTCTACTACACCTTTATCGGAAATGGCGATGATCCGGTTGGCCAAGGTTTGGATAAATTGATGGTCATGGCTGGCAAAGAGAATCGAGCCAGTAAAGCCCATTAAGCCATCGTTTAACGCGGTGATGGATTCCAGATCCAAGTGGTTGGTAGGATCATCCAAGACCAAGACATTGGCTTTGGAAAGCATGAGTTTTGAGAGCATACAGCGAACCTTTTCGCCCCCGGACAAGACGGAAACAGGTTTTAAGACTTCATCCCCGGAGAAGAGCATCCGTCCCAAGAAGCTACGCAAGAAAGTATTGTCGTCTTCTTCTTTAGAAGCAAACTGGCGCAACCAGTCTAAAATCGTCAAGTCATTGTCAAACTCACGGCTGTTGTCTTTTGGCAAGTAAGATTGGTTAGTGGTCACACCCCAGCGCACAGTTCCGGTATCCGGAGTGATTTCCCCCATGATTACTTTGAACAGGGTAGTAGTCACAATATCGTTATTGGCGATAAAAGCCACTTTGTCGTCTTTGTTTAAGGTAAAGGAGATATTGTCCAAAATCTTCTTACCATCTATAGTCACGCTGACATTGTCCACTTGCAAAAGATCGTTGCCGATTTCTCGCTCTGGTTTAAAGCCTACGAAAGGATAGCGCCGGGAAGAAGGTTGGATATCATCCAAGGTGATTTTATCCAGCATTTTTTTCCGGGAAGTCGCCTGTTTAGATTTGGAGGCATTGGCGGAAAAGCGGGCGATAAATTCTTGGAGTTCTTTGATTTGTTCTTCTTTTTTAGCGTTTTGTTGTGATTGGAGTTTTTGTGCCAACTGGCTAGATTCCAACCAGAAGTCGTAGTTCCCGACAAAGAGTTTGATCTTGCCAAAGTCTAAGTCTGCCATGTGGGTGCAGACTTTGTTTAAAAAGTGCCGGTCATGGGAAACCACGATCACGGTATTTTCAAAGTCAATCAAAAATTCTTCCAACCAGTTGATGGATTGGATATCCAGTCCATTGGTGGGTTCGTCCAGTAAGAGGACATCAGGCTTGCCAAAAAGAGCTTGCGCCAAGAGAACTTTGACCTTTTGGCCCGCGGTTAACTCTTTCATTGGTAGTTGGTGCAAGTCTTCCGTGATGTTCAAGCCTTGCAAGAGGACTGCGGCTTCTGGTTCAGCTTCCCAGCCGCCTAATTCCGCAAATTCCCCTTCTAATTCCGCCGCGCGAATGCCGTCTTCATCACTGAAGTCTTCCTTCATATAAATGGCGTCTTTTTCTTTCATCACATCATAAAGGCGTTTGTGCCCCATAATGACAGTTTCGATAACGGGGTATTCCTCGTAGTCAAAGTGATTCTGCTTTAACGTCGCCATCCGTTCATCGGGACCTAAGCTCACGCTCCCGGTGGAAGGTTGAATCTCACCGGAGAGGACTTTCAAGAAGGTGGATTTCCCAGCTCCATTGGCTCCGATTAAGCCGTAACAGTTTCCCGGGGTGAATTTGATATTCACGTCGTCGAAGAGCTTGCGATCCGAAAAGTGTAAACTAACATCACTAACAGTGATCAATTGCTTTCCCTCATTTCTTTTTTTAAAAAAGGGTTCCCCCAGTTCACCGGAGGAACCCGTAGCCTTTTTGTCTAACTCCTAGCATTATAGCCAGATTCCCAGAAACTTGCAAGGTGACCTCGTCTTTTTCAGAAAAAAGCGAAGCGGACAATAAATGAATGGAAAATGAGGCTATTCTTTGACCAATCTCATAAGCTGCGGTACTCTTTTAAGAAAGGAGGGAAAGTATGGAAACGAAAAAAAGTTTTGATTGGGGTTCTTTAGTATTAGGTATTTTATTCGTAGTGACGGCGGTGATTAGTTTTCGCCGGCCTTTAGCGAATCTAATGACGATCGTGGTGGTCTATGCAATTTTTTCATTTCTCAAGGGGATTTTTGAGTTGTTTTTCCGCAGTCGTTTAGAGGAGCTGACTGGTTCTCGGGCGAAACTACCAATTGTTTTAGGAATTCTGGACATCTTGATTGGGATTTTCTTGCTCTTTAATACCGGAGCTGGGGTTTTGGCATTGCCCTTTGTCTTTGCCATTTGGTTTATCATCGACTCGGTTTTCAATCTGTTCAATTTAGATGCGGCTCGAAAAGTTGCTTCTTGGTATTACTGGTTCTCGCTGATACTCAATGTTCTCGGAGTGATTCTGGGGATTTACCTGTTCTTAAATCCACTTTCTTCAGCGTTGACCCTGAGCTTTTTAATCGGTTTTTACTTCCTGATGTTTGGGATAAAACACATTATTTTTGCTTTCCGTAGTTAAGGATCAAGAAACGCTCTGTTAGGGGCGTTTCTTTTTTTGTAGCCGAAAATACTATGTCTGGCTTTACGAATTGGCTCATTTTGGAATTCAGTCAAAACTGACTCACCGGATAAAGAGCATCAGGTGTTAGCCCCACTTTTTTTACTAGAAATTATTAGGTGCGACGAAAAATAATATATGGTACAATTAAAACGAACTGAAAGAACCCTAGAAATACGGGTCTTTAATATAGTAATGATGAGTTAGAGGAGGTTATTGATTTGGATTGGTTTGTACAATTAGCCCCTTGGCAGCAGGCGCTCGTGGGCTGTGGCTTTACTTATGGCATGACCGCATTAGGGGCAGCTTTGGTTTTCTTCTTTAAAGAAATCAAAAAAGATGTGCTCAATCTCATGCTGGGCTTTGCTTCCGGGGTGATGATTGCCGCGAGTTTTTGGTCTTTACTCGATCCAGCCATTGAGTGGGCCGAACAAAATGGGGATGTCCCTTGGCTTGTGGTGGCCATTGGCTTTGGGGTAGGGGGGCTATTCCTTTACATTGCGGATAAGACGATTCCTCACATGCACTTTGGTCCCAACCACGAACAAGAAGGGATTCACAGTCACTTAAAGCGCACGATTTTGCTAGTCTTTTCGATTACTTTGCACAATGTTCCGGAAGGTCTAGCCGTAGGGGTGGCTTTTGGGGCGGCGGCAAATGCTGATGATCCAGCAGCGGCTGCCATTGCAGCGATTGCGGTAGCATTAGGAATCGGGATTCAAAACTTTCCAGAAGGAGCCGCAGTTTCCATTCCCTTGCGTCAAGAAGGCCTTAGTCGGCGAAAATCCTTCTTTTACGGCCAAGCTTCAGGAATTGTGGAGCCGATTGCCGGCGTATTAGGAGCGTTGTTGGTCTCGAAGGTTACGGTACTTTTGCCCTACGCTTTATCCTTTGCCGCGGGAGCGATGATCTACGTGGTGGTGGAAGAATTGATTCCAGAAGCCCAAGTCACATCCAGTAGCAAGCGTCATTTCGCCGTATTCGGGACGATGCTAGGCTTTATTATCATGATGATTTTGGATATTGCTTTAGGGTAAGCAAAACCCCGGTACACAAGTTAATTCTTGCGTACCGGGGTTTCCTGTTTGCTTTGCTTTTGGGGAAGTTTCGTTTGCTTTCTTAATAACGGTTTTTATTCTTCGCCGACTTGGTTAACCAGTTGACCAGCCAAATGGCAATCAACAAGGGAATCCCCCAGCGGAAGAATAAGGCAATCAGGCCACCGGCGATGCCTAGCACGACATTTAACACAAAACCAGCTACGACTAATAAGCCCACAACGGCCAGAATTTTGACAAGGGTGGATTGGTTACTTAGATTACTCATGAGGTTTTCCTCCTTTAGGAAAGTCTGTTTCATTACATCCCTAGCATAGCAAACCTGGCACCTGTCGCCATCAGCCTTGAGACGGATATTTTTCTGGGAAATCTTAACAAAATGCGAAAAAAAGTGATTCTGCGTGTATTCGTTTCGGAGTTTTGATACACTTATTAGAGATAGTTTAGGTAGAAAAATCGCAAGCATTCACCTGAAGTTATTTCAGGAGCAAACATAAGGGGAAACGACTATGAAAACAACTGCAGAAAAATCTGCCTGGTTCACTTGGAAAGATTTACTATGGCTTGTCGCCTTGATTTTAATCGTCTTAGGATTGCGGCAATTTATCTTTACGCCGGTGGAGGTCCACGGGGCGTCTATGGATCCTAATTTACAGGATTCGGAACGCTTGATTGGGCTAAAAATCGGGGATGTGAAACGCTTTGACGTGGTGAGCTTCCACGCACCGGATGCCGACAAGGAGTACATCAAACGGGTGATTGCCTTTGGGGGCGAAACGGTGGAATACAAATCCGATCAACTGTACATCGATGGCAAAAAATACGACGAAGACTATTTAGATGAGTTTAAGAGTCAATTGCCGGCAGGCCAGCTCTTTACGGAGGACTTTACCTTTGAAGTACCGAAAGATCGTCTCTTTGTTTTAGGGGACAATCGTACGGTTTCAAAAGATAGCCGTGTTTTTGGAGCAATCGAAGAAGACAGCATCACATCCAATGCCAAATTCATCTTCTGGCCCTTAAACAAAATGGGCACGGTGAAATAAACGAATACCACAAAGTAAACAGCACGGAAAACATCGACTGGGAATAACCCAGAGCCGTTTTCCGCGCTGTTTTTTCTTTTGGTAGTGTTCGATTTTAGGAGCGGATTTGTCCTTCTCCGTAGATGATGTACTTGGTAGAGGTTAATTCTTCTAGTCCCATGGGTCCTCGGGCGTGAAGTTTTTGAGTGGAAATGCCGATTTCGGCCCCAAAACCAAAGACGAAGCCATCAGTGAAACGGGTGGAGGCATTGACATAGACTGCCGCCGCGTCGACTTCTTGTAAGAATTTTTGGGAAGCAAAGTAATTGTCTGTGACGATGGCCTCAGAGTGTTTCGTGTTGTAGCGATTGATGTGGGCGATAGCTTCCTCCAAACTGTCCACCACTTTAATCGCCAGGATGTAGTCCAAATACTCCGTTGACCAATCGGCTTCCGTGGCAGGGAGGGCTTCTGGTACATACTGGCAAGCTCGCTCATCCCCGTGGAGTTCAACTTGGTGTTGAGCGAGTTTTTTGGCGATGACTGGGAGAAATTCCGCCGCCACCGCTTCGTGAATCAGCAGTGTTTCCATGGCATTGCATACGGAAGGACGCTGAGTTTTAGCGTTGTCCACGATGGCTGCGGCCATGTCTAACTGGGCATCTTTATCGATATACACGTGATTATTGCCGGTGCCAGTTTCAATCACAGGCACGGTCGCCGTTTCTTTGACTCGCTTGATTAAGCCGGCGCCACCTCTGGGAATCAAAACATCCAAATACTCCGTCAGACGCATCATTTCCGTGGCAACTTCATGGCTGGTATCCGTGACAAACTGGATAACATGAGGGGTGAATCCTTCTTTGATTAAAGCTTGTTGGAGGATTTCCACCAACACTTGGTTCGAGGCAAACGCTTCTTTGCCCCCTCGGAGAATTACGGCATTGCCGGTTTTAAAGCAAAGACTGGCCGCATCCGTAGTGACATTGGGCCGGGACTCGTAAATAATGCCAATCACGCCTAAAGGCACTTTTTGCCGGCCGATTAGCAACCCATCCTCATTCTTCCACATTTTTTCTACTTCACCGATTGGGTCAGGAAGGTCCACCACTTCTTTGATTCCCGCCGCCATCTCAGCAATTCGCTCTTTGGTTAGGCGCAGGCGGTCCTGCATGGTTTCTGAGATGCCATTAGCAGCGGCTTGGGCCAAATCTTTTTCATTGGCCGCTAAAATCTCCGGGGTGGCGGTTACAAGTGCTTGGGCCATGGCGCCTAAAAGTCGATTCTTTTCCTTCGTGTCTAGGAGGGCGAGTTTTCTGGCGCTGGCTTGGGCTTGTTGACCTAAAAGGGTTAAATCCATTTTCTCACGACCTTTCTAGTTTTTCTTTGGTACAAAACAAGGTGCCGATTTCCTCACCGGCTAAAATATCAAAGATGACTTGGGGCTTTTCTCCGTTGGCTAAGACCATAAGGCTGTTTTGGGCTAAAATCCGTTTTGCGGCGGCGAGCTTACTGACCATCCCCCCGGTGCCAAACTGACTGCCCTTGTCCCCAGCTTGTTCCATGATTTCTGGGGTGATCTCGTGGACGGTATGATACAAAATCGCTTGTTGATCCACCGCGGGATTTCCCGAGTAAAAGCCGTCGATATCGGAAAGCATGATTAATAAATCCGCTTGAATGATTTGGGCGACAATGGCGGAAAGCTGGTCATTGTCCCCAAATTTGGTTTGGTGATCCATTTCTTCCACGGAGACCGTGTCGTTTTCATTGATAACCGGGATGATTTTTTTGACCAACAGTTGGTTAAGGGTGTTGGTTACGTTGCGGCGACTTTCCGGAAACTCTACGATATCTCTGGTCAATAAGACCTGAGCGGTGATTTGGCTGTAAGTCAAAAAGCGGTGATTGTAGATATTCATCAATTCGGCTTGGCCCACGGCGGCTACCGCTTGTTGCTCCGGAATGGAGACCGGTCGTGTTTTCAAACCTAGCTTGTTCATACCCACGCCGATTGCCCCGGAGGATACCAAGAGGACTTCTTTGCCTCGATTGGCTAAATCCGTTAAGACAAAGGCCAGTTGGTCGATGCCTGCCAAGTTGATATTGCCATTGGGGTAGATCAGGGAGCTCGTTCCGATTTTTATCACGATTCGTTGCGCTTGTTCCAATGATTGCCGCACAAAATCCCCTCCACAATTTGTTTCTTTCCATTGTACAAGGTTTTCTATGAGATTTCATCTTCAAAATGACAATTGTCAGATAATTTTCCTCAAAGAATGTTGAAAATGTGCACATTTGCTTCAGGGATGTTTCATGTGGAACACTGGAAAAATGGTTCTTTAGCCGTCTTTGAGCGAGAATCAGCCTTTTTATGAAAATTCCTGTAATTCTTTGTGATATCGCCACTGAATAGACAGGGGTGTGCTAAAATAAGCTATTAAGAATGAAGAAGGAGTCGTGACATGAAGAAACGTGGATTTGAAGTGGTCAGTGCCTATGAAAAGGAAGGAATTCAGCTACCGGTTCGGGCAACGAAACATGCGGCGGGGTATGATTTTGAGGCGGCAGCGGACATGGTTATCCCTAGTATTTGGCGAGGGGGATTACTACCGGTCTTAAAAGGTCTGGTGCAAAAAGAGGAAGCAGCAACGATTGCCAAAGCCATCAAGCCAAGCTTGGTACCCACAGGTATTAAAGCCTATATGGGAGCAGACGAGTTTTTGCAATTGTGCAATCGGTCTAGCAATCCCTTGAAACGTTTTTTGGTTTTGACCAATGGGGTGGGCGTTATCGACAGCGATTACTATAACAATCCAGACAATGAAGGTCATATCTACTTTCAGTTCACCAACTTTGGTCCATTGGATGTGAAAATCAAAAAAGGCGAGCGAATCGGGCAAGGGATCTTTTTACCGTTTTTAAAAGCGGATCAAGACGTTAGCAACAAGGAACGCACCGGGGGCTTTGGCTCTTCTGGGCAAGGGTGAAGTTATCTATTGCCTAGTCTTATGTGGTAAAATGAAGCAGGACGGAGGTGTCTTATGGCCAAGAAAGCCAAGGTTCAATTTGAATGTCAACATTGCGGCTATACTTCGCCGAAATACTTAGGTAAATGTCCGAATTGTGGTAGTTGGAACTCCTTAGTAGAGGTCACCATTCAAGACACGGACGATCGCCGAGTGCGGGCTTCCTTGACTGGGGAAAAGACCCGGCCGACGAAGATTGCCGACGTAGTACCAAAGAAAGAACCCCGAGTGAAAACCAAACTAGGTGAACTCAATCGGGTTTTAGGTGGTGGCGTGGTGCCGGGCTCCTTGATTTTAATCGGTGGGGATCCCGGAATCGGCAAGTCCACCTTGCTATTACAAGTCTCCCAGCAGTTAGCGGAATTAGGGGGCAAAGTCCTCTACGTGTCCGGGGAAGAAAGTGCCGACCAGATCAAAATGCGTGCAGAACGCTTGGGGAGCATCGACACGGAGTTTTATCTGTATGCCGAAACGGATATGCATGAAATCAGCCGTGCCATCGGGGAAATCGAGCCGGATTATGTGATTATCGACTCGATTCAAACCATGACTCAGCCGGATATCACTAGTGTAGCCGGTTCCGTGAGCCAAGTGCGGGAAACTACCGCCGAGCTGTTGAAAATCGCTAAGACCAATGGTATTACGATTTTCATCGTAGGTCACGTGACCAAGGAAGGCTCCATCGCCGGACCCCGGATGTTGGAGCACATGGTAGATACGGTGCTGTATTTCGAAGGGGAAAAGCATCACAGTTTTCGGATTCTCCGGGCGGTGAAGAATCGTTTCGGCTCCACCAACGAAATCGGTATTTTCGAAATGCACGAAAATGGCTTACGAGAAGTGGTTAATCCTTCCGAAGTTTTCTTGGAAGAACGCTTAGAAGGGGCTACCGGCTCGGCCATCGTAGTCGCTATGGAGGGAAGCCGACCAATCTTGGTGGAGATTCAAGCCTTAGTAACTCCCACCATGTTTGGTAATGCTAAGCGCACCACGGCGGGGCTAGATTTCAATCGGGTGTCACTAATCATGGCGGTGCTGGAAAAACGAGCCGGGCTTTTGCTACAAAACCAAGATGCTTATTTGAAAGCCGCTGGGGGAGTGAAATTAAACGAACCCGCCATTGACTTAGCACTAGCGGTGAGCATCGCTTCTAGCTACAAGGAAAAAGGAACGGACCCCCGGGAATGCTTTATCGGGGAAATCGGCTTAACCGGAGAAGTCCGCCGGGTGAGCAATATCGAGTCCCGGGTAAAAGAAGTCCAAAAACTGGGCTTTACCAAAGTCTATCTGCCGAAGAACAATCTCGGTAGCTGGGTGCCACCAAAAGGCATCGAAGTCGTACCGGTGGCGACGATTGGCGAAACGTTAAAACGAGTTTTCGGCTAAGTCGTCGTCCACTTAGGACATGTTAGTTTAGCTCAAGAACAGTCAAAAAAATTACAGTTATGAAAGAATTCAAGGAGGGAAAGTTTATGGAAAAACGCGTCATCACAGTTTTACTGGTGGTGGCTGGAGCAAGTTTGGGGGTCTCCTTTATGCCCTATGCCTGGACGGCAATCGGTCAAGGAGGCAATCAATGGTTGGATAATGTGGTCACCAATCTGTTAATCGGAGCCATTATTTTTTATTTATTGTCATTATTCCTGGTGAAACACATTTCCACCGCTCTTACCTACATCGAGAAAAAACTCAGTGAGCTCAGCCTCACGTATCTACTATTTGGCGCCATTGGGACCATCATCGGTCTCTTAATCGGGGTCATCATCTCATTGCCTTTTTACAACTGGGATGTGCCTTTTGTGAAAGGCGTAGCACCCTTTCTAATCATGATTTTACTAGGGTATCTAGGGTTTCAAATCAGCACTACCCGGATTGAAGAATGGAAAAAAATCTTCACTTCTTCGAAAAAACGCAACGAACCGGTGGCAGAGCAAGAGCTTTTGGAACGGAATGCCGACGATCATTTTCGGAAATACAAGATTTTGGATACTAGCGTGATTATCGATGGTCGGGTGTATGACATCGCCAAAACCGGCTTTATCGAAGGCACGATTTTGATTCCTAATTTTGTCTTGTATGAATTGCAATACATTGCCGATTCCGGAGACAGCTTGAAGCGTGTCCGTGGTCGCCGAGGGTTGGATATCTTAAATGCGTTGCAAAAAGAAACGGATATTTCCGTGGAAATGTACGACGGCGACTTCGAAGAGATTCAAGAAGTGGATAGCAAATTAATCAAATTGGCGAAGCTCTTAGATGGGACTTTAGTCACCAATGATTACAACTTAAACAAGGTCGCCGAGTTCCAAAATGTGCCGGTTTTAAACATCAACCAACTGGCCAATGCGGTGAAACCCGTAGTAATTCCAGGAGAAGACATGGAAGTCTTGGTGGTCAAAGCAGGGACCGAGCGCCAACAAGGGGTCGCGTATCTCGACGATGGCACCATGGTGGTGGTGGAAGACGGCCAACACTACATGAACGAACGTATTAAAGTTGTGGTTACCAGTGCTTTACAGACGGCGGCAGGTCGCATGATTTTTGCTAAACCGGCTCATTCTGGACGAGGGATTGATACAGAAAGCAATTCCGCCACGAATGGGAAAACCAATTCCCGCAACCAACGAAATCACAAGTCCTGACGATGATACTTTACTAATGAGGACAATGATTGTACAATTTGAAACGTATAGGGAAAAATCCACTAAAAGGAAGAGATAAAATGAGTAAAATCCGCGTGCGCTATGCGCCAAGCCCAACAGGACATTTGCATATCGGCAATGCCCGAACAGCACTGTTCAACTATTTATTTGCTCGTCACAACGATGGCGATTTTATTATTCGGATTGAAGACACTGACCAAAAGCGGAATATCGCGGATGGTGAAAAGAGCCAGTTGGAAAACTTGGCTTGGTTGGGTATGGATTGGGATGAATCTCCAGAAAATCCCGGGGAATATGGCCCTTACCGCCAATCAGAACGAGGCGAAATCTATCAACCGTTAATCGACCAACTTCTAGCTTCTAATCGGGCGTACAAGTGTTACTGTACTGAAGAAGAACTAGAAGCAGAGCGGGAAGCACAGCGGGCCCGGGGAGAAATGCCTCATTACGGTGGCAAATGTGCTCACTTGACGCCTGAACAACAAGCTGAAAAAGAAGCACAAGGTCTAGAAGCCGTGATTCGTTTCCGCGTACCAAAAAATACCGAGTACGCATTCCACGACATGGTCAAAGGGGATATCCACTTTGAATCCGATAATGTAGGTGGCGACTTTGTCATTCAAAAACGCGATGGCATGCCAACTTACAACTTCGCCGTAGCGGTGGATGATCACATGATGAAAATCACCCACGTTTTACGAGGGGATGATCATATCGCTAACACACCAAAACAAATGATGATCTACGAAGCATTCGGTTGGACGCCACCACAATTCGGCCACATGACTTTAATCATCAATGCTGAAACCGGTAAGAAATTGTCTAAACGGGATGAATCCATCCTACAATTCATCGAACAGTATCGAGAATTGGGCTATTTACCAGAAGCTATGTTCAACTTCATCGCTTTATTAGGTTGGTCACCAGTGGGAGAAGACGAGCTCTTCTCACAATCGGAATTAATCAAGATGTTTGATCCAAAACGCTTGAGCAAATCCCCTGCAGCCTTCGATGGCAAGAAGCTAGAATGGGTTAATAATCATTACATCAAAGAGATGGACTTGGATGAATTAACCGAAATGTGCTTGCCATTCTTGTTTACAGCTGGTCGGATTCCGGCTGAACCTTCTGCTGAACAAAAAGCTTGGGTGAAGAAGATCGTCGCTTTGTATCAACCACAAATGAGTTATGCGGCAGAAATCGTGGAACTTTCCGGTTTGTTCTTCGATGAACATCCTGAATTGGAACAAGAAGGCCGTGACATTATGGCACAAGAAACCGTGCCAACCGTCCTAAGCGCCTTTAAAGGACAATTAAGTGAATTGACCGACTTCACTGCACCGAATATCTTGGCGGCCATTAAAGTTGTTCAAAAAGAAACGGGTGTAAAAGGGAAAAATCTCTTTATGCCAATTCGAATCGCCGTTTCCGGTCAAATGCACGGACCAGATTTGCCAAACACCATTGAAATCTTAGGCAAAGAACAAGCCTTAGGAAAACTAGAAAAAGCATTAAACAACTAAACAGCGAAACACGCTGAACAGACGAAGTACCGCCGAGGTTTTTCACAGAGAGGTTCTCACTTGCTGGAAGAGAGCTAAAAACTTGCGGGAAATGCATCTGGGAGTGGATCCGTCAAAAGCGGATACGGGTAGTGACCGTTACCCACTAAAAGGCAAGGAGCAATCCTTGTAAAGAAAAGTGGAACCACGCGAAAAAGCGTCTTTTAAATAAGGAGACTTATTTAAAAGACGCTTTTTTTAGTAATTTGAGTGCAAACCTTGTTGGGAGACAAGGGGGTTCAAGGGAGAGGAGTGAGCAAGATGAGCTGGTTCAAAAAAGCTATAGCCGTCGCTAAGGCCAATGACCCGGCGGCTAGATCGACTTTAGAAGTGGTCCTGACCTATCCAGGGTTTCATGCGTTGTTTTGGCATCGTTGGTCGCATTTTTTGTATCGCAAGCGTCTATTTTTACTCGCAAAATTAACCGCCCAATTTTGGCGTTTCTTAACCGGGATCGAGATCCATCCCGGGGCGGAAATTGCCTCTGGAGTGTTTATTGATCACGGTATGGGGACCGTGATTGGGGAGACGGCTGTGGTGGAAGAAGGGGTGGTCTTGTTCCACGGGGTGACTTTGGGGGGCACCGGGAAAGATTGCGGCAAGCGTCATCCCACCGTTTTAAAAGGAGCCATGATTGCCGCTCATGCTCAGATTTTGGGGCCGATTACCATTGGCCAAAATGCCAAAATCGGTGCGGGTTCCGTTGTGTTAAAAGATATCCCAGATAATGCGACTGCTGTGGGTTCACCTGCGAAAGTCGTGCGATTGAATGGAGTGAGAGTTGATGATCAAAATTTATAATACATTGACCCGGAAAAAGGAAGAATTTAAGCCGATTACTCCGGGACAAGTCAAGATTTATGTCTGCGGTCCTACCGTGTACAATTACATCCATATCGGCAATGCCCGGAGTTTTATCGCTTTTGATACGATTCGTCGTTACTTTGAATATCGCGGGTACGCCGTGGATTTTGTAACCAATTTTACCGACGTGGATGACAAAATCATTCGGGCGGCCAAAGAAGCGGCCATTACCCCGGAAGCGTTGGCGGACCGCTTTATTGAAGCTTATTTTGAAGATACGAAGGCGTTGAATATCGAACCGGCGACTTTAAACCCCCGGGTGATGGATCACATCCCGGATATTATCGAGTTTATCCAAGACTTGATTGACAAAGGCTTTGCTTATGAAGCTTCTGGCGATGTTTACTATCGCACGCGGAAGTTTCCAGATTATGGCAAGCTCAGTGACCAGTCCATTGATGAGTTAGAAGTTGGGGCGAGTCAACGGACGGGTACGGAACAAGCCATTAAAGAAGATCCATTAGACTTTGCCCTTTGGAAGTCTGCCAAAGAAGGAGAAATCTCTTGGGAAGCTCCTTGGGGGGCTGGGCGTCCCGGTTGGCACATTGAATGCTCCGTTATGGCGACGAAGCATTTAGGGGAAACCATCGACATTCATGGAGGCGGTCAAGATTTGGAATTCCCCCACCATGAAAATGAAATCGCCCAAAGCGAGGCTAAAACCGGCAAGACTTTTGCCAATTACTGGATGCACAATGGTTATGTGACCATCGGAGACGACAATGAAAAAATGAGTAAATCCTTGGGGAATTTCATCACTGCTCATGAGTTGATTCAACAAGTTGACCCACAAGTGATTCGTTTCTTAATGGCTACGACCCAATATCGCCGGCCGATTCGCTATAGCGAGACGGTTTTACAAGAAGCAGCGGTGAATCTGCAACGCCTGCATACAGCCAAAGAAAATGCCACTTTCCGGCTGGCTCAAGCTAGCAGCACACTTGCCACTGATGAAGCCGATTTGGCAACATTACTAGTTTTAGAAGAACGTTTCGTAGCAGAGATGGACGATGACTTTAACTGCGCCAATGGTATTACCGTAGTTTATGAACTGGCAAAATGGTTGAATACTTACAGCGAACGGGAAGCAGTCTCGGAAGCAGTCCTCACAAGTGCTTTGGAAAAATTTGCCGCTTGGCTTCAAGTCTTCGGCATCGTCTTTGCTGCGGCAGGGTATTTGGACGAGGAAGTCGATCAATTGATCGCAGAACGCAACCAAGCTAGAAAAGACAAAAACTTTGCCCGAAGTGATGAGATTCGGGATTTACTGAAAGAACAAGGGATCATTCTAGAGGATACTCCTCAAGGAACCCGATGGAGAAGAGAAGCATGAGAGATTATAAACAATTAAACGGCTTAGCGCTGGCCTATGTAGGGGATGCGGTCTATGAGGTCTACATTCGGGACTATCTGGTAGCCACTGGGCAGACCCGGCCCAATCAGCTGCACAAAATGGCGACGCACTATGTTTCCGCTAAGGCCCAAGCCTTCTTGATGGACGCCATGCTCCAAGCCGAAATTTTGACGGAAGAAGAAGAACTGTTTTACCGACGAGGGCGCAATAGCAAAAGCCACACTAGCGCTAAAAATGCCGATATTACCACGTATCGCATCGCCACGGGCTTCGAATCCTTAATGGGCTACTTGCACTTGACTCAGCAACAAGAACGCTTAGAGACCCTGATCAAATGGTGTATTGAAAAGGTAGGTGAAGAAAATGAGCGCTAGACAAAACAACAAAAAACGGTACCAAGATAACCGAGGAGACCAAAAGAAACGCCGGTCAAATGCCTCCGGGAAACACGGCACACACAAGGGCGGAAACCAGACTCCAGAACGCCAAGGAAACCCTGAAGCAGATAGCTTAGCCGATAATTTCTTGTTTGGCCATCATGCCGTGGTGGCGGCCTTGAAGGAAGGTCGAGGGAATAAGCTCTTCTTATTGGAAGATGCCCATGGTGATAAAATCACGGAACTAAAACAAATCGCCCAAGAACAAGCGGTACCGGTGAAATGGGTGCCGAAGCAAAAGCTGGATACCATGAGTGATCACGGGGTACATCAAGGGATGGTTTTGGCGATTACACCATATCAGTATTTGTCTTTGCCGGAACTTTTGGAACAAACCACCGAAGAAAACCCATTTTACTTGATTCTTGACGGGATTGAAGACCCTCATAATTTCGGCTCGATTTTACGGACGGCAGATGCCGGGGGAGTCAATGGTATCATCATCCCGAAACATCGGGCAGTAGGCATTACGCCCATCGTCGTGAAGACCTCTACAGGCGCTGTGGAACACGTTCCAGTGGCACGGGTGACTAACCTTAGCCAAGCGGTGAAACAATTGAAAGAAGCTGGATTTTGGGTCTTTGGCACCGCCATGGATGGTACGGACTACCGTAATTGGAACGCCCAAGGAAAGATTGCCTTGATTATTGGCAATGAAGGCCGGGGCATGAGCGCAGGCTTAGCAAAAGAAGTCGATGAACTGTTGACGATTCCCATGACCGGACACGTCCAAAGCTTGAATGCCGGAGTGGCCACGGGTCTTTTGATCTATGAAGCCTTCCGGAAGCGAAGTGGGCAGCTATGAAAAAAGAGCTGCTCATTATCGACGGCTACAATATGATCGGGGCATGGCCAGAATTGGTCTTGTTAAAAAATCAAGACAAGCTGGAAGACGCTCGGGATGCTTTACTAAACAAGATTTCGAATTTTGCCAAATACGAGGGCATCGAAATCATCGTGGTTTTTGATGCCCAGTTTGTCCCAGGCGTGACCAAACGCTACCAAAAATACCAACTGGAGGTCGTCTTTACGGAAGAAGGGGAGACGGCGGACAGCTACATCGAGCGCATCGCTGGGGAGTTGAATACTCGCTTAACCCAGGTCACTGTGGCAACTAGTGACTTAGCGGAGCAGTGGGTGATTTTCTCTCAAGGGGCTTTGCGCACGTCGGCTCGGGAATTGTATCAAACGATTGCCAAAACCGAGCGCACCATTCGTGGGCATCAGGAAGACTTGCACTTCACAAACTACCGCCGGAACTCTCCTTGGACGGCAGAACAGTTAAGTGAATTAGAAAAAACCTTGCAAGACCTGTCCAAGAAGAAAAAAAGGTAGCAATTATGAGAAAATAAGATGTTTTATCATGATATCCTCATTTCAAGATTTTCTTGGA
This sequence comes from Enterococcus asini ATCC 700915, assembly GCF_000407365.1. GTDB lineage: Bacteria > Bacillota > Bacilli > Lactobacillales > Enterococcaceae > Enterococcus_C > Enterococcus_C asini. The sequence continues at coordinate 841,096 of NZ_ASVU01000001.1, forward strand.
AGGGGGTTTTTTGTTATGACATTACTGGAGGATGCCAGAGCCGGGGACGAAGAGGCATTTATGGAGTTGTTTTTGCAATATCGGCCGATTGTCTTTAAGTTGCAAGGAATTTACTTTGTAAAGGACTTCGACTGTGATGACTGGCTACAAGAGGGCTTGATTGCTTTTTCCGAAAGTCTGACCCACTACGATGAGAAAATCGGGGTGACCTTGGGAGCGTACTTCAAGCGAAATTTTGATAATTGTATCAAGAGTCATTTACGGAAACAGGCCGCCTATAAGCGTAAAAGCCAGACAGATGCGGTTCCTTTTGAGACTTCCTTGGCCGATGAAGGCTGTGATGTGCAGTTTGGGTTAGCCCAGCAAGTCCCGGCCGCCGACGAGCAGTTGATTGTGGCGGAGGCCTTGGAAGATCTCGGGGATCAGTTATCCCCTTTAGAAGAGCTGGCTTTTACGGCGTACATAGTAGGACACGATTTTGAGACTATCGCTGCCTATGCAAATCAGTCGCCTAAAAAAGTCAAATTAGCCTATGAAAGAGCGCGACGAAAGATCATTTACCATTTAAAAAATTAGTGGTCTCTGTTATAAAACGGTTTCATTTCTAACAAAGTTATCAAAAAAAGTGGGAAAAAGAGAGTGAAAAGGTCAGTTTTTTTCAAGTTTTTTAGAGATTCTAGAGAATTTGGTGTAGAGTGATTGTCAATGGGAATTTGTTATGATAAACTTGAAATTTTCCCTCTGATATGGTACAATCACTCCTGAGGTGAACGCAATGCCAACAACTTTAGCGTCAATCAAGAAGGACTTGGAATGTCGGATCGGTAGCGAAATCATGGTCGTAGCACAAACTGGCCGCAAGCGTCAGACTGAGCGCAAAGGTATTTTGACAGAAACGTATCCATCTGTCTTTGTAGTTGATTTGGATCAGGAAGAAAATTCCTTTGAACGGGTCTCCTATAGCTACTCAGATGTTCTGACCCGCACCGTAGAAATCGAGTTTCTAGGTTAGTATATGAGAAGGTAGAGTTTGGCGTTTGTGGTCAGACTCTTTTTCTTTGTCCAAAAAAACGCCTGAACTACTGTTAAACAGTGGTTCAGGCGTTTTTTATGTTTTCTTACTCTTGTGGGTCTTTGGTAGCGTCGACTTTTACCGTAGTCGTTTTTTGTGCTTCTTGGGCTTCCAAGAGGTCGCGGATTTCTGTCAACAGACTTTCGGTAGTCACGATTTCTGCCGGTTCTTCTTCCACTTCTTTGCGGCCAAATGTTTTGGCTTTGTTAGCGGCTTTGACAATCAGGAATAAAACGAAGGCTGTGATTAAGAAAGTAATAATAGCACTGATTACATCGCCAAACTTAAAGGTAACACCATTAAGTTTCACGTCTAACACGTTCATGGCTTCGTCCAGATTTTGCCCTTTGGTGAATTGGGAAATCACTAACCCAATCAATGGGGTAATTAGACCTTCCACGACTTTGTTCACGATAGCAGTAAAAGCACTCCCAATGATAACCCCAACTGCTAGATCGAGGACGCTCCCTCGCATAATAAACTCTTTAAATTCTTTGATCAAAAAGATAACCACCTTTCTCCTTTTTATCCAGTATAGCGAAGAGGGACTAAAAACTGAACTGATAAGGTCTTGCTAGGTGAAGCATTCGGCTGAAAAGGGTGGCCTATGCTATAATCTGTAGCAGATAGGAAAACTCGGCGGGGGCTTCTGCCGATTCAAAGGGGCATCATCATGACAAAAGAGATTCAACCAGGAGTCTATTTTCATCTGATTCCGACACAACAATTCAAAACCATTCGGATCTACATTCGTTTTTCGGCGCGGCAAGATGGGCAACAAGCGGCCGCGCGGACTTTATTGACGAGTTTATTGGAGACCAACAGCCAAAAGTACCCCACCCAAACGGCTTTAAGCAGTGAATTGGCGGAGCTTTACGGGGCTAGTTTTGGGGTTTCCATGAACAAAAAAGGCACTTTACATCAAGTTAATTTGTCCATGAATCTAGTCAATGGCAAGTATCTGGGAGTCGACCAGCTACTAGACCGGGCGACGGACTTTATCAAAGAGATTTTATTTGCGCCCAATATTCAAGCAGGTCATTTTGACGAAGGGACATTTGCCACGGAAAAGGAAAATTTGACCGCTTATTTAAAGAGCATCGCCGAGGATAAGCAAGCCTATGCGGCCCAAGAATTGCAGGGCCTCTTCTTCCAAGGGGATGAGGATCAAAAAGTGCCTAGTTACGGGACTTTGGCATCACTAGCTACTTTGACCAGCCAAGATTTGGTGGTGACTTACGAAAAGATGCTTCAAGAAGACCAAGTGGACGTCTTCTTAGTAGGCGACGTGACGGAAGCAGACGGGGAACGCTTTATGAAGTCTTTGCCATTTTCTGCGACCTCCCGGGTTCATCCGGAAATCTTTTATTATCCTCAAACGGACAATGTGATTGCCGAAAAACAAGAACAAGAGCCATTGACCCAGTCTAAGCTTAATTTAGGTTATGCCATGGACGTGTATTACGGCCAGCCGGAGCGTTTTGCTTTAATGGTCTTTAACGGCTTATTCGGCGGCTTTCCCCATTCTCGCCTGTTCTTAAACGTCCGGGAAAAAGAAAGCATGGCTTACTACGCCTCTTCTTCTTATGATACGTTTAGAGGCTTTGTCAATGTCCAAACCGGTATCGACGGGGACAATCGAGAGCGGGTATTGCACTTGATTGCCCAACAGTTGGAGAGTTTGCAACAAGGCCAGATTACCCCAGAGGAATTGGCTCAAACCAAGGCCATGTTGAAGAATTCGTTCTTGTTGTCTTTGGACAATCCCCAAGCGTTGATTGAAGCTAGTTATTTAGATAACTGGTTGCCAGAAGCGGCTATGAGCGATGAGGAAATCCTGGCGGGCATCGATCAGGTGACCAAAGCAGAAGTTCAGGCCATCGCCCAGAAACTTCAGCTGAAGGCCGTTTATTTCTTAGAAGGAGCGGGCAAACATGCATAAAATTACCTATGACCAAATCAATGAAACTCTCTATACCGAAGTTTTGCCCAATGGCTTAACCGTTTATTTGTTGCCAAAAGCCGGCTACCACAAAACCTATGGCCTCTTTTCCACTAACTACGGCAGTTTGGACAATCGCTTTGTCCCTTTAGGGGAAAGCGAGCCGGTGACCGTTCCTGATGGCATCGCTCATTTTCTCGAGCATAAACTCTTTGAAAAAGAAGCCGGGGATGTCTTTCAAGTATTCGGCAAGCAGGGAGCTTCCGCTAATGCCTTCACGAGCTTTACGAAGACGAGCTACCTCTTTTCCGCTACGGATCAGATTCGTTTAAACTTGGAAACTTTGCTAGACTTTGTGCAAGAGCCTTATTTCACTAAGGAAAGTGTAGAGAAAGAAAAAGGCATTATCGGCCAAGAAATCGGCATGTACCAAGACGATCCATACTTTTTACAGTTTTCTGGATTACTTGCCCAAATGTACCCGAATCATCCTTTGGCCGTTGACATTTTAGGAACCGTGGAGACCATCGATAAAATCACACCGGAAGATTTGTATTTGTGCTACCGAACCTTTTACCAGCCGAGCAATATGAAACTTTTGGTAGTGGGCAACATTGACCCCGAAGAAACCATGGACTGGATTAAGGCCAACCAAACCGGTAAAGAATTCCCGGAAGCAACACCGATTCGCCGAGAATTTCCAGAAGAAAGCTTGGCTAACCTTCAACGGACAGGTAGTCGCAAACTACCATTGAGCCGTAGTAAAGGAGCTTTGGGAATCAAAGGCTTAATGGGGGATTTACCCAAAGACTCGCGGGAATTGCTCCGTTTTCGTTACAGCATTAATCTGCTTTTGGCATTGCTTTTTGGCAATACTTCTGGCAATTATTTACGGCTTTATGATGAAGGAGTCATCGATGATTCCTTTGGCTTTGAGTATGATTTGGACCGAGAATTTAGCTTTGCTGCTTTCTTTGGGGATAGTGATGCACCAGAAGTCATGATCGAAGCAGTTCAGCAGATTCTGTTGCATTTCGCTACGGATCCTGAAGTAAACGAAGCCAATCTAGCGCTACTAAAAAAGAAGATGCTAGGAAAATACTTCCAATCCTTAAACTCACTAGAGTACATTGCCAATCAATTTACCCAAAGCCTTTTCGAGGAGCTGACGGTTTTCGATGTGCCTGAGGTGATTGCTTCGGTTACGTTGGCGGATGTTTTAGCCGCGGGTAAAGTTCTGATCAACCAAGACGCCTTTGTCACGTATTATTTGTATCCTGAGGAGGAAAATTAATGCCGGCAGCCTTAGTCTTAGGCGCTTCTGGGGACATTGGAGAAGCCGTTTGCCGTCGCTTGGCAAAAGAGGGTTGGTCCTTGTATTGCCACTACCATCACAATGTGGAAAAAGTATTAAAATTTGTTAGTGAACTACGGGAAAGCTATCCTCACCAAGATTTTTTTATGGTATGCTTAGATATGCTAGACTATCGGGAAATAGCGCCATTTTTAGCGGATTTATTCCAAGTAGATGGAGTGGTTTTTGCGGCTGGTTTTACGAAATACGGCTTACTGTCAGAGCACAGTCAACAGGACATGACCGCTTTGTGGAAAGTTCATGTGGAAACCCCTATGCTACTCTTAGCGTCTCTTGAAGATAAACTCCGTCAATCCGGCCGAGGAAGAGTCGTTTTTATCGGCTCTGTTTATGGCTTGGCAGGGAGCAGTATGGAAACCGTCTATAGCGCAGTCAAAGGTGCTCAGCAAAGCTTTACGAAGGCTTATGCTAAAGAAGTCGCGTCTTTGGGCATCACGGTGAACTGTGTGGCCCCAGGAGCGGTGGCAACCCAGATGAATCACCAATTCACTGATGACCAGTTACAGGAGCTTAGCGCAGACATCCCTTTAGGCAGACTAGCAGTGACATCTGAAATCGCAGCAGCAGTGGCGTATCTTTTTTCAAAAGAGGCGCAGTATACGACGGGTACCACCATTCCGGTGACCGGCGGCTGGCTGTATTAATAGACTGGAGAAGATGACCCCGTGGCCAACGAAGCAACAAAAATCGGACAAACATTGCGGCAAGCCCGTTTAAATAAAAATCTATCCTTAGACGAACTGCAACAGATCACGAAGATTCAGCGACGCTACCTAGAAGACATCGAAGCTGGTGACTTGGAGAGTTTACCTGGGACGTTTTACGTGCGGGCTTTCGTCAGGCAATACGCCCAAGCGGTAGGAGAAGATGGTGAGCGCCTTGTAGCCATATTAGATGGCAAGGCAAGCTTTGAACCGCCTCTACCCAAACGACCACAACCGGAAACGGTCAAAGGCTCGCGTAAAGCCCTTCACGTGGAGGAAAGTACCACAAGCCCTGTAATTCGCCTACTGCCGGTGATTTTCTTCACCTTAGTAGCAGTCACGATTATCGGCGTGGTTGTTTGGATGACCATCCAAGACCGTAATGAAGACTCCTTGATCAAAGATCCTGGTTCTTCCGTGACGGTGGAGCAGCCAAAAGCGACTAGCTCTTCTTCTAGTGAAGCCCCTAAAGCTAGCTCTTCAACAGAGGCTAGCACGACGGAAAGCTCGGCGGAAAAGCAAATGGTTATCACCACTACGAGCAATACGGATTCAGAAGCCAATATGACTATCACCGATGCGACCAATCCTTTGCAGCTAGACTTTGAAAGTACGGCTGGACGCTGCTGGGTAGGGGTTATCGTAAACGGTGGCTACGTTTATCAGTACACCTTGGAAGTAGGAGACAAGCAGTCCACTACCTTACCGGAAAATACTCAAAACGCTACTATTGTCTTAGGCGCCAGTGCCAACGTGGCCATTAAAGCTGGCGGACAAGACCTTGTCTTCACCGAAGAAGGCATGGCGGCTTTGCGTAAAAATATCAATCTGACAATCGGCTATCAACAAGCCGCACAATAGGAAAGAGGAATTAGCGTGAATTTACCGAATAAATTAACCGTGATTCGAATCTGTATGATTCCAATCTTTATCTTGATTTTAGCGTTGCCTTTAGACTGGGGTACCTTACACGCCGGAGATATTAGCTTGCCAGTGACCCATCTAGTAGCAGCTATCATCTTTGCCGTAGCGAGTATCACCGACTGGTTGGACGGCAAAATCGCCCGTTCCCGCGGATTGGTGACCAACTTCGGCAAGTTTGCCGATCCTTTGGCAGACAAGATGTTAGTCATGACCGCCTTCATCATGTTGGTAGAATTAGGCAAAGCGCCCGCGTGGGTCGTTGCCATCATCGTTTGTCGGGAATTAGCCGTTACTGGTTTGCGTCTCTTACTCGTGGAACACGGGGAAGTCATGGCAGCCGCTTGGCCCGGCAAAGTCAAAACCGCTACCCAAATGGTGGCCATCATCCTCTTGTTCATTAACAACTTGCCATTTAGTATGGCAGGCTTCCCGCTAGATCAAATCATGCTCTACGCATGTCTGGTCTTCACCATTTACTCCGGGGTGGACTACTTCGCGAAAAATACCGCGGTATTTAAAGGATCGATGTAAGAGGTTAGTAATAGTAATTGAGGAACAGCTCTGGAAGCCTATGAAGGTGGAAGGGGCTGTTTTTTCTCGGTTGTAAATTACAGAGGTTATAGCTCGCTATGCTCTAAGCTATTTCTTGATCTTACTGTTTTTTTATGGGATTCTAAAGTGGTAAGGTTTTTAGTTCTTTGATGAGTAGATAATAGAAACAGGTGAGGATATGGGAAAACAAATTAATGTAGTTGGGGCGATTTTAATTCGTGAGGGAAAGATATTATGTTGTAAACGTGGACCTGGGCGTTCTCTAGCTTACCTATGGGAATTTCCAGGTGGAAAAATTGAGAAGGGCGAGACACCTTGGGAAGCTTTGAGTCGAGAATTGCAGGAAGAGCTAAAAATAAAAGTTAAGATTGAACCAGAAGTATTTGAAGAATCAAGTTATGATTATGAATTTGGTACGGTAAAGATGAAAACAATGATTTGTCATTTGGAAAAAGGTGAACCAATTCTCACAGAACATGTTGCTCTCAAATGGCTACCAGTGACTGAGTTAGAGACATTGGAATGGGCGCCGGTAGATGTTCCAACCGTAAAAAAATTAGTAGCTCAGGGGTATTTCTATGACTGATATAGAGTTGGTGAAAAAAGCACTTTACAAAGGATTCATCGATAAGAGTATTGAAGGATCAAAGCTTGATCCGAAATTTATTGTAAATCAGCCTGAAAAGAAAGATTTCTTCTTGAATGTACTTCAAGAAGAAATTGATGAGTGTCGAACCTTTACATTTTCTGTGGCATTCGTCACACAGGATGGACTAAATGCATTAAAATCACATTTTTCGGATTTAGCAGATCGTGGAATAGAGGGGCGGTTATTAACTTCTACGTATTTAGGGTTTAATGATCCTTATGTTTTTTATTCACTACTAGAAATTCCTAATCTAGAAGTCCGTATTTCTCAGAAAAATGGGTTTCATTCCAAAGGCTATTTATTTGAACATGAGGATTATCAGTCTTTTGTTATCGGTAGTTCCAATCTGACAATGAATGCTTTAAAACTGAATTATGAATGGAATATTTTGCTTACCACTAGAGATCATGGAGAGATCATTTCTGATATTCGAAAACACTTAGAAGAAGAGTGGGTCCAAGCTGTTCCTTTGACTAAGCAATGGATTGCCAGCTATGAGCAGGAGTATAAACCACGGCCCAAAGTAGAGTCAGTGTCATTATTAACAGAGACTGATGTGATGGAAAAGAAAAGTTATATCTATCCAAATAAGATGCAGAAACTTGCTTTAGAAAATTTGAAAGAACTACGAGAAAGCGGTGCCAAAAAAGGACTAATCATTTCTGCTACAGGAACTGGAAAGACCTATTTAGCTGGTCTTGATGTAGCGCAGGTAAAGCCTAAACACATGTTGTTTATTGTTCACCGCGAGCAAATCTTGAATAAAGCAAAAGAGTCCTTTCAAAGAATTCTAGGAGGACCGGATAGCGATTATGGTGTTTTGTCTGGAACATCCAAAGAGCTTCAGGCAAAGTATTTATTTGCAACAATTCAAAGTATTTCAAGGGATAAAAACTTACAGCAATTCTCACGTGAAGCATTTGACTACGTGTTAATCGACGAGGTGCATAAGGCGGGAGCTGATTCCTATCTAAAGGTCCTCGACTATTTTGCTCCAAAGTTTCTTTTAGGCATGACGGCAACACCAGAACGAACGGATAATTTTAATATCTATGAGCTATTTGATTACAATATTGCCTATGAGATTCGTTTACAAGAGGCATTGGAAGAAGATTTACTGTGTCCATTTCATTATTTTGGTGTTACTGATTATGAAACAATTACCGAATCAACCGAGTTGAAATATTTAGCAAATACCGAACGTGCGCGGTTTTTGTTGAAAAAAATTAACTACTATGGTTGCTCTCGCAATGATCCCAAAGCTTTGGTATTTTGTAGTCGTAAAGAAGAAGCTCAGAAGCTATGTCAGCTGTTCAACGAGCAAGATGCCAAATCAGCTTATTTGACCGGTGATCATAGCATAGAAGAAAGAGAGCGGGTTGTGGAACAACTGGAGAATGGGGAAATTCAGTATATCTTCACAGTCGATATTTTTAATGAAGGGATCGATATCCCGAAAATTAATCAGGTAATTATGTTGCGTAACACACAATCGAGCATCATTTTCATTCAACAATTAGGTCGTGGTCTGCGAAAAGATCCATCGAAAGATTTTGTGACAATTATTGATTTTATTGGTAACTATCAAAATAACTATATGATTCCCATGGCTTTATCAGGAGACATTACTCGTAATAAAAATAATCTTCGAAAAGATACTTTTGATACTACTTATATCACTGGACCATCATCAGTGAATTTTGAAATAATCGCAAAAGAACGGATTTATCAATCGATTGATGCTGTAAAACTTGATGATGTTAAATCCTTAAGAGAAATTTTTAAAAATCTCAAAAATCGTATTAACAGAGTTCCTTATTTGAAAGATTTTCTAGAACATGGTGTAGTGGATCCATCAATCATTGCGACTAAATACTGTTCGTATTATGATTTCTTGGTAAAAATGAATGAAAACGAAGGAACAATCACACCAGAAGAAAATAAGCAGTTGATGTTTATGTCAAGGGAATTGTTGCCGGGGATGCGACGGCATGAGCTAATCCTATTAAAAGCATTACTAAACAAACCAGTAATAACAACGACAGATTTTCAGGAATTATTATTGGATGAAGGGCTAAATTCCGATACTCCAACGATCCTGTCTGCTTTGCGTACCTTATCGTTAGAGTTTTATACAGGGAGCAGTAGGAAGAACTACTCTGGAGCGGAGCTGATTAGCTACCATGATAAAAAAATTTTTCGCAGTACAGCTTTTGAACGAGCACTGAAAAATAGTTACTACGCTTTTCTGATAAATGATTTGCTCGGGGCTGCGCTGATAAAAAATGCCGAATATGAAACTGAGCAACCATTGACATTATATAGAAAGTACCGCAGAAGAGATGTCTTACGATTATTGAATTGGCAAGAACAGATGGTTGATCAAAATATTGGTGGCTATACGTATAAGGATGGAAAGTTTGTCATCTTCATGACCTTAGAAAAAGGCGAGAACTTCAAAGGAGCAAGGATGGCCTATGAAGATACAATAATAGACCCGCAACACATTCTCTACTACACGAAATCACCTAGGACGATCAATTCTCCAGAAGTAAAAATATTACTCGAACCGGCTGACTGGGAAATTTACATGTTCATCAAAAAATCAGATGATGAGGGAACAGATTTCTATTTTATGGGAACTGTCAATCCAATTCGAGAAACGATTCATGAGCTTATGAAACCAACTCAAGATGGTACGAAGCGTAGTGTTGTAGAAGCTGAGTTTCTTTTAGAGCACCCATTGGATTCTAAATTTTATCGTTATTTGATTGGTATTCAGTAGACGAAAAAAGGCTTAGTTACTCTTGATTGAGTAACTAAGCCTTTTTTGTTATTCCAAGTAAGTTACTGCTTCGTGAAGCCGTTCTAGCAATTCAAAGTACTCTTTCTCCAAGCCTTCTTCATAGAAAATTTTTTGATCAGTTGTTTCTAAGATGCTGGTTGCAGCTGCGAATAGTAAATCCTGATGATATACAGCCATCTTTGACATGCCACTAATTTCCATACTGATTGTTTTACTATCGTCTTCAATGTCTCCGGTTGTTACTCTTACAAAAGATTGTTTTGCCTCCATATTCATCCTCCTAAGATTAATCTGGTATTGTATTTATTAATCAAGATAAGATACGGAAATCAGAGCAAGATAATTGAAGAAGATAATTTTTAATCGATGTATAACACCCCCCCACACCAAGCTACCTTGCAGCTCGGTGTGGGGGCATTAACTAACTATCCAAGTCTTCCATAAAAACTCTTCGAATCAATTCCGTAAAGCTTTTGTGCAGGGGTGTGGATATCTCGGCGCTTCTTTGCACCATGGAAATGTAAAAAAGGGGTTGATTATCATCAATCAGATCAATGGCCAAGAGATTGTCTTCCGGTTGGATGGCGATTTCTGTTAGAAAGCCAATACCGACACCGTCTTTAATCATACTTTTTAAAATTTGCAAGTCGTCACTTTGATAGACCACATGAGGTTCAAAACCACTGGCGGCCGTGAGTTGTTGAAAAGCATAGAGATGGACGTAACGCTCACTTAAGAGTACGAAATTTTCATCGAGTAAATCGCGAAACGCTACTTGAGTTTTCGAGGCTAACGGGTGATTTTTCGCCACAATGATTTGGAATTTCTTTTCTTTTAGCAGTTCGGATTTTAAATCATCTTCCGTGAGGGGATTAATAGAGCCGATAATGCCAATGTCGATTTGCCCTAAGCGAATTTGTCGGAGTAGGTTCTCAGAGCCGTCACGAATGATTTTTAAATGTTGCAGAATATCTTGGTCTAATAATTGTTTCGACAGCTTTGGAAAATAGTAATTGCCGATGATTGGCGGCAGGCCAAAGGGAATCTGTTCGGTATTAAAATGACTCATCTCTCTTTTGGCAATCCGTAATTCTCGGAGGATTTTGTTCACGTGTTAGGAAAACTGCTGGCCTGCCGGGGTTAAGCTGATATTTTTATGGGAACGATCCCTTTCTAATAAGGTCACGTTTAATTCGGTTTCTAAGCGTTTAATGGCATACGTAATCGTGGGCTGACTGACTTGGTAAAAGTCCGCAACCTTTGAAAAACTCTTTTCGTACACCAAACGCTGATAGTATTCCAGGTCTTTTATATTCATAATTCCTCCAAAATACATATAAATATTTTTTATCCTATCCTGAAATTTCGTTTATAGCAAATGACTTGCTTTTTAAATGAGCACATCTTTTTTCATATAAATAATTTTTATCATTCTCATTGGTTTTGACTATAAGATATTTAGGCGCCTATACTTGCCATCGTAATGAAGGACAAGAATTAGGAGGAAAAACAGATGTTAACAGGTGCCAATTTATTAAACAATCCATTTTTAAACAAAGGAACAGCATTTACCAAGGAAGAACGGGCGAAATATGGTTTAACTGGGATGTTGCCAGCGACAGTGCAAACCTTAGAACAACAATCCGTCCAAGCTTATGGTCAATATCTAAGCAAACCAAGTGATCTAGAAAAACGGATCTTCTTGATGAATATTTTTAATACGAACCGGACGTTATTCTACAAATTAATGGGACAACACATCGTTGAATTTATGCCAGTTGTGTATGATCCAGTGGTTGCCGATTCAATCGAACAATACAATGAAATCTTTGTAAAACCCCAAGATGCAGCTTTTCTTTCTGTAGATGCACCAGAAGATATCAAAGCAACTTTGCAAAATGCAGCGGATGGTCGTGACATTCGTCTCATCGTTGCAACTGATGCGGAAGGGATCCTAGGTATGGGTGACTGGGGTGTCAACGGTGTCGACATCGCGATTGGGAAATTAATGGTTTACACAGCAGCTGCCGGGATTAATCCAAATCAAGTCTTACCTGTTTCCATTGATGCTGGAACCAATAACCAAGTATTGCTCAATGACCCCTTGTACCTAGGCAATCGCCATGAACGTCTTCAAGGGGAAGCATACATGGAATTTATCGATCAATTTGTTTCTGCTTCCACAGAACTTTTCCCTGAATTGTTGTTGCACTGGGAAGACTTTGGCCGAGGCAATGCTGCCAATATCCTAGCCAAATATCAAGATAAAATCACAACGTTCAATGACGACATCCAAGGAACAGGGATTGTTGTATTAGCCGGTGTGCTTGGAGGCTTGAATATTTCCAAAGCGGAATTAAAAGATCAAATCGTGTTAACGTATGGTGCTGGTACAGCCGGTGTTGGGATTGCGGAAATTCTATTGGACGAAATGGTTCGTTCCGGTATTCCAGAAGCAGAAGCCCGCACACATTTCTACCAAGTGGACAAACAAGGTTTGTTGTTTGACGACATGGATGACTTAACTCCAGGCCAAACACCATTTGCTAGAAAACGGAGTGAGTTTGCTAACAGTGAAGCATTGACTAGTTTAGAAGAAGTCGTAAAAGCAATCCACCCAACCATCATGATTGGGACTTCGACTCAACCTGGTACCTTTACCGAAAGCATCGTGAAGGAAATGGCCGCTCATACAGAACGTCCAATTATCATGCCATTGTCCAATCCAACGAAACTAGCAGAAGCGACTGCGGAAGATTTGATCAAATGGACAGACGGCCGCGCTTTAGTAGGGACTGGGATTCCAGCCGCTGATGTGGAATACAATGGCGTTACCTATGAAATCGGGCAAGCAAACAATGCGTTAATGTACCCAGGTCTAGGCTTAGGTCTGATTGCTTCTACTGCAATGCGTGTAACGAGCCAAACAATTTCTGATGCAAGTCATGCCTTAGGTGGTATTGTTGACGTGACCAAACCAGGGGCTTCTATCTTGCCTCCAGTTTCGAAACTTAACGAATTTTCTCGGACGATTGCCGAAACAGTGGTTGCTTCCGTCTTATCTCAAAATTTAAATCGTGAACCGATTGATGATGTGAAAACAGCAGTGGACCAAGCAAAATGGGTGCCTGAATATACTGATTTGACAGAAGCATAGGCCGATTCGTGAAAGGATAAGGAAAATGAAAAATGATGTAAAAACGACTAAGAGAAGTGGCTGGTTTTGGGAAACCAAAATCAGCGGTATCTCTTTGCCGTTGTATCTCGTGATTGTGGCGATTTTAATCGTCGTCATTGCATTAGGAAAATTACCAACAAGTATGATGGGTCCGATTGCCGTATTGGTAATCTTGGGTAATTTGTTCCATTACATGGGGACGAAAATCCCTATTGTAAAAGATTATTTAGGCGGTGGCTCCGTCTTTGCGATTTTTGCTTCGGCAGCCATTGCAACCTTTGGAATTTTACCAAAAGAAGTGGTGGACTCCACCAAAACGTTTGTTTCAGATATGGGCTTTTTAGACTTCTATATTGCAGCCTTGATTGCCGGTGCGATTTTAGGGATGAATCGTGACTTGCTGATTAAAGCCTCTGTTCGTTTTATCCCAGTAGCCTTAATCTCCATGGTTGCATCCTTTTTAGCCGTTGGTTTAGTGGGGATGCTGATTGGAAATGGCTTTGGAAATTCTGTCTTGTACGTTTCCTTACCAGCCATGGCCGGAGGTGTTGGTGCCGGGGCTGTGCCACTTTCAAGTATCTATGGTAGCTTCCTGCATACTGATGCGGCAGATGTCATCTCTCGCTTGATTCCTGCCACAGCCATGACCAATGTCTTAGCCATTATCGGTGCTGCTTTAACCGCGCGGATTGGTCAATCAGGAAATAAACTAAACGGCCATGGTGAAATGATGGCCAAGGGTGATTTAGGCGATACGAAGAGTGAACCTGTAAAACCCAATATCCAACAAATGGGTGTTGGTTTAATGGTGGCCCTAGCCTTCTTTATGCTAGGTCAAATCGGCAATTACTTTATACCAAAAATTCACGCTTATGCCTTTATCATTATTTTCGTTGTCATCTGTAAAGTCGGCAACTTACTACCAAAGTATTATGAAGATGCGGCAACGATGTTTAATCAATTGATCGTGAAAAACTTGACGGCTGCTGTTTTGGCAGGTATCGGGATTGCCTTGTTAAACTTAAACGTGCTGGCTGATGCCTTTACTTGGCAATTTGTGGTATTGTGCTTGACAAGTGTCGTTACGATTTCTGTCGTAGCGGGATTTGTGGGCAAACTATTCGGGTTATATCCTGTAGAAGCCGCAATTACGGCTGGCTTCTGTAATAACTCCATGGGTGGTACCGGTAATGTTGCGGTACTGAGTGCTGCAGACCGGATGAACTTAATCGCCTTTGCGCAAATGGGCAATCGTCTCGGTGGCGCTCTCGTCTTAATCTTATCTGGCTTTTTGATCCAACTTTTTTCATAGTATTTAAAAAGACACCACGGTATTTTGCTGTGGTGTCTTTGGTGTATGGTTTGGGCTGCGTCGTAAACTTTCGTTGATTTAAAAGTGGAAACAGATAATAATGAGTAGAAGAGATTGTGATAAAGAAAAAAATGACGTATAAAAGAGTTTTGTAGTTATTTATACTCAGGAGGCAAACATGAAAGCTGAAATCATTGCAGTAGGTACGGAAATATTATTAGGACAGATTACCAATACGAACGCCACGTTTTTATCGGAAGAATTGGCGGGGATGGGATTTGACGTCTATCATCACAGCGTTGTGGGAGACAATGGCGGGCGCCTGCAGGAAATTTTGGAAGTGGCCGATGCGCGCAGTGAGCTCGTGGTGCTTTGCGGAGGTTTAGGACCGACGACGGATGATTTGACGAAAGATGTGGTGGCGGAATTTGTCGGGGAAGCGCTGGTGGAAGACGGTCCCGGGTTACAAAAACTCCAAGAATTCTTTGCGAAAGCTCACCGTCAGATGACGCCAAATAATTTGCGTCAGGTCCTGGTGTTTGAGCATGGGGAGTCATTGCCCAATGATACGGGGCTGGCGATTGGGATTTTTTATCAGAAACCTCAAGGCACCGCGTATCTTTTGTTACCAGGACCTCCTAGTGAGTTGAAGCCGATGTTTCTTCGGTATGCTAAGGAGTTACTCGCTAAGAAAATGCCTCAACAGGAGCGTCTATTGTCACGGGTTTTGCGTTTTTATGGCATCGGGGAGTCGCGTTTGGTGACGGAATTGGCGGATTTGATTGACGAGCAGACGAATCCCACGATTGCCCCTTACGCTAAGCCGAATGAGGTGACCGTGCGTTTGACGGTGAAGTGTCAGGATGAAGCGACAGGTGCAGCTCTTTTGGATCAGACGGAGGAGGCGATAATCAATCGCGTGGGCGAGTATTTTTACGGCTACGGAGAGGAAACAACTTTAGAAGAAGTCGTCGTTTCTTTGCTAAAGGCACAGGGTAAGTCGATTACCGCGGCTGAGAGTCTGACTGCGGGGCAGTTTCAAAGTGTCTTAGGAAATGTTTCCGGCGTATCTGCCGTCTTTCCAGGGGGCTTTGTGACCTATTCTCCGGAAGCCAAAGAGCAATTCTTAGGCATTGCCCCAGAATTGATTGACCAGTTCGGTACGGTCAGTCAAGAGTGTGCCGAGGCCATGGCGACGGCTGCGCGGGCCAAAGCGCAGACAGATTATGCGTTAAGCTTTACCGGAGTGGCGGGACCGGATGCGCTGGAAGGTCAACCATCTGGAACGGTGTGGATTGCTCTAGCGACGGTGTCAGGGGTCACAAGCCATCAATATCACTTTACCCGAGATCGGGCCTACGTTCGTCACAGCGCCGTGATGGCGGGCTTGGACTTGTTGCGTCGGGCATTATTGGCTGAATAGTCAGGGATTAAGTTTTCTAAAGAAATGCGAAAATATGTTCGCTTTTTCTTGCTTTTTTAGTGAGGAAAAGCTATCATGAGAGTACATTAAAATGACTTCATGGCGAATGCTTGAAAATAAGGAGGCCATCCAGTGGCAGATGATCGTAAGACAGCCTTAGATGCTGCATTAAAGAAAATTGAAAAGAATTACGGTAAAGGTGCCGTAATGAAATTAGGGGAAAAGATCGACCAACAAATCGCCGTTATTCCAAGTGGCTCATTAGCCCTTGACGTGGCGCTAGGTGTCGGTGGCTATCCTCGTGGACGGATTATCGAAGTTTATGGACCAGAAAGTTCTGGTAAAACCACGGTGGCACTCCACGCCATTGCGGAAGTACAAAAATCCGGTGGGACCGCAGCCTTTATCGATGCGGAACACGCGCTGGATCCTTTGTATGCCCAAAAACTTGGGGTCGATATCGATGAATTGCTCTTGTCTCAACCAGACACTGGGGAACAAGGACTCGAAATCGCGGATGCACTGGTTTCCAGTGGTGCCGTAGATATCGTCGTAGTGGACTCGGTAGCGGCTTTAGTACCTCGTGCCGAAATCGAAGGGGAAATGGGGGATTCTCACATGGGCTTGCAAGCTCGTTTGATGTCCCAAGCTTTGCGGAAATTGTCCGGTTCGATTAACAAGACCAAGACGATTGCCATCTTCATCAACCAAATCCGTGAAAAAATCGGGGTTATGTTTGGGAATCCAGAAACCACTCCTGGGGGACGGGCGTTGAAGTTCTACGCAACGATTCGTTTGGAAGTTCGCCGGGCGGAACAATTGAAATCTGGTACGGATATCATTGGGAACCGGACGAAGATCAAAGTCGTAAAAAATAAAGTAGCGCCACCATTTAAATTGGCGGAAGTGGATATTATGTACGGCCAAGGGATTTCCCAAGAAGGGGAGCTTTTGGACATGGCGGTGGACAAAGACATCGTGGACAAGAGTGGCGCTTGGTACGCGTATAAGGGCGATCGTATCGGCCAAGGCCGGGATAATGCTAAGAACTATATGAAAGAACATCCTGAGATGAAAGCTGAAATCAACCAATTGGTGCGAGCGGCTTATGGTATCGGGGATGAAGAAGAAGTCGTGGCTGTGGAAGGCCAAGAAGAATTGCCTTTAACTGACGAATAAGAAACACAAACAAAGGACTGCAATCAATTTGATTGCGGTCCTTTTCATGAGGCGTTAATTTGCTAGGTCCACAGGTTGGATAAAGTCGGCTTGCCAAAGTTTCTTTTCGGCATCATAGTTGAAAAACCAGCGTTGCAAGAAGTATTGCTTACGCTTCGCATCCCCTGTGACGATTCGCCCGGCTTGATCCTCGGTGTAATCCAGACAGGAAAAACCAAACGTAAGGGAAAAGCTGTCGGTGCCCAGTTGGCGGTAGTTGCTAATGCGCACTAAGGAAACTTTTTGGGTATGATTGTGGAGGCCATTTTCACGATTGTCGGCTAAAACCCGTCGATGTTCATCGTAAAGCCGTGGGGTATAGCAACGAGCTGCACTTTCGAGTGTTCCCGCATCCCAGGCTGCTTGAATCTTTTGGAAGGTTTGTGCAACCTCTTGGAGTAATGCTTGTTTTTCTTGTTCCGAACCAGACATAGCAATTAAAACGTCATTACGATCCGTTTGGGCTAGGGCATGTTGCTGGCGTTTTCGTTTTAAAAAGGTAATGCCTAAGATTCCGCCAGTAAAAAGGACAAAGGAAAGAACAGAGCCAGAGCGCCCACCGATCCAAACGCGATTGCCAGAGCGGATAATCCTATGGGAGCCTCGGCTACTCCCTCCTGTGCTACTGTGCCCTCCGGAAGAGCCACCCCTATGACCACCGGCTGTGGCGTAGGCTGTGACCGGTTGAAAGAGAGCGAGGCAAAGTAAGAGGCAGAAGATTCCTTTTCGAAGTTTCATTCGTTGGTGTGCTCCATTTGTGTTTTTGGTTATTATAGCGAAAAATCACAGACCATTGCATAAGATCAGTGTTTTTTAATGAATTCTTTGGCGACTTCACAGGGAGAGTAGCGCGAGGTAGCATAACATTTTAAAAAAATGCGAACAAAGAAAGCTGTCTATAGTCTATAACGAATCAAATCATTGACTCGCTTTGGACTATTTTTTGCGCTCGGTTGAGTAAACCACAAGGGGCAAAGTGACGAATGTTTTCTTTTTCATGAGAGCGCTGAAATAACTGATTTTCTAAGGCTTCCGGGCGCTTAAGAGTTTTTTTAAAAGTTGACAGTACCAGTTACAAACATTAGAATAAAGTTGTGCACTTTGCACGCATGCGACTGTAGGCATGTTGATAATGATTGAAAATAGTTTATCAAAAAACTACAAGAATAACTAAATACGATAGTACGGAGGTGGATTTAATGGGACTTTACATTCTCCTCGCTATCATCGGTTTAATTGTTGGGCTTTTTGCAGGGTACGTCTACGCCAAAAATAAACATGAGAAACTTCATGCCGAAGAATTGGCCGGGGCAGAAAATTCCGCACAAGGTATTTTGAAAAATGCCAAAAAAGAAGCGGAAACTCTAAAAAAAGAAGCATTGTTGGAAGCTAAGGAAGAAAACCAGAAGTATCGCGGGCAAATCGAAAGTGAGTTGAAGGAAAGCAAACTTGAAATCAAATCACAAGAGAATCGCTTACTCCAAAGAGAGCAGGTCTTGGATCGTAAGGATGAGACCATCGAAAAGCGCGAGCACTCCTTGGAGGATCGTGAGCGGAAACTTAGTGCAAAACAGCAATTAATTGACGAGCGAGAACAAGAAGTCGAAAAACTGATTGAAGGACAACAGCAAGAACTAGAACGTGTTGCTGCCTTGTCTCGAGATGAAGCCAAAGAAATCATCATGAAATCGACGGAAGAAGAACTGAACCATGAATTAACATTGATGGTGAAGGAATCCGAACAACGGGCGAAGGAAGAAGCCGATCGCAAGGCGAAGAATCTCTTGTCATTGGCCATTCAACGTTGTGCAGCAGACTCGGTTTCAGAAAATACGGTTTCGGTGGTGTCCTTGCCAAATGATGAGATGAAAGGTCGCATTATCGGTCGGGAAGGGCGGAATATCCGTACCTTAGAAACCTTGACCGGGATCGATTTGATCATTGATGATACACCAGAAGCAGTCGTTTTATCTGGTTTCGATCCGATTCGTCGGGAAATCGCCCGCATGACCTTGGAAAAACTAATCCAAGATGGGCGGATTCATCCAGCTCGTATCGAAGAGATGGTGGAAAAATCCCGGAAAGAAATGGATGAACGCATTCGGGAGTACGGGGAGCAAGCAGCCTTCGAGGTTGGTGCACATACCTTGCATCCGGACTTGATCAAGATTTTAGGACGTCTGCGCTTCAGAACCAGTTACGGTCAAAACGTCTTGAACCACTCCATCGAAGTTGCCAAACTTTCTGGCGTCTTAGCGGCGGAATTGGGCGAAGATGTTCAATTGGCAAAACGAGCTGGTTTACTCCACGATATCGGGAAGGCTTTGGATCACGAAATCGAAGGCTCTCACGTGGAAATCGGTGCGGAATTAGCTGCGAAGTACAAAGAAAACCCAGTTGTGATCAACGCCATTTCCTCTCACCATGGGGATGTGGAAGCTACTTCAGTTATTTCTGTTTTGGTAGCCGCAGCGGACGCATTGTCAGCTGCACGGCCAGGTGCTCGTAGTGAGTCCTTGGAAAACTACATCCGCCGTCTGGAAAACTTGGAAAATATCTCCAACAGTTTCCCAGGAGTGGAATCCAGCTTTGCCGTCCAAGCCGGTCGGGAAGTTCGAGTGATGGTCAAACCAGAAGAAATATCCGATTTGGATGCGGTACGTCTCGTACGGGATATCCGCAAGAAAATCGAAGACGACTTGGATTATCCAGGTCATATCAAAGTCACTGTTATTCGGGAAACCCGAGCAGTGGATTACGCGAAATAAACACGACGCCTCAAGAGTTACTCTTGAGGCGTTTTTTGTGCACTCTAGGTCTTAATAAGGCGCAGAGGCAGTGCTATGCTATACTTGAGAAAATGACATGCAGGAGGGTTCACTCATGGGGGAAGGATTACAGGAGATTAAGATATCTGAGATTGCTGGGGTAACGTTTGGTCAAGCGCAGGACTATACTGCTATGACCGGGGTAAGCGTGGCGCTTTTTTCCGGGGAAAACACCGGGGGAATCGATGTCAGTGGCGGTGGCCCGGCCAGTCGGGAAGCTCATTTGTTATCGCCTTATACGGATACGAAATCACTCAATGCTTTAGTCTTTGCCGGGGGATCGGCGTATGGCTTAGGCGCAGCCGATGGGGTCATGAAATACTTAGAGGAACGCAACCGGGGGTTTGCCGTGCCTGGTGGGGTGGTACCTTTGGTGGTCCAGTCCGATATTTTTGATTTAACCTTAGGGGATGGCCGAGTACGCCCGGATGCCAAGATGGCTTATGGGGCTTGTCTGGCGGCAGAAGCAGGGAGAGAACCAGTGAGTGGGAGTGTCGGTGCCGGAACCGGGGCTGCCGTGGGCAAACTGTATGGCATGGGCCAAAGCCAGAAGGCAGGGATTGCTTTTCACGCCGCACAACTTGGAGAGTTACAAGTCGGTGTCATGGTGGTGGTCAATGCTTTTGGAGATGTTTTCGATTGGGAATCAGGCAAGCAGATTCGAGGCTTACTGGATTCTAAACGGCAGAATTTATTGTCCACGGAAGCCGAGTTGTACAAACAGATGATTGCACTACAAACCGGTACCAATACCACATTGGCGGCAATTTTTACCAACGCTCAGTTCAATGAAGGGGAAATGAATAAAATCGCTGCCATGGCTCGCAGTGGCTTGGCGCGGGCCATTAGTCCGGTAAACACCATGGCGGACGGGGACACGATTTACGCTTTTTCCTTGGGAGAGGTTAAAGCCGATTTGAACATTGTGGGGCTGCTAGCTGCCCGGGTTCTGTCTGAAGGGATCAAAAAAGCGGTGACTCAGGAGGATTTCTCCGAGGAGGCCTACCGGAACTTGGTTTTGGCTCACTGATTTGATTTGGCAAATTTGCCGGAATAAAGTACCATTTACTCAAGGAGTGAAGCGAATGAAAGCAACTTTGCAACGAATATATGCGATCATAAAAAAACATAGCCTGCTATTGCGGCTGTTGTTTTTTGGCTCGATTTTAATTTTTGTGGCCAATCAGGTCATCAATATTGCCCACGGGATGAGCTGGCAAGAAGTAGGAACTACCATCAGCCAGCAGAATACCGGTTCCTTGATTGCCATGGGGGCTTTAGGCTTGTTGGCGGTTTTACCCACGCTGGGTTATGACTGGGTGACGGTTAAGACCTTGGAGGCTCAGGGAAAACCCAAAATGAGCTGGCGAGACTTCTTTGTGTCGGCCTGGACGACGAATACGATTAACAATCTCGCCGGGTTTGGCGGGGTCGTGGGCGCCAGTCTGCGGGCCAATTTCTACGGCAAAGGCACAGAGCGCAAGCAAGTCTTAGCCGTGGTCTCAAAAGTGGCTTTGTTTATGGTCACGGGGCTATCCTTGTGGTCCTTGCTTTTGGCGGTGCAGATTTATGGCTTTGGTTGGCATCCGGAATTTCGTAGTTATTGGCTGTGGTTGTTGATTGGCAGTCTTTTAACTCCGGGCTTGCTTTTCTTTTCCTATCTGCGGCGCAAACGCCTTTTTGCGGATCTGTTTCCTAAAGGGGTCTTGCAATTAGTGACGATTTCTTTTTGTCAGTGGACCTGTGCATTGGGGATTTTCCTGGCCATTGGGTATTTCATGGGCTTGGAGTTTGCCATAACCGATGTGTACCCGATGTTTTTGATTGCTACCTTGATTGGGATGCTTACCATGGTCCCCGGGGGCATGGGAACCTTTGATGTCATGATGATCTTAGGAATGAGCAATCTAGGCTTCTCCCAGAATCAGACCTTGGTTTGGTTGTTATACTATCGTTTGTTTTATTACTTAGTACCCTTTCTTTCTGGAATCTTGCTTTTCTTAACGAGAAGTAGCGTGCGCTTGAACCGCTTCTTTGATAATCTGCCTAAGCTGATGTTACAAAAAGCAGCCCACTTTATCGTGGTGATTGGAGTGTACTTCTCAGGAATTATGATGGTCTTGTTGGCCACGGTGAAAAATCTGTCTGCCGTGAGTAGTTTCTTCCGTTTTATCTTGCCCTTTTCTTTTAACTTCCTAGATCAAACCTTGAATCTTCTAGTGGGCTTTTTGTTGCTGGGCTTGGCCCGGGCGCTGTACGCCAAGGTGAAAAAAGCGTATTTGCCCACTTTGGTGGTGCTGCTGTTTGGGATTTTAAACACCATTACCCGGACGCGCTCACCTCACTTATTTTTCGTCTATTGTGGGGTCATCTTTTTGGTCTGGTTAGCACGAAAAGAATTTTACCGGGAAAAATTCGTCTACTCCTGGGGGGCGATGATCTTTGATGCGGTGCTCTTTGGGACCTTGTTAGTAGTCTATGGCGTCGCCGGCGTGCATCGAGGTAGCTGGTGGAACAATGAAATCCTCGGCGGACGCTTCATCTTATTCCCTTCAGAAGACATTTGGTTTGCAGGATTGATTGGTTTGGCATTGTCTTTACTGGTTTTGTTTGGCTTACAACAATACTTGTCGGTTAGCGAAAAAGAATTAGGCGTGTCCTTTGATCCGTATCGCTTCACTGCTTTTTTAGGCAAGTATGCCGGCACGAATTCCAGTCACCGGCTCTTTTTGGGCTATCGCTTGTATTATTACCAAGTGGAAGGGGAAGACCGGGTCGTCTTTGGGTTCCAGATTAAGGGCAATCGGCTCTTTATTTTAGGCAATCCAATCGGGGAAGCCACGCTGTTCCGGGAAGCCACCTTGGCATTTTTAAAGGAAGCCGATCTCTATGGCTATCAGCTAGCCTTTTATAAGGTGAGCGAGGAATACGTGGTGACCCTTCATGATTTGGGTTATGACTTTACCAAAATTGGGGAGTCCGGTTCCTTGGACCTGACTCAACCAAACGACTTTGGCAAAGGAGAAAGCTTCCGCAAAGTCTCAACTCAAGGTTATCAATTTACCTATTACCAACACTTACCTTTAGATCTTTTACCAGCCTTGCAAAAGGTTTCCAATGACTGGCTAGGAGGCAAGGCGGAAAAAAACTTTGCCAGTGGTCGCTTTGATGTGGACTATCTGTTGTCGGCACCGGTGGGAGTCTTAAAAGACCAGCAAAATCACGTGGTGGGCTTTATCACGGAGCAACCGATCGATGCCAACTGGGTCTCTTATGACCTTTTGCGCTTGCAAGAGGGGCTACCTCAAGAAGCAGCGGGCTTTTTGGTCTTAAATATGTTGACCGTGTGGCAGAAAGCTGGCTTCCACTTTGCTGATCTAAATATGGTACCTTTGGCTCATGTGGGGGAAGCCCCCACATCATTTTTCCAAGAGCGGGTGATGAATGTCATCTACAACTATGGCAATGTCTTTTACGATTTTCGCCTAAATTATCAAGGGAAAGATTCCTTTGCCGATTTTTGGACGGGTTGCTATTTCGCTTATCCGAAAGAGGGCAGTTTCTATTTGGCCGTGATGCAGCTCTTGTTGTTAATCGGCCGAGGTAAGAACAAAGGCCCATCTCTAGCAGAAGAAGTCTTAGAAGAATAAAGAAAAAGCACCGGACACTGGGATTAACAGTGTCCGGTGCTTTTTTATTAAACCTTGCGGCGGCGGGCAAAGTCCACAAAACGGAATTTGTCCAAGCGGTGAATGGACTCGCTATATTGGAAACAGCGGGTGTCTTCCAAGTACACTAGGCTGCGGACGATAACCACGTGTTGATCCTCAGTGGTCAAGTCCATTAAGTCTCGAATCTCTTTATTCACCGGCTCTACGGTGATTTCCTTTTGCGCGTATGAGACTTCTAGCCCCAGATCGTTTTCAAAGTATTGAAATAAAGAGTCTTGGGCCTTGTTAATGGGAATTTCTGGAATGATTTGGGCATTGACATAGTCTCGGTCCAAGATGACCACTTCATTGTCGATTTTCCGCTGGCGAATCAGCTTCCAAGCTTCGGAAGCCACGGGCCAATCGGTAATCTCGTGGAGTTTCGGTGAAACGGCGATTTTTCGCAGTTCCGCCACGTTGGTCTCATTGGGGATGTGTTGGGCATTTTGCAATTCCTTAAAGCTGGTCAAACCAGAAATCGGAAAATCAAAGCGATTCATATCCAAGACGATGGAGCCTTTGCCTTGTTTCTTTTGGATATAGCCGGAGTTCTTTAACAGGTTTAACGCTTTGCGAATCGTTTCACGTGAAACACCGTAAATTTGGATGAGCTGATTCTCACTGGGGAGCAAGCTCTGGGGGGGGTATTCTTGATTGACGATTTTTTGTTCGAGATCCAAAAATATCTCACGGAACTTATTCATGGCGCAACCTCCTCATGGTATTCGAACTCAATTATAGAGATTTTTTCAAGGGAAAACAATCTCCGTTCTTTATTTTTGGAGTAATTCAGGAATATCTAGCTCGGTTAATTGATGCACGGTGATGTCCGCTCCGTGGAGAGGCTCGCCGGAAAGGACGCCTACAGCATACATGCCACAAGCTTTGATACCATCTAGGCCGGCTTGTGCATCTTCAAAGCCCACACATTCTTCTGGTTGAAAACCTAATAGTTCTGCGGCTTTGACGAAGATTTCGGGATCTGGCTTGCCCTTGTGTAAGCTAGCAGGATCGACAATGGCTGCAAACCGATCAGCAACCCCGAGTTTTTCCAAGATGAAAGGCGCATTTTTAGAAGCGGAAGCGATAGCGCATGGTACTTGGTTTGCTTGGGCGCCGTCTAAAAAGTCATGAACGCCAGGCAAAAGATCTGCTGGGGTCAAGGATTGCAACAATTCCACGTAATGAGTATTTTTCTTTTCTGCTAAAGCGGCTTTTTCTTCCGGGGTGAAGTCGTCACTGCGACCACCGTGCGCCAAGATGCGCTCCAAGGAATCCATGCGGCTAATGCCTTTTAATTGTTCGTTGAATTTCAAGTCCACGTCGATATTGATTTCTTTGGCCAAATCCCGCCAAGCGATAAAGTGGTACTTCGCCGTATCAGTAATGACGCCGTCTAAGTCGAATACAAAACCTTTTTTCATGTGAGTTACTCCTTTAGTAGTTTTTTATTAAGGATTTTCCGTGAAGCCGTAAAGGGCCTCATGGGGTTGATTGGCCAAAAGGTGCACGTTCTTTTGGCCGATGATAATCTGGGTATCTTGACTGGCTGTGACCCGCATCTCACCAGGGCCAATCCAAATTTGATAGTCGATGCCTAGGCGGGTAATCCGAAAACTCAAGGAAGACCAGGCCACAGGGAGATCCGGGTTGAAGGTCAAGAGGTCTTCTCTAATATCCATGCCAGCAAAGGTCGTCAAAGGAATGAAGAGGGTAGCCGCCATGACACCGGCGTGGATGCCTTCTGCGGTGGTGCCGCCTTGAATGTCCCGATAGTCTGAAGACAAGGCTTCTTGATACAGCTTCCAAGCCAGCTCTTCTTCATTTACCATGGCCGCCAGCTGGGCGTGAACCACCCGGGAGAGGGTCGATCCATGGGAAGTGCGTTTCAAGTAGTAGTGGAGATTTTCCGTCACGTAATTTTCCGGTAGATCATAACCGAGACTCGTCAAAATGTCTTGAACTTGATTCTTCGAGAAATTGTAGTAAATCATCAGACTATCCGCTTGTTTGGCTACTTTGTAGTCGTCTGCGGATTTGCCTTCCGCGTTTAAGATGCGATCCATGCGGTAGATATTGCCATAAGTCTTACGATAGTGGTCCCAATCCAAGTCTTTCAAAGCGAAATACCCGTCAAATTGGGCGATGATGCCTTCTGGATTGATATCTAACGCTAATTTGTGCCGGATATCTTCCATTTTTGCCAAGAGTTCATCTGTAAGCTGGGTCTTTTCTTGCACCGCAGCAAATTCCGCCGAGTCAAAGTTTGCCTGTAAACTCAAAACCTCGGTGAAGAGCCAGACCACCATCATATTGGTGTAGGCATTGTTTTTCAAGCCACCTTTTTCGGCTCCCGGATAGGATTCGTGGAATTCGTCTGGCCCCATGACACCACTGATGTCGTAGCGCTGACTGGTTTCATCCCAACGAGCAATACTTTGCCAGAAGTGAGCGATTTCTAGTAAGAGTTCCAAGCCGTAGTCCCGCATAAAGGCCGTATCCCCGGTATTGTGGAAATACTGCCAGACGTTATAAGCAATAGCTAAAGACACATGGCGTTGCAAGCGACTGTGGTCTTCTTTCCATTGACCACTGATAGGATTCAAGTGCAGCTCTTGGGATTGCTCGCTACCGGTAAGTCCCGACTGCCAAGGGAACATGGCTCCTTGTAAGCCGATTTGCTGCGCCGCTTCTTTGGCTGCTGGAAGTCTTCGATACCGGTAAAGTAGAAGCTCTTTGGCCGTTTCCGGGAAGTGCAAGATGTAAAAAGGTAAGATGAAAAGCTCATCCCAGAAAATATGCCCCCGATAGGCTTCCCCGTGGAGTCCCCGGGCGGTCACAGAAGCGTCTAGTTGGCGGTTGCCAGTAGGCGAGGCCGCCACGAAAAGGTGATAGGTGTGCAGATTCAAGAGTTTTTGACTCATTAAGTCGCCAGTGACCGTGATGCCGGCTTGCTCCCAGAGCGTTTGCCAAGCACTGCTGGAACCTTGTAGTAAGTCACTGAAAGCCGGAAATTCGCTTTGGGCTAAGTCTTGCTCCGGTACCTTTTCTTCTGCCCGATACACGTGAACGGAGACGGTCTTTTCGACTTCTTGCCAGTGCCCCATAGCAGCGTCTAAGGTTAAGGATTGTTTGACTTTTTCTGAGCTAGTTTCATTAGTTAAATTGGACAAGTCCAAGGTGGAGCTAGTTAATTGAGATTCTTGCCAAATGGTAATCTTAGAGGCTTTGGTACGAGCGATTAGAAGTGCTTTATCTCCCGTGGCCTGCGTAGCCAAAACATCCAGATGATGATTGGTCAAACTGCGATAGCGGGCCACATTGTAATTGTAGACTGCGCCATCTGCTTCCGTGACCAGTGTGATTTTGCCAGAGAAATTCAGCGGTTTAAAACGGTAGCGTAGGCTGTAGTAGTGGATTTGTTCCATGCTTACGACTTTCGCTGTTTCAATGGCTAATTGCCGACCGTCAGCAAGCGTCACGAGAGCCTCACTCGTTAAAAGACCGTCTTTGAGATGTAAAGAACGCTTGAAGTGACTGAGGGTATCCTGAGTGAGGAGGACTTTTTCCCCCTCGATGACCAAGTAGATTTTTTGCAGATTCGGCGCATTGACGAAATCTTCATTGGTAATGGTGCGGTCACTCACCCTGGAGTCGGCTTCATTGTACAAGCTAGCCAGATAAGTCGCAGGGTAGCAGTCGTCGGAAATTTCCATTTCCGGTGTGGTCCCCCGTAAGCCCATAAAGCCATTGCCCACGGTGAGCAATGATTCTACTGAATATTCGTCTTTTCCTGGGCGATAACCGTAATAGTCCAGTCGCCAAGGAATTTCTGCGGCTACTTTGTCAAAATCGGTAGTAGGATTGGTGACGAAAGGCTGATTTAAGTGTTCCGTAAGCCATTGACTGAGTTCGAAAACGCCGGTTTCCATTTGCAAAATAAGGGGCTTTTCGCAGTGAATTACGCCACCTTCCAGTGACTCAGTGGCTAAGAATTCCTGCAATGCCAAAGCATTTTCCTGAGGGGACCCACTAAAGGAGCGTTGTTGGCCATTTGGCAAAGCAACCTGCCATGTTTGGTCTAAAGTGATCGTCGCTAGATTCATCTTGTTTTTTCGGACACCAGGCTCAGCTTTCAATCAGTCTGCCGGGTCCTACTTCTCCTTTCTGGATTGCCACGTTCAAGTTACTTGTCTATACATGCAAAATAATTATAACGGAATTTGGCAACGATTTCAATCGTTATCCCTTATTTTTCTGAAAAACGAGGAGGGAATTCAAAAATAAAAAAGAGACTGGAAAAAATTTGAGCGGATCGTAAAAAAAAGTCTTTAATGTAAGGATTTTTTGTCAAATAAGTAACAGTGTCGAATTTTTTCGAAAAACAGACACAATAAAAATAAAACGCTTGCATAAATAAAATGAAAAAGGTATTATGGGATTGTAACGGACATATATATACAAGTTGTTGTTTTTGGAAAAGGAAAAAGGAAGGGGCTTACTCGTATGGGGAAGTATCAAGCTGATGCCAAACAGTTATTGGCGGACATTGGTGGCAAGGAAAACGTGGCGGCAGTGACTCACTGTGCCACCCGCATGCGCTTTGTCTTAAACGATCAAAGCAAGGCAAATGAAAAGGCGATTGAAGAGATTCCTAGTGTGAAAGGGATGTTTACCAACGCCGGTCAGTTTCAAGTAATTATCGGGAATGACGTAGCCGATTTTTACAATGATTTTTCGGCAATTTCCGGAATTGAAGGCGTCTCCAAGGAACAAAGCAAAGTGGCGGCGAAGCAAAATCAGAATATCGTGCAACGAATCATCGGTGTTTTAGCGGAAATCTTTACCCCGCTGTTACCAGCCATTATTGTCGGTGGTTTGATGCTCGGTTTCCGGAACTTTTTGGAAGGGGTACCACTGGATGCCCTAGGCGGTCAAACGATTACGGAAAGTTCCGTCTTTTGGAATGGGGTCAACGGCTTTTTATGGCTCCCATGTGAGGCGATTTTCCACTTCTTACCAGTGGGGATCACTTGGTCCATCACCCGTAAGATGGGGACGACCCAGATTTTGGGGATTGTGTTAGGGATTACGTTAGTGTCACCGCAATTATTGAATGCTTATGCCGTGAATGGTACCAGTGCGGCAGATATCGCGCAAAACTGGACGTGGGATTTTGGCTTCTTTACCATTGATAAGATTGGCTACCAAGCCCAAGTAATTCCGGCGATGTTAGCAGGGTTCTTATTGGTTTATTTGGAAAAATTCTTTAGAAAACACATTCCAGAAGCTGTTTCTATGATTTTTGTACCACTATTCTCATTACTACCAACGATTTTAGCGGCGCACATGATCTTAGGGCCGATTGGTTGGAAGATTGGTTCAGGGATTTCCTTCGTGGTCAATGCTGGCTTAACTTCTTCGTTCAGCTGGTTGTTCAGTTTGATCTTTGGGGGACTTTATGCGCCATTGGTGATCACCGGTTTGCACCACACGACTTTGGCGATTGATAGCCAACTGGTAGCAGACTTTGGCTCCACCAACTTATGGCCGATGATCATGCTCTCCAATATTGCCCAAGGGACGGCGGTATTGGCGGTCTACTTCCAACATCGGGGCAATAAAAAAGAAGAACAAATCTCCGTTCCGGCAACGATTTCCGCGTATCTGGGGGTTACCGAGCCGGCGATGTTCGGGATTAATTTGAAATACGTTTATCCGTTTATTGCGGCAATGGTAGGCTCCGCTATTGGGGGGATGCTGATTACCATAACCAATACTCGGGCGCTAGGAATCGGGGTCGGCGGTTTGCCAGGCTTCTTATCCTTCAAAATAAACAATTATCCCATGGTTTTTGCTTCCATGCTTGTGACCATGGTGATTACTTTTGTGATGACCTATGTGTTCCGAAACGTCAAAGCCTTAAACAAGTTAGAACCGGAATACGATGAAGGGGGCTTGGCAATGGCGACAGCTGGTGGCGCTGGAAGTGGTCCAGCGGTTTCCGTAATGGATACCAAAGACGCTAGCACTGCCGTAGCAACGCCAGACATGGTGACCCAAGAGATGATTTATGCCCCAGTGGAAGGGGAAGTCATCATGATTGGGGAAGTGGCTGATCCAGTCTTTTCTCAAAAAATGATGGGTGACGGTTTTGCGGTAAGACCTAAAGGCCAAGAAATCTACGCGCCAGTCGCCGGTACAATTACCAGCATCTTCGCTACAAAACACGCGATTGGGATTTTGACTCCAGCTGGGGCGGAAGTCTTGGTTCACATGGGCTTAGATACCGTAGAATTAAACGGCGCACCTTTCGATGTGAAAGTCACAGAAGGTGCTAGTGTGACTTCTGAAACCTTACTGGCAGTCATGGATCTCACAGCGGTGAAAGCCGCGGGGAAAGGCACCGATGTGGTGGTGGCCTTCACCAACCGAGAAAAGATTGCCGGAGTAACTTTGGAACAAACTGGTGAAATTGCCGAACAGTCTCAAATCGGTTATGTAACAGTCAAAGGGTAACTCAACAAAAAAACACGACAGGCCCGCACTCGGTGTCTAGTCGTGTTTTTTGTGGTGTTCCAGATAGCTCATTAAAATCAACAGGGGATCGATATCGGTTTTTGTTAAAGAGAGAGGTGCGGATAAAGGGGTGGCGGTGAAGTTTTCCGCCGCTTTTAAAGGCAAAATCTCTGTCGCCACTAGCTGACCATAACTGATTTGATAGAGCTTTTTTCGTCTTGTGGTAAGGGGAAGTGCAAATAACTGTTGAGGAATTGCTTGAAAGGCATTCATCCGCTGCTGTTGTTCGTAAAAATAGCGAGCGCTGGTTGCCAATTCTTGCAGCTGTTGGGCCGATTCGAAGTTTAACTGGGCTGCCAAGCTAGCAATGCGCTGGTCTAGAAGTGTTAAAAAGTCCGTCTTTCCGCCTTGCCAAAAGCCTAAAATTTGTTCTTTCTTTTCTGTAAGCAAACGTTTCGGCATTTCCGGTAATTGACGACTGACGGCGAGATGAGTCACATAGTTCACATCAGGCAACAGATAAGTATCCGTCAGTAGTTGCACCAAATGAGGCAGTTGTTTGTACTGACGAAAGGGTCCCAGTAGTTGGCTATTTGCGGGAATATTTTCCGGTGCTTCCGCCAAAATCTGCAAATGCGCCTCCTGAACCAAAACATAGGCGTAATTTTGCTGAGCGTTCATCACCCGGTTGTAATAAGGATGGTATTTTTGAATCAGGCGACATTCCAATAGCAAAGCGTCTAACTCCGTATCCACGGTGTGATACTCAAGGTCGTGGATGTTAAAGACCATGCGTTGAACTTTTTTGGAGTGTTGCCCATTGTGATGAAAGTAGGAACGCACACGATTTTTCAGGTTTTTCGCCTTCCCCACGTAAAAGATGTCTCCGTGGAGATCCTTCATCAAGTAAATCCCTGGCTTGTCCGGCAAATCCCGGAGTTTTTCTTGTAATGTTTTCATGGATGAAACGTACCAGAAATTTCCTGGATACTCAAGTCAAAACACAGTAGCTTAACACCTAAGCAAAAAAGCCCCCCTTCTTCCGCTTGTTTTCGGCTGAGAAGGTGGGGCTCTTTTCTTCATTTAGGGGTATTACTCAATGGGAATCGTTTTGCCTGGTTGTTCCGCCAACGTCTTTTTCGGCAAAGTCAAATGCAAGACGCCATTGTCAAAAGTTGCTTTAATCTTTTCTTCGTCGATGTCTTTCATGGTGAAAGAACGTTGATAGCTACTGCTGGAACGCTCCCGGCGCAAGTAACGGCCTTCATCGTCTTTTTCCTCACTACTGGTTTTTTGAACAGCAGCAATGGATAAGACATCGTCTCCATAGTGCAAGGTAATGTCTTCTTTTTGAATGCCAGGGAGGTCCGCTTTGACTTCGTAGCGATCAGGATATTCTTTAATGTCGGTTGCGATTTGTCGGTCTTGCCAAAAATTGTTCATGAGTTTGCCTACTAGATCTTCACCATTTGCTCGCAATGCATGGAGATCATCAAAATCTGGAATCAAGTTTGCCATCGTATCAACCTACTTTCTCTTTTTGATACTTTTATTGTATGCCGTACTTTGTGGGAAATGCAACTGATTTGGCAATTCAAATAAGGTGTCTTTCCTTGCTTTTCTTCCATCCTATATGAAAAAGTGTCAGACCGAGGAGTTTGTGATAAAATCAGTACAACGATTTTTTTGTTAAGGTAGGTGAAAGGATGGAGATCATCGAGAAGGCTCCGGCCAAAATCAACCTGGGCTTAGACGTCCTTTACAAACGCCCAGACGGCTATCACGAGCTGGCCATGGTGATGGCGAGCGTGGATTTAGTCGATCGTTTAACGCTGACAAGTTTGGCAGAAGACCGTATTCAAATCGAGACAAACCGTGCCTTTCTCCCGGTAGATGGGCGCAATAATGTCTATCAAGCAGCAGCGCTTTTAAAGCGTCGTTATGGTATCACTCAAGGGATCAAGATTGACATTCAAAAACAAATCCCAGTGGCAGCAGGCCTTGGTGGCGGCAGTTCGGATACCGCCGCGGCACTACGAGGATTGAACAAACTGTGGCAGTTGAATCTTTCCTTGGAGGAACTGGTGGCCATTGGTGTGGAAATCGGCACGGATGTTCCTTATTGTTTGTACGGGCACACGGCTTATATCACTGGCAAAGGGGAAATCGTGGAACCAATCACGCCCATGCCGGCTTGTTGGGTTGTCTTGGTGAAGCCCAAAATCAGTGTTTCCACCCGTACGGTTTTTCCAGAAGTGGACGTGGACAAGATTCATCACCCGGATATTCCCGGCTTGAAAATGGCAATTGAGACGCAAGATTATCCGACAATGTTGGCTACAATGGGCAATAGTTTGGAAGACATCACCATTTCTCGGCATCCGATTATTCAGCAGATTAAAGATCGGATGTTGAAATACGGAGCGGATACCGCTTTGATGAGTGGCAGTGGCCCCACGGTCTTTGCTTTATGTCATAAGCAGTCTCGGGCCCAGCGAGTTTACAATGCACTAAAAGGTTTTTGCGAGGAAGTTTATTTGGTACGGACGTTGAAGTAGGATTGCCAAATTACTTTCCTTTCATATGAATACTCGCAACATCCTTACGATTTACCAGGAAATAAAAGTCCTAAATCGGAACATTTACGGTTTCGGTTGACGGGCTTTTTTTTATTTGGTACAGTAAGCCCTGGGTTAAAACGGAATATTTACGATTTGCCAAATAAAGGAAATGAGGAAAAGAGATGAAACGAGTTTTTTTAGGTGCGAGCTTAGTGCTAGGGAGCTTACTGTTAGCGGCCTGTGGAGCCAAGTCGCCGGAGACACAGAAAACCGACCAGGATAAAATCCAAGCCGTAGCGACTTTTTATCCGATGTACGAATTTACCAAAGAAGTGCTGGGGGATGAAGGGGAAGTGGAACTCTTGATTCCTGCGGGGACAGAGCCCCATGACTATGAACCTAGCGCACAAGACTTAGCAAAAATCAGTGATGCGGACGTCTTTGTCTACAACAGCGAAACTTTTGAGACTTGGGTGGAGAATATCGAGGACAGCCTATCGGACAAAAATCTGGTAATTGAAGCCGCCGACGAGATTGAGCTGTTGGACTTTGCGACGACGGACTCAGAGGATGACGCCGAAGAAGCAGAAGATGACCACGATCATGAACATGAAGGAAAAGATCCTCATGTGTGGACGGATCCAGTGATGGCCCAAAAGGAAGTGGCGGAAATCGCCAAGGAACTAAGTGAGCGCTACCCAGACAAACAAGCTACCTTTGAGAAAAATGCCGCGGCTTACACGGAAAAACTAGCGGCCTTGGATCAGTCTTACCAAAAGGCCTTTGCCAATGCGAAAAATAAGACTTTTCTTGTGCAACACGCGGCTTTTGGGTACTTGGCTCATCAATACGGTTTGACGCAAAAATCGATTGCCGGCGTCTCTCCTGATCAAGAGCCAACTCCTACACGCTTGGCGGAATTAAAACAATTCGCCGAAGAACAGCAGGTGGACGTGATTTACTTTGAAGAAAATGCCAATTCTAAGGTCGCAGAAACCTTGGCCACGGAAACCGGCATCAAATTAATGGTCTTGAACCCTTTGGAGAGCTTGACCAATGAACAAATCAAAGCAGGAAAAACGTATCTCACCGTGATGGAGGAAAACCTCACCGCTTTAAAGGCGAGCATTAAGTAGTCAAATGGGTGGGAACTTCTGCTTGCATGCTATAATAAAAAGAACGACATTATTTTAAAAAGGAGGCGCAACGTGCGCTATCTAGACGTTTCCGACTTGAGCTTTTATTACGACGAAGAGCCAGTCTTAGAAAAAATATCTTATCATGTGGATGCCGGAGAATTCGTGATCTTAACTGGCGAAAATGGTGCCGCTAAGTCTACCTTGATCAAAGCATCTTTGGGGCTGTTGCAACCGGCGGCAGGGCAAGTGACCATGGCTAAGACCAATACAGAAGGAGCCAAACTGAGCGTTGGTTATATCCCCCAGCAAGTCGCTTCTTTTAATGCCGGCTTTCCTAGCACAGTTTTGGAATTAGTCCAGTCCGGGCGCTTTCCTCGAGGGCGTTGGTTTAAGGGCCTTTCCTCCAAGGACAAAGAACACGTGCGCCGGGCGCTAGAAGCTGTAGGCATGTGGGAAATGCGCCACAAACGCATTGGAGCCCTTTCTGGTGGCCAAAAACAGCGCATCAGCTTAGCTCGGGTATTTGCCACGGATCCGGATCTGTTTATCCTAGATGAGCCGACCACGGGGATGGACGAGGAGAGCCGCAACAAGTTTTACAAGTTGCTACGGCATAATGCCCACGAACACGGCAAGGCGATTTTGATGATCACCCATGACCATCAAGACATTAAAGAATATGCGGATCGACAAATCCGTTTGGTGCGAAAGGAGGACTCTCCATGGCGTTGTTTTCATATGAATTCATGATTAAGGCCTTGTGGGCGGCTGTCTTTATTGCCGGTATTGCGCCCATGTTAGGGGTCTTTCTGGTAATCCGGCGCCAGTCACTGATGGCCGATACACTTTCCCACGTTTCTTTAGCGGGAGTGGCTTTAGGATTTTTCCTTAATCTCAATCCTAGCCTGACAACTTTAATCGTGGTAGTCATCGCCGCAGTCTTAATGGAGTATTTGCGGAGCTTGTATCGAACCTACTCGGAAATTTCCATTGCGATTTTAATGGCCGGGGGCTTAGCTTTGGCTCTGGTTTTGATGAATCTATCCCCGGGAAATTCCGCGACAAGTATTCAGTCCTATCTTTTTGGCTCCATTGTGACGATTACCACCGGACAAGTGATTACTTTAGGCGTTTTATTTGTCCTAACAGCGATTTTGTTCGCCTTATTCAAGCGACCAATGTATGTTTTGACCTTTGATGAAGACGTGGCCCATGTGGACGGCCTACCGGTACATCTCATGTCCATGCTGTTCAATGTTTTAACCGGGGTGGCGATTGCCGTAATGATTCCCATTGCGGGAGCGTTGCTGATTTCGGCTATTATGGTTTTACCGGCGGCCATCAGTATGCGGATTGGCAAGAGTTTTAACATTGTCATCCTTATTAGCATTGTGGTCGGTTTAGTGGGTATGCTAGGAGGCTTAGTAGGTTCCTTTTATTGGAATTCTCCGCCAGCAGCTACGATTACTTTGGTCTTTATCGGTCTCTTCTTATTGGTTAATCTGGCGAAACGAATCGTCATCAGTTTTCAACGGAAACACCGCCTAAAAGAGAACTAGTTAAAACGAATGCAAAAAGCCAACTGCCAAAATCTTTTTTGATTTTGGTGGTTGGCTTTTTTTGTGTAGCTCTTTTTAAGAGAGTTTAAAGAGGTTTCGTTTAGAAAAGACAGAGTTTAAGTCTTTGAAATTTAAAATGAGAACTGTTTAAAGAAAATTGAACGGCAAGACAAGAAAATCGTTACAATGTTATATAATATTTTGAAATGAAACGATCATTAATCATGAATCGCGAAAAAATAGGGTGTTTATGATAAAGATAATCCTTGGTTATAAATGGAGAAGGAAGGAGGTTGTAAGAGTAGAACTATTTAAAAAGCTATAATTACGGGTTTAATCTTGTATAGCAAGCTGGTTAAATCATATTTATCAGAAGTCTTGTTTTTCGGTTTTCTTCCCGTGATAAAATGAAAATAGTAATGATTCAAGTCTGGGTATTTTCCTCTTTTGTTATTTCTTTTCGAAGAGAGTATTCGGACTTGTTTTGTTAATTACTCGATATTGGACTTAAAGCTATCGCACTTGATGGGAATGGGTTAGCGGTGCGAGCAGAAGTAAAAGGAGGCGAAACGAGTTTTGATGGAAGCAACTTTTTGTTAATCAAGAAAATTGGGATCGTGAAGTTCCTTGCTGTCTCACCCACAATCTGGCTACACAGGGAAGCAGATTGTCGGCATTTGATTCAACTCATCGGCAATGAGAGAGCAAAGAAAGTCCAAGCTGGTGTTTGGTTACCCAGTGAATACCCCGGTTTTGTCGGACTTGATAAACAAGAATCACTTTGAAACAGCAAGTGGTGGAAAGTTGTCAAAAATCCAATACAGGAGGAGTACGATGAAAAGGATAGATTTTAAGAAGTTGTTGGCAAATAAAAGAAGAAAAAAACAGCTAGCAAAAATGGCTATTTTGGGATTGGTCGCCACTGGGGTAAGTGGTATCGGCCTAACCTCTGTACAAATACTGGACGCTCTTGCAGAGGAAGTGGAAGTAGGAGCTAAGTCTACGGTCACAGGCGTGATTACGTATACGGACAAACATGGAGCCGTGCAGACCATTAATGTACTGAACGGTGCCACGGTTGGTATCTCGTCTTCAGCAAGTAGCTTAACAATAAAAGCAAATGGTAAAGTGTATGAGATTGAAAATCCTACCTCCCTTGATTTAAATAACGTGTTTATCAGCGATGGTGCAGAAATCAGAATGAATCGATTGCGATCATTTACTGCAAACAATGTGACTGCAATGGGCTCGTTTGAAATCGATAGTTGTAGCGATCTAACGAAGGTTGAACTCCGGAATTCGACCTTTAATGGCAAGCTAACGATTGAAGATAGCGATAATTTGAATTTGGCACAAGCCTACAACTGTACTTTTAATAATGACATAAAGTATTACGACAACGCCTCCCGCAAGCAAGGCGGGAGTGAAATGATTTATCACAACTGTAAATTTACGATTCCAAACGATGATGGCGAAATTCACCTCAATCATGGTTCCAGTAGTGAACGAACTACCGCATATTTTGCGCCAACTGGCGATGCTATCGGCGTAGTAGCGCCTTATTCGAAAACTGCTACTGGGATGATGACGGTTACTGTTAATGGCAACGAAGTGGACTATTCAATTCCAGCCGGGGCCGAAGTGAAATTATACGCCAATAGTAATGGCAAAATTGACGTGGAAGTAAACGGGAAGAAAACTTACTCATTTAGCGCGGGTACCGTAACCGATTTGTCTTTTTATAATGTAGCCATCGATCGAGTTGACTTAGAGAACACTTCACTAAAAACGTTAAGTATGGAAAGCTGCTACATTACGGACAGTACTTGTCGGTTCGAGAACATGAGTAGTTTGGAAAGTGTGGATATTTCCAATACTTTCTTTAAGTACAATCTTTATATTCAAGACCTACCTAGGTTAACCAATGTGAAGTTGAATCAAAATACAATTACGAATGATACAAGAATTCGGCGATTAAGTTCGCTAACAAATGTAGAACTACTTAATACAGCCTTTTTAGATGACATTGAAATTTTGAATGTTAATCGAGCTGCTACGGTAGAGATTAAGAATTCTTATTTACAAGATTACTTGAAAGCTACGGTAGGGTTAATTACTGGAGAAGGCGATCCAGACGAAACCGATGCTGACGCGGATTCTGATGCTGACGCCGATTCTGATGCAGATGCAGATTCCGACGCAGATTCTGATTCCGATTCCGATGCAGACGCAGACGCCGATTCTGATGCAGATTCTGATGCGGATTCCGACGCCGATTCTGACGCCGATTCTGACGCTGATGCTGATGCTGATGCTGACGCCGACGCTGATGCCGACGCGGATTCTGATGCAGATTCTGATTCTGATGCCGACGCGGATGCAGATTCCGATGCTGACGCAGATTCCGATGCCGACGCGGATTCCGACGCGGATTCGGATGCGGATTCCGATGCTGACGCAGATTCTGATTCTGATTCCGACGCGGATTCTGATTCCGACGCGGATTCTGATGCAGATTCTGATGCCGACGCGGATTCTGATGCAGATTCTGATGCTGATTCTGATTCCGACGCGGATGCAGATTCCGACGCCGATGCGGATGCCGATTCTGATGCAGATGCAGATGCAGATTCCGACGCCGATGCGGATGCGGATTCTGACGCTGATGCGGATGCCGATTCTGATGCGGATTCTGATGCAGATTCTGATTCTGATTCTGATGCTGACGCAGATTCTGATTCTGATTCCGACGCCGATGCTGATGCGGATGCCGACGCAGATTCTGACGCTGATTCTGATTCCGACGCTGATGCGGATGCCGACGCGGATGCCGACGCAGATTCTGATGCTGACGCCGATGCTGATGCGGATTCTGACGCAGATTCTGACGCCGATTCTGATTCTGATTCCGACGCGGATGCTGATGCTGACGCTGACGCCGATGCCGATGCGGATTCCGATTCTGACGCCGATTCTGATGCTGATTCTGATGCGGATTCCGACGCAGATTCCGACGCAGATTCTGATTCCGATTCCGATTCCGATTCCGATTCCGATGCGGATTCTGACGCGGATTCTGATTCTGACGCCGATGCGGATGCGGATGCCGACGCCGATTCCGACGCAGATGCAGATGCTGACGCCGATGCTGATGCTGATGCTGATGCCGACGCCGATGCGGATGCCGATTCTGACGCGGATGCCGACGCCGATGCAGACGCTGATTCCGATTCTGACGCAGATTCTGATACCGATACCGATTCCGATTCTGATGCGGATTCCGATTCTGATGCGGATTCCGATTCCGATTCCGATGCGGATTCTGACGCGGATTCTGATACCGATACCGATGCGGATTCCGATTCTGACGCCGATGCTGATGCCGATGCTGATGCGGATTCTGATTCCGATTCTGACGCAGATGCGGATGCCGATGCCGATGCAGATGCAGATGCAGATGCAGATTCCGACGCCGATTCCGACGCCGATTCCGACGCCGATTCCGACGCCGATTCCGACGCTGACGCTGACGCGGATGCCGATGCCGATGCAGATTCTGACGCGGATGCGGATTCCGACGCCGATGCCGACGCCGATGCAGACGCTGACGCTGACGCGGATGCAGATGCCGACGCCGACGCCGACGCCGACGCCGATGCTGACGCTGACGCGGATGCAGATGCCGATGCTGATGCGGATTCTGATTCAGATGCGGATGCCGATGCTGACGCCGATGCAGATGCAGATGCCGACGCCGACGCCGACGCCGACGCCGATGCCGACGCAGATGCAGATGCCGATTCTGACGCAGATGCGGATGCCGATGCGGATGCCGACGCCGATGCAGATGCCGATTCTGACGCAGATGCGGATGCCGATGCGGATGCGGATTCCGATGCAGATTCTGACGCAGATGCCGACGCCGACGCCGACGCCGATGCCGACGCGGATGCGGATGCCGATGCCGATGCAGATTCTGACGCAGATGCGGATTCTGACGCAGATGCGGATTCTGACGCAGATGCGGATTCTGACGCAGATGCGGATTCCGATGCGGATTCCGATTCTGACGCCGATGCTGATGCGGATTCCGATGCAGATTCTGACGCGGATGCGGATGCCGACGCAGATGCCGACGCCGACGCCGACGCAGATGCCGACGCAGATGCTGATGCTGATGCAGATGCTGATTCTGATGCTGATGCAGATGCGGATGCAGATTCTGACGCCGATGCTGATGCAGATTCTGATGCCGACGCCGATGCAGATTCTGACGCGGATGCGGATGCCGACGCCGATGCCGACGCGGATGCCGACGCCGATGCGGATGCTGATGCGGATGGAGATGGAGACTCTGATGGAGACTCTGATGGAGACGCCGACGGAGATGGAGATTCTGATAGCGATTCTGATGGAGGGACTAAACGTCCAAGCCTACCTGGAACTAGCAGTAACGGTAGTTCATCATCGGGTGGATCTACTACGAAGAAATTCCCTAGTACCGGCTCAGAAATGGATCCGACCATTGCAGCAGCTGGTCTTAGTGCGATGCTGACTAGCCTGGGATTATTTAAAAAACGCAATAGAAATAAAAAAGCTAAGTAGTTCTTAGTGTCACCAAAGTAATAAGAGGATGAGGATTAAAACAGGACTCATCCTCCTATTACGGAGGTGTACTATTTCCAAATTTTTATGATCAATTTCCCTACTACCAAGGAAAAACTACACCAAAGTAACTAAATTCATTCATGAAAAATAAAACGAAATACCTGAAGCTTTTACAGAAGCCGGTTTAATTTAAATTACTTATCTATACATGGAGTCCTTTTATTGACTTTGGATAAGTTCATTTAAGGTCAATAAAAGGATTTTTACGTATCAGTGTGTAATAAATGCGCGATTTGTGAAAAAAATCGAATTAGTTCCTTTAAAAAAAGTAATTTTAAAGGAAATTTGAATAACTAATTTATAGAGGAGTGATTATATGGAGCAAAAAAAGCATGAAATTCTGAAAGCGGTACAAAGCTATTTATTGGAACAAGCGAGGGCACCACAGGAGGAGACAGTTTTATATATCACAACTTGTGGAAAAAATAGAAGGGGCCATGTCTGGCGGACTAGTGGAAGAGATTTTGAGCGGGCTTGGGTCAAAGTCGAACGCTATTTTAGCAAAATGCCCGAATTAATTCGTTGGACGAAAATAGAAATCCAAACACAGACTGAATGGGTTCCCGCGGAGGAAGGTATTCGACGGTTTGCTCAAACTAGTCGAAATAACTACTTTAGCAAAGGTGTGGCATTCAAAAAGGATGGTAGTTGTAGTTTTCTTCCTGATGAAATTAGTGGAAATGCTCTTTTGACCCCCGTCAAGTCACATAAGATTGGGGTGAATTCTGCCCAGCTTCAATTGAACTTGGCAAATATTAAAGGATATATCAAACGGCGATTTGACCGTGTGATACCGGATGTGTGGGCTTACTTTGATGATGAATGGGTGCTTTTTGATACAACAGGTGTCTTTGTTGAAGATGGACGGATTCTACCCTTAACGGAGACGGGTTATGGTCGCGGAATGCGTCAAATAACAAAGGAAAATCAAGAAATGTTTCTTAGCGAAGCGATTGAAAAGGGAACTGATTTTCTTTTTGAGCAATTATGGGAAGATGGAAAATTTACTTATGGTTATTACCCGGCTTATGACAAACAGCTGACTGGATACAATAGCGTCCGCCATTTTTCTAGCTTATATGCATTGTTAGAAACAATAGAGTATGCGGAAAAGCAGCAGACTGCCCATTCCACAGAGGAGCTCTTAAAAAAGGTGGAAAAAGGGTTGGATTGGGGACTAAAGAATCTTTGTCTAGCTGTTGATGGCCATCTGTATGTCGGAGAAAAAGTCAAAGAAGGCTATGATCTGAAATTAGGCGCCCAGGCAGTAGTCGTTCTGGCTTTAGCCAAGTATGAAACATTAACAGGCTACGACTTTTATCACGAAGCCATGCTCAATTTGTTAGAGGGAATGCATAGCTTTATTGATGAAGAGGGGCGGACTCGCCACGTTTTACGAGAAGACTTAAGCACTAAGGAAAAGTTTCGGATCATTTATTACAATGGGGAAGCTTTATTTGCCATCATGCGTACGTATCCGTTAACCGGAGATGAGCGCTGGTTGAAGTTGGGTGAACGCTTAATGGATCGTTATGTAGCGGATAATTATGAGCGCTATCATGACCATTGGCTCAGTTACTCGGTCAATGAATTGACTCAATATTTGCCTAAGCGAGAATACTACGAATTCGGTGTGAAAAATGCGTTGGAGAATTTGCGCTTTATGGAAGGGCGCGACACTGCGTATCCAACATTTTTGGAATTACTTTCAGCTGCCAACAAAATGTTTTGTCGGATAGAGGAATCCGCCTATGCTGGGGAACTTTTTAGTGAGGAGGAGTATCGTAGATTGAGGGAAGTAACGGAGAAACGTGCGCTTCATGAACTGCGAACCGGGGTCATGTGGCCAGAATATGCCATTTATTTTGCACGACCAGAAACAATTGCCCATGGTTTCTATGCTCGGCACGATCGCACAAGAATGCGAATTGATGATGCGGAGCACTTTTTATCAGGGTTAATTAACTACACTTGGTTGTTACAGGATGCAAAATTCCAAATGAAAGAGGCGATGGATCAAATGAACGAACAGACCCAAGAAGTTGAAAAAGTCATTTCCGAGACAATTACTCCTGAAAAAGCGGAGCCAAACGAGAACCAGTTTCTACTTAAAAAGCTATCGGAAGAAGAAAGAGTGGGGCTTCATTTTGCAGATTTTGCCAATTTTACTGGCCAGTTTTTAAATGAAGAGCTAGTGAAAGACTTACACATTCAAGACTTCGAATACTATCCAGGACACGTACCAGTAGGCCGACATCCTGAGCTAGCATTTCTTGATTTGTCTGATAAAAAAATAAAAGAAATTACTACCAGAAAATCACCTTTCCCTAATCGAGCAAGCTTTATCAAATTCCGTGGGCGACATCTAGGACTCGTGATTACCGATAGTATCTACGAGCAGTTAATCGACGAGGTACCACAATTTATCGTACCAGATGTTTGGGAGTTTATGCATGAGGTATCGGCCTTCCTGCGTAATCGTTTTGCAGGCCCAGTGGTTGCCATTACAGGATCGGTCGGCAAAAGCTCGGTCCGGTTGATGCTAGAACATCTGCTGCAAGCTGATTTCACAGTGCTCAGCAATCGAGGCAATCACAATACACGTCTCGCAATTCCTTTATATCTGAACAAGTTGGTCCAAAGTCCAGATGCGGCAGTTCTTGAAGTATCAATCAATGCATTAAACAGTCGTGATCGAGGACCACAAGCGAATTTGATTCAGCCGAATATTGCAATCGTCACTTCTGCTGATTATGCTCATATGCGTGGAACGAAAGATTTGTCTATAATCGCCAAAGTCAAAGGGCGTATTTTTGAAGGCCTCTTACCCGGTGGCACCGCCATTTTAAATCAGGATATGGAAGAAGAATCATTCGGTATTGTGAAAAAGATAGCCGAAGAAAGACAGGTAACCTTACTGACTTATAGCCTAAAAGGAGCGGAAACAGCTGATCTGCGTTTAATTCAGTTGAAGTCACTTAAAGAATTAACGGAAGTGACGGTGGAGTATCAAAATCGGCGCTATACTTACCAGATGACCATGGGCAGTGAAGGAATGGCAGAAAATTCTCTGGCTATCTTTTTAACTTTGGTGAGCTTGGGCTTAGAACCGGAAGCCTATCTTTCTAGATTGCTAGCTTTCCAAAGTTTGCCAAAAGTAATGGCTTCTCACACAGGCTACTTGGATGGCAAAGAGGTGGCAATTATTGACGATACACATAATGCGGCGATTCCTTCTATGATTAATGGCATTCGGGCTTTTTCCGAAAAAACGCTCTATTACAGTGGTAAAAAGCTCTTGGTTTTGGGACAAGTGGCAGATTTGGGGGAACATACTGAGATCCTGCACAAACGCTTGATTCCAATTATTGATGCTTCAGGAGCTGATTTGTTACTGGCTTATGGCGAGGGAATGAAAACAGTAGTGGCTGGGACAACGATTCCAGCAGAGCACTTCGAAAATATGGATTGCTATGTGGAAAGAATCTTGGAAGAAGTGACCGATCAAAGTTTGATTTTATTGAAAGGCTCTGTATCAGATAGTGACTACCATCAAATCAGTGGTCGCTTGTTGAAACTATTGGCCAGTGAACCAGCTGAAAGAAGGGAAATACAGTATGTCTGAACTTCTTAACAAGTTTGCTGAAGTTATCTCGAAGGTAAATTTGCGTCAGGTAATGTTAATCATTTTCTTGTTGGTTACGTCTTTGGGTTTTCTAATTCAGCAGCTGACAAAAAAGAAGCGTTAGCAAGAGCCGGAAGACTTGTCTCAATTTGAACAGGATGAAGCCGGGCTTTATCCGTGGGAAACAGATATCGATGATTCACCAAAGCGGATAAAAAAAGATGCGAAACGCTATGTTAATCAGCATCAACCAAAACGAGGTAAGTGGCGTTAAGAATTTCAAGCCTGATTTATTTCCACCACCATTTTTTGGTGGTGGTTTTTCATGTTTTTGGTCGATGTAATTGGTAAGTCGTAATAGTAAAACAAGAGATTGCATCTTCAAGGGGAAGAAACCGAGGCTTCCGGATTTCTATTCAAGGGCCACTTAAGAGTAATAATCGGTATTTCGGATTTTTATGGTGAAAATGCCTATTCGTAAAAGAAATCATAACAAATGACGAACTATTTTTACGAAATTCTGTAAAAAGATAGCTTTTTTCGTTGCAAACCAGTATAATAAGGCGAGAAAATAACAGGGGGTACACAATTTTGAAAATACGTCGCAGTGAGCGCCTAATCGACATGACCCACTACTTGTTGGAACATCCCCATCAACTGATTCCTTTGACTTTCTTCGCGAAACGTTACGAATCAGCTAAGTCCTCTATTTCCGAAGATTTAGCGATTGTGAAG
The DNA here is from genome assembly GCF_000407365.1 of Enterococcus asini ATCC 700915. Classification (GTDB taxonomy): domain Bacteria; phylum Bacillota; class Bacilli; order Lactobacillales; family Enterococcaceae; genus Enterococcus_C; species Enterococcus_C asini. The sequence continues at coordinate 885,595 of NZ_ASVU01000001.1, forward strand.
AAGACCTTCAAAATGCGAGGAACAGGAATTTTGGAGACTATTCCAGGAGCAGCCGGCGGGGTCTTGTTTGTACCGGAAATCAGCATGGCAGACGCACGGAAATACATTGAAGACTTATGCGAAGAGATGAGTCAGCAGGATCGTTTGTTGCCTGGTGGCTATGTCTATCTATCGGATTTATTGGGACAGCCTGAGCTATTACGCCAGGTGGGACGCATTATTGCTTCCAAGTACTTGGGAGAAAAAATCGATGCAGTGATGACGGTTGCTACCAAGGGTGTGCCGATTGCCCAAGCAGTTTCGTATTATTTAAACGTGCCCTTCGTAATCGTTCGACGGGATTCTAAAATTACGGAAGGTTCCACGGTCAGCGTGAATTACGTTTCTGGTTCTTCTGAGCGCATCGAAAAAATGGAGCTTTCAAAACGTAGCTTAGCGCGAGGATCTCGGGTGCTCGTAGTGGATGATTTCATGAAAGGCGGCGGTACCGTTAATGGTATGAAGAGCCTGATTGAAGAGTTTGAGTGTGAACTCGTGGGCGTTACTGTTTTTGCAGAAGCAAAATTTAAAGGAACGCGAGCAATCAATGAGTACAGCTCTCTTTTATTCGTGGAAAATGTCGATACTCGTACGAAGACGATCAATGTCGTACCAGGAAATTACTTCGAAGAATAATCTGTCTAAACCCACCGGTGGCTGTTTGTCGCCGGTGGGTTTTTTTGTCGTTTCCTGGGAAGCAGAAGATTTTTTGAGCCCGAGAAAAAAGTGGATTTAGGAAAATGTAATATTAAATGGTTTTTCGAAATAGAGGAGATAGAAGAAATTTAAATAACATTTTAAAATGAAAATTTGGCGATTGATGGAAGGAAAGGTCGCGGGACGAACAAAAATATACGGGTTTTTCTTAAAGATATAAAACATAAACATTGTTTTAATTTCGTGTTCTTTAATACATAGTTTTTTAAATTAAAATTTGTCGGATTTTGTAAAAAAACTTAGATTGACTGAATAAAAAACAAGAATTACTATAATGAGGTAGCCCTTTAGTTCTTTAAAAAAGGCGGCTTAAGATAGTAAAAAGCAGTCGCAAAAAAATAAAGGAAAATGGTGGGGTGGCTGAATGGATTCGTTGTTCTTTATGAACTTGTCAAAATGCGGCGCTTTCTGATTAGGCTATTTTTTTTAACGTTTTTTGCTTGGAATGTCATATTTGAAAAAAGCTAAGGCGCAATAATCGGGAATAACAAGGATCAGGTATTCGTAAAGGTCATTTTAGTGCATTTAAACAGGGGATGATTTTGATTCCCTGCTAAACGTTTTAAAAAAAACGGCGTAACTTTCTATAGAAGACCTAATTGAGCAAGCAAATTCAATTTGTATTAAAAAAAATCGTGGGGATTTTTTGATATGGCTAGTTACTCGTAAGGAGTGGCAAGGGCAGTGGCGGATTTGGGAGTAATGCTTGTCCTTGTCAGGTTTTCGGCAGTAGAACAAAGGGGGAAGCGGGATGAGCCAAATTTTAATTTTAACAAAAAATTGTTTAGCGGATATTCAGTTGCAACAGGATTTACAAAAATTGAGTTTTGAGGTGTTTAATTCCTGTAGCATCTTAGATTTATTACAGGCAGACTTTGACGTGAGCCAGTTACTGCACTTTTTTAAAATCGTGATTTTAAGTGAGAGTCTATCGGAGCCAGATGTCTCGTTGGTGATGCCTCATTTGAAAGCCTATGATATTTTTATCGTGCGACGAGATCACGAGGAACCGGATGAAAAGCAACAGGCCTTGTGGACGGAGTTGGGGGTGGATGCATGGCTAGTGCCCACGGACTCACCTACGAAGATGCGGGAGAAATTACTAGGACCTCTATACCAGCGAATGTCGGAATCTGGGGAGGTCGATTTACGCTCCAGTGGCTTACAAAATCGCTACTTATTGAATTCATTCGCTAAGTGTGCGCCAGGTCAAGGGGAAGGGACATTGCCTGGAGATTTTTTACGGAATCTACAGGAGAATTTCAGTGACCAAGAGCAAAAAATCTTTTATCGCTTAATGGAGCGGGAAAACAATCCTTTAACTAGAGAGGAAATTTGTAGCATGCTTTGGCCTGAAGCGGAAGTGGAGCAAAAATTGGCCCAGATTTCGATTATTATTCGCAATATGAAGGCTAAGTTTTTGGAATTTGGTTTTGAGGGCAAGACGCTGCGCACCCGCAGAGGAGTCGGCTATGTGCTGTGCCAAGGTTTTTATCATTTGTTAAAAAACGCAGCCGTCGAGGAAGAGCGTCAGTCGCAAGCGAACACGTTGGCCTTAAAAAAACAGTTTAAAAAATAGCAGGATTAAAAAAATCGAGTAAGGGTCGAGATTTGTCAAAGTGTGAGCGGGAATTGTCTAGGGGACAATTCCCTTTTTTGCATTGGTCTATCTCCCAATAGTTGAAAACTATTGCCTAGTGAGCTAAACTTAGACGTAGATTTTTATAAAAGTGAATTGGTAGGTATGGGTGGTGCGCGGCCATTTAATACCAGATACTTGGAGGAATAACCATGACAGAACGTTACGCAATTATCCTGGCGGCAGGTAAAGGAACACGCATGAAATCAAAACTCTACAAGGTGCTCCATCCGGTATGTGGCAAGCCCATGGTAGAACATATTATGAATCGGGTGACGGAAACTGCTCCTAATGAAATCATCACCATCGTCGGTCACGGGGCCGAGTTGGTCAAAAAACAACTAGGGGATCGCAGTGAGTATGCCCTACAAGCGGAACAACTAGGTACCGGTCACGCCGTTTTGCAGGCAGAGCCTTTTTTGAAAGGTAAGAAAGGCACGACTTTGGTCATTAGTGGGGACACGCCTTTATTGACTAGCGAGACTTTGAACAACCTTTTTGAATACCATCAAGGGAAAAACGCTAGCGCTACAATTTTGACCGCTAAAGCGGAGGATCCCACGGGGTATGGCCGGATTGTGCGGGACCATGTAGGCATCGTCGAAAAAATCGTGGAACAAAAGGATGCGACCTTGGAAGAAGCTCGGATTCAAGAAATCAATACTGGAACCTATTGCTTTGACAACGAGTTGTTATTTGATGCGTTGAGCCAATTGGATACGGACAATGCGCAAGGGGAATACTACTTAACCGACATCATCGAAATCCTTAAAAAAGCCGGCAAAAATGTCGCTGCTTATTTGACAGAAGACTTCGATGAATCACTGGGGGTTAACGATCGCGTGGCTTTGTCTAAGGCCAACGAATTAATGCGGGCACGAATCAACCACCAACACATGCTTAATGGGGTCAGCTTTATTGATCCGAAAGCAACGTATATCGATGACGGGGTAGTCATCGGTGCGGAAACCGTCATTGAACCTGGGGTATACTTGAAAGGGAAAACGGTAATCGGGGAAAACTGCTTGATTACGGCTAATTCTCAGATCACCGACAGTATCATTGAAGACGATGTAACGGTGAAAACCTCCGTGGTGGAAGAAAGCATCTTGCGCAAAGGCTCGGATGTGGGCCCTTACGCTCACTTACGACCAAAAGCAGAAATCGGTGAAAAAGCCCATGTGGGGAACTTTGTGGAAGTCAAAAAGGCAGTGATTGGGGAAGGCACCAAAGTCGGCCATTTGACCTATGTGGGAGACGCCATCCTGGGCAAAGACATCAATGTAGGCTGCGGCGTGGTTTTCGTGAATTATGATGGGAAGAACAAACATCAAACAACCGTGGGAGATCACAGCTTTGTGGGTTCGAGTGTGAATTTGATCGGCCCGGTTAATGTAGCCCCTAACAGCATGATCGCGGCAGGGTCTACGATTACTAAGGACATTCCAGAAGGTGCCATGGGGATTGCCCGGGCGCGTCAGGAGAATAAGGCAGACTTTGCCAAAAAATTCCCATACTTTAATTAGTTGTAAAGGAAACTGTAAAAAAACTTGATTTATTTACAGAAAATGACTACTATTTACTAGGAAGTAAACACTGGTATCTAGTAGTCTTTTTTTGTTTTCGACAGCTCGATGACAACAATCAAGAAAGCGGAGGTTCTCATGTCTAACCATTATTTTGATCCAAGATTGAAGATTTTTGCCTTGAATTCCAATCGTCCCTTAGCCGAAAAAATTGCAGAAGCAGTTGGGGTTGAATTGGGAAAATGTTCCGTTAATCAATTCTCTGACGGGGAAATCCAAGTAAACATCGAAGAAAGTATTCGTGGTGCCCATGTCTATGTGATTCAATCCACTTCAAGTCCAGTCAATGACAACTTGATGGAATTGTTGATTATGATTGACGCTTTGAAACGGGCGAGTGCAAAGACGATCAATGTGGTCATGCCTTATTACGGCTATGCCCGCCAAGACCGGAAAGCTCGGTCCCGGGAACCAATCACTGCCAAACTAGTTGCCAATATGATTGAAAAAGCTGGCGCAGATCGTGTGCTTTGCTTAGATTTACACGCATCCCAAATCCAAGGGTTCTTCGATATTCCAGTGGATCACTTGATGGGTGCGCCATTGATTGCCAACTATTTCTTAGATAAAGGCATCCAAGGCGACGATGTTGTTGTCGTATCCCCTGACCACGGTGGTGTAACACGGGCGCGGAAATTGGCGGAATTCTTAAAAGCGCCGATTGCGATTATTGACAAACGTCGTCCAAAAGCCAATGTGGCAGAAGTGATGAACATCATCGGTCACGTAAAAGACAAGACTTGTGTCCTAATCGACGACATGATCGATACGGCTGGCACGATTACGCTAGCGGCAAATGCTTTGAAAGAAGCTGGTGCGAAGAGCGTCTATGCTTCTTGTACCCACCCTGTTTTATCCGGTCCAGCATTGCAACGGATTGAAGACTCTGCTATCGAACGTTTGGTAGTCACCGACTCCATCTACTTGCCAGAAGACCGTCGCATCGACAAAATCGATGAAATCTCCGTGGGCGCCTTAATGGGTGAAGCTATTAAACGGATCCACGAAAACAAACCAGTTAGCCCATTGTTTGAAACAAACGTGGCAAAATAAATTTTTACAGAGTACACCGACTTGGCGTTTTGCAGGTCGGTGTTTTTTTGTTTGTTCGGTTTCCATTGCCCCCTTTTTGCAACCGTGCTATACTATGGGTGTAATCTATGTGATATCAAAATGATATCAAAGGAGGAGAAAGAGATGAATGAAAATAAAGTAGCGTTGAAAACACCGACGGAAGAAATTTTGTTGCAAGCCAAAAGTGGGATGCCTGTGTTGCTGCTAAACTTGTTGGGGATTGTATTGTCCATTGTGTTGTTTGTGTTGGGAATTTTTCGCTTGGATAATCCGGACACGGTAGTAGCAGGGGGCTGGATGATGGCCATCGGAATTTTTTATTGGTGTTTGCCTGTTTGGTTGCTATTTGCCGGCTTGAAGGTCATTCATCCCAATGAAGCTTTGGTAATGACCTTATTTGGGAAGTATGTCGGGACTTTGAAAGGTGCCGGTTTTTATTTCGCGAATCCTTTTATGGTGGCGGCACCGGTGCCAAAAAGTAGTGGCGACCTATTAGGAAACCAGGAGAGCGATATGGAGCTTACGGCTGGGGCGAAAAAGGCTCAAGCGACAGTAGCGAAAAAACGTTTGTCGTTGAAAACGATGGCCTTGAGCAATAACAAACAAAAGGTCAATGACAAATTAGGTAATCCGATTATCATCAGTATCGTAGTGATTTGGCGCATTGAGGATACGGCGAAAGCTATGTTTGATGTGGATAATTTCAGTGAGTACTTGTCCATTCAATCAGACTCAGCTTTGCGTAATATCGTTCGCTTATACCCTTATGATGCCACGGATGATGAAGATGCCAATGAAAAAAGTTTGCGGGGTTCTAGCTTAGAGGTCAGTCAAAAACTGGCGGAAGAAATCCAAAGCAAAGTAGATGTGGCAGGGATTGAGATTTTGGAAGCGAAGATTACCCACTTGGCTTATGCACCGGAGATTGCGGCAGCGATGTTGCAACGGCAACAAGCCTCTGCCATCGTGGACGCCCGCCAGTTAATCGTAGAAGGCGCCGTGGGGATGGTGGAAATGGCCATTGAAAAGTTAAACGAACAAAGTGTGGTCGAGCTAGACGAAGAGCGCAAGGCAGCCATGGTCAGCAATCTGATGGTGGTCTTGTGTGGCAACCGTGATGCCCAACCGATTGTCAATAGTGGCTCCCTGTATTAAGATGTGAATGAGAATGAATCAGAAAGGAGCGGAGTGTCTTGGATAGTGAGAGTAAAAAATCAAAGCCAAAGAAACAAGCGCCGCTCCGCTTATCCGCAGAGTTATACGAACAACTCGCCGCTTGGGCGGAAGACGAATTCCGCAGTGTCAATGGCCAGATTGAATACCTATTGACCGAAGCGGTGAAAAAACGCAAAAAATCGCAGTCCTAGTCAGGACTACTAGGGGCACTTGGGGGAGTAAAGATGGTGGAATTTTTATTTGGCTTAGTAGTGATGGGGGCCATGGCCTTTTTCGACCGGTTGCCCCAATTAGTGGCAAAGGTAGTGTTGGTACTGGTAATTTTGTTCAGTGGTGGGATTGCCGGGGTGATGGGCTATGGTTGTCTTAGGGCACTGATTGAAGGGAATTGGCTGTTTGCAGGGATTCTGTTCCTGGTCTTTGGCTTGTTTTTTGGCGTCATGCTAAAATGCCTGCTGAAACTAGTTCAGATCAACCACGTACTTGCTCCAAGACTGGCGATAGGCTTTAAGCTAGTCCAATGTGGGTTTATCGGCTGCTTCTTTCTAGGATTGTTTGGCTTACTTGTAGTGGATACTTTCGCTCCCATTGCACCGGAAACGATGCCTATTTGGCGGCGTGTGGGTCTGCTTTTACTGGCCGCTGGGGGCGCAGCTGGATACGGGTGGCAAACCATGAAACAGCTTAAAGCTTTACTGGCAGCTGCCCTTTGAATAAAGAGAAAAGTAGTCACAAATGGGGTTGCAAGATCCCGCTTGTGGCTACTTTTTTGTGCTTTGTACCTAGAAGGTAACGAAAGCGGGCGAGGAAACCCTAGTAACCACGGGATTCCCATTTAAATCATTGGATGGCAAGATACCATCGGGGGGTATAAAACATTCTGAAACTGTTCCGCAGGTAATTTTCTCGGAGCAGTTCCATTGACTTTCTTTAGAGAATGGTTTTTAATATACCCATGCAGGTATAAGAAATGGAGTGACGAAATGTTTGGCTTATTTAATCGCATTCCCAGTATTTCAACAAGTGAACTGGCTGGGAAATTAGGTAAAAACCTGATTTTATTAGATGTACGAACTCCCGGTGAATACCGAGGGGGGCATATTGCATCGGCAAAGAACGTGCCTTTAAACAAAATTGCCGATTATCGGCAAAAAGAAGCGCAACCCGTCTATGTGATTTGCCAATCAGGTATGCGCAGCAAGCAGGCAGCGCGAATTTTAAAACAAAAAGGTTATCAAGTAATCAATGTCACCGGCGGCATGAATCGCTGGACTGGACCAACTAGGGGAGGAAAATGAAGATGACGAAAATTGTAATTGTCGGTGGAGTAGCCGGGGGCATGTCGGCGGCCACACGTTTACGCCGGTTAATGGAGGACGCGGAGATCGTAGTTTTGGAAAAGGGGCCCTATGTTTCTTTTGCCAACTGTGGTTTGCCTTACTATGTATCAGGGGAAATCAGTGAACGAGAAGATTTAATCGTTCAAAGCCCTCAAGCATTGCAAGCGCGCTTTTCTTTGGATGTTCGGCCGGAACATGAAGTGGTGGGAATTCAACCTTCAGCGAAGACGGTTACGGTGAAGAACGGAGACCGAAGCTTTACAGAATGCTACGATTATTTGATTCTCTCTCCAGGGGCGAAACCTTTTATTCCACCGATTGACGGTTTAAAGGATGCGACAAATGTCTTTTCCTTGCGCAATGTACCGGATGTGGATCGCATCATGGACTATGTAACAACGAAGAAGCCACAAACAGCTACGGTCATTGGCGCTGGCTTTATCGGCTTGGAAATGGCGGAGAACCTCCGGAAACGTGGACTAGACGTAACCATCGTGGAAAAAGCACCTCATGTCTTGCCACCATTGGATGAAGAAATGGCGGCTTATGTCACCGCCGAGCTGGAAAAAAATCAAGTACGGGTAATCACTTCTCAATCCGCTACGGCTTTTGCCAATCAAGGACAAGAAATTGTGCTAGAAGATGGCAGTACGTTGGAATCTGATTTGACGATTCTTTCCGTGGGGGTTCAGCCGGAAAACACGCTAGCGAAAGAAGCTGGCATTGAATTAGGCCTTCGTGGCGGCATTCTCGTGGATGAAAATTATCAAACCAATCAAGAAGGGATCTATGCCGTGGGAGATGCCATTGTGGTGAAACAACAAATAACCGGCGCAGATGCGTTGATTTCGCTGGCTTCTCCAGCCAATCGCCAAGGGCGCCAAGTGGCGGATGTCATCGCTGGCTTGCCACGGAAAAACAAAGGCAGCATCGGCACGGCTATCGTGCGGGTCTTTGATTTGACTGCGGCTTCCACGGGCTTGAGTGAACGAGCTGCAAAAGCGGCAGGTTACGAGGTTCAGGTGGTTCATGTATCCGGCAAGAGCCATGCCGGCTACTATCCGGGAGCAAAAGATTTGGTATTGAAACTAGTCTTTGACAAGGAAACCGGGAAGATTTTCGGTGCCCAAGGGATTGGGGCAGAAGGCGTGGACAAACGCTTGGATATCTTGGCTACCGCAATCAAAGGGGAATTGACGATTTTTGACTTACCAGAGTTGGAATTCACCTATGCACCACCATTTGGCTCTGCAAAAGATCCAGTGAACATGTTGGGCTATGCGGCCATGAACTTGGCAGAAGGCCTCAGCGACAGCGTACAATGGTATGAATTAAACGACGAATTGGCTGCTGGGAAAATCTTACTAGATGTCCGTAATCCTGGCGAATTGGCGAAAAACGGTCAATTCCCAAATGCCGTGAACATTCCTTTAGATGATCTACGTTGTCGTCTAGTGGAATTGGATCCGCAAAAGGAATACATCATCACTTGTCACAGTGGCTTGCGGAGCTATCTGGGAGAACGGATTTTGAAACAAGCGGGCTTTAATGTTCGCAATCTGGACGGGGCATTTGCTTTGTACAGCACAGTTAAAAAGGAGGAAATTAAACATGTATAACACGATTTCAAATGACGAATTTTACCAAAAGGAAAAGAAAGAAAAACTAGCGATTCTCGACGTGCGGGAAGTGGACGAATTTGCCAATGGGCATATCCCAGAAGCGACGAACTTGCCTTTGAGTGAATTAGGTGCCCGCTTTGAAGAATTGGACAAAGGCCAAAACTACTATGTGATCTGTCATTCTGGCGCCCGCTCTGCCAATGCTAGCAATTTCTTGAGCCAACAAGGCTATCAAGTGACCAATGTGCTAGGCGGCATGTCTGCTTGGAAAGGGGATATCGCCTAATGGCTACCACCTGCGATAAGAGCATCCTCAATCGTTTGAAACGAGCGGAAGGTCAGTTGCGGGGCATTCAAAAGATGATTGAAGAAGGAACGGAATGCGGGGATGTCATCACCCAACTGAGTGCCGTGCGTTCCAGTGTGGACCGGGTCATGGGATTGATTGTGGCAGAAAACTTGAAAAATTGTCTGGAAAATCCTGCGGCTGATACAGAAGTACAACATCAAAAAATTGAACAAGCGGTGAATATGATCGTTAAAAAATAGCAAGCAAAAAGATGAGTAACGCATTACGAGTGCGTTGCTCATCTTTTGTGTATCTGTTGAATGATTAAGGGGAAATCATCCCTTGTGAACGACGGTTTTTGCCATGAAATCAATGGCGGTACTCCGTCCTTCGTGAGGAAAATTCCACAAGCCTTGTTCCAAAGTCACCTTTAAGATGCAAGTGTTAGGATCTTCGTCGTTGTTGGCGTCTTGGTACCATTCGGCAAAAATTTCCCGGAGCTTAGCCGCAAGTTCGAGATTTTTCTCGGCTTTCACCCAGCCTAAGTTTTCTCCACGGCCGGTGGCGGTGAAGCTGTCCACTACATAGCAAAGGGCTACATGGGGATTGGCGGTAATCTGTTGAATTTTTTTCGTGGTGGCATAGGTTACGGTGTAAAAAGCCCCGTCTTCATAATAGGCATCCACAAAGCGGGCGTCCGGTTGTGGTTGCCCATCTGTACTTGGTTCCAAGGCAATCGTTGAAATCCCGATTAAGTTGTCTTTGTTCCCAAATTTCTCCTGTAAGTGCCCCATAGCGGTTTTGAATTCTTCCATCTTTTATCCCCCGTTTTGTCTTAATTTCGTTTATATAAGTGTCTCTTTAAATAGTTTAGCGTGAAATGCGAAAATCTGCTAATTTTATCTCGATTTTTGATAAAAGTAATTTTTGGCGGACGGGATTTTTGCCTCAATTTGCTAGAGCGAGTATAATAACTGTATTTTGCAAAACCGTGGGCCAAAGTATCCCACAAGGAGGAAACGAGAATGAAGGCTAATTTTTGGCAAGAATTGCCGCGCCCTTTTTTTATTTTAGCACCTATGGAAGACGTGACAGATGTGGTTTTTCGCCATGTGGTACAAGAAGCCGGGGCACCGGACGTCTTTTTCACGGAATTCACCAATTCCGATAGTTTTTGCCATCCAGATGGTTTGGCCAGCGTCCGGGGACGACTGGTCTTTACCGAGGATGAACAGCCCATGGTGGCCCATATTTGGGGAGACAATCCCGAGCATTTCCGCCAAATGAGTGTGGCCTTAGCCGAGATGGGCTTTGCCGGTATCGATCTGAATATGGGTTGTCCCGTGCCCAATGTGGCGGAGCGGGGCAAAGGGAGTGGCTTGATCTTACGTCCGGAAGTCGCGGGGGAATTGATTCAAGCCGCTAAAGCCGGGGGCCTACCCGTGAGCGTCAAAACCCGCCTTGGCTTTACCGAATTAAGTGAGATGCAAGCCTGGATCAGCCACCTATTAAAACAAGACATCGCCAATCTGTCGGTTCATCTACGTACCCGCAAAGAAATGAGCAAAGCCGCGGCTCACTGGGAGCTGATTCCGGAACTGGTGAAACTGCGGGATGCCATCGCTCCTGAGACGCTCTTGACGATTAATGGGGATATTCCGGATCGAAAGACCGGGGAGGAGCTGGCCGAAAAGTATGGTGTTGACGGCATCATGATTGGTCGGGGAATTTTCAAAAATCCTTATGCGTTTGAAAAGATCCCTCAAGAGCACTCGTCCCAAGAGTTATTGCAGCTATTGCGCTTGCAGTTGGACTTACAAGATCAGTATCAAGAACAATTGCCGCGTTCCATCGTCGGTCTCCATCGCTTTTTCAAGATTTATGTCAAAGGCTTCCCGGGAGCCAATGACTTGCGCATTCGCCTGATGGAGACAAAATCCACAGCAGAAGTCCGCCAAATTTTGGACGAATTCGAAAAATAAGCAAACAAAAAACCAAGCGGGGAACGATCTCCGCTTGGTTTTTTGTGAGTCAGCTTATAGGCCCGTATCTTCCAGAATCAAGAAAATCACGATGCGGTCTTTGGCCATGGAACGGCGAGTAATGGCGATGGTATTGCAGATGCACTCAGGTTGGAGGCAATCGCCACACGTGCCTTTCTTGATGCAAGGCGTCTGCTGCAAGTTTAAGCGCCAAGCATTTAAAGGCGCCGTCTGCCGTCGCACCATGGCTAAGGTAGTTTCCAAATCGCCGTAGACCTTTTTCATGCTGACAAAGGCAAAAACTTTGTCCGGCCCAAAAGTCAGCGCCGCCACACGATTGCCGACGCTATCGACATTGACCAATTCCCCATCTTCACTGATGCCATTGATACTGGTCAAAAAATAATCCGCCGTCAACGCTTGGCGCATCACTTGGTAGCGTTCCGCTGGCGTCTTCGTCTGTTCCCGGTCAATCATAGTTTGACCCCGAGCGTACAAATCAGGAATAATGCCCATGGCTTCCACCGTGATAGAACCACCAAAGCCTACTGTTTTATCCGGCTCAATCCAGGTCAAAGCTTTCTCCTTAGCTTCTGCCAGATTTTGACAAATTACCGGCAAAAAATTGCGCCGAGTGAGTTTTTTACTTAAAGTGACCGCCGAAGTATTGTAGCGGTCCTTTTGATATTCTTCCATGAGGGTCTCCTTTTTAAGATAATCAATAAGCAAGTAATCGCTAAGGAAATTTCGAAATTAATTTCTATTTTATTATACTTGATTTTAAATTGGTTGCTGAACAATTAGGGGAAAAATGCGAATCCAACTCAGCGTAAAGTGCTAGGGGTATGTGAGAATAGGTTCTTTAAAGTTCATAAATTCACATGCGTTCTCTTTTTTTTCCATTTTTACTGGCTGTTTATGATAGTTCGAAAAATGATAGGGGATACATAATTAATGAAAATCTCGTTATTTATTCAAAAATAAGGGTGACAGAAGATTTACAAGAGGCCTATAATAGATTGTAGAAATTGTTCAATGATAGGAAAGGTATGGGTGGCTATGAGCAAATTGCATACGATTGGCGAAGTTGCTTCAACTTGTGGAGTATCCAGAAAAACCCTGCGTTTTTATGAAGAATTGGGCTTGTTGGCACCGGACTATGTTTGTCCTAGTAATGGGTATCGGTATTACAGTGAAGACACGATGCATATGATCCCGATATTAAAGTACTACAAACAAATGGGTTTTCGCCTAAATGAGATGTCTGGTGTAGGAGATACGGCAAACTATTTTTATCATCAACAAAATTTTTTGAGCAAGTTAACGGAGTTGAAAAAAGAAGAAGAACGCATTCAAAACTGTTATCAATCCGTCTCCGATTGGTTGAATTTATTGAATGAGGGGGTCATGGCCACCGAAAATGATATTTCGGATATCAGTTTAAAGTACATTGAGCAAGATTACTATTATTTTATGGAACAGCCTTTTGAATACGATTACAAAAAATCAATCATCAATATTACTTGGATTAACTACTTAGAACAGCACAATAGTGAAATAACCGGTCCTGTGGTGCTTTATTTTGATGATTACCAGGAAAAAGCCGCAGGGAAGTGCCAGCAAGTAATAGTGACTCAAAAGCCCTGTAAGAACAATCAGCACACCTTGCCCCTAAAGGATTTTGGTGGGCAGATGTATCTGTGTATGTACCATCGGGGAAACCCTGGAGAAAGTAGTGAGAAGTATGCCCACATGGAAGCTTGGGCAAAAGAGCATGACTACACGCTAGGTCCAGGCTGTTATGAACGGTTTGTGATTGATTATTGGTCACTGAAAAATCAAGAAAAATTTGTGACGGAGATCATGATTCCCGTTGCAAAATAGAGCCTGTCCCAAATAAGCACGAAACCGGATTTTTTGAATCCGGTTTTTTTGTGCTTTCAAATATTATTCTAATTTAATTATCATTTTAAATAACGATTTCTAGTAAAAAACATCCTGTTTGGCGACAAAATTGTGTCGAAACAACAGTTGAAAAAATAAATTGTGACTCGCTAAAAGTAAGTTTGTTCAGTGTTTTAACTGAATTTTGAACAAGGCAAAATAGCGCTGTAATCAATACTAGCCAATGCTTGTTTGATTAGACAATGATGATAAAAAAGATGGGTTCAAGCAGGCTTAACTCGTTTCTTTTTTGAATGTTTTTATGGAAGCTACAGAAAAAATAAAATAACTTATAACCTTGACCTTAGGGAGAGCCTTTGAAGAGTGAGGGCAAGTAGTAGCTGGAAATGCTGATTTAGCAGTCATTAATAAAAATCACCTCATATTGAAAGAGCTTTCAAATTAATCATTTGCAATGAAAACAATCGTAACAAATGTAAGATAACAGGGAGAAAAATATTTTGAAAAAGAAAATTGTATTTTTATCTGTACCAACTGCCGTTCCAAATTTCAGTTGTTAAGAAGAATGATTTCAATTCTTATTTAAGATAGCGCTTTCTTTTTCGGGGTAATTCAGATACCAAACAGTTTTAATTCTCACTTAATGAATCTAATTGAGAACTATCGGGGTGTATTACACGTTAGATTGTGTTCTATTGCACAATATTTTTTTGTTTTCCTATTGACCTCCACCATAAGGGACAAGCTTATAGTAAATGTGCATAAAAAAACGCTACAGTATGGTAGCAAAACAGGAGGAATAATTATATGAAATTCGATGCGCTAGGTATGGTGGAAACAAAAGGTTTGGTAGGATCCATCGAAGCAGCAGATGCCATGGTGAAAGCAGCTAATGTTTCACTGATTGGTAAAGAACTAGTTGGCGGTGGCATTGTAACCGTAATGGTACGAGGCGATGTAGGCGCTGTGAAAGCAGCGACGGATGCTGGAGCTGCGGCAGCCCAACGTGTGGGCGAGTTGTTATCGGTTCATGTGATTCCACGACCACATAGTGAAGTGGAAAGCATCTTGCCACATACTTCAGTTAAAGAATAAGGGGAAAACCTATGAATAGCGATAAAAGTGTACTTCAAACTCAAGTATCTGCTGAAACAAAGATGAATGCCGTTGGAAAAAAATTCCGCATCTCGGGAATCGCCAATGGGCTAATCTCCGGCTTAACTTACGGTATCTATTCGACGTTAGTAATGGTGGCCAGTGGTTTTGATCCTTTGGTTAGTGCAGCCGGCTTTTTAGCGGCACCATTTGTTTGCTCCGGCCTAAATGATCTGTTCGCGGGTATTTGGCTATTAATCTATAACGCAAAACAAGGGCGTTTGAAAGAATTACTACGTACTTTGAAAACGAAACCTGGTCAAATGCTAGTCATTGGTTTCTTATTAGGTGGACCGATTGCCAATGGGGCGTACTTGATTGGTTTAGCTATGGCAGGGGCATACGCAATTCCAATCTCTGCTACTTGTAGCCTGTTTGGGGCCTTATTTGCCTGGATCTTTTTGAAGCAAAGACCGACAAAACGTGTGGTGTTTGGCATGGTGCTGTGTGTGTTCGGTGCGATTATTATCAATTTTGTTAAACCAGAAGGCGCACCAAACTTCACCTTAGGCATTATTTGTGCTTTGATTGCAGCGATTGCCTGGGGCTTAGAAGGAGTATTCTCCAGTTTCGGTGGTGCAATGATCGATACCGATGTGGCGGTGAACTTGCGAGAGTTGATCTCCGGCTTGGTCGTTTTGATTTTGATTGTTCCATTAGTTGGGGGCATGAACTTATTAGGTGGGACTTTAGCCGCAGGTACACCAATCTTATGGTTGATTTTATCCGGGTTAAGCGCTGCAGTTTCCTTCGTTTGTTGGTACAAAGCCAATTCAATGGTTGGTTGTGCCATTGGGATGTCCTTAAACGTTACGTATGCATTCTGGGGTGTTTTATTCTGTGTCTTGTTCCTAGGCCAAACCTTGACCCCAACGATTGTTGTTGGTTCTGTGGTGATTGTCTTAGGTGCGATTATCGTAACCATGAATCCTTTAGATTTGTTTAGAAAAGGAGATGCATAAAATGCTATTACCAAGCAGAATGGCTGTACTTAACCAAATGTACGATGAAAAGACTGTCAATGTGGACTCCGTTATGGATGCTTTACGAGCAGATTACGGAAATGAAAAACAGTTCAATTCAAAAATGTATCTGGATCATTTACTAGCCTTAGAAGCTAACGGCTTAGTGGAGATGTCCAGTTATAACTTGGATGAAAAAGATAATTTGGTCATGCATTATGCCATCACAGAAGATGGGCGTCACACAGTAGACAAATACGTAGATCAGAAGTATCGCAGAAATTAGGAGGCCACGCGATGAGATATAGAGGTGAAGAGGCACTCGGTTTGGTCGAAACTCTAGGCTTAGTTCCAGCCCTAAAAGCGGCTGATGAAATGCTAAAAGCCGCCAATGTTGAATTGATTTCATACGAAAATATCGGCTCAACCTTGGTTACCGTGATGATTAAAGGGGATGTAGCGGCTGTGGAAGCTTCCGTAGCTGCTGGGGCCCGCGCTGCCGAAGCTATCGGTAAACTGACCGCACAGAATGTAATGCCCCGACCGATTGCAGAAGTAGGGGACATCGTTTCTGTTCATGACATCGATCTATAAGAACCTGGAGGGAAAACATGAAAACTTACGAAGCAATCGGGGCGATTGAAACCTTTGGCCTAGTTTTTGTATTAGAAGCGGCAGATGCCATGTGCAAAGCGGCAGACGTCGACTTAGTGGGCTATGAAAATGTCGCATCCGGCTATATTTCCGTCATCGTAAAAGGGGATGTGGCTGCGTGTAAAACCGCAGTGGAAGTCGGAGTGGCGGCCGTGGAAGCCATGGGAGAAGAGGTCTACAGCTCAGTGGTAATTCCTAGCCCACATTTTGATCTGGGAAAAATCATTACACGCTATTCATTAGAAAATCTGTTACCAGAATAAAGAGGGGGTGGGCACGATGCTATTTGTAGATCAAGATCTTCAATCCATTCAAGAGGCGCGGATTCTCGTAGAATCGGCCCGGGATGCTCATACTCTGTTGCAAGAATACGATCAAAAAGACCTGGATCGAATAGTAGAGGCATTTTTTTCGCAGCTTTTGCCAGAAATTCCTGAATTGATTGATTCAGAGTTAGGCGTACGCCATACCGGGTGTCGCGAAGACAAAGTTCAGTTTGCCAAGATCTTTTTCAGTCAATTAAAAGAACCATTATTGACGGAACAAGTGGTGGGGATTTTAGCAAATCAAGATCAGTCTGGGCCTAAAACAATCGGAGTTTCCTTAGGGGTAGTGGCAGTCATCTTGCCTCGAGAAAACATGATTATAAACGGTTTATATGCTGCTTTAATCGCATTAAAGGCCGGCAACGCAGTAATTTTAGTGCCACAAAGTCATACAGAAGCGGCCGTGGCCCACATGTTTACAAAGCTTGCTTCCTTGTCGGAGTCTACCGGCTTACCGGCTGGTGCGCTTAGTTATTTGCAAACTTCAACGGAGGCGGGCATAAAAGCCTTGAGCTGTCATCCAGCTGTTGCGCTGATCTTGGCATTGGGATGTCCGGAGTTGTTCACTTTATTAGAAAGTAGCAACAAGCCATTAATTTATGGGGGCACTGGTGGGACCCCGGTTTTCATTGAGCGTTCTGCTGATTTGAAAGAAGCTGCCAAGGCCATTGTAACGAGTCGAGGGTTTGACAATGGCTTATTGCCGGCAGCCGAGCAATTTGTGATTGCAGAAGGTGTGATTGCTGGCCAATTGAAAGAAGAGCTGAGCCAAGCCGGTGCTTATTTTATGAATGAGCAAGAGGAGCAACAGTTAATTCAATTCTTATTTGTGGGAAAAAACCAAGTCAATCCTTTGTGTATTGGTCAAGCAGCCTCGGAGCTAGCCAAAAGAGCGGGCTTCACTGTTTCCGATACGACACAGGTTTTGGTGTCAGAGCAACCCTATATCTTTGATGAAAATCCATTTGCTACTGAATTAAAGTGTCCGATTTTGACCTTTTACTTAGAGCCAGATTGGATTCATGCTTGTGAAAAATGTCTGGAATTATTAAGAGAAAAAGAAACAGGGCATACTTTAGCGATTCATTCCCACAATCAAGCCGTAATCCAAGAATTTGCACTGAAAAAACCAGTAGGCCGCATGATTGTAAATGGACCGGCAAGTTTTACCAGTGTCGGCTTGGACTCAACTTTGCCTGTATCGCTAATCTTGGGCGGGTTGACGACTGGTCGAGGTTATACGGCGAAAAATATTACGGCATTTGATTTGACCTATCAACGGGCCATTGGCTATACCAAGGTCAAAGAGCAGCCTGCAATTCCTGTCACCACAGCATTCACAGAGTGGGAATTACTGGAAAAAATAGTAAGGAAAATTATTGATTAATCATGATTAGAAGCGAGGGATTCAAATGGACATTAACGAATTTTCAGCAAAATTAGCTGAAGCTACGAAAGAATTAAGCTACGAAGAACGGCAAGCGTTAATGAAGATGTTTGCTTCGGTATCTGACGAAGTGACCAAAGAAGTACCGACTACCGAAAGATTAGTCACAGAAGAATTTAGTGGCATTCCTGATGGGATTACACCACGTTTACGAGCTTTGAAAGACAATTATTTGACGCAAGTGCCGTCCATTACCACTTATCGGGCACGGGCCATTACGAAAATTGCGAAAGAAAATCCGGGGATGCCGAAAATTCTTTTGCGGGCGAAATGCTTCCGCTACTGCTGTGAAACCGCACCTTTGGTTATCCAAGACCACGAACTAATCGTTGGGGCACCAAATGGCAAACCGCGGGCCGGCGCTTTTTCACCAGATATTGCTTGGCGCTGGATGGAAGATGAAATCGATACAATCGGCACCCGGGCACAAGATCCATTTTATATTTCTGATGAAGACAAGCGGATTATGCGAGAAGAATTATTCCCATTCTGGGCCGGAAAATCAGTCGACGAGTACTGTGAAGACCAATACCGAGAAGCTGGGGTTTGGGAACTATCCGGAGAGTCTTTTGTTTCTGATTGCTCGTACCATGCCATCAACGGTGGTGGGGACTCTAATCCAGGCTACGACGTCATCTTAATGAAAAAAGGCATGATCGATATTCAAAATGAAGCGAAAGAACACTTGGAATCTTTGGATTATGAAAATCCAGATGATATCGAGAAAATTTACTTCTACAAATCGATCATTGATACCACAGAAGGCGTTATGATTTACGCTCGCCGCATGTCAGAATACGCAGCCGAATTGGCAATGAAAGAAAGCGATCCAAAACGTAAAGCTGAATTGCAAATGATTGCGAAGGTCAATGCGAAAGTTCCCGCTCATAAACCAGATACATTTTGGGAAGCAATTCAAGCAGTTTGGACCATCGAATCCTTGCTTGTTGTAGAAGAAAATCAAACAGGGATGTCTATCGGCCGTGTGGACCAATACATGTACGAATACTTTAAAGCGGACTTAGAGCAAGGCCGGATGAACCAATACCAAGCTTTTGAATTAGCTGGATGTATGTTGATTAAAATGTCAGAAATGATGTGGATCACCTCAGAAGGTGGCTCAAAATTCTTTGCGGGATATCAGCCATTCGTCAATATGTGTGTCGGTGGGGTGACTCGTCAAGGTCGGGATGCAACAAATGAATTGACCTACCTTTTGATGGATGCAGTGCGTCACGTTAAAGTGTACCAACCTTCACTGGCTTGTCGAATTCATGCCCACTCACCACGAGCGTATTTGAAGAAAATTGTTGACGTTGTTCGAGCTGGTATGGGCTTCCCAGCATGTCACTTTGACGATACTCATATCAAAATGATGTTGGCTAAAGGGGTTTCCATGGAAGATGCCCGAGACTATTGCTTAATGGGTTGTGTGGAACCACAAAAATCTGGACGACTTTACCAATGGACGTCCACTGCGTATACCCAATGGCCAATCTGTATTGAACTAGTGATGAATCACGGGGTACCACTGTGGTACGGCAAGCAAGTTTGCCCGGATATGGGGGCCTTGGACCGCTTCACTACCTATGAACAATTTGAAGAAGCAGTTAAAGCCGAAATCAAATACATTACCAAATGGACGGATGTGGCAACGGTGATTTCGCAACGAGTTCACCGGGATTTAGCACCGAAACCATTGATGTCAATCATGTATGAAGGGTGTATGGAAAAAGGGAAAGACGTTTCTTCCGGTGGTGCGATGTATAACTTCGGACCAGGAGTAGTTTGGTCTGGCTTAGCAACCTATGCGGATTCCATGGCAGCGATTAAGAAATTGGTCTTCGATGAAAAGAAATACACCTTACAGCAATTAAACGAAGCATTGAAAGCTGATTTTGAAGGCTACGACCAAATTCGTACGGATTGCCTCAAAGCACCTAAATACGGGAATGACGATGACTACGCCGATTTGATTGCCGCTGACTTGATTTGTTTCACCGAATCGGAACACCGTAAGTATAAAACACTGTACTCTGTTTTAAGCCATGGTACGTTGTCGATTTCGAACAATACACCATTTGGTCAAATGACCGGGGCTTCTGCCAATGGTCGGAAGGCGTGGGTGCCATTATCAGATGGGATTAGTCCAACCCAAGGCGCTGACTACAAGGGGCCGACAGCGATTATCAAATCAATTTCAAAAATGTCCAATGATACCATGAACATTGGGATGGTGCACAACTTTAAGATCATGGCTGGCATGTTGGATACACCAGAAGGAGAAGAAAGTTTGATCACCTTGTTGAAAACTGCTTGTCATTTAGGAAATGGGGAAATGCAGTTTAACTACTTGGACAATGAAACCCTAATTGAAGCACAAAAACATCCAGAACAATACCGTGATTTAATTGTTCGAGTGGCTGGGTATAGTGCCTTCTTTGTTGAACTTTGCAAGGATGTTCAAGATGAAATCATCAGTCGGACGATGCTGACGAAATTTTAAAAGAGAATCTGGAGATGAAAACGAATGGTTATGGTGAAAAAAGAACGAATTGAACGGCAGGCCATGGTTTTTAATGTTCAGAAATACAGTCTGTATGACGGTCCCGGAATTCGAACCATCGTTTTTTTCAAAGGATGCCCGTTACGTTGCCAATGGTGTGCCAATCCTGAAGGAATTAATCGCAAATTTGAAGTGATGTACCAACAAAGTATTTGCAATGATTGTGGTGCTTGCGTGGAAGCATGTCCGATGGGTATTCATTATATGGATGCCCAAGGACATCACCAAGTCCACCGCGATCGTGCATGTAATGGTTGTCAAAAATGTGTGGAAGTTTGCCCCATGACAGCCTTGAACATCACGGGTCAAATTCGGACAATCTCTGATTTGATGGCGGTCATTCATGAAGATGATGCGTTTTATGAGATGTCTGGTGGCGGTGTCACCTTGAGCGGAGGCGAATGCTTGGCGCAACCGGAAGCAGCATTAGCCTTGTTAAGTGCTTGTAAAGCGGATGGGTTAAACACAGCCGTGGAAACATGTGGCCATTTGCGTTTGAACAAACTATTGGAAATAGCAGATTACATTGACTTGTTTTTGTACGACATGAAACACATGGATCCTGTGCGCCACAATGAATTGACGGGTATTAGTAATGAAAAAATCTTGGAGAACTTACAAGAATTACTGCAACGAGGCCATCAAGTACAGATTCGGATGCCAATGTTAAAGCTGATTAATGATAGTCAGCAAGAAATTCAGCAAATCATCAGTTTTTTGATGCCGTACAAAGATTTGCCAAACTTTAAAGGAATTGATTTATTGCCCTACCACAAATTAGGAGTCAACAAATATGGTCAATTAGGAATCGACTATCCAGTGGAAGGAGATCCTAGTTTATCTGATGCAGAGCTAAATCAAATTGAAGCCTGGATAAGGGAATACGATTTTCCGGTACGGGTAGTACGTCACTAAGAAGGGGAGAGCATAGTCAATGGGGGAAATAATGGGACAACGCATAATTGAAGAATCGGTTCCCGGCAAGCAGATTACTCTGGCCCATGTGATTGCTTCACCCGTGACAGACATTTACCAGTCTTTAGGAATTGAGGCTACTGGTGCGATTGGTATTTTGACCGTTTCACCCTTTGAAACGGCACTGATTGCCGCAGACACGGCGGCCAAATCAGCAGATGTCATGATTGGGTTTCTCGATCGCTTCACTGGCTCGGTGGTAATCACCGGAGATGTTCAAAGTGTGGAAGTTGCCCTAGCAGAAGTCTTACGCGCCTTTAAAGAGACGTTGCACTTTGAAGTAGTCCCTGTGACGCGCACATGAAGCAACGAACCTTACTAGTCGGCCCTCGTAATAGTAGCAAGCATGTAATCGCGCAAGCTCTAGAAAACAGCCCTACTTCTTTGCGACGGGTGGCCAATATCGTCTATTACGATCAAACAATTATCGTACCGGATAGTTACCTAGAAAGTCCTTGGATGCATAAGCATGTGATTGCTTTGCAGCAATCAGCCAAAAATGGTCTTTTCCTTCAGCCAGTAACAGCGACTAGGAGAAGTTATCCTCCTAATTTTGCTAAGGCTTTTCGGATTCCGATTCTTGGCGTGGTGACTTTTTTTGAGTCATGTGAACAAAGTGCGCTGTTTCAGGCAAAGGAACAGCTATTAGCTTGCGGGATTACTGAAAAAATCATCTGTGTAGACTTAGCAGATCCGCAAGCAATAAAAGAACTAAAGAAATATTTACAGTAGAGAGGAGGCGAGAAAATGGGAAGTTTTAAAATGCCGACGAAAATTTTTACAGGAGAGCAGAGTATCACCGAAATTCCGTCCCTTATTGGTCAACGAATATTGGTGATTTGTGATCCCTTCATGGCAAGTTCAGGGAAAGTGGCCTTGGTTACAGACCTGTTAGATGCTAGTCAACGCAGCTACCTAGTATTTTCGGAGGTGGTGCCGGATCCAACGATTGACGTCGTTGCAAAAGGGGTAGCCCAAGCAGTAGTCTGCGAGCCGGATACCATCATTGCTCTAGGTGGCGGTTCAGCCTTGGATACGGCAAAAGCAGTACGCCAAATTTATACCCAAGGAATCGAGAAAGCCACAGTACAGATGATTGCGATTCCAACCACCAGTGGTACGGGTAGTGAGGTAACCTCCTTTGCGGTCATTTCGGATCCTGCAAATCATAGCAAATTTGCTTTGGTTGACGATGCGATGACGCCGGAGTTTGCCATCTTAGATCCCGTCTTTACTATGAGCGTTCCTAGCAGTGTGACGGCCGATACGGGAATGGATGTTTTGACCCATACATTAGAAGCCTATGTCTCCACTCAGGCGACCGATTTCACGGATGCTTGTGGGGAAAAGGCCATGGGAATCATCTGGCAAGACTTAGTGAAAGTCTATCGTGATGGACAAAATGAGGCGTTGCGCGCCAAAGTCCATAATGCCTCTTGCTTAGCGGGGATGGCCTTTAGCGAAGCCTCATTGGGCATTTGTCACAGCCTTGCTCATGCATTAGGGGGCCGATTCCATATTCCTCATGGACGGGCAAATGCGGTCCTTTTACCTTATGTGATTGCTTATAACGCCGGACTCAATGAAACGAAAGAACAGCCTTGTTTAACTAAATATGCGCAAGCGGCAAACCTACTGGGCATTCATGGAGGTACCGAAAAATCTTCCGTGACTTTGTTAGTTGCGGGCATTCAGCGCTTAGCCAAACAAATGGCTATTCCTAGTTCAATCACCGAAATAGGTATCGACGAGGAAGAGTTTATGCAAGCAATCCCTGAAATGGCGCAAGCAGCCATGAAGGATACGTGTACATTAACCAATCCTCGGGTTCCTACACAAATCGAACTTGAAGATTTGTATCGGAGAATTTGGCGAGGTGGTTACTGATGCATTTCATTACGGAGCAAGAAATTCAGCAGAAACATCGGCAAACACCCTTGGAAACCTTTTACGTTAGTGCAGAAAGTCGACTGACCCCGGGGGCACGACAGTATCTCCTGGATCATCAAATCAAGATTCTTTCCGGTAAAGAAGCTGACACTGCTAGCACTTCTAACTTGGGAGACACGCGACTAGCAGAAGCGACCTTGCAGGCCACGTTTCAACTCTTGACTTTGGAATTACAAGCGGCGGGGCTAAAAGCGCAAGCAATTGATTTGAAAGTCGCTCAGCGGATTTTTAAACTTGCCGAGTTGCCTGCTGCAATCGAACAAGAAGAAGAGCTGGAAGGTTTCGAAGAAGAGTCTGAGTGTGACTGGAGCCAATTAACGACAGCAGATTTAGTAACGCCACAAGGGAAAATTTTGATCAAATTGCAACGGAGCCAAGTCTATGCGCAACTGTTAATGGCGCGAGTAACGGATAAACAACGGCAACAAGTAATCCACTTGATACAGCTAATCGAAAGAGAAAAAGAACAATTGATAGGAGCAAATGAATGATAGACGTGTTGGAAATTGAGACTTGTAATGAATTGGTTGCTCGTTTTGAAACCGTAATCAAGAGCCCTCGACCTAGTAAAAGTGGCCAGTATTTTACCGGGGTGGATTTAGGGACCGCCTGCATTGTTCTAGCCGTGTTGGATGAAGAAGGTCAGCCGGTTGCCGGTGCTTACCGATATGCGGACGTGGTACGAGATGGAATGGTAGTTGATTACATCGGAGCGGTCACGATAGTTCGTGAACTGAAAGAAGAGATAGAAAGCAAGTTGCAAACAGAATTGCGTTATGCTGCCGCAGCGATTCCTCCGGGAACGGATGCCTTAGATAGTGGTGCCATCAAAAATGTTGTCCAAAGTGCTGGCTTTGAATTGACGAATTTATTGGATGAGCCAACTGCGGCGAACCAAGTGCTCGATATTCAAAATGGCGCAGTGGTGGACATCGGTGGTGGTACGACGGGGATTTCTATCATCAAGGACGGTGAAGTGATTAAAGTAGCCGATGAAGCTACTGGCGGCACTCATTTGACCTTGGTGACGGCCGGAGCGTATAAGATGTCAATTCCTGAAGCGGAGTTGTTCAAGCGAGATGTAGCCCACCATCAGGAATTACTGGTGACGTTAAAGCCAGTCGTTGAAAAAATTGCCACGATTATCTTGGAACAAGTCGCCGGTTATGAAGTAGACGGGCTGTATCTAGTAGGGGGGACCACTTGCTTAACGGGCATTGAAGGCATCATTGAGAAGAAGACAGGTATTCCAACTTTTAAACCGATTAATCCCATGTTTGTGACACCTCTAGGCATTGCTTTGAGTTGTACGGATGAAGCATTGGATTGAAGGATTCGAGGATGTAGGAGGAACAAATCATGGAGTGTAGAATTATCAAATCTCCCGGTGAAGGAACACTCGCCATCTTAAATCGTCGCAAAGGCTCAGGTCCTAGAGCGGAATTGGACGCCCCAGATGCGATTGGACTGGTCCAAGGAAAGCTCATTGAAATGGTTTGTGCCGCGGATATTGCCGAAAAAGCAGTGGGAGTGACAGTGGAAGATATTCGTGGGAGTTGCCCGCAAAATATGATTATGCTAGCGATATTCGGCGACACCGCATCAGTGCTCGCCGCTATCGAGGAAATCAAAAGAAGAGAGAAAAACAAAGAATGGTGACCGCGCGACTGATTGATAATATCTGGGCGACCAGAAAAGCAGAAAAATTGAACGGCATGAAACTGATGATTGCTGAAATAGTCGGAGGTTCTCGTGATGGGGAACGAATGATTGTTTGCGATGTCATCGGAGCGGGAATCGGTGATCGAGTCATAATCACGACCGGAAGTGCCGCCCGACGCATGTTAGAGGATGATGCGATCCCAGTTGATGCGGCGGTTATTGGAATTATTGATGAAAGTTGTGAATCTGTTTAGAAAGGATTCAAGGGTATGAAAAAATTAATTTGTGCGGAAGATATCATCCAAGCACACGAAATGGGTAGGAAACAAATCGGCATTGATTCGAATACCATTGTGACTCCTTCGGCAAAAGACCTAGCCGCTACCTACCAAATTGAACTACAACCTCAAGACTACTCTGAGGTTGCAGCTTGTCTGCCGGACCAGCTATCCAAAGAAGGTTTTGTAGCAATGCTACGTGCCCTATTAGCTGATAGTCAAGAACCGTCCTTGCCTTATGTCTGCAAAAAACATAGCAATGGCTTAAAGAGCATTCAGGGAAAAAGTGTCAAAATGGCAGTCTTTGAAACAGGGAATCCTAACGCCAATGTGCATTGTCAGGAGTTGATTGGCCAAGAGGAATCACAAATTAGCGCTGGTTTCTTGGAAATCGATCATTCGTCCTTTGACTGGGAATTAACTTATGAAGAGATTGACTATGTGATTGAAGGAACCTTGCAGGTGACAATCGATGGCATCACCTATACGGCAGAAGCGGGGGATGTATTGTTTGTCCCTAAAAATAGTCGAGTAACCTGGGGCTCACCGAATAAGGCCAAAATATTTTATGCGACTTATCCAGCCAATTGGGCAGACCTCTTATAGGAAGGAGTAAGTCATGCAAGCATTAGGATTAGTGGAAACAAAAGGATTAATTGGCGCTATTGAATCAGCCGATATCATGTTAAAGACCGCAGAAGTGAGCTTGTGGTCAAAAGAGTTGGTTGGCGGTGGCTTGGTAACGGTCACGATTGTAGGCGATGTGGCGGCTGTGAAGACAGCGGTAGAGGCCGCTGCTAGCGCGGTGGAAAACTTGGGTTGTGACTTGCTGTATGCCACGCATGTGATTCCGCGGCCGGCGGAAAACATCGGTGGTTTATTGACGACTTCGACTTATGAGCAACCAGTGAGCGAGCAGGATGGTTTAGAAGCGGAAACTTTTGATAAAGAGACTCAGACAGAAGCTGTAGAAGTGCTCGCGACAAGTGACCATCAACCAACGACTTTAGTGGAACAAACAAGCATACTAGTTCCAGAAGACACAGGGATTGTGGCCACAGAAAGTCTCCTCGCAACCACGGAAGCTAATTTACAACACTGGTTAGAAATAGGCGATCGAGAGCAGAGCAATGCAGCCCTGTCCGAAATGAAAGTAATCGACTTGCGAAAACTGGCGAAAAAACAAGTCGATTTCCCAATTTCGAAAAAAGACATTTACCGAACCAATAAAGAGAAACTTATTGAAGCATTGATCGACTACTTTAATAAGAACTAGTAAAAGTAGAGGAGTATCAAAATGAATAAATTTGACAAGGATTTATGTTCTGTTCAGGAAGCGCGGGATTTAGCCCGGGCCGGTCAAAAAGCAGCCATTGCTTTTTCAACTTACACGCAAGAACAAGTAGATGACATCATTAAGGCTATGAAGGAAGCCGCGGAAAAGTTTGCGGTCTGCTTGGCGAAAGCGGCAGTCGATGAGACCGGGTTTGGGAAAGTTGCCGATAAAACCTACAAAAATCATGCGGCGGCGACCTTACTCTATGAAGAAATCAAGGATGAAAAAACGGTGGGTATCATCAATGAAGATACCACTAAAGGTCTGCTTGATGTGGCAGAACCAGTTGGCTTGGTAATGGGCATCGTTCCTTCCACCAATCCAACTTCAACGGTTATTTTCAAGGCGATGATTGCATTGAAAGCCCGGAACGCCATCGTTTTTGCACCGCATCCAGCTGCGGCAGATTGCACTAAAAAAGCGGCGGATATGTTAGCCCGGGCAGCAGTGGCAGCCGGTGCTCCTGAAGGCATCATTGGCTGTGTCTCTACGCCAACAATGGCCTCCACGAATGAATTGATGCATGCAAAAGAAGTCAGCTTGATTATCGCTACTGGGGGACCAGGCATGGTCAAAGCGGCGTACAGTTCAGGTAAGCCAGCGATTGGTGTAGGTGCAGGAAATTCACCAGCATACATCGAGCGCACAGCGGATGTCAAAAGTGCAGTAGCCAAAATCATTGCCAGCAAGACTTTTGATAATGGGACAATCTGCGCGTCGGAACAATCGATTATCTGCGAAACTTGCAATAAGGAAGAAGTCGTACGAGAGCTAGAAAAGCAAGGCGGTTACTTCATGACTCCGGCAGAGACGGATCAAGTCTGTCAGCTTTTATTCAAAAATGGTCATGCGATGAATGCGAAATTTGTTGGTCGCTCACCGCAAGTTATTGCTGAAGCTGCTGGGTTTAGCGTGCCAGCCACGGTTAAAGTGTTAATTGGAGCACAAAAAGGTGTAGGTGAAGGCAATCCTTTGTCCTATGAAAAATTAACCACTGTACTTGCCTTCTACGTGGTGAATGATTGGGAAGAAGCTTGTCAACTAAGCATCGATCTCTTGCAAAATGGGATTGGGCATACTATGAGCTTGCACACGAACAATCGCGACATCGTCCTTAAATTTGCGGCTAAACCAGCTTCCCGGATTTTGGTGAATACGGGAGGAAGCCAAGGCGGAACAGGCATCAGTACCGGCTTACCAATTTCATTTACATTAGGCTGTGGCACGTTTGGTGGCAGCTCTGTTTCTGAAAATGTGAGTCCGAAACATCTGTTAAACATTAAGAAAGTTGCTTATGGATTGAAGGATGTTACTACCTTGGTTCAGGATGACACGAGTTTTCAACATCCCGAATTAAACGGGGGAATCGATGAAAAGGCCTGTGCAAAAGCCACGTCTTCCTGCAGTGTCTCAACAGCCAGCCCAGCTAGCATCCAACAAAGCTTTGAAGAAAAAAATCATGAATTCTCTAGCAGTGACTTAGATAATCTTGCGGAGGTTGTCCGGAAAGTCTTATCCCAGATGAATGAGTGAACGAAAGGTTGAAATAAATGGATAATTACGATGAATTACTCAGTGTTCTTTTAGAGAGACTAAACCCTGGAATGCCGGCTACCAAAAAGGTTCCAGAGGATGGACTGATTCCGGTGGGGATCTCTAATCGCCATATCCATCTTTCGCAACAAGCACTAGATAAGCTTTTTGGCCCTGGGTATCAATTGACCAAGTTAAAGGATCTTTCGCAACCTGGCCAATATGCCTGCAAAGAGACGGTTATGATTTGTGGCCCTAAAGGAATGATTGGAAATATTCGAATTCTCGGGCCGGTCCGTCCAGAAACGCAAATTGAAATTTTGCAAAGTGATACGTTTAAACTAGGAATTCCTGGGGCGTTACGCCTATCCGGTGATTTGCAGGATACTCCGGGAATTACGATTGTCGGACCGAGCGGCTCTTTGGAAATCGACAAAGGGGTAATCGTTGCCCAGCGTCATATCCATATGCTACCAGAAGATGCCGGGCGCTTTGGCGTGCAAGACGGCGAGGTCGTCTCCATTGCTTTTTCTGGGAAGCGAGGCGGCGTATTAAACAATGTGGTAATTCGCGCAAAAGCGAATTCTGGCTTGGAGTGTCATATTGATACAGAAGAAGCCAATGCTCTGGGAGTTATTCCAGGGACAAAAATAACTATTAAAAAAAATTAGGAGGAACAAAAAATGAAATCAGATGCATTAGGAATGATCGAAACAAAAGGCTTGATTGGCTCAATTGAAGCGGCGGATGCCATGGTAAAAGCGGCAAACGTAACCTTAGTTGGGAAAGAACGGGTTGGTGGCGGAATTGTCACAGTAATGGTACGGGGCGATGTGGGTGCAGTCAAAGCCGCCACAGATGCCGGAGCAGCAGCCGCACAACGGGTTGGTGAATTGCTCTCCGTCCATGTGATCCCTCGTCCTCATTCAGAAGTGGAATCCATTTTACCGACTACCCAAGGATAAAAAATAATAAAAAAACGACTCCGATTGTTAATAATCGGAGTCGTTTTTGTTGGTCAGCGATAGGGCCAGCGACTTTTAAAATTCACACTTAATAACGGGAATGTAGCGACTGCCGTGTTCACCGCCCCCGTATAGTTTCCAAACAAACGAGGTAGCCGGCGAAGTCGCCCCATTTTTTTCGCTGTTCTACAGGGCCTAGTTTTGCTAGCCAACTGTCATCTAACTCGAGTTTTCCGCAGAAACGGTGAAAGGCCGTTAGATTGATGATGAAGGTGTTGTGTAAGCTGGTGCGCAAAGGGTCCTTGGCATTTTTTTCCGCAGTAGACCAAAAATTCCATTCCGTGCGCATTTTTGTGTAAGCCAAGGCGGCAGTGATGACTTCTTGCCAAAGCTCGTGTAAATCGGCATCGGGGTTTTCCAGTACACCGTAGATGTCTTGATAGAGGGACAAGGCTTCATCAAACGATAAGGCATCCGGCTGTTTCAAATAGTTGTGATAATCGAACATGGCACATTCCTCCTAGGACTTTTTCCTGTCTACCATACTACCACTTTTTAGTCATCGCGATAAAAGAAGTGCAAGGAAATACTCTTCTTTTTACCGAGTCGTGGGCGTTGGGACCACGATAAAAAGCGAAGCCCTTTTTGACACCGACCTCTTACTGCTAGCTTTTTGCTCTAGCTTTGGGAGATGGGGGATAGGGTTTCGCTTTTTTGTTAGTTAGGTCAATTATTTGCCTGTGTGGTGTCCTCGTTGTCCTCTCGTGCCGCTGCCCTCCCGTTGACCGTGTCCGTGCTGATTGGTGGTTGGGGTATTTTGACGGTTGTGTCTTGGGGTTTGTGCAGGGGGCTCGTCATAAGTGTTGCCATATTGATTGCCTGTACCGTCCTGAGGTTGCGGGCAGACTACTGGATCAGTAGCGTTTGGGGTTGGGGCAGTTGGGACAGGTTCGGTAGTTGGCTCATTTGCGGCTGCCGGTGGGACTGGGTTAGGGCAGTTTTCATTTAGCGGATCTTGGAGGCGGACTGGCCCCGTGCCATCTTGAACGCCTTGTTTTGTCGGTTGTTCTGTTTGTTGTTTTGCTGGGGGTGTTTGATTCGCTTTTGGCACGGTTGTTTGGTGTCTTTGTTTGGCTAAAGTGGCTTGTTTGGCAGCTCGCTGTTTGTGGTGGGTTCGGACAATGGGATCTTGCCCAATGGGACAATTTTCCTGAGGTGCCCGCTCATCTTTGATCAGTAAGCAGTAATTGGGTAAATGGTCTTGGGACTGTAGCTGCGTGGTTTTTCTCTGAGCAGCATCCCCGACGACGCCAGTGAATAAAAACGCGGTGGCAAGCAAAAAGGTGGTGAAAAGCTTCTTCATGAGTACCTCCTCCTTTCCCTATTTTGATTGTAGGAAAAAAGTGTGGCAAAAGTATGGCAACTAGAGAGTCGGAAACTGAATCCGAATCACAAATTGCCCCGGGGGTGTTTGGGCTTCAATCACCCCTTGATGGCGCAAGACGACCTGCTTGGCAATCGCTAAGCCAAGGCCGGTGCCGTTTTGCCCTGGATTGCGCCCCCTTTGGAAAGAATCGAAAAGCTGTTGGGTATCTAGGCTAGAGTCGAGCAGGGGATTTGCCAGGATAATTTCCAAATCCTCCTCTGACATGCCTAAATTCAACTGAATCACCGCTTTTTCTGGGGAGTATTTCTGGGCGTTGTCCAAAATGATTTTCAGCATTTGAGTAATGCGCTGATAGTCCCCGTTCATCAGTTTTTTCTGGGCAAGGTGATTGGTGAATTGCAAAGTTTGCTGTTTTTCCTTAAACGGAATCCGATAGCTGCGCAAGGCATCATTGAGACAATCCAACAAATCCAAAGGTTCTTTTTGCAAGTGAAACTCCGTGGATTCCAAACGACTTAACTCCAGTAAGTCATTGACTAAGCGCTCGAGACTGGTCACTTCTATGAGTAGTTGGTGCCGGTAGTCTTTTTCTTCCTGAGCGTTCAGGTAGCCTTCCTCCATGGCCTCCAGCGAACTTTTAATCACCATGACCGGGGTGCGCAATTCATGGGAAATCTGCGAGAGAAAGTCTTTTTCAGACTGGGCTTTCTTCTTGCGGGCTTCTTGGGCATCGGCTAGGCGCTGGCTTAAAAGGGTCAACTGGTCTCCTAATTCTTGCAACTCATCGTGAGTATCGATTTTCAGCTGGGTTTCAAACCGTTCGTGGGCCAGGTTATCCACATAGGCGCGCATTTCCGCGATTGGGCGGACAAAGCGTTTGGCCAATCGCCAAGCCAGTAAACTAGCTAAAAGGACGGAGACTAAGAGGCTGAGTAGGAGCATAACGTAGCCGGATAGTTGATTTTTATGAATGGCGTTCACTTGGGAGTGCATCACCACCACGGCTAGTACTTGTTGTCCGCTTAAAATCGGGGTGACCACCATTAGCTCATTCAATTGCAGAAACTGATAGTCTTTTGTGACATTGGTTTCTTTGTTTTGATAAGTTTGGCGTACCAAGGCTTGTGCTTGTTCTGGTAGGGGCGTATTGGGTGTTCCATCTTGATGATGGTCACTAATCACGGGCTGAAGGTCGTCATCCACTACCCAGACCGCTTCTCCGGCAATTTGATTCATAAAGCGCAAAAAAGCCCCATAGCCGCCTTGGCCATTGTTTTGACCGTGGCTTTGCGACGTGCTACTGGTGTCTGTCTTGAAATAATCCGCCAAGGTATCACTGATTAATTCACTTCGGTGGACCAATTCTTCTTGGTGCAGTTCCTCCGTGTGCCGGGAAAACAATACCCCAAAGAGAATGGCGATAATCAGCGCAAAAAACAATAGCAGGCTAACGGACTGTAAAATTAAGCGATTGGCGATTTTCTTCATAGGCTTAGCCCAAAACGATAGCCTTCACCCCAGACGGTTTCAATGCTGCAATTTGCTACGTGGGCTGCGGTGAGTTTGGCCCGGAGACGTTTGATGTGACTGTCTACGGTGCGACTGTCCCCATAGTAATCATAGCCCCACACCGTGTCCAAAAGATTGTCCCGGCTAAAGACCTTGTTAGGGTATTGGGCAAACAACGCCAGTATTTCAAACTCTTTTTTGGTCAAACGGATTTCTTGTCCCCGGTAAAAAGCTTTGCGATTTTCTAACTGTAATTCAATCCCGTTCAAAAAAAGCTTGGCCGAGGGACGATCCTGCTCAAAATGAATCCGCCGCAAAATCGCCTTCATACGAGAAAGAACTTCTTTCGGGGAGAAGGGCTTAATGATGTAATCATCTGCGCCAACTTCTAAGCCAAGAATCCGATCTGCGTCCTCTGTCTTGGCGGTAATCATAATAATCGGCACCGTGGAGGTCTCGCGAATTTTCCGGCAAATGGTAAAGCCATCCACGCCGGGCAACATGATATCCAATAAAATAAAATCGACTGGCTCTCCTTCAAAATACGTGAGGGCCGCTTCACCATCGTAACAGACGGCAGTCTCGTAGCCCGCTTCTTGCAAGTAACGGGTCAAAACGTCCACGATTTGTCGGTTGTCTTCCACAATCAAGACTTTCATCGTCTCACCTACTCGTTTTCTTTTATTATAGCCTATTTGGAGGAGCGTTAGGCTAACAAATAAAGCGCTTTCTATTTGCGTAGACAAAGACGCAAAATCAAAAAGCCCTCTTGACTCTGTCACCGTTTCAAGAGGGGAGGATGAGTATTATTGGGCATTTTTTCGCCGGTATTCGCTGATGCTCTGGCCGGTCCAGACAGAAAAGGCCCGCAAAAAGGAATTGACCTCCAAATACCCCAAAAGATAGGCGATTTCATCCGAGGAGAGAGTCGTATTTTTTAAGTAACTTTTGGCCAGCATCTCCCGGACACTGTTAAGCTGTTTTTGAAAACTAGTTTGTTCTTCTTTTAGTTTGCGTTGGAGTGTGCGCTTAGAGATCGTCAATTTTCGCGCAACATCCTCGATGGCACTTTCTCCCGCAGGTAATAAATCCACCAGTGCACTGCGCACTTGGGCACTAAAGGAATCATCTACGTCTAACTCGGATAAACGCCGATTTAATTCCGGCATGAGGTAGTCTCGCATGGTCTTGTTCTCGGTAATGAAAGGCAACTGCAAAGTCTCTTCGGCAAATGTGATGCTATTGCTTCCAGAGGTCACTGGGGTGCATCCCACTAGTGCTACAAAAGCCTCGTCAAAATCCGAAAAAGTCGAGGTGATTTGCAAAGGGACAATTCGTTGTTCCGTTGCTTTTGAAAGCAGATGAATCAAAAAGAGAAACTCGCTAGCCAGATAGAATTTTGAGTCAATCGGCAAATTGTTAAGGGAAGAAAAGGTGATTGTGACACTTTTATTCGCCTGTGTTATTTGATACAAAATCGGGCCAATCAATTGTTTGTAGCGTCCTAAACGTTGGATGCATTTCAGACCATTCTCACTACAATAGGCCGCAAAGATCGGTGCCGAGAACGTTTCGATGCCATCATAAGTCGCCAGATTCATCAATGTTTGTTCATCTGGGGCTTGTTGACTAATGGCATTCATCAGAGCATAGTATTCCGGTTCTGTAAGGCGAATCTGTTCCCGGGTAAACAGATTTTCCGGCAAATGGGCAGTCTTCAACACTTTGCCCACATCAAAATGATGTTGCTTTAGTAACTGTTGGTATTGACCATTTACGATAAATTTTTGCATACACACTCACCTTAGCCTGGATTTGATTGTTGATTGGCAACAAACCCCATGATGGCTTTCTTAGGCATTAAGGGCATTAAGCCAACGAAAGGTCGTTGTACTTTGGACAGTCCGGAAAAGACATTTAGTTTACCAGCCAACATTGCTTGATAGCCTTCTTGGGCTACAACGGCAGGGCTGGCACCTTTAGCAAACATCTTTGTTTGGGTTAATCCACCGGCTTTGGCAAACCCGGTTTCAATCGCCCCGGGCATTAGGGTGGTAACCGTCACGCCAGTTTCTTTTAATTCGTAGGCAATGGCATTGCTTAAAGAAGTCACATAGGCTTTTGTGGCATAGTATTCCGCTTGGAGCGGTCCGGGAATCAGTGCCGCTGAAGAGGAGACATTCAGTATTTTTCCAGTACCGCGATTGACGAATTCTGGAATAAACAACTTCATTAATTTAGTGGGAACGAGCATATTGACCCGCATCATGGAAATATCCTGATCCATAGTCCGCTCTAGAAAACTTCCTTGGCCACCAAGACCGGCATTGTTTACAAGATAATCCACTTGAATTTTCGCTTGTTTCACTTGTTCATAGATCTTTTCGGCCGCTGTTTCCTCCGAAAAATCAACGGCAATCGTCATTGCTGTCACTTGGTATTTATTCTCTACTTCTGCTTTTAAAGTTGCAAGCTTTTTGGCATTTCGACCTACTAAAACGAGATTGTCACCATTGGCAGCAAAGAGCTTTACGAACTCGTGGCCTAATCCGCCGGTTGCACCTGTGATTAACGCTGTTTTTGTCATTTGAAATTCCTCCTATGGGTAATTGACTTAACTGATGAGGTAAGTATAGCGAGAATTCATCAATCCCTGAACATCAAAAAATGCCAGAAAAATATCAAATGACGCCATCGTCAGAGAAAAGACGCAGCCATGACTGCTACTGTTGTTAGTAGGGGCATGGTCGCGTCTTGAGAGGTTAAGTTATGTGTTGTTGATACTGTTTCTTCGTTTTAAAAAAGGCTGCGACTAACGTACTAGCAAAAATAACTGGGCAAATGAAAAAAGAACGATGCAGATTCAGCCATTGGTTACCCAGAAACAAAAGCACGAGATACGGGACAAAAGACTTCAGGCTAAACAGCAAGACCTCTTTGAAAAATTCTTTTTTTGCCATGAAAAGTTGCCTCCAATCCAAATTGGCTTTTCCTCTATGGTAACGCTCTCTATTTTAAAGTCAAATGGAAGCAAAAGTGTAATTGATATGCAATCGAAAAAATGCGCAAAGAAAAGCCCTCGCCAGCATTTTATGCTGACAAGGGCTTTTTATGATTGGAAAATGTTGATTTACAGGAACCGTTCAGCCATATTCTGTTGGCTCTTTATTCCCACTCTATCGTTTTCTAAATTGATAAGGTTTGATATAGTTTAAAATTAAGGATTTATACTAATTATTTTTATAAGAATTTATTAGAATTAATTTCTGTTGTTTGCAAATTGTTTGCAGAGTTGAAAATAATGTGTAGCAAAAACACAACATTTTTTGTATAATAGTATTAGTAATAAAAAGGTGGTGATATAGTGAGATTAGCTGTTAGACTGGCAATAGAAACACGAAATAGTATCGATACTCTTAAAAAAGAAATAAAAGCAACTGGAGAATTTGATAATCTTCATCTTACTAATGGATTTGTCGTGAATCAAGCTTATTTAGATTCGAAAAAAATTACTGCTGAAAAAAACTGGGATAAAGTATTAAAATTTGGGTCTCAAGTTGAAGAACGAAGTGCCCCAAAAACTCGAACTGATTTACAAGTAAATCAAACTACTATTGATGGTATTGCTGAGTTAAAAAAGATTTTACCTCTATATACAGAAACAAGTTATGTAACTACTTCTTTTGTTATCAGAATGATAGTGAGGGGTTCTCTTTTAGTGCGTCACGGAAAAATTTAGGCTTCAAGCCTATTTTTTTTATTTTAATTTTGTGTGTTGACAAAACACGACACTTATTTTATAATAGTGTCGTGATGTAATTACAACACTTAAAAATATATAAAGGAGGACTAACAATGATTAGACCAATTTTGAATGCAGAAGAGACGATAAAAGGAGCGAAAATTCTAGTTAACCAAAAACCTTATTTTCTCTATATTGAGGAGAATGGGAGTCGTAAAAAAACAGAAACAGTAGCTGGGTATTCTTATGAATGTGTAGCAATAGAAAAACAGTTTGAACGTTTTAATGTAAAGATTGAACACTCTAAACCTCTTTTCCAAGATTCTAAAGCAATTCCTCAGAACTGTTTAGTTGAATTTATTGGGTTGACAGGTAGTGCCTATGTGGCTGGAGATAGTTACAAGTATGTAGCTTGTTCTTTCAAAGCAGAGGGGATTGAGGTTGTTGATGATGAATAGTAATTATAAGATAATAACCGCATTTTCTAAGTCTCCGATTCTGTTGAGGAAAAGAATTTTATTGTTCATAACACTGGTACTGACCTTAGTTTTAATTTTTCAGTATTTCTTGAATACAGAATACATTTTTTTGACTGTATTCTTTGCAACAGTAACTATCTTATGTGTGGGATTTGTTTTTTATAGATACAAAGTTAGTTTGAACTATAAAATCAGGAAATTCATTGTTCATAATAACCTTTACAACGATGATATATCTGCTGAAATTGGCTACTTAGTTACCGATGAGCAAATTCTTATTCGCTTCAAAAAAAATGCTGACATATTCACTAATAAATCTAGTCAATTTGCAAATCATTTTCAAGCTCTACTAGATTTACCTTTGCAGGACATTGTAAATAATAATACTTATTGTGAGTATATATTTGACCGTTTTCCTGATAATAGGTTAGATTTTTCTTCTCGAGAAGTCCTAAATAATACTATTAAGTTTACAGAAAAAATTTCAATGGAGTTCTCCAGACCTTGCCATACGTTAATATGTGGTTCGACTAGTTCTGGCAAAACTTACCTTGTAAGTATGTTAATACTTGATTATTTAAGGATAAAAGGTAAAGGCGGAGGCTGTGATATATATGTATGTGACCCAAAATCGGCAGATTTAGCTATCATTTGTCGAAGAATAGACTTGAAGAAATATGGAAAGGTGCAAAATCTTGCTGTATCAGATAACGAAATAGCAAGATTACTAAGAGAAGTTAATGATGAAATGGAACGTAGGTATTCTGAATGGTTTACTGAAGACGAACACTCTTTTGGCAAAACTTGGACAGATATTGACAATGCTAAACCTTTAGTGGTTATCATTGATGAATTTTCGGCTGTCTTATCTGTTGCTAATCCTAAAGTTGCAAAAGAAATTACTGGGTACTTTAATAACCTGCTTCTAAAAGGGCGTATGGTGGGAATAGAGATAGTGTTGATTATGCAACGACCAGACATATCTTCTAATTCAAATAATGGGTTAACCGGGCAGCAAAGAGATCAATTTGGCGTGCGTATTGGTATGGGGAATCTTTCGAGTTATGCAAGGACTATGTTATATGGGCATACTGATAATGAATTCCAGACTGTAAAGGAAATTGGAGCGGGTTATATTATGATTGATGGACAACACACGAAACCAACTTATTTTGAAGCTCCTTTACTGCCACAAAATAGTATGGATTATTTGAATGTTTTGGATAAGGCTATATTAGAGAACATGTCCTAATGGCACTCTAAAAAGTTGTTGATGAGCAAATGCTTTAAGCATTTAAGCGGAGCGACCATCAATAACTTTTTAGGGTCTTCAAAAATCGGAACGAATTTTGATGATTGGCTTGTTTTTAATAAAACAATAAGAGAATCTTGAAAAATCATAGGCGAGGTGGTCGTATGGACGACAGCAAAGATTTTTCAATTCATCCTGATGATTTTGTTACTGTTACACTTATGAATGATATATATGAGGTACAGTATTTACAAAAATCAAATAGGCAAAACAATATCTTGAAGATTGATTCTGACCGATATGTTATAAAATCGACAGGGGAAATCAAATATTATGAACACACAGAAACAAGAAACCAGAGTGAAAACTCAATTAAGCAAACAATGAAAAAATTAAGGTATCTTATAAATGCAAATTTTTCAGGACGAAAGAATGAACTGTGGGCAACATTGACATTCAAAGATACTATCATAGCAAAACAACCATCGTTGATATATAAAGAGTTTAATAAATTTATTAAAAGACTGAATTATAAATATAAAGAAAAATTAGACTATATTGCAATTTTAGAACCACACGGTATAGAGGGTAATGATATTATAAAATGGCATGGATTTCATCTTCATTTATTATTGAAAAGTAGTTCATCTAGTCTATATCTTCCCTATCAAGAGTTTGAATCTATATGGGGGCTTGGGATGTGTAGAATTGAAAGATTGAAAAATATTGATAACATAGGGGCATATTTATCAGCATATTTAACAAATGCCGAACTTTCAGAAGAAAATTCAAGTAAGAAAAAATATGTAAAAGGAAGTAGGTTGTGGTTATATCCTAAAGGAGTTAGAATCTATCGAAAAAGCAAGGGGATACATTACCCTAAAAGAATCAAGATGCCCTATCATTCAGCAAAGAAACTAATAGGGATTGAGCCACATTATACTAAAACTTATAAAATTGAAAATGGTGATTTTGAAAATATCGTAATTTTTGAACAGTATAACAAGAAAAGGAGGTAAGCAATATGCAGACCATAACAAAACATGAACTTCAAAAAATGGGATTCGGGCCATCACAATCAGCCGATATTGTACGTAGAGCTAAGCTATACCTTGTAAATAAAGGTTATGGCTATAGTGTTAGTATCAAATCTTAGACATCTTTTCGTAGAGACAGAAATAAATTAAACTTATCTACGAGAGGATGGATTTTATGACCCGATATGAAGAAAATTTTAAACAGATGATTGTTGAACTAAATCAAACTGGACGTTCTGTTCGAGGGTTGGCGAAAGAATATGGCTTAGCTGAAGCGACGATTTATAAGTGGAAGAATTTATACTTACCTGATCCGTCCACAGGACTAACCGGAAAAGAAGCGGCTGATTTGAGAAAAGAAAATGCTCGTTTGAAAGAGGAACTTGAAATATTAAAAAAAGCCGCAGCCATATTCTCTCGAAAGACCTGAAGTCACTTGTCCGATTCATTGAAAAATGGTGTAAGGATTACACTGTTTCTTTGTTGTGTCGGTTATTAGAAATTCCTAGGAGCGTCTACTATTTTTATAAAAATAAATCGTTAACAGCTACAGAAGTCAGAAATAACCAATTGAAAAAGAAGATTTCAACGATCTTTTTTGATCATAAACAGAGATATGGTGCAACAAAAATCCATCAAGTGTTGCTAAAAGAAGGAATTTCAGTATCTCTTAAGCATGTTCAAAAATTGATGAAACAATTAAATCTAAGGTCAATTGTGGTTAAGAAATACAGACCTCAACGGTCTGTTCAGCCGGTTGTTTTAAAAGAGAACATCTTAAATCAGGACTTTTCTACTAAAACTATCTGTGAAAAATGGGTAGCTGATATCACCTACATTCCAACTAAGAAAAATGGTTGGTGTTACTTATCTTCAATTATGGATTTACACACGAAAAAGATTATTAGCTATACATTTTCTAAGCGAATGACTGTCGATTGTGTGTTACAAACACTCAATCAAGCGAAACAACGGTACCACATTCCAGAAGGAATGATTCTACACACCGATTTAGGTAGTCAATATACAGCAATCGAAGTGGAAAGTTGGCTTGAAAACAATAAAATAAGACATTCCTATAGTCGCAAAGGAACACCCTATGATAATGCAGGAATTGAGTCCTTCCATGCATCATTGAAAAAAGAAGAAGTATACACGACGACTTACTCAGACTTCGAAGAAGCGAATCGAGCACTATTTAGTTACATTGAAGGATTTTATAACCGGAATCGAATTCACAGCTCGATTCACTATCTAACCCCTCAGGAGTTTGAAGAGTTAGCAAAAGAAAAAATGGCGTAACCGTCTCTACTAAAATGTGTCCAAGATATTGACTCAAATCCACTATTACTCTTCTAAACGATTAGGACGTGTTCCGCTATCATCCGTTGAGCATATACTAGGTTTTCCTATTAATACCAAAGAATTAGAGGAAAAGAATCATGCCTAAAATTTCCCATGTATATCAAGATAAAAAATCTGGATTGTGGTATTTTGTGGCTAGTTTAGGTTACGACGAACATGGGAAACGACTCCAGCATTGGGGACGAGGATATAAAAATCAACTAGAGGCTAAAAAAGGTTATGAAGCCTATATGAATGATTTTTCTGATTCAGCAGTTAAGAAAAATTCAACTATGTCGTATAGAGAATTTTACGAAACTTATTTCAAGCCAGACTATAAACAATCAGTCAAACCACAGACGTTTGAAAGTAGATTGTCTTCAATGGAAATTCATTTGAAATATTTTTTTAATCGTAAGTTGAGAGATATATCTGCTCCAATGGTCAAGAAGTGGCAAAATAATCTTTCGTCTAATTATTCATCTGGTTATGTAAGAGCCATACATGGACTATTTCAAAAGAGTCTAGACCTTGCAGTAAAACTAGGATTATTACAAAAAAATATTGCAAAACAAGTTGGAAATGTAAAAAAAGTAAGGCAAAAAGTGGACTTCTGGACAAAAGACGAAGCTGAGAAAGTATTTTCAACATTTGATTTACAAGATTATTATGATAGATTTGCCTTTACTCTTATTTATGCCCTTTTCATGACAGGGCTTAGAATTGGGGAGGCTCAAGCTCTACAATGGGAAGATATTGATTTTGTTGAGAAAACTTTAGAAGTTAATAAGAATATGTATTATAAAACATCTAATGAATTTTATATAACTGAGCCAAAAACATTAGCTAGTAACAGAGTTATAGCTCTTGATGATACAACTTTACAATATTTGAGTGAGTGGAAGGAAATTCAAGAAAAAAATATTATTACTAATTTTGTTTTCTCCTACAATGGATTACCAACCAACAAAAGTGCAACAAGCCATATAATTACACGTCATTCCAAACTGGCTGGAGTTCATAGAATAAAAACCCATGCTTTAAGACATTCGCACGCTAGTCTATTGATTTCTTTAGGAGAAAATGCTCTTGTAATTCGTGATAGGTTAGGACATGAAGATATTAAAACTACATTAGGAACTTATGGGCATTTGTATCCAAATATGAATCGAGAAGTTGCTAATAAGTTGAATAATATTTTGAATTTTGATAATAGTGATGTAAAAAGAGGAAAAGTTTATAATCAGTTTTGGAAGGAAAAAAGTCTAAAAAATGGTATAATAGGAAGACGTGTAGAACAGTAAGAAAGGAGATTACAAGTGTTACCTAAAAAAATTATTACACCTAAAGTCCCACCTATCAAAATTCAAGGAATAAAAACTAAGTTAGTTCCATTCATTGCTGAATCAATAAAGTGGGATGGTGAAGGAACATACTTTGAACCGTTTATGGGTTCTGGTGTAGTAGGTTTTAATTTAGAGCCTCAGAGGGCTATTTTTAGTGATACCAACCCCTACATCATTCAATTTTACAAAGATATTCAATCAAAGAAGATTACTTCTAAAATAGTTAGAACTTTTTTAGAAAATGAAGCAACTAAACTATCTAGTACACCAGCTGACAAGACCTCTTATTATTATGAAGTCAGAGATAGATTTAACGAAGAACATAGCTCCCTAGATTTTCTATTTTTACAACGTTCAAATTTTAACGGTATGATACGTTTTAATAATAAAGGGAATTATAACGTTCCTTTTGGGCGAAAACCAGAGAGATTTCAAAAAGCATTAATTACAAAAATTGTAAATCAAGTTGCATGGGTTGAAAAAATAATGAAGGGTAAAGATTGGCAATTTATCTGTATGCCCTTTACTGAAGCGTTTAAGATGATGAAAGAAAATGACTTTGTTTATTTAGACCCTCCATATATCGATCGTTATGATGGGTATTACGATTCTTGGAGTGAAGAATATGCAGTATTACTTGCAGAACTTACTCAAAAAGGAAAAGCTGGTTATGCTTTTAGTATGTGGTATGAAAATCAATACAGAAAAAATACACATATGGAAAAATGGACTGACGGGAAGTTATTGACTACTGAACATTTTTATCACTTAGGAGCAAAAGAATCTAATAGAAATAAAATGATAGAAGCTTTAGTAATAAGTGATAAAAATTTGAATTTAGAAGAAGTTTATCACGAACAACAATAAATTCTATTATTCTAAATAAAAAAGGATACAAAGTGTATCCTTTTTTATTATTCACATTCTTTATTTGTTTCAACTGATAAATATTTTTCAAGTCGTGTTAATTGTTCGGTTGATAATTGTTTAGTTTCTTTTCCCCACTCTGTAAATGTCTCTAAGTTATTAAAGAGTTTATCTTTTACTTCTTGAGAATCTTTATATTTAGGAAAATTTTCCCAATAAATATGGAAAAGGTCGTTCCCTAATTTACTAAAAGGACCATTACCATCTTGAAAATCCTTAATTATTTTAGATTTAAAGGTTCCAATATTATCTGTATTTCCACTTCCTTTACTTGTACCAGCTACTTTGTATTTTTCTTGAACAAAATATTCTACATCTTTATAAGCTGGTACTATTGAAGAAATGTCTTCTGATTCTAAATTAACCTTTCTAATACTTTCACCTTCATTCCTTGAATATAGAAAACCTAGAATATAATGCTTATCATAATCACTATAATTACCATCAATATTTTTAGTTCCATTTCTTAAGTAACTAGTAAAACTTCCAGCTGTAAAATTGAACTCTTTAATTTGACCTTGTTTATCAAATTGTCGATAAGTTGTTTTAATATCAAGTGCAATTCTTTTCTTATCAGGTTTCAAGAAATAAAAATCTGGATAGACTGTCTGTTTTTTAGATTCAAACAACTTATATCCTAACTCCTCTGCAACTTCAAGCAAATATGGATATACTATCACTTCAAATAATCGTCCTATTAT
Organism: Enterococcus asini ATCC 700915; assembly: GCF_000407365.1. Taxonomy (GTDB): domain Bacteria; phylum Bacillota; class Bacilli; order Lactobacillales; family Enterococcaceae; genus Enterococcus_C; species Enterococcus_C asini. The sequence goes on from NZ_ASVU01000001.1 coordinate 928,497, forward strand.
TTTTGAATCATTTCCAAATGGGAAAACTTCTTTCTTTTCATTTACAAAACCAAGTAAGTCCCAAGCGTTTTTATCATCTATTTTAGGTAATTTTTCAATAATTGTTTTAATAAAAATATCATCACACATCTTATTTCTCCTTTTGTTTGCAAATTGTTTGCGATTATTTTATTAAAGGCTTTGAAACATTGGTTTCAAAGCCGTTTTGTTTATCTTTTCACTACTCCCACTCCACAGTTGCTGGTGGCTTGGAGGTGATATCATACACAATACGGTTGACGTGAGCCACTTCGTTAACGATGCGGACAGAGATTTTTTGCAAGACGTCCCATGGAATCCGGGCGAAGTCAGCGGTCATGCCGTCCACAGAAGAGACTGCCCGGATGCCTACTGTGTAATCGTAAGTCCGGCCATCCCCCATTACGCCCACAGAGCGGATGCCTGGAAGGACGGTGAAGTATTGCCAGATTTCCCGGTCGAGGCCGGCTGCGGCGATTTCTTCTCGCAAGATGGCATCGGATTCCCGGACGATTTCTAGTTTGTCTTCGGTGATTTCCCCTAGGACGCGAATCCCAAGACCTGGGCCTGGGAATGGTTGGCGCCAAACGATGTCATCTGGCATGCCTAATTGAGTTCCTAGCGCCCGAACTTCGTCTTTGAAGAGGGTGTTTAACGGTTCGATTAATTCAAACTGCATGTCTTCTGGTAGGCCGCCGACATTGTGGTGGCTCTTGATGGTTTGAGCGGTTTCGGTACCGGACTCGATGACGTCGGTGTACAAAGTACCTTGAGCTAGGAAGGAGATGCCTTCTTTACCGGCCAGTTTCGTTGCTTCGTCGTCAAATAAGTAGACGAATTCGTTCCCGATGATTTTGCGTTTTTGTTCTGGATCGGAAACACCGGCTAGTTTGCTCAAGAAACGTTCTTTGGCATCAACTCGGATGATGTTCAAGCCGAATTTGCCCCCAAGAGTTTCCATCACTTGGTCGCCTTCGCCTTTGCGCAATAAACCGTGATCCACAAAGATGGAAGTCAATTGATCGCCAATGGCTTTTTGCAAGAGTACCCCAACCACAGAGGAGTCCACACCGCCGGATAGGCCTAAGAGGACTTTTTTATCGCCGACTTGTTGGCGAATTTTGGCGATTTGCATGTCGATAAAGTTGTCCATGCTCCAGTCGCCTTTACAATGACAAATATCAAAAGCAAAGTTCTTCAAGATTTCGTTGCCGTATTCGGAGTTACGCACTTCTGCGTGGAACTGAATTCCGAATTGATTGTCCGTTAAGTTTTGGATAGCGGCAATCGGGCAATCAGCACTGGTGCCGACGATATCAAAGCCAGCTGGTGCTTGGGTAACCAAGTCCCCATGGCTCATCCAGACGATTTGTTTGCTTGGTGTGTTTTGGAAGAGGCGAGCATCGTCACTGATTACTTCCAACTCGGCTTTCCCGTATTCGCGGTTTACTGCGGCTTCGACTTTACCTCCCAAACGGTCGGTTAAAAGTTGCATCCCGTAGCAAATCCCTAAGATGGGGATTCCAAGTTTGAAAATTTCTTCGTCGATACCAAAAGCACCTTCGTCATAGACGCTGTTTGGTCCGCCGGAAAGGATGATTCCTTTAGGATTGATGGCTTTGACTTCTTCAGCGGTGATGCGGTGGCTCAGCAGTTCGGAAAAAACCCCGAATTCCCGGATTCGACGGGTAATCAGTTGGTTGTATTGAGAACCGTAGTCCAATACGATGATTTTTTCCACGTTCGGCATATTGTCAACGTTTGTCACAAGTAATCCCTCGATTCATAAATTTTATTTATTGCAATGGGCACAAGGCCCAGTACAGCAGACTCAGTATTTCCGTAGGTAGATCTCATCAATCAAATGGTGTTTGATTTTATGAAGAATTATATCCGCTCGACCGCGAGTAGGCAAGATATACTCTTGTAAATTCTTCAAATTAACATTTTCCCAAACTCCTCGCGCCATATCCAAGGCTTCCTTCCGATCCCCAATAGCGAATTGGTAGTAATAATTGGAAGGATCCAAAAAGGCGGTGTCCAAAAGTTGTTCGAAGCGTTCCAAGTACCAGTACTCGATTAAGTTAGGATCCGCGTCCACGAAGATCGAAAAGTCGAAGAAATCGCTGACGTAAATCTGTTGGTTTTGGGGGAGTTGCAAAGTATTGATTCCTTCTACAATCAAGATATCCGGCTGATCAATGATGTCGTATTGTCCTTCCACGATATCGTAAACCGTATGAGAGTAAGTAGGCACCGGAATATTGGGTTTACCGGATTTGACTTCGTTTAGAAACTGGATCAAGCGTTCCATGTCGTAGCTTTCTGGGAAGCCTTTGCGATCCATGATTCCTCGTTCTTGGAGGATTTTATTTGGATACAAAAAGCCGTCCGTGGTGATCAATTGCACGTCTCGTCGGGAAAAAAGCCGGGAGAGTAAGGTTTGTACTAGGCGGGCCGTAGTGGACTTGCCCACGGCCACCGAACCGGCAATGCCGATGATAAAAGGTGGTGTCTTAACGTAGCGGTGTAAAAAGAGGCCTTTACTCAAGGTTAGGGATTCGGCTTCTTTCATATATAGGTGAATCAAATGACACAAGGGAATGTAGACGTCTTCTACATCCTGCATGGAAATGCGGTCATTGAGACTCTTGATATTGTCCAGTTCCTCTTGGGTCAAAGGCGTGTTGCCACTGCTGTAAAAGTGTTGCCACTCTTTTCTGGGAATCCGGTAGTAATTCATATTTTCAGACATCTTTTTGCTCCTAGCTGTCGGAAGTATCCGGTGAAAATTCACACGGAACCAGTTTACCATAAAACCGCCATAAATGGGCTGAAGAGGGCAAATAAATGCAGGAAAGAACGGTCCGTGCTACTATGATACTGGAGCGTCTTGTGACGAGTGGACAAAATCCAACGTAGGCAACAAGCGTAAAACGGAGAAAGAAGGAGTTACAATGAAAAAAATAGTCGTAATTGGCGACAGTATCGCAGCGGGGATGTACCAAGGAGCAGTCAGCAGTATTTTGGATGATTTTATCACCGATGAACTAACCGGCATGGGTTTTCCCGGCTATGAAGTGATCAACTTAGGTCGCCCGAAAGAAGGCAGTCCGGAAGTCGCAGCTCGCATTGAGGAAGCAGTGGCCGCTGACGCCGACTTTGTGGTCATCAATGTAGGAATCAATGACGCTTTGAACCGGCCAGAACAAGTGGCTACGTACAAAGCAACCATGGAAGCCATGGTCAAAAAATTTGATCCAGAAAAAGTCATTTTAATGGGCTTAGGCGTCGTGGACCGTGAAAAGAAACCGGCTGCCGATCCTGCCGTCTTGCAATTGTTCAATGAAAACTTGAAGGCCATTGCACTAGCTACCGGGGCGAAATTCATCGATATGTACCATCATGAAATGGTCTATCCAGCACCTTTGGAATTTATCTCTGAAGATGGTTTACATCCGTCTAAATTCGGGTATCATCTATATGGAGGCTTAATCGCCCGAGATATTAAAAACAAATTGATTGGATAAACACTATGACGAATCATTATTACTCTGAAAAACCAGACTTAGCCCACGACTTTGTGGAGTGGGACTTTGAATTAAAGGGCAGTCGCTTCCATTTTGTGACGGATAGTGGCGTCTTCTCCCGCGGTACCGTGGACTATGGTTCCCGGGTTTTGGTGGAAAACTTCACGGATGCTGACTTACCGGCAGGTCCTCTTTTGGATGTGGGGTGCGGCTATGGTCCCATTGGTCTGTCTTTGCAAAAAGCCACCGGGCGCCAAGTGGAAATGATCGACATCAATGAACGAGCGGTAGACTTAGCTCAGAGAAATGCCCAAAGAAACCAAATTACGGCAGTGGATATCCACCAGTCGAATTTGTATCAGGAGGTACATGAAGCGCCTTTTGCCGCTATTGTATCCAATCCCCCGATTCGTGCGGGGAAAACTGTGGTTCATGAGATTCTCACCGGGGCTGAAGGTTTGTTACTTCCCGGGGGGAGCTTGACCGTGGTCATTCAGAAAAAGCAAGGGGCACCTAGCGCAAAGAAAAAAATGCAGGAAGTTTTTGGCAACTGCGAAATCGTAACCAAAGACAAAGGTTATTACATTCTGCGTAGCGTGAAAAACTAATTCAATCAGACAGCGTTCTTTCTCTTGAGAACGCTGTTTTTTTGTGGCAAATTTTGCTACACTGAGGCTGAGTAGGTCCTTCTGTAGGTAAGGGATCACTACGGCTGTGTAGGTGCAGCAGACCGTTTTCTGGGAGGAACGCCAAGTGAAATTGACCATTAAGCAAATCGCCGCCATGGCAGGGGTATCGGTGACCACCGTGTCGCAGATTTTGAATAATAAAGGGGCACGCTTTAGCCAAGAAACCAGAGATCGGGTCTGGGCGATTGTCAAAGAGCACAATTACAAGCCGGATTTTTTTGCCTCCAATTTGATTAACCGTAAATCAAAGACCGTGGGAATGATTATCCCGGATATCACGGATTACTTCTTCTCCAAAATCGTGGAAGGTGCAGAGCAATATTTTAATGCTTTGGGATATATGGTGGTGCTGTGTAATTCGCAGCAGAGTCAGGAAAAGGAAATCAACTATTTAGAAGAATTGCGCCATCGCTCGGTAGATGGGGTCTTGTTTGCCACGCCTCATTTATTACCTCCAGAGTACAGTGTAAAGAGTCCTTATTTTCAAAAGATGCCCATGATTTTAATCGACCGGGGCATCAACCAGCGAGAAGGGGGGCGGCTGATTGTTAAAGAGTATGAGGGGGCGTATCAGGCGGTGCGCTATCTGATCGAACAAGGACACCGGGAAATCGGGATGTTAAAGGAAAATACCGGCTATTATCAATTAGAAGAGCGCTTCAATGGCTATCGGGATGCCTTAAAGGATGCCGGGATTCCCTTTAAAGGACGCTTGGTGACCAGTGGCAATCTAACGGTTCCTGGAGGTTATCGGGCTGCCAAGCAACTCCTGCAACAACAAGAAGTCACTGCAATTTTCTGTGGCAACGATGCCATGGCAATCGGTTGTTATCAAGCAATTTACGAGATTGGCAAACAGGTTCCAGGGGATATTTCCGTGGTGGGCTTCGATAATTTGAACCTGACCCAATACATTACCCCGCCCTTGACGACTATTGAGCAACCAAGTTTTGAAATTGGTTTTTCGGCAGCGAAGTTTTTAATCGATGCCATTGAGTTTCCAGAACGGCGAATTCCGAATAAAGTCTTTGATACTAAATTAATTATTCGTGAGAGTGTGCAGATGCGTACAAAGGGCTAAGTCCTTTGTAAATCCATAGTTGTAAGCGCTATTATTTTCGGGTATAATTAGGTAAACTGTTTTACTAAAGTGGTTTACTGAAAGGCTATTTCCTGTATAATAGCACCGAAGATTAGGAGGCAAAACCCATGCGCATGGTGGATTTAATCGAAAAAAAACGGGACGGTAAGGCATTGTCCCAAGCAGAGATTCAGTACATTATTGCTAATTACACGAACGAGACGATTCCTGACTATCAAATGAGTGCATTGCTTATGGCGATTTACTACGAGGATATGACGGACGAAGAGATTATCCAGTTGACCTTGGCTATGGCTCACTCAGGAGAAGTCATCGACCTGTCTTCCATTGAGGGCATCAAGGTGGACAAGCATTCGACTGGTGGCGTGGGGGATACCACGACTTTGGTTCTGGCTCCTTTAGTGGCGGCTGTGGGGGTACCTGTGGCGAAGATGTCTGGTCGTGGCTTGGGCTTTACCGGGGGGACTTTGGACAAGCTGGAGTCGATTCCCAGTTTTCAAATCGAGATTGCCGATGAGGATTTCATCCGCATTGTGAATGAAAGCAAAGTGGCGGTGATTGGTCAGTCCGGAGATTTGGCACCGGCGGACAAGAAACTGTATGCCTTGCGAGACGTGACGGCCACGGTTAGCTCGATTCCCTTGATTGCCAGCTCCATTATGAGCAAAAAAATCGCGGCAGGAGCCGATGCCATCGTTTTAGACGTGACTACCGGTGAAGGAGCCTTTATGAAGGACTTGACCCAAGCGAAGCGTCTGGCAGAAACCATGGTTCGGATTGGCAAGCTAGCCAAGCGGCAAGTGATGGCCGTAGTTTCCGATATGTCCCAGCCTTTAGGGGAAGCCGTGGGCAATGGCCTGGAAGTGGTGGAAGCCATTGAAACCTTGCAAGGTCATGGTCCGGCAGATCTTTTGGAAATGTGTTATATCCTTGGCGCCCAAATGGTGGTCTTGGCCAAAAGAGCGGAAAACCTCACGGAAGCTCGAGAATTGCTAGAAGAAGCTTTGACGTCTGGTCGTGCTTTGGAAAAATTCAAAGAAATGATCACAAACCAAGGGGGCGACGCCAGTGTGGTGGACCAGCCGGAACGCTTGGTGACGGCGAAGTACCAAATCGAACTTCCAGCAAAAGAAGCCGGGGTCGTAACAAAACTTGTGGCCAATGAAATCGGCGTAGCGGCCATGCTACTAGGTGCCGGCCGACAAACCAAAGAAGATACCATTAACTATGGTGTGGGCTTGAAACTACACAAGAAGATTGGTGATGCGGTGGCTGTGGGAGAATCTTTGGTGACGATTTATGCGGATTCAAAAGAGGTCACCGAGGTCAAAGAACGGCTCTACAAAAATATCGTGATCGGGGCTTCCGCCGTGGAGCCACCGTTGATTCATGATATCATTACAGAATAAGGAGTGATGGAAAAATGGAATTAAACCGAATGATGGATCACACAATTTTAAAAGCAGACGCAACAGAACAAGATGTCTTGCAAGTGATTGAAGAAGCGAAGGAATATCATTTTTACTCCGTCTGCATCAACCCAACATGGGTGAAGCTGGCAGCGGAAAAATTGGCGGGAGAACCAGTAGCCGTATGTACCGTGATTGGCTTCCCTCTAGGAGCGAATACCTCAGAGGTCAAAGCCTATGAAACGACAGATGCCATCAACAATGGGGCTGATGAAGTCGACATGGTGATCAATGTAGGTGCTCTAAAATCGGCACAATACAAGAAGGTTCAACAAGATATCGAAGCCGTAGTTGCGGCAGCGAAGGACCGGGCATTGGTGAAAGTCATCATCGAAACGGCTCTTTTAACCAAAGAAGAAATCGTCAAAGCTTGTGAACTCGCTCAAGCAGCTGGGGCCGACTTTGTCAAAACCTCCACCGGCTTTTCCACTAGCGGGGCCGCTGCAGCAGACGTAAAACTTATGCGGGAAACCGTGGGATCATCCATGGGTGTCAAAGCCTCTGGAGGCATTCACAGTGCCCAAGAAGCTATGGCGATGATCGAAGCTGGAGCCAATCGTTTAGGTACCAGTGCCAGCGTGGCAATTATCACTGGAGCTAAAGGCGAAGGATATTAAGAGGAAGTAGCGATGAAAGCACAGCAGGAATGGATTGATATTGCAGTTTCCGCCTTGGATCGAGCTTATGTGCCTTATTCCCACTTTCCTGTGGGGGCCTGTTTAGTTTCCGCCGATGGAGCGGTTTACCAAGGGATTAACATTGAAAATGCTTCTTTTGGTTTGACCAATTGTGCGGAGCGAACGGCCTTTTTTAAGGCGATTTCGGAAGGCAAACGAGATTTTGTACATTTAGTGGTCGCCGGACATACACCGGCACCCATTTCTCCTTGTGGGGCTTGTCGTCAAGTGATGGCGGAGTTTTGTACCCCAGAGATGCCTGTGACCCTCATTGGGGACGCAGGGGTTATCAAGGAGACGACCGTGGGAGATTTACTCCCATACTCATTTACCAACCAAGATCTTTAAACTAGGATTCACTCGGCGACACTTACTAGTGTAGTGGCCGTTGAATACAATAATTCAACTAGGGGGCTTTACAGAAATGAAAAAAGCGAATGTATGGAAAGTAGGCGCAGTAGTACTGGCAAGTGTCATGGTACTAGGAGCTTGTGGTGGCGGGGGCGGAACTAGCTCTAGCTCAGATACAAAAACGAGCGGTAGCGGCAGCAATGATGCAGCCCACAGCGTAGCCTTAATCACCGATACCGGTGGTGTAGACGACAAATCCTTTAACCAATCTGCTTGGGAAGGTTTACAAGCATGGGGTAAGGAAAATGGTTTGGAAAAAGGTGCTGGCGGTTATAACTACTTCCAATCCGATGATGCTGCCGATTATGCGAACAACATCAACACTGCTGTGACAAATGGGTTCCACACGATTTTCGGGATTGGCTACTTGTTGAAAGACGATATCTCTAGCGCAGCGATGCAAAATCCTGACGTGAACTTTGGTTTGATCGATGATGTGATCGAAGGTCAAGACAATGTAGTATCTGCAACTTTTAAAGACAACGAAGCGTCTTACTTGGCAGGGATTGCTGCAGCTTACACAACCAAAACAAACGCTGTTGGCTTTGTCGGTGGGGAAGAAGGAGCGGTTATCGACCGTTTTGAAGCTGGTTTTGTTAAAGGGGTAGAAGATACCGCTAAAGAATTGGGCAAAGACATCAAAGTAGACGTACAATACGCTGCTTCCTTTAGCTCTCCAGACAAAGGGAAATCAATCGCCGCTTCCATGATTACCAATGGCGCAGACGTGATCTTCCACGCAGCTGGTGGTACTGGGGTTGGGGTCTTTACTGAAGCAATCACAACCAACGAACAAAAAACCGATGCGGAACTAGAAGAAAGCAAAATCTGGGTTATCGGGGTTGACCGGGACCAAGAAGCAGACGGCAAATTCACTTCTAAAGATGGTACTGAGTCTAACTGTACTCTGACTTCTACTTTGAAAGGTGTTGGCGCGGCTGTTCAAGATATCTCGAATAAAGCGATGAACGACAAATTCCCTGGTGGCGAACACTTGGAATACGGTTTGAAAGACGGCGGGGTTGATTTGACACCGGGCGCTGTTTCTGACGAAGGAAAAGCAGCCATCGAAACTGCTAAAAAAGACATTATCGACGGCAAAATCGAAGTACCAGAAACACCAAAAGACTAATGGGTAAATGAGGTCTTGTCTGTTTGACAGGCAAGACCTTTTTTCTTGAAAAGTGCAGATAAGCTGTTCCAGTTAGACCAGCAGCGCTTTTTTTGTAAGGTGTGTTCCTATCCTTATGACAGCTTGTGGGCAATGCCGGCTGTCATAAGGAGGGGATCGCAAGCTCCTTGGTTTGCCCAAATCGTCGGTAAGCGTGTAGAAAGTAAAGGATGTGAGTGAAGTGACGGAAACAACAAAATATGTCATTGAGATGCGGCATATTACCAAAGAATTTGGCCCTTTTAAAGCCAATGATGATATCAATCTGCAAGTGCGTCCCGGAGAAATCCATGCGCTTTTAGGAGAAAACGGCGCCGGCAAGTCCACTTTGATGAATATCCTCTCTGGTTTGTTAGAACCTACAGAAGGAGAAATCCTCATCAATGGTCAAACGGTGAAAATCACCAGTCCCACCGAAGCCAATCGCTTAGGAATCGGCATGGTCCATCAACATTTCATGCTGGTGGATGCTTTTAGTGTGACGGAAAACATCATCTTAGGTAGTGAGCCCCATTCCTTAGGTGTCTTGAATCGGAAGAAAGCTCGGCAAACGATTGAAGAGCTTTCCAGTCGTTATGGTTTAGCCGTGGATCCCGATGCCTTGGTCCGGGATATTTCCGTGGGGATGCAACAACGGGTAGAAATCTTGAAGACTTTGTATCGCGGGGCCGATGTTTTGATCTTTGATGAACCCTCTGCCGTCTTGACGCCTCAAGAAATCGAAGGCTTGATCCAAATCATGAAAGAGCTCGTTGCCGAAGGGAAATCGATTATTCTGATTACCCATAAGTTGGACGAAATCAAAGCCGTGGCGGATCGCTGTACAGTTATTCGTCGAGGCAAGGGTATCGGTACGGTAAACGTAAACGATGTTAGCTCCCAAGAATTAGCAGACATGATGGTAGGACGGTCGGTCTCCTTTAAAACGGAAAAACGCACCGCAACACCAAAAGAAGTCATCCTTTCCGTGGAAAATCTCACGGTTAAGGAAAGCCGAGGCTTAGAAGCGGTGAAAAATCTGAGCTTGGAAGTCCGGGCGGGGGAAGTGCTAGGGATTGCCGGCATCGATGGTAATGGTCAATCGGAATTGGTGCAAGCTATCACCGGATTGCGTAAAGTCGAAAGCGGCAAGATCATGATTGACGGTGAAGACATGACCAATAAGCGCCCGCGCTTTATCACGGAACACGGCGTTGGTCACGTTCCTGAAGACCGGCACAAGTATGGCTTGGTCTTGGATATGTCCTTGTCGGAAAACATGGCGCTACAGACCTATTACCAAGTTCCTATGAGTCAATACGGCGTCTTGAACTACGGGGAGATGAATAGCAAAGCCCGGGAATTGATTCAAGAGTTTGACGTGCGGACTACCAATGAATTGGTACCAGCTAAAGCACTTTCCGGCGGGAATCAGCAAAAAGCGATTATCGCTCGGGAAGTCAGTCGCGACCCGGATCTTTTAATCGTAGCCAATCCGACGCGGGGATTGGACGTGGGGGCGATTGAATTTATCCACAAGCGTTTGATTGAACAACGGGATAAGTTTAAAGCGGTCTTGTTAATCAGTTTTGAATTGGACGAAATCATGAATGTTTCCGACCGTATCGCCGTGCTTCACGGTGGGGAAATCGTCGGGATTGTGGATCCAAAAGAAACCAGTGAAAATGAACTTGGTTTGCTTATGGCAGGGTATTCTCTTGAAGAAGCCCGCGCTGAATTAGAAACGAAAGCAGGTGAGCCAATTGTCTAATACCTCAGAAAAGATTCGCAATCTGTTGGTACCGGTGATTGCCGTCTTGTTAGGCTTTTTAATCGGAGGCATTGTCATGGCCGCATTCGGCTACAATCCGATTGAAGGCTACAGTCAAATGTTTAAAACGGCCTTTTTAAATCCTCAGACCCATCAGATCAATCCCCGCAATATCGGGGAAATCTTCGTGACGGCGGCACCTTTAATCTTTACGGCTTTAGGCTTTTCCGTGGCCAACTCGGCCGGCTTCTTTAATATCGGGCTTTCCGGGCAAGCACTTTGTGGCTGGGTGGCAAGTATTTGGCTAGCCTTGTCCTTGCCGGATGTTCCCAAAGGTCTTTTAGTTCCCGTGGTTTTGTTAGTGGGGGCACTAGCCGGCGCTTTGGCGGCGGCCGTTCCCGGAGTTTTACGAGCGTTGTTTGGCACCAGTGAAGTAATCGTGACGATTATGATGAACTACATCATCCTATATGGGGCCAATCATATCGTGACTCATGTTATGAGTAAAGACTTGATCAGTAACACCGGGAAAACCAAGTTGGTAGGGCAAAACGCCACCTTGCAAACGGAATTCTTGCGTAACTTGACCCAAGGTTCTCGCTTGAATATCGGGATTTTTCTAGCACTGATTTTTCTAGTTTTGACTTGGTTTTTGATGAAGAAAACCACTCTTGGTTTTGAAATTCGCTCTGTGGGCTTGAACCCAGATGCTTCCGAGTATGCCGGTATGAGTAGCAAGCGGACGATTATTTTCTCCATGGTGATTTCCGGTTTCTTAGCCGGCCTCGGGGGCGTAATCTACGGTCTTGGGACCTTCCAGTATTATTTCAGTCAAGGATCTTCTTTAAGTATCGGGTTTGATGGCATGGCGGTTTCCTTGTTAGGTTCCGGTAGTTCCATCGGTATCTTGCTTTCCGCCTTGTTGTTCAGTGTCTTGAAACTAGGAGGCGCGGGGATGCAGATGATTAATATTCCTTCTGAATTGGTGGATGTGGATATTGCCATTATTATCTTCTTTGTGGGAATTAGTTTTGTGATTCGCTTTGTCTTGGCCAAATTCTTTGGCAACAAGCGACAAGTCGCTGTGGTGGAAGAAATCGAAACCAAACCAAGTGACCAAGACCAGGAAGGAGGCGTGCTCTAATGGATATGAATCAAATTGCTTCAATCATTACGCAAACCTTGATTTACTCCACGCCGCTGATTTTGACCGCATTAGGAGGCGTCTTCTCCGAGCGTAGTGGGATCGTCAACGTGGGCTTGGAAGGAATCATGGTCATCGGGGCTTTCACTGCGGTGGTCTTCAACTTGGAAATGGCAGATACCTTTGGGGCAGCCACTCCTTGGTTGGCCATTATCGTGGCTGGGTTAGCCGGTGTGCTGTTTTCCTTATTGCATGCATTGGCGACGGTGAATTTTCGCGCGGATCATATTATCAGTGGTACCGTGATGAATATGTTGGCGCCGGCTTTGGCCATTTTCTTGGTAAAAGTAATGTACGGTAAAGGACAAACAGATGGGATTACCCGCCGTTTGGGATACTTTACCGTTCCCGGTCTGGAAAAAATTCCGGTGTTGGGTCCATTGCTCTTTAAGAACACCTTTTTACCAGCGTACTTTGCGATTCTGGTAGCGGTATTGGCTTGGTTTGTGATCTTTAAGACGAAATTCGGTTTGCGCTTGCGCTCCGTGGGGGAACATCCCCAAGCAGCGGACACATTAGGGATCAATGTTTACCTTATGCGCTATGCCGGAGTTTTGATTTCCGGTTTTCTAGGCGGTATGGGGGGAGCAATCTTTGCGCAATCCATCTCCGGCCGGTTTGCCATTACCACGATTGCCGGACAAGGGTTTATCTCCATGGCGGCGATGATTTTTGGGAAGTGGAATCCTTTAGGAGCTATGGGGGCCGCGATTTTCTTCGGCTTTGCCCAAAATATCAGTATCGCCGGGAAAAATATCCCCGTGATTTCCTCTATTCCAGACGTGTATTTGCAAATTGCACCTTATGTTTTGACGATTGTCGTCTTGGTGTTATTCTTAGGGAAAGCCTCTGGTCCTAAGGCAAATGGGACCAACTATATCAAATCTAAATAAGCAACACAAATTAAGGGTGGGACTAAGGGACATTGTTGCTTTGTTCTGCCCTTTTGTAAAAAAAAGAAAGAGGGTTGCGAGATGTTTAAACGTGTACATTTGATTGTCATGGATTCAGTAGGGATTGGCGAAGCGCCGGATGCAGATCGTTTTGGTGATGTGGGAGCGGATACCCTAGGCCATATTGCGGAACAAGCGGGGCTAAACATTCCCCACTTGGAAAATCTAGGCCTCGGGACGATTCGACCACTGGCTGGCGTGGCTAGTGTGGCGGATCATCAAGGCTATGCTACAAAATTGGAAGAAGTCTCCGTGGGGAAAGACACGATGACCGGCCACTGGGAAATCATGGGCTTGAATATCCAAAAACCGTTTCGGGTCTTTCCTGATGGCTTCCCTGAAGAATTACTCAAACAAATCGAGGACTTCTCTGGTCGGAAAATCGTCTGCAACAAACCATATTCCGGTACTGAAGTCATTAAAGATTACGGGGAACATCAAATGAAAACCGGGGACTTAATCGTCTACACTTCGGCGGATCCCGTGTTGCAAATTGCCGCTCATGAAGAAATCATTCCTTTAGACGAGTTGTATCGCATTTGCCAATTCGCTCGGGATATCACCAAAGATGATCCTTACATGATTGGTCGAATTATCGCCCGTCCGTATGTAGGAGAACCAGGAAACTTCACTCGGACCAGCAATCGCCATGACTATGCTTTGGATCCATTTGGCAAGACAGTCTTGGATTCATTGAAAGACAATGGCAAAGACGTGATCGCCGTGGGGAAAATTAACGATATCTTCAACGGTCAAGGGATCACTGCAGCAGTGCGGACAAAGAGTAACATGGATGGGGTCGACAAGCTATTAGACGTGATGAAAGAAGACTTTACCGGTTTGAGCTTCACGAACTTGGTGGACTTTGATGCTTTGTATGGTCATCGCCGGGATGTAGTAGGCTATGCCCATGCGATTGAAGACTTTGACTTGCGCTTGCCGGAAATCTTGGCAGCCATGGAAGAGGATGATCTGCTGATGATTACCGCAGACCACGGGAATGATCCAACGTTCCCAGGAACCGACCACACCAGAGAATACGTGCCATTGTTGGTTTATAGTAAGCAACTTCAAGGGCAAGGACAATTGCCTCAAGGACACTATGCGGATATTTCCGCAACGATTGCAGAAAACTTTGCCGTGCCTGCGACTGAAAATGGCACGAGCTTTTTAGCCGCTTTAAAATAGGAGGGACCTATGACTGGATTGACAAAGAAGGTACAAGAGACATTGAATTATTTACAAGGAGCAGGGATTGGCGCCGTGGACTTCGGCTTGATTCTCGGCTCCGGGCTAGGGGAATTAGCCGAAGAAATCGAAAACCCAGTGCGGGTGCCTTATACGGAGATTCCCCATTTTCCGGTATCCACCGTGGTGGGCCATGCGGGACAATTGGTTTATGGCACCTTAGCCGGCAAGCAAGTCCTGGCTATGCAAGGTCGCTTCCATTACTATGAAGGGTATTCCATGCAAGAAGTGACGTATCCTGTGCGAGTAATGCAAGCTTTAAAGGCTCATTCGCTAATCGTGACCAATGCTTGTGGGGGCGTGAATGAAAACTTTGTGCCTGGGGATTTGATGTTGATCAATGATCAGATCAACTTCATGGGTGCAAACCCGTTAATCGGATCAAATGAAGAGGAATTAGGGCCACGCTTTTCCGATATGAGTCAGGCCTTTACTCCAAGCTATCGTCAAACTGCTCAAAAAGTGGGGGAAAAGTTAGGTTTGACCTTGAAAGAAGGGGTCTACATGGGCTTTTCTGGACCAACTTACGAGACACCAGCAGAGATTCGCTTTGCTCGGACCATTGGCGCCGATGCCGTGGGGATGTCCACGGTGCCAGAAGTGATCGTGGCGGTTCACGGGGGCATGAAAGTCCTAGGTGTTTCCTGCATTACCAATTTGGCTGCTGGGATGCAAGCCAGCTTGAACCACGAAGAAGTAGTAGCGACGACCGAGCGAGTGAAGAGCCAGTTTAAAACACTGGTTAAGGAAACCTTAGCCGCTTTATAAGGACGAAGCACTTTAAGACAGGGAGGAAGAAAAACAGATGAGCGTACACATTGGTGCAAAACCTGGGGAGATTGCAGACAAAATCTTGTTACCTGGGGATCCATTGCGGGCAAAATACATTGCGGAAACCTTTTTAGAAGATGCGATTTGTTACAATGAAGTCCGGGGAATGCTGGGCTATACAGGGATTTACAAAGGAGAACGGGTCTCCGTGCAAGGCACAGGAATGGGGATGCCGTCTGCTACGATTTACGCCCAAGAATTGATTCAATCCTATGGGGTGAAAAAACTGATTCGAGTTGGTACCTGTGGGGCCTTGGCCGAAGAGGTTCACGTGCGGGATCTAGTGATTGCCCAAGGAGCGGCGACTAGCTCTGCCATGGTGCAAAAGAATTTCCACGCATTCCATTATCCACCGATTGCAGATTTTGACTTACTGCTGAAATCCTACGAACTGGCTAAAGCCCGGAACTTTACCGTGCACGTGGGGAACGTCTTGTCAGAAGATACCTTCTACAAGGACGATTTGACCGAAACCATGGAGCTGGCAAAACTCGGCGTTTTAGGCGTGGAAATGGAAGCGGCGGCATTGTATTACTTGGGCGCTAAATTCCACGTACAAGCTTTGGCCATTTGCACTGTGAGTGATCACATCATCACCGGGGAAGAAACTACGGCAGAAGAGCGCCAAACCACCTTCAACGAAATGATCGAAGTCGGTTTGGAAACGGCGATTGCGTAACTTCAGCCAAAATAAACCACAAAAAACCAGCCTCCCATGGGAAGCTGGTTTTTTGTTACGACTATGGAAGTGTCGATTGAGGAAATTCCTCAACAGGCAATCTTATAAGTAGTATTTTTTCGCAACGGTCAAATCGTCGTTTAATTCATAAACAAGTGGTTGACCAGTTGGGATTTCAAGATCCATGATATCATCGTCGGAAATGCCTTCGATGTGTTTTGCTAATGCCCGTAGCGAGTTACCGTGAGCCGCAACCAAGACTGTTTTGTTATCCAACAAAGCAGGTGCGATATGGTCTTGCCAGAAAGGCAATGCCCGTTCCAAAGTAACTTTCAAGTTTTCGCCACCAGGGATATCCCGTGGGTCAAGATCGGCATAACGACGATCTTTAGCTGCAGAACCTTCATCTTCAGGGCTCAAAAGTGGAGGTAGAGTGTCGTAAGAACGACGCCAGATGTGAACTTGTTCATCACCGTATTTTTCAGCAGTTTCTTTTTTGTTTAATCCTTGCAACGCACCGTAGTGACGTTCGTTTAAGCGCCAAGATTTAACAGTTGGTACCCATAATTGATCGGATTCTTCTAAGATGTAGTTACAAGTTTTGATTGCCCGTTTCAAGACAGAAGTGAAGGCTACATCGAATTCGATGCCGGCTTCTTTGATTTTACGGCCGCCTGCTTTGGCTTCTTCAACGCCTTCTGGAGCTAGATCAACGTCAACCCAACCAGTAAATTGATTCAATGCGTTCCATTCACTTAAACCGTGACGAGAGAAAACTAATTTTGGCATGAAAAACTCTCCTTTGTGTTTTCAGATTTCTGAAATTTTCAATTTCTCGTTTATTGTACAATGTTTCCCGGGATATTTCCATTGAAACAGCAAAAAAATGCGACTGGACAAGTGGAAATGTCCAGTCGCTTTCGGTTTTTGTTAAGTGGGATTCCCCAGTGATCGGTTTACTTACTCAAAATCTTGCCCAGTTCTTCTTCGGGTAAGTTGATGTACTTGTAGCAAGTGCCCACAGAGACGCCGCATTTGGTGGAGATAAACTGAATGGTCTCTTTTTTGTCGAAGTAAAGCTGACGAATCTTCTTCACCGTTTTTGGATCAATCTTTGGCCGGCCGCCGATTTTGCCTTTTTTGCGAGCGTTGTTCAAGCCGACTAAAGTCCGTTCCTTGATCAAAACGCTTTCCATTTCTGCCAGGCCTTCCATTAAGTTGAAGTAAATGGCCCCCATAGGTTCTCTGGTGTCGATGTTTTCTGCCAGGCTGACTAAGTGGATGTTGCGCTTTTGCAAGAGACTCATTAATTCGGTCAATTGCCGGGTGGAGCGTCCAAGACGGGAAAGGTCCGCTGTGATTAAGACGTCACCACTGCGCATTTGGGCCACCACTGTGTCCAATTCAGTAGGGGATAGCTCAGGGGAGAGTGCTTCATAGGTATCAAAGAAAATCTGATCGCAGCCAAAATCCTGGAGCAAGTCGTGTTGCGTTTGGTAATCGTGGTCCGTAATCGTTGTCCTAACATATCCAATTTTACTCATTGCTAATCCTTCCTATTCCAAGTTTGTATTCAAGGAAAACTTAGCATAAAAAAAAGCAAAAAGATACCGTATTTTAGAAGAATTTTTATTAAATATGATGATTAATTAAGGAATCTGACAAAATGGCTATTGTCAGAATTTACAGAAACTTCGGGTTTTCAAGGGTTACGACGCCTGAATCGCCACCAACAATAACACGATTGACCATATTTAAAAACAAGCCGTGTTCGACGACGCCGACCATATTTGTGAGCTCTGTGGCCAATTGTTCGGGTTTTGCAATGGTTCCGAGATGTAAGTCAAGAATCAAGTTGTTGCTATCCGTGCGTAAAAATTCCCCGTCGTTCGTGGTCCGGAAAGTGGGCTGGTAGCCCCGTTCGGTTAAGATGTGTTTGATTTGTTGGCTACCATAAGGGATGACTTCCACGGGTAGGGGGAAAGCACCCAGTGTGGGAACCATTTTTGATTGATCCACAATCCAAATGACTTCTTTGGAATAGGTTGCGACGATTTTTTCAAAGAGTAAGGCTGCACCGCCACCTTTGATTCCTTGGAAATTTTCATCGATTTCGTCGGCGCCATCAATGGTCAAATCCACGTAAGGCACGGCATCCACGGAGCGCAACGGGATACCTAGTTCAAGAGCTTGGGTTTCTGTAGCTTTAGAAGTCGTTACCCCTGTGATTTTTAAGCCTTCTTCTTTTACTCTGCGGCCGACTTCTTCTACCATATAATAGGCTGTCGAACCAGTTCCTAAACCGACAATCATATCGTCTTGCACATACTTGGCGGCTTCAATGCCGACCATTTGCTTGAAATTCATAGTTGTCACCTCGTCATTTTCTCGCTCGTTTCCTAGGAAGTGCTAGGAAAGGACGGCTTTATTGTAAAGGGTTTTGAGCAGAATTGGTAGCCTTTCTCACTTTATAGTAGAGATAACTGTAACCAAGGACTTGTTCTCGGAAAATCATGAAAACTTATTTTCAAGTGCTTGACAGAGATTTTTACCTATGCTATTCTATCAAAGGTGCTTTGTGTACAGGTCTCAAAGTGAGACGTGCTGACTGTCAGAATGAGCACAATCTGATAAGCGTGCAGCAATGCATTATTTTTTATCGCCAAAAAGGAACCACCTGGATGTGTGGAACTAGAAAGCGAATCAAGGAAGGAGGAAATCAGGGTATGCCTACAATTAACCAATTAGTACGGAAGCCTCGTAAATCCAAGGTTGAAAAATCAAATTCACCTGCATTGAACAAAGGATATAACAGTTTCAAGAAGACTCAAACGAATGTGAACTCACCACAAAAACGTGGGGTTGCGACTCGTGTGGGGACTATGACACCGAAGAAACCGAACTCAGCATTGCGTAAATTTGCCCGTGTTCGTTTGTCTAACTTGATCGAAGTAACAGCTTATATTCCAGGTATCGGTCACAACTTGCAAGAACACAGTGTGGTCTTGTTACGCGGGGGCCGTGTAAAAGACTTACCAGGGGTACGTTACCATATCGTTCGTGGCGCTTTGGATACAGCTGGTGTTACAGATCGTAAACAATCTCGGTCTAAATACGGTACCAAACGTCCTAAAGCCTAAGCACATATTCAAACTAACACTATCAAATTATCGTAAAGGAGGAGTTACGGATGCCTCGTAAAGGTCCTGTTGCAAAACGTGATGTTTTACCAGATCCTATTTATAACTCAAAATTAGTGACTCGCTTAATCAACCGTGTCATGGTTGATGGAAAACGCGGGATCGCATCAAGCATTATCTATGATGCTTTTGAAACTATCAAGGAATCTACTGGAAACGATCCATTGGAAGTTTTCGAACAAGCCATGAAAAACGTTATGCCAGTCTTGGAAGTTAAAGCTCGTCGTGTCGGCGGTTCTAACTACCAAGTGCCAGTTGAAGTACGCCCTGAACGTCGTGCGACTTTAGGTCTTCGCTGGATCGTGAACTACGCTCGTCTGCGTGGGGAACACACAATGGAAGAACGCTTAGCTAAAGAAATCATGGATGCTGCTAACAACACTGGTGCTTCTGTGAAAAAACGCGAAGATACACACAAAATGGCGGAAGCCAATCGTGCATTCGCACATTATCGCTGGTAAGATTTCTAAGTGGCGACTCACCTCGCCCTTTAGAAACTTTGCTTTAAGCGTTTAGTCCCATATCTAGAGAGGAGTACAACGTAGTATGGCTAGAGAATTTTCACTAGAAAAAACTCGTAATATCGGTATTATGGCCCACGTGGATGCTGGTAAAACTACCACCACTGAACGGATCTTATACTATACCGGTAAAATCCATAAAATCGGTGAAACCCACGAAGGTGCTTCACAGATGGACTGGATGGAACAAGAACAAGAACGTGGGATTACCATTACTTCCGCTGCGACAACTGCACAGTGGAAAGGGTATCGCGTAAATATCATCGACACCCCAGGACACGTGGACTTCACTATTGAAGTACAACGTTCATTGCGGGTACTAGATGGTGC
The DNA here is from genome assembly GCF_000407365.1 of Enterococcus asini ATCC 700915. Taxonomy (GTDB): domain Bacteria; phylum Bacillota; class Bacilli; order Lactobacillales; family Enterococcaceae; genus Enterococcus_C; species Enterococcus_C asini. Next base: position 948,280 of record NZ_ASVU01000001.1, read on the forward strand.
GGTTACCGTTTTGGACTCTCAATCAGGGGTTGAACCTCAAACCGAAACCGTTTGGCGTCAAGCTACAGAATACCGGGTACCTCGTATCGTATTCTGTAACAAAATGGACAAAATCGGTGCGGACTTCTTGTATTCTGTTTCTACCTTGCACGATCGTCTAGGAGCAAATGCTCACCCAATCCAATTACCAATTGGTGCGGAAGATGATTTCACAGGGATCATTGACCTCGTTACCATGAAAGCCGAAATCTACACTAACGACTTAGGTACCGAAATCAAAGAAGAAGAAATTCCTGAAGATTACAAAGAGTTAGCGCAAGAATGGCGCGATAAATTGGTGGAGGCAGTAGCTGAAACTGATGAAGACTTGATGATGAAATATCTAGAAGGTGAAGAAATCACCGAAGCAGAATTGAAAGACGGGATTCGTAAAGCAACCATCAGCGTTGACTTCTTCCCAGTTTTAGCTGGTTCTGCCTTCAAGAACAAAGGGGTTCAATTGATGTTGGATGCCGTTCTTGATTACTTGCCTTCTCCATTAGATATCGAAGCAATCAAAGGGATCGATTCTAAGACTGACGAAGAAGTAACTCGTCCAGCCGACGACGAAGCGCCATTTGCATCATTGGCCTTCAAAGTTATGACTGACCCATTTGTTGGTCGTCTAACCTTCTTCCGTGTCTACTCTGGTGTCTTGGAAAGTGGTTCATACGTATTGAACGCTTCTAAAGACAAAAAAGAACGGATCGGTCGTATCCTACAAATGCACGCGAACAGCCGTACTGAAATCGACAAAGTTTACTCTGGCGATATCGCTGCTGCCGTTGGTTTGAAAGACACCACAACTGGTGATACTTTATGTGCAGTAGATTCTCCAGTAATCTTGGAATCTATCGAGTTCCCTGAACCGGTTATCCAAGTTGCCGTTGAACCTAAATCAAAAGCAGACCAAGACAAGATGGGGGTTGCTTTGCAAAAACTTGCAGAAGAAGATCCTTCATTCCGAGTGGAAACCAACGTGGAAACTGGCGAAACAGTTATCTCCGGTATGGGTGAATTGCATTTGGACGTCTTAGTTGACCGGATGCGTCGTGAATTCAAAGTTGAAGCAAACGTTGGTGCGCCTCAAGTATCTTACCGGGAAACATTCCGTGCCCCTGTTACCCAAGCTGAAGGGAAATTCGTCCGTCAGTCCGGTGGTAAAGGTCAATACGGTCACGTTTGGGTTGAATTTACACCAAACGAAGAAGGTAAAGGTTTCGAATTCGAAAACGCAATCGTCGGTGGTGTGGTTCCTCGTGAATACATCCCAGCCGTTGAAAAAGGTCTAGCTGAATCCATGCAAAATGGTGTCTTGGCTGGCTATCCATTGGTTGATATCAAAGCAAAACTCTATGATGGGTCTTACCACGATGTCGATTCCAATGAAACTGCCTTCCGGGTAGCCGCTTCCATGGCATTGAAAGCTGCTGCGAAGAAAGCTAATCCAGTAATCTTGGAACCAATGATGAAAGTTACCATCACTGTTCCTGAAGACTACTTAGGGGATATTATGGGCCACGTTACTGCTCGTCGCGGGCGCGTCGAAGGTATGGAAGCTCACGGTAACTCTCAAATCGTTAATGCGATCGTACCATTGGCTGAAATGTTCGGTTACGCAACAACCTTGCGTTCTGCAACACAAGGTCGCGGTACCTTCATGATGGTCTTTGACCACTACGAAGATGTACCGAAATCTATCCAAGAAGAAATCATTAAGAAAAACGGCGGCAAAGCTGAATAATCTTTAGAGTTTCTTTGGATACTCCCAGCAGATTTCAGGAAAAACTAGCTTTTTCCTGGGATTTGTGTAAAATAATTATCGATGATAAGGGCAGAAGATTTTCTTCTACCTATCAAAAACAAAAAACTTAACTTTAGGAGGAACATTCTAAAATGGCAAAAGAAAAATACGACCGTTCCAAACCACACGTAAACATTGGTACTATTGGACACGTTGACCATGGTAAAACAACTTTGACTGCTGCAATCACTACAGTTTTGGCTAAAAAAGGTTTGGCTCAAGCATCTGCTTACGACCAAATCGATGGTGCTCCTGAAGAACGCGAACGTGGGATCACAATCTCTACAGCTCACGTTGAATACGAAACTGACACTCGTCACTACGCTCACGTGGACTGCCCAGGACACGCGGACTACGTTAAAAACATGATCACTGGTGCTGCTCAAATGGACGGCGCGATCTTGGTAGTATCTGCTGCTGATGGTCCTATGCCTCAAACTCGTGAACACATCCTATTGTCTCGTAACGTTGGCGTTCCTTACATCGTTGTATTCTTGAACAAAATGGACATGGTTGACGACGAAGAATTGTTGGAATTGGTTGAAATGGAAGTTCGCGACCTATTGACCGAATACGGCTTCCCAGGCGATGACACTCCAGTTGTTGCTGGTTCTGCTTTGAAAGCTTTGGAAGGCGACCCTGTCTACGAAGAAAAAATCATGGAATTGATGGCTGCAGTTGACGAATACATCCCAACTCCAGTTCGTGATACTGACAAACCATTCATGATGCCAGTGGAAGATGTATTCTCTATCACAGGCCGTGGTACTGTTGCAACTGGTCGTGTTGAACGTGGACAAGTCCGCGTCGGCGATGAAGTTGAAATCGTAGGTATCGCTGAAGAAACTGCGAAAACTACTGTAACTGGTGTTGAAATGTTCCGTAAATTGTTGGACTACGCTGAAGCTGGGGACAACATTGGTGCATTGCTTCGTGGGGTTGCTCGTGAAGACATCCAACGTGGACAAGTATTGGCTAAACCAGGTTCAATCACTCCACATACAAAATTCTCTGCTGAAGTTTACGTTTTGACGAAAGAAGAAGGCGGACGCCACACTCCTTTCTTCACTAACTACCGTCCTCAGTTCTACTTCCGTACAACTGACGTTACCGGTGTTGTTGAATTGCCAGAAGGTACTGAAATGGTAATGCCTGGCGATAACGTTACAATGACAGTTGAATTGATCCACCCAATCGCTATCGAAGACGGAACTCGTTTCTCTATTCGTGAAGGCGGCCGGACTGTTGGTTCAGGCGTTGTAACTTCTATCCAAGCGTAAGCAAAGGTTAGACAAATTTAAAAGCAGTCGCATTTTGCGACTGCTTTTTTTGTACGCAAATAAACCGGAATGAACACTTCTTTTATTGGTTCATTCCGGTTTATTTAGCTCCTGTTCAAGGGGGAAGGGTTATTTCAGTAGGCCTTGTTTCTTTAGGAAAGCATCGATTTTACCTGTGGGTTCAGCGCTGTATACGTCTAAAAACTTCTGGGTCCAATCTTTGGTTTCCCGTTTTTCACCGAATTTCTTCATGGTGATATCGTAGTCTTCAATTAAAGAATAGTCGTAGTCTTGATACGTGTCGAAGTGTACCACGGCCTTTTCTGGCAGGCGGGGTTTCACTTCCATGTCCACAGCAGGCTTCCCAATCGAAAGGCCAGCCACGGGAAACACGTAATCTGGCAAGTGTAAGAGTTCGGCTACGGCATCGATTTCATTGCGAATCCCGCCAACTACGACGCTACCTAAGCCCAGTGCACTAGTAGCAACCACGGCGTTTTCCAAAGCCAGGGCGCAATCGGCAGTAGCGACTAATAAGGGATCCACGCTATCGCCCACATGATAGTCCGCTTGGTGCTGAACAGCGACTTTTTGCGTGCGTTTTAAGTCCGCTAAAAAGACTAAGAACACTGAGCTTTTGCGGATATGAGGATTGCGGGGGCTTAGGGCTACGAGCTTTTCCCGGATTGAAGGGTCTTTGACCACGATAATGCTATAAAGTTGGCCATTCATCCAGCTAGGGGCTTGGCGAGCACTGTTTAGTATGTTTTGTAATTCTTCTGGAGATAATTCATAAGACTCATCGAACTGGCGATAGGTCCGGTGGTTTTGGAGTAGGTTCAAGGTATCTGTCATCTTTTTGCGCTCCTTAATTTTAGTTGTTCGCTAATCACTGTAAACCGTCTCTGAAAATCCGGCAAGTCGGCGGTTTCCAGGCGGGTGTAGTTTAAGCGAAAGGAATTGGTTTCTTTACTAAAGAGAAAAGCCGGGGCGACTAAAAGACCCGCCTCCAGAAAAAGTTGCCAATCTTTCCTCTGTAAAGGTTCGTGGCGCCAAGTTAGCCAAGTGTAGAGGCCACCTTTAATGGAACGTATTTGCCAGTCTTCTGCAAAAGGTGCAACATTTCTTTGGAAAGCTTGGGCCCGGGTTTCCAAAGTAGTCATCAAAGAGTGATGATTGAGTGGGTATTCTGGAGATTGAAGGGCACTGGTAGCCAAGAGCTGTGGGAAAATCGTGGTTTCGGCTTCCAGGCGTTGTTTGGCATGGGCCAGGCTAGCAATTAAAGGCACAGGACCAAAAAGCCAGCCGATTTTAATGGAGGTCCCGAAGAGTTTCGACAAGGAACCCAAATAAATCACTAATTCCGGTGCCAGTGCTTTGAGTTTGGGCAAAGGAGTAGCAAAGTCCAACTCCCCAAAGACATCGTCCTCGATAATTGGCAAGGAATACTTGCGACAGAGCTCGACGACAGCTTTGCGCCGGGTCAGACTCATCACGCGCCCGGTTGGATTTTGAAAAGTCGGATTCAAATACAAAAAGCGAATCTTCTTACTAAGGATACTGCGCTCCAACGCGTCAGGGAGAATCCCTTCTTCGTCACAGGCGATACCCACCAAGGGGATTCCCAAGGACTGAAATAAGGGCAGTGCAAAAAGAAAAGAAGGTTCTTCCGTCGCCACGGCTTCAGTAGGCGCCAGCAAGGTTTGCAAGATCAAGGAAATTCCTTGGGAGGAACCAGAGGTGATTAACAGATCCTGATTGTGAGACGCTAAAGAAAACGTCTGGGTCAAACTGTGGAGAATGGCTTCTTTTAAAGGCTCGTAGCCTGTTGCAGTCACTTGTTGTTCGGCGGCTAAAATCTTTTCCCAACGCATGGCGGGAAAGGCAAAGTCGGGAATCAAGCTAGCCGGTAATTCCCCCGTATAGAGATCCAAAACATCCGGGCGCGCCTTGGCGGTATTGAGCTCGGTTAAATACGGGTCCGGGGTGAAGGGGGCTCGTTGGAGTAATGCTTGCCATTGGTAATGGGGTGTTTGGCGACTGCCCCAGGGGCCTTGGGAGATTTCCGTGCCACTGCCTTGGCGCCGGGTAATCCAACCTAGGCTCGCTAACTCTTCTAATGCATGATTTACCGTGGAACGGTTGACTTGATAAGCTGTCGCCAACTGCCGTTCCGGAGGGAGTTTGTCTCCGGGTTGCAAGCGGCCGTTTTGGATGTCCTCGATGACTTGTTTGATAATCTGTTGGAATAAAGGGGCTTTACTATTGCGATCCAAAGGTTTCAAACCAGAGGCACCACCTTTCGTGAAATCGTCAGAAAATTTAATTGGTTGGCTCCAAAATAAACCAATTGGCTGTTTTCGTCAAGAGATGGGCGGTCTATACTCTTCTTAACGTAGAAGTGCCATTGACAAAAAAGGAGTGTGCCAAATGAAAAAAGTCTTAACGATTGCCGGCTCCGATTCAACCGGTGGTGCCGGTTTGCAGGCAGATTTAAAAACATTTCAAGAATATGGGGTCTTTGGATTTTCCAGTTTGACCTCTGTCGTAACCATGGATCCTGATTCAGGGTGGTCCCATGAAGTAACGGAGATGCCGGTCGACTTACTGGAAAAGCAATTGATCTCTGTCTTTGCCGGTGGTCCCGTGGCGGCACTGAAAACAGGGATGATGGGCAATGAAACCAATATTGCCTTAGCCAGTGAATACATCGCCCGCTATCCGGAAACCAAAGTCGTCATCGATCCGGTGATTGCTTGTAAAGGAACGGCGCAAATCTTGCAGCCAAAAAGTGTCGCAGCAATTAAAGAGTACTTGTTACCAGTAGCCTTAGTGACTACGCCGAATTTATTGGAAGCGGGAATTTTATCCGAAATGGGGGATTTGACTAGCATTGAGGATATGAAAAAAGCCGCGCGTCTGATTCACCAACAAGGGGCGAAAAACGTCGTAGTAAAAGGCGGCCATCGTCTGGGTGGGGACAAAGCAGTGGATCTGCTTTACGATGGCACAGACTTTGTTCTCTTGGAAAATGAACTCTATCAAACCGACCGCAATCACGGTGCCGGCTGTACCTTTGCCGCGGCGATTACGGCAGGGTTGGCGAAGGGCTTGTCTGTCCCGGCAGCCGTGGCTCTAGGAAAGAAATTTGTGGCGCAAGCGATTAAACAAGGGGTACAGGTCAACCCTTATGTAGGCCATGTGTGGCATGGGGCGTACAACACCGCGGAACACCGCATCACCCCAGAACAAGACTAGTAGTTGGAAAGAAGGAGAAATATGCAAAAAGATACGAAGATTCAAAGCATCGTCTTGGTTGCTTTGTTCACGGCTTTGACTGTGATTGGAACCTATATTAAAATTCCTCTGCCGACAGGGGCCTTTGTTCATTTAGGCAATGCCGTTTTGTTGTTGTCGGTGTTGTTGTTAGGGTATGTCAAAGGTTCTCTAGCAGGAGGCTTGGGCTTTTTTATCTTTGATTTAATGAATGGTTATGCCACGGAAGCACCTTATTTCATCTTGGAAAGTTTTATCGTGGGGGCAGCGGCTTATGGGGCTTTTGTACTATTTAAAAAGCATCCTACCAAGCTTTATCAAATAATCGTGATTGGGATTATCACGGGAATCGCCAAAGTCAGCATGACTCAAATTAAAAATACGGTGATGAACTTGATTGCAGGAGCGGATTTTGGCCCGGCCTTTGTGGGGGCAGCGGCCAAACTACCGGCAACGCTGATCAATGTGACTCTGACCGTGGTGATTGTGGCAGTAGTCTACTTCCCACTTCGTAGTGCCATGAAGCGGACATTCCGCAAAGAGTTTCATTAACTAACTAATAGGATCCGCAGCTAGGATAACCGTTTCTGCGCAGTGAGGCATGGGATTTCCTAGTTGTGGGTCTTTTTGTCTGGTGATTTGGGAAAAATTCTCAGGATGTCTCCTAATAGCTTTGCTATACTTATACAGTAGTATGTGAATGTAAGGCGTAAATATGGGAGTAATTTATGGAAGTGTTAAAATATGGGGATTTAGCCATTCGACCAGCCTTGGTGACGGATGCGACACAGTTAGCGACTTGGTGGAACGATGGTGCAGTAATGGTTCATGCCGGATTTCCTAGAGGTATTGGCACCACAGAAAAGAAAGTCGCGGAAAGTTTAAGTGGTGATGGACTAGCTACGGGTCGCCGCTTGCTTTTGCTACGGGGAGCAGAGGCGATTGGGGAGATGTACTATTCTATGGAAGGGCATGACACAGCAGAGATTGGGATTAAAATTTGTCGGCAGGATTTTCAAGGGCAAGGGTTAGGCAAATGCTACTTGCGTCTGTTAATCGATTCTCTATTCGCTCAGGGAATCCAAAAGATACGCTTGGATACTATGCTGGAGAATCAACGAGCTCAGCATGTCTATGAATCTCTGGGCTTTCAAAAGGTAGGTGTGCGCAAAGATTGTTGGCAAGATCAACTAGGGGTTTGGCGCACAGCTGTAGATTATGAATTATTGCCTAAAAATTGGCAAAGTACTCTCCAAAATCGATAAAAAACAGTCAGATATTTTTACGAAGCTCGACGGCCGATGTCGAGCTTTTTTTGCGTCCATTAATAAAAAATTAAACTCTTTTTGCATGAAACCCCTTACCTGATAAAATCCCAGAAAACCTTGTAAAACCAATGAAAAAAGCTTGCTATCAAGGTTAGAATGTAATATAATCAGAAAGGTGCTGTTTGCGAAAGCGCGAAAAGCACTGGTGGGATAAGGTTTTATTCTGCCGGCTATGAAACGAGAGGTTGCGACACGCCCGGAAGCTTTGCCACGGAAGGGCGAGTTGGAAATTTTCGTGGAGCTATGTCTACTTTTTAAAATAGGCGAAGGAGGGAAAAACATGGCAAAACAAAAAATTCGTATCCGATTAAAAGCGTATGAACACCGTATTCTGGATCAATCCGCGGACAAAATCGTTGAAACGGCAAAGAGAACTGGGGCTTCTGTGTCAGGTCCAATTCCGTTGCCAACTGAACGCAGCTTGTACACTGTGATCCGCGCGACTCACAAATACAAAGATTCTCGCGAACAATTCGAAATGCGTACTCACAAACGTCTGATTGACATTGTGAACCCTACACCAAAAACAGTTGATGCTTTGATGAAGCTAGACTTGCCAAGCGGTGTAAATATTGAAATCAAACTATAATCATTAAAAAGATGGAGGTGTAATCATGACCAAAGGAATCTTAGGGAAAAAAGTGGGAATGACTCAAATCTTCACTGAATCTGGCGAATTGATCCCTGTAACAGTTGTAGAAGCTACGCCAAACGTAGTCCTACAAGTGAAAACTGTCGAAAACGACGGTTACGAAGCAGTTCAAGTCGGTTACCAAGATATGCGTGAAGTTTTGTCTAACAAACCTGCGAAAGGTCATGTTGCAAAAGCAAACACGGCTCCTAAGCGCTTCATTCGCGAATTCAAGAATGTCGAGCTTGAGGGCTTAGAAGTTGGATCAGAAATCAAAGTTGACACATTCGCTGCAGGCGATATCGTCGACGTTACAGGGACTTCAAAAGGTAAAGGATTCCAAGGCGTTATCAAACGTCACGGACAAAGCCGCGGCCCAATGGCTCACGGTTCTCGTTACCACCGTCGTCCTGGTTCAATGGGTCCAGTAGCACCTAACCGGGTCTTCAAGAACAAACACTTGGCTGGTCGTATGGGCGGCAACCGCGTAACGATGCAAAATCTTGAAATCGTTCGGGTTGATGCTGAACGTAATGTTATCTTGATTAAAGGTAACGTACCAGGCGCGAAGAAATCATTGATTACCATTAAATCCGCTGTTAAAGCAAAATAAAAGAGACGGAAGGAGGAACTAAGGAATGCCTAACGTAGCATTATTCAAACAAGATGGAAGCCAAAACGGCGAAATCACATTGAAAGAAGAAATCTTCGGAATCGAACCTAATGAATCAGTTGTTTATGATGCAATCATCATGCAACGTGCTTCATTGCGTCAAGGCTCTCACGCGGTTAAAAACCGTAGTGCAGTATCCGGTGGTGGCCGTAAACCATGGCGCCAAAAAGGTACTGGCCGTGCCCGTCAAGGTTCAATCCGTTCACCACAATGGCGCGGAGGTGGCGTAGTCTTCGGACCAACTCCACGTTCTTACAGCTACAAGCTGCCTAAGAAAGTTCGTCGCCTAGCAATGAAATCTGTATTGTCAGAAAAAGTTGCTGCTAATAACTTGGTTGCTGTTGATGCATTGAGCTTCGACGCACCAAAAACGAAAGAATTCAAACAAGTGCTTGCTAACCTAGCAATCGACAGCAAAGTTTTAGTCGTGCTTGAAGCCGACAACGATTTTGCAACATTGTCTGCTCGTAACTTGCCAAACGTTACTGTTGTTTCTTCAGACAACATCAGCGTCTTGGACATCGTTTCTAGCGATAAAATGTTAGCAACTCAAACTGCTCTTACTCAGATCGAGGAGGTGCTTGCATAATGAACTTACTAGACGTTATCAAACGCCCAGTGATCACTGAAAAATCCATGCTTGCTATGGACGAAAAGAAATACACTTTCGAAGTGGACACTCGCGCAAACAAAACTTTAGTAAAACAAGCTGTTGAAGCAGCTTTTGATGGTGTGAAAGTTGCCAATGTGAACATCATCAACGTGCGTCCTAAATTCAAACGCATGGGCAAATATGCTGGTTACACTAAAAAACGTCGGAAAGCAATCGTGGCTTTGACCGCTGATTCTAAAGACATTCAATTATTCGACGCTGAATAAAGCGTCCCAAATTAAACCATAGGAGGGAAACAGACGTGGCGATTAAAAAGTACAAACCTACCTCAAATGGTCGTCGTAACATGACAAGCTCTGACTTTGCTGAGATTACTACATCTACACCAGAGAAGACTTTGTTGGCACCATTGAAAAATAATGCCGGTCGTAACAACAACGGGCGTATCACTGTACGTCACCAAGGTGGCGGTCACAAACGTCAATACCGTTTGATCGACTTCAAACGTAACAAAGACAACGTTATCGCTGTTGTTAAAACCATCGAATATGATCCAAACCGTTCAGCAAACATCGCGTTGCTGCACTATACAGATGGGGTGAAAACTTACATCTTAGCACCAAAAGGACTAGAAGTTGGTATGACTGTAGTATCCGGTCCTGAAGCGGATATTAAAGTCGGCAACGCATTGCCATTGGAAAACATTCCAGTCGGTACTGTTGTCCACAACATTGAAATGAAACCAGGTAAAGGCGGACAATTAATCCGTTCTGCTGGTACAAGCGCCCAAGTATTGGGTAAAGAAGGCAAATACGTATTGATCCGCTTAAACTCCGGTGAAGTACGCATGATCTTGGCTACTTGCCGTGCGACAATCGGTTCTGTTGGTAACGAACAACACGAATTGATCAACATCGGTAAAGCTGGTCGTTCTCGTTGGATGCGTAAACGTCCTACCGTTCGTGGTAGCGTAATGAACCCTAACGATCACCCACACGGTGGTGGTGAAGGTAAAGCACCAATCGGGCGGAAAGCACCAGTTTCTCCTTGGGGTCAACCTGCATTGGGTTACAAGACTCGGGATAAAAAAGCCAAATCCGACAAGCTTATCGTACGTCGTCGTAAAGCTAAATAATCTATTTGACCAGATATCTACATTTTGTAAAGGAGGGTCACCATGGGTCGTAGTTTGAAAAAAGGACCTTTCGTCGATGAACATTTGATGAAAAAGGTTGAAGCGCAAGAAGGCGCCGAAAAGAAAAAAGTTATTAAAACTTGGTCTCGTCGTTCCACGATTTTCCCTAACTTCATCGGTTTCACTATCGCAGTCTATGATGGACGTAAACACGTTCCAGTTTACATCCAAGAAGACATGGTAGGACATAAATTAGGTGAATTTGCACCATCTAGAACTTACCGTGGCCACGCTGTCGACGATAAGAAAACCAAACGTTAAATTTGAGAGGAGGATTTTCAAATGGCTGAACAAATCACATCAGCAAGAGCAACTGCCAAAACAGTTCGCGTTTCTCCTCGCAAATCCCGTCTAGTGATCGATTTGATTCGCGGGAAAAATGTTGGAGAAGCAATTGCAATCTTGAAGTTTACACCAAATAAAGCTGCCGGAATCATCGAAAAAGTTTTGATGTCAGCAGTAGCGAATGCAGAAAATAACTTTGACTTAGATGTTGAAAACCTAATCGTTTCTGAAGCCTTCGTTAACGAAGGACCTACTATGAAACGTTTCCGTCCTCGGGCGAAAGGTTCTGCTTCACCAATCAACAAAAGAACAAGTCATATTACTGTAGTCGTATCAGAAAAATAAGGAGGGACATTCAGTGGGTCAAAAAGTAAATCCAATTGGAATGCGCGTTGGCATCATCCGTGACTGGGATGCGAAATGGTATGCTGAAAAAGAATACGGCGAATTCCTACACGAAGATTTAAGAATCCGCAAATTTATTGCGACCAAACTTGCTGATGCCGCTGTGTCTAAAGTGGAAATCGAACGCGCTGCAAATCGCGTGAACGTTTCTATTCACACAGCTAAACCAGGTATGGTGATCGGTAAAGGCGGTTCTGAAGTCGAAAACCTAAGAAAAGAATTAAACAAGTTGACCGGCAAACGGGTCCACATCAACATCGTGGAAATCAAAAAACCGGATCTTGATGCAAAATTAGTTGGCGAAGGAATTGCCCGTCAATTAGAAAACCGCGTGGCATTCCGTCGTGCACAAAAACAAGCGATCCAACGGACAATGCGTGCCGGCGCTAAAGGGATCAAAACTATGGTATCTGGCCGTTTGAACGGTGCTGATATCGCTCGTTCTGAAGGTTATTCAGAAGGAACTGTTCCTCTTCATACATTGCGTGCCGATATCGACTACGCATGGGAAGAAGCAAACACTACCTACGGAAAATTAGGAGTGAAAGTGTGGATCTACCGCGGCGAAATCTTGCCAGCGAAAAAGAACGTTCAAAACACTGAGAAAGGAGGGAAATAAACATGTTAGTACCTAAACGTGTGAAACACCGTCGTGAGTTCCGTGGAAAAATGCGGGGCGAAGCTAAAGGCGGTAAAGAAGTAGCATTCGGTGAATACGGCTTGCAAGCTGTTGAATCTCACTGGATCACTAACCGCCAAATTGAAGCTGCTCGTATCGCTATGACTCGTTACATGAAACGTGGCGGGAAAGTATGGATCAAAATTTTCCCTCACAAATCATACACAGCGAAAGCAATCGGCGTTCGGATGGGTTCCGGTAAAGGGGCTCCTGAAGGATGGGTTTCTCCTGTGAAACGTGGCAAGATCATGTTTGAAATTGCTGGGGTTCCAGAAGAAGTCGCTCGTGAAGCATTACGTCTTGCATCTCACAAGTTGCCAATCAAGACTAAAATCGTAAAACGTGAGGAAATGGGTGGTGAATCGAATGAAGGTTAAAGAAATCAGAGAATTAACCACTGCCGAAATGCTTGATCAAGAAAAGCAATTGAAGGAAGAATTGTTCAACTTGCGATTCCAACTAGCAACCGGTCAATTAGAAAACACTGCACGTATCCAAGAAGTTCGCAAATCGATTGCACGCATCAAAACTGTGTTGCGTGAACAATCTAAGTAAGAGTGGAAGGAGGCCATTTAGCGTATGACTGAAGAAAGAAATCAACGCAAAGTTTACCAAGGTCGCGTGGTATCTGACAAAATGGATAAAACCATCACTGTTGTGGTTGAAACCAAAAAGAATCACCCTATCTACGGCAAACGCATGAACTACTCTAAGAAATACAAAGCCCACGATGAAAACAACGAAGCAAAAGTTGGCGATATCGTGCGCATTATGGAAACTCGTCCATTATCAGCTACTAAACGTTTCCGTTTGGTTGATATTGTTGAAAAAGCAGTGGTTATCTAATCACGGAGACTTTCCGATATAGAGTGATATGCACAACCTGAAAGGAGGATACACATCGTGATCCAAGCAGAAAGCCGCTTAAAAGTTGCGGACAACTCAGGTGCCCGGGAAATCCTTACGATTAAAGTTCTTGGTGGTTCAGGCCGCAAGACTGCAAATATCGGGGACGTCATTGTTGCTTCGGTTAAACAAGCAACGCCAGGTGGAGTTGTCAAAAAAGGTGACGTGGTAAAAGCCGTCATCGTTCGTACTAAAACAGGAGCTCGTCGGACTGACGGTTCTTATATCAAATTCGATGAAAATGCTGCGGTTATTATCCGTGACGATAAGAGCCCTCGGGGAACTCGGATCTTTGGCCCAGTGGCCCGTGAATTGCGTGAAAACAACTTCATGAAGATCGTTTCTCTAGCACCAGAAGTATTGTAATTTGTATCTATTACCAAAGGAGGTGCGAAACAGTAATGTTTGTAAAAAAAGGCGATAAAGTAAAAGTTATCACTGGTAAAGACAAAAACAAAGAAGGCGTTGTACTTGCAGCGTTTCCTAAGAAAGATAAAGTGATTGTCGAAGGTGTTAACGTGATGAAGAAACACCAAAAACCTTCTCAAGCTGCTCCTCAAGGTGGGATCCTTGAAGTCGAAGCACCGATTCATGTTTCCAACGTGATGGTGATTGATCCTTCAAACGGTCAAACTACCCGTGTCGGCTACAAAGAAGTTGACGGCAAAAAAGTCCGCGTTTCTAAAAAAACCGGCGAAGTTCTGGATAAATAATCTCGTGTAGGAAAGGAGGAGCAAACGAATGAACCGCCTGAAAGAAAAATATACTAAAGAAGTCGTTCCGGCTTTGACAGAAAAATTCAATTACACTTCCGTAATGCAAGCACCAAAAGTTGACAAGATCGTGATCAACATGGGTGTGGGTGATGCCGTATCCAATGCGAAAAACTTGGATAAAGCAGTTGAAGAATTGGCTTTGATCTCTGGTCAAAAACCATTGATCACGAAAGCTAAGAAATCAATCGCTGGTTTCCGTTTACGTGAAGGAATGCCAATCGGGGCTAAAGTTACATTGCGTGGCGAACGCATGTATGAATTCCTTGATAAATTGGTAAGTGTTTCCTTACCTCGTGTCCGTGATTTCCACGGCGTCAGCAAAAAGGCTTTTGATGGTCGCGGTAACTATACTTTAGGTATCAAAGAACAATTAATCTTCCCAGAAGTTGATTATGACATGGTAGATAAAGTCCGCGGGATGGACATCGTAATTGTGACAACTGCACAAACAGACGAAGAATCCCGTGAATTGTTAACGCAACTAGGCATGCCATTTGCAAAATAAAAAAAGGAGGCGAACTACGTGGCTAAAAAATCAATGATTGCTAAAAACAAACGTCCTGCTAAGTTCTCTAGTCAAGAATACACTCGCTGCGAACGTTGCGGACGTCCACATTCAGTTTATCGTAAATTCAAACTTTGCCGTATTTGCTTCCGCGAACTTGCCTATAAAGGACAAATTCCCGGCGTGAAGAAAGCTAGCTGGTAAACCAAGAAAACTCGCATAAAGGAGGTAAATCATCCAATGGTCATGACAGATCCAATCGCAGATTTCCTAACTCGTATTCGTAATGCCAACATGGTCAAACACGAATCGTTGGAAGTACCTGCTTCAAAAATCAAACGTGATATCGCTGAAATCCTGAAAAAAGAAGGATTCATCCGCGATGTTGAATATATCGAAGATGACAAACAAGGCGTAATCCGCGTCTTCCTGAAATATGGACGGAACGGCGAACGCGTCATCACCAACTTGAAACGTATCTCTAAACCAGGCTTGCGGGCTTACGTCAAAGCTGACGAAGTACCAAAAGTATTGAACGGTTTGGGTATCGCGATCTTGTCTACTTCTGAAGGTGTTATCACCGACAAAGAAGCTCGGGCGAAAAACATCGGCGGCGAAGTTGTCGCTTACGTATGGTAATAAAATAATTACACAAGGAGGTGTCTTCAAGTGAGTCGTATCGGTAATAAAATCGTTGTATTGCCTGCTGGTGTTGAAATCAAGCAAGATGGCAACAACGTTACAGTCAAAGGGCCAAAGGGTGAATTAACTCGTCATTTCTCTTCTGATATCGCAATGAATATCGAAGGAAACGAAGTAACATTTACACGTCCAAATGACACAAAAGAAATGAAAACCATCCACGGAACTACCCGGGCCAACTTCAACAACATGGTCGTAGGTGTTTCTGAAGGATTCCAAAAAGCATTGGAACTTCAAGGGGTTGGGTATCGTGCACAATTACAAGGCAAAAAACTTGTCTTGAACGTGGGCTACTCTCACCCAGTTGAAATCGATGCACCAGCTGGTATCGAAATTGAAGTACCAAACAATACTTCAATCATCGTAAAAGGCTCGGACAAAGAAGTTGTTGGCGAATTAGCAGCTAACATCCGCGGCGTTCGTCCTCCAGAACCTTACAAAGGCAAAGGGATTCGCTATGTTGGCGAATACGTACGCCGTAAAGAAGGTAAAACTGGTAAATAATCGTAGGCTGCAAAGTTTACGATTCGCGGCCTAGGCCAGCAAAAACAAAGAGGTGACAATTGTGATTACAAAACCAGATAAAAACAAAACACGTCAAAAGCGTCATCGTCGTGTCCGTAACAAAATCTCTGGTACTGCTGAGTGCCCACGCTTGAACGTTTTCCGTTCTAACAAAAACATCTACGCACAAGTAATTGATGACGTAGCGGGTGTGACGCTAGCAAGTGCCTCTACCTTGGATAAAGAAATTTCAGGTGGAACAAAAGTTGAACAAGCACAAACTGTCGGAAAATTAGTCGCAGAACGTGCCGCAGCAAAAGGCGTTAAAGTAGTAGTCTTTGACCGTGGTGGTTACCTTTACCATGGCCGCGTGCAAGCTTTGGCTGAAGCTGCTCGCGAAAATGGACTAGAATTTTAAGAGAAGGAGGAACACCATTCATGGTTTATATTGATCCAAAACATTTGGAATTAGAAGACCGCGTGGTTGCTATCAACCGTGTAACCAAAGTTGTTAAAGGTGGACGTCGTTTGCGTTTCGCTGCTTTGGTTGTCGTGGGCGATAAAAACGGTCACGTTGGATTTGGTACTGGTAAAGCACAAGAAGTACCAGAAGCAATCCGCAAAGCAATCGAAAATGCGAAGAAAAACCTGGTTGAAGTACCAATGGTTGGTTCTACAATCCCTCACGAAGTCATCGGCGTATTTGGCGGCGGCCGCATCTTGATGAAACCTGCTGTAGAAGGTTCTGGAGTAGCTGCTGGTGGCCCGGTTCGTGCGGTCCTAGAATTAGCTGGTGTGGGCGATGTTACGTCTAAATCTTTAGGTTCTAACACCCCAATCAACGTAGTGCGGGCAACCGTTGAAGGTTTGACACAATTGAAACGGGCTGAAGAAGTTGCAGAACTTCGCGGCATTTCCGTTGACGAATTGATCGGATAAGGAGGACAAATATAATGGCTGATTTGAAAATCACTTTGAAACGCAGCGTTATCGGACGTCCTCAAAATCAACGAGACACCGTTAAAGCGCTAGGTTTGAAAAAAATGAACTCAACAGTAGTGAAACCTGCCAATGAAGCAATCAAAGGCATGGTTAACACTATTTCTCACTTGGTAGAAGTTGAAGAAGTTTAATTTTAGCTTCGAACTATTTTGATTAAGGAGGTGCCAAACCTATGAAACTTCATGAATTAAAACCTTCAGAAGGTTCTCGTCAAGTACGCAATCGCGTAGGTCGCGGAACATCTTCTGGTAACGGGAAAACAGCTGGCCGTGGACAAAAGGGGCAAAAAGCTCGTTCCGGCGGTGGTGTACGTCTAGGCTTTGAAGGGGGACAAACTCCATTGTTCCGTCGTTTGCCAAAACGTGGATTTACCAACATTAACCGTAAAGAATATGCAGTTATCAACTTAGATGTCTTGAATCGTTTTGAAGACGGTGCTGAAGTAACCCCTGTTACTTTGGTTGAAGCCGGCTTTGTGAAAAACGAAAAAGCAGGAATCAAAGTGTTAGCTAACGGCGAATTGACTAAGAAATTAACTGTGAAAGCAGCTAAATTCTCAAAAGCAGCTGAAGAAGCGATTGTTGCTGCTGGCGGATCAATCGAGGTGATCTAATGATTAAACTGTTGCGGGACTCGTTTAAAGTAAAAGAGATTCGTTCGAAACTCTTCTTTACGATCTTTGCACTGTTTGTCTTTCGCTTAGGCGCCCATATTACGGTGCCGGGCGTAGATGCCAGTCGATTGCAAACCATTTCGGAACTGCCTTTCCTAAACATGTTGAATATCGTAAGTGGTAGCGCCATGCAAAACTTCTCGATCTTCGCCATGGGGGTTTCACCTTATATCACAGCTTCCATCGTAATCCAACTCTTGCAGATGGATATCGTACCGAAGTTTGTGGAATGGTCGAAACAAGGTGAGGTTGGACGCCGGAAGTTGAACCAAGCGACCCGAGTATTGACCCTGATTTTGGGCTTTGTCCAATCAATCGGGATCACCTTTGGCTTTAATTCCTTCACCCAGCTAGGGTTTGTAACGGATACTTCCGTGAAGAACTTCATGATCATCGGCCTGATCTTAACGGCAGGTACCATGTTCGTGACTTGGTTAGGGGAACAAATTACAGAAAAAGGCGTCGGTAACGGCGTTTCCATGATCATCTTCGCCGGGATTATCTCCCGGATGCCGACAGATATCAAAGGTTTGATTGAAGATTACTTCATTAATATCGAATCCTCTGAAATCTGGAAGTCCGCGATCTTCATGATTTTGTTAGTCATCGCGATTCTCGTAATCGTAACTTTGGTGACCTATGTTCAACAAGCGGAACGAAAAATTCCGATTCAATATACCAAACGAGTTGCCGGTGCACCTACTAGTAGTTATTTGCCAATCAAGGTAAATGCTGCTGGGGTAATCCCAGTCATCTTTGCTTCATCCTTTATTGCCACACCAAATGCTATTTTGCAGGCGGTAGCTAGCAATAATGCGGGCAAAGATTGGTATCAAGTTTTGACCCAAATCTTCAGTTACAATACCGTTCCAGGTGCGATTATCTATACTGTCTTAATCGTTGCCTTCACCTTCTTCTATGCCTTTGTTCAAGTAAACCCTGAGAAATTAGCGGAAAACTTGCAAAAGCAAGGCAGCTACATTCCAAGTGTACGGCCTGGGAAAGGTACGGAAGAGTATGTTTCTGGTTTGTTGATGCGTTTAAGTGCAGTGGGCGCGATCTTCTTAGGTCTCGTTGCGTTGTTGCCAATCGTAGCGCAAATGATTTGGAACCTCCCTCAATCTATCGGGTTGGGCGGAACAAGTTTATTAATCGTGATCGGTGTTGCGCTGGAAACTGCTAAACAGTTAGAAGGCTTAATGTTGAAACGAAAATATACTGGCTTTATCAACAATTAATGTGTTAGCGGGTTGAGGATTTTCCTCAACACCGTTGCACCCTTTAAATAGGAGGAGTAGTTAGCATGAACCTTGTATTGATGGGTTTACCAGGTGCTGGTAAAGGTACCCAAGCAGAACGGATCGTTGCTGAATATAAAATTCCCCAAATTTCCACCGGCGATATGTTTCGGGCAGCCATTGCCAAAGAAACAAAGCTTGGATTGGAAGCAAAAACATACATGGACAAAGGGGAGCTCGTTCCTGACGCGGTAACGAATGGTATCGTGAAAGAACGCTTAGCAGAACCCGATACTGAAAATGGCTTTTTGTTGGATGGGTACCCTCGGACATTGGATCAAGCCAAAGAGCTAGATCAAATGCTTACGGACCTAAACAAGAAGATTGACGCAGTTATCGAAATCCATGTCCCTGAAGAAACGCTCGTTGAACGTTTAGCCGGACGTTACATTTGTCGCAACTGCGGCGCTACCTATCACAAAATCTTCAACCCAACAAAGGTCGAAGGAACTTGTGATCGCTGTGGAGGCCATGAATTTTACCAACGAGAAGATGATAAGCCTGAGACGGTCAAAAATCGTCTTGCTGTCAATATCAAAAGTAGTGAACCGATCTTAAGCTATTACAAAGACCAAGGTTTATTGCAGTCTATTGATGGCGATCGTGAAATCGATGCTGTATTTAACGATGTTAAAAAAATCATCGAGTAACGACATCGCTAGTTACCGACTTGCAGCCTTAAAGTTTTCTCTTGTTAAGTTTGACATTCTGTGATACAATGTGTCAGTCCGACTTCTAGCCTTGTGTTAGAGGCAACTTTTTTGAGAATCTTAGGTGGGAACTTCGGTGTTTCCGCCATTTTATCGTGTGAAAATCACAAGTACAAGGAGGTACTGTGCGTGGCAAAAGAAGATGTGATCGAAATCGAAGGTACAGTCGTCGAAACTTTGCCGAATGCAATGTTTAAAGTGGAGTTGGAAAACGGACACCAAGTGTTGGCTACCGTCTCTGGCAAGATTCGGATGCATTATATCCGCATTTTACCTGGTGACAAGGTGACAGTGGAGCTTTCTCCTTATGATCTGTCCCGGGGTCGTATCACTTACCGCTTTAAATAATTGTACTCCGTAAAACTACAGGAGGTATTATCATGAAAGTAAGACCATCAGTAAAACCAATGTGCGAACATTGTAAAGTAATCCGCCGTAAAGGTCGGGTTATGGTGATTTGCCCAGCAAATCCAAAACATAAACAACGTCAAGGATAATCGGAGGTGTAACAAAATATGGCTCGTATTGCAGGAGTAGATATTCCTCGTGATAAACGCGTAGTAGTTTCCCTTACTTATATCTATGGGATTGGGAACACAACTGCGAAACAAGTATTAGCTAACGCTGGTGTTTCTGAAGACGTTCGTGTTCGGGACCTTACCAACGAACAAACAGACGCCATTCGTGCGGAAGTAGATAAGCTAAAAGTTGAAGGGGATCTTCGTCGTGAAGTTAACTTGAACATCAAACGTTTGATGGAAATCGGTTCTTACCGTGGAATCCGTCATCGTCGTGGGTTGCCAACTCGTGGACAAAACACGAAGAACAACGCACGTACTCGTAAAGGCCCTTCTAAAACAGTGGCAGGTAAGAAAAAATAATTTCTAAGTGAAGGAGGTTAAACTTCATGGCAGCAAAAAAAGTGAGTCGCAAACGCCGTGTGAAAAAGAATATTGAAGCTGGTATCGCGCATATCCACTCAACATTCAACAATACAATCGTTATGATCACTGATGTTCACGGAAACGCATTAGCGTGGTCATCAGCAGGTTCTCTAGGCTTTAAAGGAAGCAAAAAATCTACTCCTTTCGCAGCGCAAATGGCAGCTGAAACAGCTACTAAAGCAGCAATGGAACATGGTTTGAGAACCGTAGAAGTAACCGTTAAAGGACCTGGTTCAGGACGTGAAGCAGCAATCCGTGCATTACAAGCAGCAGGTTTAGAAGTAACTGCTATCCGTGACGTAACTCCAGTTCCTCACAATGGATGCCGCCCTCCAAAACGCCGTCGTGTTTAATGAGTGCTGCTCATTTGAGTGCTAAAAGTAACGTCATTAAGCAAGACACTTTTCGTTTTGAAAGGGGTAAATGATAAGAATGATTGAATTCGAAAAACCAAGAATCTCAAAGATTGATGAAGAAAAAGATTATGGCAAGTTCATCGTAGAACCTCTGGAAAGAGGCTATGGAACTACTTTAGGCAATTCCCTGCGTCGTATTTTGTTGTCTTCTTTACCTGGTGCAGCAATCACCAGCATCCAGATCGATGGTGTTTTACACGAATTCTCAACTGTCAAAGGTGTACGGGAAGACGTGGCACAGATCATCTTGAACATCAAAGGCCTCGCCCTGAAGATGTACACTCAAGAAGAAAAAACCCTGGAAATCGATATCGCTGGTCCGGCAACAGTCACAGCAGGCGATATTATCGTTGACAGCGATGTAGAAATCTTGAACAAAGATATGTACATCTGCAGTGTTTCTGAAGGCGCAACATTCCATGCTCGTTTGACTGTCAAACCTGGTCGTGGGTATGTCCAAGCCGATGAAAACAAAAAAGAAGATATGCCAATTGGCGTTCTTCCGGTTGATTCAATCTATACCCCTGTTCGTCGTGTCAACTACCAAGTTGAAAACACACGGGTTGGACGTCGGGATGATTTCGATAAATTAACCATGGAAATCTGGACAGACGGATCCATTTTGCCATTAGAAGCAATGAGTCTAGCTGCGAAGATCATGACGGAGCATTTGGATATTTTTGTGAATCTGACTGATGAAGCGAAAAACGTGGAAATCATGATTGAAAAAGAAGAAACACAAAAAGAAAAAATGTTGGAAATGACCATCGAAGAATTAGATTTATCCGTTCGTTCTTACAATTGTTTGAAACGTGCTGGCATCAATACTGTTCAAGAATTGACCAACAAGTCCGAACCTGAAATGATCAAAGTTCGTAACTTGGGCCGGAAATCTCTAGAAGAAGTCAAAGCAAAATTGCATGACCTTGGCTTAGGGCTACGTAAAGACGATTAGGAAGTAATTTGGAATAGGAGGAAACCCACGTGAGTTACCGTAAATTAGGACGCACATCAAGCCAACGTAAAGCGATGTTGCGTGACTTGACTACCGATTTAATCATTAACGAACGCATTGTCACTACCGAAGCTCGTGCTAAGGAAGTTCGTTCAACTGCTGAAAAAATGATCACTCTTGGAAAACGTGGAGATTTGCACGCACGTCGTCAAGCAGCTGCTTTTGTTCGCAATGAAGTTGCTAGCGTTCGTGAAGAAAACGAAGAAATCGTTATTGAATCTGCTTTGCAAAAGCTTTTCAATGATGTTGCTCCTCGTTATGCAGATCGTCAAGGTGGATACACTCGTATCTTGAAAACCGAACCACGTCGCGGCGATGCTGCTTCAATGGTTATTTTGGAATTAGTTTAAGATCACACTTAACATCACTTTATGGATGAATTTTTAGAGTGTTATGATGTTGGAAGGGCTTGTCAACTTTTCCGAGTCTAGCTCAGCGCTACATCCCGGCTTTTAGTCGGGATGTAAGCTCTCATCATAAAGTGCTTTTTTTTTTACCCAAAATTCCTGCGTTATTCGTCTTTTTTAGGTGTAAAGACAGGAATGATTTGAATTCCCAGGCTTTTTTTGATAGATTTAGCTATAGTGTTGGCCGCTTGTGGCCTGTTTAGTTCGAATGAGGAGAAATGCACATGGATTCCATCATTAATTTGCAGGATATTACATTTACATATGATATAGATACTCCCCGCCCGGCTTTGTCAGAGGTTTCTTTGGAAATCAAACGGGGAGAATGGGTGGCCATCATCGGTCACAATGGTAGTGGCAAGTCTACTTTGGCAAAGACCATTAACGGTTTGTTGTTGCCTCAGTCCGGAAGTATTCAAGTGGGGAATATGGACTTGAATGAAGGCAATATCTGGGACATTCGCAAAATGGTCGGTATGGTCTTTCAAAATCCGGATAATCAGTTTGTCGGCTCCACGGTGGAAGACGATGTGGCTTTTGGTATGGAAAACCAAGGAATCCCCAGAGAAGAGATGTTGGTGCGAGTGGCGGACGCCTTAGAACAAGTGCGGATGTCGGACTTTAAGACCCGGGAACCGGCGCGGCTTTCTGGTGGCCAAAAGCAACGGGTGGCCATTGCCGGGGTAGTCGCCTTGCGCCCGGATATTATCATCCTGGATGAAGCTACCAGTATGTTAGATCCAGAAGGACGGGAAGAAGTCATCGCCACGATTAAGAAAATCAAGGAACAGAGCAATCTAACCGTGCTTTCCATTACCCATGATATCGATGAGGCGGCTAATGCTAATCGGGTCTTGGTTATGAAGGAAGGCCGCTTGATCGACGAAGGAACTCCGGAAAAGATTTTTTCTGCGGGGCCGAAATTAGTGGAACTAGGGTTGGATTTGCCTTTTCCTGAGAAGTTGAAGGCGGCATTAAAGGCGCGAGGGATTCCCGTGCCCGCTGAGTATCTGACTGAGGAAGGGATGGTGGACTGGTTATGGACATCCGTTTTGAACAAGTAGGCTTTACCTATCAGCCCAATTCACCCTTTGAGACGCGGGCGTTGTTTGATATTGATTTAGAAGTCAAAGAAGGCTCCTATACGGCTTTAGTGGGGCATACGGGCAGTGGCAAGTCCACTTTGTTGCAACACTTAAATGCACTTTTGAAGCCTACAGCAGGCTTGGTAAAAATCGGAGAACGGACGATTACTCCGGAAACCGACAATAAAAACTTAAAACCGATTCGTAAAAAGGTGGGGATTGTGTTTCAATTTCCAGAGGCCCAGCTTTTTGAGGAGACGGTGGCAAAAGATATCGCCTTTGGTCCTAAAAACTTCGGAGCAACCGATGAAGAAGCCGTGAAGCTTGCGGCTCGTTACTTGGAGTTGGTCGGACTGGATGAAAGCTACTTAGAGCGTTCGCCTTTTGAACTATCCGGCGGACAAATGCGCCGGGTGGCCATTGCGGGAGTTTTGGCCATGGAACCGGAAGTATTGGTTTTAGATGAACCTACAGCAGGGCTTGACCCTCAAGGCCGCAAAGAAATGATGGAGATGTTCTGGCGCTTGCACAAGGAGCAACAGATGACCATCGTTTTGGTAACCCACTTAATGGATGATGTGGCGAATTTTGCCGATTATGTTTATGTCTTAGAAAAAGGCCGGGTGGTCAAGTGTGGCACACCGCAAACGGTCTTTGAAGATGTGGGCTGGGTAGAAGAGAAGCAAATCGGTGTGCCTACTGCCACCGCCTTTGCGGAAAAATTAGTGCAAAAAGGCTTGACCTTCGACCACTTGCCTTTGACTGCTGAGGAATTGGCGGATCAACTGGTTGCGATGGGAGGGCTGTCCCATGATGAATAAACTGATTTTTGGGCGCTACATTCCCGGTGACTCGATTATTCATAAGCTTGATCCTCGGGCAAAATTAGTCGCCAGCTTTTACTTTATCGGGGTAATCTTTATTGCCAATACGTGGCAGAGTTATCTCTTTGCGGGACTGTTTACCTTAGGCTGTGTCTTGCTTTCTAAGATCAGCTTGAGCTTCTTTATCCGGGGTGTGAGACCGTTGATTTGGTTGATCCTCTTTACCGTAGCTTTGCAGATGTTCTTTACTACGGGAGGAGTCGTTTATTGGAGCTGGTGGATTTTTACTTTGACACAATACGGCGTGATGAACGGGATTTTCATCTTCTGTCGTTTTATTTTAATCATCTTCATGTCCACCTTGCTGACCTTGACTACGGCACCTTTGGAATTATCCGATGCCATTGAGTATCTCTTGCGTCCTTTGAAGGTCTTGCATTTTCCCGTCCATGAAATTTCATTGATGCTGTCCATTGCTTTACGCTTTGTGCCTACATTGATGGATGAAACGGAGAAAATCATGAATGCGCAACGGGCTCGGGGCGTGGATTTTGGGGAAGGCAATTTGATCCAAAAGATGAAGGCGGTCATTCCGCTGTTGATTCCTTTGTTTGTTTCTAGTTTTAATCGGGCGGAGGACTTGGCTACGGCCATGGAAGCTCGAGGCTACAACGGCGGGGAAGGTCGCACGAAATACCGCAAACTAGACTGGCACTTGCGGGATACTTTGACGATTGTCGTCTTCGCAGTCTTTACGGTAGGTCTGGTCTTATTACGAAAATAATCATGGGGGCTGTGACACAAGTCGCAGTCTCTTTTTCTGGCAAGAATGAGAAAGGATGCAACAGACATGGTACGTTACAAAGCGATTATCGCTTACGATGGCACGAATTTTAGTGGGTTTCAACGGCAACCCAATGGCCGTACGGTGCAAGCGGAGTTGGAGGCACTCTTGACCCGTATGGCGGATGGGCAGCCGATTATGATTCATGGATCCGGTCGCACGGATGCCGGGGTTCACGCCTTAGGGCAAGTGATTCATTTTGATTTCCCTTATGAACGGTCTTTGGAGCGCATGCGCTACGCTTTAGATACCCAGTCTCCGGAAGACATTGCAGTGTCTAGTGTGGAGCAAGTCACAGAAGCGTTCCACGCCCGCTACTTGGTGGTGGAGAAGACCTATCAGTTTAAAGTGGATATCGGCAAGCCTCGAAGTCCTTTTCGCCGGCATTACGCAAGCTATTACCCTTATCCTTTAGATTTGGAGCGGATTCGTCAGGCCTTGCCGGACTTATTGGGCACCCATGACTTCACGTCCTTTTGTGCTAGTGGGAGTTCGGTGGATGACAAGGTGCGGACGATCCACGAAGCCTCCATGGTGGTGAATGAAGCCGGTGATCAGTTGACTTTTACTTTTCGCGGGGATGGTTTTTTGTACAAGATGATTCGGATCTTAGTGGGGACTTTGCTGAAAATCGGCAATGGGCGCTTAGCCGTGGACAGCATTCCGGGAATCATCGCCGGCAAAGATCGGAATTTGGCCGGGCCTACCGCACATCCAGAAGGCCTGTATTTGGCGAAAGTGTGTTACGAAGCAGATGCAGACAACTAGCTCGTGAGCCTACGATTTGAGGGGCTTGACTGAAAATAGTCAGTCTTTCTTTCAGGAAATATCCTGAAAGCCTCTCAGAAGCCTTCTGAGGGGTTTTAAAAGCTTCATAAGGAATTTATCCAATCAAAAAGCACTCCTTGACTAAGGGCCTTTTACAGCCATAGTCAAGGAGTGCTTTTTCGTGGATTTAGTTTAGGCGCTGTTTCTTGCGATAAGTGTAATCGTAAAAGAGGAACAGGGCAAGACAGAGAACAAAGGAAAGACTCCCTGCTTTTAAGCCTTGAGGCAAGTAGCTAAAGGCAATGTCGTGTTTGCCTGCTGGGACTTTGATTGAAACAAAGGCATCTTGGAAAGCCGTGATCTCAACGGGGTGGCCGTCGATGGTGGCGCTCCAGCCTTTTTCGTAAGGAATCGTGGTGACGAGAAGTTGGTCTTCCTTTGCATCCACTGTGGCTTTGGCGCTTTGTTTGCCAACTTTTAAGTCGACTCCTTGGTCTTTCAAAGCAGTCATCGCTTTTTGATAGGCCACGGTGTCTAACAGCACGACTTGCGGGTTTTGCAGGCCGATGCTAGTGGTACCGTAGAAGCTAGCGGTGAAAGTCACCGTAGTGGTGGTGTCATAGTAGCCTAGATCATAGTACTGACCGGTGATGCTCAACTGGCTTTTTCGCTGAGTGCCATTGACCAACAGGGTGACTGTGGAGCTCTTCAACTGCGCAAAATCTTGCGGATACAGGCTAAGGTAGGCTTGACTGTGAGCCGGGATCGTGACTTGCCACGTGACGTCTTTGGCCACATTGGGTTCTTCTTCGGTAATGGTCGTGTAAATCCCGGACTGAGTCACCGTGGCGTTGTTGGTTTCGGTTAACGCGATTGGTTGGAAACTAAAGTATTGCTCTTGTAAGCCGGCTAAGCCATTTAAAAGATTGGTCTGGCTAGTTAAATTGTCATTGTCCGGTTGCTCGACTTTTGCGGCAGCAGGATCGGTTAAAAAGCCTAATGGCAAAGCATTGTCATTTTCATAGGACATATAGTTTTTCGTGTGATCGTTTTTGATAAAGCCGTATTTGTTCAAAGGTTCCTTGGTCAGGTTGTACTTAATGCCCATTAAGCTGTCCATGATCAAGGTGTTGTTGCCGTAACGGATGTTTAAGTTCGTACCACGGGAGCGGAACCCCAGTTTTTCCAAGTAAGCCGAGGAATGGCGATTGCGAATGGAAGAAAACATGCTAATGCCACTGTAACCGTAGTTCAAGCCGTCATTGGAAGAAACCGCATCGAGATTTTCCAAGCGGTAAAAGCTATCCGGATTGTCGGCGGCATTGTCATCTACCAACTCTTTGATTTCCGGATAAGGTTCCGTGTACAGACTGCGAGAAGCGTAGTTCCAGTCTTGCAAGATGCCTCGCAACATGCCGTTTGTATTGACGCCTACCTCAAGACAGGTCAAGACCAAGAGGAGAATCGTGAACTGCTTCGTGGTAAAGAAATTTAACTTTTTGAAGGTGAATAATAAAAGGTAAAGCACTAGAAAAACAAGGGTCAAAATCAAGGAAGCAATCGTTACATACGTATAGGTTCCCTTTGGTCGCAAGCCATAGGCCAAAGAAAAGACCGCCATCATAATGAGCAACAAGCTGGCAAAAGTCTGCCAATGGATGTCTTTTAATTGCTCCCAGCCGTAGCCCGCCAACATGACCACTAAGAAGGAAAACAAGAAGGCATAACGGAATAAAAACATATTTGGCGCATGCATCCCGTGCCAAAAGAGATTTAATGGGACTAGGTAGAAGCTCGCAATCAAAATGGCGAATAAAGCGCCGTAGAGAACTTTGTGCAACCAAGGAACTTTGCGGCTAATAAAATAGTATAGACACAAGGCCAAAGGAAGCAGACCGGCGAAGATGAAGGGGATGGAGCCGTATTTCGTAGTGTCATAGACGGCAATCATATTCTTCATAATCAAGTCCAAGGGCGCCGTGGCTTCTGTTTTGAGCTTGGTAATGGTGGAGAGGGTTTCCCCATTAGCCTGTAAGTCTAAGACGGCGGGTAAAATCATGATCATCGCTGCCCCGGTAGCTAGTCCCGCGGTAAGTACATAAGGAATCAAGGCTTTTAACTGCTTTTTCGGAGCCATGAAAAAGCGGGTGATAAAGTACAAGCCAGAGAAGATGGCCACCATAAAGCCCATGTAAAAACTGGTAACGAATAAAATGAAATAACTGAAAAATAACAGTCGTGGACTTTTTCCTGCTAGGATGCGGTCGATGCCCCAGATAATCAGTGGCAACCAGACGAAAGCGTCCAACCACATGATCAACTCCGAATGGGCCGTGGTAAAGGACATTAATGCATAAAAGACAGCTAGGCTCACCTGTGCCAGAGAGGGTAGTTTAAAGGTATGTTTGGCATAGAGCCAAAAGGTCAACCCTGCGGAACCGATTTTTAAGAGGGTGAGAAAGTACAAAGCGTCGGGCATGTACTGGTTGGGAAACAAAATCACCAAGGGAGTGAAGACGCCACCTAAGTAATAGGAAACTAAGGACAAGTAATTCAGCCCCGTGGAGGCATTCCAAGTGTAGAAAAAGCCTTGTTTGCCTAAGAGCATATTGCGAAAGCTGGCGTGAAAATTGGAAAACTGGGAAAAGGCGTCACTGGCTAAGACGCTACGGGCACTTCCTGGATAGATGCCCAGAGTTAAATAAATGAAGGCCATAATCAAAAAAGGCAGGCCAAAACTGGCCAATAAATAGCGCTTATTTTCTTTGATGAATTGCTTTTGGGAAGCAAACATTCAAGTCACCTACTTCTAAAAATTTCTTTGCTAAGTTTACCATATTTCCCCGGGATTGAGAAAAGTGCACCTGTATGATGCAGGGGATTTAGGAAAATACTAAGAAGCGTAAAGCGCAAACGGGTAAAAAAAACGCCGGCAAGCTGCCAGCGGAAGATACAGATGAATAGGATGGTAAGAAAGGGAGCATCCTAAGTCTGGGAAAGGGGCGTGATTTAAGGCACAAAAAAACCGCCTGATCAACAGGCGGTTGCAAATTGTGAATTAAACGCGCTCAACTTTTCCTGATTTCAAAGCACGAGCAGAGACCCAAACTTTCTTAGGTTTCCCGTCGATCATCACGCGTACTTTTTGCAAGTTAGGTTTAACTGTACGTTTTGTAGCGTTCATCGCGTGGGAGCGGTTATTTCCACTTTTTGTTTTGCGTCCTGTAAAGTAGCAAACTTTAGCCATGTGATTCGTTTCCTCCTTTGCTCTGATGTTGGAGCGCAGATTTCGCTCATACCAAAAGAATTTACCACAATTCCGGAAACTTTGCAAGCAGATTTTCCATGAAACATTGACAAGTCCGGAGAAACCATGTAAATTTGTAACGTTGCAGTTTCATGAGCAAATGCTTTTTGCAAAGGGGCGTGGCTTTTATTTCCCCCGGGCCTATGATAGAATATTATAGAAATAATTGGGCGCATTCTGCGTCGAAGGAGGCTTATTCATGGCTGTCAAAATTAAGACTCAAGCCGGTACGATTGAAATTACCAATGAAGTGATCGCCACGGTTGTAGGCGGTGCGGCGACCGACGTGTTCGGGATTGTCGGCATGGCTAGCAAAAAACAAATCAAAGACAATATCAACGAAATTTTAAAACGGGAAAACTATTCCAAAGGGGTCGTCGTGCGCCAAGAAGAAAATGGCATCGCAGTGGACGTGTACACCATTGTCAGCTACGGTACGAAAATCTCTGAGGTTTCCCGCAATGTGCAAGAGAAAGTGAAGTACAATTTGGAAACCATGTTAGGGATCACCGCGAATTCTGTTAACGTGTTTGTCCAAGGGGTACGAGTACTACCGGACTAGGTAGGAGATCCGTCATTTACCCATGACGATCGATTTGAAGGAGGATTACAGTGAAAGTAACGAATATTAGTGCCGGCCAGTTTTCAGAAATGGTGCAGGCCGGTGCCAATCGCTTGCAGGTAAACGCCGAATACGTCAACTCTTTGAATGTCTTTCCCGTGCCCGATGGCGATACTGGGACCAATATGAATATGTCCATGGAGTCTGGAGCGAAAGCCGTGGCCGATTCTCCCGCTGATACCGTGGGAAAATTAGCCCAAGTCTTTGCTCGAGGCCTTTTAATGGGCGCCCGAGGAAACTCTGGGGTTATCTTATCTCAATTGATTCGAGGCTTTTCAAAACAGATTCCCGATGTGGTGGAATTAGGCGCAGAAGATTTGGCCCATGCCTTCACCCACGGGGTAGATACTGCGTATAAAGCGGTAATGAAACCGGTGGAAGGAACCATCTTAACGGTTGCTCGCGTGGCCGCGGAATACGGGGAACGCAAAGCCAAAGAAACCGACGACTGTGTAGCAGTTATGGAGGCCGTGGTCAGCGGGGCAAAACGCGCTTTGGCGAAAACGCCAGACCTTTTACCAGTCTTGAAAGAAGTCGGCGTAGTGGACAGTGGTGGCCAAGGCTTGCTCTTTGTCTATGAAGGCTTTTTAGCTGCTTTAAGCGGGGAATACGAAGCTACCGAAACCTTCGAACCAACTCCTGCAGCCATGGATGAAATGGTTAATGCGGAACACCACCGCAGCGTCCAAGGACACTTGGCTACAGAAGACATCAAGTTCGGCTATTGTACCGAAATCATGGTGAAAATCGGGGAAGGTCCTACCGTGGACAGTACCTTTGATTACGACACTTTCCGGAATTATTTGGACGGTATCGGGGATTCACTTTTGGTAGTTAACGATGATGAAATCATCAAAGTTCACGTGCATACGGAACACCCAGGGGAAGTCATGAACTATGGCCAAAAATTTGGTTCTTTGATCAAGGTCAAAGTGGACAATATGCGGGTGCAACACGAAACCATCTTGGAACACGATGAACAAGTGGTAAACTTCGTGGAAACACCAAAAGAACGCATTCCTTACGGGGTGATTGCCATTGCAGCCGGTAGTGGGTTGCAAGAGCTCTTCACGAGTCTTGGGGCAAACTATGTGATCAACGGTGGCCAAACCATGAACCCAAGCACCGAGGACATTTTGAAAGCCATTGAAGAAGTCAATGCGGACAAAGTGGTCTTGTTGCCAAACAATAAGAACATCTTTATGGCGGCGGAACAAGCAGCAGAAGTTGCTGAAATTCCAGTAGCTGTAGTACCAAGTCGCGCGATTCCTCAAGGGATGACCGCAATGTTGGCCTTTAATGAACAACAAGACTTGGATGAAAATAAAGCCAATATGACGGCAGCTTTGGCTGGTGTGGTTTCCGGTTCGGTAACCCACGCCATTCGGGATACTTCCATCGACGGCGTGACCATTACCGAGGGTGACTTTATCGGCATGGTTGACGGCAAGATCATCTACTCCGAAAAAGATCGTTTGCAAACGGCTATCGATACTTTAACGGCGATGGTGGAAGAAGACACCGAAATCGTTACGATCATCGTTGGGGATGAAGCCGACGAAAAAGAAGCACAAAAAATTGCCGATGCACTAGTGGCAACCCACAGCGATTTGGAAATCGAGATTCACAATGGGAATCAACCGGTTTATCCTTATCTCTTTGCGGCGGAATAAGAAACAACAAACAACAAAGAATGATTTGGAAAGGAGGCTGGGACAGTTGATTTTGTCCGAGCCTTCTTTTTAATAAGGGAGGGAAGTAGATGGAAGCAGTCTCTGTACAATACTTAAAAGGTGTGGGGGAAAAGCGAGCCCAAGACTTGGCAGCCTTAGGAATCACCACAGTGAGGGATTTAATGGGCTACTATCCCTTCCGCTATGAGGACATTCAAGAGCGAACACTGGCAGAGATTAACGATCAGGAGAAAGTCACGATTAAAGGCGTGGTAGTGGCTCCAGCGGTCTTGAATCGCTTCGGCTATAAAAAGTCCGTCCTACGCTTTCGCATGATGCAAGACCACGGTGTTTTTAGCGTGTCCTTTTTCAATCAGCCTTACCTAAAAGACCAAGTCGTCTTAGGGGAAGAGCTGGCGGTTTATGGCAAATGGGATGCCAAGAAAAAGGCCTTAACCGGCATGAAGATTCTCGGCAGTGGGCATCAAGGGGACTTTGCGCCGATTTACCACGTCTCCCAAAAGGTGAAACAGAAGACCTTGATCCCTTTGATTCGGCAAGCCTTTGCCGACTATGGCGATCAAATCAAGGAAAATTTACCCTTGGCATTGCGGGAAAAATACCGGCTAATGGATAAGGCTGCGGCCATGTACGCCATGCATTTTCCAAAAGACCCAGCCGAGCATCACCAAGCCAAGCGCCGGGTAGTCTTTGAAGAGTTCTTCTTGTTTCAGATGAAACTTCAAGGCTTAAAAATCCGGGAAAAGTCCGTGTCCCAAGGGCTAGCCATTCAATACGACAATCAACGCTTAAAGGCTTTTATTGCCAGCTTGCCCTTTACGTTAACGGCGGCTCAGCAAAAAGTTACCAATGAAATCTGTCGCGATTTATTGAGTCCGGAGCACATGCAGCGCTTGTTGCAAGGGGATGTGGGGAGCGGCAAAACCGTGGTGGCGGCGATTGCCTTGTACGCCACCATGACCGCAGGCTTCCAAGGGGCGCTAATGGTGCCGACAGAAATCTTGGCGCAACAGCATATCGAAAGCTTAAACCAGCTCTTTGATCCTTTAGAAGTCACCACGGCGCTTTTAACCGGCTCTACGCCGGCGAAAGAACGGCGGGTTATCTTAGAGGAGTTGGCCAATGGCACCATTGATATCGTGGTAGGGACCCATGCCTTGATCCAAGAAGGGGTGGAGTTTGCCAATCTGGGTCTGGTGATCACCGATGAGCAGCACCGTTTTGGGGTGAACCAGCGGAAAGTCTTACGGGAAAAAGGCTGGCGACCAGATGTCCTCTTTATGACCGCGACGCCGATTCCTCGGACTTTGGCGATTACGGCCTACGGGGAAATGGACGTGTCGATTATTGACGAGTTACCTGCAGGCCGGATTCCTATTGAAACGCGCTGGGTACGCCCGGGGCAGCTAGATAGCGTCTTGGACTGGAGCTTAAGTGAACTCGGCCGGGGTCACCAGATGTATGTCATCTGTCCTTTGATTGAAGAGTCGGAACAGTTAGACGTGAAAAATGCCGTGGAAATCCACGATCACTTAGCCGCTTTTTATGGCGACCGCTACCAAGTAGGTTTGTTACATGGCCGGATGAAAAATACCGAAAAAGACGCCATTATGACGGACTTTAAAGACGGTAAAACCCAAGTTTTAGTTTCCACCACGGTCATTGAAGTTGGGGTCAATGTTCCTAACGCCACGGTGATGCTGATCATGGATGCGGAGCGCTTCGGTTTGGCTCAGTTGCACCAATTACGAGGTCGGGTGGGCCGAGGAGCCGAGGCTTCCTTTTGTATCTTAGTGGCGGAACCGAAAAATGAAATGGGCAAAGAGCGCATGAAGATCATGACCGAAACCAACAACGGTTTTGTCTTGAGTGAGAAGGATTTGGAACTACGGGGACCGGGAGAGGTCTTTGGTTTCCGTCAATCTGGCTTGCCACAATTTGTGGCTGGGGACTTAGTTGCAGATGCCAATATCTTAGAAGTCGCACGTAGCGAGGCCCAGAGCGTTTGGCAGATGAAAGACTGGCAGCTTTTGCCGGACTATCAAGAGCTAGCCGCAGAAATCAGTGACCCAGAAAAGGCCTTTTTTGATTAAGAGAACCAGGGAAGCCGGCGGAGTCTTTCAATCGCCGGAAGTTCTATGCTATACTTTGAAGAAATTACAATGCTTGATCAGGAGGATTGAAACAAATGATGAGAATCGCAGTGGACGCCATGGGTGGCGACAATGCACCAAAGGCAATCATTGAAGGGGTTGTTTTGGCGAAAAAAAACTTCCCAGATATTGAATTCCAACTTTACGGCAAAGAAGCCGAGATTAGAAAATACTTGGACGATGAAAAAAACGTCAAGATTATCCATACCGATGAAAAAATCAACAGCGACGACGAACCGGTGAAAGCCATTCGTCGGAAAAAACAAGCCTCCATGGTACTAGCCGCCCAAGCGGTGAAAGACGGAGAGGCCGATGCGATCTTTTCTGCCGGCAATACCGGTGCGCTTTTGGCAGCCGGCTTGTTTATTGTGGGGCGGATTAAAGGGGTGGAACGCCCCGGCTTGATGTCGACTTTACCGGTGATGGGCAAAGACCAAGGCTTCGATATGCTTGATTTAGGCGCCAATGCGGACAATAAGGCAGAACACTTATTGCAGTACGGCATTTTAGGTTCTTTCTACGCGAAAAACGTCCGCAACATTACTAATCCGAAAGTCGGCTTGTTAAACAACGGCACGGAAGAAACCAAAGGTAGCGAGCTGACCAAAAAAGCGTTTCAACTGTTAAGCGCAGAACCAAGCATTAACTTTATCGGCAATGTGGAAGCTCGGGAATTACTGAACGGAGTTGCTGACGTGGTGGTGACAGATGGCTTTACCGGCAATGCGGTGCTAAAATCCATCGAAGGAACTGCCTTGAATTTAATGGCTCTTCTAAAAGATGCCATTAAAGACTCTGGTACCAAGGGTAAGATGGGGGCTTTCTTCATGAAGGACAGTCTGTACTCTTTAAAAGACGCCTTGGATTATTCCCGGTACGGGGGCGCCGTGCTCTTCGGCTTGAAGGCTCCGGTGATCAAAACCCACGGGGCAACCGGTCCTGAGGCAGTGGCCAATACGATTAAACAGATTCACACCATGCTGGAAACCAATGTGGTAGGGGATTTAGTAACCCAATTTGAAACGGGCACCATCGCGCCAGAAGTGCAATCTGATTGACATCTTTGTCATCTCTTTGCAAAATGTTCTGGACAAAGTTTGCCAAAAAAAGTAAAATGACTATTAGCTATCTTTGCTTGTTGGTCAAAAGCGTGGAGGTGAATGCAATTGACGCGAGAAGAAGTTTTTTCTAAAGTAGCGGGAGTTATCGCAAACCATTTTGAGATCGATCCTGAAAAAGTAACGGATCAGATGAGTATTAAAGACGATCTGAACGCTGATTCGATCAGTGTCATGGAATTTGTATTGGAACTTGAAGACGAGTTCGGTACCGAAATTTCTGACGAAGACGCAGAACAAATCGAAACAGTGGGCGGCGCCGTGGACTATGTCTACAATCGCTTGAATAAATAAGCCCTTGGAAAGAACCGCTAGGAGCGGTTCTTTTTTCGTTAGTTGGGCGTGGAGCCCTGTTGAGGTCGCACAGCGTCCGAAACAAAAAACTACCCGCTATGCGGGTAGAGAATCAGTGGCTATGCCACCAAAAATCCCATTCCTGTCGTACAATTGGGTTGTTCAGGCTCAATTGAAAGGAATGGGATTTTTGGCAAATAAAACAAACAGCTTAGCGCATACAAAATGGATGTGTAAGTATCATATTGTATTTACACCAAAGTATAGACGGAAAGTAATTTACAATCAAGTAAGGCGAGATTTAATTGAGATCTTCCAACTCTTGTGCAAGTACAAAGGAGTCGAAATTATCGAAGGACATATGATGCCAGATCATGTTCATATATTGGTAAGTATTCCACCCAAAATTAGTATCTCTTCATTTGTTGGCTATTTAAAGAGCAAAAGTGCCTTACAAATTTTTGATCGTCATGCCAACTTGAAATATAAGTATGGCAATCGAAAATTTTGGGCAGAAGGATATTATGTTAGTACCGTGGGATTAAACGAAAAAACAATCGCAAAGTATATTCGGGAACAGGAATCACACGATATCGCACTCGATAAATTGAGTGTACGAGAATATGAAGACCCATTTTCAGATGGTGGCTTCAGAAAAAAATAAACCGGTTTGACCGGTAAGTGAAAGTGCCAAGGGCATTGAGCCTGAACAAAGTGAAGGATAACGTCTTTAGGCGTAGCCATAGCAACAAGGGGTTACACCCGCAGAGCAAACCACCCGTTAGACGGGTGGTAATGATTTTTAGCGGGCTGATTTTCCCTTGCGACTAGCTTACATGGCAGTGGGAGCTCTTTATCCGTGTTTTCTGAAAAAAAGCAGAAAATAAGGCGTTTTCCCGGATTTTACCGACTTTTTTCCGGGTCATACCTACTTTTCGATTAGAAAGTGTTTGTTTTTATAGACTTTTGGCTTTTTTTTTATTATAATTACACGTAGATATTTTTAAGGATAACTGGTGCGTCGATGGAAAAACCTACGTTTCGAATTGGCTAAAAAAACAACTAAATTCGAAAAAAAAGTTGATGTGTGCAGCAAACTTTAAAATACGAATTTTTTCACGCTGGGATTTTAATAATTACTAAAAATCCCCAGATTGTTTCTAGGTTTTCCTAGCAAACAAAAGAGTATGCGCTGAAGAAGTTCGCTTTTTTTTACGACACATTTTTCTGATAATTCAAAAATAATAGACTTTTTTGAATTGACAAACCATCGTTATTCCGATAATATCTCACTAATTTCATAAAGCGGTTGATTATGAAAAAAAGGAAAATTGGAGGTATGGACATGAAAATGAAAAAAGTACTCGGTTCTTTATTTGTTACGGCAATCGCGTTAAGCGCTTGTGGCGGTGGCGGTAATAGTTCCAAAGGCGGCTCTGGTGACTCAGGGGACAAAGGTGCGGCAAGTGAATACAACTATGTATTTAAGACGGACATCGAAACCCTGGACTACACCTTCTCTCAACGCCAAAGTAACAGTATCCATTATTCTAACTTCGTGGACGGGTTATATGAATGGGATCCAGAAGGCAACTTAGTACCAGCTTTGGCTGAATCATACGAAGTCAGCGAAGATGGTTTGACCTATACCTACAAGATCCGTGAAGGTGTACCTTGGGTGGACGCTGAGGGCAACGAATACGGTGCGGACGTAACGGCGAATGACTGGGTAACTGCTTTGAAACATGCAGTTGAAAAGAAATCCGAAACTTTGTACATCGTAGCTGACAGCATCAAAGGATTGTCTGATTACATCGCTGGGAAGACAGACGACTTCTCCACAGTGGGTGTAAAAGCAGTCGATGATTACACTTTGGAATACACATTGAATGCGCCAGAAACTTATTGGCCTTCAAAACTAACTTACGGGATCTTGTATCCAATCAACGAAGAGTTCTTAAATGAAAAAGGGGATGACTTCGGTCTACCAGAACCAGACTCCATCCTTTACAATGGGCCATTCTTGTTGGCAAGCAACACAGCGAAATCTTCCATCGAATACACGAAAAATGAATCCTACTGGGATCCAGACAACGTGAATATCGATAGCGTGAAATTAACTTACAACGACGGATCTGATCCGGACTGGTTGTACAAACAATACCAAGCTGGCGATTTAACAGAAGCACGGGTTTATCCAAACTCTGCTGGGTACAAAGACGTCCAAGCGGAAAATGGCGACAACGTCAACTTCGCTTTGCCGGGGTCTTCTACTTTTAACATGACCTTCAACTTTAACCGTCAAGCTTATGAGCACACTTCTAAAGAAACAGACAAACAAAAAGAAGATACTCAAAAAGCAATCATGAACTTGAACTTCCGGAAAGCCTTCCAGTTCGCGTTCAACAAAACTGCTTATCGGGCACAAAGCGTTGGGGATGACGGTGCTGCAGCTGCCTTGCGCAACACCTTAGTACCAACTGACTTTGTAACCATCGACGGCAAAGACTTCGGTGCAGTGGTTCAAGAGAAAGTTCAAGCGGCTGATGCAGAAGCCTTTGGGGATATCAACTTGGCGCAAGGTCAAGACGGTACGTACAACGTAGATAAAGCCAAAGAATACTTCGCTAAAGCGAAAGCTGAGTTGGAAGCGGAAGGCGTAGAATTCCCAATTCACTTGGACTTGCCAGAACAAGAAACAGCTGAAGTGCTCATAAATGCGGATAAATCCATGAAACAATCCGTAGAAGATGCCCTAGGCAAAGAAAACGTCGTAATCGACATCCAATTGCTAAACGAAGATGCCTACTATGCAGCAACCTACCAAGCAACTTCTTCTGCCGCAACTGACTACGATATCTCTACTGCTTCTGGTTGGGGACCTGACTATATGGACCCATCTTCTTACTTGAATATCTACAACTCTCACTCTGGGGATATGTTGACTACATTAGGTCTTGATGCTGATACAACCCTTGAAGGCGAAGACACTGGTAAGGCAGCCAAAGAAGCCTTGAAATTGTCTGAATACGATGCGTTGTTAGATAAAGCGTCTGCTATTACTGACGATGTAAACAAACGTTACGATGCTTACGCTGATGCAGAAGCATGGTTGGTGGAAAATGTTATCCAAGTGCCAATCTTTGCTAGCCAAGGAGTCCCATCTGTATCAAACGTTGTACCATTCTCCACAGCCTTTGGTTACTCTGGTCTAGGATATGACGGTTTAGGTCTAGGACGCTACAAATACATGGAAGTCCAAGACGAAGCGGTTAGCCAAGATCAATGGACGAAAGCTCATGACGAGTGGTCAAAAGCTCGTGAAGAAGCTGCCAAAGCAGAATAAGTAAAAACATGATTCAAAAGGGTTTGCTCCTTGTCTCTCACAGGGAGCAAGCTTCATCTAAATAGTTGGTTCACCGGTAAAAAAGGCTAACGGCGAATGCTTACTAGCCTTTTTTACATGAATGATAAAGTCTAGCTGAAGCTGAGTAGTAATAAGACCTGCTGTGATTGTTTTTTTAAAACAGCAGGTGCTTATTCTTCTAAGCGGTTCTGGCTTAACTTATAAGTGTATAGAAAGTAGGAGATTCATAGTGAAACGATACCTGTTTTTTCGGATCCTGAGATCAATCCTAAGTATCTTTTTAGTTACTACCTTAACTTACGGTGTGATTTACAGTCTGATCCCTCGAAAGACCATTTTTCAAAACGACGTCACTTATGGGAAATTAAAATCCAAACCGGATGATTTAAAAGACTACGAGAATACGGCGTTTAGCAAAATGGGTTATTTGGATTATCTGCCGTCCAGTAAATTGATTGCAGAAGTCAAAAAGGACCACCCAGAAGTAACCGCTGAGGATACTGCTGCCAATACTAAGATTTTTAAAGAATGGGCGAAGGCAAACGGCTATGAGCTGGAACAATTTCCAGTTAGCAAGGGCTATTATGCGATTAAAGAATTGCCTTTGACGACCCGGGTCTTCCGATTCTATAAAAATTTAATCCAAGTGGACCATCCGTGGAAAATTAATGACCCGGATAACAAAGACATGAAGCGTGGCTACAAAATCACCAATGATCCATTAGCCGGCTGGTCTGTCGTAGGTAGTGGTACGAAATACAAATACCAAATTTATTTCAACGGTGAGTTTCCATTTATTCACCAAAATATTTTCCATCTCAATCTGGGAACTTCTTATCCAACTTTCGCAGGACAACCTGTAACCCAAGTTATCGGTGGGGACCAAGGGAAGGCCGATTCCCAAGAAGTCACTTTTGAAAATGGCAAGACTTCTAAAACGGCTATGAATATCTATTCCCGTCAATATCAAATGACGGCAAACTTATCCACCAGAGAAAAGAACATGTTCTCGGATAACTACACGATTACGCTAAATAACAAACAAGATCCATCCATGATCGGCAACTCCATGCGTATGGGGATTATCGCTGTCTTGATTTCTTATGGGGTAGCCGTGCCGATGTCCATGATTATGTCCCGTTACAAGGGCAAATGGCCGGATAAATTCGGTGTGGCAATCGTGACCGTCTTGATTTCTGTACCATCATTGGCCTTCATTTACTTCTTCCGTTTTATCGGTTCTAGTGCGTTTGGCCTACCAGACTTGTTCCCAACTTTAGGGGCACAAGACATTCGTTCCTATATTTTGCCAACGATTATTTTAGGGCTTTTGTCCGTATCCGGGATTGTCATTTGGTTACGACGTTACATGATTGACCAACAATCCGCCGACTACGTGAAATTTGCCAAAGCAAAAGGCTTAAGTGCCGGGGAAATCAGTCGCAAGCACATCTTCAAAAATGCCGCGATTCCATTGGTTAACGGGATTCCATCCGCAGTCATCGGAACCATCGCCGGGGCGACTATTACCGAAACGGTCTTCGCCGCACCAGGGATGGGGAAAATGTTGCCGGATGCGATTAAAGCTCATAACAACCCAATCGTTATCGGCTTAGTCTTTATCTTCACGACGATTTCAATCTTCTCGATTCTTCTAGGGGATATCACCATGACCTTAGTGGATCCACGAATTAAACTTTCCGAAAAAGGGGGTAAGTAACTTGGAAGTCAATCAAACGAATAACGACTTTAGTTTCGTCAAAATGGACGAACACGCCTCCGAACGCATCGATGCCCCCGTTTACTCATACTGGCGGGCGGTATGGCGCAAGTTCTTTTCTAGTAAAGTAGCGATTGCCATGTTGGTCTTAATGGTGGCAATCCTCCTAATGTCTTTCATCCAGCCAATGTTATCTGGTTATGACTATATGAATGTGGATGGAATCAATGACTTTGGCAAACGTTACAATCCACCTAGTGCCGAATTTTGGTTCGGTACCGACGCCAACGGTCACTCTTTGTTTGACGCAGTTTGGGCGGGAGCGAAAACCTCCATTTCCATCAGTGTGATCGCAACCGTGGTTTGTACGATTATCGGGGTGGTTGTAGGTGCAATTTGGGGCACGTCGAAGAAAATCGATCGTTTCATGATCGAAATCTACAACATCTTTTCTAACATTCCTCAATTGTTGATCATCATGGTCTTGTCTTATTCCTTTGGTAGTGGTTTTTGGAATTTGATTTTCGCTATGTGCTTGACCAGTTGGTTGGCTACGGCTTACTTTATTCGGGTTCAAGTAATGATCATGCGAGATCGGGAGTACAACTTGGCTTCCAAAACATTGGGCACACCAACGATGCGCATGATTTTCCGGAACATCTTGCCATACTTGACTTCGGTTATCGTAACCGATGTTTCGCGGGCATTGCCGTCTTTCATTTCGTATGAAACATTCTTGTCCTTCTTGGGAGTTGGTCTGAGTGCCAATGTACCTTCCCTAGGAAAACTGATTTCAAAATACACTGCAAATATGAGTAACTATCCGTATCTGTTTTGGATCCCTGTGGCTGTCTTGGCGCTCGTTTCGGTATCGTTGTATATCGTCGGCCAAACCTTGGCGGATGCTGCCGATCCACGGACACATATGTAATTAGGAGGGATATCATGGAAAAAGAAACTGTATTATCCGTTGAAAACCTCTCCGTGGGCTTCACCGTCCGTAATCGTGAATTAAAAGCGATTCGTAATGTCTCTTTGGAAATCAAAGAACAAGAAACGCTAGCCATCGTAGGGGAATCCGGCTCTGGTAAATCCGTCTTGACGAAGACGTTTACCGGTATGTTGGAACAAAATGGACATATCACAAATGGAACCATTCGTTACCACGACAAAGTCTTAAGCGACTTAACCAAAGACAAACAATGGGAAGGCATCCGAGGAAAAGAAATCGCAACGATTTTCCAAGATCCCATGACTTCCTTGAACCCGATTAAAACCATCGGCTCGCAAATTTCTGAAGTCATTATCAAGCACCAAGGCAAAGACAAAAAAGAAGCCCGGAAAATGGCCATCGAACTGATGAAACGCACGGGGATTCCCGATGCGGAAAAACGTTACGATGAATATCCTTTCCAATACTCCGGGGGAATGCGTCAACGGATGGTTATCGCCATTGCTTTGGCATGTCGGCCAAAAGTATTGATCTGTGACGAACCGACCACCGCACTAGACGTGACCATTCAAGCCCAAATCTTGGACTTGATTCGGGAATTACAAGAAGAGTACAAATTCACCACCATTTTTATCACTCATGACTTAGGCGTGGTAGCAGCAATTGCCGATAAAGTAGCGGTGATGTACTCCGGGCAAATCATCGAAACCGGGACAGTGGAAGACATCTTCTACAACGCAAAACACCCATACACGTGGGCTTTGCTATCTTCCTTGCCTCAGTTGAGCCAAAAAGGTTCGGAGCTTTACTCCGTGCCAGGTACACCGCCTTCTTTGTACAAGGATATCGCCGGGGATGCGTTTGCTCCACGGAATCCTTATGCCATGGAAATCGACTTTAAACAAGAACCACCGATGTTCCAAGTTTCCGAGACTCATTTTGCCAAAACCTGGTTAATGGATCCCCGGGCACCAAAAGTGGAAAAACCGGCTGCGATCCAAGGACTTCATGAAAAACTAGTGGCCCTTCAAGAAGAGATCGCACCTGAGGACTATGAGGCAAAAGATCTTGAAGAGGGAGGACAACCAATTGGAATCTAAGGACAAAGAAGTATTATTATCCATTAAAGATTTAGAAATTACTTTTGGCGAAGGTCGCAACAAATTCGTAGCGGTGCAAGATGCCAACTTTGATATTTATAAAGGCGAAACTTTCTCACTAGTTGGGGAGTCCGGCTCCGGTAAAACAACGATCGGTCGGGCAGTTTTAGGCTTGAACGAGACCTCTCACGGAGACATCATCTTTGAAGGGCAGAAAATCAATAAAAAATTGACTGCCAAAGAAGAATCGAATATCATCCGGAAAATTCAAATGATCTTCCAAGATCCTTCTGCCTCCTTAAATGAACGGGCGACGGTGGATTACATCATTTCGGAAGGTTTGTATAATTTCCATCTGTTTGACTCCGATGCAGATCGGCGAGCAAAAGTTGAAAACATGATCGAACGAGTAGGTCTATTGCCGGAACACTTGAACCGTTACCCTCACGAATTCTCCGGGGGACAACGACAACGGATCGGAATTGCCCGTGCCTTGATCATGGAACCGGAATTGGTAGTAGCCGATGAACCGATTTCTGCCTTGGATGTATCCATTCGGGCACAAGTTTTGAACCTCTTAAAAGAATTTCAGCGGGACAAAGGCGTTACGTATTTCTTTGTTGCCCATGATTTATCAGTGGTGCGCTTCATCTCTGATCGGATTGCAGTAATTCGCTCCGGTCGGATTGTGGAGTTGGCGGAAGCGGAAGAATTATTCCGCAATCCTCTGCATCCTTATACCAAAGCCTTGTTGTCCGCCGTACCAGTACCGGACCCAATCTTGGCTCGTAAAAAAGAGTTGCATGTCTATGATCCAAACATGCACGACTACTCCGTGGACAAACCGAAATTTGTCGAAATCATTCCGGGACACTTTGTCTATGGAAATGAGGCGGAAACCGCTGGGTATCGAGCGGCTGTTAAGAACTAACAGTTGCTATTATCTATACCACTTTCTGTACCAAACTATTGAGAGACAAAACAGGCAGACGCGAGTCTGCCTGTTTTGTTGTCTTACTTTGTAAAGAAATGTCTTTGAGTGTCTTTCTATGAAAGCGCCATGCTACAATAAAAGCAGAAAGAAGGGAAGTTCATGTACTCACTGGCAAAGCAGTTGATTAGCGAAAAAGATGTACGCCGCAAAATCAGTATTCTGGAGCAACTGGTAAATACGGGGCAAATGACCACAAAGGATTTGGCTGAACGTCTAGGGGTCTCTCAGCGGACGATTTTCCATGACTTACAGACGCTGCGCTATGAACTCCCTAAAGACTGGCTACTAGAGGCTCAGGGCAATAGTGGGGTATCTTTGACGACCAATCAACCGACTGCCTTACAAGAGGTATGGGAGTTTTACATGGAACAATCCTTGGCCATGGTGGTACTAAAAGAATTGCTGCGCCAACGTCAGATTGCCGTGGTGAACTTTTTAATGGAGCAAGGAGTCTCCTATGAAACCTTGAAACGACAAGTGCAAAAGCTAAACCGAGAATTGGCAACTTTTCAGCTGAAAATCAAACTGACCACCCGCAATCTGAGCTGGGTCGGGGAGGAGTCGGCTTTACGGATTTTTTATCATCGGCTGTTGACGCCATTTACTCACCAGCATTTCTTTTTCGAGGATTATCAAGTGCACGAGTCCAATTATCGGGATTTTTTAGCCAGTTTACAGCGACAGAAAAAGGCAGCCAAAACCGAGGAAATCTTTGGCATCTGTTGGTTTTTTATCAATACCATTCGCATTAAAGCCGGTTGTCCCATTGAAACACTTCACTATGAGGAGGACGCATTGGCTCAAATCTATCGAAAAGAGATTCAGGGCCTTTATGCAAAAGAAGGGGTATTGTTAAAAGGCGATGAGGCCTTCTTCGCCTACTTTTGTTTTTTGGAAAGTTGGAGTTACTTGATTGCTCCTGATGGCTCTGCGCTTTTACGAAGTTCCTATGGGCACCTTTTTCAAAACGCCCGGGATTATTTGGCGAGTCTGACTGAAGGACGTGCTCTGGTGGA
The DNA here is from genome assembly GCF_000407365.1 of Enterococcus asini ATCC 700915. Classification (GTDB taxonomy): domain Bacteria; phylum Bacillota; class Bacilli; order Lactobacillales; family Enterococcaceae; genus Enterococcus_C; species Enterococcus_C asini. Next base: position 992,204 of record NZ_ASVU01000001.1, read on the forward strand.
GAACCAGGAATTACTAGAGGATTTGGTTTTGTTTCAGGTGAAATACTACGAGTCCAAGAGTCTCACGGATCAATTTCTTGGGGAATACGAGGAAGTCTTAAGCGTCTGCCAAGCGCGCTTTCCTCAGCTCTTTCAATCAGTAGCCACAAGCTTGGCGGCCGGACAACTTTCTGGTATTACAGAAGTTTCCAATCATGCGGTGAGCAATCTGGTGTTGCTGATTCAGACGGCTAAAGCTCAGGTGAACGCACAAGTGCGGCAAGCTTTCTTGGTCTTCCAAGGGGAACCGGCTTGGAAACAGTTCTTGCTTCAAGAGTTACAGGATTTAGGTGGCAAACGAGTTTCCCTCCAAGAAGTCAGCCCGGGAGAGTTGCCAGAAGATTTGGGAAGCCAGCACTTGATTTTGTCCAATCTTCCCTTGGATTCGGAGACCAAAGCCACGGTCATCTATCTCTCCATGGTGCCCACGGAAAGGGAATTGGCAGCTTTTCGGACTTGGTTGCAAAACTGGTATTTATAAGTGAGAAAACGGAGGGGAATCTCCGTTTTTTTTGTGTTGGATTCTGGGGCAAGAAAGTCTTTATTGTAAATTTTCTGTAAGTTCGATAAAATTATCTGTAAATAGAGTTGGTGGTAGCTAGTGGCAAACCTTACGCACTGCTAGGCCGACTTAGGAGGATTTTTACTCATGGAACAATCGCAACAAGAACTATCTCGCAGTCTGAAAAATCGCCACGTGCAACTGATTTCCATCGGCGGGGCGATTGGTACCGGACTGTTTTTAGGTTCGGGGAAGTCGATTCAACAAACCGGCCCGTCGATTTTACTGGCGTACATGATTACTGGGGGCATTTGTTTTTTGATTATGCGGGCGCTAGGGGAACTGCTTTTATCCAATACGGAGAATCATTCTTTTTTGGATTTCGTAGCGGAATATTTAGGCAAGAAATGGGCTTTTCTTACTGGGTGGACCTATTGGTTTTGCTGGATTGCCATCGCCATGGCGGATTTAACGGCCATGGGGCTTTATGTGGGCTATTGGTTTCCTAATTTGCCCCAGTGGTTGCCGGAAATCTGTGCTTTGGTGATTTTAGTGGCGCTCAATCTGATTGCCGTGTCGCTATTTGGGGAGTTGGAATTTTGGTTTGCTTTGATCAAAGTAGTAGCCATCGTCGCCTTGATTGCCATTGGCGCCTATATGATTATCACTCATTACCCCACATCCGCCGGTCCAGTGAAAATCGCCAACCTTTGGAGTCATGGGGGCTGGTTTCCTAAAGGAGCTAAGGGCTTCTTGCTTTCTTTCCAAATGGTTACCTTTGCGTTTGTGGGGATTGAACTGGTAGGGTTAGTAGCCGGAGAGACCAAAGATCCCGAAAAAGTCTTGCCGGAAGCCATTAACAATATTCCTATTCGGATTATCTTGTTTTACTTAGGCTCACTGTTTGTGATTATGGCCATTTATCCTTGGGACTCTCTTGTGGCTTCTGAAAGTCCTTTCGTGGAAGTCTTTTCCGAGGTGGGGATTACGGCGGCAGCTACCATTATCAATTTAGTAGTGCTCAGTGCGGCGGCTTCGGCTTGTAACAGCGCCATTTACAGTACCGGACGTATGATGCGCTCCTTGGCGCAAGAAGGCAGCGCCCCGAAACCTTTTATTAAATTGACGAAACATCAAGTTCCGGCTAATGCCATCTTCTTTTCTGCTTTGGTGATTTTCAGTGCCGTGGTGCTGAACTTCTTCATGCCTAGTCAAGTCTTTACGATTATTACTAGTATCGCTACGACGTGCTTCTTATTTATCTGGGGGATTTTGACTTATACGCATATGAAATATCGTCGCAGCATGCGCGGTAAGCAAAGCCACGGCTTTAAGATGCCTTTTTATCCCTTGAGCAATCTTTTGATTTTCGCTTTTCTACTTTTTGTGGCCGGAGTTTTACTGTGGTCGCCAGAAACTCGTTTGGCGGCACTCTTCACCCCTGTGTGGTTTCTCGTGTTACGCTTCATTTACTTTTTGAAGTATGAAAAAGGACAAGCTACACGGTAATGAAAAAAACAGGAGCAAGTTTGCTAATGAGGCAACTTGCTCCTTTTTTTTATGCAGTTTGTTCTTGGCGTTTTTTCGCTAATTGCTTCAAGACTTTTTTCTCCAACTCCACGATGGAGAAAATCAGTAGGGCACCGGCTAGGAGAACGAGGTGCTGCATAAGTGTCAGGGAAGTCGTGCCAATCATGCTTTGCATAATTGGGAGGGTCAGCAGAGAACCTTGGACTAAGACCAGAGCTCCTAGGGAAATCCACAATGCTTTGTTTTTCAGCATGCTTTTATTCACAGAAGTGTCCAGTAGTTCGCGACAGTTGATCATGTACAGGGCTTGGGCGAGGACGATGCTGTGGAGAAGCATGGTCTGGGCAACAACCGGGTTGGCTACTTGGCTACTGAAGAGGTACGCCGGTATGGTAACCAAGACGGACACGTATAGGATGCGGGCGATACTGTGCAAGGAGAGAATCTTCTCTTGCGGGTTTCGTGGCGGGCGCTTCATGGTATCCTTGTGCGCTTTTTCAAATCCTAAGGCGTAAGACAAAGTAATCGTGGTGACCATATTCACCCAGAGAATTTGCACCGGGGACAAAGGCAGTGGGCGGTCGGTTAGTAAAGCGAAGATGACTAGTAGTCCTTGGGCCAGTGCGGAAGGTAAGAAGAAGTTGATGGTCTTCTTCAAGTTGTCAAAAATGCGCCGGCCTTCCTTTACCGCCCGGGCGATGGTGGCGAAGTTGTCATCGGCTAGGACCATGTCCGCGGCTTCTTTCGTGACTTCACTTCCTTTGATACCCATGGCGATTCCGATGTCGGCTTTCTTTAGTGCGGGAGCGTCATTGACTCCGTCGCCGGTCATGCCCACGATTTCCCCTTGGGCTTGGAGGGCTGTGACGATCCGCAATTTGTGCTCCGGAGTAGTACGGGCAAAGATATCGGTTTGCTTCACGGCTTTCGCCAAGTCCGCGTCGGTAAGGCGGTCGATGTCTTGTCCTTCTAGCGCCGCGTCGTGTTTCAGGCCGATTTGGCGTCCAATGGCTTGGGCAGTGTCTTTGTGGTCGCCGGTAATCATCTTCACGACGATGCCGGCTTGCTGGCACTCTGCAATGGCGTGAATAGCGGCTCCCTTTGGCGGGTCGATGATACCCGCTAGACCCATAATGGTCAAGTCGGCCAACTCATCTTGGATAATGGCTTCTGGGGCGAGGAACTTTTGAGCCAGGGCTAGCACTCGCTGCCCTTTTTGGGCCAGTTGGGCGATTTGCTCTTGCCAGTAAATCCGCTCGGCGTCTGTTAAGTTTGCTTTTTCTAATAAGACTTCTGGCGCGCCTTTGACAAAGAGTGTCAGTTTATGATCGATAAGGTGAGCGGTAGCCATGTACTTGTGCTTCGAGTGGAAAGGAATCTTTTGCTCTTGGGCTAGTAGGGGCTGCTGATCCTTTGCGGCGTAGCGCAACAAAGCGAGTTCCGTAGGGTTTCCTTGCAGCTTGGTTACGTCTTGGCTTTCGGAGGTGCGCAAGTCTTGGCAGTTGTTCATAATCAAGGTCAAGTCTCTAGTGGTAACCGTAGTCGGTGCAGCCGGTAAAACGATGTCGGTGACGGTCATCTCATTTTTCGTCAAGGTTCCTGTTTTGTCGGAACAAATCACGGTCATGGAGCCCAAAGTTTCTACTGCGGGCATGCTTTTGACAATCGCTTTTTGCTCGGACATTTCCTTGACGCCCATGGAGAGAATCATGGTCAACACGGCGGGCAATCCCTCTGGCACTACGGCAACGATTAAGGCGATTACGGCGGAGAGGAGTAGGTTTGCTTCCATACCGTAGCGCAAGGTGGTGAAGAAAATCAGAAAGACGATGAAGAGCATTAAGCCTTTAAAAATCTGCTGGTTCAGCTGATTCATCTTGCGAATTAGGGGCGTGGTTTGAGGCGCAACACTTTGTAAGGCGTGGTTGATTTTCCCGATTTCCGTGTCGTCCCCGATGTTGGTGACGATTCCCACGGCGCTGCCGGCTTGAATCTGCGTACCGGAAAAGGCCATGTTGACCCGGTCTCCTAAAGGCAAGGAACTTGTTAAGACCCTGGTACTTTTTTCAATGGGCAGTGATTCCCCGGTTAAAGCCGCTTCTTCTACTAATAGGTCGTGAGCTTCCAGTAAGCGTACATCCGCCGGTAAGATGTCGCCACTGTGTAAGAGCAACACATCCCCAGGGACTAAGCTTTCAGCGGCGACTTTTTTCCGCTGACCTTGCGTTAAAATCACGGCTTCTTGGGCCATCATTTGCTTTAGACCATTCAAGGAAGCCTCGGCTTTGCGCTCTTGGAAGTAGCCGATTAAGCCGTTGATTAGGACGACGGCGAAGATGATGCCCATTTCCACATAATCCCCGGTGATTCCTTTTAAGATACCGGCGACGATTAAGACAATCATTAGCAAGTCAATGAAGTGCTTGCCGATTTTTTGCCATAGTGGTTTTTGTTTGCTTTCTTTTAGTTTATTGGGCCCAAGGCGAACTGCTCGTGCGTGGCGTTCTGTCTCCGGGAGGCCTTTTCGCGTCGTGTCTAAATGTTGCAAGGTTTTTTCTGGTGTTTGGTTGTAGTAGTTCATGAAAATTCCTCCTATTCCTAGTGTGTGCCACTCCTGTTTGGTGCTGATTTGCTGTGGCATGACCCTAGTATAGGGGGGATTAAGGATAAAAATTACGCGATTTTTTCATAGCTTTATGAAAATTCCTCAAAGCTTGTGTTTCCTTCGCGTTGTTTTCTTTTCTGCGTGGTATAATTCAGAGGATTTCAAAGAGGCGGGGACGGCCTTTTGCCCGGAAGCAAAAAACGTTGCCAACTTTGTGAGGTCTTTTTTTCCTAGCGATTTTCTTATTGGGAAAAAAACAGTATAATGGTACAGTATTGAATAATTAAGAGGGACTGAAAACCAATGGACAATCAGTTAGCGAAACTGCTGGAAGAACGCTTCGGCATCGTTTTTCACGATATCAATCTAGCAGAGCAAGCCTTTACCCATTCTTCTTATGTGAATGAGCATCGCAACTTACACTTATCGGACAACGAACGACTGGAATTTTTAGGAGATGCGGTTTTAGAACTACTCGTCTCCCAATACCTTTACCGGGAATATCCCAATCTACCGGAAGGCAAACTAACCAAGACCCGGGCGGCCATCGTGCGGGAAGAAAGCTTGGCTCAATTTGCCACGGACTGCGGCTTTGACGCCTTTGTGAAATTAGGCAAAGGGGAGGAAAATTCCGGGGGACGCACACGCCCGTCCTTGCTTTGTGATTTATTCGAAGCCTTTTTAGGGGCTTTGTATTTGGACCAAGGCTTGGCAGCCGTTTTGCAATTTTTAGAAACCGTCGTTTATCCACAAGTGGAAGCTGGTGCTTTTTCCCATGAGCGGGATCACAAGACACGCTTGCAAGAAGTCTTGCAAAAAAGTGGCGATGTGTTGATCGATTATCGTTTGATCAAAGAGGAAGGCCCGGCCCACGAGCGCATCTTCGTAACAGAAGTCTACTGTGACGACAAGATGATCGGCATCGGCCAAGGAAAATCCAAAAAACTGGCGGAGCAAGCAGCCGCCGCCAACGCTTTACAGAGTCTAGGGAAGTAGTCCTAGGCTCTGGCCCTAAGCCTCGGGGATGTAGGGGACTGTTGAAAGGAGCAACTATTTGTGTATTTAAAGAAAATCGAGATCGCCGGGTTCAAGTCCTTCGCCGACCGGACGGTGATCGATTTTGAGAATAGCGTGACCGCAGTCGTCGGTCCCAATGGTTCAGGGAAAAGCAACATCACGGAGGCCATCCGCTGGGTACTAGGCGAGCAGTCCGTGAAAAGTTTGCGTGGGGGAAAAATGCCGGATATCATCTTTGCCGGTTCTGATTCTCGCAAAGCCTTGAATATCGCCGAGGTAACGGTGGTCTTAGACAATAGTGACCATTACCTACCTTTGGATTACAGTGAAATCAGTGTGTCCCGTCGCTTTCGCCGGACTGGTGAAAGTGATTTTTTCATCAATAAGCAAGCTTGCCGCTTAAAAGACATTCAAGATTTGTTTATGGACTCCGGTCTGGGCAAGGAGTCTTTCTCCATTATTTCCCAAGGCAAGGTGGAGGCGATTTTCGCCAGTAAGCCGGAAGACCGCCGAGGCATCTTTGAAGAAGCCGCTGGGGTTTTAAAATACAAGCAACGGAAGAAAAAAGCCGAGCAAAAGCTTTTTGAAACCGAGGACAATTTAAGCCGGGTGCAAGACATTGTTTATGAATTAGAAGACCAGCTCTTGCCTTTAAGTGAGCAGTCGCGGATTGCCAAAAAATACCGGGAATTAAAGTCTGATTTGACTCAAGTCGATGTGGCCTACACGGTAACTGAAATCGAAAAAGAAAAAGCCAACTGGGAGCGCCAAGATAACCAAGTGGCTCTTTTAAACGAACGCTTAACAAGGATTGGCCAAGCCATCCACGCCAAGGAAAGCGCCCTTACCGCACAACGACATACTCGAAGTGAGCTGGACGAGTGGTTGGAAAGTGCCAACCAAGAACTCTTAGCGCTGACGGAAGCGTTGAAGCAAGCGGAAGGACAACAAGCCCTTTTAGCCGAACGCTCCAAGAATACGTTGCAAAGCACGAAGGAATACCAACAAAATATCCAGAATGCCGGGGAACGGATCACGGCTTTAGAAGAGGACATCAACGAACAGATCAGTTCCTTGTCCCAGAAAAATCGGGAACAACAAGAACTGGAAGAAACCATTGCCCAGAAACAGCGGGAACTGGAAAAATACCAGCGGCCTACCAAGGAAGTCTTAGAGGATCTCCGAGGTCAGTACGTGGAAAAAATGCAGGAACATGCCAATATCGGCAATGACCTGAAATATTTGGAACGGCGCTACTCCCAAGAAGCCGCTAAAAACCAAAAAGCCTTGCAAAAACAAGGGGAATTAACCAGTAAAATCACCCACAGTCGCAAGGAACAACAAGCGCTGGCTACGAAGCTGGAAAGTGCCAAGGAAGCCTTGGATCACCAGCGCAAAGAGTATTTGCTGCTACAAGAGCAAGCTAAGACTAGCAAGCTCCAGTTAGACAGTGAGCAAAAGAAAATGTACGACTTAATGAGTCAAGTACAACAAAACCGTGCCAAAGAAAAGAGCTTACAAGACATTCAAGAAAACTACAGTGGCTTTTACCAAGGTCCACGGATGATTTTGAAGCATCGCCAAGAACTGACAGGGATCGTAGGGGCCGTGGCAGAGCTTTTGGAGGTACCGGAAGACTACGCTTTGGCGATTGAAACTGCACTCGGGGCCAGTGCCCAACACATCGTCGTGGAAACCGAACGAGATGCTCGCCAAGGCATTACCTTTTTGAAACAACAACGAGGCGGTCGCGGGACCTTCTTGCCTTTAACCACGATTCAACCCCGGCAAGTGCCTGGGAGCCTTTTAAACAATGTCCAAGGCTTGCCTGGCTTTATCGGAGTCGCCTCAGAAGTCGTCCGCTTCGATGCCCGGGTACAAAACATCATGGGCAACTTATTAGGCGGCATCCTTTTGGCAGAAGACTTGGCCAGTGCCAATGCCATCGCTCGAGGGGTAAACTATCGTTATCGGGTGGTTTCCTTAGAAGGAGACGTGATGAACGCCGGGGGTTCCATGACCGGTGGGGCTACGAAGAAAGGCAATGGAGGCAATCTCTTCTCCCAAGGCAATGAACTGCAACAGCTAAAGAAGACGCAAGAGCAGTTAGACGCCCGCCTACAAGCGACGGAAGCCCAAGTAGCCCGCTTGGAAAAACAAGTGAAAAGCCAGCAAGAACAGTTGGAAAGTCTGCGAGAAACCGGCGAAAAAGGGCGGATGGACTTACAAGAGTTGGAACATCAGCGTCAGACTAATGACCGGGAATTGCAACGCTTGGAACAAGAACAGTCCGTCTTTACCTTTGAAAACCGGGAAGTCCAAGAATTCTTAGCGGAATACGAAGAAAAGCGGGCCAGCTACTTGCAAGCGCAAAAACAAGTGGAGGCCGACCGGGAACAAATCAATCAAGAGATGCAAGAAATCAGCCGCACCGAAGATTTGATTGAAGAAAAACGAGAAGAGCTCAGCCAAACCTTGGCTCAGAGCCAAGCCCAAATGGCGGTGACCAAGCAGCAAATCCTCCATCTAAAAGAACAAATCCAAACAAAACGCAGTGAACTAGACAGTGTAACCAAGCAAAAAGAAAGTTTGGAACTGCAATTACAAGTGTTGAACAGCGATTTCTCCAGCCATGAAGTCACCGAAGAATCCTTGGAAAAACAAGTCCAAGAATTGGCGGCCAAACAAAGTAGTATCAAAGAAACCTTGCAGGAAAAGCGTCAACAGCGCATAAAATTGCAAGGGGAAATCACGGAAGGCGACGGAAAACTCAGTCAACAAAACCAAGAGCAAAAAGCCTTGCTTTCCCAAAAAACCAAAGCAGAAGTAGAAAAGAACCGGGCGGATATTCGCTTGGACAATCTTTTGGCTTACTTGCAAGAAAACTACGCCATGACCTTTGAATTGGGCCAAGAGCGCTACGGTGTCGTGGACGATCCGGAGTCAGCTAAAAATCAAATTGGGAATCTGAAACAGGCCATTGAAGCTTTGGGACCGGTTAATGAAAATGCCATTGAACAGTTTGAACAAGTCAATGAGCGCTATCAATTTTTAGTCGGCCAACGAGACGATCTCTTACAGGCCAAGGAGCAACTCTTCGCTACCATGTCCGAAATGGACGAAGAAGTGAAGCAACGTTTCAGTGAGGTCTTCGAAGCGATTCGCCTGAAATTCAAAGAAGTCTTCCCGAATATGTTTGGCGGCGGTCGAGCAGAACTCTTGCTAACCGACCCAGAGGACCTATTAAATACCGGAATCGAGATTGAAGCTCAGCCCCCGGGGAAGAAGCTGCAAAATCTCAGCCTCTTATCCGGTGGGGAACGAGCGCTAACAGCGATTGCTTTGCTCTTTTCCATCATCCAAGTGCGGCCGGTGCCGTTTTGTGTCTTGGATGAAGTGGAAGCTGCGCTAGACGAGGCCAATGTGACCCGCTTCGGTAGTTATCTCAGCCGCTTCCAAAACGATACTCAATTTATCGTGGTGACCCACCGCAAGGGCACCATGGAAGCTGCCGATGTCTTGTATGGGGTCACCATGCAGGAATCCGGGGTATCGAAGATCGTCTCCGTGCGTTTAGAAGATGTGCGGGAAGGCGGGAAAATCGTAGCGGGAAGTCCCAAGGAAGGAGGACGAAATTCGTGATTAAATTAATCGCCATCGATTTGGATGGCACATTGTTAAATGGCAAAAAAGTCGTCACTGAAAAAAATAAGGTGGCGTTACAGGCGGCTAAAGATCAAGGTGTGAAAATCGTCATCTGTACCGGACGACCATTACGGGCGATTCGCCCCTATTTAAAAGAGTTGAACTTAGAGGAACCTGGAGACTATAGCATCACGTTTAACGGTGGCTTGGTGCAAAATAACGACACCGGTGCTGTGATGGAAAAAGCCGCTTTGTCCTTTGAACAAGTCAATGAACTCTTACAATTAGGTCGGGATTTAAGCTTACCGATCGATGTGGTATCAGAAGAAGTAGTGTGGAGTTTACCCACTGCTCCAAGTTATCCTTCGATTTACGGACAGTTAAATCCTTTACTGGACTGCCGAAAGACCACGGTAGCGCAATTAGACCCTGAAGCCTTGTACAATAAGGCGGTAGTCGCCTATGAACAAACTTACCTGGATCAACAGATTGCCAAAATTCCAGACAGCATCCGGGAAGGCTACGAAGTCATTAAAACCCGGGATGTACTTTTGGAATTTATGCCTAAGGGAATCACCAAGGCATACGGAATTCAGTTGTTGATCGAGGATTTAGGCATTCGCCAAGAAGAAGTCATGGCCATCGGCGACGAAGAAAATGATCTGCCCATGATTGCCTTTGCCGGTATCGGGGTGGCCATGGAAAATGCTGTTCCCCAGGTGAAGGAACAAGCAGATGTCATTACCGCTTCTAATGAAGAGGACGGAGTAGCCCAAGTGATTGAACAATACGTGTTGGGAGGGAATGAATGATGGGTTTTTTCGATAAGATCAAAAAAGCGCTCATGGGTAAAGAAGAACCCAAAGAAGAAGCGTTAAAATCAGAACAAGCGCTCGAAGACGAAGCTGCCGCAAAGGGCGAACAGCCGGTAAGTTCCGCTGAAACTTCTGAGGAACAACCGGAAACATCGGAAGCAACGCCAGAAGCAACATTAGAGGAGCAACCGGCCCTTGAGGAAGAACTGGCTACGTCTGCGCCAGTAACACCAGAAAAAAGTCCCGCAGCGGAACAAAGTACAGGAGTATCTGAACAAGTTGAAGCGGACACCCAAGATTCAATAGAAGAATCAATTGCAGTTCCAGAGACCGAACCAGTGGCTGAAGAGCAAGAAACCACCTCCGAAGAACCGCAACCAGACAGCATTCCAGAAGAAAATGTTTCACGGGAAACAATTTGTCAGACAATTCCAGAAGAGGCTGTCAGTGAGCCTGAGACACCGGCAAGCTCTGAAGAAGTGCTGGAAGCAGCGATTGCGGAAACAGAAGTGCCGGCAGAGACAGAAGTTGCCCTAGAAGAAACGCCAATCGTTCCTGAAACACAAGCCGAAATCACTGAGAAATACGACAAGGGCTTGAAGAAAAGCCGGAAAACCTTTGGCCAACGTTTAAACGAACTCTTTGCCAATTTCCGTAGCGTGGATGAGGATTTCTTTGAAGAAGTCGAAGAAACGCTGATTGGTGCCGACGTGGGCTTTGATGCAGCTATGCGCATCGCCGACGAAATGCGCCAAGAGGTTAAACTAAAAAACGTTAAGAAGCCTAAAGAAGTTCAAAACGTCATTATCGAAAAACTGGTAAATCTCTATGATGAAGCCGGCGAAGACGAGAACCACGCGTTGAATATTCAGCCAAACGATTTGACGGTGATGCTCTTTGTAGGGGTCAACGGCGTGGGAAAAACCACGAGTATCGGGAAGCTGGCCTATGAATACCGCATGGCGGGTAAAAAAGTTCTGATGGCCGCGGCAGATACTTTCCGGGCCGGAGCGATTGACCAATTAGTAGTTTGGGGCGAGCGTTCGGGTGTGGAAGTCATCCGACACAATGCCGGTGGGGATCCTGCGGCAGTGGTCTTTGATGCGGTGAAGAAAGCCAAGGACGAACACTATGACGTGCTTTTGGTGGATACCGCCGGCCGTCTGCAAAACAAAGTTAACTTAATGAAAGAATTGGACAAGATCAAACGGGTGATCCAGCGAGAAGTACCCGCTGCCCCTCATGAAGTCTTGTTGGTTGTGGACGCTACTACCGGGCAAAATGCTATGGTCCAAGCAAAACAATTTAAAGAAACCACGGACGTAACTGGCATCGTCTTGACCAAGCTAGATGGTACGGCCAAAGGTGGGATTGTTTTAGCGATTCGTAACGAGTTGCACTTGCCGGTGAAATTAGTCGGCCTTGGGGAAGGCATCGATGATTTAGAAGTCTTTGATCCAAACCAATTTGTGATTGGCTTATTTAAAGGCTTGATTCAAGAATAAGGTAGTAAAAGAAACGAAAGGAAGAGAAGCGATGAACCAACGACGCTCATTACCGGGACGAATCGGGATTTTTATCGCCCTCGTCTTTATTCAAAATTTATCCACGATGATTATGGGAATTGAAGGATTAATCGGACGCCCTTTATCCGAGATAGCCTATGCCCTCGTCATCTCCTTAGTATTTTTAGCCGTGATGGTCTACTTCATCAAGTATTACCAAGGGCAACTTCAAGAGTACAATCCTCGAGGCTTCGGGGAAAATCTTTCCTTTAAAGGGAAAGTCGGCTGGATTATTTTAACCGTGGTGGGAATTTACGCTTTCTTGATTTTGGTTTCTCCGCTACTGCCCCAAGGCACGGCGGAAAATCAACAAGTGGTGGATCAGATGTTTTTGAATCATGTTTTAGGCGTGACGCTTTACGGTGCGGTTTTAGGGCCGATTATCGAAGAACTCCTATACCGGGGCATCTTTATGAATTTCTTCTGGAATCAAAAAGGACGTATGTATGATGTCTTGGCAGTCTTGAGTTCTGGTTTACTCTTTGGCTTGCTTCATGAACCCCAGTTGTCCCTTTATCTAGTAGTCTACTCGGCAATCGGCGTCTTTTTGGGGATGTTGTATTTGAAGACCAAGGATATTCGTTGCAATATGATTGCCCATATCCTGTATAACGGCATCACATTTCTAGTGATGTTCCAGACCTTGTAAAGGAGGCCTTTATGAAAAACAAAAAAGTGCTGTTCTCTACATTAGTCGGGGCCGTCATTATTGCGGTGGTCCTGAAGTATGGCCCTGTGAAAGCAATAGTCTATGGTCAAGGTTGGCCAAGGATTTTAATCGGTGTTGTTTTGTTTCTGGTGGTGCTAGGCTTTGTTTTACAAGAAGTCCAAAAGTCTCGGAACTTTCACAAAGCATTTGCGGCTTATGTGGCTGCCTATGATTTGACCCCGGAAAAACTTGGACGCCTGACGAGTTTTAACAAGTCGGAATTTGTCTACGATGGAAAAGTGCTCCGCTTTGAAAATGGCACTACGGAAAACCGGGAGCGCCTGTTAGCAGACTTGCAGCGCCAATTTGGCCCTATTGGCAAACAACAATAAGCTAGAAAACAAAACCCACCTGATCTAGTCTGACGACTAGTCCAGGTGGGTTTTGTTTTTTCTGAAGGCAACTTTTCGGCTAGGGTTTTTAGGCAAGATACTCTATAATGAATGGGATAAAACGAATAAACGAGGACAATACAAAATGGATTTTAAAGTAATGTTGCAACAAGCTAACGTCGCGCCCTTAGCTTTGAGCGCTCGCTTTGGCGTGGAGCGAGAAGGACAGCGAGTGGATTCCACGGGTTCTTTGGCTAAAAGCCCTCATCCGACAACGTTTGGCAATCGCAATTACCACCCTTATATACAGACGGATTTTGCCGAGACTCAGTTGGAATTAATCACCCCGGTGACGAATTCACCGGCCGAGTTGATGCAGTGGCTGGCGGCTATTCACGATGTGGCCTATCGCTCTTTGCCGGAACAAGAGGCTTTGTGGCCTTTAAGTATGCCCCCGGCCTTACCGGAAAATGAGTGTGAAATCAAACTGGCAGAACTAGACGCTTTTGAAGATGTCTTGTATCGGCGCTATTTAGCCCGGGAGTACGGGCGGCGCAAACAGATGGTTTCCGGTATTCATTTCAATTTTGAATTTGGTGCTGATTTGATGCAAGCCCTCCATGGGCAAGAACCTACGTTACCTTTTCAAGACTTTCAGACGGAGGTCTACATGAAAGTTGCCAGAAACTACTTGCGCTATCATTGGTTGATTACTTATCTCTATGGAGCGGCGCCGATTAGTGAGGCCAATTACTTCATGGACCAGCCTGCGTCGGTGGAACCATTGCGGAGTATTCGCAATAGCAAGTATGGCTACCGTAACCACGAGGATGTGAAAGTCTCGTATGGCAGTCTGGAACAGTACTTGGCAGATATTGCGAAGCTAGTGGAGACCGGGAAGCTTTCAGAAGACAAGGAATACTATGCTCCCTTGCGTTTGCGAGGTGGCAAACGGGTTCAAGATTTGAAGCAGTCGGGGATTCGATACATTGAGTTGCGGGACATCGACATTCAGCCTTTCGAACGCTATGGCTTCTCTGCAAAACAGGCCGAGTTTCTCCAAGTCTTCTTACTTTTGATGCTGTGGTTGCCAGAAGAAGAGACACCAGAATGGGTCGCACAAGGCGCTGGGCAAAACGATGCCGTGGCCTTAGAGCATCCTTATGCTAAGACGGCCTATCAAGCAGAAGGGGAATGGCTCTTAGCAGAAATGCAGCAGATGATGGAAGAGTTGCATTTGCCGCTAGTTTCCGACTTTTTAAGCTGGAGTCAAGCCTGTCTTCAAGATCCTACGCTAACCGTTGCGGCTCAACTTTTGGCTAAGGCCGAAGCTAGCTCACAAAAAGCAGTAGCGATTCAATTAGCCGAAGAATATCGGCATTTGGCCTGGGAGAAACCGTATCAATTGGCAGGCTTTACGGACATGGAACTCTCTACCCAGATTCTCCTCTTTGATGCCATCCAAAAGGGCGTGAAAGGGACGATTTTGGATCAGGCGGATCAATTTTTGCAATTGGACTTTGCCGGGCGCCGGGAGTACGTGAAAAATGCCAATATGACCAGTAAAGATAGCTACGTGGTCCCTTTGATGATGGCCAATAAAACCGTCACGAAAAAAGTTCTCCAACAGGCAGGATTTCCTGTACCCGCCGGTGGGGAGTATGACGATATAGCCAGTGCTTTGCGCGCTTTTCCTCACTATCAAAATCGGGCCATTGTGGTGAAGCCAAAGTCGACGAATTACGGTTTGGGCATTTCGATTTTTAAAGAACCAACTACCTTAGCCAATTACGAACAAGCTTTGAACATCGCGTTTAGTGAAGACAGTGCTGTTTTAGTGGAAGAATTTTTACCGGGAACAGAGTACCGTTTCTTTGTTTTAGATGGGCAAGTGAAAGGCATTATGCTGCGAGTGCCGGCCAATGTAGTCGGGGATGGGCAACACAGCGTACGGGAGTTAGTGGCCCAAAAGAATCAAGACCCACTCCGAGGAACCCATCATCGCTCCCCATTGGAATTGATCCAATTAGGACCGATTGAGGAATTAATGCTAGCAGAGCAAGGCTACACCTTTGATTCGGTGGTGCCCACTGGCGTGACTGTCTACTTACGGGAAAACTCCAATGTTTCCACCGGTGGCGACTCCATCGATATGACAGACGAAATTCCTCAAGACTATCAAGCAGCGGCGGCGGCAGCGGTAAATGCGTTGGGGGCTAAGATCAGTGGCATCGATCTGATTATTCCCGACTTGACAGTTCCCGCCAAAACCCCGGGAGCCTATGGAATTATCGAAGCCAATTTCAATCCAGCCATGCACATGCACGTCTATCCGTATGCAGGCAAAAGCCGCCGATTGACCATGGCAGTCTTGAAATACCTCTTTCCTGAAATTGAGTAAGAAAGACAGCTGTGACAATATCTAAGTCATCGTCCTACGAACCGAACAATACCAAATGTGAGACGCAAGCAAAAGAAGGCAATCTTCCATTAAAACATTGGAAGATTGCCTTCTTTTCATTGCTAAAAATCTCAAACACTGACTAACCTTGATTTAATCAAGCTAAGTCAGCGTAATTGCTAGTTGAACTTAGCGATTTTTGCTTAGTTCAACTGTACTAGGCGACTGCAAGGAGCGTAGTCGCGCTGTTTCTCTTTACACGTATGGTACTGTTCTCTCTACGGACTATGACACAAAGAGTGTCACAGTTTTTTCTCATCCGGATGTTCTTTATTGATTGTAGTTAAGCGTACGCTGTTTATCACTTGAAAATGACTTATGTCACAGCCTCCGTTTTTTTACTACTAGTACTCAAATTCTTTGATTTCAATGGTTTGCTTGGTTTCTTCCACGGAGAGTCCGGTTAAGTTTTCCCACCAGTCCTTCATTTCTTTTTCGTAGGTGGTTGGGAATTGATCTGCGATTTCTAACAAAGAGACATTGTTGATTTGAGCATACGGAAAATGCAGAGTCAAATTGTACTTAAGCTCCGTTAAAAGGCTGTAGTACTGGAACATTTGATAGTTCATTTCTTCTGGATCTTCTTCTGCTAAAACTTTTGGTGCTCGGTCAAAGATAAAGCCTAAGCTACGCATCATAAACATGATGCCATCCAAATGGCCTTCTTGGATGTAAGAAGCGTCTTTTAGGATATCGATGTGGGTATCCAGTGCTTCTAATAGTTCGGTTTTTAATGCTGCATAGGTTGGTGCGGTCATATTACTTCCCCCTTTTTGGCTAGTAGTCACTAGCGCTTTATTCCTCGTGATGAAATAAGCGATCAAAAAAGCCGGGCTTCTCACTTGTTTGCTCCGGTGTTTTTTGGTCCGGGTATTTCTCGTCGATATCGATAACCGGCTGATTGACGGCCTCTTGGGCAACGACTAACAAGCCGATATTATCCGGTTGATCTCCGGCAAAGGCATTGACGACGGTGAAAGGATGCTTGGTCTTAGTAATCAGCTGGATATACGCACTTTGGAGTGATTCAGCGATTTGGCCATTGAGTAAGATGTGACTGTCCGGCGTCTTTTTTAATTCGGTTAATAGCTTGCCTTGATTGTCCTTGTCTTTCATCTGGGCAATGGTCATGCTCAAATAGCAACGCTCGCGAAAAGTACCCAAGTATTTTCGTTGTTCGTCTGGATTGACTTGAGGCGTACCATAGCGCCCTGCGTCTAAATGTTTTTGAAGTTGATCGTCTGGCATAAGGATGCTCCTTTTCATAATCATCAAAGGTGTCTCAATAGATGGGGCGCTCGATGACGGATGAGTACCTATGAATTTATTATAGCACTTTCAAAAAAGAATACGAAAGAAAACCCGAAAGCAACGGGAAATCCGCTAAAAACACCGACTGAGGACTACTTCGAAGTTTTTCCTTTTTCCGTCACATTTTCTTCAAAAGTCTCGGGTATTCTATATCCATACCAACAAACAACCCTAACACTTTTTCATTTTCTCCTCCCCTCGCCGCCTGACCAGCGGCGAGTTTTTTTGTCTAGGGAGAATAAAAGCGGCTTGGACAATCAAATTACTGTCTTTCCCGCGGTTTTCGTCTATAATTTAAACAAAGAAATGGGGGGATTTTATGGAGAAGGAAGCTTCACTTACGCTAGGTCTGGCAGAAAAACAAGTCTTGGAAACGGAGCGTTTGCTTTTACGGCCGGTTCGTTTAGCGGATGCCGAGGATATGTACGAGTATGCAGGAGACGATGAGACGACTCGCTATGTCTTTCCCACCCATCAGTCCTTGCAAGATACGAAAGAAGGCATTGCCACGTATTTTATGAGCGCACCCTTAGGCAAGTTTGCCATTGAAGAGTACCAAAGTGGCAAAATGATTGGCACCATTGATCTACGAGTGGAAGAGGCCCTGCGCAAAGGTGAGCTGGGCTATGCCTTGAACAAGGCTTATTGGGGGCAAGGTTTTGTGCCGGAAGCGGCCATGGCCATCTTGTCTTTAGGCTTTGATCACTTGGGTTTGATCAGCATCCAAGCAGTGCATGATGTGGACAATCCCAATTCGGGGAAAGTGATGGAAAAAATCGGCATGACCAAAATTGGTCTGATTCCCAGTGAGCGGATGAATAAAGGAAAAGTTGTGGATATGGTGCTGTACAGTATTTCCCGTAAGGATTGGCAACGACATATTTTGTAAGGAGAGGATGGAGCAAGATGAAAATTATATTGGATGAACGAGTGACCGATTGGTTGCAAGGAAAATTGCAGCCGCAAGATCGCTTGTATTTGGATTTTGAGGACGGCATTGGCCCGTTTGCCAACACGGAGATCAGTTGCCGTTTGGATTTGAGCTTTCGCTTAATCATCACTGGCAAAAATTACCCCGAAAAAGGCTTAGAAGTCTATAATATTCCGGTGGAAACCAGTGTAGGGGTCTTCCATATTAAAGAAAGTTCACTGCCTTATTTTGAAGAGGAGAATTTTTTGACCTTTAGTCCCCAAATGGCGCTACGTCTAAAAGGGGCTTCCGGAATCTTAGCGGATAATATTCCCTTACTTCGCATGAGCCAAGAACAAGCGGGAGTAAAAGAGTGACCCGGTTAGCCATTATCTCGGATTTTCATGTGGATATCAATGGCTTATTTGCCTCGGAGTTTAGCCTGCTGGCGGAAATTCTCCAGGAAGAAAAGATTACCCATCTTCATTTTGCCGGAGATTTGGCAAATAAAGTGGACCGGGCTCGGGAAGTGGTGGCTTATTTCACGGAAGCAGGCTTTGTGACCACATTTAATTGGGGCAATCACGAAATGGCGGATTTAACCGAAGCCCAGATTGAAGACTTTCCGGCACCGGGCTTTTTGAATTTCAAAACTTTCCCTTTGTCGGAATCATCGATGCTCTTAGGCTACAATGGTTGGTATGATTATGCCTTTGCCCAAGAGGTGGAACCAGAGAAGATTCCCAAATTAAAGGAACTGTACTGGTATGACCGAATGATCCAACGCACGGGCACGGACCCAGAAGTGGATGCAGCACTCTTGCGTCATTTGCGCAAAGTTTTGGATCAATTGCAAAAGGCAGGAAAAGATGTGATTTTAGCCACTCACTTTGTGCCCCAAAAAGAATTCATCATTTATCAAACGGCTCCGAAACTTCGCCGTTGGAATGAGCTGAATGCTTTTTTGGGTTCCGCGGGCTTAGGACGACTTTTGGATCAATACGACAATATCAGTCATTGTGTCTTCGGCCATACCCATCGTCATTTTCCAGATTTGACCCGGAGCAAGACGGTGTATAGCTGTCGGCCTTTTGGTTATTATTTCGAATGGCAGTTGACCAAAGATTTCGTCTTTGCCAATCAACTGGTGGCAGAGTATGCCCCTATGAAACTGCGAGGGATTCTTCGCCGGAACCAAGCAGCCTTTGATGCCTATAAAAAAGTACATCTGGCAGAAGAATTTCGCCGCTCCATGACGATTATTGAAAGAAACTAGCAAAAAGCGATGCTAGCTGGTCTGGTCCGTCGCTTTTTGCTAGCCGATAATAAAAGCAACAAAAAAAACACCGAGCTTAAAAGCGGCGCAAGAATTTTTGAAAAGGTGACGTGATAAGGCAATGAACAACCTATTAACAGAAGAACAAGTCTGCAGGTGGCTAGAAGAAGACCAACAGATGATGAGCCTTTTACGAATCATCCAGAGTTGGCACTTACCGGATTGTTGGTTGGTGGCGGGAACGCTGCGGACTTTTCTTTGGAATCGTCTCAGCCAAAAAGAAAATCAGGCGAGGGATGTGGACGTGATTTTCTTTGATCCAACACTGAGTTACTCAGACAGCGAGGCCTGGGGTGCTAGTTTAGCTAGTCAGTATCCGCAAATCAATTGGGAAATTAAAAATCAGGCTTGGATGCACCAGCACAATTTTGCCGATGAAGAACCGTATACCAGTAGTCTGGAGGCGGTCAGCAAGTACCCAGAGACGTGTACGGCCTTAGCTTGTCGCCTGCAAGGGAAAAAAGTAGAGTTTGTGGCCCTTTGGGGATTGCAAGATTTGGCGAATTTTCGAGTGCGCCCGACGCCTCAATTTGCTCAAAGTGAACGCTATTTGCAAGTGTACCGTCAGCGCGTAGCAAAGAAAAATTGGGCCACACTCTGGCCAGCATTAAAAATCGAGGGCTAAGGATTGTATTGATTGCGACTGTGGCGGCGTTCATAGTCGCTTTTTTACGGAATGGGAACAACTTCCCTTTAGCCCTTTTTTTTATGGATAGAAAGAGTATAATGAGGGCAAATGAACAGGGGGAACCAAAAAATGAACGCAATTATTAGTGGTAAAAAACGCATTGCAGAAGGCGGCTGTAACGCCTGTGAATCCTTTTCCTTACACGTGTACCGCCTAACTTTTGAAGACGGTAGCGAAGTATCCTTGGAAAACTTGGACGTACCTTCCTTAGTGATGGCCTTTGCCCAAAAGGACCGTTGGAAACAAAAATTCGTCATGATTGGCATGGGGGAAGAAGCCATGGTCTACAGTAAAGATGGCGTGGAAATCACCAATGAAGAAACAAGCAACAAAATCAGCTATCAAAAAGGCAGTGAAAAAATCACCACCGACAAAAAATTCTGTGATCTAGAAGACTTATATGCGCATACCAATGACGTCTTGGCGCTTTTTGGTATGGAAAGCGTGACCTTTGAGTATCGCTTGATTGAACCACAACCTTTGTACCAAGATTAGGACAGTAGCAGCTTGACCCCGGCCCTATTGCCTGTAAAGCGCCTCGTTTAGCCGTTTAATAGCAAAAAGAAAAGAAGCGCTTCCGGTAACGGACAGGGAAAGTTGGATTTTTTTCGAAAGAATGCCCAACCTTGATTTATCAGCCTTTTTCGCACTTTTGATAAAAGATAAAAATACAAACCAATCCAGGGAAGTATTATTTTATCAAAAGTCGGAAAGGGTTTTCTGTTGCGGAGTCATGGGGATTTTGCTAGAATAATACGTAGGGATTAAGCAAAATCCCAATTATTTTATTCCTAGGAGGAATTATTCATGAACAAAGCAGAATTGATCTCCGCAGTTGCCGAAAAATCAGGCCTGACTAAAAAAGATGCTACCGCAGTATTGACTGCCATCATTGACACTGTTGAAACCTCTTTAAAGAATGGCGACAGTGTACAAATCATGGGCTTCGGTACTTTTGAAGTTCGGGACCGGGCTGCTCGTAAAGGTCGCAACCCACAAACTGGGGAAGAAATCGAAATCAAAGCTTCTAAAACACCAGCTTTCAAACCTGGTAAACAATTGAAAGACGCTGTGAAATAAGCGAATCAAAATTTGACCTGTTGCTTTGGCAACAGGTTTTTTTATTTGTCAAGAATGAGGATTTTTCTTGGGATTTTTTCGGAATATGCTATGATGGAAGAAAACTAGAAGGGAGGCCGCTTATGAAGCGCACGAAGATCCTTTATTTAGAAATTGCCGATAAAATCAAAAACGACATCATTAGCGGAAAGTATCCCGTGGGCAGCTTACTCCCTACGGAAACGGAATTAGAAGCATTATTTCAAGTGAGTAAAATCACCGTCCGCAAAGCGATTGAACTCTTAGCCGCAGATGAATACGTGGAAAAGAAAAGCGGCAAAGGTACGACGGTTTTAAGCAACCGTCCCTACAACAAACTCTCCAAAGCGGCCAGTTTTTCCCAAGTGTTGCAGAAATCCGACTTGCATCTTAGTACGAAAGCACTCTCTTTGGAAATCAAAGAGCTCAAAAAAGAGCACCGGCTTTATCAAAACTTTGGTGAGAAAGTCTTGGAATACCGGCGTCTGTATTTATTAGAAGGACAGCCTTATATTTATTTTAGCCACTATTTACCGATGAAATTGGCTCATTTGACTCTGGCTGATTTTGCGACGGGGTCTTTGTATCGCCTGCTGAATTTAGAAGGCTATGAAATTCGTTCTTTTGAGGACGATTTTTTGGCAGTTCAGCTGACACCGGAGCATCAAGATATTCTTGAAACAAAAGAAACGATCGGCATTCAACGGATTCGTAAGTCATTAGGGGATGATGGTCGATTGGTGGAATATTCTGAGGCAATTTACAATACCAACCGCCACCCGTATCAAATTGAATATGAAACCTAGAACCGTAAATTTTTCCCTTTTCCCAAGGCGCGGGAAAGGGAATTTACTAATTTTGAAAAAAGAATAGAAAAACGTTTACAATTCTAAATGACCATGTTATAGTATGTCCGTAAACATTATAATGTTATAAACGATTACGGAGGGTTAAAAATGAATGGATTTGTCGGAGTCATCGAACAGAAGATTATGCCGTTTGCCAACAAACTCGGTAACCAACGTCACATGGTGGCGATTCGAAAAGGGATCATCGCGACGATGCCCTTAACCATCGTCGGCTCATTTTTCACGATTTTATTGAACATCCCAATTGAATCAGTTGCAGCAATTATTGAACCATATCGTGAAGTGCTAGATGTTCCTTTTCGCTATACCGTGGGCTTGTTAGCTTTATATGCGACCTTTGGGATTGCGACTTCCTTGGCGCGTTCGTATAAGTTGGACACGCTAACGGTAAGTATTGTTGCTACCATGGCTTTTCTAGTAACTGCAGCACCCCCACTGCGAGTCTTTGAAGGAGTGGAAGGAGTCATTGATGCCGGGCGCTATATGAATATCGCAAACTTAGGCTCCGGTTCATTATTCGGTTCAATCGTTACAGCTATCTTAACTGTTGAAATTTACCGTTTCTTTATTGAGAAAAAGATTACCATTAAGATGCCAGATGGCGTGCCGCCAGAAGTTTCCAATTCATTTACTGCATTGATTCCTGGGGCCGTAATTTTAGTCTTCTTCTGGGTTATTCGCCACATGTTAGGCTTTGACTTAAATGGTTTCTTGAGTAACTTATTAATGCCACTAAAAGGCGTTCTTGCTGGAAACAGTCTTTTCGGTGGGTTGCTAACCGTCTTTCTGATTTGTTTCTTCTGGGTTTTGGGGATTCACGGACCAGCAATCATGGGGCCAGTCATTCGTCCTTTCTGGGATATGTCCATCGCTGAAAATATGGAAGCTTTCCAAGCAGGGACTAGTGCACAAAACTTGCCAAATATCTTTACAGAACAGTTCTTACAATGGTTCATCTGGATTGGTGGAGCGGGAACAACTTTCGCTTTAGTCGTACTCTTCATGTTCTCCAAATCCAAATATTTAAAGAAATTGGGTCAATTGTCCTTCTTGCCAGGGCTCTTCAATATTAATGAACCAATGATTTTTGGGGCGCCAATCGTAATGAACCCTGTCTTGGCGATTCCTTTTATCGGGGCACCATTGATTACCACAACGATTTCCTACTTTGCGACGATTTCTGGCTTGGTGCCACGTATGGCAGCCCGTCTCGGTTTTGCAATGCCAGCGCCAATCGCTGCATGGATGAGTACTGACTGGAGTATCATGGCAGCGATTCTAGTGATCTTTAACTTTGTATTGACGTTGGGGATTTACTACCCATTTTTCAAAGTTTTTGAAAAACAACAACTACAAAAAGAAGCAGAAGAAATTGCACAAGAAATGGCAGCTGAAGCTTCAGCTGCAACGATTGTGGAAGCAAAATAACGAAAGGTGGAGGGTTGGGTGTAGTCGCAAAAAACGGCTGACACTTAACCCTTTTGGTGGTTCACAATGTTTATTGCCTTATTAGCCTTATTGATTGGCTGTCAGATTTATTTAGAAAAAGCCGGTCTGCCAGAACGACTGGCAACAATGAAATTTCGCTATGCACTGCTCTTAACCCTTTTGGTGATTGCCACAAGCATGTTTGTAGGAACATTCTTGGGAATCGGGGGCTTTTTAACAGCGGCGGCCACGGTGGTGACGAGTGTTGTATTGGCACACAAATTTCGCAGTAAGTATTCAGACATGGAAAGAGGAAAAAGTATATGAAACGAAAATTAGGCATTTCTTTATACCCGGATCACAGCAATCCTGAAACGGATCGAAAATATCTCCAACTAGCGCAAAAATATGGTTTTTCACGGATTTTTATGAGCATGTTGGAAGTAACTGACGGCAAAGAAGCGGTAGCGGCTAAATTTAAAGAGTTGATTTTCTTTGCAAAAGAATTAGGATATGAAACAATTTTAGATGTGGCGCCTAATATTTTTGATGAATTAGGTATTAGCTACGATGATATGGGCTTTTTCAAAGAACTAGGAGCCGATGGGATTCGTTTGGATGTAGGCTTTGATGGCAATAAGGAAGCCATGCTGACGTTTAATCCAGAAGAAGTAGCCATTGAATTAAACATGAGCAATGATGTGGCTTATTTGGACAATATTTTGACCTATGAAGCCAATCAACCATTCCTTTACGGTTGTCACAATTTTTACCCTCAAGAAGGGACAGCTTTGCCTTACGACTTTTTTGAAAAATGTAGTCTGCGTTTTAAACGTCAGGGTATCCGTACGGCAGCTTTTGTCACTTCACAAGTTGGAACAATCGGTCCTTGGGATATTAATGACGGCCTGCCTACGTTAGAGGTACATCGTCATTTAGCACCGGCTACCGCTGCAAAACACCTCTTTGCTACGGGGCTAATCGATGATGTCATTATCGGCAATGCCTATGCCTCAGAGGCAGAGTTGGCCGCCATGGGTAGTGTGAATCGCTATCAAACCCAATTTGCCATTGAATTTGTTTCAGACATTTCGGAAGTGGAGCGCCAGATTGTTTTACGTGCGCAACATTTTCGTAGAGGGGATATCACCGATCAAGTGATTCGCTCGACGCAAGTTCGGAAAGACTATAAAAATGAAAATAACCCCGCCCATGACAATGAAATTGAATTTCAGCCTGGGGATGTGGTAGTCGGCAACGATGCTTTTGGGAAATACAAAAATGAATTGCAAATCGTTTTGACGCCTCATCGGGATTCTCGTAAGAATAAAGTGGGAACAATTGCCCAAGAAGAGTTGATCTTACTGCCATTTATCAAGCCTTGGTCGAAGTTCCGCTTTGAAGTGGCAAAATAGTATCGGATAAAGGATGAGTCATATGTATGATTTAGTAATCAAGAATGCGCGGACAATTGAAGGCACTAGGATAGAAATCGCCATTCAAAATGGCAAAATCGCGGCGATTGGGGAAAAAATTCCTGAAAGTGGCAAAAAAGAACTAACACTCGCTGAAAATCAATATCTTTCCGCCGGTTGGATTGACGATCACGTGCACTGTTTTGAAGAAATGACGCTGTACTACGATTACCCAGATGAGATTGGTGTCAAAAAAGGCGTTACCACAGTGATTGACGCCGGGACTACCGGAGCGGAAAACATTGGGCGCTTTTATGAATTGGCCCAAGCGGCTAAGACCAATGTCTATGCTTTGGTGAATATCTCGAAGTTTGGCATTGTGGAACAAGACGAACTGGCGGATCTAACCAAGGTACAATCTCGGTTAGTTGCGGAGGCGTTGGCGAAATATCCGGACTTTATCTTAGGAATCAAAGCCCGTATGAGCAAAACCGTTATCGGGGAAAATGGCATTAAACCTTTGGAAATGGCGAAGGTCATTCAAAAGGAAAATGGTGATTTGCCATTAATGGTGCATATCGGTTCAAACCCGCCGGAATTAGTGGATATTTTGGCTCTGTTGGATGAAGGGGACGTCTTGACCCACTGCTTCAATGGCAAGCCCAATGGTATTTTGGATCAGCAAACAGATCGTATTAAAGATTTTGTTTGGGAAGCGTACAAGCGTGGCGTCGTCTTTGACATCGGCCACGGAACGGATAGTTTCAACTTTCACGTGTCGGAAGTCGCGTTGCAAGAAGGCATGAAGTGTGATTCAATCAGCACGGATATCTACATCCGCAATCGGGAAAAAGGGCCGGTTTACAATATGGCTACCACATTGGATAAATTGCATTTGGTGGGCTATTCTTGGCCGGAAATCATTCAGCGAATTACCACAGTACCTGCTAAAAATTTCCACTTGACCACCAAGGGACAATTAAAAGTAGGCTTTGACGGGGATTTGACAATTTTTGAAATCCGCAATGAGGAGCAAGAATTAGTGGATTCCAATGGGCACAAGCGGATCGCTCAGGAAGTGATTCAACCAGTGAAGACGATTATTGGAGGCGTGATTTATGACAATTAGTTATGAGAAGTTTGGCTTAAAAGAGGTCATCAATGCTTCCGGGCGCATGACGATTTTAGGTGTTTCAAAGGTTTCGGAAAATGTCCTAGCAGCCCAACGTTTTGGTGGGGAGCACTTTTTTGAAATGAGTGAGCTAGGCAAGCAAACCGGGGCGTATTTGGCTGATTTGCTTCAAGTGGAAGATGCGCAAATCGTTTCGTCTGCCTCGGCAGGGATTGCCCAGTCTGTGGCGGCTTTAATCGGCCAAGGAGATCTTTATCACGCCTATCATCCTTACACGGAGAAAATCACCAAGCGGGAAATCTTGTTGCCAAAAGGGCACAATGTGGATTACGGGACACCGGTAGAAGTCATGGTGGCCCAAGGTGGCGGCAAAGTGGTGGAAGCAGGCTATGCGAATATGTGTACACCGGAACACGTGGCCATGATGATTACGGAAAATACCGCAGCGATTTTGTACATTAAGAGCCATCACACGGTACAAAAGAGTATGCTGAGTGTGGCAGAAGCGGCCCAAGTAGCGGCGGAGCATAATTTGCCATTGATTGTGGACGCGGCGGCAGAGGAGGATCTCTTTAAATACGTGGCAGCCGGGGCGGATCTGGTGATCTACTCTGGGGCAAAAGCCATCGAAGGGCCTAGCGCCGGCTTAGTAATCGGGAAGAAAACCTATATTGAATGGGTACGTCTGCAAGGTAAAGGAATCGGTCGGGCCATGAAAATCGGCAAAGACAATATTTTAGGCTTTACCCAAGCGGTGGAAGATTACTTGAAAAACGGCAGTGAGGACGGCAATTCCATGAAAGCTCGCTTGGCACCGTTTATCCAGCAGGTCAATCAGATTCCGAATTTAACCGCTGCTGTGGTTCAAGATGGGGCCGGCCGGGATATTTACCGGGCCAGTGTGAAGGTTGCCGGGAAAAAGAGCGCCAAAGAAGTCATTGCTGAGTTAAAAGCGGAGAATCCGGCGATCTACACTCGGGAATACCAAGCCAACAACGGCATCATTGAATTTGATATTCGCTCGGTTAACACTGAAGAGTTGGCAAAAATTGTTCGGCGTTTAACGGAAATCATGAACTAAAAAAATAGCAGGTCAACAAGTAAAGGAGCAGAAAAAAATGTCACGAATTCCCAATTATTTAGAAGATCGTATTTGTTTAAATGTCTTAGCTAACTCGGTAGAAAATGCGAAGGAATGTTACGAAGCGGCGGAAGGTCACGTGGTTTTAGGCGTGTTGTCGAAAAACTATGCTACAGATGAAGCGGCCATTGAAGACATGAAACGTTACCAAGTAGCAACGAACAATGCTTTGTCGGTGGGTTTAGGCGCAGGGGACCCGAATCAAAGTCAAATGGTTTCTCGCTTGTCCCAAGTTTTACAACCCCAACACGTGAACCAAGTCTTTACTGGTGTGGGCACATCCCGGGCGCTTTTAGGACAAAATGAAACAGTCATCAACGGCTTGGTTTCCCCCACAGGAACACCAGGAATGGTGAATATCGCCACTGGGCCTTTGAGTTCTCAAGTCGCACCAGGGGTTGTGCCGATTGAAACAGCGATTGCGCTGTTGAAAGATATGGGGGGCAGCTCCATTAAGTTCTTTAATATGAAAGGCTTGGCTCATTTGGAGGAGTACAAAGTGGTTGCCGAAGCTTGTGCGGCCAATGACTTTTATTTGGAACCCACTGGAGGAATCGATTTAGACAATTTTGCTGAAATTCTGCAAATTGCCGTAGATGCCGGCGTGAAGAAAATCATCCCTCACGTGTACAGCTCAATTATCGACAAAACGACTGGTGATACGAAGGTTGCAGATGTTAAAACACTGTTGACCTTAATGAAAGCCAGCTTGAAATAGGGGATTTGCTTATGAAAATCGGTGCATTTGGTGAGGTCATGCTACGGCTGACACCACCGGAATACTTGTTATTGGAACAAAGCAATCAACTGCGCATGGAGTTTACCGGAACTGGGGTCAATCTTTTGAGTAACCTCAGTCATTTTGGGCAAGAAACGGCGCTGTTAACCATGGTGCCAGACAATCGTCTGGGAGAAGCTGCTCTGGCTAACTTACGCCGCTTAGGCATTGCGCCGGATTTTATCGGGCAAGCCGGAGATCACTTGGGGAGCTTTTTTGCCGAGATTGGTTATGGCACGCGGCCCACACAAGTAACCTATCAAAATCGCCGGAACTCTGCTTTTAGTATTGCGGCTACAAAGGACTACTTGTTGGCGGACTTTGTGGCTCAGATGGATTTGATTCACATTTGTGGGATTTCCTTGAGTTTGACGGAGCAAACGGTAGCCACTGCTTTGACCTTGGCTGAGATGGCTCATGGGGCAGGAAAAAAAGTCTGCTTTGACTTTAATTTTCGTCCGAGCTTAAACGATGAGCCGGGGCAAAAAGCCGAGATGAAGCAACGGTATGAAGCAATCTTGCCTTACTGTGACCTAGTCTTTGGCTCCGTGCGGGACCTGGTGGAACTATTGCATTTCGGCGAGGCCCCGGCAGATGAGGTGGCGGGAACGGCGTTGATTCAAGACTTTATGAAAGAGTATGGACTACAATGGTTTGCCGGCACTAAGCGGGAACGGCGGGATGAACCAGGAGTAATCGGTAAACTCTACACACCGGAGCATGAAATTAAGTCTGCTTGGCACAAGCTAAGTGTATTAGATCGTATCGGAGCCGGTGATGCCTATGCAGCAGGAATTTTACTGGGCTATGGAGCAGGCTGGGACTTGCAACGCACCTGTGAATTTGCCACGGGGAATGCAGTTTTGGCTCACACGATTCAAGGGGATGTTCCTTTGACTAGCCGCAAAATGGTAGAGCACTACTTACAACACCCAGATGTTGATTTACTTCGTTAAAAAAGCAGAACGTCCGCAATGGGCGTTCTGCTTTTTGGTCGATTCGATTATTTTGCGGGAGTTAAAAATTTTTCCGGTAACCGCTTGGTAATCAATAGGCCGATAATAGCAGCGGCCACGGCTTTAATGACTCCGGGCACTAAAAAGGGAATCACAGCGGATTGCAAAGCGGCACTAGAGGAAATGCCGGTACTGATTTGCAACCACAAGGCACCGAAAAGCAAGACAATGGCAGCACCGACCAGATTGGCGCTGATTGCGCCGGGATAGTTGCGACCAAGTTTTTCTAGTAGCCAACCGGTAGCTAGGCCGTTGAACAAAAAGCCTAGTAAAAAGCCCCCGGTAGGACCTAGCAGTGCTTGGAGTTCGCTGGCCCCTCCGGCAAAGACAGGCATACCAATCAAGCCTAAAAGCAGATAAATAGCGATAGCCCAGGTGCCTGCCCGCATGCCTAAGATGGTCACGGTGAGGCCGATGATAAAGGTCTGTAACGTAAAAGGCACCACCGTTATCGGTAAAGTTAAGGTGAATTGGGATAAAATGGCGATGATGGCGGCAAAAATCGCCGCAGTAACTTGCTCTCGTAAACTAATGCGCATGGAATCTCCTCTTTTCGTAAACTAGATTTATAATAGCGGTTAACGATTGGTTAACTAGATTATATTTTATGGTTAACGAAAGGTAAAGAAGTTTTTTTGACTTGGAAGAAAAAACAATTCGTCTAGACCTAATTTCTTATGAGAATGATAGGAATTTGCATATTTGGGTGAATGCTTCGAAATCTGTTACCATATTTGTTATAATTCAATAAAAGTTGAGTTAGAAAAAGAGGTGAGGAGATGTTGTTAGCTGCGTATCGCTCGATTCTGGTCGTCAATTTGATTATTAGTACCGGTTTTACCTTTGGAGAAGCTCAGTCCTATTATTTTGGCTTTTATCCTTGGGCCTACTATGTGCACCTTGTCTTGTTGGTTTTGTTCAACGGTCTATTGATTTATAATGCAAAGCGAAACCACATCCTCACAAGCCGCTTTTTATTTGCGGTGGTTTACAGCTTGATTTGTTTTATCTCCTTGGAAATCATCCTTCATGGAGACGATATCGCTACCTTAGCGACCCAGAAAAGTCACCAGATTTACTGGTTTATCGCCGAGGTCTTGCTGTGTGCCATGTTGATAAAAAATGATTTTCGCTTGCAAATCGCCTTTGGTCGCCGTTTACCTACAGGGGATGCCCCGATGAAGAAAAAATCAAAAAGATGAAACCCGTTTGACCGGTGGGGTCAGACGGGCTTCATCTTTTTTTATCATGCCAAGTTTAGCGACGGCTGGCTTTACGAACTAGTTCCGCCTTTTTTAGGATTAGTCTTGTTTTTCAATCCAGTCTACTAAGAGCTGGCCAAATGCTTCTGTGGTGACTTCTTTTGCACCTGTCATGGAGTGAGCGAAATCGGCGGTGACTTTTTTTGCTGGGAGGGCCGCTTCAATCGCTTCTTCTACTAAGCTCGCCGCCTCTTGCCAACCAAGATAGTCCAGCAACATGCTACCGGATAAGAGCATGGAGCAAGGATTGGCTTTGCCTAAACCGGCGATATCTGGCGCTGTACCATGGGTGGCTTCGAAAATCGCATGGCCGGTTTGGTAATTAATATTGCCTCCTGGAGCGATACCGATACCCCCGACTTGAGCCGCTAGTGCGTCGGACAAGTAGTCTCCGTTGAGATTACAAGTGGCGATTACGTCGTATTTCTCCGGATAGAGTAGGATTTGTTGGAGCATATTGTCGGCGATTACGTCATTGATGATTAGTTTGCCACTGGCTAGCGCGTCTTGGTAGGCTTTTTCAGCAACCACTGGACCTTGTTCTTTTGCCAGTGTGGCATATTGATTCATGGTAAAGGTTTGCGCGGCATAAGTTGTTTCCGCCAGTGCGTAGCCCCAGTTTTTGAAGCCCCCCTCAGTGAATTTCATGATATTGCCTTTGTGGACCAAGGTTACGGATTTTCGACCATTGGCTAGGGCGTAATCGATAGCTGCGGCAATCAGACGCTGGCTCCCTTCTTGGGAAATCGGTTTGATACCGATGGCGCTCGTTTCGGGAAAGCGAATCTTCTTCACGGCAAAGTCCTGTTGCAAGATTTCAATTAGCCGCTTGACTTCAGGTGTATCTTTGGCAAATTCGATGCCGGCATAGACGTCTTCGGTATTTTCCCGGAAGATGACCATGTCGGTTTTTTCCGGTTCCTTCAAAGGAGAAGGGACCCCGGTGAAATAGCGTACCGGACGCACACAGGCAAAAAGATCCAAATCTTGGCGCAAGGCCACGTTTAAGGAACGAATGCCGCCTCCGATTGGCGTGGTTAAAGGGCCTTTAATGGCAACTTTGGCCGCTTTAATCGCATCAAGGGTTTCATTTGGCAGCCATTCACCGGTTTCGTTAAAAGCTTTTTCTCCGGCTAAGACTTCGGTCCATTGAATCGCTTTTTGCCCTTGGTAGGATTTGGCGACTGCTGCATCGAGGACTTGTCGGGTGGCTTGCCAGATTTCTGGGCCAATCCCATCCCCAGGAATAAAGGGAATGATCGGTTGATCAGGGACGATGCGGGTTTCATTTTCGATTGTAATATAGCTCACGGGTGTTCCTCCTTTGTGGGAAAAAGCGGGCTTACCGTTTCAGGCAAGTCCGCTAGTACGTATTAGTTGAATTTCTTGCGAATCACCATGGGCAAGATCCCTTGGTGCCGCCAGTAGCGGATATCTGCCGGGGCATCAAAGCGCAATCTGGTTTGGAAAGTTTGGCTTTGGCCGTCTTTTGTAGCGGTCACTGTGACGAGCTGACCGACTTCCGGATTTTCCGGTAGGGCCACGTCGAAGTATTCTTCCCCGGTTAAGCCCAAGGTTTCTGCGTTTTCTCCTGGTAGATACTGCAATGGAATAATCCCCATCATGGCTAAATTAGAACGGTGAATCCGCTCGAAGCTTTCCGCCAAGACGACTTTTACGCCTAAAAGCTGAGTTCCTTTGGCCGCCCAATCTCGAGAAGACCCCATACCGTAATCCTTCCCGGCTAAAACGATGGTGCCCGTGCCGTCATTTTGGTACTGCATCGCCGCATCGAAAATGGATATGGTTTCGCCTGTGGGCTGATATTTGGTGACGCCACCGGAACTTCCCGGAACCAGTTGATTTTGCAGTCGGATGTTGGCAAAGGTCCCTCGCATCATAATATCGTGATTGCCCCGTCGCGAACCATAAGAATTAAAGTCTTTAGGCGCCACTTGGCGTTCTTTTAAGAAGCGACCGGCTGGCGAATCTATGGCGATATTGCCCGCCGGTGAGATGTGGTCTGTCGTTACCGAATCCGCTAGTTTGGCCAAAACGGTCAAATTCCGCAAAGGTTCCGGTTTTGGCAAATCTTTGGTTAACTCGGTGAAAAATGGCGGATTGGCGATATAGGTGGAAGATTCGTCCCAAGCAAAGCAATCATCGGCGCTAGTTTCAATTTCATTCCAGCGTTTGTTGGCATCAAAAATATGGGCATAAGTTTCTTGATAAGCTTCCGGGCCTACGTATTGGTCGATTACTTTTTGAACTTCTTCTACGCTAGGCTGTAAGTCCGCCAAGTACACGGGCTTTCCTTGGGCATCGGTGCCCAGGGGCTCTTGGGTCAAATCTTTTGTTACCGTGCCCGCTAAAGCATAAGCCACGACTAAAGGTGGCGATGCCAAGTAATTGGCTTTAATCAAAGGATGAATCCGGCCTTCGAAATTCCGATTTCCGGAAAGAACCGAGGAAACCAACAGATTTTCGCTTTCGATGGCTTCTGAAACGGTGTCGGACAAAGGACCAGAATTTCCGATACAGGTAGTGCAACCGTAGCCGACATTATAGAAGCCAAGTTGCTCTAAATAAGGCAAAAGGCCGCTGTCTTCCAGATAGGTAGTCACGATGCGAGAACCTGGTGACAAAGAAGTCTTCACATAAGGAGGTACTTGCAAACCTTTTTCCACGGCCTTTTTCGCCAAAAGTCCCGCCGAAATCATAACAAAGGGATTGCTCGTATTGGTACAGCTGGTAATGGCTGCCAGTACTAGATCGCCGGTTTTCATAGTTTCTGGGCTTGCTTTTGGCGTGGTGTCTTCTGGCCAGTGTAAAGGGGCGGTCTTCGTTAATTCTGCCACGGGTAAGCCAAAGCCCTTTGGTCCCACGGGAGCGGTCACGGAATTGGTGAAATCCTCTGCCACATTGGCTAACGTAATTCGGTCTTGGGGGCGTTTTGGCCCGGCCAAAGAAGGCTGGATCGTGTTCAAGTCAAGCTGAATGACTTTAGTATAGGTCGGAATCGTATTTGGATCATAAAACAGGCCGTTGGTTTTCGTGTAATCGGCTACGAGTTGGATCAACTCCGGTGAACGGCCGGTAATACGCAGATAATTTAGCGTCTCTTCATCAATGGGACAAAAACCACAAGTTGCTCCGTATTCCGGCGCCATATTGGCAATCGTCGCCCGGTCTGCCAGACTTAGTTTTTGATAGCCTGTCCCGAAGTACTCGACAAACTTGCCCACAACATTTTCTTTACGCAAAAGTTCGGTGACGGCCAAAGCTAAATCCGTTGCAGTGGTTCCTTTCGGCAAAGCACCGGTAAATTCAACTCCAATGACTTCCGGCATAGGAAAATAAGAAGCTTCTCCTAAGATGGCTGCTTCGGCTTCAATGCCCCCGACACCCCAGCCTAAGACCCCAAGGCCATTGATCATCGTGGTATGGGAATCCGTACCTTGTAAAGTATCTGGAAAGACTTGCACTTCCCCCTTAACTTCTTTTTTCAAAATAACATCGGATAGTTTTTCAATATTGACTTGGTGGATAATCCCGGTTTCTGGAGGCACGACTTCAAAGTCCTTAAAGGATTGCTGTGCCCATTTCAGAAACTGGTAGCGTTCGTGGTTCCGCTCGAATTCCCGTTTGGTATTAAAGGCCAATGCTTGGGGGCTTCCCGCGTAATCAACTTGGACGGAGTGGTCCACCACCAAGGTTACGGGAATTTCTGGATTAATGGCTTGGGCATCTCCACCGAGCTTCACGGTAGCATCTCGCATGGCTGCCAAGTCCACCACCGCCGGCACACCGGTAAAGTCTTGCAAGACTACCCGAGCTGGTTTGAACGGTACTACCCCCACAGGAGCCTGAGCTTGCCAATGGGCTAATGTGCGGATGATGTCGTCTGTGATTTCCTCATCCCGGTTACGGGCGACAGACTCTAATAAGACGCGAATGGAATAGGGCAGTGTCGCTAAGTCTGCACCGAATTCCGCTGTGACCTGATGCAAATCGCAATAAGTCAACCCTTGATTTTCTAAGGTATTTTGCCATTTCATGAAGGTGATTCCCCCTTTTCCCTAAAAAAGTGTCGATATAAGAATAATTATACGTTTGTTATGAATAAAAGTAAATGGTCAAAAAATTATTTCTTTTTCGAAAAATCGGTGATATAATATTCACTAATACAATCTTGTAGAATTTCGAGTATTTCTTGGTAAAGGGGTGTTATTCGTGAACGTAAATGAGAAAAACTTGTTGGATTATCCGAGTCTGGCATTGCGCTGTCAAGGAGTCGATTTGATCGATGTGAATAATTATTCAAAATATAACGTCAAACGAGGATTGCGAGACACAAATGGGAAAGGCGTCTTAGCCGGACTCACGACGATTTCGACGATTTATCCGCAAAAAATTGTGAATGGCGTACCGATTCCGGGAACTGGTGAGTTGCGCTATCGAGGAATCGACATTGAAGAAATCGTCCAAGGTTTTGTGGGAGAGGGTCGCTTCGGTTTTGAAGAAGTAGCGTTTTTGCTCTTGTTCGGGGAGTTGCCTAGTCCGGATGAACTGCAGGAGTTTCGCTTGTTGTTGGCGGAGAAGCAGACTTTACCGACGAATTTCGTTCGGGACGTGATTATGAAGGCGCCTTCTGCGGATATTATGAACAACTTATCCCGGAGTTTGTTGACCTTGGCTTGCTATGATGACAAGCGAGACGATGTTAGTATTGAAAATGTCTTGGAGCAGTCCTTGATGCTGATCAGTGTTTTTCCTATGTTAGCGGTGTATGCGTATCATGCGTACAATCACTATGAAAAATCGGAGAGCATGTACATTCACCGGCCGGATCCGAATTTGAGTACGGCGGAGACCATTTTAACCATGTTGCGCCCGGATAAGAGCTATACCAAGCAAGAAGCTCAGACTTTGGATATGTCTCTCGTCTTACATATGGAGCATGGGGGCGGGAATAACTCTACTTTTACCACCCGAGTAGTGACTTCCAGTGGCACGGATACGTATTCCACGATTAGTGCGGCCTTAGGTTCCTTAAAAGGGCCGAAGCACGGGGGCGCCAATATCAAAGTGACCCAGATGATGGAAGACTTAAAAGCTACCGTGGCGGATACGACGGATGAAGCCCAAGTGCGCCAGTATTTAGAAGCTATTTTGGATAAGAAAGCCTTTGATGGCAAAGGGTTGATTTACGGCATGGGTCACGCGGTATACAGCGACAATGACCCTCGGGCGGCGATTTTCAAAGCCTATGTCTCTAAATTGGCAGAAGAAAAAGGCCCAGAAGAACAAGCGGAGTTTGAACTGTACACCTTAGTGGAACGCTTGGCGCCGGAAATCATCGGTGAAAAGCGTAAGATGTTTAAAGGAGTCAGCGCCAATATCGATTTCTTCAGCGGTTTTGTGTATGCCATGCTCGGCCTCCCCCGGGAGCTTTACACGCCGATGTTTGCCGTGGCCCGCATTGTCGGCTGGTCTGCTCATCGCATGGAAGAGTTGATCAATGCACAAAAGATCATTCGCCCGGCTTATATGGAAGTCTCGGCGGATCGAGCGTACATTCCCTTGGCAAATCGTACTTGTACAAACGAACCGGTAGAAGAATTAATGTAAAGTGACTACTGAAAAGCCCCTTGCTACAAGGGGCTTTTTTTGTGGTCCTAAGGCGAAGCCGATTAGTTGTGAAAGGAGTGGTCCTTCGCTAGAATAAGGAAAAGAAAGGCGGTATCAATCATGAGTATTTATGAATATACAGTCAAAGATTCCCAAGGGCAGGATGTGTCTTTGTCCGATTATGCAGGAAAAGCCTTGCTAATCGTAAACACGGCGACCGGTTGTGGGTTCACTCCTCAATACGAAGGTTTGGAAAAATTGTATAAAAAACATCGTGACGCTGGATTTGAGATTTTGGATTTCCCTTGCAACCAGTTTGGCCATCAAGCTCCAGGTACCAATGAAGAAATTCAAGAGTTTTGCCAGTTGAATTACCAGACGACTTTTAAGACCTTTGGCAAGGTTGAGGTTAATGGGGATGACGCCAGTCCCTTATACAAATTCTTGAAAAAGGAAAAAGGCGGTATCGCAGGCTCGGCTATTAAGTGGAACTTTACGAAGTTTTTAGTCAATCGAGAAGGTAATGTGCTAAAACGCTTTGCCTCAGCGACTACGCCGGAGCAGTTAGAAAAAGAACTCGTGGCGGTTTTATAAAAAAGAGGAACCATCCGGCTTAAATGTCGGAGGGTTCCTTTTTTTGTTCGTTCCAGCGATTCGGGCTCCAAATTGAGCCTTCCAAGGAGATTTGCAAGCTCTCGTTGTCGTCTTCTAACTCCTCGATATACTCTTTGGTTGCCTGGATTATCGCTTGATAAGCTGGGTCTTGAATGCTAGTCAATTGTTCTTCGAGCCAAGTATTGCGCATGGGATTCACCTCCTGTCTAGTTTACGGGGCACAAGTGGGAAAGCCAAATTCTTTGCTCACGGCGGATAGATTCCTAGTTTGGCTAACGTATAATAAGGTGAAGAGGAGGTTAGGGGGATGGAAGAAAAGCAGCTTATTCAAGCGTTGCGGGAAAAAGACTTTCGTGGTCTGGAAGCCTTGATCGATGACTACGGCTTTGCCATTTGCCAAGCTGTCTGGGGCATCTTGAATCATCCCGCGGAAGCCAGCTATCGCAAAGAAGTGGAAAACGAGGTCTTTTACAAAATTTGGGAGAAAATTGGGGACTTTGATCCTCGAAAGGCTAGTTTCAAAACGTGGTGTGTGACCATTGCCCGCAATCAAGCCTTGGATAAAAAACGCCAAGTGATTCGGGATTTACGCTATGTGCCCAGTGAAATACTTCCGGAGACTTTGGCGTGGGATGAACACTTGGGTACGGAGCAGTTTTTAGAGTTGGTGGCGGTTTTAGCGCCGGAAGATCAGTTGATTTTTTTGAAGTATTTTTTCTTTCAAGATAAACCGAAAGACATCGCCGCCGATTTGGGGTTGAGTGCTGCTCTTGTGTCCAATCGCCTGGCTCGTGGTAAGGAAAAATTGCGCAATGTCTTAGAAAAGGAGCGTGGAAAAGCATGAGAAATCCTTTTAAGAAATCCTTTTGGCAACTCAATGACGAATTGGCTGGCAAGCAGGATTTGTCGACTCAGGATAAGAAGCGTTTGTTTGAACAGACAAAAATGTATATCTTCTTGCAAGACTTCTTGAAAAAATTGACCCCTTATCTGGAAGAAGGGGAGGTCATTCAAGCGTACTTACCCATGACCAATCAAGAAAATACCGCCGTGGCAACCGGGGGTATCATGGGGATGGCCTATGCCAGAGAACCAGAAGCCAGAGCCTATGTAGAAAATTTCCACGATGTCCGAGGCAATCGCTTGTTGGTCTTCACGAATCAGCGGATGTTATTTGTCGTCATTGTGGAATTTTTGGAAGAGCGCCTGTTTTATTCCTATCCTTATGATTCCATTCAGAGCATCTTGTTTAAAAAACATAAAATTGGCTATTTTGATTGGAGTGCCGCGACAATCGGCGCCATTCGGAAACAGACTCATTATTACACCTTGGACTTTCAAGCAGGGAATCACATCTTTACGGAAATGCTGGCAGAAGACGATGGCGTAATTTTTCAGCGACAATTGGAGACGATTCCCGCGTTACAAGGAATTTTATTGGGTGAAAAAGTTCAGCGGGAGCGTAAATTTGATCTGATTTTCAGCAATGCCAGCTTGCAGCTGAAGCTTCTTTACGGCTTGAGTATTTTGGTAGTGTTGTTTTTAGTTTTGTATGTTATCTTGTTAGTTTTAGGCGCTTTAGGTTGGGGGCCACAAAAGGATTTGTTCGCAAGCGTTTGCTGGTGCGGGCTTTCTGGCATG
This sequence comes from Enterococcus asini ATCC 700915, assembly GCF_000407365.1. Taxonomy (GTDB): domain Bacteria; phylum Bacillota; class Bacilli; order Lactobacillales; family Enterococcaceae; genus Enterococcus_C; species Enterococcus_C asini. The sequence continues at coordinate 1,029,695 of NZ_ASVU01000001.1, forward strand.
GTGGTGCACGGACTGCAAGGTGGGAGCATTTTCTGATTGCTTCATTTGAGCAAGAAGCACATACTCATACTGAAGAAATGAAATGATGTGATGTGGAGGAAGTGAACCTATGAAATTCTTAGAGCGATTGAATCCAAAACAAGCCTACGTAGTCTTGCTGGTCATTAGCCTTTTGTTGGCAGTCTTGTTTTTAGGCTTGCTACCGGCAAATGTCCCCATGCAGTGGGGGATGGATGGCAACGTAAATTACACTTTTCCGAAGCAAGTAGCAGTTTTATTACTGCCGGCGCTCAGTGTGTACTGGACTTTCCGCGGTTGGCGGCGGGCAGACTTGGCCAATCTTGGCTGGGGCTTGTTGTGTTTAGTAGGGATAAGTGGTATTTTCACTTTTATCAGTGTGATGTATTGAATATGAAGAAACATCGAGTTCCGAATAAAACCGGCCTCGATGTTTTTTTGTCGATTTGGAAGTTGTTGTTTTTAGTCCGGTAACTTTTTGGAAACATGAAAATATAGCTTGAGGTAAGAGATGATTGGGACCAAGGTTTCAATAAGTAAAACTGCGGCGAATTTGTTTTCTGACCAGTGAAAGAAGAGAAAGACTTCGACGATGAGAAAGCAAAATCCAATGATACAAGAAGGCAAGATGACTTTTTCGGCATAAGCAATCATTTCTTTTTGCGCAATGGCCCAATTTTTTTGGTTTTTCTTGGCCTTTTTCGTCTGAAACCCGAATTGTGTATTGATAGTTTTTTCCGGAGGTGTTTTTGCAATCCATAAAAAAGTCAGTGCGTTAAAAAACGAAACCATCTGGAACTCTCCCTTGAACAACTGCTAGTAGTTGTTATTTAGTATACCTAGGATTGAAGGAATACTGCAAGGATGTGCTTGTGTTTGTTAATCGGATGCGGAGGTGTATTTTTGTAGAATGTCGTTTTTGTACATGAATCAAAAAGCCGTCCTTTTCAAATCCGAAAAGGACGGCTTTTTTTAGCTGAAATGGGAATAAAGTGTGGGGGTATCACTGCGCTTTTTTTTGATTAGATAAAGAGGTTTAAATCAGCGTTTGTGGTGTCGCCTAGATAAGTGGCAACCCCGCCGTATTCAACAAAATCAAACAATTCGGAACGCTCGATACCCATAATATCCATACTCATGGTACAAGCAACGAATTTCACCCCAAGGTCGCTGGCTTTTTCGATCATCACTGGTAGTGGCTCGACATTTTTTTGCTTCATGACCGCTTGGATCATTTTCGAGCCCATTCCGCCCATATTCATGTTTGAAAGGGGCAGTTTATTTGCGCTACTTGGTAGCATCAGGTCAAAGAGTTTGGCTAGTCCGCGTTTTTGGATTTTTTGTTTTTTCAAAATGTTCAAGCCCCAGAAGGTGAAGAAAATCGTGACTTTTTTACCCATGGCAGCAGCGCCACTAGCAATAATCATGGAAGCTAAGGCTTTATCTAAATTTCCACTGAAAACGACCATGGTGGCCCCGTCTTTTGTTTCGTGAAGGACACCTTCTTTGGGCAGTGCTGAAGGGGGGGCTGCTGGTGTTCCAGAAGTGCCCTTCGCGATTCGAGCAGTAACTTTGTTGCCTTGAATTTGGTTTTCTAATAAGGTGTTCCCGGTATTTTTGCACCAGGCTTCGATATCGGCAACAAAGCCAAAATCGCTAGCTTGGACCTCTAGTTGTTGTCCGTCTTCCATTTGGTCGATGGATTCTTTGACTTTTAAGATTGGCCCAGGGCACTGCAATCCGCAGGCATCCACTTGAATTGTCTTGCTCGTTGCTTCATTGGAAGATTCAGCAGGCGTAGTCAGTGGTGTTATCGGCGGCGTGGTATTGGCTCTTTGCTTGACTTGATAGTGGGCTTGTTTATATGTTTTGTAACCCCCGTCGATATTTTTGACTGGGAAGCCCTGTTGCATCAAGATTCGAGCTGCATTGTATCCCCGCAAACCTACTTGACAGTACACATAGATTGTTTGGTCTTTTGGTAGCTCAGCGAACCGTGCTCTTAGTTGTGATAAAGGAATCGAATGACTATTTGGCAATTTGCCAGTGGCTTGTTCAAACTCTTCCCGAATATCTAATAGGTAAGCTTCTTTTTCAATCAACTCATCGACTTCTTGCCAAGAAACGGTTTCGATGCGCTTAGTCAAAAGGTTGTCTGCGGTATAACCCAGCATGTTGACGGGATCTTTAGCACTAGAGTAAGGCGGTGCATAGGCCAATTCAATCCCGGCAAGTTCATCTGCGGTTGCGCCAAACTTCATGGCGGTGGAGATGACATCAATCCGTTTTTCTACGCCATCAGTGCCCACACCTTGAGCGCCTAAGATTTTTCCGTCCGGGCTAAAGAGGAGTTTCAAAGCAATCGGACTGGCACCGGGATAGTAGCCTGCGTGGGAATTGGGATGGATATGGATGCTGTGATAAGGAATTTCCAGGCGCTTCAGCGTTTTTTCAGAGTTCCCAGTAGAGGCAGCCGTTAATTCAAAAATTTTGGCCACGGAAGTTCCTTGGGTCGCGGTATAGCATGCATCGATGCCATTGATGATATCAGCCACGAGGCGACCTTGGCGATTGGCTGGCCAAGCAAGAGGAATCAAAGTCGGGGTACCGTTTACAAAATCAGTGACTTCGATAACATCACCGATGGCATAAATATCAGGGAAGTTAGTCCTTAGTTTTTGATCGACTTTGATCGCGCCTCGCAAACCTAGTTCAATCCCGGCTTCTTTTGCCAAAGTGCTTTCTGGTGTGACACCAATAGCGAGGATAGTCAAATCGGTGGGAATCTTTTTCCCGCTAGTTAAAAGGAGTTCCCGTCCTTGTTGCTGAATCGCCTTTAACCCGTCGCCAAGAATCAAATCCACTCCATGTAAGTCGATTTGGGCATGTAAAATTTGAGCCAATTCAAAATCGATATTTGGCATTACTTGATCTGACATTTCGATCAAATGAACTTGAAGGCCCAACTCCACAAGGTTTTCCATCATTTCTAAGCCAATAAATCCTCCGCCAACGATGGAAGCTTGTGTCACATGATGTTCTTTAATGTAGGCTTTAATGTGATCCATATCCGGGATATTGCGCAAACTGAAGACATTTTCTGCTGTATCTAAGCCTTCAATCGGGGGCACGATCGCTTTAGCACCGGTGGAAATAATCAGCTGATCGAAAGTTTCTTCATAAGTTTCGTTCGTTTGGTGATTGGTGACAGAAACGCTTTTTTTCTGGGGATGGATGGCCGTGACTTCTGAAAAATTGCGAATGTCTAGACCGTATTGTTGAGACATCCCATCCACTGTTTGCAATAAAAGGTCGTCTCTGTTTTTAATCGTTCCACCAATGTGATAAGGAAGACCACAATTGGCAAAGGAAATATATTCCCCTTTTTCAAAGAGGATGATTTCGTCGTTTTCACTAAGCCTTCTTAAGCGTGTTGCAGCGGTAGCGCCACCAGCGACGCCACCGATAATGACAATTTTCTTTTTCATGTAATTGCTCCTTTCAATAATTGGATGATACCCTAACAGGGTATGTCTCGTCAATTTGATTGCTGTCTTTTGCTGTAATTCATTTTTAAAGAAACTTTCTAGTTGACATTACTGTTTTATTCGTGTTTAATATACCCTTGTAGGTATAAAAGAGAATTACTCTATTCGCTCTATTTTCTGGTGTGGTAACGGTGGTTACAAGTGAAATAAGCGGAAATTCGCTAGCAATCGATCATTATGCGCTGTTTCAATACCGCATGGGGCATAAAGTGATTTTTAAAAAGTTGCCTTTAAGAAAAAATTGGGCAATAGTATCAACCAAAGAAGCTAGTAGGAAAAGGGGGGATCAGCGTTGGCAGGCTGTGATAAAAGTATTATTAATCGCTTGAGGCGGGCGGAAGGTCAACTTCGGGGGATTCAAAAGATGATTGAAGAAGAAGCGGAATGCACGGATGTGATCACACAGTTAAGTGCTGTACGTTCCAGTGTGGATCGTGTGATGGGAATCATCGTTGCCGAGAATTTGAAAAACTGTTTGGAACATCCTGAGATGAACAAAGAAGAACAGGAAGAAAAAATAGAAAAAGCCGTTAAAATGATTATCAAAAAATAGTTTAGATGAAGGAGCGCATAAATATGGAAAACTTAACAACACAAACCTTTGATAGTAAAATCAGTTCAGGACTACATTTAGTGGACTTTTGGGCAGAATGGTGCGGCCCATGTCGAATGCAAGGGCCAATCTTAGAAGAACTCAGCCGAGAATTAGGACCAAATGAAGGACAAATCAGCAAAGTCAATGTGGATGAAAATTCCGATTTAGCAGTCAGATATGGCATTCAAAGTATTCCGACCATGTTGATTTTTCGTGATGGTCGCGTGGTAGACCGCTTAGTAGGCGTGCGGATGAAAGAGGATCTCAAAAAAGAATTGCATTCCTACTTGTAATATTTTTAAAAAGGAGCCAACTCAATTTGTGAGTTGGCTCCTTTTGTTTGAATATAATTGAGAAAACGCGCTATCAGCGGTTAAAAAATAAACAAAAAACCGAAAGTCCTGATGTACAGGACTTTCGGTGAAATGTAATGAGATTACATTAATTTGTTGTAGAATTCTACGACGAATGATTCGTCAACATCTGGAGTCATTTCGTCACGTTCTGGTAAACGTGTCAATGAACCTTCCAATTTTTCATCGTCGAAGCTTACGAATGCTGGGCGGCCGATAGTCGCTTCAACAGCTTCTTTGATCGTAACCATGTTTTTAGATTTTTCGCGAACGGAAATCACTTGACCAACTTCTACGTGGTATGAAGGGATGTCCACACGTTTGCCGTCAACCATGATATGACCGTGGTTAACTAATTGACGAGCTTGACGACGAGTAGTAGCCAAACCTAGACGGTAAACCATGTTGTCCAAACGTTGTTCCAACAAGATCATGAAGTTAACACCGTGTTTACCTTCTTTAATAGAAGCAGCTTTTACGAACAAGTTACGGAATTGACGTTCGTTCAAACCGAACATGTGACGTAGTTTTTGTTTTTCGGTTAATTGCAAACCGTATTCAGATTTTTTACCACGGCTGTTAGGTCCGTGTTGACCTGGTGGGAAAGGGCGACGTGCCAATTCTTTACCAGTGCCGGATAGGGATACGCCTAAACGACGAGATTGTTTCCAAGATGGTCCAGTATAACGAGACATAATGAAATCCTCCAATAAATTTAGTTGGAGTAAAATAATCCGTTGAAAAATTCATATTCGTACAGTTCATCCTTCAATCTTCACCTTTTGCAGCCGCGGTTACGCAATTGAACCCTGATTCTAGAGACTAGAAATAGAGGCGATGGACTGGTGACGAGCTATTATTTTCCTGCTGCATTATTCTACACAAAGAGTAGTGTACGCCAGAAAATGGTCTTTTGTCAAGCTGAGGCGCTGAAAAGTCTCGGCTTTTTTCAGATTAAGCATCTAGCTTTTGCAAGATTTCTACGCTAGTGCCACTGATGACTGGAATGGCGCGAGACGCTTCTTTCAGATACTTTTTCACTAAGGGTTCTTGGGTTTTGGGAAATTCCCAGATGTACTGAAGAAACTCCCAATCGATACGGTCGGGATTGCCACTGGGATTGGGCTTACCCCGGTAGCGCCAGTAGCGTTTGATGACCCGATACATGGCTTTTAAGCGAGAAACTTTCAAATAGAGAATGAGATCTGTCCGCTCTAAGCGTAAGGGTAAAGTGGAAGCAAAGTTACCGTCCATGATCCAGCGCTCTTCTGCTAGTAAAGGCTGTAGGGCAGTCTTTAGCTCTTCGGTGGTGATGGTCGTCTCATTGTCTATCCAAAACAGTTGATCCAGGGAAATAATCGGTAGCTGTTTTTTGCGAGCGATTTTTTGTGTCAAGGTGGATTTGCCGGCACCGGGAGAGCCTAGCACTAGGATGCGTTGATAGTCTTTCATAAGTGACCTTTCTGTTGAAAATGTTGTATGCTAAAGGGGAGGCTTTTCGGGATTTTTTCGCGGGGGGTAGCTGGTTTTGAAAATGTGAAAGATTGTTTGCGTGTTTTCATTTGTTTTCAAAAATAGCTTTACAAAACGGGCTTTCCTCATTACAATAGTAAGGGATTATGGGTATTTTGTAAATCACATGTGTCACGATAGAAGAGGAGAAGAGAGATGAATCCGGTATCACCATTATTTGAGAAAATCGATACTTCCATTGAGAAGAAGGTTGATTTGATTGAAAAGAGTTACCCCCGGTATGCACTGCGGGCGATTTTTGCTTGTATGTTTTTAGGACTGGGAACAGCGGTGGCTTTTGGCATCGGTATGAAAGCCGACCATATCGCCCCGGGGCTAGGCAAGATGCTGTACGCCTTTATGTTCAGCTGGTCGCTGGTTATGATTTTATATATGAATGCTGAATTGGGCACGTCGAATATGCTCTACATGACGGTAGGGGTCTACCGCAAGCGCATTGGCGTACCGTTAGCATTGAAGATTTTATTTAGTTGTATCTTATTTAATCTGATTGGTGGGGTTTTGTTTGGTTTCTTGATTGCCCACACCGGACCTTTCCAAGGCTTGGAAGCAGACAATTTCTTCTTCACCTCGATTGCGGCGAAGTTGGACAAGTCTTCTATCCAGATTTTGGTGGAAGGGATGTTTGCCAATATCGTGGTGAATACCGCGGTCTTAGTCAGCATGCGGATGAAAGATGACGCTGGGAAAGTGGCGGCCATCATCTTTATCATCTTCATTTTCGCCTTTTTAGGTTATGAGCACGTTATCGCGAACTTCCCGGCTTTCACTATGGCCTTTGTGGCTTCTGGTGGCACCATTGAAGGCATGACCGTAGCAAGTGTCTTGCACAATTTGTTCTTTGCCTTAATCGGGAACTATATCGGCGGTGGTCTGGTCATGGGACTAGGCTTTGCTTGGTTGAACAATTCAAAATCATCTTATGTAGATTAAAAAAGCAAGCGGCGGTGGCTCATCGTCGCTTGTTTTGCGTCCTTTGGTAAGTTTATAAGGAAATGAGGAAGGTTCATGACAGAAGAATGGCCCCGGTTCTTTCCCTTTGAGCCGGAAAATGCCTATAAAATGGCGGCTTATATGAAAAATCATTTTCCATTTCTCGGGGTGTCGGCTCCAGAGCGAAAGAAATTAGAAGCGCCTTGGTTGAAGGAAAGCAAACAGTGGGAGTGGCCAAAGTTATGTTCTGCCATTCAGTTTTACTTTCACCAGCCAGAGCGGGAGTACCAGTATTTTGCCATTGATTTGGCCCAGAGGAATTATCAGCGACTGACCATAGAGCAACTACACGAACTGCTGCCTTTAGTGGGGGAAAAGACCTGGTGGGATAGTATCGACGCATGGCGCAAAGTCTACAGTGATTGGTGCTATGTGCATTCGGCAAACCTTACGGAAGTCTTCGGGTGGTTTTATGGTCAGGAAGACTTTTGGCTACGGCGAGTGGGGATTAATTTGCAGTTGAAATTTAAAGAGCAAACCGATACCGACTTGTTACAAAAAGCTTTGGATGCGGATCGCACAACACCGGAATTTTTCATTCAAAAAGCGATTGGCTGGTCTTTGCGGGAATACAGCAAGACCAATCCTGAGTGGGTTCAAGCTTTTTGTGCCAGTCAGCCACCTTTGAGTCCTTTAGCGCTGCGAGAAGGCAGGAAATATCTACCAAAATAGGCAACACAAAGCATTACTATAGGGAATCAGTCGAACACTAAAGTGATTCGACCTAAATATATTGAGAGAAAGCGAGTTATGATTTCATCATGAGACGAAAATTGATTGCATTTGACATCGACGGCACTTTGTTAAACAGCCAGAAAGCCCCTTTGGAAAGTACCATTGATTCTTTGGGCCGCTTGCGAGAAGCCGGCCACTTGGTCACGATTGCCACGGGACGTAGCCGTTATTTAGCCCGGGATGTGATTCGAGATTTAGACTTTGAGAACTACATCGTATGTAACGGTGCTGCTGCCTTTATGAATCACAATCAAATCTTCAAAAATCTCTTGGATAAAAAAGAATTGGATCGTCTAGTCACAGAGGCCGATGGTATGGGCATCGATACCGCCTTCATCGAAATGGACCAAGCCCGGCGGATGACTTCCTTTAATGTAGGCAAGATGGCTCAGGCCATGATGTCCTTTGGCTCTGTTTTGCCGGAACTCGAAACCATGTTTCCGGAAACTCGGGAAGTATACCAAGCGTTAGCCTTTTTTGATGAGTCTTACCAGCACCAGTTCGAAAGTAGTTTTCCTACCTTTGATTTTGTGCGCTGGCATGAAGAGTGCGTGGATGTCGTGCCGAAAAATGGCTCTAAAGCAGCCACGATTCAGTACATGGCTCAACGTCTTGGCATCCAACAAGAAGACATCATCGCTTTTGGGGACGGCAATAACGACCGGGAAATGTTACGGTTGGCCGGTGTCGGAGTAGTCATGGGCAATGCCACTGAAGAAGTGCAAGCTTGCGGGGACCTAGTGACCGCCACAAACGATGAGGACGGGATTTGGAAAGCATTGAAAACTTTGCAATTAGTCTAATATAAAAGCCACTTTTTCGCCTGTAGCCTTTTCTTTCCTGAAGAGAAGTGCTATCGTGGAGAAAAAGTGGCTTTTTTGATTGGTCTAGGTATCAAAAAAGCGCGAGTGGAGGATGAACTATGAAAATTGCATTGATTGCCCATGATCGTAAGAAAGAGCTGATGGTAAAGATGACCACGGCTTATCGAGATATTTTGGCAAAACATCAGCTTTATGCTACGGGGACGACGGGCTTGCGCATTGCGGAGGCTACAGGCTTGGATGTGCATCGGTATAAGTCCGGTCCTTTAGGGGGCGACCAGCAAATCGGCGCTATGATTTCCGAAGACGATTTGGACATGGTGATCTTTTTGCGGGATCCTTTAGCGGCCCAGCCCCATGAGCCAGACGTGACAGCGTTGATTCGTTTGTGTGATGTGTACGAGATTCCTTTGGCTACCAATATCGGGACGGCGGAGATTTTGATCCGCGGCTTGGATGCGGGCTTTGCCGACTTCCGGGAAATCGTCCACGAAATGGAAAAGAAACCTTTGTCTTTTTAAAGAAGAAAACCTCGAGAATTCTAGAGATTCTCGAGGTTTTGTGTTTAAAAGCACTTACTACAAGGTGTGAGTCCGCGACTTTGGGCTTCGGCAAGAGTTGCGGAGAAGTAATTTCCGTTACCACATTTTCGGTTGTGGTATTTTTCCCCAGTGCGGGTAATCAAAACCGTGGTGCCGACTTCGGCTGCGGGTGGAGCCGCTTGCTCGGCTTGAGCGGCCGCATCTGCCTGGGCTTGTGCCTGAGCTTGCCGTTCGGCTTCCGCTTGCTCTGCTGCAGCTTTTTCTGCGGCGGCCTTCTCAGCGGCTACTTTTTCTTCTTCCGCTTTTTTGGCAGCAGCTTCTTGTTTCTTCGTTTCAATCTGATCTTTGACCGTACCTAAACGCTTTTCTAAATCCGCTTGTTTGTTTGGCAGTTTTGCCAAAGCGGTGGTGGCTGTTTGATAGTCACCTTCTGCGCTACTGGCTTCGGCTTTTTCCACTAATGCTAGGACAGCGGCCACTTGCTCTTTTTCCGCGATTTTCACTTCACAAGCGGTGAGGCGTTTCTATAAGCTGTCTTGTTCTAAAGTGGTTTGTTCGATGTGCTCTTTGACCGTGGCCACTTGCCCTTTATCCAGAGAAGTCTCCAGTTTTTCGACGAGGGCCAAAGTGGTCAAATGCTGATCCACCTGAGTGAGACGTTCCTCCATTTCTGGATAGCTTTGGCTTAAGGCTTGGATCTTGGTGAAAGCCTCATCGTAATGGGCTTGAGTAGGGGAGTTTTCCGCTAACTTCAAGGCCACTTCCGCTTGCTCCAGCCGACTTTCTTCCGCCTGTGTTTCCAAATGAGCTAAGTACTCCTTGGAAGGTTTAATGGTCAAGACTTTAAGGGTTTCTTGGCCGTTGTGGACGCTCTTAATGTGGAGCTCTTTTTCGCCTTCGTCGGTAAGTTGTACCTTATAAGTGAACGTACCGTCGTGATTCAAGGCTTTGTCATCAATGGTCAACTCAGAGCCTTCATTGGTCTCGCCTTTAATGGTGACTTTCCCGACTTGATCCGTTTCGTAAGTTTCTTGCCCGACATTCAGATAGCTGGCCTCTGCCGGTACCTGACTTCCACCGGCACCCATTAAGACCAATCCCCCGACGGCCATGGCTAGTACCGGTTTTTTGCTTTCCTTTTTGATGAAGGAGCGGATGAGGCGATACAGGCTGTAACCTAATGCCCCGACTCCTAATAGAATAACAATTCCCCAAAACACATTTCATTCCCCCTTAAAAAATTTGTAAAAAAAGACGGCATTCGCGAAGTTTGGCGTAATACCTATACCATTTAGTATAGCATAGGCTTTTAAGATAGACACCGCTTTCTTTTGCGAGGGCAACAGGACTGGCGCTTTTTTTTTCTAAAAAAAACGTCTATAATAGGGAAGATAGTTTGAAGAGAAGAGGAAAATACGTGCGAGTATTGTTTATTGGGGATGTCGTCGGTTCTTTGGGCCGGGAGACGGTGGCCACTTATCTGCCCCGGCTGAAGAAAAAATACCGACCACAAGTGACGATTTTAAATGGCGAGAACGCCGCTAGCGGTCGTGGCATCACCGGAAAAATCTACAAGAAATTTCTCCAAGATGGCGTAGATGTCGTTACTATGGGCAATCACACTTGGGACAACCGGGACATCTTTGAGTTTATCGGGGATGCGAAAAAGATGATTCGCCCAGCGAACTTTCCTGAGGGGACACCAGGGCAAGGTATGGTTTTTGTTAAGGTCAATGCCTTGGAACTGGCGGTTATTAATTTACAAGCCCGGACGTTTATGACGGCTCTCGATGATCCATTTACGAAAATCGATGAATTAATTGAAGAAGCACGGAAAAAGACGCCGTTTATCTTCGTGGACTTTCACGGGGAAACGACTAGTGAAAAGCAAGCCATGGGCTGGCACGTGGACGGACGAGTATCGGCCATTGTGGGGACTCATACCCATGTGCAGACCAATGATGCTCGGATTTTGCCACAAGGGACCGCTTATCTGACCGATGCCGGAATGACGGGCCCCTATGATGGGGTTTTGGGGATGAAGAAAGAAGCCGTCTTGGAAAAATTCCAAACCGCTTTACCTCGGCGCTTTGAAGTAGTGGAAACCGGTCGTAGCATTCTCTCTGGTTGTGTTATCGATTTGGATGAAAAAACCGGCTTAGCGAAATCAATTGCGACGATTCAGATTTCCGATGATCGTCCATTTATGGAGTAAGAATATGAAGTCAATTTTAGACACAGAAGCAGCAGTCAAGCAGGCGGTAGAGCAGTTGGACCGGCTGCTTTGCGATTTACCTCAAGTACAAGAGTTTCAAGCACTAGCGGCAAAAGTGCGGAACAATCAAACCATTGCTCAATTGGAAAATGAAATCAAAGAGGCGCAACAAGCAGCAGTGCAATTCGGTCATTACGGCAAGGAAAATGCTCAAAAGGCTGCTTTGAAAAAGGCCGACGAACTGACCCAAGCTTATGACCGGCATCCTTTGGTCGTCGCTTATCGGGCGCAACTAATCGAAGTCAATGATGTGATTCAATACGTTACCCAGCGCATTCAACGTGGGGTAGAGGAACTAGAGTAAGGCAGAAAAGGAGGAGCAACATGCCTCAAAAAACGAAGCAGACTCCCATGATGGAACAATACTTAGGCATCAAGGCCCAATACCCAGATGCCTTTTTGTTCTACCGTCTGGGAGATTTTTATGAAATGTTTAACGAAGACGCGATTAAGGGCTCACAGATTTTAGAGTTGACCTTAACCAGTCGCAATCGTAATGCAGATGACCCGATTCCCATGTGCGGCATTCCCTATCACGCGGCCCAAGGCTATATTGATACGCTAATCGAGCAAGGCTATAAAGTGGCTATTTGTGAACAAGTGGAAGATCCGAAAACCACCAAAGGAATGGTTAAACGAGAAGTCGTTCAGTTGATTACTCCGGGAACGGTAATGGACAGTAAGGGACTGGAAGCCAAGGAGAATAATTTCCTGACGGCCCTAGGCTTTGACGGCAAGCAATACGGCTTTGCCTATGTGGATCTAAGCACTGGGGAATTCAAAGTGGCGTTACTAGAAGACGAAGACGGGGTGATTAATGAGTGCTCCAGTCTACAAACAAAGGAAATCGTCTTTATTTGTGATTTCCCAGAAGAATTCCAAAATAGCTTAAAAGAACGTCTGGGCTTAGTTTTGTCGTATCAAACCGAAGAAATCACCAATGCCGAACTGTCCTTTTTGACGGCGGAGTTGACAAATGCGCTGGAAAAAGACGTAGCCGGGAAACTGTTGAGCTATTTGTCCATTACCCAAAAGCGGGGCTTGGCACACTTGCAAAAAGCCGAAGAATACCAGCCGGACCACTTTTTGAAGATGGACCACTATTCTAAGTTTAATTTGGAATTGGCGCGCTCCATTCGCACCGGGAAAAAGCAAGGAACTTTGTTGTGGCTTTTGGATGAAACGAAGACTGCTATGGGTGGCCGCTTGTTAAAACAATGGCTGGATCGCCCTTTGATTCAAGCCAAGAAGATTTTAGCTCGCCAAGAAATGGTGCAATCTTTACTAGATAGCTACTTTGAGCGAGTGGATTTGCAAGACAAGCTCACGAGAATATATGACCTGGAACGTCTAGCCGGACGCGTGGCCTTTGGCAATGTGAATGGTCGCGACTTGATTCAGCTGAAGACTTCTTTGATGCAAGTGCCACAAATTCGTACGTTATTGGAAGGCATCAATCAAGGCCAGTGGAACGAGCTTTTATTAGGCATCGAGCCTATGGAAGACTTGGTTAGCTTAATCGAGGCGGCGATTAACGAAGAAGCTCCTTTAGCGATTACCGAGGGGAACGTGATCAAAGACGGTTTCCATGAGCAATTGGATCAATACCGTTCTGCCATGAAAAACGGCAAACAGTGGTTGGCGGAATTGGAAGCCTCCGAGCGCCAAGCTACGGGGATTAAAACGCTGAAAGTCGGCTTTAACCGGGTTTTTGGGTACTATATTGAAGTCACCAAAGCCAATTTGGGGAACTTGGAAGAAGGCCGCTACGAGCGCAAACAAACCTTGGCCAATGCGGAACGCTTTATCACACCGGAATTGAAAAAATTGGAAACACAGATTTTAGAAGCGGAAGAAAAATCCGTGGACTTGGAGTACCAACTCTTTTTAGGCGTGCGGGAAGAAGTCAAAAAAGCCATTGGGCGCCTGCAAACTTTAGCCAAATCCTTGAGTGCCTTAGATGTATTGCAAAGTTTTGCGGCGGTGTCCGAACGTTACCAATACGTGCGGCCGACGCTCAATCGCAAGCGCAACTTGAATATCGTAGAAGGGCGCCATCCGGTGGTGGAAAAAGTCTTGGGCCATCAAGAATACATTCCTAATACAATTTCCATGGATGATAAGACGTTGATCCTCTTGATTACGGGACCGAATATGTCCGGGAAGAGCACCTACATGCGGCAATTGGCCCTCACCGTGATCATGGCGCAAATGGGCTGTTTCGTGCCAGCGCAAAGTGCAGACTTGCCGGTGTTTGACCGCATCTTTACCCGGATTGGTGCCAGTGATGATTTGATTGCCGGTCAGTCCACGTTCATGGTAGAAATGATGGAGGCCAATCAAGCATTGCGCCATGCTACTAAGGACAGTCTGATTTTATTCGACGAACTAGGTCGCGGCACGGCGACGTATGACGGGATGGCCTTGGCCCAATCAATTATTGAATACATTCAAACCAACGTGCAGGCGAAGACGCTGTTTTCCACCCACTATCATGAGTTAACGGTCTTAGACGAAGCACTGAGCGGCGTGCGCAATATTCACGTGGGCGCGGTGGAACAAGATGGGGAAGTCGTCTTTTTACACAAGATGATGGATGGTCCCGCAGACAAGAGCTATGGGATTCACGTGGCGAAAATCGCCGGTTTGCCCACGGCTTTACTGGAACGAGCGGCTACTATTTTGCAAAAATTAGAGTCCGAGTCCGACCAAAAATCGGTCATAGAAACGGCGCCGGTAGTGGAAGAACCGCAACAGATGAATTTATTTACAGAAGTTTCTACGGAGGAACTCTCGGTAATCGAAGCATTGAAGAAGATCGACCTTTTGGATACCACTCCAAGGGAAGCTTTGAATATTTTGTATGATTTGCAAAAACGCATTTAGCAACAGGGAAAGATCGAGAAAGAAGGCGGGCTAATGGGCAAAATTCAAGAACTATCCGAACGTCTGGCGAACCAAATCGCCGCCGGAGAAGTGGTAGAACGTCCGGCTAGCGTGGTGAAGGAACTGGTGGAAAACGCCATTGATGCCGGTGCCACGCAAATCGACATTGCCATTGAAGAAGCCGGCTTGCGCAAGATTCAAGTTATCGACAATGGTGAAGGCATCGCCGAAGAAGACGTGGTCAATGCCTTTAAACGTCACGCTACCAGTAAGATTCACAATCGTGACGACCTGTTCCGCATTCGCACGTTGGGGTTTCGCGGGGAGGCTTTGCCGAGTATTGCGTCTGTTTCCCACGTGACATTGGAGACGGCGGTGGCGGGCCAGACCAAAGGCATCTTTTTAAAACTAATCGGCGGCAAGGTGGAAGTGCAAGAAGCGGCCCCTTTACGTCAAGGGACGAAGTTAACGGTGGAAAACCTCTTCTTCAATACGCCCGCCCGCTTGAAATACGTGAAAACTTTGCAGACGGAATTGGCCAACATTGGGGATATCGTCAATCGTTTGGCACTAAGCCATCCACAGATTGCTTTTCGTTTGGTTCATGAAGGACATAAGATGCTCAGTACGGCGGGCAATGGCGATTTGAAACAAACCATTGCCGGGATTTTCGGAGTAGCCACTGCCAAAAAGATGCTCCCCATTGAGATTGAAGACTTGGACTTCAAGATTTCCGGTTATGTTTCATTGCCGGAAGTCACCCGAGCTAGCCGTAATTACTTATCCACCATTATTAACGGCCGCTACATTAAAAACTTCGCCTTAAACAAAGCCATCGTCCAAGGCTATGGCTCAAAATTGATGATTGGTCGGTTTCCGATTGCGGTAATCGAAATTACTATGGATCCGTTGTTGGTGGATGTTAACGTGCACCCTACTAAGCAAGAAGTCCGCCTCTCCAAGGAAAAAGAGCTCACTGCTTTATTGGCAGAAGCGATTAAAGAAGCCTTGCAAGAGGAAAACTTGATTCCCAATGCGGCGGATAATTTGGCCTTTAAAAAGCGGCTACCGCGACAAGATCCCGCCGAGCGCCCGGAACAGTTGCAAATTGATTTAGCTGAGTCGGCTCCCGCTCAAAACAAAAGTGATTTGGCTTACGATCGCACCAGTGGTCAGTTTTATGTTCGGGAAAGTTATCCCCAAGATGTGGATAATTCTGTGGACAAGTTTGGGGAAAAGGCTGAGGATAACTCTCCGATTGATTCACAAAAGGCTGATTTTTCTGTCGCGGAATCACCAAAAGAAACTTATCAACAGGATATTTCTGTGGATAAACCATTTGTGAAAGAAGCACTAAAGGACACTTCGGAAACTTATCCACAAGAAATTCAAGAAGAGGAAGAAGTCGAGCGGAATCATCCGGATTTTCATCTGGGGGATAAAGCTGGGGAAAAAATGCTGGCCCAAGCTTTGGCAGAAGAGGCGCAAGAAAGCCAACAACGCTTCCCGGATTTGGAATATTTCGGTCAAATGCACGGCACCTATCTTTTTGCCCAAAGTCAAGCAGGTCTGTACATCGTGGATCAACACGCGGCCCAAGAGCGGATTAAGTACGAGTACTTCCGGGAAAAAATCGGTCAAGTCACCGATGATTTACAAGAACTTTTAGTTCCAATTGTCTTGGAATATCCTAACAGTGACGCGTTGAAACTCAAGGAACAGGCAGAAAATCTGGCCCAAGTAGGGATTCACCTGGAAGATTTTGGCCCTAATAGTTTTATTGTGCGGAATCATCCCACCTGGTATCCCCCTGGGGAAGAAGAAAGCATCATCCGGGAAATGATCGACATGTTGCTGACCACCGGGACGGTTTCGGTGAAGAAATTTCGCGAAGCCACAGCCATCATGATGAGTTGCAAACGCTCGATTAAGGCCAATCATCATTTAAATGAAATGCAGGCTCGCGTCTTGCTACAAGATTTAGCAAAATGCGAGAATCCTTTTAATTGTCCTCATGGGCGGCCGGTTTTGATTCATTTTACGAACAGTGATATGGAAAAGATGTTTAAACGAATACAAGATCCACACCGGACAAAGGAGACGATGTAATGGAAAACGTGATTTTGGCTTCCCAATCCCCTCGGCGAAAGGAACTGCTTCACCATTTAGTGGAAGAGTTTCGGATTATGCCCGCGGATATTGACGAAAGTGTCTTAGCAGGAGAAGACCCGGCGACTTATGTCTTACGCATGGCCCAGGAAAAAGGTGAAAAAATCGCCAAGGATCATCGGGAAGCCCTGGTGATTGCCAGTGACACCATTGTGATTCACGAAGGGCAGATTTTGGGAAAACCGCAAAATCGTGAGGATGCTTTTAAAATGCTGCAACAAATGAGTGGCAAAACCCATCACGTGTATACCGGGGTCGCTTTGCAACAAGGAGAAAAACGCCGGACTGCTTTAACCGAAGCCAGCGTAAGTTTTTATGAACTGACAGAAGCGGAAATCAACCGCTATTTAGATAGTGGGGAATACGCGGATAAGGCTGGAGCATACGGCATTCAAGGCCGGGCCAGTGTCTTTGTAAAAGCCGTCCAAGGGGATTACTACAGTATCGTAGGTTTTCCTGTTGGAGCAGTCAATCAGATGCTAAAAGAGTTTTAAAAACCAAAGCTTTCCAAGCGGCAATTCGCTGCTTTGGAAAGCTTTTTTTGTATAATGAAAGCAGAAAGAAGGGCTGTAGATGAACGATCAAGAAAAGCTAAAAGAAACGTTGTCACCCTTGGCCTATCAAGTCACTCAAGAACAAGGAACGGAAGCACCTTTTTCCGGAGAGTATGATGATTTCTATCAAAAAGGGATTTACGTGGATATCGTCAGTGGGGAACCACTCTTTGCCTCGAAAGATAAATACGATGCCGGTTGTGGCTGGCCGTCCTTCACCAAACCGATTCAGCGGCAGCACATCCAGGAAAAAGCCGATTTTTCCCACGGTATGCATCGGGTAGAAGTCCGCAGTAAAACGGCGGATTCGCATTTGGGTCACGTCTTTTCCGATGGTCCCCAAGCAGCAGGGGGCTTGCGCTATTGTATTAATTCTGCTGCCTTGCGCTTTATCCCTGTGGAAGAGATGGAAGCAGCAGGGTATGGTGAGTATGTGGGGTTGGTGGAGTAGTTGATAACTCTTTTTTGATAAGAATGCTCTGTTGTAAGGCCTGTTTTTAGATGAGTCTTCCGGCAGAGCTTTTTATTAGGGATGGATTGCTAAGAAGAAGCAACCTCTTTGTACGGTTCATGTCCCTCCTAGCTGTCCTGTCTAAATTGTGATACAATGAGGGGAACGTATGTCCAGAAAGGGAAGTCCAAATGTTTGAATATCTCATCGGTCAAGTGACCGATATTACTCCAGCTTATATCGTCTTGGAAAATCAAGGCATTGGTTACGCCATCGCCATGGGCAATCCTTATCGCTACAGTGGTAAGGAAGGCACGGTCAAAGTTTACGTCCACCAAGTGATTCGAGATGATGCCCATCTCTTGTACGGTTTTGAAAAGCGTCAGGACAAAGAACTCTTTTTGAAATTGATCAGTGTTTCTGGGATTGGTCCGAAAAGTGCCTTGGCGATTATGGCCAATGAAGACCACAGTGGCATGGTCACTGCCATTGAAGCGGGAAATATTAACTACTTGGTGAAGTTTCCCGGCGTGGGGAAAAAGACCGCTCAGCAGATGGTCTTGGATTTGCAAGGCAAATTAGGGGTCTTTGTGGAAGGCGACTTATTTGCACCGGTAGAAGAGGAAGCAACCTCTGACAGTGATACGGCGCTAACGGAAGCTCTGGCGGCTTTAGAAGCTTTGGGATACAGTGCTAAAGAGATCAAGCGGGTAGAAAAACCACTGAAGGCCTTGGAGCCTCAGTCCACGGACGAGTATTTACGCTCGGCCTTGAAGTTGTTGATGAAGTAGTATTTCAAGGAAGCAAAGAAAGGAATCGCGATGACAGAAGAACGGATTGTGTCTCCGGATATGACAGATGATAAAGAAGCGGTGTTGGAACGCTCTTTGCGCCCCCGAACATTGGCCCAGTATATCGGCCAAGATAAGGTGAAAGAAGAGTTGACCATTTACATCCAAGCGGCGAAAAATCGGGAAGAAGCCTTGGATCATGTGTTGTTATATGGCCCTCCCGGATTAGGGAAGACGACCATGGCCATGGTGATTGCCAATGAAATGGATGTGGATATTCGCACCACTAGCGGTCCGGCAATTGAAAAACCAGGAGACTTGGTGGCGATTTTAAATGAATTGCAACCGGGGTCCGTGTTGTTTATCGACGAAATTCACCGCCTGCCTCGAGTAGCAGAAGAAATGCTTTACTCGGCCATGGAAGACTTTTTTGTGGATATTATCATCGGGCAAGGGCCTACTGCTCATCCGGTACACTTTCCTTTGCCGCCATTTACTTTGGTAGGGGCAACTACTAGAGCGGGGATGCTCTCGGCACCACTGCGGGATCGGTTTGGCATTATCAGCCATATGGAGTATTATCGAGAAGAGGATTTACAGGAAATCGTGTTGCGCTCGGCGGATATTTTTCAGACGGATATCGTGACAGAAGGGGCGTTAGAGATCGCCCGTCGTTCCCGGGGGACCCCGAGAATTGCCAATCGCTTGTTAAAACGGGTTCGGGATTTTGCCCAAGTACAGGCGGATGGCGTAATCGATCAACGAATCGCCGACAAAGCTTTGGCGCTGTTGCAAGTCGATCATGCAGGACTCGACTATGTGGACCAGAAGCTGATTCGCACGATGATCGAATTATACGGAGGCGGGCCCGTGGGCTTGAGTACTCTTTCGGCGAATATTAGCGAAGAAACCGAGACCGTGGAAGATATGTATGAGCCTTATTTAATCCAAAAGGGCTTTTTGAAACGGACACCTCGCGGACGGATTGCGACTGCTTTGGCCTATGAGCATTTTGGGTATCCCTATCAGTCTTAAGGAAACAATGATTCAATCAAAGGAGGCTTCACTTTGGCAGAAGGAAATCGCACGAAAAAGCAAATTGCCCAAGTACTCCTTCACTTGGTGGCGGAAAAGCCCTTTAGCAAAATTACCGTTCAGGATTTGGCAAAAGGGGCGGGCATTAATCGCCAGACCTTTTATTACCATTTTAATGACAAAAAAGAGTTGCTACGTTGGTTTTATCTACAAGACTCGCTGTGTTTTTTAACTACGGATGAGTTGAGCTTGGAAAACTGGGAAGAGCAGGCGCGCAAAATGCTAGTGGCGATGAAAGCCAATGGGGCCTTTTACCAAGCAACGGTGGCGGATCAACAGGATATTTTAGTACAGGAATTTGTGACGATTACGAGCAAGCTGTTTCACAAACTCTTTGAGACCGTGGATCAAGAGGGATTACTTTCCGAAGCGGACAAGCTTTTTTATGGGCGCTTTTTTAGCTACGGGTGCAGTGGCGTGATGATGGACTGGATTCGGGAAGGGTTTCAGGAGACTCCTTTAGCCATTTCCGCTCAGCTTTTCCGGTTGGCAAAAGACGTGGAGTTTTTCAGTTCTCGTTTGTATCAAACGGAACAGGAGGAGCTGAAATGAAGCGAGTCTTATTTGTTTGTCTAGGAAATATTTGTCGCTCGCCTATGGCAGAAGGTTTGATGCGGGCGTATAGCCAGGAACAAGGAGTGCCCCTAGTAGTGGACTCTGCGGCGACTAGCGCTTGGGAAGTGGGCAATCCGCTACATCCGGGAACAGCCAAAATTTTGCGACAAGCAGGCATTGACATGAGTGGTATGCAAGCTCGCCAGATTCGTCTTGAAGACTGGCAAAAATATGACTACATCATCCCCATGGATCATGATAATCTGACGGATTTAGAGTCCAGTGCCCCGGCAGGTCACAAGGCAAAAGTAGCGACGTATTTAAGTGTCGTACCGGGAAAAGAAGCACAAGACGTGCCGGACCCTTGGTATACCGGAGATTTTAATGAAACCCGAGACTTGCTTCAAGCGGGCTTGCCCTACTGGTTAGCAAAGTTCCGTGATGAGCAAGAGTAACCGCTGTCAAAATGGGCAAGTCAAATTTGTTTTTTGAAGGTAACTCCGATAAAATTAAAAAGAGAAGATCGTTCTTGAAGGAGGGTAGTGGCCATGAGTGAACCAACAGAGAAAAAATCAAAGTTTGGTCCTTTTGGGGAATTTTTGATTAATACCTCCACGGCTTTGTGGGAAGGCTTGCTCAATGAACCGGATCGTTCGACATTGCAAAATCAAGCGATGGCGGAAATGACCCAAGAGTTGCAACTGGCTGCTAGCCAAAAGAGTATCGTGGTTCTACTGGTGGAAAAGCAATACGATCACAGTCGTTACGAGACGATTACGGGCTGGATCGCTGCGAAAGAATTTGGACCTGTAGTTCCAGTGAAGCTCCCGAATGATTTGCTACCATTGCAGATGGTACCTTTGGAGCGAGTCAAAAAAATCAGCGTCTTAGCAAAAGACGGCACAAAGAAAAGTGTTACCCGACCTTGAGTTGACTCAAGGTTTTTTTGTTGCCTTTTTTTTGGGGATTTTCCTTAGGGGTGTGCGCAATAACCAATTTTTATTACGAGGACTAACGGCAGATTTACGAAAATCTTCTGGATAAAACTTTGCTGTATAAGGCGACCTTTCTATTGCAAAGGGCGTAGTTACTTGTATGGAGGGGACGCTCATGGACATTAAAGCTTACTCGGATGATTTGATTTCCTGGGGGAGTCAGCGGCGCATCCAAGACCTGTATATCGAGTCATTTGGGGAGCATTGGCGGATTCAGTTTCGCAAGGGAGATGCCATCATTAAAGAACAGGAGTTGACGGAAGCCGTGGCAACCCAGCTGTTGACCCGGTTTAAGTACCTAGGAGATATGGATGTAGGGGAAACGCGCAAGGTACAGCTGGGAGCGATTCGCTATCCGTTACCGGAGAGACACTGGCGCTTGCGCTTGTCTTTAGTAGGGGATTATCGTTTGCAAGAAAGCATGGTTATCCGTTTTTTGTACCCGATTGCCCAAGAGGAACAGTGCTTTTTACTTCAGGAACAGTATCCGTTGTTAAAGCAAAATATCCAGCGCCGAGGTTTGTATTTGTTTGCGGGAGCGACGGGCTCTGGAAAGACGACGCTGATGTATCGCTTGGCTAAGGAACAGGTGGGACGGGTTTTAACGATTGAGGATCCGGTGGAAATCGAGGAACCCTCCTTTACCCAATTACAAGTGAATCCTACTATTGGTCAAACCTATGACCGTTTGATTCAGCTAGCTCTGCGTCATCGGCCGGATATCTTGATTATCGGGGAAATTCGGGATCGAGAAACGGCTCAAGCGGCGATTCGTGCAGCGTTAACCGGGTGCCGTGTGTTTGCCACGGTGCATGCCAGTAGCATCGCCGCTACCAGAGGCCGGATTCGTGATCTGGTGGGTAGTGAGAGTGAATTGGCCGATAGTTTATTGGGCATTGTCTATCAGCGACTCTTACAGACGAAAACGCAGTTAGGGGCGTTATTGGCATACGAATTTGTCGGCAAGGAGGTGGCTCATGGGAATTGGCAAACCAACTTGGAAAAGCTCTTTTATCAAGGTGAAATCGCGGAAGAGTGTTTTCTTCGGGAAATTTGATGTTAAGAAAAAGCAGTTGCATATCGAGACTTTGGCCAGTTTGCTAGCCAATGGTTTTCGCCTAAGTGAGGCACTTCAGGCCATGAATCGGTCTGGTCATTTTGATTGCGAACGCTTAAAAGAGTTTCACCAAAAGCTCAGTGATGGCCAGTCATTGGCCGCTTGTTTTACTAGCTTTGACCTTTCTGCCCAGGAGCTTTCGGCGGTTCAATTGGCCCAACAACACGGGGATTTAGTGGCGACGTTACAGCACATCGCACAACAGTTGAAACTCGTGGCCAAACAGCGCCAAGAACTACGGAAGAATTTGGCGTATCCCTTATTATTAATCTTTTTTGTCTTGTCCTTATTGATTGGGTTGCGGCAGTTTTTAGTCCCCCAACTATTAGCTTCCGGCATGATGGCCGCAGATCACTGGGGAGTGCGCTTCTTGCAAAAGGGTCCCTTGATTTTATTATTCCTTATGGTGGTCACTACAGGGCTATTCGGGTTTTGTTTTTGGCAATTAGGAAAGTGGGATGCGTTACGTCGAGGGCAGTTTTGGGGAAAAATACCTGGAGTAGGATCGTTGTATCGCTTATTTGTGACTAGTTATTTTGCTTTGGAATGGGGCAAGCTTTTTAAAGAGGGATTGGAGTTGCAACAAATCATCACCTCCATGTTGATCACGGACTCCCGGTCTTTGATGTATGCTTTGGCTCAGGAACTTCACCAGGGCTTGCTTCAGGGACAGACATTACACAATCAGTTAGGTAAGTATCCCTTCTTGACTAGAGAGTTTGCTCAGATTGTTTTTCAAGGGGAAAGCAAGGGACGTTTGGGGGAAGAGTTAGTTATGTACAGTCAGTTAACACGTTCGACTTTCTTTCAGCGCACGGAAAAAATGCTCAATTGGATTCAGCCGGTCGTATTTTTGTTGATTGCGGGCTTGATTGTCAGTTTGTATGCGGCGATGTTTTTACCTTTGTATGACAGTATGGGGGAATTGATGTAAGGGGTGAAGTCCATGAAAAAGCAAGCAAAGAAAAAGAAATATCCAGCTTTTACACTTGTGGAGGTTCTCGTAGTTTTAGTTATCATTTGTGTTTTAGTAATTTTATTTGTTCCAAATGTGGGAAAACAAAAGGAATTAGCGGATAAAAAAAGTAATGAGGCATTGACAACTTTGGTGGAGAATCAAATCAAAATCTATGAACTGGAATTTCCCGAGGAAAAAGGGAGTGCCGTTACCCTGAAACTGTCGCAGATGGAAACATTAGGGTATATCACAAAAGAACAGAGGACGCGCTATGAAGCAACTCTTCCTTAGACGACCTTTTACTGGCTTCACTTTAGTGGAAAGCATAGCGGTTTTATTTGTCATGGGATCTTTTTGTCTGTTGCCCGTTTTAATGGTGGCCGCATGGCAAGAAGAACTTACGGTGCGCCGATTTTTGAATCGCTTTGAGAAGATGGTTTTTGTCTGCCAACAAATCGCCGTAGTAGAGGGTAGAAATACCTCAATCAAAAATGTTGCTCAGCCAGAGCGGATGTTTCTGTTTTATACGGGAAGTGTTGCCAATAATCGACCGCAACCCTATCCAGAAGATAGGTTTGAGGCTTTGGTGATTCCGGGAGTATTAACCGGGGGTAACTCCATCAAGGAGATTAAATTTTTGGCGGAGTCGGGGCACCCCAGCCGCTTGACCACGATAAGATTTGGCTGGCCAAAGCGGGGAATCACCTATACCTATCAGTTTCAATTAGGAGGTGGGCGGTTTGAAAAAGAATAGAGCTTCTTTGGTGTTGGAAAGCTTGGTAGCCTTGGTAGCCTTGGGGATGTTGACCTTGTGCTTGTTAATCTATCAAAAGGCAACCATCGACTTGTTGCAACAAGAACACCAACAATACGAAAAGCTTCGAGGCACTCGGGTTTTGTACGAGGAAGTCCGGGAATATCGGCTCCACGGGGGTGATTTAGAGCGGCAATTAGCCTATGGAGAGGAGCGTTACCATGTGGCTTTTACGCAAGATTTGCGCCAAGTGCAAGTCAGTGGCGCCGACTATAATGTGGCCATCAACTGGCTGTCCCAAAGCTTTCACCTTGATTGAATGTCTGGTAGCCCTAGGCGTTTTGGCTCTAAGCGTGGTTTTGATTTCTCCAATTATGGAGACGAGCCAGACTTTATCCACCAAGCTAGCCCAATATGGTGATCAAGAACTAGAAGTCGCTTTGATTCAGTTGGAATATGAATTATCCGAGCTGGACTTTGCAGAAGTACAGGGAAATACGGTGATTTTTTACGATGAAACTGGTCGAAAAGCGGAGTTTAAAGTGGTGAATCAGACATTTATCAAACGACTGAACAGCGGCTACCATCCTCTTTTAACGAAAGTGAAAAAAATGGTGGTAGAAAAACAGGAATCAAGCATTCTTTTGACCTTTACTTTTTTAGATGGGGGGGTTCGCTGTGGCAAAATCCAGCTGCCAAGCACCTAAAGCCGGCATTATGCTGACGGCTTTAGGACTGTTGCTGATCGTTTCTTTGATTTTTTACCAAGCGTTGGAAAATCGCCAGTTAACGGCAAACCTAGCCACTCGTACCCAGCGCTTGCACCGGGTTAAAGTGATGCGGGAAATGTTTTGGTACAATTACTTGCAAATACCCAAAGAAGTGCGACCGGAATCCGGAGAGGTTTCTTTTGACCAAGGACAGGTAACCTTTTTCTGGGAAGAGTCGACTTTTAAAGTGCGGGTGCTTTGTGAAGAGCGTGCGTACCTGTATCAATATCCTAATTTTACCGAGGAACACCAAGAAAAAAGCGAGGGTGAAATTCCTTAAAAAAAGCAACAGGGAAAAAATTGGACTAGAACAGTTGGCAAGAGCATGATTTTAAATCGTGCTCTCTTTTTTTGGCGCAAAAACGCTGAAAGACTGTTCGTTAATTCACAAAGAAAAACCGGGATATCCGTTGATAAATCAAGGATAATCCGCTAGAATAAGACAGGTATGTAAGTTGTTACAATCATAGAAATCGAGGTGGCACCGTGTTCCCAGAAAAGATCGAGAAAGCGTTTGGTTTGCATCTGGAAGCGATTCAGTTGCTACAAAATGCCTTGAAGACCTCTTTTATTGAAGCGTATATTGAAAACGTGGAAAATGTTTTGGATGAGTATCAGGTGCGAGTGATGGATGGACAACCAGACGAAGTCACCACCAAACGAATTGAGGGCTTGTATGAAGCGCTTCAGGAGATTTCCTTAGCGCCGGAAGAGATTCGGAAATTATCCCAATTATTGCTTTTAAAAGGGAGTAAGTCCGAACCGTTACAACCCAATCACCAGCTGACCCCTGATGGTATCGGCTTTTTGTTTGTATACTTGTTGGAACAATTTTTTCCAGCTGATAAAGCATTGACGCTTTTTGATCCTGCAGTGGGCATGGGCAATTTGCTCTTGACCGCCTTGACGAATTTACGTCTGGCAAAACGCAGTGCCAAAGGCTTTGGTGTGGATATCGACGAAACCCTTTTGGCGGTGGCGGCAGCGGACACCCAATGGACGCAAAGTGACGTGACCTTGTTCCATCAGGATGCATTGCAAGATTTATTGCTTGATCCCGTGGACGCCGTTTTGAGTGATTTGCCAGTGGGCTATTATCCTCAAGATGAACAAGCCCAAAACTTCCTAACTGGAGTTGCAGAAGGGCACAGTTACGCCCATCACTTGTTGATTGAACAAGGAATGAAGTACACGAAGGAAAACGGCTTTGGCCTCTTTCTTTTACCGGCTAATTTCTTGGAGAGTGAACAAGGCCCACAGCTGAAAAAACTCTTTACCGAAAAAATGTATTTACAAGGAATTATCCAATTGCCCGATGAACTATTCTTAAGCAAAGCTTCGCAAAAGAGCATCATCCTCGTGCAAAATCATGGCGAAAAAAGCCAGCAAGTACCGGAAGTCCTAGTGGCTAAACTGGCCACCTTAAAAGATCCAGTGAAAATCACTGAATTCTTTACCCAATTCGAAGACTGGAAAGCTTCGAACCTTTAATGCTACTGTTACCCAAACTATTTTTGAAGGAGACTGAACATGAGTAAGACAATCGCAATCAACGCCGGAAGCTCTAGCTTAAAATGGCAATTATACCAAATGCCCTCCGAAACCGTAATCGCTAAAGGAATCGTGGAACGAATCGGTTTGGCTGATTCCATCTTTACGATCAAATATGGTGTGGACCAAAAAGAAGAAAAAATCCTCGACATTCCAGATCATGAAGTGGCTGTTCAAATGTTGTTGGACGATTTGATTGAATTGCAAATCATTCAAAGCTACGATGAAATCACAGGAGTTGGGCACCGGGTTGTAGCCGGTGGGGAATACTTCAAGGATTCCACGATTATCACCGACGATGTGTTGGCAAAAATCGAAGAACTAGCAGAACTAGCACCACTTCACAACCCAGCAAATGCGATGGGGATTAAAGCGTTCAAACACATTTTGCCAAACATCATCTCTGTGGCAGTTTTTGATACTTCCTTCCACACAACGATGCCAGCGGTAAACTACATGTACAGCATTCCAAAAGAATACTATCAAAAACACGGGGCACGGAAATACGGCGCTCACGGTACTAGCCATCGTTTCGTTTCGGAACGGGCCATTGAATTCTTAGGCAAACCAGCCGAAGAAACAAAAATCATCACTTGCCATATCGGGAATGGTGCTTCTATTACCGCGGTCAAAGGTGGTCAATCCGTTGATACTTCCATGGGCTTCACACCACTTGCTGGGGTTACCATGGGAACTCGTTCTGGGGATATCGATGCTTCTTTGATTCCTTACTTAATGCGTAAAGAAGGCATTGAAGATGTGAATGATTTCATCGACATCTTGAACAAAAAATCTGGGATTCTTGGTTTGACTGGGATTTCTAGCGACATGCGGGACATCCAAAAAGCTGCGGCTAGCCACAATGAGGATGCTTTGTTGACAATCCAAATTTATGCAGACCGCATCCGTAAATACATCGCCCAATACATCTCTGTGATGAACGGCGTAGATGCCATCGTCTTCACTGCCGGTGTTGGGGAAAATGCGGCTTACATCCGGGAAGCTGTTTTGGAACCAATGTCTTGGTTCGGTATTAAATTGAACAAAACTGTGAACAACTTGATTCATGGGGAAGAAGCCGAAATCACAGCACCAGATTCTAAAGTGAAAGTCTTCGTTATTCCGACTGATGAAGAATTGGTTATTGCCCGGGACGTTCAACGTTTGGGCCAAAAATTGAACTAAAAGAAAATCTTAGAGAGTGGGGAACAAAACCGTTCCTCACTCTCTTTTTACTTAAGGAAGTGGACAGCGTCAAGTCCGGGCTTTACAATAAGGCCAAGGAACGATTGTCGAGAGTAATGGGAGAAAGTGTGAGGCTGGCTCTTTTAGTAAGGGACATCACGCTTGGGGCGAAAATAAAAAAGCACGGGGAACTAAAGGGGACTAAAAGGAGTAACCATGAAAGAAAATCAATACGATCAAACAGAGTTTTTTGAAAAATACCGCCAGTTTCCTCGGTCGGTGGCAGGTTTGCAAGCGGCCGGGGAGTGGCATGAATTGCGCAAACTATTGCCGGACTTTACTGATAAGCGAGTTTTGGATATCGGCTGTGGCTTTGGCTAGCATTGCCGGTACGCCGCAGAAGAAGGGGCGCGACAAGTCTTAGGCATCGACATTTCTAAAAAGATGCTGGCCGTGGCGCAAGAACAGACTTCTTTTGAGAATGTGAGCTATCGCCAGTTGGCCATGGAGGATATGGACTTTGCTCCAGATTCATTTGATGTGGTGTTGAGTTCTTTGGCCTTTCATTACACGCCGAATTTCCAAGAGGTTTGCGAACAGGTTTTCAAAAGTTTGAGTGCCAAAGGAAGTTTTGTCTTTTCCGTGGAGCATCCGGTATTTACGGCGGAAGGACGCCAAGATTGGCTTTATGACGAAGCGGGGAAACCTGAGCTGTGGCCGGTGGATCATTATTTTACGGAAGGGAAACGTCAGGCGAATTTCCTTGGGTCACAAGTGACCAAGTATCATCGCACTCTGACCACGTATCTCAATACGTTATTGACTGTTGGCTTTACGCTAGAAGCGGTGGTAGAGCCCCAGCCGGAACCGCGGCTTTTAGCGGAAGTGCCGGGTATGGCTGACGAACTCCGCCGGCCGATGATGCTGTTAGTTAAGGCGGTTAAAGCAGTATAACGGAGTTTTATAGTTATGAAAGATGCAAAGCCCAAGGAATTTTCCTTGGGCTTTTTTGTCAAAAATGTGTCTGAAAACGTCGGGATTTCTCAATTATTTGCCGGGTTTCTGGGCTTTCGCTATACTAAAAGTATTATCTAGTGAAAATCGAGGGGATTCCATGAAAGAGATCGTAGCGACTTTTAAATGAGCGGAAAGCAGATTTATTGCAAGCGATATTTGAACATTTGGCCATTTCATTAAGTGCTTTATTGATTGCTATTTTGATTGCAGTTCCTTGTGCTATTTTGTTGAGCAAACGCCAGAAAATCGCAGAAGTGGTCTTGCAGTTTACCAGTGTTTTGCAGACTATCCCGTCCTTGGCGCTGCTAGGGCTCTTGATTCCTTTTGTGGGAATCGGCACTACACCGGCGTTGATTGCTCTGGTGATTTATGCCCTCTTGCCGATTTTTCAAAATACCTACATCGGTTTATCGGAAATCGATCCCTCCATCGAAGAAGCGGCGGAGGCTTTTGGCATGTCTCGCATGCGCAAGCTTTTGAAGGTGGAAGTGCCCATGGCTATGCCCATGATTGTCTCAGGGATTCGCACGGCTTTGGTCTTAATCATCGGTACGGCGACTTTGGCGGCTTTGATTGGGGCCGGGGGCTTAGGGACTTTTATCCTACTGGGGATTGATCGCAATGACCCCAGCCTGACTTTGATTGGGGCGATTTGCTCGGCGTTATTGGCCTTGATTTTCAGTGGCTTGATTCGGTTCTTGCAAAAGCGCAGTTGGAAGGTCAGTCTGGCGGCTTTAGGAATCATTTTTCTGGGGATCGGCGGAGTGTATGCCGCCCAGCAGACTACTTTGACCAAAGAAACCATTACGATTGCCGGGAAATTAGGATCGGAGCCGGATATTTTGATCAATATGTGCAAGGAAGTCATCGAGGCCAATGACGAGCAAGTGACCGTGACTTTAAAACCGAATTTCGGCAAGACGAGCTTTTTGTTTAGCGCTTTGAAGAGCCAGCAAATCGATCTCTATCCGGAATTTACTGGGACAGTTTTGGAAAGCCTCGTGAAGGTGCCTGCAGCCGAAGATCAGATTCACTCCCCGGAGAAGACGTATCAGCTGGCCAATGAACTACTAGGGGAACAATTTGATATGGAACTTTTGGAACCGATGAGTTATCAAAATACGTACGCTGTAGCCATGAAGCGCAGCGTTGCCGAGGAAAAGGGCATTACCAAGATTTCGGATTTAGTGGCCCATCAAGGAGAGTTACGGGCGGGCTTCACTTTGGAATTTATCGACCGGGAAGATGGCTACAAGGGGATGCAGAAAAAATACGGCTTAAAGCTTGGCTCGGTGCAAAGTATGGAACCGGCACTGCGCTACCAAGCGATTCAAAACGGGGATGTAGATGTGATCGATGCGTATTCCACGGACAGTGAGATTAAACAATACGACTTGGTAACGTTGGAAGATGACCGACAGCTCTTCCCACCTTATCAAGGAGCGCCTTTGTTGCGAGGGGACTTTGCTAAAGAGCATCCTCGGGTTGTGGAGGCTTTGAATCTTTTGGCGGGAAAAATCATCGAAGAGCAAATGATCGAGATGAATTACTTGGTCAATGTGGAGAAACAACAACCGGCAGACGTGGCTCATGATTTCTTGGTCAAGGAAAAAATCATCCAGGAGGGAAACTAAATGACGGCAATTATTGAATTCAAGCAAGTCACCAAACGCTTTGAGACGCAAACCGTCTTACAGGAGTTAAACCTCAGGATTGAAGAAGGGGAGATTTTCGTCATTGTGGGTCCATCCGGCAGTGGCAAGACCACTTCGCTGAAGATGATCAATGGCTTAATCGAGCCGACGGAAGGCAATATCTACTTCAAAGACAAGCGGATTAAAGATTACAATTTACAAAAATTGCGTTGGCAAATGGGCTATGTGCTCCAGCAAATCGCCTTGTTTCCCACCATGTCGGTGAAGGAAAATATCGAAGTGATTCCGGAGATGCTCGGGTGGAAGAAAGAACGCCGAGAAGCTCGGGTGGATGAACTGTTACGGGAGGTAGACTTGGATCCGGAGCAATACCGGGATCGGATGCCAGGGGAACTCTCCGGAGGGCAACAGCAACGCATCGGCATCGTTCGGGCACTGGCGGCAGAACCGGACATCATGCTAATGGACGAACCCTTTAGCGCTTTAGACCCCCTTTCTCGGACGAGTCTGCAAGATTTGGTCTTGACCTTACATGAAAAATTAGGCAACACCATCATTTTTGTCACCCATAATATGAAAGAAGCCCTTAAACTAGGAGATCGCATTGCGGTGATGCAAGAGGGGCGAATTTTGCAATGTGATACTCCGGAAGTGATTCAAACGCAACCAAAAGACAGCTTTGTCCGAGCCTTTTTTGACGAGGCCAAAGAAGGTTACGAAACCCAAACGGTAGCACAACTCTATGCCGGGGGCTTTTTCCAAAAAGCGGTGGCAGAAGAGCTGCCCCGTGTAAGGCTAAATGCAGGGTTGCCGGAGTTGTTTGCTTTGATGACGACCCATGCCGAAGTGGCCCTAGAAGATGAGGCAGGCAAAGTAGTCGGGAAGGTCACTTCAGCAGATGTGTTTCGCTTTTTAAGTCGGGAGGAATGAACATGGATTACGATGTGATTGTATTAGGCAGCGGCCCTGCCGGTATGGCGGCGGCTTACGGACTAAAGGAAGCCGGACAAAAAGTGGCGGTAGTGGAGTCCTATCTCTGGGGTGGCACTTGCCCCAACTATGGCTGTGATCCCAAGAAAATCTTGATGAGCGTAGTGGAAGCCCAAGCCCGGGGCAAAGCGCTGGCGCAAAAAGGCTTGGTCGGAGAGACGCACATTAATTGGGAGGCGTTGTTGGCCTTTAAGAAAAGCTATACGGACCAGATTCCCACAAGACAAAAAGGTGGTCTGGAAGAAGCAAACATCGCCACGTACGCTGGTACGGCCAGTTTTGTTTCACCCCATGCGCTACAAGTAGGGGAACAGATTCTTTCCGCCCATCAATTTTTGATTGCTACAGGACAACAAGCACGGCAGTTAGACATACCCGGTCAGGAATACTTGAAAAACAGCACGGATTTTATGGCGTTACCCCATTTGCCTCCCCGCGTGGCTTTTGTGGGAGCCGGCTACATCGCTTTTGAGCTGGCGACGATTGCCCGAGCGGCGGGAGCGGAAGTCCATGTGATTCATCACAATGACCGACCGCTAAAAGGCTTTGATGAAGAGTTGGTCCAAGAACTGGTCGCCCATTTACAAGAAGCAGGCATCGTCTTTCATTTCGATGTCTCTTTAAGTGAAGTGCAAAAAGAGCGGGTGGGTTATCGCTTAGTTGCTCCTGACTTTGAATTAGAGACGGACTTAGTGATCGGTGCCACTGGACGGACGCCAAATTTAGGGGCATTGCATTTGGAACGAGCCCATGTGGACTATGGGAAAAACGGCATCTTAGTCAATGAGTACTTGCAAACCACACAGCCCCATATTTATGCTTGTGGGGATGTCTTGGCAAAAGAGGCGCCGAAACTAACACCGGTGGCTAGCTATGAGGCGAAGTATGCTGTCACCGCCATGACGAAGGCTACCCATCAGCCTTTAACCTATCCTCTTTTGCCCACGGTGGTTTTTGGGGACTATCGCTTGGCTCGTATCGGGGTAAGCGAAAAAGAACTGGCCGCTGAGCCCACGAAGTATCACAGTCAGCTGCTAGATTTGCATGACTGGTACACTTATTTTCGGATTCAAGATCAAAAGGCCAAAATCAAGTTGGTCTATGATGAAGCCGACCACTTAGTAGCCGTGACTTGTTTTAGTAGCCTAGCCGATGAATTGATTAATTATTTCGTGCTGGTTTTAAACAAAAAAATTAGCCCCGCTGAACTTAGCGATTACATCTTCGCTTATCCAGGATTGGCTAATGACTTGAATTATTTGTTGTGAAAAGTGTTGGCTATTTTAACAGGAACACTGGCGCAAGCTCACAAAAAATCAAACTAAAAAAACGGCATACCAAGTCAGCCTTGGTACGCCGTTTTTAGTTACCACTTCAAATCCAATAGCTCCATCATCTCGTGATAGGCGGTTTCGATGCGTTGTTGTTTTTCTTGCGGAACTTTTTCTGCGTATTGCCCACCGGCACAGTAATCTTCGGCTAAGAAGACTTGATAGTCATAGGCTTGGTTTTGGATGCCGTCTCTGGTGTAGGTGGCACCTTCAATGGGTTCCCGAGAAACCCAAGTAGGGTGAGGTTGGATATTGGAGATACTGGTAGTGTCTCCTTTTTTCGTCACTTCGACTTCCATGATGACGCCTCGCTCGGTCCAGTAGTTTTCCAGGGTTTCATAACGCTGGTTGGACAAGAGATTGCCCATGGAGTAAAGGATGAATTTCTTTTGGCCATCTTTTTCGATGATTTCCGTAGGTTCCGCCACGTGGGGGTGTCCGCCGAAGATGATGTCCGCTCCTAGATCGATCATTTTCCGGTAGTTGGCCTGTTGCTGTTCTGTCGGCTCCAAGGCGTACTCCACCCCGTCTTGAGGCATAACCACGGTAATGTCCGCTATTTCTTCTGCCGCTTGGATCTCAGCGGCGACTTTGTCCATGTTTAAGTCTTTCAAATACGTATCGTAATCGGCTTGGCTAATGGTGTTTTCCAAACCGTTGAAGCCATAGGCATAGGCCAAAAGGGCGATTTTGATTCCATTGACTTCTTTAATCAGGATGCCTTGATCCTTTTGATCTGGGGTATTGACCCCAATCGTATCTAAGCCTTGATCATGAAACGTTTTGGCTGTGGAGCAAAGCCCTTCAATGCCCGTGTCCAAAATATGGTTATGGGCTAGGTCAATCACGTCAAAGCCGGCATCTTTGATACTGTCTACCACAGCAGGAGGAGCGTTGAAGGAAGGATATCCGCTTAAAGCCCGGTTGGGATTAATCGTGCCTTCAAAGTCGCCTAAGGAAAGGTCTGCCTTGTCCAAAAGTGGTTTTATCTGGGCAAAGTCATTGGCTAAATCATACTTTTTCCCATCAAAGGCACTGCCGTAAACCACGTAATGATACAGCATATCGCCACTGGCGGTAATGGTGGCTTTCTGTTCTTTTGTGGGTGTTTTTTTAGACTGCTTTTTTTCGGACTTTGTTTTTTTTTGCTTGACTGGTAGTAGCCGTGGTGCTAGCTTTCGAATGGCCTCCAGACCGTAGATAAAAGGCCCCACAACAGACCAATGCGAAAAAGGTTGGGACGAGTACGACCATGGCAAAAAAAGTGAGACTGCGTTTTTTTAGACTGCGTTCTTTGCGATTCATTTTATTCCCCCGAATAACTGTTATGCTGTAGTAAGCGTTTTTCTTATTCTAGGGCAAATGACTTAGAAAAGATAGGGAATTTCACATTTTTTCAAAGGAGCGCGTTGAAAATCGTTCTCTATAACTTGGCACACTTAGGCCAGAGCGGAAAAAAAGACAAAGCCCGGTTCGCTCCGAGCTTTGTCTTTTTGCGTTATTTCGTGGGACGCAAATGGTCCACAAACTGATCCAAGTTTTGGCGATCGGTTAGTTGCCGATTGCACTTGTCACTATCGATGCAGATGTAATTACCCCGTTTTGTGTAAGTTCCTTCACTGCCGGTTTTCGTGGTGGCCATGAAGAGCGCCACGTTGTCTTCTTTATGACAAATCGTGCAGATGTTTTTCTTAACTTCACTAGGGATATTGCCGGAAAGACCAGTCAAGCGCCCTTCACTGTAAAACAAAAGGTATTTCTTCTGGCTACCGGGATCATTCCAGCCGATGTAGGTGTGTTCCCGGAGATCAAGCTCGTCGAAATTCGGTTGTTTGAGCTTCTTCACCTTGCGAAAGGCCTTTTCCACTTGTTTGGTACTAGGCTTTTCAAAAGGGATGACAAAGTCCTTAAAGGATTCAAAGTAGCTTTCTGCTTTGGCCCGTGTCAATCGCACGTCCATGGCGAAGTCCAGTAAGTCATCCATGGCAGGATCGTCAATGGGGACGGTACTGCGGATTTTATCGGTGGCCAGAGCCTGCATTGTTTGGACCGTCGTTTTATCGTTAACGGATTGATAGGTATTGATCAAATCATGGACGATTTGGCGCAAGGCCATGTATTGATCTGGGTGGATCGTTGGTTTTAGCATGTTGTTGGATTCCTTTCTTCAAACCACTGATACGAAGAAGAATCCGTATCAGACTAACAGACAACAGCCACCGCTTTAGAAGATAGGTAGTTCACCTTCAATCACCTCCTTATATTCTGTAGGTATCATATCACGTTTGACAGGGGATGCAAGAAGTTCAGGCCTCGTTTTGAAAATTTACAATTTTTTTCAAGATTGATTTTGTTTTTTTATCCTATCGAATCAGAAAATTTCGACTGGTATTCTTTTACAGAAGAAGGTATGCTTTAAGGTGAAGGAGTGAGGCAGAGATGTTTGATGTAGAAAAGGTTCAGTCGTTAAACGAGTTGGAAATGGTTGTCTATCGCTATATTATTGAGCACTTTGAAACTTTAGGCCACCTAACCATTCGTGAACTGGCGGAAGCCGCCCATGTTTCCACCTCGACTATCTTGCGCACTCTAAGTAAGCTGGGCTTCGATGGTTTTTCGGATTTTAAGTACTTTCTCAAAGAAGAACGTCTGCGAAAACAGCAGTCCATCGATTACTTTTACGACGCCACAGTTCAGGTCAATCTGTTTTTAAAGAAGCTCAATGACGAGAGTTACCAAACTCTTTTGGCCCCGGCTGTGGAGATGATTTTAAACAGTCGGCATATCCTTTTTACGGGAATCGGCACAAGTGGCATGTTAGGTGCTTACGGGAGTCGTTATTTTACCAATCTGGAATTAAATGCTTATTCCTTGTCGGATCCTTTTGCACCGATTCCGCCTCGAGGCTTGGAAAATACGCTGGTGATTTTGCTTTCGGTCTCCGGGGAAACCGACCGCATGATTGAGCAACTGCGGGACTTTAAGCGTTACGGAGCGAAAACGTTGAGCATTACCAATGACGAACACTCCACCATCGCCCGGTTATCCGATTACAATATTTCTTATTACATGCCGGAAGTCGGGAGCCCCCGAGAGGCTCATCTGAATCTCACCACCCAAGTACCGGTAGTGGCCTTAATTGAAATCTTGGCCCATCAAGTAGCCAAACAACTGTGACAAACAGCCGCTTGCGGCTGTTTGTTTTTTTGTGCGGAACATGTTTTTAAAGCCGGAAAACCGCTATCATTGATACCGGTTACAAGTTATGATGAAAGTACAAATTGGTTCGGCCGACCAAATCAGCAATTTTTCGTTTTTGCTATTATTACGGATTACAAAGGAGAGAAAAAACATGAATCAGTGGATTAATGAAAAACTATTACCACCGGTATTGAAATTTGTGAATACCAAAGCCATTACCGCCTTGCGTAATGGGATGCTTTACACCATGCCTTTTACCATTGTCGGGTCCATCTTCCTCTTATTGGCAAACTTCCCAATTGAAGACGTCAGCAACTGGGTCAATGACAGCGGTTTAGCAGGCTACTTCAATGAAGCGTTCGGCGCATCCTTTGCGATTATGGCGATTTTTGCGGTAATGGGGATTGCCTATTCTTACGTAAAAGACGACGGGTATGAAGGGTTACCTGCGGGGATGATTGCCTTGGTAGTCTTCCTTTTGACACAACGCTCTACCGTAACTGATGCTGAAGCCGGGGTGACCATTGGCAACGTAATCAACAAAACTTGGACCGGGGGCCAAGGGATGATCGCCGCTATTTTAGTTGGTTTGTTTGTAGGTTGGGCATATGTTTGGTTCTTACGTCGGGATATCCGCATTAAATTACCAGAACAAGTGCCAGCCAACGTGGCGAACTCCTTTACTGCCTTGATTCCAGCAGCAGTGATTATCGTAGTTTCCTTAGTCATCTATGCTTTGTTTGATGCATTGTTGAACACCACTGTGGTGGAATGGATTTACAAAGTGATTCAAAGCCCAATGCAAGGGGTAACAGACTCCCTTGGTGGCGCGATTATGATTGGTTTCTTGGTACCATTCTTGTGGTTCTTCGGGGTTCACGGTTCGACTATCGTCGGCGGGATCATGGGACCAATTTTGCAAGCCAACTCTTTGGAAAACACCGAAATCTTGAATGCTGGGAAAGAATTAACTGTAGCCAATGGCGGACACATCGTTACCCAACAATTCATGGACCAATTTACTACAGTAACAGGTGCGGGGATGACCATTGGGATCGTAATTTACATGGTTTTACTAGCTCGTTCGGCACAATACAAACAATTAGGACGGTTGTCTTTAGTGCCAGCACTCTTCAATATCAATGAACCAATTATCTTTGCTACTCCAATCGTGATGAACCCGATTATGGCATTGCCATTTATCTTAACACCAGTGGTTTCTGCTATTGTGACATACTTTGCACTGTACACCGGCTTAGTGCCACTCTTTACCGCAGTTCAAGTACCTTGGACCACACCACCAATCATTTCTGGTTTCTTAGTCGGGGGCTGGCGCACAGCTTTACTACAAGCCGTAGTTCTCGGCATTGGCTTCTTGCTTTACTTGCCATTTATCCGTAAAGCGGACCAATTGAACTACTTGGAAGAAACCGGCAAGACACCAGCCGAAGCAGCGGAAGCACTAGAAGCAGAATAAGGCTTTTGCTAGTCGGAAATTTGCAAAAAAAGGATGGGAATAGCGATGAGTGTCTTACGTGAAGATTTTTTATGGGGCGGCGCAGTTGCCGCCCATCAATTAGAAGGCGGTTGGCAAGCAGGGGGCAAAGGAGTCAGTGTGGCAGACATCATGACCAAAGGCGCCCATAATGAGCCCCGTCAAATAACCCCAGGTGTGCAGCCGGGGTATCATTACCCGAATCATGAAGCGATTGATTTTTATCATCGTTACCCAGAAGACGTGGCGCTTTTTGCGGAATTAGGCATTAATTGTTTCCGGACCTCGATTGCTTGGAGTCGGATTTTTCCTAAAGGAGACGAACTGGAGCCAAATGAAGAAGGGTTGAAGTTTTACGATGATCTATTTGCCGCTTGCCAAGCAAAAGGCATTGAGCTAGTAATCACTTTGTCTCACTTTGAAATGCCTTATCATTTGGTAACGGAATACGGAGGC
The DNA here is from genome assembly GCF_000407365.1 of Enterococcus asini ATCC 700915. Lineage (GTDB taxonomy): Bacteria > Bacillota > Bacilli > Lactobacillales > Enterococcaceae > Enterococcus_C > Enterococcus_C asini. The sequence continues at coordinate 1,067,087 of NZ_ASVU01000001.1, forward strand.
TGGCGCAACCGCAAGATGATCGACTTCTTCCTGCGCTTCGCTCGGGTTTGCTTCAATCGCTACAAGGGCGTCGTGAAATACTGGATGACCTTTAACGAAATCAATAACCAAGCCAATTACCAAGAAGATTTTGCACCGTTTACCAACTCTGGTCTGAAATTTGAACCCGGTGAAGACCGGGAAGCCATTATGTATCAAGCAGCCCACTACGAATTGGTGGCGTCCGCTAAAGCGGTGACCTTGTGCCATCAAGTCGATCCCGATGCAAAAATCGGCTGTATGATTGCCATGGTGCCAATCTATCCTTATTCTTGCAATCCAGAAGACATGATGGGGGCCACCGTAGCTATGCACCGACGCTACTGGTTTGCCGATGTGCACTGCAAAGGGCATTATCCAAATTACATGAACACCTACTTTGCTCGTAAGGAAATCAAGCTAGACATTACCCAAGAGGACTTAATGGACTTGCGGGAAGGCACGGTGGATTACATCGGCTTTAGTTACTATATGTCCTTTGCCATTAAAGGTCAGGACAATGGGCCTTTGTATGATTACGACGAAGCCCACGATTTGGTAAAAAATCCTTACGTGAAAGCTTCCGACTGGGGTTGGCAAATCGACCCCACCGGCTTGCGCTATGCTTTAAACTGGTTTGCCGACCGCTACGAATTGCCATTGTTCATCGTGGAAAATGGCTTCGGCGCAGTGGACGAGGTGACAGCCGAGGGCGCAATTCACGACCCTTATCGCATTGAGTACTTAAAGGCCCATGTACAGGCCATGAAAGATGCGGTAGCTTATGACGGGGTGGACCTCATGGGGTACACGCCTTGGGGCTTTATCGACTTGGTCTCTGCCGGCACCGGGGAAATGAAAAAACGCTACGGCATGATTTACGTGGATTTAGACGATTACTTGCAAGGTAGTGGGAATCGCAGTAAGAAAGATTCCTTCTACTGGTATCAAAAAGTGATTGAAACCAATGGGGAAAGTTTGTAACCCTCCCTTCAGGTAAAAAATGAGTCGGACAATCTTTGGATATTCTCCGCTGGCTTTCAGCGAGAGTACCTAGATTGTCCGACTCTTTTTATGTGGAAATAAAAAAGAGCGACCTCGTAAGATCACTCTTTAACGTATTATCGATGCGGCCGAGAAGACTCGAACTTCCACGGTATTGCTACCACTAGCGCCTGAAGCTAGCGCGTCTGCCAATTCCGCCACGACCGCATAAGGCATGAACCTAGGATAACGGAAGCACGAAAAATTTGCAAGAAAAAGGAGGGAAAGATTTTCCCTTTGCCCCTAGACAAGGCCAGCCAAAGATAGGTAGAATAAAAGGATACCAAAGCAAGGAGTGAACTTATGATCGAACGAGAAAAATACTTGAAAAGAGCCAAAACTTGGAATATCGTCTTGATGCTCCTGACCGCCTTTACGATTTTAATGAATGCGGCGGCTTTGTCCTCAACATTAAATCCCCAACGCTCGGCTTACGATACTTTTGAGAAAGCCGGTATGGATGCTGACAAGATGTTCCAACATGCGAATACCCTACCAGTAAAAGTCATGTTTATCCTGGGTTTGGCCTTATCTGTTTGTTTAGTCGTCAGCTATTTTCTGGCACATAAAAAAATGGCGGCCGATGAAATTCCGACCAAATGGCCTTATTTGGTTCTCATTGGCTGGCAAGTAATCGACATGCTTTTCAATATCGTCTATGATCCTACTGGGGTTAATTTGACTACTAGCCGGGGCATGCTGTCCTTGGTGATGATGTATGCCATCGCCTGTGTTGTGCCAGTAGTGGTGTATTACAATTTGTTTCATGCTGAAAAGAGTACGGAGCAACTATCGTAAGGATTTGAGGAAGCCTTCAGCGAGGGCTTCTTTTTTGTTGAGCTAAAAGATTTATGGGAAGAAAAATCAAAGAATTTTGTGCCTTTTGTAACAAATGTGGTTGCATTTTTCTAAAAAATCCGTAAAGTAGGTAACGTGTTATTTTAGAGAGGAGCAATGATATGTTTTCACCTGCAGAAATTGTTGATATTAGTATCGACAATGGCATCAAAAAGATTCAAAAGCCATTATTAGCAAAATTGATTTTAGGGTTTATCGGTGGTGCGATGATTTCTTTAGGCTACTTAGCCTATATTCGGGTTTCCGCCTCCATTCCGGCTTCATTAGCCAGTGTTCAAGCTTTTGTGGGAGCCAGTGTTTTTCCAATCGGTTTGATTGTGATTTTAATGGCCGGTGGGGAGTTGATTACCGGCAATATGATGGCGGTCAGCATCGCCTTTATGGATAAGAAAATCAGCTTTAAAGATTTGTTGATCAATTTCTTGACCATCACCTTCGCAAACTTAGTAGGCGCGTTGTTTGTTGCGTATTTCTTTGGTCACTTGGTGGGGTTGACCCACAGTGGCGTCTACTTGGATCAATTGTTAAGCTTGGCCCATCACAAGACGGAAGCTACTTGGTTACAAGCGATTTTTTCAGGGATTGGTTGTAACTGGTTTGTCGGCCTAGGTTTGTGGTTGTGCTACGGGGCCAAAGATGGTGCCGGTAAGATTATGGGGATTTGGTTTCCAGTAATGGTCTTTGTGGCCATTGGTTTTCAGCATAGTGTGGCAAACTGTTTTGTGATTCCCGCAGCGATTTTTGAAGGCCAAGGCACTTGGATGGAATTTCTCTGTAATTTTGTCTTTGTTTACTTAGGCAATATCATCGGGGGAGCGATTTTCGTCTCTGGTTTTTACTACGCAAGCTACAAACATCATTGATTTTTCGAGTCGGGGCCTTGTGCTCCGGCTTTTTTAATAACAGAAATTGTCTGACTTTTCAATTATTTTCTGCTCTTTTTAAGCGAGCTATAGTATAATTTTTGAAAAGGAGTGATGGGAATGATTCGAGTAGCGATTGTGGGCTATGGCAATTTAGGCCGGGGCGTGGAGCTGGCCTTGAAACAAAATCCAGATATGAGCTTGGTTGGCGTATTTACGAGACGGGCACCGGATACAGTGACCACTCAAGGGGCTCAGGCGTATGCCATGGAGGACTTGGTAGGGAAAAAAGCGGAGATTGATGTCTGTATTTTATGTGGCGGGTCGGCCACGGATTTACCGGAACAAACTCCGGCATTAACGAAGGATTTCAACACGGTGGATAGTTTTGATACTCATGCGAAGATTCCTGAGCATTTTGAACGGGTGAACCAAGTGGGCAAAGCCAATCAAACTTTGGCAGTGATTTCCACTGGCTGGGACCCAGGGTTGTTTAGCTTGAATCGCTTGTACGCCCAAAGCATCTTGCCAGAAGGAGAGACGTATACCTTTTGGGGGGAAGGGGTGAGCCAAGGACACTCCGATGCATTGCGGCGGATTCCCGGGGTGGCGGATGCGACTCAATACACGATTCCCAATGAAGAAGTGATCGAAGCGCTTAAGGCTGGTCAGAAAATGAACGTAACTACCCGGGACAAACACTTTCGCCAATGCTTTGTGGTATTGGAAGAGAACGGGGATGCGGCGGCGGTAAAAGAAGCCATCGTCACCATGCCCAATTATTTTGCAGAGTACGATACCGAGGTTAATTTCATCTCCCAAAGAGAATTGGACAAAGAACACAAAGCCATGCCCCATGGCGGCAAGGTTTTGCGCACAGGGACAACTGGAACGGATACGCAACAGGTTATCGAGTACAATCTGGCATTGGCCAGTAATCCAGAATTTACCGCCAGTGTCCTAGTGGCTTATGCTAGAGCTTGCGTGCGCTTGGCCCAAGAAGGACACACGGGAGCCATGACAGTTTTGGACATTGCACCGAAATACTTGTCGCCTATAGCAGATGATATCTTGCGGCGGGATTTACTGTGAGATTGGTTGGAATAATAGTAGAAAGCGATTACTCCAAGAATTACTAGGAATGTGGTATGCTTAAGAAAAGGAGGGATTTACATGAATGACGCCTATAATCGGATTTTGGTCGCGTTTGATGGTTCTCGTTTGGCGGAGAAAGCTTTTGACGAAGCCGTGCGCATCGCTAGTAGTAATCAAGCGAGTCTGACCTTAATTGCCATTGTCAACGACGCAGAGTTAGCCACCAGTGCCTTTTCTTTTTCCAAATTATTCGCTCAGGAGAAGGAACGGGCAGAGACGGAAATGCTGAAAAAAATTCAAGCAGCTACGGAAGCGGGAGTCGGTGAGGTACAGGCCTTTGTGGAAGTGGGAAATCCGAAACAAATCATCGTGAAATACGCAGCGGATAATGCTGTGGACTTATTGGTGATTGGTGCCACAGGGAAGGGCGCCATTACCCAATCCTTAGTCGGTTCCACGACAGCTTATGTAGTCAATCATGCCCCTTGCAATGTCCTAGTTGTGCGCTAAACAGAAGTTTTTTTTGGAAAGTAAAAAAACCCGGTCGCCAAAATTTGGTGATCGGGTTTTTGCTTGTTCTGACTTACTGAGCTAGTTGACTACTGGGCTTGGTCTCGAAGTTCTTTTGGAGTTTGCCCGTATTGTTCGCGGAATTTCTTGTAAAACTGAGTCTTACTGGAAAAACCGGTGTACTGGCTGATTTCTTCAATGGGCAGGGTGGTGGCAATCAGTAGTTGCTGGGCATTTTTTAAGCGTTCCTTGGTCACCAATTCTTTAAAGGTGGACTGGGTACGTTTTTTGATTAAATTAGACAAATAGTTGCGATTGTAGCCGATATCCTTGGCTAGCTGATTCAAGGTCAACGTGGCAGAAGATTCCTCGATTCTTTGTAGAATTTTGACCATTACGTCGTCTTGGGTGGCGTCTTTGTAAATCGCCGCCACTTGGCTTTGGTAGATGCGGGAAAGTTGTAAAAATAATACTTGGGACAGGCTCTCGGTAATTTCTTGGCCCAGTCGCCGAGCGTTGATTGATTCACTGATCATCTGCTCTAAGGTCATGCGGGCTTCCACTTCTTTCGTCAAATCCAAAATCAAGTAGTTTTCATGGTAATTCGGCCCTAAGATGGCGTTCATAATAAAGTCGTAGGTCATCCCGGCGCTTTCGGCATCTGTGCGCTTTAAAGAAGACAGCTTCAAATCCTTGGTACGAAAAAGGAAGTTCAACAACAAGTCTGCTTCCCCTAAAGCCGCTAACTCATGCTGGGAATCGGTATCCAAAAGGAGCAATTGATTTTCTTTCAAGGTGATTTCCTTGCCATTGACCACCTGCTTAGAGGTTCCTTGCAACATGTAGTTAAACTCCAAAAAATGATGGGAATGCAAAGGATAAGGAGCAAAGCGGCGATGCTTGCGAATCACGATAGGGTGGTTTTCATGGAAAAGGTGGTTCTGGATTTTAAAGCGGGGCTGGCCTAATTCCCGTTCTTCTGCGAATTCTTCGATAAAACGGCCGGTTTGGCATTGTTTTTCCTCCCAGTCGTCCACGGGGGAAAAGTGCTGGATAATTTGTTCTTTTAACATAGTCTCACCTGTAATTTTGATACTGAAAGAGTAACATTCTAGCATTGCTTTGTAAAGGCTATCAGGATATTCTTGGGGTGTAATCGGAAATCTTAAGAATTGTTCCTAAAATCTGGCATGATAAAGGAACTTGTCTAGACAATCAATTGAAATTTATCTCCGAATAAGCACAAAGAAAAACCTTTAAAGAAAAGAGGATCTCGAAATGACGGATGTAACAAAACGTTACGAAGAAGCAAAAGCAAAATACGATGCCATCGGTGTGGATACCGATGCTGCCTTGAAAGCTTTGCAAGATGTAAAAATCTCCATGCACTGCTGGCAAGGGGATGACGTAAAAGGCTTCTTGACCCCAGAAGGCGAATTAACTGGTGGGATCATGGCGACAGGAAACTATCCCGGGGCGGCTCATACTCCTGAGCAATTGCGCCAAGACTTAGAAAAAGCCTACTCTTTGATTCCAGGTAAACACAAATTAAACTTGCACGCCATTTACTTGGATACAGACGAAAACGTAGACTTAAACGAAATCGAACCAAAACACTTTGCCAAATGGGTAGAATGGGCGAAAGAACAAGGCTTAGGCCTAGATTTTAACCCAACATTCTTCTCTCATCCGATGATGAAAGACGGCATGACCTTGTCTCACCCAGACAAAGCCGTACGGGAATACTGGATCGAACACGGTAAACGGGCTCGTAAAATCGCCGCTTATATGGGAGAAGAAACCGGACAAGTCTGCATCGACAACTTCTGGGTACCAGATGGCATGAAAGACAACCCAATCGATCGCTACCAACCAAGAAAACGTTTGATGGAATCTTTGGATGAAATCTTCTCCGTGGAATACAGCGAAGACTTCACTCAAGATGCAGTGGAAAGCAAACTCTTTGGTCTGGGTGCAGAAGCTTACACAGTAGGTTCTCACGAATTCTACATGGGCTATGGTTTGACTCGCAACAAGCTAGTTTGTCTTGATGCAGGCCACTTCCATCCAACCGAAGTCATCTCTAATAAATTGTCTTCCTTGGCTTTGTTCTCTAAAGGTGTCATGCTCCATGTTTCTCGTCCTGTACGTTGGGACTCTGATCACGTGGTAATCATGGACGATGAATTGCAAGACATCGCCAAAGAATTGGTCCGAAACGACTTGATGGAACGCACCAATATCGGCCTAGACTTCTTTGACGCAACGATTAACCGAATCGCCGCTTGGGTGATCGGTACCCGCAACACGCAAAAAGCTTTGTTGAAAGCCATGTTGGAGCCAACCAAAGAATTGCAAAAAATGGAATTGAACTTCGACTTCACTTCTCGTTTGGCCATTACAGAAGAATTGAAAGACTTCCCTTATGCGGATATTTGGAACTACTTCTGCGAACAAAACAACGTACCTGTTGGGTTGGATTGGTTAACCGAAGTTCAAGCATACGAAAAAGAAGTTTTAGCAAACCGTTAATGAACGCCTTGGCCTGACCTTGTGTCGGGCCCTTGGGCTTTCGTCAAAAAGAAGGGAAGTTACACTCGTGAAAAAAATCGACATTTTGGCAGCACCTTTTGTACAAGAAATGATGAATACTACCGCAAACCTTTACCGTTTAGGTTGGGATGAACGCAACGGCGGCAACATCTCTTACTTATTGGATGAAGAAGATGTAAAACCTTTCCTTGACTTGGATAAAGTGATTCGGGAAATTCCCATGATTTTTGATGCTTCTAAATTAGCTGGCCGTTACTTTATCGTAACCGGTTCTGGCAAATACTTTAAAAATGTGATTAATGCACCAGCAGAAAACTTGGGCATCGTGCGGGTTGCGGCAAACGGCAAATCTTTGGACTTATTGTGGGGCTTGGAAAACGATGCAGTGCCAACTAGCGAATTGCCATCTCACTTCATGAGCCATATCGCGCGTCTAGAAGTTGATCCTGAAAACCGCATCATCATGCACAACCATGCCAGCCATTTGTTGGCAATGACTTTCACCCATGAAATGGATGAAAAAGCCTTCACGCGGACGTTGTGGCAAATGTGTACCGAATGTTTGGTCGTCTTCCCAGAAGGTGTTTCTCTCTTGCCTTGGATGGTACCTGGAACTAACGAAATCGGGGAAGCAACTGCAGCGAAGATGAAAGAAACCCGCTTGGTAATGTGGCCACAACACGGTGTTTACGGTGCCGGCAAAGACATGGATGAAGTCTTTGGCTTGATCGAAACCGCTGAAAAAGCGGCTCAAGTCTACACCTATGTTTGTGCCCAAGGTGGCGTGAAACAAACGATTTCCGATGCTGATTTGTGGCGCTTGGCCGACGCATTCGGCTTGACTCCTCGGGAAGGCTACTTAGCACCGAGAGCGTAAGCAAGGAGGAGTTTGAATGATTCAAAAAGCAGTTCGCATGCAAATCTATCCAGGTTATGCGGCGGAATACCAAAAGCGTCATGACGAACTTTGGCCGGAAATGCAACAGATGCTAAAAGACCATGGAGCCATTAGCTACCGCATCTTCCTTGATCCGGAAACCAATTACTTGTTTGGTTTCTTGGAGATTGAAGACGAAGAGCGGTGGAGCGAAACGGCGACCACGGCAATCAACCAAAAATGGTGGGACTTTATGGCGGACATCATGGAAACCAATCCAGATAATTCACCAGTGGCCCAAGACTTAGTCAAAGTCTTCGAACTATAAGCAACACCCAAAGCAAGAAAAGCCTTGAGGTACTGGCCCTCAAGGCTCACTTGCACAATCTAAGGGTACTGAAACTCGCAATCAAACAGCATTTTGAGACCGAGTTTTCTTTTAAATTATCATGTGATACTTATCACAATAACTAAAGGAGGAAATACAAAATGGCAAATCGAATGATCCTAAACGAAACATCTTATCACGGGAAAGGCGCAATCGAAAACGTCCCAGTAGAATTCAAAGCACGGGGCTTCAAAAAAGCGGCTGTGATTACCGATAAAGACTTGATTAAATTTGAAGTAGCAACCAAAGTAACCGACTTGTTAGATGTAGCAGGTATCGACTATGTCGTTTACGATGGCATCGTGCCTAATCCAACTATTGAAAACGTACAAGAAGGCGTGGAATTTGTGAAAAACGCTGGGGCAGATGCGATCATCGCCATCGGTGGTGGCTCCCCAATCGATACGGCAAAAGCGATTGGCATCATTATCACCAACCCAGAATTCGCCGATGTGGTAAGCCTTGAAGGGGTAGCGGAAACCAAGAACCCTTGCTTGCCAATCTTAGCTGTGCCGACAACTTCCGGGACTGCCGCAGAAGTTACGATTAACTATGTTATCACCGACAAAGCCAACAACCGTAAATTTGTTTGTGTAGATCCTCACGATATCCCAGTGGTAGCCTTTATCGATTCCGATATGATGATGGGCATGCCAAAAGCGTTGTGTGCCGCAACCGGAATGGACGCCATGACCCACGCAATCGAAGGGTACATTACCAAAGGCGCTTGGGAAATGACCGACATGTTGCACATTAAAGCCATTGAAATCATTGGCCGCAGCTTACCAAGCTCTGTGGCTGGCGATGCCAAAGGTCGGGAAGATATGGCTTTGGCCCAATACATTGCCGGCATGGGCTTCTCTAACGTGGGTCTAGGTTTGGTTCACGGTATGGCGCATCCACTGTCCGCTTGGTACAACATTCCTCATGGGGTTGCTTGTGCTACCTTGTTGCCAACTGTAATGAAATTCAACAAAGATTTCACCGGGGAAAAATACCGGGATATCGCAAAAGTCTTAGGGGTAGCTAATGCGGACACCATGGACTTGGCAGAAGTGCGGGATGCTGCTTGTGCTGCCATCGATGCCTTGAGCAAAGAAGTGGGCATTCCAGCGACTATCTCTGAATTAGGTGTGAAAGAAGCGGACTTGGCTCAAATCGCGGAAGATGCCTTCCGAGATGTCTGCACACCAGGAAATCCACGGGATGCTTCTGTGGAAGAAATCATCGCCATCTACAAGAGCTTGATGTAAGCTCGTTAAACAAAAAAGCTCTGAAGTCTGGAAATAGCCGGACTTCAGGGCTTTTTTAATTGATCAAACGAATTTTTAAAATATGGGGGTTGCTGGATAAGGACAGCAGGAGATTTTTTTCCGACATTCCCCGGGGCACGGTCAATGTGTAGATGACGGAATACGTGCGGAAGGTTTCGTGGGGCAGGCGCTTGATTTCAAAGTCCATATCCTCCACTTTAATCTTGTGCTCGTCTAAGTATTCTTGGATAAAGTCATTGGAAGCGTCCCAGTTTTCCAATTCCACTAAAAGGCGCCGGGTACGAGGCAACGGCATCAAGTGACTGACAAAGGTCAAAGCCGCCAACACGCAGACCCAACTGGTTAGTGCCAAGGCGTAAAAGCCCATGCCCGTGGCAATTCCCACGGCGGCAATCGCCCACAGGGAAGCGGCAGTGGTCAAACCGGTGACGGAATCCTTGTTCACGATAATGGTGCCGGCCCCGAGAAACCCGATACCGCTGACGATTTGGGCAATCAAGCGGGCATTGTCCGCGCTTAAAACCCCGATCATTTTGGGATTGTCCATGGCAAAGGTGATAGAGGACCAGGTGATTTCTTGTTGAATCATGGCGATTAAAGCCGCACCGATACACACGAGAATATGAGTCTTCATCCCCGCAGGCCGCTTCTTAAATTCCCGCTCATAGCCCACGGCGCCCCCCATGACTACCGCTAGCAATAAGCGTAAGGCCATTTCCCCTACGTGTAAGTGATATTCATCCACAAAAACCCCTCCTTTTGCCACCGCTTTGTGTTTCGCTCTTCTCTTCTATAGTAGCAAACCCGGCAAGTTTAGGAAACTAGAAGCACTAGCTGGGAGATATCAAAAAAAGCCGAACCTCAAATGGGTTCGGCCTTTTAGAATCGCTATTTAATGGCGAACTTTTGGTTGTAAATCATTTAGCAGCAATTCCAATAAGGAAAAAATCAAGCTGGTGAGTAAAGCGGCGAAAAAAGGAATCCGCACGGTGGGGTCAAAGAGTGCCACCAGCATCATAATTAGCGTGCTAAGTCCGGTATCCACTAAGAAAAACCACAGCTTGTCACTAGGACGCTTGGAACGTTGGTAGCGTCTTTCCAAAGCGGTGGATAAAGGCGCAAAGGGTAAATTGAGCACGAGAGCCAAAAAAACAAAAGCAATCAGGCTGCCCCGGGTAGCATATCCCGCCCCGAAGAGATTCAAAAGTGCGGCTCCGAATACCGATAAGATTAAGATGACAAAACCCGTAGTGATAAAGGCCATTAAGAGTACCGAAGCAGGGGGACGGTTGGGTAGTTTGGGCACGTAAAACATCCTCTTTTCTGTAAAAACTGCTTCTATTATAGCAAACTGAGAAGAAAGGACAAGTCGTCCGGCCCCTTACATAAAGTGCAAACGTTCATTGCGCAAGTAGTACAAATCGCGCAAGGTGTAAAACAAATAAGGCAATTCTTCGTCAGGCGTCACGATATTCCACAGTAGGTAAGGAACATCTGGGAAGTCTTGGGGAAAGGTCGCCATGGAAGTAATCACCAAGTCGTACTGATCCGCTTGTTCCGGAAGAAATGGTTCATAATGCACAAAATAAATCGCTCCGATTACGAGCTGGAGTTTTTCTTGTAAAATACAATTGGGCTCGATGGCGATGTCCACTCGCAGCTTCGTCCAAAGCATCTCTTCCATGTAGGTGGCTTTTAAAATATGCCCAAAGCTTTTTTCAAAGGTGGGAAAATACTCTCGGTATTGCAAAAATTTGCTGTCCTTGGTGGAACGAAAGAAATGGCGGATTTCTTCTTCATAGTGGACGCTGGCGGGATTCAGGCGATTTTCCTGTACGAGAAAATAATGAAGATTGGGGAAACTGCCTTGAAAGGCCCAGATGCCCGCGCCGGCTTGAAGCAAATTTAGCTGAAGCACTTGGCGTTTTTTAGGTGCAATGGACTTTTTGAAGATTTGACTTTCGAAATAGACCAAGAAAGCCTCCACCAGTTCATTGAGTGTGGGGAGTTTTTTTGCTAGGACTAGCTGATGCTTTTCCACTAGCGCGCTTTCTGTGGTGAAGCCAGGGCTGATCAGGCTACTCATTAAGAGGCCACCGCTTTCCTTGGCAATGAATTTTTTAGGAATCAAAGGATTATGTTGGCAGAGACTCAGATCATACAAGGGATTGTCTTCCAGTAAACGCTGCACCCGATGTGTCTCCAAATGGTAGTGCTTCCCTTTTAAACGAAAATACTGAATGATCAGCTTCAGGCGGTAGAGCTTTTCACTGACATAGCGATGCTCCGGCGGGACATAGGCCAAAAGCTTCGGCAAGAGGCTTTCGTCGATGGTATAGGGGGCTAAAAGTGCGGGATCCCCTTGCGTGCCCATCCAAAAAAGGTAGAGCAAAAGACTGGCGTAAAAGCAGTTCATCATTGGAAACCAATGTGCAGCTAGCCAAGCTGAGCTGGATGCCGTAATGCTTCAAGTAGTTTTGCAGCTCGCGAATATTGCGACTTAACGTGGAAAAGCTAATGAAATTCTCCGTGAGAAAATCGGCTACTTCATGGCTTTCTTCTTTTACCAGCCAGAGCAAAAATTGAAAAGGAATGGAGTGTTCTTTTAACAAAACTCCTCGAAACGTGTTTAAGGAAATGGTGATTTGCTCCACGGCCAAGTTCTTGCCTTGGCGAAAAAGAGCCGCTTGCTCCGGATCAATCAGTTGAACAATCTCGGCAATCCGCTCTAAGGTGTATTTTACCTTGGCATAGCTGAAGCCGGTTAGATGGGCGAGCTGTCGTAGGGAATAGTCGCGCTTTGGTAATTTGGTGATCTTTTCGAAAAGCTGGTAATAGTCCAGTTGATTCTTGGAAAGCATGATCTTCTCATAGCGCATACGAAAGCCCCCCTTGTTTGTCTATTTTCATTATACCAAGCTTTTTTGAAGATAGAACACTTGATTGCACCCGAAAAAATAAAGAAACAGACTGCAAAAGATTAAGAAAAGGAAAGGCAAATAATCCTTCAAGCAAACCGCCCCTGTTATCTGGGGGTGGGTTGCTTTTTTTAGTTATTGAAAGTTTTCAATGATTTTCTGGTATTTTCATCTAACTGTCAAGACAGTTGCAAAGCTTACTAGTTTTTTTTATGAATTTTCGAAAGTTCGCAAATCTGGAAATTTATGAGAAAAGTGGATATAACCTTGATTGGAAGCGGGTTGTGTGAGATTTGTATTCAAATTTCCAAACAGAATTCTAGAAATTAGAGGATACGGCAGGTAAGCTTAAGCTACCCTTAGAAAAAAGAGGAGCGATAGAATGAAACGCAAAGAAGTCTTTTCAAAAGTTGTGGCTGTTGTGGCGCTAGTGCTAGTCGTAGTTGGTTTTTATAATTTGTATTCCTATCTTAATGTAGAAGCGGAAGTCGACCAAAAGTTCGTTTCCAATCTACTCATTGATAACAGCGAAAATGACAAGTTTTCTGAAGCTCAATTACTCAAATTGACTCAGGCGAAAGAAGTGGGCAAAGTATTGGACGTGACACTCTCCAATGAGGACGCAATGGACAATCTGGAGCCGGGAATTTATTCCGCTCAAATCACGCTTCAATTGCCTTATAATCAAAAAATTCAACGCACGGTGACGGTGAATGTCCGGGACACAATGCCCCCGGTTATCACTAGTCCGGCGACCTTGACCGTAACCCAAGGAACGGCTTTTCCAGTAGATAAAGTAACCGTGACTGATCAATTGGCGACCACCATTGGAGCGGAGGCCTTAAAAGTCAGCGGCTTTGATCCCAATCAAGTGGGAGAACAAAAAGTCCAACTGCAAGCCAGTGATACCTCGGGCAACACCACCAAAAAAGAAGTGCTGGTGACAGTTAAGGCGCCAGAAGCAAAACTCGTTGCCACAGAATCAAAAGCAACCCCGCCGGTAGCCGAAGTGAAAACCGAGGAATCCGCAGCCGAAAAAGCAGTAGAATCGCCGGCTGAAAGCACAACAACGGAAAATACGGCAACCAAAAGTTCTGAAGCGTCCGCCGAGACATCCAGCGAAAGCACGACAGCAAATCTTGAAGTGACTGAAAGTAGCCAAGAAACAGCAGCTAGTCAAGACGCATCAACCCCAGATGCATCCACTGTCGCTCCTAGGGAAACCTCCGTCTTGCGCTTTGCCGGAAGTACCGTGCCCTTTATCCAATACGGTGGTGCTAGTGCCGCACCTAGTAGTGGCGCCGGAGCTTGGATGGGCAATGGCAATGTTTCAGATGGTGCACCAACGCATTTTATCGGTCATAATCCTGGCGATTTTGCCGGCGTCATGGGCCTCTCCGTGGGCTCTGCCATTACGGTAGTAGACGGCAGCGGCAATGAGCGGACCTATACCGTCTATGAAGTCATTGATGTCACCGATGACGGCTACAATACCAATGATCCAAGTGATGATGTCTTCCCGCGGATGCTTTATGCCGGGGGAGAACGCATTAGTTTGCAAACCTGTATTAACGACAGTGTCAATCGCTGTGTGCTAGCTCGTTAGAAAAAAGCCAAGTCCGTAATTTTGGACTTGGCTTTTTTCATATTAAGAAGGACTGTTGACCGCGTGTTCGGCTTCGAAAGCGTCTTTACGTTCTTCGTAGGTTTTGAGCTTGTTTTGGAGATGGGCTTGGTTGTCCAATAAAAGAGTCAGTTGCTCCTCTAAGGCGGTGCACTGTTCTTGCAGCATGGTCACCAAAGTATCGTAGTCTTGTGTTTCGTCTTCATAATAGAAGAACTTTTGAATCTGCTGAATCGTCATGCCCGTGTGCTTAAAGCAATTAATCGCGCCGAGGCGATTGAGATGGCGCTGTTCATAGATGCGTCGCTGGCCTTTTCTGGGGACGTCTTTAAGCAGGCCCACTTCTTCGTAATAGCGTAAAGTCGATGGGGGTAAGCTGCAAAGCTCGCTGACTTGTCGAATCGTATAGGTTTGTTTCGTGGTCAATTTTTCTGCTCCTTTTTTTAAATCTTTCCCTTTACTTCAAGTGTACTTGAAGTGCTATAGTGAGTAAAGTAAGAAAGCGTTTCATAAGCTTTCTTTTATACAAGGAGGAATCGACATGTATCTTGCGCAAGAAAATCGCTATGACAAAATGCGCTATCGTTACGTGGGCAAATCCGGGCTACGGTTGCCGGAAATCTCACTAGGATTGTGGCACAACTTTGGAGATGTGGATAAAGTCGCAACTCAAAAAGAAATCATCTATGCTGCCTTTGACAATGGGATTACCCACTTTGACTTGGCTAATAACTATGGTCCGCCAGCGGGTTCTGCGGAATTAAACTTTGGGAAGATTTTGCGGGAGGGCTTGAAGCCTTACCGGGATGAAATCATCATCTCATCCAAAGCGGGGTATTACATGTGGCCGGGGCCTTATGGGGAATGGGGTTCCAAAAAGAATTTAATCGCCAGCTGTGACCAAAGCTTGCAACGCATGGGCTTGGACTACGTGGATATCTTCTATCATCACCGTCCAGATCCTAATACACCACTAGTGGAAACTGCCCATACTTTAGATCTTTTGGTGCGCCAAGGAAAAGCGTTGTACGTGGGGGTGTCCAACTACACTCCGGAACAAACGGCGGAAATCAGCAAATACTTTAAAGAATGGCACACACCGTTTATCATTCACCAACCGCGATACAATATGTTCGAGCGGACGATTGAACACGGGTTAACGAATGTTTTGGAACAAGAAGGTCTAGGGGCGATTGTCTTTAGTCCATTGGCCCAAGGCTTGCTTACCGGGCGTTACCTTAACGGCATTCCGGAAGACTCCCGGGCTCATCGGAGTGACAGCCCGTTCTTATCCGAAGACCGGGTGGAAGAAACTCTTGGCAAAGTTCGCCAGTTGAATGACGTGGCCAAAGACCGGGGCCAAACCTTAGCGGAAATGGCTTTGGCTTGGAACTTACGCCAACCAACGATTGCCAGCGTCCTAATCGGTGCTTCCCGAGTAAGCCAGCTAGAGGACAATTTGAAAGCTTTGGACAATTTGGACTTTGCGGACGAAGAATTGGCGAAGATCGACAGTATTTTAGGAAAATAGGCAGCAAGAAGCCGACTGACGTGTTTTGTCAGTCGGCTTTTAAGTGAGTAACTGTATTTCACAAAAAAAGTCAGGACGAAAATCGTCCTGACTCAAGGTATGCATTAGTCTTTGTTTTTGACAATTTTGTTTTCCAAGTCGGTGCGGACTACGAGCACGTCGCAAGTCGCATTGCGGATAACGTATTCGGAAACTGAACCGATAAAGAGGCGTTCCACGGCGTTCAATCCGGTAGCGCCTAGCATGATCAAATCCACATCGTGTTCTTGAGGAATTTGTTTGGCAATGATTGGTTTTGGTGTGCCGTATTCAATGACGGTGGTCACATCATGACACTCTTGCGCTTTGGCATAATCCACATAGTCTTGCAGCGTTTGTTTGGCCATTTCGGTTGCTTGCTCTGCTAGCATGCCGTCAAATGAAGAGACCGTTTGGAAAGCCCGGGTGTCGATAACATGGGCAATGATTAATTTGGCTTGGTTCCGTTGGGTAACACTAACCGCTTTTTTAAAGGCCAATTCGGCTTCGCTGGACCCATCCACAGCCACTAGAATCGTTTTGTATTGTTGCAACATCTTCCATCACTCCTTTAGTAAAACTCTTATACCTTTATTGTAGACCAATTTCCCTGAAAAGCAAAAAATTACTCACGGGGGGCCGACATTTTCTTGGAGAGCTGGAAGCTAAAGAACAAGGTCACCAGCATGACCACTAAGAGATAGGCATAAATCAGCATTTTGGTTTTCAAGAGCAAGACGGGAATCCCCGCAACGCCGGCCAGTAAGTAAAGGATGCCAAATGTATGGAGAAAGCTATGACTTTCTGGAGATTCCCCGATTAAAGGTAGGAACCACTGGGGCTTTTTCAGTAAGCTAAAGCCGATAAAGGCCAGTAATAGAGCAAATAAAGCGACAAAAAAGGTGAGCATGAGATTTCCTCCTAGACAGTTTCTGCTCTCATTGTATCAAAGTTCCTTTGGAAAAGGGAATCTGGTGGTCTTGTTCATTACGTGACTCACAACTCCCCACTATTAGTATACCGCTCTTTGAAGGTGAGAAACAGTCTTGTTTTTGAGCGGGGGCGGGTGTAAAGTAGGGACTCATTCAAGAGATAGGAGTGAAGCTATGGAAAACGAAGCCCAGCATTTGCAGATGGTGTATCAACAACTCCTCGCAGCCAAAGGTGAACTCAGTCAGCTGATTCAGGAAAAAAGTCAGTCCGGTCGTGCTTCTTTGCAAGAGATGGCCGGAGAGGTTCGGGTAAATTTTGACAGTTACTTGGACAATTTGGATACTTTTTCGGCCATTGAAAGCTTAAACCGGCAGATTGACCAGTACAATTTGCAGTTAGCCAGCGCCACGGAGACTTTGGCTCAAGTTCAGCGTTTATTGCCGGCACCGTATTTTGGCAAGATTACCGTGGATTTTCTCGATGGACAAGCACCGGAAGCTTTTTACATTGGGATCAATGGCTTTACCCGGGACAATGAGGCCTTGATTCACGACTGGCGCTCCCCGATTGCGGAACTCTTCTATAACAATGAACTTGGATCCTCTTCTTACCAAGTGCGCGGGCAAGTAATTCCCGTGGAGACAAAACAGCGGCGGCAGTTGTTAACGGATCACGATCGCTTGCTGAACTACTTTGACACAGGAACGACGATTCAAGACGAGGTGTTATTGGCAGCTTTGGCGGAGGATCGCTCCCGGGAAATGCAGGACATCACCGCCACGATTCAAACGGAACAAAACCAGATTATTCGGGATCATGATGCTCAGGTATTATTGGTCAATGGAGTAGCCGGTAGTGGCAAGACTTCCACGGTATTGCAGCGCATCGCGTATTTGCTCTATCAAAACCGGGAACGCTACACCCCAGAAGACATGCTGATTCTTTCCCCTAATCAGCGCTTTGCCCACTACATTGCCGGTGTTTTACCGGCGTTGGGCGAGGCCAATCCCCCCACATTGACCTTATTGGAGCTTTTGCAAACCTTAGGCCATGTGGAGGAAAGCGAAGAGGAGTACTTTTTGCGTATCAGCCAGGAGGCGGTTTCCGAGGAAACGGCGGTCTTGCGTTCGGTGGCTTTAATGGAATATTTGGAAAGAGACTTGGACTTTGCACCTCAGTTTCTACCTATCACCAAAAAAGGCAAGACGATTCTCTCAAAGGAATATTTGCAGCAGATTTTCGCTCAGACCCCAGCCGGCCCCTTTGCCCAACGGATTCAAGGGATGAAGCAGCGCTTGGTACAGGAATGGGAACGACGCTTAATAAAAGACAGTCGCAAAGAGCGAGTGCAACAACAGCTTTTGGATTTAACGGAAGCCCAACAGGAAAAACTATTGGGCAAAGTGCTAAGTGAAACCGATGAGGAACAGCTAGCTTCTTTTGCATTGACGCTTTTACGGCGAAAGTATGCCTTTGTCAGTAAAGCTTTGGCAACCTATGCTTGGCTAGATGAAGCCGCCATGTTTGCACAAGTGTATCAGGAGTATCAAGGGGTGCCTCTGCAAGCAGGGACTATGACTGTGGACTTGGCCGTGGCTCGAGGGTATTTTCATCAGGTGCAGATTGAACCTTTGAAGCACCGGGACTATCAAGTTATCTTAGTGGATGAGGTGCAAGATTACAGTCCGGCGGCGCTTTACTTGCTGAAAGCTCTCTATCCAAAAAGTCGCTTTACCTTGGTGGGGGATGACAATCAGGCCATTTTTAATAGTCATACTTTATTTGGGACCATGCAGGAGCTATTTAAGGAAAAACAGCCTCGGTACTATGCTTTGACCAAAAGCTATCGAACTACCGGGAATATCACGGCGTTTTTTGCCAGTTTAGTCGCCGACAAGATGACCATGGAAATCCTACCAGTGCGTCCTGCCGGCAGTCCGGTGGTGTATCGAGAGTTCCAAGATCCGGCATCTTTTGCCAAAATCCTCCAAGACTTTCAAAAGGTGATTGGCCCGGCAGAGCAACTCACGGTTATCACGAAAACTCAAGCGGAAGCAGAGAAACTTCAGCACTTTGCCAGCAGTCAGGTGAGTGTGTACCCGGTGGCGCTAGCGAAAGGTCTGGAATTTCCCCATGTGTTACTTTACGATGTCTCTGAGGAAAATTACCACAGCGAGCGAGGAGTGCGCCTGTTGTACACTGCCGCTTCTCGGAGTACCAAAGAACTCTGGATTACTTACCAAGGGACGCCGGCTGCGGTTTTGCCGTTGCATCAGCAATAAAAATGCTTCATCAAGCAGACACAAAAAAGCCACTGGCAAAATGCCAGTGGCTTCATTCATAAAGAATGGGGTATATCCGTCGATGCCGTTATTCGTCTTATAGTATTGATCCCGCAAATACTAGCAGGTGGGTCCCACGGTGCAAGCCTAAAGCTACCAAATGATAGGGCGTGCTACCAACTTACACACAAGACAGGTCCCGAGGTATCAATAAAGATGTTCGGTCAACACACAGAAAAGACAACTCGTACATCACAGAATTCCCACTTACATAGTAGCACAGGGGTGAAAAACTGGCAATAAGAATGGCTCAATTTTTTGAAAGCGCTGTCGGACGCTTGTCATTTAACGAGGCTTTTGACGGGACTCTTTGCGCCATTGTTCGATGCGGTTTTTTTGTTGCCCCAAGGCGACTTCGTATTTTCCCGTGGCCTTTGGTTGGTAGTACTGGGCGTCTTTGAATTTGTCCGGTAAGTACTGTTGATCCACCCAAGCGTTGTCAAAATTATGAGGGTATTGGTACTCTAAACCGCGGCCTAAGTCTTTCGCTCCCTTGTAGTGGCTGTCTCGCAGATGATCCGGCACGTCACCACTACCTTTGGCTCGGATATCGGCAATCGCCGCATCCAGCGCCATGTAAGCGGAGTTGGATTTAGGGGAAAGACACAAGTCCACCACGCAGTCGGCTAGAGGAATGCGGGCTTCTGGTAGTCCCAGGCGTTCGGCGGCTAAGACGGCATTCACCGTGCGAGCGGCGGCAGCGGGATTGGCCAAGCCGATATCTTCATAGCCAATCACCATTAAGCGGCGACAAATAATCGCCAAATCCCCAGCCTCCACTAAGCGTCCTAAATAATGGAGCGCCCCATCCACATCACTGCCACGAATGGATTTTTGGAAAGCAGAAATCACATCGTAATGGGCATCCCCGTCTTTGTCGTGAGTCAAGGCTTTACGTTGAATGCATTCTTCAATCACTTCTAAAGTCAGGTGAATGGTGCCGTCTTCTTCCGGTGGGGTGGAACGCACGGCTAGTTCCAGTCCGTTTAAAGCGCTACGCAAGTCCCCATTGGTAGCCCGAGAAAGATGCAGGCGAGCATTTTCCTCCATGTGCACGGGGTAATCTCCTAAGCCTCGTTCCTTATCGGCCAAAGCGTGGTCTACGGCGGTTAAGATGTCGGCTTCTGTCAGCGGCTTGACTTCGAAAATCTGCGTTCGACTGCGAATCGCCGGGTTAATGGTAATATAAGGATTTTCTGTAGTGGCCCCGATCATGATGATGCGTCCGGATTCCAAATGGGGCAGTAAGAAATCTTGCTTGGTTTTGTCTAAGCGATGGACTTCATCCAAAAGCAAAATCACGGTACCGCTCATTTTGGCTTCTTCGGCGACGATTTGCAGGTCTTTTTTCGTATCCGTGGCGGCATTTAGCATGCGAAAGGCGTACTTGGTGGAGCCGGCGATGGCCGACGCGATACTGGTTTTGCCGGTGCCGGGAGGGCCGTAGAGAATCATGGAGGAAAGCATCTTGGCAGCTACCATGCGATTGATGATTTTCCCCGGTCCTACTAAGTGTTGCTGGCCCACGACTTCCTCAAGATTCCGAGGGCGCATGCGATAGGCTAAGGGTTTTTCCATGAAAAGACCTCCTGTATGAGTTTCTTGTAGTCAGTATAACACGTTCTTTTCCTTAAGGCCTGAGGGACTTTCTTTTACGATGAACGGTATCCATAGCAACCCTTGGGATAATCGTGTAAAATAAGCATTGGTGAAGAAAATGACAGAAACGATGAAAGCCTTGCGCCGTTTATTTCAAGAAGCAGACACGCCTAGTGTGGCCCAAGCTTTAGTGGGGATGTATTTGGAACACACCTTAGAAGATGGGGGCAAGCTGGAAGGCTGGATCGTGGATTGCGAGGCGTATTTAGGCCCGGAAGACGAAGCGGCTCACAGCTATGGCTTGCGAAAGACGCCTCGGGTAGCGGCCATGTATCAAGAAGCAGGGAGCATTTACCTGTATCAAATGCACCGGCACACGATTTTAAATATCGTAACGAGAGAAGCGGGCCTGCCCCAAGGAGTGATGATTCGCGCCTTGGAGCCAGCTCCGGAGTATCTCGCCGCCATGCAGGAAAATCGTCAGGGACAAACCGGGGTCGCGTTAACCAATGGCCCGGGAAAATTAATGGCGGCTTTACAAGTGCCTTTTAGCTTGTACGGGGAGTCGATTTTTACGAGTCCTTTGCATCTGGTACCCGAAAAACGCCGGCAACCAAAACAAGTGCTGGCTGTGCCCCGCATTGGCATTCCCAATAAAGGAAAGTGGACGGACTTGCCTTTGCGTTATGTCTGCCGAGGCAATCCTTATGTAACCAAACAGCTTAAAAAAGACGTCAGTCCAGACTGGGGCTGGCAAACACACTAATCAAAAGACTGGTCAAACAATCCCGGTCTTTTCAGAAGAGGAGCTTTAAAATGGCAAAGAAAACCATGGTGAGTTATTTAGCCGAGGAATTAGAAAGTCAATTAGCCGACTATGAAGTGGGCTTAGCTTGGGATCGTAAAAACCACAGCGTTGAAATCATCTTCCGCTTGTTTGCGGAAAATCCCGCTAAGTTGCAATTAGACGATGCGGACGGCGTGACCTCAGAAGAAGAGGTGATCGAGTTTGAGGATGGCATTTTATTAGTCGATCCCAAAAAGTCCAAATATGATCCGAAAGACTACTTAGCGGTCTATCCTTACGAAGGCAAAAAAGGCCTACGCCAAGGAGAATTGGACGCTTTAGTGAGCTATCTCCAAGAGGTCTTAGATGAAGGCATGAGCGATTTATTGGACTTTTTAAACAGTCCAGATGAGGGTGACGAGATTTTTGAGCTAAAATGGGACCGGGAAGTCTTCCGGGAGCTAGTCACAGCAAAAATCAAAAAGGCACAGGACTACTTGCCTTATCCAAGTTATTAAAAAGGAGCACAATTATGAAATGGTATGAAGTAAAAGTTGAAACGGCCAGTGAAGCGGTGGAAGCCGTGGCCAATATTTTAGTGGAGTCAGGCGCCAGTGGGGTGTCCATTGAAGATGCTTTGGATGCGGCCAATTGGGAAAGTGATGCCTTTGGGGAAATCGCTGATAAAAGCGCCTTGACGGATTTAACGGAAGGGGCTCGGGTGGCGGCTTATTTCCCCGAGACCGTCTTTTTACCGGAAATCTTGCCCTTTATGCAAGAACGAGTAGCGGCGTTGCCAACATTTGGCCTGGCTATCGGGAAAAATGACTGGCAAATCACGGAGGTTTCCGATGCGGACTGGTCCACAGCTTGGAAGAAATACTACCATCCCGTGCGGATTACCCGTTATTTGACCATTTTGCCAAGTTGGGAGTCTTATACCCCGGCATCAGAAGAGGAAAAAGTCATTACGTTGGATCCCGGCATGGCCTTTGGCACCGGCACGCACCCTACAACTCGCTTGAGTTTACAAGCTTTGGAAGTTATCTTACGGGGTGGGGAACGAGTGCTAGATGTAGGCACCGGCTCTGGGGTTTTGAGTATTGCGGCGAAATATCTGGGCGCCGGCAAAGTCACCGCCTATGACTTAGACGAAGTGGCGGTACGCTCTGCCAAAGAAAACCTGGACTTAAACCCTGTGGCCCAAGACGTGGAAGTCTATGCCAACAATCTACTAAATGGTGTGGCAGAAGAAGCGGACGTGATCGTAGCCAATATTTTGGCGGAAATCATCTTGCTGTTGATTCCCGATGCCTATCGTTTATTGAAGCCCAATGGTCGTTTCGTAGTCTCCGGCATTATCCACGACAAGGTGGATGAGGTCATGGAAGCCATGTACACAGAAGGATTTGAAGTGGATCAGCTCTTTAAACAACAAGACTGGTACGCGATTATTTTGAAAAAAGCCGAGGAGTAAGCCATGCAACGCTATTTTATTGATTTACCTTATACCGGTGACAGCTACGAGCTGGCCGGGGAAGTCTTTCATCATATCGTGCGGGTCATGCGCATGGAGCCCGGAGAAGAAGTCTACTTGGTCTTCCCGGATCAAATGGCGATTATTGCGAAAATCACCGAGATAAAGTCGGAAACCGTGGTCTTAGTAGAAGTCGCCAAGGAAGAGCAAGCCAAGGAGTTACCGATTTTTGTGACGATTGCTTCCGGTTATCCAAAAGGGGATAAGCTGGAATGGATCGTGCAAAAGGGCACGGAGCTGGGAGCGGCAGCCTTTATGGGCTTTCCCGCTCGAGCCTCTGTGGTGAAATGGGATGCCAAAAAGCTAGGAAAAAAACAGCAACGTTTAGAAAAAATCGCCCAAGAAGCCGCGGAACAATCCCAACGGCAACGGACGCCTAAGATTCAACTGTTGGGTCAGTTTTCAGAACTGGTGGCGGCTTTACCGGAATACGACCGGATCTTGATCGCTTATGAAGAAAGCGCCAAAGCCGGGGAAATGGCGCATTTGGCCCAAGTTTTAACAGACGTCCAGCCAGGGGAACGGATTTTGGCGGTCTTTGGACCAGAAGGCGGCATCATGCCGGCTGAAATCGAGACACTAGTGGCAGCCGGCGGAATCCTCTGTGGCTTAGGGCCTCGGATTTTGCGCACGGAAACCGCCCCTTTGTACCTTTTAAGTGCAGCGAGTTATCAATTAGAATTAGCGAAGGAGTAACCGAATGAAAGTAAGTGAGTTGGTTAGTTTACGCCTAGTCGCGCCTGACATGAAAGACTGGGAGTTAAAAGATACATTGACGAAGTTGCGTCAAGAAAATCTGGTGCAAGAAGTGGTCGTCTTGCCCACCAATGTCCGCCGGGCCAAGCAATTACTGGCCCCAACGGCTATTAAAATCGGTACTGTGGTGGATTATCCTTTAGGCAGTGGCACGGTGGCGAAAAAAGCCTTTGAAGCTGGTCATGCCTTTCAAGAAGGAGCCGATTTTATCGAACTGTCTGTGAACAGCTATACCTTATTGGAACAAGCAACCCTAGTGGCCCAGTTAGAAGATACTTTACGGGGCATCGCCGTGACGTGGGGAGAGATTCGCACTCGCGTAGCCGCGGAGCAATTAACGGAGATCAAGAAGCTGGCCATCTTGCCTCGTATGCGGGAATTGGGCTGGAAATGTCTGGTATTAGATGAAGGAGCTTCCGTTGCAGATGCTTTGCACGATGCGGAAACTTTTTCCTTTGATGGGGGCGAAAAATTGCAACTTCAGCTGAATTTGACGGAAGCTTCCACAACGGTTTTACGAAACTTAGTGAAAAATGGTGTCACCCGAGTAGGCGTAGAAGACTTAGGTGATTTGGATTTAAGTGCAGAATTAGGCTAAAACTTGGGATGATTGTAATATTGCAAGACCCCGTGTATAATAATGCTAATCATTTTAAGGACGAGAAAAGCGCATCTTATCAATGTTTCTTCTGCTTTTTTCGCCCTGTAAGAGTTATTAATCGAAAGGAGGGTGCCAACAATGAGTAAAGAACCGATTTTAAGCGGCCCCGGTGTTATCAAAATCGTCAGCAGCTATATGAGTCCAGACCATGTGGCCTTTGTGCAAAAAGCTTTGGACTATGCCACCGCCGCTCACGAGGGCCAGTTTCGTAAATCCGGTGAGCCTTATATCATCCATCCCATTCAAGTAGCGGGCATCTTGGCGGAGTTACATATGGACCCTCACACGGTAGCTACCGGCTTTTTACACGATGTAGTAGAAGATACGCCCGTGACCCTAGAAGACTTGACCCGGGAGTTTGGCAGTGACGTGGCCATGCTGGTGGATGGGGTGACCAAGCTCCGGAAGATCACCTACAAATCCCATGAGGAACAACTGGCGGAAAACCACCGGAAGATGCTTTTGGCCATGGCCCAAGACTTACGAGTGATCATGGTTAAACTAGCAGACCGCTTGCACAATATGCGCACCTTAAAACACTTGCGGGAGGACAAACAGCGGCGGATTGCCAAAGAAACCATGGAAATCTATGCTCCTTTGGCACATCGTTTAGGGATTAGCCGGATTAAATGGGAACTAGAAGACACGGCCTTGCGCTATTTGAATCCGAAGCAGTATTACCGGATTGTCCACTTGATGCAGACCAAACGGGATGAACGGGTGGCCTATGTCTCCGAAGCGGTGGAAGAGATTCGAGAAGCCACGGAAGAGCTAGGAATTTACGCGGAAATCTACGGTCGGCCAAAACACATTTACTCCATTTATCGGAAAATGGTGGACCAAAAGAAAAAATTTGAAGAAATTTATGACCTTTTAGCCATTCGGGTGATTGTGGATTCCATTAAGGACTGTTATGCGGTCTTAGGAACGATTCACACGAAATGGAAACCCATGCCTGGTCGCTTCAAAGACTATATTGCCATGCCGAAAGCCAATATGTACCAGTCCTTGCACACCACGGTAATCGGTCCAAAGGGCAATCCTGTGGAAATCCAAATTCGGACCCATGAAATGCATGAAATCGCCGAGTTTGGGGTAGCGGCACACTGGGCCTATAAAGAAGGTCGCACGGAAAAAGTGCCGGAAGACAAGATTAGCCATCAAGTCGGCTGGTTCCAAGAGATTTTGGAACTACAAGACGATGCCTACGATGCTCCTGAATTTATGGAAGGGGTCAAAGGGGACATCTTCTCCGACAAAGTCTACGTCTTTACGCCAAAAGGGGATGTGACGGAGCTTCCGAAAGGTTCTGGACCACTGGATTTTGCTTATAGCATCCACACGGACATCGGCAATAAGACCACCGGTGCCAAGGTCAATGGCAAGATGGTGCAATTGGATTACAAGCTGAAAAATGGCGATATCATCGAGATTTTGACTTCGCCTAATTCCTTTGGACCAAGTCGGGACTGGTTGAATCTGGTCACCACTAGCAAGGCAAAAAACAAGATCAAGCGCTTCTTCAAAGCCCAAGATCGGGAAGGCAACATCCAAAAGGGCCATGACAGCCTGTATCACACCTTACAGGAAATGGACTTCTTGCCTAAGGACATGCTGACCAAAGACAAGGTGAAAGACGCTTGTGAACACTTCAATTACCAAACCGAGGACGATCTTTACGCGGCGATTGGTTACGGGGAGCTCAGTGCTACTTCTCTAGCAAATCGCTTGTCCGTGGAAGAACGGAAACAACGGGAAAAAGAGAAGAAGGAACAAGCCGTTCAAGAATTAGTCAACCAACCAACGGAGAAAAAGGAGAAGATGAAAGTCCGCCATGAAGGGGGCATCGTCATCGAAGGGGTGGACAACCTCTTGATCCGCATTAGCCGTTGTTGCAATCCGGTACCGGGAGACGCCATCGTGGGCTATATCACCAAAGGCCGGGGGATTTCCATTCACCGGGCGGACTGTCCGAATGTCCAATCCCCGGAAGCGGAAAAACGCTTGATCGAAGTGGAGTGGGAAGATACCGCCAATAATTCCAAAGAATACGATGCCGACTTGGAGATTTACGGCTACGATCGCAGTGGCTTGCTAAATGATGTCTTGCAAACGGTCAATGCCTTAACCAAGCGCCTACAAAGCGTAGAGGCCCGGACGAATAAGGAAAAAATGGCCACCATTCGCTTGACCGTCAGCATTCAAAACCTCAACCACTTGAAGTCCATTGTGGACAAAATCAAACAAATTCCGGATGTTTACAGCGTTCGGCGGACACGGGGGTAAAGCAATGCGAGCAGTGATTCAACGAGTGAAAAAGGCCAGCGTCAGTGTCGCCGAGGAAGTCTTGGGAGAAATCAATCAAGGCTTCGTGATTCTTTTGGGAATTCACGAGTCAGATCAAATGGCCGACGTGGAATACTTGGTACGGAAAATCAGCAAGCTGCGGGTGTTTGAAGATGAAGCCGGCAAGATGAACCAAGATTTGGCCGCGGTATCGGGGAGTATTTTGAGTATTTCCCAGTTTACTTTGTATGCCGATACCAAAAAAGGCAATCGCCCGAGCTTTGTCAAAGCCGCCCGCCCGGAAGTCGCAATTCCTTTGTATGAAGCGTTTAATGAACAATTGCGGACTTTAGGGATTCCCGTGGCGACGGGGGAATTCGGCGCTGATATGGCCGTATCTTTGATCAACGACGGACCGGTGACGATTATCATCGATACGTTGGATAAATAAGGAAGTAACCTCTTTTCTAGGTGTAACTGGAAAAGAGGTTTTTTTGCGCTTTTGTGAAGAAGTTAAAAGTTTTTTGCGTATGTAATCATAGTGAGGTTTTTGAACGGGCTTTGCTTGGCCGACATCCCTGGGTGTTTATTCGTCGCTTTTGACTGCTAGGAGGTCTTCTGATGATTGTGACTCTGAATCAAATCGCGTATTTCAAACCACAAACTACCGCTCGCCGGTTAAAAACTTACTATTACAGTGGGGGCTTTCAACCGGTAGTCTTTTTGAATTATTTGCGTTTGATCAATCTGACGGCGATTCTCTGGCAATTCCACTTGCTCCGGCCGCTTTGCTTGTTCTAAAGCGCTGACCACCTTGGCTAATTCCGCCACCGCTTGTTCGGCAGCCGCCCAACCAGTCACCACTTGGGCCACTTGGGGCAACATAGTAAACAAATTCCCCAAGTGGCCCAACTGTCTGTGACACTTTATCGCCAAGAAGTTCGGGCGCTGTTTTTTGCCCACCGAGAGGAGCGGGGAGTCCTTTTACAGTTGTGGCGGTTTCGGCGCTTTTTTACGCCAGGGGAATGCTGTGAATTACTGCAAGGAGTGGTTTTGGCGCCAGAGTCAGAGGATAAAGTTGAGAGCAATACAACAGCGAGAAGCTTGCTAAGAAAAAGTGAAGGTGGCGGGCCTTTTCGGGCTGTGGGACTGTTTTTAACCAAGCAGTTGAAAAAGCGCCGAGGGTTATTTCGTGAGCCTTGGAAATCTGTTTGGGGTTATTGGAGCGACTGGTGGCAGCTCGTGGAAACGGTCAGATAAATTACAAAAAGGTTACAAGTGTTATCAACGTAGGTTTTTTGTAATGAATTGTAAAAGTAATTTCATTCATGAAATGTTTTCTAGTGGTAAAGTGAATACCGTCGAGAAAACAAAGGAGAATGATCATGAAATCAATTAAAACAGTTTTATTGGGCGTTACTTTATCTGCTGGGGCAGCCGTTTTTGTCGGTACCGCGGATGCATCCGCTGACGAATTGTACACGATTCAAGCTGGAGATACGCTTTCAACCATCTCCAATCAATTTGTCGGGGACAATAGCTTAATCCAACAAATCGCTGACAAAAACAACATCAGCGATATTAACTTAATTTATGCCGGAGAAAAAATCACGATCCCTACAGACGGTGTAGCGGCTACCGAAGTCACTAGTGAACCGGTTAGCGAACCAGCGACGGATACGCCCGTAGAAACCTATGAAGAACCAACAACTTATGTGGAAGAAACATACACGGAACCGGCTGTGGCAGAAACCACAACCACAGCAGCAACTACTAGCTCTGCTAAAGAATGGATCGCCCAAAAAGAATCCGGTGGTTCTTACTCTGCAACAAACGGACGCTATATCGGCCGTTACCAATTAGACTCCGCTTATTTGAATGGGGACTACTCTGCAGCAAACCAAGAACAAGTTGCGGATAACTACGTAGCAGAACGTTACGGCTCATGGGAAGCAGCGCAAGCTTTCTGGGTAGCAAACGGCTGGTACTAAGATTTTAAAAAAGAAAATTGTGGAACGCTTGGCCTGAGTGCCAAGCGTTTTTTTGTTTCACATCTCGTTATTAAATGATAAAGCCTATGGGAATTCGGATAATCAAGGCAAAACTTTAAAAAGACAGGACATGATTTCCCAGTTGTATTATAATAATATTGTTAGTATGTAAACGCTGTAATTTTAATGTAGGTTAGGAGGAATCATTATATGGCAACTGTTGGTACGTTTTCTCACGGGGAGATTGCTCCCGGAAACAAACTGTTTTCCAGCTTCAAAACATTGGTAGAATCGGCTTTTTACGGGAACAATGTAGAAAAAATCACGGATTTAGCCGCCGCTTACGAACTGGCAAGAAAGGCACCGGGAGCGGCGATTACGGATATGCCAGTGAAGCATACGGCAGAACTGGGCTTGCCGAAAGATGCCAAGGTGATCGTCTTTAACGATGGCAAGGTGACGGGACGGACGGCGGCGGCTCGCCGGGTGATCGGACAACCGGGTATCGACAAGACTTTGTACGAAGGGGTCTTGCGGGATGCCCTGTTCCAAGGAACCCATAAGAAATTCTACGCTGGGGAAGTCGTGGTGGGCTTGGACAAGGACTTTATGGTGAACGCCCACTTGTTACTGCCGGAAAACTATGAGACGAATTTCTATTCTTATCTTTTGAATTTCCAGATTATGACCCAAGAATGGCGTGCTTTGTACCAAGATTCCAAGACCTATCCTGAGGCGGACATCTTCTTATATGCAGATCCGGACTGGCGCCATCCTGATTTTCCTCATGGCTTGGCCCTTTTTGATCCGGAGCATAATGTGGCGGCGGTTTTGGGCCTAAATTACTTTGGGGAGTTGAAGAAAGCTACTTTGACCTTAGCGTGGGCAACGGCTCACCGCAATGGCTACGTGGCTTGTCATGGGGGCATGAAGCAGTATCAATTGCCGGATAAAAAATTCACTATGGCGGCTTTTGGTCTTTCTGGTTCCGGAAAGTCCACGATTACTTTGGCCAAACACGGGGACAAATACCAAGTGAAAGTACTTCACGATGATGCCTTCGTGATTAACCAAACAGATGGCTCCACCACGGCTTTGGAGCCGGCTTATTTTGATAAGACTCAGGACTATCCTTTGACCGATCCGGCAGTGGATTACTTTATCACTTGTCAAAATGTCGGGGTGACTTTAGACGAGGCGGGCAAGAAGGTCATCGTGACCCAAGACATCCGCAATGGCAATGGCCGTACGGTGAAATCCCGCTACGTGACGCCAAATCGGGTGGATCACCTGCGCTCCTCCATCGATGCGATTTTCTGGATTATGAAAGACGACAGCTTGCCACCGGTGGTTAAAATCACTGATCCGGTCTTAGCCGCGGTCTTTGGCTTGACTTTGGCAACGAAGCGCACCACGGCGGAAAATGTGGTGGGGAATGTGGACATGGACAAACTGGTCATCGAGCCTTACGCCAATCCATTCCGCGTGTATCCATTAGGCCAAGACTTTGAGGACTTTAAAAATCTCTTTGAAGCAAATCAAACCGACTGCTACATCTTAAATACCGGTTTTTACAAAGGCAAGAAAGTCACACCGCAAGATACGTTAGGCTCCATTGAAAAAATCGTGGAAGGCTCGGCAGAATTTGCCGCTTTCGGTCCTTTGGCTAGCATGAGTTATTTACCGGTTGCAGGTTTTGACGTGGACTTTGAAGAGGGGGACTATGTCAAAGCGCTGCGAGACCGGATGCAAAGCCGCTTAGACTTTATCTTGGCCCAAGCGGTGGACAATGAGGGCTACAATGCTTTGCCGCCAGAAGCCGCAGCGTTAATGGAAAAAGTCATTGCGGAGTTGAACTAGGCTAAGTGGCAAGTAAGGCTTTTGCAGATGTTTCGCTTTCTGAAAGTAAACATGGTACCATAAATGTAAGGGCATAAGCTTTGCCCAAATCACATTCCAGCTTGCTTAAGGCTAGGTGAACGACATAAGGAGGAATTTTTATGAGTGAGCCAGAAAAAGAAAAATTGGAAGAATTGGCCCAAGAAGCCAAGAACGATGATACCTTTGAAAAACTGGATGAAATGGAAAAAGAGTTGAAGCTTGACGAAGAACCCATTACAGATCCAGAAGAAGACGAAGAAAAACCCGAAAAGAAATCTCCTATTGAAGAAATTATCGAGGATGCCCCGGCAATTGGTCTGATTCGCCAAAATAGCTCGGATCAAAATTAACCTGCTCCTCAAAAAGGCCTCCACCAGCATATTTTTGCCGGTGGGGGCCTTTTTTTGCCGGTGTATCAAGAAAAATTGGTCTGACCAATGTTTCAGAAATTCAAAAATTTTTGAAAGAAATCGCTTGTTACAAAAACGATTTCACTGGTAGACTATTTTGGTGTTTAAGAAAAATGATAATTGTTTTAAACAAATGTTTTAAAAAAGGAGAGCTGGTTTTGGAGTTAGTAATTGCATTAATCCCCATGTTTGCTTGGGGGAGTATCGCTCTAGTAAGCGGAAAAATGGGTGGTACGGCGAATCAACAAACTTTAGGGATGACCATTGGGGCCTTTGTCTTTTCCCTAGTGGTATTCTTTATTTTACAACCGACGATGACGATGGCTACGGTTATTTTTGGTTTTATCTCAGGGGTCTTTTGGAGTGTGGGCCAACGAGGTCAATTTCAAGGGATGCATTTTATGGGGGTTTCCGTGGGACTGCCTTTGTCCACAGGGATGCAGTTGATCTTAAACATCATTGCTGGCGCTTTGTTGTTTGGTGAATGGCAAAAAGGACAAGACTTTTTGTTAGGCGGTTTGGCCTTGATTTTATTGATTGCCGGTTCATTTTACACGTCACGTCGAGATCCACAACGGGCAGAAGAAATGCCGGAAAATCGTCAGCTTTTTGATTTTGGCAAGGGCTTTCGTTCCTTGTTGGTTTCGACCGTGGGCTTTGGTGCCTACACGATTCTCGTAACCTGGGCAGATTTGGACCCG
This sequence comes from Enterococcus asini ATCC 700915, assembly GCF_000407365.1. GTDB lineage: Bacteria > Bacillota > Bacilli > Lactobacillales > Enterococcaceae > Enterococcus_C > Enterococcus_C asini. The sequence goes on from NZ_ASVU01000001.1 coordinate 1,098,542, forward strand.
GCGGCGATTATCCTACCCCAAAGTTTCGGAATGATGGTGGGAGCCTTCCTCTTCACCTTGAAAAACATCCGCTATGACCGTTTCATCGTGAAAAATACCGTGTCTGGTTTGCTGTGGGGCATCGGGAATATCTGCATGCTCATGGGGATTCAAACCTTGGGCTTGGCAGTCAGCTTCTCCTTGTCCCAAATGGGGATCATCATTTCCACTTTAGGGGGCATCTTCCTTTTAGGGGAAAGAAAAACCAAAAAAGAACTGTTTTATGTTATTTTGGGTTGTGTTTTTGTGATTTTAGGTGGTATGCTCTTAGGATATATGAAGAGTATTTAATCACTTAACGGGAAAAAAGTGTTTTCCTGTAAGAAAGGAACTGTTATGGAAATCTTTCGAAAAAAAACATTTAATCCGGCTGAACGAGGGGCGTTAAAACGCACCTTAACCTTGAAGGACTTGATTTTACTCGGCATCGGCGCCATTATCGGCACGGGGATTTTCGTGATTACCGGACAAGCTACCGCAAATTACGCGGGTCCGGCTTTGTCCATCTCCTTTGTGGTGGCCGCAATCGTGGTGATTTTGTCCGGCCTGTGCTTTGCGGAATTTGCCTCGCGGGTACCGATCTTAGGCGGACCCTATGCGTATCTCTATGTAGTCTTTGGGGAAGTAGTGGCTTGGTTTGCCGGCTGGTTCTTGCTCTGGGAATTCATGCTGGCGGTAGCTTCTGTGGCTTCCGGCTGGTCCGGGTATTTCCAAGGCTTTTTAAGCAGTTTGGGACTGGATTTGCCCACAGCCTTAACCGGGGGCTATGATCCTCAGGCGGGCACTTACGTGGATCTGGTGGCGGCCATTGTGGTGGTCTTCGTGACCTTCTGGGTTACTCAAGAAGCCAAGAAAGCTTTGCGCCTGAACAATGCCATGGTTTGGGTGAAATTCGCCATTATCGCTTTGTTTATCGTCGTCGGGGTCTTCTTTGTGAAACCGAGTAACTGGCAACCGTTCACGCCCTTTGGTGCAAAAGGAATTTTTGACGGGGCGGCCTTGGTCTTCTTTGCTTTTCTAGGCTTCGATGCGGTGGCCATGGCGGCGGAAGAAGTCAAAAATCCCCAAAAAGATGTGCCGCGAGGGATTATCGGCTCGATTCTTATTGCTACGGTACTTTACATCGTGGTGACTTTAATCATGTCCGGAATCGTACCTTACGATCAGCTGAATGTCAGCGACCCTGTGGCCTTTGCCATGCGCTATGTGGGCCACGACTTCTTAGGGAGCGTGATTGCCATTGGGGCGATTTTGACCTTGCTGTCGGTGACGATTTCCATGATGTACTCCTTGGCTCGTCTGCTTTATGCCATTAGTAAGGACGGTCTTTTGCCTCGCTTTATGCAAGAAATCGACCCCAAACACCAAACACCGAAAAAAGCGACCTTGGTAGCGGGAGCCGTGTCCTTGTTCTTTGCGGCGGCCTTTCCCTTAGAAATTTTGGCGGAATTGACTAATATCGTGGCTTTATCCTACTTGTCTCTAATGGGCTTGGGACTTTTGAAACTGCGGAAAACCATGGGCCCACCGAAAAAAGGCGAGTTCAAAGTACCATTCGTGCCCCTTTTACCGGTCTTATCCGTGGCGAGCTGTGTGTTCTTAATGTTGCAACTACAAGGCATTACCTGGATTGTGTTCGCCATTACCCTTTTGCTAGGCTTGGCGATTTATCTCGGTTATGGGTACAAACACAGTGTTTTAAATGATAAATAAAAAAACTCCTTCTTCTAGCTTGCTGAATTGCGAGTAGAAGAAGGGTTTTTTATTTTGGCGCTACGATAATCCGCTTTTCTTGATAGGAAAAGAGACGAATCGGCTTTTGATAAAATGCCATCAGATTTGACGCCGTCAGCAATTCTTGTGGAGAACCTTGCTGGTAAATCTTCCCATGACGTAGCATCAGCAGGCGATTGATAAAGGGTGGCAGCTCTTCCGTGTGATGGGTGACAAACAAGACCGTGGGGGCGTCCGGCTGTGCTTTAATACGTGCAATTCGCTGTAAGAGCTCTTCTCTGGCAAACAAATCAAGTCCCGTACAAGGCTCGTCTAGGATTAATAATTCCGGTGCGGGCATCAAGGCCCGAGCGATTAAGACCAGTTGCTTTTCGCCTTGGGACAAGACGGCATAGGGCTTGCCGATTAAGTCGCTGCCTCCCAGAGTTGCCAGCAAGTCCTTAGCCGCGGTTAATTCACTGACTTGATAGCTTTGCCACAAGCCGATGGAAGCAAATTTTCCCGACAATACGATTTCTTCGGCTAAGTCTTGAGGATAAAATTTGCTTTGTAAGGCCGCAGCCACCCAGCCAATCCGCCGGGTTAAATCCGGTAAATTGGTTTGACCAAAGACTTCTCCTAGCACGGTTAATTTCCCCGTGGAGGGCCAGAGATTACCGGCAATCATCTGTAAGAGCAGTGATTTGCCCGCACCGTTTAACCCGAGAATTCCCCAATCTTCTCCCGGCTGAATGTGCCAAGTAATGTCTTGCAACAGGGTCTGACCACTTTTTCGTAAAGAAACAGCTTCAAAGGAAAGAATCGTCATTTCGTCACCGCCTTTTCTTTTTATCATAGCAAAAAAGTTAGCCAAAAAGCAGTCCTTCGCAAAAAAAGCCCCTGAAAGCCGCGTATTAGCGTCTTTCAGGGGCTTTTGGTTCACTCATGTAAGTTTACTAGTTCCGTGCTTAAAACAGAGCAGCGAAGCGCAGAGGCCTTATTTTTGTGGGCCAGAAGTTAATTCCAAAAGTTTGGTTTTCAAATCTTCTTCCATATTGACCAATTCCACTTCGGCGGCCCGACGTTTTTCCTTGCCTTCTTGTTGGATGCGCAAGGTTTCTTGGATGGTTTCTACCAAGTCGTTTTGAGTCTTTTGCAAGGTTTCGATGTCCACGATTCCTCGTTCGTTTTCCTTGGCGGTTTCGATGGCCGAGACCTTCAGCAATTCGGAGTTCTTCTTCAAAAGGTCGTTAGTGGTTTCAGAAACTTGCCGTTGTGCAGTCACCGCATCTTTTTGACGCAAGAGGGTCAAAGCGATGACCACTTGGTTTTTCCACAAAGGAATAGCAGTGTTAATGGACGCTTGGATTTTTTCTGCCAATGCTTGGTTGGTATTTTGAATCAAGCGAATCTGTGGTGCTTGTTGGATGGTGATTTGTCGCGCTAGGCGCAAGTCATGAGTCCGTTTGTCCAAGCGATCCAAAAATTGGCTGTAATCGTTGACGATTTGCACGTCCATTTGGTCGCCACTTGCTTGGGCTTTTGCCATGGCTTCCGGGATGATCTTGGTTTTTAATTCTTCCGCTTTGAGTTCTCCCGCGGCGATGTAGATATTCAAGGCTTCGAAGTAGTCCTTGTTTTTATGGTAAAGCTGTTCCAACATTAAGTTGTCTTTTAAAAGACCGTTCTTTTCTTTGTCCAATTTTACGGCGATTTTGTCGATTTGGGCGCCGATTTTTTGGTATTTGGCGGTGATTTCGTAGATGGATTGTTTCACTTTGCCAAACATCCGTTTAAACAAGCTGCCTTCTCCCGCCCGAAGATCGTCTGGGTTGGCTTCGTTTAAGCGATACATCAGTTCCGTTAAGCTATCCCCCACAGGGCCGATATCATTGGCTTGTACGTGGTTTAACATAGACTGAGAAAACTCGCTTAGTTTTTGTTGCGCCACGGCGCCGTATGTGATAACCCCTTGCTGGTCGGTAGCGTCGATTTTTTCTGCTAGCTCTCGGGCTTGCTGTTGCCGTTCAGGGGGCAATTTATCCACTAAGCGATCGGCTTGTTGTTGCTCTTTTAACGCATTGATTTCATTTTGTTGGGTTTCCGTCAAGGCCCCCACAGGTGTGGAAAAAGGCGTGCCTAGTAAATCTTCTAATGCGGAATCTACATTTTGCTGAGGTACGTTATTGTTATCAGTCATCATTATTCCTCCAGTTCGTTTCGAAAAAAATCTAGCGTCACCGCTAGATTTTTTCAGCTGTCCTATTTACATTATCTCGTTTTAGACTTTGTTTGGCAATGGAAAGCTCCACGTCCATCTCTTCAAAATCATCTGCCACAAATTGTTGGTAATCTTGGGCGATTAAAGAGGCCATTTGATCGATAATCTGAGCACTTTCTTCAATCTTTTCGTAGGTTTCCCGACTTTTGATTTCGTGTTCATTGATTTCGATAAATTTGTCTGTGAGATCGACCATGTTTGGCAGGTGTGTGTAAAGAAAATGGTTGGCGCAGTGCAGTTTTTGTGGTTCTTTTACCAATTCTTTAAACAAAGCTTTGGCCGCCCGTAACGTATCCCGGCGCAAATCGATGGCTTTTAATTTGGCATTTTTGTTGATGTTTTTTTGGAGCTGCTCGATTTGTTCTTTTGCCATGCCCATGGTGTCTCGGAAATATTCAATTTCGCTTTGGCTCATGCCAGATTGCAAGTAGTGCTCTTCTTTTTCCTTGGATAGAAGGGGCAGACCTTGCTTGTTCGTCTTCTTTTTCGGACTCCCTTTCAAGCCGGTGACCACGAGGAAAACCCCAAAGGCGACCAGTAAGAGTGGGAAGAGCGTAAAGTTCGAGTCGGCCATACCGACAAACAAGCTCAGAAGCACGAGTCCCCCAATCGTTGTCAGGATGATTTTTTTCATGAATGTATCCTCCTAAAAGTAGGTAAGTGAAGTAAAATTGGTTAGTTCGTTCCCTTGCCGGTTTTTAGCACCGGTGATGTCTACGAAACCATTTTAGCACGCAGCCTAGGCAAAAAAAATCAGACTAAGGGTTGATTTTTTTAATTTAGGAAAAACATAAGGTTCTCAAGGGATTTTTAACTCCCAAGGCTTTTGGAAAACGTGTATACTACAAGTAGATCACGGTCGCCTAAACGACCCTAAAACTAGAATAACCGAATGAAAGTGGGAGAGAAATGCTTTCTTTTGAAGCTTTTGAAGAAAAAACGATCAAACGTGAAACGCTATTTACCGGTAAAATTATCGAAGTAGCCTTAGATGAAGTGGCTTTGCCTATGGGAGGTACGGCCAAACGGGAGCTAGTCTTCCATCCTGGAGGCGTGGGCATCGTGGCCATTACGCCGGCCGAGAAGATGCTTTTTGTCCGCCAATTCCGCAAACCTTTGGAACGGGTGATCTTAGAAATTCCAGCAGGGAAAATCGATCCAGGAGAAGGCAGTCATCCAGAAGTGACCGGCGCCCGGGAATTAGAAGAAGAAACCGGCTATCGTCCGCAAAAGATGACCCATCTGGCTTCCATGTACCTTTCCCCAGGCTTTGCCAATGAAATGCTTCATCTGTATTTGGCAGAAGGCTTGGAAAAAGTCGAAAACCCTCGAGCCATGGATGAGGATGAAGTGCTGGAAGTCTATGAGCTGACCTTAGATGAGGCCTTAGAACGAATGAAAACCGGGGAAATCTGCGATGCCAAGACCATTTATGCCATTCAATACTGGCAGTTGGCCCTGGCGAAAGGACGGGAGTGCCATGGCTAAAGAACCTTTAATCACCCGCAGTAGCTTGCGCAAACACCGGGAAAAAGCCGACCGGGAGCAGACACAAACAGTCGACTCCGAACAATCGGCACACAATGTGACCCGGATTCCCAAAGCCACCTTGACCCGGGAGCAACCCTTGATTCAAGAGCAAGTACCAGGCTCTGAGGAAAATGGGGTAGCCCCAAGTAAAAAGCGGGGCTCTAGCTTTTTCCGCAAAGAAGCCAAGGCGCCAAAGACTTTGAAGAAAAGCCGTAGTGTGGAAAATCAAAAATCCCGGGAGCTAAATGGCTTTTTAGTCCGCTCCATTGTGGTGGTCTGCTTATTGATCGTCGTAGTAATGCTAGCGACTTTCTTCTTATAAAATTGAATGTGAAATGAATAGGAGCTAATCAAAATGAAAATTGGAATTATTTGTGCCATGGATCAAGAAATCAAAGTGCTACGGGAAAACCTGGATCATCCGGTTTCCTGGGAGCGGGCAAACGCCTTGTTTATCTCCGGGGGCATCGGGGCCCATGAGGTGATTTTGGTGCGTTCCGGCATCGGTAAAGTCGCTGCCAGCACGATTACCAGCCTCTTGATTCAAAAATATGGCGTCAACATGGTGATCAATTCCGGTTCCGCTGGGGGCATCGGCAAAGGCCTAGCGGTAGGGGATGTGGTCATCTCTGAAAAATTGGCCTACTTTGATGTGGACGTGACCGGCTTTGGCTACCAATACGGCCAATTGCCAGCAGGGATGCCTTTGTACTTCGAGGCCAGTCGCTATTTGATCAGCGAAATGGAAAAAGCCGCGGCGGCTACCAATCACCACGTGCACAAAGGGCTGATTGTGACCGGAGATACCTTTGTTAACGACCAAGCCAAAGTCAAAGAAATCTTGCAACACTTCCCAGATGCTTTAGCCAATGAAATGGAAGGAGCCGCAGTGGCCCAAACAGCCATGCTCTTCCAAATTCCTTTCTTAGTGGTACGGGCGATTAGCGACACGGCGGATCACGAAGCGGCCCAAACCTTTGACGAATTTATCGACGAAGCCGGAAAACGCTCTGCCCAGATGGTTTTGGAATTTTTGCACCACCTAGTCTAAGCAAAAAAGACGACTGATTGGCAGCACCGAAGAATCCAAGGAGGAAAAGACGATGAAAGCATTGATCTCCATTGATTACACCAATGATTTTGTGGCTACTGACGGCAAGTTGACTACCGGCGAGGCAGGCCAAGCCATCGAAAGTGAATTAGTGACTTTAACGCAAGCTTTTCTGGAAGCCGGGGAGTATGTGGTTTTCGCCATTGACGCCCACGACCCTGCTGACCAGTATCATCCGGAGAACAAATTATTTCCACCTCACAATGTGATCGGTACGAGTGGCCGCAAGCTTTACGGCAGCTTGGAGACATTGTACGAAGCCCATCAGGAGAAGGAAACTGCTTACTGGATCGACAAGCGTCACTACTCCGCCTTTAGTGGGACGGATTTGGATATTCGCTTGCGAGAGCGAGGCATTCGTGAACTTTACCTCACCGGGGTCTGCACGGATATCTGCGTCTTGCATACCGCGGTAGACGCCTATAATCTAGGCTATCAGCTAGTGATTCCCGAAAAATGCGTGGCTAGCTTCGATGAAGTCGGCCATGAATGGGCACTGCGACACTTTAAAAATACCCTAGGAGCTAGAATTATTTAGCAAAAAAGCGTCTGTCAGTAATTAAGCTGACAGGCGCTTTTTGATTATTACCAATGCATTAAACAAAAAAATCGCCGCTGGTCAGGCGGCGAAAAAGAGGAGAAAAATGAAAAAGTGTTAGGGTTTGTTGGTATGAATAAAGAATACCCAAGAAGTTTGAAGATTTCATGATGGGAAAAAGCCAAAATTGTAAAGAAACCTTCAGGAAACCCTTAAGCTCATCAACAGGCAAAAAAAGAGCCTACCAGTTGGAGGCTGGTAGGCAAGGAGTTAAAAAATGAAAAAGTGTTAGGGTTGTTTGTTGGTATGTGTATACTATAGCTAGGAAATGTGAAGGATATGTGAAAAAAGCCTAATCATCTGTTTAAGTTTCCAATTCTTTAGCGATTTTTTTTGCGGACCAAAGTCGCCAAGTGTTGCAACAACGCAATAGACTGGGGTTCGCTACCAGTGTGGTCCCAAAAGAAGACATTCGCCTCTGGAAATTGTCGACTGAGGATCAAAGAAGAGGTGATGACCAGATCGTAGTCCTTCAGGTGCGCACTGTTAAAGGTCTCCCAAGTAGCAAATCTCGTCTCTGCTAAGAAGCGTTGCAAGTTGGTAATCAGCAAATAATTGTGCTCTAAGGCAATGCCCACGTTGACCTTGGTGGCGAATTTTTTCCAATCAAAGAAGGGTTCCAAGATTTCGGTGAAAGATTTGGCGATCAAAGGAATCGTCTCCGGTGTTAGAAAAGAACGATAATCTTCCCGCCCGCTGATCTCGGTTAAAAAGTCCTGACTGCCTTCTTGGAGCTCTCGCAAGCTACGGACCGGGGCTTGTTCTCGCCCTAAAATATGGGGGATGCTCGGGAAAGGATGCTTAATCGTGTAGTAGCCAAAGCCAACATTCAGCAAATTGCCCAAAATGGTCGGCTGACTCAAAACCTCTTCATAGTCTTGGAAGAAGTGCTCTTTGGCCCAAGCCAAATAGTCTTGTGCCAGTAAGTACACCGGGTTCGGGCGTTGGGCAAAGTCTTTTAAGGTGTGCAGTAAAGCCGGATCGTCGTCGATGGTATAGAAAGGAATGATGTGGGACAAGAAATAAATGAAGCTGACTTCTTGTCTTTTTTGCCGCGGATTTAAATCAAAGAATTCCCAATCATCGAGCTTCGTCATATCGTAATAGGAATTGTCCTTCAACAAGAAATTGTAGGATTTGTCATAGCGCACGTAGTTTTGTTTTTTCAAGCGCAGATAAAAAATCGCCGCCAAAAACTTCAATTCGTGGCGTCCGATATAGGTGCGCGCAAGTGGAAAATGAATGGCGAAGCGGTCCACTAAGTCCTCGGCAATCGCCTCATCCATGGCAGGAAAAGGCCAAGTGACTCCTTTGACGCCCAGCCAAGTAATATTGAAAAGGGCTAAGCGAATTAAGCGCTCGTCACCAGCCATGCCGGCTTCCGTATAAGTAAAGCGCAGTTTGAATTGTTTCAGATAAGTTTTGAGACTTTCGATTTTACGCGAGACGGTGGAACGGCTGGAGTTGTAGCGGATACAAAAATCATCGATGCTTGGTTGGTCCTCATTTAGGAAATACAAAATAAATTGGAAGGGAACCGATGATTGGAGCAAGTGATAGCGGTAGTCATCCAATGTACAGGAGAGATTTTGACTGTTGATCTTCCCGGCCCGTAAGAGAATCGACTGATGCTCCGGATCCAACTGGGCCAATTCTTGATCAATTTCGGTTAAATCAATAACGGTTTGTTGGTAATTGAGTTTCATTTCAGAAGCAATCTGGGCAATCGGATAACTAGGACTTGCCAAATACATAATTTTTTTAAATAACTTATATTTTATTAGGGTTGACGAATCCATGAGTAATTCCTCAAAGTGCATAAAAGAACATCCTCCATTCGGTTACTCTTTAAGCCTATTGTAGCGTTTTTTGGCGAAACTGTCAGTTGATAACAATTGTTGTGCATAAACAAAAACCGTGAATTATTCCCGGAATGACGGCTTTGTGAAGAATCATACGAAAAAAGACGCCCGCCAAAAAGCGAGCGTTTTTTCTTTGTTATTTAGGTTCCTTTTTTAGAAAGCTCCAAAGCAATCCTAAAATAAATCCGATGGAAGCCGGTAAAATCCAACCCATGCCAATGTCAAAAAACGGGAGGAATTTCTCAGCTACTTGGAGCAAGTTTTGGGCGAGAGCACTTTCTTGAATCACACTAGGGCTGGCTTTTAAGCCATCAAAAAAGGCCGCAATCAAGGTGAAATAAGTCGTCAGCCGGTAGACACTCCCACGCTGACCGAACAAAGGACCAAACAAACCTAAGAGAATCAAAGTAATCGCCAAAGGATAGATGAACATCAAGACCGGTGTGGAAAATTCGATAATCTTCGTCAAACCCACGTTGGCAAACAAGCAAGGCAAAATACTGGCTAGAGCCACAAAAAAGCCATAGCTGCGTTGCGGGAATAATTCCACGAAGGTTTCGGAAAAGGCAGTAATCAGGCCGATGGCGGTCTTCAAACAAGCGATGATCACGATTAGGGCCAACAATAGGCTGCCCCCAGTGCCTAAATAATACTTGGCAATCTGAGCGAGGGCGATCCCACCGTTTTCACTTAAGGGAAACTTCCCTAAGCTCATGGTCCCCATAAAGGCCAGTAGAGAGTAAATGATACCCATTAAAATAATACTAATGGAGCCGGATTTCACCGTATCAATGGCGAGGGTCGCGGGTTTTTCCACGCCCATGCCTTTCAAGGTTTTGATGATGATGATCCCAAAAGCCAATGAAGCCAGAGCATCCAAGGTGTTGTAGCCTTGAGTGAACCCAGTGACGAAAACATTGTGCTGATAAGCCGCTTGAACCGGGGCATCGGCAATGCTGCCTAAAGGTTTAAAGAAAGCGAAGGCCAAGAGCACTCCTAGCAGCAGGAGAAAGACCGGATTCAGAAATTTCCCCACGTAAACCAAAAGCTTCGAAGGCTTCCGGGACAAAGCCCAAGCCGTGATAAAGAATAAAAGGCTAAACAAGGCTAAGAACAATTGGTGCTGAGCTTGAGGGAGAAAGGGGGCCAGTCCGATTTCAAAAGAAGTAGTGGCCAGACGCGGCAAGGCGAAAAAAGGACCAATGACCAGATACAACAACACCGTGAAAATCAAGGCGTAGCGTTTGTTGATCCGGGAAGCCAAATCGAACAGGCCATTGCTACGAGAGACTCCAATGGCCACGACCCCGAGAAAAGGTAAGCCAATTCCGGTGACTAAAAAGCCAAGGTTGGCCATGAAGATATTACTCCCTGCTTCTTGTCCCATGTGCACGGGAAAAATCAGATTGCCGGCACCAAAAAACAGTCCAAAGAGCATGGAGCCAACAAATAAATAATCGCGAAAACGTAATTTTTTTTCCATGAAGAAACTCCTTTAAAAATGAGAAATAGATGAACAGAATCTATAACAAAATACCAGATAAATCCCACGAAGACAACGTTTTTTATCTAAAAAAGGCGAGGAGTAAAATCCTCGCCTTAAAACACATTTTATTCGCTTTCCAAAACCCGGGACAAGAATTCCTTGGTGCGGGCTTCTTTGGGGTGACCGAAGATTTCTTCCGGGGTTCCTTCTTCGGCAATCACACCTTTGTCCATGAAGATCACCCGGTCAGATACATCTCTGGCAAAGGCCATTTCGTGGGTCACGATTACCATGGTCAAGCCAGTGTGGGCCAAGTCTTTCATGGCTTTCAAAACTTCGCCGACCATCTCCGGATCGAGAGCGGAGGTGGGTTCGTCAAAAAGCATCACGTCTGGATTCATGGACAAAGCACGGGCTAGCGCCACCCGCTGTTTTTGTCCCCCAGAAAGCTGAGCGGGCATAGCATTTTGGAAGCTGGCCATGCCGACTTTTTCCAAATTCGCCAGAGCAACTTTTTTGGCTTCGGCATTGTCCCGTTTCAAGACGGTAGTTTGGCCGGTGGTGCAGTTTTCCAAGACATTCAGATTGTTAAAGAGATTGAAAGATTGGAAGACCATGCCTAGGTGCGTCCGGTATTTGGTCAAGCTGTAGCCTTTGGCAAGGACATTTTCTCCTTTGTAGTAAATCTCCCCACTAGTCGGTGTCTCCAAAAGGTTGATACAACGCAATAAGGTGGATTTTCCGGAACCAGAGGAACCGATGATGGAGACCACTTCGCCTTTTTTCACCGCAAAGTCGATGTCTTTTAAGACTTCATTGTCCCCGAAGCTTTTCTTTAAATGTTTGATTTCAATGATGGATTCTGTCATGAGTTCTTCTCCTATTCTTTCAATTCCCCAGAGGTAGCGGTCTCGGTTTTTTCATAGGAAGCGGGGCCATCCAAGCGACTTTCCAAGAAACGCAAAAGCCGGGAAACGGTGATGGTCATTACCAAATACATCACCCCGATAATGGCAAAGGTTTGGAAATATTGGTAGTTGGTTCCGGCAGCAGAGTTCCCTTGGAAGAAGAGGTCCGCTACAGAAATCACGCTTAAGACCGCGGTATCTTTAATATTGATCACAAGTTCATTTCCGGTAGCCGGTAAGATATTACGCAAGACTTGTGGCAAGACGACTTTGCGCATGGTTTGTCCGTGGGTCATCCCAATGGCTTGAGCGGCTTCAAATTGCCCCGCATCCACGGCGAAAATCCCTCCCCGGACGATTTCTGACATATACGCCCCAGTATTAATGGAAACAATCAATAAGGCGGCGAAGGTTCGATCCAAATTAATGCCAAAAGCCATACCTAAACCGTAGAAGATGACCATGGCTTGCACCATCATTGGGGTGCCACGGAAAACTTCGATGTAAATGGTCAATAAGCTGTTGCAAAGTTTTTGGAGCAGAGTACCTAGTTTGCTGGTCGCTTTTGGCAACGTACGGAAAACACCAATCAATAAACCAATCCCGGTTCCCACCACGGTGGAAAAGACGGCGATAAAGAGGGTTAAGCCCGCCCCTTGTAAGAAGAGCTTGCCATAGTTGTTCCAAATATTTTTAAAGTCATGCATCAGCCCACCTTTTTCTTGGGTGCTTACCGGTTGGTCTTTAATCGCTTGATCCATTAATTTAACCCGCTCATCGGCAGAAATTCCGCCTAAAATTTCATTGACTTTGGCGATATCAGGATCGTCTTTGCGCATTCCAATGGCTACTTGCACATCTTCAGGGTTGGTTTTAAAACCCTGGCCTTCCGCAAATTCCACCATTTTGTATTTCTCGTTTGCGGTTTCCGCAGTGACGCCTTCAGGTCGCTCGCTGACATACCCGTCGATATCTCCCGCAAGTAAGGCTGCCCGCATTTGGGAGAAACTTTTGGAGGCTTGGCGTTTTTCCACCTGTGGAATTTGGTCGATTACCGTGTAGTGGAAAGTGGATTGTTGGGCGGTAATTTTGGCTCCGGCGAAATCTTCTAAGGAAGTTGCCTTGGCGTATTTGCTATCGGCGCGGACCACGACTACTAAATCTGATTCATAGTAAGGATTGCTAAAATCAATTTCTTTTTTTCGTTCCGCAGTCGGGGACATGCCGGCGATTACAGCGTCGATTCTTCCGGACTGTAAGGCCACCGGTAGGCCGTCCCATTCGGTTTTGACGATTTCCAGTTTTTTCCCTAGGCCGTCAGCGATTTTTTTGGCGATTTGGACATCGTAGCCTCCAGCCCAGCTATTGTTGCTGTCACCAATGGGCACCGCACCATTTTTATCGTTGGTTTGGGTCCAGTTGAAAGGGGCGTACCCTGCTTCCATACCTACTCGGAAGGTATCTATTGGGGTTTTCTCATCGGCACTAACATTTTGCGATAGTCCCAACGTGATAAAGGGCACTAAGAAACTTAACAAGACAAACAGGGTGAACTTCTTTTTCATACTTTTGCTCCTTCTTGAGATCCGCTTGCAATCGGGGAAGTTTCTGTCCGTTTTGGCGAACAAAAAAACAGCCGTCCCTATGCTTAGGAAACGGCTGTTAACAAAAATGCGTTGACAAACCACTCACAAAACATAGCGCACCTTGGCAATTGCCAAGACAGTCTGCAAATTGTTCATTTGCAGCCCAACGAAAAAGGAGTAGCATCCCCTTGTCGTTTCGGCGAATGTCCCTAGGCCTGCTTCAGTGCAATGCTATGCTCTGCAGGTGTAATGACCTTCGCAACCTCTACTCGGTGAAGTCGGTATCTCGATTTTAATAATTATCTGATTTACATACTGGAGTTTACTAGAATTGAAAGAGAATGTCAATTTTTTCAGAAAACAAAAAAACCAATCTTAAATGAAGACTGGTTTCAAGGATTACTTAGGCGTTTTTTGGTTTTGGTTCCCGACCAAGGATCGCTTGTAGGACAGAAAGTACAACTAAGACGCCCAAAATCAAATAGATTAAGCTGGAGTATTGAGTAATGCCCCAACCCCAAGTGCGGTAGATCGCCAAGACGATAGCCAAAGCGATTGCGGCGATGACATTAAACAATGCAAAAGCCCACAAGTTGCCGTTTTCTTTTCTTGCCAAGTAAAAAATGGTGAAGAAAACGCTCAATGCAGCCCACGCGATGCAGACAATAATAGTAGCCCAGTAAATAATAAATGGTACCATGATTTTCACCTCACTTTATTCCTTAGCCATTTTACCATGTTTCCCTTGGAGTGTCATGAAATGACGGTTTATTGTGAGAAAAATACGCAATCATTTGACCTAAAGAAAAGTTTAAGATATTTTTAAAAAAGAAAAATGAACCTGAATAATTCATAGCTCTAAATTTAACCTGTTTTTTTGAACAAATTGCCAATTTTTAAATTAGGCAGATACTTTCTTCCAAAATAATGTGTTTTCGAACAGGATGCCTACGGAAGAAGATCATAATAAAAATTATTTGTCTATTTAAGGGCAGACGAATCCCTTGAAAAAGAATCGGTTAAAAAATTTGTGTGATAACTAGTCTAAATCCATTGTTTGGATCGCCGCAGGCGTTCAAAAACCTTATAAAATTCAGTTTGATACACATGATAACTTGACAGTTTGAGATAGACCTGTCTCCCAGTCTGAACAAGTTTACCGGCTACTTTAAGCAATATCAGCCGGATGGAATGAATCGTCATGCCCTGGTTCACTTTATCAAAACCAATGCTTTTTAAAAAATTAACGAGGTTGTATGCAAGGACACTGATCATCATTCTGACATGATTTTCTAAGAAACGCGGGCTATCTGTTTTATCGAAGTAAAAGCCACCTTTCGCTTCTTTGATGAAATTTTCCATTGTTCCTCGCTTGCCGTAAAGAGAAAATATGACTTCAGGCGAGACATTGTCGGATAGATTAGTCACAATAAACGCATGATGAAATAGCAATTCTCCTCCTTCACGGACGGAGCGTATACAGACACGACGAGGTTTCGACCAGGATTGTGCTTGATAAGGTAGTGAAAAATACTGCACTTCTCGCTCTTCCCATTCTTGATTGTCCCCGTAAAGAACAGAATGTTCAGCTAACTGACTTAACCTCCGATTGCTCTTTAATCGGATAACGTACTGGCTTTCAGTTGCTTCACAAGACTCATACACCTCTGGTGTGGCGAAGCCGCTGTCACCCCGAACCAATATCTCGGTATGAGGTAACGTGCTCTTGTAGTGGTGTAAAAGCGGGTTGATAAAGGCTTTTACCCCTTTAGATGTGTACTGATTGCCTGAACGCAGTTCAGCTTTTAAGAAATCTCCGGTCAGTCCATCAAAGGCAACTAATGGGTGATAGCCGTAGGTTTGATAATGGGCATTATAATCTGTTTGTTCTTGGCGTCCAAAGGTATCCGAATGTGTGGAATCGACATCAATGATTAACTCGGTGTCATTGCGAATTAAACGTGCTTTATCAATCAATGACTGATTTAATGCTTGGAGTTGATCGATGTTCTCCTCGGTGAAACGATCCAGAAACCGTGAGATTGAGGATTGTGATGCCAACTGTTTTTTACCGAGTACAGCTTGAAAGACAGGATCCCGTCTTAATAGATTAGCTGATGAGTCTGCCGAGTAACCAGCAATTAATTGCATAATAAGCTGTTCCAATATCGCTAAGTTATCATGGGTAAAATAAGCCCGATGATCTGTAATATGGAGCCATTGTTTAGCTAAGTGCGAAAAGCCGAAGGTATTCATTAATTCTTTAACCAGGACTAACCCCGAATCACTTGATAGACGACCACCGGTATGTGAAATAGTGATATTTGAATTGAATTTAACTTGATTTTTGTGTAAGCTAGTCATGAGAAGAACTCCTTTCTTATGGTTGGTTTCGTCACCTTTACCATAGCAGAATGGGGTTCTTTTTTCATCACTTAAGGGGTGAAACTAAAAAAGTAATTATCAGACTGCCGTTAGGCAGTTTCAGACGGTTTCAATTAAAAAGTATGAATTATTCAGGATGAAAAGGGAAGTGAAAAGCATGTGGTTTGCATCGGCATTGATTACGATTCTGGCTTGGGGTACCGCCGATTTATTCTATAAAAAAGGCAACAATATCAAAGATCCTCATTCCGCTATGAAGACCACCATCATGGTCGGCTTGGTCATGGGGGTTCATGCCATTGGATATTACGGCATTTATGAAGGGGTTCAGTACGATTGGCACAATCTGCTCTTGTACTTGCCGGTTTCGGGGATGTACATTCTGTCCATGGCCATTGGTTATTTCGGTTTGCGCTATATCGAAGTCTCGATTTCTTCTCCGATTAGCAATTCCTCTGGAGCGGTTACGGCGCTACTAGGGTTCCTCTTCTTGGGTAATTCCTTAAAGAGCCTACAATTTGTGGCGATTACCTTGATTTTGGTCGGGATTTTGCTTTTATCCATCTTTGAAAAAGAAGCGGACGATTTGGAGCTGAAAAAAGAAGGGGTCAAAATCGACGCCAAGTATCGGGTCGGTGCTGTGGCGATTTTATTTCCGATTTTGTACATGGTCATCGATGGCTTGGGCACCTTCTTGGACAGCTATTATTTAGAGTATAAAAACATCATGCCAGAAGATCAGGCAAATATGAGTTATGAATTGACCTTCTTAATCGTAGCTTTGGTCTTATGGGCCTACTTGGCTTTCGTGAAAAAAGAACGCTTTGCTCTTTTCCATGAACGGGACAAAGGTTTGGCGGCGATTTTCGAAACCTTGGGCCAATTCTTCTACATCGGAGCGATTTCCAGTAAAGAAGCGGTGATTACCGCGCCACTGATTTCTTCTTATGCGATTGTCTCGGTGATTTTAGGCCGTATCTTCTTGAAAGAACGCTTAAAGGCTAAACACTATGTCGTCATCGGAGCGATTATGATTGGGATTGCGATTTTAGGCTTTTATGATGGGTGAGTAAGGAAATAACGAAAAAAACTGCCATGACCGTGGATCTGAGTCATGGCAGTTTTTTTAGCAAGTCTAACTATCTTTGGCCTTACGCGTTTGTTCAGCCGTTCTTATGTTGTTTGCGATAGCGGATTAAAAAGCCAGCCGCAATCGCCAAGGTGGCAAATTCCGCAAAGGGTAAACTGCTCCAAACGCCGGTGATTCCCCATAGTCGGCTGAAAATCAAAGCCGCGGGGATGATAAAGAGATAGCCCCGGAACAAAGCGATGGCAAAGGCTTGCCGGACCCGTCCTACCGCCGCGAAGAGAATCGACAGGAGGATGTTTTGGCTTGAAGCGAAGAAGGATAGAAAATAAATGGGAATTCCCGCTACCGCTAATTTGGTCAATAGGGGGTCTTGATCCGTATTGAAAAAGCCGGTGACCGGGTATTTAAACAGTAGCAATCCCAGATACAAGCCCGCCGCTAAAAGGAAGCTGACTTTCATCCCGTAACGAAGGTAAAGACGTACAGCGGCCTCGTCGGCTTTACTAGCAGCACGACTGATCAAGGGCTGCACCCCTTGGGCCACTCCGGTAAACAAAGCCAGTCCGACTAAGACCACATTGGCCAAAACGCCGTATGCGGCCACCGCCACGTCCCCTTGTAAGGACAAGAGCAGTTGGTTGAAAATCAAGATACAAATCCCGGTACTCATCTCTGTCAAGAAAGAGGCCGTCCCTAACTGCACACTGTGGGACAAAGTATCCCAAGTTGGTCGGGCAAATTTTAACTGAAGCTTTCGCTGGGGCTTTTTCCGGTGGAGGCTGAGAATCAAGAGACTCAAGACTGGCGAAAGAACGGTGGCCAAAGCTGCCCCCGCCATGCCCATATTCATAGGAAAGACAAAGATATAGTCAAAAATGATGTTAAACAAACTGGAAGAAAGCATGGCCATCATCGCCAGTTGGGGATTGCCATCGTTTCTAACAAAGGCCAATACCAGATTATTCAAGATGAAAAAAGGTGCCATAATCAAAATGAAACGCAAGTATAAGACGGTTAAATCAAGGGTTGCGACACTGGCCCCGAGGCCTTGAGCAATCGGGGTGGCAAAAAAGAGCCCGGCCAAAGTGAAGAGACTGCCGATACCCAAGCCAACTAGAAGTAGTTGGGAAAAGTAATTGCCTTTACTGCCCCGCAGACTAAATAGGGTGGCACCCCCCATACCGAATAATAATCCTAAACTATTGAGCAGATTAAACAATGGCAAGGCGATATTTAAGGCGGTTAATCCCAGATTGCCCACGCCTTTTGCGATAAACAAGGTATCCGCCAAGATGTATACGGACAACCCTAAAGTACTGAGCACGCTACGCAAGACGTAGCTGCGGACTTCTTTCATATTTCTTTTCCTCCAAAAAAAGAGCTGGCTTATCCCTTTGTCAGGACAAGTCCGCTCTGAATTATTTCTGTCGCTTTTTCGTGAACCATTAGTCCCGCCCATTCTAGCACGAGGGTGGGGCAAGTACAAGCGTACAACTAAAAACAGGTTGCCGTAGAATTTCTCGGCAACCTGTTGTGTTGTGTACAAGATTTATGAAGTGTAAGTGTGCGGTCTTCGCTCCAGCGGCTTACAAGACTTTTCGCAAAAAGTCTTGGGTCCGTGGGTTTTGGGGATTGTCGAAAATGGCTTCTGGTGTACCTTCTTCTTGGATAATCCCCTGGTCCATAAAGATTACCCGGTCTGCTACTTCTTTGGCAAAGCCCATTTCGTGGGTGACTACCACCATGGTCATGCCTTTTTCCGCTAAGTCTTGCATAACGGCTAGAACTTCGCCGACCATTTCTGGATCCAATGCAGAGGTGGGTTCGTCAAAGAGCATCACATCAGGTTGCATAGCCAAAGCCCGAGCGATGGCCACCCGTTGTTGTTGCCCCCCAGAAAGACTAGCGGGGTAAGCCGAAGCTTTATCCGCTAAGCCCACTTGGTTTAGTAAATCCAAAGCCCGAGCTTTTGCTTCCTCAGTCTTTTCTTTTTTGACTTGAATCGGGCTGATGGTCAAGTTTTCCAAGACCGTCATGTGAGGGAAGAGGTTGAAACTTTGGAAGACCATGCCCATCTTTTCCCGCAGTTGGTTGATATTGGTACTTTTGTCTAGGAGATTTTTTCCTTCAAACTCAATGGTCCCCCCAGTGGGTTGCTCCAAAAGATTCAAACAGCGTAGGAAAGTGGACTTCCCGCTACCGGAAGGGCCGATGATGACCACGACTTCTCCTTTGGCGACATCTAAATCAATGCCTTTTAGGACTTCATTGTCCCCGTAAGTTTTATGCAGATTGCCAACTTTAATCATTAGCCATTCTCCTTTCAGCTACCCCTAATAGACGGGAAATCGTAAAGGTCAATACAAAGTAAATCAAGGAAACGATCACGTAGGGGATGAAGGGTTTGAAGCTGGCCCCTTGAACGACCCCAGTTTGGAAGATTAACTCGGAAACCCCGATTACGGAGACCACGGAAGATTCCTTAATCACGGTGACGAATTCATTGCCCAAGGCCGGCAAGATGTTTTTCACGGCTTGAGGCAAGATGATAAAGCGCATGGCTTGGGCTTGGCTCATCCCTAATGAACGAGCGGCTTCCACTTGGCCTTTGTTCACGGCATTGATTCCGGCCCGAATGATTTCCGCCACATAAGCTGCACTGTTTAACGCCAGGGCGATACAGCCGGCAGTTAGCTTAGACATATCAAAACCTAAGACTCCGGTACCGAAATAAACGATGAAGATTTGGACCAAAAGGGGAGTGCCCCGCACGTATTCCACATAAACGGTGGCGATGATTTTCAAGAATTTGTTTTTCGCCAGTTTCATTAAGGCTAAGATGCCCCCGAAAACAGCCCCAAAGAGAACCCCGATAAAGGCAAGGAAGACTGTGTAGCCGGCGCCAGAAAGGTAATAAGGCAAGTATTTGCCTAAGAAGCTTTGTTCTTCTTCGGCGAACATCAAATCATTGGCTTCTTTTTGGTAACCGGTCAATAGGTCTTGGTCGCGGATTTCGGCGATGGAGTCATTGACTGCGGCTAAAAAGGCTGGAGCTTCTTTGGAAACGGCGGCGGCCATTTCTTTTGAGCCTTCTTTAAAGACCACATTGTCGGCGATAGCTAGGTTTTTGTTGACCTGAGCGTAGGCATCCGCCACAGGGCCTTCTAAGATGACCCCGTCGATTTTTTCATTGGTTAAATTGGTGATGAGGTCTGGTACTTTTTGCAAGGAAGTCACGTCGGAGTCCGGCAATTCGCTTGTGGCTAGCTCTTCTTGGTAGCTTTGCTTTTGCACCCCTACCGTTGCACCGTTTAATTTATCAATGGAGCTAAATTTTTCTTTGTCGGCTTTGCGCACGACAACTTTTTGAGTGACGGTCATGTAGCCGTTGGTGAAATTCACTTCTTTTTCCCGTTCCGGTGTCGGATTCATCCCAGAGATGACCATATCCACTTTCCCGGTTTTCAAGGCTCCTAAAAGAGCATCAAAGCCCAGTTCCTCGACTTTTAATTTGACTCCCAGGTCTTCGGCGATTTTCTCGGCGATGGACACATCGAAACCAACGATGGTGTCTTTGCCATCCACCGTGGCGTGAAATTCAAAAGGGGCGTAGTCGGCGGATAATCCTACGACTAACTCCTGATTGGCTTTCACCCGGTCCAAGACAGGATCGGTTTCGGCGGCGGCTACATGCAATGGTAATAATGAGAACAGCAACCCGATAAGTGGTACGAGCGCCAGTAAACCAGTTCTTTTTTTCATGTGACAAGCTCCTCTTTATACACAAAATTTCTGATAAATGAATAAAAATTCATATCGGCGAGGTTTATACTAGCCCTGAATAATTCATAGCTCTAAATTTAAGCTATTTTTTTGAACAAAGTGCCTATATTTAAATTAGGCAGATACATTCTCCCAAAATAATGTGTTTTCGAACAGGATATATACGGAAGAAGGCTATAATAAAAATTATTTGTCTATTTAAGGGCAGACTGACCCCTTGGAAAAATAGGTTAAAAATTTTTACGATAACTAGCCTAAATCCATTGCCTAGATCGCCGTAGGCGTTCAAAAACCTTATAAAATTCAGTTTGATACACATGATAACTCGACAGTTTGAGATAGACTTGTCTACCTGTTTTAACGAGTTTTCCGGCAACTTTAAGCAATGTCAATCGTATAGAATGAATCGTCATCCCCCGATTCACTTGTTCAAATCCAATGGTCTTTAAAAAATTGACGAGGTTGTAAGCCAGGACACTGATCATCATTCTGACATGATTTTCCAGGAAACGCGGACTATCTGTTTTGTCAAAATAAAAGCCTGATTTCGCTTCTTTGATGAAATTTTCCATTGTTCCACGCTTGCCGTAAAGAGAGAATATGACTTCAGGCGAGACATTATCGGATAGATTCGTCACAATGAATGCGTGGTGAAAAAGAAGCTCTCCTGCTTCACGGATTGATCGAATACAAACGCGACGGGGTTTTGACCAGGATTGTGCTTGATAAGGGAGTGAAAAATACTGTATTTCTCGGTCTTCCCATTTTTTATTATCCCCATAAAGAACAGAGTGTTCAGCTAACTGACTTAACCTCCGATTGCTCTTTAATCGGATAACGTACTGGCTTTCAGTTGCTTCACAAGATTCATACACCTCTGGTGTGGCGAAGCCGCTGTCACCCCGAACCAATATCTCGGTATGAGGTAACGTGCTCTTGTAGTGGTGTAACAGCGGGTCGATAAAGGCTTTTACCCCTTTAGACGTGTACTGATTGCCTGAACGCAGTTCAGCTTTTAGGAAATCTCCGGTCAATCCGTCAAATGCAACTAATGGGTGATAGCCGTAGGTTTGATAATGGGCATTATAATCTGTTTGTTCTTGGCGTCCAAAGGTATCCGAATGTGTGGAATCGACATCAATGATTAACTCGGTGTCATTGCGAATCAAACGCGCTTTATCAATCAGCGACTGATTTAATGCTTGGAGTTGATCCATGTTCTCCTCGGTGAAACGATCTAAAAACCGTGAGATTGACGATTGTGAGGCCAACTCTTTTTTACCGAGTACAGCTTGAAAGACTGGATCCTGTCTTAATAGATTAGCTGATGAGTCTGCCGAGTACCCAGCAATTAACTGCATAATGAGTTGTTCTAATATCGCTAAGTTATCATGTGTGAAGTAAACACGTTTGTCTTTAATATGGAGCCACTGTTTAGCTACGTGTGAAAAGTCGAAGGTATTCATCACCTCTTGAACTAAGACCAAACCCGAATCACTCGATAAGCGACCACCTGTATGTGAAATAGTCAAATTTGAATTGAATTTTACCTGGTTTTTGTGTAAGCTAGTCATGAGAAGAACTCCTTTCTTATGGTTGGTTTCGACACCTTTACCATATCAGAATGGGGTTCTTTTTGCATCACTTAACAGGTGAAAATGAAAAAGAAAATGAAGACTGCCGTTAGGCAGTTTCAGACGGTTTGAAGTCAAAGTATGAATTATTCAGGACTAGCATATAATTATTAAAAAGAAAAGGGCCATGTGAAAAAACCAACCATAAATTTTCTCAAAGCACGCCTGACCGTAAAATGAAAAACGAGTATACTAGAAAAGAGGTGAAGAAGATGTGTAGCACACCAGCACAAGCAGTAGCAAAAATTCAATCTGCCCAAGCCATTACGTTTTTGACTGGGGCCGGGGTTTCCACGGCTTCTGGGATTCCTGATTATCGTTCGTTAAATGGTGTTTATCATGATTTAGAAGCACCGGAGTATTTACTGAGCCGGGATTGTTTAGAGGCTGAGCCAAAGAAGTTTTATGACTTTGTCTTGCGTTTGTATCATCCTAAGGCCCAACCAAATGTGATTCATCAAAAAATCGCTGAGTTAGAAAAAACGAAGTCGGTGTGGACGGTTTCTCAAAACATCGACGGACTGCATCAAAAGGCGGGAAGTCGCCACTTGGTGAATTTTCACGGCAGTCTTTATCACTGTCAGTGTCGCAAATGTGGCAAAAGTGTACCTTGTCAAGAATACTTGAAAAGTGACCGGCACGCAGGATGTGGCGGGCAACTACGGCCGGAAATCGTCTTGTATGGGGAAGGTTTTTCCCAGTCAGTTTTGGATCAAGCAGTGACTGCGGTGGCTCAAGGGGATTTGATCGTGATTGTGGGCACTTCTTTTCAAGTACACCCTTTTTGTGACTTGATTCACTATGCCGCCACGGACCAAATCATGGCGATTAACCAGACGGCCCTATCTTTGCCAGTGCCTTTTGACATGGTACAATGTTCCGGAGAAGAAGTATTTTCATTACTGTAAAAGGAGCTTACGATGAAGACAGAAAAAGAAAAGATGATCGCCGGGGAATTGTATTTTGCTGCCGACCCGGAACTCGTAGCCGACCGCAAAGATGCTCGGATTCAATTGGCACAAATCAACCAAGAAATGGACAGTGACAAGCGCCGCGCACTTTTAGGGGCAGCTTTTGGTTCAAGTCAGGGCTTGCCTTATGTGGAGCCAAATATTCGTTTTGACTATGGCTACAACATCCACGTGGGCAAGAATTTTTATGCCAACTTCGATTGTACCTTTTTAGATATTTGCCCGATTACCTTTGGGGACAACTGCATGCTAGGGCCAAATGTCCAAATCTTAACCGCAACTCATCCTTTGCATCCAGTGAAACGCAATAGCGGTCTGGAAGCCGGTAAACCCATTACCGTGGGGGACAATGCCTGGTTTGGGGGCGGCGTGACCGTGATTCCCGGGGTGACTTTGGGCGACAACGTGGTAGTAGCGGCCGGCGCTGTGGTGACGAAGTCTTTCGGGGACAATGTAGTCATCGGTGGCAACCCCGCTCGCATTATCAAAACTATCGATTTAGAAGAACACGCGTCAGGGGATGCTGAAGACCCATTGCAAGCTCCTCGGAAAGCCATTGACCGCATTGACCGGGAGTTGGTGCGTTTATTAGAAGAGCGGATGCAAGCGGTGACCAAGATTGCCGACATCAAAAAAACGCAAAAAATAGAAGTCTTAGACACTTCCAGAGAAGCCGCGGTCTTGCAACAAGTAGCGGCTAAAGTGGAAAACGAAGAGTACGAAACAACCATTGTGGAGACGTTTAAAGACGTTATGAAGCATTCCCGGGCTTATCAAGCAAAATGTCAAGATTAGGCCGGGTAGAAAGGAACGATTAGGATGCTAGATGGAGTACAACGGCGCGAGGAGATTTTACGACAGCTGGGACAAAGTGAGCGTCCCTTAAGTGCCAGTCGCTTTGCCAAGGAGTTCGGTGTCAGTCGTCAGATTATCGTGGGGGATGTGGCTTTATTGCGAGCCGCCGGAGAGGAAATCATCGCCACGGCCCGGGGTTATCTCTTGGAAAATCAAGCAGAGCAAGGCTTTTTAAAGAAGATTGCGGTGCAACACGAAGCCAAAGATACTCGCATTGAATTAGAAACGATTGTAGCCAATGGCGGGGAAATCGTGGACGTGATTGTGGAACACGCCTTGTATGGCGAATTGGTAGGCGGTTTGCATATTCAAAATCAGAGGGATATTGATGATTTCATCACAGCTTATCGCAATACCAATGCTAATCTCTTATCGGATTTAACCAATGGCATCCACTTGCACACGATTCGCTACCAAAAGCCGGAGGACATCGAAAAGATCCAAGCGGCTTTATTGGAAAAAGGAATTTTGTATCAGGAATAAGAAAATTGGGACTGTGACAATAGTTAAGTCACCGTCCCACGAACTGAACAATACCAAACGTGAGACGCAAGCAAAAGAAGGCTCTCTTCCATTAAAAATAATTGGAAGAGAGCCTTCTTTTCATTGCTAAAAATTTCAAACGCTGACTAACCTTGATTTCATCACTTAGAAATAACGTATGTCCCAGTCTATTTTTTGCTTATAGCATCCAATCGAACAAAGCAAGCCCGGCGAATCGCCGAGCCTGCTTTGCTTCATTATTCAATCACCAAGACGCCTTCTTTTAGTGCGAAAGGATTGCCTTCATTAATGTGATCGTAAAACATCACGCCATTTAAATGGTCGATTTCGTGTTGCACCACGATGGCTTCATAGTTCTTCAAGCGTTTCTTTTGTTTCTTGCCATTTTCATCGTAGTAGGTCAAGGTAATCCGGGCGTGGCGCACCACGTAGCCTGGAACTTCCCGATCCACGGAAAGACAGCCTTCCCCTTCACCCAAACAAGCATCTTGAACGGAATGGCTCAAAATTTTTGGATTGTACATCACGGTACTCAAAGTTGGTTCCGGATTTTCCGGGTCATTGCTAGGAACGTGCAATGCGATGATCCGCTTCGAAATATCTAACTGAGGAGCGGCTAGTCCGACACCACCTCGTAGGTGCAATTCTTCCGCTTTCACGGGGTCTTGACTATTTTGTAAAAACTCGAGCATTTCATGGCCTAAATCGATGTCTGCTTGGGATAGGGGAAATTGGACTTCTTCTGCGACTTTGCGCAAAGTCGGGTGTCCTTCCCGAATGATATCCTCCATCGTAATCATGTCGTTCACCTCTATCTTTTTCTCATTTTAACAGTTTACCACAAATCTGCTTTCCTGGTTTAAAAGCAAACTGAAACTTTAACAGGCTTTAATGAATCTCGTTTTTGTCAATTTGCTAGATTGGTTGTCAAAGGACTAGACCTCATAGTAAAATGACAAGGAGTAAGAATCCGCTTGCGGAGAAAATTCTTTGTCCTAAACGGATAGCACAGCCATTACAAAACAAGGAGGAAAACGACATGTATCAATTTCCAAAAGGCTTTTTATGGGGAGCGGCTACTAGTGCGCCGCAATCAGAAGGAGCGGCTTTAAAAGACGGCAAGAGCCCAACGACTTGGGATAAGTGGTTTGAAATGGAGCCGGAACTCTTTTATGACCAAGTAGGACCAGAAAATACTTCTAACACGTATGAACTATACAAAGAAGATGTGGCCAATATGAAAGCTATGAATCTGAATTCATTCCGCACCTCCATCGCCTGGAGTCGTTTATTGCCCGACGGAAAGAACTTAAATCCGAAAGCCGTGGCCTTTTATCGGGATTATTTCCAAGAGTTAGTGGACAATGGGGTAGAGCCGATTATTAATCTGTTCCACTTTGATATGCCTTGGTGGTTAATGGAAAAAGGCGGTTGGGAAGCTCGGGAATCCGTAGACCATTTCGCTTATTATGCCAGTGTGGCCTTCGAGCAGTTCGGCGACATCGTGAAAAAATGGGCGACTTTCAATGAACCATTAGTCCACATTGAGTGTGGGTATTATGGGGATGCTCATTGGCCGAAAGTCCATGACTTCAAGCGGGCCATTCAAGTGGGCTACCACACTTTGTTGGCCCATGCGAAAGCTGTGGCGGCCTTCCGAGAATCAAAATACAACGACGGCCAGATTTCCATCATCTTGAACTTGTCCCCAGTTTATCCAAGAAGCCAAGAGCCTGCCGATTTAGAAGCGGCGAAATGGGCGGATCACATCTACATTCGCAGTTTCTTAGACTGTGCTGTTAAAGGGGATTTTGCCGATGAATTTGTCGCTTTATTGAAAGAAGCCGACTTGGCACCAGTGACAGAAGCCGGCGACCGGGAAATCTTCTTAAACAATACCGTGGATTTTGTGGGCTGTAATTACTATCAACCAATGCGAGTGCAAGCGCCGGAAGTAGCGAAACGTCCAATTAGCGATCCCCATGATTTGTTCGCTCCTTACGATTGGCCAGAAAAACGGATTAACCCTCATCGTGGCTGGGAAATCTACCCTCGGGGAATTTACGATATTGCCATGCGCTTAAAAGAAAGCTATGACAATATTCCTTGGTACATCTCCGAAAACGGGATGGGAGTTTCCGAAGAAGAGCGCTTCGAAAACTTAGATGGCATCATTGAAGACGACTATCGGATCGAGTTTATTGAAGATCACTTGGCGGAATTACACCGGGCCATTGAAGCCGGATCCCCATGTTTTGGCTATCACCTGTGGACTTTTGCGGACTGCTGGAGCTGGCTCAATGCTTACAAGAATCGCTACGGCTATTACCGAGTGGATATCAAAGACGGGTTTAAGCGCACGCCGAAACAGTCCAGTTTCTGGATGGCCGACGTGATTGCAAAGAACGGTTTTTCTCGGGAACAAATTTAAGCTACCTAGCTGAAACGGTTTACAAAAAGGTAGCAAGTAGTAGACTGGATACTAAGGAGAGTGTATCAGTCAGGAGGGATGCTTATGGAAAGCATCGAAAAAGTAGCTAGCGGGTTATTGGCTTTTTCAGGTTTTACCAGTATCTATCTCGGCGGTCCTTTTGTTCTTTTGTTTCTTGTCGCAGTCGTTGGTTTTGCGGGCGTAAAGGTGGCAAAAAACCGTCAATCTGTTCAGTGATTCAAACGAACTCTCCTGCAAAAACACCTGGAAATGATTTTCCAGGTGTTTTTTTGCGCCTAATCAGTATAGGCGGTTCAGTTTTTTTCGTCCGCTTCTGGGGCAGACTTCGCCTCGTTGGCCTTTTTTAGTTCTGTGGCGATGGCTTTCAGTTGTTTCCAGATGTTAAAGCCGATAATCAAAGCCAAGACAATAGCGAGGACGCGGCCAATGATGAATAGAAGATTTAAAAACACAGCCAGATTTGTTGTCATGGGGAAGTCCACCTTTCGTGTCACTAAGATAGTTTTAGTTTATCACGAATGACAAAGGCATAAAGCGCTTTTTATAAGGCCCACAAAAAAAGACGGAGCGAATGCGCCGTCTTTTTTTGAGTTGAGCAGGAATTAGAAAGTTTCCGCTAACGTTTGAGCTTCTTTCGTTGCAGCTGCCAAGATTTCTTCGGCTTTTTCTGGTTCGTAGTCGATACCTTCAATAAAGATTTGATCTACAGAATCCACGCCTACGAAGTTCAAGATCATTTTCACGTATTGAGATGCAGGGTCTTTGCCTTGGTAGAAGCCCCCGTTGGATTGGATATGCAAGGCTTTCTTGCCTTTGGTCATGCCTACAGGACCGTTTTCTGTGTAGCGGAACGTTTTGCCCGCCACGTTAATGGTATCAAACCAAGCTTTCAAGCGAGTTGGTACGTTTAGATTCCACAAAGCATTGGCGATGATTACTTTGTCCGCAGCTAAGAATTGGTCGATGGAAGCATCGAAAGCAGCAACTTTTGCTTGTTGGTTCACCGTTAAGTCTTGCAGTGGGGTGCCAGAACGCAATTTGCCCCATGCATCGAGGATTTCTTCGTCAATTTCAGGGACAGCGTCTTTCCCGTAAAGGTCCAAAACTGTGATTTTGTCTTCTGAATGTTTTTCTTCATAGGCGGTCAAAAAGGTTTTTAAAATTTGGATTGACCGGGATTTTTCATTGGATAGTGGATGGGCTTTGATAACTAGTACATTACTCATACGAACACTCCTTGTGCAATTTGAATTTTTTACTTGTAAATCGTAAGTGGCTTTATCTTAAGCGAGAACGATTTCCTAGACAACCTTTCTGCTTGTATTGAGATTCACAAGGGAAGATAGGGAAGTGTGTGCCAAAGTAAAAAGCCAGCCACGTGTAAAGTGACTGGCTGAAGCAATCAGGAAAAGTGCCTAACTGCTTATTCTTTTTTATCTTTGTCTTTCAAATCATCTACAAACTCATTAACTTTTTCCGCCACATCATCGGCAGCTTCTTTGACTTTGTCTTTGATTTTGCCGAGTTCTTGTTGGGCTTTGCCTTTTAGTTCCTCGGACTCGTCTTGGGTTACTTTGCCTTTGATTTCAGTTGCTTTGCCCTTTAGTTCATCTTTGTCTACCATAATGAAAGCCTCCTTTTAATTGATGCGAAACGTTTACACAATTTACGATACCATGAGTGAAGAAATTATTGAAGTAACTTGCTTGTGAGCTGTCTGGCTTTGATAGCATGCGGTGAGTGACCAGTAGAAGAAGCTTTCCAAAGTTAAAACCTTAATTAAAAAACTTGCATTTTCTGGTTCTTCGGGTACAATGTTACTGTGTGTAAACACACCAACTGTTACTTGGTTCGGCGATTCACCAACGCCCTACTCAGTTGCAGGGGACAAACGAAAGAGGTGAAAGAAATGGCAATTTCAAAAGAACGTAAAAACGAAATCATCAAACAATTCGCTCGTACTGAAGGAGATACTGGTTCTCCAGAAGTGCAAATCGCTGTTTTAACAGAAGAAATCAACGAATTGAATGCTCACATCCGTGTGCATAAAAAAGACCACCATTCTCAACGTGGTTTGATGAAAAAAGTCGGTCATCGTCGTAACTTGTTAGCTTACTTGCGTAACAAAGATGTACCTCGTTACCGCGAATTAATCAAAGCATTGGGCTTGCGTCGTTAATGTTTGCAAAAGTGAGGTTCACACTGAATCTCACTTTTCTTTTTGTAATCAAGTAGTCGGCCGGTTTGGTGAGACTGGCAATATCAGCAGTCTGTGAGGCGCGGTGTTAATCCACTACTAACCAAATGAAAGCTCGTTTTGAGAAATGATTTTTCATTTGTTTAGTAGCGTAGACCCGCAACTCACAGGGAAATGGAGCAGAAAATGACAAAACAAGTTTTTGAAACAACTTGGGGCGGACGTCCTTTAAAAGTTGAAGTCGGCCAATTGGCAAAACAAGCCAATGGTGCGGTTTTAGTCCGCTATGGGGATACGGTAGTTTTGAGTGCAGCCGTAGCTTCAAAAGAAGCGAAAGATACCGATTTCTTTCCTTTAACGATTAACTATGAAGAAAAAATGTACGCTGTCGGCAAAATCCCTGGTGGCTTTATCAAACGGGAAGGTCGTCCTTCCACAGATGCGACGTTGACCGCACGTTTGATCGACCGGCCAATTCGCCCGATGTTTGCGGACGGTTTCCGTAACGAAGTTCAAGTAACCAACATCGTGATGAGTGTAGAACAAGACTGCGCGCCTTCTATGGCCGCTATGTTGGGTTCTTCTTTGGCTTTGGCGATTTCCGATATTCCTTTTGACGGTCCGATTGCCGGTGTCGAAGTCGGTCGGGTAAACGGAGAATACGTCTTGAACCCAACCGTGGAACAAGCACAACAAACCGATATTGAATTAACCGTAGCTGGTACGAAAAACGCCATTAACATGGTAGAATCCGGTGCCAAAGAAGTTTCCGAAGAAGATATGCTCGGCGCTTTGTTATTCGGTTTTGATGCCATCAAAGAAATGGTTGCTTTCCAAGAAGAAATCGTTGCCGCTGTGGGCAAAGAAAAAATGGCGATTACTTTGTTGCAAGTCGATCCAGCTTTGAAACAAGACATTTACGACAACTACTATTCCGTAATGAAAACTGCGGTTATGACGGAAGAAAAATTGGCCCGGGAAGATGAAATCGAAAAGGTCAAAGAAACCGTCAAAGAAGTTTACGGTGAAAAATATGCCGAAGACGAAAACATCGCGCAAATCACCAAAGAAATCAAACAAGTAGCAGAAGACTTAGAAAAAGACGTCGTGCGTGAATTGATCACCATCGACAAGATCCGTCCTGATGGCCGTAAATTAGACGAAATTCGTCCATTGGCTTCAGAAGTGGGCATCTTGCCACGCGTTCACGGTTCTGGTCTCTTCACGCGGGGGCAAACGCAAGCTTTGTCTGCTTGTACCTTAGCACCATTAGGAGAACATCAAATCATCGATGGTCTCGGCGTGGAAGAGTCTAAACGCTTTATCCACCATTACAACTTCCCTCAATTCTCCGTAGGCTCCACTGGTCGGGCAGGTTCACCTGGTCGTCGGGAAATTGGTCACGGGGCATTAGGGGAACGGGCCTTGTTCCAAGTGATTCCTGATGAAGAAACATTCCCTTACACCATTCGTTTGGTAGCGGAAGTCTTGGAATCCAATGGTTCTTCTTCTCAAGCTTCTATCTGTGCCGGAACTTTGGCTTTGATGGATGCTGGTGTGCCAATTAAAGCACCCGTTGCGGGGATTGCCATGGGTCTAGTTTCCGATGGAGAAAACTACACCATCTTAACCGATATCCAAGGGCTGGAAGATCACCTAGGGGATATGGACTTTAAAGTGGCCGGTACCCGTGATGGGATTACTGCTTTGCAAATGGATATCAAGATTCAAGGGATTACCGAACAAATCTTGACTGAAGCATTGAGCCAAGCGAAGAAAGCCCGTTTCGAAATCTTGGATCAATTGGAAAGCACTTTGCCAGCACCTCGTAAAGAGTTGAGCCCATATGCACCGAAGATCGAAATGATCCAAATCGATCCTGAAAAGATTAAAGTGGTCATCGGTAAAGGTGGCGACACCATTAACGGAATTATCGAAGAAACCAGCGTGAAGATCGACATCGATCAAGACGGCAAAGTTTCCATCGCTTCTTCTGATTCAGAAATGATCCAAAAAGCCATCAAGATCATCGAAGAATTGACCAAAGAAATCAAAGTCGGCGAAGTTTACTTAGGGAAAGTTGTCCGCATTGAAAAATTTGGCGCTTTCGTAAACTTGATTAAAGGCAAAGACGGTTTGGTTCACATCTCTCAATTGGCCAACGAACGGGTCAACAAAGTAGAAGATGTAGTGAAACTAGGGGATGAAGTCCTCGTGAAAGTCACTGAAATCGATCGTCAAGGTCGGGTAAATCTTTCCCGGAAAGCTCTTTTAGAAGACGATAAAAAATAATCACAGTTCCATAGACAGAGGCCTGGTCGTTTGACCAGGCCTCTTTTTTGCGGAAACAATCGTTTTTCCAAAAGAATTAAATACGCAATTTTTTAGAAAAACAACCAATATTTTTGAAATTTTTTGTGGAAAGAAGTTTGATTTGAGCCATAGTGTCCGGAATCACGGGGATGTGGAAAATAAAATTTCCCAAAAACTTGTAAAAGGACACAACATTTTGGGAAAACGATTCCTCCAAAATAGTGTACATTTTTCTTGAGGTGATGAGCATGTATGAGTTGCTTTTGGAGAAAGAAGCACGCTTGTTTTTTGGCTTGGTTCAAACTTTGGCACAAAAAAACGGCCAGTCTTTGGCGCAATTAACGGAAGGTCTAGCGGCCTCGGCCCATCAAATCCTGCTCAGCATTCATCGCTGGCGGGTGAAGGGCCAGCACTTACAAGTCGGAGTCGATGTAGTAAAAGACAACGGCCGACTTTACGTTTTAAAAAGTGAGAATTTTGATCAGCGGACTTTGTTTGCCCAGTTGTTGCAAAACAGCATTGCTGTGGATTTTTTGTGGTTATTGTGGCACAATCCCAGCTTTGGCATCGGGGAATTGGCTCAAGCGACATTTCACAGTCCCCAAACGATTCGCCGGCTCTTACGAGGCGTATTGCCTTTGCTTTCTCAGTATGATTTGCAACTAACGCTTCAAAAGCGACCGGTGATTCAAGGGGCCGAAGCTCAGTTGCGCTTTTTTTATCTGCATTTGACGTTTTTGCAAGAAGGTATTTGGGGTGGGGAAGAACCCAAACACGCCTTGGATCAGGTCAGTCGTTTAGGAGCCGAACGCAGAAAGCAGGGCTCGCTGATTGAGGGGGATTGGTTTGATCATCAGTGGATTGAGGCTACGTTAGGCTTGG
This sequence comes from Enterococcus asini ATCC 700915, assembly GCF_000407365.1. Taxonomy (GTDB): domain Bacteria; phylum Bacillota; class Bacilli; order Lactobacillales; family Enterococcaceae; genus Enterococcus_C; species Enterococcus_C asini. The sequence goes on from NZ_ASVU01000001.1 coordinate 1,130,722, forward strand.
GGGAGTATGTGGTCAATGAACGGGGCTTTCGCTTTTTATGGCACCAGTTGTCGGGCTTAGAACCGGTATGGGTCAGCGGGCAATTGGATCAGGCCTTGCGACGCTTTTTTGACTACGAGTCGATTTTTCTACCTTATGAGCGGGAGTTGTCCGGGGCCTTGTACCGAATCTTGTTAATGGCTCTACTCTTTAAGGGAGATTTGTCCTTGGCATTGACTAAGGAAAAAGTATCGATCAATGTCTCGGTGAATCGCTTGGAACGCTTATTTCAAGAGTATTTGCCGCAGTATGATCAGTTAAAGGCGTTGCATCCGGAGTTGGGGGCTTGCTATGGCATGATTTTACAAGAATTCCGGCAGATGTTATCCCCTTTGAAGCGGGCGGGTTCTTGTTAAATACGGGAATAGGGAGAAACAAGTAGAAGTGAACCAAAAAAGTCGAGTAACCTTTCTGATTAGGGAAGGGACGCTCGGCTTTTTGTTTTGATTTGCCAGAAGACTTTTCCAGGTAGTCCAAGACATTTTTACCAGGGTAAGGTAAAATAATAAGTAGGAAGCGTAATCACAAAAATGAAACCGATGTCATTGGAGGGAGAGCCATGGGGTTATTCCAACGTTTGTTTGGTAAAAAAACGGTAGCGTCTGACACCGTTAATAAAAAACAACCGGTAGCAATTAAAGAACTTTCACCGGAAGTCGCGGCTTCACAGTGGAAGGAAGTTCCTTTTTATGTGGAAAGTGAAGCTTCAGAACAAGAGCTGGTAGCGGTACTTGCCACAGCAATTGCGGCGGGGGATGCACCGGCGAGTCAGTTTCAAGTCAAAAAGGTGCTAAAAAAAAATCCTGAAGCCCAGTTGGTGGCGACAATCGCCACGGCAATTGCGGCAGGGGATGCACCAGCGAGCCAATTTCAAGTGAAAAAAATCTATCAAAAGAAATAGACGGGGGGAGCACTATGTTACGAAAATTTAAAATTGCCATTGATGGAAAAGAATACTTAGTGGAAATGGAGGAATTGACCCAGGGACAGCCGGCACCAGTCGCACCACCGGTAGCTCAGCAAATCGTCCAACCAGTCGCTCAGCCGGCACCGACGCAAGCTACTGAAGCCCCAGTGGCAGCACCCGCTCCTGCACCAGTCGCTGCGCCAACCGGTGACGGAGTGGTCGTGGATGCACCGATGCCCGGAACGATTTTAAAAGTCTTAGCCCAAGTAGGGGATCAAGTCAAAGCCAATCAACCGGTCTTGATTTTGGAGGCCATGAAGATGGAAAATGAAATTGTAGCTCCCCATGACGGTGCTGTGACGGCGATTCATGTTGCGGTGGGCGATATGGTCAATCCCGGCCAACCACTGATTACCATGGACTAGGAGGATGCTCTATGACGAAGAAGATTCAATTTATGGAGACCGTCTTACGGGATGGTCAACAGAGCCAAATCGCCACCCGCATGCCTACTAGTGATATGTTGCCGATTCTAAAGACCATGGATGAGGCGGGGTACTACGCTTTGGAAATGTGGGGCGGGGCGACTTTTGATGCCTGCCTGCGTTTTTTAAACGAGGACCCTTGGGAGCGGCTGCGCCTGATTCGTAAAGAAATCAAGCAGGCCAAATTGCAAATGCTTTTACGGGGGCAAAATCTCTTAGGTTATAAGAATTATGCAGACGATGTGGTGGCGGAGTTTGTCAAAAAATCCGTGGCCAATGGCATCGACGTGGTCCGGGTCTTTGATGCGCTAAACGACGTGCGGAATTTGCGCACCTCGGTAGAAGCCTGTAAAGAGGCCGGGGGACATTGTCAAACCGCGATTTGTTACACCACTAGCGACTTTCACACGGTGGATTACTTTGTTCAATTGACCAAGGACATGGCGGCACTTGGTGCGGATTCTTTGTGCATTAAAGATATGGCGGGGGTTTTGACTCCGGGAACGGGCTATGAGTTAGTCAGCCGAATCAAAGACGCCGTGGACTTGCCGCTACAAGTCCATACCCATGCTACTAGTGGCATTAGTGAGATGACTTATTTGAAAGTGGCAGAAGCCGGCGCGGATATTATCGACACGGCGATTTCTTCTTTTGCGGGAGGAACGAGTCAGCCGGCTACGGAATCCGTGGCGATTGCTTTGGCGGGAATGGGCTACGATACGGGACTGGACTTGGACAAGTTGGAAACCATCGCGGATCATTTTAACCCGGTGCGGGATCGTTTCCGTAAAGAAGGTTTGCTGAATCCTAAGGTGAAAGATACGGAGCCGAAAACGTTGATTTACCAAGTACCTGGGGGAATGTTGTCCAACCTTTTGAGCCAGTTGACGGAACAAGGTTTGGCGGATCGCTATGAGGAAGTCTTACAAGAAGTGCCCAAAGTCCGGGCCGATTTGGGGTATCCGCCGCTAGTAACGCCTTTGTCCCAAATGGTGGGAACCCAAGCGTTGATGAATGTGATTTCAGGAGAGCGTTACAAAATGGTGCCAAAAGAAATCAAAGACTATGTAAAAGGCCTTTATGGGAAGCCACCGGTGGCGATCAAACCGGAAATTGTTCAGTTGATTATCGGGGATGAAGCGGTCTCCACCGTGCGCCCAGCCGATTTATTGGCACCGGAATTACCAGGCTTTGAAGCGAAAATTAAAAAATACGCTCGCAGTATGGAAGATGTCCTGAGCTACGCAGTCTTTCCGAAACAAGCGGAAGACTTCTTAGGTCGCCGGGAAGATCCGTTCTACGATGTACCGGTCCAAAATGTGACCGTGACCTTGGCAGTTGAATAGAGACAAAAAATGTGACTGTGAGATACTTAATCTCAAGCGGTAAGCATTATTGATAAAGAAATTTTGTAACAATTCTTGTGGCTTAGTCCGAAGAGAGAACAGTACCATGCGTGCAAAGAGAAAAAGTGAATTACGCTGACTTAGCTTGATGAAATCAAGGTTAGTCAGCGTTTGAAATTTTTAGCAATGAAAAGAAGGCAATCTTCCAATGTTTTAATGGAAGATAGCCTTCTTTTGCTTGCGTCTCACGTTTGGTATGGTTCGGTTCGTAGGACGGTGACTCAACTATTGTCACAGCCCGTCGTCTTTTTTAATTGGTTTCTGCAGGTAAAAGAATCGTTTGCCGCGTGCCGTCATCATAGGCGAAAATCTCTGTGGGCAAGTCTTTTTGATAGGCAAAAGGCAAGTCGATGGCCATTTCCACATCGCTATTTTCTTGGGAAAAATGCATGGTGACCTGACCATTGTTGTTCAGCAAATCAAAAACGATGAGGTTGTTTAAAGGAATAACCCCTTTTAAGTCCATATCGATAATCAGCCAGATGCTGTCGATTAATTCTCCCGGCATGCTAGATACCACTCCTACAGAGGCGTAGCGGCTACGGTGACTGTCAAATACTTCATACATAATGTTCAGACCTCCTTTGCGATCTCACTTAGTATGATACTGCAAAAAAAGGAGAAAGGAAACGAAACTGCTCTTACTTTAAGAAAGAAACAAACAGGTCACCGGAAATCTCCAGTGGCCTGTTTAAAATTGCGCAAGTCAGAAGCTTATTCGGCTGGTTTTTCCCCGATAACTTCAGGTTCTGCCGCAGTTTCTTCGGTAGTTTCTTCTTCAACTTGTGGTTCCAAGATGGCAACGATTTGTTCTTCTGGATCAGTTACCACGGTGTAGTCGCTGTCTTTTGGTAGGTCAGCAACGGTTAAGGAATCACCAATGTTCATGTCGGTAATGTCGACTTCTACCCGTTCAGGCAATTTGTCTGGGGTAGCGGAAACGACTAAGCTATACAAGTTTTGTGCAACAACCCCACCGGATTTCGCACCAACGGATTCGCCCACAAGCAAGATTTCTGCTTCAACTTCGGTTTCTTCTGTCATGTTTACAGACAAGAATTCCACGTGGGTCAATGCTCGATTAAAAGTGTCCACTTGGGTTTCGCGAATGAGTGTGTTGACTTTTTTGCCGTCAACATTCATAGTGATAACGGTGTTGGCACCATGATCCCGCAAGATTTTTTCCAATTCAGCGGCACTCACGGAAATGGGGGTGCTTTCGATTTGGTAACCATTGATGACACCAGGTACTTTTCCTTCGTGACGCAATTGATTGCGCAAGGAACGGGGACGGGTTGCTCTGTTTTCTACTGCTAATGATACTGCCATAACTAAATTCCTCCTAAAATTGTTTGTCATACGACATTCTTTTTTAAAAGCAAATTTCGTTACTCTGCACATCAAAGTGGTGCGTAAAAAAATACGCAAAAAAGGTAGTTGAAGACACAACTACCCAGCTAAAGTCATTGTTCAACTTCGCCACCAGGTCGTAACGCTGTGTGAGAAACTGCATTTACTTTACTCTTTAACCTTAGGCTCATTCTGCTAGGAAGTCAAGGAAAGTGCTGTTTTGTTAAAATCGGTGCTGCTTTTTTATTCATCTAAAAATGCCAAAGGAGGCGCAGTGGTGCGCTTAGATAAACTAATCGAAGAACGGTTGCAGACCACGAGAAAAAACCAGAAACGCTTGTTTTTAACGGGACAAGTCACAGTCGATGGCAAGAGTGAGCGCCAAGAAAATCGTAATGCGGATTCCCAATTGCATAAAATCGAAGTCGCCGGGCGCCAACTGTTTACCGATGAATGTTATTTTTTAGTTTTTAAACCTCGGGGTGTCGTCACCGCCAATAAAGATGCGGTCCATGAAACCTTCTTAGATTTGCTTAGGGAAAAGGATCGTACAGAAGGGCTTTACAGCGTGGGGCGACTGGACCGGGATACGGAAGGCCTGCTTTTAGTGACCACCAATGGTCAGCTGGGCTATGAGCTGTTGCAGCCTGCTGGCAAGGTCAGCAAAGTCTATGAAGCTTGGGTGAAAGAACCGGTGACTTCAGCCGATGTGCGAGCTTTTTCGTCAGGCATCACCTTTCATGGAGGAATTACGTGTGAGCCAGCTACCTTACAAATTTTGGAAACTACTCCGGGACCGACGAAAATTCGCTTAAAGATCACCGAGGGCAAATTCCACCAAGTGAAAAAGATGTTTCTAGCGCGAGGCATCAAGGTCTTAACCTTACGACGAGTTGCCATGGGACCCTTGACGTTACCCCAAGATTTATTGCCCGGGGATTATCGTGTTTTGACCCAGGCAGAACTGATCAGCTTGCGGACGTATTTTCGCTAATGAAATCCCTGAGGCAATGGAAGCGGAAAAACGTGGCATTTTCTGTAAATTTCTTTATAATAAACCTAGTACATAAAAGAGGAGAATCCTTATGCCAAAGAACAAACCCATCCTAATCGGTGTCACCGGTGGTTCCGGAAGTGGGAAAACCAGCGTCAGTCGGGCGATTTTTAATCATTTTCCCGACCATTCTATCATGATGGTGGAACAAGATTCCTACTACAAAGACCAAAGCAATTTGAGCTTTGAAGAACGCTTGGGCACCAACTACGATCACCCTTTTGCGTTTGACACGGATTTATTGATTGAACACTTGCAAAAGTTGCAAAACTACGAAGCCATCGACAAGCCCGTCTATGATTATGTGGCTCATACGAGAAGTACCGCTACGATTCGCCAAGAACCCAAAGAAGTCATCATTTTAGAGGGCATCTTGATTTTGGAAGACGAACGTTTGCGGGATTTGATGGACATCAAAATTTATGTAGATACCGATGATGACATTCGCATTATTCGCCGGATTAAGCGGGATATGGAAGAGCGGGGCCGGACTCTGGATTCTGTTATTGAGCAGTACTTGTCCGTGGTCAAACCCATGTACCATCAGTTTATTGAGCCGACTAAGCGTTATGCGGACATCATCGTGCCAGAAGGTGGGGAAAACCACGTGGCGATTGATTTGATTGCTACAAAGGTCGGAACTTTTTTGAATCATGACTAAGAGCTTAGCTTGACAAATCCTTAATTCCTGTTATAGTAATCCTCATGCGATGAGTCGATCGACCGGCGTTTTGCCGGTCAATCAACCAGAGGCACAGGAGCTTAGGCTCACCTGCCGGATTGCAGGGTGTCGGAAGAAAGGTAGTGGACGACCATTTCTTCTATCGGCAACGATACTGGGTAGCGGCGAGAAACTTTTGGTTTCTCGTCGCTTTTTTTTGCGCTTATTTTGGGCGCCTTGTTATACTGACAGTGGAGGTGTTTTGATGATTCGCTATGGCATTATCAGTACTGCTCAAGTGGTTCACCGCTTTGTGGCCGGCGTCAAAGAGAGCAGCAACGGAGAAGTAGTGGCCATCGCTTCTCGGAATTTGACTAAGGCCAAAGAAATGGCTCAGGATTTAGACATTCCTCAGGCTTACGGAAGTTATGAGGAGTTGTATCAAGATTCTCAGGTGGATATCGTCTATATCGCCACTTACAACAAGGGGCATTATTCCGCGGCCAAAGCGGCTCTTGAGGCAGGCAAGCACGTTTTGTTGGAAAAGCCATTTACGTTGCATGCCGCAGAAGCTCGGGAACTTTTTGATTTGGCAAAAGCTCAAGGCGTCTTCTTAATGGAAGCTCAAAAAGCATTATTTTTACCTGTCACATTAGCGGTGCAAGAGGCGATTGCCGCAGGAAAAATCGGGGAAGTTCGCCGAGTAGTGTCGCAAACCGCTTATTTAAACAGCGATATGATTCCTTGGTTTCGTGATCTAGAAGCCGGTGGCGGGGTCTTGTACGGCTCCGGCAGCTATCCTTTGCAATATGTAGAGTTTGTCACGGGAGAAAAGATTACTGACTTGTCAGGAACAGCCGTGATAAAGCCAGGGGAAAGTGAAGTGCAAGCGGACTTGTCGCTACAATTGGGCGCTCATGCTACGGGGAATGTTTTCTTGACCGTGCAGTTGGACTTGCCACGAGGGTTGTGGATTTACGGTAGTCAAGGAACGATTCAAGTGCCAAATTTCTGGCGAGGCGACCAAGCTAGAATCACGGTGGGAGATCAAGTGGAAGAGCTCTTTTTCCCTTTTGCCAGTGAATTCGTCTATGAAATCGAACACGTCAACGAGTGCTTAAGCGCAGGCTATTTGACCAGCCCGGTGATGACCCCAGAGTTGACGATTGAAACCGTGGCACGCATGGAGCAATTACATCAAGCGTGGCATAAGAAGTGAATAAGTAAAAGGAGCAGTCCCAATAAACGGGCTGCTCCTTTTTGTTATGCCACCGGCAATTTAATCCGGAAGATGACGCCTTTTGGTTGCCAGTCGTGGACGGTGATTTTGCCCTTGTGATCCGTTACGATTTGCTTGGCAATGGCTAGGCCTAAGCCGTAACCACCACTTTCTTTAGTGCGGGAAGGGTCCATGCGGTGGAAGCGTTCGAAGATTTGTTTCTTTTCTTCATCGGGAATGCCGGGGCCGGAGTTTTTGATTTCTAAAAGCCAGTGCTCTCCGGAAATTTCCGATTGGAGCACGATTTTATCCCCGGCACTGGTGTATTTCAAGGCATTGTCCAACAAAATCACCAGTAGTTGGTGCACTTTTTTTTCATCCACGTGGACGGTTTGTTTGGCAAAGTTTTCCACGATAAAGGTCTTTTGGTCCATTTGGGCGATTTCTTGGAAAGGTTTCACCAACTCGCCAATCAGCTTCTCTGGTTGTAGAGATTGTTTGTCTAGGACCGCTTCGTTGGAATCACTGCGGGCGATAGTCAACAGGTCATTGGTCAGCCCCGTGAGCCGCCGGGTTTCATTTAGAGCTTGGGCGATGGTCTCGGACTCTTGTAAAATCGTGTGTTCGGGCTTGGTGAACAAGCGTTGCAGACTGTTTTGGATAATGGTCAAAGGCGTCCGCAATTCGTGGGAGGCATTTTCCACGAATTCTTGTTGCTTTTTCCAAGCGGCGAAGATGGGCTTCATGTTTTGTTTGGAAAGCAAGTAGCTGATAACGATGGATAAGAGCCAGAAAAACACCATACAGAGAATCAAGATGGTCTGGAAATTGTCCATGGACTGGCTGATTTGATCTGTGTTTTCCAAGACTTGGATATAGGCCACGTCACTAGCGAGATCGTCAGCGGCCATGGTGATGGAGTGGAAGGTCAATTTGCCGCCGCTTTCCCCATTGTCTAATTTGATTTCACTGACGGTATCTAAGTTTTTTGTATCTAAAGTTAGAGACTGTAGCTCGGTAAAGCGCCCACCTAAAGCGGTTTTGTTGAGAATTGTTCCGTTTTTCGACCAGAGAATAATCTGGGTGTTAAAGCGATTGTCCCGCACCTCGTTGTCCATAGGGGGCAGTGGCGATTTTTGGTCGAGAAAGGGGTCATTCGTCTGGTAGCGCTGGATTTCCATGGTGACCCGAGCGCTATCTGGCGTAATCTTTTTTAAGGCATCGTCGGTTTGGCGATAGGCAGAGCTGTTTAAAATCTGCAACGTGATAAAGCCCAAAGCCAAAAAGATTAAAGCAAAAGCGGCCACATTCAAGAAAAAGAAGCGCAGTCGTTGGCGCCGGGACAGTTCCGTATTCATGGCATCACTCCTCGTCTTGTAGGATATAGCCCACGTTGCGCAAGGTTTTAAAGCGCTGGTCCATACCACTAGGCTTCAAGTGTTTCCGCAAGTGGCTCATGTAGACTTCCACCACGGTAATCGTCGTTTCGGAATCAAAACCCCAAATACGATCGAAAATCTGCTCCTTAGTGATAATGACTCCTTTGTTTTGAATGAAGTAGAGCAAAAGCTCAAATTCCTTGCCTTGAATCGGTAAAGGAGTGTCTTGGAAACGGACTTCGTTTTTAGCGAGGTCACAGGTCAAAGTGCCATAGGTCAAGGTATTTTCGTCGTATAAGCCTAAGGAACGCTTCAATAAAGCTTTCACCCGTAAAATCAATTCCTCCCGATAAAAGGGTTTGGTCAAATAGTCATCGGCGCCTTTTTGGAAGCCGGTGACTTTGTCTTCTAAGCCGTCTTTGGCTGTCAAAATCAAAACCGGCGTCTGAATGTTTTGTTCACGCAGTGCGGCCAAGACTTCATAGCCGTTTTTCCCCGGTAACATCAAATCTAAAAGAATCAGGTCGTACACACCGCTTTCAGCCTCAAACATACCTTCCTCCCCGTCATAAGCTAAAGTGATTTCGCCAATGTCTGCGAGAATTTCTTTAATATTATCCGCTAGGGTTACTTCGTCTTCTACTACCAATAGTTTAATCATCTGCTTCACCTCATTTTCATCTTACCATTTCTACCATAAAAACGCCTTAAGCCACTTTTTTAAGAAAACTCGTTTTCAGTTAAGTTGCATTTAAGTCCCGGACTATACAGTGGGGACATCAGCAAAGGAGGAGTGGCGATGAAATTAAAAAGAGCCTTTGAACGAAAAGAAACCAAGTATCAATTAACAGAAGCGACCTTTGCCAAATTCAAACAGGAACTAGCGTCTTATATGACACTAGATGAGTTTGGCCTGCATACGATTTTGTCTCTTTACTTCGACACCCCGGATTACCGAATGATTCAAGCATCCATGGAAAAGCCCCGGTATAAGGAAAAATTCCGGGTGCGCAGTTACGGCGTCCCTAAAGCAAGTAGCACGATTTTCCTAGAAAGTAAGAAGAAAATCAACGGCATCGTCTACAAACGCCGAATCCCCGTTAGCTACACCGACTACGAGTTGTGGCAACAAGGAGGAGCGTTTCCCGAAAGTCCTGATGCGCCGCAAATCAATCGAGAATTGCAATGGTTATTTGCCCAGTATGATCGCCTAGCACCTCGGGTATTGATTGCCTATGATCGCATGTCTTATTTCTATGAGGAAGACTCCGATTTTCGCGTGACCTTTGATCAGCGTATTCGCTATCGGGCGGAAGAGCTGGATTTAACTCGCGGTAGTCAGGGAAGTCTCGTGGCACCGGAAGTCCCGGTGCTTATGGAGGTCAAAGCCATGGGATCCTATCCTTTGTGGTTTGCCCAGCTTTTGACCAAATACGGTCTCCACAAAGCCAGTTTCTCCAAGTACGCTTTGACTTATCGCCGTCATTTGGCCGAAACTGTGGCCCCGGTGGATCGTCTGCGCCAACCAGAGTACACGAAAGTGCATCTGGTTTCGGCGGCGTTACCCATATTTTCATAATTTTTAGGAGGAAATCCAATGTTAACCAGTTTATACGCAAATGGCACCGAGTCCATTACTTTTAGCCAACTCTTGATCTGTATGGCCGTTTCCTTAGGCTTAGGGTTGCTCGTGGCGGCGACCCACATGTATCGCAATACGTATACCAAAAGCTTCGTGGTCACTTTGGCCATCTTACCAGTTTTAGTCCAGTCCGTTATCATGCTGGTCAACGGCAATCTAGGCACTGGGATGGCCGTTGTAGGGGCGTTTAGCTTGATTCGTTTCCGCTCGGTACCTGGTGGGGCCCGGGAGATTACTAGCATCTTCTGGTCCATGGCCATTGGCTTGGCTACTGGGATGGGCTATGCCGTCTATATTTTGGCTTTTTCACTGATTGTGGCCGCCTTTTTACTGTGCTTGTACAGCACCAAATTTGCCGAACGGCCGAAAGTAGCGGAGCGGGAATTGAAAGTTACCATTCCCGAAGATTTGGACTATCCTCATTTGTTCGATGATCTATTGGCCCGCTACTGCCACAATGCCAAGCTCGAATCGGTGCGGGCCACCACCATGGGGAGCGTCTATGAATTGCGCTACTGGTTGGTTTTGAAGAATGTGGAAGAAGAAAAGACATTAATCGATGAAGTCCGAGTAAGAAATGGCAATCTGCCGGTTGTTTTGGGCAAAGCCACTACGAATAAGGATGAATTGTAAGTTGCAATTCAGAAAGGAAGTCCGACTATGAAAATAAAAAAGATAATGGCATCTCTATTAGTAGCCAGTACGGTATTAGGTGCTTGTAGTAGTAAGGCGGCCACCAGTGCCAGCGATAGCGCAAGTGCCAGTAAGAGTGACAACACCAGCGCTCAAGTGGAAAATTTAGCCACTAGCAGCAGTAGTACTACGGAGACCTTGGACAATTATTACGGCACCTATGAAGAAGAGGACTTAGACGCCAGTTACGATGAAGATAGTGCCACGAAGGTTACCTTAGGCACGACTAGTGAGGTAAGTGGCGACGGTGCCACGGTAGCCGACCAAGTGGTGACGATTACTGCCGCCGGGACGTACGTGGTATCTGGGACCCTTACCGACGGGCAACTGGTGGTTAATGTGGGCAAAGAAGACAAGGTTCATTTGATTTTAGACGGGGTGGACATTACCAATACTTCAGGGCCAGCCATTGACATTGAGCAAGGGGAAAAAATCATCACGACGTTAGCCCCAGACAGTGAAAATACCTTGGCAGACGGTGAAAATTATGAGCTAGCCGATGGAGAAACCGAGCCGGACGCGACTTTTTATAGTAAAGAAGACTTAGTCATCAATGGTAGCGGGAGCTTGACTGTTGCTGGCAATTACAGCAACGGCATTCGCAGCAAAGATGATTTGATTTTAATCAGTGGCACTTACAATGTTACCGCCCAAAACAATGCCATTAAAGGCAAGGATAGCGTGGCGATTCGTGGAGGGGATTATACTCTGACCACCACGGCAGGGGACGGCATCCAAGCCAACAATGCCGAAGACGCTGAAAAAGGCTATGTGGCCATTGACGGTGGGAGCTTTGCCATTACCAGTGGTCAAGACGCCATTCAAGCGAAGACCGATCTCTCGCTGCAAAATGCCCAGATGACGCTTCAAACCGCATAAGGAGCCGGCAGTACGAATTTGGATGCGGAGGGTAGTTACAAGGGCCTAAAAGCCGGGGGCGCTCTAGTCGTAGCCAGTGGGAATTACGAGCTAAACACCGCCGATGACGCCCTTCACGCCAACGATACGGTGGCCATTAATGGCGGGACTATTACCGCGGCTACCGGAGACGACGGCATTCACGGGGATAACAGTGTAACGATCAATGAAGGCACGGTGACCATTAGCCAGTCCTATGAAGGAATCGAAGCGAGTGAGATTTACTTCAAAGGTGGGGATGTGAATGTGACCGCCACAGACGACGGGATTAACGCCGGGGGTGGCAGTGATACGGAAAGTACCGGTCAGTTTGGCGCCGATAGCTTTGCTGGTGGTGGTCCTGGCGGGGGCGATCAAGCCGATGACAGCAAGTTTATTGAAGTCTCCGGCGGGGTCATTCAAGTGTCAGCAGAAGGCGACGGCGTGGATAGTAACGGTAACATCACCATGACCAGGGGCACATTATTAGTCAATGGGCCTGTGAGTGGAGGCAATGGTGCCTTGGATTACAATGGGACCTTCGTTCAGTCTGGCGGGACGCTCATGGCTGCCGGCACCAGCGACATGGCGTCAAACATCAGCGATTCTTCCAGTCAAACCGCCGTAGACATCTACTTTAACAACAATCAAAGCGCTGGGACGCTAGTGACATTGACCGATAGCAGTGGCAAATTAGTCGCAGGCTTTGTACCGGCGAAAGACTTCGCCAATTTGGTAATCAGTACCCCGGACTTGACCCAAAATGAAGCTTTGACCTTGGCTGTGGGCGGCACGGCCTCTCAGGTGGCAGACAATGGTTTGGTGGCCACAGATAGCACCGTAGAAGGAGCCAGCACACTGGGTACTTTGACCTTAACGAGTGTGGTTTCCAACGTGGATCAAGGGGGCAATGCCGTGAGCGCTAGCAGTATGGGCATGGGTGGCCCTCGTTAAAGTAGCGCTTAAGCTTGCTTTAAGTTGAGGGCACTACACTAGGAAAAAACGTAAGGGAGCGTGTTCCATGAATTTTATGAAAAGAGGCTTACAGAGTCTCTGGGCCAAAAAAGGCCGGAGCTTGATTTTAATCGCGGTTTTCTCCGCCATTCTAATCTTTGTCTTGGCGGGGTTAACCATTAAAAGTGCCGCGGATACCGCCACAGACACCGCCAAGAAAAGCGTCGGTGCCACGGTGACTTTGAGCACCAACCGAGAGCAGATGTTTAAAAAGGACAGTGACAGCGACGACGCTAGTGACGAAAGTACCTCAAGACCAGATCCCGGGAGTTTTCAAATGACCCCGGTGAATCTGGCGGATGCAGAAAAAATCGCCGCTTTGGACGGGGTGAAGAGCTATTCCTTTGAAGTCAGCACTTCGGCCACAAAAGGTGATGACATCGAGCCGATTTCTAGTAGTGATGAAGAAGACACTACGGAGGATAGTGCTACAGATGAGGCTAGCCAAGGGGCAAATGGTATGCCCGGTGGCGGCATGATGGGTGGCGCAGGTGGCATGGACCAAGGGGATTTCCAAATCACCGGGGTATTGGAAAGTGCCGCTTACTCTAGCTTTTCCGCTGGTACGGCAACCTTAACGTCTGGTGAGGCGTTAACCGCCGAGGATGTGGATACCAACAATGTCTTAATCGAGTCCGCTTTAGCCGAGGCGAATGACTTGGCCGTAGGGGACACCTTCACTTTAGTGGATGCCAACGATGAAAATGTAGAAGTCACGATTAAAGGAATCTATGAAACTAGTGATACCGGTACGTCCATGGGGATGCAGTTCAACTTTATGAATCCAGCGAATACGATTTTCTCCGCTTATACGTTGGCGAACACCATTGCCGGCGAAGAAGGGGATACCATTGATTCTGCCGTGTACACGTTGGCAGACCCAAATGAAATGGATAGCTTTGTCAAAGAAGCGGAAAGCTTGATTGACACAGACACTTTCAGCCTGCAAACCAACGATCAAATGTACCAACAAATGCTGACTCCGTTAAACAACGTTTCTAGTTTTGCGAAAAATATTATCATTTTAGTGGCAGCGGCCGGAGTGATTATTTTGACTTTGATTGTCATGATGACCATTCGGGAACGACGTTATGAAATCGGCGTGCTGCTTTCACTAGGGGAAGGCCGAGGGAAAGTCATCTTGCAGTTCTTTACCGAAATCTTTGTCTGCATGTTACTGGCTTTGGGGATTGCTTCTGCTAGTGGCAACCTCGTGGGCAATGTGGTGGGCAATCAGCTTTTGGAACAGCAAACCACCCAAACCGCTTCCGCCGACCAAGGAGCACCTGGGGGCGAGGGGCAAGGACAAGCGCCTAGTGGGGGTCGCGGACAGGGCGGCCCCGGTCAGATGATTTCTAGCACCTTTAGTCAGTCAGAAGAAATCAAGGACTTAGACATCACCGTTTCCGGGGAGCAAATCGCTCTTTTAGCCGCTATCGGCTTAGGTATCAGCTTCGTTTCAATTCTGTTATCTTCGGCGGGGATTATGCGTCTGAATCCGAAGAAAATCTTGATTTCATAAGCAAAGAAAAGAGGGAACAGCATGACATTAGCGACAAAGGAAGTCAGTTATTGGTACGGGCCAGAAGCCCCCTTGTTTGAACACGTGAATTTAACATTTGAAGCCGGTAAAATCTACGCCATCTTAGGCAGTAGTGGCTCCGGTAAGACCACGTTTTTATCATTAATCGCCGGCTTGGACACGCCTAAAGAAGGCGAGATTCTATACAAAGATCAATCCTTAAAGAAAATCGGCCTGCAACAATACCGGCGCAAAGACGTTTCCATCGTTTTCCAAGCCTACAATCTCTTGCCTTATCTGTCTGCGGTGGACAACGTGGTGACGGCCATGAAAATCTCCGGCACCCAACAGGCAGACCCGAAAGCCTATGCCCTAGGAAATTTGGAAAAAGTCGGCATCAATCGGGAGTTGGCGGAAAAGAAAGTCACCTTGCTTTCCGGGGGCCAGCAGCAACGGGTGGCCATCACTCGGGCTCTGTGTTGCGACCATGACTTAATCGTGGCGGACGAACCCACAGGAAATTTGGACGAAGCCACTTCTCGCGATATTGTGAGCCTGTTTCAAGAAATCGCCCATACTCAACAAAAATGCATCATCTTGGTGACCCACGAGCAAGAAGTAGCAGCCGCCTGCGATGTGGTTTACGAATTAAAAGACAAAGAATTCCAGTTACGGGAACTCTAAGAATGCAATGCCTTGTCTTCTTCTGAAAGTTTTGCCATACTAAAAAGGGCAAAAGCAGGAAAAGGGGGATGAGGCAGATGCGCTTTGTAATCGATGGGGACGGTTCCCCAGTGAAGAATGAAGTAATCGTTTTAGGAGCGAAATTTCACGTGCCGGTGGTCATTGTCACCAGCGTGGATCACTTTACTACTAAAGAATACCCAGAGTTTGTGTCCTTTATCTATGTGGATAAAGGCGCGGACCGGGCGGACTATCGCATCATCCAAGAGTTGTTACCCGATGATTGGGTGATTACCCAAGACTACGGGCTGGCGTCTTTAGTCCTGGGCAAAAAGGCTCGGGTCTTTCATCACAGTGGCAAAGAATACACTTTGGAAAATATCGACGAATTGTTGACCCAGCGCTTTATCGGTGCCCAAATGCGCAAAGCTAAAAAGCGCACAAAGGGCCCTAAACCCTTTACACAAGAGAATCGAGAACACTTCACTCAAGTAATGACCGAACGCTTGGAAGCAAGAATATAAAAAGGGCGAGACAATAGTTAAGTCACCGTCCTACGAACTGAACTATACCAAACGTGAGACGCAAGCAAAAGAAGGCTATCTTCCATTAAACTCATTGGAAGATAGCCTTCTTTTGCTTGCTAAAAATCTCAAACGCTGACTAACCTTGATTTTATCAAGCTAAGTCAGCGTAATTCGCTTTTTCTCTTTACACGTATGGTAATGTTCACTCTGCGGATTCTGGCATAAAGAGTGTCACAGATTTTTCTTAGTTGTATATTTTTTATTAATCATAGTTAAACGTACCCTGTCTAGCACTTGAAAATTACTTATGTCACAATACTATTTTTTAGGCCATTAAGCCGACTCAGAAAGCTTGGCTGCTTGTAAGACGGGTACGATGCAGTCTTGAGGACAGGCCTTAAGACAGGCGCCACAATTGGTGCATTTATCGAAATCAATGACCGCCACTTGATTTTCAATGGATATGACATCCACGGGACAGGCTTTGACACAGCGTTTGCAGGTGATACAGCCTACTTCACAGAGCTTGCGCACACTGCCTCCCCGGTCCGTGTTTTGACAAGCTACCACCGGGGAGGCAAAAATGGGCTTCATGGCAATCAAAGCTTTCGGACAAGCGGCGAGACAAGCTTCACAGCCGACGCACTTTGTCGGGTCCACGCGGGCTATACCGTCCTCCACGGTGATGGCACCATAATCACAGGCCGCTGCGCAATCCCCAAAGCCCAGACAGCCTTGTTGGCAGCTTTGCGGTCCGCCAAAGGTTTGATTGGCCGCCACACAGGTAGCCACCCCTTGGTAGTCCATCTTTTTTTGCGTCACTTGGCAACTGCCTTGACAACGGACAAAGGCGGCGGTAGGGCGCAGTTCTTCGGCTTCGACTCCTAGTTGAGCGGCTAAAGCTTCCCGGACGTTCTGGCCTCCGGGAGCACAGAGATTAGGTAGTGCACTGCCGTTAGCCAAAGCTTTTGCGTACCCGTCGCAGCCGGAAAAGCCACAGGCACCGCAATTAATCCCGGGCAATACTTCCCGGAGTTGTTCTTCTTTTTCATTTACCGGAGTGGCAAAGACGATGGTGGCGATGGACAAGCCCACACCGGCCAATAAACCGAAGCCGGCTACTAGTACCGCCGGAATAAAGATTGCTTCAAACATGAAATCCCTCCTTAATGAAATAGGCCTTCCGTCAAGCCAGCAAAGCCTAGAAACGACATGGAGACGATGGCTGCGGCAATCAAAGTGATGGGCATGCCTTGCAAAGCTTCAGGAATATCTGCGGTTTCCAAGCGTTGGCGCACTCCGGCAAAGAGTACCATGGCTACGAGAAAGCCCAGCCCGGCACCTAGAGCATTTACCAAGCTTTGTCCGTAGGTATAGTTTTTCGTGAAGTTCAAAATAGTTACCCCTAAGACGGCACAGTTGGTAGTGATTAAAGGTAAGTAAATTCCCAAGGCGTTGTACAAAGGTGGTAAGTATTTTTTCAGGAGAATTTCTACCAGTTGGACGAGGGCGGCGATAGCGAGGATAAAGACGATGGTCTGCAAGTAATCCAAGCCTAGAGGAATCAAAACCCAGGCATACAAAGGATAGGTCAATAAAGTCGCCAGTACCATGACGATAGAGTACACGAGACTGTTGCTCTATTATATAGTATAAACGAGGTAATGTGATCCAAAACATAGTTTTCACAGTTTTATTCACAGCTATTTGTCTATATTTTTATTACCTTTTTGACGCTTTTTGCCTTCAGATTGCTCTAATTTACTGAAAGCTTCTTCTCCTAAATCGCTCAACCACATACGCATTGTTTTCTTAAAGCCCAAATCAACATCTACATCAATGTAATAATCATTGAAATTCAAACTGTTAATGATCCTTAATGCCTGTTCACGGGAGGTTTCATCCTCTGTTATGTAGTATTTAAGAGAAGTCTCTAATTTTTTGTGTCCAGCTCTTGCCATCAAAGACTTTAATGGAAATCCTGATGAAGCTAAATTTGTTAAGTGGGTCTTTCTCAATCCATGAGTCTTGAAGTCAATCTTCAAATCAGCTTTAATTTTTCTGCTGTAATACTTGAATGAATTGGTTGTAAGAAGCTTACCATCATTACCATCATAGAGTTTACGATTGATGAAATCACCACCGATAATCTCTACTGGCTGTTTATCTCTCAGATCCATAACAATTTCGTTTGCACGACTTCTATAAGCGGGTGTGCCTTTAGCCTTAGCCAAAGCCAATCTACGCTCAGATAAGAGCTTTGAAACTGTGTCTGGAACATCTATTGTTCTGCTACTTGCTAAAGTCTTAACTCTTGTTAAACTCCATGCACCAGCAACATAAACAAGCTGTTTGTTTATGGTAAGAGTATTTTTCTCATAATCCCAGTCATCCCACATAAGCCCGAAGATCTCTGACTCTCTTAATCCACAGAAGATACCGAGCATGAAAGGAAGTTCCAGATCCGTACTTTCAAACACTTCATACATCTTCAGAACATCGGATCTTGAATATACTTGAATGGTACTATCAGCTTCTTCATCCACCTGAGTCTTTTTAGGCATCTGAATACGGATATTTCTTTCTTTTGTGTACTTGGTGATTGTTTCAAGGTTAATGTAGTTTCTTCTGTATGCTTCTCCATAGAGAAGATAAAAGACCTTTAAGAACCCTTCCACATAGCCGTAAGAAAGATCAGTATTATAGTATTTTTCTGCTAAGTATTCGTTGATCTCAGTTGTAGTTACAGCTCGCTTGCCTGAAATATACTTTGTTCCGAAAGCTTCTTTGATATGGTTTTCCCATACGCTACTATGCTTTGTGACTGTTGAAGGTGCTTGTCCACCTTTGCCAGCTCCTGCAATATATTCATCCCAAACCTTTTGGAATGTTACTGCAGATTCTTGTTTTTCGAGATTATCAGGATCTTGCAGTTGAGCTATTACATAATCCCTGTAATCTCTGGCTTCTTTCTTTGTTCTAAGCGGAAGCCCAGTTCTTGAGTCAATACGATAGTGGATTTGAGTCAATACCTCGGACACGATTTGTGAGAATTTTTTCGAGATTCCAGCGGGTTAGTATCTCATCGTTTCGACCAGCCGTCAAACCAAAACCGTTTGACCGCTGATCGAAGCGATGAAGTTGAAGCCCTGTGGAAATCTCGCAAAAAAAATGTAGGTGGTAGCTAGGAACTAAGCTTGCAATGCCAACTCTTCCATCTGATTTGGTGTTAAATAATTAATACTACTATGGATTCGCTTGCGATTGTAAAATCCTTCAATGTATTGAAATAACGCTAAATGAGCAGCTTCAAAGTTTTCATACGCTTTTGATGGATAGACTTCTTCTTTTTTGAGTGAGGCGTGAAACGATTCGATACCGGCATTGTCATACGGACAGCCTTTACGACTAAAGGAGTGCCGAATGTTCAATTCTTTCAACTTTGCCTCATAGGCTTCGCTAGTGTACTGAGAACCCAAGTCTGAGTGGATGATCAAGTTCTCGGAGGGCGTGTGGTTTAAGAGCGCATGGTCAAGGGTTTCGATAACCAGTTCTTTCGTCATCTGCTTGCCAAACTTCCAACCGATGATTTTCTTTGTGTGAAGATCTTGGATGGTGGAAAGATAGGTCCAGCCATCTTTTAGGGTATGAATATAGGTAATGTCTGTCACCCATTTTTGATTGATCGACGTAGTGGTAAAATCTTGGTTTAACAGGTTTTTACGTCCTTCACTTTTAACTTTTGCTTGTTTGCCAGGCTTGTACTTCTTGAGGGTGATTGAACGCAAGCCTAATTTTCTCATCAGTATTTGTACTTTCTTTAGGGACAAGGTCTCGCCACGGCCAACAAGAATCTTATGAATTTTGGGCGCACCATAGATACCCTTGTTTTCAAAGTAGATTCCTGAAATCAAGCGGTTTAAGCGTTTGTTTTCTGATTGGCGCTTGGAAGGCTTCTTTTTCTTCCAGTCATAGTAGCTGGATTTCGGTGCTTCCAAAACGGTACACATTTGTTTTACGTCATGATCATGAACATTTGATTGAATAAATTCGAAGACATCACTCATTTTTACTTTTGAGCGAATATGGTTAAAGCCTTTTTTAGGATAGTGTTTTCCTCCTGCATGCGGGCCATTTCCTTTTTCATTGCTAGGATTTCTGCCTTAGTCATGCCGGTTGCTTCATTCTTTGTATAAAGCTTCTTCCAACGATAAATCGTTTGTGTAGCGATACCATATTGCGCTGCCAGTTCCTCGACCGATTGGCCAGACTGGTTTAAATCTAAGATCATCTTCTTAAAGTCTTCATCAAATTTTTTCTTGGCTTTTGCCATCGTGGACACGTCCTTTTCTTAGTAGTTAGATTCTACCAAATCGTGTCCATGAAATCATCCTAACATCAGTCCATATACCTTCTACTGGGAAAGAAGTCCAATCAACAACTTCTTCGTAGTTTCTACTTCGCACATAATCTGCAAATCTTTTGTTATAAAAAAGTCGCAATTCAAAACATTCCAGATTGGTTTTTCTTTTGCCATTGTATTTATAGATCACCTGATAATAAATACCACAATTGCACAAACGAAATTCTTCATATCCATATTTTTCGAATACAGCCATAACATCAAGGAAGTTCTTTTGAGCTCTTGCTTCCTTTGAAACAATTCTATCGAAATAAGATAACTTCAATTTTTGTTACTCCTCATTACTTACTTTTACTGATATTAGTTATTGTTACTTTCTTCAGCTCGTTTCATTTTTTCGTTGTAGTCCTCAACATAAGCTTCAACGGCTCTTTCAATAGCTACCGTTTTAGGCTGTCCAGACTCTTCGCAAAATGCTTCAAGCTTGTCATATATTGTTTTGTCCATTCGGATTGAGAATGGCTTGCTGTCTTTTTTTTGTCTTGCCATACATTCTCCTCCTTATTCCATTGGTTTTACCATTGTATCAATCATTTGAATTTCATCTTCTGAAAGACCATATTTCTGATACAACTGAGCATCAATATTAGAAGGAGTTTCTTTCCAATTTATAGTTGAACTGTTTGTGAAGTCTAACAAAGGAACAAACCTATAAACATTTTGGGAAATATTCTGAGAAACCTTTAAGATACCAATCATGAATCTAAAGAATTTTGTTGTCATATATTTTTGAAGATTCACGGCTTCTTCTTTAGTGTCAAAGCATCCGATTGGAATAAGTGAATCTGTACAAGCAGATTGAGGCTTACCAATATATGCTTTTCCAATTATAGCAACAGGCTTTTCATTGTTAAGAATTCCAGCTCCACCATTGCCTTTTGAAGTAAATACTTTCCACTTATCTGCAATTTCCAGATTCTTACTAATATTGGTTTTTGACGTATACTTTATTTCTTCGTGAGCACAACGTAATTCGTAAGCACCTTCAAAGTATTTATCAGAAGTAATCTTCTTTAACTCGCTTTCTTTACCAACTATGCCAAAAGCATTTCTTCCTTGGGTTATAGTCATCATTGAAACAAAGTCAGATGCAGATCTAACTTTATTTAACACATTAACAAATCCATTCATTGAAAGAATTATATCTAATCCATCTTCAAATAATGGACGAGAAATGCAATCTTTCATTTCGCTTGTACACTCATAGAAGTTTACATCTCCATTGTGAGATTGCTTGTACAAGAAATAGTTAACTCCTCCCGCTATTTCTACGCCATTAAAGATGTCCTTGTTGTTTGGATAGTGATAAATAGCTTCAAAATGTTGTTTGTCACTAATAAACTCTCTCAACTTGATAAATGATTTATCTTGTGCATCTGCAGTAAACCATCTAGAAGGTGTAATCAATGAAACATATTCTGCACCTAATGTTATGGATTGCTGTATAAAAGTTGGGAACATCTGTTTAGAAAGAGATGCATTTTCATCACTATTTGAAATATTACTTTGATAAGGTGGATTACCTACTATCGCATCAAATTTCATTTCTCCTCCTCCTTTATTCCAGAAGTTCGCTCTTAACACTCTTTTTCTAAATTGTTCAGGCTTATTCTGCAATATATTCAATAAATCATCGAAACAATGAGCATTAACCTGATGTTAGGATGATTTCATGGACACGATTTGGTAGAATCTAACTACTAAGAAAAGGACGTGTCCACGATGGCAAAAGCCAAGAAAAAATTTGATGAAGACTTTAAGAAGATGATCTTAGATTTAAACCAGTCTGGCCAATCGGTCGAGGAACTGGCAGCGCAATATGGTATCGCTACACAAACGATTTATCGTTGGAAGAAGCTTTATACAAAGAATGAAGCAACCGGCATGACTAAGGCAGAAATCCTAGCAATGAAAAAGGAAATGGCCCGCATGCAGGAGGAAAACACTATCCTAAAAAAGGCTTTAACCATATTCGCTCAAAAGTAAAAATGAGTGATGTCTTCGAATTTATTCAATCAAATGTTCATGATCATGACGTAAAACAAATGTGTACCGTTTTGGAAGCACCGAAATCCAGCTACTATGACTGGAAGAAAAAGAAGCCTTCCAAGCGCCAATCAGAAAACAAACGCTTAAACCGCTTGATTTCAGGAATCTACTTTGAAAACAAGGGTATCTATGGTGCGCCCAAAATTCATAAGATTCTTGTTGGCCGTGGCGAGACCTTGTCCCTAAAGAAAGTACAAATACTGATGAGAAAATTAGGCTTGCGTTCAATCACCCTCAAGAAGTACAAGCCTGGCAAACAAGCAAAAGTTAAAAGTGAAGGACGTAAAAACCTGTTAAACCAAGATTTTACCACTACGTCGATCAATCAAAAATGGGTGACAGACATTACCTATATTCATACCCTAAAAGATGGCTGGACCTATCTTTCCACCATCCAAGATCTTCACACAAAGAAAATCATCGGTTGGAAGTTTGGCAAGCAGATGACGAAAGAACTGGTTATCGAAACCCTTGACCATGCGCTCTTAAACCACACGCCCTCCGAGAACTTGATCATCCACTCAGACTTGGGTTCTCAGTACACTAGCGAAGCCTATGAGGCAAAGTTGAAAGAATTGAACATTCGGCACTCCTTTAGTCGTAAAGGCTGTCCGTATGACAATGCCGGTATCGAATCGTTTCACGCCTCACTCAAAAAAGAAGAAGTCTATCCATCAAAAGCGTATGAAAACTTTGAAGCTGCTCATTTAGCGTTATTTCAATACATTGAAGGATTTTACAATCGCAAGCGAATCCATAGTAGTATTAATTATTTAACACCAAATCAGATGGAAGAGTTGGCATTGCAAGCTTAGTTCCTAGCTACCACCTACATTTTTTTTGCGAGATTTCCACAGGGCTTCAACTTCATCGCTTCGATCAGCGGTCAAACGGTTTTGGTTTGACGGCTGGTCGAAACGATGAGATACTAACCCGCTGGAATCTCGAAAAAATTCTCACAAATCGTGTCCGAGGTATTGACTCAAATCCAACTGGTGATTTCAGCGTTGATTATGCTGATATGCCTGTTGGTGCTGAAATTGGGGATTTTGTACATGAATCCGATGTATGGTCTTTCCTTAACCTTATGACAAAGGAAAGTGAAGATAGCTATTATCCATACAGCAACGATGAATACAGAGCCTTATTCAAACATTCTCTTTGGATGGTGCCTGGTGTCAAAGAAGCCAGAGCATTAAAGAAATTGATGTTAAAGCACCCAGTCTTTGGCTGTGGTCAGTTTAACATTGTCAATGTTGCTGGTAATGGTGACGAGGAAGAAGCATCAGAAGAAGCACTTAAAAAGGTTCGTAAAGCCATTAAAGATGCTGGGGATGATTACACAATTACCTTATCTTGTGGCAAGCTGACAACTGGTGTTACCGTCAAGGAATGGACTGCTGTATTTATGCTTGCAGGATCGTATTCGACTTCTGCCGCAAACTACTTGCAGACAATATTCCGTGTTCAGAGTCCTTGCAATGAAAACGGTAAGATAAAGGAAAATGCTTATGTATTTGACTTTGCACCAGACAGAACTTTGAAAATGGTATCTTCTGCTGTATCGGTATCTTCCAAAGCTGGAAAGACAAAGATCGGTGATAAGCAGATTATGGGAAAATTCTTGAACTACTGCCCTGTTATCGGCATTAGTGGTTCAGAAATGCAAGAATACTCTGCAACCGTTCTTCTTCAGCAATTAAAGAGAGCTTATGCCGATAAGGTTGTTAGAAACGGATTTGATGATAGCAACCTTTACAATGATGAACTGTTCAAACTTCAAGCCGTAGATATTAAGAAGTTTGATGAATTGAAAGGTATTATCGGATCTTCAAAAGCTCAGCCTAAAGCAAAAGATATTACTGTCAATGATCAGGGCTTAACAAACGAGGAATACGAAGAAGCCGAAAAGCTTAATAAGAAAAAGAAGAAAGAACTTACACCAGAGGAAAAAGCACGACTTGAAGAATTAAAACGACTCAAGAAAGTTCGTAACGATGCAATCAGTATTCTTAGAGGTATTTCTATAAGAATGCCATTGCTGATTTATGGTGCTGATATTCCTTATGACGAAGAAATTACCTTAGACAAATTTGTTGATGTTGTAGATGATTCTTCTTGGGATGAGTTTATGCCTACTGGTGTAACTAAAGAGAAGTTCAAGGAATTCCAAAAGTATTACGATGAAGAAGTCTTCATTGCAGCTGGTCGCAGAATTAGAAATATTGCAAGAGAAGCAGATACTTTGGATCCTACTGAACGAGTTATAAAGATTGCAAGTCTGTTCAGTTACTTCAAGAATCCTGATAAAGAGACTGTTCTTACTCCATGGAGAGTAGTGAATATGCATATGAGTGATACTCTTGGTGGTTGGGATTTCTGGGACGAACAGCATGCCGATACTTTAGACTCTCCTCGATTTGTTGATCGTGGTGAAGTAACAGCAAAAACATTCGGAAAGAATGATGCTCAGATACTTGAAATAAACAGCAAAACAGGCCTTTATCCTTTGTATGTTGCTTATAGTTTTTATAGAAACAAGCTTGAAGCTTTGCATAAAGATGAAGTGTCTGAAGAGACAAAACAAAGATTATGGAATAAATCAATTGAAGAAAATATATACGTTATATGCAAAACGCCGATGGCTAAGGCTATTACGAAAAGAACATTAACTGGATATGGTTCAGTAAAGGTTGGATTTGAGTCAATATCTTGGACACATTTTAGTAGAGACGGTTACGCCATTTTTTCTTTTGCTAACTCTTCAAACTCCTGAGGGGTTAGATAGTGAATCGAGCTGTGAATTCGATTCCGGTTATAAAATCCTTCAATGTAACTAAATAGTGCTCGATTCGCTTCTTCGAAGTCTGAGTAAGTCGTCGTGTATACTTCTTCTTTTTTCAATGATGCATGGAAGGACTCAATTCCTGCATTATCATAGGGTGTTCCTTTGCGACTATAGGAATGTCTTATTTTATTGTTTTCAAGCCAACTTTCCACTTCGATTGCTGTATATTGACTACCTAAATCGGTGTGTAGAATCATTCCTTCTGGAATGTGGTACCGTTGTTTCGCTTGATTGAGTGTTTGTAACACACAATCGACAGTCATTCGCTTAGAAAATGTATAGCTAATAATCTTTTTCGTGTGTAAATCCATAATTGAAGATAAGTAACACCAACCATTTTTCTTAGTTGGAATGTAGGTGATATCAGCTACCCATTTTTCACAGATAGTTTTAGTAGAAAAGTCCTGATTTAAGATGTTCTCTTTTAAAACAACCGGCTGAACAGACCGTTGAGGTCTGTATTTCTTAACCACAATTGACCTTAGATTTAATTGTTTCATCAATTTTTGAACATGCTTAAGAGATACTGAAATTCCTTCTTTTAGCAACACTTGATGGATTTTTGTTGCACCATATCTCTGTTTATGATCAAAAAAGATCGTTGAAATCTTCTTTTTCAATTGGTTATTTCTGACTTCTGTAGCTGTTAACGATTTATTTTTATAAAAATAGTAGACGCTCCTAGGAATTTCTAATAACCGACACAACAAAGAAACAGTGTAATCCTTACACCATTTTTCAATGAATCGGACAAGTGACTTCAGGTCTTTCGAGAGAATATGGCTGCGGCTTTTTTTAATATTTCAAGTTCCTCTTTCAAACGAGCATTTTCTTTTCTCAAATCAGCCGCTTCTTTTCCGGTTAGTCCTGTGGACGGATCAGGTAAGTATAAATTCTTCCACTTATAAATCGTCGCTTCAGCTAAGCCATATTCTTTCGCCAACCCTCGAACAGAACGTCCAGTTTGATTTAGTTCAACAATCATCTGTTTAAAATTTTCTTCATATCGGGTCATAAAATCCATCCTCTCGTAGATAAGTTTAATTTATTTCTGTCTCTACGAAAAGATGTCTAAGATTTGATACTAACACTACATCTACCGATAGCTTTTCCAGAAATGCCTGTATTTATCACATAAGTATCGGTATTTTTCCTTAATACTATTTTGACATTGGTTTATCACCTAATTATGTGAAATTAAGCATAATTTGAAAAGTCATCGTCTATTGGAAACTCTTGTTCTATTAAATCTAATTCTTCTTCAAGTGTCTTTTTATCAGGTATAGGTAACAACTTAACATCCGAAACAGACTCCCCAGTTCTGGCTCTTTCATTACATTCTCGCCTTGACTTTCTTTGTTGGTTTACTTCTTCATAGGCATATACAATAAAACGATCTACAAGAACTTGAAATCCATACATAGTACTTGTATCAACAATACAGAAATAATTGAGATGGAGTAATTCTCTATAACACTTCTCAACCGTTTCTAATTCAAGATCGTACTTGCATGCAAATTGTGCTAATAGACCTTTTACCTCGTATTCGTCAATATAGAAGCCGTTATGTAGTATCTGTGTTCTTAGAAACATATACAAGGACATCGGTATTAGCTTAAACTTTCTTTGGATAGCTCGGAATTGAGGGTTATCAATCATTTGAATATCAGTGCTTATATAGTTAATTTTGCTTATGTAAGTAGTCTTTCTGTAAGTTTCATCAATTGTATAGATTATTTCGGGTGTAATAGCTTTTCCTTTTTGATAGATTTTTGCCATATCATAAATCTCCTTTCAAATTAAAACGTTTTTATTATTAAGGTCAGAGAAACCAAATATCCATATTTTCAAATCCTTTGCAGTCTAAAAGTAATTAGTTAAATAAAGTATTTAGTATGAGTAATAGTAAATAGTAAGTGTGTATATACACATGGTTATACATAAAGAAGCGTCAAAAAAAGACGCAAGTATGTTAAAGAACCCTTTAGTCATACTTACGCCTTAAAAAACGCTCTATATTCAATAAGTAAATTTAACCCTTCTAATTGATTTCTCTATGTATATTTTACCTCTGATTATAGTTAATACAAGAGAGTTCACAAAGTGTTCAGAAACAAAGAAAAACTGTTAAAAGCAGTCATTCACAGTCTTTGTATTCACAGTTATTAAAATTCACAGTTATTTATTCACGTTTATATTTACAGCAACCATACAAAAAGAAAGGGCTGGTCTATTCGACCAACCCTTAAAAATACCGTAAAATCAATATATTATTTACCGAAGTAACGATCCAAAAGACCCTTAAGAGCTTTTCCATGTCGATATTCAGCACGAGGCATCCCACGGCACTGGGCAGCCCTCCAGTAGGTACTCGACGCTTCGTGGTGGCAAAAATCAGCATCTTTTCCGCCCCTTGAGGATAGCGAGGGGGCAAGGATTGTAGCGTGATTCGGTCTGTAAGTTCTAACGCTTGAATCTGCGCTGCTAAAGTCGCGATGGCTTCCGGTTTATTGCTTTCGATGCCGATAATGCTTCGAGAAATCTCTAGCCAATCCAAAAGGGTCACGATGCCGCGTAAAATCCGCTGGGGTTCTTCTACTGCTTCCCGATTATCCGAGGTGATGAAGGGCTCACATTCGGCACCATTGATGATCAAGGTATCGATGGCATCTTTTGTCGCAAGCTTGACGTGCAGGGGAAAGCCGGCACCACCGATTCCTACTACGCCACTGTCACAGGCTGCTTGCAACAGCTCATCTTTACTAGTAATCCTTACGGGGGCCAAAGCGGGATGAGGGGTATTCAAGCCATCATTTTCGATTAGAATCGCCTCACAGCTTTGACCATTCGCGAGTAAAGTAGGTTTGATGCTCTTGACCTTTCCCGATATAGGGGCATGAATTGGCGTGGAGACATAGCCGGTCCCGGTAGCAATTACTTGGCCTACTGTCACCAGTTCTTTGGCTTTGACGGTGGCCTTGCAGACTGCGCCAATATGTTGCTGGAGTGGGAGTAAGACGCTAGCGGGCGGCTCTATGGTTTTGGTTGGGACTTGGGCCGTTCGCTTTTTGTGGGTAACCAAGGTGCCACCGGAAAATTTTCGTAAAGAAGCAAACATAAGCTCCCTCCTTTCTGTTCTTTTGAAGCGTTTTCTTTATTATACAAGTTCTCTTTGGGAAACAATAGTCTTTGTGAAAAAATAATCCTAATCATAGATGAGATACTTCGTAATGTGATAATACAACTGGTTTAATTGAGAATCGTTATCAGAACGAATCGTATAAAATTTCACAGAGTTTCTCGGGATAATAAAAACACCTCTCGTAAAAAACGAGAGGTGTTTGAAATTTGATGTTATTTTCTGCGACGCCACCAGGAAAGCAATTGTTGCAAAGCGAGTAGTCCTGTAACGACGAGCCCCAATGTGATGCCGCTAAAACCTAGCCGCTGGGTGGTAGGGTTATCCGGAATGCCGAGTAAAAGAGCGGAAGCGATGAACAGACCACAGACAATCAAAGCCCAGGTCAGACGATTGCTCAGGCTTTCCAGGCGGTTTAGGAACTGTTTTTGCTCCTTGAAACTCATGGTTACTTGACTCTTTCCCCGAATAAAGGTTTCTAAGGCTTGCAAACTCCGGGCAGGTAACCGGGGCAGGCTCTTGCTACTCTTGGCAAAATCCAAACCTAGGCGCTTTACGCTATCGGCGACATCCAGTTGCTTTAAGTAGTATTTTTCAGCGTAAGGCTGGATGACTTCCATTAAGGAAAGCTCAGGGTCCAGTTCTTCAATGACTCCTTCCAAAGTGCTTAAGGCTTTCATTAGCATGGTGACTTGGGGAATCAGCTGCAAATTATTCCGGTGGCAAATCTGTACCACTTCTCCGAGCACCGCTTGAATATCCAATTCTTTTAGTGGCAAGTTGGCGTAGCGTTCCAGAAAGCCACCTAGTTCGCCATAAAAGGTTGTTTCATCAAAAGGACCTTCCAAGCGACAAAGGTGCAAGACGGCTTCTCCCATTTGCTGGCTATCCTGGGTGTACAAGGCCAATAGGGCATCGATTAAGCGACTTCTCAAATGGTCCGGTAGTTCCCCCATCATGCCAAAGTCCAAGTAGATTAGCTGATAAGCGTAGTCAGGCTGTTCGTCTTGCCACTTTAACTGATAGTCCACTCCGGCAAAGACGCCGACTTTTTTCTTTGAGGCAAAACCGGGGCTGCCAGTGGGAAGAAAACGGGTCAAGAGATTGCCTGGATGGGGATCCGCGTGGAAAAAGCCGTCTTCAAAGACTTGCTTCATAAAGCTTTTCACTAACAAGAGGGCCACGTCTTTTTTAAATTCACCATTGGTTAAGCCTTGCTCTGCGTAGGCTTTCGGATCGGCCTCCAGCAAGTAACGCAGGCTTTTGCCGGTCATCATTTCTAGAAGGATGACCCGCTTGGTGCAGTATTCGGGATAGATTTTTGGCACTTTTACTTGGTGCCAATTGTTGTTTAGCTCATAGAAACGTTCTCCGTAATGAGCTTCTTTTAAAAAGTCGGTTTCGTCATCTAAGGAACGGCGGACATCTGCCAAAGCGCTTTTCAAGTCGATGACATTGGACTCTGGTACATAGGAAATCAAGGGGATGGCTTTTTCAAAAAGGGCCAAATCCACGTTAATATCCGCTACAATTCCCGGATGTTGGACTTTGACTACCACCTCTTGGCCGTTTTTTAAGCGGGCATGATGGGCTTGGCCGATGGAGGCGGAGGCAAAAGCTTCCTCTGCAAAATAGTCAAAGATTTCCGTTAGAGGTTGTTGCCATTCGGCTTCCAACAAGGCTTTGACCTTGGGAAAAGGGTCACTTTTCACTGAATCTTGCAAGGACTTGAATGCTTGCAAATAGGCCGGCGTCAACAAATCCGTGCGCACGGAAAGGACTTGGCCGATTTTAATAAAGGTGGGCCCTAGGCGTTCGAAGGCCTCCCGCACGGCTTGAGGATTTTCCTGACGGCTAAAATTTTGGATGACCTTGTATTGGCGGAAGGTTTGCAGGATTTCTTTTAAGCGTTGAGTACTGGATTTTCCTTGACTGGTGGGCATGATTTACCGCCTCCTTTTCCAGGCTGTTCTTGTTTTAATAGTAGAAGAAATCTGGGGAAGTTACAAGCAATGCCCCGTCTTTAGAAAATATAGTTTTTCTGCGTTCGGATTTTGTGCTAAAATGTGGTGAATCGATTGGATGAACTTTCAAATCATGGGAGGAAAAACATTTGAAAATCGTATTGCTTTACGGTGGCCGGTCGGCAGAACATGAGGTTTCTATTCTTTCTGCGTATTCCGTGCTACAGGCAGTTTATTATGACTATTACCAAGTACAGTTAGTCTTCATTGCCAAAACTGGCGAATGGGTGAAAGGTCCTTTGTTGACGGAAAAACCTACTTCTGAAGAGGTCTTGCATTTGACTTGGGGAGAAGGCGCAGGCGACTTTAGCGGGGAAGTGATTCAACCTTCCAGCATTAAAGAAGACGACGCCATCGTGTTCCCAATCTTACACGGACCAAACGGAGAAGACGGTACCATCCAAGGCTTCTTTGAAACCATCGGCATGCCGTATGTAGGAGCTGGGGTTTTGACCAGTGCTTGTGGCATGGATAAAATCATGACCAAGTACATCTTACAAGCCGGGGGCATCCCTCAAGTACCTTATGTACCGGTCTTGAAAAACCAATGGAAAGAAAATCCTAAACAAATTTTCGAGCAATGTGAAGGCACCCTGCTTTACCCGATGTTTGTCAAACCTGCTAACATGGGGTCTAGTGTAGGTATCTCTAAAGCAGAAAATCGCGAAGAGTTACAAAATGCCCTTCACGAAGCTTACAAATACGATACCCGGGCGATTGTGGAACAAGGTATTGAAGCCCGAGAAATCGAAGTGGCGATTTTAGGCAATGAGGACGTGCGCACGACTCAAGCTGGGGAAATTGTTAAAGATGTAGACTTCTACGACTATAATTCCAAATATATCGACAACAAAATTGTGATGCAAATTCCGGCCGAAATTCCCGATGAGGTTCAAGAAAAAGCCCAAGAATACGCGAAAAAAGCTTATATTCTTTTGGGAGGCAGTGGTTTGTCTCGCTGTGATTTCTTCTTGACCAATAAAAACGAACTCTTCTTAAACGAGTTAAACACCATGCCTGGTTTCACTCAGTTCTCCATGTACCCATCACTGTGGGAAAAAATGGGGCTGAAATACGGCGACTTGATTGAAGAATTGATCCAATTAGGACTGAATCGCTTCAACCAACGGCAAGCCTTTTTAATGGATGCTTAAAAGCTGCAAAACAAAACGCGGAGTCCAAGGGGCTGCGCGTTTTTTGTGGTACAATCGATGTGAGATTTTCACCAAGAAGGGGTCTACAAGATGAAATTAACAGTAAAAGAAATCGCGACAGTATTTGATCAAGCCGGGGATTTTCCCGATAGTACACTTCACCAAGTTGAGTTTGACAGTCGAAAAATTACAGCCGGGGATTTATTTGTGCCCTTAGCCGGCGTTCGAGATGGCCATGAGTTTGTCCAAGCAGCGATTGACAATGGAGCCGTGGCAACCTTTTGGAGCCGTCCCCTAAGTGAAGCGCCAGCAGGTATTTCCGTCATTTGCGTGCCCGATGCTTTAAAAGCTTTGCAGAAACTAGCTGTGTATTACAAAGAAAAATTGCAACCTAAAATCGTGGCCATCACCGGCAGTAATGGCAAGACTACCACGAAGGACTTAACGGCGGCGGTTTTGAGTCAGCGTTTTGTGACCTATAAGACCCAAGGCAATTACAACAACGACATCGGTATGCCTTATACGATTTTGCATATGCCTGAAGATTGCGAAATGCTTGTTTTGGAAATGGGCATGGATCACGCGGGGGAACTACAAGTTTTGTCGGAATTGGCCCAACCGGATGCGGCAGCCATTACGATTGTGGGAGAGGCCCATATTGAAAACTTGGGTTCTAGAGAAGGAATCGCCAAAGCCAAGATGGAAATCATCTCCGGGGAAAAAGCGGATGGGGTCTTGTTTGTCCCTGAGGATGAGCCTTTGCTGCGTCCTTTGACGGCTAATTTGACTCAAGACGTCCGGACTTTTGGCCTTGATGCCGGGGATATTCGCGGGACTGTCTTAGCAGAGCACCGGGAAAAAACGGTCTTTGCGGTAGCTGGCGAGACCTTTGAGATTCCCGTGATTGGGGCCTACAATGTGAAAAATGCCTTGATTGCTTATGGCTTTGGTCAGTACTTTGGCTTAACTACGACGGAAATCCGTCAAGGGTTGGCGACAGTCTCACTGACGAAAAACCGTACCCAGTGGCTAGAAGCACCGAATCAAGTACGTATCCTTAGCGATGTCTACAATGCCAATCCCACGGCTATGGGGCTGGTTTTAGATACCTTTGGCAAATTGCCTACATCAGGACGCAAGTTGGCTGTTTTAGGGGACATGCTAGAGTTGGGCCCGGATTCCAAAGCCATGCACCGGAGTATGGCGGACCATATTACAGCAGACTACGATGTGATTTTCTTGTATGGCTCGGAAATGACCGCTCTTTTCCACGCTTTGACGGAAAAAGATGCCGACTTAACCGTGTACCACTTTGATAAAGAAAATAAAGCCGCTTTGATTCAAATGATTAAAGGGGAGTTGCGTCCGGAAGACAGCATCTTGCTAAAAGGAAGCAACGGCATGGGCTTGGCCGAAGTGGTAGCCGCTTTGCAAGAAGTGTCAGCAGATTAAGAACGACTAAAAAACGCTCTTTACATGAAAAGGATGAAACGAAATCCTGCTAAGGTTGAAAACTTGATGAAAGTTTCATCTTGTGGTATACTATCCAAATGCCGAAAAGAAGTAACTGGAGATAACTCATCCATGAATTGACTTGTGATGATCGGTGGCAAAGGAGCCTTCCTTTGACCACCGTTTTTTACAGATATATTGCATCGGGCGTGGTATTTGCCACCGGATGTGCCTTTTCTAATGCCTTCGTGAAGCGATTTTCGGCGCCAAAGCGAAAGTGGGAAATGACAGGAACCATTTCCTGCGAACCGCGGGGAACCCTACGCTTCAAAAACAAGAGTGTTAGGCACTTTAGTTGGCCTAACGATTAGGAGGATATTTTTTGAAATTTAGTGAATTACAATTATCACCTGAGCTACTAAAAGCTGTGGAACGCTCCGGCTTTGAAGAAGCTACCCCAATCCAAGCAGCGACGATTCCATTGGCTTTGGAAGGCCGCGACGTGATTGGCCAAGCGCAAACAGGTACCGGGAAAACCGCCGCTTTTGGTTTGCCAATGCTAGAAGAAATCGACACAACGAGACATGAATTACAAGGTTTGGTCATCGCCCCAACTCGGGAATTGGCTATCCAAACCCAAGAAGAATTGTACCGCTTAGGCCGGGACAAGAAAGTTAAAGTACAAGCCGTTTACGGTGGTGCGGATATCGGCCGCCAAATCCGTGGTTTGAAAGATCGTCCACATATTGTTGTGGGGACACCAGGACGGATGTTGGACCACATCAACCGTCACACCTTAAAACTTGGCACTGTCCGGACTTTGGTCTTGGATGAAGCCGACGAAATGCTCAACATGGGCTTTTTAGAAGACATCGAAAAAATCATTTCTCAAGTTCCTGAAGAACGGCAAACATTGCTGTTTTCTGCTACAATGCCGCCAGCTATTAAAAACATCGGCGTGAAGTTCATGAAAAATCCTGAACACGTACAAATCAAAGCCAAAGAAATGACGGCTGATTTGATCGACCAATACTACGTGCGGGCAAAAGACTTCGAAAAATTCGATATTATGACTCGTCTTTTGGATGTACAAACACCAGATTTGGCCATCGTCTTCGGGCGGACCAAACGTCGGGTGGACGAATTGGCTCGTGGTTTGGAACTACGGGGCTACAAAGCAGAAGGCATCCACGGGGACTTGTCCCAACAAAAACGGATGAGCGTTTTGCGTTCCTTTAAAAATGGTCACTTGGATATCTTAGTAGCAACCGACGTAGCTGCTCGGGGCTTGGATATCAGTGGTGTGACCCATGTGTACAACTACGATATTCCACAAGATCCTGAAAGTTACGTTCACCGGATTGGCCGGACGGGTCGGGCTGGTAAAGGCGGGATGTCCGTAACATTCGTGACACCAAACGAAATGAGTTACTTGCACACCATCGAAAACTTGACCAAAAAACGCATGACTCCTTTACATCCACCAACCGAAAAAGAAGCTTTCAAAGGGCAATTAGGCGCTGCGGTAGAACAAATCGAAGCGAAACTTGCGGAAAACGGTTTGGAAAAATACACCCAAACTGCGGACCAACTTTTGGAAGGCTATGAACCAGAAACCTTGGTTGCTTTGCTCTTGAAGACCATCGCCAAAGACCCAGCAGACGCTGTGCCGGTAAAAATCACACCGGAACGGCCATTGCCTCAAGGGAAAAAAGGTGGCTACAACAAGAACAACCGCGGCCGTGGTGGCGGTGGCAATCGCAACCGCAAAGACGGTAGCAACTATCGTGGGGGCAACAAAAAAGGTAACTACAATAAAGACAACCGTTACAGTGGCGAACGTCGGAAAAACGACCGGGACCGCAACAGTAACAATGGCGGCGGCAAAAAACGTGGCTTTGTGATCCGTTCCAATAACGACTAATCAGGTCAATCAGTGACCACTTAAAAAAGACTTCCTAGAAGAGGTATTCTTCTAGGAAGTCTTTTTTGTTTGGCTTATCAGGTGGTGGCGCCAAAGCTCTGATGAAAGAGGAGGCTTGCTTTCATGTGGCCCAAGTAGTCAGGTCGACGTTCCTGTTTTTCGTCTACCTAACGAAAGGAGAGGCTAGAGTAATGCCAGTAAATCCACTCCCACATGGGTCAACCAAGATCCCCAGATACTCTTGCCCATTAAGAGGTAGACGTAGTTGAAGATCAAGCGGGCCACCCCTTGGAGTAAAAGCACATGGAGCAAAGTGGAGAACCAAGAGCCGTCCCAGTACACAAAGACGTGCATCAAGCCGAAAATCAAAGCACTGAGCAAGGTACTAGTGGTCAAAGATGCTCCTTTGTTTCGAGCCGCTTCTAAAATCCCGATGCCTAATAATTCTTCCCCCATTAGCATGAAAGGAATCTTGAAAATAAGTAACCCCAGATGTCCCGCAGCGGGATTGGCTGACCAATTGAGACCAAATTTTAATGCTAAATTGCCCACGACAAGCCCAAAAAGTAAGTAGACAACAATCCCAATGGGAATGATCCACAGTTTTTTAGGCATGGAGAAGGCTGCTCGTGCATGGCCTTGAAAAACCACCGCCCAAGCAATCAACCCACCAATAAACAGTGCCCACCAGGCCCAGGGGAAAGTTGACAACAGCCAAAATCCACTGGCAAGTGCCACACCACCGACTCCTAAACGCCAACCTTCAATCTTGAAATTCTTTACGTCTTCCATTGTTCGCTCCTCCTTTTGTCTGTTGCCAATCTCCAAAATTGTCTTGGGATGCTGTTTCTTATACACTTGTGTGAGATGATTATAGGTGATGAATGGCAGAAAAGGAAAAAAAGTGTACTATTTGAGACCTAAATTTGAAGGAGAAAATAATGGATAATTTTGGTGAAACTTTGCGCAAAATCCGACTGGAAAAAGGCCTGACACAAAAGGCTTTGTATCATGATTTACTATCAAAATCCTATGCCATTCGTTTCGAGCAAGGCAAGCATGATATCTCATTCGTCTTATTGCTGGAAATATTAGAACGGCTGCCTATGGAAATTTCGGAGTTTCTTTTTATCCATAGAAATTATCAGCCCAGTGAGACCCAGTGGTTTTACGAGCAGTTGATCAAAAGTGGCAATAACATGGACTTAGCTGCTTTGGCGACTTTAAAGAAGGAATACCAAACGCGCTATGCAGATAGTCAGCAGCAAAGTGCGCGACTGGTGCAATTGGACTATCGGTTGGAACAACTCCGCTATTATGATCAAAGGGGGCAAATCACCGAGGAGTCTGTGACCCCGGAGCTACAAAGGAAGATTCAAAGTTTGCTAGCGGCGACCCAGTCTTGGACAATGGAGGATTTGCGCTTTTTTGCGGCCACCTTGGATCTGGTACCAACCAGTGATTTGACCTTGTTTTTTAAAGGACTGATTCCCAGTATCAAGCGCTATCGAGAGTTTGCAGCGGGGAAAAATGTCTTGTGCATTCTTTTGATTAATGCCATCCACAAGGCGCTTTTTTCACAGGCGTACGGAATTGCCCAGGAATTATTGGCGCTGTTAGACGACTTTGCCGATGGACTGGATTACTTGGCGTATCGCAATTTTGCGGAGTTTTATGCCGGTTTGTTACAACTAGTGGGGAGCAAACCGGGGCAGCTGGAATACGACCAAGGGATTGCCAGCGTCCAGCAAGCAAGTCTGATTTTCCGCCAGTTAAAGTACCCTTTTTACGCACAAATGACTCAAGATATTTTGCAAGCCTTTTTGGATTTTCAAGAATCATAAGGTAGCCGTTTTTTTGCTAATTTTTTCCTACTTTTCTACAGAGGAAATGTTTTCCCATGGTTTTTCCAAAAATATTTGGTAGAATAGGACTAGTTCGACAGTTTGCAAAGGAAGTGGACCAGTGATTAAGGGAATCGGCATTGACGCCGTAGAATTACCCCGGATGCAAGCCATCATCAACGACAAACCGCGCTTTGTTAAACGGGTATTGACTCCAGGTGAGATGGCTTTATTTGAGGCATTATCGCCAAAGCGGCAAGTGGAGTTTTTAGCCGGGCGCTTTGCCTGTAAAGAGGCATTTTCTAAGGCTTGGGGGACAGGCATCGGTGCGGTGACGTTTCACGAGCTGGAGATTTTAAACAATGAGTTAGGCGCACCATTTCTAAATCAATCGCCTCATAAGGGCAAGTCCTTTGTGAGTATCACCCATACAGAATCCATGGCTTTTGCTCAGATTTTGTTGGAAGAATAGAAAGAAGGAAGACACTTGGTTGCATCAATTCATCGACCAACTAGAATCATCGTACATAATGAAGCAATTAGTCAAAATGTGAAAAATGAAATCGCCCGCTTGCCTAAGGGGCGGGAACTATTTGCGGTAGTCAAGGCAAATGGCTACGGCCATGGTGCCATAGCCGTAGCCAAAGCCGCTCGCGCGGGAGGGGCCACCGGTTTTTGCGTGGCCACTTTAGATGAAGGCATCGAACTTCGAGAAGCCGGCTTTACCGAACCCATCTTGGTTTTAGGCGTCGTGGATGTAGTCTATTTACCACTACTTGCGGAGTATCAGCTAGCCTTTCCCGTAGCCAGTGAAAATTGGTTGGTGCAAGCTCGGGAATACTTAGCCACCACAGAAATCACCGCACCACTTTTAGCCCATGTCAAGGTGGATACGGGGATGGGGCGGATTGGCTTTCAAGACAAAGAGGCCGTGTTGCGGGGCATTGACACACTAAAAACACTGCCATCCATGGTTTTTGAAGGCATCTTCACGCATTTTGCTACGGCGGATGAAGCAGATGGCCAGTATTATCAAGAGCAACACGCCGCTTTTAAAGATATTCTCGAAAGTTTGCCGGAAAAACCTCGTTACATCCATGTTTCCAACAGTGCTACGGCTTTGTGGCATGAGGAAGAACTAGGCAATATGGTTCGTTACGGAGTAGCACTTTACGGCTTGAATCCTTCAGGGCACACCTTGGAAGCAAGCTATCCTTTGCAACCGGCTTTGGAATTTGTCAGCCAACTGGTACAGGTGAAACAAGTACCACAAGGCGCCAAAATTGGCTACGGTGCTACGTATACCGCACCAAAGGCCGAATGGATTGGCACCGTGCCTGTAGGCTATGCGGACGGTTGGTTACGGAAGATGAGCGGCTTTTCAGTCTTAGTAGAGGGCGTTTATTGTGAAATCATCGGCCGGGTGTGCATGGATCAATTCATGATTCGTCTGCCTCACGAATTTCCCGAGGGCACCAAGGTTACGTTAGTCGGAAAAAATAAAGAACAAGAAATTACTTTACAGGATATAGCAGATCATCTGGATACCATCCACTATGAGGTTGCTTGCCTGTTATCAGAACGGATACCACGAGACTATCAAAAGTAGGAAGGAGAATTAGGTGAAACGAGGAGAAATTTATTTCGCCGATCTTTCGCCGGTTATCGGCTCGGAACAAGGGGGCGTGCGCCCGGTCTTAGTGATTCAAAACGACCGGGGCAACCACTTTAGCCCCACTGTGATCATCGCCGCGATTACCGCAAAGATGGCCAAACCCAAACTCCCCACCCATGTGGGCATCAAAGCTTCAAAAATGGGCATCTCCCGGGATTCTGTTATTTTATTGGAACAGATTCGCACCATTGACAAAAGCCGCCTGAAAGAAAAGGTCTGTCAATTGGACGAAAAGAAGATGCGGGAAGTGGACCAAGCACTTAAAATCAGTATCGGTGTGGTCAATCTGGCCCAAACCATAGAAGTCGGCTAAGCGAGCATACATAAAGAAAACCCCAACTAGTCAGTGATTAGTTGGGGTTTTTGTATGGTTCTGTAAAGGAGATGCCGGCTTTTTGTAAATGGTGTAAGCAGCTGGCTAAATCGGTAAAATCTCAGACCAAATTATTTGACGAGATGGCGAAGGTTTTGTATGATACTGAATGTGAACGGTGTTCATGTTCGTTTTTCGTAAGGAGGTGTTACAAATGAATATTGCGGTGAGTTCCAAAGAGGACTTGATTACTGAATGCAAGAAGATTGTGAAACAGCAAGGGATTAAAGGGGTGAGCATCCGCTCTTTGGCCAAGGAAGCGGGGATTTCTACGGGAGCTGTGTACAATTATTTTCCATCGAAAAATCAATTGCTGGCTGAAACCATTGGCAGTATTTGGGGGGAGATTTTTCATTTTTCCAGCTCGAATCTGACCTTTACCAGTTTTTCTCAGTGCTTACAGGCCTTATTTGACAGTATCGAAGCAGGCAAGCAGCTGTATCCTCACTTTTTTACCGAGCATGCCTTGGTGATGTCTATGGAAAATGAAAAAATGGGCAAAAAGCTAATGGCCAGTTACTGGGACCATATTAAAGAAAGTATGTTGCTGACTTTGCGGAGCGATCAACAGGTTCGCCAAGGTGTCTTCGGGCCAGATTTGACCCCAGAGGAGTTTGTCGAGTATTGCTTTGAATTGTTTTTATCCGTGATGGTTAGTGAGAAGCGCTCCGAAAGTTTATTGAAATTTGTGGAAAATGCGCTGTATTAATTTTTTAGATGAAAATGAACACAGTTCAAGTTGGAGGTGGAAGATGGTTCGTCAGAAAACGTTACTTTTATTTGCCGGGATTGTCTGGCTGATTGCAGGGGGCAATGTCTTAAAAATCGGCTTGGAAACTTATCAAGATCATCTTAGTAGTGGCAATCTTCTACTGTCAGTGCTTGTGTTTCTCATATTTTGGTTCATGATTTTTGGGCCGATGACTAAAAAGCATCAGCAGAGAATTTTGAGTTATTCCGGGAAACGGTATTTTTGGTAGTTCTTTGATGGAAAATCCTTTGTGATTATGGCAATTATGATCATTGGTGGGGTAAGCATTCGCGTATTCCATTTGCTTCCTGAATTTTTTATCGCCTTTTTTTATACGGGGTTAGGGGCCGCTTTAGCATTGGCCGGTCTCGCCTTTTTACAAAACTATCTCAAAGAAAGAAGGAAATCAGATGAAAAAAGTAATGAATAGTGCGGTGATCTATTTTATTGTGGCTATGGTCTCCGGTGTTTTTTATCGGGAGTTCACCAAAATGGCAGACTTCTCTGGAAATACGACACTGGGCGTTTTGCACACGCATTTATTGATTTTAGGGACCGGTGTCGCCTTGTTGCTGGCCTTTGTGTTTAAGAAGGAGCAACCAAAAAACTTCAAT
Source organism: Enterococcus asini ATCC 700915 (assembly GCF_000407365.1). Lineage (GTDB taxonomy): Bacteria > Bacillota > Bacilli > Lactobacillales > Enterococcaceae > Enterococcus_C > Enterococcus_C asini. The sequence continues at coordinate 1,170,471 of NZ_ASVU01000001.1, forward strand.
AAGCTCTTTATCGCCTACAATATCACCTTTCCGCTAATGATTTTGACCATGCTTTTAAGAGGAATTGTGGAGGTCAAAGAAATCACGTTATCACCGGCGTTAAATGCGTCTTTGTCCGGTGTAGCAGGGCTTTCTCACATTGGCATGGCCGTGTGTCTCTTGTTGTTTTTGTTGGAAATCAGAAAAAAATACCTGAAAGAAATCGAGGAATTCTAAATGTCACCATTGTTACTTAGCGCCATTGTTTCGATGATTTTAGCCCTGACTTGTTATACGATTGGGGTCTTTGCAGAGCGCAAAAAAGGGCTGCTTTTACCTTGGCATGCCGTCATTTTTTGGCTAGGTTTTCTTTTTGACAGCACCGGTACGAGTATGATGAGCCGCATTTCAGGAGGGCACTTTGCCTTTAATCTCCATGGGGTGACCGGATTGATTGCCCTTTTGTTAATGGCCTTTCACGCAGTGTGGGCCACGGTGATCTTGGTCAAAAAAGATCATCGCTCCCAGGAGCAGTTTCATAAATTCAGCATCGTCGTTTGGGCCATTTGGTTGGTACCCTTTGTGATCGGGATGTTTATCGGCATGAGCTGATGGATTTTGGCAAAAGCCTTAGTCAAAGTGCTTCCACTAAAGGATTTGGAAGCTGCTTTAACTTAGGCTTTTTTGTTTGGGTAAAGATGAAGTCCTAGCTTGTAGAAAGTGCTTTCGAAATTCGCAGAGATGCGTAAAATATTCTTGACCTTTTATTCAGATTCCGCTAGTTTTAAAATAGGGAGCGTTACGTATTTGACTTATTAGAATCATGGGGATTTTACAAAAAGTGACCAGATTAGGAATTGAAATCACAAGGGGAGTGAGCCTATGCGAGCACTATTGAGTAAAACGATTCAAAGACGCTTGCACTTAATCGAAAGTCTGGCCCATTTGAATACCTGGGTGGCGGTGGATCAGCTAGTTCAGCTGTTGGACTGTACCGACAAGACGTTGATGAAGGATATGGAAATCATCAATGACGAATGGGAAGAATATTTACAAATCGATTTTTCCAAGCGGAAGGGGTTAATGATCCGGGGGGGTCAAACAAACAAGATCAAAAATGTTTACCAACAGGTTTTGCGAGAGTCCACAGAGTTCCAGTTTTTGGAGCGGATTTTCTTCGATCCAACCCAAGATGCGGAATATTGGATGAAGAAGCTGTATTTAAGCAAGACCTCGTTTTATCGCATGGTGCGTCAGTTGACGAAGGCTTTGAAGCGCCATGGGCTGACATTGCAGCGCAAGCCTATTTGTTTAGTGGCAGAGGACGAACGCTGGGTGCGGCTGTTTTATGAGAGTTACTTTGAAGAAACTTATGGCGGGGATTTGTGGCCCTTTGAGACGGATGAGCAGGAGACTTTTTGTTTTCTAATGCGGACGACCACGGACTTTGATGTGTTGTTGGACAACCGCCAAATTCTCCAGCATGCTTATTTATTCATGGTGACCTGTATTCGGGCATCCCAGGGCTTTTTATTGAACCAGGAGATTTACGACGAGCCGGCGGACATTATCGAGCAGTTGATTACCATTTCAAAAAAATACGTGGAGCAGTTGTTGGAAGGAACTAGTTATACTTTGGTGGATGGCTGGATGCGGGAAATCAGTCACGGGGTCTTTTACGAATTTTACAACTGGGCCAATCCCCAGCAAGAATTGCGGATCAAGTTAGCGGTGGATCGCTTTTTGGATAAATTCGTCCGGGCGGTAGATTATCCATTGCCGGCGGAAGATCGCAAGAAGATCGGTCAGCAGATGATGCACTGGTACTTGTCTTACACGATTTATCCTTATGACCGGGTGATTTTGCGGGACGAATGCGAAGAACCAGCCCGGGGCATCCGCACGCTGTATCCGATTTTTTCAAAAATGGTGACGGTTAATTTACAAGAAATCGAGAAAGAGTGCAACTTTCCATGGGCTAAAACCCGGGAAGCGGACATCCTCTGCGCTTTGATTTCCGAGTGGGAAGGCTTGCCTTTGCGCTTAGAAGAACGCCGGCGTCAAGTGCATTTATTAGTGGTCAGTGATCGAGGGCCCAAACATGGGAAGATGCTACGGGATTTATTGAAAGGGCAACTGTACAATAAAGTCACGATTGACATCTACCAAGGCTTTGTCTTGTTTGTGCCACCGGAAGAATTAAAGGAGTTTCAAAGGTACGATATCGTCTTGGCAAACAATCCCATTGAGGGGTATCATGAAGACAACTTGCTGTTGATCGATAACTTTATTTCGGAGGCAGACTGGGGACGCTTGAACAAGGCCATCATCCAAATGCAACGGAAAAAATCCCGGGAATACTTGCGTAAGTTAGACCAAGGAAAGCTTCGTTCCGGGCAGGATGTCTATCCACAACAGGCACGTAAAATTTCCAATTTTCTCTTTGAAGAAGAATCCGACAGTTTTTTTGAGCTGTAGAAAGAAGGCAATAATGGGGCAAGGACAATGGCAAGTCATTAAAGAAAATTTCGGTGAAAAGGAATACCTCGACGGCAATTACTATCGCTTGCGACAAAAAGCAGACGACGAGTATGAGTTGACGATTTTAAAAGGCGGCGTCTGTGGGGAGCCAATCTACCATCCCCGCATTTTGCTCAAAGAGACGGGAAATCTTTTGACTCCCATCAGTCTCTATGACAATTACGAAACGCCTGTGGTTTCCTTACGCTACGAAGACGATCCAGAGCGTCTGACAGAAGCTTTGCAAAACGTGATGCAACAGTTTATCAGTGCGAAGGAATTGTAGATAAAAGAAGCCAAGAACGGCCTAGTGTAGGCTGGTCTTGACTTCTTTTTTAGCGCCAAAATTTATCGTGATCGGCTTTATCTTGAATATTGAATACGATGATTTCCTGGAGCAAGGCCCAGTTCACCGGCTTGTTCCAAGGAATGCGGAAAAGATGACTAGTGGGTTGGTAGCCGGCGTCTGTCAAAGCCTCGTGAAATTTCTTCATTCCAGCGACTTCCGGGGAGACGGAGAGATGTTTTTTGGCACTGCTAAAGCCGATAATAAAGGTACCGTGATCGGTGTACATAGGCTGATTCCAAGCGACTCTGCGTTTTAAAGTGGGAAATGTTTCCTCCACCCAGGCGAAGATTTCCTGAAAACGAGGGACTTGCTCTTCTGGCACGGTGGCCAGATACTCTTCAAAGGTTTCCATGGGATTGCCTCCTTTTCTTTAGCCTAAGCATAGCAAATACTCGCTCAAACTGCCTATTGCTTTGCTTACGGTGATGCCGGGATTGAGGGCGTTTTTTCTTTTGGTTATTTTTAAGCCTAATATTATCTTCCTGAGCACTTTCATGATAAATTTAAAGTAAGTCTTAAGGTGGTTTGCTGGGACTTTTTTTGAAAGAGGTTCCAATTGTGACAGATTTTTTAATTTGTCAGACTCCCCTGGCTTTGGAATCTTTTTTGATAGTAGCAACCGGAATTTCGTGCTAAAGTTACAAAATGAACCGAGGCGCATAGCCTCCTACTAGACGCGTAACATTATGAATTAAAGGATGAGAATGATGAAAAAAATCAAGCATGTTTTTGAGCTGTATCGATTGGATTGGAAACGTATCGCCAAGAGTCCTGTGGCGGTCTTTTTAATCGTGGCCTTGATGATTTTGCCTTCCCTTTATGCTTGGTTTAACATCAAAGCGTTATGGGACCCTTACGGCAACACCGGGGAGCTGCCCATTGCCATTTACAGCAATGACGCCGGGGCGAGTTTGCAGGACAAGGAGCTAAATATCGGCGACCAGGTGTTAGACACCTTGAAGGACAATAAACAGCTAGGCTGGCGCTTTGTAAAATCAAAAAAAGCCGTGGTTGACGGGGTTCGTTCTGGGAAATACTACGCCGGGATTTACTTGCCTAAGAATTTTTCCGAGGACTTGTTGAGTTTTCTTTCCGGGGACATTCAGAAGCCGAAAATCGAATACTTTATCAATGAAAAAATCAACGCCATTGCGCCGAAGATTACCGACAAAGGAGCTAGCAGTCTGCAAGAACAGATTACAGAAAACTTCATTAAAACCGCGAGCGAGACGGTTTTGAAAGTAATGAATGAAGTCGGCTATGACATCGACAGCAATCTGGTAAGCATTAACAAAGTCAAAAATATGATTTTGACCACGGATGAAAATGCCGACGAAATCGACGGCTATGCTAACCAAATTTTGGAACTCAATGACAAGATGCCAGAAATCAAAGAGAAGTTGAAAAAGGCGGAAAGCTTTGTGGATTACTTGCCAGAAGTGGATGCCATGGGGGAAAAGGTCATCGCTTTAAATGACAAAATGCCCGAGCTAGAAGAACAAGCGAAGATTATTTTGACCTTGCAAGAAAAAATCCCTGAAATCAAAAATGCCGGAGATCAGTTGGCTTCTGTGGACAATGACTTCGAAAAAGTGGAGTCGGTTATGAATGACGGGATTACCGAAGCCAAACAAGGCCTCGAAATCATCGCCGCGGTGCAAAAAATCTTGCCTGATGTGGAAAGTATGGGCAACAACGCCAATGAATTTGCCAAACAAATGCAAGCAGCAGCGGAACAATTAGAAACCACCTTGCCTTCCATTACTACTACGGTGAAGACCGTGATTTCTGATTTGACCACGATTAATTCCTTTGTACAATCGGCGGCAGATGAAGTCTCTGCGGCCTTACAGGACAATCAGTTAACCGACGAGGAAAAAGCCGCTTTAGGTGCGACTTTGACCAGTATCTCGGATCGGTTAGGGGATAAGGTTACCAATGTGACCAATTTGCAAAACTTTATTAAAGACTTGCCAAATTACGCCGACGATACCAATTTGCAAAACATCGTCAGCCAATTGGAAAATGTGAAGACCTTGATTCAAGGCTTGCAAACCCGGGTGAATAATTTAAATGCGGCCATTCAAGCCGGAAATATCGATGAAGCCACCAATGCTTTAGGTGCTGTCAGCGATTTGGCCAACCAATTGAACAGTGCTTTAGGTAATATCAGTGTCGATAATATCGCCGCTCAAGTGGACAAAGGCTTGCAATTAGTAATCGGCACCATGAAAGATGCGCAAACGGCTATCGGCAAAGCGCAAGGCATCGACTTTACCAGCCTTTTGAGCAATACCTCCAAAACGGTTTCCAACGCCGTTGATTTATTGGAAAAATATCAAAAGCAAATGCCGGCAATCAAACAGGAAGTTCACGATGCCAATGTCTTGTTAAATGGCCACATGGATGAGATTGTCAATGGCATTAACAAAGGCGCCGACTTGTACAACAATGAATTGCCTGAGTTGAAAGCCAAATTGGCCCTAGCGACAGATTTCCTTAAGAATGACTGGCCGGGGATCAAAAAAGAAATCACTCAAACCATGGACATGGTAGAAGAAAAAATGCCGCAATTAGAAGAAGGCTTGTCTCTGGCTTCTGATTTGATTAAAAATGATTGGCCACTTTTGAAAGAAGGCCTACACAAAGCCGCCGAAGCCATTCGCAAAGGGGAAAAAGAAGCCGACCTAGGGGAAATCATCAAACTTTTGAAGTCGGATGCCAATGCGGAAAGTGAATTCTTCACCAATCCAGTGGAACTGGATACCACCCAAATGTACCCAATTAAAAACAATGGTTCGGCTAGTACGCCGTTCTACACTGCTTTGTGTCTGTGGGTTGGAGCATTATTGCTATCCAGTGTGGCTAGCACGGAGTACTTCCTAGAAGGCAAAGACAAGGAAAAATACAGCAAACGGGAAACTTTCGTGGCCCGGATGTTGACCTTCTTGACCATGGCGGTAGCCCAATCCTTAGTGGTTTCTCTGGGGAACTACTTCTTACTGGGCGTGGACGTGCGGGCGCCGTTTTACGCAGTACTCTTTGCCCTCTTGGTAGGCCTGGCCTTTATGATGATCGTCTACGTCTTAGCCGCCTTGTTTGGCAATATCGGAAAAGGGATCGCCATTATCATTTTGGTCTTGTCCATTTCCGGTGGTGGGGGGAACTATCCAATCCAAGTTTCCGGGAAGTTCTTCCAAATGATCAATCCGTTTCTACCATTCACCCATGCGGTGGACCTGTTACGGGAGTCCGCCGGGGGAATCTACTGGCCGAATGCTTGGCCGAATATCTTCATTATGATTGGCTTGTTTGTAGGCTTCGCAATTATCGGATTGCTTGCGTATCCGAAAATCGATGTCTTCACCAAGCGCATGGACAAAGTCTCCAAAGAAAGTCATTTCTTCCATTAATCCTAAGAAATACTAGACAGCGCCTCAACGAATCTTGTTGGGGCGCTTTTTTTGCGGAAATCTGCTAGGATAATAGTGAGTCGATAAAAAGGAGGGGCGCCAGATGAACAGGACAGACATTCAATTAATCGTAAGCGACATCGATGGCACAATCTTAAATTCGGAACATCAAGTCACCCAGGAGCTAAAGGGAACCTTAGAAGCAGTAACTAAAGTCAGTATTCCCTTTGTTTTGACTTCTGCCCGGTCGCCTTTGGCCATGGCGCACATTCGAGACGAGTTGGGCTTAGAAACGCCCCTAGTCGCTTATAACGGGGCCTATATCAGTGAGTACCAGACGGAAAAAGAGCTCTTTAGTCTGCCGGTGGATTTTACAGAGGCTAACAAAGTGATCCAGTTGGCGAATCGTCGCTATCCGGAAGTGGCCATTAACATCTATGCCGGAAATCGTTGGCTAGTGCCTAAGCGCAATCCTTGGGTGCAATTGGAAGAAGAGATCACCCAAATGAAAGCAGAAGAAGTGGAGTTACACCGTTTTTTAGCAGAAGAACCAGCGATTCATAAAGTCCTTTTCATTGGAGATCAAGAACCTTTGGAACAATTAGAGCGGTCCATTGGCAATCTCGTCTTATTGGAGTCCGCACAATACCGCTCGAAGGAAAACTACTTGGAATTCACCCATAAAAAGGTCTCTAAGGCCTTGGCCTTGGAACAGGTGGCTGCCTATTACCAAGTGGATTTGGCCCACACCTTGGCCATTGGAGACCACGATAACGACGTGAGTATGATCGGAGCTGCAGGGGTAGGGGTCGCCATGGGCAATGCCTCGGAAGCTGCCAGAAAAAAAGCCGACTTTATCACCGCCGACAACAATCACAACGGTGTGGCAGTGGTCTTAAAACAAGTGCTACAAGGCAAGCAAGAAAGAAGTGAGTAAGTAGGCAATCGTTTCGTCAATCATTACCACCCGTCTAACGGGTGGTTTGCTCTGCGGGTGTAACCCCTTGTTGCTATGGCTACGCCTAAAGACGTTATCCTTCACTTTGTTCAGGCTCAATGCCCTTGGCACTTTCACTTACCGGTCAAACCGGTTTATTTTTTTCTGAAGCCACCATCTGAAAATGGGTCTTCATATTCTCGTACACTCAATTTATCGAGTGCGATATCGTGTGATTCCTGTTCCCGAATATACTTTGCGATTGTTTTTTCGTTTAATCCCACGGTACTAACATAATATCCTTCTGCCCAAAATTTTCGATTGCCATACTTATATTTCAAGTTGGCATGACGATCAAAAATTTGTAAGGCACTTTTGCTCTTTAAATAGCCAACAAATGAAGAGATACTAATTTTGGGTGGAATACTTACCAATATATGAACATGATCTGGCATCATATGTCCTTCGATAATTTCGACTCCTTTGTACTTGCACAAGAGTTGGAAGATCTCAATTAAATCTCGCCGTACTTGATTGTAAATTAGTTTCCGTCTATACTTTGGTGTAAATACAATATGATACTTACACATCCATTTTGTATGCGCTAAGCTGTTTGTTTTATTTGCCAAAAATCCCATTCCTTTCAATTGAGCCTGAACAACCCAATTGTACGACAGGAATGGGATTTTTGGTGGCATAGCCACTGATTCTCTACCCGCATAGCGGGTAGTTTTTTGTTTCGGACGCTGTGCGACCTCAACAGGGCTCCACGCCCAACTAACAAAAAAAGCCCTCAGGCAATTTGCCTGAGGGCTTTTCGAATCACTTATAAAGCTTTTTCAATGTCTTGAAGCAAGTCTTCGTAGAGGCTAGTCCAAGATTTTTGACCGAGGTATTTGATGCGCATTCCTTCGGTGAAGTTTTCAAAGAGAGTGCTGACTTGGGCTTTTACTTCAGGTGCTAGAGTCAGAGCCGCAATTTTTTCTTGAATCATTTGATTGGCTTGCCAGCTGCGTAGCGTTTCCCATTGGTTATAGGTCATGGGAACGACTTCTGCGTCGTTAAAGACCATGGCAAAGGTATCTGAGGTGATCATTTTTTCTAAGTCTGCAAGGGTTGCCCCTGGGTTCAAGGCGATTTCAGCTAATTTTTCGCTTTCTTCAATACGGGGAGCAGCTTCCCAAGTGATGGGTAAGTTGACCATTTTGTCTGCTACTTGGTTGTAGAAAATAATTGTTTCGTTCATGTGAAACACTCCTTTGATAAAAATATTCGCCAAATTTTTAAAACCATTGAAAAGAAAGGCTCCTAGACCGACTAGGCGTTGATCTAGGAGCCCCAAGTTATTGCTTAACCAAATTGCTTAGGTTAAGGGTTGATCAGGCCAGCTTTCTTGATAAGGGTGGCCAGTCAATTCTTCCACAACTTCTTTTGCTTCAGGAGTGACATCGTCTTTTGAGCCACCAGCTTCTAAACGGTTGATTTCAGCTTTCAACACGGCATGAGTTTCACGATTCAAGCGGAATTTCCATGCAGTGAACAAGGACAAAGCAAAGAGTACAACCGGTGCTACGAAGAAGATCAATGCAATCCCTACTTGAACATTGTGAGGGGTTGAATTCAAATCCAACATAGTTTTGGAATCAAAGCCGATTTCGGCTAATAAAATCCCGGCAATCCAGGAAGCCAAGGCACCAGTTGATTTTCTGAAGAAGGTCATTACAGAAGCGTAAACCCCAGCCCGGTCGCCCCGAGTCATGATTCGGTCAACGTCTGGGATAAATGGAAAGACATTCCATGGAGTGAATTCCAAAATTGCCCGAGCGCATTGATACAAAATAGAAATGATGATCAAAACCCAGACAGCGTTCTTGACTTGGAAAGCCCAAGTTAAGAAGTAACCAACCATGGTGATAATCAAAGTGGTGTAGCTAAGGGTAAACAAGTATTTCGGTCCGTGAGTCAACATCAACTTAGCGGCACCTAGTGTAGCAAGGATCCCAAAGACGGATAAAGCTTGCAAGGTCCAAGGAGTATCGGCTTTGGCACCGTGGATACAGCAGATGATGAAGGTTGGCAACATAGTGGAGTAGAAGTCTTTCCCGGTGAAAGAAAGCAGGTAAATTGCCAAATGTTTACGGAATGCTTTGTTTTTAAAGGTGGAGAAATAATCGGAAACGGTCTTTTTAACAAAGGCGCCTAAACTTAATTTTGGTTGACTTTCTAATTCTGCAATAAATTCAGGCGTTAATGGACGTTCCCAAGTTGTACGGTAGGAAACAAAGATTGCCACAACGAAGATGACGGTCCAAATAATCCCGGTGATCAAGTAAGCATTAGGATTTTCCATCCGTTTTAAAGCGGCCAAGACTAGGAATACAATGGCAGTCCCAGTTGCGGAAATAAACATCCGAGAACCAGACAAGACAGTCCGTTTGTTGTAGTCGTCGGTCATTTCAGTTGGCAAGGTTTCCCATGGAATCAAGATCATGGCAATCGCAATTTCGATGGCGATGTAAATGATCAAGTAATAATGCCAATCATCTGATTGAATCCAAAACAGTGGGAACAACACGGCGAATAAAATACCGCCTAAGAGCATGAAGAAGTGGCGTCGGCCAAAACGTTGCCCTAATTTTGTCTTGTAGAAACCATCTGTAATAGCACCGAAGAAGAGGGTGAAGATGGCATCCACAATCCGACCAATCCCGGTAATCGCCCCGGCAAATGCCGGATTGATCCCTTGGCTTAATACAAAGGCGAAAATAACGCCGGAAACAATATTATTCCAACCGCCACCCATTAAGTCGGTTAACCCGTAACCAATCCCGCGAGCAACGGTGATATCTTTTGGTTGATATACCCAATTTTTTTCTGACTCATTACTTTTCTTATTCTCCTTAGGCTTCAAAAAAGCCGAAATAATTGTAGGCGTTGTTGTAGCAAATGTCTGCTACGATTTGTCCCAAGTACGCTTCGTCGGCAGGTAGACGACCAGCATCGACCCATTCCCCTAGTAATTGACACAGTACGCGGCGGAAGTATTCGTGACGAGGGTAACTTAAGAAACTCCGGGAATCTGTAAGCATCCCAGTGAAATTAGCCAATAAGCTTTGTTGAGCCATGGTGGTTAATTGTTGACGCATGCCTTCAGCGGTATCGTTGAACCACCAAGCACAGCCTAATTGAAGTTTTTGTACCATGCCACCTTGGAAGCTTTGCATTGCGGTAGCTAAAGGCAACCAGTCTGTTGGATTCAAGGAATACAAAATGGTTTTTGGTAAGTGACCAGCGGCTTCGGCTTCATCAAAGAGAGCCACGATATTGTGTGCAAGACCGGCTTGGTCCCCCATGGAGTCGCCACCCACGTTGATACCGACTTCTTTTTTCAAGGTGCGAGAGTCATTCCGCAAAGCATTCATGTGCATTTGCATTGTCCAGCCGTGTTTTTCATATTCGGCCATTAAGTGCAATTGAATAGCGGTAACAAATTGGGCAACTTCGTCGGCAGTAAAAGCAGTTTTGCCACTTAAAGCAGCTTGTAAGATTTCGTCCAATGCTTCTGGTGTACTAGTATGGTAATAATAGGTGTTCAAACCTTGGTCAGCTAGGCGTCCGCCAATGCTGTGGAAGTAATCCACTCGTTGGCTTAGCGCTTGTTTCAAATCAGCGAAAGTTTTAATGGTGATACCAGCGGCTTGACCGAGTTTTTCAATGTAAGCTGGATAGCCGTCCGCCGTAATGCCCCAAACATTATCTGGTCTAAAGGTTGGCAAAACTTTAAAGGCGTTGTTTTGTTTTGCCAATTCTTGATGGTAGTGCAAATCATCAGCAGGATCATCTGTGGTGCAGACGGCTTTGACGTTCATCATTTCCAATAATTGTTTTGGACGGTAGTCGTCTGTTTGGATTTTTTCATTGGCTAAGCGCCAGATTTCTGGTGCATTCTTTTCATTGATCGTTAAGTCAATGTCAAAATAGCGACGCAATTCTAAATGAGACCATTCAAAAATAGGATTGCCAGGAGCCTTTTCGATTGTTTTCACAAAGGCGAAGAACTTATCGTAATCGTCACCATTGCCACTAATCAATTCTTCCGGGACACCGTTTGCCCGCATTAGACGCCATTTGTAGTGGTCGCCAGCGCCACGGTCATTTAACCAAACTTGAGTCAAATTGGCATATTGTTCATTTTTGAACATATCAATCGGTTCTAAATGGCAGTGGTAGTCGATAATCGGTTGTTCCTCTGCAAATTTGTGGAACAGCGCTTTGGCAGTTTCATTTTCTAATAAGAAATCTTGATCTAAAAACATAGATAAACGCTTCCTTTTTTAATAGTTTAGGATGAGGAGTATGGCTCCTCATCCAGTGTAATCCTTATTTTTTGTCGGCTTTTTCCAAAGCTTCCCACAGGCCGTTCAAGTAAACAGCACCTAGGGCACGGTCGTATAAGCCATAGCCGGGACGACCTGTTTCTCCCCAAATCATGCGGCCATGATCGGGACGGATGTAGCCGTCAAAGCCATTGTCATACATTGCTTTCAAGACTTTGTACATATCTAATGAACCGTATTCTGATTTATGTGGTGCTTCGTAAAAATCAAGGCCATTGTCGTTGATGTACTTGATATTGCGCACGTGGGCGAAGGGGATGCGATCCCGTTTACAAAATTCAGCTAAAATTTCGTAGACATCATTGTCTGGACGTTCGGCAATACTACCAGTACACAAGGTGATGCCGTTGCTTGGAGAGTCTACAACGTTACAGATCCAATCAAGGTCATCGCGGTTTTTCACAACCCGTGGCAAACCAAAGATGGAGTATGGAGGATCATCTGGGTGAACCGCCATTTTTATGCCGACTTCTTCACAAGTAGGAATGATGGCTTTCAAGAAGTACGCGAAGTTTTCCCGTAGTTTTGCTTCATCTACATCTTTGTAAGCTTCAAACAATTGTTTCACTTGGGCCAAACGTTCTGGTTCCCAGCCTGGTAATTCGAAATCATTGCTAGAACCTTCTACTTTTTTGATGATTTCTTCTGGATCTTCTGGAATATCCTTCGCGATGTAAGCAAGGGTAGAAGAGCCATCAGCTAATTTGTAATCCAAGTCTGATTTTACCCAGTCAAAGACAGGCATAAAGTTGTAACAAATCACTTCGATGCCGAATTCGGCTAAATTGCGAATGGTTTGTTTGTAGTTTTCAATATATTGATCCCGAGTTGGCAACCCGATTTTAATGTCATCATGAATGTTGACACTTTCGATGACTTTTAAGGTCATGCCATTGGCTTCGATTTCTTCTTTTAAGGCTTTGATTCGATCTTTGGGCCAAACTTCACCGGCTGGGATATCCATTAAAGTTCCTACAATCCCTTTCATACCTGGGATTTGGCGGATTTCTGATAATTTGATTTTTTCTTCGTTGGCGCCATACCATCTAAAGGTCATTTCCATTGTTATTTACCTCCAAATTTTGTTACATAGGAATGCAAAGTGTTGCGGACCGCATCAGGGCCGACTAGCATTTCTTTCAAGATTGCTTCGATTTTTTCGCCTAAACCGGCTTGATACAAGTCAGTTCCAAAGATGCTTGCATTGGCTAAGATTTTTTCAGCAGCGGCGTGGATTTTCGCTTCATCTTGTTCGCCTAGTTGAATGCCTGCCAAGTTTGCTTGTAAGTCCGCCAATAATGGGTCAGGACTTGGTTGGAAAGCTTGTCCTTTGTCGTCTACGGCTAATAAGTAACGCAACCAAGCGGCAATGGCAACTGGGATGAAGACGAGTTTTGCAGATGCTTCTGGGCCTTTTTCCAAGTAGCGTTTGATAGTTTCACCAAAGCGAATCGCAACTTTTTGTGAAGTATCACTGGCAATCCGTTGAGGTGCATCAGGAATATTTGGATTTGGCAAACGTTTTTGCAAAAGTTCGTCGATGAATTGTTTAGGATCGATGATGCCAGGGTTTGCGACAACAGGTAGGCCTTCTTGATAGCCAATCCCTTTGATCAAACCGACTAAATCAGCATCTTGCATTTCAGCAGCAATGGAAGTGTAACCTAAAAGACAGCCAGTAACTGCTAGAGCCGTATGCAATGGATTCAAGCAAGTAGTTACTTTCATAACGTCTGCTTTGTCGACGGTTTCCCGATCCGCAAGCATTACCCCAGCTTTTTCCAAGGCCGGACGACCATTCGGGAAGGAGTCTTCGATTACCAAATAGTGGATGACTTCCGTATTGGCAAAAGGCGCGATGTTGGTGCCTTTGCTTGTGTGGATGATATCCATGTCGCTAAAGCCGTCTTCATTTAAGATGGCTTCCACAGAGGTAGAAGGATTTGGCGTGATCCGGTCAATCATGCTCCATGGGAAGGTAACTTTGTCTGTATTCAATAGATAAGTTAGGAAAGCTTCTGGTACAAAACCAGCTTTTTGCCATTCTGTCGCTAATGTGATGATGCTGTCTTGGAAGCGTTGGCCGTTTTGAGAGAAGTTGTCGGTGGAAACCATGGCAATTGGTAGTTCACCGGCCAAAAAGCGTTTGTATAAAAGCGCCGTTACGATACTAATCGTATGTTGGGCTGCTTCAGGACCATTTTTAATGTCTGCTTGGATGACTGGGAAAAAGTTGCCTTGAGGATCTTTTAGGGCATAGCCTTTTTCAGTAATCGTAAAGGTAGTAAATTGCAATGCAGGATTTTCAAAGTAAGCGACGATTTGTGAAAAACTATTTTTGTCGGCTGGATTGCAGTAAAAGCTGTCTGCGGTTACGGCTATCAAGCGTTTGTCTAAGGTTCCGTCTTCGTGCATTACGACTTCAAGGAAATCATTGTTGAAAGCTCTGTAGGCCTTTTCAACGACTTCATTGTCGAAAGTTTCACATACAACGACGCCAGAAGATAAGTCACCGCTGTTTGCCAAACGTTGTGCTACTTCAGCGTGAAAACCACGGTAAAGATTTCCGCCACCAAAGTGTAACCAAACAGGTGCCTTTTGCCCTTGAGCCTTGAGGGAAGCAACGTCGAATTGGGGTAGTTCCACACCGAGTTGTACTAGCTCATCTTTTGATTCTTGCCAATTTTTCAAAGTAATCACAAGAATTCCTCCTAAACTGATATATTAATTTAGTTCACAGGATGCATTTTATTCCTGTAATATTCCTTTGTCAACTTAAAACACCCTTGATTTTTCAGGAATCACTCCCTTGGCAGGGAAAAATATTGATATATCAGATTTTGCGGGCATTTTTTAAATTTTGGAGCCGATTCCAGAAAAACGTTTTCTATGTAAAATAAAAAAGATTGTTGAACCAGTAATCGGTCCAACAATCTTTTAAAGGTTTTGAGTGCTCGATCAGTTGATCAGTTGCCGGTTTTTCCCACTGGATCTAGTCGGCGCTCAATAATGCCTAAGAGCCAGTCGGTGATGATTGCCATGAAAGCTGTCGGCAGTGCCCCGGCGAGAATGATGGAAGCACCGTCTGTGGCATTGGTACCACGAATGATGATATCCCCGAGACCGCCGGCGCCCACAAAGGCCCCAATGGCAGTAATCCCAATGGCGACTACCAAGGCATTACGAATCCCCGCCATAATGACGGAAACAGACAGGGGTAGTTCAATCATGTACAGCCGTTGCCAGGCGGTCATGCCCATGCCTTTTCCTACATCTAAGATATCTTTGTCCACTTGATTCATTCCAGTGTAGGTGTTTTTCAAAATCGGTAAAAGGGAATAGAGGAAGACGGTGGTAATAACCACGTTGACACCTAGACCCATACCAATCATCAAAATCGAAATCATGGCCAATGAAGGCACGGTTTGGATGATATTTGCCAAACGAATCACCCAGTCTGCCAATTTGTGATGGCGACTGATCCAAATCCCTAAAGGAATGGCGATGATGGCGGCAAAGAGGACTCCGTAAAGGGAGATCAGGAAATGCCGCAGAAATTGGCTAAAGACGTAACTACCGTTTTGCTGGTAGTAATAGAAAAATTGTTGCAGTAAGTTCATCTCTTGCAAGTCCATGATTATTCTCCCTCCTCGAAGTAGTTGTGTTCTGCTAAGAATTCTTTGGCAACCACACTTGGTTCTACCAAGTTGTTGTCGGCTTCATAGTTTAGTTTTTGCATTTGTTCCGTATCGATTTTTCCGGCCAGTTTCGCCACGGCATCTTTGATTTCCGGAGATTCCTTGATCAATTTGTTGCTGATGACCGCTGCGGCATCGTAAGGGGGGAAGAAGTGGCGGTCGTCTTCTAACATAACCAGATCATAGCTGGCAATCCGTCCGTCTGTGGAGTAGCCCAAGACGATATCCATCTTCCCGGCAGCCACTGCATCGTAGACTAGACCAATTTGCATAGGTAAAATCTTTTCAAAGCTAAAGCCGTATTCCTCTTGGAAGCCATCGTAGCCATCTCCTTCGCGGGTAATCCAAGAAGTATCCACACCGGCGACTAATTCACCCGCGTGATCGGCTAAATCGCTGACGGTTTTCAAGTTGTATTTTTCCGCGGTATCTTTACGGACTAAGAAGATATAGGTGTTGTCAAAACCGTAAGAAGGCATAAAAGTCTGATTGAAGCGTTCGTTAAAGGCGTTTTTCACCAAGTCGAAAGCCTCGGCTGGGTCTTTTACCGGATCCATTCCTAATGTAGTGGTCAAATCGGTCCCAGTGTAGCGAGCCGCCGAGATTTGTGCGTCTCCTTGAATCATGGCTTGGTGGTTAATCGTCGTGGTAGCTAAGTTGTTGATAATCGTGGTCTCTTTGTCGGTATCGTGCTCAATCATTTCCGCCACTAACGAAGCGAGAATCTGGGCCTCGGAGGTGATTCCCCCAGTAATGGCCACGGTATTGTCACTCGTAGCCGTAGCTAGTCCAGGGAGAGAACAGCCGGCCAAGGTCAAGAGACTAACAAAGAGTAGCAATAAAGTATTTAGTTTGCGTTTCATTTAATTGGCCTCCCTTGTGGTTTTTGGGGTCAAGTGCTTTTCCAAAATTCCTAGGAAGAAATCCGCCGCCAATGCTAAAATCGTTACCGGAATCGTCCCGGCAAAAATCAATGGTGGTTGGTAGTTGTTAAGCCCGGAGAAAATCAAGTCCCCTAAGCCCCCGGCACCGATGTATGAAGCCAAGGTGGCCCAAGCAATCACGTAGACTGCCGCCAGGCGAATCCCCGCCATAATCGTCGGCAAAGCCAAGGGTAATTCCACCATGCGAATGGACTCAAAGTTGGTCATCCCCATACCTTTGGCCACGTCCCGGTAATTGGCGTCGACATTTTTCATACCAATATAAGTGTTTCGTAAAATCGGCAAAAGGGAATAGATGAACAAGGCGATAATCGCCGGGAATTTCCCAACACCGAAAAAGGGAATCATCAAAGCCAAGAGCGCCAGTGACGGCACGGTTTGTAACGCACTGGTAATGCTGATGACCACATTGGCGACTTTTGGAGTGCGGGTTAACAAGATGCCTAAAGGGACCGCTATGACAATCCCTAAGAGCAGTGCAATCACGGAGATATACAAGTGCTCGGCGCTTTTTGATAGCATTTGACTGCCGTATTCATTGAAATAGGCGACCATCTTTTACGCCCCCTCTTTCGCTGATTCCACGGCCTCACTGATGGTTTGCTCGTCGCCCCACAGGACGTCGTAAACGATATCCACGAGGGAAGCTCGGGTCAAAATACCGATGACGCGATTTTGGTCATCCACCACAGGGACGTATTTCAAACCCCGTTTTAAAATCCGTTGCAACACGTGGCGCAGTTGGGTTTTTTGATTGACATAAAAGACTTGGGGGTTGAGGATATCACCGACACTAGTGGCTTTCCCCCGCATTTTGTCCATGGTTTCCACATCCACAAAGCCTTTTAAGACTTGACTGTCGTCTGTGACAAGCAAGGTATCCACCCGTTTTTCCCGCATGAGCTTAATGGCTTCCCGGAGTGATTTTTCCGGGGTGATGGTGATGGCGTGATTCAACATGACCTCACCCACTGTGGTAGTGTCCGGTTTGGCTTGAAGCAGGCGTTCTTCCCCAATGAGTTCTTCCACAAATTCATTGGCCGGATGATGCAAAATGGCTTCCGGAGTGTCAAACTGGATGACTTTACCGTGACTCATAATGACGATGCGATTGGCTAATTTCAAAGCTTCGTCCATATCATGGGTGACAAAGACGATGGTTTTTCCTAAGCGTTCTTGCAAGTCTTTTACCAAATCTTGCAAAGCATCTCGGGTAATCGGGTCCAAAGCGCCAAAGGGTTCATCCATTAAGATGATGTCTTGGTCTGCCGCCAATGCCCGGACGACACCAATCCGTTGCTGCTGGCCACCGGAAAGTTCGCTAGGGTAACGGTCCAGCATTTCCCGGGGAAGTTCCACTAGGTCAATCATTTTTTCCGCAGTTTGGTTCCGGGTGTTTTCGTCCACTTTCAATAAACGCTGTACTAAAGTGATGTTTTCCCGAATAGTCATGTGGGGGATCAGGCCGATGTTTTGGATAACATAGCCGATCTTCCGGCGCAATTCCACGGGGTTGAGTTCCTGGATGTCTTGATTGTCAATCAGAATCTTGCCCTTAGTGGGTTCGTTCATCCGGTTGATCATGCGCATACAGGTGGTTTTACCGGAGCCAGAAGTACCGATAAAACAGATGAATTCGCCCCTTTCAAAGGACAGATTCACGTCTTCCACGGCCATCTTGCCGCCTTTGTAGATTTTTGTTACCTCCTGAAATTCGATCAATTGAATTCGCCTCTTTCTTTTGCTAATTTCCTAAAAGTTGCGAAAAAGTTTGACGAGAAGGATGAAAAAATCGTCAAAAATCCGCAACGTGTCATTACCAGTGTGACAAAAATTTCACAAAACAGCAAATCACTCGCTCAAGTCTCAAATGCTTTTCTCATTTGGAAATGTAAAAACATTTGTAACTTCCAGAAAAAATTCCTAATTAAAAAAAGCGCTGAGCCCTTGCTAGGAAAACTCTCTGTAACTTTTAGCACCAAAGAAAAAAATAGGAAAGAATTCATCCTCATTGTTTTCACAGAAACTTTGTGATTATTCCAGGGGAAAAAGCCCTTTGTCGATAAAGCGAGGAAAACGTGCTAAAATAGCCAAGACAATTCAGTAGAAGAGAGTGACGGAAATGTTAACAACAGAAGATTTTGATTTTGACTTACCAGAGGAATTAATCGCCCAGACGCCTTTGGCAGATCGCAGTGCATCCCGGCTGTTGGTCTTGGACCGAAAGAGCGGGGCCATTAGTGACAAGCACTTTGCCGATATCGTCGACGAGCTAAATCCGGGAGACGCCTTGGTGATGAACGATACTCGGGTTTTGCCGGCCAGACTTTACGGGGAAAAACCGGATACGGGAGGCCACTTGGAAGTCCTTTTATTGACCAACCAAGAAGGCGATACGTGGGAAACCCTGATTAAACCGGCGAAACGGGCCAAAGTCGGCACGAAGATTTCCTTTGGGGATGGTCGTCTGCAAGCGGTAGTAGAAGAAGAGTTAGAGCACGGGGGACGGATCATTACCTTTACTTATGAAGGCATCTTCCTAGAAATTTTGGAATCCTTAGGGGAAATGCCCTTGCCTCCATATATTAAGGAACGTCTGGAAGATCCAGAACGCTATCAAACCGTTTACGCTAAGGAAAACGGCTCGGCGGCGGCACCTACAGCGGGATTACACTTTACGAAGGAACTCTTGGAAAAAATTCAAGCCAAGGGAGTGGAATTGGTGTATTTGACCTTGCACGTGGGGCTAGGCACGTTCCGCCCAGTGAGCGTGGACAATATCGCCGATCACCAAATGCACAGTGAGTTTTATCGCTTAACGGAAGACGCGGCGGCTAAATTGCGGGCCGTCAAAGCCAATGGTGGCCGGATCGTGGCCGTGGGTACCACTTCCATTCGTACTTTGGAAACCATCGGCACGAAATTCGCCGGCGAAATCAAAGCCGACAGTGGCTGGACGGACATCTTTATCACCCCGGGCTATACCTTTAAAGTGGTGGATGCCTTTTCTACCAATTTCCATTTGCCAAAATCCACGTTGGTCATGTTGGTTTCCGCTTTTGCTGGTCGGGAACACGTACTAAATGCCTACCAACACGCCATTGAAGAAGGTTACCGCTTCTTTAGCTTCGGGGATGCCATGTTTGTGAAATAGCTTGTTCTTTGGGCTTTTTTCGGTGGGACAGTTCGTTTGACTGTGCCACGGGAAAAAGCCCCGGACTGAGCCAATAGTAGTAAGGAACAATAATTTAACTGAATCATGCCACAAAAATAGGACGAGCTCTCGAAAGCTCGTCCTTATTTAATGGAAGGATTTGATGAAAAGGGTTAGTTTGCAGATTATACATGCAACGTAAGAAATCTCTTGTCATAAACAAAAAACTTTGTCTTCACTACATTTTCTACTCTAAAATCATGTGGTTCTTGTTTCGGTGTACTCATGTGTTACTTGGTTACGTATCTTTTGTAAATTGTTTCCGTGTTGTCTGTAATGCTTTGTGCAACCTTTGATACGCATTCACTATTTGTAAGGCTTACCTCGCACATATAAATCTAGGTGAATCTTGTACGTCGAACAACTTTTTATACTTGTTTACTTTTCGTATTTTCCTCGAGATCTCCTTTCCATCAAATACTATCCTTCCTTACACCCATATTATAGCACGGACTGTAATCGCTTTCAATAGATTTGGTTCTATTTTTGAAATTTGAGGAAATCGTGAACATTTGTCAAAAATATGAAAAAATACGCAATTATTTGAAAATATAAAAAAAGTCGTGTTATAGTTAAAGTAGCTTTAATGTGAAAAAAGAATTGGAGGAATGCAAATGCAAGAGTACCAAAAGACGATCCCCGAGGTAGTTCATGAGTTTCACACGAGTACCCAGGGGCTTGATGTGGACACAGCAGCCAAGCGCTTGCACGAAAATGGTCCCAATCGTTTTGATGAGGCCAAAAAGGATTCATTAGCAAAGAAAATCCTGCGCAGTTTGATGGATTTTACAACGATTGTCCTATTAGTCGCCGCAGCGATTTCTTTTTATACGGCGATTGCCACCGATCACGGAGATTATTTCGAAGGATTATTGATTATTGCCATTGTTGTCATTAATTCGGTGTTGGCTATTTACCAAGAGGGCAACGCGGAAAAAGCACTGGAAGCCTTGCAAGATATGAATAAACAGACGGCGCTGGTGATTCGGGACGGTCAGCAACAGGAAATCAACGCAGAAGAATTGGTCGTAGGAGACGTTTTAGTATTGGAAAATGGCTCCATGGTAACGGCGGATGCTCGGTTAATTCAAACTTCCCAAATGCGTATTGAGGAGTCTGCCTTAACCGGGGAGAGTGAAGCGGTGGAAAAAGATGCGGATTTCGTGGCGGAAGAAGAACTGCCCTTAGGCGATCAGCTAAATATGGCCTTTAAAGGCTGTACGGTGGTCAATGGCCGGGGGCGAGGCATCGTCACAGCAGTGGGTATGGACACGGAGATGGGGAAAATCGCCGGCTTACTAGGCAGCAACACCCATCAGACTACCCCTATGCAAAAGCGACTGAATCAGCTAGGCAAACGCATCAGTGTCTTGGCCTTGGCTGCGGCGGCCTTTGTCTTTTTCCTCGGCTATTTGCAAAATGAAGAACTCCTGGATATGTTTTTAACCGCGGTTTCCTTAGCGGTTGCCGCAGTACCTGAGACGTTAATGGTAATCGTGACTTTGACTTTGGCCTATGGGGTTCAGAAGATGGCCAAGAAAAATGCCATTATTCGCCGACTGCCTGCCGTGGAAACCTTGGGGACGGCCAGTGTGATTTGCTCGGATAAGACTGGAACCTTGACCCAGAATAAAATGCGAGTGCGCCGGGTGTGGTCTCGGGGAGATGTGGTCACCGATGTGGAAGATCAGATGACCGATGAAGCCATGGAAGTCCTGAAAATCGCGACTTTATGTACCGATGTCTTGGTAGCCACCAATGAAGATGGAGACAAAGAGTACCAAGGCAATCCTACTGAACGGGCCATCGTGCGAGCAGTGGAAGAAAGCTACCATACGAAAAAAGAACTAGACGAAGAATATCCGCGAATCGCCGAGTTGCCCTTTGATTCGGAGCGGAAAATGATGACCACGGTGCACAAAAAAGGCAAAAAATACATCTCTGTCACGAAAGGTGCCTTTGATGTGCTTTTGCCGAAGTTCCACTATGGAGATGTGGAGAAAGCCACCATCGTCAACGACCGTTTCGGCAAGCGGGCTTTGCGAGTGATTGCTGTGGGCTTCCGGATTTTTGATGAAGAACCAAGTGAAATCACCTCGGAATACTTGGAGCAAGACTTACAACTTTTAGGGCTGATTGGTATGATTGATCCGCCACGGCCGGAAAGTAAAGGTGCCATTGCCAAAGCAAAACGGGCGGGGATTACCACGGTGATGATTACCGGGGACCACGTGGTGACTGCCAGTGCCATCGCCAAAGAGTTAGGCATCTTGAGCAATCCCAAGCAAGCCTTAACCGGTGCTCAGTTGCAAAAGATGTCCGATGAAGAATTGGATCAAAAAGTGGAAAAACTTCGGGTTTACGCCCGAGTGACGCCGGAAGATAAGATCCGTATCGTGCAATCCTGGCAACGGACCGGTGCTGTGGTCGCCATGACCGGGGATGGAGTCAACGATGCTCCGGCCCTAAAAGCGAGTAATGTCGGCTGTGCCATGGGAATTACCGGGACAGATGTGGCCCAAGGTGCGGCGGATATGATTTTAACGGATGACAATTTTGCTACGATTGTAGATGCAGTGGCTCAAGGACGCACGGTGTACCAAAATGTCCGCAAAGCCGTGAATTTCCTGTTAAGTTGTAATATCTCGGAAATTTTTATCGTGATCATTGCCATGCTCTTAGGCTGGGGCGCACCTTTTACCGCGGTACAACTGCTCTTTGTCAACGTAGTAGCAGATGGCTTGCCCGGCTTTGCTTTAGGCCGTGAACCAGCAGAAGCAGGAATCATGGACGAGCCACCGATTCCAGCCCACGAGAGCATCTTCGCTCGAGGACTAGGAAAGAAAATCGCCATTAATGCCGCTAGCTTTACAGTGGTGGCACTCTTAGGCTATTACTTAGGACGCTTTGGGGAAAATATCAGCCATTGGGTCGCAGGTAGTCCTGAGGTTGGTCAAACTGTAGCCTTTCTCGTATTGGCTTATTCTTCTATCTTACATGTGTTCAACGTGCGCAGCAGTCGCTCGATATTCCGAGTGCGCCTGTCTTCGAACAAATCACTGTTTGAAATGGCGGTCTTGGCGGTTTTGATTACTACGGCAATCGCCTTATTCCCCCTTACGCAAAATCTTTTTGATCTCGTATCCATTAGTTTAAATCACTGGCTTTTGGTGGGCATCTTGTCCATCGTGCCGATTTTCGTCAATGAAATGATCAAATTCCACTTCTCACCAGAAGAGGAATAACAGAGTGAAAATTCATCTTATCTATTTAATAGACACAGAAAAGCTCGGAGCGGTAACTTTGCTCCGAGCTTTTTTTAGCTTAAAACGTAACGGCTTCGTCTGGTAGGGCATTGTAAAAGGCTGCCCGTGTAGCTTGGTAATAAGGGATGAACCACAAAAGCCCAATTACGGTGATGCTGGCCAAGATGCCCCAACCGATAAAGCTTAAGTCTAGGACAAAGAGTTTCCATTTGTAGCCGTCCATTAAACGGCGACTAGCAGTGATGCATTCCAAAGCTTTTGGTTTTTCTCCGGTACCTTCATGAATATCATAATAGATAAAATAGCTTTGAGAATAAGAATAAAACTTGATGATACCAGGAATGATCAAGAGCAATGTCCACAAGTAGCTAAAAATCGAAACCAAGATGAAGACTACAATTAAGCCCAAAAGATACGGGGAACGGAAACAACGGAAGGCATCGGCTACCCGATACGGTTCTTCCCGACGGCCGCGAAGTGCATCCAAATAGGTGAAGTTTACCCCACTTTGCAAAACGATTTGAATCAAGGATGCGGCAATGGTAATCAAGGTGTAGGTTCCCATCATCGGTGCCATGGTGGCAAAGGTGGCAAGGGACATTTCCGCACTATTGCTACTGTCTGCAATCATCTCGGAGACCGCGCTAGTAAAGACAAAGGGTACCGAAGTCAAGGCCATTAAGATCCAAGTGATCAAGACGACGATGATTCCCGGCACGACAGTCATTAAGATTGCGCCCCCCCAGCGCCCGCTTAAGGCGTCTTTGGCCTCTTGCTTTAATTCTTTTCTGCTTTTCATTTTTTCAGACTCCCCTCTAAACGAGTTTTCACCCAGCAAACCCACTGAGTTAGTAACAGTATATCAAACTGCTAGAAATTCGTCTGGCATAAGCGCTGTTTTTTTCAAGGAAAAGTCGGCGTGAAAGGAACTTGGGGCTTTGGTATTTTCTTAAGAAGGTAGGGGAGGTCTTTACTTTTTTTAGGCCAGTTAGTATCATGGGAGAGTTGACACAAAGCCGAATAAGGGCTGTTGTGAGGAAAGTAGAAAGTAGGAGCGAAGATGACTCAACCTGCAATTCAATATCGATTAATTAAGAAAGAAAAACATACTGGTGCCCGGTTAGGTGAATTGATCACCCCTCACGGTACTTTTCCCACGCCGATGTTTATGCCTGTGGGAACTTTGGCCACAGTAAAAACCATGTCCCCAGAGGAACTCAAAGAAATGGGTGCCGGCGTCATTTTAAGTAACACCTATCATCTGTGGTTGCGACCAGGGGAAGATTTGGTGGCAGAAGCAGGGGGCTTGCACAAATTTATGAACTGGGATCAACCGATTTTGACGGATTCCGGTGGGTTCCAAGTCTTTTCTTTGGCGGATATGCGCAATATCGAAGAAGAAGGCGTGCACTTTAAAAATCATTTAAACGGTGCACCCCTGTTCTTATCCCCAGAAAAAGCGATTCAAATCCAAAACAAATTAGGTTCCGACATCATGATGAGCTTTGACGAGTGCCCACCTTTTGACGAAAGCTACGACTACGTGAAGAAATCCGTAGAACGTACCAGTCGTTGGGCTCATCGGGGCTTGGAAGCTCATGCGAATCCGGATCGCCAAGGTCTGTTCGGCATCATCCAAGGGGCGGGCTTTGAAGATTTGCGTCGTCAAAGTGCTAAAGACTTAGTCGCCATGGACTTCCCAGGTTACTCCATCGGCGGGCTTTCCGTGGGGGAACCAAAATCTGAGATGAATCGGGTCTTGGAATTCACCACCCCGTGGATTCCGGAAAACAAACCGCGCTACTTAATGGGTGTGGGGGCAGCGGATTCACTAATCGACGGCGTGATTCGTGGCGTGGATATGTTTGACTGTGTCTTGCCAACCCGGATCGCTCGTAATGGTACTTGCATGACCTCTCAAGGGCGCCTCGTAGTGAAAAATGCCAAGTATGCCCACGACTTCCGCCCAATCGACGAAAAATGTGACTGCTACACTTGCCGCAATTACACTCGGGCGTATATCCGCCACTTGATCAAATGTGATGAAACATTCGGGATTCGCCTGACTTCTTATCACAATCTGTATTTCTTGTTGAACTTGATGAAGCAAGTGCGTCAAGCGATTATGGATGACAATCTTTTGGAATTCCGGGAAGCCTTTTTTGAAGAGTATGGCTTTAACAAAGAAAATGCCAAAAGTTTTTAATCTCAGAGGAAAACCTAGTGAAAACGGCTTAAGTTTGGTATAGTATAATTTGTACGTTCCTTGGCAGAAATCTGTCAAGCGTGATTTTTAAAAATCGAGGTGAATATTCTATGGAATTACTGATTCCGATTATTGTCTTAGCGGCAATGTGGTTCTTCATGTCTCGTTCTACAAAGAAACAACAACAAGAACGTCAAAACACATTGAGCGCGATGAAAGCTGGGGACAACGTGGTAACCATCGGCGGTTTGCATGGCGTCTTGTCTGAAGTCAACGACAAAACTGTCATCATCGACTGCGAAGGCATCTACTTGGAGTTTGATAAGGCAGCGATTAAATCTGTCACTCCAGGCACTGCCATTCACACGGAAGACGCAGTAGCAGAAGTGGAAGCAAACGAAGCGGCAGAAGCAACGAAAGTAGAAGCTCCTGAAGCACCAGTTGACGCCCCAAGCGAAACAACTGACACAGACACAACTGAACAAAAAGACTAATCCTGCGATTCGTAGGATTTTTCTTTTGGATTCCTAAGGGAAAAAATCGCTAACCTCCTAGTCAAAAAGAGGGTAGCGATTTTTTGTTTAGGAAGAGCTACGGCTAGGAACGGTTGCGGTATTGACTGGGCGTGCAGCCGTAGCGTTTTTTAAACAAACGATGAAAGTGATTGATATTGGCAAAGCCCGATTGATAGGCTGCCTCTTGGATGGTCATCGACTGGTTGGTGATGTGGTAAAGCGCCAGCTGCAGACGCGCACAGATAAGTTCTTCATTAGGCGTGGTGTGAAAGTACTCCCGGTACAGGCGATAGAACTTGCTCTGGCTGATTTGCAACAAGTCGCTTAGCTTTTCTGCCGTCCACTCCGTTTGACAATCTGCTAGCATGGACAAACGCAAAGAGTGCATTTCTTGGTAAAGAGAGGTGTCATTTTGTAAGCGTTGGTGATGGGCAACACCTCGGGCAGCCAGTAGCAACAACTCCTGTACATACAAGGCCATCAATTGCCCACTTTCCGGCTGTTGCAACAAAAATTCCTGGTGAATCTTTTGTAATAAACGGTTGAGTTGGTCTAGATTGCTAGGATAAAACAAGCGATTGGTTGGTAAACTCATCGGAAAGTCTATCTGAGGAAGTCCGGTAAATTCCACGAAGCTGTTAAAAAATTCCTCTTCGGCTTGGTAGTGTTGAAAAGTACCGGGCAGATATAACATGCAAGCACCTCGCTGGGCACGGACTTGTTCCCCATTGGCAAAGGTGAACTCCATGGGTGCCAAGACTAACAAAAATAAATACTCTTCTAAGCCATTAGGACGATAGATCACGTCTTGGTTTTGATTATGAGTGTGGTAGCCACAAAAAGTCACAGACATTTGAAATGTTGTCCTTTCATGTTGATTTGCTGTAAGTGTCTCAAGGAAAGGAGCTTCTGTCAATCGTCCTTCCCCTGTGAGAGGCTAGTTCACTACTTTCTATGATAAAAAGCAAATGATCTGGTGGAGAAAAAGTCAATCATTTGCGAGATTCCTTCCTTATCTCATGGGCTAGACACTTTTATACTAGAAAGTAAATAAGGTGAAGGAGTGGAAGTTGTGATGAAGAAAGCAACCATCATGATTGACAAAAATTTTATTCTATCCGATATTGACGAACGAACCTATGGATCCTTTGTGGAGCATTTGGGCCGTTGTGTCTATGAAGGCATTTATCAGCCGGGGCATCCTGCCGCCGATGAAAAGGGACTGCGGCAAGACGTAGCAGCTTTGATTCGTGAGTTAAATGTGCCGGTTACCCGCTATCCCGGGGGCAATTTTGTATCCGGTTACCGTTGGGAAGACAGCGTCGGACCAAAAGAACAGCGGCCTAGTAAGATTGATTTGGCTTGGCGAGTAGTGGAATCGAACCAATTTGGCTTAAATGAATTTATGGAATGGACCAAAACCGTGGATACTCAACCGATGATGGCGATTAATTTAGGTACTCGGGGTATTGAAGCTGCCAAAAATATCATCGAATACACCAACCTGAAAAAAGGGAGCTACTATTCAGACTTACGTCGTCAGCATGGTGTGACGGAGCCTCACGACATCAAACTCTGGTGTCTGGGCAATGAAATGGACGGTCCCTGGCAAGAAGGGCATAAAACCGCTCTAGAATACGGACGAATCGCTGAAGAAGCCGGCAAAGCAATGCGACTAGTCGACCCGACGATTGAAACGGTTGCTTGCGGTAGTTCTAGCTTGAGTATGCCAACTTTTGGCTTTTGGGAAGATACGGTCCTAAGCCAATGCTACGATCAAGTAGATTACATCTCTATGCATCAATATTATGGCAATCGCGATGGCGACAGTCAGCAATTCTTAGCTTCTTCTGACGGAATGGACCAGTTTATCCGGGAGGTTATTTCAATCTGTGATGCAGTAAAAGCCAAACGGCGAGCGAAAAAGCAGATTAATATTTCCTTTGATGAGTGGAACGTTTGGTATCATTCCAACGAGCAAGATAAGCAAATCGAGCCTTGGAGCGAGCATCCCCATCAATTAGAAGATGTCTATAATTTTGAGGATTCCTTGTTAGTCGCTAGTATGATGATTACCATGCTTCGCCATGCAGATCGGGTGAAAATTGGCTGTTTAGCCCAGTTGGTGAATGTGATTGCACCGATCATGACTTCTGCGACCGGCGTTTGGAAGCAAACGATTTTCTACCCCTTCGCAATGATTTCCAATCAAGGCCGGGGTCATGTGCTTCATACACAGATTAAAGCACCGACCTTCGCAAGCAACTATGGCAATTCCGGGTATCTAGATGCGGTAGTCATTGAAAATGTTGAGGAAGACCAACTAACGATTTTTGCTGTAAACAAAGATTTGGAGGATGAGTTGGAATTGACGAGCGATTTTCGTCAATATGAAGGCTATCGCTTAGTCGATCATGTGATGTTACGCCATGATGACTTGAAAGCGGTCAATACGGAAGCCAATCCCGAAACAGTAGCTCCGGTAAAAGGCAGTCGCGTTGTCTTTGAACAGGGCAAGCTTACGGGAGTATTGCCAACGCAAAGCTTCCATATGATTAAGCTCCAGAAAGTCTAAGCAATCCCCTCCATTTTTCTCCTGAAGTACGGTACTATAGAGATAGTCGACTTACGGTAAGAGTAAAGAAAGCGACTAGACTAAAGGAGTGTACCTAGATGAAGTGGTGGGAAAAATGGTACTTTGGCAAAAGCTTACGGCAAAAACTCAGTGAATTTCACGGGGCAGGCTACGAGCACGTCACCATAGCTGAACTGTGGGAGTACTGTCAGTGGTTGTGGTCAAAGAAAAAAGTGCAAAAAAAGTCTGAACAGCGCCAATTACTGCAACAAGTTACTCCTTATGATTTTTTTGACTACCAACAAATTCAGATTCGTACTCATCAAGAGAGCCTGCAAGAGATGGAGGACTTCTCTGATTTGTTCTGATTGAGAAACACTTCACATTTTATTCTGACCTTGAAAAAAATTTAAAGAAAGTCCGACTGCGATAGAAAAAAAGCGGAAGGGCTTTCTTTGTTTTGCCAATAGTCTTTATCCCAGCTCGCTTTTCCTGATGAAAAAACTTCTTCAAAAAAACTGTGAAAAAAATCACAAAAAACTATTTACAAGTTTCTGACTTTCGTGTATCATTCAGTATGTGAAATGATTAACAAAGAAAATGATCCACAACATAGGAGGATTGACAATGGCTAAGACATTGGAAAAAGAAGTAGAAATCATCGACGTTGATACGGTAATCGACGACCTAGCAGCGAAAGCAAATGAAGCTGCGAAACAAATGGAAAACTTCACGCAAGAACAAGTGGACCACATCGTACACGAAATGGCGATGGCAGCTTTAGACAAACACATGCCTTTAGCGAAAATGGCCGTAGAAGAAACTGGCCGGGGGATTGTGGAAGATAAAGCAATCAAAAACATGTACGCTTCTGAATATATCTGGAACTCCATCAAACACGACAAAACAATCGGCGTGATTGGGGAAGACAAACAAAAAGGCTTGATCGAAGTTGCTGGACCAGTTGGGGTTGTGGCAGCGGTTGTACCAACGACGAACCCAACCTCCACTACGATCTTTAAAGCAATGATTTCATTGAAGACTGCAAACTCTGTAATCTTCTCCTTCCACCCATCTGCACAAGCTTGTTCCGTGGAAGCTGCGAAAATCGTTCGGGATGCAGCGATTGCCGCTGGTGCTCCTGAAAACTGTATTCAATGGATTGAAAAAGAAAACTCTTCAATTGAAGCAACTCAAAAATTAATGAACCACCCAGGCGTAGCAATCGTCTTGGCAACTGGTGGTCCTGGCATGGTGAAATCTGCTTACTCTACAGGGAAACCTGCACTAGGGGTAGGGGCTGGTAACGTACCTGCTTACATCGAAAAAACTGCGAAAATCAAACGGGCAGTTAACGACGTCATCGTTTCAAAAACGTTCGACAACGGCATGATCTGTGCGTCTGAGCAAGGGGTCATCGTGGACAAAGAAATCTACGACGAAGTCAAAGCAGAATTCGAAGCACACCAATGCTACGTAGTGAAGAAAAACGAATTGTCTAAATTAGAAGACGCAGTGATGAACGAAGGCAAATATGCCGTTAACGCAAAAATCGTTGGTCACTCTGCCATGGATATCGCAAAACTTGCAGGCATCAAAGTTCCAGAAGGCACGAAGATGTTAATCGCTGAACTAGACGGTGTGGGCGCAGACTTCCCACTCTCTCGTGAAAAACTATCCCCAGTCTTGGCTATGATGAAATCAAACAGCCACGAAGAAGGTTTTGCTTTGGCATTGGGTATGTTGGAACTGGGCGGTTTAGGCCATACAGCAGTTATCCACACAGAAGATGAAGGCTTGCAATTGCAATACGGCTTGAAGATGAAAGCTTGCCGGATCTTGGTAAATTCACCATCTGCGGAAGGCGGAATCGGGAATATCTACAACGAAATGATTCCTTCCTTAACCTTGGGCTGTGGTTCATACGGTCACAACTCTGTATCTAAGAACGTATCGGCGATCAATTTGATCAACGTGAAGACTATCGCGAAACGGAGAAACAATATGCAATGGTTTAAATTACCTTCTAAGATTTACTTTGAAAAGAACTCCTTGTTGTACTTGGAAAAAATGGAAAACGTGGAACGGGTAATGATCGTCTGCGACCCAGGGATGGTGCAATTCGGTTATGCGGATACAGTTCGTGAAGTCTTGCAACGTCGTAAAAACGATGTGAAAATCGAAGTCTTCTCTGACGTAGAACCAAACCCATCTACTAACACTGTTTACGCTGGTACTAAAGTCATGGTTGACTTCCAACCAGACACAATCATCGCTCTTGGTGGTGGTTCGGCAATGGATGCGGCGAAAGGCATGTGGATGTTCTATGAGCACCCAGATACTTCCTTCTTCGGCGCAAAACAAAAATTCTTGGATATCCGCAAACGGACGTACAAGATTGACAAAGCAGTGAAGACACAGTTCGTATGTATCCCAACTACTTCCGGTACTGGTTCTGAAGTAACACCATTTGCAGTAATCACGGACAGCGACACTCACGTGAAATACCCATTGGCTGACTACGCTTTGACGCCAGACGTAGCGATTGTGGACCCTCAATTCGTATTATCTGTACCAGCTAGCGTAACGGCTGACACTGGGATGGACGTTTTGACTCACGCGATTGAATCTTACGTATCTGTTATGGCTTCTGACTACACGCGTGGTTTGAGCTTACAAGCGATTAAATTAGTCTTTGACTACTTGGAAAAATCCGTGAAAGTGGGCGACCCTGAATCACGGGAAAAAATGCACAATGCGTCTACTATGGCAGGGATGGCCTTCGCCAATGCCTTCTTGGGAATTTCCCACTCCATCGCACACAAAATCGGTGGTGAATACGGTATCCCTCACGGACGGACCAATGCGATTCTATTGCCACACGTAATCCGTTACAATGCGAAAGACCCTCAAAAACATGCGATGTTCCCTAAATATGACTACTTCCGGGCTGACACAGACTACGCTGATATCGCGAAGTTCTTAGGCCTGAAAGGTGAAACTACTGCGGAATTGGTAGAAGCTTTGGCAACTGCCGTTTACGAATTGGGTCATAAGATTGGCATCGAAATGAACTTGAAAGCACAAGGCGTAACCAAACAAGTATTGGATACAACTGTGGATCGCATGGCTGAATTGGCTTATGAAGACCAATGTACAACAGCTAATCCGAAAGAACCTTTGATCTCTGAATTGAAGGGCATCATCATCGAAGCTTACAACGCAAAAGCGTAAGCCTCGGTAACCACCCACAAGCACATAGTAAACCCCCGCTCACGGCTTCTTAGCAGCTGTGGGCGGGGGTTTTTGTTTGGAGTACCGATGGTGGAATCCGGGGTTTGTTTGTTACGATAACTGCCCTATAGTATAATTTTAACAAGTAGAGATTTATTTGGGACAAGATGTGAAGAGGATGAAGGGAATTACCGACTGGGGGACTGGACATGAAAAAAGTGCTGTTTTGTTTGTTGGCATTGGGCTTTTTAGGTGGGTGTTCCACCAAGGAAGAGCCCAAGGATGTGACCTATGACTGGGCGCCACCTTTTGAAGAGGTGCGGTGGAGTATGGGGGAAGATGCGGTCTTTGAAACCTTGGATTTGGATGAGGAAGATGCAACGCTGAATGTGAATCCGGAAAAACAGCGGGTCTTCTCTTTTGCCAGCGCCATGGAGACGGAAGTCGGTATGGTAGCCCCGGATTTCATCTTTGAGCCAGGTTTTGGCTTAGTTGGAGTGAACCTGCACTACATTCCAATGGAGAAGGAAGCGGCGGAGACCTTGGCGAAGCTGGAAGCGGCCTATGGCAAAAGTGATGATGGCACGTGGTCAGGGACGAAATTTGGCGAATTGAATCTTTCAGATGAGCAAGTTGCCGCCTTCAAGAAAGAAGCGGATATCGACAAGGATGAGCCAGTGGTTACGATTGCTTTAAATCAAGATGCTCAGGCGGTGAAATACCAAGAGTGTGTGTTTGAAGGCAAGAATGCGGCGATTTTGGAGCAAGTATTAGCTAAGTGAGGGACAAGATGAAGAAGCGAGACTTGAATTTTAAACTTGGGGTAGTTCTGGGAACGATTATTGGTTTGTTTGTTATTTGTCATTTATCCCCGCAAATCGCCTTAAGAACGCATCTCTTTTTTTCTGGGCACCCGGTTAGTAGTGTGACAACAGGTATCAGGCTAGTGGAGAAAGTGGATGCCAACACTGGCATTTATCAGCTACAGGAACCGGTGATAGAAAGAGCCACGCAAGCATCACTAGAGCATTTTGAAGTCAAGCGGTACTCGGGGATTTTCTATTTTGCGGAGTATGTGGGGGAAGCGTGAGGTGTCAGGAACTAATAGTAAAACTGAGAAAGCAAAAACAAAAAGTGATTAAGCTCGAAATCGGGCTCAATCACTTTTTATTTTGCTAGTTACTTGCCTTCCAATACTTTATGGAGGCTTTCATTGATGATCGCTGCATCTTCGGGATGTTCCATTTGTAAACGATTGGCTTCAAAGATGGCGGCAGAATGAGACGTTTGGACGGATTGCTTCACTGCATCATCCTCGATGGAGACGATGTAATCATGTTGCCGTTGCCATGCAGCAAGGATCGAATCGTAGTAAGTATCGCTGTCGACTTCACTTTCGGCAGGAGTAGTAGGCTCCTCAGCCGTGGAATCTTCTTGGAGGTATTCCACTAGATTAGTGGTATCAAGCGCTGTACCGGCTGTATTTTCAGCGAAATTCCGAGTTGCTAGAGAAATCGTTCCTTGATTATTGTAGAAGAGAAAGTAGGTGTCGCCAACGATTTGCATGGGATCGGAACTATCCTCAGGTGTGGCTACTTTTATGACCGTGTTTACTTTTACTTCCCGATTTTTGCCAGCGTCATTTGTGACGGTAATTGTTTTGGTGGGTTCCTCTGCTAAGGACACAGGATAAAAAAACTCGTCTCCCCCGGTAGTAGTGATGTACAGGCCGTTGCCGGTGTTGTTTAAATCTTTGGTGTTTAGCAGGATGGTCGTAGGTTGATCTTTTTGTTTCGATTCAAACTCGAGGTGATGAATCGTTTGTTTGCTGCCGTCTTGTAAGGTCAATTCTTGTGTGAAATCATCTAAATTCACGGCGTAAGAAACTGACTCATCCTGTGTATCGCTGCTTGTTTGTTGAGAAGAGGATTGAACAGTGCCGTTTGTTGAGATGAGGAGGACTGCGCAACGCTCATTTGTTGAGATGAGGAGGACTGAACGACCGTGGTCGAAGTTGCTGTTGTTTCAGAGGATTTATCGGTTGAACTGGAATCGGCTTTACTTTGTGAACAAGCAGCTAATGCGAGGACGCTAAATAACAATACAGATACTTTTTTCATTAATCTCACGCTCCTAATTATATAGATAATAACATATAGAGGAGGTGGTTAATAGAGCGTGGCGCAGTATAAAATATTTTCATAAATGGATAGTATTTTGTGTTAGGTAGAAATGGAAAAAGCGGGTTTTGAAAAGTGGAAGATAAAAAGTAACTTCCTCTCAAAAGAGATGCTTTTCCCAAAATACCCAAAAGCCCCTTCCATGTTTTCCATGGAGGGGGCTTCTGCTACTTTTTTTTATTCCTCACCCGTCACCAAAATTCCAAAGTGATCGCTGATTTTCGGACTGTGATGGTCGTCGAATACGATTTGGTAATGGGTTATTGGTAAGTTGCGGACAAAGACATAGTCGATGCGCATAGGTTCGGTGGCTTCTTCCCAACCGGCGATTTTAGCCGGAATGGTAAAGGAACCTTGGCGTTCGCGGGCGATTTGATAGCTGTCTTGGAGCTGCAAGGGACTCTGCATGACCAAGTCATAGCCACCGGCGGTAATGTGAGCGGGATTGTTGAAATCGCCTAGTAAAGCGATAGGTAGCTGACTATCTGCTAGCACTTCTTCTAGGCGTTGCCATTCATAGGCAAAACCGCTCGTAGCGCCTTCCCACCAAGAGAGGTGAAGGCTAGCGGCCAGGATGTTTGTCCCGGCGACTGTGGTTTGGGCTAGTAGACCGTAGCGCGTGTGGTAGTCGGTGGGGTCCGTGGTTTCCGAAAGCAGGTGAGCGCTAGGTGTCAGCGGTTCCTTACTCAAAAGTGCGACGCCTTCTTGGAAGCGGTCGTAGCCGATGTGGTTGTAGGCCCAGCTCCAATAATAGGCACAACCCAACGCTTGCAAGCGTTGGGTTAGGCGATAGGCAAAGTTGTCGATTTGAATCGGTGTTTGATCGGCAATCGGCGTAAAGTAAGCGTCGGTGTCGGCCAAAGGGGAGGTCAGACCTTGGTTGACCTCTTGCAAGGCTACTAGATCGCAGTCTGCTTCCTGAATCAAGCGCGCTAGCTCGTTGATTTGAGCCTCGTCTTTGTCTTCCAACCAACTATGGGTGTTTAAGGTCAGTAGTTTCATGGGTGGCAAGCCTCCTTAGTAATCGATACTGCCGATGGCTTCCCCGTAAGAAACGGTGCCGGTTTTGTCAAAGTGATAGTCTTTAATGGCCTCGCCGTTTGTGAAGACCACGATCATGGTGGTTAATTTCCCGGCGGCGGTAATTTTTTCCAGATCCGCTTTGGCTAGTTTGGCGCCGGCTTTCACCTGGTCGCCTTCTTTTACAAAGAGGGTAAAGGCGTCTCCTCCAAGGGCAACGGTATCGATCCCCATGTGCACGAGGACTTCGATGCCTGCTGCCGTCTTCAGGCCAATGGCGTGTTTCGTCGGGAAGACGGAAACCACGGTACCGCTGACGGGACTGACGATTTCTTCGTTTTCAGGAATCACGGCGAATCCTTCTCCCATCATCTTTTGGGAGAATACATCGTCTTCCACTTGGTCAATGGCAATCAAAGTACCATTTGCCGGAGCGACAATCGTTTCGCTTTGACCTTTAAAGTGGGTTTCCCCTTTTGGCGCTGGGGTGGTGCTGTCCGCAAAATCAATCACCGGAATTTCCGCACCGGAGTCGAGTAAGTCTTGGATATCGGATTTCAAGATGTCGGCTTTGGGCCCATAGACTGCTTGAACCCCGGTATCTTTGACCAACAAGCCTAGAGCACCGGCTTTTTTCCATTGTTCTTCGTTGCCGACGATTTCTTTGTCTTTGACGGAAACACGGAGGCGGGTCATGCAGGCGTCCACGTCGGTGATGTTTTTGGCACCACCTAAAAGGTTGACGATTTGAACGATTTGGGAATTGGCATCCGCCGTACCCGTAGTACCAGCTGCCTCAGGAGTATCGTCGTTGTCCACTTCGTAGTTGCCGTTGCGTCCTGGTGTAGCAAAGTTGAATTTCTTAATCAAGAAGTTTGCCAAGAAGTACGTGAAGACTCCAAAGGCGATAGTCACAAGGACAAAGTTCAGTAAATCATTACCCAGGCCGGCTTTTAGTGCCATAGGAACCCGGGTCAAAAGCTCGATGTTCCCGAAAGAGTGCACGCGCAAGTTAATAATATCGGCCATGGCAAAGGCTGCCCCTTGAATCACGGCATAGACTGCGTAAAGCGGTGTTGCGACAAACATAAACATGAATTCCAAAGGTTCTGTTACCCCGGTTAAGAAAACGGCAGCCGCAGCAGAGACAAACATGGATTTGTATTTGTGGCGTTTGTCAGGGTCAACATTGCGGTACATGGCTACGGTTAAGCCCATTAAAATCCCGGAGGAACCAATCATTTGGCCGACTTTAAAGCGAGCAGGGGTGAAGCCGTTTAAGACTTCGGTGTATTGGCTCATGTCGCCGGCGCCTTTTAAGTTTACCAGGTCGGTGGCCCATGCTAACCACAATGGGTCTTGCCCGAAAACTTGTGAGCCGGCTTGGGCGCCAGTCAAGATTTCGTAAGTGCCGCCTAATGCGGTGTAGTTCATCGGAATCGTCAGCATGTGGTGCAAGCCAAATGGCAAGAGCAACCGTTCCAAAGTCCCGTACAAGAATGGGGCCAAAATCGGTGCGGTGTCTTGTGAATTGGCAATCCAAATCCCGAAATTGTTGATCCCGGTTTGGATAATCGGCCAGAAGATTGCGAGAATCAAGGACACGATGATGGAGCGAAAGATGACCACGAAAGGCACAAAGCGTTTGCCGTTAAAGAAGGTCAAGACATCTGGGAGTTTCCGGAAATTGTAGTATTTGTTGTAAGCTGTGGCGCCCACAAAACCGGCGATGATCCCCACGAAGACCCCCATATTTAAAGCAGGTGCTTCCAAGACACTAGTAAAATAGCCGTTTACGGCGATTTCTTGCCCGAATAAGGTGTGCGTCACGGCCTCAGGATCGGCCAACATGGCAGAAGTCACGCCGAAAATCGCCCCGGTAATCCGGTTTAACAAGATGAAGGACAATCCGGCAGCGAAGGCCCCGCCAGCCCGTTCCTTGGCCCAGCTACCCCCGATGGCTAATGCAAATAATAAGTGCAGATTGCCGATAACGGCCCAACCAATCTGTTCTACGACGCCCCCGGTAGTAGCGAGCCAGGCCCATTGGTCATTGATCAGGGGGATAGTTTTCCCGATACTGATCATCAAACCCGCCGCGGGCATCACGGCGATAACCACCATTAAGGCTTTCCCAAATTTTTGCCAAAATGCAAAACTGAAAATCTTTTTGAACTCTTTCATAGTACCTCTCCTTCATTTAAACCTGTGCAATCGGTTTCGTTAAATGTATTATAGCCGGGGTATGGTGATTTGTAAACTGTTTCAATTGAATTTATGAAATAAGTGTGAATAATCGTTCGGTTCTTTGACTGATAAAAGCAGATGAAAGTGCAAACGGTTGCGTTATAAACTGAAATGATTTGCCGCGGATTTTAAGCTGAAGGGGCTTGCCAATTATGGTAAGATAAAGACAATAGAAGGAGGCGTTAACATGTCGGAATTAACCGAGTCGATTCAGGCTTTGAGTACTTCCCAAGCCTTATTGAAAGAATTTGCCAAGAATATGGAAAAAGATCGCACCTTTGGTAAGGAAGCGTATCAAGAAAAAATCAACGATATCCGGGATTACGCCAATGGTTTGGCCATTGTGACCTATTTGGTACCGGCGCAAAATCAAACGGTTTTTGGGGATGTCAGTTTGCAAGAAATCTTGCGCACCCAGCTGGGCCAGATTCAAAACGTGATTCATGCGTTGCGCACCCCAGAAGGCGCCAGTGAGGCGGAAGCGACCTATGATTTGAAGGAAAGCGATGTGCGACGGATGGTTTCTAGTCTGCAAGGAATGATCGAGATGAACAACCTTATGCGCAAGGAAGAAGATGTAGTCTTTTCTGCCAAAAAAGTAGAAGCGGCACAACTTAAAGAAAAGCCAGCCGCTACTAGTGAAAAGAAAGGCTTCTTCCAGAAATTGTTTGGGAAATAATTTGGATTGGTAGGGATTCAGGCTAAAGTCGAGAGACTCACTAGTTTGGTACAATAAACTGGTTTTAAAACGATAGAAGTAGAGCTATGACACTGATTGACGCGTCGTAGCTCTCCTTTTTTTGTGGGATACATAGGAAGCACTGAAGTTTGCGCTATTTGCACAATGATTTACTAGTAATAAAAGATATACTATAATAATGTATATCCAAAGAGAGGATGTAGTTACAATGAATGATGTAGATATTAAAAAGTATAAAGTTCGCAAATCTGGAAACAGTGATGTGACCACCATTCCTGTCGAAGTGAAAGAGAAGTTAAATCTAAAAACTGGTGAATCTATCCGATATATTTTTGAAACCGATGGCTCTGTAAAAATCGTAAAAGCGGAAGAAGAAGTTGATGTGGATTCAATCGTAGACGCAGTCATGAGCCAATATGAACAAGCCATTAAGGATTTGGTTGATCTATGAAGTATTTGACTGTAAAAGACATCATAAAAATCAATGCAAAGTTGATTACCACCGTTTCTTCAGGGGAATTAATCGGGTTAAAGGATGCGGCAGCCTTAGACATGGCCGTAAATCAACCACAGCAAGAGGTTTTCGGTGAAGAATTGTATCCGACAATCTATGATAAAGCTTCTATCTTAGCAATCAATCTGGCTAAGAGACACCCCTTCCAAAATGGCAACAAGCGCACTGCTTTAGTTT
The DNA here is from genome assembly GCF_000407365.1 of Enterococcus asini ATCC 700915. GTDB lineage: Bacteria > Bacillota > Bacilli > Lactobacillales > Enterococcaceae > Enterococcus_C > Enterococcus_C asini. The sequence continues at coordinate 1,208,556 of NZ_ASVU01000001.1, forward strand.
CGATGATTACTTTTTTGATGATGAATGGTTATACTACTTCCTTTACACAAGAAGAGGCAGTCCAATTCATTTTAAACATTACAACAAGCAATCAAGAGTTTGATTTGATGAAGGAAGAAGTAGCGCACTTTTTAGAAACATCAGGAAAGGTGACAAAATTGAGCCTCGATAAGTAGAAGGGCTACTGACTGCTACGAAGGCCGCTAGCTGAACAAATAACCCCCAACCAGATTCTGGTTGGGGGTTATTTGTTATCCTTAGGTTTTGCACATTGTCCTTAGCGCAAACTATATTTCTTAATATCGATTTCCCGATTGAAGCACCATTCCAAAAGACTGCCGGAGAAAGTCACAGGGACTTCTCGCAGGTCTTTTAAGTTCCGTTGGCCGGTTAAGGTCATCAAAAGGCGCAGTTCTTTTGACCAGTCTTCCACTAGGCGAATGCCGGCTTCAGGGCCGCCGTTGATCACCGTGTGGAGCATCTTACCCGAAACCCCACAGCTACGAGCACCGAGCACCAATGCTTTGTAGATATCATAGGCGTTTTGGATGCCCCCAGAAGCGATCAAATCAAAAATTTGTGGCACTTCCAATGCTTCCAACAAGGCTTCTGGGGTGCTTTGACCGAAATTGGTTAAGTAGGCCAGTTCTTGTTGGGGCCGGCGAGCGTTTTCGATACGGGTGAAGCTGGTGCCCCCACGGCCGCTGATGTCAATGGCGGTGACGCCACAGTCCACCAGTTGTTGAACCATTTTGCGAGACATCCCGAAGCCGACTTCTTTGACGATTACCGGCACGGGTAAATGGCGGACGATGGTTTCGATTTTGGCTAGCCATTGGGAAAAATCCCGATCCCCTTCAGGCATGACCAACTCTTGGGCCACGTTCACGTGGATTTGGAGTGCGTTGGCTTCTAAGAGGTCCACGGCACGTTGGGCTTGTTCTAAATTGGAGCCGGCGCCGATATTGCTGGCGATAAAGCCATTGGGATTGACTTGGCGCACCACGGTGAAGCTATCCGCCACGCTAGGATCTTTTAAAGCGGCACTTACGGAACCCGTGGCCATCATCAAATCGCATTCTTTGGCGACTTCGGCTAGTTGCCGGTTGTATTCCTTGGTCTTTTCACTGCCCCCAGTCATGGCGTTGATGAAAAAGGGGAGAGGGAATTCTCGATCCAAAATTTCCGTGGTTAGGGAGGTCTCCGCCACGCTCATTTCCGGAAATGAATTGTGCACTAGGCGAATCAGATCAAAGTCATTGCCGCTTTCCCGGTAGAAATCCATGGCCAAGGCCGCGTGTTCATCTTTTCGATTCATAAAAACCTCCGTGATTCCTTAGTGTGGGCGTGCTAATTAGGATAATGGTAAACGTGTAGTGGCAAAGGAGTGATTTCGGCTTTTTCCCAAGAACTCATTAAAGGTAGGATGCCGCTTTTTTGGTCCACGATTACGATGCCGCAATCACCACCACCGGCTCCGGAAGACTTCGCCGCTCCTTGGAATTGTTCTGCTAAGTCGCACATTTTTTTCAAGGCGGGCGTTTCAATCATCACTCCGGTGACTTGGCTCAAACGATTTAATAAGCTCCGGTTTTTGGTAATCATTTCTTTAATCAAAGGGACGTTTTGCTCTTGGAAAGCTTGAATCAAGGTCTCCACGCAGTCTTTGCTGTCCGCAAGAAATTGCTGGTAATCTCGTTCTTCGGTTTCCCGGGATTCGTGGACTTGATCCACCAAATCACTGGTGGAAGCCGGGCTGCCGGTCCAACCGATTAACAGGCGGACGTTTTTCGGCACGGTTAGCGGCTCGATCATCAAAGAAGGCCAAGGTGTGGCCAAAAGTTCCGTTAGACTCATGGTCTCCTGGGCATTTTTAACCCAGTCTGGTTCAAAGGTGGAAAAAGCAATCCAGCCCCCGAAACAGCTGGCGGCGATATCCCCACAAGAACCATTTCCTTGCACTTGCAAATGGGCCAAGGCCGAGAGTTTGAAGATGGTCATTTGATCCATTTCCAGCTGATAAAAGGCGTTTAGCGCTTTGACGGTAGCCACGGTAACGGCGCCACTGGAACCAAGACCGTACTTGCGCCCGGTGGAATTGTCCAATTCACTGGTTACTTTCAAGTCGTAAAAAGACAAAGTGCGCCCTTGTTCTTGGGCGTAGCTTTCCGTCAGGTGAATGGCGGCTAAAATATAATGGAAAGGATTGTCCCGCACATCTAGGACGAGCTGATTGTTTCGACGGGTCCAACGAATGGGTAGTTCACTGTATTGTTGTGATTGGATACTGCCGTTTTTCTTCGCGGTGGCAATGGTAATGGTGATAAACTGATCCACTGCCACGATAATGGCGGGATGGCCGGCTTCGACTACGGCATATTCCCCGGCGATAAATAATTTTCCCGGGACGGATACTTCATACATGAAATTTTGACTCCTTAAAATTGGGTTTGGTTTTCTTTAAATCACAGTTGCGCCGTAACCAGCATGGGCTAGAATCAGGCGTTCTGGGGCAAAGTGTTGGCTTAAGGCTTGTTTCAGGGCGTCTTCGTCTTTTCTTTGGCAGAGGACTTTCACATTGGGACCAGCGTCCATGGTGAAGTAGCACTCTAAGCCGATTTGCCGCAGTTGGCGCACGAGATTCATAGCTACCAAACTATCTGGGGACCAATAGGTAAAAGGCGGCACGGCGCCAAGGGTGGTGGCGTGCATCTTTAACCCATTGGCTTCGGTGACTTCCCCTAAAGCGGTGAAATCTTGGGTAGCAATGGCGCTTTTTGCGTGGGCCAAGTCGGTGGGCACACTGGCCAACCAGCCAGGATAAAAACTCGAGGTAGCCACGGTGCGCCGCATACCATCCCGGCTAGAGACGTCTTTTTGTTGGTCATTAATCAAAACAAAAAGCATGGCCAGATCTTGTTCCCAGTCATTTGAAGGGATTTGTTGGGCGAAGCTAGTTTCATCATCTTCCCCTTGTTCCCATTCCACAAAGCCGGGAAAAAGACTGCGACAAGCCGAACCGGAACCCCGACGTGCCAAACGAGAAAGGCCCCGATCGTCTAAGCCGAGGTTTAGCGCGGCATTGCTGGCCGTAGCCAAGGCTGCTAAACCACTGGCAGAAGAGGCCAGACCGGCTGCGGTGGGGACAAAATTGCGACTTTCGACTACGGCACCCCAGTTGACTTGGGCTTTTTCTCTTGCTAAGTCCAGAAAGCGACTGATTTTTTTTGTCGCTTTTTCGTCTTGCACAACCCCGTCCAAGACAAAGTGGTCGGCGGTTTGATTAGGCTCAAAGGTGACACTGGTTTCCGTGTAGAAAGCATCCAGTGTCAATGAGAGACTGTTGTTCATAGGGAGGATTAATTCTTCATTTTTCTTGCCCCAATATTTGATTAAGGCGATATTGGTATACGCCCGGGCGCTTCCTTTATACATACTGACAAACTCCTAATTCTTGGATCCAAGTCGCCTTGGCTCCTGCATTTTCTAATTGATTGGCGATGATGGCGGCTGTGTGGCGGTCTTTGGCTAAGGCAATCATACAGCCGCCGCGGCCGCCACCGGTAAGTTTCGCTCCTAAAGCGCCGTTATGGCGGGCAACTTGCACCAAGTGATCCAAGCTGGCGTCACTGACGGAAAGCTGCTGCAACAACGTTTGGGCTTGATTCATCAATTCACCTAGTGTGGCCGGTTGATTGTCACTAATGGCGATTCGGGCTGCCCGGGTTAATTGACCTAATTCCCCAATGGCTGCCCGGGTTTTCTCTGGTTGTAGGCGCAATAAAGTCGCCACGTCTTGCACCGTGTCTCGGGTTTTGCCCTTAACGCCGGTGTCCGCCACGATTAGCGCCCCGGTTAAGTTTAATTGAAACGGCTCTAAGGGCTGCTCTTTCTGGAAAAAGACCGGCTGCTGGCCACTCGTGGCCGCCGCATCGATGCCGCTGGGATTGCCATGGGCGATTTGTTCTGCGCCATTGACGTAGTTCAAAACCCGTGCTTGATCAGTGGGGATTTCTTGCCAAGCAAAAAAAGCCCGGGTGACCGCCACCGCCACCGCTGCGCTGGAACCCATGCCACGCTCAGCGGGGATGGTGCTCACAATGCGACAGTCCACAGGTGGGGCGTCAAAATCCTGGCGCAGTTTGCCAATCAAGTTTTGCAAGTTCAGTAAGTTAGCGGGGGCTTCGGCTAAGCTCCCGCTATAATAGTTGGATGTCAATTGATCCTGGGAAGCCTCTTGCATGGTGGCCGTAATCTTAGTAGCCGCAAAAGGCATGGCAATCGCCGGTTCCCCGTAGACCACGGCGTGTTCGCCCATTAGGATGATTTTACCGCTGGCCGCTCCTTCGGCAATGACCTTCACAATTCACACCTCTTTCTCAAATGGAAAGCTGACAAAATTGTCAGCTTTCTGCTCGCCTTACCATTCTACTAGAAATTTTCATTTACGTTAATAGTTTCGAATAAAGAAAGGAAGAATCCCGAGATTTCTTAATACTTTATTGGAAAAAGTGGACGCTTTGGCGGTTTGATCCCGGTGGGTGAGACTTTTGGAAAAAGAAGAAGGAATCCTTACAAAAGCCTGCTACAATCGCATTTTTAACCGTTTTTTAGCGAGTGAAAAGGTCGGGATGTGACCCTCTGCTTTCATTTGACCGCAAAACGTTTTCTGATGTATAGTGTGGCAAGTGACTTCAAAAAGAGCACAATAATTAGACGAATGAGAGTTGGAGGCAATGAGTGTGATCGTATTAGCGGGCACGATTGGTGCAGGGAAATCAAGTTTAACAGAGATGATTGCGAATCATTTAGGCAGTGAGGCCTTTTATGAATCCGTGGACAACAATGAAGTTTTGCCATTGTTTTACGCAGATCCTAATAAATATGCGTTTTTGCTACAAATTTATTTTTTGAACAAGCGGTTTGACAGTATCAAGCAGGCTTTGCGCAATGAGGACAATGTCTTGGACCGTTCGATTTACGAAGATTCCTTGTTGTTTCATCTAAATGCGGACTTAGGCCGGGCCACTGAAACCGAGGTTAAAGTCTATGATGAACTCTTAGAAAATATGTTGGAAGAACTACCTTACGCCGCTCACAAAAAACACCCAGACTTATTGGTGCACATCAAAGTTTCCTTTGAAACTATGTTGTCTCGCATCGAAAAACGGGGCCGTCCTTATGAACAATTGGACTACGATCCGACTTTGTATGACTACTACAAAGAGCTAAATGGCCGCTACGATGCCTGGTTTGACGCCTACGAAGAAAGCCCTAAGATTCAAATCAATGGGGACTTGCTGAACTTTGTGGAAGATGAAAAAGCCGCTGAAGAAGTTCTGAAATTGATTGATGATAAATTAGCCGAAATTCGCCAAGAAAGTCCGGTGGCGTAATTGGATTAAAAGACCCCCTCCGCCTGTTTTAGGTGGAGGGGGTCTTTGTGTTATTGTTCAGGATAAATAATTTCGAGTTCGATTTCTTCATCAAGTGGTTTGAAAAGTGATTCATAGTATTCTTTTGCAGAATTATTGAGTTGTTCTTGATATTGTTCAAGGTACCGCTCTTGTTGTTTTGTTGATAATTTCTGCGTGACAAGTTTTCCAGTATCGACATCTTTAGTGGAATAACTTAGCAATTCCCCGCTAGTATCATAAAGGGTATAGGGATGTTCTTCATCTAGCTCCACCCCGATAACCTCGTATTTAGGAATTTCAATACGAAGCTTTTTTGGGGAGATTTCTTTTATAGATACAGGTTGCTTGATGCCTAATTTAGCATCATAAGTTAAGATAATAATTGATTTTTTTTTTGAGAGAGGCACATCAGCTTTAATCCAAGGAATCTGGGTTTTTTCAGTTTTTGTTTCCACACTTTCAATGCCCACATTTAAAAATACGTGTTCATTAACTTCTTTTAGATATTTTACCATTGAAACAGATTGCGAATCTGCTTGAGATGTGGTGAATGGTTGGATTAAACTCACCACAATTATGACAATTCCAATAAACAAGACAGTCCATACAGGAACTTTCCACTTAAAGAACTTGCTACTAACTTTCTTAAATACAACCATCAATGCCCCTTCTTTCTCCACAATATTCCAACACCTATAAGTCCAATTACAATAATAGGGTTTAAAAAGGCTAAACCTATCAATACTATTAATCCTAAAATTAGGCCAACTTTTTTCACTGTGTCCTCCTTTATTCTTTCTTAATGTTTAAGCTAATTATATAGCTTTTTAGCCTGAATAATTCATACTTTGACTTCAAACCGTCTGAAACTGCCTAACGGCAGTCTTCATTTTCTTTTTCATTTTCACCTGTTAAGTGATGCAAAAAGAACCCCATTCTGATATGGTAAAGGTGTCGAAACCAACCATAAGAAAGGAGTTCTTCTCATGACTAGCTTACACAAAAACCAGGTAAAATTCAATTCAAATTTGACTATTTCACATACAGGTGGTCGCTTATCGAGTGATTCGGGTTTGGTCTTAGTTCAAGAGGTGATGAATACCTTCGACTTTTCACACGTAGCTAAACAGTGGCTCCATATTAAAGACAAACGTGTTTACTTCACACATGATAACTTAGCGATATTAGAACAACTCATTATGCAGTTAATTGCTGGGTACTCGGCAGACTCATCAGCTAATCTATTAAGACAGGATCCAGTCTTTCAAGCTGTACTCGGTAAAAAAGAGTTGGCCTCACAATCGTCAATCTCACGGTTTTTAGATCGTTTCACCGAGGAGAACATGGATCAACTCCAAGCATTAAATCAGTCGCTGATTGATAAAGCGCGTTTGATTCGCAATGACACCGAGTTAATCATTGATGTCGATTCCACACATTCGGATACCTTTGGACGCCAAGAACAAACAGATTATAATGCCCATTATCAAACCTACGGCTATCACCCATTAGTTGCATTTGACGGATTGACCGGAGATTTCCTAAAAGCTGAACTGCGTTCAGGCAATCAGTACACGTCTAAAGGGGTAAAAGCCTTTATCGACCCGCTGTTACACCACTACAAGAGCACGTTACCTCATACCGAGATATTGGTTCGGGGTGACAGCGGCTTCGCCACACCAGAGGTGTATGAATCTTGTGAAGCAACTGAAAGCCAGTACGTTATCCGATTAAAGAGCAATCGGAGGTTAAGTCAGTTAGCTGAACACTCTGTTCTTTATGGGGATAATAAAAAATGGGAAGACCGAGAAATACAGTATTTTTCACTCCCTTATCAAGCACAATCCTGGTCAAAACCCCGTCGCGTTTGTATTCGATCAATCCGTGAAGCAGGAGAGCTTCTTTTTCACCACGCATTCATTGTGACGAATCTATCCGATAATGTCTCGCCTGAAGTCATATTCTCTCTTTACGGCAAGCGTGGAACAATGGAAAATTTCATCAAAGAAGCGAAATCAGGCTTTTATTTTGACAAAACAGATAGTCCGCGTTTCCTGGAAAATCATGTCAGAATGATGATCAGTGTCCTGGCTTACAACCTCGTCAATTTTTTAAAGACCATTGGATTTGAACAAGTGAATCGGGGGATGACGATTCATTCTATACGATTGACATTGCTTAAAGTTGCCGGAAAACTCGTTAAAACAGGTAGACAAGTCTATCTCAAACTGTCGAGTTATCATGTGTATCAAACTGAATTTTATAAGGTTTTTGAACGCCTACGGCGATCTAGGCAATGGATTTAGGCTAGTTATCGTAAAAATTTTTAACCTATTTTTCCAAGGGGTCAGTCTGCCCTTAAATAGACAAATAATTTTTATTATAGCCTTCTTCCGTATATATCCTGTTCGAAAACACATTATTTTGGGAGAATGTATCTGCCTAATTTAAATATAGGCACTTTGTTCAAAAAAATAGCTTAAATTTAGAGCTATGAATTATTCAGGTTTTAGTGTTAGTATCAAATCTTAGACATCTTTTCGTAGAGACAGAAATAAATTAAACTTATCTACGAGAGGATGGATTTTATGACCCGATATGAAGAAAATTTTAAACAGATGATTGTTGAACTAAATCAAACTGGACGTTCTGTTCGAGGGTTGGCGAAAGAATATGGCTTAGCTGAAGCGACGATTTATAAGTGGAAGAATTTATACTTACCTGATCCGTCCACAGGACTAACCGGAAAAGAAGCGGCTGATTTGAGAAAAGAAAATGCTCGTTTGAAAGAGGAACTTGAAATATTAAAAAAAGCCGCAGCCATATTCTCTCGAAAGACCTGAAGTCACTTGTCCGATTCATTGAAAAATGGTGTAAGGATTACACTGTTTCTTTGTTGTGTCGGTTATTAGAAATTCCTAGAAGCGTCTACTATTTTTATAAAAATAAATCGTTAACAGCTACAGAAGTCAGAAATAACCAATTGAAAAAGAAGATTTCAACGATCTTTTTTGATCATAAACAGAGATATGGTGCAACAAAAATCCATCAAGTGTTGCTAAAAGAAGGAATTTCAGTATCTCTTAAGCATGTTCAAAAATTGATGAAACAATTAAATCTAAGGTCAATTGTGGTTAAGAAATACAGACCTCAACGGTCTGTTCAGCCGGTTGTTTTAAAAGAGAACATCTTAAATCAGGACTTTTCTACTAAAACTATCTGTGAAAAATGGGTAGCTGATATCACCTACATTCCAACTAAGAAAAATGGTTGGTGTTACTTATCTTCAATTATGGATTTACACACGAAAAAGATTATTAGCTATACATTTTCTAAGCGAATGACTGTCGATTGTGTGTTACAAACACTCAATCAAGCGAAACAACGGTACCACATTCCAGAAGGAATGATTCTACACACCGATTTAGGTAGTCAATATACAGCAATCGAAGTGGAAAGTTGGCTTGAAAACAATAAAATAAGACATTCCTATAGTCGCAAAGGAACACCCTATGATAATGCAGGAATTGAGTCCTTCCATGCATCATTGAAAAAAGAAGAAGTATACACGACGACTTACTCAGACTTCGAAGAAGCGAATCGAGCACTATTTAGTTACATTGAAGGATTTTATAACCGGAATCGAATTCACAGCTCGATTCACTATCTAACCCCTCAGGAGTTTGAAGAGTTAGCAAAAGAAAAAATGGCGTAACCGTCTCTACTAAAATGTGTCCAAGATATTGACTCAAATCCAAGATAACGGAATAACTGGCTTCTAACGTTCTTTCTTTAAATGCTAAAACGTCTTCAGACACGAGTTTACTCATGTTGGAGATCGTTTGTGGCGTATAGTGATGCCCATACATTTTTTCAATTAATTCGGAAATTTCAGCCATCGTAATGCCTTTTTGAAATAATTGGATAACGGTCGTTTCTAACGAATCATTGGTTCTCTTATATGCTGGGAGTGTTTGTTGAGAAAATTCGCCATTCCGATCTCTAGGAATAGTTAAATTTAGCTCTCCATATTCTGTTTTAAATGTACGTGAATAATTCCCGTTACGGGAATTTCCTGAATTGAATCCATTTCGATCATATTTTTCGTAGTCTAAAAAAGCAGTTAGCTCTGCTTGTAGAAGTGAATTAATCGCTCGTTCTAAATGATCCCGAAATAATTCATCTAAATCGCCTTTATTGAGTAGTGTTTGCATAATTTCTGTAGTAAAATTAGTCATGAGAAAGTCCTCCTATAAAATTTCGGTGTCGTAACTTTAATTTTACAGAATGGACTTTCTCTTTTTCTACCCTAAATTTCTATTTACACAAAATATTTTACACTCTCTGATTTTTCTAGTCTAAGCTTATCTCTATTATAGAGTGTGTAAAATATGCGCATTAAATTAATACCGTCATTTTCCAAAAGCTAGAAATATCTTTGGGTGTAGTTTTAAGATAATATATTGCTTAAGTAGGATAGAATTGAGAAAAATCAAAGATGTCCTATTTTTTCTGACGAGTAGTTTTAAACGGAGATACTAGTCATTCGTAAAAAAGTGAAAAGAGGTGACCCATGGAATTTCAAACTCAGCGTTGTTGCGTGCGCGCTTTTGAAGAAAAAGATCTGGAGCGGTTTATGGCTTACCGCAACAATGTGGAATGGATGCAGTATCAAGGGTTTAAGGGCTTGAGTAAAGAGGCGTATGCCGAAAGCTTGCTGGGGCCAGCAAATCTGGAGAGTGGCCAGCAGTTTGCCATTGTGGATAAAGCGAGCGATTTACTAATCGGGGATGTCTATCTGCAAAAAGCAGGCAGCGAGTATTGGCTAGGTTATACGATTCATCCAGATTTTGCCCGGCAAGGTTTGGCTAAGGAAGTCACTCTCGGTGTCTTGGCGTGGCTTAAAGCCCACGGGGCCACTAAGGTGAAAGCAGGTGTTTTGCCGGAAAATCAAGCGTCCATTGGATTGTTGAAGACTTTAGGGTTCACGTATTTCGCAGAGGAAGCAGGAGAGTGGCTTTTTGTCCATAAACTTGGCTAGCGCGGTCCCTGGGGCATTTTTTTCCTCCTTCTGGTACACTGAATGTAAGTAGTTTGCGTAAAGGAGTGGGCCGAGTGGAAAAAATGCGCAGTTTTAATGAGGGCAAGAGCACCTGGGTTCAAGTGGATGAGCGGGATATGACGCGGATTGGGAATTTGCAGGAAAAGTACCACCTTTCCGATGAGATGGTCCTGTATTCTTTGGATACTCACGAGCGGGCCCGGGTGGAGTACGATAGCGAAACTGCCGCGGTGTTGGTGATTTTCAATGTCCCTCAGCGGCAAAAAGTGGAAAATCACTACGAGACCAGTCCCATGGCGTTTATTTTAAAAGAGGGCCGGCTGTTTACTTTTACCAATGGGGACACGAACTATGTCAATGAAATGATTGAAAGACTGCTTCATCATAATCCATCCCAGAGTCCGTACAGCTTGTTATTTCATACGCTGTTTTTGATCAGCAGTGCCTTTTATCCCTTGATTGAAGAGGTCAATAACGAACGCACTCGGTTGAATAAAAAGTTGCGGGAGAAGACGACGAATAAAAGCTTGATTGCCATGAGCGACTTGGATATTGGGCTGATTTATTTGCTGACGGCTACGAAGCAAAATGCCGCCCTTTTGCAACAAATGGGCATTCAGCGCATGCATCGGATGTTAAACGATACGGAAAAAGAACAGCTGGAAGACGCCTTGATCGAGGCCAATCAGGCCATGGAAATGACCCAGCTGGCATCACAAATCTTGGAACAGCTCTCAGGCACGTACAACAATCTGCTGAATAACAATCTGAACGACACCATGAAATTTTTAACGGTGTGGTCGTTGATTTTAACGGTGCCCACCATCGTTACAGGCTTCTTTGGCATGAATGTGCCCCTGCCGTTTTCCGATTCGACCTTTGGCGCGGCGATTGCCATGCTGATCAGTTTGGTGTTGGCGATATGGATGCTCGTGGCCATGTGGCGGCGGATAAAATGAAATCGGGCGTGTAGTTTTAGAAGGTAACATAAAAAAATCAGACGGTTCTTCCTTGCACACGGTGGCAAGAAAGGCGGTCTGATTTTTTTGTTTTATTATTCAATTATCAACCCCAGATTAGCCGCAATCACTAATGCCTGAGCGGGATCGACTTTAAGTCCTCGGAGCTGGTCCGGGGAGAGGCCGATTTTTTCGAAGGGATTGCTGGTGAAATCCAGGCCTTTTAAAGAAGTGTGGAGCCAGTTGGTGCCTTGCAGGTCGTTTTCTTTTAACTGCAGATTTTTCCAAGTCAAATCGTAAAACTCGGCTTCTTTCAGGCGGCAGTTGGCAAAGCGGACATTCTTAAAATCGGCGTTGGCAAAAGTACCGTAGTCGAGCATGCAGTCTTCGAAAGTGACATCCCGCAGATAGCTCTCGGCAAAATTAGTGCCGGTGAGTTTGCATTGGCGAAAGGTCACTTGATGAAGACTGGCGCCAAACAGCTCGCTATTGGACAGGTCACACTTTTCCCACAGGGTGTTGCTGGCCTCAAAGCGCTCCAAGCGATTGTGGAGCAAGGTGACTTTCTCCAAGTGACACTGGCGCAAAACCAGATTGCGACAGGTCAGGTAGCTCTGGTCGCTGTCTTGGAAGAACAAGTCTTGGTAAAAGGCCTCGTCGTCTAGAAATAAATCACCGGGTGTTAGTGCAACTAGCTGAGGGGGGATGATGCGTGGGGGCTTTTTCATGGGTTTCATAGGGTATGTTCCTTTCCAGTGAAATTCGTGCTTCCAGTGTACCACGAAGGGCTAACGTGTGCCGGGAGTTTTGTGACAAGGAAGAACTACCCATGCCATGAGAAAAAACGAGACTGTTCTTTTCTGCGTAACTAGAAGTAGCAGGGGTTTTCTTAAGGAAGAGTCAGCTAGGAGGTTTTTTCGATGATTGTGACGTTTAATCAAATCGCTTATTTCAAACCGGCTACCACCGCTCGCCGGCTGAAAGCCTATTATCATAGTGAAACCATGCGTCCGGAAGTCTTTTTGAATTACTTGCGGTTGATCAATCTCGTAGCCACACTTTGTCCTAATGTGGCTCAGTTGTCAGTGGACTTGTATCGAGAGGAAGTGCGGGAGTTGTTCTTTTTGCAGAAGGATAATCCAGCAATCATCAAGCATTTATGGCGGTTTCGGCGCTTTTTTACGGCGGCGGAATGCTGTGCTTTGCTTCAAAAAGTGGTGTTAGAGACCGGAGCAGCCGCCGGGAAAAACGAAAAAAGTGTCTTTCCGATTGTCCCAGGGGCGCAGTCTGCCCTGATTTTCGTTGATTTTTATAGGATAGATGGTGAAAAACCGAAAATTTCCGCCCATTTTCCAGCAAAAGAGCCGTTGTTTTTCGGTCAATCTTCCTAGAATATTCTGAAAATTAAGAAAAAACTGTTGACATCGAAGGGGCTTTTCGGTATTTTTGTACTAACGAGAAACCGACAACGAAGAATAGGTGATGAAAATGAGGGAAGTTACAGCGATTTTCGGCTTATTATTATTATAAAAGTGGACTCTTTTGTATCATTAAAAGAAGAGTCCTATTCGCATTGCATAAAGGAAAGTCCTTTGTGGAATGCTTTTTTTATACTTTTTTAAGGGGAAATCAGGATTCGTCGGTTTTTAAAAGGGGGAGAAATTCATGCGGAAGATCCAATTTTTTGATACGACTTTGCGGGACGGGGAGCAGACGCCGGGAGTCAATTTTAATACGAAGGAAAAGGTTCAAATTGCTTTACAACTGGAAAAATGGGGCATCGACACGATTGAGGCTGGTTTTCCCATCGCTTCACAAGGGGACTTCGAAGCGGTTCAGGCCATTAGCCGGGCAGCGCAAAAGATGACGGTGGCGGGGTTAGCCCGTTGCCAGAAAAAAGACATCGACCGGGCTTACGAGGCGTTGAAAGAGGCCAAACACCCACAGATTCACGTGTTTTTAGCTACGAGTCCCGTGCACATGGAGTACAAGCTGAAGATGACGGAAACAGAAGTCTTGGCTTCGATTAAAGAGCACGTGGCCTATGCGAAAGAACGTTTTGAAAAAGTCCAGTTTTCCCCGGAAGACGCCACCCGCACGGAAAAAGCGTTCTTGTTAAAGGCGGTGCAGACCGCCATTGATGCGGGAGCGACGATTATCAATATCCCGGACACGGTGGGCTACACCAATCCGACCGAGTACGGCGCTTTGTTTGCTTATTTGATCGGCAATATCCAAGCCCAAGAGGAGATTATTTTTTCTTCCCATTGCCATGATGATTTGGGCATGGCCACGGCTAATGCACTGGCGGCCATTGAAAATGGGGCGAACCGGGTGGAAGGCACGGTAAATGGCATCGGGGAGCGGGCTGGGAATACGGCGCTAGAAGAAGTGGTGGTGGCGCTACATATCCGCAAAGACTATTACCAAGCGACTTCCGGCATTACTTTGGCTGAAACCAAGCACACTTCGGATATCGTGGCTCGCCTGTCCGGGGTGGCGGTGCCTCGGAACAAAGCGGTGATTGGGGCTAATGCGTTTGCCCATGAGTCCGGCATTCACCAAGATGGGGTGCTGAAAAATCCCGAAACCTATGAAATCATCACGCCGCAATTAGTCGGAGTCAAAAACAATGCCCTGCCTCTAGGTAAACTCTCCGGGCGCCATGCTTTTGTCACCAAACTGGGAGAGCTGGGGTATCAGTTGTCCGAGGAAGCCTTGAAGGCGGCCTTCAAGCGCTTTAAGGATTTGGCAGATAAGAAAAAGCAGATTACCGATCAGGATTTGATTGCTTTAGTAGCCGACGAGGTGCGGGGGGAAACCGACAGCGCCCACTTAACCGGCTTGCAGTTGCAGTATGTTTCGGCCGGGCGTCAAGGAGCCATCGTCAGCGTGGAACAAGAGGGGCAAACCCATGTGGCCTCGGCCGTGGGGGCCGGCTCGATTCAAGCGATTTACAATTCCATCGACCAGATTTTTGAACAACAGCCGATTTTAGTGAACTATGAAATCAACGCGCTAACCGCCGGAGAAGACGCCCAAGCAGAAGTGCTCGTCTTTCTGGAATGTCCGCAAACGGGCAAGCGCCTTAACGGCATCGGAGTGGACTTCGACGTCTTGGAGGCCTCGGCCAAAGCCTACGTCCAAGCCAGCGCACTATTGAAAAAGGGGGCCAACTAGACAATGAAGAAAAAAATCGTGATTTTAGCCGGTGACGGCATTGGACCAGAGATTATGGCGGCGGCTTTAGCCGTTTTAGAAGCGGCAGCTCCGGAAACTTTTGAGTTTATCGAAAAACCTTTTGGGGGTGCGGGAATTGAAGCTGCGGGAGTGGGCTTACCAGAAGATACCTTAGCCGCTTGTCAGGAAGCCGATGCCATTTTACTAGGGGCGATTGGGGGGCCGGCGGGATCACCTTGGGAGCAGGCCAGCCAAACCCCGGAACAAGGCTTGTTGGCTTTACGCAAAGAGCTAAATCTCTTTGCCAATATCCGGCCGATTGCGGTGCCGGATGCGCTCTTGCCGTTATCTCCGGTAAAAGAAGCCATCGTTCAAGGAACGGATTTTGTAGTGGTACGGGAGTTGACCAGTGGGATTTACTTTGGGGAACCCCGGGAGCTAGGGGTATCGGAAGCCTATGATACTTGTCGCTACACGGTAAAAGAAATTACGCGAATCGCCAAAATCGCTTTTGATATTGCCATGACCCGGAAAAAACACGTGACCTCCGTGGACAAGGCCAATGTGCTAGCCACCAGTAAGCTGTGGCGCCAAACTGTGGAAACTGTGGCCCAAGATTATCCAGAAGTCACATTGACCCATCAGTTGGTGGACTCTTGTGCCATGCGAATCGTCCAACAGCCCACGGAATTTGACGTGATTCTCACGGAGAACTTATTTGGGGACATCTTAAGCGATGAGGCTTCAGTTTTGCCGGGGACGCTAGGGGTTTTACCCAGTGCCAGTCATTCCGATTCCGGAGTTTCCTTATACGAACCGATTCACGGCTCGGCCCCGGATATCGCCGGACAAAACATTGCCAATCCAGCGTCCATGATTTTATCCGCGGTTTTGATGTTGCGGCAAAGTTTTAATTTACCTGATTTAGCGGATCAGATTGAAAGTGCGGTCTATCATGTGATGAATGAAGGCATCGTCACCGGGGACTTAGGCGGGAAGGCAACGACCAGTGAGTTTACCCAAGCGGTAATCGCGGCACTAGGCAAATAAGTTTCGGGCACAAGGGAGGAAATAAAATGGGAAAAACACTTTTTGACAAAGTTTGGGAGCGCCATGTAATCAAAGGAGCAGAAGGGGAGGCCCAACTGCTGTACATCGATTTGATGCTGATCCACGAGGTGACGTCGCCCCAAGCCTTTGAAGGACTGCGAGAAGCTGGGCGCACCGTACGCTGTCCGGAGAAAATCTTCGGCACCATGGACCACAATGTACCCACGGTGGACATTCACAATATTACCGATCTGATTGCGAAAAAGCAGATTGATACCTTGCGGGAGAATTGTGCCGAGTTTGGGGTGGAACTTTGTGACAATGGCTCGGAAGGCCAAGGCATCGTCCACATGGTGGGACCGGAAATGGGCCTGACCCAGCCCGGGAAGACCATCGTCTGTGGGGATTCCCACACGGCGACCCATGGAGCATTTGGAGCGTTGGCTTTTGGGATTGGCACCAGTGAAGTGGAGCACGTCTTTGCCACTCAGACGATTTGGCAGAAAAAGCCCAAACGCATGGGCATCGAGATTAACGGGAAATTGCAGCCAGGGGTCTATGCCAAAGATGTGATTTTGGCTTTGATTGCCAAGTACGGCACGGATTTTGGCGTGGGCTATGGGGTGGAATTTTTCGGGGAGACGATTTCTGCCATGAGCATGGACGAGCGCATGACCATTTGCAACATGGCCATTGAAGGGGGCGCGAAGATGGGGATGATTGCCCCGGATCAAAAGACCTTCGACTATGTAGCGAACCGGCGCTTTGCTCCAAAAGACTGGCAGGCGGCGGTGAGTGATTGGCAGACCCTGTACACCGATGAAGACGCGGAATTCGACCGTTTGTTGACTCTGGATGCCGGAAGTCTGGCACCGTTTGTCACCTGGGGCACCAATCCGGAAATGGGCGTCGCCGTCCACGAAGAATTTCCAGCAATTGCCGATCACAATGACGAGCTGGCTTATCAGTATATGGATCTAGCTCCGGGGCAAAAGCCCACCGATATCCCCGTGGAGTATGTCTTTATCGGCTCTTGTACCAACGGGCGCCTGTCGGATTTAAAAGAAGCTGCCAAGATTGTCCAAGGGCAAAAGATTAAAGACTCGGTGACGGGGATTGTGGTTCCCGGCTCCCGACCGGTGAAAAAAGCCGCGGAGGCACTAGGCTTGGACGAAATCTTTAAAGCAGCAGGCTTTGAATGGCGGGAACCCGGTTGTTCCATGTGCCTGGGGATGAACCCGGACAAAGTGCCGGAATTTGTCCACTGCGCTTCCACCTCTAATCGGAACTTCGTGGGCCGCCAAGGGAAAAACTCCCGGACGCACTTGTGCTCCCCGGCTATGGCGGCTGCGGCTGCGCTTCATGGAACTTTTGTAGACGTGCGGGAACTTGTAAAGGAGGGTGCTTAGATGGAAGCATTTACGGTATATACAGGCAAGACCGTGCCTTTTATGAACGACAATGTGGATACGGATCAGATCATTCCGAAAAGCTACTTGAAACGGGTGGATAAAAAAGGCTTCGGGGAATTCTTATTCGACGATTGGCGTTATCTAGCAGATCGCACCGCCAATCCCGACTTTGTGCTAAACGAACCCCAATACAAAGAAGCGACGATTTTGATCTCTGGGGACAATTTTGGCTCTGGTTCTTCTCGGGAACACGCAGCCTGGGCCTTGATGGATTACGGCTTTAAAGCGGTCATCGCCGGCAGTTTCAGCGATATCTTCTATATGAATGCCACGAAAAATGGCCTCTTGCCGATTGCTTTGCCAAAAGACGCCCGGGATACGTTGGCGGCCTTGCCGGCAGAGGCAGTTATCGAGATTGATTTGCCCGCCCAAGCAGTGCGCGCTGGAGAGGCGGTTTGGCCTTTTGAAATCGACAGTACTTGGAAAGAAAAACTGGTCAAAGGCTTGGACGAGATCGGCATTACTTTACAAGACGCGGCCTTGATTGCGGACTATGAGGCGAAGCGGGTGCCGGCGTACTGGCGCTAACAAAAAGCGGCTGAATGAATAGGGATTCAGCCGTTTTTTTGCTATACTCATCAAAAAGAAAGCAAACCTGACAGGAGGATTTGGATGATTGAGATACGATTGTTAACGGAGCAAGATGAACAGGCTTTGGCGCTTCCTAATGAGGCCTTTTCCTTATTTGGCCGCCTACAAGTCCGCTATGACGAGATGGGCTGGCAGGCAAAAGAGGAGCGCTTTGCTCCGGAAGACGTGAGCCAGCAGATCTTCCCTGAGGAACATTATGTGATGGCAGACATACTGAAACAAGGCTTTGCAGTAGGGGCCTTTGATGGAGAAGCTTGCGTCGGCTTGGGGATTTTTACCGATGATTGGTTGAAATATATGTATCTGGCGGATTTAAAAGTCGCCGGTGCTTATCGAGGACAAGGCATTGCCGAGAAGCTGCTTCAATTTGCGTTAAAGGCCGCTCAAGAAAAAGGCTATGCCGGTCTGTGGACCATTGGCCAAGACAACAACTTAGGAGCTTGTCGTTTTTATTTGAAGACAGGCTTTGTGATTGGCGGCCTGAATACTCGTAGCTACACCCATACCCAGCAAGAAGGCAAGGCAGATGTGTATTTTTATTGGGAAGGCTAAGCCGTAACTTTAGAATGAAACTTTGAAAAAGAGCCGGATTGCCGGCTCTTTTTCCATAGCAAGTCCCAAGCCTACCTCCTAAATCAGCTACTGAAGTTTTCATGAAAAACCCTTGACATCATTTCCAAAATCCCGTATACTGTAAAAGTTGAGAAATAAAGAAGGAGCACCCGCTTCTCGCCTGAGTGAAAAATTTTGCTGGGCTGATAGGTTTCAGACTACATAGGTGTAGTGTGAGTTTGGGTGCGAGTTCGAATGTGAACTCGTTTTTTTGTTTCTCTGAATATACCTGGAGGTGAATGACCATAGCAAAGGACATGATGGTAAACGACGGCATTCGAGCACGCGAGTTACGTTTGATCGATCAAAACGGTGAACAGTTAGGTGTGAAATCCAAAGCAGAAGCCTTGTCAATCGCAGAGCGTTCCAACTTGGACGTAGTATTAGTAGCACCAAACGCAAAACCCCCGGTTGCCCGGATCATGGATTATGGGAAGTACCGCTTCGAACAACAGAAGAAGGATCGGGAAGCCCGTAAGAAACAAAAAGTGATCAGCATTAAAGAAGTTCGCTTAAGCCCAACGATTGATGTAAATGATTTTAATACGAAGCTACGGAATGCACGTAAATTCCTTGAAAAAGGGGACAAGGTGAAAGCCTCAATCCGTTTTAAAGGTCGTGCCATTACCCATAAAGAGATTGGTCAGAAAGTCTTGGATCGTCTAGCAGAAGAAACTAGTGATCTTGCGACAGTGGAACAAAAACCAAAAATGGACGGTCGTAGCATGTTTCTCGTATTGGCTCCTAAAGCCGATAATAAATAAACTGTCCCACGTACGATTTTTATTTGAGAATGCCAGCGCTGTTCAGTGATCTGTGCAGAATGCATATGCAATGAAATGTAGGAGGAATTAGTCATGCCAAAACAAAAAACACACCGCGGATTAGCAAAACGTGTAAAACGCACTGGCGGCGGAGGATTGAAACGTCACAGCGCCTTCACAAGCCACCGTTTCCACGGCAAAACCAAAAAACAACGTCGTCAATTGCGTAAAGCAAGCATGGTGTCAGCTGGCGATTACAAACGTATTCGTCAACAATTGTCACAAATGCGTTAAGACAACCTTTCAAAGCAACAATACAATTTGATTTAAATCTAGGAGGAATTCAACATGGCACGTGTTAAAGGTGGAACCGTAACTCGTCAACGTCGTAAAAAAGTGCTTAAGTTAGCGAAAGGCTACTACGGCTCAAAACATACATTATTCAAAACAGCTAAAGAACAAGTAATGAAATCTTACAGCTACGCATACCGGGATCGTCGTCAAAAGAAACGCGACTTCCGTAAATTGTGGATCGCTCGGATCAACGCAGCAGCTCGTATGAACGGCTTGAGCTACTCTAAAATGATGCACGGCTTGAAAGTCGCTGAAATCGACATCAACCGCAAAATGTTGGCTGATCTTGCTGTCAACGACGCAGCAGCTTTCACTGCTCTAGCTGACCAAGCAAAAGACGCTTTGAACAAATAAGCAAAGAAAAACCCCCGCTCCTTGTGAGTGGGGGTTTTTGTTTGCCTAAAACTCACTCAAGCTAGATTAAGTGCAGAAAAAAAGCGCGGCGGCTATGATGGAAGTAGTAAAATCAGAGGAGGTCACACGAATGTCTGAAAACGAAATGATGCCGGCCGTTGGTTTTTTTGAAGGCTTGCCCTTGGAGACTCCTGATAGTTTTCTCGATGTCAAAAAAGCAATTCCAAAGGTCAGTGGTCGCGATCTCTTGGTCAAAGTTCAATCTGTGTCCGTCAACCCTGTGGATACGAAATTGCGACAAACCACCCCTAAAAGTGACTCTTTACGGGTGTTGGGCTTTGACGCAGTGGGGGAAGTGGTGGCCCTGGGCTCTGAGGTTCGCAATTTTAGTCGAGGGGACCGGGTCTTTTATGCTGGGACGCCCACTCGCCCGGGAAGCAATCAAGCCTTTCAACTGGTGGATGAACGCATTGTGGCCAAAGCGCCCCAACGGCTCACTATAGAAGAGGCCGCATCCTTACCTTTAACCGCTTTGACGGCCTATGAATTGTTATTTGACAAGTTCAATATCCTACCTGAAAAAGATGCCGCAAAAGGAAAAAGCATTTTAGTCATCAATGGTGCTGGGGGTGTCGGCTCTATTTTGAATCAATTGGCCAACTGGGTGGGCTTAGACGTCTTTGCTACGGCCAGTCCGAAAAACTTCGACTGGTTGACTAAGATGGGCGTGAGTCATCCCCTTGATTACCATCAAGACTTACAGGTGCAATTAGCAGCAAGTGGCACAGAGGCGGTGGACTATATCGCTGTTTTGTATGATATCACCAAGTATTTTGACCGCATTAAGTCGCTGGTCAAACCTTTTGGTCATGTGGGAACCATCGTGGGCATCAATGAACCTTTAGACCTATCCCAGTGGAAAAATAAATCCGTCTCCTTTGACTGGGAGTATATGTTTGCGAAGACCGATTTTGGCTACGACCTTGAGTCGCAAGGTGCGGCGTTAGCCCAGATTGCCGCGTTAGCCGATGCCGGTAGCGTGCTGCCCACCGTCAGTCGCATCTATGACACAGGGATCAATGCAAAGAATTTGAAGTTGGCAACCAAGGATGTGGAGTCTGGTCATATGCTAGGAAAAGTCGTGGTCAGCGGGGAATTTAACGGCTGAAAGGCCGGCGTATAAAGAATCTGCTGCACAAACAAAGCCTCACTTTTCCTAAGTGGGGTTTTTGTTATTGGGCGTGGAGCCCTGTTGAGGTCGCACAGCGTCCGAAACAAAAAACTACCCGCTATGCGGGTAGAGAATCAGAGGCTATGCCACCAAAAATCCCATTCCTGTCGTACAATTGGGTTGTTCAGGCTCAATTGAAAGGAATGGGATTTTTGGCAAATAAAACAAACAGCTTAGCGCATACAAAATGGATGTGTAAGTATCATATTGTATTTACACCAAAGTATAGACGGAAACTAATTTACAATCAAGTACGGCGAGATTTAATTGAGATCTTCCAACTCTTGTGCAAGTACAAAGGAGTCGAAATTATCGAAGGACATATGATGCCAGATCATGTTCATATATTGGTAAGTATTCCACCCAAAATTAGTATCTCTTCATTTGTTGGCTATTTAAAGAGCAAAAGTGCCTTACAAATTTTTGATCGTCATGCCAACTTGAAATATAAGTATGGCAATCGAAAATTTTGGGCAGAAGGATATTATGTTAGTACCGTGGGATTAAACGAAAAAACAATCGCAAAGTATATTCGGGAACAGGAATCACACGATATCGCACTCGATAAATTGAGTGTACGAGAATATGAAGACCCATTTTCAGATGGTGGCTTCAGAAAAAAATAAACCGGTTTGACCGGTAAGTGAAAGTGCCAAGGGCATTGAGCCTGAACAAAGTGAAGGATAACGTCTTTAGGCGTAGCCATAGCAACGAGGGGTTACACCCGCAGAGCAAACCACCCGTTAGACGGGTGGTAATGATTTTGGGAGGAAATCGGCACCACATTTCCGGCGTAAATTTTGCGGCACCTTTTTCTTTTGTCGGGTATAATGGAAAAAATGAGAGGGTGACGAGATGGCGAAGATGAATGAGGAGTTTGCGTTTTTGGTGTTGTCCATTGTGGCGGAAATTCCCCCAGGACAGGTGGCAACCTATGGACAGGTTGCCGATTTGGCAGGCTATCCGAAAAATGCTCGCTTGGTCGGTCGCGTCTTGCACCAGGCGGAATATTACGGTGACTATCCATGCCACCGGGTGGTCAACAGCCAAGGGGCCTGTGCGCCCAACTGGTAACGGCAACCGGAATTATTGGCTAGAGAAGGTGTGGGCTTCAAACCCAATGGCCGGGTAGACTTGGGACAGTTTCAATGGCAAGGGGATTTTTAAGTTAGGGGTGTCTACATGAGTATCACGAGACAGGACTATCTTGATTTTTTGATTGATGTGGCTTTTGTAGGACAGGTGACAGAAGCGGAGAGTAGCTACGGGTTTGCCTATCAGAAAGCCATTAATACTGCATATCGTGATGTCCAAAGAACGATTGTTTATAAGGAACTACGACCAGAGGAAATTAGCGATTTCAAAAATAAGTGTCGTAACCAAATTGCCAACAGCTTGCAAATGCTTTTGAGCCTGGCTCCTTTGAACGAAGACGTTTTTGATGCGTGGCATCAAGCGCTGTGTGAAAACTTGACCCAAAATGGCATTTTGTCGATTGGTCAAGCGCAGAAATGGGTCAATATGACTTTGAAAAATCTGTGTGTATTAGAAGCTCTGGGAGTTGAGGGGGTATCTGGCTTTACGGAAAAAACGGATTTGTTTCATGTACCCATTGATACCTATGTGGTGGAACTTGTGAGAAAAGAACAGTTAGGCATTTTGATTGAAGCAGAGATCAAGCGTTCAAGGGGCGGTGCTTCAAGTGCTTGGAGTAAATGGCATGATTATGCTTCCTATCTGAAGGTTCAAAAAGCATTTCGCAGTCGGCTAAAAGGTGGCCAGTCTCCCTTTGAATGGGAGTTAAAAGGGTGGAAACGAAAGTAGTCTGAGCTTGATTCCTTAGACCAAGGA
This sequence comes from Enterococcus asini ATCC 700915, assembly GCF_000407365.1. Lineage (GTDB taxonomy): Bacteria > Bacillota > Bacilli > Lactobacillales > Enterococcaceae > Enterococcus_C > Enterococcus_C asini. The sequence continues at coordinate 1,231,453 of NZ_ASVU01000001.1, forward strand.
TTTTGGCGATAAGTAGTGGGAGCTTTAACGCAATAAGTCGTCAGTTTTACTCCTGGAATCTAAAACAATTCCACCGGTAATTTGTCTATGCTGTTTACAAATTGACAACTTTCATTTAAGATATGTGTATACATATTTTGTGGGGAGGAACAAATCGATGCCGAAGTACAAAGAAATTGCGTTGTCCCTGAAAGAAAAAATCATCGAAGGCGAGTATCAAGAAGGAGCGCTACTACCGGATCAAGAAACCTTAGCTAAGTTATACGATACTAGCCGGGTGACCGTGAGAAAAGCCATTCAGCTTTTAATCGATGAGGGCTTACTTTATACGCGCCGGGGTTCTGGGACCTATGTCCGCAACGATATTAAGAAAAATAATGCCAACGTCACCCAGTTTAACAGCGTGTTTGGGACTTCCTTGCTGGAAGAAGGGGAAGTGACTAGTAAGATTATCCGCTTCGACGTGCGCTTTCCTAGTGAATACGAGCAAGAAACCTTGAAGATAAAAAGCACTAATCCTGTGTACGACATCAAGCGGGTGCGTTATGTGGGGGAGGAAGCCCGCAGTATCGAAACTTCGATTATGCCTTTGAAATACATCACCGATTTGGACGAAAGTATCTTGGAAGGTTCGATTTACAACTACATTCGCAACGAATTAGGCTATGTTATCAGTGCTGCCAAACGGGTGATTATCGCCTCAAAGGCCAATGAGCTAGATAGCAAGGAGTTTCATATTAAACTCGGGGATCCGATCCTCGAAACCAATCAAGTCGTCTTTTTTGATGACGGCACACCCTTTGACTTATCGAAGACCCGTTACCCTTATACCTCCGGGAAAATCGTGGCAGATATCAATTAACGTTCGAAAAGACCTTATCGACTAACGATAGGGTCTTTTCTTTTTTAAAATAATTAGTATACACATATTATAATTAGTGTTTACAAAAACGTTTACAGATGTTACTATATAGTCAAAGCTAACGCGTGGCTGAAAAATGGAGGTAAAGAAAATGAATGAGGAAAAGAATCAGAAAAGTGAGGCACGGATCGAGAAATTTGTAACGATTGCTCAAAAGGTCGGTAACCAAATCCATTTGCGTTCCTTACGCGACGGTCTGGCGCCGATGATGCCCCTATTTATCTTAGCCGGGATTGCGGTGTTAATTAACAGTGTTTTTCTAGATCCATCAGGTTTTATGAACAATGTTTTAAGTGAATCCACCATGGTCACTTGGCAAGGGTTTGGCAATCTTATTATCAATGCGACGTTAAATGTAGCAGCCATTTTATTTGTGATTTCCCTGTCGTATCAGCTTTCTAAAAATCGTGGCTACACCAACCCAATCGGTGCGGCTATGGCAGTTTTACCAGCCTTTTTCACCTTTTTACCGATGCTGGTGACGGTCACCGTGGACGAAAAAGCAACCCAAATCGGTGGCATGATTGCGTACTCTAATGTAGGAACTTCCGGGGTTTTTGCGGCGATTCTCGTGGGGATTATCGGCACCGAACTCTTTATCAAATTAACCACAGTCAAACGTTTACAGATTTCATTGGGGGAAAATGTCCCACCAGCAGTTGCCAATTCCTTTAACGTGATGCTGCCAGCGATTATCACGGTTTCCTTGTTTGCCCTACTTTCTTTCTTAATTCAACTTGGTGGCTCTGATCTGATGTCTTTGATTTCCCGCTTTATCCAAGAACCATTGCGGGCAGTGGGCACCAGTCTACCGGGCTACCTCTTATTGGTTTGCTTGGGGAATCTGTTGTTCTCCTTTGGGATTCACCAGTCTGTTATTGCCGGTCCGATTTTGGATCCCTTGTTGCTTTTAAATATGAATGACAATATGGCGGCAAAAGCGGCAGGCACGGAGCCTCCCCACATTATCACCAATGCGTTCCACCAAGTCTTTGGCTCGTTGAACATGGCTTCCGGGAGCACCGTAGCTTTGATTATTGCGATTTTCATCTTCAGTAAATACCAACCGTACCGTAACTTAGCGAAATTGTCATTGGGACCCAATCTTTTCAATATCAATGAACCGATTATCTTCGGTTTACCGATTGTCTTTAACTTACCAATGATCATTCCTTTTGTACTTTCCCCAATTATCGGTACCGTGATTGGCTATGCGGCGACGTCATTGGGCTTAGTTAGCAAAACCGTGGTGATGATTCCTTGGACCACGCCGACTTTGATCAGCGGCTATTTGGCCACTGCCGGCGATTGGCGAGCACCGGTTATCCAAGTCTTAATCATCGTGATTTTGGTATTCTTCTACTTACCGTTCTTGAAGATCAGTGAAAAAGTAGCGATTGCCAACGCAGAAAAAGCTTAATTTTGCCAGGAGCAGTTGGATTACGAAAAACAGGAGTAAAACGATGCCGATTTTAAGAATGAATTACTTTTCCCATGTATTAGAATTAACCACCACTTGTAGCATTATTTTGCCGCAAAAACTGAACGCTGAGCCGGTACCGGTGTTGTATTTGCTCCACGGGTATTCCGACAATGATGAAGCTTGGCTATTGAATTCGCGGATTGCCAAACTGGTGGAAGAGCTGAATCTGGCGGTGGTGATGCCCCACGGCTACAACGGGTATTACACCGATTCGGTAAGTGGCTTTAAAATTTACAGCTACTTAACGAAGGAACTCTTCCCGTATCTGGACCAGCTCTTTCACTTCTCCCAAAAGCCCGCCGAGCGTTATTTGGCGGGGCTTTCCATGGGGGGGTACGGCGCGTTTAAGCTAGGTTTGCGCCAAAAAAATCGGTATGGCAAAGTGTATTCCTTGTCTGGTGCCCTAGATATTGGGGCTTTGTATGAGGAGGGCTTCAAGCGGGTGCTGCAATTCTTGCCTTTATTTGGGGACAAAGACGATTTCTTGAACTCAGAAAATAATTTGTTGAAGTTGGTTACAGAACAGGCAGATCAGGACGTTACGACCGAGTTTATCATGACTTGTGGTCGTCAAGATTTTCTGTTTGAAAACAACAATGGTTTTTACGCCGCAACGCAGGCACTGTTGCCTTTGCGTTATCGCGTCTTTGATGAGGCTCACGATTGGGCGTTTTGGGACAGTCAGATTGAGCAGGTTGTCAATGAAATAAAAAAGGATCAGGATAATGGGTGATTTCATGAAGAATACATTTTTTTGGGGGGATTCCTCCTCTAGTATGCAAACGGAAGGGGCCTGGAACGAAGGGGGCAAAGGGCCTTCTGTCTATGATGTCCGCAGTGCCACGGAGACTACTTCGGATTGGAAGCACGGCATCGATCGTTACCACCGCTACGAAGAAGACTTGGACTTACTCCAAGAAATGGGCCTGAATTTCTATCGCTTCCAGATTTCCTGGTCCCGGGTGAATCCCCAAGGAGACGGCGAATTCAACGAAGAAGGGCTGGCTTTTTATGATTGCTACATCGACGCCATGCTAGCACGAGGCATCGAGCCCATGCTGTGTCTGTATCATTTCGACATGCCCTTACATTTGGCCGAAAAGTACGAAGGCTTCATGAGCAAACACGTGGTGGAAGCTTTTGTGACTTATGGGAAAAAAATGGTGGATCGCTACCAAGGAAAAGTCAAATACTGGGTCACTTTTAACGAGCAAAATCTCTACTCGACCCCTTTGGCTTTACAATACGGGGGGACGTTAAAAACAGGAAACACCCCGGAAAACATCCACCAGATTAGCCACAATATCATGGTGGCTCATGCCGAAATCGCCAACTACATCCATGACACTACAACGGGGCAAATCGGGGGGATGCTGGCTTACTCCAACATCTATCCCGAAACCAATCATCCCCAAGACGTCTTGGTGGCTAGAGAATGGGATGAATTCATCAATCAAAATCTACTGGATGCCTTTTGCGGCAGGGGTTACTCCCACCAAGTCCGCCAGTACCAAAAGCAGTATTTGTCCTTGGACATACTCCCGGAAGAAATCGCGGCCATTCAGCGCTTGAAAAGTGATTTCTTGGCCTTTAGTTATTACTGTTCTGGCTCCATTAGTCATAAGCAGATTCCCGACCACACCGCGCCTAATTACTACCTGACCTTTGGAGAAGTGGAAAACCCCTACGTGAAAGAAAACAAATGGGGGCTGGGTATCGATCCTCTGGGCTTTCGGGATATCATCAATAAACTTTATCAAAACTATCACGTGCCGGTCTTTCCCGTGGAAAACGGCATCGGGGTGCCGGAAGTGTGGAATGAGGAAAATCCGATTGCCGATGATTACCGGATTTATTACCACGAGCAGCATATTCAAGCGCTCTTTGATGCCATACAGCTAGACGGCTGTGAAGTCTTGGGCTATCTAGGTTGGGGCTTGATTGACTTACCTAGTTCCACCGGGGACATGGAAAAACGCTATGGCATGATCTACGTCAATCGTGGCAACCATGACTTGCGAGATATGCGCCGAGTACCGAAAAAGAGCTTTTACTGGTTTAAAGACTATTTGGCGGAACTAAAGCAAGGAAAACAGGAAGGCTGAAGACATGAGTCACCGTCCTATGTACTAAATCCTATCAAACGTCATACGCACGTAAAAGATGGCTAGTTTCCAAGGATTTTAATGGAAGCTAGCCGTCTTTTCATTGTTATAAATTTTAAAGACTAGCTGTTTGTTTCTAGGCGTAAGTTTATAATCAGGGCGCACTACTTTAAAGGGTATGCTACAATGAAGAAAATTCAATAATGGCACAAAAGTCAGCGGGAACGAGGTGCAACTCCTCGACAGTCCCTTTCTACTGTAACACGGACGAACGCTCACCACTCACTGGGTATAAGCTTGGGAAGAGGAGCAAGTAGGAGGAAGTGAAGTCAGGATACCGCTGATTTTTGGCACTGGGCATGATAACAGGGGGAGCTGTCCAGCAACCATTGTTTAACTACTCCTACGAATGGTAGGCGTCTTTTTAAACATGGCTGCTGGAGGCACTCTGTAAAACCAGGGTGCCTTTTTTGTGTGAAAAAAAGAAAAGAGGAATTATGATGAAAAAAGCAAAACGATTGATGGTCTTTGTGCTGGCGTTCTTAGTGGTAGTGGGATTAGGCGCTTGTGGCCAAAAGGCGGACACGACAGCCTCCTCTTCTTCGACTACGGCTTCCACTACGGCGGCAGTCAAAGCCACGGTGATCATCCAGGAAGATGGCAAAGAAAGTGACAAACAAGAGGTCGCTTTGGCCAAGGATACCAGCTTGTTTGATGCCATGAGTGAAAACTTCGATATCAAAGATGACAATGGCTTTATCACCAGTATCGACGGCAAGGAACAAGACAAAGCGGCCAATAAATATTGGACCTTCACGATTAACGACGAACAAGTCAATGTGGGGGCCAAAGATGTCACCGTGGCCGATGGGGATAAAATCATCTTCAATCTGGCTGGCTTCTAAGCAGTTAAACGTAATTGAGAAACAAGTGGTAAGTGCGTAGGGCAACCTTTGATACGCACAACTGGCCTAAAATAAAAAGCAACGTCGCTTCTATGAATTCATGGAAGCGACGTTGCTTTTTTATGTGCTAAGGTTTTCGCAAATTTAATAACGGTATAGGACTGCTGATTAAGCAAAACACTGCTTTTACCGCAGGGGTGAAAGCCTTGCGCCGTCCAAAAGGCCAAAGCCGGGGTATTGTGCTCCAAAACGCCTAGCTCTAGGCGCTGAAAGCCTTGATCTCGCAGCCAGTCTTCCAATTGAGCTAGAATCTTTTGACCGTGACCTTGCCGGTGCTCAGCGATTAACAAGAGTCCTAAGTAACCACTAGCATCTTCCGGGTAGCCAGTTAAAAGATCCACGACCGCCATAGGACGGTTTTCGAACGTGACTAAGAAAAAATGCTTTTGCTCCGGGTCAAGCTGTGGGGGACAGGCGGCTCGATCTTGAGCCACACTGGCAAGACTAGGAATTTCAGCGGTTAAAGCAAAATAATCCAGGTTTTGGTGGTAGACCTCTAAGGCAGCTTTCTGATTGTGGGGAGTAATTTTTTCAAAGTGGTAGGCCGAAGTTTTCTTCATCTGGGACTCCTTTCAGCGTTTTCTCTTATCATACCAAGATTAACCGCTTTAAGCCTCAGAAATTACTGGGGGCTTTTTTAGAGGCTACTTTTGCGAAATAAGCTTATGAAAAACGCCGCTTTTTCACGAAAAATCAGAGTATCTTACAAAAAAATATTGCTTTTTGCAAGGAATTTGCCTAAACTAAAGAAACGAGACTGATAATCATTCTCATTTAGAAAGGAGGACCGCCATGAAAAAATTTCTACGAGGGCTGATTCTATTCGTTGTCGTGATGCTTTCGTTATTTATCGGGGTTAAGGATTTGGATTGGCGGGTCTTTTTTCAAGGGGAACAGCAATTGATCTTCTGGGCGACCCGCTTGCCCCGCACCGTGAGTCTGTTAGTAGCCGGGAGCACCTTAAGCGTGTGTGGTTTGGTGATGCAGCAGCTGACCCAAAATAAATTTGTATCCCCAACTACGGCAGGAACCATGGACAGTGCCCGTTTAGGCATTCTCGTGGTGATGATTTTCTTGCCCAATGCGCCTTTATTACTACGCTCGACCGTGGCTTTTCTCTTTGCTTTTGGTGGGACCCTTTTATTTTTGCAGCTGACCCGCTTTCTTCCCGGAAAAAACCAAGTCATGGTGCCCTTAATCGGGGTTATGTTTGGCAACATCATCGGTTCCATTGCGACCTTTTTTGCCTATCAACTGCAATTGGTGCAAAATATGTCCTCTTGGTTACAGGGCAATTTTGCCACCGTCATGCGGGGGAGCTATGAACTGTTGTATCTAGCAATTCCTTTGTTAGTCATTATTTATTATTTCGCCTATCACTTTACCGTGGCAGGCATGGGAGAAGACGTGGCCCAAAACCTCGGCTTGAACTTTCGCCGGGTGCAGTTTCTGGGGTTAGGCCTAGTGGCTTTGGCCAGTAGTTTGGTGCTAATTATGGTGGGCACGGTACCTTTTCTCGGAGTCATCGTCCCGAACTTGGTTTCCTTGCGTTATGGAGATCAGATGAAAAACACATTGGGCTTAACCGCTTGGCTAGGCAGCGTCTTTTTGATTGTCTGTGATATTATCGCTCGGATCGTGATTCCCCCTTACGAAATTCCCGTAAGTGTCATCGTCGGGGTGATCGGCAGTCTGCTCTTCATTTTTCTTTTGGTTAGGAGGCAGGCGGCATGAAACGAAAAATATGGGGGGCTTTTGTCCTTTTAGGGGTGCTAGCAGTGGGGGCAATCCTGTTATTTCTCACTTACCGCACCTATGGCAATTGGGATTTTGCTTTGAAGCTCCGGGGCAAGAAGCTAGCGGCTTTAGCCTTGGTGGGTATCTTGACCAGCTTTGCTACGATTAGCTTTCAAACGGTGACGGAAAATCACTTTTTGACGCCGAATATTCTGGGCCTAGACTCGCTGTACGTTTTGATTCAAACCGTTTCCTTTTTTGTCTTCGGCGGGGCCCAAATGCTCAGTCAGCAAAGTCTGGCACAATTTCTCGGGAATATCTTTTTGGTCACTTTGCTGAGTACGCTACTAGCCAAAGCCTTACTGAAAAATCGCAACCTGTTTTTGTTATTAATGGTGGGGATGATTCTCGGCACCTTTTTTAGTAGTATTAGCACTTTTTTGCAGGTCATCATGGATCCCAATGAATACGACTTGCTCCAAGGCAAACTCTTCGCTAGCTTCGGCAATGTGGACAGCCAGTTTTTAGGCATTGCTGCAGTGTTGGGTCTAGTTTTAATCAGCTTATTGTGGTACTGGGCGCCGAAATTGGATGTTTTGCATCTAGGTCGGGACCAAGCGATTAATCTAGGCATTCAAGTGGATCACTTCCAGCTTGTGCTACTGATTATCGTCAGTATGTTAGTGGCGATTTCCACAGCACTAGTGGGCCCGGTGACCTTTTTAGGCTTTATCGTGGTCAATGTCAGCTACCAACTCTTTGCCACTTACGAACATCGAATACTTTTTAGCGGTGGGGCACTCTTGGCCTTGGTCGCTTTAGTGGGCGGTCAGTTTTTAGTGGAACAAGTCTTTTCTTTAAACACCACGCTCAGTGTGGTAATCGAATTTGTCGGCGGTATTTATTTTGTAGCAAAAATCATTCAAGAAAGGGGCAAACAAGCATGATGGAAATGAAAGAAATAAGCAAAAGTTACGGCAAAAAACAGGTGGTGCAAGACATTGACTTACACATTGCCACCGAGAAGCTGACGGCTTTTATCGGACCAAATGGCGCCGGCAAGAGTACGTTACTTTCCATCGCCAGCCGCTTGATTGAAAAAGATCGAGGGGAAATCTATCTGGATGGCAGTGAGGTCAAGACGTGGAAGTCCAATGAACTAGCGCAAAAGCTGTCGATTTTAAAGCAATCCAATGGCGTTTCCTTGAATATTACGGTGGAAGAGTTAGTCAACTTCGGCCGTTTCCCCTATTCAAAGGGGCGCCTGACGAAAAAAGACCGGCTAAAAGTCAAAGAGGCACTCTTGGCTCTCGGGCTGATGGATTTGGCAGAACAGCCGATCAATACCTTATCCGGGGGCCAGCTGCAACGGGCGTATATCGCCATGATTTTGGCTCAAGACACGGATTATATCCTCTTAGATGAACCTTTGAACAATTTAGATATGAATTACGCAGTCCAAATGATGCAAACTTTGCGCAGTCTGGTGGATGATTACGGCAAGACGGTCTTGATCGTCTTACACGATATTAATTTCGCCGCCAGTTACGCAGACGAAGTGGTGGCCATGAAAGACGGCAAGCTCTTTGCCCAAGGCCCCACGGAAGAAATTATCCAAAGCTCGGTGTTGAATCGTTTATATAATATGGAAATCAAGATTTGCGAAATCGAAGGAAAACGATTTTGTATGTATTTCCGTTAAAAAAACTTAGGAGGAAGTTTATGAAAAAAGTAGTGTATACCCTGTTGGCCCTAGTGGCAGTCACCTTGGCAGGCTGTGGCAGTAATCAAAAGACAGCTAGCAGTAATAGTGAAACCACCAGTAACAGTCGTGCTGCCAGTATCATGGTCAAAGATAGCGACGGTGCTGAAGTCAAAGTCCCTACAAATCCTGAAAAGGTCGTGGTCTTTGACAATGGCTCACTGGACACCATGGATGCTTTAGGCGTCGGGGATGCGGTGATCGGTGCCCCAACGGAAAACTTGCCAGAATACCTAGCTACTTACAGCGATGTGGAAAATGCTGGGGGCATCAAAGAACCAGACTTGGAAAAAATCAATCAACTGCAACCGGACTTGATCATCATCTCAGGGCGCCAAAGTGACTTTAAGGAAGACTTGAGCGCCATTGCACCGACTTTGTATCTAGCCGTAGATGGCAGCGACCCTTGGAACTCCACGAAAGAAAATATCACTACTTTGGCAAAAATCTTCCAAAAAGAAGAGGAAGCCAAAACGCAAATCGCTGACTTAGAAGATGAAATCGCAGAACTGAAAACCGGTGCAGCCAAAGCAGGGAAAGCGTTAGTCGTCCTCGTCAATGAAGGACAACTTTCCGCATACGGTGCCGGTTCACGCTTTGGCATCATCCACGACACCTTTGGCTTTGCTCAAGCAGATGATCAAATCGAAGCTTCGACACACGGGCAAAGTGTTTCCTATGAATACGTCTTGGAAAAAAATCCCGATGTGCTCTTCGTAATCGACCGCACCCAAGCCATTGGTGGGGATGATACGAACAACAACGTGGCAGACAATGAACTGGTGAAAGAAACCAACGCCGGGAAAAATGGCAAGGTGATTACTTTGCAACCAGATGTCTGGTACTTGAGCGGTGGGGGACTCGAATCTACCCAAACCATGCTAGAAGATGTGCAAAAAGCACTGGAGTAATAGCGTGAAAACGCTAAAATCTTTCTCATAAGTTTATCAAGTTAGAGTCTGAAATTTCTCATGCTTTTCTAGGTGTAACGGTGAAAACCAAGCCGTTATCATCTGAAAAATGGCAGAGAATTTTCAGGCTCTATTTTCTTAGGAAAAATATTCCATCCACACCAAAATAGTGAAAGTAAACGCCAAGATAGTGGCTAGGAAAATCGCTTTCCTGAGTGTAAGATTACCAACGTGATAACCGTTTCATGTAAACGATTGCAATTATTCTGTTTCAATTATTAGGAGGGAAACACTATGTTACACGTGGAAGACAAAAACAAAGAAGTAGCCGCTAGTTCAGTCCCAGCATTTGGTATGAAGGACAAAATCGGCTATATGTTTGGGGACCTGGGGAATTGTTTTATACTCGGGCTTGTGAATAGTTTCTTAATGATTTATTACACCAATGTTTTGGGAATTGCCGGAGGAATCGTCGGCGTACTCTTTTTAATTTCCCGAATTGTGGATGCGGTTGCTGACGTGACAGTCGGTCGGTTAAGCGATTTATCGCCATTGACCAAAGAAGGCCGTTTTAGCCCGTGGATTCGCCGGATGAAATATCCATTCACCTTGGCTTGTGTCGTTTTATTCTTGCCCTTTGTGCAAAACTTCCCAGATACATTGAAGATCGTCTACATCTTCGTTTCTTACATCGTCTATGGGATTTTCTTATCCACCATCAACATTCCTTATGGTTCCATGGCTTCTGCAATCAGCTCTGATCCAAGTGATCGGGTGTCCTTGTCTACTTACCGTAGCGTGGGTTCTGCTATCGGGGGTTCCACTACTGGGTTCTTGATTCCAATCTTGATGTACACCACTTTGGACAATGGCGACCGGGTAATCTCTGGGATGCACTTCTTCTGGATTGCTATCGGTTGTGCAGCGATTGCTTTTATCGCGTACATCTTGACTTGCAAATTGACTACTGAACGGGTACGGGTAGAAAAGAAAGAAGAAGCTTCTACTAAACAATTGCTACAAGGTCTCAGCAAAAACCGGGCATTGGTCGTTTTGGTTATCGTGGACTTGTTCATCGTTATCAACCAAATCTTGGCCGGCACCAACTTGACGTACTTGTTTAATGATTACTTCCAAAATGAAAAAGCAATGTCCGTGGCTTTGTTGTTCAACTACGGGACAGTCATCGTCTTGGCACCCTTTGCAAAACGTTTAACTGAACGCTTCGGGAAAAAAGAAGCCAGCGTTTGCGCTTTGTTGTTCTCCGCTGTGATGTATTTGATTATGTACTTCATGCACATTACGAGTCCTTGGATTTACTTGGTTGTCTTGTTTATCGCTACATTAGGCGCTGGTTTATTCAACTTGATGGTGTGGTCTTTCATTACCGACGTAATCGACTACCACCAATATGTAACCGGTGACCGGGAAGACGGTACGGTTTACGGCGTGAATTCCTTTGCTCGTAAAGTAGGTCAAGCATTGGCCGGCGCAGTAGGCGGTTTCATGTTACAATTGATTGGCTACCACGAATCCGCTGCTGGCGGTGTGATCCAAACCGCTGTGGTACGCGATCGTATCTATGCTATGGCCAATTTAGTACCAGTAGTCTGCTTGGTCATTGCCGCAGTAACCTTGTTAATCGGCTACCCATTGACCAAGAGCAAAACCATTAAAATGGGTGAAGAATTGAAGAAAATCAACGAAGGTAACTAATTTTTTATCACATAGGAGGAGACTGATGGAGCAACTCAATGTTCAAGCCTTTGGGGCGGATTCCACGGGGGCCACATTAGCCACCGTCGCTATCCAGACCGCCATCGACCAAGGCGCGGAAAAAGGCCAAGTCGTCTACGTGCCAAAAGGCGTGTATCTGGTAGGTTCACTGTTTTTACGCAACCACAGCCAACTGCATTTTGAAGAAGGGGCGACCTTGCTAGGTTCCCCGGACATCCAAGATTATCCCGAGGTTTTCGCTCGGGTGGCCGGTGTGGAAATGGACTGGCCCGCTGCCATTTTAAACGGCTTGGCGATTACGGATGTCTCCATCACCGGTAAAGGCATCATCGACGGTCAAGGGCCGTTGTGGTGGGCCTTGTACTGGGGCCAAGATCAAACCGGCGGCAAGCGGGCTGAATTCGACGCCCAAGGCTTGCGCTGGATTGCTGATTACGCCATTAAGCGTCCCCGGGCCCTCCTCTTTCAAGGGTCAAAAGACCTGCACATAGCGGATATCACGTTGCAACGTTCCGGTTTTTGGAACTTACAGCTGACTTATTGTGAAAACGTCTTGGTCAAAGGCATCAAGATTCACGATAACCATGGGCCCAGCACAGATGGTATCGACATCGATTCCTCCCGCCACGTACGGGTAACCGAATGTCACTTAGCCTGTGGCGACGACTGTATCGCCGTAAAATCTGGCCGAGACGGGGATGGACGTCGGGTGAATTTGCCTAGTGAAGACATCGAAGTCGACCACTGCCACGTGTACTCCGGCTACGGTATCACCATCGGCAGTGAAGTCGCCGGCAGTGTTCGCAACGTCCGCATCCATGACAATGTCTTTGAAAACTCCGACTGTGGCCTACGCATGAAGTCCTCCAAAGAACGAGGGGGAGTCATTGAAGACATTCATGTGAACCATTTGACCATGAAAAACGTTCAATTTCCTTTTTCTTGGATCATGGACTGGCACAATGCTTACAATCGCAAAGACTTAACCGGCCTCGCCGATATGCCGAAAGCTTGGCAAGCCGTGGCTGCAGAAATCCCTGAGTCAGAGCAAATGACCTTGGTTAAAGATGTGGTGGTAGAAAACGTGGTTGCGACATTGAGTCCAGACTACACGTTACCAGCCCGTGCTTTTGATTTAGTGGCTTTTCCAGAAAATCCCATGACAGATGTGACTTTCCGCAACTGCCAACTAACCGCCAAAGAATTTGGCCGCATCGAAGCGGTGACCGGCTTGGTCTTTGATCAAGTCACCGTCTCCGTAGCCCAAGGGAATCAGGGGGAGAATGATTCCTTTGATAATCGGTAGGGAGTAAGGAATAGATAAAAGAAACCGCCTGGGAGGGAGTCCCGGGCGGTTTCTTTGTGTGGTGAATATCAATACTACGTGGCGTCTCACCCCCGCCTAAACCGCCCCGGCGTAACCCCATTCTTCTCTTTAAATACTTGCACAAAGCGACTGACCGAGCTGAAGCCGACTTGGCTGGCGATGGTTTCTACCGAGCGTTCCTGATGATACATCAGGAACGCTTTTGCTTTGTTGAGGCGGGTGTCTAGGAGGTATTGCTGGGTGGTTTTGCCGGTGAAGCGCCGAAAGAGGCGGGTCAGGTATTGGGGCGTGATGAAGACTTCGGCGGCTAGGCGTTCCACGGTAAGGTCTTCGGCATAGGCTGTTTCGATTTTTGTGATTGTGGGTGAGATGTACTGTTGAAACAAAGGGTGGCTTGTGGCCAGCTGATTTTCGTAGCCTTTGGAAAGGTACATCAATAGTTGGTAGCAGGCTCCTGAGGTTTGAGCGGTGTCTAGGGTACGGTTCTCCAGCAGGTTGACGATTTGGTCGATCCAGAAAGAGTAAGAAAATTCCGGGTTGTCCTTGGCGAAAATCGGCTGATTGGTGCCGAGGATTTTGGGAAATTGGTCGGCTAATAAGCCGTTTAAAGTCACGAAACGGGTGCGCCAAGTTTCGCCAGTACCGGTATCAGGAAAGTAGGCGTGGGGGGTAAATGGAGGCAAGAGCACTCCCTCCCCAGGCGCCAAGGGGATGAGTTGCCCCGCCAGCTGGATTTGTCCTTGACCGCTTTCAGTTTGGAGCCAGTGGTAGTGGGCGTACCCCAGCTTGCGGGAGACGCTGTCTTGGAGCCAATGATTGCCGATGGATTCCAGTGAGAAAGGTAGATTTTCGCTAATAGGTTGAAAATAGATGGGCATTTGTCACACCTCTTGTTTCGATTTCTGCTATTTTTTGGTTTGGGACTTTATACTATCAAAGTGTGAGAGCCTTTACAATAGGGGGACAACGAAGGACCGGCTAAGAGGCCAGATGTCTCAGGCGGTTTTCAATCACGTAAAGGAGTGGCGGCGATGTTTCAACGAATTTTGTACGGTGGGGACTACAATCCAAATCAGTGGCCAAAGGAGATTTGGTCGGAGGATATGCGGATATTCAAGGAGGCCCATATTAATTCGGCGACGATTAATGTCTTTTCTTGGGCGAAGATTCAACCTAGTGAACACGAGTATTACTTTGATGAGCTAGATGAGATGATTGAGATGCTTTCTAAGGAAAACTACGACATTGTCTTGGCGACTTCCACGGCGGCCATGCCGGCTTGGATGTACAAGCGCTACCCGGAAGTGGGCCATGTGGACTATGAGGGACGGCGGCATAAATTCGGCGCCCGGCACAATAACTGCCCTTCCAGCGAGATTTTCCGGAAGTACGCTGCTCGTCTGGCGGGAAAATTAGCGGAGCGCTACGGGGACAATCCTCATGTGACTTGTTGGCACGTGAACAATGAATACGGCAACTACTGCTACTGCGACCAGTGTGAGGCGGCATTTCGGGTGTGGGTGAAGGACAAGTATCAGACCATCGAAGCCGTGAATAAAGCATGGAACATGGAATTTTGGGGGCACACTTTGTACGACTTCGATGAAATCGTGGTGCCCAATGCTTTGTCCGAGGGAATTTCGGTGTTGAATGTTTTGACCGGGGAAACGGCACACAAGACAGCCTTTGCGGGAATTTCTTTGGATTACTGTCGCTTTATGTCCGACAGTCGCTTGGAGACATTTAAACTGGAAAAAGCGGCGATCCGAGCTTTTGATCAAGCGACGCCGATTACCACAAACTTAATGGGTACGTATAAAGGGCTGGATTATTTCAAGTGGGCCAAGGAGTTGGATATCGTCTCATGGGACAACTATCCTTCCTACGATACCCCGTGGAGCAAGGTAGCCATGACCCACGATTTGATGCGAGGAGTCAAAGACCAACAGCCTTTTATGCTAATGGAACAAACCCCTTCGCAACAAAACTGGCAGGCTTACAATTCCTTGAAGAAACCGGGGCAAATGCGGGCCCAAAGCTATCAAACCATCGCTCACGGTGCCGACACGATTCAATTCTTCCAATTGCGCCGGAGCATTGGGGCTTGTGAGAAGTTCCATGGAGCGGTGATTGAGCACGTGGGCACGGAAAATACTCGGGTCTTCCGGGAAACCGCAGAACTAGGGGAAGAACTGTCCCGACAAACAGAAATCATCGACGCTCGCAGTATCTCAGAAGTTGGTCTGCTTTTTGACTGGGACAACTACTGGGCTTTGGAATACACTTCGGGGCCTAGTGTGGACTTGACCTATGTGGATCAGATTCATCAGTATTATCGTTATTTCTATGAGCAGAATATCAGCGTGGATTTACTAGGCGTGGAAGCGGACTTCTCTTCTTATAAGGTCTTGGTGGCGCCGGTCTTGTACATGGTGAAAGAGGGCATGGCTGAAGCCTTGGAAGCTTTTGTAAAACAAGGAGGCATCTTAATCACCGGCTTTATGAGTGGGATTGTCGATCAGTCGGATAACGTCCATCTGGGAGGCTACCCGGGACCGTTACGGGAGCTGTGTGGCATTTGGGCGGAAGAAATCGACGCTTTGGCATCGGAACAAAAAAATGGCGTGCGCTTTACCGATGGCACTACCGGATCGGCGCGTTTGTTATGCGATATCTTGCATTTAGAAGGAGCGGAGTGTCTGGCTAGCTATACCACGAACTTTTACGCGGATACACCTGCAGTCACCCTGAATCAGTTTGGTGAAGGCTACGTGTATTATGTGGGTACGGAGTTGGAGCCAAAACTCTTAGCAAAAGTCTTGGCGGGGGCGACAGCACAAGCGCAAGTGTCTCCGGTCATTGCCGAGGCGACGCAGTTGGAAATCACCCGGCGGCAAAAAGAAGGGGTGAATTATTACTTTATTATGAACTTCACCGAAGAAGCCCAACCGCTACCGGCTTACTTTGTGGGCAAGACTGATTTGTTGCAAGGCAAGACTTTAGCCGCCCATGATTTGCCACAGTACACCACCTATTTGGTGAAAGAATAAGCCCAATAGCCCCAAGAGAAAGGAAGAATGACCATGGACTTTACCATTCAAGAGGAATTTTATTTAGACGATCAGCCATTTAAAATTATCAGTGGCGCGATTCACTATTTCCGGGTGGTGCCGGAGTATTGGCGAGACCGCTTGGAAAAACTGCGCCTTATGGGCTGTAACACCGTGGAGACTTATGTGCCTTGGAATCTCCATGAGCCCCAAGAAGGCCAGTTTCATTTTGAAAAAGGCTTGGATTTGCGCCACTTTATCGAAATCGCCCAAGAAGTCGGGCTGTATGTAATTTTACGCCCGGCGCCATACATTTGTGCGGAGTGGGAATTCGGTGGACTGCCTTATTGGCTCTTGCAAGATCCAAAGATGAAACTGCGCTTTTCCTATCCAAACTTTATGGCGAAAATCCAGCGGTACTTCGCCCAACTTTTGCCGCAAGTCACGGACTTACAGATTCAGAGTGGGGGACCGATTATCCTGATGCAGGTGGAAAACGAGTACGGCGGCTACAGCAATGACAAGGCCTACTTGCGGCAAATGGCTCAACTGATGCGGGACAACGGGGTGACGGTACCCTTGGTGACTTCCGATGGCCCCTGGCACGACATGTTGGACAATGGTTCGATTCCCGACATCGCTTTGCCGACGATTAACTGTGGTTCCGATATTAAGAAGTGGTTCCAGCGCTTGCGGGCCTTTCACGGGACGAAGAAGCCGTTAATGGTCATGGAGTTTTGGATTGGTTGGTTTGATGCTTGGGGGGATGAAGCCCACCACACAACTTCGGTGGCCTCTGCTACAAAAGAGCTACGGGACATTTTGGCAGAGGGCAGTGTCAATATTTACATGTTCCACGGGGGCACGAACTTTGGCTTTACTTCCGGAGCGAATTACTATGAAAAACTAGCCCCGGACGTGACGAGCTACGACTACGATGCCCTGTTGACAGAGTGGGGGGATATCACGGAAAAGTACACCGCCTTCCAAGAAGTTATCAGTGAATACACGGAGTTGCCTCAGTTCCCGTTGTCCACAGAGATTAAGAAAAAAGCTTATGGAACGTTACAAGCCAAAGAACGGGTTTCCTTGTTTGCTACTTTGGAAAAATTGGCTAAGCCGACCCGCTCGCCGTATCCATTGACCATGGAAGAGCTCAATCAGGCCACGGGCTACGTGTACTATCGTTCCCAATTAGGCAAAGCCCGGCCGGTGGAAGACTTCCGCTTGATTTCTTGCATGGACCGGGTGAATGTCTTC
The DNA here is from genome assembly GCF_000407365.1 of Enterococcus asini ATCC 700915. GTDB lineage: Bacteria > Bacillota > Bacilli > Lactobacillales > Enterococcaceae > Enterococcus_C > Enterococcus_C asini. Next base: position 1,248,712 of record NZ_ASVU01000001.1, read on the forward strand.
GTCAATGAAACCTTAGCCATGACTCAGTACGACCAAGAAATCGGCGTCAAACAACCTTTGAGCTTAACCGCAGAGGAAAATGAGCTCGGCCTATTGGTGGAAAACATGGGCCGGGTGAATTACTCCGTGAAGATGAATCACCAGCGCAAGGGCATCCAAGACGGGGTAATCGTCAACGAAGCCTTCCAAGCAGACTGGGAAATCTTCAGCTTGCCTATGGACAATCTGGAACAAGTGGACTTTAGCGCAGGCTACGAAAAGGGTCAGCCAAGCTTTACCCGCTTTGAACTCTTAGTGGAAGAAGTCGGGGATACCTTTGTGGAACTTTCCGGCTGGGGCAAGGGCTTTGTCACCGTGAACGGCTTTAATCTTGGACGTTTCTGGGAAGTGGGCCCGCAAAAACGTCTCTATGTGCCGGGACCTGTTTTGAAAGAGGGCGTCAATGAAGTCATCGTCTTTGAGTCTGATGGCAAGCTTACCGATGAAATTTGCTTTTACGCCGAGGCGGATTTAGGGTAAAGTGAAAGAAAACGAAATCGTTGCCAAAGCCGACTGTTAGACTAGGCAACGATTTTTAATCAAAGGAGCTCTTTATGTATTCCCTTTTACTCATGATTATTTACCTGGCTTTTATCAGTCTCGGCTTGCCAGACTCGTTATTGGGTTCTGCTTGGCCGGTGATGCAAGGTCAGCTGGACGTGCCTGTGTCCTATGCGGGGCTTGTGACCATGATTATTTCTGTGGGGACGATTGTCTCTAGCCTTTTATCCGATCGTCTGACCCGGCGCTTTGGGGCGGGGCTAGTCACCGGTTTTAGCGTGCTTTTGACGGCGGTGGCTTTGTTTGGCTTTTCTTTCAGTACGGCCTTTTGGCAGCTGTGTTTGTGGGGAATTCCCTATGGATTAGGCGCCGGGGCCGTGGATGCTTCCTTGAATCTCTACGTGGCCTTGCATTATCCTAGCCGTCATATGAGCTGGCTTCATTGCTCTTGGGGCGTGGGGGCGGCCATTAGTCCTTACATCATGGGGCATTACTTGACCCAGCAAAACTGGCAAGGAGGCTATCGGGCGGTGGGCTTCTTGCAGTTAGGGTTAACGGCGGTATTGTTTTTGAGTCTGCCCTTGTGGCGGATGCAACAAACCCGGCGCCAAAGTCAGCAAACAGAGCCACTGCCTACTAGTAAACACTTGCGCTTTCAGGAAATCTTTCGCCTGCGGGGGATTCCCTATGTTTTGGTAACCTTCTTGGCTTATTGTGCCTTGGAGTCCACTACTGGTTTGTGGGCTAGTACTTATTTGGTACAAGCCCGGCAAGTAGACCCGGAAATCGCCGCCCGCTTTGCTTCCTTCTTCTTTTTAGGGATTACCTTTGGGCGCTTTCTCAGTGGGTTTTTCGCAGACCGCTTGGGAGACCGCCAGTTGATTCGGTTCGGCACGGTGATTTTACTAGGCGGAATTCTCTGTGTTTTGTTGCCCGTCAAAACGGATGGACTGGCCTTAGCTGGTCTTTTGATTATCGGCTTTGGTTGTGCGCCGATTTATCCAGCGATTATCCACGCCACCCCGGATCACTTTGGGGCCGAGCATTCCCAGTCAGTTATCGGGGTACAAATGGCGGCGGCCTACGTGGGGACGACTTTCTTGCCACCTTTGTTTGGGGTCTTAGTGGAGTATGTCTCCATTAGCCTGTATCCGGTGTACTTGCTCTTTTTCGGTCTATTGATCTGGGTGACCTCCGAGCGTTTGCGCAAAGTCTTGCCTCCAGTGAAATAAAAGCAAAAAACCTGCCATTTCCGTTTGGGGAAGTGGCAGGTTTTGTTAGTGTTTCACAAAAAAGCGATGAAACAAGGTTTGGAACACGGGATAAAGCAGCAGATAGAAGACCAGATTTCCCCCTGCATGGAGGGCATCAAAGGGCAGGCCTTGGAGCCAATAGGGCCAAAAGACGCTCATACCATAGAGAAAATAATTGAAAATCGAATAGAGAAAGCCGTATAAAAAGCCCATGGCACCAGCTAAAATGCCTTGTAGCCACAGATGTTTATGAACCAGGGGCAGACGGGCCAGGGTGGAAAAGACCAAAAGGATGCCCAGATAGCTCAAAAACTGGCCCAAGGTCCAAATGTCGAAGCCCACAAAAAGATTGGTGACGACTAAGGAAATGGCCATGACTAAAAGAGCTTCCGGTAAACTTAAGAAGAGACTCAAAAAGAGCAAAATGGCGGTCATTGGCTGAACATTTGGCAAAAAAGTAAAGGAAAGGCGACCTACCACACAGGCGGCGCTGAGTAAAGCCAGATAGGAAATCCGGCGGGCGTTTAAACTGGATTTGGACAAAGAAATCACCTCAAAGGTTGATAGCAACAGACTAGTTTTAGAAGAAGTCTGCCGGGATATTGGGTCAAGGAAGGGCTTTGTTTTCGCAAGCTTTCAAGGCTCCTGGCCATCAGTGCGCATTACCTAGCCCAATTTTTCTTTACTGTAGCACACCCTTTTGTAAGATGGAAGGCGGAATTTTCTGAAAATTGTGTTGGCAATCTGAAAAACGTGGTAAAATAGGAAAAACTTGGGAGGAGTTGGGGGAATGAAAATTAGGGAGCTGTTTCAAGAAAATAAAACCGTGATGTCTTTGGAGGTCTTTCCGCCGAAAAAGGAAAGCGGGTTGGAGACGATTTACGACACGTTACAGGCTTTGGGGAGTCTGGCGCCGGATTTTGTCAGCATTACCTACGGGGCCGGGGGCAGTGGGGGCTGCAATCAGACATTGGAGCTGGCGGCGACCATTAAAGAACGTTACGGTATTGAGCCTTTGCATCATTTGACTTGTGTCAATAACGGTACGGAGGACTTATCAGAGCTTTTAGCAGGGATGAAGGCGGCCGATGTGAAAAATATCTTGGCCTTACGAGGGGATTTGCCAGAGACGGGGGCACCTCGTGAGGATTTTTGCTATGCCAAAGATTTAGTGGCGGCGATTAAGCGTGACCCGGACTTTTGTGTGGGAGCGGCCTGTTATCCAGAAGGGCATATTAGCCAAGCCGAGGATCAGGAAAACTATCAACATTTACTGGAAAAAGAACAGGCAGGCGCGGACTTTTTCATCTCCCAGTTGTTTTTTGATAACGATTGCTTCTATCGTATGGTGGAAGAAGCTAGAAAGGCTGGGGTCACCAAGCCTTTGGTGGCGGGGATCATGCCGATTTTATCCAAAGCTCAGGTGCAGAAGATGATTTTCATGTGTGGCTCTTCTTTGCCTTCAAAACTGATAAAATTGATTCATCGCTACGGGGACAATCCCCAAGATTTGCAAAAGGCCAGCTTGGAATATGCGTGGCAACAGCTAGGGGATTTGGTGGCTCATGGAGTGGATGGGGTGCACTTGTATACCATGAACCGACCGGAAATCGCCCTGCAAACTTTTGATTATTTGCGAGGAGGGAGCTTATGAACAGCGACTTACCAGACGTACCATTAGAACAGCGGGAAATCTTGCGCTATTTAGGCTACAAACGCCAACACGAATTAACCCCGGAGCTAGTCGAACTAGTAGCAGAAGTCATGGGAGAAGTGCAAAAGGTCAGCCAAGTGCGCAGCCATTATCAGTTTTTCGATTTGGCGGAAACAAGGACGGGGATCCAAGTTGTTGGTAGTGACTTGGTCTTAAGTGGCACCGCCATTAGCCGCCATTTGCAAGGAGCGACTTCAGTGGCACTGTTTGCATTGACCTTGGGTAGTGGCGTGGAGCAGGTTATTCGACGCTACGAGATTACCGATTTGACCCACGCTTTGGTTTTGGAAGCGGCTTGTACGGAATACGTGGAAAAACTTTGTGACCTAACGGAAGCTCGGATTGCCAAGGAGGCACAGGAAAAGGGATTGACGGCTAATCGCCGCTTTTCCCCGGGCTACGGGGACTTGCCCTTAGCGATTCAGCCGACGTTTTTGGCGACTTTACAAGCCGAGCGTACAGTGGGCATTACGGTAACTGAGGACTTTTTGATGATTCCCCGAAAATCGGTGACGGCGATCGTCGGCCTGTTTCCTGCTGGGACCACAGCGAAACCTACCCGCAAAGAACCGGACTGGTGTCAAGCATACTTGTCCAAGGAGGAAAGCAAATGAAGCTGAAAGAAGCATTGCAAACCGGATTTTTATTGTTCGATGGCGCCATGGGCACCATGCTCCAGGAAAAAGGACTAGCAGCGGGGATGCAGCCGGAGTATTTTAATCTGACTCATCCGGAAGTCGTCACCGAGATTCATCGGCAATACGTGGCAGCCGGGGCCGATATCATCACCGCCAATACGTTTCAGGCCAATGGGCACAAAATTCCGGAAGCCGAATTGCCAAAAATCATCACCGCCGCCGTGAAGTTAGCCAAAGACAGTGGCGCTCGCTTTGTAGCTTACGATATGGGGCCGATTGGGGCGCTTTTGGCTCCATTGGGCACCTTGAGTTTTGATGAGTCCTATAAATTATTTGCCCAGCAGGCTCGCTTAGCGGAGCGTGCCGGAGCAGATTTGGTGATTTTGGAAACGGTCAGTGATCTTTTGGAGGCGAAGGCGGCCATTTTGGCGATTAAGGAAAACACCGACTTGCCGGTTTTCGTCACTATGACTTATCAAGCAGACGGCCGCACTTTTGTGGGCTGTGACTCGGTGACGGCGACCTTGACCTTGCAGGCGTTAGGGGTGGATGCTCTAGGCGTCAACTGTTCCCTAGGGCCAAAAGAGCTTTTGCCCGTGGTAGAAGTGATCACTCGCTATGCGCAAGTCCCGGTGGTAGTCCAGGCCAATGCAGGCTTACCGGAAATGGAAAACGGGGTGACGGTTTACCGCCTGACCCCGGCAGCATATCTGGCAGCCATCGCGCCGATGCTAGATCTAGGGGTGACCGTAGTAGGGGGCTGTTGCGGCACCACCCCGGCCTTCACTAGCGGCTTGCGAGAACTTTTGGACAGCCGTCAACCGGTCGTGCCAGTAGCGGAAAAAGTAACCGCCGTGACCTCAGGGGTGCAGACGGTGATCCTAGATGAGCGCTTGACCGTAATCGGGGAACGCCTGAATCCGACAGGGAAAAAACGCCTTCAAGCCGCGATTCGCCAAAAGGATTTGGGGTATCTCTTAAAAGAAGGCATCCAACAAGTCACTGACGGTGGGGATATTTTAGATGTGAATGTGGGTTTGCCGGAAATCGATGAGGCGGCCATGATGCAAGAGGTGATTCCTGCCTTGCAAAGCGTAGTCAACGTGCCATTGCAAATCGACTCTTCTTCGGTGGCGGCCATTGAAGCCGGGGCGCGGATTTACAATGGCCGGCCCTTGATTAATTCCGTTAACGGCAAGCCGGAAACCATGCAGGCGATTTTCCCGATTGCCAAGAAATATGGGGCGCTGGTGTTAGGCTTGACCTTGGATGAGACGGGGATTCCCAAAACGGCAGCCGGACGCTTACAAGTAGCCCGGCGGATTGTGGAAACCGGAGCCAGCTACGGCATCCCCAAAGAAGACATCTTAATCGATCCTTTGGTTTTGACCGCCTCGGCCCAACAGGATCAAGTGCAAGTGACTTTGGACACGCTGAAATTGGTGAAAGCCGAGCTTGGGGTGCAAACCGTAGCCGGAGTCAGCAATGTGTCCTTTGGTTTACCCAATCGGCCCTTGTTAAACAGTACCTTTTTAGCGGCGGCCGTGGGGGCAGGCTTGTCTGCGCCAATTTTAAATCCCGGTAGCCAGCAGATGATGGCCACCGTGGCGACACTGCGAGTGATTAATCACCAAGATAAAGACGCTCAAACTTACATCGACAAAAGTCAAGACTGGCAATTTGGCCCGGGAAATCAATCGGGGACCGGGTCAACGTCAAAGGCAAAAGAGTCTGGAAGCGAGACACCAGCAAACACAGTGCCTAAAACTCAGACGGAGCAATTGCGCCAGTTGATTTTACAAGGACGTAAAGAAGAAACGCCGAATCTGACCCGGCAGTTATTGGCTGCGAAAACTCCTTTGGAAATCGTCAACGAGGCTTTTATTCCTGCCTTAGACGAAGTGGGGCAAAAATTCGAGGCCGGCAGCTTGTTCTTACCACAACTGATGCAAAGCGCCGAGGCGGTGAAAGGTGCCCAAGAAGTGCTGAAGGATTACACTGCAGCTCAAGGAGAAACTGCCAGCAACCAAGGCCGCATTCTTTTGGCTACGGTGGCCGGGGACATCCACGACATCGGTAAAAATATCGTCAAGATGATAATGGAAAACTACGGCTTTCAAGTGGTCGATTTAGGCAAGGATGTGCCGATTGAAAGAGTCGTGGCAACCATTCAAAAAGAAGACATCAAGTTGGTGGGCCTGTCTGCCTTAATGACTACCACTGTGCAAAATATGAAAGCCACCATTAAAGCAGTGGGAGATGCGGGCCTGGAATGCACCTTTATCGTAGGCGGCGCAGTCTTAAACGAAGACTATCGGGAGTTTGTCGGAGCGGATTACTACGCCAAAGACGCTCTAGAGTCGGTGAAATACGCCCAAGCATTTTTCGAACAACATCCGGAGTGGGTGTAAGGAAGACAATCGAAATGAGGCTGTGATATAAGTAGTTTTTAATTCTTAAACAGCAAATCTTTAACTACGAACAATAAAAAATACGAATGAAGAACATTTGTAGCGATGCTTGTGTCTTAGTCCGAAGAGGGAACAGTACCATACGTGTAAAGAGAAAAAGCAAATTACGCTGACTTAGCTTGATGAAATCAAGGTTAGTCAGCGTTTGAGATTTTTAGCAATGAAAAGAAGGCTATCTTCCAATGACTTTAATGGAAGATAGCCTTCTTTTGCTTGCGTCTCACGTTTGGTATTGTTCGGTTCGTAGGACGGTGACTAAATTATCGTTACTGTTCTGTTTTTTTTGTTAAAAAATAATATTTTCCTTGATTTTCTCCAAATCGCGAATCAAGATTTTGTGGTTTTCGATGCAAATGGCGTTCATTTCCCGAAGTTGTTGGAGCATCCGAGAGACAGAAGAGGCGGTGGTGATGCCGCAAAAACGGGCGATTTCCTCGTTGGTCACCACAAAATCAATCAAGATGCCTTCTTCCGTGGGGACGCCGAAGAGTTCTTGAAATTCGTAGAGCTGACTACAAACGGCGCCGAATTTGCCGTTCATCAACATTTGTTGCAGTTTTTTCATATTGTGCAACAGGCGCACCCGGTAGTAATCCTTCACATACAGCTGCAAGTCCATGCTGCGATTGATGTCTTTCCAAAATTGCACCCGGTCGATACGGTACAGCTCTGCTTCGGGGGACTCGATACGAATGTTAAAGGGAGCGTCGATGTACTGAGAGTATTCGTCTTTTAATAAGGAGACGATTTCCAGCTGATTAATATAGCGGAGGTTGAACTGGCGGCCGTCTTTGGAGATGACGCTAGTTTTGATGACGCCATTTTTCAATATGTACACATAACTGTCCTGAATGCCTTCGTAGGTCAGGTATTTTTTGTAGGTCTTCTTGACCACGGGAAATTGATGGGCGGTGAGATATTCTTGCAAGACATGATGATCCATTTGGTCTAACTCCTTGTAAATCGCGCCTTTTTCCAGGCTGAAATTTTTCAGAAAACAATGCTGTTCTAATTAAACCCTCTCAAAAACCAAAACGCAATAACAAATGTTAATGTTTTAGGTTTTTTTCTTTTGTGAATAGCAAATTTGCTATTTTTTACTGAAAGTTTTCATTAAACTGTCAACATGTCAATGAGATAACTGTCATTGTTGGTTGCACTTATTCATATTCAGGAGGAATTTTATGGAAACGCAGGCTGCAGAAACACCTACAAAATTGTTTAACAAAAATTTCATCAGCATCACGGTGATTAATTTCATCGTCTACTTGGTTTACTACTTGCTGATGGTCATCATCGCCGTGATTGCTCAGGATAGCTTAAATGCTACGTTGAGTCAAGCCGGTTTGGCATCAGGAATTTACATTATTGGGACTCTTTTGGCCCGCCTGATCATGGGGAAAAAATTGGAAATCTACGGTCGTAAAGCGGTCTTGCGTTACGGTGCGTTGTTTTACCTGGCGACTACCGTGGCATACTTAATGATGCCTACCATCGCCGTGATGTACATCGTGCGCCTGTTAAATGGGATTGCTTATGGGACGGTTTCCACGGCGACAAACGCCATCGTCACCGCCTATATTCCGGAAAATAAAAAAGGGGAAGGCATTAACTATTACGGGCTTTCCACTAGTTTGGCCGCTGCCATTGGGCCCTTTATCGGCATGATTTTATTGAACTTAACCAGCTTCTACGTGATTATCGGCTTTTCCATTGCGTTGATTTTGGCGATTACCATTGCTTGTTTTGCTTTCCCAGTGAGAAATATCGAATTAACAGAAGAACACCGGGAAGCTTTGATGGCAAAAGGTTTGAGCAGCTACATCGAAAAGAAAGCTTTGTTCATTACCTTTATCGCTTTTTGGATGGGCTTGGCTTACTCCACCGTCTTGTCCTTCTTGTCTTCTTACGCCAAAGTGATTCACTTGGTAGACACTGCCAGCTTCTTCTTTGTCGTTTACGCTTTAGTCATCACCGCTACTCGTCCTTTGTCCGGTCGCATCTTTGACGACAAAGGGGAAAACTACGTCATGTATCCAAGCTACTTCTTCTTGGCTGCTGGCCTGTTGGTTCTAAGTGTGACCCATTCAAGTTGGGTCTTGTTAGTCGCCGGAGCTTTGGTAGGGTTAGGCTATGGTACCTTTATGTCAAACGGCCAAGCGGTTTGCTTGAAAACTTGTGAACCACACCGCATTGGGATTGCTCTTTCCACTTATTTTGTCGGCTTGGACTTAGGCCTTGGGGTTGGTCCTTATGTCTTTGGGATCTTGCGGGACCACATCAGCTTCCAACAAATGTACTTGGTAGCTGCCATCTTGCCAGTGGCCTGTGCCATTGTGTATGCCTTGTTCTATAAAAAAGACGATGGCAAACCTTATGAAATCGAAGAAGACGTCATTACCAGTGAAAGTGCTGAATAGGAGGAAAAACAAATGGATGAAAAAATGGTTGGTATTATGGAAGAAACGTTGCACAAATTAGAAGAAATCACCAATAAATTGGAACACATTGAAGACAACACGCACCAAATGGAAGATGAACAAGTGGCGCTAAAAGGGGCCATTCAACAACTAAGCCGCAGCGTGCGCAATGATAATATTATTGGGTAAGTAACTACTTAGCCAATCGGGTCAATCAAACAGGAATGACCAGCCAAAAGGCGTCTCCCACAAGTTTGTGGGGGCGCCTTTTTCCATGTCTAAAGGGGTGACTTGGCAGAAGGATTCAACACTTTCATAAATAGTCAGAAAAATCTTGACAATTTTCAAGAGACAGCGTAACATATGACAAAACAAACAAGTAAAAGCTGTGATAAGAACTAGTACACCCAGGACAAATGACAGAGAGTGGCCGGTAGTTGAGAGGCGCGTGCTGTCTTAGGTGGAATTCCTCTTTGAGCTTCCCGCGGAAATCAAGTAGGCGGTGACGGATGGTGGCCTTCGTTAACCGGCCAGGGTATCGATGGCACTAGGGTCCATCCGTACTTGTTGAGGCGTTCTGATGCGAGTCAGGCGCAAAAAAAGGTGGTAACACGAGCATCCAGCTTCGTCCTTTCCGATGGGGAGGAGGGAGCTTTTTTCATACCTTGCTTTCGGAAATGGCACAAAGGCTGTGCAAAGGGAAGGGAGTAATCAACATGAGTTTTACCAAAATTAGTCAAAAAATCAACACGGATACGGTGAAGTCCGTCACCAAGCTAGAACCTGAAGTGGCGGCAAAAAAAGCAGCCCGGGATAAGGAATTAGAAGCGGTGATCACGGGGGCTGATCAGCGGATCTTATTGATCATCGGTCCTTGTTCGGCCCATGACGAAGAAGCGGTCATGGAGTACGCCCACCGACTTGCGAAATTACAGGAAAAAGTGGCGGACAAGATTTTCATGGTACCGCGGATTTATACCAATAAACCCCGGACCAATGGGGATGGCTACAAAGGCTTGTTGCACCAACAAAACATGGAAGAAGGACCGAACTTGATCCGGGGGATTCTGGCGGTGCGGAAACTCCACAAGCGGGTGATTACCGAAACCGGCTTGACCACGGCAGATGAAATGCTCTATCCAGAAAATTTGGAACTGGTGGAAGACTTGGTGAGCTATGTGGCCATTGGCGCGCGTTCTGTGGAGGATCAGCAACATCGCTTTGTGGCTTCCGGGATCGATCAGCCCACGGGAATGAAAAATCCGACTAGCGGCAATCTTTCCGTGATGTTTAATTCGCTTTATGCGGCTCAACAAAAGCAAGAATTCATCTACAATGGGGCAGAAGTAGAGACGAGCTCCAATCCCTTGGCCCACGTGGTCTTGCGGGGGGCTTTAAACGATGCCGGGAAAAATGTGCCCAACTACCATTACGAAGACCTAATGGCTGTTTTGAAGTTTTACCAAGACGGGACTTTCAAAAATCCTTTTATCGTGGTGGACACCAATCACGACAACTCTGGCAAACAGTGGGCGGAACAAGTGCGCATCGTGAAAGAAACCATGACCAATCGCACCTACCATGCAGACTTGCACAAATACGTGCGGGGCTTCATGATTGAAAGCTACTTAGAAGACGGTCGCCAAGAACCTGACGGCCAAGTCTTCGGCCAATCCATCACCGACCCTTGTCTAGGCTGGGAAAAGACGGAAGAACTAGTGAACTGGATTTATGAACAGGCATAAAAGAATGCGGGTAAGCGACAATAGGACTTGGAACATTTTTGTTCCAAGTCCTATTTCCTATCCCTAAAATGTATAGACCTATGATACAATGAGAATGATGAGTTGTGAAAACGATTTAAACTTGCCGGGAACACCGGCTTGATTCAAGGAGGAAGATCGATGAAATTAGCGGTTTTTGATATTGGGGGTTCTTTTGTAAAATACGGGTTGTGGGACGGTGAGTTGCGCCAAACGAGTAAATTCCCCACGCCTAAAAGCTACGAAGAAATGCAAGCGGAACTCACTAAAGTAGTGAAAAGCTTTGGCCCAGAAATTGAAGGAGTGGCCTTTAGTGCCCCGGGAGCGGTCAATGTAGCCGAACGGCGGATCGACGGCATCAGTGCGGTACCGTATATTCACCACCGGCCGATTTTCGATGAATTAGCAGCCAGCTTTGGCTTGCCGGTGACCATGGAAAATGACGCCAACTGTGCCGGAATTGCAGAAGTCCAAATCGGTGCTGGACGTCAGGCGGAAAATGCGGTCTTCGTAGTGATCGGAACCGGTGTCGGTGGGGCGATTTTTATCGATCGTAAGCTTTACAAGGCCAGTCATTTATTCGGAGGCGAGTTTGGTTTGATGAAGCCTCGCGGGGAAAAGACCTTGAGTCAGCAAGGAACGGCTGTGAAGGCGGCGGAACGTTACAGTGAGATCAAAGGGGAAGCCGTGGATGGCCAACAACTCTTTGCTTTACAAGAAGAAGGGGACGTATTGGCGGACTTAATCATCAATGAACTGTACGATCAAATCGCATTGACTTTGTACAACATCCAAGTTTCCATCGATCCCGATACCATCATCTTAGGCGGCGGCATCTCTGCCAGACCTGAGTTGGCAACGGCTTTGAGTAATCGCCTGCACAAGTTATTGGCAGAAGAAGGGGTGGCAGAAATCATGCCAAAAGTCACCACCTGTGAATTCCAAAATGATGCCAATCTACTAGGGGCGGCACTGAACTTCGAATTGTTGCATCAAAAATAAGAAAAAAAGCCATCAGGAAAGCTCAACTTTCCTGATGGCTTTTGCTTTGCTTAAAACTTATTTGCTTCTTCGGCTTCCAATTTGTCGGTAGCTTGGTGTTGTCGGATGCTTTGAGCTTCTTTGTATAAGAAATGAGCGTAGTGAGCAAGGACAAAGAAGACGGCAACCGTGGCTACGATTGTTTCCAAAACACTAAGGATACTGATGATGCTGCCTAAAACGCCGGCAGGAGCAAAGACCAATTTAAAAGTGGTAATGGCCATGGCGGAAATCACCAAGGGGAAGGTGAAGGCCGCAAAGCTTGGGTAGAAGTCTAAGCGCAGCCGGGTGATTTTTGAGAGCATCACGAAGTACAGGATTTGGGAAACAATCAAAAGAGCAACTGCCAAGGCAACGTTTGGTTCGCTAAAGGATTTCAAGTAACCGGTCAGACACAAGGAACCAGGGGCAGCCACGATCGTCATCAAGGGCAAGGTTGCTTCTGGCATTTGTTTGTGGACAAACACTCGGTACAAGATGATCGGTAGTAACAAAACGTAGAAGACTAGAGCAATCCAGAAGCTGATTTGACCTAAAAGAATGGAGAAGCTTGGGCTCGTTACGGCTACCACGCCCATACCTACATAAACGATAAACCAGCTTGGAAAGACGTGCTGGATGCCCACTTGCGGTTTGATGACAAAGACATAGGTGAAGTACAAGACCAAGGCGTAGTGGATGACTACGGCGGCTAGCCAGATGATGGTAGCCAAAGTGGTCAAGCCTGGTGTGATGGTCAAATACGTGCAAAGGACCATGAGCGCCATGGTGAAGGTAGGCGCCACAGAGGCTACAATCGGATTTTTTAAATCATTTAAACTGTGTAAAGGTAAGAACAAGATGCGTGCTAAGATCAAGAGCATCATGGCACCGGCGACGATGCCCATTGCGTTGCCCACCGTTACAAAATTAAAAGCTTTCATTAGGTTTCCCAGGGAAGCGAGGCCGAGGATTAATCCACACATGGGAATCGGCACTGCTTTCAGAAAATGTTTCATTCAGTATCACTCCTTCGTTTGTAAGTATAGTTCATTTTCATTCATTTGAAAAATAAATCTTTCGAATAATTGTTATTAAGGAATGCAATGGATAATCTTCTGTTAAAATTCACAAATTAGGTCGGTTTCATAGGCAAAAGACCGCTAACATTAGCTTTTTCGATAGTTAGTATTACAAAACACAATCGGCAATTAACTTGCGCTTTTGAAACAGCCTGTACGATAATGAACTGTCTTTTGCTACTTTTGCCAAAGGTCGGTCGCTGAATTGACCCCTTGTTGGTCACATTGGCAAAGTACGAAAGACGTTGTTTCATATTAAAGAGGAGGTTGTGTGGATGTTTGCTATTTTTCGTAAAAGGAGTTTTTGGATTGCGTTTGCCAGTACGCTGGTTTGTTCATTATTAGGGAAGTACTTGTCTGGCTTTCCGGGATTAAATTTAATTGGGGCTTTGGTGATTGCCCTTTTGATTGGGATGTTGTGCCAGATTAGTCAACCGTTGATTTATTCCAGCACGGAAGGGATTGGCTTTATTTCAAATAAATTTTTGCGGTTCGGCATTATTTTATTAGGTTTTCGCTTAAACTTGGTCACATTGGCCCACTCGGGGATTAAGACGATTTTATTAGCCTTCGTGGCGGTTTCTTTTACAATCGCAGTAGTCTACTTTTTCTGTCGCCTTTTGAAAGTGGACAAGGAATTGAGCTTTTTGGCCAGTTTTGGTTGTGCGATTTGTGGTGCGGCCGCGGTGATGGGGATTTCCCCACAAGTCAAAGCAGACAAAGATAATTCTGTTTTGGCGGTGGCCGTTGTGTGCATTATGGGAACTGTTTTTACTTTGGTAGAAGTTGCTTTACTGAAAGTATTGCCCTTTGACAGTGTTCAGTTTGGGATCATGAATGGAGCTTCTCTCCATGAAATCGCCCATGCGGTAGCTGCCGGAGAAGCCGGTGGTGCGGTTGCTTTGGACAATGCCATTATCATGAAGCTTTCTCGGGTATTGTTATTAGCACCGGCTGCTTTAATCGTGGGGGCGATTTATCAGAAGCGCCACCAAAAAACTACGGATGAAAAACAAAAATTGCCAATTCCTTGGTTTATGTTGGGCTTTTTGCTAACCAGTGCATTTGGTAGCTTTGGTCCTTTGTCTCAAGGCGTGATTGATCAATTGGTTGCTTTGGCCTATATCTTTTTGGGTATGGCAATGGCTGCTTTAGGCATGAGTGTCAACTTCAAAGTAATCATCGCCCGGGGGCGCAATGTTTTTATCGCCTCATTCTTGGGTTCGGTGTGCTTGCTACTTTTGGCCGCAACTAGTGCTTATCTATTTTTCTAGGAAGGGGTATCAAATAAGATGAATATTTTAGTAACGCTGGATTCATTACATGATTCCGGGGCTTATTTAGAAAAAAGCTTCAAACTGATTCAAAAATTGCAAGGCAAGCAAGTCTTGCTCTTAGATGTCGTGGATACCGCAGAATTGGAAACGATCGAAGCCGTAGCTGCCACTTTTGATGAAGAACTCGTGGCTAGTAAAAAAGTAGCGTTAGCCGACTTGGTAAAAGAGTTGCAAGGACGATATCCCGCACTTGCGATCACCGGCAGCATCAAAACAGGCAATCCTAAGAGCTGCATTGTAAAAGCGGCCAAGGATAGCCAAGCGGATTTAGTAATTAGTGGGAGTCATCACTATTCTAATGTAGAGTATTTACTCTATCATGGTTCAGTTTCGGCTTATTTAGCCAAGCACTTGCCTTGTGATTTATTTATCATCAAAAATCCCGCAGACTAATCAAAAAGTTGTGCCCACTGAGTTAGTATGAGCTAGCTTAGTGGGCTTTTTTATAGGAAAGTAACCTTGGTAAATAAGCATAATTCGATAAAATAATCTATTTTGTTGCTTCTTTTGGAAAAATATACATTTTTTAGTTAAATTGCCCCGGCTTTGTTGTATAATAGCCAAAGTGAGATTTTCTTACAGACTTCGAACCAAGGAAGGAAGAACAACATGGCAGCAACGAGTAAAAAACGCGATTTGACCAAGATGAAAACGCCTCATACGTATGTGATCATCTTTGGCGTCGTCATCATGGCGTGGATTTTGACCTTTTTGATTCCAGCCGGAAAATTCAGTACCGAGGAAGTGGCCTATCAGGATGCCAACGGGGAGACCAGCACCCGGACCGTCTTGCGTCAGGATACTTTCCGGTATGATTATGCTTTGGACAAAAGCTTTGTCTATGACCAGTTGGAAGACTTGGCCAATGACCCCGCTGAACTAGACGAGTTGGGCATTGCCAAAGCGGACGTGGAAGCGGTCTTGGCAGAAGGGGAAGCCAACCTTACCCAAAGCCAGCTAGATGAACTGTCTTTAACCGACGATGTTTTGTACGACATGTACGGGAACAAGATTTATGCCACTTCGGAAAAACTCCACAAGACGGCGAGAGTCTGGGGAACGGATGATTTCGGTGGCTTTGGCTTCTTGAACTTCGTCTTTGAAGGCTTGGTTTCCGGGGACAAATACGGTTCTGCCGTAGGGATTGCCGCTTTGATCTTAGTGGTCGGGGGTGCCTTTGGGATTATCATGCGTACCGGGGCCATCGATGCGGGGATTTATGCGTTTATCAGTAAGACCAAAGGCTTGGAGCGTTTGGCGATTCCCTTATTGTTTTTCGCGTTCTCCTTTGGGGGCGCAACATTCGGGATGGCCGAAGAAGTCATTCCTTTTTCCATGGTCATGGTGCCTTTTGTGATCGCTTTGGGGTATGACTCCATCGTGGCGGTGACGGTGACCTATGTGGCCAGTCAGGTGGGGAATGCCGCCAGCTGGATGAGTCCTTTCTCTGTTGCGGTAGCTCAAGGGATTGCCGGGGTTCCGGTTCTATCCGGTGCTACTTTCCGTTTGATCATGTGGTTTGTGATTACCGCTTTGTCTGCCGGCTACTTAAGCTTGTATGCGGAACGAATTCGCAAAAATCCGCTGAAATCTGCGGTTTATGATTCCGACGAATACTTCCGGACTCATATCGAAAAAACAGCGGAAGAACAAAAACCTTTCTTATTAGGACATAAATTAATCTTAGTGGAAATGTTGGCGGTCTTGATTTGGATCGTCTGGGGGGTAACTCAAAAAGGTTACTACATCCCAGAAATTGCCTCCCAGTTCTTCGTCATGGGCTTGGCTGCAGGGATTATTGCGGTCATCTTCAAACTCGACGACATGGGGGTCAACGACATTGCCAAATCTTTCCAAAGCGGTGCGGCCGACCTTGCCGGAACTGCGATTGTGGTGGGGATGGCCAAAGGGATCTTGCTTGTTCTCGGTGGTTCAGAACCAACCATGCCATCTGCTTTGAACACGATTTTACACAGCATCGGCAGTTTGTTAAGCAATGTGCCAGCGATTATCGGCGCCTGGGCGATGTACATCTTCCAAAGCTTGTTTAATTTAGTCGTGACCTCAAACTCCGGTCAAGCAGCTTTGACCATGCCAATCATGGCGCCATTAGCCGACTTGGTAGGTGTTTCTCGTCAGGTAGCGGTCTTGGCTTACCAATTAGGGGCAGGCTTTGTGGATGCCTTCACACCGGTTTCAGCCAGCTTGATTGGGGTCTTAGGTGTTGCCCGTATTGAATGGGCGAAATGGGCGAAATTCCAAATCAAGATGCAAGGATTCTTCTTCGTCTTGGGAACGATCTTTATCGTAATCGCCGTAGCCATTGGCTTGCAATAAAAAAGCAATCACAAAAAATACCCTCTCGCGGCTGCGGGAGGGTATTTTTATTTCTAATTATAGGTTGAATGGGCTGAGGCAGGCTACTGATCCGGGAGCCAATAGCTGGAAGGAACTTGGCAAACAGCCAAAGCGGCCACGGCTTCCGGCAAGTTTTCCTGAAAGAAAAGGTACCAAAAGTAGCGCATTTCCCCGTTGTCTGTCACTTGTGGCGCTTGTTTTGGCACGGTGACCAGGAGCGCTAGCGCTTCTAGGAGATGCCCTGCGTCTAATTGGGGTAGAAACAACGGAGGATAAGCCGTCACAGCATTAGTTAAAAAGTGGACCAGTGCTTCGTGATAAGGAAAGTTTTTCAAACGCTCTTCACTGGCTAACAAGCGGGTGGCAAATTCTTCCGGAGACTCCTGCTCACTTTTTGCCAAAGGACGAAAGTCGCGCTTCGATAATAAATGCCGCTGAGCAAGGGCAGCTTCCGGATCAAAGGTATCCAGATTTTCAAAAAGATCATCGATTTCCCCCATGAACTCTTTGGTAATCTGATCGATCATGGCCTCTTCATCCTCGGTTTCCTGAAATTCGGCAATCAGATTTTGGATGAAATCCGCGCCTACTTCCAGTAAGAATTGCTCCCACTGCTCAACCGATTGTTGCTTGCGCCGTTGGAGTTGTTCTTGGGACAAATTCACAGGTAAAAGGCACAAGGGAAACCAGGCATCGTCTAAAGGCAAGAGCCAGGCGGTGGCTTGTTCTCCTTCCTCTAAAGAATCCACCAAGTCCAAGTGGTAAGCCGGCAAGGTGTAGCTGGTGTCGTGGTAAAGGTCTTGTAAGACCAAGTCATTTTTTTGCCAATGGGCGACAAAGTGACTCAAATGGGCGCCTTGCCCCCAGAAATTAACCTGTTGGCGCTGGCGTAAGTCCATGGGCAACCATTTGAGGATTTCTTGCCACAATGACGCCCCCTGAGGCATGCGCCATAGGTAGTAGGCCAAGAGGACGCCGGCAAACTGAGCTCGGGTGTCTTGGACTTCTGGCTCATCCGGGGCCCCTAATTCATCGTAAGGACCGTAACGGTAGCTTTCCATATACCGCAAAAGCGCCTTGTCCTGATTGAAGCTTTGGGTCAATCCCGTGTAATTCAAAATGCTCAAGGCATACATTAAATAGGGCTTAGCTCCATGCTTGACGGCGTTTAACAATTCTTTTTTGAGTCGCTCGGTCATCAAGGTGAAATTTTTTTCCCGTCCAGTCTTCCTCGTCATGGCTTGCCAACTTTCCAAAGGTTTTTGTTACTTTTATTGTAATCCAAAGTCTGCCATTTGGATAGATGAAAGCGGTTGTTTTGGTCTGAAGACGGCACTAGCGTATAATGAAAGAAAAGCATTGCAAGGGGGCCTTTGGATGAAAGAACGACAGGTAGTGGTAGTGGATATCGGCTCAAATACCGTGCGATTGGTTATTTATCGCATTACGGAGCTAAATGATTTTCATGAATTGCAAAATGTGAAGTTGCCGGCGCAGCTGTATCAATATTTGGAAGCAGACGGCAATCTCAGTGAGGCCGGGATCAAGCAATTAATCGAAGTGATCCAGCTCTTTCAAAAAGTCATGGCCCATTACGAATTGGATCACGTGATTGCCACGGCCACAGCGGTGATTCGCCAAGCGCAAAACCAAGTTGCGATTTTAGCAGAAGTCGCAGAAACTACGGGGCTGACCTTGCGCTTGTTAACTGGGGAAGAAGAAGCGCGCTATGGGCAATACGCCGTGGCCCGCTCCACGGAATTTTCGGAAGGCTATACCGTGGACATGGGGGGCGGCAGTACTGAAGTCACGTATTTTAAAGACAGTGTGGTGAAAAAGGTCCACAGTTTTCCTTTTGGCGTGGTGACCTTAAAGGAGCGTTTTTACGACCCTTTAGTGGAGCATAAAGGTGGCAACAAATTAACCCCCAAAGAAATCGCTAAAAACAATGAAAAAGCCAACCAAGCCGCCAAAAAATTCGTAACTGAACAACTGGCTGCTTACGATTGGGTGAAACCACGGAAGCTGCCATTGATTGTAGTAGGCGGGACCGCCCGCAATATCGCCAATGTCTACCAGCGCATGACCGAGTACCCCATGAACGGCATTCACGAATACCAGATGGATCAAAAAGGCTTAGCCGCCACTTTTGACTGTTTCAATACGTTGACGGTGAAAGAAAAGCAAAACTTGGACGGTCTCAGCCGGGAGCGAGCGGAGACGATTTTACCGGGGAACTTGGCGTATTTGTGTTTATTTGAAGCCGTGAAAGCGGAGCAGTTGGTCTTTTGCCATCGAGGCTTGCGAGAAGGCTTATTAATGGAATGGTTGAATCAAGAAAATCCCGAAGCTTACACGCCGGAAAATGTCCGGATTATGCAAGTGGAGCGCTTAGGGCATTTGTACTTGGCGGATACGAAAGGGTCCAATCAGCGCTTGGCGATTGCCCGACGATTGATCGAAGAGTTGGCCAAAAGTGAGCTGCTCTTTCCTTCCGAACGAGCCTTGAAATACTTACAGGCGGGCACGTATTTGTACCATTTGGGCAATTACATCGCCGCTGAAGACAGCTCCATGCATTCCTTTTACCTAGTAGCCAATACTAATTTAAATGGCTTTTCCCACCCGGCCCGCTTAGTTTTGGCTTTGGTGGCAAGCTACAAAAACAAATCCTTGTTCAATCAATACGTGGAACAGTACCCCAGCTGGCTGGATGAAGAGAGCTTGCAAGCGATACGAGAAGTGGGGAGTATCATTAAGTTTTGTGATGCTTTGGCGATTACCAAGGTCAATGAAATTCGGCAAATGGCATTTATCAAGGAAAGTCCCGATACCTATCGCCTGAAAATCACCTGGAGTTTTGATCCTTTGGCGGAGTACTACCGGGCATTACGTCAGAAGAAAAATTTGGAATTTGTCCTAGGGAAGAAGCTGACCTTAGATTTCGCCTTGGAGGAGGGAGGCCAATGAGTACCCAACCCACCAAACGGTATTTTCACCGGGATTTGAGCTGGTTGTTGTTCAATCGCCGAGTGATTCAAGAAGCCCAAGAGACAGACACGCCTCTTTTGGAGCGATTGCGTTTTTTAGCCATTGCCGCTAATAATTTGGATGAATTTTACATGGTACGAGTGCCTCGCCTGCAATCTCGGGCGCGCTTGGGGCTGGGGGCATCCCCAAAATTCAGCGTCACAGCCAAAAAGCAAGAAAAGCCCAAAGTCAGTGAGCCAGATAGGGGAAAAGAAGCCCCCCGAGAAGCACCTGCCGATCAAAGTCCCCAAGAATTATTAGAGGAGCTTAGGCAGCGCAATCGAGTGAACCTTCAGTTACAATACCAGCTGTTTGAAGAATTACGGGAAACGTTGGCCAAACGCCAGTATCTTTTGAAAACATTCAATCAACTAACGGTGCGGGAAGCCAAAAAGATGAGCCAACTTTTTAAAGAGACGATTTTTCCGACTTTGGCGCCGGTGGGAGTGGACGCCTACCATGCGTTTCCCCGGTTGCTGGAAAAAGCCTTGCATCTTTGGGTGGAGCTAGAAGACGAGTTTGGAGAGCGCCGGGAAGCCATTTTGCCCATTTCTCTAGGCTTGCCTCGCTTGTTGAAACTCTCTGCTCGACGTTTTTTGTTGATGGAAGAAGTCATCGCCCACTATCTTCACAAGGTTTTTGTAGGGCATAAAATCAAAGAGGTCTTTGTGTTTCGCATTACCTATGATCGGGATTTGGCCTTTCAAGAAGATCCGGAAGAAGACCTCTCTTTACAAATGAGTGAATACTTGGAGCTAAGAAAAGAAGGCCGTCCCTCACGCTTGGAAGTAGGACCGGTGGGAGCTGAGCCCTTGTCAGAAAAATCTGCAGAGCAGTTACGGGAAATCTTAGGCTTGGAATCTGGGGATGTCTATCGCTTTAATGGCCCTTTGGATTTGCGCTTTTTGTTTTCTTGGGTAGAAGAATTGGCACCAAAGAACCCCCAAGATTTGTATCCAAAATTTCAGCCTTTGTATGAGACTCGCTGGCAGTCCCGGCACATTTTGAATACCTTGGATCACGAGGATCTCTTGTTGCACCACCCCTATGATTCCTTTGCCGGGGTCTTGGCCTTCTTAAAAGCGGCGGTTAAAGATCCCACCACCGTGGCGATTAAGCAGACTTTGTATCGCTTGGCAGCAGACTCGGAAGTGGTGGCCCTACTGAAAAAAGCCGCCAAAAAAGGCATCCAAGTCACCGTCTTGGTGGAAATCAAAGCCCGCTTTGACGAGGCCAATAACCTTCACTGGGTCACGGAGTTGGAAGAAGCCGGCTGTTTTGTCAGCTACGGTTTTCCCAATATGAAAACCCACAGCAAAGCCATTTTAGTGGTGCAAAACAAAGGCGGGGAAATCAAACGCTACGCCCAGTTTGGCACGGGAAATTACAACGAAAAGAACAGTCAGATCTACACGGACTTGAGCTTTTTCACTTCCCGGGAAGAGTACGTCAGCGATCTGACGGACTTTTTCAACTACTTAACCGGCTACCGCAATCGTCCCACTTACCAAAAAATCACCACTTCGCCGGATAATTTGCGGGAACTCTTTTTGACCCAGACAGAAGAGGTCATGGCCTTTAGCCGTGCTGGGGGAGAGGGCAAGATTTTTGCCAAGGTCAATGGATTAACGGACAAAGCAATCATCGACAAATTGTATGAAGCCAGTAATGCCGGGGTGACGATTCAACTGGTAGTGCGAGGGGCTTGTTGTCTAGTACCCGGGATACCGGGGCAAAGCGAGCATATCCAAGTGAAAAGCATTGTGGGTCGCTTTTTGGAACACAGTCGGATTTACGCTTTTACCACCAATACAGGGACGAGTACGTGGCTTTCTTCGGCGGATTTGATGACTCGCAATCTCAGTTCCCGGGTGGAAATCGCCGTGCCAATGACAGATACTAGCGTGGAAGCGGCAATGACTCATTTGATGGAAGTCTACGAAAGCGACCGGGCCAAGGCGTACTTTTTGGACGCTCAGGAAAACTATCGTCGCCAGGAAACGAATGGCATCTCCGCTCAAAAGGTCTTTACCACCGAAGCCTTGCGGAAAACTACGAATTTGGTAGCTCGCAGACAATTGTTGCTAGATCAATTGCGCAGGGCACCTCAATAAACACGAAAAAAAGGACACTTGAGAAACAAGGCAGCTTCGAGTCTTGTTTCTCAAGTGTTTTTTAGTTCGTAGCAATTTCGGGAGAATAGTGTTGGCGATAGTCATTTGGCGTTTGTCGGTACCATTTTTTAAAGATTTTGTGGAAGTGACTGTAACTTTGATACCCTACTTCCAAAGCAATCTCATTTACGGAAAGGTCGGTGTTTTGTAGTAGCAAGCCGGCCTTTTCCATTTTTTTTCCCATGATAATTTTGCTGATCTGCTGTCCGGTCTGTTTTTTTACAAAACGGGATAAGTAGCTTTCACTGTAATTGAATTCTTGGGCGAGCTCAGCTAGTGAAACGGTGGCGTAATGTTTTTCGACAAAATCCAGAAGTTCCATGACCCGATTGTTGACGCCCCAGTAACTGTACTCATTTAAGTCCACCAGTTCCCCTAAGAGTTGCATCACTTCACTGGCTAGCAAAAAAGGCATCCCTGCGGATTTGCGGGCATGAGTCGTGAGCATAGTTTGAATCAGCTGAGCCAAGCGCAGACTGCCGTTACTGGGAAAATAAAGATAATCCAGATCTTCTTTTTCCCGCAAGAAATTGCCTAAAAAAGAGGTGGAACGATAGATGTTCTTGAAGGTGCCAGACTCCATTTCCGTGGCTTCGATGCCGATATTAAAGACGATTGCTTGGGGGTCCACGACTTTTAAGGAATGACTGCTGGCAAGATTCATGATGCAAATATCACCACTGCCCATGTAAAAGGTGCTCTTTTTGGTGCAGTTTTCCACCAAGCCATTTAGCACACAGACGATTTCGTAAAAGCTATGACTGTGGAAAGGGGCATCTTGGCTCATTCGGTGGCCGATAAAAAAGACGGGGTGATCCTTGGCAAGGTCCACGGCTTTTAATTGCTTGTCCAAAGAGATTTTGCCGTCTTGCCAGATACGATCGTATTCTTTCAATTCGGGCACGAAATCATCAATCAAGACCTCTTCATAATTTTGAAATAAAAAAGGTTTCATTTTAATTCCTCCTAAGTCAAAAAAACGCATATTTGTGACAGAAAGGCGCGTTGTTAGCGCATTCATTCGCTGATATAGTGAGTGTTGTAAATGATTGGTTGGTGTTGTGTGATTATTTGAATAAATCATAGCAAGATTTTGAACAGGCGACAAGTATTGGAGGAAACTAGGATGAGTAAAATTTGGCAAGGCAAATGGATCGAGCCGCAGCAAGAAGCGACCCACAAAGAACCTATGTTTACGCTAGAGGAGATGTTTTCTGGTAAAACGGCGCCTCAAGCTCCAGTAGAGGAACGCTTGCTACCCGTTCAGTTTTTAAAACGGGTCTTTGAAAGCGCTCCAGGTAAAAAGGTAGAAAAAGCCCAGTTGACCATGACTGCCCATGGGATTTATCAAGTAAAGCTCAATGGTCAGCAGATTACGGAGGCATTATTTACGCCGGATTACACCAGTTATGAACATTTTTTACAGTATCAGACTTACGATGTAACCGACTATCTAGCCGAAAAAAATGTGTGGACGGTGCTTGTGGCGGATGGCTGGTATGCCGGTCGCGTCAGTGTGAATGGTGGGAGTGCCCAGTTTGGCGATCGCTTAGGGATTTTAGGGGAGTTGGTGATTACTTATCAAGATGGTAGCAAAACCGTGATCCCGACTGATGAGCACTTTGGTAGTAAAACCGCTGAGTTTCGCTACAGTGACATTTTCATCGGGGAAAAGCAAGATTTGCGTTTGAAAGATGAGGATTGGGAAACTAGTTTCACTACAGCAGATCTGACCCCGGTGGAAGTCGTAACCTATCCCATGAACAACTTAGCCCCTCAGAGTGGACCTTACGTGAAACGAATGGCGGAAATTCAGCCTGTAGCAATTTGGCAGCAAGGGGATGCTTGGATCGTGGACTTAGGGCAGGTGATTGCCGGGCGCTTGCGATTAGACGTCTTTTTAGCAACTGATCAGCAGATTACATTGGAACACAGTGAAGTCCTCAATGAAGAGGGCCAGTTTTTCCACAATATCGTTGGTCGCAATAAGGATCAAAGAGATATCTTCATCGGTCGGGGACGGCGAGAAGTGTTGGAACCACAGTTTACCTTCCACGGATTCCGTTATGTGCAGATTACCGGACTGACGGAACCTTTGGAAAAAGATCAGGTAACGGGGATTGTCCTGTATTCGGATCTAAAGAAGACGGGGTATCTGACGACAGACAATGCCAAGGTCAATCAACTACTGGCAAATATCGAGTGGAGTCAAAAAGGCAATTTGCTCTCGATTCCGACTGACTGTCCTCAACGAGAACGGGTTGGTTGGACCGGGGATATGCAGGTCTTTGCGCCCACGGCTAGTTTCTTTATGGACGTATCACAATTCATAACTCGTTGGTTGACTAATGTGCGCCTAGAACAGTTGCCAAATGGTGAGGTGATTGACTATTCTCCGGCACCAAGTGATTACTTCAATTCGCCTTCTTTAACAGGAACCAATTCTTCAGCTGGTTGGGGCGATGCTATCGTCATGGTGCCGTGGTTGTTGTACCAACGTTATGGGCAAACAGCCGTTTTGGAAGAAAACTATCAAGCAATGGTGAAATGGCATGAATTTAGTAAGACGAGTGCGGCAGGTGAGAAAACCGGTGCGGCCCGCTACTTGTGGGATACGAAATTCCATTTTGGCGACTGGATGTTTCCAAGCTTCATGATGGGGCCCGATTTTAAAGGTCCCATTGCAACTTCGGATGAAACCAAAGAGATTTTCGGTACGGCCTTTTTAGCTCATTCCAGTCAATTACTCGGGGAGATTGCTACCGTTTTAGGACGAGTTGATGAAGCACAAGGATACTTTGCTTACGCCCAAGAGGTAAAAAAAGCTTTCGAGGAAGCCTATTTCAAAGAGGGGCGATTGATTCGGGATTATCAAGGTTGCTACGTGATCGCGTTAGCCTTTGAGATGTTAAGCATGGAGAATCAACCAAAAGCTTTGACCCGGCTGGTGACATTGATCAAAGACAACGGCTATCGTTTGGACACTGGATTCTTATCTGTGCCGTATCTGCTCGATGTGCTCGTGAATTACGGGGAAAGTGAAACTGCTCGCCGGGTCTTCTTACAAGAAGAATGTCCATCTTGGCTCTATGAAGTGAACCAAGGAGCGACGACGATTTGGGAGTCATGGGCAGGCATTCAGCCAGATGGTACCGTGGGGAATTTCTCTTTTAATCATTATGCTTTCGGTTGCGTTGGGGACTGGATCGTTCGCCAAATCGCTGGTTTGACGACGAGAACACCGGGCTTTGAAACCTTCTATATCCAACCTAATTTGCAATTAGGTATTCAAGAATTTGACTTACGTTACGAGTCAGCTTATGGCCCGATCGAGATCCAAGTTCAGAAGCGCGAGCTGCACCTTAACGTACCTGAAAACACGCAAGCCTATATCAATCTGACACCGGCTACACCGGAAACGGAGTTCGTCGTCCCTGCTGGTAGTTACTGTTTCCCATTGAAGCAAGAGGTTCAATTAGTCAATGTTTAGCATTTACTTGTTACACAGGAATTGAAAACAGAAAGGAACGAAAAAAATGAAAAATGCAAAAATCAAACTAGGAATTTTAAGCATGTCACTTTTAACCATGAGCGCATTGGTCATCACCAGCGCTTTTGGTGCAATCATGGAGACTTTCCCTGAGGAGCCGGTTTCCAAAATTCAAATGATCGGCACGGTTCCAAGCCTAGGTGCGTTACTCATCACTTTGGTAGTGGGCGTTTTAGCGATGAAAGTACCGAAGAAAGCCTTGGCCTTGTTAGGAATTGCCGGAGTCGGCCTAGGTGGCTTGCTACCCATCGTTTTTCACTCCAGTGTGAATGTCTTACTCGTTTGTGCTTTGTTAATGGGATTAGGCCTAGGTTTTATTAATACGGTCAGCCCGATGTTATTGTCCATGTACTTTGAAGGTGAGGAACGGGCTTCATTGATGGGAGCGGGGACGGCCATTAATTCCCTAGGTTCCATGGTGATGATGCTCGTTGGCGGGATGCTAGGAGCTAAAGTCTGGTCCAACACGTACTATGTTTTCTTGATTACGATTCTGATTTTCTTCGTAGTAATGCTTTGCTTGCCCCTGGACAAAGTAGCTCCTGTTCAACAAACTGGTAAGCCAAAGCAGTCTGCCAGTGAAGCAATTCGTGAAATGAACAAATATGTGTATTTAGTAGCCTTTTTAGCTTTCGTGATTTCATTCTTATACACTATTTTCCCAAGTAATCTTTCTATCCTTGTAGCTAGTAAAAACTTCGGCGGAACCGCAATTACAGGGCTGGTTAATGCCTTAGGTACCGTTGGGGGATTGATTGCCGGATTCACAATTAGTAAGATCAATCGCGTGTTAAAGGATAAATCACTGGCAATCGGCTTTGTATTAATGGCTTGCTCTTTCTTACTTGTCTGGTATGCACCAAATGTAGCCGTAATGGTTGTTGGCGCAGCGCTATCCGGTGTTGCGATGGCGATGATTTTCTCCACGATTCCATTTTATGTATCGATCATCTCCAAGCCGTTCCAAATCGCCGTGGCCATGTCCATCTTCCAATTCCTTAATTCGCTTGGGGGGATTGTTTCGCCAATTCTTTTGGCCCAATTCGGTATCGAATCAGGAGCAAATGCGATTTTATTTGGGGGAGTTTGCTGCTTAGTCGTAGGGGGTGTGTTGTTCGTGACGAACTTTGGTAAGAAGGCACTGGCGAATCGCTATGATGCTAGCCAAGAGACGGTTGCTGTCGCACCAGAAACAGAAGTAGCGAACTAAACAAAAAAAGAACCTCTCCTAGAGGCTCAGCTAGTGAGCATTTAGGAGCCGGTTCGTTTTTTTGTTTTTTGATGATAGCGTCGGCGGAAAAGAGACATGTCGACGATTTTGTCTTCGTTTGCTTTTGAATGAGCCTTTTTAGCCGTAGGGACAGGGAGTAAAGTGTCCTTAGCCGTCATTTTGTTGGCGGCTTTTTTGGCTTTTTCTTCTTTAATCAAGGCTTTGAAATCGAAAGGATTCACGTATTCTGGGAAAGCCTCGGTTTTACTGGAAAGGTGATAGTAGATTACTTCCGGTGGGACGCCGAAACGCAGTGGCAAATGAGTCGTGCCGATACCTGTATTGACGGAAAGAAGGGTTTCTTCTTTTGGTAAGTAGAGGCTGTCAGTGAAAGTCTTGGCCCCGTCGGTTTTCGGATAGTACTTCGGTAGACGAATCTGTCCGCCGTGACTGTGCCCGGAAAGGACTAAATCGTACATACTCAAGTTTTTCACCTGGCTGATGTAATCAGGCTGGTGAAGCAAAAGCAGCTGCCACTGAGCCAAAGTTGCTTCATAGTAGTACTGAGCATTTTTAGCGCTAGGGTCGGCCACACCGGCGACGCTTAAGGAGATTTCCTCATTGGAACCAAACAGCTCCTGATTGATCAAGACCGTAAAGCCAGCGGACTCTAAGACTTCTTTGACGAAGCCGGCACCATCGCTTTTGTAGTCGTGATTGCCTAAGACGGCGACTTTGCCTAAAGGTGCTTGCATCTGCTTCAATGCAAGGATCAGCGACTTGGTTTGCCGTACGGGCCATTTTTTGTAGTCGTCAATCAGATCCCCCGTAAAGACGATCATGTCGGGCTTGGCTTCGCGTAAGGAGCGCAAGGTTTTCTTCAAGCGGCGAGGTTTGAACCAGCGGGAAAAATGCAAATCGCTAATGTGGGCGATTTGGACTTCACTTTCCAATTCAAACATCTCGCTGGCTTCGGAAATATCCAGCACACGTTCCTTATTTTTACGAATGAGGTAGTGCTTTTCAGATAGACGCCGTGGTTCAATAATGAATGCATAGACCCCGACCATGAGTAGAATCGCACCAATTGCGATCAAAATCTTGAAAGCCAACAAACAGGCCCTCCTTCTAATTCAACTATTGACTAGCATATAAGAACAACAGGTAAAAAGCAATGAACCTGAGAAGAAAATAATCATTACATTTTGGCGTGGAATATTGCGAAATGATTGCAAAAACTTTGCCGAAATTTCTTGAATCCTACGTTTTTAAAATAATACGAACGCTTGTTCTTGTGTAGCCCTATTATAGCGCAGAACAGTCGAAAAGGCGAGCTCTTTTTGAAAAAGAACGCGCCCTAATAGGAACTTGCTTGTTTGAATTGTCTGATAGTAACACCTGTGATTGGAAAATAAGATAGTCCAAAAGGCTTGCATCGCTTTTTAAAAACGATTTGTTTTATGAGATAGTTATTTATTTCTGTTAAAAAGAACAAAGGTTCCCTTTAATAAAACTTGCTCTTCGCGGGCTTTTTAAGGCCTTTTGCCTGTCGTTGTAACCGGTACCGTTCCCCGTAAGAAAGTGCCTCTTGTAAGTCCGGTGCCAGACGTTTGCTGAAGCGTTTGGGCAGTAAGAAAATGAGCCCGTCAAAAGGAGCCGCCCACAAGGACCAGAAAAGGCTGCGACTGTCCCAAAGCCGATACAAGCGGGTTAATAAAAGGTGCAGAACCACAAGGCTTACGGCTAACGTCAAAGCGCCGGGCCAAGAGGTAACATCGGTGAGGCCCAAGAGTTTAAAGAAAAAGGGCAGAGCGAAATACCCGCTGCTAAAGAGATAAAACAACCAGTTACGGCCTAATTGCCACAAGGATAAAAAGAAAAAGAACGCACTGAGCACAAGACCTAGTGGGGGAAAGAAGCTCACCAGTGCGGCGTAAAGAATCCCGAAAAGCAACATGCCCGGCCCTTTCCAAAGAGCGGTGGTAATCAGTAACAACGCTAAGATGGCAAAATGCCACGGGAGACTGACCACGGTCATGCCGCCAAAGCCGATTAGTAATAACCAGTGGGTCAAGCCTTGGACTTGTCCATCCGGGTGCTGATTTTTTTGTTCCCGGAGCCAAGCGGCCAACTGGGGATTTTTCGTCGCGAAATCTTTCATTTTGACACCTCCTCGCAAGATTCATTGTACTGCCAAATGCCTTTGGTGAAATCGGGCGGAAGACGGAGAAAAATCCGGCTGACCTAGTCCCCTTGGTGTTCCAAATCCCCCTTTTGTGCTAAAGTAAGGTCAGTAAGCCGGGGAGTTTGCGGCAAGATGTGAACGGAGTGAAAGTAATGAAGATTTTTGATTCCCATACGCATTTGAATGCGGAACAATTTAATGGGGAAGAGGCTCAAATCGTTTCCCAAGCACAAGCATTAGGCGTGACGGAAATGGCGGTGGTGGGTTTTGATACCCCAACGATTGCCAAGACTTTGGAGCTGAATCAGCAGTTTCCTGGGGTTTACAGCATTATCGGCTGGCATCCTACCGAAGCGGGGAGCTATACCGCGGAAATTGAACGGACCTTAGAAAAGCAGTTGACCTTGCCAAAAGTGGTGGCTTTAGGGGAGATTGGTTTGGATTATTATTGGATGGAAGACCCGAAAGATGTGCAAGAACGGATCTTTCGCCGGCAGATTGCCATTGCCAAGGAACACAACCTACCTATTAGTATCCATACTCGGGATGCGACCCCGGATACCTATCGAATCTTAAAAGACGAGGGAGTACCGGCTAGAGGTGGCATTATGCACAGCTTTAGTGGCGATTTGGAGTGGGCTCAGCGCTTTTTGGATTTAGGCATGCACGTGTCTTTTTCCGGTGTGGTGACCTTTAAGAAAGCTTTGGATGTGCAAGAAGCGGCTACTGGGGTGCCCTTGGAACGCTTATTGGTGGAAACGGACGCTCCTTATTTGGCGCCGGTGCCTTATCGCGGCAAGCGCAATGAACCGGGCTATACTCGCTACGTGGTGGAAAAAATCGCCGAACTACGGGAAATGACGCCAGAAGACGTGGCGGCCATTACCCGGAAAAATGCCCTGACCCTCTTTGGCTTAGACAAGGAGCTTGATTCATGACAGAAAGAAAGCAAAATGAGGTTAAAAAAGCCCGGGAAGACAAACGTCAAAAACAAGGGCTGTCAGAAAAAGTGCCTCGCCTTAAGCAATTGGACAATTTAAGTGAGGCCCCCTTAACCATTGAAGAAATCATCGTGGTGGAGGGCAAAGACGATACCCGACGCTTACAGGAAGTTTTAGACGTGGATACCATTGAAACCATTGGCTCGGCGATCAATGACGAAATCTTGGATCAGATCAGCCATGCCCAAGAAACCCGGGGTGTCATCGTCTTTACGGATCCGGATTTTTCCGGGGAGAAGATTCGCAAGACCATCATGGAAGTGGTGCCGGATGCCAAGCACGCCTTTTTATCCCGGGGTCAGGCTGCCCCCAGTCGCTCTAAGGGCAGTCTCGGAGTGGAACACGCCTCGGATGAAGCCATTTTGGAAGCCTTGCGCAAAGTTGTCACCCCTACCAGTGCGCTAGAAGCGGTGGCAGAGCCGGAAATTCCTAGACAAACCTTGATGGAGTATGGTTTAATAGCCGGGACTGGCGCCAAAATCCGCCGGGAAAAACTGGGGGATCTTTTGCGCATCGGGTATACCAACAGTAAGCAACTGGAAAAACGCCTGAAGATGTTTCGGATTACTGAAGCAGAACTGGCTACGGCCATGGAACAAGTAAAACAAGAGCTAGGGGAGTAATGCACGACTGTGTGAACCCCGCCGATTTGGAAGCAATAGAAATGGAGAGACTATGAAAGAAACCCGCGATATCGCGACGCCGTCAAGGACGAAAGAAATCCTGAAAAAACACGGCTTTACCTTTAAAAAAAGCCTCGGCCAAAACTTTTTGACCGAGCTCAATATTTTACGAAAAATTGTGGAGACTGCGGGCATTGATGGAAACACCAATGTCATCGAAGTCGGTCCGGGCATCGGTGCCTTGACGGAGCAACTAGCACGAAACGCCGCTCAAGTCTTGGCCTTTGAAATCGACGACCGCCTGCTCCCGGTCTTACAAGATACCTTGGCCCCTTATCCTAACGTCACCGTGGTCCACCAAGACGTGCTGGAAGCGGACTTAGTGAAAACTACTGGGGAGGTCTTTACCAAGGACTTGCCAATTAAAGTGGTGGCGAACTTGCCTTATTACATCACCACGCCGATTATGATGCACTTTTTGGAATCAGATCTGCCTGTGGCGGAGATGGTGGTCATGATGCAACGGGAAGTGGCGGACCGGATTTCCGCGGCTCCGGGAACTAAGGCGTATGGTTCCTTGACGATTGCGGTGCAGTACTATATGGAAGCAAAATTGGCTTTCATCGTACCGAAAACCGTCTTCGTGCCGCAGCCGAATGTGGATTCCGCAATTTTGAAACTAACCCGGCGGCCGACTCCCGCAGTAGCAGTCACCGATGAGCAAGCCTTTTTCCGTTTGACCAAAGCGGCTTTCCAACTGCGCAGAAAAACCTTGTGGAACAATTTGCTCCACGCCTATGGTAAAGACGACGCCACCAAAGCATGGTTGACAAAAAGCCTAGAAGAAGCAGACATCGATCCAAAACGCCGAGGAGAAACCTTGTCCTTGGCAGAATTTGCCGCGTTAAGCAATGCCTTAGAAGCCAATCGAGGCTAGTCTGCCGACCAAATTGACAGGTGAGGAAAAACCTAGGCGAACTTGACTTATGAGCTAAGTGCACCAGTTAAGTGACTAATTGGATGATTGTTTAAGAGAGTGGGGCAATAGTTAAGTCACCGTCCTACGAACCGAACCATACCAAACGTGAGACGCAAGCAAAAGAAGGTTATCTTCCATTAAAAATTATTGGAAGATAACCTTCTTTTCATTGCTAAAAATCTCAAACGCTGACTAACCTTGATTTCATCAAGTTAAGTCAGCGTAATTCGCTTTTTCTCTTTACACGTATGGTACTGTTCTCCCTTCGGACTCTGACATAAAAAGTGTCACCAATTTTCCATTGTTTTACTTCACAGAAATGAAATCGTTTTCTGCAACTTTTCCGAATAGGTGACTTGACACCTCTTGGAAATCCCGGTACACTGTGAAAGAATTAAGTGTCAAGACAGGTTAAAAGGAGCGACGAGGAAAGGGAACTTTCTGGCGTTCCTGACAAAAAGGAGTGGAGAAACAATGAAAAAATTTTCAGTACGAGAAATGACCATTGGCGCATTGCTGATTGCGTTAGCCATTTTGATTCCCAATGTGATGCCGAAAATCGTCATCGGGCCGGCATCTTTCACTTTGGCGAGCCACGTGCCATTATTTATCGCCATGTTCTTTTCGCCTTTGTTGGCGGCAATCGTCGCGGTGGGGACGACCTTTGGCTTTGCTTTGAGCGGTTTGCCTTTTATCATCACCTTGCGAGCGGCTAGCCATATCGTATTCGCCTTGGCGGGGGCGTGGTATTTGCAAAAACGTCCGGAAACCGTCTTGGTGAACGGCCAGTTTAAAGCGTGGAATTGGAAGTTCCAGTTGTACAATTTGGTGATTGCTTTGCTTCACACAGTGGTGGAAGTGCTGGTAGTAGTAGCTTTCAACTTCATCGACCTGGGCAATCCGGGCACATACGACGGGGGCGCCTTTTTCTTCTTCTTCGTCTTAATGGGCGTGGGGGGCTTGATCCATTCTTTGGTGGATTACAATATCGCTTACTATGTGACCGCGGCGGTGAGCAAGCAATTTGCCATCCCAGTCTTCCGGCAAGCAAAAGACCTCTTTAGCCGAAAAGCGGCGGCGTAAAGTTGCTTGCAAGTAGTAAATCAAACAGGAAAAAAGTCGTCTTCTTTTAGGTAAGAAGGCGACTTTTTTGTGGCTATTTTACGTGGGCTTTGATCGCAAACGCCGGGAGTATCCTTGAAAGTCTTTCAAGAAATTTCCATTCAGCAAAGCATGTTGGATTGTCCCGTTACGGCTTCCGTGTTATCATTAGGGCGGACCAAGTGTCCAATATTCAGAGTAGAAAACGAAGCGTTAAGTGCTTAGAGGATGGGATGTTGCCTCTTTGACGAAGGAGTAGCGTGGCGCGCTAGTTTCGCGGTTTTGTTTTCGCATTCGCTGCATGTAAATGTAGCAGCTCTTAAAGGAGATGCTGTTATGAAACAAAAATTAACCACTCAGTCTTTGGCGACCATGGGCTTACTGATTGCCATGATTGTGGTCTTATCCCGGGTGTTGGGCATCGAGACCACATTTTTGAAAATCAGTTTTCAATTTGTGCCAGAGATGATCATGGGGATGCTTTTTGGTCCCTTTTGGACGGCCATTGGTGCCGGGATTGCCGATGTGATCGGCATGGCGATTTTGGCCAAAGCCCCCTATTTCGTGGGCTTCACCATCAACGCGGCCATTGGTGGCGCGTTGTACGGTTGGTTCTTCTATCAAAAGGAAGTGACCTTGCGCCGTGCGTTTCTGGTGACCTTACTCAATACGTTACTCATCACTTTGTGCCTGACGCCCTTGTGGCTCCATGTGATGTATCAAATGCCGTTAAACTGGGCTTTTTGGAGTTTGCGGTTAGGCAAGGCCGTGATTTTCTTACCGGTGCAGACCTTTTTGATCTATGCCACCGGCCGAGCGCTCCCTTACAAACGTCTCGCCAAACGTTTTGCCACTCGCTAGGCTAGACCTTGTTGCGTACTCATCCCAAACGCGGGCCTCGACTGATTTTTAGTCGGGGCTTTTTTGCGCCTTCAGAGACTATTTTTTCGTCGGAATATGGTATTCTTAAGCTTGAGTTAAGGAAGTTTGGAGAGGATAAAAATGGGAAAACGAATGTTTACAATGATCGGCGCAGGCTGCTTAGTGATTTTGGTGGTGGTAATGGGCCTGTATTTCTTTACGGATTTTGGTCACACGCCGAAACCAGGCACTACGAATGAAAGCAAATCCAGTGCGTCGACTACTAGCACGGTGGTTAAGTCTAGTACCAGTGAAAGTAGCGACGAAAAAACAGAAGACGACAAAGTAGCAAACTTAGTAGCTGAGATGTCTACCAAAGAAAAGGTCGGCCAACTGTTCTTGGCCCGAGTACCGGTGGAAAATGCCTTGAGCGATATTCAGGAGTATCATCTAGGTGGCTACTTGCTATTTGGCCGTGATGTGGAAGGTAAGACCTATGACGAGGTTCAAAGCACTATTGCCCAATACCAAGAAACTAGTGAAGTGCCCATGCTGATTGCCGCCGACGAAGAAGGAGGCACCGTGAGCCGAGTGAGTCGCAATAGTCAGCTAGTGGCGACACCCTTCCAGTCACCTCAAGACCTTTATGCCCAAGGCGGGTGGGATGCAATTACCAAAGATACCACGGATAAAGCCGGTATTCTAAAAGAATTAGGCATCGACACCGGACTTTTTCCCGTGGCGGATGTAGCCACAGATCCCAATGCCTTTATCTATGACCGGACCATTGGCCAAGATGCCAAGGGAACGGCAGAATACGTGACCACTGTGGTAAAAGCATTGAAAAAAGCCCACTCTGGTTCCACTTTGAAGCATTTTCCGGGATATGGGAACAACCAAGACTCCCACACGGATATCGTGACGGATACTCGCTCGATGACAGAGTTAGAAGACAATGATTTGGTGCCTTTTCAAGCGGGGATTGACGCTGGGGTAGACAGCATTTTGGTGTCCCATAATATCGTCAATGCCATTGACGACAGCGTGCCGGCTTCGGTTTCTGCGCCGGTCCATGACCTGTTGCGCAAAGACATGGGCTTTGACGGGGTGATCATGACCGACGATATGGATATGGCGGGACTAGCAGACTTCATGTCCCAAGAAGAAGCCGGGTTGAAGGCGTTACAAGCAGGAAATGACCTGATTTTGTCTTCTACCTATGCTAGTCAGATTCCCTATGTCTTACAAGCAATCGAAGACGGAGAATACAGTGAAAAAGACTTGGATGCTTCAGTGACTCGGGTCTTAAATTGGAAAGAAGAATTGGGTTTGTTAGCGGAATAAGCAAGGCTCGTGACGCCGGTTAAGGTGCCGGTGTATTAGGCGGCCGAAAAGGAGAGTATCATGAAGAATTGTCCAAATTGCGGCGCGGCGCTTCCGGACGACAGCAAAGCCTGTCCGGTCTGTGGCTATGTGTTGCAACAAAAAATCCCCCGGGGAGATTTGGCCAAAGAAGCTAGCACAAAGGAAGAATCAGCTGACTTGGCAAAATCAGGGGGGGTACCGACTACTGCAACTACTGACAGTGTGTCGGCTGAGGCTGGTGAAAAACTAGCAAAAGAAGTGCCGGCAGACTTAGAAGCTGCGGCATCTACGGCTGTGCCAGAAGAAGCTACACCGGAATCAACTGTTACCGAAGAGTCGACGACCCAAGAAGTGGAGGTTGCTGAAGTAGCTGAAGTGCGTCCGGGGGTGACAGCGGCAAGTGGTGGGGCAGAAGAAGCAGTAAAGGCAACTCACGAAACCGGAACTTCTGAGACTAAAGTTGAGGAAGATGCGATTTTTGAACCGACTGGCCCGGAACTTACAGAAAGTCCAGCACTTGAAGGAGACGCGGGTTCCTCTGAATCTCTCCCTCATGAAACCGAGGAACAGGGAGAAAGCCCAGAAGAAGCTACCAAAAGAGCGACTACCTCCAGTGAGACTGTCGCAAAAACGTTCACCAAAAAGCCGGAGTTGACCGTTTTACCCGGGGGCAAACAAGCTGAAGAGGAAGCAGAGGGGCCCACACCCGGTGACCATCTGTTAGGCTACTTCCGCTTCCTTAATCGGCAAATCTTATCCCCGAATTTTAACCAAATCGGACCGGCCACCAAAGCCGAAAAATGGTACGGTGTGGCGAGCTTCTTAATTATCGTTTTAAGTAACGGCTTTGCGCTAAGTCGCCTGTTAACGAGTTTGATTTACCGGGTGCTAGGGATGATTCAATCCTTTGGCCTGCAATTCCAGTATCGAGGCTCTAGCCTGCTCTTTTTCTTCGAGCTAAGCCTGTACTTGGCGGTGGCCGGCGTCATCTACTTGTTGGCTTATTATTTGGTGGCTGGGAAAATCTTCGGTCGACCGGTGCAGTTCCTTCAAGCCCTAGGAGAATTAATGGCCCCAGCATCACTGGCGGTCTATCTCAGCCTTGGGGCAGTCGTCTTTTCACTATTGCT
The DNA here is from genome assembly GCF_000407365.1 of Enterococcus asini ATCC 700915. Classification (GTDB taxonomy): domain Bacteria; phylum Bacillota; class Bacilli; order Lactobacillales; family Enterococcaceae; genus Enterococcus_C; species Enterococcus_C asini. Next base: position 1,284,517 of record NZ_ASVU01000001.1, read on the forward strand.
CAGCGACATGTCCAAGGGAATCTTGACCTTTGTAGTGGCTAGCTTGCTGCTTGTCGGGGTATCCTTTGTGGGCAACCTGTGGCAAACGCCGAATCTCACCGGTCGTTTCAATCGCTTTTATACGATTTTATTGACTAGCTTAGTGTGCCTTTTGGTACTGGTTTTGGTGAGTCGCTTCTTTTTAACCGGTATGCTTCAAGACTTGCCGATTCAACAAGTGCCCACTGGCATCGAGGATCTCTTTGGCGAGAGCGATTTGTTTTATTAACTTTTATTAACTAAGTTACAGTCCGGCAGAATACTGTCGGACTGTTTTTTTTACGTTTTATTAAAAGCGTTTTACAAGGAAGTGGATGAAAGGTACACTAAATGATGATCAGGATGTCGAAGAGCATTGGAAAAGGAGCGACAAGATGAAAAAATGGCAAAAGTGTGGGCTAGCTTTGTTGGGAATCAGTGGTTTTTTCTTTTGGTTGTGTCACTTGACGCCGTTTTATGGAGTCCGCACGGTACTGTTTTTTAGCGGTCATCCGCTTCAAAGTATCCAAAATCCAGTTGTTTTTGACCATATCGATGAGGCTGGGCGTTGGGTTTATCAAATCACGGAGCCTGTCCCACCGGAGCAAGACCCGCCAGAACCAGAACAAGAGCTCGAAGTTTTGAGCGAATACGCCGTGGAGCGGTCTTGGTATTTGTTGTATTTTGCAAAACAGTATAAGGATAAGTGAACAAAAAAACGGCCCACCGAACAATGGCGGACCGTTTTTTTTAGTTTTCCCACTCCTCACGCAACACGCCATACTTGACGGAATCATAATACTGGCCTTGCCAGAAGCGGACTTTGCGAATTTGGGCTTCTTTTTCCATACCCAGTTTTTCGCCTAAGCGCATCATGGCGAAATTGCCGGACCAAGTGGTAAAGCCTACTCGGGGAAGATCGGGATGGAGCTTAAAGAGATAGGTGAGCCAAAGCTGGCAGGCGGCGGTGCCGAGTCCGCTATTCCACAAGCGCTGGTCGTAAAGAGCCAAGCCGAATTCCAACCAGCGTTCTAAGTGGCCGTCCTCGAAGTATGCACTGACTTCCCCCACAAGTTTTCCTTGGTACCAGATACCCGCGTGATGAGGATGGGCTGTAATCTTTGGACCCCGTTTTTCTAGAAATGCTTCCCAAGTGAGTACGGGATCTTCAAAATAAGGACCGTCCCATGCCCTCCAAGCTAAATCTGCTGCGGGGCCATGGCTGATTTGCCAAAGTGGCGAGAGGTGTTCTGGCGTAATCGTCTTAAGTTGCAGTGATTGGTCTGTGTTTTGTAAAAGCATGGCGGTCTCCTTTGGGCTTTTAGTTTCTAGCGACTCCCCGCAAACTGTGCCTGATACAGCTGAGTATACGCACCGTTTTGGGCCAGGAGTGCTTCATGGGTGCCTTGTTCCACGATGGCGCCGTGGTCCATGACTAAGATATGGTCGGCGCCTTGAATCGTTGCTAAGCGGTGGGCGATCACAAAGCTAGTGCGGCCTTGCATCATGGCTAGAAAAGCGGCTTGGATTTTTTGTTCGGTTAAAGTATCCACGCTACTGGTCGCTTCGTCTAAAATCAGCATGGCGGGTTTGGCAATCATGGTCCGGGCGATGGTTAAAAGCTGTTTTTGTCCCTCTGAAAGCTTCAGCCCTTGAGAGCCTACTAGGGTATCAAGTTTTTGCGGCAGGCGCTCTACGTATTCGTACATATAGGTTTCTTTCAAGGCGGCGTAGATTTCGTCGTCGGTGGCAGTGGGCCGGCCATAGGTCAGATTGTCCCGCAGGCTTGCGTCAAAGAGCCAAGGTTCTTGTAACACCATGCCGAAATGCTGGCGCAGACTGCTGCGGGTCACCTGGCGAATGTCGGTGCCATCCACGGTAATCCGCCCGGCGTCAATGGGATAAAAGCCCATGAGCAGATTGACCAAGGTGGACTTGCCGGCGCCGGTTTGCCCGACAATCGCCACGGTTTCCCCCGGGGCACAAGCAAAGGTGAAGTCATGAATCAACGGGGTTTCCGGTTTGTAAGAAAAGGCCACGTCTTCAAAAGCCACGGCACCTTGGACGGGCTTAGTCGCGCCTAGGACTAGAGCATCCGGCGCATCCGGTGCTTCCGGTGCTTGATCTAAAAGCTCGAAGCTACGTTTTAGTCCGGCCAAAGCGGTTTGAATCTGGGTGGTAATCCCGGAAAGCTCGATAAAAGGCTTGGTGAACTGGCTAGCGTACAAGGTGAAGCTGGCAATCATGCCCACGGTGACCAAAGAACTCCCGGACAAAATCAAGAGCGCCCCCACAAACCCCACCGCCACATAGGCCAAATGGTCGACGAAACGAGAAGCAGGGTTGGTCAAGGAGGAGGAAAACTGAGCCTTTTGCCCTTTGTGATAGAGTTCTTGATTGACGGACTCAAACTGAGCTTGATTGTGGCTTTCTCGGTGGAAGGTCTTGACGATTTTTTGATTGCTGACCATTTCACTGACAAAACCGGACAAAGCCCCGGTAATCTGCTGTTGGGCAGCAAAGTCTTGTTGGGAGTGCTTGGCCACTTCATAGCTGACAAAGAAAATCACTGGGGTGGCTAACAGCACCACCAAAGTCAGCAGGGGACTTAAGACCAACATCACCACAAAGGCAATCACCACGGTGGTCATGCCGGAGAAGACTTGGCTGAAAACCGCGGCCAAAGCGATGGCGATATTGTCCATGTCGTTGGTAAAGCGGCTTAGGATATCTCCATGGCTGTGCTCGTCGTAATAGCGCAAAGGCAAGTGATTCAAATGAGTAAAGGCCGCATCTCGTAAGTCGGCGGTACTGCGGTAAGCCAAAGCGTTACCTAGGCGCTGAATCAAAAGCTGACTAATAACAGTCACGAGAATCAAGGCGGCAAACTGGGCCAAGAGCTTTCCTAAACCGGCAAAGTCCACTTGTCCAGCGCCGATTAAACGGTCGATGGCGGCACCGATTTGCCACGTCATTAAGACACCAGCGCCACCAGCTAAGATGCCGAAAAAGGCGGCGGCTAGCATTTGCCGGCGATAGCGACGCAAGTAAGGCCAGAATTTTTTCATAGTTTTGGGATCGATGATTTTATGCATGGGAAACACCTTCTTCCTGAGAGGCGAGGATTGCTTGGTAAGCGGGACTGGTGGCGGCCAATTCCTGATGCGTGCCTTGAGCCACCAAACGCCCCTGATCCATTACCAGAATCAAGTCCGCTTGGGCGATGGAAGAAATCCTTTGGGAAATAATCATCACCGTGCCTTTTTGAGTTTGATTGAGAGCTTGGCGTAAGTTTAAGTCCGTCTGGTAATCCAGAGCGCTTAAGGAGTCGTCTAGGATCAACAAAGGGGCCTTTTTAATCAACGCCCGGGCGATGGTCAGCCGTTGTCGTTGCCCACCACTTAAGTTTTGTCCACCTTCAAAAATCGCGGTGTCTAACTGATTGGGTAATGCCCGGACAAACTCCGCTGCTTGGGCGATTTCAAGAGCGCGCCAGCATTCTTCATCGGTGGCATCGGATTTGCCCCATTGTAAATTGTCCCGAATCGTGCCGGAAAACAGCACGGCTTTTTGGGGAACTTGGGCGATTTGCTCCACTAAGGTTGCCGGTGGCCACTGGGCTAAGGAGCGATCGTTTAGGCGGATGTCTCCTGATGTCACCGGGTAAAAGCCCGCGATTAGTTGGGTTAAGGTGGTCTTGCCGCTGCCGGTGGCGCCGGTGATGCCCACGAGCATCCCCGGCTCAATGGTGAAAGAAATGTCTTGGAGTGCTAGGCCGTAGTCGGCGCCATAGCGAAAGTCCACTTGGTCGAACTGGACTTTGGTGGCGGCGTTTACCGTCAGTGAAGTCGAGGCCGCTTCTTTAGACAAGTCAGGGGTCAAAGTGTCTTTTGAATCCGTAGTTTTTGCAGCTACCGGCTGTTCGGTAGGAGTATCCAAGACTTCGTTTAAGCGCTGAGCGGAAGCCGCCGCCCGGGTGAAGATGACCACCAGATTGGAAACGACGATTAAAGCAAGTAGCATCTGGTTCATATAGTTGACCAGGGCCAAAATCTCCCCTTGAGCCAAGCGACCGCTATTGACCCAAGGCGCACCTTGGGCAAACAAGGCCAAAATCCCCAAGTTTAAAATCAGCGTCGTCGCCGGGGTTAAAATAGCAGAAAGGTTGTTCACCCGAATGGAAACCTTGGCGAGATTGTCTGCCCCTTGATGAAAGCCACTGACTTCCCGTTTTTCCCCGGTATAGGCCCGAATCACTCGGACACCGCTGAGGTTTTGCTCCACCAGTTGATTGACCCGGTCCAAAAGACTCTGGGCTTTCTTATACAAAGGCACACTGCTTTTGATAATCACAAAGAGCAACAGGCAAAACAGGGGCAAGACGAGTAGAAACAAAAGCCCGGCTTGCCAATCGATGGTAAAGGCCATAATCACGGCGCCAATGCTTAGAAAAGGCGCCCGCACCACGAGGCGGATCAACATGGCCAAAGCCAGTTGCAATTGATTCACATCGTTCGTCGTCCGAGTAATCAGTGAATCCGTACCAAAGTGATTCAGTTGAGAAAAGGATAGCTCGTTGATTTTCTCCATTAGGCGATTGCGCAATTGGGTGCCGAAGCCTTGAGAAGCAATCGAGGAATAGTACTGGCAAATCACCGCGCAACCTAAGCCCACGATAGACAAAAGGACCATTAGTCCCATCATTTGCCAGACTACTTGGGGATTTTCGGCGTTGATCCCTTCATCCACCAAGCGAGCCATAAGCAATGGCAAAAAAAGTTCAAAGACCGCTTCTAGGAATTTAAAGAAGGGACCGAGAATGATCTGTTTCCGATAATTTTTGGCATGAATCAATAATTTTAACATGGAAAACTCCTTTATCTGATTGCCGGGGGCGTCAAACGCTGCCCCGGGGTCACCTTATTTTAGCCGATTGCGTCCCAAGTGAAAAGGGTCAGGGTATCAGGGAAGCTTTATAAAGTGATGAAGGCGGGGCAGTGTCTCGGGTTTGTTTTGGAGCCGGCAGAAGACGTGCTACGGATACAATTAGGCCGAGTAAGGAGGGCCTGTTTCACTGAGACAAAAGATCTTAGCCCTCAGATGACCTTCCTTCTGGCATCTGGGGGTCACTAGGGTATAATGGAACCAACAGAAAGGGGGATTTTCTTGGCGACATTTATTCAGATTGTGCTTTTATTTTTTTGTTATTCTTTTATCGGCTGGGCCTGGGAGACGGTTTACTGCTCCATTAAAGCTCGGAAGTTCCAGTATCGGGGCTTTTTGATTGGGCCGATTACACCCATTTATGGCTTTGGGATTTTGGCGGTGTTGTACTTTTTAGAACCCCTCCATGACAATCTCCTACTATTATATGTGGCGGCGACAATTATCGTCACGGTGTTGGAGTATGTCACGAGCTTTGGGCTGGAAAAACTCTTTCACGCTTCTTGGTGGGACTACAAAGACGTGCCCTTAAACATCAACGGCCGGGTGGCAGTGCCGGTGTCCTTGTTCTGGGGTGTGGGTTGTGTCTTCATCGTGAAAATCTTGAATCCTCAGGTTTTGCACTTGGAAGAATGGCTGGCTAGTCATTTTGGCTTCTTGCTACCGGTATTCTTGATTGCGCTGATTTCCTTTGATTTAGGCTATACCTTGGCCAATATGGCGGCTTTCCAAGCGGCGGTCAAACGCCTGAATGCCACTGTGGACAATCGCAAGGAAGAGCTCAAAGGGGCGTGGGAAACTTCCAAGGAAGATGTCCAGCAGCGCTTAAATTGGGGCAAATACTTAGGCGACCACCCAGAAGAAGCCAGCAATTTGCCACGGTTGAATTTCAACCAACGGCGCTTATTGAAAAACTTCCCTCACTTGCGCTTGTCCAATGTGAAAAACGGTCAGGAATTGCGCCAGTTGGTGGAAGATTTGCGGAAAGGTTTCAAATAATGTTACAAATCCGTTACAGGAAAAAGTGGGGACTGGCGTGGGCCGGTCCCCACTTTTTTGCAAAAACAGGGAAAAAAGCCACTTCTAAAACCCACTTTTTTCATAGTTTGTAATAAATTGTTAAGAAATTGCAACAAAACTCGCAAAAAGTCTTTGTATAATGAGACAGGTTGGAGAAATCACCCCTCTCATCTAGAGTGGGCTGGTTTTGTCAAGAAAAGTGAGCATGCAAGACAATCAAACAAATCGATAGCAATGCATGAAGGAGTGTTGGATTTTTGAAGAGCAAGTGGACCTTGGCAATCGTGGCCCTATTAGCCGCAAATCTTGTCACCCCGGTCATCGCCCAGGCAGAGTCCTTGGATGAATTGAACCGGAAAGAAAGTGCCGTATTAGAACAAAGCGACCAAATTTCCAGTGAAGTACAAAGTGCTTTGACTGCTGCAAATGAGACCTATGCGCAAGTGGAAGCCACCAAACAAGCCATCAGCGACAATCAGGCGGCCATAAAAAAAGCCCAAGCCGAAATCGTTGAGACGGAAAAAGTCATCGCCAAACGGGAAGCTGTCATAGCGGAACGTTTGAAAAATATCCAAGTCAACGGCAGCTTTGAGTACAACTGGAGCGCCTTGTTGACCGCAGAAAACATCACCGATTTCATCAATCGGGCCATGGCAATTACCCAATTGCAATCCATGGAAAAAGAAAAAATCGACAGTCTCCATGAGGAAAAGACCAAATTGGAAGACTTGCAAGCCACGGTGGAATCCAAACAGGCGGATTTGAAAGAAAATGAAGCCAACTTGGAAGCCGAAGCCAGTGACTTGGACAATAAAGTAGCCGACTTACAGGCACAATTGGCGAAAAAACAAAGCACCTTAGCGGATATCGCCGCTTCCAAAGAGCTAGAAACCGCCCGCATCCAAGCGGAAAAGGAAAAAGCTGCTAAAGAAGCCGCTGAAAAGAAAGCGCAAGAAGAAGCCGCCAAAGAAGCCGCTGCGAAAAAACAAGCCGAAGCCGAGGCAGCAGCCAAAGCGTCAGCTGAGTCTAGCGCCAAAGAATCAAGTAGCACCAGTGCCCAAGATTCCAGCAGTTCTGCTGAGTCTAGCACAAGCGAAAGCTCAACCAATGACAGTAGTTCAACCGAAGACTCCACTAGCGAAAGCACCACGCCAAGTGAAGACAACAACGGTGGCAATGACAACTCAAGTAATGGCAACTACACGACCATGAGTTTTGAGTCTACTGCCTATTCTTATGCGGAACCAGGAGCAAGCTACTTCACTGCTTCCGGAACCGACCTACGCACCAATCCTCAAGCAGTAGCCGTGGATCCATCCGTGATTCCATTAGGCACCTTGGTGGAAGTCGAAGGCTATGGCCTAGCCGTTGCTTTGGATACCGGTGGCGCAATCAAAGGCCGGATTATCGACGTGCATTTTGACAACGTGCCCGCCTGCACCAATTGGGGCCGTCGTCAAGTGCAAGTGAAGATTTATCGTTAGAAAAAAATGTGAAAAGATCGTTACCAGCGAACAATTGGTGACGGTCTTTTTTAGCGGTGAATTGGCGAACGTTCGGCTTTAGTACGCGCTTTCTGATTTTCGTAAAACCTAGGATAAATGCATTATAAGTGTGTTATGAATAACTTTTTTTGCATATTAGAAAAACTAGAAAAAGACAGAAGATACCGTGCTTTAAACACAAGTAATCTGTTTTTTAACTATCTTTTTTTGCACACCGCGGCAGAAAATCTGATGAAAATACCGCATAAAAGGAAACGATATCAATTTTTTATCTAGAAAAAAATTGGTTTAAAAAAATATTCTGTTATTCAGTTTTCGAAACAATCTAAATAAGAAAACAATTATAGTGTCAAATGAAAACATGACATGACAGGGGTTCTAGAGTATAATTTCACTTAAGTGTTTTGTGAAAAAGATACGAAGGAAGTTTGTTTTTTTCGCTAAAAAACGTCGGGAATTTGAATGGATAAATAAGGAGTGGCCTATGTCAAAAGGAAAGAAAATCATCTTAGTAATCGTGGGAATCCTCGTAGCAATCACAGCCGTAATAGTCGGTGTAGGTGCGAAGGTCTACTGGGATGTCAGTCATTCAGTGAAGGCGACCTATGAGTCTGTGGAACGGGAGCAAGCGTCGAGCCTTAGAACGAAAGCGGTTAGCTTGGAAAAAGAGGACCCTTTTTCCGTGTTGTTGCTAGGGATTGATACGGGGGATTTAGGTCGGACCGATCAAGGACGCTCGGATACGATGATGGTAGCTGCGGTGAATCCAACCGATCAAAAAACGACCATCGTCAGCATCGCTCGGGATACCTATGTGCCAATCGTCGGTCACGGTACCGATGACAAAATCAACCACGCCTATGCATTTGGTGGAGCCGCCATGTCCATGGATACTGTGGAAGGCTACTTGAACACCCCGATTGATCATTATGTGGCGATTAATATGGCTGGGCTAAAAGAATTAGTCGACGCTGTGGGCGGCATTGAAGTGGGCAATGAAACTCAGTTTACTCAAGACGGTTATACCTTCGAACACGGGAAGATCACCTTGGATGGGGAACAAGCCTTGGCTTACTCTCGCATGCGTAAAGAAGATCCAAAAGGCGACTATGGCCGACAAGAGCGTCAACGAAGCATCGTGATTGGTGTGGTGGACAAAATCTTGACGTTAGACGGTATCACTAAGTACCAAGAAGTCTTGAATGCCATGGAAGAAAACATGAAGACCGACTTGACCTTTGATCAATTGAAAAAAATCGCTCTGAACTATCGGGATGCTTTCACAAAAGTAACCACCGATCAGATGCAAGGAGAAGGCTTTATGCAAGACGGCATCAGTTATCAACGAGTGAGTGATAGCGAGCGTCAAAGAGTTGAAGATGAGCTAGCTGAACAACTTGATGTGAAGTAACCATGTTTGATGTAAAAAATGCTTATCTAGCGTTCCTAGCTAGTCGGGCCAAAAAGCACACTCTAAACAAGAGAGTCTGCTATTTATTAAGTTTTGCTGATAATGACGGTGGTGCAATTGACGCATTGCAGCAACAATATGGGACGGATTTTCTTCTAGCTTATACGCCGCAAATGACGGAAGTGGCCAAAAGCTATGCCGCAAAAGGAGTGGTAATCACCCCTTTTTCCCCACGAGCGTTCTGCATGGAGAGAAGTTGGCGACAAATCGCAAGCTGTCAAATCATCATCGCCGACAATTACTACCCGGAGTTGGCCGCTTTAAGCCAGCCTCAACGAAAAATCATCCAAATCTGGCATGCCACCGGGGCTTTGAAGGCATTCGGGTGGCAAGATCCAAAGACCAAAAAGCGCAGTCAAGCCGATCAAGTGCGTTTTCAAAAGGTCTATGGCAGTTTGACGGATATCGTTGTCGGTTCTCAGGCCATGGGAAAAGTCTTTGAAGCTGCTTACCACATTGATCCGGCCCGGGTTCGTTATCTCGGTGCTCCTCGTACAGATGTTTTGCAGCCAACTGCTCTGGCTATTACAGTACTGACAGCTGAACCTACCACCGTGCTTTATGTTCCCACCTATCGTGATTCCCTTGAAGAAATGCGGACTGTGCTGACATCGGCTTTCCGTGCTTTTCAAAATAGTGACATGCAGGTTTTAGTGAAGCTTCACCCCCATCTTGCTCGACAATTATCGGACGTTAAGACGCCAACTAATGTCCGGCTAGTGACAGGAAATCTGTTGGCACTCTTTGATCAAAGTGAGTATCTAGTGACGGATTATTCTTCCTGTGTCTTCGATTTTATGCTACGACGTCCGGGACAGGGAATTTGCTTGTACTGTCCGGATTTAGAGCACTATGCTGATACCACCGGCTTGCAACCGGATTTCAAAGTAGACTGGCAACCTTGGTTAGCCCAAAGTTCCGAGGAGTTAGCGGTCAAATTGCAAGCTGCATCTCAGCCAAACAATGAGAAAACAGAGACGTTGCTTTTACAGCAACAAGCTTTGAGCCAAAAATGGCAAGAATACAATACCGGCCAAGCGGTAGAGGGACTACTAGCCTTGGTAGATCGGTATTTACAAACAGAAAATAGTTGATGAAGAGAGGAAGATGATTGATGAAGACCGAATACATTAGTGGATTGCCCGTAGATAATTTAACTGAAGAGACCCTTCGTCAAGATTTACCAGTCTATATTACCTCGGGTAGGAAAATGATGGTCACTAGTGTCAATCCCCAAATCTCTTTACAAGTCGAACGGTATCCCCAGGTGAAAGCCTATATCGAGCGTGCCACCCATCGTTTACCCGATGGCGTTGGAATTGTCAAAATGTCCAAGTATCTAGGTGGCACGATTCGCAAGCGTGTCACTGGTATCGATGTCATGGACATGATGCTACGCTACGCCGATGAACAGGGACACCGGATTTTTTTGTATGGTGCCAAAAAAGAAATTGTAAAAAAAGCCGCTAAAAATATTGCGAAAGACTATCCCAACCTCGTGGTGGCGGGCTATCTCCACGGTTTTACCACACGGGAACCAGAAAAAATCGTGGATAAAATCAACGCTGCCAATCCCACTTTCCTCTTTGTGGCCCTAGGTTCTCCAAAACAAGAACTCTTTTTAGAAGCACAAGTGGACAATTTGAATGCCAGTGTCTTTTTGGACGTAGGGGGGACCTTCGACGTATTGTCGGGGGAAGTCAAACGAGCACCTAAAATTTTTATCAAGCTTAATTTAGAATGGCTTTATCGCTCCGTGCGCTACGGTCGCTGGGATCGGCTAAAACAGATCCCCCAGTTTCTGATTAAGAGTTGGCAGATGCGATGGCAATCTCGCAAGCCAGGAAAAGAAAATCAAGCCAATAATAATCTCACTCCCGGCAAAGGAACACAATCATTACACAAAGGACGGGGGGCGAGCTAATGCATGTATTGTTTATCTTAGGAGCCGGAAAAGACAGTTGTTTTTATCTTTTGTCTTTGGAAAAAAAAGGGAAAACCTTGTTGCGTCTGGGACCGGATCAATTGGTGAAAGGACAAGAATTAGGTCTGCGTTATTTAGATTTTTCTGAGGATGCTGCTGTTTTTTGTCACTGGTTAGCAGAAGCCTTGAATGTAGCCATTGATCATTATGTTCTGTTAACTCAAGCCAGTTTACGGGAGTTTCTATTTGCGCAAAAAGAGACGATTGAGGTTCGCAATCCTAAAGCCTTTACCTATCATGGGCAGGTTTCGGGAGCAGACGAGAAACATAATTTTCAAAATTGCGAAGAAGCTTTTCCCAAAGGGCCGCAATCTTTAGATTCCGCGGCTTTTTCACGGTTTATTGCTTATCAGGAAGATGCTCCGGGAGTTTTTGGTGTCTTTGCTCGGCAAGAACACGTGTTGCGCTTGATAAAAGAAGCTCTTTTGACCAGTGCCAATCCAGTGACTATCACCAAGCATTTTCGGCACTTTATCCGACTAGTAACAACGGATTTGAGTTTGACCGATTGCTTGCGTCTGGCGGGAAAATACCAAGAGACAAAAGGAGAAAGAATCCGCCGACTGAGCTGGGACAATGAGTAGCAATGAAGTTTGCGCGTAAAGACTGACCAGCAGTCTTGATTACTTATAGAATCAACTAGAATGGAAGATCATCGATGAATGCCAAGCTGAGACGTACCTTGGAGCGTATGTATCATAAAGTAGTGACCGCCACTTTTACCGTGGTCGGGCGCCTGCCGAAACGGGAGCTTTTCTTTTTTGAAAGCTTCCACGGCCGGCAATACAGCGACAATCCAAGAGCCATATATGAATACATACAAAGCCAATATCCTGAAGCTACTTGCGTCTGGGCAGTCAAAAAAGGTTTTGAACAGCCTTTTATCGATAATGATGTGCCCTATGTGCGACGCATGGGTTTGAATTGGCTTTTGACCATGCCCCGGGCTAAATATTGGATCTTCAACACTCGCATGCCTAAGTGGATGAAAAAAACTACGGGCACTACTTTTGTCCAAACTTGGCACGGCACCCCTTTAAAACGCTTAGGACTAGATATACAGCAGGTCAATATGCCGGATACGGACACTGAGCGCTACCGGGAGAATTTTCGCCAAGAGTCTGCACGGTGGGATTACTTACTTTCTCCCAATGCTTATAGTACGACGATTTTTAAAAGAGCTTTTGCTTATACCGGTCCGGTTTTAGAAATCGGCTACCCGCGAAACGATATCTTGCAAGACGAGGAGCATTTGGCGGCCAATCGCCAGCAGGTTTTGCAGAAACTGGGGCTTCAGGAAGGCCAGAAAATCATCTTGTACGCTCCTACTTGGCGAGACAATCAATTCCACAGAAAAGGTGCTTACAAATACGATAATCAGTTTCCTTTGAGCGCTTTGAGTCGGTGGTGGTGATTACCGCCCAGCACCGGCAGATGTTGGATCAGGTGCTGGCGACTTTTCACCTTACTCCGGATTATGATTTGGATTTGATGACGACCGGGCAGACCTTGCCGGATTTGACGGCGCGGGTGTTGACCGAGCTGACGCCACTGTTACTTCAGGAGCAGCCGGATATGGTGTTGGTTCATGGGGACACGGCGACGACTTTCGCAGCGGCTTTGGCGGCATACTACGGGAAAATTCCGGTGGGGCATGTGGAGGCCGGCTTGCGGACGTATGACAAGTTTGCGCCGTTTCCAGAAGAGGGGAATCGTCAGCTGGTGGATGTCTTGGCGGATGTTTATTTCGCACCCACAGCGGCCAGTCGGGACAATTTGCTAGCGGAAGGTCGCAGGCCGGAGCGGATTTTTGTCACAGGTAATACGGCGATCGATGCCATGCAGGAGACTTTGGCGCAACCTTTCCAAGAGGAGCTGCTGGCTGAGCTAGCCGGGCGCCAGGTGATTTTGGTGACCATGCATCGTCGGGAAAATCTCGGGGAGCCGATGCATCAGGTTTTCCGAGCGTTGAAGCAGGTTTTGGCTCGCTATCCTCAGGCTGCGGTGGTGTTTCCCGTCCATGCCAATCCCTTGGTACGAAAGATTGTGGCAATGGAGCTGGCGGGAGTCGACTCCGTGTATCTGATTGAACCCTTGGAAGCTGCGGCCTTTCAGCATTACTTAAAGGCGAGTTTTTTGGCGGTGACGGATTCCGGTGGGGTGCAAGAAGAGGCGCCTTCTTTAGGGGTGCCGGTTTTGGTGCTACGAGAGACCACGGAGCGTCCAGAAGGCGTGGCGGCCGGCAATTTGCGCTTAGTAGGCACAGATGAAGAGCAGGTGGCAGCGGCGATTACGGAGCTCTTTGAAGAGGAAGCTGCTTATGAGCGCATGGCCCAAGCTCACAATCCTTACGGGGACGGCCAGGCCAGTCAGCGTATTTTGCAAGGCTTGGCTTATGTGCTGGGAGTGAGTGAGGAGTTGCCCCAGGACTTTATTCCTAAAGGCTAACTGGATAACCAGGCGGGGAGTTCTCCTCGCCTGGTTTTTGTCTAGGCACCGTGTCAGGAATATCCTTAAGCGAACCTTGGGGCTATCTAAATTTTTCTAAGTTCTGGCCTTTGAGGCTGGCCAGCGCGTCTGGTCATGCTACAATGAAACAAGCAAAAAGACCAGTGAAAAGGAAGTGATGGTGTGGAACAAGCAAAGAAATGGCTGAATTATGGTGGCTCGCTGATTTTAGCAGGACTTGCGAGCTATTTAGCGGTGGAATTATTAATGCGGGAAGTCATCGCCAGGTCAGCTCGTTTGGAACGGGTTTTGGCACGTTTTGACTTTACCGATGTGCTTTTAATCGGTGCCATGACGTTGGCTTTGTGGTTGTTTTATCTGCAATGGCTAAAGCGGACACTCTGGCCGGTCTACTGGTATCTGGCTTATAGCCTGTATGCGTGTTTGTTATTTGTCATGTTGTTTACCAAAGCGGACACCAGTCATGCGGTGAGTTTGAATCCCTTGGACTTTTTGAATTGGCATCCTGGTGTCTTGGAATTTTTATTAAATGTGGTGGCTTTTATTCCCTTGGGCGCTTGGTATGGCGCGCATTCTCGGCCTTGGGAGTTTGTGATTATTGCCCTTGTGACGATCCTAGGCATTGAGACGGCCCAGTATGTCTTTTACCTTGGGATCTTCGCAGTCAGCGACATTCTGGCAAACTTTCTCGGTTGTACGCTGGGATATCTGGTTTATCGGCGGTACCGTAGTTATTTTATTCACGCTCCTTTTTAGAGGGAAAGGGCAGACTTCCCCGATTGCTTTTGCCGGATATTTTTTGAGCTGGTTTTGGAGCGGGGAGAAGTCAGCATTTATTTTGAAAAAACTTCACCAAATCCCTTGACGAAATTCTTAAGAAATGATAAATTAGACAACGTTGCAAGTGAGAAAACAACTTTGGAAAACAGCTTGAAAAACATTTCAAATTTGCTGTTGACAGAGTCGTCTAAGCCTGTTAAACTAACAAAGTCGCTGTTCGATGGAAACGTCATTCGAGTGAAATCACTACTGAAACTTCGAAAAAAGTTTTCAAAAGTGTTTGACTTTTGAAAAGCAACCTGATATGATTAATGAGTTGCTGATAGCGACATAGTAGACCTTTGAAAACTGAACAAAAAGCAAAACAACCAATGTGTAGGGCGCTTTGATTTAATCAAAGCAAACAACATTTGCAAGCAATTGCTAGCAAAGTCAATTTTTAACAAATGAGCTTAAACGAGTTTATCTCGTTCAAACACTTTTTATGAGAGTTTGATCCTGGCTCAGGACGAACGCTGGCGGCGTGCCTAATACATGCAAGTCGAACGCTTTTGTTTTCACCGGAGCTTGCTCCACCGAAAACAAAAGAGTGGCGGACGGGTGAGTAACACGTGGGTAACCTGCCCTCAAGCGGGGGATAACACTTGGAAACAGGTGCTAATACCGCATAACAATCAAAGTCGCATGATTTTGATTTGAAAGGCGCTTTTGCGTCACTTGAGGATGGACCCGCGGTGCATTAGCTAGTTGGTGAGGTAACGGCTCACCAAGGCCACGATGCATAGCCGACCTGAGAGGGTGATCGGCCACACTGGGACTGAGACACGGCCCAGACTCCTACGGGAGGCAGCAGTAGGGAATCTTCGGCAATGGACGAAAGTCTGACCGAGCAACGCCGCGTGAGTGAAGAAGGTTTTCGGATCGTAAAACTCTGTTGTTAGAGAAGAACAAGGGTGAGAGTAGAATGTTCACCCCTTGACGGTATCTAACCAGAAAGCCACGGCTAACTACGTGCCAGCAGCCGCGGTAATACGTAGGTGGCAAGCGTTGTCCGGATTTATTGGGCGTAAAGCGAGCGCAGGCGGTCTCTTAAGTCTGATGTGAAAGCCCTCGGCTCAACCGGGGAGGGTCATTGGAAACTGGGAGACTTGAGTGCAGAAGAGGAGAGTGGAATTCCATGTGTAGCGGTGAAATGCGTAGATATATGGAGGAACACCAGTGGCGAAGGCGGCTCTCTGGTCTGTAACTGACGCTGAGGCTCGAAAGCGTGGGGAGCAAACAGGATTAGATACCCTGGTAGTCCACGCCGTAAACGATGAGTGCTAAGTGTTGGAGGGTTTCCGCCCTTCAGTGCTGCAGCTAACGCATTAAGCACTCCGCCTGGGGAGTACGGCCGCAAGGCTGAAACTCAAAGGAATTGACGGGGGCCCGCACAAGCGGTGGAGCATGTGGTTTAATTCGAAGCAACGCGAAGAACCTTACCAGGTCTTGACATCCTTTGACCACTCTAGAGATAGAGCTTTCCCTTCGGGGACAAAGTGACAGGTGGTGCATGGTTGTCGTCAGCTCGTGTCGTGAGATGTTGGGTTAAGTCCCGCAACGAGCGCAACCCTTATTGTTAGTTGCCATCATTCAGTTGGGCACTCTAGCGAGACTGCCGGTGACAAACCGGAGGAAGGTGGGGATGACGTCAAATCATCATGCCCCTTATGACCTGGGCTACACACGTGCTACAATGGGAAGTACAACGAGTTGCGAAGTCGCGAGGCTAAGCTAATCTCTTAAAGCTTCTCTCAGTTCGGATTGCAGGCTGCAACTCGCCTGCATGAAGCCGGAATCGCTAGTAATCGCGGATCAGCACGCCGCGGTGAATACGTTCCCGGGCCTTGTACACACCGCCCGTCACACCACGAGAGTTTGTAACACCCGAAGTCGGTGAGGTAACCTTTTGGAGCCAGCCGCCTAAGGTGGGATAGATGATTGGGGTGAAGTCGTAACAAGGTAGCCGTATCGGAAGGTGCGGCTGGATCACCTCCTTTCTAAGGAATATTACGGAAGACTACACAGTGTTTTGCTTTTGTTCAGTTTTGAGAGGCCTACGGGTATCTCAAAAAGACTTGTTCATTGAAAACTGGATATTGAAATACAAGAAAAACAAACCGAGAACACACACCGCACTTGGATGAAGAAATTCGTTCAATTGCTTATTCTTGAGTAACCTTCTATCGCTAGAAGAAGTGCTCAAAACCCGACCGTAAGGTCGTTAAGGTTAAGTGAATAAGGGCGCACGGTGGATGCCTTGGCACTAGGAGCCGATGAAGGACGGGACTAACGCCGATATGCTTTGGGGAGCTGTAAGTAAGCTATGATCCAGAGATTTCCGAATGGGGAAACCCAACATCTTTGATAGGATGTTACGAATAGGTGAATTCATAGCCTACTCGAGGTAGACGCAGAGAACTGAAACATCTAAGTACCTGCAGGAAGAGAAAGAAAATTCGATTCCCTGAGTAGCGGCGAGCGAAACGGGAAAAGCCCAAACCAAGAGGCTTGCCTCTTGGGGTTGTAGGACTCCAATCTGGTAGTTTTTTCAGATAGCCGAAATACCTGGAAAGGTATGTCAAAGAGGGTAAAAACCCCGTAGGCGAAATTTGGAAGACACCTAGGAGGATCCTGAGTACGGCGGAACACGAGGAATTCCGTCGGAATCCGGGAGGACCATCTCCCAAGGCTAAATACTCCCTAGTGACCGATAGTGAACCAGTACCGTGAGGGAAAGGTGAAAAGCACCCCGGGAGGGGAGTGAAATAGATCCTGAAACCGTGTGCCTACAACAAGTTAGAGCCCGTTAATGGGTGATAGCGTGCCTTTTGTAGAATGAACCGGCGAGTTACGATTGCATGCGAGGTTAAGTTGAAGAGACGGAGCCGTAGCGAAAGCGAGTCTGAATAGGGCGAATGAGTATGTAGTCGTAGACCCGAAACCATGTGATCTACCCATGTCCAGGTTGAAGGTGCGGTAAAACGCACTGGAGGACCGAACCCACGTACGTTGAAAAGTGCGGGGATGAGGTGTGGGTAGCGGAGAAATTCCAATCGAACTTGGAGATAGCTGGTTCTCTCCGAAATAGCTTTAGGGCTAGCGTCGAAGTTGAGAATGATGGAGGTAGAGCACTGTTTGGACTAGGGGCCCATCTCGGGTTACCGAATTCAGATAAACTCCGAATGCCATTCATTCATATTCGGCAGTCAGACTGTGAGTGATAAGATCCATAGTCGAAAGGGAAACAGCCCAGACCACCAGCTAAGGTCCCCAAATATATGTTAAGTGGAAAAGGATGTGGGGTTGCACAGACAACTAGGATGTTGGCTCAGAAGCAGCCATCATTTAAAGAGTGCGTAATAGCTCACTAGTCGAGTGACCCTGCGCCGAAAATGTACCGGGGCTAAACATATTACCGAAGCTGTGGATTGTACCTTTGGTACAATGGTAGGAGAGCGTTCTAAGGGCGTTGAAGGTAGATCGTGAGGACTGCTGGAGCGCTTAGAAGTGAGAATGCCGGTATGAGTAGCGAAAGACAGGTGAGAATCCTGTCCACCGAATGACTAAGGTTTCCTGGGGAAGGCTCGTCCGCCCAGGGTTAGTCGGGACCTAAGCCGAGGCCGATAGGCGTAGGCGATGGACAACAGGTTGATATTCCTGTACCCGTTCGCTTTGTTTGAGCAATGGAGGGACGCAGGAGGCTAAGAAGTGCAGACTGATGGATATGTCTGTTCAAGCAGTAAGTCTTGTGATGAGTCAAATGCTTATCACTATACGGACAAGCTGTGATGAGGAGGGAACTAATAGTACCGAAGCTTCTGATGTCACACTGCCAAGAAAAGCTTCTAGTGAGAAACGAACGGCCCGTACCGCAAACCGACACAGGTAGTCGAGGAGAGAATCCTAAGGTGTGCGAGAGAACTCTCGTTAAGGAACTCGGCAAAATGACCCCGTAACTTCGGGAGAAGGGGTGCTGCTCGTAAGAGCAGCCGCAGTGAATAGGCCCAAGCGACTGTTTATCAAAAACACAGGTCTCTGCAAAATCGAAAGATGACGTATAGGGGCTGACGCCTGCCCGGTGCTGGAAGGTTAAGAGGAGTGCTTAGCGCAAGCGAAGGTACGAATTGAAGCCCCAGTAAACGGCGGCCGTAACTATAACGGTCCTAAGGTAGCGAAATTCCTTGTCGGGTAAGTTCCGACCCGCACGAAAGGCGTAACGATTTGGGCACTGTCTCAACGAGAGACTCGGTGAAATTTTAGTACCTGTGAAGATGCAGGTTACCCGCGACAGGACGGAAAGACCCCATGGAGCTTTACTGTAGTTTGATATTGAGTGTCTGTACCGCATGTACAGGATAGGTAGGAGCCGTAGAAGTCGGGACGCTAGTTTCGACGGAGGCGCTGGTGGGATACTACCCTTGCGTTATGGCCACTCTAACCCGCAGCCCTGATCGGGCTGGGAGACAGTGTCAGATGGGCAGTTTGACTGGGGCGGTCGCCTCCTAAAAGGTAACGGAGGCGCCCAAAGGTTCCCTCAGAATGGTTGGAAATCATTCGCAGAGTGTAAAGGCAGAAGGGAGCTTGACTGCGAGACTTACAAGTCGAGCAGGGACGAAAGTCGGGCTTAGTGATCCGGTGGTTCCGCATGGAAGGGCCATCGCTCAACGGATAAAAGCTACCCTGGGGATAACAGGCTTATCTCCCCCAAGAGTCCACATCGACGGGGAGGTTTGGCACCTCGATGTCGGCTCGTCGCATCCTGGGGCTGTAGTCGGTCCCAAGGGTTGGGCTGTTCGCCCATTAAAGCGGCACGCGAGCTGGGTTCAGAACGTCGTGAGACAGTTCGGTCCCTATCCGTCGCGGGCGTTGGAAATTTGAGAGGAGCTGTCCTTAGTACGAGAGGACCGGGATGGACTTACCGCTGGTGTACCAGTTGTCTCGCCAGAGGCATCGCTGGGTAGCTATGTAGGGAAGGGATAAACGCTGAAAGCATCTAAGTGTGAAGCCCACCTCAAGATGAGATTTCCCATTCTTTTAAAGAAGTAAGATCCCTGAGAGATGATCAGGTAGATAGGTCAGAAGTGGAAGGCCAGTGATGGTTGGAGCGGACTGATACTAATCGATCGAGGACTTAACCAAAAGAAACGTGGACTTGGTTGTAAGACGTATTTCAAATCCAGTTTTGAGTGAGCAAAGACTTACTCAACTAAATAGTGTGGTGACGATAGCGAGAAGGATACACCTGTAACCTTGCCGAACACAGAAGTTAAGCTTCTTAGCGCCGATTGTAGTGAAGGGTTTCCCTTTGTGAGAGTAGGACGTCGCCACGCATCATTCCGGCATAGCTCAGTTGGTAGTAGCGCATGACTGTTAATCATGATGTCGTAGGTTCGAGTCCTACTGCCGGAGTTCTTAAGACAGTTTCGACTGTCTTTTTTTTGTATTTTTTAAAGAAGAATCTTTGTAACGTTGATAAGACTTTTACTTAAGAAGGGACTTCATTTTCGAGTAATTATTTTTAGTGTCATTTTTCAAAGTCACTGATTAATTGTATTGATTTAATAGGTTGTTTAATCTAGAATTAGTTTCTAGGAGCTTGCTATATGGCTTACTAGCTGTCATGTTAGCGAAACATGTGGATTGAAAAATTAAGGTAATTTATAGGAGAGCCAGTTTTATTTTCTGGTTCTTTTTTTGTGTGATTACATAATTTCTCTAGGATAACCAATCAATAAAAAAAGGTGTTTCTGCTCAGTTAGAGTAGAAACACCTTTTTTAGTTCTAATAAGGCCGGCGAATATCAAATGTGTCCCCTAAGTTTGCGTAGGTATTGCCAGCCAAGCGAGCGATTGGGTCCAGTTTTTCTGGGAGAATGTATTGACGCTCTGCTGAAAAGATGGCTGGGTCAAAAGCGTAGTGTAGGACTTCTAAAATAAATAAGTCACTGACGATACGCTGGTTTTGATCCGTGACAGGAACGTACTGGTGGACTCGAACTTCCAGGCGAATCGCCGCTTCTTGAATGCTGGGCACCTCCACTTGTTGACTGGGAATCAAGGTAACCGGTTGTTGTTCCAGCTCGCTAATTTCAGGTGGAAGACTGGCGGCGGTTTGATTCATAATCGCTAGTACATCCTCATTGACAATATGAATTACGCCTTCTTTTTGCGCCAATAAGTTACGGGCAGTGTCTTTTGCGAGGCCTTGTGCGCGATTAATGGAGAGGCTCACAAGGGGTGGCTGGCTGCTTACTACATTGAAGTAGCTAAATGGTGCCGCGTTGACCACTTGGGTAGTCGGATCCTTCGTGGTGATCCAAGCAATCGGCCGGGGAATAACACTCCCCGTAAGAAACTTGTAATTTTGCAGACCGCTGAGTTCTTGGGCGGAAAATTCAATCATAGACGGACCTACTTTCGTTGCGTATTGGCATCCGAGGTGTCGAATGGTCGGACGTATTCTTCGATTTCTTGGCGCTTTTCTTCAAAGTCGGGAGGCAAGGAGAGGATTTCCCCGGCCTTTTCATAAGTCTCATCTTGCAAGAAGCCCGGTCCGTCTGTTGCTAGTTCAAAAAGAATATGGGGACCGGCTAGGAAATATTCCGATTGGAAATAAAAACGATCTACGAAACCAGAATTCCGGAAGTTGCCTTCATTCAAGCGGTCGATCCAGTGACGGAGGGCAGCTTGGTCGGCCACTCGCAGTGCTAAGTGATGAACGTTGCCGTAGCCTTCTAACGCTGGTGGCAAGTCTGGTTGATGATCTACTAAGAGTGTAGCCCCGTTGCCCCCTTCACCGACTTCAAAGTGATGCAAACTGTCTTCTGCCGGGAGGGTTTCTTTAAAGCCGAGGACTTGTGTTAAGGTTTCGGTAAATGGCTCCAACTCACTTACGGTAACCACCACAGGACCTAATCCGAGAATGGCGTGTTTTGGGGCCACATTGCTCTTTTTCCATGGTGTACCGCCAGCCATGCCGTGATTGGTTTCGTCTGAGACCAATTGCATCAGTTGGTTGTCAAAGTCATGAAATTCTAAATAGCGCTTGCCGAAGCGACTACGGATTTCCCCATGGGCTACATCGTATTCCTCAAAGCGTTTGCGCCAATACTCTAAAGAGGCATCACTGGGTACCCGGAATCCGGTGCGAGAAATCGTATTGGTTCCTTTGCTGCCTTTCCCGACGCCGGGAAAATCAAAGAATGTCATATCCGTTCCGGGACTACCTAGATCATCGGTAAAGTAGAGATGATAGGTTTCAATATCGTCTTGGTTGACGGTTTTTTTTATCAGGCGTAGGCCTAAAATATCTGTGAAAAAGCGGTAGGTCTTTTTCGCACTAGAGGTCATAGCAGTCACATGATGGAGACCTTTAATTGTTGTATCTAGCATAAAATGTCAGCTCCTTTACTTACTTAATGTAAGTATAACAACCGAAGACAGAATACGCAATGAACTTGTCTCGTGAGGATTCAAGTAAAAAAACCGGTGAAACCGAACAGCGGATGAAATGTGGCGTTTCAAAGAAGGACTCTGGCTAGACGTCACGCCTTTTTTGAGGCAAACTAGAGTACAAATAGGAGTGAAGAAGGGATGAGTACTGTGAGAAAAATTGGTTTTTATGGAATGGGCAATATGGGACAAGCGATGTTAAAAGGATTGGTGAAAGCTGGCTATCCGGTAGATGATCTTTTGATTTATAACCGTCATGGGGCCGTGGCAGAAGAATTGGCCGCAGAATATGGGGTAACCGCAATTCAGACACCAGAAGACTTGGCCAAAGCGAGCCAGGTGATTCTTTTTGCAGTGAAGCCGGCGATTTTACCAGGAGTCTTGCAAGCTTTAGCCCCGGTCTTGACCAAAGAGCAGAGTTTGATTTCTGTAGCTGCGGGGATTTCCTTGGGGCAAATGGCGGACCTCTTGTCTCAAGAACACAAGCTGTTTCGGGTGATGCCGAATACCCCGGCATTGGTCGGGGAAGGGATGTCTGCTGTGGCCCACAATGAGCCTGTCACCTTAGAAGAAGTCCAAGAAGTCTTGGGGATTTTCAATAGCTTCGGGAAAGCGGAATTGGTGGAAGAAAAACTCATCGATGCCGTGGTGGGAGTCGCGGGCTCTGCGCCGGCTTATGTGTACTTGTTTATCGAAGCTTTAGCCGATGGGGCCGTATCAGAAGGCATGAGTCGCGAGATGGCCTATGAATTTGCCGCGCAAACCGTCTTAGGCTCGGCACAAATGGTACTGAAAACAAAAGCGCATCCCGGTGCTTTGAAGGATCAGGTGACTTCCCCTGGGGGCACCACGATTGCGGCGGTGAAGGAATTAGAAGACCGAGGCTTGCGTAGCGCGGTGATCAACGCGGTGAAAGTAGCGGCTCAAAAAAACCGGGAAATGAGCCAACAATAAAAGTAACGAAATCTATCTGTGTGTATTTGCTAGATCGTGATTCTTTGGAAGAATACGGTCTAGCTTTTTAATTATTCTAAACTAGCTATCGTTTGTTAGCTATACCAGATTAAAGAAGCGCAAAGAGGCGGAGAGATTTCCTGGGAGAATTCCTTGGAAAATCCCGAATAGACTCGGAAAAAAGCATTTCAAAAAAAGATTGTGAATAAAAGAATAAGCTCGGTAAAAAAATAGGCAAGGTCGTTGCTTATCATTCTCAATTAGCGTAAAATGAATGAGAATTGAAAAGATTTGGAGGGAAAAGCATGTCTACATTAGAAATCAAGAACCTACACGTGTCCATTGAAGATAAAGAAATCCTGAAAGGGGTTAATTTAACCCTGAAAACCGGAGAAATCCATGCCATCATGGGGCCAAACGGTACCGGGAAATCCACCTTGTCTGCAGCCATCATGGGCAATCCAAACTATGAAGTAACCCAAGGGGAAATCCTCTTGGATGGGGAAAATGTCTTAGAGATGGAAGTCGACGAACGGGCGCGCAAAGGATTGTTTTTGGCGATGCAATATCCTTCCGAAATTCCGGGAGTTACCAATGCAGAATTCATGCGGGCGGCCATCAATGCGAAACGTCCGGAAGAAGACAAACTAAATGTCATGCAATTCCTGAAAAAACTCGATCAAAAAATGGCGCTTTTGAACATGCCGGAAGAAATGGCAGAACGTTACTTGAACGAAGGCTTTTCCGGTGGGGAGAAAAAACGCAACGAAATCTTGCAGTTGATGATGCTAGAACCAAGCTTTGCGATTTTGGATGAAATCGACTCCGGTTTGGATATCGATGCTTTGAAAGTCGTGGCAAAAGGGGTCAATGAAATGCGAGGGGACAACTTCGGTTCTTTGATCATCACTCACTATCAACGCCTGTTGAACTATATCACCCCTGATGTGGTGCATATCATGATGGATGGCCGGGTGGTCTTAACCGGGGATGCGGACTTGGCAAAACGCCTGGAAGCAGAAGGCTATGCCGGTATTAGTGAAGAGCTCGGTATCGAATACAAAGAAGAAGTCTAAGGGGGCCAAAGATAATGACACAATTGAAAGATTATCTAGAGGCCGTGGAATTATTTTCTGCCACTCAGGAAGAACCAGCTTGGTTATTGGAACGCCGGAAAGCGGCTTTGGCCCAAGTGGATGAACTACACTTGCCTCATATTGACCAAGTGCGTTACCGGGATTGGCCACTTTTTGATGTGACTGCTGATTCCATGGAGCACAGCGAATTGCCGGACTCCATTGGGGTGATGGCTTTTGATGCCATGGAAGATCATCCATTATTGGTCCAAGCCGGGGGCATCACGGTGGCAGAACAACTGCCCCAGCACTTAATCGATGCCGGGGTAATCTTTACGGATCTCTTTACCGCGGCTAAAGAGCACAGCGATTTAGTAGAAGCCTACTTTATGAAACAAGCCGTGACCTTTGATGAAGATAAGTTAACCGCGGCGCATTTGGCCTTTTTAAACAGCGGGGCTTTTCTCTACATTCCGAAAAATCTCGTTATCGATGAACCAGTGGAAGCTGTCTTCCAACAAATGGGCGATAGCCATTTCTTCCATCACGTGTTAATCGTGGCCGAAGAAAACAGTCAGTTTAACTATTTGGAACGCTTTTTAAGCGCAGACGGGCAAAGTGTAGAACGGCCAGGAAATATCGTGGTGGAAGTCATTGCCAAAGCCGGCGCGCGCATCAAGTATTCCGCCGTGGATCGCTTAGGCAAGAACTTGACTACTTATTTGAATCGCCGTGGGTATATTTTGCAAGATGCGACAATCGACTGGGCCATTGGCGTAATGAACGACGGGGATATCGTGGCGGACTTCGATACGGACTTGGTGGGCGCTGGGGCGCACTCTGAGTGTAAAGTCGTAGCGATTTCTTCCGGTACCCAAATGCAAGCTATCGATACCCGAGTGACGAATATTGGCCAACACACCATTGGTCACATTCTCCAACACGGGGTGATTCGCGACCATGCTGCTTTGGTCTTTAACGGTATCGGTCATATTATCAAAGGGGCAAAAGGCGCCGATGCCCAACAAGAAAGCCGAGTATTGATGCTGTCTGATGGGGCCCGCGGCGATGCTAACCCAATTTTATTAATCGATGAAAATGAAGTTACAGCCGGTCACGCAGCTTCTGTGGGCCGGGTAGACCCGGATGAGATGTATTACCTTATGAGCCGGGGCTTGCATAAAGAAGAAGCAGAACGTTTGGTAATCCGAGGATTTTTAGGTTCTGTGATTACGGCCATTCCGATGAAAGAAGCCCAAAATGAATTTATCGGGGTCATTGAAGGGAAGCTGGACGCATGATTGATGGCAAAACAATTCGCCAAGATTTTCCGATTCTCGACCAAATCGTAAACGATGAACCCCTAGTCTATTTGGACAATGCGGCGACTACCCAAAAGCCTCAAGCAGTCCTGACTGCTTTGAA
The DNA here is from genome assembly GCF_000407365.1 of Enterococcus asini ATCC 700915. Taxonomy (GTDB): domain Bacteria; phylum Bacillota; class Bacilli; order Lactobacillales; family Enterococcaceae; genus Enterococcus_C; species Enterococcus_C asini. Next base: position 1,309,656 of record NZ_ASVU01000001.1, read on the forward strand.
TGACTACTATCATCATGACAATGCCAATGTCCATCGGGGCGTTCACACCTTAGCAGAACGGGCGACCGCAGCCTATGAAGCAGCCCGGGAAAAAGTCCGGAACTTTGTGAATGCCAAGGAAACCGCGGAAATCCTCTTTACTCGAGGGACGACCACGAGTTTGAACTGGGTGGCCCAAAGCTTCGGTGAGGCCTTTATCGAAGCGGGGGACGAAATCGTGATTTCTTATATGGAACACCACGCCAATATCATCCCTTGGCAACAATTGGCCCAGCGGAAAAATGCCAAGTTGGTCTATTTGGACATTACCCCAGAGGGTCACTTGGACATGAACGATGCCAAAGCAAAAATCGGTGCCAAGACCAAAATCGTCTCCATCGCGCAAGTCTCTAACGTCTTAGGTGGGGTTAATCCCATTGCCGAATTGACTGCCTTGGCCCATGCTGCAAATGCGGTGATGGTGGTGGATGGGGCCCAAGCGGTACCTCACATGCCCGTGGACGTGCAAGCTTTAGACTGTGACTTTTATGCCTTTAGTGGGCACAAGATGTGTGGTCCTACCGGCATCGGCGTGTTATATGGCAAGCGCCAGTGGCTAGAGCAAATGGAGCCGGTGGAATTTGGTGGGGAGATGATTGATTTCGTCAACCTTTACGACAGCACGTGGAAAGAGTTGCCTTGGAAGTTTGAAGCCGGTACGCCGAATATCGCTGGAGCAATCGGTTTAGGTGCGGCCATTGACTACTTATCCGCACTAGGGATGGACAACATTCACCAATATGAACAGGACTTGGTGAACTATGTCTTGCCTAAACTTACGGCAATCGAAGGCTTAACGGTTTACGGCCCGCAAAATCCAGCGGAACACACCGGGGTCGTGGCCTTTAACTTGGACGGAATTCATCCTCATGATGTGGCGACGGCCTTGGATATGGAAGGCGTCGCAGTACGGGCTGGTCATCACTGTGCCCAACCGTTACTACAACATTTACAAGTACCGGCGACGGCCCGGGCTAGCTTTTATTTTTACAATACGAAGGAGGATGCGGATCGCTTAGTGGCGGCCATCCTCGCGACAAAGGAGTTTTTCCAACATGGCACTATCTAAATTAGACAATTTGTATCGCCAAGTAATTTTGGACCACTCCAGTCATCCGCATCATCACGGGACACTGGGTAAGTCCGATTTAACAGTGGAAATGAACAACCCTACTTGTGGGGATGTGATTCACCTTGAATTGGAAGTCAAAGACGGCATTATCGAAAACATCGCCTTTGACGGTAGTGGCTGTTCGATTTCCACCGCCAGTGCTTCCATGATGACCGATGTGGTCTTAGGCAAACCTGTGTCCGAGATTGAAGACTTGACCTTGTTGTTTTCCGACTTGGTGCAAGGCAAAGACGTCCCGGAAGCCGAGCACTTAGGGGAAGCCGAAGTTTTAGCCGGCGTCGCTAAATTCCCAGCCCGGATCAAGTGTGCCACCCTGGCCTGGAAAGCATTAAGCAAAGCGGTCAATGACAACGAGTACGTGGGTGAAAGCGGCAATATCCAAAAACACGACGAGGAGTGATGGAAATGACGGTACCTGAAACAGAAGAATACAAATACGGCTTTCATGACGATGTCAAACCTGTCTATACTACCGGGGATGGCTTGTCAGAAGAGGTCATCCGCAAGATTTCCGCAGCGAAAAACGAACCGGAATGGATGCTGGACTTTCGTCTGAAATCTCTAGAAGCCTTCAATGAAATGGCTATGCCCCCTTATGGCCCAGATTTGTCTGAATTGGACTTCGATAAAATCAATTACTTTATCCGCTCCAGCGACAAAAAAGCTCGTAGCTGGGATGAAGTACCAGAAGAAATCAAAAATACCTTTGAACGCTTAGGGATTCCTGAAGCAGAACGAGCTTATCTTGCCGGTGCTTCCGCTCAATACGAATCCGAAGTGGTGTACCACAATATGAAAGAAGAGTTTGAAGAACTAGGCATCATCTTCACGGATACGGATACTGCACTACAAGAGTATCCAGAACTCTTTAAAGAATACTTTGGGACATTGGTACCACCAAGAGACAACAAGCTAGCGGCCTTAAACTCTGCAGCTTGGTCCGGGGGAACCTTCATTTACGTACCAAAAGGCGTCCGCACCGAGATTCCTATCCAGTCCTACTTCCGGATTAACTCCGAGAACACCGGGCAATTCGAACGGACACTGATTATCGTGGACGAAGGCGCCAGCATTAACTATGTAGAAGGCTGTACCGCACCGACTTACTCCAGTGACTCCCTCCATGCGGCAGTCGTCGAAGTATTCGTGAAAAAAGACGGCTATATGCGTTATACCACCATCCAAAACTGGTCGAATAATGTTTATTCCTTGGAAACCAAACGGGGTGTGGCCTACGAAAATGCCACCATGGAATGGGTCGATGGCAACTTAGGCTCTAAAGCTACGATGAAATACCCAAGTGTTTACATGAACGGCAAAGGCGCCCGGGGCACGATGCTTTCCATCGCCGTTGCCGGAAAAGGCATCGTCTTGGATAACGGCGCCCGCATGATCCACAATGCGGAGAATACTTCATCGACTATTATCTCCAAGTCCATCTCCAAAGACGGTGGGGAAGTGGATTACCGGGGTGAAGTACGCTTTGCGGAAAACTCCGCCGGTTCCAAATCCCATATTGAATGTGACACGATTATTATGGATGACCTATCGAAATCCGATACGATTCCCTACAATAAGATTTTAAACCACGACGTCACTTTGGAACACGAAGCCAAAGTCTCCAAGATTTCCGAAGAGCAGCTCTTCTACTTGATGAGCCGTGGTCTTTCTGAACAAGAAGCCACGGAAATGATCGTCATGGGCTTTGTAGAACCATTTACCAAAGAATTGCCGATGGAATACGCGGTAGAAATGAACCGCTTGATCAGCATGGAAATGGAAGGGTCCGTGGGGTAAGACCTATAAGAAGGCTAGGAAAGACTGTATGAAGCCTTTCCTAGCCTTTTTTTGTTTGAGAAATCATAACAAGAAGAAAGTTTCGTTATTTCTCAAGTAATCTTTACGGAGTCGTCTTTTTGTGATCATAATTTCTTTAAATTATCTAGGTATAGTGGATTCATACCAATAAACAACCCTAACACTTTTTCATTTTCTCCTCCCTCGCCATCTGACCAATGGCGAGCTTTTTTATCTAAAATTGAGTCTGAGTTGGATCTTTCAGCATAAAAAGAGGGCAATTGATGAAAAAAATTAGTCAATCGATTAGGAGGGGAGACGATGGGAGAGTTCGCTTTTTGTAGGGGAAATCAGATGGATGGATGATTGAGTATTCATTTGTTGTTCAAAAGGCGAATAATAGCGAAATAAAGGTGATTTTTGCTTTTGTTGTTCCAAAAAGAATTTGACGAAATCCCTTGACGAACTTCTTAAGAAATGATAAATTAGACAACGTTGCAAGTGAGAAAACAACTTTGGAAAACAGCTTGAAAAACATTTTAAATTTGCTGTTGACAGAGTCGTCTAAGCCTGTTAAACTAACGAAGTCGCTGTTCGACGGAAACGTCATTCGAGTGAAAGCACTACTGGAACTTCGAAAAAAAGTTTTAAAAAGTGTTTGACTTTTGAAAAGCAACCTGATATGATTAATGAGTTGCTGATAGCAACACAGTAGACCTTTGAAAACTGAACAAAAAGCAAAACAACCAATGTGTAGGGCGCTTTGATTTAATCAAAGCAAACAACATTTGCAAGCAATTGCTAGCAAAGTCAATTTTTAACAAATGAGCTTAAACGAGTTTATCTCGTTCAAACACTTTTTATGAGAGTTTGATCCTGGCTCAGGACGAACGCTGGCGGCGTGCCTAATACATGCAAGTCGAACGCTTTTGTTTTCACCGGAGCTTGCTCCACCGAAAACAAAAGAGTGGCGGACGGGTGAGTAACACGTGGGTAACCTGCCCTCAAGCGGGGGATAACACTTGGAAACAGGTGCTAATACCGCATAACAATCAAAGTCACATGATTTTGATTTGAAAGGCGCTTTTGCGTCACTTGAGGATGGACCCGCGGTGCATTAGCTAGTTGGTGAGGTAACGGCTCACCAAGGCCACGATGCATAGCCGACCTGAGAGGGTGATCGGCCACACTGGGACTGAGACACGGCCCAGACTCCTACGGGAGGCAGCAGTAGGGAATCTTCGGCAATGGACGAAAGTCTGACCGAGCAACGCCGCGTGAGTGAAGAAGGTTTTCGGATCGTAAAACTCTGTTGTTAGAGAAGAACAAGGGTGAGAGTAGAATGTTCACCCCTTGACGGTATCTAACCAGAAAGCCACGGCTAACTACGTGCCAGCAGCCGCGGTAATACGTAGGTGGCAAGCGTTGTCCGGATTTATTGGGCGTAAAGCGAGCGCAGGCGGTCTCTTAAGTCTGATGTGAAAGCCCCCGGCTCAACCGGGGAGGGTCATTGGAAACTGGGAGACTTGAGTGCAGAAGAGGAGAGTGGAATTCCATGTGTAGCGGTGAAATGCGTAGATATATGGAGGAACACCAGTGGCGAAGGCGGCTCTCTGGTCTGTAACTGACGCTGAGGCTCGAAAGCGTGGGGAGCAAACAGGATTAGATACCCTGGTAGTCCACGCCGTAAACGATGAGTGCTAAGTGTTGGAGGGTTTCCGCCCTTCAGTGCTGCAGCTAACGCATTAAGCACTCCGCCTGGGGAGTACGGCCGCAAGGCTGAAACTCAAAGGAATTGACGGGGGCCCGCACAAGCGGTGGAGCATGTGGTTTAATTCGAAGCAACGCGAAGAACCTTACCAGGTCTTGACATCCTTTGACCACTCTAGAGATAGAGCTTTCCCTTCGGGGACAAAGTGACAGGTGGTGCATGGTTGTCGTCAGCTCGTGTCGTGAGATGTTGGGTTAAGTCCCGCAACGAGCGCAACCCTTATTGTTAGTTGCCATCATTCAGTTGGGCACTCTAGCGAGACTGCCGGTGACAAACCGGAGGAAGGTGGGGATGACGTCAAATCATCATGCCCCTTATGACCTGGGCTACACACGTGCTACAATGGGAAGTACAACGAGTTGCGAAGTCGCGAGGCTAAGCTAATCTCTTAAAGCTTCTCTCAGTTCGGATTGCAGGCTGCAACTCGCCTGCATGAAGCCGGAATCGCTAGTAATCGCGGATCAGCACGCCGCGGTGAATACGTTCCCGGGCCTTGTACACACCGCCCGTCACACCACGAGAGTTTGTAACACCCGAAGTCGGTGAGGTAACCTTTTGGAGCCAGCCGCCTAAGGTGGGATAGATGATTGGGGTGAAGTCGTAACAAGGTAGCCGTATCGGAAGGTGCGGCTGGATCACCTCCTTTCTAAGGAATATTACGGAAGACTACACAGTGTTTTGCTTTTGTTCAGTTTTGAGAGGCCTACGGGTATCTCAAAAAGACTTGTTCATTGAAAACTGGATATTGAAATACAAGAAAAACAAACCGAGAACACACACCGCACTTGGATGAAGAAATTCGTTCAATTGCTTATTCTTGAGTAACCTTCTATCGCTAGAAGAAGTGCTCAAAACCCGACCGTAAGGTCGTTAAGGTTAAGTGAATAAGGGCGCACGGTGGATGCCTTGGCACTAGGAGCCGATGAAGGACGGGACTAACGCCGATATGCTTTGGGGAGCTGTAAGTAAGCTATGATCCAGAGATTTCCGAATGGGGAAACCCAACATCTTTGATAGGATGTTACGAATAGGTGAATTCATAGCCTACTCGAGGTAGACGCAGAGAACTGAAACATCTAAGTACCTGCAGGAAGAGAAAGAAAATTCGATTCCCTGAGTAGCGGCGAGCGAAACGGGAAAAGCCCAAACCAAGAGGCTTGCCTCTTGGGGTTGTAGGACTCCAATCTGGTAGTTTTTTCAGATAGCCGAAATACCTGGAAAGGTATGTCAAAGAGGGTAAAAACCCCGTAGGCGAAATTTGGAAGACACCTAGGAGGATCCTGAGTACGGCGGAACACGAGGAATTCCGTCGGAATCCGGGAGGACCATCTCCCAAGGCTAAATACTCCCTAGTGACCGATAGTGAACCAGTACCGTGAGGGAAAGGTGAAAAGCACCCCGGGAGGGGAGTGAAATAGATCCTGAAACCGTGTGCCTACAACAAGTTAGAGCCCGTTAATGGGTGATAGCGTGCCTTTTGTAGAATGAACCGGCGAGTTACGATTGCATGCGAGGTTAAGTTGAAGAGACGGAGCCGTAGCGAAAGCGAGTCTGAATAGGGCGAATGAGTATGTAGTCGTAGACCCGAAACCATGTGATCTACCCATGTCCAGGTTGAAGGTGCGGTAAAACGCACTGGAGGACCGAACCCACGTACGTTGAAAAGTGCGGGGATGAGGTGTGGGTAGCGGAGAAATTCCAATCGAACTTGGAGATAGCTGGTTCTCTCCGAAATAGCTTTAGGGCTAGCGTCGAAGTTGAGAATGATGGAGGTAGAGCACTGTTTGGACTAGGGGCCCATCTCGGGTTACCGAATTCAGATAAACTCCGAATGCCATTCATTCATATTCGGCAGTCAGACTGTGAGTGATAAGATCCATAGTCGAAAGGGAAACAGCCCAGACCACCAGCTAAGGTCCCCAAATATATGTTAAGTGGAAAAGGATGTGGGGTTGCACAGACAACTAGGATGTTGGCTCAGAAGCAGCCATCATTTAAAGAGTGCGTAATAGCTCACTAGTCGAGTGACCCTGCGCCGAAAATGTACCGGGGCTAAACATATTACCGAAGCTGTGGATTGTACCTTTGGTACAATGGTAGGAGAGCGTTCTAAGGGCGTTGAAGGTAGATCGTGAGGACTGCTGGAGCGCTTAGAAGTGAGAATGCCGGTATGAGTAGCGAAAGACAGGTGAGAATCCTGTCCACCGAATGACTAAGGTTTCCTGGGGAAGGCTCGTCCGCCCAGGGTTAGTCGGGACCTAAGCCGAGGCCGATAGGCGTAGGCGATGGACAACAGGTTGATATTCCTGTACCCGTTCGCTTTGTTTGAGCAATGGAGGGACGCAGGAGGCTAAGAAGTGCAGACTGATGGATATGTCTGTTCAAGCAGTAAGTCTTGTGATGAGTCAAATGCTTATCACTATACGGACAAGCTGTGATGAGGAGGGAACTAATAGTACCGAAGCTTCTGATGTCACACTGCCAAGAAAAGCTTCTAGTGAGAAACGAACGGCCCGTACCGCAAACCGACACAGGTAGTCGAGGAGAGAATCCTAAGGTGTGCGAGAGAACTCTCGTTAAGGAACTCGGCAAAATGACCCCGTAACTTCGGGAGAAGGGGTGCTGCTCGTAAGAGCAGCCGCAGTGAATAGGCCCAAGCGACTGTTTATCAAAAACACAGGTCTCTGCAAAATCGAAAGATGACGTATAGGGGCTGACGCCTGCCCGGTGCTGGAAGGTTAAGAGGAGTGCTTAGCGCAAGCGAAGGTACGAATTGAAGCCCCAGTAAACGGCGGCCGTAACTATAACGGTCCTAAGGTAGCGAAATTCCTTGTCGGGTAAGTTCCGACCCGCACGAAAGGCGTAACGATTTGGGCACTGTCTCAACGAGAGACTCGGTGAAATTTTAGTACCTGTGAAGATGCAGGTTACCCGCGACAGGACGGAAAGACCCCATGGAGCTTTACTGTAGTTTGATATTGAGTGTCTGTACCGCATGTACAGGATAGGTAGGAGCCGTAGAAGTCGGGACGCTAGTTTCGACGGAGGCGCTGGTGGGATACTACCCTTGCGTTATGGCCACTCTAACCCGCAGCCCTGATCGGGCTGGGAGACAGTGTCAGATGGGCAGTTTGACTGGGGCGGTCGCCTCCTAAAAGGTAACGGAGGCGCCCAAAGGTTCCCTCAGAATGGTTGGAAATCATTCGCAGAGTGTAAAGGCAGAAGGGAGCTTGACTGCGAGACTTACAAGTCGAGCAGGGACGAAAGTCGGGCTTAGTGATCCGGTGGTTCCGCATGGAAGGGCCATCGCTCAACGGATAAAAGCTACCCTGGGGATAACAGGCTTATCTCCCCCAAGAGTCCACATCGACGGGGAGGTTTGGCACCTCGATGTCGGCTCGTCGCATCCTGGGGCTGTAGTCGGTCCCAAGGGTTGGGCTGTTCGCCCATTAAAGCGGCACGCGAGCTGGGTTCAGAACGTCGTGAGACAGTTCGGTCCCTATCCGTCGCGGGCGTTGGAAATTTGAGAGGAGCTGTCCTTAGTACGAGAGGACCGGGATGGACTTACCGCTGGTGTACCAGTTGTCTCGCCAGAGGCATCGCTGGGTAGCTATGTAGGGAAGGGATAAACGCTGAAAGCATCTAAGTGTGAAGCCCACCTCAAGATGAGATTTCCCATTCTTTTAAAGAAGTAAGATCCCTGAGAGATGATCAGGTAGATAGGTCAGAAGTGGAAGGCCAGTGATGGTTGGAGCGGACTGATACTAATCGATCGAGGACTTAACCAAAAGAATCGTGGACTTGGTTGTTTCAAACGTATTTCAAATCCAGTTTTGAGTGAGCAAAGACTTACTCAACTAAATAGTGTGGTGGCGATAGCGAGAAGGATACACCTGTAACCTTGCCGAACACAGAAGTTAAGCTTCTTAGCGCCGATTGTAGTGAAGGGTTTCCCTTTGTGAGAGTAGGACGTCGCCACGCAACTAACCGTTATGTGTAAACATAGCGGTTTTTTTGTGCGCTGAAATGGCTATAATATTTGCTTCATGCTAGGCTAGTGCAGAGCTTTTGAGTGGTTAAGAATAAAAATATACAATTATTATATATTTCCTATTGGCATTTCTGAATTAATCGGTATAATGAAAGTCGTTGAGAATCATTCTCAGAAAATGGTGAACGCAGCAAAGGATGAGGAAAATGACGAAAACAATTGACGTAGGCCGTCCTTTATACGAAGTGGTGCAAGCATATCCGGAAGTGGTGGCGATCATGGTGGAGCTGGGCTTTAAGGAAATCAAAGCTCCTGGCATGTTGCAGACGGCGGGACGCTATATGACCATCGAAAAAGGGGCGAAATTGAAAAAAATCCCTTTGGAACAAGTGGTGGCCGCATTTCAAGCAGCGGGGTTTGAGATTGGCGAGTAAGTAAGTAGGAGGTACGAGATGAAGGAAGAAAAACAACGGCGGCAAGACCGCATCGTGGAGATTTTGTCTTTATTGCACGAAGGGGGTTCTTTTGAAGAGGCCAAAGCTTTGTTCAATGAAGAGTTTGATGGGGTGGACGTCACGGAGATCACCGCGGCGGAAAAGGCTTTGATTCAAAGTGGCTTGGACCCCACGGAGATTCAACGCCTGTGCAATATTCACGCGGCGGTCTTTAAAGGGTCGATTAACGAGATTCATCGCTCGAACTATGACCACGAGCAGCCGGGACATCCGGTACACACGCTGAAATTGGAAAATCAGGTGTTGCAGTCTTTATTGACCGATGAGATTGATGATTTATTGAAGAAGCTGGAAAAAGGGGACTGGAGCCAGCGGGAACGGCTTTTAGCGGCACTGACGGATCTGGGGCAGTTGGATCGCCACTATGCCCGGAAAGAGACGTTGATTTTCAGCTATATGGAGAAATACGGCATCACGGCGCCTCCTAAGGTGATGTGGGGCGTGGACGACGATGTGCGGGATATGATCAAAGACTTGCGGGCCTATGTGGCTAATCCTAAAGCGGCCTTTAATCCCCTATCGGAAAAGTGGGAGGCTTTGAAGCAGGAGATCGAGGAGATGATTTTCAAGGAAGAGGAAATCATGGTGCCCATGACCTTGGATGTCTTCAGTCTAGGGGACTGGGCGCAAATCGCCGCCGATAGCTTTGACATCGGCTTTGCCTATATCCCGGAACCTTTGCCGTGGAAGCCTAGCGTACAAGCTTTGGAACAGGAAAAAGAGCGGGAGCCGGCTCGGCAAGCGGCAATCCAACAAGCCCGGGAGACCACGGCGGAAATCGCCGCGGGTTTGGCGGCGGGGGAATCTTTGGCAGATGCAACCGGCGACCAGAGTGCTCAGAAGAAAGCTGGGGCACCAGCCAGTGAGTACGACTGGGAAAAACAAGATTCTCCGGGACAAGTGGTCTTTCCCACCGGGGTTCTGGGCTTGCCAGAGTTGTTAGGCATCTTTGAAGTCTTGCCCGTGGATTTGACCTTTGTGGACGCTGAGGATATCGTGCGTTTTTATTCCGAGGGGCACAAGCGGGTCTTCCCCCGGACGAAGTCGGTGATTGGCCGGGCGGTGGTCAACTGCCACCCGCCGAAAAGCATGCACATGGTTCAGGCGATTTTGGACGGCTTTCGGGCGGGAACCCGGGATCAGGCCGAGTTTTGGATCGACCTGGGGCCTAAGAAAGTCTATATCCGCTACTTTGCCTTGCGTGACGACAGTGGCTATCTAGGCTGTCTGGAGGTCACTCAGGACATTACGGAAATCCAAAAGCTGGAAGGTCAAAGCCGCTTGCTGGATCAGGAACAGCCCCCGGTAGCTACCTCAAAAGCGGCTGCTACAAAGGAGCCTTCTGAAAAAATGCCGGCGGAATAGTCGGTAAAAAAAGAAGCCACGACTCCCTGTTCTGGACAAGTCTGGCTTCCTTTATGGGGAAATGCACCCTTAAACGGTGGCAAAGGAGAAAAAAAGCGAAAGTCAGCTGGTGTGACTGTTTTTGTAAAGGAAAATTGGTTAGTAATTTGAAAAAGCCCTCTGCTTGTGGTGAGCAGGGGGCTTTTTTGTGTAAAGAAGTAGCGGTGTGCTAAGAATAGCTCAGCTAGGATACTAGCGAAATAAGCGGTCGAGAAAAGTAGCCAAGGAAATTATCAAAGCTGATTTGCCAGGCCAATAATCCAGGCCGACTATCTAAACTAACTATCCAAAGCGATTACCCAGGCCCACTACCCCTGGGCCAAGCATTTGCGGCGAGTTGCTTCGGCGGCGAGTTCCCAGTCTTCCCGGTGTTGGGCGTCGTGGAGAGCCAAATAAGTCGGCAAAAAACTTCCTCGCTTCCCGGGAATGTCTTGAACGCAGAGTTTGTCCAAGACCCGGTCCAAAATCGGCGTACTGCTAAAGCCTAAAAAGGACTGGAGAGCGGTGGTAGGACCGGGAACTCGCCGCTCTTGCCGCTTCAAAATTCCGTGGCACAGGCAAGCTTGTCGCAAAAGATTGGTCAGTGAATCCGGACGCTGGCTCACCAAAAGGCTCAGGCCATAAGTAGTGTGAATGATGGTCTGGCCAAAGTCTGCGGGCAAAATATGGTAGAGACTGGCGGGATTGAGCCACAGGGTCTGGCCTTCGTCATTTTTCGAACCCACGGGAAACAAGCTGAAATACGGGCAAGCGGCGGGGAGCTTATAGTGCTTGTCGCCTAAAATCTGGCAAAGGGTACCTTCATAGGTCCGGTCAAAGGGCAGTTGAATATGCTCTTGCAAAAGTTCGTTTAGGATGTGGCTGGGCCGGCGATTGAGCTTGTAAAGGCCAGCTTTCGTCACGACCAAGGTTTGATTTTCGCTGGCAGGTAAAGGGCACAAGGCCAGAATCGTCTGGCTGAAATCCATGGCGTGTTGCAAGATGAGGGGCTCCATCATCTGGGCCAAAAGAGGCAAATCGAAGCCCTTATGGAGGTAGTCGGCATCCAGCCGGTCGAGCTGTGCTTTTAAGGCGGGCATGGTCTGATGGGCGATTTTTTCACATTGGACGAACTGGCTTTCTGTTAGCATAGGGGCTCCTCTCAGGCAAAAAGACCGGGCAGACAAAGGAAGTCTCTTGCCATCACGATTTTTACCCTTCTAGTGTACTATGAGAATGTATGTTCGGAAAAGACCTTGAGATAACAACTTTTCTCATAATTGGTGCAAAAAAATGGGATAAGAGGCAAGTTACTCCTTTTAAGAAGGAAACAAAGATAACACAGCGGGGTTTCGGATAGCCATAACCCCTAAAGTAAAGAAAAGAAAAGTAAAGGATAGAAAAGAAAAGCCGCCGCTTGCTTAAAGTAGTTCTAGCATGAGAAAGTGCGCGCAAGGCAAGTGCTTTCAAACCCCAGGCAGGCGGCTAGCAGACAGGCCTTTTGTGACGAATTAAAATTAATTTAAAAAATTTCTCGACAACCTTTGACAAAACGGGTGTTTTTTTCGTGTTAAGAGTAAAGCCGGTAAAAAGAGGAGGATGCAACATGGCAAGACCGTTGAAGCAAGGACTGGATTATCACCCTTTGGACGTGGAATTTTATCGGGAGATCAAGGTGCGGCAGCTGAATCATGCCTTTGGACCAATCAGTACCGTGATTTTGCTGACCCTATTGGGGGCGGTGTACAAAGAACGGGGCTACTATGCCGAATGGAATGATGACCTGTGTTTTCTGGTGGCGGTGGATAGCTTTTCCACGGAGGAAGTGGTGCACGCTGTGGTGAAAAAGGCGCTGGCGGTGGGGTTATTTGACCAGGAGTGCTTTAGCTCCCATGGGATTTTGACATCCAAGGAGATTCAGCGGCATTATTTGGCGGCGACGTATAAGCGCAAAGGGGTGAACATGGTGGCGGAGTATTTTCTCGTGCCCGAGGCCGCTCGGAGTAATTTACAGCTGACCCACTTGGCGAAGGCTGAAAAGGAAACTACAGAGACGACGCCTTCGGAAAAAGCAGTGCCCCTTGCTGGAAATCCAATTTCAGGGATGGAAACAAGTCCTTGTTCCCAGTATTCACGTGAGGGGAATGACCAGGGGACAACGCTTGTGCCAGATACGTCCGTAGTGGTGGAGGAGTTGGGCAATCAGGGAATTTCTGTTCCTGTTGGTAAAGAAGTCGGAGCCGATTTTTGTGACAGCGAGCTGGCTTCTTTGGCGACGACCATGCCTCCGGAACCTGAGGCCGACTTAGGAAAAGGCGATGCTGGGAGACTGACAACTCCCACAAGTGACGAGGCTGTGGCGACCGTATCCGCCACGAAACAAACAAGCGCTGAGGCTGTAGCGAACGTACCCGCCACGAAACAAAAGGCGGGGTATTTATCTCATGAGTGTCCCCAGCTCGCAACTACCGCAAGTTATCAGGCGTGGTGTGCCCTTTGGCAAATGCCCAATGCCCTGGTGCAAAAGGAAATCGCCCGCTTAGTCACCGACTTCGGGGATGAGGTAGTGGCCCAAGCGGTGCAAATCGCCGGAGAAAAACAAGTGCAATCGCCCCGGGCTTTGTCCTTTGTGCGCAGTTGTTTAAAGGAGTGGCGCCAGGCCGGAGTTTCTGATTTAGCCAGCATTGCGGCCTATCAAGCCCAGCGTTCCCAAAGGTTTTCTCACCAGTCGGCGGGCTTTGCAAAAGCCGCTGCTCATAAGTCTTCTGGGGGAAATAAAGGTGGCGCAAAAGGGGATAGTATCGACTGGAGCCAGCTGAAAACTCCCTCAGTGGATCGGAAAACCTGGCTGCGTTTGCAAAAAGAGTGTTATTTATTCATGGGAGAAGGCTACGAGGTGGACACGAGCTATACCCCGACCCCGGCGGAATTGGCCTGGATTTACCAAGAGGACGCAGACTATGAGAATCCTGTGTATACGGAGGCAAATCAAGGGGAAACGATTGGGAAAACGTGAGGCGTTGTCCTGCTCCACGTTAGCAAAACCCCTGACGGCCTATGAAAAATCCTCTAATCAGTCGGAAATCCCACCAAACCATAGGGAATTTCTCCTGAGGTTTGTGGTGGGGCAGATAGGGAGAAAGCCAAGGAAAACAAGGGACGCTTGCGGGGGATAGTGGCCCAAAAAAATTTGTTTTTGGCAGTTATTTTCCGGGGGCTCTAGGTGATTTTGACTGATTGGGTACCGAATTTCTGGCGCTGTTCTTAGGCGCTGACTTGTTATTCTTTTGTCACCGGCCGGAATTTAAGACAAAGAAGGAAAACAAGATGAGCGAAGTAGAAATGAGTCGTTTGTTAGGGGAATACACAGAGGTAATCAATCGGGTGCTCAGTCGCGGGGGTGTCTTTTATTTTCACCCGGACTATGAGGACTATCGCCAAGAGCTTAATTTGGTCTTGGTGCAGTGGATGAAAAAATGTCCCACCTTGCTGCACTTTTTGCTGGACTATCCGGAAGAAAAAATCTATCAGCGCTTGCTATGGTTTTTGTTGGACCTCCGCCGGCAAAGTTGCAAGCAAGTCTCAGGAGCGGTGGAAGTAGCGGAAGTGGCCGAGGTTTTAGCTGACACCCAAAAAAGTGTGCTACAAGCCTTGGAAGATGAGGAACACTTTGCCGCTTGCTGGGAATCTTTGCGCCCGTCTCAGCAAAGACAGTTTTGGGTATTGCTCAAAGAACCCCAAGAGACGGGCTTTAGCCGCTCCCGGCTGTCGTATTATCGCTGTCAGCTGAAAAAAAGTTTTAAAAACTTTTATCCAAACCTTTGACATTACAACTGTTTTATTCGTGTTAATAGTGTAGGGCCTACAAAAACGAATTTAGGAGGAAACAAAATGAAAGCACATTTGGAAACCAGCTTTGGCGTGATGATTCAAGTGCCGGGAGAAAAAAATCCGGTGAAGCAAACGATGAACAATGGCATTCAAGGGGGCGGAGAAAATGAGATTCTCGGTTTGATGGACGTTTTTGGTCCCTTATTGCCAAAAGACCACGAGATCACCAGTGTTGTGGAGACGGAAAAGACAGAGTACGCAGCAGACTAGGAGGAAGAAAGATGAAAAAACTACGAATGACCTTTTTAGACAGTGAGGGCAAACGCCGGAATTTGGAGCCACGCTTGACGGCGGACAACTTGCCGGAGCTTACGGTACGAGACTGCATGAATGTTTTGCGGGATTTGAATTTATTTGAAAAAGACGATGTGAAGCTCTATGACCAGGTGAAAGAAGCCAAGTATATCGAAACCATTGAGACCCCGATTTTTGAAGATTAAGGGAAATGAATCACCGACAAGCGCAGAACCTGCGCTTGTCGGTGATTTTTTAATAAATTGACAAAATAATAAAAAAATTCTTGCAATTGTATTTTGAACTTGCTATACTTTGACAAACTAAACGAGAAGGAGTGAAAGAGATGAGTAAGCGCGCATGTTACTGGTGGAACTGGCATAGTTGAGGTTGCGTGTATGCGTTGGCATAGATGCAGCTTTGGCGTACACCAAAGACATCTATGCCGGTCATCACTCTTTTACTGGAAGACCGGAGAGCTGATTTTCAGCTTGCCGGTCTTTTTTTACCTTTTTTGCCAAATCAAAACAATGGGGGAAGCAAAATGAAAAACGAAATGATGAATCAAACAACCGTGGATGCAAAAGAAAAAGACACCAATTCCGGCTACTATGGAAATTTTGGAGGGCAATACGTGCCGGATGAGGTGCTAACTGCCTTGGATGAAATTACGGAAGCCTATGAAGCGGCCAAGGCCGATCCGACATTTGACGAGGAATACCGGGCGCTTTTAGCCGATTACTGCGGCCGCCAGACGCCTTTGTACCATGCGGAAAAATTAACCGAACAACTAGGTGGGGCAAAGATTTATTTGAAGCGCGAAGACTTGAATCACTTAGGTGCCCATAAGTTAAATAACGTCCTAGGCCAAATCCTTCTAGCAAAACGCATGGGCAAAACCCGGATTATTGCGGAAACCGGGGCGGGACAACACGGGGTGGCGACAGCGGCTGCGGCGGCGCGCTTTGGTTTAGCGTGCGTGGTGTACATGGGAGCTGAAGACTGTCGCCGGCAAAAACTCAACGTCTTTCGCATGGAGATGCTGGGGGCTAGGGTGGTGCCGGTGACAGCGGGACAAGCTACCCTAAAAGAAGCGGTGGATGCGGCTTTTGCGGATTTAGTGGAGCATTTGGCAGATACTTTCTATATTATCGGCTCGGCGGTGGGGCCCCATCCTTATCCCATGATGGTCAAGGATTTCCAAAAAGTCATCAGTGAGGAGGCCAGAGAGCAGATTTTGGAAAAGGAAGGGCGCTTGCCAGATGCGGTCTTTGCCTGTGTCGGTGGCGGTTCCAATGCCATTGGCAGTTTTGCGGCATTCATTGGGGATCCTAAGGTGCGTTTGATTGGTGCCGAGGCGGCCGGGGATGGAGTGGCCACCGGGCGACACGCGGCGACGATGACCAAGGGCACGGTGGGGATTTTAGACGGGATGAACACCTATGGCCTCTTTGATGAAGCAGGAAACGTAGCGCCGGTTTATTCCATTTCCGCTGGCCTGGATTATCCCGGGGTGGGGCCGGAGCACGCCTTTTTGAAAGACAGCGGCCGGGCGGAGTATCAGGCGATTACCGATGAGGAAGCGGTGCAAGCCTTCTTGACCTTGAGTAAGGCGGAGGGCATCATTCCGGCCATTGAAAGCTCTCACGCGGTGGCCGAAGCTATGAAGCAAGTACCTCAGATGAGCCGGGATGATGTGGTGATCATCACGATTTCCGGTCGGGGAGACAAAGACGTGGAGCAAATTGCGGATTATTTAGGAGTGGAGATTTAAAAAACTAGCTGAGTAAAACGGGCGAGGGAGTAGTTCCTCGTCTTTTTTTTTGCGTGACAGTCAATAATAGCTCCTTAACTATTTGTCGCAAGAAAAGGAATTTTCTGAAAAATTAATCTTTTTACTTGTCTCATAGTTCAAGTGTATGTATAATAAACCATAGTATTTTTATGGAAATTTTCCGACAATTATAAAAAAGGAGGAAATAAGTAAAAGATATGGGGATAAAAGCGATAATAGCGCGTTTTTTAACCATCATTTTTTGAAGGAACGAGCAAACTGGTAATTTGTGATGAGAAATACATGAAAACTGAGAAATAAGTAATCGTATAAAGTTTTTTTATTTGGCAGTTGGATTGAATAATTATTAAAAGTGAGGGTTATGGTATGAGTGGAAAATCATTTCAGAAAAAAGCGTGGACAGCGCTAGGAATTAGTTTGGCGTCATTGTTGGTTTTGTCGGCTTGCAGTTCAAATTCTGGCAAAAAAGCCAGTGGTGGTGGGAGTACTCCGAAAGATACGGTGGTTTTAGGGACTACGGATAAGATCGTGACCATCGATCCAGCCGGCTCTTATGACAATGGTTCCTTTACCGTGGAAAACAATGTCTATCCGTTCTTGTACAACTTTCCTTATGGTTCCGATGTGCCGGAACCGGATATTGCGGCGGAAAAAGGGGCTTTCTCCGAGGATGGCTTAAGCTACACGGTGAAGCTTAAAGAGGGCTTGAAGTTTGCCAATGGCCATGACTTAACCGCTTCAGACGTGGTCTTCTCCTTTGAACGAGTGGTGACCATCGGGGAAAACGGCAAAGACTTAGGCAATGGCCCTTCTTCTTTACTAGCAGACATGGAATCCGTGGAAGCTACCGACGACACCACCGTAGTCTTCCACTTGAAGACGGCGAACAATGTCACTTGGGAGCAAGTCCTAGCGACACCGGCGGGACCAATCGTGGATGAGGAAGTCTTTAGTCCCGATGATTTGACGCCGGATGCGGACATCGTGAAGGCCAAAGCCTTTGCCGGGCCCCTGGTGATTGACACCTATGCTATTAACGACTCCGTGGCCTACTCGAAAAATGAAGACTACCAAGGCATCTATGGGGATGCGGCGGCAGGCAAGTATCAAGTGAAATACTATGCGGATGCGTCCAATATGAAACTGGACATTCAAAACAACAAAATCGACGTGGCTTTCCGTTCTTTGACAGCCACAGACATTGAAGATTTGGAAGCCAAAGACAATGTGAAAGTTCACGAAGGCCCTGGTGGGGAATTGCGCTACATGACCTTTAACTTGGCGATTCAACCATTTGGTACGGCAACCGAAGAAGCGGATGAGGCCAAAGCTTTAGCTGTGCGTCAAGCGATTGCCCACTCTATTAACCGGCAAGAAATCGCGGATAATGTTTACAAGGGCACCTACGATCCAGCGTATTCCTTCGTCCCATCTTCTTTCACCGGCTTCACGGCAAGCTTGAAAGAAGCATACGGCGACGGCCAAGGGGGCGCGGATGTGGACAAGGCCAAAGAAGTCTTGGAAACAGCCGGTGTGAAGACGCCACTGGCAATCAACATCCAGTACAACGGGGATCACTATGGTTCTTCTTCCCCGGATGAATACGCGGCGGTGAAACAACAATTGGAAGAAACCGGTCTCTTCACCGTGAACTTGGCGCAAACAGAGTGGTCGACCTACTCCAAAGACCGGGTAATCACCGATGATTCCAATGGTTCTTATCCGATTTACCAATTGGGCTGGTTCCCAGATTTTTCCGATGCGGACAACTACTTGACCCCGTTCTTTGGCAAAGACAATTTCATTCACAACGGCTATGACTCAAAAGAGGTACAAGACCAGTTGGCGGCAGAAATCTCTGATCTGGATCACGACAGTCGGACAAAGAAAATCGAAGGCTTGCAAACAACCCTGGCGAAAGACTTGCCAACCTTGCCACTTTTGGAAGGCAAACAAATCGCCGTTTCCGGTACGGATGTGAAGGGTGTGGAAGATACCTTAGATGCTTCCTTCAAATTCCGCTATGGTGCGATTTCGAAATAACTTGTGTAAAACCGGCAATCCGGTGGTGTGCGCACCGCCGGGTTTGCTGTTTGGTGCTGGTGAAAATGTGAAGCCAGTTGTTTTTCCTTGATTCCAGTGAATTGCTCACGTCGCTGTGGGAGCGGAAAATGCCACAAAAAGTTCATTTGTCATTTGGCGGTCCTACTGCCACCTGCATAATCCACCGGAAGCAAGGCCAGACTGCTTTACCAACTGTTGTTTTCAAACAAAAACCCCTAGAACCCCTGAGTAAGGATTTTAATAGGAGAGAGGATTTGCTACATGGAGAAAAAGCACATAAAGTCCCCCTTAACCAATAGCTTTTTCCGGTACTGTCTGGTGCGGTTTTTATTCGTCATTCCGACAGTCCTGATTTTGGTGACGGTGGTCTTTTTCTTGACTCGTTTAACGGGAGACCCGATTACCGTGGCCTTGTCTGGCAAACTGCCCCCGGCGGAAATCGCTGCCCGGGTACATCAAGCCGGCTACGACCGCCCAGTAATCGTGCAATACATCGAATATCTAGGCAATTTATTGCAAGGCGACTTGGGAAATTCCACGTCCATGTCCATGCCAGTAACGGAAATCTTGAAACAATACGGCGCGGCGACCTTTGAGTTGGCGATACTGGCGACCATCGTAGCTTTAGTCGTGGGGATTCCACTAGGGAAACTGGCGGCTCGCTACCGGGATCGCTGGCCGGACGTGGTGATCCGCCTGTTTTCCATCGTTTGTTACGCCACACCGGTCTTCTTTTTAGGGCTGGTTTTGAAGCTGATCTTTTCAGTGTACATCCCCATACTGCCTTCTAGCGGTCGGGTGTCCGCTTTTTACGAAGCTCAGCTGCAAAGTGTCCCCCGTCCCACAGGCTTTAACCTGATTGATGCCTTCCAAACCGGAGATACAGCGATTATCGTGGACGTTTTGCAACACGCCATTTTGCCGGCTTTGGCCTTAGGACTGCTGACGGCGGCGACTTTTATCCGCTTGATTCGCACGAACTTGATTTCTACTTTGTCCACGGATTACGTCTTTGCCGCCCGCTCTAAAGGGGTGACGGAAAAACGGATTGTCAACAAGCACGCGTGGAAACCGGCCTTAATGCCGATTATCACGGTCATGGGGATGAATATCGCCATGATGTTGGCCGGGGCGATTTTGACGGAGACGACTTTTGAATGGAAGGGTCTCGGCTATCAATTGTCCCAAGTGATCAAAGCCCGGGACTTTAATGCGGTGCAAGGGATCGTGATTTTAATCGCGGTGATCGTTTCATTGACCAATTTTATCGTGGATGTGGCGGCTGCGGCCATCGATCCGAGAATTCGCCAGAAGGAGGAGAGCAAGTGATGGAAAAAGTAAAAGAATGGCCTTTAATCAAACAAATTCGCCAATCTGTTGGCTTGCAGCGCTTTATGCTTCTGTGCGGTCTCGTGATCATGGTGCTCTTTTTACTCTGCGCCTTGTTTGCCCCTCAACTGGCCCCTTATGGCTTTTCTCAAACGAAAGCGGATGGGGTGTCTTTCGTGCCTCAAAGTGCGCCGGGAGAAGGCCACCTTTTAGGGACGACGGTCGGGGGCTTAGACGTTTTATCCCGGGTAATCTGGGGCTCTCGCACGGCTCTTTTGGCGATTATCATTTCCGTGGTGGCTTCCTTATTCTTAGGGACTTTCTTAGGGCTAGTAGCCGGATATTTCGGGGGCTGGTTCGATCGCATCATGGTGATGATTGCCGATGCGGTGTACTCCTTTCCGTCATTACTCTTGGCGATTGTCTTAGCGATTATGCTCAATGCCAATGGCGGCAGCGTCATGGGGGGCATCATGTCTGCCGGGATTTCCATTACCGTGGTCTTCGTGCCCCAGTATTTGCGGGTGGTGCGCTCCGAGGTAATGAAGATTAAAAACGAAGCCTACGTGGATAGTGCCAAAGCGATTGGGGCTTCCACAAGTCGGATTATTTTCCGTCATGTGTTGCGCAATTCCACGCGGACGCTGCCGGTGATTATCACCATGAATGCCGCCGAAGCGATTTTGACCTTGGCAGGTTTGGGCTTCTTAGGCCTAGGCATCGAGCCATCTGCCGCTTCCGAGTGGGGCTATGACTTGAACCGGGCGATTTCCGACGTGACGGCGGGTATCTGGTGGACTGCGGTCTTTCCTGGTTTGGCCATCGTTATCGTGGTAATCGGGATCACCCTTTTAGGAGAAGGGCTGAACGATTTAGCCGATCCTCGCTTACGCTTGCGGAAGAAACCGACACCTTTTACAAAGGAGGCAACAAAATGACTCTAGATACCAAAACCACACAAGACGTGGCACAAATCGACCACTTACAAGTCCGCTTTAGTACCGACAACGGGGACTTCGATGCGGTCAAAGACGCCTCTTTGTCCATTGCCCCCGGGGAGATTCTGGCCCTGGTGGGAGAGTCTGGTTCCGGAAAATCCGTGACCTCTAAGGCCCTTTTGCAAATGCTACCGGATTCCGCCATTGAAGCCGGCACTGTGTTTTTACGCTCAGGGGACAAAGGCCTCGTGGATGTGCACCAACTATCTGCCAATGAACTGCGGAAAATGCGGGGAGTGGACGCGGCCATGGTCTTCCAAGAACCTGCCACCGCCTTGAACCCGGTATATAAAGTCGGCTGGCAAATCGCGGAAGGCTTACGGGCTCATCCCGAACTTTGCGATGGTGCCAAGCTGACCAAAGACTCCGCCCGCAAAAAAGCCATTGAAATCCTCGGAAAAGTCGGCATTCCCGATCCGGAAGTCCGGGTGGATTATTATCCCCATCAGTTTTCCGGGGGGCAAAAACAGCGAATCGTCATCGCCCAAGCCTTGGTGCTAGGTGCAAAGTTGATTATCGCCGACGAGCCCACCACGGCCCTAGATGTCACCGTGCAAGCGGAAATCTTGGCCTTGTTAAAAGACATTCGTGCCGAGTTTAACACCGCCATTTTGTTGATTACTCACAATATGGGGGTGGTGGCGGACATGGCGGACCGAGTGATTGTCATGAACCAAGGAAGGATTGTGGAAAGCGCCGATGTCTACGAACTCTTCCAAGCGCCAAAAGATGCCTATACCCAAAAACTCTTGGCGGCGGTACCGAAAATCGCCGAAGAGACACGCCGGGCAAACACCCGAAAAGTGCCGTTATTAGTGGCACCGGATGCGGATGCTCGGCCAGAAGACATCGTGGTGAAAGCCGAAAACATGAGCGTGACCTATCCTGCTCATGGAGGCAGTCCCGCCTTTCAAGCGGTCAAAGACGTTTCCTTTGAAATTCGCAAAGGGGAAGTCATGGGGCTCGTGGGAGAATCCGGTTCCGGGAAGTCCACCATTGGCCGGGCGATCATGGGGCTCTCGCCATTTTCCGGCAAGTTGGAAGTCTACGGGGATGTGCTCTCGGAGATTCCCACGAAAGAGCGGCGGCTGTTGCGCCAGCGCATTGGCTATGTCTTCCAAGATCCCTATGGTTCGTTTAACCCCTTGTTGACCATTGGGGAAGCCGTGGCAGAACCCATGATTGTCGCCGGGCCGAACTCTCCTTCAGGTTTTGGGGTGAAAAAAGCCAAGGACGCATTGCCCCGAGTGGCGGAATTGTTGGAAATGGTGCATCTGCCCCAATCTTTTGCCACCCGTTATCCCCACGAACTCTCCGGGGGCCAACGACAACGGGTGGGGCTGGCTCGAGCACTCGCCTTGCAGCCGGATTTTATCATTGCCGACGAACCTACATCGGCCTTGGACGTTTCCGTGCAGGCGGAGGTCTTGAAGATTTTCTTAGAACTGCAAGACGAATTGCAGTTTGCTTGTCTCTTTATTTCCCACGATTTGGCGGTTATCGACATGGTATCTGATTACATCACCGTCTTGTACAAAGGACAAATCGTGGAAAAAGGCACCGGGGGCCAGATTTTGACGGCACCAAAAGAAGCTTATACCAAGAAACTTTTGGCTTCACTGCCCATACCTGATCCGGTGGTGCAGCGGGGAAGCAACTAGTTAGCTGACAGGATGTTACAGCTAACGTTCATCAAGCAAATCAAGCAAATCACGACACCTCTCGTAAAAGGGAGGTGTTTTTCATTGCCTTGGAGTTCACTCAAGGGTTTATACTAGTGATAAAAGTTGGGAGGTCGCAAGATGAATATTAAAAAAGCGGCAGAAATGTTTGACTTAAGTGTGGATACCTTGCGCTATTACGAACGGGTGGGGGTGATTCCCCCGGTGAATCGCAATGAAAGTGGCTATCGGGATTATCAGACCAATGATTTGAACTGGATTTACTTAGCAAAAAATCTGCGTAATGCCGGGCTTTCTGTAGAATCTTTAATCGAGTTTGCCCATTTGGCTCAGCTCCGGGAGACACAAAATGTGGAGGAAGCCCAAAAACAGATTTTGCACGATCAGCTGGCAGAGTTAGACGAAAAACTAGCGCAAATGCGGCAGGTGCGGGAGTTGTTAGTCTACAAAATCGAGACTTATGACGAGCATGTGGGTAAATTCCAAGCTGGGACAATCCCTCCAGCGAAAGTAGAAAAACTTTGGGAGCGAAACTGAAGCATTGTTCTTGCCTTGGAGTGCACTTCAGGGTTTAGTCTGAGTTTGTTACCACAGGCGCCGGTGAAAAAGAACTCCGGAGCTTGAATTAAAGGAGGAAATGAAATGAACACTATTACATTAAACAACGGCGTTACCATGCCTCAATTGGGCTTTGGCGTCTACCAAATTCCCAGTGACGAGACTGCTCAAGCGGTCTATGAAGCCATTAAAATCGGCTATCGTTTGATCGACACGGCGGCGGTTTACGGCAATGAAAAAGAAACCGGGGCAGGGATTAAGCAAGCCATTGAAGAAGGTTTAGTAACCCGGGAGGAATTATTTGTCACCTCAAAACTCTTTATCTTGCAGACACCGGAAAACAAGGCGGCTGCCACAATCGAGCATTCCTTGTCCGTTATGGGCTTGGATTATTTGGATCTTTACCTGATTCACCAACCTTATGGCGATATTTATGGCGCTTGGCGGGCTCTGGTGGCGGCTCAACAGGCGGGCAAAGTGCGGGCAATTGGGATTTCCAACTTTAAAGCGGCGAAAATGATTGAATTCGTGGGCTTAAATGAAGTGAAACCACAAGTCAATCAAATTGAAGTCAACCCTTGGTATCAACGAGAAGCGGACCTTGTTTGGCATGAGCAATACGGGGTGCAAGTGGAGGCTTGGGCACCCTTTGCAGAAGGGCATCACGACTTGTTCACCAATCCGATTTTGGCGGAAATTGGCAGCAAATACGGGAAATCCGTGGGGCAAGTCGTCTTACGGTGGCTAATGCAACGGGGCATTGTAGCTTTGGCGAAATCTGTGCATCCAGAACGCATGGCAGAAAATATCGACATCTTTGATTTTGAATTGACGGCCTCAGACATGGCCACCATCCAATCCATGGACAAAAAAGAGTCTGCTTTCTTCGATCATGATGCGCCGGAACAGGTGGAATGGTTTATGAAGCGCATGTGGGACACAGAAAAATAAACACAACGAAAAGCCCTGAGCTAATTAAAAAGGCGCGTCCCAAGATGGGTGCGCCTTTTTTCCTATGTTCTTATCGCGAAACCGGCACATCACAGCGTAAGCTCCATCCTCACATGGGGAATGCCGTCTTCTAGGAATTCCTCGGAACAGCGCTGAAAGCCGGCTTTTTCGTAGTAACCTGTGGCGTAACACTGGGCTTCAATCACGATTTTTCTGGGATGAAACTGTTCTTTAATGACGAGGATGCCTTCATGTAAGAGGCGACCGCCTAGACCTTCCCCGTGGCGCAAGGTCAAAACCCGGCCCATTTGTACGACCCCGGGCTCTTTTTCAAAGGCCCGTAGATAAGCTTGGACTTGCCCGCCAGCTTCATAAAACAGATGCAGACTTGCTTCATCTAAGCCATCGATGTCTTGATAAGCACAGCTTTGCTCCACCACGAAAATAGCCCCGCGGACTTTGAGGATTTCATACAGCTCTTTTGTGGTCAGTTCTTGAAAGGTTTTAATCGTTAGTTCCATGGAATCATCCTTTGTGGCAAATTAGTTAAGAGCTTTCGTCTAGCTAAAAGGGCGGGGCGGGGATTTTCCAGCTGGGGCAGTTTTCCTCAGCTGTTACGTTGAGTAATTCCAGCACATGCGCCTTCACCAAATCCCGAGTCTTGCGAAAGGCGGCCATGATTTCTGCTTCACTGCCTTGGGCTTTGGCCGGGTCTTGCAAATCCCAGTGGAGATGGGTAGCCGTGAGGGGAATTCGCGGGCATTTGTCTTTTGCGTCCCCACACAAAGTGATGATCAAGTCCGCTTCTTGAAAATAAGTCGCATCGATCAAATCCGAAGTCTGCTGGCTGATGTCCACGCCGTCTTCTGCCATGACTGCCACGGCTTTCGGGTTCAGGCCATGGGTTTCGATCCCGGCGCTCTTGACCTCAAATTGGTCGCGAGGCAACAAGGCACACCCGTAGCCTTCCGCCATTTGACTGCGACAGGAATTGCCGGTGCAGAGAAAGTAGATTTTTTGCATAAAGTCCTCCTAAGGTTTTGCTTTAGTGTAGCACGACTTTGCGATTCTCAAAATAGCTTTGCCCAGTTGCGGCTACTAGTTTTTGGTGAAGCACTGAACAGACGCCCAGCAGCTTGCTAGTTAGCGATTATAAAAAAACGAGGGATAAGCCCCTCGTTTTTTTATGCTACATTATTGCTCTTCTAATTTCTCGATGAGTTCTTTCATCTCGTCAATTTCTGCTTCTTGGGCTTCTAGAATCTTTTTGGCCAGTTCTTTGACCTCAGGATCGGTGAGATTGGCCCGGTCGCTAGTGAGAATAGCGATGGAATGGTGGGGAATCATGGCTTTCATCCAGGCCACATCATCCACGGCGGTTTGACTGCGGACCATAAAAAGAGAACCGGCAAAAAGCAGGATACTGCCACATAAAATAACGACATTGGCTTTTTTATTAGAGTACATTTTCCACATAAAGATAAGCATGATGATCGCCATGGCAGCGCCCATCATCAATGCCATAAACAGCCGAGTCTGGCTGAAAAAGAAATGACTAAACGAAAAAAGATTGAAATACATCATGAAAAACATCAAAAGGGTAGAAGTGGCAATCATCAGGAAAAATTTTAGATACTTGTTCATTTTTAGGCTCCTTTTCTAATTTGGGCAAAAGGGACAGGACAGGTGCTGTGTGGTTTTCTAAAAAAGTCACTCCACTTGAACATGGAACTCCCGTAACAACGCCAACGTTTCTTGGCTGAGGGCATTACCGGTGACGTGCTTGGTTTTGATAAATAAGTCAGCTTCGGGAAAGACGCTTTGCAAGGCCAGCGTGTTGGCCAATACACAGAGGTTCAATTCCGCGCCTACCAGTTCGATGGTTTTTTGGCCTTCTACTTCTGGTAAAGCCTGGATTTCCAAAAGTTGTTGGGGTGAAAGCGCAAAGTAGTGCTTCTTTAAAATCATTTCCGTAGCAAGGGGTACCAATTCCGAGATAATTTGCAGTTTAGGGTGTTCTTCTTCAGTTTGATATTCCACAGGGATGTCCCGGGTGTAAATCACCAGTTCACCTGTTTGCCGTGCGTGATTCAAGCGTTCTTTAATAGGTGGGATCAGTTTCGTCGCGGTGGGCACGTAATTCTCGTCGTTTTCATCGAGAATGCGGTTTTGCATATCGACAATGACTAACATGGCCGTCCTCCTTATTTGGTTTTTGAGAAATCTTTGCGTTTTAAATGCAGTCCGGTGAGGAGGGTTAAAATAACACCTAAAATGATAATGAAGAAAAAGCCGAGCTTAGTGCCTTTGCCCGGGAGTCCCCCGGTATTCATCCCCCAAATACCAGAAATCAAGGCGGGCACGGAAATCACCAGCGCCGCGGAGTCCAAGTATTTCATCAAGTGGTTCAAATTATTGCTCATCATGTCGTTAAACAGACCGCCGATGGTTTCCAGTAAATCCCGATAAATCAGCACTCGTTCTTCCGCGTGGGCCTGTCGTAGGCGGATATTGTATAACAAATTGGGTTCGTCCAGTTGGTCGGGAAAATCGGTTTCTTCCCAGAGGTAGTTCAAGGTTTCTTTTTGCCCTTGCAGGGTATTGTCCAGATAAACCATGGTGCGCTGGGTGTCTGCTAGGCGAAACAACTCTTCGTTTTTCGTCGTGGTGCGGGCGGCTTGATCCAAAGCGTCAATCTCTTTTTTAATGTATTTTAATTCTTTCAAATAATGCGTATAGGTCATTTTAATGATGTAGCCGCAGAGGCGTTCTTTGCTTGTGATTTTTTGAGCATTTTGTTTGAGAAAGTCGTCGATAAAGTGGGAGTTGTCTCCTACAAAGGTAATGGTAAGCTCTTGAGCGAAGACGAAAATCAGTGGTTCCAGACGTTTTTCAATGGGCAGTTCTTGATCGGTATTTAAGTTCATCAAAGAAAGGATGGTCAATGCCCCAAGCTTGCCATTGGGCATTTTTTCGTAGTGGGTGATTTCCTCGGCGTCATCGCCACCGATAAACAGATCATGGGGCAGTTGATATTTTTTCACGATTTGGGTGAGTTCAGTCGTGCTCGCTTCTTGAATGACTAGCCAGTTACAAAGTTCTTCATTAGCAGAAATAATGCCATCTTTTGTTATACTAAATCGCAAAATCATCTTCATTCTCCTTTAATCTTTTTCAGAATAATTAATGACTAGGCAAGGGACCACATTTGACTGACGAAATCGCTTACTATCTGTAAGGATGACTGTTATAGCACTCACTTTTACGATAGAACATTTGCATAAAAACGTCAATTTTCAAGGCTTTTATGCAAGAATAATCCACTTTCCTTTTAAAAAAATGATGTTTATATTAGTATAAAATTGGAACATCAACATTATGTTAGGAGTGAGGAAATGACTGACCCGATTTTGAAAGATCCCCGTGAGTTATTTTACGAGGACGAGTTTCCCAAGCAGGATCAAGACACCCCGGCCTTACAGAAGAAGATGAAACCTGTACCGGATTGTGGCGAGGACAGCTACGAAGGTCACGAACGTCTACTGAATCGGCGGGTGCTGATTACCGGAGGGGACTCGGGGATTGGACGAGCGGCGGCGATTGCCTTTGCCAGAGAAGGAGCGGATGTCGCCATCCAGTTTTATCCTGGGGAAGAACCAGATGCCAAACAAGTGGCAAAGTAGTATGTAGAAGATGCTGGACGCAAAGCCGTGTTGTTACCCTATGACTTGCGAGAAACTGACGCACCGGAAAAAATGGTAGCGCAGGCCGCAAAAGAACTGGGTGGCTTGGATACTTTGGTGTTAAATGCCGCTCAGCAGATTACCCAGCCTACCATTGAAGGGCTGACCATGGAGCAAGTCCGGGACACTTTTGAGGTGAATATTATTTCCATGTTCGCCACGGTGCAAGCGGCCCTGCCTCATTTACCGGCGGGAGCAAGTATTATCACCACCACCTCGGTACAAGCCTTCAACCCGAGTGGCCATTTGTTGGACTACGCGGTGACGAAAGCCGCCATCGCCAACTTCACGGTAGGGCTAGCCAAGCAGTTGAGCAAAAAGGGCATCCGAGTCAACGGTGTGGCACCGGGACCGATTTGGACGGCCTTACAGCTAGACGAAGGGCAACCAAAAGAAAAATTACCAGTCTTTGGTCAAGATTCTTTGATGGAACGAGCAGGACAACCGGTGGAATTAGCCCCTGTATACGTCTTCTTGGCATCCAATGAAGCGAGCTATGTCACTGCCCAGATTTATGGGGTGACTGGCGGCGAAGCGATTAACTTGTAAAAACAAAAAAAGGAGTTGTGACGCATGAAAAAAAGTAAAGTGAAGTTGCTTTTGTCTTTAGCCATCGTCATTCTACCGGTCATATTGCAAGTGAAAAAAATTAGTGAGGATTATCGCAAACAAGCATAGTCAAAAATTTAAAAGGAGGAATTTATTATGGGTCTTATTTGGTCATTAATTGTCGGTGCTATTATTGGTGCAGTTGCTGGTGCAATCACAGGAAAAGGAATGGGCTGGATTGCGAATATCATTGCTGGTTTGGTGGGTTCTGCTATCGGGCAATCCCTCTTCGGTTCTTGGGGACCATCCTTAGCAGGCATGGCGCTGATTCCATCGATTTTAGGTGCGGTGATTTTAGTCGCCGTGGTTTCGTTCTTCTTTAGTCGAGCCAAATAACTAGCGAGTGTGAGATTCTTCCCTACTAGAGTCTTTAGCTATACCTCCAGTCTGTTGACTGGGGGATTTTTTTGTGCCAGAAAAATAGTCCCGTTCAAAATCTTCCAGAAGATTTCTACTGTTTTATCTGTTATACTGTATCTGTTGCAATCGTTATTGGGGGCTGGCGCACAAAGCCCCATTGTTTATGAGGTTTGGTTGTTATGCCAGAGATTGAAAAAGGAGCGAAAAAAATGCAAATTACTTATCATGGGCACGCGGCGGTAGCAATCACTACCAAAGCCGGCCACAAATTGTTGATTGATCCTTTTTTCACCGGCAATCCCTTAGCGGACATCTCCGCCAGTGAAGCCCAAGCAGACTATATCTTGATTACTCACGGCCACTCCGATCATATCGGGGACATGGTGGCCATTGCCAAAAGATGCGACGCCACGGTGATTGCCATGGTGGAAATCGCGGAATACGCGGCGAGCCAAGGGGTCAAAAAGACCCACGGCATGAATCTGGGAGGCAGTTTTACCTTTCCTTTCGGTCGGGTGAAAATGGTGCCCGCCCAACACAGTAGTTCCTTGACCATCGACGGGGTGGCTCGCTACATGGGGCTAGCCGCGGGACTGGTTTTGACCATTGACGGTCAGTGCATCTACCACGCTGGGGATACCAATTATTTTTCCGACTTGCGCTTAATCGGCCGGGAGCATTTATTAGACGTGGCCTTTTTGCCAATCGGGGATAATTTCACCATGGGACCAGAGGAAGCTTTGCTGGCCGCGGCGGATTTAAACGCTCGGTTGGTAGTACCGATTCATTACAATACGTTTCCGGTGATCGAGCAAGATCCGGAAAGCTTTGCGCAAAAACTGCCGGCGAAAATGGGCAAAGTCCTACAACCGGGGGAATCCATTACACTAGAAAAGAGTTGAAACCATGGCCACGAAACACGATTTGATTTTAAATTACATTGAAAGTCTGGCAATCGGAGAGCGGATTTCCGTGCGAGGCATCGCCAAAGAGTTGAATGTCTCGGAAGGTACCGCTTATCGGGCCATTAAAGACGCGGAAAACGTGGGACTGGTTTCCACCATTCAGCGGGTGGGGACGATCCGCATTGAACGAAAATTAAAAAAACACATTGAGCGTTTGACTTTCCGGGAAGTCGTCCAAATCATCGAAGGAGAAGTCCTGGGTGGGGAGGCGGGCTTGAATAAGGTCTTGCACAAGTTTGTCATCGGCGCCATGAAAGAAGAAGCCATGGAGCGCTACATTACTCCGGACTCTTTGATGATTGTGGGGAACCGGGAAGAAGTTCATCAGATGGCCCTAGAAGACGGGGCGGCGGTGCTGATTACCGGGGGCTTTAAGACCACCCCGGAGATTTGTCGCTTGGCCGATGAGGTGGAGATGCCGATTTTAAGCACCACCTATGATACCTTCACCGTGGCCACCATGATTAACCGGGCCTTGTCCGACCAATTGATCAAAAAAGACATTATGCTGGTGTCGGATATTTACGTACCCATTGAAAAAACCATGTACTTGAACACCCAAGACACGGTGAAAGACTACAAGAAAATCGCGGAGTTGACCAATCATTCCCGCTTTCCTGTGGTCAATCGCAGCATGCGCCTAGTAGGGATCGTTACCGCCAAGGATATCTTGGAAAAACCGGATAAACAAAGTATTGAGCGGGTAATGACCAAGGACCCGATTTTTGTGAAGCGGGAGATGAGTATCGCTTCCGTCAGTCACCAGATGATTTGGGACGGCTTAGAAGTCATGGCGGTGGTGAGCGATGATTTGACTTTGGTGGGCTTGGTTTCCCGTCAAGACGTTATGAAGGCTATGCAGTTGGTGCAGCGCCAGACCCAGATGTCCGATACCATTAGCGACCAAATCGCCGGGGAAATCCAGTTAATTGAAGAAGACAGTGAAGGCCGCAAAAAAGATGTGCCGGAGTTTGTCTTTGCCGTGACTCCTCAGATGGTTAACGAAGTGGGGACGATTTCTTTTGGGGTCTTGAGCGAAATCGTGGCCAATGTCACCAAGCGCACCTTGTACCTCTCCCAACGGCGGAATACCTGGATCGAGCAAGTCAACTTGCACTATTTCCGCTTGATTCAACTGGAAAGCCAGTTGGTGATTAAACCCCGGATTTTGGAGTTGGGGCGGCGTTCGGCAAAGCTTGATATCGAGGTCTACATGGAAAACACTTTGGTAGCTAAAGCGCTAGTGGTCTGCCAATTATTGGAACGACCTTAGGCTAAGGCCATAAGCTGGCTGAGGGACAGCGAAAGTTAAGTACCATTTATGCAAATTCTTTACAGAAACGAGGGGTAGTATGCCCAGTATTAGACAAGAAATTTTAAGTGCCATTCAAAAATATGACCGGATTATCATCCACCGCCACATGCGTCCAGACCCGGATGCTCTAGGTTCCCAAGTGGGCTTGGCGGAAGTGTTGCGGGCAAGTTTTCCCAAAAAAGAAATCTATCAAGTAGGGGGCCCGGTGGAAGGCTTGGACTACTTGGCGGAGATGCAAGCAGTCACCGACGAGATGTACCAAGGTTCTTTGGTGATCGTCACGGATACCGCCAATTCCCCGCGCGTTTCCGACCAGCGCTACAATCTAGGGGATTTGCTGATTAAAATCGACCATCATCCTAACGACGAGCCATACGGAGATTTGGTTTGGGTCAATACCCACGCTTCTAGCTGTAGTGAAATGATTGCGGATTTGGCATTTTCCTTCCCGGATTTATTGAAAATGTCCAATGAGGCGGCCCGGCTGATTTATGCCGGTATCGTAGGAGACACCGGGCGCTTCTTGTACCCGGCGACCACTTCATACACCTTGGAAGTCGCTGGCAAATTGTTGACCTATGACTTTGATGCGGCTTTGTTAAACCGTCAGCTGCAACAGATTTCCCTTAAAGTTGCCCGCTTGTCTGGCTATGTGTACGAAAACATCTCCAGCGACAAAAACGGTGCGGCCCAAGTGATTTTGCCGAAAGAACGCTTAGACGAATTCGGCGTGGTAGACTCGGAAACGGCGGCGATTGTGCCTTTGCCGGGAACCATTGACGAAATCTTGGCTTGGGCGATTTTCGTCCACCAACCAGAAGGCTATTACCGGGTGCGCCTACGCTCCAAAGGCCCGGTGATCAATACCATCGCCAAGCGCCACCATGGAGGCGGCCATCCTTTGGCCAGTGGCGCCAATGCCCGAGATTTGGCAGAAGTCCAAGAGATTTACCAAGAAATCCAAGAACTGTGCCGGGAGTACGTGGCTCAGGAAGGGGAAGAATAAAGAAATTGCTATGTGTGAAAACCGTCTGCCAGAATGCTGGGAGACGGTTTTTTTTGTAGAAAGAAAGTAGAAAGAAAGTAGAAAGAAAAGCGTGAGAGTTTCTAGCGTAAGGGATAAAACTGATGGAAACGTAATTAGTTTCCATTGTACTGGATAAAATTGCTTAAATAAGATTCTATTTCCATTATAGTGGACAAAGAAATTGGAAATCACTTAAATTTCCAGTATACTGGAAATGGAGGTGAGGGCAATGATTATTCGTAGCAACTATTTAAATGATGTGATTCCCTTTATTGATACGGAATTAATTAAGGTGATGACAGGGGTCAGGCGATCCGGAAAATCCATGATGTTAACCATGATTCAGGAGTATTTGTTAGCAAAAGAAATTCGTCGTGATCAGTTCATTACCATGAATTTTGAGGAATTGATTTTTGAACCCTATTTAGAATATCACGCGTTAAACGACTATCTAGAAGCACAAATCCAGCAAATCGAAGGGAAAGTCTATTTATTTTTGGATGAGATTCAAGAGGTTCAGCAATTTGAAAAAGTAATTAATTCACTGCGAGCGACTTTTCAAGAGCGAGTGGATATTTACATCACGGGATCTAATGCGAAACTGCTTTCTGGCGAATTGGCAACTTTGCTTGGTGGGCGTTATGTTCAGTTTGAAATTTACCCTTTCAAATTTTCGGAATATGTTCAAGGGCGAAGGAGTGTGGCAGATGAGCGCAGCAATCAGGAGCTGTTTCAAGCGTATTTACTGGAAGGCGGCATGCCTTTTTTGGTGGCTCAAAATATGCAATACCGAGATCGGGTCAATTATTTGGCCGACGTGTATAATTCGATTATCTTGAAGGATATCATTGAACGGGAAA
This sequence comes from Enterococcus asini ATCC 700915, assembly GCF_000407365.1. Taxonomy (GTDB): domain Bacteria; phylum Bacillota; class Bacilli; order Lactobacillales; family Enterococcaceae; genus Enterococcus_C; species Enterococcus_C asini. The sequence continues at coordinate 1,342,665 of NZ_ASVU01000001.1, forward strand.
GTATCCGTGATCCAGAACTATTGCGGCGATTATTGAGCTATGTACTTGGAAATATTGGCCGGACTTTTTCTGCAAATTCGGTAGTGAAATATTTGAAGAATGAGGGAGTCAACGCTTCTGTCACTACTGTTTTGAACTATTTGAGTTTTGCAGTAGACGCCTATGCGATTATTCCACTGCGCCGCTACGACATTCAAGGTAAGAGATTTTTGGGTTCCCAGGAAAAGTATTACGTGGTAGATCACGGTTTGCGTCAAGCGATTATCGGTCGAAATGAGGAAGATGTGGAGCTGATTTTGGAGAATATTGTGTTGTTAGAATTGATGGCACGGGGCTATGAAGTTTCAGTAGGAAAAACGAATCAATATGAGGTGGATTTCATTGCTGAACGTAAGGGGGCTACAGGTATTAATCGAAAGTATGTGCAGGTGAGCTATCTCTTAGCATCTGCGGAAACCCGAATGAGGGAATTTAGACCTTTGAAAGAAATCCAGGACAACTACGAGAAGCTTTTGCTAACGTTAGATTTGTTTACCAGCGATGCGGAAGGAATCCGTCATCGGAATTTGGTGGAATGGCTGCTAGACGAAAATTGGTGAATTTTACGAAAATGGTCCGGTCCAAGCAGTCGGTGGTCGTTTTTGTCCTCCCCACCACCGGCTAGTCCCGTGGCTAGTCTCGGTGTAGCGCTTGTGTAACCCCCACTTGCGCCCTTTTATGCTATACTGGGACAAATTATCTGACAATTCACTGGGGGAAAGAAGATGACGATTGTTCAGTTGCATTATTTGATTACCATTGCCAGCTGTGGTTCGTTAAGCGGAGCCGCCGAGACCTTGTACGTGTCTCAGCCAACGATTTCCACGGCGATCAAGGAATTGGAAAGTGAGCTTTCTTTGACCATTTTTCACCGGCATTCCAAAGGGGTGACGCTGACTCCTGAGGGTGCGGATTTTTTGCGCAGCGCCAAGGAACTCTACTTGCAGTATGAGGACTTGATGTTGGCTTACAAGGACGAGGGTACCCGGAAGCAAAAGTTTGCGGTCTCCATGCAGCATTATTCCTTTGCGGTAAAGGCCTTTGTGGAGTTGGCTAAGTCCTTTGATATGTCCCGCTACGAGTTTGCCATTCGGGAGACTCAGACCAGAGAAGTCATTAGCGATGTGCGGGATTTAAAGAGTGAGCTAGGGATTTTGTATTTGTCCGAGGCCAATCACAAGCCTATGAAAAAGCTGTTGCAAAGCGCCAATCTGCGCTTTTATCCATTGATTCAATGCCAGGCGTACGTCTATTTGTGGCGGGAGCATCCTTTAGCTCAGCAGCCGGCGATTTCCTTTGAGGAGTTGGCGGACTATCCTTGTTTGGCCTTCGAGCAAGGGGATGACAGTGCGTTTTATTTGGCGGAGGAGATTTTGTCCACCAACGAGTATCCCCAGATTATTCGGGCCAATGATCGGGCCACCATGTTGAATTTGATGATTGGACTAAACGGCTACACCTTGTGTTCCGGGATTATTTCTCAGGAGTTAAATGGCTCCGAATATGTGGCGATTCCCTTTGCGGAAAGTCCTGACTGCCCCAACAGCACCATGGAAATCGGTTATATTATGCGGGAGAATATGCAACTGAGCCAAATGGGTAAACGTTTTTTGACGGCATTGCGGTCGGAGTTGGGCCTTGAACCAGTAAAAGAGACAATCGGGGAATGACCGCTTTTTCGCTGGTGTCTTTCTAAAACTTTATGAGCAACAGAGTCGGTCATAGTTTAAAACTATGGCTGGCTCTGTTTTTTTTGTATTGGGCAAAGAAGCTAGTGCTTGTTATGATACGGACAATCACCAGACGGATGGAGACGTCTGGCAAATCGAGGAGGAAGACAGATGACCAAAGAAGATTTCAGTAATTGGGGCTTTGAAACCCGCCAACTTCACGTAGGACAAGAAACACCGGATGCGGCCACCGGTGCCAGAGCAGTCCCGATTTATGCCTCTAGTTCCTTTGTATTTGATAACACCCAGCACGCTGCTGACCGCTTTGGCTTACGGGATGCGGGAAATATTTACGGCCGCTTGACCAATCCCACCCAGGAAGTCTTTGAAGCCCGGATTGCTTCTTTGGAAGGCGGGGTTTCCGCACTAGCCTTGGCCTCTGGAGCCGCGGCGGTAAGCTATACCATCGAAGCCTTAGCGAAATCTGGGGAACACATTGTGGCGGCTAAGACGATTTACGGGGGCACGTACAACCTCTTAGCCCACACCTTGCCGTTAAAAAATAACGTAACCATCACTTTTGCCGACCCGGAACCCGCTGCTTTGGAAGCCGCCATTCAGGACAACACCAAAGCGATTTTCATCGAAAGTTTGGGCAATCCCCACTCCAATGTGGCGGATATTGAGGCAATTGCCGCAGTGGCTCACAAATATCAGATTCCCCTAGTTGTGGACTCCACCTTTGCGACGCCGTATTTATTGCGACCTTTGGAATACGGAGCGGACATCGTGGTTCACTCGGCGACGAAATTCATCGGCGGTCACGGCACGGCTATCGGGGGCGTGATTGTGGACGGGGGCCATTTCGACTGGAATGCTAGTGGCAAGTACCCTTGGTTAACCGAGCCAAATCCCAGCTACCATGGAGTTTCCTTCACCCAAGCGGCCGGGGCGGCGGCTTTTGTTACTTACATTCGCGCTGTACTTTTGCGAGATACCGGCGCTACATTGTCCCCATTTCATGCCTTTTTATTCCTGCAAGGTTTGGAAACTTTGTCTTTACGGGTGGAGCGCCATGTGGCAAACGCTTTGCAAGTGGTGGACTTTTTGGCCAAGCATCCCCAAGTGGAAGCCGTGCATCACCCATCACTGGCCACAGAGACCAGTCACGGGCTTTATCAGAAATACTTCCCACAAGGCGGCGGCTCGATTTTCACCTTTGAAATCAAAGGCGACCAAGCAGACGCCCAAGAATTCATCGACAATTTGGAAATCTTTTCCCTTTTGGCCAATGTGGCAGACGTGAAATCTTTGGTGATTCACCCGGCCACCACCACCCATAGCCAGTCCACGCCGGAAGAACTAGCCGAACAAGGCATCAAGCCTAATACCATTCGCCTGTCCGTGGGCTTGGAGCGGGTAGAAGACTTGTTGGTGGCTTTGGAACGAGCTTTTGCAAAAGTGGGGAGTGGGGTGTAGGGCACTAGCAATGGTTCGTTAGGCAAAAGCGCCTATCCAATCAAAAATGCTTTTCTGTAAATTAGACGTCATTAAATAAGTTTCAAGAAACCAGTAACTTCTGCCCCCAAAGCCAGGAAGAAGCTGGTTTTTTTGTGGGGATTTATGAGGAAGTTGGAGGAACATTTTGAAAAAAGGGGAGACTTTCAGTTCTCTGAAAAAATAGAAGTGACCATCCGACTGATTTCTGAACTTTCTATCTTTGTAAATAAAGTTAACGCATGATAACTCCTAAACGGCTGATCAAATGATGTTATGGTAACTTCATTTTACACGTGGTTGTCATGCAGTTATTTCTGTTGATTCAATAGTCGTTTTTTAATGTTATAAAGGATCGATTCTTCTGAAAAATGGCGTTAAAGGTTGTTATAAGAGGGAAATTGTTAGGGGAAACGCTTGATTCTTGGTATAATTAAAATAAAAAGAGAAAAATTAGGGTTTGATTAAAAATGGGCGGTTTTATGAAAAAAATAGTTCTTGGTGGACTTGTAGGGTTGGTGGGTATCGGGGGAAATATACTTTTCTCACTAGGAGAAAAGCAGGTGGTGGCCGCAGAGAACAATGAAGTAACGGATGAAATCTATGATAATTTTGATTTAGACTTAAATCCCCCGGAAGCATTTACTGATGAAGATGTTGCAGAAAATGCTCCGCTATCGGGTTATCAGACTTCCTCGCTGTCAGAATTATACGTCAGTTGGATGAATATGGATGAGCAACATTTTGAAGGGCGTAGTCGTTTTTTAGAAACACAGCCTGCATCCTTGGAAAAGACAGCAAGCCTGAAACTCGTCAATGAATCACAGTGGCCCAATGCAAAGGGGCTTGGAGATTGGACTCACGTAGATTTTATGAATGAAAATTTTGAGTATCAATTTAATAATGGAATTAGTTTTAAGGGGGAGAAAGATGCGCCACCACTGGTTTTGCAAAATTTTATTGGAGCGGGAAAGTACAACGATATTGAAAACAATCCCCAATACAACGACACCACAGAATATAGTAAGATGATGTTTCAGGTTTTTAGACGGAATAAATACACTTCCAATTACAGTTTAGCTAGATATGACGGTGGCGGTGTCAGCCGCCATAAAATTCATTTGGCAGATAGTAAAACAACAGCCAAAAAAAATGATATGGAAAATGTGGATAGTGATCGGGTCAGTGGCTTAAATGCCATGACTGCTGGAGATTTTAATGGAGATGGGGTTGAAGAGGTAGCTGTGTACTTGCCTTCTACCTGTGGCGAAACCGGTCATTATCAAGGACCCACGATTCTTTTTGTGGGTTACAAAAAAGATCGTGGGTTTGTGGAGTTAACGGAAAAAGATGGCTTGCCACCGATTAAATTGGCCAGCCTCGGAGGGAATAAAGCTCAGAATCTATTTGGCTCCGAAGCAACGGCACTCGCTTGGAATCAGCTTCCTTTGGTACAATTGACGACTTCTAGTCTGGCAAAAAATCCTCAAGATGGCAAAGATTTTACGACCAATGCGGATGACCTAGTAATCAGTCTGTCTGCTTCTCCGGATAGGAATGTAGATGTAGATGTGGAAGGTTCTTGGCTTTCGATTCACAGTATTTACAAGCAAGGTGAAAAGCAAAAGAAAATGGCAGAAGTCTATGCGACTCAGTTTCACGGTATGCAGTTTACGTCGGCTGAAGAAGGCGACTTAAATGGGGATACTGTAAAAGAACTGCTCGTTGGTGGAACCAATAAAGATGGCAATAAGAACTTGATTCAATTGATTTCCTATGAAAAAAATTCAGTGGCAAGTAAAGGGAAAGAGTGGGGCTATCAGTCGATCTTTAATAACTCTGTAGGGGGTGCAAAAGAAATCGCAACCCATACTGTGGGAGACGTCGGGAAAACGAAGAAAATACTGAATCTAAAACAACCGATTCCTTTAGCTGTAGGTAACTATCATCAGAATACCTTACGTGAATCTGCCTTTATTGGTGGCAGAATTGTAGATATTAATCCAGGAACCTTGGGTGTAGATGAACAAAAATCCCAAGCAGTTATTTTTAAAGAAGCTAGTTTTATGTCTGATCCAGCAACAGGCCAATTGCAACTAGTTGCCAATCAAAAAGATAGTCAGAATTTAACGAATCCTTATATCCGTTCGGCTTATTTTATGCGGATTTCGGCCAAAGAACCTCGGGAACAATTGGTAACCGTTATTGGCAGGAGAGCTAGCAGTATTAGTGATTCTTTGGGTATTACATTTTCTTGGGAAAAAGATGGGAAAATGCATACCAACTATGAAAATGAATCACTGATTAAAGCTGGTGATCGTAACGGCAACGGGACTTTTTTGACCGCTGTCCCAATCGATATAGATGAAGATCAGCTTCAATATAGCTACGAGGGCAAAGAATGCAGTTGGAGTAAGCCGCAAATTGCCGCAATTGTTCAAGCCAATCCTTATTGGAAAGAACTTTCCCGTCATGCCGATGCTAGTCCCATGGGAACCACGGATTTTGTGATGACCAGTGGCTCTGGTAAGGGAACGAAGGGAAGCTGGAATGCTGGGGTGAAAGCAGATGCTTCGACGACTGTGGGAATCAAAACTAATTTTATTATTGCGGAAGCAGACTTTTCCATGAGTATTAATGCGGAGCTCTTGGCTCAATATATAGGGGAAAGCTCCAAAATGCAGACCAAAATTGAATCCCGTAGGTTTAGTTTTCCCGCTGAAGATAGCGTGGTGATGTTGAGTCAACCCGTTGTGACTTATCGTTATAAATTTATTGTGCCTGATGAGCTGAAAACAAAAGACAGTGATCCTACTGAGGAAGAATTGGTCATCCCCGTTCAGCATCCAGCAACTTATAGCGGACTATCTTTAAAGAGTTATCATGGAGCCCAAAAGAAGGCCAATGAATTATTAGAGGAAAAGGAACACTATCCAGAAATCGATATGAATCAAGTGTTAGGAGTATCTAACTACGAGACAGGGGACCCAACCACTTATCAAAGAATTGGGGGTGAGTCAGCAATCCCTGTTCAAACAAAAGATAAGAAAAAAACTGCTTTCCATGATGCGAACCAAGAGATTCTTGTGAACAATAATGGAAAGAGCGATCAATATTCACTAAAAATCTCTAATGAACAAGCCGATTCTCACGGTTTTAATATTCAGCTTGCTCTAGGTGCAAAATTTCATTTTGAATCTCAAGAGGGAATATTTGTGAAGTTCGTCCAAAAAGTTGATCTTGGCGTTGCCCTCCAAGGTGGCTATAGTCAGTTATGGACGGATATGAGCTTTGATGAAACGGAATTTGATTTTAACTATCCTAGTCTATATAGTCCTGATGAAGCTATCTTCCAAGAAACCACAGTAGGAAAGTCCAAGATTGAAGACTATTTCTTCACTGTTAAACCAGCTGTTTGGCGTACTTCAGTAGTGAATAATGGCTTAAGTGAAGCGGAAAAACAAGACCAACTAGATGCCGGCGGAGAAGCCTTAGATGATCATCCCATTGTCTTAGGACACTTGGTGAAAACCAATGCTGATAGTGATGTGGACAGCTTTGCGCCCAAACCACCAACAAAATTTCATGTGAAACATGTAGCGACTACAGCAGTTCAATTGGCTTGGACGAAAGAAGTCGGCCAGCGTCAGGGAACAGAATATGAGCTTTTCCAACAAGTTGGTGACCAGTATAAATTGATTGGGAAGACAAGTGATGACCATTATTCAGTGGCTGATTTAAAACCAGGCCAAGAATACCGCTTCAAAATTCGTTCAGTATCCTATGATGCTAATAACAATAAAAAATGTAGCCCGTTGCAACCAATTGCTACAGAAGCCAACCAATTGGATGGAGCCTTAGTAGTTAAAATATTGACAGATAACAGTGTGATGGAATTAAATGAATTTGAGAATGTTCTAGCATCCGTTGGGGAAAAATTGGAATTAGTCGGTAGTTTGAAGGATACTAGCGTCACAGATGTTGACTTTGACTGGAATTATTACCAAGAAGCTTCTGATAGTTACAATGGGAGTTGGGTGGCCATTGAAGAAAAAGCAGCGCCAGATTTAGAGGCGTTACTTCCTTATCAAACAAAAGGAAATTTAACCTTTGAAAAGCTTCGCCAGCTTGATTCTGGGCGCTATCGCTTAAAGGCTGTGGCAAAGGACAATAGCGATTTTGCTTTCACTAGTCTGAAACTTAATGTGACCGAGGAGGGCCTCCGTAAAGCTTTGGTAGATCCCAATCAGCCTGTTGTTTCCTTGGAAAATCAAGAGGAAGAACCAGGCCAAGTGATAGCGATTGAAGATGAAAATGAAGGTTATTATCTGAATAATCGCCAAGAGGTAACTGTAAAAGGACAGCTAAGTAAAGAAGGAACTCATGGAGAGATGGCCTTTTACCTCTATGATGAAGTAGGCCGTGAAGTCTTACAGACCGAACGGATTCCGGTAATCAATCAGAGTGCCACTTATAAAATTGCTGATTTTCCAGAAGGAGGCGTTAATGTAGTGGCCGTTTACTTTGATGAAACTACTCCAGATGGCACCGCATCTATTGCCCGACCAGTTTATGATCAAGAGATAACGGAACTATTGTCATTTGAACCAGTTAAAAGTGAAGTAAAAGAAGTGCAAAATCAAGAAGTGCAGACTTACGCCGTGAATTATCGCTTAAATGGAGGTACCAATCATCCGGATAATCCTACGAGCCAAGATCCCAAAGTAGGTTTAGATCTACAAGAGCCTATGCGATTAGGTTATAAATTCTTAGGTTGGTATTACCAAGATGAAAATGCTGAATTCACTAAGGACGCTACGGATCGATTAGTAGGTTATGAAAAAGATCTCGTCTTGGAAGCCAAGTGGGAAATCAAGAACTTTAATATTTTTTATCAGTCAGGATTATGGAAGAATCCGGAAAGCAACCCGCGCACCTTTACTATTGAACAATTAAAAGTAGCTGCCTTAAAGATTCAACGACCAATCTTTAAAAATCAATTAATCGGGGAATGGTTTGCGGATTTCCAAACCACTGAGCGCTTTAAAAACTTAAGTACTGCTCAATTAGGCAATGTGTTCTTGCATACAGAAGAGGTTGCGCTAGATGAGCCCGTTAATCCTGCCGAACCAAAACCAGAGCCAGAACCGGAGGCCGTAACGCCAGATGAAAAGGAAAGCAGTGAGCCAGCGGTAAATCCTAACTCGCCAGAAAAAGATAAAGAGTCAGAGGAGAAAAATCAAGTTGCTGGAACACAAACATCTCGTAAAAATTTACCTAAAACAAATACAGTTGTTGAGAATATGTTGTTGTTAGGAATTGGTTTCATCTTGTTAGCAGTAGTCTTGTTCTGGAAAAGCAGAAAACAAAAGCAATAAGTAACAAGAATTTTTACTGTGGTAAAAAGATTAATTGTAGTTAGACGTTAGAAAATTTATATCAGTAGGTAGGCTGTTAGGTTGCTTGGCATTTTTTGTGCTGAGCAACCTTTTTGTATCTTATGATGAAAGCAATACTATTTAAGGGGGGAAACACCTCAGTTAGTTACTTCACTTGTTCAAAAGGTGTCTACTTTTTAAAATCGTTCACACAGAGCATGTCCCCCCCTATAGCCAAATCCTATAACCACTCATAAAAAAACACTATTGGCGGATTCATTGCCTCCCAAGGGGTCCCCATGCTATAGTGACTTTACTGAAAAGCACCAATGAAAAACAGAATATTTTCACTGTGACGTGGAAAGTATGAAAAACAAACTTTCAACAGAGAGCTTCGATTGCTGAGAAGAAGCAAAGGGAATTTTTCAGAAAATGGCCACCGAGTGATTTGCTCCGAGCGTTTTTGCGTAAGGCGGCAACGGGTGCACCCGATAGCGTGCTAGAGTATGGTAGTACTTGAAGAGGAGTTGCGTGTGAATGCAGCTCAAACTGAGGTGGTAACACGCAAAAAAGCGTCCTCAAGCAGATGAATTTTCGTCTGCTTGAGGATGCTTTTTTTATTGAAGCACAAGCATCTGCAAAAAGGAGGGAACGACATGATTGAATTACAAGAGGTGTCCGTAGTATTTCCACAAAAAGGTGGGGCGCTGACAGCGGTCCAAAAGGTCAATCTACAGGTGGAAAAAGGCGATATCTTTGGCATCGTAGGCTATTCTGGCGCCGGTAAGAGTACCTTGGTGCGAGTGATGAATTTATTGCAGCGGCCTAGTTCCGGCAAGGTTTGGGTGGCGGGCACCGAGCTGACCGCCCTTTCGGAAAAAAAACTGCGAGAAAAGCGCAAGGGCATCGGGATGATTTTCCAGCATTTTAATCTGATGGATAGTCGCACGGTTTTTGACAATGTGGACTTTTCCTTAAAATATACGGGCAAAAGTAAGGCAGCACGACAGCAAAAGGTGACGGAGCTTTTGGATTTGGTGGGGTTAGCCGACAAGGAGCTAGCTTATCCTAGTCAGCTTTCCGGGGGACAAAAGCAGCGGGTAGCCATCGCTCGGGCGCTGGCCAATGATCCGGCGATTCTTCTGTGCGACGAGGCCACTAGCGCTTTGGACCCGAAGACGACCTTGCAAATCTTGGCTTTACTCAAACGGCTGAATCAAGAGCTAGGCTTGACGATTGTTTTGATTACTCATGAGATGCAAATCGTCAAAGAAATTTGCAACAAAGTAGCGGTGATGGAAAAAGGGCGGATTCTCGAAGTTGGCAACAGCGTCCAGATTTTCAGCCAACCTAAAGAAGCTTTGACTCAAGACTTTATCCGCACGGCGACGCACTTGGATCAAGCTTTAGAGACGATTTTTAGTCAGCCGACACTAGCAAAGCTGGCGAGTAATCAATGGCTAGTGGAGCTTTCCTACGTGGGAGAGCAGACCAATGAGCCTTTGATTGCCCAGCTGTATAGCCGCTACCAAGTGACGACGAATATCCTTTACGGCAACGTGGAGTTTCTGCAAAATACGCCGATTGGTAGCCTAATTGTGATTCTTTCAGGGGAGCTTCATCAGCGGCAACAGGCCTTGCGTCATTTGCAGCAACAAGGGGTTAGCGTACAAGTCTTGCAAGAAGCTGGGGTAGCGCCCCTCGCCACGGAAGCTTCTGCCTAAGATTTCTCAATCGCTACTACACAATCAAAGGAGGTTATTTTATGCAAGCGTGGTTTTATGAGACATTTCCCAATGTGGTGGCGATTCCCAACGAGATTTGGGCCGCCACCAAACAGACGATTTACATGTCTTTTTGGACGGCGCTAGTTGCCGGAATTCTGGGGATTTTCCTAGGAGTGCTGTTAGTGGTGACTCGCCCGGGAGGCATTTTGGCGCAGGGCTTTGTTTATCAAATTTTGGACAAAGCGATTAACGTGATTCGCTCGGTGCCTTTCATTATTTTACTGGCGCTTTTGGCGGTGACGACCCGCTTTTTAGTGGGCACGACCATCGGAGAAAAGGCCGCTTTGGTGCCCTTAATCGTCGGCGTGATTCCTTTTTTTGCCCGCCAGATTGAAAATGCCTTGTTGGAAATCGACCCGGGGGTAATCGAAGCCGCCCAAGCCATGGGAACTAGTCCTTTAGGCATCATTTTCCGGGTGTACTTAAAAGAAGGCCTGCCTGGAATCGTTCGGGCTGGGGCCTTGACCATTATTAATGTGATCGGCTTGACCGCCATGGCAGGAGCGGTGGGCGCCGGGGGCTTAGGCAATTTGGCCATTTCCCGCGGGTACAATCGGTTCCAGACCGACGTGACGTTGGTCGCCACCTTATTGATTCTCGTCTTAGTATTTATCAGCCAATTTGTCAGCAATTTGATTATCAAAAAAATTAGCCATTAGGAGGAACTCACATGAAAAAATTAGGGAAATTATTGGTCGCCGCAGCGTTTTTATTACTCGTAACGGGTTGCAGCAATTCTGCGGCTCAGTCGGCTAAAGACGAGACTGTCACGGTGAAATTAGGCGTGGTGGGAGACGATACGGATGTTTGGGACGATGTGCAAAAACGTCTAGCCAAAGAAGACATCAAGTTAGAGTACGTGAAATTCACCGATTACAATCAGCCCAATGATGCGTTGGCCCAAGGGGAAATCGACTTGAATGCCTTCCAGCACCAGTTTTTCTTAGATAACTACAACAAAGAACACGGCACAGACCTTGTGTCCATTGGCAATACGGTGAACGCGCCTCTAGGGATTTATTCGGATCAATTGACCAGTGTAGCAGACTTGAAAAACGGAGCTACGGTGGCGATTCCCAATGATGTGACCAATGGCGGTCGGGCGCTCTTACTCTTGCAGACTGCGGGGCTGATTGAAGTGGACCCAGATAAAGGTCAGACACCTACGACTTCTGATATTACCGCCAATAAATTGGGCTTAAAGATTGAAGAATTGGACGCTTCCCAAACCGCCCGGGCTTTAGCGGATGTGGATGCTGCCGTGATTAACAGTGGCGTAGCGGTGGATGCTGGCTTTACCCCGACGAAAGACGCGATTTATCTGGAACCGGTGGACGACAAAGCCCGGCCTTATGTGAATATCATCGTTTCCCGGAAAGAAGACGCAAACAATAAAACCTATCAGAAGATTGTCGATGCCTACCAGACGAAAGAAACCGAAAAAGTCATTGCAGAAACCTCGAAAGGCTCGAGTATCCCCGCATGGGAAGATTTCGGCCGCAAGTAAACCTACTTGTGCCAGACCGACAAACACAGCTAGAAAAACCCAACAAAAAAGGAGGAACCACCATGACCACGACTACGACAAACCCACTTACGACGAAAACTACCAATACGCCAGCTCAAACCGCGATTATTAAGGAATTTATCGCCAAACGCTTACCGGAATACCAAGCCTTGGCGTTAGACATCCACGAGCATCCGGAAGTCAGCAATTATGAATTTTATTCTTCCGGGGCCTTAGTCGCCCAACTGGAAAAAGAAGGCTTTACCGTAGCGCAAGACGTTGCAGGCCACCGCACCGGCTTTGATGCCCGCTACCAGGGGAAAAAGCCCGGCCCTACTTTGGCCTTTTTAGCCGAATTTGACGCCCTTCCCGGCATCGGTCATGCGTGCGGCCACAATCTGTTTGGCACGTATTCCGTCTTGGCAGCCAGTGCGTTGAAGGAATTGATCGACGAAGTGGGCGGGGAGCTGCGGGTTTACGGCACTCCCGGGGAAGAAGGCGGAGAAAACGGCTCGGCTAAGGGGAGTTTTGTGAAGCATGGGTACTTTACCGACGTGGACGCGGCCTTGTGCATCCATCCCGGCTATCGCTACCAGAAAACCTCGGCTTCTTTGGCCAACGATCCCGTGGATATCAAGTTTTACGGGGTGGCATCTCATGCTGCCGGGGCTCCGGAAGCCGGTATCAGCGCCTTGGAGGCATTATTGCAAGTCTTTAATGGGATCAACGGCCTGCGTCTAAGCTTGCCCAAAGACGTGAACATCCACGGCATCATTACCGATGGCGGGCAAGCCGCCAATGTGATTCCCGAGTTCGCTTCGGCCCGTTTCTATTTGCGGGCGGCCAACCGGAAAACCTTGGATCAAGTCTATGAAAAAGTGGAAAATATCGTGAAAGGCGCGGCATTGGCCACCGGTGCCACCTATGAATTCGGCCTCTTCCAAAACGCCGTGGACGATGTGATCGTGACGCCCTTATTCGATGAAGTATTCTTCCGCCACGCTGAGGAAGCCGGTGTGCCAGAAACAGAGATTCAAGAACGGGATAGTGGGAGTAAAGGTTCTTCTGATGTGGGCAATGTCAGCCAAGTGATTCCTACGATTCAGCCCACGGTTTCCATTGCCGACGAGTATATCGCCGGTCATTCCGAAGAGTTTAAAGCCGCCGCCCGCAGCACCAAAGGCCTAGCCTCCATCGGGATCGCCGCAGAGCTTTTGGCCACCACGGCTTTGGATTTACTGCAAGATCCAGAACTTTTGGCAGCAATCAAAGAAGAACACCAAAAGCAAGTGGCAAAAGGCAATTAACCGCTACGACTGACAGTGAGTCGGATTCCTTTGAGCAAATAAGTGTACTAACTAAAAGTAAGTAGATATACTAAGGCTAGTTACTTCACTTAGCGAAAAGAAAAGAGGAACCTGAAATGAATCCGACAACGACTGCTTTTAAAATCGACGCTGGGACGAAAATCGGCCACGTAGCCCTGAAAGTCGCCAACTTAGCGAAAATGACTACCTTTTACCAAGAAGTGATTGGCCTGAGCCTCCTAGCCAGTAATGAACAGGAAAGCGTGCTAGGAGTGGGCCAAACTACGCTTTTGCGTCTGCGTAAAATCACCGAGCCACTGCCTTTAACAAGAAGAACCGGCCTGTATCACGTGGCATTTTTGCTGCCAACTCGCCGGGATTTGGGCAATGCGTTGTTTCATTATTTGCAAGTCGAAGCGCCATTAGCCGGAGCCAGCGACCATGGCTACAGCGAGGCGCTGTACTTGACCGATCCCGAGGGCAATGGCATCGAAGTCTATCATGACAAAGAGCACAGCCAGTGGGATATCCGAGCCGATGGGGAAATCGTCGGGGTCACGGAACCCATGGATGCAGAAGGGGTATTAGGGGCGGCAGATCGTAACTGGACCGGTTTTGTCCCAGAAACCACCGTGGGCCACGTGCATTTGAAAGTGGCAGACCTTATCGCTAGCGACACCTTTTACACGGAAATCATGGGCTTGACCTTGACCAGAAATTTCGGTAGCCAAGCGAAATTTTTCGCAGCCGGTGATTATCACCATCATCTAGGAGCTAACAACTGGCTCGGCGCAAATGTTCCGCCTATGGAAGAGCATGATTTGGGTTTGGATTACTATACCTATCAAGTGCCAAATGCGGCTGAGCTCACTCGCTTGGCAGAACACTTTAAAGAAAATGGCGTGGACTTTAAAAAAGAATCCAACCGCCTGACTGTGCTTGATCCCAATGGCATTGTCGTGGTGGTGGAAGGGGAATAAAGCACTGCTATTACAGACTTCTCGTTATCAAAACGCGTATGTTTTGATGACGGGAAGTTTTTTACATTGTGTAGCGTATATGCTACAATCAAGGGGGTAGCCGATGAACAAGCCGGAATTTGACTGGGGCGTGGAGTTTCAAAGCTATTTGGATTCATTAAACGAAAAAGACTTAGCAAAATTTTTAGCCGTCATTCAGCGTATAGAAGTGTCTGGGATACAAGATTCAATTCGTAAAGAACGAGTCAAACGTCTCGAAAAAGACCTGTATGAAATTCGTGCTCAAACCAATGAACACTGGCTTCGAGGCTGCTATTTTCAATTGCGCGGAAACCAGTATTACATCACCCATGGCTTTAGCAAGAAGAGCAATCAAACCCCCGAAAAAAGAAATTCAACGAGCAAAAATGATTCGCAGGCGAATCACAGAATAGCTTGAAGGAAAAGGAGGCATTCGAATGAGTAAAGTAAGTGAATTGATTAAGGACAAAAGTCAAACGAGCGAAACGTTTCGCGTATCCTATGAAGAAGAAACTATGAAGTTGAATATGGCAGACCTAGTATACGATTTGCGACAACAGACAGGTTTGAATCAAACCGCTTTTGCCAAAAAAGTCGAAAAAAGTCGCTCAACTATCGCTCGAATTGAGAGTGGTAACATGGAGCCTTCTATTCATTTATTAGTCGACATTGCCGGAAAGCTAGGCAAAAAAATGGAAATCAAATTTGTGGAAGAAAGCCAAAAAGCAGGCCACTGATTCCCAAATTGCCATACATATCAGCAAAACGAGACTGTGATTTAAGTAATTTTCACATGATAAAAAACGAATGTTTACGATTGATTGATTAAGAAAGTTTGGATGATAGAAAATCATGACACTTCTTGTGTCATAGTCCGAAGAGAGAACATTACCATACGTATAAAGAGAAAAAGCAAATTACGCTGACTTAGCTTGATGAAATCAAGTTTAGTCAGCGTTTGAGATTTTTAGCAATGAAAAGAAGGCTATCTTCCAATGATTTTAATGGAAGATAGCCTTCTTTTGCTTGCGTCTCACGTTTGGTATGATTCGGTTCGTAGGACGGTGACTTAACTATTGTCACGCCCCTTTTTCTATCTACCAAGAGGGACAACTACCCCCGTAAATCATCCAATATCTCGGTTTTTCCTGCGGTTTTTTCGTCTTTCATCTTAATGAGTTTGGCTGGAGAGCCAGCTACTACGGCTTTTGCTGGGACATCGGCGGTGACCACGGATCCGGCGGCCACCACGGCGCCTTGGCCGACCCGGACGCCTTCTAAGACTACGGCATTGGCACCGATTAATACGTCGTCTTCAATGATTACAGGACTAGCAGAAGGGGGCTCCAAGACACCGGCCAAGACCGCCCCGGCCCCGATATGGGCGCGCTTGCCCACGGTGGCCCGGGCACCTAAGACAGCATTCATGTCGATCATGCTGTTTTCCCCGATAAAGGCGCCGATATTAATCACCGCCCCCATCATGATCACGGCATTTTTTTCAATGGTGACTTGCTCGCGAATAATCGCCCCCGGCTCGATGCGGGCATCCACTTTGGTCAAATCCAAAAGGGGAATAGCGGAATTGCGCCGGTCATTTTCCAAGTAGGAGTTGTGAATCAAATCTTGGTGTGCTGCCAGAAAGTCCGTCAGCGCCGCTTCATCCCCAATCGCCAACCAAAACGAGCCTTGGCCAAAAAGTTGAAGATTGTCAGGGGTTTGATTGGCAATGCTCTGTAAATCCCCGGTGAGATAGGCTTTGACCGGAGTTGCTTTTTTCGCGTCTTTAATGTAACGAGCTAGTGCATAAGGATCGGTAAACTCCATAAAATCAGTCCTTTAGTTAGTTTCTTTTGCGTCTAGTAAGTCCGCCATGGCATATAGGCCCGGTGGTTGTTTTGCCAAAAAGAGAGCGGCTTTCAAGGCACCGTTAGCAAAGATATCCCGGCTTAGGGCAGTATGGGTCAGTTCGATGATTTCGTCTGGTCCGGCATAAAGCACCGTATGTTCCCCGGGAATCGTGCCCCCCCGCACCGCGTGGATGCCCATTTCGTCTAAGGGATTGCTTAACTCCAACCCGTGGCGTCCGTAGACATAGGTTTTCGGCTTAGTTAAGCTGTCATTGATCCCGTCCGCCAGCAGTAGAGCTGTGCCGCTGGGGGCGTCTTTTTTCTGATTGTGGTGTTTTTCGATGATTTCGATATTGAAGTCGGGCTCCAAGGCCGGGCTAATGGCTTGCAGGGCTTTTAGTAAAACATTGATCCCCAAGGACATATTGGCGGAAACGAAGACGGGAATCACTTGAGCCGCTACGGCTAGCATTCCCTTAGTGTCTTCGTCCAGGCCGGTGGTAGCCACCACCACGGGCAGATTTTTTTCCACACAGACGTTTAATAACTCCGGTACCACGGAATGGTGGGAAAAGTCGATAACGACATCTGCTGTGTCGGCAAACTCAGTCGCCAATTCGGTTGCCGATTGATACAGGGGAAAGTCTATCTGTCCGGGTAGGGCTTTTTCCGGATGGGCGTCAATCCCTGCGACAATCACCAGGCCGGGATCGTTTTGAATGGCTCTTTGTAAGACTTGGCCCATGCGCCCTAAGACGCCACTAATAATGATTTTTTTCATATTAGACCTCCTCTGCTAAAAGCCCATAGTCTTTCATGGCTTTTTTCAAGTTGGCTAGGGTACTAGCTTCCGGTACGCCCAGAGGCAGGCGATAGTTCATGGAGCATTTGCCTAAGAGGCTGACGCCGGCTTTAACCGGTACCGGATTGACCTCGGCAAAAATCGCATTGATTAAAGGCAGTTGGGCCAGCTGGGTCTTTTGAGCCGCTTGCCAGTTGCCCTTTAAGTAATCGTGGACCATAGTCGAGGTTTCTTTTGGCAAGAGGTTGGCAATAGTAGAAATCACCCCAGAGCCTCCCACAGATAATAAAGGCAAGACTTGGTCGTCATTACCGGAGTACAAGGCGAAGTTATCGTCCACCAAGGTGGCAATCGCCACGATTTGGGAGATGTCTCCGCTGGCTTCTTTGATTCCTTGAACGTTGGGAATTTCTTTCAAGCGTGCTACCATTTCCGGCGTTAAATTTAGCCCCGTGCGCCCGGCGATGGAGTACAAGATTACCGGCAAACTCGTTTGGCTACAAATCGCTTCGTAATGAGCCACCAGACTGGATTTAGTGGCTTTGTTGTAGTAAGGTGTCACCACTAATAACGCATCGGCACCGGCTTTTTCCGCTTCTTTGGCCAAGTGAATCCCGTGGGCGGTGTCATTGGAACCTGTGCCCCCGATAACGGGAATCCGGCCAGCTACTTGCTTGACCACGGTTTCGATTACCTTAATGTGCTCTTCGTCTTTCAGCGTGGAGGCTTCCCCCGTGGTGCCACAGGCGATAATCGCATCTACGCCTTCTTGGACCTGCCATTCCGTCAGCTTTTGTAGCTCGGTGTAATTCACGCTACCGTCGTCATTCATAGGAGTAACCAACGCTACTCCGGCTCCTTCAAAAATCGCCATGTTCCTCAACCTTTCTTCCCTGAGATTTCCTTGACTCTTTTGTCAAAATAAAAAATTTGAAAATTATTCTGAAAATAGTTTTATATTCAGAAAATTCCTGTATTATTAGGATTATATACTATAATGAATGAAAATATTACTAAATCTCTTAAAAAAACGCATTTTTTCTTGAGAAGGGGATGGTTCTTTGCAGATTACCAAGGAAGTGGCGGCACTCTTGCCTCAGGTGAAGCGCTGGCGCCGGGATTTGCACCAAATACCGGAGTTGGGCTTGGCGGAATATGAAACTTGTCGCTATTTGAAAAAAGAACTGAAAACCATGGGAGTGCCAGATACAGCCATTCATCAACCTTTGGAAACGGCTTTAGTGGTGGTTTTGGAGGGAGCGACGGCTGGTAAGTGCGTGGCTTTTCGCACGGATATCGATGCTTTGCCGGTAATGGAAGCCACCGGGGTTGACTTTGCCTCTCGTTATCCCGGACGCATGCATGCTTGCGGCCATGATGGACACGCGGCGACCATGCTGGGCTTTACGCAGTATTTGTTAGCACACAAGAAAGCGCTAGTGGGCCGGGTGGTCTTGATTTTTCAGCCGGCAGAAGAAGGTCCCGGGGGTGCGCAACTGCTCTTAGACACGGGGATTTTACAGGAGCTAGGCGTGGAACAAATCGTCGGCCTCCACGTCTTTCCGGAATTTCCTGAAGGGGTGATTGCCGCGAGAAGTGGGGGCATGATGGCCCGCAATGGGGAAGTCACCATTACCGTTACCGGGCGATCGGCCCATGGAGCCCAGCCCCAGCAAGGCCAAGATGCTATTTTAGCCATGAGTGCCGTGATTCAAGCTTTGCACAGCATCATTTCCCGGAATTTGTCCCCTTTAGACAGTGCGGTTCTGACTTTTGGCAAAATCAGCGGCGGGGAGGCCATGAATATCATTCCCGGCAAAGTCACTTTAGAAGGAACCATGCGGGCCTTTGACGATGACGTCTATGAGACCATGGTGACCCGCATCGAAACCGTTGTAAACCAAGTGGCGGCAGGTTACGACTGTCACGGAGAGGTCGAATTTCGTCACATGTATCGGGTGGTGGACAATGACCCGCAAATGGTGGCGGCACTAGAAACGGTTGCTCAAGACAGCTACGTCACTACGCCCCCTTATTTACTGGCGGAGGATTTTTCCATGTATCAGCAAGTCTTCCCGGGATTGTTCTTCTTTGTGGGGACCCGGGATGAAGAGCGGGGGTACATTCACCCTTTACACAGTAACAAAATGCAGTTTGACGAAAAGAATCTTCTAGGGGGCATCCAGTGCTACCTAGGGTTGTTGGCGGAGTTCAATCAAAAAGGAGCGAAACTATGAGTGTAAAAACCATTGAAAACAATCATCTGTACTGGGACGGCTGCGACACGGTGGCCTTAGCCCAAAAATACGGCACCCCCTTGTACGTCTTATCGGAAAATGCCATTTTACAGCGCACGCAAGAGTTGCACCGAGACTTTCTCGCCAAATACGACAACGTGCGGGTGGCTTTTGCCTCGAAAGCTTTTAACACCGTGGCCATGTGCCAATTAATCGCCAGAGAAGGGCTGAGTTTGGATGTGGTATCTGGCGGGGAATTGTATACGGCGATGAAAGCCGGCTTTCCCGGAGAACATATCGAGTTTAATGGTAACAACAAATCCCAAGCCGAACTGGAAATGGCGGTAGCATACGGCGTGGGTCGGATTATCGTGGATGGGCTGACTGAAGTGGAGCGCTTGGCAGAAATTTGCCGTCGTTTACAGAAAACCGCTAAAATCTTGTTTCGGATTACCCCAGAGATTACCGTGGACACCCACGATTTCATCTCCACCGGCCAAAAAGATTCCAAATTCGGCATTCCTTTAAATCCGGAAATCCTTTTCCCGCAAATCGAAGCGGCGATTGCTTTGCCGGAAATCGAATTTTACGGTCTGCATTTTCATATTGGTAGCCAACTTTCGGACAATAGCACCCATTTAGCCGCGGCCAAAGTCGCGTTGTCCTTGGTGAATGAGATTAAAGAACGCTACGACTTTACAATTAAAGAGTTAAATTACGGCGGGGGCTTCGGTGTGGAATACGTGGAGGGGGATGTGCGCCAGCCCTATGGTTATTTCTTGGAGCCTTTAATGGCGCTGACAGAAGCCTACTGCGGGGAGCACGGACTGCTGCGGCCAAATATTGTCATTGAGCCCGGGCGTTCTTTAGTTGCCGAAGCCGGTATCAGTCTGCATACCATTGGTGAAATCAAAACCTTACCCGGCTTGCGCACCTATGCGGCCATCGACGGGGGCATGACCGACAATATCCGTCCCGGTCTTTATCAGGCGGACTATACCGGCCTTGTTGCCAACAAAGCAGCGGCAAAACGAACGGAGAGCGTGACGATTTCCGGTAAAGCTTGTGAGAGCACGGATATCCTCATGAAAGACCTACCCGTGCCACCATTGAGTGCCGGGGACATTTTCGTCACTTTTACCACGGGGGCTTACGGGTATTCTATGGCTTCGAATTACAACAAGCTGCCGATTCCCGCCGTGGTCTTGGTGAAAGACGGTCAAGATCAGCTAATCGTGGCTCGCCAAAGTTATGAACAAATGATTCAAAATGAACGTTTCCTAGAGGAGTGGCGCTAATGGAAATCCCTTTTTACAAAATGCAAGGCTGCGGCAACGATTTTATCATCTTTGACAACCGCCGCTATGGTTTTACTATGGCGCAATTAAGTACTTTGGCTAAGCAGATTTGTCGGCAGCGGGTGAGCCTTGGGGGGGATGCCCTGATGGTGGTGGATGAGGCAAGAGCTACTGGGGATTTTCGCATGATTTTCTTCAATGCAGACGGCAGCGAGGCGGAAATGTGTGGCAATGGCGCCCGCTGTTTGGCCCGCTATGCCTATGAAGAAGGCATCGCCGGACCTGTTATGACAATCGAAACCTTGGCGGGCCTTGTCCCTGCTTGGCGAGAAGACCAGCGCACGTATCGGGTCCGCTTAAATGAACCGACGAAATACACAGCGAATTTGGATTTTTCTAAAGAAGAGCTGGTAGAGGAGCTGTTAGAAGACGCTCTGGAAGAGAAGACCGCGAAAAGTGGGTCCGCAACGGTAGATCAAGCCATAGAAACGATTGGGCAATCATTGAGTCAGCGAGCTCAGGGCATTTCATTTCTTGACTATGTGGAGTTGGGGGATCCCGGATTGCCTCATTTGGTGGTGGGCTATCCGCAATTAGCCGAGACAGCCTTAGCCGATTTGAAACCTTTAGCGCAAGCACTGCGGAACTGGTCAGCCTTACCGAAAGGGGCCAATGTGAACTTTGTGGCAGTAGCATCGGTTCCTGACTCTGAAATCGTGACTGCCGACCTTGCTAGCGAGGCTTCACCGGACTTAGTAAAACCAGCGGGACGGGCAATCGTCCGGACCTATGAACGAGGAGTGGAGGACTTCACCTTGGCCTGTGGGACCGGGGCGGGTTCTGTGGCGTATAGTTTGGTCCAACGGGAATTAGTTCAAACTGGAGCGCCAGTCGTCCTTGACGTACTCGGCGGCCAGCTCGCTGTGGCAGTACGGGGCAAACAACTAGATTTAATAGGTCCGACCAATGTGGTAGCAAAAGGCCTGTTGGTGGATGAGGATGTACAATTTTAAAATAAAAAGCCTGGAAAACAACGTGAAATGGCGTTGTTTTCCAGGCTTTTTTGGATGGATTAGTCCAAATACATCTCTCTAAACTCTTCTAACTGCGCCTCTGTAAGCCCAAGCACTTGTTTTGCGTAGGTTTCCATGTCGCCGTAATGACTGGTTAAAGCGTCAAAGGCGCTGTCCAGATAGGCAACTTTGGTTTGTTGCAAGGAGGCTAGGTAGTCCAAAACAAAGGCATTGTCCGTATATTGGCGATAGATTGCCATCCGTTGTTCGTTACGGGGACGGTTGTAGACGTCTGTCAAGAGATAGTCTCGGTAGATGGTCTCTTTTGGTACCCCTAAGAGACCGAGGATTAAAGCCGCGGCCCACCCCGTGCGATCCTTTCCACCTTGACAGTGAAAAAGGGTCGGGACTTATTGGAATTAGTTACGGACTTTAAATAGAAAAGCTATAATAACATAGATTGGAATGTGATTAATTATATTTGTTCATATTACGATATTTTTTTGGAGTAGTGTGGAACTGTTTTTCAAACATCGTATAGAAGGTGTTTTGATTAGAAAATCCGACTTCTTCACAAATCTCAGAAATTGGCAAATTGGTACTTTCTAACAATATGATGGCTTTTTTTAGGCGTATTTCACAGATTAATTGGGAAAAATTTTTCCCAGTTATTTTTTTGATTAAGCTACTCAGGTAATTGGGGGAGTAGTTCAATATTTGGGACATGGATTTTACAGTGACATTCTGGTGGTTTTCTTCAATAAATGAGAGAATATCGAAATACAATTTCGTATCTTTTGTTTTGGAAGATTCTTTGTTAGAAACGAGGGCTTTCTCATAATACTTTAATAGCTTTTCGAAAATAATGGTAATGTAGTGATTATAAATTGATTCATCTGTCTTTTCGTGTTCAATTAGCTCAATTACTAGTAGTTTAAGAATGCAGATAAGTTCGAACTCATCTTGAATAGGGAAAAAAAGGTAGCGATTGTATTTTTGACTTTCAAAGAGTGATTTTAACAGGAAGTCACTAATGGGGTTATCGGGATTAAAATCCTTGAAAAAGATCTTTGTAAAATATTTTTTTGAAAAGCGAAAAGCAAGAAGAATATCATTTTTTCCGGGTGGCGCGATTGAATGACGAACCTGTGTGTCAAGAATAATTAAATCGTTTTTCTTTAAAAGTATTTCTGTATTGTTAATGACTTGTTTGATCTCTCCAGAGTAAACATAGTTCATTTCGATGTATTCGTGATTGTGTTCAGTGACTGATAGAAAACGACTGGTCTTTTTAAAATCGAAAATTTTTAAGTTACTCTTTCTGGGGGTATAAGCAATTTCCTCGTTAGACATCTTTTTCTTTGTTAAGTATTCTCGTTCGTGATCTGTATAAGAATGCAAAAAATCATCCAACTCTTTAAAATCCATTGTATTAGCTCCTTTGAGTAAATCATAGAAATCGATAGTAATCATAATAAAAAATACCATTTTCTATTTTTTACATCAAGTATAGGATATATATAACAACGTTGGAAACGCTTGATGAAGGAGAGAAAATTATGGAAAAGTATATCAATAAAGTGCAGATGTTTGCCAGCAAGTTTGGCAATATTAGCTATGTAAAAGCTATTACTGATGGGGTTTCAGCAGTAATACCGGCAATCATTATTGGTTCAATCTACACCTTACTGGGAAATATACAAATCAAACCTTATTTAGATTTTATTGATTCTACTGGGATCAAGGATTACTTATCTTTACCAAACAATACGACTATGGGAATCGTTAGTATTTTATTAACGTTTACAGTCGCCTATAGTTTCGCTCATTCGGCGAATCAAGACGGAGTTTCAGCAGGTATTATTTCAATCTGTAGCTTTGTTCTTTTGATACCGTTTGAAGTATTAGAAAGTGGTAGCAAAGGAATACCAATCATTTGGCTAGGAGCACAGGGGATGTTTATGGCAATGATTGTTGGGGTTGTGGTTGGAAAGATTTTTGTTGTATTGAAAGAAAAGAATATCGAAATAAAAATGCCAGAAAATGTTCCACCTGCAACAGTTCGGGCATTCAGCGCTATTATCCCGGGCTTTATCATTATTACAGTATTCTTATTGATTGCAGCGGTATTGAAAAATACTTCTTTCGTAACGTTCCCACAGATGGTTTCAACGTTAATCCAAACACCACTTTCCGGGATTGGGAATTCTGTTTGGGCAGTGGCACTTATTTGGATGTTAAGTAACTTTGTGTGGTTCTTTGGGATTCATGGGATTGTCGTGGTTTCTGTTGTCAATCCAATTTTGATTTCAATCGATCTAGATAATTTGGAACAGACAAGCGCAGGTCTTGAAGCAACTCGAATTATAGGTAAGAATTTTACGAATGTATACGGTGGTGCAACAGGCGCAGGAGTTATTATGGGACTAATCATTTTAATGACATTCTTTGCGAAGAGCAAGCAATACCGAACTTTAGGGAAATTATCAATTATTCCAGATATTTTTAGTATTGCAGAACCAGCTATCTTTGGTACCCCAATTGTTTTAAATCTAGTGCTGATCATTCCATTTATTTTGATTCCGACGATTTCTATTTTTGCTGCCTTTTTCTTAACCAAAGTTGGTATTTTACCAATTCTCAATGGTGTTCAGTTACCTTGGAGTATTCCAGTTGTCTTACAAGGATTTTTGTTAGGCGGTTGGCGTGTTGCTCTTTATCAAGTAGTTTTACTAGTCTTCTCTGTTATCGCATACTATCCATTTTTCAAAGTCCTAGACAAAAAAGCCTATGCACTTGAACAAGGACAAACCAACGGAACAACAGAAGCAAATTAATAAATCTGTAGAACAATTGTCGATTGATAGTGAAATCGTGGTTCGTAGTTAGGAGTAAATTTATGCAATACACAATGGGAGATGTTTTGAATAATAGATATGAAAATCATGTACTCCCTTTTTTCTGGCAAAAGGGAGTTGAAACCAAAGAAGTTATCGTGAATTATATTCAACAAATGTACGATTCTGATATTAAGGAATTTTGTGTGGAGGCCCGACCGTTTGAAGGCTTTTGCGAAGAGCCATGGTGGGAAAGACTCAAACTGATTATTTCAGAAGCCAAAAAAAGAGGGATGAAATTTTGGATATTAGATGATTTTCATTTTCCTACTGGTTATGCAAATGGAAGGGTGAAAAATTACCCAGGATTGAACAAGAAAGTGTTGACCTATCATATGGTAAACACTGTAGGTCCTTGTAAACATTTTTCCGTAGACATAAAAAAACCATATCCAACAGATAAAACGGCTGTATTTCTTGGAGTTGTTGCGGTCTCCCAACAAACTACACTTCAATTATCTGGGGAATTAATAGGTGATTATTTCTATTTTGAATTGCCAGAAGGGCGTTGGGACCTCTATGTACTATCGATTAGTGAACAAACAGACGTAGCTTCTGATTACATTAACATGGTGGATAAAAAATCCTGTGAAATCCTAATTCATGAAGTTTATGAAAAGCATTATGAACAGTTTTCCGAAGAATTCGGTCAAACAATCCTGGGATTCTTTTCCGATGAGCCTGGGTTTCAAAATGAGAAGGGTGTCAAAAGTGATAGCCTGATTGGAAAGGAGATGCCACTTCCATGGAGCTTAGAAGTTGAAGAAAATTTAATTGAACAGTTTGGCGAACAGTATCTATGTTTCTTGCCTCATCTATGGCGAGAAATAAATTCAGATACCGCTCGAGTTCGGAAATTATACATGGATATCGTGACAAATTTATATAAAGAGAACTTTAGTATGGCATTAGGAAATTGGTGTCGATCCCGTGATGTGAAGTATATCGGTCACATTATCGAAGATCGGGAATCCCATGCAAGACTTGGCGTTGGAGCAGGACATTTTTATCGCTCCATGATTGGTCAGGATATGGCCGGGTCTGATATTATCTCAAATCAGTTGATTCCAGGTCTAGACGAAGGGATGCATTCATGGGCGCGAGGAGTATGGGATGGAGAATTTTTTCACTATGCACTTGGGAAAATGACGTCTTCCTTAGCGTACTTGGATCCAAAAAAACATGGAAATTCGATGACGGAAGTATTTGGCGCATATGGCTGGCACGAGGGATTGAAATTGATGAAATGGATTTTGGATCATTTCCTAGTCAGAGGGGTTAATCATTTTGTTCCGCATGCTTTTTCACCAGCAAGTTTCCCAGATGAAGATTGCCCACCACATTTTTATGCTCATGGTTATAATCCACAATTTCGCTATTTTAAGAAATTGATGACTTATACAAATAAAATGGGAACTCTTTTTTCTAATGGTCGACCTAAAAGCTCAGTCGCGTTGATTTACCATGCAGAAAGTGAGTGGACGGGTAAGTATATGTCCGTACAAAAACCAGCAAAAATTTTAACCCAACAACAAGTAGAATTTGATATTCTTCCAAATGATATTTTCAAAAAAAGCAATGATTATCAGATTGAATTGAAAAATGAATTGAAATTTCAAAATAGTGAATATTCACAATTGGTCATTCCCTATTGTGAATATATGGATGATGATTTATATGAATTTATCTGTCGTACTGATAGCACAAAGGTCATATTTCTTGAGGATTTTCCCAAAGGAACATATGAGCAACGAGTAAACTTTAGTCATGATAGTTTGTCAAAACATGCTGAAGTTCTTACTTTGGAAGAATATAGAGATTTCATAGAGGCTGCTGATTTGTCACCGATTAAGATTTCTAGTAAAGAGCCATATCTCAGAAGTTATCAATATCAAAAAAATAAAGAAAATTATTTCATGCTTTTTAATGAGCATCCTTATGAAGAAATAGATGTTAATATCGAATTCCTAGGTATCAAACGACCTTATCGAGTAGATTTATTAAATAATCAAGTAACTGAACTACAAGATGGATATCTTTGTCTGGTGGCTTATGAATCATGTTTAATAGTTGATGGAAGTGCTGATAATATTCAACTTACTCCTTCAAAACATGAGAATGCTAAAAAAATGGAGCTTTCACAAAATCCCTATATTTCCTTTTCTTCGGCGAAAGAGTATCCAATTTTCCATGGAAAACAGCAACTCCATAAGTTAGTTGATATTTCCAGAAAGCTTGCACCTACTTTTTCTGGAACAATTCGATACGAATTTTCCTTTGAAATGGAAGAGTCTAGTGAGGAAGCGGAGATTTTCTTGGATGAGGTCTTTGAAGTTGCAGAAATTACCTTAAACGGAGTCAATCTAGGATCACGCATTTGTCCGCCATATCGGTTTTCTGAGTGTAACTTGGTGAAAGGTACTAATAGTTTGGTCATTGATGTAACAAATACAGTGGATAAAGAAATTTATGAGAAACATTCCGGAGCACAGGTTAGACAACCAGTGGGAATTTTATCTCCAGTTATTATATATTATTGAAAATGAGGATGAAGAAAAATGGATTTTCCAAAACATTTTATATTTGGAGCGGCGACTGCGGCGTATCAGTGTGAAGGGGCTACCAAAGAGGGAAACAAAGGGCGCGTAATCTGGGATTCTTATTTAGAAAAAGAAAAGCACTATACAGCAGATCCAGCATGTGATTTTTATCATCAGTATGGACAAGACATAGAGAATTGCCGTGATTTTGGACTCAATGGGCTACGAGTTTCGATTGCCTGGTCAAGAATTTTTCCAGAGGGATATGGAAAAGTTGAGCCAACGGGAGTTGCATTTTATCACCGTCTTTTCAAAAAAATGATAGATAACGGGATTGAACCATTCGTCACGCTTCATCATTTTGATAGTCCGGAAACGCTATTTAAGCAAGGCGATTGGTTAAATAAAGATATGATTCAGCACTTTGTTGAGTATGCGCGTTTTTGTTTTACAGAGTTTACGGAAATTACAAAATGGATCACGATCAATGAACCATCTACTTTAGCAAAGCAGCAAAATATTACCGGGACATTTCCACCTAATACCAAATACAATTTCACTGCTTGTTTTCAACAACAGCATAATATGAATGTCGCCCATGCTAAGGTGGTAAAGCTATTTCATGATTTAAAAATATCTGGAGAAATAGGCATAGTTCATGCTATTCAAACTGTTTATCCTTACAGTGAAAATCCCAGTGATAAAATTGCTGCTAAGAAACAGGACGTACTGGAAAATGCTTTTTTATTAGAAGGGACGTTAGCTGGTGAGTATTCTGAGAAAACTCTGAGTATAATTAATGAAATTTTATCGGCAAATGGACAACAGAAGATAGAAATACTCGATTCGGAATTATCCATGCTGGAAGAAGCAATTCAAACAGTTGATTTTGTTGGAGTAAATTATTATTATAGTAAGTTTGTAGCAAATTATGATGGGAAGTCTCAATTTATTCACAATGGAACTGGAGATAAAGGTACATCACTGCGTCAATTGCAAGGAGTAGGTCAGGAACTATTACCTAGTGGCATTCCAACAACAGAATGGGATTGGCCTATATATCCTAAAGGGTTAGCTGATACTTTACGCAGAATTAATCATGAATTTCCTAATGTGAAAAAAATCTACATTACCGAAAATGGTTTAGGGCGCAAAGAACGACCCGATGAGAATAATGAAATAGTTGATGATGAACGTATTGAGTATCTTTCAGCACATCTTCAAGAAGTGGAAAGAGTCGTTAATGAAGGAGTCAATGTTCAAGGGTACTTTGTATGGTCATTACAGGATTTATTTTCGTGGACGAATGGTTATAATAAGCGCTATGGGTTGTTTTACGTAAATTTTGAGACGCAACAAAGAATTCCCAAAAAAAGCGCCTATTGGTATAAAGAAGTGATTGAGAAAAATAAGCAAGCGTGATTTGGCCATTTATTGTCAGTTTTGTATGATTAAAAATAATTAGAGTGGATGTTTTTCTGTGATACAGTTATTGTGAGAACAAATTTCAGGGGAAATAGTTTCTTCTTTATATTAAAAAGGAAGTGGCCACATGTGTGAAACAGTGTTATTTGATTTTAATGGAACGCTTTTGCCGGACTCCCCGCAAAACGAAGCGGCTTGGCTAGAATTTGCCAAAACGGCAGCCGGGAAGGTGTTGACCCCGGCAGAATTTCAAAAGAATGTCCATGGGAAAAACAATCGGCTGGTGCTGGAGTATCTTTTCGACCGTCCATTGACTAAAGAAGAAGCCCTAGAGTTAGGGGAGCAAAAAGAGGACATCTACCGGGAAATGGTACGGCAAACTCCGGCGACTCAGCAGTTGATGCCCGGTGCTCCGGAATTTTTGGATGAATTAAAATCACGCGGCATTCCTGTGAATATCGCCACGGCGGCAGGCTATGGCAACGTGCGCTTTTACTTTGACTTTTTCGGTTTGGAGCGCTGGTTTGATTTTGACACCATCGTCTATGATAACGGCAATATGAACAGCAAGCCCGCTCCAGATTATTATCTCTTAGCGGCGGAGAAAATCGGCGTCGATCCTAAGACGGCAGTGATTTTTGAGGATTCCCATTCCGGTCTTGCAGCGGCGAAAAATGCCGGAGCAAAGAAGATTATCGCTTTGGAAACCGGGAATAATCGTGAGGAGCTAGCTAGTTTAGGAATCGCGGATGTGATTGTGCCGGATTATTTTGCCCCGGAAGTGCGGGGATTGTTTTAAAAAAGGAGCGTGGCCCTGGTGGACACGCTCCTTTTGCTGTTTATGGTGTTTACTTCGTTTCAGGTTGTTCCATTGGTTGGCTTGGAGAGGACAGCTCTTCCTCTTTCCCCGCTGTTTCTTTTTCCGTTACCGCGGCTACCAATTCCCGGTTGCCGCTTCTAGTGGACAAGGAGTCGTTGATCAAGGTGACCAAGTCCAAGCCAGTGGTTTCTTTAATGGTGTCAAAGGTGCGGGCCAGACCGGCTTGTCCCATTTCGGGTAGGCCGTCTCCTGCGCCAAAGCTGACCACTTTGTCAATATTGGAAAGTGGGGCATTGACTTCTTTGGCGATGGCTGGCAAGACTTTGATGAATTCCATCAAGATCCCGGCTTCGTTGAGTTTGGTCAAAGCAATTGCCATCTTTTCGCGACTTTCCGCTTCTGCCAAACCGACTTTGGTAATCTTCTCGGCGTCTGCGTTCCCTAGTTTTTCGATGCGTTCCGCTTCTGCCGCAGTGGCTAGGCGAACTTTTTCCGCTTCGGCTTCCGCTTGGGCAATTTGGCGGGATTTTTCCGCCAAGGCGTTTTGTTCCACGACATATTTGTCGGCTTCGGCTTGTTTCCGCAAGGTTGCGGTCAATTGTTTTTCGGTTAATTCCGCTTGTTTGGCTTGGATTTCGATGTTTTTGTCTTGTTCGATTAAGTTGACTTTCATCTTTTCCGCCACGGCTACTTGTTCCGCTTGGGCCTGTGCGACTTCTTGTTCTTGTTGGTAATGGGCTTGTTTCAAGGCCATATCTTTGTTGGCTTCGGCGATTTCCGTCTTCCGGCGAATTTCTTCGTGTTGGGCCAACTGTTCGTTTTCCGCTTGCTTAATCCGAGTTTCCCGCAGTGCATTGGATTCCGCAACTTCGGCATTTTTCTTGACTTCGGCGATTTGCGGCCGCCCTAAAGCGTCTAGGTAACCGTTGGGATCGGAGACGTCTTTAATGGTGAAGGAGACGATTTCCAGACCCATTTTCTTCAAGTCCGTGGAGGCCACGTTTTGGACTTGTTCTGCGAAATCGTCTCGGTTTTTGTAAATGGCTTCTACGGTCATGGTGCCGAGGATCGCCCGCAAGTGACCTTCCAAGACTTCCTTGGCTTCGTCTTCTAATTCTTCCGTGGACTTACCTAGGTATTGTTCTGCCGCGGTTTTGATGGCTTCGGTGGAATTGCCAATCTTGACCAAAACGGTGGCCGATGCTTTAATGGGCACCCCTTGTTCCGTGTAAACTTCCGGTGTGCCGATTTCCAATTTATGGGTCAAAAGGCTCAGGGTATGGGCTTTTTGAATGATCGGAATCACGAAGGTCCCACTGTTCTTTAAGATTTTGATGCCTTCTCCGCCTAAAAGGGACCCGGTGACGATTAAGGCTTCGTCGGGCTTACCGATGCGGTAACGAACCATAAGAAAGACGAGTAGAAAGATAACGATGACGGCGACTAAAATAACTGTAAACATGTTTTCACTCCCTTAAATAAATTGTTGGTTACGAACAACTAATGCAATTCCTGCTTCATCGAATTCGATGATCAGGACCTTGGTACCAATGGGATAAAGGGTATCTGCGGCGATTTCTTTTTCATCAAAGAGACGCGCCGGGTGGACCGAGCGGGCGCTACCAGAATCGGTCTCCATGACCTCGCCAGTGGAATTTCCTTTGATCTTCACCGTCAGCTCGCCGGTGACCAGTTCCTTTTCCGGTATGACATTGCTGCGGTTGCGATCCGTGAAACGATTGTACAGCCACATAAAGGGGCTAAAGAGTAACGAAAACAGCAGGCTTAAAACGAGCAAACAAAGGACTCCTAATACCAACCAGACTACAAAGCGGCCGGCGCTGGGTAAGGCGTGCAATTGTTCTTGGAGCCAGTGAAAGAGTGCTTCCATACTACCACCTCCATTTCTTGTGGGTATCTTCATGATAGGCTATTCTTGAGAGGCCTTCAAGGGAAATCGGAATATGCATCAAGGACAAAACGACGGGAAAAAGAGGTCTAATATAGGAAGAAAGCAGCGTAAAAAATTTTGCATTTTACGCTGCGGTTTCTTTTTCTGCTTTTTCTTTTGGAGCATTTGTTACTGTCTGATCTTTAGGCATGTCGATCCCGTTTGTTTTCGGTAATTGGTCGAAAGGAGCGGCCGAAGCTTGGGCGTCATTTTCCAAGCGAAATTGTGTCCGGTAGAGTTTAGCGTACAGGCCGTTTTGTTGGAAGAGGGAGTCGTGATTTCCTTGTTCCACCAGTCGGCCTTTTTCCATAACGACAATCTGATCCGCGTTGGCAATGGTGGCCAGGCGGTGGGCGATGACGATGGCGGTGCGGTCGGTCATTAAAGCATTCATGGCTTTTTGCACGTAATGTTCAGACAAAGCGTCCAGTGCCGCCGTGGCTTCATCCAAAATCAAAATTTGCGGGTCTTTTAGCATGACCCGGGCGATGGCCAGACGTTGTTTTTCCCCACCGGAGAGCTTGACCCCACGATTGCCCACGGGAGTGTCGTATCCTTGAGGCAGGCCTTGGATAAAATCATGGATATATGCGGATTTACAGGCGGCTTCCAGTTCTGCCTGACTGGCGGAAGGTTTCCCGTAGAGCAGGTTGTCTTTAATCGTGCCGTTAACCAGAAAGGCTTCTTGGGTGACCATGCCGATAGACTGGCGCAACTGGGCTAAAGGCATACCGGCGATATCTTGGCCGTTAATGGTAATCCGGCCTTTCGTTGGCTGGTAAAGCCGGGGTAAAAGATTGGTCAAAGTGGATTTGCCGGCGCCAGAGGGTCCTACGATGGCGGTGGTTTGCCCTGCTGGAATCGTCAAATTAATGTCTTGTAAAGTTGCTTGTTGCTCGTAAAAAAAGGCCACTTGCTCAAAGCGAATCGCTCCACCGGCTAGTTTTTCTTTGGAGATAACGCTAGGCGATGTGATGGTGCTGTTTTTTGTTTCACTAACAGCATCTTGGTCTACTTCTGGTTCTAAGTCCAAATACTCAAAAATCCGGTCGAACAAAGCAAAGGAGCGCATAAAGTCCACTTGGATATTGGAAAGCTGGGTCACGGGGTTGTACATGCGACCTAAAAGGGTAGCAAAGGTCAAGATGCCTCCCACGGTCATTTGCCCTTGCGTTAGCAAATATCCCCCCACTAAGTAAACGAGCATGGGGCCAATCGTAGTAAAGACGCTCATATTCATACGAAACCAGCGGCCGGCCAAAGTTTCTTTCAGTTGCAGGCGTGTGACCTCTTGATTGATGGTGGCAAACTCGTCCATGGCTTGTTTTTCATTGGTAAAGAGTTTTAGCAAAAGACTGCCACCAGGGCTTAAAGTTTCTTGCACATGGGAATTCAAAGCGCTGAGCTGTTCTTGACTTTGGGAAGTGATTTGCCAGCGGAGTTTGCCGACTTTTTTCGTGGGCAAAAGAAACAGGGGCAAGGTAGCACAGCCAACCAAGGCCAACAGAGGATTCAGGCTGATTAAGGCTACCAGGCTGGTGCCCAAAACAAAAATACTCGTTAAAGCATTGACCACCGTGGTTTGGAAGACTTGCTGAATCCCGTCCACATCACTAGTCAAGCGGGTCAGGACTTCTCCTTCTTTTAAGTTGGCAAAAAAACGTTGGGGCATGTGAGTCAGTTTTTCATACAGTTGGTTTTTCATGTGCAAGGTGATTTGTTTGGCAATCCAGGTGCTCAAATACCCTTGAGCCACCCCCAGTAAATTCAATAAAATCGTGGCACCAATAGATAATCCTACCAGTCCAGCCAACAGGGGCAAATTTTGGTATGGCAAGGCTTGGTCGATGATTTTTTGTAACAACAATGGCGGAACCAATCCTAAAGCGGCACTGGCGAGAATCAAAAAAATCACAGTAAAAAAACGAGTAGGGTAGGGAGCAAAATAACGGACAATTCGACGAACAAAAGCCAGGCTTAGTTTGGGCACGTGTTTCGGTGCCGGTTCAAAACGCATACGTGGCATACAAATTCCCCCTTTTTTATTGAAAAGTACCAAGTAAGCTGATTTTTTAGTCAATTGTTAGGTACCTATCTATTATACGCCCGTTGTGGAATTCTGTAAATAGAAAGGTACCTAACTAATTGACCGAATTAAGAAAGTCTTATAAACTGAGACTAAGCAAAGCCTGCTTACCTTAACGGTTTTTCCAGGAAGTGGCACCCCCTGAAAAGCTTAGGCCAGGGGAAAAGGAGTGGTTTTATGGAGGAACAAGCGCTGTTTGATGCGTTTCAACAAGCCCATCGGCAAATGAGAAGAAGTCTGGCTCAGATTAATGGGACGGTCTCCCAAGAATTGGCCCCAAGTCAGGCCCGATTATTACGGGTGTTGGGGCATCATGGGGGCAGTAGTCAAAAGGAACTGGCGGCGTTTATGCGAATTCGCCCAGCGTCATTAAGTGAAGTTTTGACGAAATTGGAGCAAAAAGCTTTGATAAAAAAAGAACAAGATCCCGCCGATCGCAGACGCAACCGCTACTTTTTGACTGACAGTGGCGAAACGCTATCTGAGAAGTTGCAAGAAGAACGACGCAATCAAGGAGGCGCCTTTTTTTCCTCCCTTTCTGGGACTGAACAAGAGCAGTTATTAGCCCTTTTGACGAAATTAGGCAAATCAGATGACCCCACTCAAAACTAAGAGTATTTGAGCCACCGTGACCGTGCTAGGGGGATTACGTTCAGCTATTGCGCATTTTGGGGCTTTCGTTATACTGGAGCTAGAACGAAACAGGAGGAATTCCGTGGAAAAATCATCAACTTTAACTCAGGCGCAAAAAGAAAGTTTCATGCGTCTGGCCTTACTGGAGGCCCAAAAAGCCGGCGCTCAAGGGGAAGTGCCCATTGGCTGTGTCGTGGTGCTGGATGGGGAAGTCATCGGTCGCGGGCATAATTTACGGGAGCACAGCCAAGATGCCACTGCCCACGCGGAGCTGTTTGCCATTAAAGCCGCTTGTGCCAATCTGGAAAGCTGGCGTTTGGAACAATCCCAGTTATTTGTCACTTTGGAGCCATGCCCCATGTGCAGTGGTGCCATGCAGCTTGCTCGGGTGGAAGAATGTTATTTTGGGGCCTATGATCCCAAAGGCGGTGCCGGGGGAACCTTGTTGAATTTATTGGAGGATCAGCGGTTTAATCACTGGGCCTATGTGGAAGGCGGGATTTTAGAGGCAGAATGCGGACAGTTGTTAACCGACTTTTTCCGCCAGTTGCGCGCCGAAAAAAAACGCCGGAAACAAGCCTTAAAAGCCCAGCAAGCCTTAGAGATTGAAGCTGGGGAAGAATAGCTGATTATTTAAGCGTTTGTGAAGTAGCCGTTGTTTACCGAGGTAGTCAGTATTTTTTTGCCCCTTTTTAAATAATTTACTAAAAGGGTGGCATCAATCAAAAAAGTGCGGTATACTTATTTTTGCCGAAAGGCTAGGACAATGGCTGGGCAGTGAAGTGGGTCAGATCTGGAAGGAAGCAGCCCTAAGCAGTTGCAGCCATGTGTCCGATACATAGTAGTGAAGGCAGGCCCTGGTGCCTGTCTTTTTTATTTTTATCTTAAATGGGCGCAAAATGGACGAGACTGATAGCACAGCCTGGAAACTAAAAAAAGAAAACCCGCCATGGAGCGCTTCAGCTTAACTAGTGAAGCCCATCATGGCAGTTTTTTTTGAAATACAAATTCAAGCAGTTACTTTGTGGCATTCATCAAAGTGATGGTCTCGTAGTCCGACGCATTGGGATCGGTGCGAGCAATCTCATCAAAGCCTTCCGTGAAGTAAGAAGCAATCGGACGATGGATGCTCTCGGTCTCGTCGGCGTAGTAGTCTTCATAGGCCGCTAAAATCTGGGGATGGAGCTCTTGGCAGTGGGCCAGTTGTTCTTGTTCGGAAAGCTCATGGACGCTATCATCCAGACGCACCATGATCCAATCGAAGCCGTCTTTGTCCATGATTTCAATCTTATCCACTTGATAGTTTGGATCGTCGGCTAGCTTTTGCGTCTCGCTAGCAAAGGTTGCTTTCGTAGTGGGTGCTGTGTCAGGTAAAGTGCTAGCGGTGGTGGAGTGACTGGTGGCGCTAGTGCTTTGACTGGTGACGGTGGTGTCATCTGAATCACCGGTTGAAGTGCAACCAGCAAGTCCGATTGCTAGTAGCAAGGGAAAAATCAGGTATTTGCCTTTCATATAAGAGCCTCCTTGGATATGATAAATTTTTGTTCAGACGTAATTAAATTCATTTTAATTATATTCTAATGTTAACTAGTAATCACAGGATAGTCAAATAAAAATAAGAAGAAAAAGACAATTTCCGAGAGAATAAGGTCATTTACTTCTTATTTTGAATAAAAAAGCAACTAAAATATAGAAAAATTTGCCTAAAAATAATAAAATGGTTAAAATATGGTAAAGAGATACGTTTTTGTGAGGGGAGGCACGGAGATGAAAAAGAGTTGGAAGTTGTTGGTGGGGATCTTGGTTTGTGCCCAAATTCTGCTACCATTTGGTCAAGTGGTCGCTTTTGGAGCAGAAATTAGCGAGCATCATCACCTAGGTCATGTACGACCTTTGGTTTCATCTGAAATTTTTACACTGTTAGGCAGCCAAAGTATTTGGCAAATCATTTTAGGTGCATTCCTAATCGTAATCGGTTTGGTTATGATGCGCGTGGCCCGGCTAAGTCGGAAAAAATAAGGGCTGGGTTTTATTAAGAAAGGCACCCCGTAAGCTACAAAATTTAGCCAATGAAAAAGCAAGACTTCTCCCAAACTAATGCAGGAGAAGTCTTGTTTTTTCTTATTCATTTATTTGGGGGTCTGCCCTTAATCTCCACTATAATTTTCGTATTTTGGGCCTTCGATTTTCAGTTGAACTTTTTCTTCTTCGGATAAATTGCGGTAGACATCACTTTCGGTTAAGAAGCGATTCCAGTCCCCGGTGATCATTTCGTTTAAAGAATCCACGGTGGGTTGGGTCCATACAGGAGTGACATGGCCGTCTTGATCGACGAATTGCCCGGCTTCATCCACGGTTTTTCCTTTTAATTCTGTAAAATCATGGTCTTTTCCGAAGTGTTCTTCCCATTCTTGTCGTAGTTTTTCAAACATTTTTTTCACGCTCCTTTTCTTTCAGTTTATCATGGAAGTAATGTTTCGAAAAAAGATATGCCACGGTGAGCTTTCGCAAGGAAAAACACGGGAAAAAAGCGTGGCTTCTATGGTAGACTGGAGGCAAAGTGAGGCGAACATCATGGAAAAATTAACCATCTTACATACGAATGATTTGCACTCCCATCTGGAAAACTGGCCGAAGATTCGCCGCTATTTGGATTCTCGCCGGCGGGCTTTGCAAGATATCAGTGGCGTTTTAACGGTGGACTTGGGGGATTTTGTGGATCGTTGGCATCCTTTAACCGAGGCGACTAATGGCAAGGCCAATATCCGCTTGATGAACGAGGCCCATTACGATGTGGCTACCATTGGCAATAATGAAGGTATCGGCAATTCCAAAGTCGAGTTGAATCACCTGTACGACGAGGCGGACTTTCAAGTGCTCTTAGCCAATTTGTATGATCCCAAGACCTTACAGGCCCCTGACTGGTGTCAACCTTATACGATTCGTGAGACGAATGCCGGCACCAAAGTCGGGCTGATTGCCATGACCGCGCCTTTTCCTTTGACCTATGGACCGAATGGCTGGGATATCCGCCAGCCTATGGAACTTTTGCCGGCCATGGTCAGCCGTCTGCGTAAACAGGTGGATGTGCTAGTTTTAATGAGCCATTTGGGACTTTCCGCAGACTTGCGCATCGCCCAAGACTTGCCCCAACTGGATGTAATCATTGGTTCCCATACCCATCACTTACTGCCAGAAGGTCGTGTGGAAAATGGGGTGTTGCTGGCCGCGGCGGGAAAATTTGGTCAGCATATTGGGGAGGTCCAGCTTTTATTAGACGAAGAGCATCGTTTGGTGAAGCGGGAGGCGCATACGGTGGAGACGGCTAGCTTGCCGGCCTTTGCCGAAGACGAGGAAGAAATCAACGGGTACTTAGCAGAAGGGCATCGCTTATTGCAAGCCCAGCAAGTGGCCCAGTTGCCCTTTACTCTGGAGCGAAACTTGGCTTCGGAGCATTCCTTGATTCGAGAAACTTTGGTAGCTTTAAAAGAGCGGGGACAAACGGAAGCGGCGGTCTTAAACACCGGTCTGTTTTTGACGGAATTACCGGCCGGTGTCGTGGATCAAGACCAGCTTCATGAGTGTTTGCCCCATCCTATGCACCTGATTCGGGTGACTCTAAAAGGTCGCGATATGTACCGACTAGTCTTGGAAATGGAGAAAAACCGCTTCTTCTTGCGCCAATTTCCGGTTTATGGCATGGGCTTTCGGGGGAAGATTTTCGGGGAAATCGTCTACAGTGGCATCGAATACGACCCGATTAATCGCCGGGTGCTCTGGCAAGGCAAAGACTTGGAACCGGAAAAAGACTACACCTTGACCACAGTGGATCACTTTATGTTTGTGCCTTTTTTCCCGACGATTGAAATCATGGGGGACAATGAATTTTTGTTCCCAGAATTTATCCGCTCGGTTTTGGGTCACTATTTAGCTGGTCACTATCCAAGGGTTTCAAAACAAGGTATAATGGAGAACAGGCGGTGAAAAAATGACCAAAAATCAAAACCAAAATCATCAGGCAAAGGCACAGCCAGCCTCCAAAAAAGCGGGGTACAAGGGCAAGCCTAAAGCCATAAAAGCAGAGAAACACCCACAACATAAAAATCAAAAAACAGAGCAAAAAATAGAACAAGAGCCTACCTTAGATCAAGAATTGACGGCGGCGATTGAAGAGGCCACGCAACCAGAAGCCGAGGCGAAACCCGTCAAAGGAGAAGTGGTTACTGTGGTGAACGAAACAGACTTTTTAATCGGTGAACGGGAATACAAGCTAGTGGCCAATCATCGAGAAGGCTTCGATGCGGAAAAACTCGGGGAACGCTACAGTGAAGTCTTGGCGCGCTACGATTATGTAGTGGGAGACTGGGGCTATGAGCAGTTGCGCTTAAAGGGCTTTTTTGAAGCCGACGATCGTAAGGCACAACCGGACCAGCGCATTGATACGTTACAAGATTACTTGTACGAGTTTTGTAACTTTGGCTGTGCGTATTTCGTCATTAAGCGCGTCGGCGGCAAACGGGAAAAGAGTTCCAATCGCCGGCGCCACACGAAACGTCCTACAGAAGGCCGTACGACGCAAAATCCAGAGGCAACCCAGGCAAATGCTAGTGGCAATAAGCCTGGGGGATCCGGAAAATCTGGAGCCAAAGAAGGCAACCGCACTCGGGACAAACGACAACGAGGCCAAGGCAAGGCGAATCCACAAAAAAATGGCCAAGCTCACATTAAAGAGCGCAAAGAAGACCTCTCCAAGCGCCACAAACCGGTGATTACCAAACGGGTAGACAAACCGGTGGAAACAAAAAAAACAACAACCGAAACCTCACAAGAAAAAAGCACAGCAAAAGGAAGCAAACGCGGTTTCGTGATTAAACAACGGGAAGAGTAGAATACGTGACTTATAAAGGATATTTAATTGACTTAGACGGCACCATTTACCGGGGCAGTGAACCAATTCCGGCGGGCAAACGCTTTGTGGAAGCATTGCAAGCTCGCCAGTTGCCCTTTTTATTTGTGACCAATAACACCACCAGAACACCGGAAACCGTGGCAGATCGTTTGAAAAATGAATTCGACATCCACGTGGGGCCGGAGACTGTGTACACCGCAACCTTAGCGACGATTGATTACATGCGAGCACATGGGGGCACGAGTTTTTATGCCATTGGGGAAACCGGGCTGATTGATCTGTTACTTGAAGCAGGCTTCGTCTGGGAAGAGACTACGCCGGATTACGTGGTGGTGGGCCTAGACAACCAAGTGACCTACGAGAAATTCGTCACCGCGACCTTGGCGATTCAAAAAGGCGCGACATTTATCGGCACCAATCCGGACAAAAATATCCCCACTGAGCGGGGCTTGTTGCCGGGAGCCGGGGCATTAGTGAGCTTTGTAGCCACCGCGACCCAAGTGGAACCAATCTTTATCGGAAAACCAGAAGCGGTGATTATGGAAGCGGCCGTGGCAAAAATCGGATTGAAAAAAGACGAGGTCCTTATGGTGGGAGACAATTACTTGACCGATATTCGCGCTGGGATTGACAATGGCTTAGACACACTCTTGGTTCTAACCGGCTTTACGCCAAAGGCAGAAGTCCCTGAATTGCCCGTGGCGCCAACCTTCGTCTTGGACTCGTTAGACGAGTGGCGGTTTGAGTCATGAGTCGCCGAGACAAAGGCGCTATCTCCCAAAAAGCGCGACCGCTTAACAGCAAAAAGCAACGCGTACTGGCCATTTTCGGGCTAGTGAGTTTGTTTTTGTTCTTGCTGACTTTGGCGATTACGATTACGATAAATTTTCGGCCACTGTATCGCTTTAGCATTCAGCGCTTTGATCTCTTGACGATTTCTGGGCTGGATCAAGGGACCTTGTTGAAGAATTTCGATCAGCTGATGGACTTTTTAAACAAACCTTGGATTACGTCTATGAACCTACCGGACTTCCCCATGTCAGCTGCTGGATACGGTCATTTCGTAGACGTGAAATACTTGTTTTTGTTGAATTACGCTGTGCTTTTGGTAACGGTGATACCGGCTGTAGCTTACTTACTTTACTTGAAGCGTAATGGGCGCCTGTGGCAATTGGTGCGGCCCTTTCAGTGGGGCATGGGAGTACCAGTTATTCTCGGTTTTCTCATGGCAATTGGTTTCGACACCTTTTTTGTGAAGTTTCATGAGTTGTTTTTTTCAAACTACGACTGGCTTTTTGACCCGGCCACAGATCCTATTATCAATGTTTTACCAGAAGGCTTTTTCATGTATTGCTTTATCTTAGCTTTTGTTTTATTAGAACTCTTCTTCTTTTCGATGGTCCTTGTAGGGCGCCGGTCATTGAGAAAATAAACGGATCAACCGCAGTTTGCGCCTAGGCGTGAACTGCGGTTTTTTGTGGATTAGAAAATATTTTAGTAAACGAATAAAAGGATAAAGGGCGATGTTATAGCTATTTTTCGGTGTATTGATAAAAAAGAACCGGTTTCTTTTAGAATTTTTGTTTGACTTTTACTAAAATAGAAATAAAATAAGCACGTAAGGTTACTTTGGCGAGGGTGTGTAGCGCCAGAGATCCTGTAGAACAGGTCAGGCCTAGTAAACTAAATGGGCCTCCGAGGATGAGATGAGGAGATTTCATGACAGATACACGTACGTATTGGGTCCAAACCTTGGATCAAATCGCCCGCCCGGTTTTAGAGGCGGCAGCCAGCAATCAACTGCCCCAAGTGATGAAGCGCTACACGGATAGTTTGGTCTCTCCACTGGAAGCATTCGCCCGGAGTTTTGCGGGGATTGCCCCTTGGTTGGAACTAGAGGAAGTGCCGGCAGCAGAGGCCGCTTTACAAGCCGAATACCGGGAGATGGCCCAACAAGCTTTGGCCTACTTAAGCGACCCGGCAAACGACCAACGTTACTTTTTCACCAATGAACCCGGAGTCAGCGATCAAGCCTTGGTGGATGCGGCCTTTTTAGCCCATGGCTTACTGCGGGCAAAGACGCAAATTACCGAAAAATTACCGCAAATCGTTAAAGATCAATTGATCCAAGCATTAAAGAGCAGCCGCAATATCGTGCATCATAACAACAACTGGATTCTGTTTTCTGCCATGGTAGAAGCGGGATTGGATGTTTTGGGTAGTGATTTTGATCCTATGCGCATTGATTATGGGATTCAACTGATCAATCGTTGGTACAAAGGCGATGGCATCTACGGCGACGGGGAAGAATTTGCCAATGATTACTACAATAGCTTCGTGATCCAACCGTTTTTGGTGGACTTGATTAAGCGTTATCCGATTATCGTCACCAATGCCAAGATTTACGACAAGGAATTGCCTGAATTAGTTATGAAGCGGGCGACTCGTTTTGCCCAATACCAAGAACTTTTGATCAATTGTGATGGAACTTATCCAGTTTATGGCCGTTCCATGTGCTATCGCTTTGGTTGTTTCCAACATCTGGCGCAAGCTTGTTTGGAAGACTTCTTGCCAGCTGAGGTGACGCCGGCTCAAGTCCGCAGTGGGTTGACCGCAGTTATTCGCAAAGTCATGTCCGCAAAAAGCAATTTCGACGACCGCGGCTTTTTGACGGTAGGGGTCTTCGGGGCCCAACCGGATATGGGAGAACCGTATATCAACGTGGGGAGCTGTTATTTGGCTCTGCAAGTCATGCTGCCACTAGGGATTCCAGCCGACCAAGCCTTCTGGCAAGCGCCGGAGGAAGACTGGTCCGCTAAGAAAATCTGGAGCGGTCAATTGACTCACCGGGATCATGCATACCACGAATTTCCTGGGCTTTAAAAAGAAAAACCGGAATCGAAAACTCGATTCCGGTTTTTTTATCAGCAATTTCACTGCAAAATAGTATGGGATTTGCCGGGGGTGGCATGGGCTAAACGACTTGCGGCTGCGGCGGCAATAGCGCCCACGATGTCATCCAAGAAGGTATGGACATCTTTGCCGTTGTGTTCGTTAAGTTTTTTCAAAATCCCCGGTTTCACTTTGTCGATGTACCCATAGTTGGTAAAACCGATGGAGCCGTAGACATTGACGATGGATAGGGCCAAAATCTCGTCGATACCATAGAGGCCTTCGTCTTCGGCTACGATTTCTTGTAAAGGCGCGATCATTTCGCCTTTTTCCGCCAGAATGTCCAATTGAATCCCGGTGATAATCGTATTGTGAACTTCTCGCTTCGTCAAAACGGCGTCCACGCTTTCGATGCATTTTTCCAGAGTAATGTCTTCAATGTAGTCTTTTTGTAAGAAGAAGACCAATTCCCCCATATCTTTCATAGTAACGCCGCGGCTAAATAATAACTCCCGGGCTTTTTCTTCTAATGATTTTGTTTCGATAACCATGTTGATTCCTCCAAACTCTGTAAGTGCTTCACTTCCTCTATGATAACACAAGGCAGAAAAGTTGGGGTCGATTACGCAAAGAGGCTGGTGCTGTGAGCGGGTTGCCGGCGACTGGTTGGGTCAAGGAAGGCTACGGCATTGTTCACCGCAGTGGCCGCTTCCCCAAAGCCCGTGGCAATCAAGTTCACCTTGCCGGGATAGCTAGCCGCGTCCCCACAGGCAAAGACCCCGGGAAAGCTCGTAGCCATGTTGCTGGAAACGGTGATGCCTGCCGTGTCTTGTTCCAAAGGCCAATGGGACTTGCGGTCGGTGACAAAGCCGTAATTGACCAACAGCTCGTCAGTGGGCAGAATCACTTGCTCGCCGGTTTTCTTGTGTACCAAGGTCACTTGGCGCAAGCGAGTGTCCCCGTGAAGCTCGGCAATCACGTAAGGCGTATAGCGTTTGACTCCGGATTTCTCCAAGTTTTCCACTTGGTACTCGTGGGCGCGGAATTTATCCCGACGATGAACCAGACCGACTTCAGCGCCCAGGGCTTCTAAAGATAAGGCCCAGTCCAAAGCGGAATCCCCACCACCGGCAATCAATACCCGTTGATTGCGGTACTGCTCCGGTGCCGTCACGAAGTAAGAAATTCCCCGGCCTTCAAAGGTGTCAGCCCCGGGAACGGTTAGCTTTCTTGGGGCAAAGGAACCTTGTCCCGTAGCCAAAATCAGCGTCTTCGTGTAATGAATTTCCTGATCGGTTTCAATGGCGAGCAGATCCCCTTCTTCCCGGTAATTTTCCACCCGCTGGCCTAACGCATAGGTCACGGGAAATTTCGTCAGTTGTTGTTCCAAATTTTTAATCAGCGTACCGGCCGCGATTTCCGGCTGTCCGGGGATGTCGTAAATCACTTTTTCCGGGTACAAGGCCGCTAGCTGTCCGCCTACTTGATCTAGGCTGTCGATGACCTTGATTTTGCGCTTGCGCATGCCAGCGTAAAAGGCCGCAAAAAGTCCCACCGGTCCCGCGCCTAGAATCGTTACGTCGTATACTTCCATGGTTCCACCTCATCTATTTAAACTGTCACTTGATTTTCTAGTTACTAGCCGAAAGCCAGTTAGAGGCATTATAACAAAGAAGTGGCAAAAAACCAGTTTTCTGCTATCATGAGATTATTAAGAAAAAGGAGGGACTACCATGTCTCAATTTCCACAGCTTACCTTGGATGCCCAAACTGGCCACCAAGCATTGATCAAAACCAATCGGGGCAACATTTTGGTACAATTATTCCCAGAACTAGCACCGCGCACCGTCGAAAACTTTGAAACCTTAGCCAAATCCGGCTATTACGATGGCATCATCTTCCACCGGGTCATTCCAGACTTCATGATTCAAGGGGGCGACCCAACCGGTACCGGTATGGGCGGCGACAGCTCTTTCGGCGGTACGTTTGAAGACGAATTTTCAAAAGAATTGTTTAACCTTCGTGGGGCATTGTCCATGGCGAATGCCGGACCAAACACCAACGGCAGCCAGTTCTTCATCGTGAACAACCAAAACGTTCCTGGCAATATGTTGGGCCAATTAGAAGGCGCGGGCTACCCAAGCGAAATCATCGAAGCTTACAAGGGTGGGGGTACTCCTTGGTTGGACTTCCGTCACACGGTTTTCGGCCACGTACTAGAAGGCATGGATGTGGTGGACGAGATCGCCAACGTGCAACGGGGACCACAAGATCGTCCCGTCCATGACGTAGTGATTGAA
The DNA here is from genome assembly GCF_000407365.1 of Enterococcus asini ATCC 700915. Classification (GTDB taxonomy): domain Bacteria; phylum Bacillota; class Bacilli; order Lactobacillales; family Enterococcaceae; genus Enterococcus_C; species Enterococcus_C asini. Next base: position 1,386,504 of record NZ_ASVU01000001.1, read on the forward strand.
ACCATTGAGATTAAGGATTAATCCCAAAAAGCTGATTAGCACTTGCTCAGCGGGATGAAAAAGGCCTGAGGAATTTTCCTCAGGCCTTTTCACGTATTCCTTTTTCCGTAAACAAGCGTTGATCTAGGTGCTGAATTAGGCGACCCACGGAGTAGACGGCGATAAAAGAAGCGATACCGAGTCCAGTTAAAGAGCCGGTGAAGACCAAGCCCAGCAGAGCCGCTACAGCCAATAGCACACCATCCACCACTAGCTTGGTTTGACCAAAGCTCTTTTGCCATTTTTTCGCCAACTGGACAACGAAGCCGTCCGGGGCGTTTAGGATAATATCGCCTTTGACCATTAAAAGGGCCCCAGGGAGGTGGCACAAATAGCAGCCGCCACTAGAAACAAGCGTACCGGCCAGGCTTCTGGTTGCCATGCGGCTAAGCCCAAAGTCAAGCTATAAAAATCCACTAAAGCACCGAAGACTAAGGAAAAGGGCAGCTGCAATAACGTCTTTAGCCGGAACTTTTTTTCTAAGAGGATTTGCAGGAAGATAAACAGGCAAAAGAGGCAAAAGCTTCCTTGGCCCAATGTCAGGTTGGTGAAGTGGCTGAGAACTACCGGCAAGGCCACAATGGCGCCACTTCCCAGACGACTTAAGGGAAATAGTGCAGTCCCCAAGGCTAGAATTAACAACCCGGTGCAGTAAATTGCCAAACGCTTTGGCAAAAAGCAATCACGAAGCATACAAACATCCAAAAATGCGCTTTCTTTTATTGTATCATAGAGCGACTGCTGACAAAAAACCAGCCACGAAAAAAGTGGCTGGTTTTTTGAGTAGAATGTGATTTGGCTAGAAGTAGCAAGTATTACTAGTAGATCGGCAGTTTCTTAGCCAAAGATTTTGCGAATGCGTTCTAGGCCTTCTGCTAAGGTTTCTCTAGGACAAGCTAGGTTTAAGCGCATGAAGCCCCGACCCCCATTGCCGAAAATGGCGCCGTTGTTTAACACCACGCCGGCTTCTTGCACCAACTTGTCTTCCAAGGCTTTCGGGGACAAGTCGTAAGCACGAAAGTCCAGCCACATTAAATAGGTACCTTCTGGAGCCATGACTTTAACCTGAGGCAGGTGTTCTTTAAAGAAGGCTTCCGTGTAACGGCTGTTTTCTGCTAAGTAGGTTAAAAGATCTTGACGCCAAGGCTCGCCTTTTTCGTAGGCCGCTTGAGTCGCCACATAGCCAAAGGTGTTAATGGTATTTTGTTCCGTGGTGCTTTGGACCTTCTGGAAAGCTGCTCGAAGTTCTTTGTTTTTGATGTACACCATGGAGAGCTTCACCGCCGCCAAGTTAAAAGTTTTAGTGGCAGCCGTTAAAATAATCGAGAAGTCGGCAAAGTCCGGCGCCAAAGTATGGAAAGAGTGGTGTTGATGAGGCGCAAATACCAAATCTTGGTGAATCTCATCGGAGACGACTAGCACTCCGTATTGTTGGCAAAGGAGGCCGCAAGCGATGAGCTCAGCTTTTGTCCAGACCCGACCGCCGGGATTGTGAGGATTGCAGAGAATCAGCATTTTCACTTGATTATTCTTGATTTTGGCCTCCATGTCCGTCAAGTCCATGACGAAATGCCCGTCTTCAATTCCTAAGGGACTAGTCACCAGATTGCGCTCATTGGCTTTGACCATATTGGCAAAGGGATGGTACACGGGATCGTGAATCAAAATACTGTCACCGGGCTGGGTGTATGCTTGAATCGCCACCCCGATGGAAGGCACCACCCCTGGAGAAAAGAGGATATCTTCTTTTTCTAAGGAATAGTCGTAATGGGTCTTTTCCCAATCAAAAATTGCTTGGTAGAGGGCATCTGGCACGAGGGAGTAACCGAAAAGCCCTCGCTTTGTATAGTCGCTTAAGGCATCAATTACGGGGGCCGGCGCCATAAAGTCCATATCCGCCACCCATAATGGTACTAAATCATCCTTGCCGTAAGTTGTTTTGATACTGTCCCACTTGACGCTATCCGTGTCAACTCGTGGGTAAATGTGGTCAAAATCCTGCATCAGATTTCCTCCTTCATAGTCGTTACTAGAAAACCCAGGGAATTTCTACCTTGGGCTTTGCGATAGCTTTAGTATAATCAAAAATGCCGTCGATTGACAGAGGGATGAATTTCAGGAGCCTAAGCCACAGAGCGTCGTGAAGCCCCGGTTGTGGATACAAGGTGACTTCATCTACGAGTTACAGTATAATAGGACGAGTAGAAGAGAGGGAATGATATGACGTATCAAATCGGCCAAGTACTCGAGGGCACCATTACCGGGATTCAACCCTATGGCGCATTCGTAGCCTTGGATGAACACACCCAAGGGCTGATCCATGTATCGGAAATCCAGTCCGGCTATACCAAAAATATCAACGATGTGGTTAAAATCGGCCAAAAGGTCACCGTGCAAATCATCGACATCGACGAGTATTCCCATAAGATTAGTTTATCCAAGCGCTCTTTAGAAACTGTCTATGAAAAGCATCGCAGTCCTCGAAAACGTTATTTCACCAATAAGAACAAACGCATCGGTTTTCGCAGTATTGCCGAGCGCTTACCCGGGTGGATCGAAGAAGCCTTGCAAAACTTACATAATGAAACCTTAAGGAAATAATTATGTACATTTTCTGAAATCATGCTAGAATGTGGGCATGAGAAAAAATAAGAGGTGGTACCTTGGAAAACAGAAAAGTCGCAGGAATCGTCATGCTTCATTTGGAAGACGGGGCCAAACGTTTTTTGTTGCACGCAACTGGGAGCACGTTGGAGTTAGCCTACGCGGACTACTCAGAAGGCAAGACGGGTCTGGCCAATATCTTGGAATTGTTGAAGACCACCGTTGAGCTTGACGTGAAAAAGATCGATCTAGTGGAGTTAACCAACGGCCAAATCAACCGAGAAAATGTCCCGATGTTTGTCTTTGAAGCCGAAGAAGCGGCCCAAAAGAGCGAGCTTCCCGCGGGCTATTATTGGGAAGAACCTCAAAAATTCCGGGAAATTATCCGCAACTATGATATTGAAGGAATGCCCTATTTTTAGGCGCTTTGTCACATGGCTTGGTGAAGCCAGACAGCATTCCAGTAAAAAATCAGTTAAGCCTTGCGCTTAGCTGATTTTTTTAGAACCTTTTTTAGGCGGATAGGAGGGCGGCCGTGACAGCCAGTCGTCTTTTTCAGGGAAACCTATGTTATAATTTACCAAGAAAATCAATGAGGTGAGTCAAAGAAATGAAAGAAAAGAAGCATTTGTTTTTTGATTTGGATGGGACGATTGTGGATTCTTCCCCGGGGATTTATGCATCGATTGCGTATTCCTTGGAAAAAATGGGCAGAGAGCCCTTGAGCCCGGAGGTTTTACGGACGTTTATCGGACCGCCATTGCTAGATTCTTATTTGAATTTGGGCATGACCGCAAAAGAGGCAAATGAAGGTGTGGCCTTTTACCGGGAACATTATCGCCAAGGAGCGTTATTTCAAGCCACAGTTTATGAAGGGCTACCGGAATTATTAGCCCATTTGTCAGAGGAAAATCAGTTGTACATTGCGACTTCGAAGCCGGAAGTTTTTGCCAAAGAAATGTTGGAAAAGTTTGCTTTAGCGGATTATTTTCAAGGAATTTACGGGGCAGATTTAGCCGGGGAGCGAGATAGCAAGGCCAAAGTTTTAGCCTACGCTTTAGAGGGTGCCGGCAATGTGGCCAAAAATCGGAGTTGGATGATTGGAGACCGGAAGCACGACATGACCGGGGCTTATGCCAACCAATTATCAGGTATCGGTGTTTTGTGGGGATTTGGGGATCGCAAGGAGTTGGAAAGCGCCGGGGCGAGTCACTGTGTAGCAACACCGGGGGAATTATTGGCCTATTGTGAGCAAATCTAAAATAGGCGAGGTAGTTTTTCAAGCAGCGGCATTTATAAAAAAAGCACAAAGAAAAAACCTTTCAGAAATCTCTGAAAGGTTTTTTTAAAGCCACCTGTCGGATTCGAACCGACGACCCCCACCTTACCATGGTGGTGCTCTACCTGCTGAGCTAAGGCGGCATTTTTAAAGCTTTTTGTTATCTAATTGATAAGCACAAATAGAATTATATGATATGGGGGAATTGAAGTCAACACTTTTTCATAAGAATTTGTGCTTTTTTCCCGGAAACGTCGGTTAGGAAAATGCCAATCAGATTATTATCCGAATCTTCCCAAAAAGAGGCAAAAAAGGGATTGTCAAACGCCAGCAATCTTGGTAAGATATTTCTATCAAGTGAATCACTTATTCCGGCATAGCTCAGTTGGTAGTAGCGCATGACTGTTAATCATGATGTCGTAGGTTCGAGTCCTACTGCCGGAGTAGCCCTTCCCAAGCCTTGGGAAGGGCTTTTTTTGTGTAGATATTTAGCTACCAATCACTGCCATTTTACGGGACGGGTTAGCGAAATAAAACTTAAAAACCCACCACCAGAACTCTTCTGGTGGTGGGTTTGATTAATCAGGGAATTGACTTTGGATTTTTTCGTAAAGTGCCCGGGTTTGTGCTTCAGTTCGATTGCTGAAGTAGTAATCTCGGTTTTTGGTACTTACGTGTAAGTAAGGCGGCTGTTTGACATTGAGATACAAGGTAGCTTTTTTACCGGCCACTTTAAAATCCCCGGTTAGGTAGTTTTCACCGCCGTAGCCATTGGTCCGCACAGTTTTACCAGGCATTTCAGGTACTAAGGCCACGGCTTTGATGGCACTTAAAGGAATCTCACTTTTTCTAGCAAATGGGGCATCGAGAACCAGCGTGTCTTCCGTGATTTTTCCTATGAAGGCATCTTTGACAAAATCCATGCGGTACACGGGGATCAAAGTGCCGATCATCAAACCAAAAATCAGTACCAAAGAGGCAATACCGAAAACTTTACCGGCGGGGCGTCCGAGGTTTATCCCGATATTCATGCCTACACGATCCGGGACCATGATCCGGCTATCTTGGGGATTGATGTACATACCAAAGCGCCAATACTCGTCTTCGCCTGTATAGCGATAGTCGGGCACTTGATTTAGCAGCTGATCTTGGCGTTTTCGAAGGCGTAATAACAGCCAGAGCGTCAGGATGAATCCGACCACGATCAAAAGCCCAAAGACCACGGAACTTAAAGTGGACACAATCCCTGTGGTGTTCATCATCACTTGGGGTAACCACAGGAGGAATAACAAGAAATACGGCATCCCGACCATCATCATGGACCAGGTGTGCTTGGTCAGATCATTGAACTGTTGATTAATCGGGGCTTCTTTGGTCACAGGTCGCACGGGAAGATGCTTGATCACCAACCACATGGCCTATGAAAAGAGCCACAGACTGATTGCGGCTAGGCTTAAAGGTGCAAAACTGTCCGGATCGTGGCGGGCTAACCACCAGAGATACCCTAAAGTCAGCACCAAAGAAGGAAGGAGCCAAATAAAGGAAACCAATTTGCGATTTTTGTTTTGCACAAGCTTGGTGTCCACCATAATCGGAGCCACGGGCAATTGCCAGCCGCGGGCGACTTTTAGCGCGTGCATTTTGCGAATGTAGCGAAGCTCTAAAGCGTAACTCAGGCCCAGTGTCAGCAGTAAAGACAGCCAAAAAAGAGTCATTAAAAAGGATTCTCGCTGAGGGAAAAGCAGACTTATGGAAAAAAGCGAGACCAAGCCGGCTAGTTGCCATAAACGCAAGCGATATTCTTTGGCTAAGGTGTGGACGGCAGGGTCAGTGAGCTTGTCTTTTGGCAAGGTATTTTCGATGATTACCTGCTTGTGGGGCTTGGCGGCGATCCCCAAGGTAAAGGCCATGGTTGCATTCACAAAGACCAAAGTAATGAATAAAATCAAATTCAGGGTCATGATTGTCCTTCCTTTCTCATCATATCAGGCGTCGGCTAAAGCTAGCTTGCGCCCACCAAAGGGCAATAAAAAGTAAGAAAATAGCAATCAATACAGCGGGGAGGCTGTCTTTTAATGAGCTAGTTCCGGCTAGCCAAGCGGCATTGTTACTGCCAAGGGTGAAGGGATTGTAGGCATCGATTCGTTTGAAAAGGCCTAACAGTAGCGTCCCGGCAAAAAAAATGGCAAAAAACAGTAAGCTTTGCAGGCCATTTTGCGCCAAGGCAGAGGTCACTAGTAAGCAAGCGCACAAGAGGAGGCCGTACAACCACAAGGGAACGACCCCTGCGGTCAAGTGCCGACTCAACTGATCGTCAAAAAAGTAGCGGGTATAACCGTAACAAATGCCAAAGGACAACCAGTAGCCTATAGTCCACGTGAGCATGAGATAGCCGGCTTTACCTAGGACTAAAGATTTTCGTTTCAGACCTAAAGGAAGTAGTGGCAGAAGTGTTCCTCGTTCCACTTCTCCGGCTAGGGTATCCCCATACAAGAGGACCAAGGCTAAGAGCCCAAACTGGCTGACATTTTTGAAAAATTGCCCCCAGGCGTCCAATGAAGTAGGTGCCGCCAAGGAGATGGAGCTTCCTTCTGGCAAGGCAGCTTTCGTGATTTCTGGGGTGAGCTTGGCAAAGAGTGGGGACATCATGCCCGCAGCCACAAAGAGCAGTAACAGTAAGAGTACCCGTTTGCGGCGCCAAGCTTCCAAATGTTCTTTTTGTAATTGAGCCGTAAGTTGTTTCATCATCCTTGCACCACCTTTAAGAAGACTTCTTCCAGACTAGGTTTGACCAATTCAAAGCGCTCTGGCATTAGCTTTGCTTCTGTGATGAGCTGTAACAGGTGTTGGCCGTCTTTTTGGTAATCAGCGACTGTCACGTGTAAGACCTGACGTTCTTCGGTGACGGCCCAGTTGTCCTTTTGCAAAAGCTCCATGAGACGCTGAGAGTCTTGGGCCTTAGGAAAATGAAGCTCGTACACATAGTGGCCGTGGGTATTTTTTAGCTCCGAAAGACTGCCGGCGAGGGCGATTTTTCCTTGATGCAAAATCGCCACATCATCACAAATGGCTTCCACATCCGTGAGCAAATGGGTGGAAAATAAAATCGTAGTCTGGCCTTTCAAACTTTGGAAAATCTCCAGAAAGGCTTTGCGGCCCAAGGGATCCAAAGCAGAAGTCGGCTCGTCACATATTAAGAGTTCAGGTTCATTTAAGAGGGCTTGGGCGAGTCCCAGCCGCTGCTTCATACCCCGAGAGTAGTTGCCAATGCGCTTGTTGACTCCCGTCAGCCCCACTTGTGCCAAGACCGCTTCACTGCGAGTTTTGATTTGTTCTCGACTCAGGCCGGCGATTTTGCCGGCATAGTGCAAGTATTCCCCAGCCCGCATATAAGGATAAAAACTGGGCACGTCTGGCAAGTAGCCGACTTTTTCTGGTAATACTTGACCAAATGTCACCGGATTTTGAAAAAGACTCACGCTACCGGAATCCGCTGCTAATAATCCTAAGAGAATCTTCAAAGTAGTGGTTTTCCCAGCGCCGTTTTCTCCCACAAAGCCGTAAATGCTTCCCGCGGGTACGGCTAAGTCCACCCCTTGCAAGATTTTCTTGCCACCAAATTGTTTCGTTACGTTTGCAAGAGTCAAAGCGTTCATTCTTCTTCTCCTTTTCCCAGGGCAAAGTACAGGATTGGCCCGATAAAGGAAAGAAGCGCTCCTACTAAAGTCCACAGTAATTTTGAACCCCGTTTGTAATGGGGATGGCGCCAGACATCGACTACCGTGTAGACAGCCAAACCTAGTTGTAAAATGATTAAAGGGAGTAAAACCGGTAAGTATTCTTGTAATTGGTTAATTTTCGTCATTGTTTGTTCCTCCTTCAAAGTCTTGCCAAATGTCGTGAATGTTTGCTAAAAGGGTTTCTTTGCTGGTGCCGTGGAGTTTGATTTCCGCTAAAAGCAGTGCCAAAGCTTGGCGGCTGGCCTGAGCTTCTTGTGCTTGAAAAGGCTCTGGCAAGCGTACCAAGGAACCTTTGCGGCGATCGGTAATCAGGTAACCCTCGTCTTTTAGCAGGTTATACGCCTTGGAGATGGTCATGGTATTGACCCCCAGCTCATCGGCTAACTGCCGCACCGTGGGCAAGGACTCTCCCGGCAAAAGCTCCTTTTTGGCGATGCCCAGAATCACTTGATCACGGAGCTGCTGATAGATGGGTGTGACCGACAAAGTATCGATTTCCAGTATCATGAATTCCCGCCTCTCTTTGTCTTGTTTGTATGACTAAGTGTAATACAAACAAGACAAAACTACAAGAGAAATCCCTCCAAGGAGAAGTTGTGAAGAATTTTCGCATTATTTGCACATTTATTGAATTTGACCAAAGGAAGGGGTAGAATGGGTATCGTAAGCGCCAGAGGTGAGGAACACAGCCTCGGGCTAGCAGTCGAAAGGATGAAGAACATGCCAGAAATTACACAAGAAATGACGGCAGAATTTGCCAAAACTTACGCAGCCAATGACAAACACCAAGTCGTAGCGCACAGCGTTATCAAAAACGGAATCACCGCTTCTGGGGAAAACATCGCCAGCCATGTGGAAAATGCACCAGTCTTTTCCATTGACCTTGCTACCGGTGCTGTTGCCAATCAAAAACAATCTGGTCGGTGCTGGATGTTTGCAGCGTTGAATACGTTCCGTCACAAAATGTTAAACAGCTTCAAACTAAAAGACTTCGAACTTTCCCAAAACTATACGTTCTTCTGGGACAAGTATGAAAAAGCCAATTACTTCTATGAAAATATCTTGGCTACCGCAGACCAAGATTTGACGAGCCGAGAAGTGGCCTTCTTATTGCAAATGCCACAACAAGACGGGGGCCAATGGGACATGATCGTCTCTATCTTCCAAAAATACGGCGTGGTGCCAAAGGCTGCAATGCCAGAAAGTACCAACTCTTCTAACTCCCGGGATTTGAACAACTACTTGAACAAAAAACTTCGGAAAGATGCCGTTACCTTGCGTGAAATGGTCGCAGCGGGCAAATCCGATGCCGACATTCAAAGTGCGAAAAAAGCCATGTTGGAAGAAATCTACAACTTCTTACGCATCTCTTTGGGAACACCGCCAGAAACTTTTGACTTTGAATATCGGGATGAAGATAAGAACTACCATATCGACCAAAACTTGACACCACAAACTTTCTTTGAAAAATACGTAGGGGTCAACTTGGATGATTACGTGAGCATCATCAACGCACCAACCGCTGACAAACCTTACGACAAATCCTACACCGTTTCCATGTTGGGGAACGTAGTAGGGGGCAAACAAGTCAAATACTTAAACGTGGACATGGACAGCTTTAAGAAATTGGCCATTGCGCAATTAGAAAGCGGCGAGTCTATCTGGTTCGGTTGTGATGTGGGTCAATCTTCTACCCGGGACTCCGGCATTATGGCCATGGATGCCTTTGATATTAATGGCTTGTTTGACATTGATTTTACTATGACCAAAGCTGAACGCTTAGACTACGGCGAAAGCTTGATGACTCATGCCATGGTCTTGACCGGTGTGGATGTAGTCGACGGTCAGTCTACTAAATGGAAAGTGGAAAACAGTTGGGGCGATAAAGTCGGCGAAAAAGGTTTCTTCGTTATGAGCGACGCCTGGATGGACGAATACACGTACCAAATCGTGATTAGAAAAGAATTCTTAAGCCCAGAACAACTAGCGGCTTTCGAAGCAGAACCAAAAGTCTTGGCGCCATGGGATCCAATGGGCGCTTTGGCGTAAGACAGACTCATAGAAAAAGTAGAACACCCCGGCGTTTTAACGTCGGGGTGTTTTTTGTCAAAACTCATGTAAAAAAGCAACCTTTCAGAAAACTTACACCCGTGAAAAGGCATATCCAAAGACATTTTTCTCATCTTTTGTTATACTTAACAACGTCACGAGGGCTTGGTGACAGGAAAAGACGGCAGTTTGGTGAGCTGTGGCCTTTTTTAGAACCAGCCCTCGAGTGAACTATTGAAGAATGGTCACTGGGAACCTTTACTTCCTTTGACGGACTTGTCATACTATTTTGAAAGGATGTTATTCTATGACAACTCTGCTCATCGTACTAATTCTCGCCGTGTTCGTGGCGGCGCTGTATGTCTTTTATCGCATGCAGCAAAAACACGTGAAATTCTCCACCCGCGTTTTCACCGCACTTTTTGCCGGAATCGTTTTTGGCGGTTTGTTGCAACTGATCTTTGGCACTAAGGACACGGTCGTTACCACGTCCTTGGAATGGATGGGCATCGTCGGCAACGGCTATGTGGCCTTCTTACAGATGCTGGTTATGCCTTTGGTCTTTGTCTCCATCGTAGGGGCCTTTACCCGCATGAAAGAATCCAGTAAGCTGGGGAAAATCAGTTTTTCTGTTTTGGCGATTCTTTTATCCACAACGGCTGTGGCGGCTTTAATCGGGATTGGCAGCACCATGCTTTTCGGTCTTGACGGTGCGTCTTTCACGGAAGGCGCGGCGGAAACAGCCCGAATCGCGGAACTAGCCGAGCGGCAAGCCCAAGTACAAGACTTGTCGATTCCAGAACAAATCTTGTCCTTTATTCCTAAAAATGTCTTTGCCGACTTAGCCGGTACCCGTTCCACGAGTACCATTGCCGTGGTAATCTTTGCGGCGTTTGTGGGTGTGGCTTATCTGGGTGTGAAACGCAAAGCGCCGAAAGAAGCCCAAACCTTTGCGGATTTAATGGACAGTTTGTACAAAATCGTGATGCGAATCGTGACCTTGGTCTTGCGCTTAACGCCTTATGGGGTCTTCGCTTTAATGACCAACGTCTTGGCTTCCAGTGATTTCGATGCGATTTTGAATCTGGCGAAGTTTGTGCTGGCTTCTTATGCGGCGCTAATCGTGGTAATGCTGGTACATCTCTTGCTGTTAGCCGGGGTCAAAGTCAGTCCAGTCACGTACTTGAAAAAGGCGTTACCGACATTGAGTTTTGCCTTTACTTCCCGGTCTTCTGCGGGCACCATACCACTAAATATCGAAACCCAAACCAAAGCCTTTGGGGTGGACGACGCTACGGCGAACTTTGCTGCTAGTTTTGGCATCTCCATTGGGCAAAACGGATGTGCCGGTGTTTACCCAGCCATGCTTGCGACGATCGTAGCACCGACTGTGGGTGTGAATGTCTTCAGTTGGGAATTCATCTTGATGTTGGTTGCTGTCGTGACCATCAGTTCCTTTGGGGTAGCTGGTGTCGGTGGCGGGGCAACCTTTGCTTCCTTAATCGTCTTAGGCTCTATGAACTTGCCAATCGCCATCGTCGGCTTGGTAATTTCCGTGGAACCGTTGATCGACATGGCTCGGACTGCCATTAATGTTTCCGATAGCATGGTAGCCGGTATCGTTACGAGTGCCCGCTTAAACGACTTGGATCGCGACGTGTTACACGATCCAGCGGCGGTCATTGACGCTCAATAATTTGCTAAATCAAACTCACCAGTAATAAAGTCTAGAAGGAGTGATTCCTTTTAGGCTTTTTTGCTTTAGACGCAGGAAAGGCATTCTGCTATACTCAATAGTACAAGGTAAGGAGGGGACAGGATGGACAGAATATTGCACGTAAAAGGCGCGGCGAACGTCCGAGATTTAGGAGGCTATGTCAGCCAAAGCGGGGAAAAGAGCGCTAAGGTCCGCTATCAGAAGGTGATTCGTTCTGCGGGCATTCAAGATTTGACGCCGGCAGACCAGACCTTATTAGCAGAGTATGGCGTGACCAAAGTGGTGGATTTTCGTTCGGCAAAAGAGCGAAGCGCGGCACCGGATGCCGAGATTTTACAAGCGGAAAATATCTTTTTGCCGATTTTTCCTGAGCAAACTACCACTTCGGCGGCTCCCGGCACCCTCTTTGAACAGATTCAAGCGGGGCTCGATGCGGCTACGCAAATGCGCTCGGTTTACCGGCATTTCGTGGAAGAAGCGTACTCCAGACAAGCGTATCGGCGCTTTTTTGAGATTCTTTTGGCAAATGAAGCACCTGACTCCGGCGTTTTGTTTCACTGCACCGCAGGAAAAGACCGCACCGGCTTTGGGGCAGCCTTAGTCTTGGCGGGACTGGAAGTCGATCGTCAGACGATTTTAGACAATTATTTGGAAACCAATCCTAATCTGACGCAAACCTTGCAGCAGATGTTGGATCAAGCTCAAAAAGAAGGGGCCCCGGACTATCTGTTGGCGGGAATCAAAGACTTAATGGCGGCGCGAGCAGATTATTTAGGGGAAAGTTACGCTGCCATTCAAGAGCATTACGGGGATGTGGCCGGCTTCTTTCATGAAGGGCTAGGCTTGTCACACCAAGATTTGTTGGATTTTCGTCGGTTGTATCGGGAGTAAAAAGGAGGAAGCAGCATGGGAGTCAGGCAGGTTATGGCACAGCTAAACTTGGATGGGCAAGTGCTGCCCATTGCGGGAGGAGATGTCAATCAGAACTTCCGGATCAATACCTCAGAGAGCAGTTATTTCATAAAGTTACAACCCAATGGTCGGCCGGATTTTTTTTCTGCCGAAGTCGATGGACTCGCGGCTCTAGCGCCTTTTGTGCGGGTGCCAAAAGTCTATGACTGGGGCCAAGCGGATCAAGATAGTTATTTACTAATGGAATGGCTGGAGCCGGAAGCCGGCAGTCAAGCAGAGTTGGCCCGAGCATTGGCTCAGGTTCACCGGCAGACAGCGGAGACTTTTGGCTGGCCGGAAGACAATTTCATGGGCATCTTGCCTCAAGTGAATGCCCAAACGGACGACTGGCCACTGTTTTTTATTACCTGTCGCTTGGATGTCCAGGTGGAGTTAGCCAAGTTACACAATGTTTGGCATGACAAGCGTGAAGCCCACTACTTGCGCTTAAAGGAATTTATCCAAAAAGACTGGGCGCCTCGCACAGTGACTCCTAGTCTGCTTCATGGAGATTTTTGGTCGGGAAATGTGTTGTTTTCTAAGGGCAAAGTGGTCTTTTTGGATCCGGCAGTCAGCTTTGGGGATCGAGAGTTGGACATCGCCATGAGTCAGCTCTTCGGTGGCTTTACGGACGAATTTTTGGCGACTTATTTGGCGGAGTTTCCCTTGCCAGAAGGCTGGGAAGCCCGGCAGCCGATTTATCAGTTGTATTATTTATTGGTTCACTTGAATCAATTTGGGGAAAGTTACGGATCGCAAGTGGATCGGATTTTGCAGAATTTTTAGGGTGCATTGAAGGAGGAACAATTTTTTGGGAAAGAAATATGGAGAAAAACACAAGGTCGGTTATTACGAGTGTGACGTGACCGGACACATGACCCAGCCGGCGATGTTGGCGGTGGCCATTGAGATTTCAGAAGCCCAAAGTGCAGCTTTAGGCCGGGATTCTCATTTTGTCCAAAGCCTTGGGGTGACTTGGATTATCACCAATTATCAAATTACGTATAACCGTTTGCCACGGGCTTTGGAGACCATCACCGTTTCCACCATGGCCATGGAATACAACAAATTTTTCTGTTATCGGAATTTTTGGTTGGAAGACGAAGCGGGCAATGAGCTAGTGAAAATCGAGGCGGTTTTTGCGTTGATGGACTTAAACACGCGGAAAGTGGCCACGGTTTCTGATGAAATCATCGCTCCTTACGGCAGTGAAAAGGTCAAAAAGATTCGTCGCTATCCGAAACTGGCTAAAGTAGAAGCAGAAAAAGGTGCTTCTCAGCCATATCGGGTGCGCTTTTACGACATTGACAACAACCATCACGTGAACAATTCCGTTTACTTTACTTGGATTTTCGATGTGTTAGGCTACGACTTTTTAAGCAGCCACACGCCGCTGTCTACCGCCATTCGCTTCGAAAAAGAAGTGGAGTACGGCAATCAAGTGGAAAGCCATTACCAAATTGTGGAAACCGCTGAGGGGACTATCGAAACCCGCCACGAGATTCGTTGTGGCGACGTGGTCTGCTGTGAAGCCAATATTGTGTGGCAAAAAGCATGAGTGACACTTTACGGCAGCGTCCGGGAACCCCTGACGACTACGCCACTCTCTTAGCTTTATGGGAACGCTCGGTAATCGCCACCCATGATTTTTTGGAAGAGGCGGATCGCTTGTTTTACAAAGAGCAGATTACTCAGTATTTTGGGCAAGTTTCCTTGATCCTTTGGTATGACCAAGAGCGGTTAATTGGTTTTAGTGGCACCCATGGACAGGATTTGGAGATGCTTTTTTTGGAGCCAGCGGCAATCGGACACGGCTACGGCAGCGCAATCTTGCAGTGGCTGGTGAATCACGCAGATATCCAGCGAATCGATGTCAATCGGCAAAATAAACGGGCCAAGGATTTTTATTTAGCGCACGGCTTTCAAATCGTCGGTGAAACTCCAAAAGACGGCTGGGGCAAACCCTATCCTTTATTGCATTTACAAAGAAGCGAATGAATGCTAAAGAAAGCTAAAAAAACGCTGAACCTGTGATTTCAGAGGTTCAGCGTCTTTTTAGTTCTTTTCCCAAGTCATCAAATATTCTTTTTCCCCGGTGGCTTCATCCACTTGACTGTTGCCAATGATAAACCCGTGATGCTGGTAAAAACGGATAGCCCGTTGATTTTTTCGATAGACGGCTAAGGTTAAGCGCTTATGAGTAGTTTGCAAGTGAGCCACAAGTTTGCCACCTACGCCTTGGCCTTGCGCCTTAGCATCTACGAATAAACCGGCGATGTAGTCGTCAACCAGACCGAGAAAGCCGAGAAGGGTATTGTTTTCTTCAGCGACCCACAGTTGACTTTCACTCATTGCTTGGCGCACTTCAGCTTCATGTGCGTGCCAAAAGCTGGCTGAGATATAGTCGTGGGCGGCGAGATTGCCGGTTAGCCACAGGTCCATAATGACATCTAAATCGGCGGGGGATGCAGGGCGAATGGTAAGTGTCACCAGATTTTTTCCTCCTTTGTTGCGATGGAAGCGAGAGCAGGCAGTCAGCCCTCAGCTTTCCATAAAATGTACCAATTCCTTACGATTTAAGTCCCGATTTAAAGCGACCAAAAGTTTTAGCCGGGCTTTTTGGGAGTTGATGCTGTTGCAGAAGATGACCCCCATGTCTTGGAGCTGTTGGCCACCACCGTCGTAATCATAAACCGGTTCGGCGATGCCGTTGAAACAACGGGACACCAAGACTACCGGAAGCCCTGAGGCCAAGATTTTTTGCAATGGAGGCAAGGTTGCCGGGGGCAGATTACCGGCGCCTAATGCTTCTACGACTAAGCCATCCATGGCCGTCTGAGACAAAGCCTCCAAAAAGTCCCCTTGCATTCCCGCATAGGCTTTAATAATCGGCACTAAACCTTGCATTTGGTCCACATCCAGACGAGGTATCTCTAGTAATTCTTGCAAAAAGAGAATCCGTTTTTTTGACACCAAACCAATCGGTCCCAAGGTCGGGGTGCGGAAGGTGGCGACGTTTGTAGTATGGGTCTTCGTAACGTAACGAGCGGAGTGAATCTCGTCATTCATGACCACCAAAACGCCTTTATCTATCGCTTCAGGACACGCCGCCACGCGAATGGCACTTTCAAAATTGTATAAGCCGTCACTGCCCAGTTCATTGGAAGAACGCATGGCACCGGTAATGACAATCGGCATCAGGTTGCCAATGGTGGTATCCAAGAAAAAGGCCGTTTCTTCTAGGGTATCCGTGCCGTGGGTGATGACGATTCCCGCAAAACCTGCCAATTTTGCCAGTTGGATGCGTTCTTTTAGTTGGAGCATTTCTTGGGGAGTGATGTGAGGACTGGGGAGATTAAAGATGTCTTCTACTACCAGTTCCACATCCATCGGCACCGTAATTGGGGCGGAGAGTAGCGGATTGCTAGCGCCGGGCGCGACTTTTTTCGTTAAAGAATCCTCCTGCATGGCAATCGTGCCACCGGTGTGAAGGACTAAAATTCGTTTCATAGGATTCACCTGCTTTGTCAGTTTTCAGTGCCATTGTAGCACGAAATCCGCAGATTAGGGGAACCCAGCTGTTTTCTAGAGGAGCTTTCCCCTGTTATTTGGCGTAACTTTTGATAAGATAGATGAAAGGAGGGGGTTACGTGATTAAAGCGATTTTTTTTGATATCGATGGGACATTGCTGACCTCCATGGGCAAAGTGCTCCCCAGTACCAAGGAGGCCATTGCCCAAGCCCAGGCCAAAGGCATCTATGTCGGGGTCGCCACCGGTCGTGGACCCGCGCAAGTGAACCATCTTTTAGGCGAGTTAGACTTAGATATTTGCGTGACTTATAACGGCCAGTTGGTCTACACGAAAGACAAGGAACTCTACACGCGGCCCTTTGGCAAATTCGCCTTGGATCAGATTATCAACTATGCGGATGAAAAAGACTTATCCTTAAGCTTTGGTGCGGCGGATCAAGTCACCGGTAGTCGGCTGATGAATTTGGGCCAGTCCGCCATTGCCCAGCGTTTAGTCCGCTTTTTACCCAAACGCTTTCCCGTGAAACCGGTGAAAAAACTCTTACAAGCCGGGCACTTTTATCGTTCCAAGACCCATTACCAAGATATGCCGATTTTAAAAGAGCCGATTTATCAGTGTATGCTCTTTAATCCCGAGTCCGAAGATCCCAAGGTAGGGGCGGCGTTGAGCCAGTGTGATCTTTTGCGCTCCAATCACTTTTCCGTGGATTTAGTACCAAAAGGGGGCTCGAAATTTCACGGCATCCAAGTTTTTTTGGCAGAAAAAGGACTGCAGTCTGAAGACGTGATCGCTTTTGGGGATCACCAAAATGACATTGAAATGCTCAAAGGTGTAGGGATTGGCGTGGCCATGGGCAACGGCAAACGGGCTGCCAAGGAAGCCGCGGACTACGTGACGGCTTCCAATAACTTAGACGGTATCGCCAAAGCGTTAGCACACTTTGAGATTATTTAGGAGGAATTCTTTTGGCACAACAATCGGAAAATCAACTGACGCCATTTGAGATGGCCGAGGCCTTTCATGACATTTTTGATCCACGAAAACCGGATGTACCCACTGCTTTTACTGCAAAAGAGGCACTTCATCGGGCTGATTTTAAAGCAGAAGAGTTGGTGGAGTTTCTCTATGCCGCAGCCCAAGATCACAAGGAGTTCGATCAATTAGTGCAAGGACTCCACGAAGCATTGGACAAAGCTCAAAGGAAGGTGCTGGCTAAAGAATCAACGGCCAAGACGGATCCTTTGGTGGCCCAAGCCGATGCTTTAGTGGATTTGTTGTACTTGACCTATGGCAGTTTTTCTTTAATGGGCGTGGATCCGGCACCGATTATGGCCATTGTTCACGAAGCAAATCTGGCCAAACGCTTCCCAGACGGAGAGCCTCATTACGATCCGGTGACTAATAAAGTCTTGAAGCCGGAAAACTGGAACAGAGATTTCGCACCAGAAGAAAAGATTGCAGCAGAAATCGCCCGGCAACGAGAAGTAAAAGAACAGGGCTTGTGATCCGACATCAGGAGATTTTAGACAGCAAAAAGGACCGGGACAATTTGTCTCGGTCCTTTGCTCTTTAATCAAAAAACGTGTAGTACAAGGTGCGAATCGCTAGTTTTTCTTGTTCTTTATGAATTCCGAACATGATCGAAACCTCGGAGGAACCTTGGTTGATCATTTCTAAGTTGATGCGTTTACGAGCCAGGGCGGCGGTGCTTTCCGCGGTAATCCCGACACGTTGGCGCATACCTTCGCCGACGACCATAATCATGGACAAATCGTGGGTGATTCGCAATTCGTCGGGATCGATTTCGTAGGCGATTTTGCGCATGAGTTGTTCTTGTAAGTCATCGTCCAGTTGGTTGCTGCGGATGACGATGGAAATGTCGTCGATTCCAGAAGGCATGTGTTCATAGCCAATGCCGAATTCTTCCAAGATTGTCAAAACTCGCCGGGTGAAGCCGATTTCTCTATTCATTAGATACTTGCTGATGTAAATCATGCTGAAGCCTTCGTCACTGGCAATGCCCACCACGGGTTTTTCGGTCAAATCCCGCTCTGGAATGATCTTCGTGCCGCGGCAGTTGGGATTGTTAGTGTTTTTAATCACCACGGGAATCTTCGCCCGAAACGAAGGCATTAAAGCTTCATCGTGGAAGACGGTAAAGCCTGCATAAGCTAATTCCCGCATTTCCCGATAGGTCAGTTCCTTCATGATTTCCGGTTTGTGCACATAGCCAGGATGCGCGGCGAAAATTCCGTCCACGTCCGTGAAGTTTTCGTAGAGATCAGCTTTGACGCCGGCAGCCACGATGGAACCGCTAATGTCAGAACCTCCCCGGGAGAAGGTGCAAATATTGCCCTCTTCGGTGTAGCCAAAGAAGCCCGGAATCACCAAGACCCCATCAGGCTGGGCCCATTTTTTGATTTGATTGTAGGCTTTGTAAAGGACCCGGGCATTTCCCGGTTCATCAGAGACCAACATGCCTAAATCCCGAGGGTTCACGTAACGAGCGGTGACTCCTTGGGCTTGCAGAATCCCTGCAATTAGTTTCGCATTATTGTCTTCCCCCCGGGACAAAATGTGGTCGTACAGGTGTGGATTGTTTTCAATTGGTAGGGCGGCTATGGACTCCAAGTCGATGCGAATCGCCGCCAAGTGTTCCTCGCCAATCTCAAAGGCTTCCCCAATCTCCAAGTAGCGAGCAAAAATCTCTTCTACCAATGGTGTCAAACTCCGATGAGCCAGTTTGGCTTCATAGAGTTGAATCAATAAATCCGTGACTTTAATGTCCTCCGTTGACCGCTTGCCTGGTGCCGAGACCACCACAAAGCGTCGTTGTGGATCATCTTTGACGATGGCGACGACTTTTGCAACTTGTTCACTGGATGCCAGCGAACTTCCCCCAAACTTGATGACTTTCATCCAATCTCCCCTTTTGCCAGCGCTCCCCGTAATCAGTAGCTGGTGTTGTATTATGGTTAAGAGTACAAAAATCCTAGGCAAAAAGCAAGGCATATCCGATGAATAGTGAGAAAATTTCGAATTGTAGTCGTTTCTGTGTCATTTTTCCCGAAAAAAAGTCTAGGTTTGTTGTCCAAAGGAGGCAAAAGACGACCGTTCCTCTGGTAAAAAGCCGAAACTTTTTTTTGAATCTTAATGTTTCACTAAAACCTTTATGCTATAATCTAGCGTAGATGCCTTTTCCCTTGTGGCGAATTTGGCCAGGAAAAGCGTTTTACTACCTATCTATATAAATTCACCCATGACTGGGATTGAACGAGATACTTTAAATGCGGAGGAGACCATCCATGTCTACACAAATTATCGCCGGAATCATCATTTTCATCATCGTGGTTGCTGCCATCTTATACGGTGTCGGTTATTTTATGCGAAAGAAAAACCAAGAAAAACTGCAACAATTGGAAAAGCGGCGAGAAGATCTGTTTGATTTACCCGTTTTAGAAGAAGTGGACGACGTGAAGAAGATGCATTTGGTGGGACAAAGCCAAAACACCTTCCGAGAATGGAATCAAAAATGGACCGACATTTCCACCAGCTCTTTTGCGGAATTGGAAAGTCAGATCTTTGAAGTCGAAAGCCTGAATGAAACATTCCGCTTTGTCAAAGCCAAAAATGCCATCGGGGATGCGGAAGCGACCATGAACCAGATGGAAACGGAAGTGGAAGAAGTCCGGGCCGGTTTACGGGAATTACGGGAAAGCGAAGAGCGCAATTCCTTGGAAGTCCAAAAAGCTCTGGATGTTTATGAAGAGTTGAAAACGGAATTGCGGGAAAACGGCGAAGCATACGGACCGGCCTATTCCGAATTGCAAAAGCAGTTGAAAAATGTGGAAATCGAGTTTACCCAGTTTGTGACTTTGAATACTTCCGGTGATCCAGTGGAAGCAAGAGAAGTTTTGGAACAAGCCGAAACACACACGTATCAGTTGCAAGACTTGATGAAGCGCGTGCCAGCGATTTATGAAGAGCTAAGCACCGATTTCCCAAATCAATTGAAAGAAATCAAAGAAGGCTACAAGAAATTACTGGCAGACGACTATGTCTTCCCTGAAGAAAACTTTATGGGAGATATCGAGCGGGTAGAAAAACGGGTGGAAACTTCGAAAGCCGACTTGGCTAAGACAGAAGTTCAAACCGTGGAACTAGCAAACCGAGATACAGCTCATGCCATTGACGATTTGTATAATGTCATGGAGCGGGAAATCAACGCTCGCAAATACGTGCGGAAGAATCGCTCAGTGATTGAAGAGTACATTCAACACGCAAATAAAAACAACCGTCAACTCTTAATCGAAATCGATCATACCGCTCAAAGCTATACATTGAATCACAATGAACTAGGCAAGGTTCGTGGCTTCCAACAAGAAATCGACGAATTGAACCGCCGAAAAAATGAAATCAATCCACTGATGGATGCCAACAACATTCCTTACTCCGAAGTCCAAGCTTTCTACAAAGACGGCTACAAGATTTTAGACGATGTGGAAACCCAACAAGTGGTCATCGACACAGGGTTGCGGGAACTACGTCAAGGAGAAAGCGACGCCCAAGCCAAGGTGGAACAATTCGAATTCCGCTTACGGAACTTGAAACGCTACGTGGAAAAACAACGCTTGCCTGGACTTCCTGGAGATTACTTGGAATACTTCTTCATGGTAACCGACCGGGTGGAAGACTTGAGCAAAGCATTGAATAAGATTCGCGTCAATATGGTAGAAGTCAACGAATTGGTAGCAGCTTGTGAAGCAGACATTAAGCAGTTGGAAGTAAAAACCAACGACTTAGTGGACGCGGCAGCTTTAACCGAGCAAATGATGCAATATGCCAACCGTTACCGTCATTCTCACCCAGAGGTCAAAGCGGCTATCGACCACAGCCTGGCACTCTTCCAAAGAGACTACAAGTACCAAGCGGCTTTGGATGAAATCGGCCAAGCCTTAGAACGAGTAGAACCGGGCGCTTTCAAACGCATCGAAACCTTCTACTTCAACAATCGGGATTTAGTATAAAAAACAAAGAAAAGCCAGAAACCTGAAAAGAGGTTTTTGGCTTTTTTGTTTGCTATAGGTTAACTCATAAAACGAAGAAAACACCTAATAGGCCTACTACTAGCTAAAAAGGATGATACCTTACCCTAGGGGATTTCAGAAAAAGCGGTTGACGCACTGGGCTAGTTGCCCTATAATTCAAATAGCACAATGAGGTGCCCTAAAAATGATGAGCAATGAAGCTCCTTAATAAAACACGAAAAGGAATGAACCTTTTTCGTTTTTATTAAGGAGCTTCTTTTATTCTTCTGAGAAATGAAAGGTGGGTGCTGGATAAATAATTGGCTGATTGATTCGTAGCTTCTTGGTGAGTTGGTAAAAACCAGGAGTTTGGTCACGGTCAAAAAACGGGCTACGAATCATTCATTAAGTTAGGGAACAAATTTTTTTAATACAGGAACTAACGATCGTAGGGAACGGGGTGCAAATCCTCGACAGTCCCTTTCTACTGTAACACGGACGAAAGCTCATTACTCACTGAGGTAGCATCACTTGGGAAGAGGAGCAGGTAGGATGAAGTGAAGTCAGGATACCTAGGATGGTTGGCACTGGGCATGATAACAGGGAGAGTTGTCCAGCATCCATTTCACTGACATACGCCTATGGGCTAGTATGTTTATTTAGATATGGCTGCTGGAGACACTCACTCTGAGTGTCTTTTTTTGATGCAAAGTCTAGAAACATAGGAGGAAATGAGAAATGAAAAAACTGGTTCAAGGTTTGGCGGCCACATTGTTATTGGGGCAAGTGGTGGTCAATAACGGTGTCGCGGTGTATGCAGCACAAACAAGTGATACCGAAAAAACAAGTGCGACGATAACTACAGGGACGACGGCTTCAGAGGCGGCAACCGAAACGACTAGTAGTAGTGCGGTTGCGACAACGGCAACGAGTGCCACATCCCCTAGTGAAAATGAACAGGCAGCAACCTCTACAAGTGAAGCACCAACTGTCTCCCAAAGGGTTCAAGCATTGATTGATGAGATTGGAGCACTGAAACTCGATGAATTGAAGGCAAAGGATCAAAGCCGAGTTAATGAACTGATTGAACGCTACAACCAGTTAAGTGCAGCAGAAAAAGCGCAAGTCACCAACGCTCAAACGTTGCAAGAGGCAGCTGCGAGCCTTCAAAAATTGATGGATCAATCAAAGGCTACGTCGACTAAGACCATCACTTTGTCGGTGGAAAAATTTGTCCTAGGTCAAGGCTATGTAGTGGCTCCCATGGAAGTTCAATTAACAACCGAGATGAATTATGCACAAGTCTTGGATGACGTTTTTGCAAAACAAGGTCTGCAATACAGCCATACGGGAACGCTGGGAAGTAATTTCTATCTATCGGGAATCGAAAATGCGGACAATGGTCAAACCAAAGTGCCCCAAGAGCTCGTTGATTTTAGCGGGAACGATGCATTGAAGAATGCGACGAATCAATTCGGTAGCACTTTGAGAGAATTCTCTTACACGCCTATGTCTGGCTGGCTGTATTCCGTTAACAACGACTTTCCCGGTGTGGGGATGGGGAGCAAAAAACCTCAAGACGGGGATGTTTTCCGGGTCCAATTTTCCTTAGTTGGTTACGGATCGGATTTAGGTAATGGGGGAACAGGCACCTTGGCGATTGCCAATAAGATGGCATTGACCAAAAAAATCGGGGAAATCAATCAAGACGCGGCAGCTTGGCAAGCCCAAGGAGATGCTTACCAAAAGGCCTATGAATTTGCCATGACCCAATTAACGGATTTGACGGCTAGCCAAGATTTAGTAGATCAAGCGCTGGCAGGCTTAGAAAATCCGGTGACTACTCCAGAAGAAAATCCCGTGGAAGCCGTAAAACAAATGATTCAAGCCTTAGGTGCAATCACTGATTTGGCGCAAAAACAACAAGTCCAAGCGGCCCGGGCAGCTTATGACGCACTGGCTGAAGCTCAACAGGAACAAGTGGGAAAAGCTTTAGTCGAGCAACTAGTAGCCGCCGAAAAGAAAATCAGCCAACTGGAAGATCAAGCAGCAGCTACAAAGGTCAGTGAACAGATTGCGGCTTTACCTGCAGTGGACCAGTTGCAACTAAGCGATCAAGCAAAAGTCACCCAAGCCAAAACAGCCTATGATGCTTTAAGCGACCCACAGAAAAAACTCGTGACCAATTACGCTACTTTACAAGGGGCAGTGGCAAAAATGGCTAGTCTGCAAAAGAGTCAAGACGTGGCGGCTGCCTTAAAGCGGGCGTCCCAAAATATTGAAGCCCGAGGAAGCATTGGGGAGTGGTCGGCACTGGCAATGTCTCGTTCGGGATATCCTGCAAGTGAAGCCATGCGGACAGCTGCCTATAAAGATTTGGCCCAAGAAATTATCCGCGTGAATGGGAATTATGGCAGTAATAGCGGACAAGCCCCTTGGACCGATGCGGAACGGCAAGCCATTGGAATTTTGAGTCTCGGCGGCGATCCGACGAATATCAGCGGTTTTAACTTGATTAAATTAATGGCCCAAGAGGATTTGACCGGAACGATTAACAATCAAATCTTTGGTTTGATTGTGTTGAGCGCTAAAGATTATCAAATAAAAGCGCAAAACGAACAGATTACGCGATTGCTCAACGCTTTAGTAGGGGCCCAATTAAAAGATGGGGGCTGGGCTTTATATGGCAATGACGGGGATATCGATGTGACCGGGATGGCGCTCGGTGCACTAGCTCCTTACCGGGATCAAAAGGCAGTTGCCACTGCCATTGAGCAAGGAATCGCCTTTTTACAAAAGAATCTAACGGGGGATGCCGATTTTTATGTGGACCGCTGGTACTCAGAAGGTCCGAATGCCAACAGTCAAGCCCAAGCAATTTTAGGATTAGCTGCTTGTGGGGAAGATTTAACTTCAAAAAACTATACGAAAGAAAATGGGCAGAACCCGGTTACCCGCTTATTGGAATTCCAGACGGAAAACGGGGGCTTTAAGTGGATGTTGAGTGATGAAACGGATGATCCCCGAGCAACGGATCAAGCGGCTCACGGCTTAAGTCAATTTTTATTCCAACAAAACAATCAAGGTAGCATCTATGATTTTGACAAAAATCCAGTAACGGCTTTGCCCCAAGACGGTGATGCAGCGGCAGCCCAAAAAGTGACGGACTTAATCAATGCTTTACCAGCGCCAGCGGAGGTCACTTTAAAAGACCAAGCAGCGATTAATCAGGCTAGCTCAGAATACAAATTATTGACGGAAGCAGCTAAAAAATTGCTGACGCCTGAAGTTTTGAAAAAATTGCAAAGCTGTCAAGAACGCTTGTATCAATTGGAAAGTGATCAAGAAGCAGTCGATTACGTTCAGAAGAGTCTGGATTACCTGAAATTATTGGATCAAATGCACATGTGGTCTTTGTCCTATGAAAGTTTTGTGACCAATACCCGGAACAGCTACGAAGCTTTGACAAAGGCTCAAAAAGCTTTGATTTCTGGTGAAGATTTGGCCATCTTAGTGAAAGCTGAAAAGGTCATGGAACAGCTAAAAGCAGCAGAAAAAGAGCTAAAAGAGGTGGAAGCGGCCATTAAGAACTTGCCCGAAGCTAGTGATTTGACGGTGACAGATCTTGAGAAGGCATCAGCCGTAGTCGAAAAGTACAACGAATTGTCGGAGGAATTAAAAGCGCGTCTGTCCTCGGATTCGGTGAAAAAAATCCAAGCAATTAGTCAACGCGTGACGGAACTAAAAGCCGATTTAGCTAAAGCTCAACCGGTGATCAAGGGAATTGATGCATTGCCGAAATTGTCCGACTTATCCTTAAAAGATCGGGGACAAATTACGAGCATTCGGGATAGTTACACAAAATTGACCAAAGCGCAAAAAGCACTGGTGACGAACTATGCTACTTTAACCGCTGCGGAAAAACGACTACAGGAATTAATGACGCAACAAGCCAGCTATACGAAAGTCTTAGACGAAACGAACCAATACGTGCTGGGTTTATTTAAAAATTATCAACCAAACTTTACCAATGAATGGCTGATGATGGACTTGGCTCGGAATGGCTACGATGTAAACAGTCCGCTCTTTAAAACCTATTACGAAAATGTGGTGAACTACATTCAAGGGGTGAAAGGGGAATTGCACAAGGTGAAATACACGGAATATTCCCGTCTGGCCTTAGCCTTAACGGCGCTAGGAAAAGATGCCCAAGATGTAGGTGGCTATAACTTATTTGATGCGCTAAGTGACTTCCAAAAAGTTACGTATCAAGGAATCAATGGCCCGATTTTTGCCTTGCTTGCGGTGGATAGTCGCAAGGATTACCACTTTACCAAGCCAGCAGGAGTAAAAGAAGCCACAACCAGAGAAAAACTAATTGATTATATCTTACAAAATGAACTAGCCACTGGGGGCTGGACGCTCTATGGAAAGACCATGAGTGTGGACTTAACGGGGATGGCTCTGCAAGCCTTGGCACCTTACCAAAAGGATAGTCGAGTAGCCACAGCGACCAATCGGGCTCTGACCGCCCTTTCCAAAGCTCAAAACGCCAGCGGAACCTTTGGCAACACCACAACGGAAAATGTGGAAGAAGTAGCCCAAGTGATTACTGCATTGACCGCATTAGGGATCAATCCCGTGGAAGACCAACGTTTTGTGAAGCAGTATGATTTGATTACCGCTTTGAAGAGTTTCCATATTGCAAGTAGTGGTTTTATGCACGTCTTACCTGGAGGCGATAGCAATGGTGGGGGCGCTCCTGGAGCAGTGGATGGGATTGCCACAGAACAAGGGATGTATGCCTTGATTTCCTATGATCGCTTCTTGAAGCAAGCCAATTCCCTTTATAATATGAACGATGTGCCCGTTGAAGCCGACCAGCAAGCGGTAAACAGAGTGGCGGCACAAATCAAAGCTCTAGGCAAGATCACCAGTCTGGATCAACGAAATATTGTGGCTTCTGCACGCTCGGCCTATGAAGGCTTAACTGCTACCCAACAAAATTTACTGGACAATAAAGTTTATCAACAATTGCTACAAGCAGAAAAGACCATCGCCAAATTAGTGGCTGAAGCAGAGGAAGCACAAAAGCAAGCCGATAATCAAGCGGCTGCGGGAAAAGTCAGTCTAGCCATTAGCCAATTACCGGAGCCAGCCTTAATTCGCCTACAAGACGAAGGACAAGTGGCTTTGGTACGCAAAGCTTACAATCAATTGAGCCATGCTGCTCAAGGGTTGGTCACCAATCTTGCCAAATTAACCGCGGTGGAAGCGGCCTTGCAACATTTAAAACAAGGGGAAAACACCATTCAGCCAAAACCCGTGGTGGATACTCCAAGCACGGAAAAGAACCCGGGGCATGGAGGAAATTCGCAAATGTCTGTGGTTACAAAGGGCTCTGGCGCTACACCTTTCATCAAAGGAGGTACCCAAATTGCTCCGGTAACTGCTACTAGCGGTCAAAGCCAACCTGGAACTATCAAAAACATCCAAGGAACCCGTGGTGGTCAAGTCGCTGGCAACCAGGCAGCGACATCTAAGCAAAATACAAAGGCAAAAGAAAAAGCAACCAATGAGGGTTGGCAGTTTGCAGGGGAAAGTTATCAACCAGATGCTAACAAAGCTCATAAGAAAGCTGCTGCTAAAAAGTCAGAAAATCAACAAGTGTCCGTATTCGTAAAAGTTGGTGGCTTGATCACCCTAGGGACGGCCGCTGGAGCAACGGGCTTCTGGTTTTGGAAAAAACGCGGGTAAAAGATGAGAGGAAGTTTGAGATGAAACGTCTAACTGTCACCATATTAGCATTATTAACCGTATTTTTAGCCGCTTGTAGCAGTCACCAAACGGATAAGGCAACCGAGAAAGTGACTCCTTTAAAAATCGAGACCCAATTGCCGGCAGATGGGGTAATCAAAAAAGAGCAAATGGCTACCATCGTGGGCAAAAAAGCAACCTATCGTTTTACCGGGGAGCAAGAGCAGATTCGTTATACTTGGTTTTACCCGGGACAACAAGTCCAAAATCCGGTCACCCAGCATTTGCGGGTGACCTTCACGGACAAAAAGCTAGAGGATATCAAAAAACAAGCCAACAACGCCCAAGAAGCTTTGCAGTTGCACATTGAAAAAATGGAATTGGCAGGCACGCCTCAGTTGGCCATTACTCTGCCGACAAAATGGTCGGTGGACCAAGCTTTTTTGGTTCGGAAAATCAAAGGAAAATTGAAACAAGTCAAAGGCTCCGAGGTTTCTTTGGAACAAGGGAAAACCACCACTTTGAAATTTCGCGTTTTAGAAAGTGATGTGGACTATTACCTAGTAGCTGGAAATAGTCAAAAAGAAGCTAGCAGCTCAGAAAGCCAGTCCTCAGGCGCACCGACAACTGCTACTAGTGAGAGTGCCACTACGGAGACAGAGAATCCGGCTGCTCCAGATGAAGCGACGACTGCCGACAGTGCCACCGGGACGCTGGCAACAACAGAACTTGCCGGCGACAAAGACGCTGCCGAACAAGAAGCAGCGGGAAATCCGTCGGTTACCAACAATCAAAGCCAAGTTGTTCCGGGAGAAAAATCCGAATCAAAAGGCAATTCGGAAGCCGATAAAGAGACGACGCCAAATAAAGAAGCGACGGTCACTTTTTCGATTTCTGCCAAAACGATTTTGAACAACTGGGATCAGCTGAAAAAAGAAAAACAACCATTTGTACCCAAGGACGGCTGGATTTTAGCGCCGACCAAAGTTCCCTTAAAAGCGGGGGACTCGGTTTATGATCTCTTGGTACGTGCCACCCGAGATGCAGGAATTCAGATGGAAGCCAGTTGGACGCCCATGTACGATGCGTATTACATCGAGGGAATCAATCAGTTATATGAGTTTGATTGCGGCGGGTTGTCCGGGTGGATGTTCCAAGTCAATGGCTGGTTCCCCAATTACGGGACGTCCAAATACACGGATCTGCACGATGGGGATGTCATCCAAATGGCATACACCTGTGATTTAGGTCATGACTTAGGGGCCAATTAAGAAACTGATGAAGGAAGAAGGAGGAAGAGTGGCACAGGTCATTCTGCTGAATAGAAGATGGATAAAAAAAATGACGCCTTCATACAGGCCCATCCAATGATTAATTTTCTCTATTATGGTTTAGTGATTGGCATTAGTATGTTTTGCTTACATCCGGTAATCTTAGGGCTATCTTTGATCAGTGGCTTGGCCTATGGCGTTCGCCTTAAAGGTTGGCGGGGGACTTTCAGTTTACTGGTGAAGTTTTTATTGCCGGGGATGTTGGTGGTCGCTATTGTTAATCCAGCCTTTAATCACTACGGGGTGACACCGTTGCTTTATTTGGAAAATGGCAATGCCGTGACCTTGGAGGCTATCTTATACGGCCTGTCTTTAGCCGTGGTTTTAGGGGTCAGCCTCACGTGGTTTAGTACGTATAATTTGGTGATGACCAGTGATAAGTTTATTTACCTCTTTGGCAAAATCATCCCCGCCAGTTCGTTGATTCTTTCCATGGTCTTTCGTTTTGTGCCGAAGTTTCAAAGTCAGTTGCAACTGGTGCGCCAAGGGCAAAAGAGCATCGGCCGAGATATGGAGAATGGTCGCTTGTGGCAGAAGATCAAGTACGCGCTGACGACTTTTTCCATTATGATTACCTGGTCTTTGGAAAATGCCATTGACACGGCTGACTCTATGAAAGCGCGGGGCTATGGGCTAAAAGGGCGCACGGCGTTTGCTCCTTATCGCTTTGACAAAAGAGACGTAGTGTTACTTATCTGGCTAGGAGTTACGGGAAGTATCTTTCTATTAAGTTGGGCTAGTGGTGCTCTTTACACGAGTTACAATCCCCAAATCATGATCAAAGGTTGGCCTTTGACCCTAGGCAGTGGGGCGGGCTTTGTGGCCTTTTTCCTCTTGGCAAATTTGCCTTTGTTTTTAGGCCTCTACGATGATTACCGCTGGCGCCGCTTGTTGCGCCAAGCAAATACCCAGGCAACTGTTCCTTATTATTTTTCAACTGGAGGTCCTTGTGATGGCACTCGTGACGATGCAAAACTTTAATTTTTCTTATCCCGAAACAGATCAGCCTGCCTTACAAGACGTGTCTTTAACGCTTTTTCCCGGGAGTTTCAATGTGTTATTCGGCAAAAGTGGCAGTGGCAAAACCACGCTTTTGCGCCAGTTCAAACCGGTCTTGGCGCCTCATGGGCAAGTCAGTGGGGAAATCTTTTTCGCAGATCAACCGTTAAACCAGTTAGCCCTGCGACAAGAAGCCAGTCAAATCGGCTTTGTCTTGCAAAATCCGGACAATCAAATCGTCACGGATAAAGTCTGGCACGAGTTGGCTTTTGGCTTGGAGAGTCTCGGCTATGACACCCCGACGATTCGCCTGAGAGTGGCGGAGATGGCTTCTTATTTTGGCATCCAGCATTGGTTTGAAAAAGACGTCAAGGAGCTTTCCGGGGGGCAAAAGCAGCTGCTCAATTTGGCCAGTGTTATGGTGTTGCATCCCCAACTGTTGATTTTGGACGAACCCACGTCCCAGTTAGACCCGATTGCTGCTAGCGATTTTTTAGAAACCTTGCAAAAAATCAACCGGGAGATTGGGACCACGATCTTACTGACGGAGCATCGCTTGCAAGATGTTTTGCCCATGGCCGATCAAGTTTTACTAATGGATCAAGGGAAACTCATCGCAGCAGCTAGCCCGAGAGAAATCGGTCAGCAGTTGCAAAAAAGCCAAGGGGATTTATTCGTTGCTATGCCAGCCCCTATGCAAATCGCGGCTCAGTTTACCCCAGACCAATTGCCTTTAACCGTGAGAGAAGGACGTAATTGGTTAACGAATTTGTCCTTAACACCTTTAGCAAAACAGGTAGAACAGCCGCGAAAGATCACGGAAGCGATGATTGAGCTAAAAGATGTTTGGTTTCGCTATGACCGCTCCGAGGCGGATGTGATTAAAGGGCTATCTTTACAAGTTGCCAAGGGAGAATTTTTCGCCATTGTGGGGGGCAACGGTACGGGAAAAAGTACCAGTTTGTCATTAATCAGCCGCATTCGCCAGCCTTATCGGGGGAAGATTAAACTAGGGGGACGTCCTTTGAGA
Source organism: Enterococcus asini ATCC 700915 (assembly GCF_000407365.1). Classification (GTDB taxonomy): domain Bacteria; phylum Bacillota; class Bacilli; order Lactobacillales; family Enterococcaceae; genus Enterococcus_C; species Enterococcus_C asini. The sequence goes on from NZ_ASVU01000001.1 coordinate 1,416,560, forward strand.
AAATACAGTGAGCAAGAACTTTACCGTAATTTTTTAGGCGTCTTGCCCCAAAATCCCCAAAGTTTATTTGTGAAAAAGACGGTTTTGGAGGATCTTTACGAAGTCATCGATGGGCCTAAGGAGAAAAAAAGCGCGGCGTATCAAGCCCAGATGCAAAAAGAACAAGCGGTCCAGGGAATCGTCGAGTTGACCCAGCTAATCCATTTGGTTCAGCGGCATCCTTATGATTTAAGTGGTGGAGAGCAACAGCGCTTGGCACTGGCTAAGGTTTTATTAATGCGACCTCAGATTTTGTTATTAGACGAGCCGACCAAGGGCTTGGATGATTTTTATAAGCGGCAATTAGGGGAGATTTTGTGCCAATTAAAAGCCCAAGGAGTGACGATTTTAATGGTCTCTCATGACGTAGAGTTTGTGGCAGAATTTGCCGATAGTTGTGGCCTATTCTTTAATGGCAATGTGGTTTCCAGTAAAAGCGCTCAGGACTTTTTTGCTGGCAATAGTTTTTATACCACAGCGGCCAACCGCATGGCACGGACGTATTTCCCTGATGCTGTGACCGTGAAGGATGTGATTGAATGTCTCAAAACACAAGAAATTTCTTAAATGATTTCTATCAAGATGTGCCCAGTGCAAACAAAAAGACCCCGGCGACCTTTGAAAAGGACACCGAGGCAGAGGCTTGGGATAGTTGGCAAGGTCCAGTGGTGCGCCCAGGGATTAGCCGGCGTACGAAAAGCGCTTTGGTACTCTTAGTTTTATTGGTTCCTGCCGTGATTTATTTTGGACTACGCCTGGGCAATCGCCATTATTTAGTGATTAGTTTGCTGTTGTTGCTGCTGGCCATGTTGCCTTTTTTCATGATTTTTGAAGACCGCAAGCCCCAAGCCCGGGAGTTAATCGTCATTGCCGTGTTGGTGGCGATTGGGGTGGCCAGTCGAGGGGCTTTTTTCATGCTACCTCAGTTTAAGCCGGTGGCGGCGATTGTGATTATTAGTGGAGTGGCTTTTGGCGGGGAGGCCGGTTTTTTAGTGGGCTGTATGACTGCTTTGGTTTCCAATATCTTCTTTAGCCAAGGGCCTTGGACTCCGTGGCAGATGTTCGCCCTTGGTATGATTGGGTTTGTGGCAGGGGTCTTTTATCGGCTTGGCTGGCTGAAAACGAATCGCTGGTCGTTATGCACCTTTGGCTTTTTTAGTATCTTTTTCATCTACGGCTTGATTATGAATCCCGCTTCTTTGCTGATGTATTCTGCCACGCTTGATATCAAAGCGCTGGTGGCGATTTTTATCTCCGGGGCTCCCATGGACTTAGTTCACGCTTTGTCCACGGCGATTTTTTTAGGCGTCTTGGCAAAACCTTTTCTTGAAAAGTTATCGCGCATTAAAAAGAAGTATGGGTTAATCTAGTTTTTGAGAGACAGGGCCAGTGTGCTGCTAAGTGGTTACTTTTCCACAAAATACCGCAAAATCGTCTTGGCTTTTTCCGGGGCGGTTTTCCGCACATCAGTAAGGTAAATTTCCCGGTGATGGTAGCCGCGGCGAGTAAGACCTAAATCTTGGCACAGCTGATCCAGTTTGGCAAAACTAGCAGGCTCCGTGTCAAACGGGCCTTTGTGGAGAATTTGGACTGCGGGGCCATCCGTTATTTCCACGAGGCGTACCTCATCCAAGTAAGGGTGAGGTTTTTTTGCTTTGGCTTGTGCTATGGCCGCAGCAAACCATTCTTGGGTGATAAAATCTGGTTGTCGCAGCATGATTTGATAAGTAAAAGAAGCCTTATCGGTTAAGTCCTCTGGATTGGTAGTACTCCAAAGGCCTTCTAAGGGGAAGACGGTGTAGTCTTCGTAAGGATATTGGGCTTGCCAATCTATGGTCTGGGCGAATTTTTTGAAGTTCATTTTCAGTGGATAAGCCAAGGAATAGAGCGCTCCTACGTGTTCGGAAAAGTCCGGTTCATTAGGATCACCGGCGCCGGCAATCATTAAGTATTGTTGCGTGGAGACTTCCACGTATTCGGGTTTGGTTTTGGCTTTGTATGGGTCATGTTTGCGCCATTCGTATTTCAAATGAATCCCTCCTAATCATCCGGAAACTAATCCGGAATATTGGCTTTATTATACCATTTTTGCTGTTTAGGATTAGTGGAAGGTGGCCGGCTTTTCTTGCTTGCAGACAAAACAACGTATATAATGAGAAAGAATTTTTTCGCCCCAGGTGGGTTTACATATAGTAGAAGAAGGGATAAAAAATGATTTACTTTGATAATAGTGCCACGACCCCGATTCATCCCCAAGCGCTGGATGCTTACGTGAAGACCAGCCAACGGATTATTGGCAATCCGGCCAGTTTGCATGATTTAGGCAATCAAGCCAATCGTTTGTTGCAACAAGCCAGAAAACAAATCGCTGAGCTCTTAAAAGTGGGCAGTCAGGAAATCTGGTTTACCTCCGGGGGAACGGAAGGGGACAACTGGGTGATTAAGGGTACCGCCTTGGCAAAACAACAATACGGCAAGCACTTGATCATCTCCGCCGTGGAACACCCTGCCGTGCGAGAAGCGGCTTTAGAGCTAGAAGCACTGGGCTTTGAAATCTCCATCGCGCCTGTGGACCAAAAAGGCTTTGTAGATGTAGCGGCTTTAGAAAAATTGATCAAAAAAGAAACCATCTTAGTCTCCGTTATGGCGGTCAACAACGAAATTGGTGCGATTCAACCCATTGAAGCCATTTCGGAAGTCTTAGCCAATCATCCGAAGATTCACTTTCATGTGGATGCGGTGCAGGCCATTGCCAAAGTTCCTCAAGAAAAATGGCTGACGGAGCGGGTGGATTTTGCAACCTTTTCTGCTCATAAATTCCACGGGCCCAGAGGCGTGGGCTTCATCTACTGGAAGGAAGGCCGTAAGCTGACCCCTCTGTTAAGTGGTGGGGGCCAAGAGGACAATCGCCGCAGTGGCACGGAAAATGTGCCGGGGATTGTAGCCATGGCAAAAGCGTTGCGCTTAGCGTTGATGAAACAAGCAGAACGACCAAATCATGTGGCAACCTTGAAGACTTACTTACAAGAAGCCTTGGCCAGCAATCCCGCCGTCACTTTGTTTAGTGGCACGGAAAACTTCGCTCCCCACATTTTGACCTTTGGCTTTCGGGGGATTCGGGGGGAAGTCATGGTTCACGCCTTGGAACAAAAGCAGATTTACACCTCCACCACGAGCGCTTGTTCCAGTCGCAGTAAGACTGCCAGCTCCACACTAGGTGCCATGCACGTACCGGAGGCTTTGGCGACTTCAGCCGTGCGGATTTCCCTAGACGAGGGCAATACCATGGCAGAAGTGGAACAATTTTTGATTATCTTCCGGCAATTAGCGGAAAAATTTGCGAAAATCTAAACAAATTAAAGGAGCAGGTTCATGATGAACTTAGATTATACCGAAATCATGGTGCGTTACGGGGAACTTTCCACTAAAGGCAAGAACCGCCGTAGCTTTATCATGCGTTTGGCAGAAAATGTAAAAGGCGCTTTGGCGGCCTTTCCCGCAGTGACCGTCAAAGGGGACCGGGACCGGATGCACCTGTACTTGAATGGTACAGACAGCAAACCGGTAATGGAACGCTTGACCAAGGTCTTTGGCATTCAAAACTTTTCCCCCAGCATTCGGGTAGAAAAAGATTTGGACGTGATTATTGCCACGGTGCAAGCCTTGATGCAAAAAATCTACACCGGCAGTGAAACCTTCAAAATCACCGCAAAACGCAGTGACCACGAATTCGTGCAAACTTCAGACGAGTTGAACCAAACGTTAGGTTCCGCAGTCTTTCAAGTCCTACCTGGGATTAAAGCACAAATGAAACGCCCGGATATCAACCTGCGAGTGGAAATCCGACAAAATGGCGCGTATCTGTCCTATGAAACCATTCAAGGGGCCGGGGGCTTGCCTGTGGGTACCAGTGGCCGGGGGATGTTGATGCTCTCAGGGGGAATCGACTCACCAGTGGCCGGCTACTTAGCCATGAAACGAGGAGTGGAAATCGAAGCGGTGCATTTTGCTTCGCCGCCATACACCAGTGAACAAGCCTTGCAAAAAGCCAAGGACCTGACAGAAAAACTGACTCCTTATGTGGGCAAGATTCAATTTATCGAAGTACCCTTTACGGAAGTCCAAGAAGAAATCAAAAAACACGTGCCTCAAGGGTACTGGATGACCATTACCCGGCGGATGATGTTGCGCTTGACGGACTTAATCCGGGAAATGCGTCGGGGCCTTGTGATTATTAATGGGGAATCCTTAGGGCAAGTGGCGTCTCAAACCTTACAATCCATGGTGGCCATTAATGAAGTCACCGCCACACCGATTATTCGTCCGGTGGTGACCATGGATAAGTTGGAAATCATCGACATCGCTCAAGACATCGATACTTTTGAATTGGCGATTCAACCTTTTGAAGACTGCTGTACGATTTTTGCACCACCGCAACCGAAGACGCGGCCAAATCTGGAAAAAGTGCAGTATTACGAAGAACGGCTGGATATTGACGGCATGATTGCCCGCTCTTTGGCCGGTTTAAAAATCTCGGAAATCACACCGGGACAAAACAGCCAACAAGAAGCCGAATTTGCCGATCTATTATAATTTGTAATCCCTAGACCGCTAAAACCTCATAGTAGGCGCCGGCGGTCTTTTTGTTGCTCTGGCAAGGTTTCTGCGGACTTTTCACAAAAAGCATCCCTGGGGAAAACTATTGCATGATTGGCAACTGCGTGATACACTAACTATGTGAAAAAACGAACAAAGGAGCCTCTTATGGTTGATGAATTGCATTTAAAAAACGTACCAAAGGCCACGGCTAAGCGCTTGCCTTTATATCTACGTTATCTGAATATGCTCCAAGATTCCGGGGTCACCCGGATTAAGTCCAAAGAATTCAGTGAGCTGACCCAAGTTCCTTCGGCGACCATTCGCCGGGATTTCTCCCATCTAGGGGAGTTGGGCCGCAGCGGCTATGGTTATGACGTGGCCTATTTAATCGAAGTCTTCAATGAGATTTTGAATACAGATGAAGAAAAGCGCATTGTTTTGGTGGGTTTTGGTAATTTAGGAAAAGCCTTGGCGAAAAACAACTTCCGCCGCAATAACAACTTGAATATCACGGCGGTTTTTGATAGTGACCCCGCAGTTTACGGCCAAAAAATCGACGGCCACTACGTCCATCCCATGAGTGAGTTGAAGCAAGTGGTGGCGGATTTAGGCAGTACCGTGGCGATTTCCACTGTGCCTTCCCAATACTCTCAAAGCGCGGTGGATCAGATCGTGGATGCGGGCATCACGGCGATTTTAAACTTCGCCCCAGACCGGGTGGATGTGCCCAATAACGTTCACGTTCAATACATCGATTTGACCACAGAATTGCAAACCTTGATTTTCTTCGATGAAAATTATCAAAAGAAATTGGCAGAACGCCTGGGCTAAAAGGGGTGCGAAAAGTCGCTGTAATCGCTGGCGTGCTTGAAAAAGAACAGGAGCTAGTAGTGCTAGGCAAACTGCTCGCAATCCGTCTTTAAAATCTTTTTTCCTCGTTTGACTTTCAGAAATTTCCATTGTAGAATGAACCAAGACGTAGAACAAGAGGAGTAGCTGGGACCTAAGGGAAAAGAGAGAGGATGCAAGGCTGGAACATCCTTACCTAAGGCAGCGAAGGTAGCTTGGGAGTCATTGACCTGAAAGCAAGTAGGGTCAGCCGTTTCGTACCCGTTACCGTACGCAGAAAGGGGCAGGAGTTTTCCTGCAACTTAGGTGGTACCGCGTTTCAAAGCGCCCTAAGAGTGATTCTTAGGGTGCTTTTTTTTGTATTCAAAAAGGAGGAGACCAAATGACTGAAAACTTATCTACAAAGTACAATCCCAATGAAGTCGAAGCCGGCCGTTATCAAAACTGGCTGGATCAAGAGTTGTTTAAACCTAATGGCAATCCAGAGGCCAAACCTTATTCCATCGTGATTCCACCGCCAAACGTTACAGGGAAATTGCACCTGGGCCATGCTTGGGACACCACCTTACAAGACATGCTGATTCGCCAAAAACGCATGCAAGGCTACGACACTTTGTGGTTGCCGGGGATGGACCATGCAGGGATCGCCACCCAAGCGAAAGTAGAAGAAAAACTCCGGGAAGAAGGCATTTCCCGCTACGACTTAGGTCGGGAAAAATTCATCGACCAAGTTTGGGCGTGGAAAGGGGAATACGCAGACCACATCAAGGAACAATGGGCCAAAATGGGCTTGTCCTTGGATTACAGCCGGGAACGTTTCACCTTGGATGATGGCTTGTCCGAAGCCGTTCGGAAAGTCTTCGTAACCTTATACGAAAAAGACTTAATCTACCGGGGCGAATACATCATCAACTGGGATCCAAAAGCCCGCACCGCTTTGTCCGATATCGAAGTAATTCACAAAGACGTGGAAGGGGCCTTTTATCACTTAACATATCCATTGGCTGACGGCACTGGGGAAGTGGAAATCGCCACGACACGGCCGGAAACCATGTTGGGAGATACTGCCGTGGCGGTTCACCCGGAAGACGCCCGCTATGCTCATTTAATCGGGAAAAAGGTAATCTTGCCACTAGTGGACAAGGAAATCCCTGTCATTGCCGATGAATATGTAGATATGGAATTTGGAACCGGGGTTGTAAAAATTACCCCAGCCCATGACCCTAATGACTTTGAAGTAGGCAATCGCCACGATCTTCCTCGAGTTAATGTGATGAATGACGACGGCACCATGAACGACTTAGCCGGTAAATACGCCGGAATGGATCGCTTTGCCGCTCGTAAAATGATCGTCAAAGACTTGGAAGAAATCGGACGCTTGCTGAAAATCGAAAAAATGACCCACAGTGTTGGTCATTCGGAACGTACCGGTGTCGTAGTGGAACCTCGTTTGTCTACTCAGTGGTTCGTGCGCATGGCACCATTGGCCCAAAAAGCCATCGACAATCAGCAAACCGACAATGCCGTAGAATTCTTCCCACCACGCTTTGACCAAACCTTCTTGCGTTGGATGGAAAATGTCCACGACTGGGTAATCTCTCGGCAATTGTGGTGGGGCCACCGGATTCCGGCTTGGTACCACAAAACGACGGGAGAACTTTACGTAGGCATGGAAGCCCCAGCCGACAGCGAAAACTGGGAACAAGACCCTGACGTTTTGGATACGTGGTTCAGTTCGGCATTGTGGCCATTTTCGACCATGGGTTGGCCGGATGAAAGTGCACCGGATTACCAACATTACTTCCCAACGAATACGCTGGTTACCGGCTACGACATCATCTTCTTCTGGGTGAGCCGAATGATCTTCCAAAGTTTGGAATTCACTGGGGAACGACCATTTAACAACGTGTTGATTCATGGCTTGATTCGAGACGAACAAGGCCGTAAGATGAGTAAATCCCTAGGGAACGGGATCGACCCAATGGATGTCATTGACAAATACGGTGCCGACGCCTTGCGCTGGTTCTTATCCAACGGTTCTGCTCCAGGCCAAGACTTGCGTTTCAGCTACGAAAAAATGGACGCTGCTTGGAACTTTATCAATAAGATTTGGAACGCCTCTCGTTTTGTTTTGATGAACGTAGAAGACATGAGTGCAGCAGATATCGATATCACCGGGGAAAAATCCGTGGCAGACCGCTGGATTTTAAGCCGTTTGAACGAAACTGTGGCAAAAGTTACGGAACTTTTCGACCGCTTCGAATTCGGGGAAGCCGGCCGTCAATTGTATAACTTTATCTGGGATGATTTCTGTGACTGGTACATCGAAATGAGTAAAGAGACCCTTTACGGTGATGCTAGCCCAGCCCAAGCAACCAATAAGAGCATCTTGGTGTACACCTTGGATCAAATTTTGCGTCTCTTGCATCCAATCATGCCATTTGTCACCGAAGAAATTTGGAGCAAATTGCCACATGTGGGGACTTCTCTAGTAGTGGCAGAGTATCCAGTGGTTCATCCGGAATTCGCCGACCAAACAGCGGAAAAAGGCATGGCCAGCTTGATTGAACTGATTCGTGCGGTGCGTAATATCCGTTCTGAGGTGAATACCCCATTGTCTAAACCAATCACCCTGTTGATTCAAACTAGCGACGAAGTGATCGATCGCTTCTTGATCGAAAACCAAAGCTACATCGAACGCTTCTGTAATCCACAAGAATTGGTGATCTCCCCAGAGGTGAAAGCTCCTGATTTGGCCATGTCCGCAGTCTTAACTGGCGCGACGATTTACTTGCCATTGGCTGGCTTAATCGATATCAAGGCCGAAATCACCCGCTTGGAAAAAGAATTGACCAAGTGGCAAAAAGAAGTCGACCGGGTTCAAGGCAAGCTTGCCAACGAACGCTTCGTGGCCAATGCCCCAGCAGAACTCGTTGACCAAGAACGGGCCAAAGAAAAAGACTACTTGGAAAAACACAAAGCGGTAGCCGAACGGATTGAACAGTTGCAGTCAATCTAAGCTGCCTTTCTACAAAAATAAAACGAAGAGAACCTGGAACCCCAAGTTCTCTTCGTTTTTACTTGTTCTTTTTATCGTTTCGTGGGAAAGTAAGGATATCATTAGTCAGGGAGGAAATGAGATGACTGGGAAAAAATTAACAGTTCCTCGTTACCAACAGATTGCTGTTGAATTGGCACAACGAATCGTCGACAATCGTTATCATGAGGGAGAAAAGCTCCATGCGCGCTCGACTTTGGCGAGTAATTTTAATGTGTCACCGGAAACAGCCCGTAAAGCAATCAATGTGTTGGTGGATTTAGGCATCATGGAAGTCCGCCATGGGAGTGGCGCTTACGTAGCTTCCCGAGAGAAGGCTCAAGCTTTTTTGGCGCAATACCACGATGTCAGCTCAATTCAAGAGATTAAACAAGATATTTTACAAAGCGTGGAGCGTCAGCAGCAAGAGTTGGAGAACTTTTCTGCTCTTTTGGATACCTTGGTGAACCATACGAAACGAACTAAACAGACGGCGCCCTTTTTACCTTATGAAATTAAACTAGACAAAAATGCCCGTCACTTAAATGAGTCAATCGGGGAGTTAAATATTTGGCAGGAAACAGGTGCAACGGTAGTAGCTTTGCAGCATGACGATCGCTTGTTGCTTTCTCCTGGTCCCTATGCGAAATTTGAAGTCGGGGAAACGGTCTTTTTTGTCGGGGAAGAGCTCGTTTTTCAACGAATGGAACATTTCTTTTATCCTCGCAGCGACAAAGATTAAGAAAAGCTTAAGCAAACGGAAGCCTAGTAGCAAGAAGCTGGAAACGATTACGCTTGTTTTCAGCTTCTTGCTTTTTTGACAAACTGACCACACGATGATACAGTTGCGTGGTCAGTTTTTTCAAGTCAAGCAACGAAGCGGTTTTGTTGCGAAAAAATGAAAGAATCCATGAATATTATCAGAAAATACTAAAGGAGTGAGACAAATGGCAAAAGTAAAAGTAGAACACTTAACAAAAGTTTTTGGTAAGAAGCAACAACAAGCTTTAGGCATGATGGCAGAAGATAAGTCGAAAACCGAAATTCTTAAAAAAACTGGGGCGACCGTGGGAGTTTATGATGCCAGTTTTGAAGTAGAAGAAGGGGAAATCTTTGTGATTATGGGGTTGTCTGGTTCAGGGAAATCGACTTTGATTCGCCTTTTGAACCGTTTGATCGATCCTACCAGTGGGGAAATTTACATTGATGGTGTCGACATCGCCAAAATGGGCAAAGAAGAGTTGCAAGAAGTTCGCCGGCATAAGATCAATATGGTCTTTCAAAGTTTTGCCCTTTTCCCGCACCGGACGATTTTGGAGAATACTGAGTTAGGTTTAGAACTACGGGGCGTTTCCAAAGAGGAAAGACGCTTGAAAGCAGAGCAGGCCTTGGATAATTCTGGTTTGTTGTCATTTAAAGATCAATACCCTGACCAGCTTTCTGGGGGGATGCAGCAACGTGTGGGACTAGCCCGGGCGTTAGCCAACGATCCAGAAGTACTCTTGATGGATGAGGCATTTTCGGCGCTGGATCCGTTGATTCGCCGAGAAATGCAAGATGAACTGTTGGACTTACAAGAAAACGTGAAAAAAACGATTATCTTTATTACCCATGATTTGAACGAAGCACTGCGGATTGGCGATCGCATCGCCTTGATGAAAGACGGTCAAGTTATGCAAATCGGCACAGGGGAAGAAATCTTAACCAATCCGGCGAATCAATATGTCCGGGACTTTGTGGAAGACGTGGATCGTTCCAAAGTTTTAACGGCGAAAAATATTATGGAACCGGCGATTACGATGAATATCGAAGCGGATGGACCGAATGTGGCCTTGAATCGGATGCGTAAAGAAGGCGTCAGCATGTTGTTAGCTGTGGATAAGAAAAGACAGCTAAAGGGCAGCTTAACCGCATTGAAGGCTTTGGAAGCTCGTCGGGATGGGCTGGATTTGAAAACGGTCATCGACAAAAACGTCAAAAAGATTCCCGAAGAGATGCTCGTCACCGATATTTTTGAAGTAATCAAAGATGCCGAGGCTCCATTAGCCGTCGTGGACGAGAGCGATAAGCTAAAAGGTGTCGTTATTCGTGGCAGCGTAATCGAGGCGTTGTCCCAATCAGATCGAAACGAGGAGGGAACACACATTGACTAATTTCTTACAACAAGCAATCCCAGTAGCTGATTGGGTGGAAAGCTTTACAGACTGGCTCACTCAGACCTTTGCCGGGCTCTTTTCTTTTATTCAGTCTATCGGCCAAGGGGTCATGGACGGAGTGACCAACTTTTTATTGTTTATTCCAGCACTTGTCTGGATTGTGGCATTAACCTTTGCGGCCTTTTTCTTAGGCAAAAAGAAACCGGGTTTAGGCCTTTTGACCTTTTTCGGGTTGCTGTTTATCTATAATCAAGGTTTGTGGACAGACTTGATGAACACCGTTACCTTAGTCTTGTTGGCTAGTGTTTTATCGGTGGTAATCGGGATTCCTTTGGGGATTTTAATGGCGAAAAGCGATCGAGGAAATGCCTTGATTGCGCCGTTACTGGATTTCATGCAGACCATGCCGGCTTTTGTTTATTTGATTCCAGCCGTGGCTTTCTTTGGGATTGGGATGGTTCCGGGGGTCTTTGCCTCGGTAATCTTTGCTTTACCGCCCACGGTTCGTATGACGAACTTAGGCATTCGGCAAATTCCTAAAGAGTTAGTGGAGGCTTCGGATTCTTTTGGTGGTACCGGTCGTCAAAAACTATTCAAACTAGAATTACCTTTAGCGAAAAGCACGATTATGGCGGGGATTAACCAAACCATGATGTTGGCCTTGTCCATGGTGGTTACGGCTTCGATGATTGGGGCTCCCGGTCTAGGTCGCGGCGTCTTGTCAGCCTTGCAACAAGCCCAAGTGGGGAACGGCTTTGTCAATGGTCTAGCGTTGGTTATTTTAGCGATTATTATTGATCGCTTCACGCAGAAATTAAACGCGCCGAAAAAAGCCAAGCAAAAAAGAGCTTCCTTATTGAAAAGTAAAAAGGGCAAAGTTGCTACGGTAATCTCCGGAGTGGCGGTACTAGCCTTAATTGCCGCTGCAACCTTGGGAGCCGGTCAAAGTAGTGCAAAAGGCAAAGTTCATCTAGCTTACGTGGAATGGGATACGGAAATCGCATCAACCAATGTGGTCGCGGAAGTTTTGCGTTCTGAAGGCTATGATGTCGAGTTGACACCGTTAGACATGACGGTTATGTGGCAATCGGTGGCCAACGGTGAAACCGATGGTATGGTTGCGGCTTGGCTACCAACGACCCATGAAGCCCAGTATCAAAAATACAAAGATCAATTAACTGATTTGGGAGACAATTTAAAAGGGGCCAAATTAGGCTTAGTCGTTCCGAGTTACATGGATGTGGATTCGATCGCTGAATTAGGGCAAGAAGCAGATCAGACCATCACAGGCATCGAACCTGGAGCTGGAGTGATGAAAGCTGCGGAAGCTACCCAACAAGCTTATGGGAATTTGGCAGATTGGCAAGTGGCCTCTGCTTCTTCGGGCGCTATGACCGTCGCTTTAGACAAAGCCATCAAAAATGAAGAACCGATTGTGATTACGGGCTGGTCCCCGCACTGGATGTTCGCTAAGTATGACTTGAAATACTTGGACGATCCTAAAGGAACCATGGGTGGTTCTGAAAGCATCCACACTATGGTTCGTAAAGGACTAAAAGAAGATTTGCCAGAAGCTTATCGGATTTTAGACGCCTTTCATTGGGAGCAAGCAGACATGGAAAGTGTCATGCTAGCCATCACAGAAGGCAAAACTCCGCAACAAGCTGCAAAAGACTGGATTGCTAGCAATCCGGAAGAAGTTGCCGCTTGGGTAGACTAGCCAACACGTGGAGCAAATTTTTTTAATGAGGGACATGCTGTTACCCGCGGCGTGTCTCTTTTTTGTCGATGTCTAAAATCGCAAAAAGTAAACGAGAGGCCGTTATTCTTTTGGTCTTTTTGCTATAATGGGGATACGAGCTTAAAAGAGACAAACAACTCAGGCTAATAGACTTGCGCCAAGCTACGAGCATAGCAAGGTTTCCTAGCTGAGCCGTCTTAAAAGCGTGGAGTTGTAAGAGTAAATGGCAAATGAGGTGCAACATGAAAACGAAAATTACTTCTGCGATTGAATGGATTCACAGTCGCTTACCTTTTGGTACCCGGCCAGGCTTGGAGCGTGTCCAAGCCTTATTAGCATTGGTGGATCATCCCGAGGCAAGCGTCCCGACGATTCACATTGCCGGGACCAACGGCAAAGGCTCCACGGTGAATTATTTAATGGAAATGATCAAGGAAACCGGGCTGATCGTGGGGACCTATACTTCTCCTTACATTGAAAGTTTCAATGAGCGGATCGCCATTGACGGACAACCGATTTCTGATGAGGCCTTAGTCGCCTTGGTGGAAAAATACCAGCCTTTAGTAGCCCAGTTGGACGAAGATGAAGCGGTAAAAGGTATCACGGAGTTTGAAACTTTAACCGCTATGGCCTTGGATTATTTCCGGGAGCAAGCCGTGGATGTGGCGATTATCGAAGTCGGCCTAGGCGGGTTATTGGACTCTACCAATGTGGTTCAGCCCTTACTTTGCGGCATTACCACCATCGGTCTGGATCACACGGACATTTTAGGGGATACTTTGGAGAAAATTGCCGCTCAAAAAGCTGGCATTATCAAACCTCAAGTCCCGGTGGTTACCGGGAAGATTGCCAGTGATGCACTGGCGGTCATCGAAAGTGTCGCTCACCAAAACCAAGCGCCTATATTCCGCTTTGGAGAAGAATACCAAGTGACCTATCGCCATCCCCACGAGGAATGGGGAGAAGTCTTTACGTTCCAAAACGAAGCCGGCAAGCTCAGCGACTTGCAGACTTCTTTAATCGGGCGGCATCAGTCGGAAAATGCCGGCGTGGCCGTGGAGCTTTTCTATCAGTTTTGCCAAATAAAAGGCTTGCCTTTTGCGCCTAAAGTGGTGCGTCAAGGGCTAAAACAAGTCCACTGGCCCGGCCGCATGGAGCGTTTAAGTGAAGAGCCGCTGATTTTACTGGACGGGGCCCACAACGACCATGCCATCGAACGCTTAGTGGAAACCATGAAGAAGGAATTCAAGGATTATCAGATCCATATTTTGTTTTCCGCTTTGTCCACAAAAGACGTGCCGGGGATGCTCTCGGCCTTGTTGAAAATCCCTAACGCTCGGATTTACGTGACGACCTTTGATTATCCAAAGGCGATAAAATTAGATGACAATTTCTCGGATGTCTCGGAAGATCGGATTACCGTGGTATCCTTGTGGCAGTTTGGCTTAGGAGAAATCTTAGAGAAAATGAGTGGTCCGGATGAGCTTTTACTGGTTACCGGGTCCTTGTACTTTGTTTCCGATGTGCGGAAGTTATTATTAGAAATGGGAGGAGATAGCGAAGATGATTAAAGGGGTAATTTTTGACATGGACGGCTTGATTTTTGATACGGAGACTTTGGTGTATCAAGCTACGCAACGGGCTGCCGATGAATTGCAAATCACCTTTGGCAAGGAGGATTACTTGCGCTACTTGGGGATTTCTGATGAAGAATACGTGCAAGTGGCCCATAGTGACTACGATAAAGACTATGGGGAAGAAACCGTGACGGAATTTATCCGCCGCTCCTATGCCTATACCAAAGAAATGTTCGACGCCGGTCTGGTGGCAACCAAACCCGGTGTGGCAGAATTACTGCATTATTTGGAAGCACAAGGGATTCAACGGATTCTAGCTTCCAGTAACAATCGCCCGGAGATTGAACGACTTTTAGCCCAAGCGGATCTTACCCAAGACTTCCCCGTGGTTGTTTCGGCGGAGGATGTCCATCGGGCAAAGCCAGACCCGGCAATCTTTTTAGCGGCGGCGGATTTGTTGCAATTGTCACCCCATGAACTTTTGGTTCTAGAAGACTCGGCCAATGGGGTGAAAGCGGCCATTGCTGCAGAAATTCCCGTAATCATGGTTCCTGATTTATTGGAACCCGACACTGAATTGGCGGAAAAAACCTTGGCCGTCTTACCGGATTTGCATCAGGTCAAAGAATTTTTAGCTAAGGCGTAATCACGAATTAAATTGTCTACTAAAGAAGTTCTGATAGCTTGCGTGAGCAGGCAGTCAGAACTTCTTTTTTCGACTCACTTTACCAATGCATGGTGAAGTGGGAAAAGAGTTTTTCGCTTTCTGAAGAAAAGCTTGTTTCTAACTAGTGTACTATGTATAATAGTACACGTAGAACACTTCTGGAAAAAGAAGAGAGAGGAGCAGACTATGGTTGCCATTGACAAAAGCTCCAGCAAACCATACTACGAGCAGTTGATGCTCAGTATTAAAGCCGATATTTTTCACGGGATTTTGCGTCCCGGGGATCGCTTGCCCTCGGTACGGGAGTTGGCCAAAGAGCTCTTGATGAATCCTAATACCGTCAGTAAGGCTTACAAAATTCTGGAAAATGAGCAAGTGCTAGTAACCATTCGAGGCAAGGGGACCTTCGTCAAAAAAGAAGAGGATTTACCCCGAGACGAGTTGCGAATTCGTCATTTAAAAGAGCAGCTGTCGGCGCTAGTGGTGGAAGCGGCCCATTTACGCGTCAGCCAAGAGGAGCTAATGAAGTGGCTCGCAGAAAACTTCAGTGAATTGGGAGGAAGTCAAGATGAAAGTCAACAACCTACAAAAAACGATTGATGGACAGGCGATTCTCGAGGAAATCAATTTTTCTTTGAACCCTCAGGAAATCGTCGGGCTAGTCGGACGCAATGGCTCTGGGAAGACCACCTTGTTTCGCACTTTGGCCGGGCATTACTTACTAGACGGCGGGGAAGTGACCATCGCAGGGATGGATCTTGCAAAAGCCGTGGAGCAAAAAACACAGTTGTTTTATATCGATGAATTGGACAATTTTTTGAAGTATTATTCTTTGAAGAAAATCAACGAGTTTTACCGTTTGGCGTATCCTAAGTTCGATCAAGATCGTTACTTGGCTTTGCTCAAAGAAAATGAATTCCACCAACGCATGAGCTATCGGCGGCTGTCTAAGGGGATGCAAGGGCTGTATCAGATGATCTTGGCCATTTCCTCTGAGGCGAACTACCTTTTGCTAGACGAGCCTTTTGACGGCTTAGACGTGATTGTGCGCAAGAAGGTCATCGCTCTTTTACTGGATCATTTAGCCACTCATGAAAACTGTAGCATCATGATTGCTTCGCATAATCTGGTGGAGTTAGAAGGTATCATCGATCGGGTGCTTCTCTTAAAGGGAAAAAGTATCGTAAAGGATTATTCCTTAGAACAAATGCGGGAACACGCTCGCAAGCTTCAATTAGTCTTTCGCCGGAAAGGTGTGCCGGCCTTTGTGAAGGAGCAAGCGAAACTCTTGTCCATTCAAGGGCGAGTGGTCACGGTGATCTTCGAGGAATACACCCCAGAATTAGCGGACCAGCTAAAAGCCTTAGAGCCTGTGGTGATGGAAGAATTGCCACTGTCTTTAGAGGATTTGTTTGAAGCCAATCTCCGCCAAGAAAAAATGGGCTCACAAGGAGGAAAAGTCTAATGCTAAAAGCGATTTACACCAAGCGCTACGGTAAGGCACTGGTAGCCGCTATCTTAGTAATCTTAGGGGTCTTTGCGCTACAAACTGTCTCCATCGTACGCACGTGGCACAGTAACCACGAGTGGCTCCATAGCGCGCAATTTAAAAAAGAATTCATGATGGATCCTAAGGCCTATGGGGATTATGACTATGATAAAAAAGGCAATGAAATCGTCAATGAATACACCTTAGAAGAATATATCGAAAAGGAATCCTATCTCTTTATGGACGATTCTTCGTCAAGTGTCGGACCGGAAGAGTTGATTCCGGCAGATCTTTCTTATATGCGTTATGGGGGGAGCTCATTTATCGTGGCAACAGTGATTGTGGCGCTTTGTGGTTTTTTGCTCTTCTTTGTGGACCAAAAGACCAGTTTCAATCGCTTCCTCTTTAGTTTAGGGGTCAGCCGGAAACAGCTT
Organism: Enterococcus asini ATCC 700915; assembly: GCF_000407365.1. Classification (GTDB taxonomy): domain Bacteria; phylum Bacillota; class Bacilli; order Lactobacillales; family Enterococcaceae; genus Enterococcus_C; species Enterococcus_C asini. The sequence continues at coordinate 1,433,148 of NZ_ASVU01000001.1, forward strand.
TTTAAAGGGAAATTGCTTTATGGAGCGGTGCCACTGTTTGCGGCCTTTGTCCTCGGTCTTTTGGGTAGCGGCATTGGGTTACGGCTGGGGATTCCTCACCCTTATTTAAATATCTCCTTTGTTCAATTGGTTTCCTCCGGTTTGATGGGACTTGTGACTTGCTTCTTTTTCTTTGGGATTAGTTGCTTTTGTGGGGTGATGTTGGGAAATCTGGTCTTTGGTCCTGTGGCGTATGCCCTTTTCCTGTGGTCTTTGCAACTGCTACCGAATATGCTTGGGGGGCTGAGTGAGTTGATCTATTATTTGATGCACCACAAGTACTTACCCGATCGCCTGAATTATTTTTATGGAAATGGCTTTCCGCGACTTTATACCTTTGATTTAAGGAAGGATCCTTTTAGTTGGCCGGAGCCTGTCCTGTTACTCCTAGTAAGCGGCTTGTTGCTTTTTTGGGCGTATCGAAAGTATCAAACTTTGAGTTTAGAGCACGATGGGGAGTTTCTCTTGTATCCTGAATCCCGGTGGCCAATCTGGTCTTTGACAGTTTTGTATCTGACTCTTTTTGCTATTTTTGGTTATGCTCGAGTCTGGAGTCCTTATATTTATGATCAGCTTGATCCGGAGACAGGTTGGGATTACTCCTTCGCTGAAGCTCTAGGGACGAGTATCTTTTTGCTCGTTGTTGCCATAGCTGTAAGCACCTTATTGCTATTCTTTGGTCCCTTGACAAAATGGCTCAGAGAAAAGCGGGCACAGAGCAATCCCAAGTTGATCGAAAAATAAACCCTCCAGCCTTTAGGGTGAAAATAAGAACTAGGGAAATTGGTCCTCTTTCGCGTATCTTCCTTTGAAGCAATTCAATCGAAAACGCGAAGGAGGGCTTTTTATGTCCCGCTTGTCAGAGAGTATCCCCGCCACTAGCCGTCCCAGAGAGCGCCTGTTGACCCAGGGGGCTCAGGCCTTATCCGACCAAGAACTCTTAGCTATCTTGCTTAGAACAGGTACTGGGCAGCTCCACGTTATGGACTTGGCGGCGCTAATCTTACACCGCTACCCAAGTCTCTATGAGTTAAAATTCGCTACAAAAGAGGAACTGCTGACGTTTCCCGGAGTAGGGGAGGTCAAAGCGCTGGAAATCTTGACGGTGATTGAGCTAGGGAGTCGCATTCAAAAAGCCTTTCAGCCAAAACTGGGGGCCATTCGCAGTAGTGTGGAGTTGGCCGGCCAACTTATGGAAGAGTTAAAAGACTACCAACAAGAACATCTGCTTTGCTTGTACCTCAATACTAAAAATGAAATCATCAAAAAAGAAACACTGTTTATTGGGTCTTTGAATCAAAGTATCGCTCATCCCAGAGAAATCTTTAAAGGAGCCTTGCGTGTTTCTGCTGCCCGGATGATTGTCGTCCACAATCACCCTAGTGGCAATCCTGCCCCCTCCGGCAATGATCTGGCTTTTACCCGGCGTTTAATCGAATGTGGGGAGTTAATGGGCATTGAATTATTGGATCATTTAATCATTGGTCACGGTCGTTATTTAAGTCTGCGAGAGGAAGGTTTTTGGGATCAAGCGTGAGACTTTGTCATTTAATCCGAACATTTCTCTACAAGAAAAGAGAAAGAATAAGCAATAGGCTTGCAATTCTCAATTTCTATGTGTACAATAGGTCTTGTAATTTTGTTTGCTCCATAGAAGTTCTTAACAACGAGTTATACCTCTATCGCATGCAAGGCAACGTTACAAAATTTTGAATTGTGCTGACGCACGAGAGAGGATGTATTATACATGGAACACGGAACAGTTAAATGGTTCAACGCAGAAAAAGGCTTCGGATTTATCTCACGGGAAGACGGTAGCGACGTATTCGTTCACTTCTCAGCAATCCAAGGCGAAGGTTTCAAAACTTTAGAAGAAGGTCAAGCAGTGACTTTCGACGTTGAAGATTCAGACCGCGGCCCTCAAGCTGTAAACGTTACTAAAGACTAATATCTTAGAAAACGTACCGATTCTCCATTTTGGAGGATCGGTTTTTTTGTTTATAATTTACAATTTTGATACATGTGAAAAGGTAATTTTAACTAAAAAAAGAGTAATTACTTCAAAATTAATTGGCTAGTTAATTATAAATATTTCTGAATTAGGTTAGTGGTTTAATTAATAATAAATTATTTTGTTTTTACTAGAGTAATATTTCTAGTTAATTGATTTATTTAGATATAGTTGGAAAACAGTTAATGTTTAGTAGTTTTCTAATATCTAAGAAAAGTGATAGGAATAAGCTTTAACTAATGAGTATGTTTACTTTATTTGTTTTTTTATTAAATTTTGGATCAGAAATATTATGAAATTAACCGAAATCTTTTTTGAAAGCGCTTGACACTTTAGCCGAAAACATATATATTAGTTTCGAAAGTTAGTTTATCTTGTTAACTATCTAAAATTTACTATTAAATTGAGGTGTTCAAATGAAAATCGTGAATCCGGTATTAAAAGGATTTAACGCTGATCCATCAATTATTCGTGTTGGGGATACGTTTTACATTGCTAATTCGACATTTGAATGGTTTCCAGGTGTTCAAATCCATGAATCAAAAGACCTTGTAAATTGGGAATTGATTACTCATCCACTTGATCGAGTAAGTTTATTGGATATGCGAGGCAATGATGATTCTGGAGGAATATGGGCACCAGATTTATCCTACTGTGATGGTAAATTTTGGCTTGTTTATACCGATGTCAAGGTTACAGAAGGAGCATTTAAAGATTGTACAAACTATTTGACAACCGCTGAAGATATTTGTGGCCCTTGGTCAGAACCAATTCGGTTAAATGGTGTTGGTTTCGATGCATCACTGTTTCATGATGATGACGGTAAGAAGTACTTGGTTCAAATGGAATGGGATCACCGTGAATATCATCATCCTTTCCACGGAATCAAGTTAACCGAGTATTCGGTGGAACAACAACGTCTATTACCTGAAACGGGTAAAATTATTTATAACGGAACGAACGTTAAGCTGACAGAGGGGCCTCACATTTATAAATTAAATGGTTTTTACTACCTCTTTGCTGCTGAGGGGGGAACAGTATGGAGTCATCAAGAGGTGGTAGCTCGATCAAATGACTTATATGGTACTTATGAAACCCAATCTGAGACATTTCTAACTGCTTTTTATGATGGTGACAATCCGTTACAAAAATGTGGACATGGTTCTTTAGTGGATACTGAGAATGGAGAATGGTATTTTGCACATCTAACAGGTCGGCCTTGGCATCATGAAACAGAGTCTCATCATGATCCTAGGGGATGGTGCACTTTAGGACGAGAAACTGCCATTCAAAAGGTGGAGTGGAATGAAAAAGGCTGGCCATACATTGTTGGTGGAAAGCAGGGTAGCTTAGAAGTTGATGCACCAATCGGTTATGAGGAGCATCCTGTTCCTAGTGTTAACCCGCTTGATCATTTTGATAGCAAAGAATTAAATATTCATTTTAATACTCTACGGATCCCATTCACTAAAAAAATGGGAAGTTTATCAGAACGGTCTGGTTGGTTACGATTATTTGGTCAAGACTCCTTGACAAGTCATCATGATGTAAGCTTTGTTGCACGTCGCTGGCAATCATTTGATTTTGTGGCAGAAACTAAAGTTAATTACCAACCTTTTAGCTACCAACAAATGGCAGGTTTGGCGAATTATTACAATTCAAAACATTGGTCTATGATTCAAGTGACTTGGCAAGAAGATAAAGGAAGAGTAATTGAAATCACCGAAAATAATCGTGGAATCTTCACTAGCTACTTAAAAGATCAAGCAATCCAAATTCCTGATGATGTAGAAAGTGTATATTTCAGAGTAAATGTTCGAACACAATACTATACGTATTCATATTCACTGGATGGGAAAGAGTGGGTGGAAGTTCCTATAGTGCTTGATTCAGCTATTCTTTCTGATGATTATGTCTTGCAAACCTATGGTGGTTTCTTTACCGGTGCTTTTGTGGGATTAGTGAACATAGACTATTCTGGCTATCGATTGCCAGCTGATTTTGATTATTTTAAATATGAAGAGGCGTGACAATTATGATGAAAATTAATCGTGACCCTTGTTGGCTACAAGGAACAGTATCTAATACAAATTTCAAGACTTTTTCAATAGAGGATAAAGATCGAATCGTTACCACTATTCGCGAAGAGATGAGCATTTTGTTTCCAGATACTCAAGAAATATCTGGGAAGGGGGATCTGGCTTTTGTATTCATTCAAGATGAAGAACTAGGTGAAGAAGGATACTATATTGAAAGCGAAAATTCGCGGGTAGTAATTAAAGCAAATTGTTCAAAAGGATTGTTATACGGATTCTTCTATATTTATCAGCAACTACGGCAGAATAAGCCATTGGTAACTGGTCGTTCAGTACCAGATCAGTCGTTTCGAATGATTAATCACTGGGATAACATGGATGGATCCATTGAACGGGGCTACGCCGGTGATTCAATTTTTTATAAAGATAATACTTTTCGACGCGACTACGATTTAGTAAGGCAATATGCTCGTTTGCTTGCATCCGTCGGAATCAATGCTTTGAGTATCAACAATGTAAATGTTCATGAAGTTGAAACCCGTTTGATTTTAGAATCTAGTTTACCTGATGTAAAAATGCTAAATGATATTTTTGCAGCATACGGTATTAAGACTTTCTTATCGATTAACTTTGCAGCTCCAAAAAAAATCGGAGGATTGCATACAGCTGATCCTCTTGATGAGAAAGTAATTGAATTTTGGGAGAATACTATTGCTAAAATTTACCAAGTGATTCCAGACTTTGGAGGTTTTGTCATTAAAGCGGATTCTGAAGGGGAGCCAGGACCTTTTGCTTATGGGCGGGGGCATGATGAAGGTGCAAATCTCTTTGGACGCATTTTAGGAAAATTTGGTGGACTCTGCATTTGGCGCTGCTTTGTTTATGACTGTGCACAAGATTGGAGAGATCGTTCTATTGATCGTGCACGTGCGGCGTATGATCACTTTCTACCGTTAGATGGTAAATTTGATGATAACGTAATCCTACAAATTAAACTAGGGGCTTTGGACTTTCAAGTAATTGAACCGCTTTCTCCGTTGTTTGGTGCTTTACGTCATACAAATCAAATTATAGAATTCCAGCTAACTCAGGAATACACTGGTCAACAGCGAGCTATTTACTATCAAGTTCCAGTTTGGAAGGAAGTTTTAGATTTTGATACAAAATACGATTATGAACCATCTATTGTAAAAAAATTACTAAAGACCAATTCAGTAAATCCTAAATTATCAGGGATCTGCGCTGTAGGGGTTGTAGGAATGGATGATAACTGGACGCATCACAAATTAATGCAAAGTAACATTTACGCATATGGTCGCCTTTGCTGGGATAACCAACTGAGCAGTGAAGAAATTGCACAAGAATGGTCCAGTTTGACATTCTCTATTAGTCAAAAAGCACATGAAAAAATTGTATCAATGCTGACTACTTCTCGGGAAACCTATCGCTTATATAATGCACCAAATGGTGTTGGCTTCATGTGCAAACCTAATGTACACTATGGCCCGTCAATTGACGGATATGAATATGATCGGTGGGGAACCTATCATTTTGCAGATCGAAATGGTATTGGAAACGACCGAACCTTGAATGGTACCAAATACGTTCAGCAATACTCCCCGACTCGTTGTCAAGAATATAACGATGTTACTACATGTCCCGATGAATTCTTACTTTGGTTCCATCATGTTCCTTATGAACATGTTTTACAAAATGGCAAAACCTTGATTCAAGATATTTATGATAACCATTTTGATGGTGTCCAACGTGTGGCTGATTATCAAAAGATATGGGAATCATTATCAGGAGAAATTGACCTAGTAAGTTTTAAAAACGTTCGTGAATTACTTAAGGAACAATATGAAATGGCTGTCGAATGGCGGGATCAAGTGAACACGTATTTCTATCGGAAATCAGGTGTTGTGGATGAAAAAGACCGCAAGATTTATGAATGACTCTAGTAATCACAAAAGCTGGGAGTCAATTTGGAGCTACTGTCAGTTAGATTATCGTTCGTGGCCTTCCACGGTTATCCCTGACCATCAAAAAATTAAGGTTAAGATGAATCACGATACTAAAGAAATACGACTTCGATTTTCTAATGAATATGGTCGCCAGCCTCTTAGATTTGAACAAGTAACAATTAATGTAAATGGAAAATTGGCAAAAGTGACTGTCAATCAGTCTACAGAAATCGATATCCTACCTGGAGCTAATTTAATCAGCGATCCAGTACAAGTAACAATGTCTGTTGGAGATGTGTTGATAATTGATACTTATACAATGGAATCGGTTGAATTAACAGGTGGAATCGTTACGTATTCCAAATTAATTACACAAGTAACCAATTATCAATTGGAAGAGCAAATAGAACAAAAGGATTTGTTTCGGATGGTTGCGGAGAATAATCGGATGCAATACATTTATGGAATATCGGAAATTCAAATTCCTCAAAGTAAAGGAAATAGTTCTATTGTCTTTTTTGGGGATTCATTAGTTCAGCAAGGATACATTGTAGACGGACTAAAATTACGAGTTTTAGAAAGAAACTATCCAAATCTAGCAGTTTTGAACGCTGGAATTGGAGGGAGTCGTGTTTTAAAGGGGACAGATCGAAATTTCGATGATTATCAGCGTCATGGAACTAGTGGTTTAGAGCGTTTTGAAAAAGATATCTATTCTCGAGGACAGGTTGATAGTGTAATTGTTTTACATGGCATTAATGATTTGATTACTTTGGAAAAAGGTTCTGAAAAAGTGACCATATATCAATTAATTCAAGGATTAGGTCAATACGCGGAAATTGCACATTCCCACGGTTCACTTTGCTATATAGGAACGCTAATGCCATTTGGTGAGTCGATTTTCTACGAAGATAAACTTGAGGAATATCGTCAAGAAGTAAACAATTGGATTCGTAATAACAATTATTATGATGGTTATTTTGATTTTGATTTGGCCGTTGCTTCTAAACAGCATCCTTCGAGATTAAATAGTGAGTGTGACAACGGGGACGGCTTGCACCTTAGTGAAGAAGGAGGCAGGGTTGTGGCTGAAACAATTTCTATTCCACAGTTACAAAAGAAGATGATCTGAATTAAGAATGATTCGAAAGGGGATTAAGTAAATGAAAAACGAAAAAATGGGGTATGTATACATACTCCCATGGTTAATCGGATTTTGTTTGTTAACAATCTGGCCGTTTGTCAGTTCGTTGTATTACAGCTTTACCGATTACAACATGATTGCAGAACCAAATCTTGTGGGTATCAAAAATTATTTAAACTTATTTAATGATCAAGAATTTGTGAATTCACTAATTGCAACTTTGAAGTATACGGTGATAACCGTACCGCTTCAATTGATTTTTGCGCTGTTTGTTGCTTTTATTTTGAATTTCAAACTAAAAGCAATCAGCCTTTACCGAACGGCTTATTATATTCCCTCATTATTGGGGGGAAACGTCGCTATTGCAATTTTATGGCGCTTTATGTTTCAACCAGACGGCTTTATTAATACTTTCCTTGAAACATTTGGGATCTCGCCGGTTAATTGGTTGTCCACACCAGGTGGAGCGATGGCGGTTATCGTATTGTTAAAAGTTTGGCAATTTGGTTCTTCTATGTTGCTGTTCTTAGCTGCTTTGAAGGAAATTCCGCAAGACCTTTATGAAGCCGCTGCTATGGATGGCTCAACGAAGGTTAGAACTTTCTTTACCATTACGATTCCATTGATTACACCAACCATTTTCTTCAATTTGATTATGCAATTGAATAATGCACTGCAAGAATTTAACGGACCATACTTGGTAACGGGGAAAGGGCCTTTAAATGCAACTTACCTTTCTTCCATGTTCATTTATGACAAAGCCTTTAAGTCATTTGAAATGGGCTATGCCAGTGCTGCATCATGGATCTTGTTCATGTTGATTGTTGTAGTGACATTAGTTGTGTTTGGTTCTCAGAAACGTTGGGTGTACTACTCTGATGGAGGTGGGAAGTAATGGAAGTAAAGCTACAAACAAGTGAGCGTCAGAAAAGAGAAAAACGAAAAAGACTCTTATCTTCTACGATTCGTTACATTATTTTGACAATCGTTGCGGTGATTATGATCTATCCAATCCTGTGGTTGGTGGGTGCCTCGTTTAAGACAAATACGGAGATTTTTACTGAAATTGGTTTTATTCCAAAACGAATCGATTTTACTCCTTATATTGAAGGCTGGCAGACACGAACGGAATATACATTTACTACCTATTTCGCCAATACGTTTAAAATTGTCATTCCGAAAATTATTTTCTGTCTGGTTTCCTCCACGGTGACAGCATATGGATTCGCGCGGTTTAACTTTAAGTTTAAAAATATCTTGTTTGCATTATTGATGGCAACGATGTTCTTACCAGCGGTTGTTACGCGAATTCCGCTCTATATCTTCTGGAAGCAATTCAATATGTTGGATACCTATGTTCCGTTGATTGCGCCAACAGTCTTTGCGCAAGAACCCTTCTTTGTCTTTATGTTAATCCAGTTCTTACGTTCCATTCCTAGGGATTTGGACGAAGCAGCGACCATTGACGGCTGTAACACATTTCAAATTTTGTGGCGGATTTTACTGCCGCAATTGCGACCGGCTTTGATTTCTTGTATTATTTTCCAATTTGTTTGGAGCTTCAACGATTTCTTAGGCCCATTGATTTATATTTCTTCAGTTGATAAATATCCTGTCGCTTTGGCATTGAAGATGAGTATTGACACCTCCTCTGGGATTGTCGAATGGAATCAAATCTTAGCGATGTCATTGATTTCCTTGTTACCAGCGTTGATTTTATTCTTCAGTGCTCAAAAGTATTTTGTCGAAGGTGTTACTTCTTCAGGTATCAAAGGTTAAACAGAAAAAAGGTGAGCAAATGAGAAACATCATGGATCTTTTAAATAAGTGGACGGTAAGTGGAGTGACTAGTTTCTATACCATTTTCCTAGTAAATACTTATTTTATCCTCTCTAATTTAGTAGGTTTTCTAGCGTTATTTGTCTTCAAAATTAGTTTTACCAATCTGCTGTTCTTTATCATTCCATTGCTTCTGTTGGTTCAAAGTATCATCATGCAATTTCATATTTTGCCCGATATTGAAAGCTATTCCCTTAAAAAGTTTTTCAAGGATTATCCAAGAGTGTTTAAGGAAAATTGGCAGACGGAAGTCTTGATTACGGGGATTCTCGTATTAATTCTTACCGATTTGAAAATTCTAATGACGTATACAAATTCGGCAGTTTTCTTGCTGGCTGTATTGATTACTTCAATCTTTCTGATGAATACCCTCTTATTTGTCTTATTGATGCAAACTAAAAAGGAATCCCGTCAGCTTTCTTTTGGTAAAAAGCTAACTTCAGGCCTTATGCTCAGTTATCGCTTACCACAAGTGACCTTGTTGAATATGGTGTACATTGGAGTCTCTATTTTTGCGATTCAATTTGTCGCTATTTATTACATTATCTTTATCGGTGGCTTTATCAATATGCTCATTTGGAAAAATCTTCAAAGAAGGTTTTCTCTAGAGTTATATATCAACCAAATGAATCTTTAAAAAAGAAGGAGAGTAAAGAAATGAAAACATGGAAAAAAATTGGGATTAGTATGATGGCAGCTTTAACGATGTTAGGCACATTATCCGCTTGTGGCTCCGGTAAAAAAGAAAGTAAGTCTGCGGATGGAGATGTGACATTGCGCTTTTGGTGGTGGGGCAATGACGATCGTCACCAAGCAACGCTGAATATGATTAAAAACTTTGAATCAGAAAATCCGAAAATTGATATCAAAGCAGAATACGTTGGGTTTGGTTCATTGGAAGAAAAAGTTACGACGATGTTAACAGGAGGCGAGTCGACAACTCCTGATATTATGCAACTTGACCGGGCACAAGTCGCACGCTTCTCACCAGAAGGCGATGGGTTTTATGATTTAAGTAAGATCAAAGGAATTGATTTATCTACTTATGATGCAGAATTCTTAAAAACTGGACAATTCAATGGTGTACAAAATGGGATTCCATTAGGGAAAAATGTAGTATCTGTCTTGTTTAATAAAACGGCCTTTGAAAAAGTTGGTGCGGAAATTCCAACTTCTTGGGATGAATTGAAAGAAGCAGCACAAAAATTCCCAGAAGGTTCTTATCCTTTAGTCTTGCCAACTCCGCGTTTCGGAACTGGGATTTATTTGCAACAAATGACAGGGGAAACGGAATTTGATGATAAAGGCAATATGAACTACAGTAAAGAACAATACAAAGAAGCGCTTCAATGGTATACCGAAATGGTAGAAGCGGGTGCTTTTAATTCCCGTAAAGATTATTTGGAAAATGTGGGAACAGAACCTGTCTCATTGGCCCAAAATGCTAAATTTATCGCTGGAGAATACGCCGGTGTCTTAGAGTGGACAGGTGGGATTGCCGGAAATGAACAAGCACTGAAAGATGCCGACCAAGAATTAATTGTAGCCGATATGTTGAAAAATGCTGATGCGAAAGGTGCTTACTCCATTGCCAAACCAACCTTCTTGATTGCTGTGAGCAAATTCGAAAAGAACACAGAAGAAGTTGGCAAATTCGTAAATGATTTTATTAATGGGAAAAAAGCCAATGAAATTCTCGGTGTTACGCGTGGTGTGCCAGCGTCTAAGGAAGCTGCTCAAACATTGGTAGATGCAGATATGATTCAAGGTGCAGTGAAACAAGGCTATGAGTACTCTCAAAATGTCGAATCATTAAACGAAACAGTCTTTTACGAAGATGCAACTTTGCAAACCATTCTTTCTGATGCGCTAGAAAATATGGAATTAAAAGGGTTATCTTTAGATGACGCCGCTGATTATGTTTATACAAAAACCCAAGAACAAGCAGAAAAATTGAGAGCTACTTACAAATTGGATTAACCAACTAAAAGTGGTGGAATAATCGAGTAAGCTGGGTACTAAAAAGGGATTTCCTAGCTCGTTGCAGCTTGGAAATCTTTTTTTGTTATATAAAAGATTTAGGCGAGGTTATGTAAATGCAAACTCTATTTTTAGATAATTGGACGTTTTATGAAGCACCGCTTTGCAAACAATTCTCATTAACAAATCTAAAAGCGGTTGCTGAGCAATTTCAACCTGTTGAAATGCCTCATGATTGGTTAATCACAGATACTCACAATCTTTATCGTCCAAGTGAGGGCTGGTATCGAAAAGAATTTTGGTTATCAGATTGCACTGATTCTGTGTATTATTTTGAATTTGATGGGATTTATATGGATTCGGAAATATACGTGAACGGTCAGCGAGAATTGGCATGGAAATATGGCTATACACCGATTGTCTTCTCACCCAAACATCTTCAACAAGGCAATAACGAGATTGTAGTACGAGTTAGACACGAGCCACCGAATTCTCGCTGGTATTCTGGAGCGGGGATTTATCGCAATGTCTGGCTTCATCAGGTACCAAAAGTGCATATTCCTCCTCAAGGACAATATGTACACACTGAATTGGTCACAAGAGAAAAAAATGAATGGCTTTTAACTCTTCGAACAGAGGTTAATAATGAGTTGGGTATACCTCAAGATGTGACTTTGACTCACCGCTTATTCGCTGGTAATCAACTGATTCAAACTAGCCAAAGATTTTTGAAAATCGTGGAGGATCAGGAAATTATTGAGCTTTCTATGGTGATTGAGGAGCCTCATTTGTGGTCGCCGGCTACCCCTCAGCTTTACCAATTAGAAACACAACTTATGTATGGTGAGCATCAAGAAAAAGTAAGATGTGATGTGGGCTTCCGCGACATTCATTTGGATAGTAATCAAGGAATGGTGATTAACGGTCAACCTGTAAAAATTCAAGGGGTTTGTCAACATCATGATTTAGGAGCCTTAGGAGCGGTAGCGAATAAAGCTGCGATTGAACGCCAGTTAAAAATTTTAAAAGACATGGGTGTGAATGCTATTCGGACGGCCCATAATCCTTTTTCAAAAGAATTTTATCAATTAGCAGACCGTATCGGGTTTTTAGTCCAATCAGAGTTTGTCGATATGTGGAAACATTCGAAAAATGCCAATGACTATGGTCGATTTTTTGAAGAATGGGTCGAAAAAGATGTCCGAGCTTGGATTAAAAGAGATCGCAATCATCCTTGTGTTTTTATGTGGAGTATCGGCAACGAAATTTACGATACTCATGGGCGTGATGATGGAATCGAGACTACAAAGCAACTGATTGAGCTAGTAAAGAAAGATGATCCATTACACAATGCTACAATCAGTTTTGGCTCGAATTATATGTTGTGGGAAAATACCCAAAGAGTGGCGGAATACCTTGAAGCAGTTGGTTACAATTACGCAGAAAGTATCTATGAAGAGCATCATCGAAAGTATCCGAATTGGGTGATTTATGGTAGTGAAACGGCATCTGTGGTCCAAAGTCGAGGAGTTTATCATTTTCCCTTGAGTCTCAGCATGTTAGCAGATGATGATTTTCAATGTTCTGCTTTAGGTAATAGTCGCACTAGCTGGGGCGCGGAAAGCATTGAAGCTTGTATCATTAACGATCGCGATACGCCATTTTCATTAGGCCAATTTATCTGGTCGGGTTTCGATTATCTTGGGGAACCAACGCCGTATAATACGAAAAATGCTTATCTAGGACAGATCGATACAGCGGGCTTTCCTAAAGATGCGTATTATACGTTTCAAGCTGCGTGGACAGATTATCAAAAAGCGCCGATGATCCATATCTTTCCGTATTGGGATTTTACGGAGGGACAAGTAATTGATGTTCGAGTTTGTAGCAATGCTCCGGAGATCGAGTTGTTTTTTAACGACAAATCATTGGGAAGACGACTGAATGATCCGCTACATGGTGAAAAACTACTCCATGATTGGCAACTCAACTATACACCGGGAGAACTCAAAGCGGTGGCTTATAATGAAGCGGGGCAGGTGATTGCTGAAGACGTTCAAAAATCTTTTGGGGACGTTCAAGAATTGGTTGTAAAAACAGGGCGTAGCGAACTACAAGCAGATGGACAAGATCGACTTTTTGTAGAAATAAACGGGATTGATGAAAATGGGCAGATTGTTCAAAATGCTAATAACGATATTACCGTTGAAGTAAGAGGAGCAGGACGTCTTTTAGGACTAGATAACGGTGACAGTACTGATTACACTCAGTATCAGGGATGCCATAAGCGCTTATTTAATGGGAATTTATTGGCTATTATCGGTTCTACTAAGGAATCCGGACAAATTGAAATAATTTGTCGAAGTAAAGGACTGCCGGCTAAAAAAGTACAGTTTGTGTCAAATGAGACTCCCCTTTTACCGGGAACAAGTAATTATTTTGCTACTGTTCCTTATGAAGAGACAGAACGGGCCCTTCCAGTTCGAAAAGTAATATTGAATAAAGAAATTTGTTCAGATGGTAGAATCGCGGTTAAAGCAAAATGCTTACCGGAAAATGCGGATGATCAAGAAGTTACTTGGCGATTAACTGATGAAAAAGGGATTGATACTGACTTAGGTGAGGGGATACCAGCGGGCAATGTCTTTTTCATAACCCCTAAAGCTAATGGCAATGTAACCGTACGTTGTGGTGTAAAAAATGGGAAAAACCATTTGGACTTGTACGCGTCTTTACCTTTGACTTTTACAGGCTTAAAAGACAGTAAAATCAATCCTTACCGCCCGGTATCGGGAGGGCGCTACTCAAGAAGTAATGTTCAACTGACCAATGGCAATGAGCGAGGAATTGCTACATTACGCCAAGGGGAGAGCTGGGTCACATTTGATGAAGTGGATTTTGGCAGAAATGGCTCCAAGTTGTTGACACTATCGCTTTTTCCTTTAGAAAGCAATATCTTTTCAATTGATATTTATGAGGGGTATCCTGCTGAAAGCACGGCACGACTTATTGATAGAGTGGAATACACCAAGGGGAGCATCTGGAATACCTATCAGGAACAATCGTATCAGTTGTCAGAGAAATTTAGCGGGACTCGAACGATTACTTTTGTTTTTTCACAAAAAGTCCACTTGAAAGAATTTTACTTTGAAGAAGAAGCACATGATTTCTCGCAAACTTCCATTTTAGAATATGATTGGCTTTACGGGGATAGTTATGTAGTCACAGATACCGGGATTAAGCAGATAGGCAATAATGTGACCATTGGTTTTGAGCGCTTTGACTTTGGGAAAACTGGTGCGAAAGGGATTCGAATTCAAGGCAATGCCCCTGATGCGACCAATTCGATTCAAATCAAGTTGACCCAAGATGGGCAAGAGTTGCGCTATTTACTGGATGTGCAGCAAAGTAATACGTCTCAGGCGGTCTCTTTGGATTTTGACCAGTGCTTGAAAGGCCAATACTCTGTAGAATTCATCTTTTTACCAGGGTCCAATTTTAATTTTGCTTCCTTTTGCTTTTATTAGAGAGGAGTGTTTACTTGAAGTCAAAGGTACTGATTTATGGGAGCGGTTGGCGAGTAGAAGGGTATTTGCGTATTATGAAGACTCTTGCTCATTCGTATGAGGTCACTGCTGTAATCACAACAAATAATACAAAAAATTTACTCTACACGGAGCAGGGCTTCACTTGTGTGGCAACACTTGAAGAAGGCCTGGCAATAGAAGAACCCGATTTTATTTTACTTTGCATCAATATGAAATTTCAGGCTGCTAAGGTTTTGGAATTATTGGACATCGGAATTCCGATTTTAGTTGAAACGCCCTTGGGAACTTCATGGCAAGAACTACAAAAAATTCAAAATCATCCACAAAGTCGCAGGTACCTACAAGTTGCAGAACAATATCGCTATCGACCTTTATCACAAGCACAATTAACTATTATCAACCAAGGGATTATTGGGCAACCGCATACGGCTCAAATTTCAGTAACCAATAATTACCACGCTTTTAGCTTGATGAAAAGTTATTTAGGAACACCGGGCCGTTTGCATTCTGTTAGTACCGAGCGTTTCTTTTCGCCGACTCGTTCCGGATTTAGTCGCGAAAAAGATACCATGGGAACAGAAAAGCAAAAGGAACAACGAGTTTTGGCACTAGTCGAATTTGAAAATGGTCATGGAATCTATGATTTCGAAAGTAATCAGCATCGAAGTTATACGCGATTCTCTTCCTTGGACGTGCGCGGAGAAAAAGGAGAGATAAGAGATGAGTTTGTTCGTTATATTTCAGCTGACGGTCCAGCAGAGGGCAAGCTAATACGAATTGAACGTGGGATTAATGAAAACATGGAAGGTTTTGGCTTAAAGGGAATTCAATTTAACGGGCAGTGGGTCTATCAAAATCCTTGGCCTAATGTAGCTTTTTCGGATGACGATCTTGCTACCGCTACAGTCTTACAAAAGATGTGCGAATTTTATCAAGCTGGCTATAGTTTTTACGGCGTGGATGATGCAGTTGAAGATATGGAATTTACTTTATTATTAGAGCAAGCTCTGGAAAATGAAGAAAAAATGTTTGCTTTACCATAATTATAGGAATCGATCTGTTTTTTAAGAACAAAAATTGACAATTTTCGTTTGATAAGCTTTTATCTGAGAATGAATACCCAATAGTGGCCTTCCTTTGCTATACTAAGCTTTGAAAGGATGTGCTAGCATGTCAATCATTACATTAGAGGCAGTAGGATTTCAGCCTTACGGAACGCCTATTTTGCAAGAAATCAGTTTTACCGTACCAAAGGGGGCTTATTTGGCGATTTCCGGTCCTTCCGGTGGGGGCAAGAGTACGCTTTTGAAGCTAATTGCGACGCTACTTACACCCACTACAGGGGAAATCAATTTTCAAGGCAAGTCACAATCAGCGTATCCAGTGACGGAGTATCGCAGACAAGTTTCTTATTGTTTCCAGCAGCCGCAACTCTTTGGGGAGACGGTAGAAGATAATCTGCGCTTTCCTTTTGAGATTCGTCAGGAGGAATTTAAACTGGAAAAAGTCCGTGAGCTTTTACGGCAAGTGGATTTGCCGGAACGGTTTCTCGATAAGTCGATTTTGGAACTTTCCGGTGGGGAGCGTCAGCGAGTGGCCTTGATTCGCAATCTGGTATTTTTGCCCCAAGTGTTGCTTTTGGATGAGGTGACGGTAGGGCTGGATGAGGAGAGCAAGCAAATCGTGCAAGCCCTGATTCGTCAGGTACACAGTCAAGGAGTCACCATTTTGCAAGTGAGCCATGACGAGGAGGACCTACGTCAGGCCAAAGGAGAAATCAAGATTGAAGGGGGGCGCTTGGTGCATGAATCAATTAGCGGTCAATAATCAATCCTTGATCTTTGCCTTTTTACTGGTGCTGATTGCAGTTTTTATCAGCTACCGGGAAAAATTGAAGCTCTCAAAAGACATTTTTTACAGTATTTTTCGGGCGATTGTGCAATTAGTCTTGGTAGGCTACCTCTTGAAGTATGTCTTTCAAGTGGACAATCGCTGGCTGACCACGGTAATGAGTCTATTTATTGTCTTCAATGCCGCGGCCAACGCCCATAAGCGCAATCCTAATCAATACAAACATTATTGGACTTCATTGTTGGCGATTTTTGTCAGCACGTATGTCACCATGGGGGTCTTGGTTTTCTCTGGAGCGATTAAATTTATTCCTTCTCAGATTATCCCCATCAGCGGCATGATTGCCTCAAATTCCATGGTTGCCATTGGCTTGTGTTATCGCAATTTAGCCAGTTTGTTTCGAGACCAACGGCAGCAAGTCTTGGAAAAATTAGCTTTGGGAGCTGATGCCAAGACCGCTTCCTTGCCGATTTTACGGGAAAGTATCAAGGCCGCTATGCAGCCGACTATTGACTCCGCCAAAACCGTGGGACTGGTGAGCTTGCCGGGGATGATGTCCGGTTTGATTTTTGCCGGAGTCGATCCAGTGCATGCGATTAAATACCAAATCATGGTGACCTTCATGCTTTTATCTACTACTAGCCTAGGTTCGATCATCGCCGGTTATACGGCCTATCGCAATTATTTCAATGAACAGCTACAACTTCGCAGAGAGAAAAAATAACGCTACAAGGAGGCGTATCCATGAAGCAGCTCACGGTAATTGGTCTGGGAAATATGGGCATGAAGTACTTACGGGATTTAGCGACGCGGCCTTTTTACGGCTGGCAAGTCAGTGGTCAGACAAACAGTCCGGGAAAAGTTGACCAGTTGCAAGCAGAATTTCCGGGCATGACTGTTTATCAAAGCTTTGACGAGGTGATCGCAAACCCAGAGGTGACGGCAGTTTTGATTGCCACGCCAAATCGCTTCCACTTTTCCATGGCAAAAACGGCCTTAAATGCCGGCAAGCATGTGTTATTGGAAAAGCCAGCTGCTTTGAGCATTGCGGAAATTGAAGAACTGACCGACTTGGCAAACAAACAACACCTGGTTTGCGACGTGATGTTCCAAACTCGCTTTAGTCCTGTCTTTCAATGGCTAAAACAGCATTTGCCAGAGTTAGGTGACTTGCAGCGGTTTCACTGGGAGGTACCCCAGTATTACCGGCCTCAGTCTTACTTTACCGAGGGCAACTGGACCGGCACGTGGGAAAAAGACGGCGGCGGTATTTTGCTAAATCAGGCAATTCATCAGTTGGATTTGGTGAACTTTTTGTTTGGTTTGCCGGAAAAACTGGTTTCACAAGTTTCCTTTGGGCGTTACCGAGATATTGAAGTAGAGGATGAAGCAGTGTTATTGCTAAAGTATCGCGAGGGGCTTTTGGGAACCTTTGTGGCGAGTCTTAATGAACCTTTGGGCCAGGAACGCTTGGAAATCATTGGTGAAAAAGGCAGTTTTCGCTATGAAGGACAGAAGCTTACTTGGCAGACCCCGGAGCAAACCACGACTATCACCTTTACCGATAATGACCAACGGCGCAAAAGCCATCGGGCAGTCATAGAACGCTTTTTACAAGAGATAACGGAGAGTGGCATTGAATCAAGGACTGGGAGCGCTTCAGGCATCCCCGTTAGCGAAAATCAAAAAGACTTTCAGCTGATTCATGGAGCGCTATTGTCCACTTGGGAAGAACGCTGGGTAGAGTTGCCGATAGATGGAAAGCAGTTTATGGAAAAATTTGCTGAGCACACAAAAAATCTTAGATAAAAGAAAAACCCACCCAAGTCATTCACGCTAACCGCGTCTGACTTGGGTGGGTTTTGTTTAATTGAGTAGGCTTATTCTTCTGGTGCCATAATCATGGACAAGAGCATCGGGTGACGCTCGGTTTTGTCGAATAAGAAAGGTTGCAACGCATTAGTCATGGCTTCTTTTAGCTTGTGTTCCGTCACATCGGGTTGCTTTAAAGCTTCCCGTAATGTGCGGAAGAGCAAGGTTTGCGCTTCGTAAATCATATCGCCAGATTCCCGCATATACACGAATCCTCGAGACAAGATGTCAGGACCCGCCATGATTTCTTTTTTCTTCATGTCTACGGTGGCTACGGCTAAGACCAGTCCTTCTTCTGAAAGAATGCGGCGATCCCGTAAAACTACATTGCCGATGTCGCCGATGCCGTTGCCGTCGATGTAGACATCGCCTGCGTTAAAGTGGCCGGCAAGGCGGGCAGTGTCGGCAGTTAGTGCCAACATGTCGCCATTTTCCATGACGAAGCAGTTTTCTTTTGGTACACCGGTATCTTGGGCTAAGCCGGAATGAATTTTCAGCATCCGGTATTCCCCATGAATCGGGATAAAGAATTTCGGTTTGATCAAACGGAGCATCAGTTTTTGTTCTTGTTGGCCCCCGTGTCCAGAAGTATGGACGTTGTTGAGTTTGCCATGGATGACCTTGGCGCCGGCTTCCATCAAGAGGTTAATCAAGTGGTTGACGCTAGTGGTATTTCCTGGAATCGGTGAGCTGGAGAAGATGACGGTATCATCTGGCTGAATGCTGATTTGTCGGTGAGTTCCGTTGGCAATCCGGCTTAAAGCTGCCATGGGTTCACCTTGAGAACCGGTACAAAGAATCATAACTTCATTGGCAGGTAGGCGTTTGATTTCATTGGCGTCAACAAAACTACCCTCAGGAACTTTGATGTAGCCTAGATTTTGACCATTGACAATGGCGTTTTCCATACTACGACCGAAGACGGCGATTTTCCGTCCACAAGCCACTGCCGCCTCGGCTGCCTGTTGCAACCGGGAGATATTGGAGGCGAAGCTGGCGAAGATGATCCGACCTTCGACTTTTTCAAAGATTTTTTGAATGGATTGACCGATGACCTTTTCCGATTGGGTAAAAGTCGGAATTTCCGCATTGGTACTGTCGGACAACAGGCACAGTACGCCTTCGTCACCGATTTTGGCCATGCGGCTCAAGTTGGCCGGCTCGCCTACAGGGGTAAAGTCAAACTTGAAGTCCCCGGTATGAACGATATTGCCAGAAGGGGTCTTCACAACGACGCCTAAAGCATCTGGAATCGAGTGGGTGGTGCGGAAGAAGGAGACAGAGGTTTTTCTAAAACGCAAAACCGTGTCTTCATTGATTTCGTGCAATTCCGCATCCCGTAAAAGACCGTGCTCGTCCAGTTTGTTGCGAATCAATGCCATGGCTAGCGGCCCAGCATAGATTGGCACATTGACTTGTTTCAACAAGTAAGGCACGCCACCGATATGGTCTTCGTGACCGTGGGTGATCACAAGGGCTTTGACTTTGTTGATGTTTTGCACGATGTAGCTGTAATCAGGAATTACATAGTCGATTCCTAAAAGATCATCTTCCGGAAACATAATGCCGGCGTCGATAATGATGATCTCATCTTGGAATTGAACCCCATAACAGTTCTTCCCAATTTCGCCTAATCCACCGACGCCAAAAACGCCGGTTTCATTATTTTTTAAATTGAGTTTCATAAATTAAAACTCCGTTAAAGTAAACTCGGCATTTTCTTGTTCGTATGCCAAGTGATTTCCTTCTAAAGCTTGGATGAATTCGATATTGTATGGGGTGTTGGCTTCGACTGCTGCGCGAGCCGCAACTTCATCTGCTGCTTCCAAGTAAAGAACATGAGTTTGTTCCCGTTTTGGGTTCCGTACTTTGGTGTCTTGATAATAAACTTTGTAGATCATAAATCTAGCTCCTTTAAGATTTTAGTAACGGTGCATGACAAAACACGAAGGACCTCCTTCGTCTGTCGGTATGCTCCTTGGTGACCAATACTGATTGTCGCCAACAAGAGAAAGCCTCGTCCTTGCCTTCCAAATGTTTTGAAACTATTCAACCGTCCGAGATATACAACCAGTGTATATCATAATTTTCTTTATTTTAGCATAGTTAGGAAGAGAAGTATAGAAACCCGGATGTTTGAAAGGGGTTACTGAAGGAAAAAGATGCAAATTTGGTGTTCTCTTAAAATTTTCCCTATGCTATAGTAAAGGTATTCGCAAAAACCGAAAGAGGCTTGATTTATCAAGAAAATCACTGCCTCGCTTTCCATAACTATGGGCATGACGATTGGGTTCCGTAGTTTGGTCAGTGTTCAGAAGTTTTTTGTAAGTTTGGAGGTATTTTTTAATGAAATTAATGTGGCACTATACCATGCGCTACAAGAAGCTGTTGCTCTTTGATTTTCTGTGCGTGTTTGGCTTTATCTTAATCGAGTTGGGCTTGCCCACGATTTTGGCGCAGATGATCGACCGAGGGATTCCGCAAAAAGATGGCGACATGGTGAATCAGTTGGGCTTGTTGATGTTGTTAGTAGTAGTAATCGGTGTGGTGATGAACATCATGCTAGGGTATTTTACTACACGCATTACCACGAATATCGTGGCGGACATTCGGGACGACCTTTTTGCTAAGACGCAAAGTTATTCTCATCAAGAATATGAGGATATCGGGGTGTCTTCCTTAATCACCCGAGTGACCAACGATGCGTATCAAATCATGTTGTTCTTGCAAAACATTTTGCGCATGGGTTTCATGACCCCCATGATGTTTATCGTTAGTCTTTATATGATTTTCCGCACTAGTCCAAGCTTGAGCTGGTTTGTTTTAGGGGCTTTACCCTTATTATTAGTAGCCGTAGTCGTTATCGCGAAGTTTTCCGAGCCATTGTCTACGAAGCAACAAAAGAACTTGGACAAGATCAACGGAATTTTACGGGAAAACCTATCCGGGTTGCGAGTGATTCGAGCCTTTGTGAATGAGAAGTTTGAAGAGTCCCGCTTTAACAAGGTCAATACTGCCTATGCGGAGAGTTCTAAGAGCCTCTTTCGCTTAATGGCCGTGGCACAGCCGGGCTTTACCTTCTTGTTCAATATTGTAATGGTCTTGATCATCTGGTTTGGAACAAAGCAAATCGATGCTGGTACTTTGCAAATCGGGGACTTGATCGCTTTTATCGAATACATTTTCCACGCGTTATTCTCCTTTATGCTCTTTGCTTCCGTCTTTATGATGTATCCTAGAGCAGCGGTGTCGGCCAAACGGATTCAAGAAGCCTTGGATGCTGAAAGCCAGATTAAAGATCCTGAAAATCCGGTAACCGAGACAGAAACTCATGGGTACGTGACTTTTGAAAATGTGACCTTTGCTTATCCTGGTCATGCGGAAAGTCCTGTGATTCGCAATGTGAGTTTCACCGCAAAACCTGGGGAAACCGTGGCTTTTATCGGGAGTACCGGTTCCGGGAAGTCCACCTTGATTCAGCTGATTCCCCGCTTTTACGATGTGAGTGAAGGTCGCGTTTTAGTCGATGGTGTAGACGTCCGGGACATGAGTATGGCATTTTTACGGCAAAAGATCGGCTACATTCCTCAAAAAGCGTTGCTGTTTTCCGGAACGATTGCCGAAAACCTGCGCTACGGAAAAGAAGACGCAACCATAGGGGAGATGGAACGAGCAGTCGATATCGCCCAAGCGTCAGATTTT
Organism: Enterococcus asini ATCC 700915; assembly: GCF_000407365.1. Lineage (GTDB taxonomy): Bacteria > Bacillota > Bacilli > Lactobacillales > Enterococcaceae > Enterococcus_C > Enterococcus_C asini. The sequence goes on from NZ_ASVU01000001.1 coordinate 1,455,134, forward strand.
ATTGCGGAATTGCCTGAGGGCTTTGATGCTCACTTGTCAGAAGGTGGGACGAACTTCTCTGGTGGGCAGAAGCAACGCCTGTCCATCGCTCGAGCGGTGATTCGCGAGCCAGAGATTTATATTTTCGATGATAGCTTCTCCGCACTGGATTACCAGACCGATGCGAAATTGCGGGCTCGCTTGAAACAGGAAACCACCCAGTCCACGGTCTTAATCGTGGCCCAACGAGTGGGAACCATCATGCATGCGGATAAGATTATCGTCTTAAATGAAGGGGATGTTATCGGCATGGGCACTCACGAGGAGTTATTGGCTACGTGTCCGGTATACTATGACATTGCCGCATCACAATTATCAGAGGAGGAATTGAACCGATGAAATCATTTTCTTCTTTAACTCGTTTAGCTCATTACTTTAAACCTTACAAGCGCCAGTTCTTCTTGGTGATGTTCTTCACCGTGTTGACCGTGGCCTTTAACGGGGCCTTGCCTTACGTGGCGGGCTTGCCTACGACAGAAGTAGCGAAAAATGTCGCAGCAGGGGCCGCGATTAACTTTGATTATGTCATTAAGTGTTTGATTGCCATTGCCGTAGTCGGTATCGGCTACTGTGTATCTCAGCTTTTGGCCGGTTGGTTGATCGCCAACGTGGTGCAAAGCGCCATGTTCGACTTGCGGGAAGACATCGACCACAAGATCAATCGTTTGCCAGTGTCCTACTTTGACCGTAACCAACAAGGGAATATCTTAAGCCGGGTAACCAATGACGTGGATGCCGTCTCTGGTGCCATGCAACAGGCTTTGATTGGGATCGTCAATGCGATTTTGGGGATTTTAGTGGCAGTCTCCATGATGTTTTACATCAATGTCAAAATGGCCTTGTTATCCTTAATCATGATTCCAGCTTCTTTCTTGATTTCCCGCTTTATCGTGAAAGTTTCCCAAAAGTACTTCCAAGGGATGCAAAACGCATTGGGGGATTTAAATGGTTTTGCCCAAGAAAACATGACCGGTTTTTCGGTGTTGAAAGTTTACGGTCGGGAAAAACAAACTTTGGAAGACTTTAAAAAGGTCAATTATTCTGTCCGCAGCTATGGCTTTAAAGCGGCCTTTATTTCCGGTATCATGATGCCTTTAGTCTCCAGCACGGCTTATCTGACGTATATTGCTGTGGCGGTTTTAGGGGGGCATTATGTAATTGCCGGAGTTATTGTGGTAGGGCAATTGCAAGCCTTTATCCAGTACATCTGGCAAATTAGTCAGCCTATGGGGAATATCACTCAGCTGTCTTCTGTTTTGCAAAGTGCGTCGGCGGCGTCTCGTCGGGTTTTTGAAATTCTCGATGAAGCCGAAGAAAGCCGCTTAGACGAGCCTCAAACATTACCGGCTGAAGTGGCTGGCAATGTTACTTTTGAACACGTGGACTTTAGTTACGATCCGAAAAATCCTTTGATTCAAGATTTGAACTTTGAAGTCAAAGCGGGGCAAACCGTGGCAATTGTCGGACCAACTGGTGCCGGGAAAACGACTTTGATCAACTTGCTCATGCGTTTTTACGACGTGGACAGTGGGGCGATTAAAGTGGACGGCATCGACACGAAGCAACTGGATCGCAGTGAAGTGCGTTCGGTCTTCGGGATGGTTTTACAAGATGCTTGGTTGTATGAAGGAACCATCGGGGACAATATCCGCTTTGGGAAATTGGATGCCACAGATTACGAAGTGGTGGATGCCGCCAAAACTGCCAATGTGGATCACTTTATCCGCACCATGCCTGACGGGTACGAAATGAAGATCAATGCGGAAGGGGACAATGTTTCCTTAGGTCAAAAACAATTGTTGACCATCGCTCGGGCGGTGATTTCCGATCCGAAAATCTTGATCCTAGACGAAGCCACCAGTTCTGTGGACACGCGCTTGGAGGCTTTGATTCAAAAGGCCATGGACAAAGTTATGGAAGGGCGCACTAGTTTCGTGATTGCCCACCGCTTGTCCACCATTCGGGAAGCAGACTTGATTTTAGTGATGAACCACGGATCGATTATTGAAAAAGGGACCCACGATAGCTTGTTGGCCCAGGGAGGCTTTTATAGCAAACTCTATCAAAGCCAGTTTGCCGAAGACGGGGACTACGAATAAAAAACAAAGAAAACAGCCGTTGCTTTTACTAGCAGCGGTTTTTTTGATATTTTTTTGCCGGGGAATCGGGTAAACTAGTAGTAGCACGAAAGCAATCAATCACTCATCTTTGTGCCAGGATTATTTTAGGAGGTCTTATGAATACACAACAATCAACCGGGTTTGACTTGAAGGGCTGGCAAAAAAATATCGGGCTCTTTTTGTCTGGCCAGTTTTTATCTGGAATCACCAGTATGGTGGTGCAGTATGCCATTATTTGGTATTTAACCAAGGAGACGGGCTCCGCTACGGTCTTGAGTTTGGCGACATTGCTCGGGATGATTCCCATGGTGGTCTTGAGTCCTTTTGCCGGGCCCTTTGTGGATCGCTTGGACAAGAAAAAACTCTTAATTGTAACGGACTGTATCGTGGCACTTTTTGCCTTGGTCTTGTCGATTACAGGAACACTAGCGGATCGTTTTCCTTTGTGGTTGGTCTTTGTCTCTTTGTTTATGCGCTCCGTGGCCCAGACTTTTCAGATGCCCACCATCCAGTCCATCTTGCCGCAAATGGTGCCGGAATCAGAGTTAACTCGGGTCAATGGGCAGTTGGGCATGGTGCAGTCAGCGAATATGATTATTGCACCGGCACTAGGAGCGTTTCTCTTCGCCTTTGTGCCTATGAATTTTTTGATTTTATTGGATGTTTTAGGAGCGATTTTAGGGATTAGTCTCTTGCTCTTTGTGCGGATCCCCAAAACGCAAGCCCTAGGAGAACAGGTGCATCTGCTGACGGATACCAAGCAAGGCTTTGCTCTGTTAGTGAAAAATAAGGGGATATGGTACATTACGTTGCTGGGTTCGGCTTTTACTCTGATCTTCATGCCGGCGGTGAGTATGTATCCTTTGATGACCTTAGAATATTTTCAAGGCACGGTGGGGCAAGCAGGCTTGATCGAAGTGGTGTATTCCGTGGGGATGCTTTTAGGGGGCGTCGTTATCGGCGTCTTTGGCAAATGGAAGAACCGCATGACCCCAGTTTTGTTTTCCTTCTTTGTGATCGGCGGGACTTTTGTTTTAAGCGGCCTTTTACCGGGAAATCAACGAGGTTTTTTCTGGTTTGTCGTGCTCAATACCGTGGCGGGCTTGGCGACTCCATTTTATAGCACCTTGATCATGGCCATGATCCAACAGAGCTATGAACCACAGTATTTAGGTCGCGTGTTAGGGGTTTTGAATTCATTAATGAGTATCACCGGGCCGGTGGGGTTGATTTTTGCCGGACCTTTAGCCGATCGTTTTGGGGTGGAAAAGCTCTTTGTGATTGCGGGCGTGGGGACGATTCTTTGCGGGATCGCCACCTTCTTGATTCCCGTAGCTCGTAATTATGACTTGGACTTGCAACAACGCTTGGCCGAAAAAAAGGAGGAACAAGCATGAGTCGTTTTATTGCAGATACCGCTCGGGTGCTTGGGGAAGTGAGCCTGGGGGAAGATGTGAGTATTTGGTATGGCTGTGTGTTACGAGGGGATGCCAATTTTATTGAAATCGGCGACCGTACGAATATCCAAGACGGTACCATTATTCATGTGGATCACGATGCTCCTACGAAAATTGCTGCAGACGTTACCGTGGGCCATCAGTGCATGCTGCACGGCTGTACCATTGAGACGGGAGCGTTGATTGGCATGAGTTCCATTGTGCTAAATCACGCGGTTATCGGGGAAAATAGCCTGTTAGGTGCTGGTTCCTTGGTCACCCAAGGGCAAGTGATTCCGCCCAATGTTTTGGCATTTGGTCGACCGGCGCAAGTGATTCGTCCTTTAACAAAAGCCGAAATTGCGAAAAATCAGGCTAATATCCAACACTATTTGGAAATGGGCAAACGCCATGCTGCCGGCGATTTTCCGCAAATTCAGGAATAGGATGTGGCAAAGATGGAACATGATTTGCGCCAAGAACTCTTAGACTATGTGGCGACTGAATACGGAACCAAGGGAGATCATCCTTTCAAACGCTTCTCTCAGTATACGATTTTGCGCCATGAGCACAATCGCAAATGGTACGCGGCTTTGATGCTAGTGTCAAAAGACAAACTGGGACTAGCAGGCGTAGAAGCAGTGCCCCTGGTTAATCTAAAAGTCAAACCAGAATTGGCCCTGATTTTACAGGGGAGAGAAGGGATTTTTCCGGCTTACCACATGAACAAGGAAAACTGGCTTTCCGTCCTCTTAACCGGCGTGGTACCCCTAGCCGAAATCATTCCCTTACTGGATGATAGTTACCTTTTAACCCGTTAAAAAAACCACCTCACCACGCCTGTTCGAACAGGTAGCGGTGAGGTGGTTTTAATTAGTGGTTTTATTTGTCCAAGCTTTTGGAAGAAACCATGATTTCGTCAATCAAACCGTAATCTTTGGCTTCTTGAGCGGTCATGTAGTTGTCACGATCCGTATCTTTTTCGATGACTTCTAATGGTTGACCCGTCCGTTCGGAAAGGATTTCGTTCAAGTGAGCCTTGGTTTTCAAGATGTGACGAGCCGCGATTTCGATTTCAGTCGCTTGTCCTTGCGCGCCCCCAAGTGGTTGGTGAATCATGATTTCGGCATTTGGCAATGCGAAACGTTTGCCCTTGGTACCGGCAGTCAATAGGAAGGAGCCCATAGATGCGGCCATCCCCATAACGATGGTTACTACGTCCGCTTTGACGAAGTTCATAGTATCGTAAATCGCCATACCAGCCGTTACGCTACCACCAGGAGAGTTAATGTAGATGTAGATATCTTTTTCTGAGTCTTGGGCATCCAAGAAAAGCAATTGTGCAATGATGGAGTTTGCCAAATCATCCGTAACTTGGCCGCTTAGCATGATGATGCGGTCTTTTAAAAGCCGTGAGTAAATATCATAGGCTCTTTCGCCCCGAGATGATTGTTCAATGACTGTTGGGATCAAATTCATAAGTTAGTTCCTCCTTAAAAGTAAAGTGCTGAAGCTGTCACAGGGCCTAATACTACTAGCTCTGCGTCTTGCCATTTGCTTTCACAAATAGTTTAGCACAGTTCAGCTTATCCTGCTAAAAAGAAGTATACACCCTTGGTCAAAGTTGGTCAAAGGAAAAGAACAGACTTTTTTGGTTTTGGTGAAAATTTCGGTGTTCATTCCAAGACCCCTCCTTTCCGGAAAATCCAAGCGCATTTTTCGGTCTCGAGACGCATGTTTTGTGGGCGGGATTGTGAGATGATAGACTCCTAATAAGGAGGGATATAGATGGAATTATTAGCAATCTTGATTATTGTTGCGATTATCTTGGCAATTATTAAAGTAGGTTCGGTTTTATGGCGGATTATCGGCGTGATTTTCACGATCTTTTTACTGTGGGTCTTTAAAGATGATTTATTGAACTGGGGTCATTGGCTGATTTTTGAAGGTGGTGCGGCGGAATTTTTACAACAAGTTTGGAGCTTTTTAGTAGAAGCCTTTAACAACCTAAAAAACTGGCTGAGTGATGTCTTGTGACAAACGCATTCTAGTTGTCTTTTTTTCGAGGAAGGATTACCCTTGATTTAAAGAAAAAGGAGGCGACAGGATGAAAAAGTTGGTTATTTTATCCGTTTTATTAGGATTACTGGCGGCTTGTAGTAGCAACCAGAGCCCAAGTGAAAATAGTACGACAAAAACGACAAACAATAGCAGTGTGGCCCAAAATACTAGCACAAAGCAAGAATCAAATAAGCAAAGTAGCTCCAAAGAAAGCCAGACGAAAGCCAGTGAAGAAAAAACGCCGGATGGTGCTTTTCAAGAGCTGACGAAGGCCTACCCTGATGTGAAGATGCCTCGAAAACTGCCCCGAGATGAGTCGCTGTTTTTGAATATTGCGGCTGTAGGGAATCAGGATAAGCTGTCTGTGCTCTACTACAATCTCCCACAGGCTTTGGTGATGAACCACCACTCCCTTAATCAAGCAACGCCATTTGCTAGCTTTAAAAAGACCACGTACGATACGGTGGGTAAGGCTAAGGCGGCGGTAGGGTACCAATACGATGATGGCGGTCAAAAAGTAGACTTGGGTCATAGTATCGCGGGCTATCAGCAAAGTGGTACCGGCTCCACTTATTTGAGCTGGAAGGAAGGCAACTGGTCGCTACTAGTTCGCGCATCCAATGTTTTGGGCCAAGAACCTGTAACTACTGCCAAAGAAGTCGTGAACTATCTAGAAGAAGCCTTTTTACCAATACCAAAATCCGTAGGGCAAATCATCATCGACCTCACTGCCTCCAATCAAGAAGCCAACACCATCACCTGGCAAGAAGACAAGGTGGTCTACACCGTGAGCCACGAAGATCCCTTGCCAGCCTTAGAGATGGCGGTTTCGATGGAATAAAAACAGCCGATTTTTACTCATAATTTCGAAAAAAAGTAGTGAAATCTAGTTTTCTAGATTTTGCTACTTTTTATTTTCAAAAGATATTTGAAAAATAATGAGCAAAAATAACGATTTTTGCAAGAATATCAAATTACGTAAAAAACATTTTTTGTAATAAAGATTCCCAATAAGATAAAAAAGGGGTTTCAAAAAATACGTAGGAATTTTGTTTAAGAAACCCGACAGTAACAATTTCTTAAGAAAAAATTCACAGCAATTTTATAATTAAGAGTGGACTAGATTAGAATGTCTCAAATGTCAAATTAAGCTAGACAAATCGTCCTGACGCACATGACTCAAAAATACTTCCAATGGTGTCTTGTAATGCAGTGATTTTCTGGGAATATGGTTTCTTTTAGAAGCGACACTCTGAATGAATGATTCGGGGACTTCTCTGAAGTCCATTGACTTAGGAAGCCCATCTTTACGAAGCAACCCGTTTGAATGTTCGTTCAGCCCGCGTTGGGAAGGAGTTCCGGGATCAGCAAAAAAGATCTCGATATCATTAGTATTGCTGATCGATTTCCAGTTGGAAAACTCTTTGCCACAATCAAAAGTGATGGTCTTGAAAAGGTGTGGTGGAAAAGTTTGAAACCAATGATTCAATGTAAGTTCAATGTCTTTTGCCTGTCTACCAGCGGGTTTTAAGGTAATGATTGCTTTGGATAGGCGCTCCACTAGCGTAATCACAGCACTTTTGTGCTTCACTCCAACAATTGTGTCACCTTCAAGGTGACCGAATTCTTCATCGAAATTCTGATAGCGGGCGTTTCTTTCGTGAATCGTTCTTTTGTAAGCTTGCTTACCACGTTTCTCTTGGTGTCCATTGGGTTTACGCTTCCCTTTCATTGGCAAATCCAAAATATTGAACTCATTGTTTTTGAACTTCCGATACAAAGTGCGCGCCGAGCAATCAATTATTTTCTCGCCACGACCGATGAGCACATCTGGTGGCCACCCTTGATTGACCATCTTTTGAATGTATCTTGTTTGATCATCAGGCAAGACAATGGGGCGTCTGCCGCAGCGGGATTTGTTTTGCTTGTATTGTTTATAGTAATCCAGCGCATTCTTTCCCTGTTCCAATGCGTGATAGACATTGTAGATCGTTTGTCGAGAGCGTTTTAGAAGTCCCGCGACTTTGGAAGCGGGTTGGTGTATATGGAAATAAGACTCTATCAATACGAGTTCGTCTGGTGTAAGATGGGTGTAGGCCATTTGTGCTCACTCCTTATAATTCTTTCGACGGAACTATTTTGAGTGTAGCACAAATGGCTTTTTTCAACTGTCTAGCTTAATTTTACAATCGGCGATGAATAAAAAACTGATTTTTTTAAAATAGCAAAAATACAATGAAATGAAACCGGTTGAAAACACAGCATTTTCCCTTTAAATCGCTTTTGTGATTTTTTTCGTTTATGTGTATATTAGTACTTGTATGAAATGATAAGGTAGGTGTTGGAAATGGTTAAACGACACAAAAGGTCACTCACTTTAGCTGCGCTCGTCCTGCTGTTGGCGCAAGTTTTTCTGATGACGTTTTGTAATATTACTGCAATTGCGGTAACGAAAGAAGAGAGTAGCGGAAGTTTATTCGATAACGAATTTGGGAATGCCTCCGTCTCTTATGAAGAAACGAGTACTGAGCGCTTGAAATGGACCGTCCATCTCACTAAAGCGACACAGGAAACTGCGACTCGTTTCATGGTGGAAGTCACTGGTGATGGACAAGCCGTGACACCAGAAAATGTCCAGGTTCTCACTAAAAGCAATCCGACAATGAACTTTGCCGCTGGTAACGGTGCTGGACAAATCACAGCAGGAATGTCCGAAACAGCCGCAACCACAACCGGTTCAGCAGTAATCACATTTGACACTAATCGCAGTTACACCGCGATGACGGTCAAGCCAAAACTGATTGCCGATGTTAATCCAGCAACGGATCTACTGGCTGGAAATACCGGTAAGAGCTTTACGATTCCACAAGTTGCAACAAGCGAAAGCACCAGTGAAAATAGTGCTGTTGCAGCAAGCGAAGCACCAGTAAGTGAATCCTCTGCAACGGAAGCAACTTCTTCTACTGAAGTAGCTGTAAGTGAAACGACGAGCTCCACGGAACAAGAAGCAACAACTGATTCTACGGAAGCAACAGAAGAAGCGGATGTTGAGGATGAAGTAAGTGCTTCAAGTGATGTTAGAGCAAATACGAACGTTGGTGTTATACCTACTATTACTGATATAACTTCCTTACAATTTGAAAAGACGTGGAAGTTTCCAGAAGGGGTCGATCCAGCAAGTTTACCACCGGTTACCATAAATATTATGCAAGGTGATAAAGTATATGGAACTGAAGAAATTAAGTGCCCCACTGAGCCTGATGCAAATGGTAACTATGTAACCATTAGAGATTGGAAAAACTTACCAATTGTTAAAGATGGTGATAAGGTCCTCGAATATACAATCCAAGAAGTTCCAAGTGATTATTATGAAGAGGGAACACCAGTTATTACAGAAAGTGCAATCGATAGCATTACATGTGAACCATCTTGTAATGATGTCAATTGGGATGTTAGTCCTACTTTTGTTATAACAAGACAAATAAAAAATGGCCCCTTTTTTATTTGGACCTTGAACCATTTAGACACTGGTGATCGAGCTGCTTTCGTTGAATCTGTAATAACAGCAGCAAAGGAACTTGGTGAATATGATCAGCCTTTAAAAGCCTTAGATGGGTTGAGCGCATCAGATCTTAATAATAATGTTATTTGGGCAGAGGGACCTGATGCAAGTGCAACGATAAATGGTGAGACTGTAACAGTTGAAGTTGTCTTTAACGATGATGGGACAATCTCTTCCTCACAATTGAAATTTGGCGATACAAGTGCTTGGACACACTTTGCTACTGGGGGATACTTGGATTTGAGTCAATATCTTGGACACATTTTAGTAGAGACGGTTACGCCATTTTTTCTTTTGCTAACTCTTCAAACTCCTGAGGGGTTAGATAGTGAATCGAGCTGTGAATTCGATTCCGGTTATAAAATCCTTCAATGTAACTAAATAGTGCTCGATTCGCTTCTTCGAAGTCTGAGTAAGTCGTCGTGTATACTTCTTCTTTTTTCAATGATGCATGGAAGGACTCAATTCCTGCATTATCATAGGGTGTTCCTTTGCGACTATAGGAATGTCTTATTTTATTGTTTTCAAGCCAACTTTCCACTTCGATTGCTGTATATTGACTACCTAAATCGGTGTGTAGAATCATTCCTTCTGGAATGTGGTACCGTTGTTTCGCTTGATTGAGTGTTTGTAACACACAATCGACAGTCATTCGCTTAGAAAATGTATAGCTAATAATCTTTTTCGTGTGTAAATCCATAATTGAAGATAAGTAACACCAACCATTTTTCTTAGTTGGAATGTAGGTGATATCAGCTACCCATTTTTCACAGATAGTTTTAGTAGAAAAGTCCTGATTTAAGATGTTCTCTTTTAAAACAACCGGCTGAACAGACCGTTGAGGTCTGTATTTCTTAACCACAATTGACCTTAGATTTAATTGTTTCATCAATTTTTGAACATGCTTAAGAGATACTGAAATTCCTTCTTTTAGCAACACTTGATGGATTTTTGTTGCACCATATCTCTGTTTATGATCAAAAAAGATCGTTGAAATCTTCTTTTTCAATTGGTTATTTCTGACTTCTGTAGCTGTTAACGATTTATTTCGCCGATTGTAAAATTAAGCTAGACAGTTGAAAAAAGCCATTTGTGCTACACTCAAAATAGTTCCGTCGAAAGAATTATAAGGAGTGAGCACAAATGGCCTACACCCATCTTACACCAGACGAACTCGTATTGATAGAGTCTTATTTCCATATACACCAACCCGCTTCCAAAGTCGCGGGACTTCTAAAACGCTCTCGACAAACGATCTACAATGTCTATCACGCATTGGAACAGGGAAAGAATGCGCTGGATTACTATAAACAATACAAGCAAAACAAATCCCGCTGCGGCAGACGCCCCATTGTCTTGCCTGATGATCAAACAAGATACATTCAAAAGATGGTCAATCAAGGGTGGCCACCAGATGTGCTCATCGGTCGTGGCGAGAAAATAATTGATTGCTCGGCGCGCACTTTGTATCGGAAGTTCAAAAACAATGAGTTCAATATTTTGGATTTGCCAATGAAAGGGAAGCGTAAACCCAATGGACACCAAGAGAAACGTGGTAAGCAAGCTTACAAAAGAACGATTCACGAAAGAAACGCCCGCTATCAGAATTTCGATGAAGAATTCGGTCACCTTGAAGGTGACACAATTGTTGGAGTGAAGCACAAAAGTGCTGTGATTACGCTAGTGGAGCGCCTATCCAAAGCAATCATTACCTTAAAACCCGCTGGTAGACAGGCAAAAGACATTGAACTTACATTGAATCATTGGTTTCAAACTTTTCCACCACACCTTTTCAAGACCATCACTTTTGATTGTGGCAAAGAGTTTTCCAACTGGAAATCGATCAGCAATACTAATGATATCGAGATCTTTTTTGCTGATCCCGGAACTCCTTCCCAACGCGGGCTGAACGAACATTCAAACGGGTTGCTTCGTAAAGATGGGCTTCCTAAGTCAATGGACTTCAGAGAAGTCCCCGAATCATTCATTCAGAGTGTCGCTTCTAAAAGAAACCATATTCCCAGAAAATCACTGCATTACAAGACACCATTGGAAGTATTTTTGAGTCATGTGCGTCAGGACGATTTGTCTAGCTTAATTTGACATTTGAGATTTTTATAAAAATAGTAGACGCTCCTAGGAATTTCTAATAACCGACACAACAAAGAAACAGTGTAATCCTTACACCATTTTTCAATGAATCGGACAAGTGACTTCAGGTCTTTCGAGAGAATATGGCTGCGGCTTTTTTTAATATTTCAAGTTCCTCTTTCAAACGAGCATTTTCTTTTCTCAAATCAGCCGCTTCTTTTCCGGTTAGTCCTGTGGACGGATCAGGTAAGTATAAATTCTTCCACTTATAAATCGTCGCTTCAGCTAAGCCATATTCTTTCGCCAACCCTCGAACAGAACGTCCAGTTTGATTTAGTTCAACAATCATCTGTTTAAAATTTTCTTCATATCGGGTCATAAAATCCATCCTCTCGTAGATAAGTTTAATTTATTTCTGTCTCTACGAAAAGATGTCTAAGATTTGATACTAACACTATTAAAAATTCAAAAAGATTGGCAAGACGATGAAAAATATAAAGATTACACCCGCCAAGATATTCAATTAGTTTTGCAACAAAAAATTGGTTCAGGCGAATGGAAAGATTATAAGACTTTTGACATTGCTCATGATGCATCGATTCTTTCTAAAGATTATGAGGTTCCTTCAACAGTAGATGGGAAAGCTGCTCAATATCGTGTAGTTGAAAGACTAGCAGGCAGTACTTCAGAGCAAGATCGAGTTCCTGGATATGAAGATCCAGGAGAGCCTACGAGCACATCTGAGACTGGTACAACATTAACAGTTATAAATAAATTGATGACCAGGGACTTTAGCTTTACTAAAGTTGGTAATGATGAATCAACTCCGCTTTCCGGTGTGTCCTTCACATTAACAGGGGACAACGGTTATACCAGTGGTGAGAAACCTGTAGAATCGGCGGCGGACGGAACGGTAAACTTCTCTGAATTGCCAATTGGTAATTATACTTTAACCGAAACCAAAACTGCAGACGGTTATCAATTAGGCGGACCTTGGAATTTTGAAGTGAAAGATGAAAATGGAGAATTGGTGATTGTTTGGCAAGATGGGACTAAACCATCAGACATTAAAATTGTCAACAAATTGAAACCTTTCGACTTAACGGTAAACAAAACCGATGATCAAGGCAAGGCTTTGAAAGGTGCCGAGTTTACATTAGTTGATGCTAATAATAAGGAATTCACTGCTACTGTGTCTGAAGATGGTGCAACCTTCACGTTTACTGGTTTAACAGCACCAGGTACGTATATTTTGACGGAAACTAAGGCACCGGACGGCTATCGAGGATTAACAGAGCCAATTACAATCGAGATTGATGCATTAGGTCAAGTCAAGGTTGATGGTGTTGTACAAGAAGATGTTCTCGCTGAAAATGGCAATAACGAAATCACCTTAAGCGTAGCGAACGATCCAAAAGCCCCACTTCCATCTACCGGGGGACCGGGAACATTGCTCTTCTCTCTAATCGGTATCTTGGCCTTAGGTGCGACAGGTTTGTATTTCTACTTCCGCAAAGATCAGGAGGTGGCTTAAGATGAAACGATGGGTTAAATATCTCGCATTTCTCGCTTTGTTGGTGCCATTCTTCTTTAGTGGGAGTCAAGCGCAAGCGTCTGAAGCAGATTCGGTGAATTTTATCTTACACAAAATCGTCTTTCCAAACGGGGAGATGCCGGATGATTTGTTGAATACCGGGGATACTAATGGGGAACACGCCTCATTGTTACAAGAATACCGAGGTTTAAACGATGTGACGTTTGAAGCCTACGATGTGTCGGCGAAGTTTTACGAATTGCGGGCAAAAGGGCAAAGCGTCACGGATGCTCAAGCTGCTTTGAGTGCATTATCTGCTGATGAGCTAGGCACACCGGTGGCTACCCAAATTACCAGCGAACTTAGTGGAGAAGACGGAACTGCTAGTTTCTCTTTGCCAAGCAAGGTTGGGGATAAGGATGCGGTTTATCTCTTCCATGAAGCCGCAGCACCGGACATTATCAAAGAAAAATCTCATGACTTAGTAGTGGTTTTGCCAGTGGAAAATTCAGCTGGTGAAAACTTGTCAACGATTCACTTGTATCCGAAGAATGAAGAAGTGATTCACGAGGAACCAGGTTTTGAAAAGACCGTCACCGGTAAACAGGAAAGCTATACATTTGGTGACATCATTCCTTTTGCAATCAACGTCGAAATTCCAAAAGATATTTTGGACTACAAGAAATTCGTGATTAACGATACGGCTGATCCTTCCTTGGTATTTCAAGCGGATAGTTTGAAAGTGAGCGAAAGTGGTCAAGCAATCCCTGCCATTTATGAACTCACAACAAGCGAACATGGCTTTAGCATCAACTTCACGGATATTAAGGCATTAGGAAAATTTGCTGGTAAGGAATTGACGATCAGCTATGACATGATGCTCGTGGCAACTGATCCAGAAGCCAACAGTTTTGCCAATGAAGCCGTGTTGGACACGGATCATGAAACGATTACCAAAGAAGTCACAGTGAACACTGGTGGACATCATTTTGTCAAAGTGGACTTAAAGGACACTCAGACGACTTTAGCCGGGGCCGAGTTCCGTGTGGTTGACGAAAAAGGCCAATTCCTAGCGAAAACGACAGAAGGCTATACTTGGACGACAGATAAAAATGATCCTGCATTAGTAACTTTGACTTCTAGTAAAGATGGTTCTTTCGCCATTAATGGTTTAGCGTATGGCAAGTATGCTTTGGAAGAAATTAAAGCGCCAGTGGGCTACGAATTAAGCACAACCCCTGTGGACTTCACAATTACCAAGGACAGCTACACGGTAGGTGCTACTGGGGTGTTACAAGTGGTCAACTTGAAAACGCCAGAACCAGCTGAACCCGTAGTACCCGTTACGCCGGAAAAACCGGAAGCACCAAAACCCGGTCCGGTTGACAAAGTAATCGACAAAGTATTTCCAAAAACCGGTGAAGCCAAGAATCGTATGTTGGTGATCATCGGGGCAATCTTAATCGCTGTGGTGGCGGTTGTTTGGTGGCAAAATAAAAAAGGGAAAGAAGAGTAACAAAATGAAAAAGAAAAGTAATTGGCGAACAATTCTAGCAACATTGATCATGGTATTACCGTTTATGTTGGGCTTTGGTAGCATGACGGATGTAATGGCAGCAGAAGTACCGGATACACAAACAGTGACAATTCATAAACTAAAATATGATTCCCTTCCTGAAAATCCAACCCAAAATACTGGTGACGAAATGGATTTCAGTGGTAAGCCTTTAGCTGGAGCAGTTTTCACCGCCTATGATGTAACAGCGGTTTATTGGGCTGCGTATGATAAAGCTGAAGGTAATGACGGACTTAAAACTGCTGCCGCTGAAGCTGCAGTAAGAGCATTAACAAATGATGATTTAGGCAAAGGTACAGCATTTCCTGAAACTAATGCTGATGGTATAGCCTCACTGCCCCTCGCTACAAAAGTTGAAGTTGGGGTTGATGAAGAGGGCAAGCCTATCATGCGCAATGCTATCTATCAATTTAAAGAAACAACATCTCCAGCCGGTGTTGTTCAATCTAAATCAGCAGACTTTATCTTAGGATTACCTGTTTATGATGAAGGAACAGACGATGCCAAAGACGAAGTTCACGTTTATCCTAAGAATGAAGTGAAAGAATTGAAGCTTGAATTCACAAAAATGGGTGTCGACGAACATGGTGTTTTGGATATCTTGCCAGGAGCAGAATTTATCTTAAAAGGTGCCAATGAGATGTACTATAACATCGAAACTGGCAAATTTGATATAACTGAATATACTAAGGCATCTCATATCAAATCTGATAATTACGGGAAAGTTAGTGTTCCTGGATTAGTTCTTGATGCTGGTGATTATGAATTTTATGAAGTAGATTCATCTGTTTCTAAGGGTGGAAAACAAACTACTGATGGGGATCAAGTCTATCACTATAACGTTGAAAAGAATCCAGTTGTTACTGCCCGTGTAAGTTCTGATATGATTGTGACTTATAATTACTATGATATTGATCGTAATAAAGTGACTGGACAAACCACTGCTAGTGCATATAACTACAAAGTGCCGGTTCCAACCAAAAAAGCTGACGATCATGATGTTGATCAAGATCAAGAAATCACATTTACAATCACTCAAAAGATTCCAACTGATATTGCAGATTATACCCAATTTGCTTTAGTTGATACGTTTGATCCAATTTTGAAATTGGCAAACGATACAGAGGCAGATTTATTGGATGAGATAAAAGCTAGCATGGATCCAGAAATGGCAAATTTGGTTACTGGTGTAACAATCGAAGGGAATAAATTCACTGTAAACTTCAATTTAGATGAAGTTAAGAGAAAAGCTGGTGAAACAATCGAATTCAAGGTAGTGATGTCCGTTAAAGAAGGTGCAGACTTAGCGACTGATATCAACAATGAAGTTACTTTCGACAACAACTTTGATGATCAATCTGCAAAAGATTCCGTAAAAACTTACGGGAAAAAATTCTTGAAAATCGATGCTGATTCTAAAAATCCTTTAGCTGATGCTAAGTTTCACGTTTTGAATTCAGAAGGTAAATTACTAGGTATGATTACGAAAGAAGATGGTACAAAAGTTCAAGCATGGGGTGCTGAAGGTGATGCTGGCTTTGAAGCAACAGTTCTTAAATCAAACGCTCAAGGTGAATTTGAAGTTTCTGGATTAGCCAAAACTGATGAGAAAGGTGCAATCATCTATTACGAACTAAAAGAAATTAAAGCACCAGAAGGATATGCATTAGCGCAAAATACCTTTAAGTTTGTTGCCGATGATGGTACTGCAACGCTTAAGATTAACAACAAGCACAAAGGCTCTCTACCATCAACTGGTGGCAAAGGGATTGTAGCTTTTGTAGCGGTAGGCGTGGTTGCGATTGCCGGAGCTGGTCTGTACTTCATGAAAGGCCGGAAACATATTGAAGGATAAGCTCTTTTGAGTAAGCGGAATGGTTCGGGGATGTCCCGGGCTGTTCCGTTTTTTTGTTTTAGCGTCAATCCTACAAATGGCCACCCTAGCAGAACGCTCGCTCCCGTGGTAAAATAGAGCAGATTATCCAAGCAGAAATGAGGAATTTTTTTGACTGAATATTTAAATGTAGGCAAAATCGTCAATACCCACGGAATTCGTGGGGAAGTGCGGGTGATTTCCCAGACGGATTTTGCGCAGGAGCGTTACCAAAAAGGGGCGACTTTGGTCTTGTTTCGCGAGCATAAGGATCCTTTGGTGTTGACCGTGGCGAGTCATCGGAAGCACAAAAACTTTGATTTGTTGACCTTTGAAGGCTATCCCAATATTAATGATGTGGAAGCGTTCCGGGATGGGGTGCTGAAAGTCTCCAAGGACAATTTGGGCACCCTAGCAGAAAATGAGTTCTACTACCACGAAATTATTGGCTTGACGGTGGAAGATGCGGAGGGCAAAGTCATCGGCAAAGTGAAAGAAATCCTATCTCCCGGGGCCAATGATGTTTGGGTAGTGCAACGGCCGGGGCAAAAGGATGCCTTGATTCCCTATATCGAATCCGTGGTCAAAGACATCGATGTGGCAGGGGGCAAAGTGCTTGTGGAAATTCCGGAAGGGTTGTTAGACGATGAGAATTGATGTGTTGACGTTATTTCCGGGGATGTTTGCCGGGCCCATGGGCGAGTCCATTATCGGCAAAGCCCGGGAGAAAGACTTGTTGGAGATGAATGTTTCCAATTTTCGGGATTACTCCGACAACAAACATCACACCGTAGACGATTATCCTTACGGGGGCGGTGCGGGGATGTTATTGAAGGCCCAGCCGATTTTTGACAATTTGGCAGCCATCGAACAAGCAACGCCGACAACCAAAAAACGGGTGATTTTACTAGATCCGGCAGGGAAAAAATTCGACCAGAAGATGGCGGAAGAATTTTCCCAAGAGGAGCATTTGATTTTTATTTGCGGTCATTACGAAGGCTACGATGAGCGCATTCGCACCTTGGTCACCGACGAGGTATCCTTGGGGGATTACGTGTTGACTGGCGGGGAACTGGGAGCTATGGTGATGATCGATGCCACCGTGCGCCTGTTGCCGGAAGTTTTGGGCAATGAAACCTCGGCTCAGACGGATTCTCATTCCACTGGGCTTTTGGAACATCCCCAATACACTCGGCCAGCGGATTTTAGAGGCCTAGCGGTGCCAGAAGTCTTATTAAATGGCAATCACAAATTAATCGAAGAATGGCGCTTGAAAGAGTCTTTGCGGCGCACTTACACTCGCCGACCGGATATGTTGGCAAAGCTTGAACTGACACCGGAAATGAAGAAACTGCTCGCAGAAATCAAGAGTGAACTGTCTCAAGACACTGATTCAGACGAATCATAAAAAAGCAGTCCTCAGACATCATCGTAACTGGTACGGTGGGTCTGGGGACTGCTTTTTAGTCGATGTAATAGGCCATGATGTATTCTGCCACCCACTGGTCATTGAGCCAGTATTCTCTAGGCAAGAAGCCTTCTTCTTGAAAGCCTAATTTTTGATAGAAGCGCCGGGCATTTGGGTTTGTTTCAAACACCCGTAAAGAAATTTTCCCGATATCATGAGACGGGGCCATTATGAGTAGGCGCTGCATCAGCGCTTGGCCCACGCCTTGACCTTGGGCGCTGGGGGCGATGCCAATGCCTAACACCCAGTGACGCCGATGCGCCGGCAAAGGGGAGGGATGATGATAACTCAAAGCCCCTAAGACCGCTCCAGTAGCTTCATCCAAGGCTAACAAAAGCTGCTGGCGCTTGAGGCCTGTGGCGTAACGCTCATAGTCTTCGTATTGTTCTAAGGCCGGTGTATTTTGAGTATTCCAAATCGCCCGGTCAATCGCCCACAGTTGGGGGATGTGTTCAGCGGTTAGTTTTTCGGTGATAATCATGGGAGAACCTCCTGATCGGATTTGTTTCTTTTTAGTGTAGCAGATTTTTACAAGCTGCCAAGTCCTAGGAGCTGTTGATTATCTTTAGAAGCTGCCAAGAAAATTTCTTTACACCTTGGGAAGAGTGTGCTATCATGTTTTGGTGAGCGCACTGCTCAACAATTACGATATTCCGCTGGGGTGAGTCACCCTATGAATGTTTGGAAATTAGGAGAATGCAAAATGAACCCATTGATTCAAGAATTAACCCAAGAACAATTACGTTCTGACATCCCAGCTTTCCGCCCTGGGGACACTGTCCGCGTACACGCGAAAGTTGTCGAAGGAACTCGTGAACGGATTCAGTTGTTTGAAGGCGTCGTTATCAAACGTCGTGGCGCTGGCATCAGCGAAACTTACACTGTTCGTAAAATTTCAAACGGTGTTGGTGTGGAACGTACTTTCCCATTGCACACTCCACGTGTTGCGAAAATCGAAGTAGTTCGCTACGGTAAAGTTCGTCGTGCGAAATTGTACTACTTGCGCGCTTTACACGGGAAAGCAGCTCGTATCAAAGAAATCAGAAGATAAACACGGAAAACTTCCTTGGAAATCTGAAATCTGTGAAAAGTCCTTGTATATCAAGGGCTTTTTCTTTTTTCTCTATCACAGTTTTAAGCCATTTTTGGCTGTTTTGGTTCATTTTTCACCCATATTCCCCTAAATTGTCCTAGATTGTCCGACATTGACTATCAGTGTCGTCAAAATAGGGCAAAATTTAGTAGTCAGCTTGACGACAAATATAATACGAAAAATACCAAAACATTTACCGAATTTAGCAACTTTTGAACCCAAGTTTCTCAAAGGGTCAGCTACTAGCAAAAAAGACAAAACATGTACTTTTCTACTAAAAAGTTGATGTGATAGGCTTCTATCTAAATAATTATTAGGAGTTTTTATCGTGAAGCAAAATGATGGACGTATCATTTGGAAAAATCAAAGTGATTTAAAACTGATTTTAAAAATTAATGAATTCATCGAAAAACATGGAATTAAATCTAGTCGTCAATACCAGAAGAAACTATCAGAAAATCCAAATTCTGCACCAAGTATGTGGTTTATTAAAAAAAAATATGGATCATGGGAGAATTTGTTGATTAGTATAGGACGAGAAAATACTGGTTATGGGAAATGGGCTAGAATGTCAGAACAAGAATTATTGGAAATAGTAGAATCCTTTATTAAGTGTGAGAAGATAATCTCCCAACGAATGTACGAACAAAAATCGGTAGGGAAGGATATCCCTTCACTTAGTACTGTTAAAAAGAGACTAGGAGATATACGTCCACTTTTTAAAGAAAAAAATGATAGTCCTCGATTTACTGATTTCGAACTGCTGTTAGAATTAAAAAATGAAATAATCCGATTAAAACTACAGGATGATTTATCAATGACGAAATTTCGGAAACTCGTTCAATCACCGAGGCTGCCGTCAGTTGATACAATAATGAAAAGAACAAATAAAAATTGGGAGGAATTAATGGCAGAGATAGGGTTTGATTATCGAAGAATCAAAATCTATAAACAGAGAAACAACTTATCTAAAACAAAGAAAACTAAATAGTAGCACTCTAAATCAGACGTTCAAAACTAAAAATTTGAACGTCTTTTTTATTACCCAAAAACGAAAGGAGATTTATTTTATGAAAAAGCCAAGATTTAAGAATTGGCGCTTGTTTGCGGCGTTAGCTTTATTAGGTCAAACACTTGGGGGATCAATTAGTCCAATGATTGCTTTTGCCGAGAAAATCACCCATCCACAAACGGTGACGGTTGAACTGGATTTAGCGCATCAATATGCGGTTGAAGGCACTTTTAGTGATGGTCGTCCCATGTCAGAAGTCACCGTTCCGCACTATGCTGTCTACAATGGTGTGAAACAAGATATTTTCTGTATTGAGCCAGGGGTGCCGATTTACAATGAGTACACTCCTGGATATGAGAAGAATCCATTACCAGCTATGCCCGAAAAAGCAAAGCTAGTTTCTGTCTTATGGAAGGAAGCCGGTACGGATGTGGATACCCATATTGTAGCTCAGAAGATGATCTGGCAAGAAGTCAATGGCTACACGCTACACTCCATCAAACGTTCCGATGGTAGTGCAGTAAATATCGGGGCTATTGAGGCGAAAATCAATCAGGCCGTTGCCGATTATCAAAAGAAACCTAGTTTTCATAATTCCACAGTAAAAACAGTCTTAGGTCAATCGACTACTGTGACGGATACGAATGGCTTGAATTTATCGGAGTTTGATGAAGTTGTCGAAAATACTGCAAACATTGATTATCGCGTGAGTGGCAATCAATTAGTGATTACCCCAAACGCCAATTCAAAAGAAAGCGGCGTGTTAACTTTAAAGAAATCTGCTGGTACCGGAACGCCTGTGGCTTACAAAAAAGCGGGCCAACAGACCTTGATGGCGGGGGCAATTGAGAAGCCTAATACCTACACAATCAAAATTGATGTAGAAACAAAAGGATCTTTAAAGATCAAGAAAGTTGATAAGGAATCTGGCAACGTGGTACCAGGAACGGTTTTCCATTTGGATTTTGGAAAAGTCTTACCTGAGAAGGATATCACTACGGATAAAGACGGAGTGGCAACATTGGATGAAATCCCTCATGGCACGAAAGTAACGATTACTGAAAAATCCGTCCCGGTTCCTTATACGATTGACACCACACCACTGACCGCAATCATTAAAGCCGGTGAGACCATTTCTGTGACTTCAAAAAATACTCGGGAAAAAGGACAAATCATTCTGGATAAAACCGGGATTGAGTCAGGAACAGATCTTTGGAATGAGAGTTATTCCTTAGCTGGAAACACATTTGCTATTCGCAAAGATAGCCCAACTGGTGAAATCGTTAAAGAAATCACGACTGATGAAAAAGGTCATGGGGAAACACCAAAAGAGATTGCCAATGCGTTGGAGTTAGGAACGTATTATGTGACAGAAACCAAAGCTTCCAATGGCTTCGTGAATACCTTCAAACCGGTGAAAGTCGAATTGAAATACGCCAATCAAACCGTGGCACTGGTTACTAGCAATGTAAAAGGTCAAAACCAAGAAATCACTGGCGAAACCACTTTGACAAAAGAAGACAAAGATACCGGTGAGAAAACACAAGGAAAAGCTGAATTTACAGGAGCCGAATACACCTTGTTTACTGCTAAGGATGGAAAAGTTGTTAAATGGAGTGAGGCTTTTAAACCAGAATTAGTGAAAGGAACGAAAGCTTCTGATGAAACGGTGACTTTAGCTTTAGACGAAAAGAATCAAGTGACCGTGAAGCATTTAGCCATCAATGAGTATTACTGGCAAGAAACCAAAGCACCAGAAGGCTATACCTTGGATGAAACGAAATATCCGGTATCCATCAAGAAAGTGGATGATGACGCTCAGAATGCGGTTATCACTCACGAAGTAACTGCCAAGGAACAAGTAATTCGTTTCGACTTTGATTTCTTTAAGTTTGCCGGCTCAGCTACCGGAACTACCGATACGGGCTTCAATGACTTAACCTTTAAGGTAACACCATTGGAAGGAACCAATGAAATTACAGGTGCTGAAGATGAGGAGATCACAGCCTATAATGATCAACTAGGTTTTGATGGATATGGCAAATTTGAAAATCTGCCTTATGGGGATTATTTACTAGAAGAAGTAGAAGCACCAGAAGGATTCCAAAAAATTACGCCACTAGAAATCCGTTCTACTTTTAAGGAAAACAAAGAGGATTACACCAAGAGTGAATACATTTTTACCATTACAGAAAAAGGGCAAAAACAACCGATTAAGACGGTAAAAGTCCCTTACGAGAAGCTGACTAACAAAGCATTTTCTGTTAGCTTGAACCGTTTGATGCTCTATGATTTACCTGAGGAAGAAGATATCTTGACTTCTCTTGCGACTTGGAAAAACGGAAACAAAGAATTAACTAGCTTGGAATCTACTGAATTACTCGATAAATTGAGTTATAACTTGCATGAAATCAAAGACGACTGGTATGTGGTAGCCCAAGCAATTGATGCGGAAGCCACAAAAGTTGCCCAAGAAAAAGATGAACAAGCGAAACCAGTCGTAATTGCGGAAACAACCGCAACATTGGCAAACAAAGAGAAAACAGGAACTTGGGAAATTCTGCATAAATTAACCGCCGAACAAGTTTTGGATAAAACCATCGTCTTATTCAACTATGTGTATGAAAGTAAGGAAGCTTTTGAAACGGGTGATGAGCCTGTAGCGAAGGATGCTAGTTTGAACAATCAAGCGCAAACGGTTAAGAGTGAAATGGAACGCCATGTTTCCATTCAAACCAAAGCCCACCTAGAAGATGGTTCGCAAACTTTTACTCATGGTGACGTGGTGGATATGTTTGATGATGTGTCGATTACCCATGATGTACTGGATGGCTCAAAAGAAGCTTTCGAAACAATTCTGTATGCTTTACTACCAGATGGTACAAACAAAGAAATTTGGAAATCTGGCAAGATTGATTACGAAGTGAATGACAAAGAATTTACCAAAACCGTGCTTGCAGAAAAAGTCGATACTAGTAAGTACCCAGAAGGAACTAAGTTTACCTTTGCGGAAATCAATTACGACAAAGATGGCAATATCAATGGCAAACACAATGAAGATCTGAAAGAAAAATCCCAAACCTTAACACCAAAAGAAGTTCCGACAACACCTAGTACACCAGAACAACCGGAAACACCAACTGTTCCAAGTGACTCTCAAGAATCTAGTCCCACAGTGAAGACATTCCCTCAAACTGGGGAGAAAAATTCCAATGTGCTACTGTTCATTGGGTTTACCTTGATCTTTGCGACGGCTGGGTATTATTTCTGGAATCGTCGGAACTAAGGTGATGAGATGAAACAAGTAAATCTTAAGAACCAACTTGCACGACCGCCTCCTAATAACAGTGGTCGCGCTTTTTTGTATCCAAAACTAAAACGAAAAGAGGAAAAGAATATGGAATTGAAATTTGTCGTACCAGATATGGCTGAAACGTTTGGAAAACTAACTTATGGTGGCGAAGGAGAAGTACTAACAGAAGGATACGGTCGGAATACCACCGTAATTGGTCGAAGTTATCACTTATTTTCCAGTAAACAACGAGCAGATGACATCGAAGTGGTGGTAGCAGCGGAAGCCGGGGAAAAGGATTTTGATCAAGATCAACCATTGAAGGCTGTCAATCCCCACTTAGTTGCCAAGGGCTATGAAATCGAGAACCGCGGTTTTACCGATTACGTGTTGTATGTCGATGATTTAGTGAAAGCATAGGAGGAAGAGAATATGAGATTAACAGAAGGTATTGTCGTAGATTCAGGATTAACATTTGGCAAATTGCGTTTTTCCGCATTGCGCCGGGAAGTTCGCAAACAAAATGAAGATGGAACCGTTAGTAACGAGGTGAAAGAACGGACCTATAATTTGAAATCCTCGGCTCAGGGTCGCATGATTCAAGTCAGTATTCCAGCCAATGTGCCCTTACGCGAGTTTGCCTATGATGCAGAAGTCGAATTGGTCAATCCGATTGTGGATACAGTCGCCAATTATGTTTTCCGAGAAGGAACTACCGTCAATTGGTTCATCAAAGCGGATGATTTGGTGCTAAAACGCCCGCAAAATCAAGGGACTTCTACCAATCAAAATGAGGGAAAGAAGTAGGTGAAGAGGATGGAAATTGATGTTGAACATATTTTAGATTGCCTAGATCAATATGGCAAAGGAGAATTGACTGAAAAACAACTCACGAAGGCTTTGACCTATGATGAAAAAATGTTTCTGATTATGCATCAAGGTTTACTAGAAGTAGATACCAATAGTGAAGGAGACTTTGATGTTTTAGATTGGCTGGGGGAAGAAGAGTCATTCTTCATGATTGTGGAAGTAAATGAACACTTATGTCGAGAAGCTGAATCCATCTTGGAAGACCTTGGGGTGGAGATGCCGGATGCCATTGAAGGATTTTTAAAGAAACTAGTAGAAACCAAGCAACTTCCTGTTGTGGTAAAAGATTAGGGATGATCATTGAAATTGGCTAATCAATCACATGGGCTTTTTCGGTTGGAGGTGGAAAACATCAGAATGTACAAAGGACACCATATACGAGCAGGAAATCAGCACTTGGTTTATCACTTTGTTCTTGGCTGGCTAATCACCTTATTCATCGGGTGGATGGTCATCTTTTATTTTCAAGAGCTTAGGCAACTAGATTTTTCTAGTCTATCCCTTTTCACTATTGAAATTGCCTGGTCTATGAAGGATTTAGTCTGTCTATTGGGAAGTCTAGCACTGTCAGAAAGCATGTTCTTGCTTTACATTCACTTTTTCCAAGATCATTGGCGGAGTTTGTGGCATCGACAAAAGCTAGCTCGGATGATTCTAGAAAACCATTGGTATGAAGTGAAGCAGACCCAAAGGAAGGGATTTTTCAAAGATCTTGATAGGAGTCGAACCAAAGAGACAATCAGCTATTTCCCAAAAATTTATTACCGTATGAAGGACGGTTTGCTTTCGATTCGCGTCCAAATTTCACTGGGGAAATATCAGGATCAGCTCTTGAAGTTGGAAAAAAAATTGGAAAGCGGGCTGTACTGTGAGCTGGTGGAAAAAGAACTCAAAGATTCTTATGTAGAATATACACTGCTTTACGATATGATTGCCAATCGGATTGGGATTGAAGAGGTGGTGGCAGAAAATGGGACCTTACGATTGATGAAAAATCAAGTGTGGGCCTATGATTCCTTGCCTCATATGTTAATCGCTGGCGGCACTGGTGGAGGCAAGACCTATTTCCTACTCACGATTATTCAGGCACTACTAAAATCTGAGGCAGAACTGTTTGTCCTTGATCCCAAAACTGCGGACCTGGCAGATTTAAGTACGGTGATGCCCAATGTATATTCCCAAAAGGAAGAAATTTCTGCTTGTGTAGAAGATTTCTATGAACGCATGATGGCTCGTAGTAAGTCCATGAAAGAAATGAAAAATTACAAGACAGGGGAGAATTATGCCTTTCTTGGTCTTCCGCCAAACTTTTTGATTTTTGACGAATATGTGGCTTTTATGGAAATGTTAACGACGAAGGAAAGTGCCGTGATTTTGAATAAGCTTAAACAAATCGTGATGTTAGGTCGTCAATCTGGTTTCTTTTTGATTCTGGCTTGTCAAAGACCGGATGCGAAATATCTAGGAGATGGAATTCGTGATCAGTTTAATTTTCGTGTTGCTTTGGGTCGAATGAGTGAGCTAGGGTATTCCATGATGTTTGGCGAGGTCGACAAAAACTTCTTTATGAAGCGGATTAAAGGTCGAGGGTATGTGGACACAGGAGGTAGTGTGATTAGTGAGTTTTATACACCACTTGTGCCAAAAGGGTATGATTTCTTAGATTCAATTAGTAAATTAGAAAAGATGAATGATTGAGTGACCTTCAAATACTGACTTTATACTTCAAGTAACGTATAATACTTTTATATAGTAGGAAGAAAGGGGATAATTAATATGGAAAATACTGATTCTTATTTAGAGTATGCAAAAGCAAATAAGGATAGTTTTATTTCTTATATTATCGAAGGAAAATCCCCCGAAGTTGGACGAGACGCAGTTTTTATGGCAGGGAGTCCTGGGGCTGGAAAGTCAGAGGTTGCCATTGGATTGGCTGAGAATTATGATAACCATGTGATTATTGATGCGGATTACTTTCGCACCCAGTTTCCTGATTATAATGGAAAAAACTCTAGTCTCTTTCAAAAAGCATCTTCTTGGTTAGTGGAGCAGGCATTTAGATATGTCTTAGAGCATGGCTATTCTTTTATTCTAGATGCAACTTTTGCTATATTAAGTGCTGAAAAAAATATCTCGCGGGCGTTGAAAAAGCATTTTCGAGTGACGATTTTCTACGTTTATCAAGATCCTAAAATCGCTTGGAATTTTACACAAGAACGTGAACTTGCAGAGGGACGTCATGTGCCGAAAAAGGCATTTATTAACGCTTTTTTCAAATCAAGAGAAAACATTGCAAAAGTAAAAAGTAAACATCCAGATGTGTTGCTTCATATTATTATAAAAGATTATATGAATAACATTTCTGAAGTTCATTATGCTGCGGATAACCTAGAATTATTTTTACCGCTAGGGTATAGTAGGGAAGATTTGGAGGTTCAATTACATGACTGAGAAAGAACAAGTAACAAAAATTGTAAATAAATACAATAAGAGTATTGCGGATTTATCGGAAAATGCGACTGCAAAAGAATTTAAAACGGTGATTAAGTATGTTGCCGATCAAGCTAACGAAAAACAACGAAAATTAGTTGGGCTAGATAAAAAATAGTAAGACAAATTAATAACTTAGAAGCCAAGAGCGAAAATGTTCTTGGCTTTTTTCTTTGCAATGAATGAGGTGATTTATGACATTTTTAGATTTATTCGCCGGGATTGGTGGCTTTCGCTTAGGGATGGAACAAGCGGGCCACCAGTGTATCGGTTTTTGTGAAATTGATGAATTTGCTCGACGGAGTTATAAGGCAATTCATGATACAAGTAAGGAGGTGGAAATGCATGACATCACAAGTGTATCAGACGAGTTTGTTCGATCACTCGGACCAGTGGACATCCTTTGCGGCGGATTTCCGTGCCAAGCTTTTTCAATTGCGGGAAAGCGGCAAGGATTTTCCGATACTCGAGGTACTCTCTTCTTTGAAATTGCTCGGTTCGCCGCTCTTCTCCAACCTAAGTTTTTATTCCTTGAGAACGTCCGGGGATTGCTCAATCACGAAGGAGGGGCTATGTTCGAGACGATCCTCCGAACGCTGGATGGATTGGGGTATGATGTGGAATGGTAGGTGCTTAACTCAAAGGCCTACGTTCCCCAAAGTCGCGAGCGGGTCTTCCTTATCGGACATTCTCGAGACGCATGTACCGAACAAGTATTTCCTATCATTGGATCGTCTACAACATCTGATCAAAACATCAGAAACTTGGTAAATATCAATCCTTCCAATCGTGGAATGGGTGGACAAATCTATGGGCCAGATGGCGTGGCACCAACCTTAACAGGAGATGAAGGAATCAAAATCGCATTGCCTGCAAATGAGGGGATTTCTGTGGTGGGTATATTACCGGGAAATTTTGAACAAGGCAATCGGGTTTATGAAGTAACTGGAACGGCCCTACTTTGTCAACAAAACAAGGTGGAACGAAAATTATGATTCGGAAAAATGAAACTGAATACCAAGAAGTAAAGCCAGGGGATAGTGTGAACCTGGCTTTTCCTAATTCCACAAGTCGCCGGGGGCGTCTTGGGAAACAAAGTGTGCATACCTTATTAACAGGAGACCAACAAGCAGTCGTCACGGATCAGTATCGAATTCGCAAGCTTACGCCAAGAGAGTGCTGGCGGCTTCAAGGCTTTCCTGATTGGGCTTTTGACCGGGCATCTCAAGTCAATTCAGATAGTCAGTTGTATAAGCAGGCCGGAAACTCTGTAACAGTTCCGGTCATTTTGGATATTGCCAGAAGATTAAAGGAGGTGGAGAGGCATGATTTATGATGAGTTGATTGGGGAAATCTATTGGGTTATCGGCAAAATTAAGTCAGATCCGGAACTAGAAGAAGAATTGCGCCGGCTCAATTTTGATATTTGCAAAAATGGGGTGAAAGTCCCTGGTGATTCATATGTAATGGACGAGGAAACCGATGCTCGAATTGAGCTGAATCAAGTCATCAGTGAATTGGAACGGATTGCGGATCATGCAAAAGAACCGAATATCCGTCAAGACTTGTTTGAGATTAAGGCGGAGTTGGAAATTGGGGGCATTGCCGAGGAGTAACCGCCAAATAAACCACTGATAGGCGCTGACCACGGGGGATTTGCGAAGCAGAAATCCTCCGTGGTGCTGTGCCTGTTCATGGTCGGCGCTAGCCGGCCATGATGTCTCACCCCCCGTATCTAACAGGGGGGTACAAAAACATAAAAAATAAGCAAGCAACGATTAAGAATTGTTGTTGTATCAAGGAAATTTAGCTATTTCATTAAGTGTGAAGTATTCGTCAATTACTTCACACTTTTATTTAGGAGGTGATTATTTGGCGAAAAGAAATTTGAGCAAGGAAATGCTGAAAGAAAAGCGTAAGAATTATAAGATTTCACAGAACAAATTAGCTGTCGCATGTAATTTGACCCGAGAATATATTAACAAAATTGAATCAGGTCTATTTATACCATCAGAAAAGACCATGAGAAAAATTTTTGACCAACTGGAAAGTTTTAATCCCGATTTGCCTTTGACGTTACTATTTGATTATGTAAGGATTCGATTTCCCACAACGGACGTGCGTAAAATCATTCAAGAGATTCTCCATTTGAAATTTGACTATATGCTTCATGAGGATTATGCCTTTTACTCCTATCAGGAACAATATGTCATGGGGGATATTGTGGTGATGCTTTCTCATGAGGAAGACAAAGGCGTGCTATTGGAACTAAAGGGGAGAGGTTGTCGACAGTTTGAAACTTTTTTACTCGCTCAAAAGCGTAGCTGGTACGACTTTTTCGAAGATTGTCTAAAGGCCGGTGGCGTGATGAAACGGCTGGACTTAGCAATCAATGATCGAGTTGGCTTGTTGGATATTCCTGATTTAACGAAAAAATGTCAGAAGGAAGAATGTATTTCCTTGTTCCGGACATTTAAAAGTTATCGTTCTGGGGAGCTTTTGAAACCTGATGAAAAGGATGGTATGGGCAATACCTTGTATATTGGAAGCCTCAAGAGTGAGGTTTATTTTTGTTTGTACGAAAAAGATTATGAGCAATATATCAAGCTTGGAATTCCTTTAGACCAGACGGAAACGAAGAACCGCTTTGAGATTCGGTTGAAAAATGATCGTGCTTATTATGCGATTCAAGATTTGTTAAAAGGTCGTAGCATTGAAAGTACCACCTTTTCCATTATCAATCGTTACTTGCGATTTGCCGATAAGGTGGAAGGCAAACGGCGAACCAATTGGCCCTTGAATGAACAATGGGGTCGCTTTATTGGACGGAATCGCAAGGAAATTCAATTAACTTCTGAGCCGAAACCGTACACGATTGAACGAACCTTAAATTGGCTTGGCCGACAAGTTGCACCTACGTGGAAGATGGCCAAGGAGTTGGATCGTTTGAATCAGACAGCGCATATCCAGAATATGGTAAATAATGCGAGACTCTCAGACCGACATAAAAAGATTTTGGAACAGCAGAGTATGGCAGTCGAAAACTTGATTATATGAAAAGAGGAATTGTGATGGGAATTGTAAAAGATATTTTATTGGTATTTGGTGGCAGTCTGCTTGGTGTTACTGTGATGTGCCTAATGCATGCAAGTGCAGTAGCAGACCGGGCAATGGAAAAGAAAGGAAAGTGACAAGATGAATTTCGGACAAAATTTATATCAATGGTTTTTAACCAATGCCCAATCCTTAGTCTTACTGGCGATTGTGGTCATTGGTTTGTTTTTAGGATTTAAGCGAGAGTTTTCCAAATTGATTGGCTTCTTGGTGATTGCCTTGATTGCGGTAGGGTTAGTCTTTAATGCTTCTGGCGTGAAAGATGTCTTACTCAATTTGTTTAACCGAATTGTCGGTGCGTAAGGGGGAATCACTATGGAACAGATGCGTGTTTATGTTGTGAACCTTGGGAAATATAACGAAGGTGAGTTGGTGGGGGCGTGGTTTACCCCACCTGTCGATTTTGATGAAGTGAAAGAACGGATTGGATTGAATGACGAATACGAAGAGTACGCAATTCATGATTATGAACTGCCTTTTGAGATTGATGAGTATACACCAATTGAAGAGATTAATCGGTTGTGTGAATTGGCAGAGGAACTAGAAGGAACGCTGATTGGTGAAGTTGCTTCTGAGATTCAACATGCCTTCTTCAGTTCTTTCGAAGAAATGGTAGAGCATGTGGATGATATTATCTATTATCCCGATTGTAATGACATGAGTGATGTCGCTTATTATTTGATTGAAGACACGGGTGCACTTGGTGAAGTGCCAGCTCATCTACAAAATTATATTGACTATGAAGCATATGGTCGAGATTTGGAGATAGGAGGGAATTATTTGGTTACGAGTCGTGGGGTTTTTGAGTATGCAATATAAAAATATACGCCATTCAATTTGAATGGCGTATATCTCAATTTATTAATGGAAGTTTATCAGTGTTAGAAAGTGCCCAAACAATTGCGTTACCAGCTAAAGTAACAACTCTTGGATGCTTTTCGAGAAACTCAGAAAATCGTTCTAAAACGTTAGGTTTAAAATCTTTTGTTTCTACGATTTCGATAAGTTCTCTGCCCACTCGTTGATCTTCAGGTGGTAAAGCATCAATATATTCTTTTAATTCATCAAGAGAAGTATTCCAGTTGTTTGTGACAGTATTATTGTTTCCAAATGTTGCTCCTCTATAGTCACCTGAAGAGTTAAAGTTAAAGGTATTTGTTGTCTGAATCGACTGACTATTTTTTTCTGAAGGATGAATTTTCTCAGCTCCAGGTTCTGTTAGTTCGACGTCATCAGTCCAAATTATGGGAGTCATTTTGGTTTTTGTTATAGATGCTCCTCGGATATAGCCAGACTTTGTTGCACTTTCCAATAATGATGCAAATTCTTGTTGGGACAGCTCCAATAAGTCTGATGTAACAGTAGTTCCGTCATAAACGAAATTTAGAAGTTGATTTAACTTTTTTTCTTTGGTTAGATAATCCATACTAAACTCCTCTGTTAAGTATTATTAGTTGTGTTATTACTACCGAAACTTGCACCTTTTTGATCCCCACCATAGATATTGTAGATGTTACTAATGCTTGCATCGGATGAGTCGTTTTTGGGATAGGGAGTATCTAATACATCGTATCCTTCTGTAGTAATCCTTGCAAATTGTGATAAAAAGAGATGAGGTTTGTTACTAGCATATTTAATAGCAATTCCTTTAACGAAATTTGGTTCTATGATATTTGGTGTTGTTACTCAAAACGAGTAAGGACACCAAATATTTTTTTATAACAAAAAGACATTTGATTCCTCTATAATTAAGTCGCTGAACCACTTATAGAAGGAGAATTCAAATGTCTTTACCTAAGAATATCAAAATAAAAGATGAAAATACAGACCAGATGATCAAAGAACTGTTAAATATCGAAGATTCAAACATCGCTTTTCCCAAAGATACGCTAACCAAAGAGTGGGGCCATGGCCGAATGGCCAATGCCTTTACGGGAATATTGACTTATAAACCGCACCACTGCGAACTGTGCGGCTTTGAAACAGTGATTTATCATTCGTATAAAGAGAGCTTGATCCAGCTGATTCCTTATCAAGAAGTTCCTTCTTATCTTCGTTTATTCAAGCAGCGCTTTTATTGTAAACATTGTCGACACACATTTACAGCCAAAACTGATTATGTCGCTGAAAACTGCTATCTTTCGCAACCATTGAAATTTGCGATCGCTATTGATTTAAAGAAGAAAATCTCCATGAAAGATATTGCGGCTCGATACTTTGTATCGACCAAAACGGTCGAACGCGTACTAGACTCTTTCTTTGAAGAACCACAGTTAAAACCTGCTTACTTATCGAAACATTTGATGATTGATGAATTCAAAGGAACCAAAGATTGTGAAGGCGCGATGTGCTTTATTCTCAGTGATGCCGACACTGGAATGATTTTTGATATTTTAGATGATCGGAGAAATTTTAAATTGACCGCCTATTTCCAACGCTTCACCCTAAAAGCAAGGCAAAATGTGACTCATATCGTAATGGATATGAATGCTTCTTATCACGTAGTGACACGAGCTCTTTTTCCGAATGCCTGTGTATCGATCGACCGGTTCCACATAGTCCAACAATTGACTCGTGCCTTCAATAAGCAACGAATCCAAACCATGAACCGGTTAAAGAAAAACAATCCTAAAGCAATGAAAGATTATCGTAAATTAAAAAAATACTGGCGAACGATCTTGAAGAAAGAAACAAAAATCAACTATACTTCTCTTCGACAATTTCCGCTTTTCCAACGGAAATACGTGACCGAATCAGACGTCCTAGACTATCTGCTCTCAATCGATAAGCACTTACATGAAAGTTATGAAGTCTATCAGGAATTGTTGGCTGCTTTGGAAACAAAAGATTTTACTGCCTTCTTCGAGTTGATCGACACATTACCAGTATCATTGGATAAAGGATTTAAAAAAGCGATTCTTTCGTTAAACAAATATAAAAAAGGCATCATCAATGCTTTGAAATATCCCTATTCTAACGGCAAATTGGAAGGGAAAAACAATTTAATCAAGGTCATTAAACGCATCGCGTTTGGCTTTCGGACGTTTCGACATCTGCGTATGCGAGTCTTGATTCAACAAAATCTCTGTGAGATTATTTAATAACGAAAAAAGAGGAAACGTCGAAACGTTTCCTCAAGGTGATTTAATTAAAACAACACTATTTGACAATGAGCCCGAAATTTGAATCAATAGCATATTTAATTAAGTCGTAGTAGTCAATTTCTCGAACACGTTTGTTTGGAGTTCTTAAATCATCGTCTTGATCATCTAATCGTTTGAGAAATATCTGGAGTTGCTTATATCGATTCTCACGATTCATTTTAATAGGTTTATTCGATTCACTAATTTGCTCAATAAAGGCATATCCTTTATCTGTGATTATTGCCTGACTAGCATCTATATTTGGACCGCTGTAATAATGTTCGATTTTTAAATTATGAACTAATCCTTTAGAAATAATATACTTATAAAGCTCTGCGTCTGATTCTGAGATATCAGCATTTGTGAGTATATCTGCTTCATTTTGGATTTTCAATAATAGCTCATACAATTTAAGATTAAGTTCTTCTTGTTTCAAACCGATCTACCTCCTAACTGCCTTTAATTATAACAGAATTTTCAACATGGATAATAATATATTTGGAGATGAGTCAATGAAAAAAATAAAAAGCTACACCA
This sequence comes from Enterococcus asini ATCC 700915, assembly GCF_000407365.1. Taxonomy (GTDB): domain Bacteria; phylum Bacillota; class Bacilli; order Lactobacillales; family Enterococcaceae; genus Enterococcus_C; species Enterococcus_C asini. Next base: position 1,488,445 of record NZ_ASVU01000001.1, read on the forward strand.
GTATTTGGGCAGTTGAAAAAGTCATTTACGCAATCAATGACTTTCAGTTGCCTTTTCCTGTGACCTTTAACCAGATGGCTTGGTTTGTTTTATCCTTGCTGTTTGTCATCGTATTTGCCCATATGCCTCCGCTATCCATGATAGAGGGGGCCTTTTTAAAATACTTGGGCATACCGGTGGCGGTCACGTGGTTTATGTCGCAAAAGACCTTTGACGGCAAGAAACCATTGGGATTTCTACGATCCTTTATCAGTTATCACTTGCGGTTTAAAGTCACGTTTGCAGGAAAGAAAGTCAAAGAACAGAAGAAACGATGGGACGAGCCTGTCACTTTAGTGAGGAGTGTGAACTATGTACCCGATTAAGTATATCGAAAACAATCTTGTGTTTAACCAAGAAGGAGAGTGTTTTGCCTACTATGAATTAGTTCCTTACAATTACTCCTTTTTATCTCCTGAACAAAAATATCAAGTACACGACAACTTTCGCCAATTGATTGCCCAGAATCGTGAGGGCAAGATCCATGCCTTACAAATTGCCACAGAAAGTAGTATTCGGGCCACGCAAGAACGATCGAAGAAAGAGATTACCGGGCGACTCAAAGAAGTTGCATTACAACGAATTGATTTACAGACAGATGCATTAGTATCTATGATTGGCGATAGTCAGATTGATTATCGCTTTTTTATTGGCTTCAAACTGATTGCGACGGATGAAGAGGTCAATCTAAAAAGTCTCAAAAAATCTTTCTTTTCTGGGATTCAAGAATTTGTCTATGGGGTGAATCATCATTTGATGGGGGATTTTGTTTCTTTATCCAATGAAGAAATTCGCCGGTATACTAAGCTTGAAAAATTAATGGAAAGTAAATTAGCTCGGAGATTTAAAGTCAGACGAGTCACACCGAGTGATCTGACTTACTTGATTGAACATATCTATGGTGAAAAAGGTACACCATTTGAAGAATATGAATTTCAGCTGCCAAAGAAAAAGCTGAAATCAGAAACGCTGGTGAAACGTTATGACTTATTACGTCCCAGTCGTTGTTTGATTGAAGAAAAGTCCCGGTACTTACGGATTGAACATGAAAATCACGAGTCTTATGTCGCGTATCTAACAATCAACACGATTGTGGGAGAGATGGAATTTCCTTCCTCGGAACTTTTTTATTACCAGCAACAACAATTCACGTTTCCTATCGACACGAGTATGAATGTAGAGATTGTCACCAATAAAAAGGCACTTGCCACCGTTCGCAACAAGAAAAAGGAACTGAAAGACTTAGACAACCATGCCTATCAATCCGACAATGAGACCAATTCGAATGTTTTGGACGCTTTGGATTCAGTAGATGAACTAGAAACCACCTTGGATCAGTCCAAGGAATCCATGTACAAATTGAGCTATGTGGTTCGAGTGAGTGCAGAATCAGTTGATGAACTAAAACGCTGCTGTGACGAAGTCTTGGATTTTTATGACGATACCAATGTAAAACTAGTCCGGCCCTTTGGCGATATGATGGGTCTACATGAAGAATTCTTACCTTCTAGTAAGCGATATATGAATGACTATATCCAATATGTTACGTCTGATTTTTTAGCAGGACTTGGTTTTGGCGCCACTCAAATGTTAGGAGAATTGGAAGGCATTTACTTTGGTTACAATGTAGATACGGGGCGCAATGTTTATCTAAAACCGGCATTGGCTTCACAAGGGGTAAAGGGGTCAGTTACCAATGCACTTGCCGCAGCTTTTCTTGGTTCTCTTGGTGGAGGTAAATCCTTTAGTAATAATCTCTTAGTCTATTATGCTGTCCTTTTTGGTGGTCAAGCTGTGATTGTCGATCCAAAAGGGGAACGTGGTGGATGGAAAGAAACCTTGCCAGAAATTGCGGATGAAATTAATATTCTCAACTTGACTAGTAAGCCAGAAAATCAAGGCTTACTTGATCCCTATGTCATCATGAAGAAAAAGAAAGACTCAGAAAGTCTAGCGATTGATATCCTGACTTTTTTAACAGGAATTTCTAGTCGGGATGGGGAGAAGTTTCCTGTTTTGCGCAAAGCCATTCGAACCGTTACTCAAAGTGATCAACGAGGGTTACTACAAGTTATTAATGAGCTTCGAAAAGAGGGCTCAACAGTTGCGGAAAATATCGCCGATCATATCGAGTCCTTTACCGATTATGATTTTGCTCATTTGCTTTTCTCAGATGGTTCGATTACCCAGTCGATTAGTTTAGATAAACAGTTAAATATCATTCAAGTAGCGGATTTAGTTTTACCAGATGCAGAAACCACTTTTGAAGAATATACCACCATGGAGTTGCTTAGTGTTTCTATGCTAATCGTCATTTCCACTTTTGCTTTGGACTTCATCCATAGCAACCGAGAAATTTTCAAGATAGTGGACTTGGATGAGGCGTGGAGTTTTCTTCAAGTGGCACAAGGAAAAACATTATCGAATAAGCTCGTTCGTGCTGGGCGGGCCATGAATGCCGGAGTTTATTTTGTTACGCAAAATAGTGATGATTTACTGGATGAACGCTTGAAGAATAATATCGGGTTGAAGTTTGCGTTTCGCAGTACCGATATTCATGAAATCAAGAAAACCTTGGAATTCTTTGGCTTGGATCGAGAAGATGAAAGCAATCAAAAACGCCTGAGAGATTTGGAAAACGGTCAGTGTTTAATGCAAGATTTGTATGGGCGAGTAGGTGTGGTTCAAGTTCATCCAGTCTTTGAAGAACTCTTCCATGCTTTTGATACCCGTCCACCTATTCATGAGAGAATGGAGTGAGGGGATGAAAAAGAAACTTTTTCGGATTGTGGGAATCGTTTTTATTAGCATCATCACTCTGACAGTTCTATTGAGTTTAGTCGGTACGATAGCTGAGGCAACTGGTCTGGTTGATGATACAGTTGAAGCCGGAAATCTTTATTCCCAATATTCACTTGGTAACTATCAGTTGGATTTCTTTGTGGATAGTTCATGGGATTGGCTACCGTGGAATTGGGGCGATGGCTTAGGAAAGAGCGTAATGTATGGTCTTTATGCCATTACTAATTTCATTTGGACGGTGAGTTTGTATTTGTCGAATGCCACGGGTTATGTGGTTCAAGAAGCTTATAAACTAGATTTCATTTCGGATACGGCTGAAAGTATTGGAAAGAATATCCAAACATTGGCTGGTATTACTGAAAATGGACTCCAGACCTCCGGATTTTATTTTGGGTTTCTATTATTGATGATTTTAGCTCTAGGGGTGTATGTGGCGTATACCGGATTATTAAAACGAGAAACCACGAAAGCAGTTCGAGCCGTGATTAATTTTGTGATGATTTTTCTACTTTCGGGTTCTTTTATTGCGTATGCGCCTACCTATATCACAAAAATTAATGACTTTAGTTCAGATGTTAGTGAAGCGGCTCTTAGCCTTGGGACCGAGATTGTTGTACCCAATTCAAAAAGCCAAGGAAAAGATAGCGTGGATTTGATTCGGGATAGTTTGTTTTCAATTCAAGTCCAGCAGCCTTGGTTACTCTTGCAATTTGATGATTCCAATATAGAGGAAATTGGCGAAGATCGGGTCAACAAGATTCTATCCGTGAGTCCGGATGAAAACAAGGGCAAGGATCGGGAAGAAGCGGTCAAAGCGGAGATTGAAGACAATGACAATGCGAATCTAAGTATAACCAAGACCATGAGCCGCTTAGGGACCGTGATTTTTTTGGTGCTGTTCAATATTGGGATTTCCTTCTTTGTCTTTCTTCTGACAGGAATTATGTTGTTTTCACAAATTCTCTTCATTATCTTTGCGATGTTTCTACCTATTAGCTTTTTATTGTCGATGTTGCCAACTTATGAAAGTTTGGGGAAAAAGGCGATTATTCGCTTATTCAATACGATTATGATGCGAGCGGGAGTGACCTTGGTTATCACCACGGCATTCAGTATTTCTACCATGTTTTTCAATATTTCAGCGACCTATCCCTTCTTTATGGTAGCATTTCTGCAAATTGTGACTTTTGCCGGGATTTATTTCAAATTGGGGGACATTATGAGTATGTTCAACCTCCAAAGCAATGATAGCCAGTCAATGGGCAGACGTGTCATGCGGAAACCGCAAATGTTGATGAATCGTAAACTACGGCAACTTAATCGAAATGTTGGGCGAACATTGGCTTTTGGTGGTGGTGCAGCAGTTGGTGGGAAACTAGCAAAAGATCAATCAAAAACCAGATCGAAGTCTTCTGGTTGTTCTCCACGAAAGAATCCATCATTATCTAACAATAAAGAGGTAATATCTGACCCGAATAAGGAAAATCCAATCTCAAAAAATAAGAAACAATCTCGAATGAATTTGGCCGGAAGAAAAATCGGCAAGGTACTAGATACCCAATCAATGGTAAAAGCCAAAGCACAACAAGTAAAGGATCAAGTAAGGAATACACCAACTAATTTGAAATACAATCTGCATAAAGAAATCGAAAAGACGAAAAAAGCACCAGAAGAATTCAAGCGTGGACTTGTCCAAGAAAAAGCGAATCGAGCGGAGTTGCGAGAAAAACAACGACAACGTAGAGATGAAAAAATGGCTGAAAAGCGGAAAGTATTGGGAAATTCAGCAAATCGTCATAGAAAAGGTAGGAGCAATGTTCCGATAAAAGAGGAATCCAAATCTCAGAAAAGTAAGATACCAAAGAATGTACCAGCCAATCGAATTGTAAAAATGAATTCGAATCCTGAAATCAAAAGAAGACTCTCAAATCAAAAATTGAGTACGAAAGAAAATAATCAACCAGTAAGAAAAGTGACTCCTATCCAACAGGCGAAGAAGCGATCTATTCTTGCAAAAGCAGGCAATCGAAAAGTACAAAAAAAAGTGAGTCATCCTCCAAAACTAAGGCCGGGTGAGACTAAATGACCATAAGAAATTTGAGTACAATCTCGTTGGCAATCCTGACGATTTCTTTTATGGGCATCTTGATGTGTGTCGGCTTATTATTTGGTGAGGATAGTGAAGGAAGCAACAGTTCTGGTACCTCTCCCGGTGGCAGTAGTGTCTCAGAAGAAGTACTAAAACATCGGTCACTGGTAGAAAAGTATGCCAAGGAATCGGACATTTCAGATTATGTACCGATTCTTTTGGCGATTATTCAAGTGGAGTCGGGTGGTACAGCAAAAGACGTGATGCAAAGCTCTGAATCAGCTGGCTTACCACCTAATTCTTTAGATACCGAGGCATCCATTAAACAAGGGTGTTTCTATTTTGCTTCTCTGGTTAAACGAGCTAAAGAGTTAGGCTGTGATCAAGATAGTATCATCCAAGCCTATAATTATGGTGGAGGCTATATAAATCATGTCGCAAAAAATGGAAAGAAGCATAGTTTTGCTTTGGCGGAATCCTTTTCAAAAGAAAAATCAGGTGGTCAAAAAGTTGATTACCCCAATCCAATCGCCATTAAAGAAAATGGCGGGTGGCGCTACAACTACGGAAATATGTTTTATTGTTTGTTGGTGAAACAATATCTGACCACGATACAGTTTGATGATAAAACAGTCCAAGGGATTTTTGACGAGGCATTTAAGTATGAAGGAATGGCTTATGTATTTGGTGGATCAAGTCCCGCAACGGGTTTTGATTGCAGTGGCTTAACTCAATGGTGTTATGCCAAAGTTGGTCTGAAACTTCCACGGGTGGCACAGGATCAGTATGATGCCATGAGTCATATTGACCTAAAAGATGCCAAGCCAGGAGATTTAATTTTCTTTCACTCAACTTATGATGCTGGTACTTACGTGACTCATGTCGGCATTTATGCAGGAGAGAATCAGATGTTCCATGCGGGAGATCCAGTGGGCTGGACGAATCTTACCGAACCCTATTGGCAGCAACATCTTATCGGAGCCGGTCGATACAAACAATAGAAAAGAGGAATGGAAAATGAACATAAAAATTGAACGAAGTCAGAAGGAGAAGACTCCAAAAAAGAAGAAAGAACGAGTAATTTCAGTGGGCAAGCATCGAAAAATGGTTCTTGTCCTTTGGTTTTTATTGTTTTGTAGTCTCGCTTTTGGGATATACAAAAATTTCACAGCAATTGACCGACACACGACTCATGAGAAAGTGGTTGTGAAAGAAAAAATAGTGAATACTTCTGGTGTCGAGAACTTTACGATTGATTTTGCGAAGGAGTATTTTTCTTGGAAGAATGACAAAGAAGCCATCGAAAAGAGAATGACTACTCTTGAACAATATCTGACTGAGGAAGGGGTGACTTTAAGTCAAGATATGGTTCGAGCGGATATTCCCACTAGTTCCGAAGTTCAAGTAGTAAAAATTCTAGATGTTGAGAAGCACTCAGAAGAATTTGTTATTTCATTTTTAGTGGAGCAAAAGATTACAGAGGGGAAAAAGACACAACAGGTTTTTTCTGCATATCAAGTGAGGATATTTGAAGATAAAAAAGGCAACCATATTGTGACGAGTCTGCCTACGATGATTGGAAAACCAGAAAAAGTGAAGTATGAGGAAAAACCAGTGGCAAGTGATTCAGAAATTGATGCCAAAACAGCGGAAGAAATCACTGAATTTTTAGAGACATTTTTCAAGCTTTATCCAACTGCATCAGAAAAAGAACTTGAGTATTATGTAGAAAATGATGTTATGCGACCAATCAATTCGAATCTTAAATTTGTGGAATTAGTGAATCCAATTTATACACAAAATGAAAAAAGTATTCAAGTGAGAGTTGATGTAAAATACCTTGATACTCTATCAAAAGTAACGAATTACTTTCAGTATGAATTGGAATTACAAAATGATGGAAATTGGAGAATTATTGTCTCTGAATAAAAACAAGTTAGAATAATAGGTGAATGATGTTATTGTTGGTAGAGTGAATTCACCAAGTAAGGTGGATCAATCATGGGGAACCGTATCATAAATGATGCGGTTTTTTAGTATTAATTTCTGAGATTAATATTGATTTAATGGTTTTTTTGGAAGGGAACCGCAGGAGAAAATGATACGAGTGTCCTAGTTAATCTGTATCATTTAGTGGAGCAAGGCTAAGTAATGCGTATGAAATCAAGGTTCTATAATATTTTGTGTTGGTGGAAAATCGAAACCGATTTTCTGCCAACACTTTTTTCTTGTATGCAAATCAAAAAGAGACTCACAAAAGAAATAAGCATCTGTATCTGTTCATAAAACTGTCTCCTAAGTTTAGTGTCAATTTATTTGACGGATATTTATAAGTTACTATCGGTTTGGATTGGTAACACTAAATTGGGAATAACTACATCCTTGACTTGGGATGTAGCAGTACGCTCTTAGTGCTAAAATTGAAAATCATAATTTGATGCTACTGCCGGGAGTTATTCGGCAGACTTATCCTACACACTTACATTAAACAACATCTATGAGTGACTTTTCTAGTTACTGATTCTTTTTGCGGGAAATAGAAAAGTCATTTTTTCGAAAAAAACTCAGAAAATACTACTTGTAATAATTCTGGACAGCCACTATGATAGGAACAACAGGAAAATCTACTAAGTACAGCCAGAGACTTGTACTCAGCTAACTAGTTTATTCCAGAATGCTGCATAATTTGATAGATTCATACTTTTATGTTTTTTTGCATATCGAAGTAGGTAGTCATATTTTGACTATCCAATTTGATAAAATATCGTTTATGCGAAACGTACTATAGTTGGTGCATCACTAGAGTTAAAAGTGTACAATGCTTAGTTTTTTTGAATCTTTATCGCAAATAGCTTCAAAAAACACTATAGCGGACATGTCGTTGATATCAATCCTAATGTCATTGGAGATTTCAGAGATATGCCATTTGAAGATGAATCATTTTATCATGTAGTATTTGATCCGCCACACTTGCTTAAAGCAGGCGAGAATAGCTGGTTGGTCAAAAAGTATGGAAAATTAAATCCCGAAACTTGGAAAGAAGATTTAGCATTAGGATTCAAAGAATGTTTCAGAGTATTAAAGCCAAATGGAACTCTTGTATTTAAATGGAACGAGGATCAAATCAAGCTATCAGAAATATTGAATGCAATTGATTATGTGCCATTATATGGAAATAAGAGAGCTAAAACTAGTGTTAGTATCAAATCTTAGACATCTTTTCGTAGAGACAGAAATAAATTAAACTTATCTACGAGAGGATGGATTTTATGACCCGATATGAAGAAAATTTTAAACAGATGATTGTTGAACTAAATCAAACTGGACGTTCTGTTCGAGGGTTGGCGAAAGAATATGGCTTAGCTGAAGCGACGATTTATAAGTGGAAGAATTTATACTTACCTGATCCGTCCACAGGACTAACCGGAAAAGAAGCGGCTGATTTGAGAAAAGAAAATGCTCGTTTGAAAGAGGAACTTGAAATATTAAAAAAAGCCGCAGCCATATTCTCTCGAAAGACCTGAAGTCACTTGTCCGATTCATTGAAAAATGGTGTAAGGATTACACTGTTTCTTTGTTGTGTCGGTTATTAGAAATTCCTAGGAGCGTCTACTATTTTTATAAAAATAAATCGTTAACAGCTACAGAAGTCAGAAATAACCAATTGAAAAAGAAGATTTCAACGATCTTTTTTGATCATAAACAGAGATATGGTGCAACAAAAATCCATCAAGTGTTGCTAAAAGAAGGAATTTCAGTATCTCTTAAGCATGTTCAAAAATTGATGAAACAATTAAATCTAAGGTCAATTGTGGTTAAGAAATACAGACCTCAACGGTCTGTTCAGCCGGTTGTTTTAAAAGAGAACATCTTAAATCAGGACTTTTCTACTAAAACTATCTGTGAAAAATGGGTAGCTGATATCACCTACATTCCAACTAAGAAAAATGGTTGGTGTTACTTATCTTCAATTATGGATTTACACACGAAAAAGATTATTAGCTATACATTTTCTAAGCGAATGACTGTCGATTGTGTGTTACAAACACTCAATCAAGCGAAACAACGGTACCACATTCCAGAAGGAATGATTCTACACACCGATTTAGGTAGTCAATATACAGCAATCGAAGTGGAAAGTTGGCTTGAAAACAATAAAATAAGACATTCCTATAGTCGCAAAGGAACACCCTATGATAATGCAGGAATTGAGTCCTTCCATGCATCATTGAAAAAAGAAGAAGTATACACGACGACTTACTCAGACTTCGAAGAAGCGAATCGAGCACTATTTAGTTACATTGAAGGATTTTATAACCGGAATCGAATTCACAGCTCGATTCACTATCTAACCCCTCAGGAGTTTGAAGAGTTAGCAAAAGAAAAAATGGCGTAACCGTCTCTACTAAAATGTGTCCAAGATATTGACTCAAATCCAAACACACTGGTTAGTATTTATGAAGAGTATCTAGCTACCTCGTGAAATTGTAGGATCAATTTTGATTAAATATGTAATTTCTGAATTTACCAGATAATGGGAAGGTAAACATGCAAATTAAAAGTATCGTTTGGAAAATTAAAACTATAGTTAATGCTGTAGCGTTGAATTTTAAGTACAAGCTTAAATGTATTCCCCATTCAATCAAATTTAATCCAATTAAATAAAAGTAGTATCTCTTTTTAATCTTACAGTTTTTAAGAAAATAGTAGCTAATATAATAATCTAATAAGACAAGTATAACCAATATATGTTTATCTATAGTGACTATAGTGTCATGTTTTTCTGAGAGTCTATGGAAATACATTAATAATGTTGGTAAAGGAATATATATTGTTAATAATGATATAAAGAAAAAGACTATAAATGGCATTTCGTCACTCCCATATAAATAAAACTATGTAAAAAATATCACAATCTTGTGTTGTGGTCAAATATTTTCATGTTATCTATTTTGTTATTTTTGGATACTTTGGAAATATGGATTTGAGTCAATACCTCGGACACGATTTGTGAGAATTTTTTCGAGATTCCAGCGGGTTAGTATCTCATCGTTTCGACCAGCCGTCAAACCAAAACCGTTTGACCGCTGATCGAAGCGATGAAGTTGAAGCCCTGTGGAAATCTCGCAAAAAAAATGTAGGTGGTAGCTAGGAACTAAGCTTGCAATGCCAACTCTTCCATCTGATTTGGTGTTAAATAATTAATACTACTATGGATTCGCTTGCGATTGTAAAATCCTTCAATGTATTGAAATAACGCTAAATGAGCAGCTTCAAAGTTTTCATACGCTTTTGATGGATAGACTTCTTCTTTTTTGAGTGAGGCGTGAAACGATTCGATACCGGCATTGTCATACGGACAGCCTTTACGACTAAAGGAGTGCCGAATGTTCAATTCTTTCAACTTTGCCTCATAGGCTTCGCTAGTGTACTGAGAACCCAAGTCTGAGTGGATGATCAAGTTCTCGGAGGGCGTGTGGTTTAAGAGCGCATGGTCAAGGGTTTCGATAACCAGTTCTTTCGTCATCTGCTTGCCAAACTTCCAACCGATGATTTTCTTTGTGTGAAGATCTTGGATGGTGGAAAGATAGGTCCAGCCATCTTTTAGGGTATGAATATAGGTAATGTCTGTCACCCATTTTTGATTGATCGACGTAGTGGTAAAATCTTGGTTTAACAGGTTTTTACGTCCTTCACTTTTAACTTTTGCTTGTTTGCCAGGCTTGTACTTCTTGAGGGTGATTGAACGCAAGCCTAATTTTCTCATCAGTATTTGTACTTTCTTTAGGGACAAGGTCTCGCCACGGCCAACAAGAATCTTATGAATTTTGGGCGCACCATAGATACCCTTGTTTTCAAAGTAGATTCCTGAAATCAAGCGGTTTAAGCGTTTGTTTTCTGATTGGCGCTTGGAAGGCTTCTTTTTCTTCCAGTCATAGTAGCTGGATTTCGGTGCTTCCAAAACGGTACACATTTGTTTTACGTCATGATCATGAACATTTGATTGAATAAATTCGAAGACATCACTCATTTTTACTTTTGAGCGAATATGGTTAAAGCCTTTTTTAGGATAGTGTTTTCCTCCTGCATGCGGGCCATTTCCTTTTTCATTGCTAGGATTTCTGCCTTAGTCATGCCGGTTGCTTCATTCTTTGTATAAAGCTTCTTCCAACGATAAATCGTTTGTGTAGCGATACCATATTGCGCTGCCAGTTCCTCGACCGATTGGCCAGACTGGTTTAAATCTAAGATCATCTTCTTAAAGTCTTCATCAAATTTTTTCTTGGCTTTTGCCATCGTGGACACGTCCTTTTCTTAGTAGTTAGATTCTACCAAATCGTGTCCATGAAATCATCCTAACATCAATATTTAGTTGAATATAGTATAATATGAACAATTGTGACAAATAACAATTTTTTGGGAGTGAGTAAAGTTAGATGGGAAGACCCTTAGCAAAAGGCCTAGCTGTCGTAGCCGTCGGTATCGGAGCACTGGGTATATGTTACATCGGTTACCGAGCCGATAAAACACATCAGTATGAACAACGAGTTCAGTACGCCAATAGCACCATTGCAAAAAGCCAAGAGCAGTTAGTGACTCTCACAAAAACCATTGATTCGTTTTATCAAGAAGGTCAATCAATTTTTTTGAGAGAAAATTTGACGGAGTCCGAGCTTGCGGCCGTACGAGGAAAGCTTGAATCTGTCAAAGTTGATGCTGAAGAATACCATATTCAAGCAGAAGACCTAACAGACGATGCTGGGGGGATTCAAGAGACCAAAGACGCCCTTGTGAAAAAAGTTAATTTGGTCAATGACAAATTAACTATTCAAGAAAAGACCAATAACTTGTTTGAGAATCCTGTGAGTTCTTGGCAGAAGCCGGTTAATGATGTAGTGATTAAAAAAGACATTTCAGACGAATCAATCGGAGAAATTCGAGAAACCTTGAAACTGTCGACGTTAGCTGACCAATGGCAAAAAAATATCACTGAGTATCTAGATTTTGCAGATGCGCAGCTGACCCGCATCAAAGAGATTGAAACAACGCTAGGGGAATTGCTGAAAGATGGCCAAATCACTGAAAATGCCACATACGATAATTACATCGCTTTAGCTGACAGTATCAGCCAAGTTCGTAACGAGGCAAAAAAAGCCGATTTCACTACTTCCCTAAATATAATCAGTGAACAGCTAGGTTACGGTAGTGTTTCCACCAGTGAAGATAACGAAAGCGAATCAGAAGAGACTTACTCTGAAGATGATACTAGTTACGAAGATGAGACCTACACAGAAGATGAGTATACTGAGGATTACGAATAAACAATTCAATCCATCTAGAGAAAATGAGAGAGAAAGTGGAGACAAGAAATGGAAGAAACCATCAGTTTAAAAGAGATTTTCGAGATTTTGAAAAAACACATCACCACGATATTACTTAGTATGTTTGCTGGATTAGCCCTAGCAGGGGTTGCCACCTTCTTTATCATCACACCAAAATATGATTCGCAGGCCCAGCTGATTGTGAAGCTGCCTCGTACCGACAGTACCAATGCCGGAGATGTCAATACGAACTTATTGATGATTAATACGTATAAAGATATGATTACTGGCGACTTGGTCATGGGCACTGTCAAAGATCGTCTGGAGTCAGAATATAATCTGGATAAAACTGTCAGTGAACTCAAAGGTGCCATCCAAGTCCAACAATCCCAGAATTCCCAAATGTTTTCCATCGTAGCAACCGATACAAAACCAGTGGATGCGGAACATATCGCCAACACCACAGCGAAAGTCTTCCAAGAAAATGCCAAAGATGTTTTGGATGTCGACAAGATTTCAATCATTTCAAATGCACAAGCCTCCATGACACCAGTCTCTCCCAACAACAAGCTGAACTTAGCAATCGGCTTGGTTCTAGGGATGATGGTAGGGGTTGGCTTGGCCTTCTTATTGGAACTGTTGGACCGTACCGTCAAAGATAGCCGGTTCGTAGCAGAAAATCTCGGCTTTACCATCCTTGGCTCAGTCCCACAAATGACAGATAAAGAAATTAAGAAGACAACAAAATCAGTGACTGCAGTGCAAAAGCAGGACAATTCCACAAACAAACAAGACAAAGCTCGTCGCAGTCGCTCACGAGTATAGGGAGATATCGATTATGGGAAAACGAAACAGTAAACATCATAGCCAACAAACTAGTGCCGTCAGTCTCATCACACTAGCAGACAAAACGTCACCAATCTCAGAACAATACCGGACGATTCGGACCAATATCCAGTTTGCTTCAGCAGACAAAAAAATTCAGACCATCGTCGTGACATCATCTGGACCGGCAGAGGGTAAATCCACGATTTCAGCGAATCTTGCCGTGGTCTTCGCTAGCTCCGGTCAACGTGTGCTTTTGGTGGATGCGGATATGCGTAAGCCAACGGTTCACAAAACATTTGGGTTAAGTAATGATACCGGTCTGAGCCTCGTCTTGAGTACCAATCAAAGCGTCTTGGAAAATACGCGCACAGTCGGAATCGAAAATCTGTCCATCTTACCAAGTGGGCCTAAGCCGCCAAACCCTTCTGAATTACTAGGCTCTGTACGTATGAACCAAGTTATTGAGGAAGCGCGCCACCTGTATGATGTTGTTATTTTCGATATGCCACCTGTGGTCGCCGTGACGGACGCTCAGATTATGGCGTCAAAAGCTGACGGCACACTGCTAGTTGTTAGAGAAAACGTCACGCGAAAAGATACATTAACCAATGCGAAAAATCTGTTGGAAATGGTGCAAGCGCGAGTATTAGGCGTGGTATACAATGGCACGCAAAATATGAAAGACCAAGGTTACTACTATTATTATGGTAATTAAGTTGAATTGATTTGAGGAGGAGATTGGATGATTGATCTTCATTGTCATATCTTACCGGGAGTAGATGATGGGGCAGATACGTTAGCTGATAGCATTGCCATGGCAGAAAAAGCCATCAGCCAAGGCATCACACATATCTTGTGTACCCCCCATCATAATAATGGGAAATATGTGAATCCGAAAGCTGCGGTTATCGATAAAGTGACTGAGCTCCAGGCGGAACTCGATCGTCGTAACCTCCCTCTGACCCTACTGGAAGGGCAAGAGGTGCGGATTACGGGGGATTTAGTAGAAGAAATCCAACAAGATCAGATTTTGTTTACAGATTTGGCAGATACCTATCTTTTGATTGAATTTCCTACGATGGATGTCCCAGCCTATACGGAGCAACTTTTTTTCAAGCTGCGAAATATGGGAAAGGTGCCAGTCATCGTCCATCCGGAAAGAAATGCGAAGTTTCGCGAAGATCCCAATCGCCTGATTCCATACTTGGAGATGGGGTGCCTCGCGCAACTCACCGCTCCAAGCTACATAGGTGTCTTTGGTAAAGACATCCAAAAGGCGGCAAAACAGATGGTTGAGCATAACCTCGTTCAGATTATGGCGTCTGACGCTCATGGTATCAAAAAAAGAACGTTTGCAATGAAAGAAGCCTTTCGCCAAATCGGACATGACTTTGATGAAGAAAAAGTCAAAGCTATGGAACAAGTGGCGAAAGATTTGATAAATGGGGATGCGGTCACATACCCAGATTATACAGAAGTTAAGAAGAAACGGTTTGGATTATTTTAGTTTTTTAGAAATATCGCTTTTTATGGATAATTGGAGAGATCTTAGGAGGATTTTTTACATGAAATATTTGATAACAGGTGGAGCAGGATTTATTGGTTCTAATTTGACTAATATGTTAATCGCTCAGGGTCATGAGGTAGTTGTGGTTGATGATCTATCAATGGGGAAAATTGAAAATTTCAATGACCTTTCAAAAGTAGAATTCATTAGAGGGTCGATTATAGATGGGGCTTTAATGGAATCAGTGCTAACAAATCATCAGTTTGATTATATTTTTCATTTGGCAGCGGTTGCAAGCGTTGCGGATTCAGTTGCCCGTCCATTAGAAACTCATGAAGTTAATTACAATGCAGTTTTGAATATCTTGGATTTTATTCGTAAACACCAACAAAATTTAAAACGGTTTGTTTTTGCTTCATCTGCAGCTGTCTATGGTGATGATCCAGAATTACCAAAAAAAGAAACCTCATCAATCAAACCAATGACCCAATATGCAGTTGATAAGTTTGCTGCTGAAAGAACAGCGGTTATTTTTAATAATTTGTACGACGTACCAGCTTCTGCTGTACGCTTCTTTAATGTTTACGGTCCAAATCAAAACCCAGAATCTCCTTATTCAGGTGTGATTTCAATTTTACTAGATTGCTATACGCGAAATCTTCATGGAGAAAAGATTGGATTTACATTGTTTGGTGATGGAACCCAAGTTCGTGATTTTATTTTTATTGAAGATGTACTACATGCCTTACTATTAGTAGCAGAATCTGAAAATTCTTTAGGTCAAGTATTTAATGTCGGTACTGAAAAAGAAACTGACCTAAATCAGGTTATCGCTGAATTAAATAAAATTTATGGTTTTAAATTACCAGTCACGCATGAAGCAGCTAGAGTAGGAGATATTCATCGCTCTGTGGCAGATATTTCAGCATTGAAATCATTAGGGTTTACAGTTGAAAACACAATTTTCCAAGGTTTATCCAAGTTGGTTGAATTTTTAGGGAGGTAAGAAAGTGGAGGAGCGGATTGATTTAATGAAGATGAATGATTCCTATCGTTTAAATAATCAGGAAAATGGTTTATCTAGTACCTTAAAAAGAGGATTTGATATTGTCTTTTCAATTATTGGTTTAGTTCCAGCAACACCAATTGTTTTAGTTACCACTTTAGCGATTATGGTAGAGAGTCCTGGAAATCCATTTTATCTTCAAAAACGTTTAGGGTTGTTAGGTATAGAATTTAAGGTGATTAAATTACGTTCCATGCGATTAGATGCTGAAAAAAATGGTGCCAAATGGGCAGATAAAAATGATGATCGGATTACCAAAGTAGGTCATTTTATTCGGAAAACACGGATTGATGAATTGCCTCAACTTATTAATGTCTTAAAAGGTGATATGAGCATTATTGGTCCAAGACCGGAACGGAAAGTTTTTGTAGATGAATTCTCAAAAGAGATTCCTAATTTTCCAAAGCGAATGGAAGTTAAGCCGGGATTAACTGGTTGGGCACAAGTCAATGGTGGTTATGATATTTCACCAGAAGAAAAATTGGAACTAGATTTATATTATATTAAAAATAAGTCTTTAAAAATGGATCTTGCTATTTTATTAAAAACTGTGGGAATTGTTTTAACAGGGGAAGGTGCGAGATGAGTAAGAAGGATAAAGTATTAATTGTTGGTGCTGTTGGATCCATGATTGCAAATTTTAATATGGAGAATATTTCTCTGCTTAAAGACGAAGGTTACGATGTTGAAGTTGCAGCAAATTTTGGTGAAATAGATCCAATCAGTAAAGATAAAAAAAACAAAATGTTCACTTCCTTTAAAGAGAATAGTATTGTGTTTCATCAAGTTGATTTTCAAAGAGGAATAGGTTCTCCAAAAAGAAATATTGCAGTTGTTTTGCAACTAAGAAAATTAATTTCAGATAAGCAATACAAATTTATTCACACAAATTCTCCTTTGGCCAGTGCATTAGTACGAGTTGCCAATATTAAACATAAAACTAAAATAATCTATACTGCTCATGGTTTTCAGTTCTTTAAAGGGGGACGAAAACGCGATTGGCTTCTTTTTTATCCTGTTGAGCGTCTCTTGGCATCGAAAACAGATGTGTTAATAACAATTAATAATGAAGATTATGAACGTGCTAAAAAAATGGGTTTTAAAAAGGTTGAGAAAATCCCAGGAGTTGGTGTGGATATTCAAAAATTTAAACCTAAAGATAATCGTACTAAGTCAAATGGGTCTGATAAATTGATTCTACTTTCTGTTGGAGAGTTAAATAATAACAAAAATCATATGACAGTCATAGAAGCAATCAAGTATTTGCCTGATAAAGAAAACTTAGAATATTGGATTTGTGGTACAGGTGAAAATGAAAGCAAATATGAAGATTATATTAAGGAAAATAATTTAAGTAATATCGTGAAATTGTTGGGATATAGAACTGATGTTAGTGATGTCTTAGAAAAATCAGATATTTTTGTTTTCCCCTCTTTTAGAGAGGGGCTTCCGGTTTCTGTTATTGAGGCGATGGCAAAGGGAAAGCCAATACTAGCATCAAATATTAGAGGTAATATTGATTTGGTGGATAATAACAAAGGTGGGATTTTGTTTAATCCTAAAGACTCTAAAAATGTAACTGATATTATATCAACAGTTTTAAAATCAAATCACCATCTAAATGATTTTGGAAATTATAATTACAGAAAATCAATGAAATATGATATTTCTGTTGTAAATATGAAAATGCTTAAAATATATAGAAGTATTTGAAGGTTAAATTTTTTTGAAATTGTAGGAATCAATTTCTTATCTGTTTTATCAAAAATTTTTTTAAGGGTGAAAATATGAAGGTTTTGCATTTGCTTTTTACAGATCGATTATCAGGAGCAGAAAAAGTTGCAATTAATATTATTAAAAATACAGAAGGTTTTGCATATTATTGCTCTTTTGACGGCCCAATTCGTACTATCTTAGAACAAAGTGAGATCCCGTTTGTTTCTTTAGAAAAGGGCAACTTATATTCTCAGTTATATAGTATTTGCAAGAAAAATCAAATTGATATTGTACATGCGCATGATTTTAAGGCAAGTATAGTAGCTAGTTTTTTACCGAAAAGTATTACTGTTATATCACATATACATCAAAATCCTAGTTGGATTAGTAAGAAAGGATTAAAATCAACGCTGTATCATATACGTGCTAGAAAATTTTTCAAAATAGTATCTGTCTCCGAGAATTTTTTTAACGAATATATATTTTCATTACCTTCAAATAAAAAAGTAATTTTACCCAATTATCTACTACCAATGAAGGAAGTTCAGACTCTTGTCAAAAAAAAATATGATTTGATTTTTCTGGGAAGACTTGAACCGGTAAAAAATCCAATTGAATATCTGGAGATTTTTAATACATTAACGAAAAAAGGCTTGAAATTAAAAGGAGCTATTTTAGGAGATGGATCACTTAGAGATGAAGTAAGTGAATACATCGATACAAATTCCCTTGATATTGATATGTTCGGATTTGTACATAATCCAGAAAGTATTATCTCAAATAGTAAGATAATGCTTGTTACATCATTATGGGAAGGATTTAGTTTAGCCGCAGCAGAAAGCTTACAGTTAGGCGTTCCAGTTATTACATATAATAACGGTGGAATTACTGAGTTTGTAAATGATATGAATGGGGCTATTGTAGATTCAAAACAGGAAATGGTAGAAAGGATATTAAATCTGTTGGAAAATAATAGGTACAGATCATTGGAAGAAGGTGCAAAAAAAAGCATTCGCTCCTACTCTGATTCCGAATTATTTAAAAAACGTTTATCAGATTTATACGGTAATAGATAATGGAAAGAATTAAAACGTATTGCTTGTATGTAGTTGGTTTTTATGTGGTTTATAGTCCTGAACTTTTTTTGAGATTCGGTGTTCCTTCTCAAGTAATAATTGGATTCATTGGAATGTTAATGTTAGTTTCACTCTTTTTAAAAAAAATTCTTGCAAAAAGAGTCTCTCCATTTTTATCTAGAGAAGTTCAGGTGGTTTTTCTTTGTATTCTTCTTAACGCAGCCTACTTACTTTTAATCTCTATGCAAAATGGGTATCAGAATCGCTTTTTGCAAAATGTATATATTATCATTCAAATTTTTACTTGGACGTATCTCTTAAATAGATATCATATTAGATTGAACAACAAATATAGTCTTTTTCAAAATGCGATTCTTTTTCTTGCAAATTTAGCGATGATTCAAGCTGTTTTTTGTATTATCATGCTGATTCTCCCTTCTACAAAGCAAATTGCACTTCAACTATACTATCTTGGTAGGGAAGAGAATATTTTTATTTCTGGAATGAGGATATATGGAATAAGTGGAGATTATACATTTTTTACTCCTATTTACCATGGATTATTAGGAGTTTGTTTACTCTGGCTATCTATGATAAAAAATAGTAAATATTTATTATATCTTCCTTTTATTTTTTTAGTGATAATTCTAAATGGAAGAACTGGATTAGTCATATTTTTTATTGGGGCAGTAATGATGTTATTATTGTTGTTAATCAATAATCCAAATTATATAGGAAAGAGTCTCCTTTACCTATTGATTATTGGCAGCTTTACATGGGCATCTTTAATGGTCATAAAAATAGCCAGCCCAAATACTTATCAATGGTTCATGTTAATGGTTGGAGATATTGCGAATCTTTTTGGAGATAATGTAAAAACAGGAAATATAGCTGCATTATCAAACAGTTTTGTGTTACCTAGTGGATTTGATTTAATCTTTGGACTAGGGACACGAGTTATTGGCGGAACTGCATCAAATATTTTATTGCCTAGATCAGATATCGGATATATTAACGATATATATCTTGGTGGTTTAATTTATATTGTTTTACAATATGGGTCTATTTTATTATACACACTCTCAAATTTAAATAAGAGGAACGATTTTATATCTGTTAATGATAAAGCAAGTTTTGATTTAAGAAGATTGGATTTATTACCGTTTACTTTGTTCGTATTAGTATTGATTGGTAATTATAAAGGCGAACTTATGAGAAGCGGTATACCCTTAGTATTTTTAGTGGTTGTTAAAAATTTGATTATTATGTCTGAACGGAGGAAGCACTTTGGGGAACGTGCCTAAAATTTCAGTTATCATGAGTACTTACAATGAAGAAACAAAGGAACTTTCTTCAGCGATTGACTCGATTTTACAACAAAGTTACACAGATTTTGAGTTTATAATTATTATAGATAATCCAAATAATAAGAATTTATTAAGTACCGTTGAGAAATATGCAGAAATGGATAATCGAATTCATATTATATCAAACAAAAAGAATATGGGGTTAGCTGCTAGCCTAAACATTGGATTACAAGAAGCAAATGGAGAACTTATTGCGAGAATGGATGCTGATGATATATCGGCTAAGGATAGATTTGAGAGGCAGATAGCTCATTTTTTAAATCATCCGAGTACAGATATTTTGAGTACAAATTGCTTTTATATAGATGAGGATGGAAAACTAATTGGAAAAAAATCTGAAATTCCAACAACTAAAGAGGCAATAGAAAAAATTTTACCGATTGGTTCTTCAATTATTCATCCTAGCGTTATGGGGAAAAAAGTAGCGTTTTTGAAAATGAAGGGGTATAGGAAATTAGAAACCGCAGAGGACTATGATTTATGGTTGCGAATGTTATCAGCAGGAATAATAATAAGGTCTTTGCCAGACTATTTATTATATTATCGTATTCGCAAGAATAGTATGACAAAAAGTAATGTATACAGACAAATAATGACTGATATATTTATTCGAGAAGACTATAAAAAGAGAATTAAAGATAAATCAGACGTATTTTCAGAAAAAAAATATAAAAAATTTATTACTAATAATAAACAGAAACAGAAGTTCAACTATTATTATGAAAGATTTACTTTGGGTGTTGAAAAAATACAAAAAAATAAGTTTTCACTTACGGGATATGGTGATGTACTATCAAGTCTTTTAATGAATAAACTAGTTAGATATATGTTTAAAATGCTTCTTAGCTATAAAGTGATGGTGAAAAAAGCATGTGGAGAATAAGAAAAGTAATCAATATTATGTGTTTTACATTTTTTAAGTTACTGCCCGTAACCCGCAATCGGGTGCTTTATATGTCTCACTATGGGAAAGAATTTTCTGACAGTCCGTTGGAAATTTACCGTTCCTTATCAAACGATAATAAATCAATTGAACACGTTATCGTTCTTAATGATGCGTACTACCAATCAAAGATACAAGATAAGAATGTTCAATTTGTCAAATTTGGCAGTATGAAATATTATTTTTATTGTGCTACTTCAAAATTATGGATTTTTAATGTTACAACTAGTGAGTTTATGAAACCGAGACGGGAAACCTTTTATTTACAAACCTGGCATGGGATACCTTTAAAAAAAATCGGTAATGATATCATAGATGAAACTCTGAAAACTGAAAAGAGAAGATGGATATTATCTGCAAAATATTGGGATATGTTCTTATCTCCATCAAAGTATTTTGATAGATTTTTTCAGAGCGCCTTTGAAATTGATGACAGAGTAATAAGGAATCAAGGACTTCCAAGAGAAGACTTTTTTTTGGTAAATACTGATGAGAAAATAAAAACTATAAAAAAAGATTTGAATTTGCTTGATGGAAAAATTAACGTGTTATACGCACCAACCTTTCGTCAAGATGGAATGTTGGGTTTTCCATATCCAATCGATCTTAAAAAGTTTAGCGAAAATCTTGGAAATAATTATAGAATCTTAGTTAAACTTCACCCTAATATTACAGCCAACGACTCTTATAAATCAGACAATGTAATTTATTTTAAATCAAACACAGATGTAAATAGGTTGTTGCTAGTTTCTGACGTGCTGATTACAGATTATTCCTCATTATTTTTTGATTATTCTCTACTAAAGAATTCAATGGTTTTCTTTGCGTATGATCTTAATCAATATCAGACGTCTGAAAGAGGATTTTATTTTGACTATGAAAATTTTGTTCCTGGACCGATAGTAAAAACCCAAGAGGAATTAGAAAGTGAAGTAAAAAAACAAGGCTGGAATACCCCAATTTATCAGGACAGATATAATTATTTAAAATCGATTATAAGTAGTAATAATAATTCGAGTACTATAGATTTATGTAATTTTCTCATTAGTGAGGTATTAGTAATTGAATAAAACAGTCAAAAATCTCATTTTTAATGCAATTTATCAATTTTTTCTTATTGCAATTCCAGTGATAACTATCCCATATGTGTCGCGGGTACTAGGTCCTGAATTGCTAGGAAGTTACTCTTATGTGACCAGCATCATTACTTTTTTAAGTTCGTTCGTGATGATGGGACTTAATCAGTTAGGAGTTAGGGAAATATCGAAAATAAATGAAGAGGGTAGTAAAAATGACCTTTTGAATACTTTTACCTCTCTTTGGAAAATGCAACTATTAGTAGGTATTGTAACAATCCCAATATATTTTGTATTACTTAAAGTAATGAATGAGACTCATATTATTGCACTACTTTTTTTACCAATGTTAATTAGTTATATTCTAGATATTTCTTGGTTTTTTTGGGGCATTGAGCAAATTACTAGTGTGGTTTTAAGAAATCTGTTTATTAAAATTGTCACACTTATTTTAACTATAGTTTTTGTTAAAAATATTGAAGACTATTACCTTTATGTAGTAATAAATTGTGTTGGACAGCTTTTAAGTAATATCATTTTTTGGGGGAATCTGAGGAAATTTTTCAGTCCGCTGAGACTTAGTTCTTCACGTTTAAGAACAAACAAAATGTTCTTTATAAAAGCAGCTTTGGTTTTACTTATTCCACAAATTGCAATTCAGGTATATAGTTCTTTGGATAAGACCATTGTAGGGGGGTTATTGAGTAATACAGAACTGAGTTTCTATGATCAATCTCAGAAGATACCCAGAATTATAAACTCTATCGTTTCATCAATGAGTTTAATACTTATGCCGAAAATGGTTAAGCTAGATAGGTCCGAGCGTAATTCGTTGATGAAGACTTCAATTGATTTAACCCTATTTTTATCGCTATTATTTTGTGGAGAAATAATAGTGGTATCCCATGAGTTTATTCCAATTTTTTTTGGAGAAAAATTTCAAAGTATGGAAATTAATCTCATTATCTCCTCCCTTTTAATTCCTTTTATTTCGTTTGGGGGGGTATTTTCAAATCAATTTACTTTATCACAGGGACAATATGTGAATTATACTATACCTTTTGTAATTGGCGCCGTAGTTAATCCAATATTATTATATATATTTGTTCCACTCTATGGTGCAGTGGGTGCCAGTATTATTTTAGTTTTTACGGAAGGAATAATTTGTTTCCTAAGAATTTATGTAACACGAAAGTATCTATCTTTTTCGGAAATCTTCAAAATGGATTGGACATTTTGTTCGGCTTTTATTATCTCAGTTTTCATTGTATATCAGGTACCTTATTTAGGGAATAATCTATTAAGTGTATTCGGAAAAGCAATCTTTTATTTAATCTTTTATTTATTGATTTGTATTTTACTTAATAAAAGATTGAGAACTAATTTTATTAAATTAAAGAGAATTTATAAACATAATAAATGATGGATTTTTAGTTATAGTAATATTGCAACGTCTAAAAGAAATAAAAGGAGCAACTAAAATGAAAAGAATCATCACTTATGGAACATTTGACTTGTTACATTATGGTCATATTAATTTACTTAAAAGAGCGAAGGAACAAGGTGATTATCTTGTTGTTGCTTTATCTACTGATGAGTTTAACTGGGATGAAAAACAAAAGAAATGCTATTTCTCCTATGAAAAACGCAAACAATTATTAGAAGCAATTCGCTATGTGGATTTGGTTATTCCAGAAAAAAATTGGGAACAAAAAACAACAGATATTGAATTGTATCACATTGACAAATTTGTCATGGGTGATGATTGGGCTGGCAAGTTTGATTTTATTGAAGATCAGACTGAGGCTGAGGTGATTTATTTGCCTCGGACACCGGAAATCTCCACTACCCAGATTAAGAGAGATTTAGAGGAAAAAAATAGATAATATTTTTGATTTTCAGATTATGGATAGAGTAGTTAGCGAATTTTTAAAAAGCGCATCTATAAACTAACTCAGCGAAGTACGAACAGGTTATTGATTACTCTCATTAAGAGAATCTTCTATTATTTAACCACAGATCAAATTTGCTTTGACATCCCCCACTAATTTAATTATTATTATGGATTTGAGTCAATACCTCGGACACGATTTGTGAGAATTTTTTCGAGATTCCAGCGGGTTAGTATCTCATCGTTTCGACCAGCCGTCAAACCAAAACCGTTTGACCGCTGATCGAAGCGATGAAGTTGAAGCCCTGTGGAAATCTCGCAAAAAAAATGTAGGTGGTAGCTAGGAACTAAGCTTGCAATGCCAACTCTTCCATCTGATTTGGTGTTAAATAATTAATACTACTATGGATTCGCTTGCGATTGTAAAATCCTTCAATGTATTGAAATAACGCTAAATGAGCAGCTTCAAAGTTTTCATACGCTTTTGATGGATAGACTTCTTCTTTTTTGAGTGAGGCGTGAAACGATTCGATACCGGCATTGTCATACGGACAGCCTTTACGACTAAAGGAGTGCCGAATGTTCAATTCTTTCAACTTTGCCTCATAGGCTTCGCTAGTGTACTGAGAACCCAAGTCTGAGTGGATGATCAAGTTCTCGGAGGGCGTGTGGTTTAAGAGCGCATGGTCAAGGGTTTCGATAACCAGTTCTTTCGTCATCTGCTTGCCAAACTTCCAACCGATGATTTTCTTTGTGTGAAGATCTTGGATGGTGGAAAGATAGGTCCAGCCATCTTTTAGGGTATGAATATAGGTAATGTCTGTCACCCATTTTTGATTGATCGACGTAGTGGTAAAATCTTGGTTTAACAGGTTTTTACGTCCTTCACTTTTAACTTTTGCTTGTTTGCCAGGCTTGTACTTCTTGAGGGTGATTGAACGCAAGCCTAATTTTCTCATCAGTATTTGTACTTTCTTTAGGGACAAGGTCTCGCCACGGCCAACAAGAATCTTATGAATTTTGGGCGCACCATAGATACCCTTGTTTTCAAAGTAGATTCCTGAAATCAAGCGGTTTAAGCGTTTGTTTTCTGATTGGCGCTTGGAAGGCTTCTTTTTCTTCCAGTCATAGTAGCTGGATTTCGGTGCTTCCAAAACGGTACACATTTGTTTTACGTCATGATCATGAACATTTGATTGAATAAATTCGAAGACATCACTCATTTTTACTTTTGAGCGAATATGGTTAAAGCCTTTTTTAGGATAGTGTTTTCCTCCTGCATGCGGGCCATTTCCTTTTTCATTGCTAGGATTTCTGCCTTAGTCATGCCGGTTGCTTCATTCTTTGTATAAAGCTTCTTCCAACGATAAATCGTTTGTGTAGCGATACCATATTGCGCTGCCAGTTCCTCGACCGATTGGCCAGACTGGTTTAAATCTAAGATCATCTTCTTAAAGTCTTCATCAAATTTTTTCTTGGCTTTTGCCATCGTGGACACGTCCTTTTCTTAGTAGTTAGATTCTACCAAATCGTGTCCATGAAATCATCCTAACATCATTAAGAATAGCGTGTTATTGAGTAAATAGGCAGTACTATTGTTTAACTTAGTCAGGGAAACGAGGGATCATTCATTGTCAATAGGGAAAAAAATCATTTTAGGAATCGTGGGACTAATTCTTGCAATCACATTGGTAGTAGTCGGACTTGGTGCCAAGGTTTATTTCGATGTCCGAGGGTCAGCGGATCAGACGTATGAATCTGTTAAACGTAAAAACCCAGCCAAGCGGGAACAGGCAGTAGACTTGGAAGAGCAAGATTCTTTTTCAGTCTTGTTACTTGGGATTGATACCGGGGACTTGGGTCGGACGGAACAAGGGCGTTCGGATACCATGATGGTGGCGACGGTTAATCCGAAAGATAAGAAGACTACGATTGTCAGCATTGCCAGAGATACCTATGTGCCGATCGTGGGTCATGGGACAGATGATAAGATTAACCACGCCTATGCCTTTGGTGGAGCGGCGATGTCGATGGATACGGTGGAAAGTTATCTGGATATTCCGATTGATCATTATGTAGCTATTAACATGAAAGGCCTCAAGGAACTGGTGGATGCGGTAGGTGGCGTGGAAGTTTCCAATAGTGGTGAGTTCACTCAAAGTGGCTATACCTTCAAGCATGGGTTAAACACGTTGGATGGCGATAGGGCACTTGCCTTTTCCCGGATGCGTAAGGAAGATCCTCGAGGAGACTATGGTCGGCAAGAACGGCAGCGAGCCATCGTCGTCGGTGTCGTGAAGAAGCTGTTGTCGATGGATGGGATTACTAAGTATCAAGAAGTCTTAGAGGCGATGGAGTCCAATGTGACCACGGATATGCATTTTGCTGACATGAAGAAGATTGCCTTGAATTACCGGGATGCCTTTACCAATGTGAAGACAGAACAGATGCAAGGAGAAGGCTTCATGCAAGACAATATCAGTTACCAACGGGTTTCCGAAGATGAGTTGAAACGGGTGCAAGACATCTTGAAAGGTGAGTTGGACCTTTAAGTACCAATAGTGATGAATGGCGTCCTGATGTGGGGCGCCATTTTTGTGAAAGGAAGTGGATGACGTGAGAGTAATCAAGAACGTGGTGGCGTTGCTAGTCGCGGTGGGCGTCAGTGGTCTGTTAATCCACTTTATTGCTCTGCCGGTTCTAGCGGGGTATCCTCGGATTGCCCAGACGATGGAGCGTTTTGTCTATACTGAATTGGTGTTAATCAGTTTTCTTGCATTGGTGATTTGGTTGTTTTACCTACAGTGGTCTTTAGGAAAATTATCCGTAGTTTATCTTTATCTATTTTTTAGTGTGTATTTGTTCTTATTGTTCGTCGTTTTATTCACCAAGGCTCCCCGTTATCAGGCCTTGATTCTGAATCCTATCGACTTTTTGATGGGTGGGAGGCTAAGCTGGCTTGAGGCACTACTAAATGTTTGCTACTTCATACCACTGGGACTTTTGTATGGGATGAAGGCTCGTTATCGGGAGTTTGTCATCGTAGCTCTCCTGACGATTGTGGGGATTGAGATGATACAGTTTGTGTTTTACCTTGGCACATTTGCGATAAGTGATATCTTCTTAAACTTTATCGGTTGCCTGCTAGGATATCATCTTTATCCACCATTGCATGAGCATTTTGATGTTAGGATGATTTCATGGACACGATTTGGTAGAATCTAACTACTAAGAAAAGGACGTGTCCACGATGGCAAAAGCCAAGAAAAAATTTGATGAAGACTTTAAGAAGATGATCTTAGATTTAAACCAGTCTGGCCAATCGGTCGAGGAACTGGCAGCGCAATATGGTATCGCTACACAAACGATTTATCGTTGGAAGAAGCTTCATACAAAGAATGTAGCAACCGGCATGACTGAGGCAGAAATCCTAGCGATGAAAAAGGAAATGGCCCGCATGCAGGAGGAAAACACTATCCTAAAAAAGGCTTTAACCATATTCGCTCAAAAGTAAAAATGAGTGATGTCTTCGAATTTATTCAATCAAATGTTCATGATCATGACGTAAAACAAATGTGTACCGTTTTGGAAGCATCGAAATCCAGCTACTATGACTGGAAGAAAAAGAAACCTTCCAAGCGCCAATCAGAAAACAAACGCTTAAACCGCTTGATTTCAGGAATCTACTTTGAAAACAAGGGTATCTATGGTGCGCCTAAAATTCATAAGATTCTTGTTGGCCGTGG
Source organism: Enterococcus asini ATCC 700915 (assembly GCF_000407365.1). Classification (GTDB taxonomy): domain Bacteria; phylum Bacillota; class Bacilli; order Lactobacillales; family Enterococcaceae; genus Enterococcus_C; species Enterococcus_C asini. Next base: position 1,515,913 of record NZ_ASVU01000001.1, read on the forward strand.
CGAGACCTTGTCCTTAAAGAAAGTACAAATACTGATGAGAAAATTAGGCTTGCGTTCAGTCACCCTCAAGAAGTACAAGCCTGGCAAACAAGCGAAAGTTAAAAGTGAAGGACGTAAAAACCTGTTAAACCAAGATTTTACCACTACGTCGATCAATCAAAAATGGGTGACAGATATTACCTATATTCATACCCTAAAAGATGGCTGGACCTACCTCTCCACTATCCAAGACCTCCACACAAAGAAAGTCATCGGTTGGAAGTTTGGCAAGCAGATGACGAAAGAATTGGTTATCGAAACCCTTGACCATGCGCTCTTAAACCAAACACCCTCCGAGAACTTGATCATCCACTCAGATTTGGGTTCTCAGTACACTAGCGAAGCCTATGAGGCAAAGCTGAATGAATTGAACATTCGGCACTCCTTCAGTCGTAAGGGCTGTCCCTACGATAATGCCGGTATCGAATCGTTTCACGCCTCACTCAAAAAAGAAGAAGTCTATCCATCAAAAGCGTATGAAAACTTTGAAGCTGCTCATTTAGCGTTATTTCAATACATTGAAGGATTTTACAATCGCAAGCGAATCCATAGTAGTATCAACTATTTAACACCAAATCAGATGGAGGAGTTGGCATTGCAAGCTTAGTTTCTAGCTACCACCTACATTTTTTGGCGAGATTTCCACAGGGCTTCAACTTCATCGCTTCGATCAGCGGTCAAACGGTTTTGGTTTGACGGCTGGTCGAAACGATGAGATACTCACCCGCTGGAATCTCGAAAAAATTCTCACAAATCGTGTCCGAGGTATTGACTCAAATCCAGAAAGGGAAGCGTAAACCCAATGGACACCAAGAGAAACGTGGTAAGCAAGCTTACAAAAGAACGATTCACGAAAGAAACGCCCGCTATCAGAATTTCGATGAAGAATTCGGTCACCTTGAAGGTGACACAATTGTTGGAGTGAAGCACAAAAGTGCTGTGATTACGCTAGTGGAGCGCCTATCCAAAGCAATCATTACCTTAAAACCCGCTGGTAGACAGGCAAAAGACATTGAACTTACATTGAATCATTGGTTTCAAACTTTTCCACCACACCTTTTCAAGACCATCACTTTTGATTGTGGCAAAGAGTTTTCCAACTGGAAATCGATCAGCAATACTAATGATATCGAGATCTTTTTTGCTGATCCCGGAACTCCTTCCCAACGCGGGCTGAACGAACATTCAAACGGGTTGCTTCGTAAAGATGGGCTTCCTAAGTCAATGGACTTCAGAGAAGTCCCCGAATCATTCATTCAGAGTGTCGCTTCTAAAAGAAACCATATTCCCAGAAAATCACTGCATTACAAGACACCATTGGAAGTATTTTTGAGTCATGTGCGTCAGGACGATTTGTCTAGCTTAATTTGACATTTGAGAATACCTAATTTTTGTTTAGAAATACTGGGAAGATTTTTTACGATAGAGAAGAGGTGAAGCAATTGGAATATCCTACTAATCAAAGAGTTCTTGAAACTGATTTTTATCCGTACTTGCAAAAGAAACTAGAAGAATACACAGATAGGCTACTTGCTATGGCGCAACTACCACTAGTACTTACTAATACTGATTTGAAACGTCTTTTTCAAATCAGTGATAGTACGTTAAATCGCTTGGTCAAACTTGGCGATTTTCCGTCTTGTTGGTATGGAATTCGAGGACACTACCTGCGAGACGATGTTTTAGAATGGATGAGGAAGAGTGATGCAGATGGCTTTCGTGAACAAATGCGACTACTTCGATCTTTATAGGTTACATCTTTTTATTAAGATGCGGTACAATGGAAGCATAGATAGAAAGATTTCCAAAGATTTTTCGCTTGTTGGGTTCCTTCGAAATAGGAGGAATCAATAAATGAAAACAAAAGATCGTTTTAAAAAACAAATTAGTTCTACTGGCAGAGTCACTTGGTATTTTCAAGCATTTCGAACAACAAGACGTGGTTTCAATTCAAAACAGGAAGCACAACTTGCTTATCTGGAAATGGAAAAGGAGCAACGACACAAGAAAAGGATTGTTGCAAGCAACGACAAGTTTAGCGTTGTAGGTGAAAAATGGTTTCAATATTACCGGTCCTTAAATGAACAAAAAGAATCGACCTATGATAAGCGAGCAGAACAACTGACTATCATCAATCGTTGGATTGGCAATAAACGACTCTGTGATTTATCATCAGATGAACTACAAGAGTTGGTTTTCAACTTGAAGGAACGAGGCCTCAACGGTACAGACCTAGGCTATGCTAAAAATAGTCTACAATCTCTGATTCAAGTCCTAAACATGGTTTTCAAGTACTGTCTCAAAAAGCAGTTAGTAAGTGAAAATCCAATGAAGACAGTCAGAATACCTAAGTATCAAGTAACCGTTCGGGATTTGAAAGAAGCTGTCAATAATGTGGAAGATAAGTTTTTGACGGTAGATGAGTTGAGGACGTTCTTGAACTATGGGATTGTCCATGAAGAATTACCTATGTCAGTTCTCTTTCATGTTCTATTCTATACAGGCTGCCGTGTTAGTGAGGCACTTGCTTTACAACCAGAAGATATTGATTTTCAAAGAAATGAAATTCTCTTCTATAAACAGACAGCGGTTAAAGGAAAGAGTAAAGATTTTCGTATTGAAACTACTAAGACAGTTAGTTCTGCTAGACGAGTGCCGGTAACACCATTGGCGATGGAAAAGCTAAAGCAATTGATTCGTGCTTTAGCTGAGATGAGAGGGCATCATCGCTTTATTGTGGATGAGACTTATTTATTTGTTTATCTCGATGCTAGTAAACGTGGGGTGCCTTATCGCAGGGAATATGTAAATGATCACGTTAAGCGGTGCGTGGAGCGGTCAGGGATTGGAAAGTCATTCCATACTCACTTAGCTCGCCACACAATGGCTAGTCTAGTAGCCGAGTATTGTAGTTGGGATGTCTTGAAGGATCGATTAGGTCATACGGACAAAACGACTTCAAAAATCTACCGTCATTTGACTAATAATGAAAAGGTAAAACCATTACTTGCATTTCGTTCTTTGGAAGACTAAAATACGGTGAAAACGCTGGTATTATAGGATTCTTAAAGAGCCAATTTTTCATAAACTAGTCAAAGTGTAGTCAGAGGTAATAAAAATCTTTTTATATCAATACTTTAACGACTTTTCACAAGTATCAAAGAAATCCGTCGTTAATTTTAGTTATCGAAAGATTGGAACCCCTGAGAAATCAGGGGTTTTTTGTTGTATTTCAATCAAGAAAATGGAGCTCAGGATGATGACTGGGGGCAAGCGCATCATTTCTATAATGAGTAGGATGGTTCAATTTTAGATACAGCTCCCTTGGTTGGAGCTTTTTTTGTCTGATGGAGCGAAATTTAGACAACTCCTCCTAATTGTCTGATTGTCTAGCGGTTTAGAAGTCGAAATCTTTTGGTCTCAAGGGGTAGCCCGTTATAATAAATGCGTACTGAAAAAATAATTTATTGGAGGGAAAATCATGAGATACACAAATGGGAACTATGAAGCGTTTGCTCGTGCAAGAAAACCCGAGGGTGTCGATGACAAGAGTGCCTATATCGTCGGAGCCGGCTTAGCTGGTATGGCGGCAGCGGTCTTTTTGATTCGTGATGGTCACATGAAAGGGGAACACATCCATCTTTTTGAAGAGTTGTCCTTGTCTGGTGGATCATTGGATGGGAAGTTCATCCCCCACGATGGTTTTGTGACCCGGGGTGGCCGGGAGATGGAGAATCATTTCGAGTGTTTGTGGGATCTTTTCCGCTCCGTACCATCCTTAGAAGTCGAGGATGCCTCTGTCTTGGATGAATTTTACTGGTTGAATCAAGATGATCCCAATTCTTCCAACTGTCGGATTATCCATAATCGGGGCGAACGGGCCGCAGACGATGGAGATTTCACCTTGTCGAAAAAAGCGCAAAAAGAATTAGTAGAACTCTTCATGACCTCAGAAGATCAATTGATTGGTAAAAAAATCGAGGATGTTTTCGGGGAAGAATTCTTTGAGTCGAATTTCTGGTTGTACTGGTGTTCGATGTTTGCCTTTGAAAAATGGCATTCTGCTATTGAAATGCGCCGCTATGTCATGCGTTTTATTCACCATATTAAAGGTTTGCCGGACTTTACCGCATTGAAATTCACCCGCTACAATCAATACGAATCACTAGTGAAACCGTTGATTGCTTACTTGGAAGATCAAGGAGTCGACTTCCAATACGGAACGAAAATCAACGATATTAAAGTAGCCATTACTCCGGAAACCAAAGTGGCACAAACGCTACTTTTAACAAAAGAAGGGAAGACCCAAGAAATTCCGTTGACGGAAAATGACCTGGTTTTCGTGACGAATGGCTCCATTACAGAAAGCTCCACTCAAGGAGACCACCACACACCGGCACCGATTACCCACGAGTTGGGCGGTAGCTGGAATCTATGGAAGAACTTGGCGAAACAATCTCCAGAATTTGGTCATCCAGAAGTCTTCTGCGACAATTTGCCGGAAGAAAGCTGGTTTGTTTCGGCTACGGCTACTTGGGACACGGCGGCGATTGAACCCTATATCTGTCGCTTGACCCAGCGGAAGCTCAATACAGGGAAAGTCGTCACAGGCGGAATCATTACCGTTAAAGACTCCAACTGGTTGATGAGCTTTGCCATTCACCGTCAACCTCACTTCAAAGAACAAAATGCCAATCAAACCGTTATGTGGATTTACGGTCTTTTATCCAATCAAGTGGGCAATTACGTGAAGAAACCGATCGAACAATGTACCGGAGAAGAAATCGCTCAAGAACTCTTGTACCACTTAGGCGTACCTGAAGCCGACATTCAAAAGATGGCAGCAGAAGCTTGTACCGTTATTCCGGTTTATATGCCTTTTATCACGTCTTACTTCATGTTGCGGGAACCTGGAGACCGGCCAAAAGTCTTGCCACAAGGTTCGAAAAACTTGGCCTTTATCGGCAACTTTGCGGATACAGAACGAGATACGGTCTTCACCACGGAATACTCTGTGCGGACCGCCATGGAAGCTGTTTACCAATTATTGGATGTGGAACGGGGAGTGCCGGAAGTCTTTGATTCGGCCTACGACTTGCGCACTTTGGCAAGTTCTGTTTACTATTTATCCGACCGGAAGAAATTATCGGAAATGGACTTGCCTTTTGTGGAAAAACACGTCTTGGAACACTTCGCCAAGAAAGTTGATCATACGTACATTGGGGATGTCTTAAAAGACAACCATCTCTTGTGAGAAAAGTAAGCACAAGTAGCGAGAAGCAGTCTGCTTCGGAATTTATACCGAGCTGACTTATCCTAGTTAGCGAAGTCTTAGGAACACCTGGAAAGCACAAAAAGTTTTCCAGGTGTTTTTTTTGATAACCAATGAAAAAATACAGAAAATGAAGTACAATAACAAGGAAACATTCAGAAAAGAAAGTAGGAGATGGATACTGTGGCGTTATGGTTTGCCAAATCCCAAGAGGAAGTTTTAAGCTCTTTGGATACAAATGTCGAGGAAGGGTTGTCCAGTCAAGAAGTAGAGAAACGACTGCAATCGTTCGGTAGAAATGAATTAGAAGTAAAGAAACAAGAGAGCCTGCTGAAAAAAGTGCTAGGCCAACTGGAAGACCCGATGATTATCGTCTTGTTAATCGCGGCGTTTCTATCTTATGTGTCCAGTGGATTTGAAGACTGGATCGATTCCGTGATTATCCTCTTAATCGTGGTAATCAATGCAATTATTTCGATTTCTCAAGAGAACAATGCCAGCAAATCCCTAGAAGCTTTGCAAAAGATGTCTGCGCCTTTAGCGAAAGTCATCCGCAATGGCAAACTGGAACACGTGGAAACTGCGACTTTGGTTCCCGGGGATATCATTGAATTAGAAGCTGGTGATTTGGTACCTGCCGACGCTCGAGTGTTGACGGCGGCGAATTTGAAAGCAGACGAGTCTGCCATGACCGGGGAATCCGTGCCAGTGAACAAGAAGGCTTTGGATAGTCTGCCAGAAGATACGGTTTTAGCAGAACGGAAGAATATGCTGATTTCTTCTACGGTGATCACCAACGGCCGGGCAACCTGTGTTGTAACGGACACGGGGATGAAAACCGAAGTGGGGCGGATTGCCAATCTTTTGATTACCGAAGACGACAATACCACACCTTTGCAACAAAAAATGGCAGAAATCTCCAAGATGTTGTCCATTATCTGTTTAGGTATCTGTGTCTTGATGTTTATCGTAGGGCTTTTGTATCACCGTCCGATTTTGGAAATCTTCATGATGGCGGTCTCCTTAGGGGTAGCGGCGATTCCTGAAGGTTTGGCCGCAATTGTGACCATTGTCTTGGCACTCGGGGTACAACGTTTGGTAAAACGTCACGCAATCGTGAAAAAATTGCCAGCCGTGGAAACTTTAGGGGCAACTTCGGTTATTTGTAGTGATAAAACTGGTACCTTGACCCAAAACAAGATGACCATCGTGGAAACCTTTGTGGACAATGGGCAATCGGAAACCGATATTTTGACGATTGGGGCGTTGTGTAACGACTCTAAATTGACCGTCACTAGCACAAGCGACTTTAACGTAACCGGTGATCCTACCGAAACGGCTTTTGTCTCAAAAGCGTTTGAAGAAAAATTGGACAAAAATCAATTGGAACAAGGCATGCCTCGGGTAGCGGAAATTCCTTTTGATTCAGAACGGAAACTCATGAGTACCGTGCACAAAATGGAACAAGGCTACCGCGTAATGGTTAAAGGGGCACCAGATGTCTTGTTGAATCGTTGCACTTTGCCAGCAGCTCAAGCTCAAGTAATAGCCGAGAAAAATGCCGAAATGGCGTCGAATGCATTGCGGGTTTTAGGCGTTGCGTATAAAGATATCGTCGAAGTACCAGCAGAGTTAACCTCTGAAGATTTGGAAAACAACTTGACCTTTGTGGGCTTAGTCGGAATGATCGACCCACCTCGTCAAGAAGTCAAAGCAGCTGTTGAACAATGTTACGAAGCTGGGATTCGTCCAGTAATGATTACCGGGGACCACAAGTTGACTGCCGTAGCCATTGCCAAAGAATTGGATATCTTCCGGGACGGGGCTTTGGCGCTAACCGGTGCCGAACTAGACTTAATGCCCCAAGAAATCTTGGAAGAAGAAGTTACCAAATATTCCGTTTATGCCCGGGTTTCACCAGAGCATAAAATGCGAATCGTTAAAGCATGGCAAGCAAAAGGCATGGTTGTTGCCATGACCGGGGATGGGGTCAATGACGCGCCCGCCTTGAAAGTAGCCGATATCGGTTGTGCCATGGGGATTACCGGGACAGACGTAGCCAAAGGCGCTGCGGACATGATCTTAACGGATGACAACTTTGCGACGATCGTTCATGCGGTAGAACAAGGTCGGGGGATTTTCTCCAATATCAAGAAATCCATTCAGTACTTGTTAAGCTGTAATATCGGGGAAATCATCACGATTTTCGTGGCGACTGCCTTGAACTTCCACCAAATGCCTCTTGTGGCGATTCAATTGTTATGGTTGAACCTGGTAACCGACTCTCTACCTGCGTTGGCATTGGGGATGGAACCCGTGGAACCTGGCGTGATGAAACAAAAACCTCGGGATTCTAGAAAGAGCATCTTCGCCGATGGTTTTGCTGCCAGCATGATTTTCTACGGGGTCTTGGTCGGAGCGATTACGCTAGCCGCTTACTGGTTAGGGGAATACGTCTTGTCTGATCCAAACATCGCTGACGGCACTGCCAACACCATGGCATTTGCTACCTTGGTCTTCGGGGAATTAACCCGGGCCTTCGCCGTTCGTAGTGAAACTCGCTCGATCTTTAGCATTGGGGTTTTCTCCAACAGCGCCATGAACAAAGCCTTTGTTGTAAGTTTAGCCATGCAATTGGCTGTCTTGTTCATTCCATTCTTGCAAGAAATCTTCAAAGTTCAAAGCTTGACCGGTACCGAATGGATCATCGTGATTGCGTTGTCCTTAGTACCATTGATTGTTAGTGAAATTACCAAAGCATTTCGTCGTCAAGGGAACACTACTGAAGACGTGGCTGAAGTAGCAGCACACTAAGAAAAATAATGAACCGGACCCGCTCGTTTGCTAGCTTTTACTCCTTGGAAAAATCTGGGAGTAAAAGTAACAACGAGTGGGTTCGGTTTTTTTGTTTGGAAAAATGGTGATTTTTTGTTTAGGTTTGTAACCCCTGCCATCTCTTTTGTAAAAGCAATCATGTCAAATGTACCTAGGCAGGTATTAAAGAAGCGACTGTTTTCTAATAAAATTCAATCAAAAATCCTTGCATTCTAGGGGAATGAGCGTATAATGACACAGTGTCACATGACAATGCGTCACTTGTGTTGCAAAAGTATTTTTTAAGTAAGGAGGAAAATCATGCCCAAGGAAACCTTTTTTCATCTGTCAAAAGAAAAGCAGCAACGGATTATGAAAGCTGCGAAAAAAGAATTTTCTAGAGCGCCTTTAGGAGAGGCTTCAATTGCGCAAATTATCAAGGATGCGGAAATTCCCAGAGGTAGTTTCTACCAGTACTTTGAAGACAAAGAAGACTTGTACTTCTATTACTTCAAGAGTATGCATAGAAACGCTCGCCAAGAGTTACAAGTGGCAATGGAACAAGCCAATGGCAACTTATTTGATGGGTTTGAGTTGTATTTCTCCAAAATGGTCAATGAAGTGTTGCAAGGACCAAATGCGGCGTTTTACCAAAACCTCTTTATGCACATGGACTATCGTTCCTTCCATAAAGTAGCGCCTCCTTTTGACAGGAGTCACCCAAGCAATCATCCATCCCATCGCAAAATGCAGGACGAAGAGTGGCAGGCTTTTTACGACATCGTGGATCTTTCGTTGCTGAAGTTGAAAAATCAGGAAGAACTCAAGATTCTAGTGAAATTGCTGATGCACGTTGTCTTTTCCACCGTAGCAGAAGGCTATCGTCAAATGCTCACCGGGGATAAGAAGATTGACACGGAAAAAATCGAAACAGAATTTCGGTTGAAGTTGAACTGGTTAAAATCCGGTGCTGCCAAAGAAATCACCGAAAAAAATGAATAAGGTAAGGAAGGTTAAGCCATGAAATTATTCAAGTATCTCAAAAAATATTGGTATGCCATCTTGGCTGCGCTGGTGCTGTTAGTCGTCCAGGCCCACAGCGATTTGACATTACCAAGTATTACTTCGGAGATCGTGGATGTGGGAATTCAACAAGGGGGCCTGGAAACCGTCACCCCGACGAAAATCCGCGAATCTACGCTGTCTGCCATCCAGTTGTTTATGACCGATGAAGAAAAAGAAACCATCGCAGACAATTACGAGAAAAAGACAGAAAAAGTAGACGGCAAAGAAACCACCGTTTACGAACTCAATTTACAAAAAGGCATGACCAAAGAAAAGTTAGGAAAAATCTTTGAATTGCCCATGATGATGTTAGCCACTTCTCAATCCGATGAGGAAAAGAGTCCAGCCAAAGAGGTCATGGACACGTTCCAATCCTTAGGTGAAGATGGCAAAAAAGCCAAAGCCTTGGGAGAAGAAGCCCAAAGTTTGGCGGAACAAGCCAAAACTGCCGGAGCAGATGCCCAAGCGGCCGCAGCGGCGGGAGATATGGCCACTGCCCAAGCCAAAGGTGCAGAAGCTAGCCAGCTGGGAGAAGAAGCTCAAGCCAAAGGGGCTCAAGCGCAACAGCTCGCTGATGAAATCACTAAAACCAACGACGCTATGCCGGACAAAGTTGCGGCAGCTCGGGAAGCTACGGAAGACGAGCTAGGGGATTTAGGTGCTGACTCCATGAAAACTGTGGGAATCCAGTTGACCTTGGCAGAATACAAAGCACTAGATGAAGACACGCAAAAGATTCAAACGGATTACATGATCAAAAAAGGGACCGAAATGGTCATCTTGACCTTGATCTCTGCCGTTGCAGCAATTTTTGTGGGCTTGATCGCATCCTTAGTTTCCTCCGATGTGGGGAAAGAATTGCGGGTTGGTCAATTCAACAAAATTTTGCAATTCTCCAATGCGGAAATGGAAAAATTCTCCCCAGCTTCGTTGATTACCCGGAGTACCAATGATATTCAACAGATTCAAATGGGGTTAGTCATGACGATTCGCATGGTCTTGTACGCACCGATTCTCGGTCTTGGTGGGATTTATAAAGTGTACCAAACCGATACCGGTATGAGCTGGATCATCGCTGTGGCAGTAGCCTTAGTATTAGTCCTGGTCTTGACTTTGCTTGGTTTTACCATGCCGAAATTCAAGAGCTTGCAAAAACTCGTGGACCGGGTCAACTTGGTTTCTCGGGAAATCATCACCGGCTTGCCAGTTATTCGGGCGTTCTCCCGGGAAAAATATGAAGAAAAACGGTTTGATGTGGCCAATACGGACTTGATGAAAACACAAATGTTCGTCAACCGGGCAATGTCAATCATGATGCCAATCATGATGTTATTGATGAACGGCATCTCAGTATTAATCGTCTGGGTAGGTGGGCACAATATGGATGCCGGCCAACTACAAGTCGGGGATATGATGGCCTTTATCACTTACACGATGCAAATCGTCATGGCCTTCATGATGTTGTCCATGGTTTCAATCATTTTGCCGCGGGCGAATGTTTCGGCCGGTCGGGTAAATGAAGTTTTGGAAACCAAACCAACCATCGTGGACCCTACACAGCCTAAAGACGATGTGGATTACCAAGGGGAAGTTCGCTTTGAAGGGGTCACATTCCGTTACCCTGATGCAGACGAAGATGTCTTGCACCACTTGAACTTTACCGCTAAACCAGGACAAACTACGGCTTTAATCGGTTCAACTGGTTCTGGGAAATCCACCGTGGTCAACCTGATCCCTCGTTTGTTCGATGTAACTACCGGTCGTATCACCATCGACGGAGTAGATGTACGGGAAATGAGCTTGCACAAACTTCACGACTTAATCGGTTTTGTACCACAAAAAGGGGTGCTCTTCTCCGGGGACATCGCATCGAATATTAAATTTGGTGATGTAGATGGGATTTCCGATGAACAAATGAAGAAAGCCGCTAACATCGCTCAAGCAACCGAATTTATCGATAGCAATGAACAAGGCTACGAACGGCCAATCTCCCAAGGTGGGACCAACGTTTCCGGGGGGCAAAAACAACGCTTGTCCATCGCCCGGGCTTTGGCGAAGGATCCGAAGATTTTGATCTTTGATGATTCTTTGTCTGCTTTGGATAATAAAACTGATGTGGCACTACGCCGCGCTTTGGCAGAACAAGTCAAAGGCATCACCCAAATCATCGTGGCGCAAAAGATTTCCACCATTCTTCATGCGGACAATATCATCGTCTTGAATGAAGGACGGATCGTGGCTCAAGGAACCCACGAAGAACTAATGGAAACATCCAGTGTCTATCAAGAAATCGCTTCTTCCCAGTTGAGCAATGCCGAATTAGGTTTGGAAGCAGAATAGGAGGCGAAGAAAATGGCAGAAAATAACGAAAAACGCCCCCAAGGCGGAGGCATGGGTCATGGACCAGGTCGCGGCATGGGCGCCGGCGAAAAGGCCAAAGACTTCAAAGGTACGATTAAAAAATTAGTCTCCTATATGGCGAATTACAAGATTGCGATTCTGTTTGTCATGATTTTCGCAGCAGCTTCGACAATCTTTAATATCTGGGGACCAAAAATCTTATCCAAAGCCATTACAGAATTATTCAATGGCTTGATTAAAAAATACCAAGGAACCGGTGGCATTAACTTCGATAAAATCGGTCAAACCTTGCTCTTTATGTTAGGTCTGTATCTGGTGGCTTCTCTCTTTGGGATCATGCAAGGGTGGATCATGTCCACCGTGACCCAAAAAGTGACCTACCGCATGCGGAAAGAAATTTCGGAAAAAATCAATCGTATGCCGATGAATTACTTTGAAAGCCGTACTACTGGGGAAGTTCTTTCCCGGATCACCAACGACGTGGACACTTTGGGACAATCCTTGAACCAGTCCATTACCCAGTTGATTACTTCAACCTTTACCGTAGTCGGAGTCATCGTCATGATGCTTTCCATCTCGGTACCAATGACCGGTATTTCCGTTTTGATTGTGCCGATTTCCTTAGTTTTGATTTTGTTCGTCGTGAAGTTCTCCCAAAAACACTTTGCGACCCAACAAAAATACTTGGGGATCATCAACGGTCAAGTAGAAGAAACCGTGGGCGGCTACAACATCGTGCATTTGTTTAACGATGAAGAAAATGCCTTGAATGAATTTAAAGAACAAAACGAAGTCCTCTTCAAATCCGCATGGAAATCTCAATTTCTATCTGGTTTGATGCAACCAATCATGAACTTTGTGGGGAACTTAGGCTATGTGGCTGTTGCGATCATCGGTGGGATCTTCGCCTACAACGGCACGATTACTGTAGGGGATATCCAAGCCTTTATCCAATACGTGCGGAACTTAACCAACCCAATCGCTCAATTGGCTCAGGTATCTAATATGCTCCAATCTATGGCCGCTGCCGCAGAACGGGTCTTCGAATTCCTCGGGGAAGAAGAAGAAGCCCAAACTGTGGAAAATCCGGTGAAAATCGGCAAAGTCAGCGGGATGGTGGACTTCGATCACGTTCACTTTGGGTACAATCCTGATAAAATCATCATCAATGACTTCAGCAGTCACGTGGACCCAGGCCAAACCGTGGCCATTGTGGGACCAACCGGGGCTGGGAAGACCACCATGGTGAAACTTTTAATGCGTTTCTACGATGTAAACAGTGGGGCGATTAAGATTGATGGTTACAATATCAAAGACTTCAATCGGGCCGATCTACGAGAAAACATCGGCATGGTCTTGCAAGATACGTGGTTGTTTAAAGGCACCATCATGGACAACTTGCGCTATGGGAATTTAGAAGCAACGGATGAAGAGGTCTATGCGGCGGCTAAAGCAGCCCACGTACACCACTTCATCGAAACTCTTCCTGGGGGTTACAATATGGAACTCAATGAAGAGTCCTCTAATATTTCCCAAGGGCAAAAACAGCTTTTGACCATTGCTCGGGCAATTTTAGCCGATAAGCCAATCTTGATTTTGGATGAAGCGACTTCTTCTGTGGATACCCGGACGGAAGTCTTGATTCAAAATGCCATGAACAACTTAATGGCTGGCCGGACTTCCTTTGTCATCGCCCACCGCTTGTCTACGATTAAAGACGCGGACAAAATCTTGTACATGCAAGACGGGGATATCAAGGAACAAGGTACCCATGAAGAACTCTTGGCCAAAGGTGGCTACTATGCAGCTTTGTACAACTCACAATTTGAAGAGTTGCCAGAAGAAGCCGAAGCGTAAGCAGACGGCAGATAAAAAGACCGGTGGATGTGTTCCGCCGGTCTTTTTCAAACGGCAAAAAGGCCCGTGGTCTTTGGCTTTCCTCTGAAAAATAGGACACTCTGTGGTATACTGAAATGGAGAACTACGTCCGAAAATAATAACAGGTCTAGCATTTATACCGCTTTTATCCAAGGGACTAAAACAAGGAATTGCCTTTCTTCTTAGAATCTTCACAAAGAAATAAAAAATCATTTGTTTGTAGTTTGCCTAGGGATGAAGTAAAATAAATTTAGACTAGAAATGGAAATTGAGGTGTGACATATGGGGTATACTGATGAAACGGTGCGTTTTGACTTTGATGATAGCCACAAAAAAGCTGTCAGCGAAACCTTGGCCATCGTCTATCAAGCACTAGAAGAAAAGGGCTATAACCCAATCAATCAAATCGTAGGTTATCTATTATCCGGAGATCCGGCGTATATACCTCGTTATCGAGATGCTCGTAACCTGATTCGCCGCCACGAACGGGATGAAATCTTAGAAGTCTTGATTCGCTACTACTTGACGAATCACGGCATCGATTTGTCATGAGAATCATGGGCTTAGACGTGGGTTCGCGCACGGTGGGGATCGCAGTAAGTGACCCCATGGGGTGGACGGCCCAAGGTGTGGAAATCATCCGCATCAACGAAGACGAAGAAAATTTTGGCTTTGACCGCCTGAAAGAACTGGTCGCCGAGTATGAGGTGACGAAGTTTGTGGTGGGCTTGCCAAAAAACATGAACAACTCGATTGGCCCTCGGGCAGAAGCGTCCATGCGTTACGGGGATCAGATCAAGGAACTCTTTGGTCTGCCTGTAGAGTATCAAGACGAGCGCTTGACCACGGTACAAGCAGAACGGATGCTGGTGGAACAAGCCAATACGTCCCGAGCTAAGCGAAAAAAAGTTATCGACAAATTAGCAGCTGTCATGATCCTACAGAACTACTTGGATCGCAATAGCAGCAGTTTATTTTAAAAAAAAGGAGCTAGAATCATGGCAGAACACAATCATCATGATCACGATCATGACCACGAAGGACATGAACACATTACATTAGTAGACGATCAAGGAAACGAAACCTTGTACGAAATCCTCTTAACCGTTGACGGTCAAGAAGAATTCGGCAAAAATTACGTCTTGCTTTACCCAGCAGGCGTCCCTGAAGAAGAAGACGTGGAATTGCAAGCCTATGCTTACATCGAAAACGAAGACGGCACAGAAGGCGAATTGCAACAAATCGAAACCGAAGCCGAATGGGACATGATTGAAGAAGTCTTCAATACGTTTATGACCGAAGAAGAAGAATAAGATTTTATGCTGGCCGAACTCTTTCAGAGGGTTTGGCTTTTTTTGTTTTCAAAGCATCCGCCCAAGCAAATCACTTTCCAAATTCAACACATTATTCTATAGTTGACTAGTCAATGATTGATGAATCAATCGTAGAAAGGAGTTCCCATGAATCTGAGAGATACCAGTAAATTACTCTATCAATTGAAATTAGCCAATCAGAAAATGACTACATTGTTTGAGCAAGACACTGGTTTTAGTATTACCCGCTATGAATTGATGCTGTTTCTGCGGGAAAGTGGTCCTTGTTCCCAGACCGTTTTGCAAACTCAGTTACAGATTGACAGTGCCGCCGTTACCCGGCATTTAAAGATATTGGAAGAAGAGCAGTATGTGACTCGGGAACGCAATCAGGACAATCAGCGGGAAGTTTTTGTGAAAGTCACTGAAAAAGCCAAGTCTGCCTTGGCTCACTGTGAAGCAGAACATGAGCGCGCCCAAGCAAATCCTTTCCCTTTAAGCGAGACAGAAGAGCGGACTTTGCTAGCGTTATTAACAAAATTAGTGAAATGAAAGAGGCAAAGAAAATGGCAAAAGAACTAGTTAAAAATGATTTTGCGGATGTTACTTTTGGACGAAAATCCGTGCGATTGTATGATGAAACTTATAAAATTTCCCACGAAGAGATTCTGGAAATGATTCAAGAAGCGACTACAGCACCTTCCTCGGTGAATATGCAACCATGGCGTTTTGTAGTGGTGGAAAGTGAAGAGGCCAAAGCGAAGTTAAAACCTTTGATTCGCTTCAATACGAAACAAAATGATACTTCTTCCGCTATGGTGCTGATTTTCGGTGATTTGCAATGCTACGAGCTAGGGGAAGAAATCTACAATCAAGCAGTGGCGGAAGGCAAGATGCCAGAGGAAGTCAGAGACCAACAGTTGGCTTCGATTATTCCTTACTACAAGAGTTTTACAAAAGCGCAAATGAACGATGTGGTAAAAGTTGACTCTAGTTTGGCAGCCATGCAATTTATGCTGACGGCTCGGGCCCATGGCTACGAAACCAATCCCATCGGTGGCTTTGAAGCAGGTGCCTTAGCGGAAACCTTTGGCTTGGATAAGGAACGCTATGTGCCAGTCATCATCTTATCCGTGGGGAAAGCGAAGGAGTCAGGCTATACTTCCGTGCGCTTACCAGCAGAAAAAATTACCGAGTTTAAATAGTGATTAATGAGTAATCAGTAAAAAATCCTCGTTTTCCTTAAGGAAGACGGGGATTTTTATTGGTTCTTTTTCTATTTTTTAGCAATTGTAGAAGTTCCCAAGCATTTGGTAAGCCCACCCAAAATAAGCTTTTCTGAAATTCTCTCGAGGGTAAGCTTCATTTATGTTTGCCTTAAGTTCCATTTTGTTTAGTAGTTTCATACAAAACGGATGTGAGGTAGACGATATGAGTAAGAAAAACAAACAGCGTTCAATTTTTATTGGGGTAGCGGCGATTTTAGTGCTGGCGTTGGTTTCCATCACGGTACTAGTCCAAAATAGCAAGGCCACTGAAACAAAGGAAGAGGCGTATGTTTTGCCGGTGGCTAGTAGCCAAGATGTGACGGAGTTGGACTATAGTAATTATGAGATTGATTCGGTTTCAGATGTTTACAATCCAGACATACAAAGCCAGATTCAAGAGCAGTTAAGTGAATTGGAGGCAGCCACTCAAGCAACGGTAACTGATCCATTATTGGTATCGAATCCTTATTTGACCAATCGCAACAGTATTTATGTGAATTTCAAAACTACAAAAGAAATCGCGGATGTCAGCTATACGGTGAAGACTGCGAACATTCCTAATTTTTCCGAAACCTTAGTCAACAGCGGTACCACGACCAATTTTGAATCCCAATTGATTGGGTTGATTGCCGGAGAAGAAAATCAGGTGAGTTTAACCGTGACTTACACTGACGGTACGACGGAACTCAAGAGCTTCACTTACACACCGCAAGCCTCCAATAGCGGCTTAGGCACACAGCTAGATGTGACGACTTATGACAATCCGACAGAATTAAGCAATGGTTTGTATGCTTTGATCGGGGATAGCACGCTGGAAAATCGAGTGATTGCCTTGGTGGACAATGAGGGCTATGTGCGCAATGAGATTCCTTTGGTCAATTACAACTCCATGCGCTTGAGTTTTGATTCAGATAACAATATGGTCTTTGCCATTTCCAATTATTCCTTGGTGAAAATGAATCAACTTGGGCAGGTCGTGGCTAAGTACAACGTGAAAGATGCCGGCTATCTTCTCCACCATGACTATGCTTTGGACGATGAGGGCAATCTGATTGCCTTGGCTACTAGCATCCAGGCCAAAGCAGAAAATGACTATGTGGAAGATCGGGTGATCAAAATCGATGGTGAGACTGGAGCTGTGACGGAAATCGCAAACTTCGCCGATTTATTGCCTGACTTATATGAAAAAGCCACCGGGAAAGTCGTTTCTACGGCGGAAAAAGGGGCGCGAGATATCGTTCATATCAATACGATTCAGTACATTAACGATGATGAGTTGATTTTGAGTTCCCGAGAGACGTCCTCGATTATGAAATTAACAGATGTCTCCACCAGCGCACAGATTTCGACGATTATTTCCGATAGTGATTTCTGGGACGGCATCGATACCAATGGCGCAGCTTTGCTTCAAAAGGAGGGAGACTTCACCTCACAATTGGGACAACATTCTGTGACTTATGAAGCCGGTGCGGATGATGAGCATTATACGTTGTACATGTTCAATAACAATTCGGCGGTGATGGACTCCCGCACGGATTTAGATATGACGCCATACTTGGAAGCCGGAGCAGGCACCACGGATCTGACTTCCACCGAAAATTCTTATTACTATGAATATGAAGTAGATGAAAGTGCTGGAACTTACAAACTGGTCAAGGAGTTTTCCGTACCATACTCCACTTTCATATCCAGTGTGCAAAAATTGGGCTCAAACTATCTTGTGGATTCAGGTCAAGTGGCTACTTTTACGGAATATGATGAAAACGGCGCTCCAATCGCGACTTTCACCACTACAGGGGAAGAAAAATTCCTCTATCGGGTCTACAAATATGAGTTTAGTGGCTACTATTTTTAAATAGGCACTGAAAAAGCCCCTTGAGTTAGGCACTGACTCAAGGGGGCTTTACTGTATATTGGATTACAAGTCTAGATAAGTTACCAATTCTACATCATTGGCTGCTAATAATTCTCGAGTTTCCGGGCGACAAAGCATGGCACACTCGGCGGTGCGGCGGATATTTAAAGAGGAGTGTTGCAAAATATACTCGTCTAGATAGCCAGGATGATAGACTAACAGGTCCACGACGCCGGGAAGTGCTGGTGTTGCTAAGAGTTCTTCTAGACAGGTTTTCCCATCTTTTTCTGGACTACTACCGGTGTGCATCAAGACTTGAGTTTGACCGATGGTAACTTGGTCTTCAATCTTTTGTGGAAGTGGTGAATACTTCAGTCCGTGGCGCTTGCCCACAATTTCCAATCCGTGAAAGAGGGTAGGACTAGGTACTGCATGACCATCTAAATAGGCTGGCTTTTGCCCAGTGAGCTCAATGAAACGAGCCAGTTGAGCTTCGGCTTCGATGATAATTTCTTCCAAAACCACGAAGTCCTCTTTGGCTTTTCGATACTCACTGGAAGGTTTAAATTCTCCATTTGCTTGAACCAAGCTGGGAATTAACGCAGGATCTGCAGCTGGTTGGCCGATGCTAATATTAAAGTGAAGCCCTAAAGCAATTTTTTCTGGTTGGAGTAATTTGACCCCGTGGGCTGCCGCCTCCATGGAAGACATCAAACCAACACTGCCAATCAAACCATCTTGGACACTTTTTAAAATACCATAATTGACCGCTTCACTATAACCTAGGTCATCGGCCCGCATAAGGATTTTTCGCATGAGTTATCCCTCCAAAAAATTAAATGTATATATAATAGTAGCTTTTAGTTTTTATCTTCGTCAAAGCCGATGATAAACAAGGCTACAAAGGCTACGACAAAGGCAATGATACTGCCGATAACCGCATGCATGAAATTGCCGGAGTCTTTACCAATAAAGCCGGTTAAACCTAAAATATTGGAACCAGTCAAATTATACATCTTCACGTTCATAAAGCCCATGTAAAGAGCACCACAGAAACCACCGATGGCTTGAGCGATGAAAGGACGGACGTAAGGCAAAGCAATCCCGTAAATCGTCGGTTCGGTAATTCCCGCAATTTCCAATAGGAAGAAGCTAGAGAAACCGATACTCCGGTTTTCTGCTTTCTTGGACTTAATCGCAAAGGCTAAGGCAATACCGGCCAAAGCCATGGAAGCAGAAGTCCCAGCCACAAAGACGATTTTGTCATACCCTACAGAAGACAAGGTAGCAAAAACCGCCAAGTTCAATGGATGGTGCATCCCGGTCATGATTAGTAGGGCATAGACCGCACCTAACAAGGCAATCCCCCATGGTCCTAAGACTGAGTGCAACCACAAGAAGAAAGTACTGATGAAAGAACCCAAGATGACACCTAATGGGGCCAAGACAACTAAAGACAATGGCAACATAATTAAAACAGTCAGGAAGGGAACCAACATGATTTTCAACATTTCAGGAATCACTTTATTCCAAAAACGTTCCACATAGGACATAATCCAAACAACTAAAATAATCGGAATCACTGAACTAGAATAAGTCATAGGAGTAATTGGTAAGCCGAGGAAATCAAGTGAAGTTCCATTCGTTACGGCTTCGATAAAGCTTGGATGAATCAAGATTGCCCCTAAAAGCATCCCGATTAATGGATTGGCTTTAAACTGCTTGGCACTGGTATAGCCTAGAAAGACTGGCAAGAAATAAAAACCTGCATCGCCGGCAAAGGATAAAACGGTGTACAAACCACTCGTCTCACTAAGTACGCCTAGCATTCCCGGACCCAAGATAATGACGATCATCTTCAATAACCCGGCACAGATAAAGATCGGCAAGACTGGGGTGATACTACCAGTTAGTCCGTTTAAAATCTTTTGGCCAATCGTTTTGGCAGTGAGCTTTTCTTTTGGCTTATCCGCATTATCCGCAGCAGCGTCGACGTCCACCGCTGCTTGTTCGGTAAAGCCGCCGATTTTGCAAAGTTCCGTATAGACTTTTGCGACATTCGGTCCAATGATGACTTGGAATTGTCCCCCGGAGAGTTGCGCCCCGAGTACGCCATCAATTTTTTTGATTTCGTCAATATTTGGTAAGCTATTGTCTTTTAGCAAGAAGCGCAAACGTGTCATGCAGTGAAAGACACTGGCAACATTTTCTTTGCCGCCAACGGCACTTAAAATGGCTGCGGCGCTTTGGTGAAATTTTTGTTCATCTGTCATTTTATATTCTCCTACTTTCTTTTTTATGACCATATTTTCAAAAAACAACTGTAGAGTGGGTTACTATGCGTACGAGAAAGAACCAGGAAAAAGAGGGCTTTCATTTCCGTACAAAATAAGCCAAATCAATAAAAAAACCCAGACGGATGCTGTTGCATCGTTCTGGGTAATGCCTCAAAAAATGAGTAACAATCCGTGGTAATTTAATTTTCCGCGCAAACGCGATTAATGTGCATAATCAAATATAATTTTTCTTCGTCGCTGTATTTCCAGTGGTATTCTTTTTCGAAATAAGCATCGATTTTGTCCACGCATGCGGCGACTTTCGGATATTGCAAGCGCACGGTGGAATAGAGTTCACTGTTGTCACTAAAAATCTGTTGGTCGCGAACTTGACGCTGAATCAAATGCCGTAAATGGGTGATAAAACGAGAGTAATTGAAGCTATCTTTTTTAAAAGTAATCGCTAGCTCCGATTCAATAATGCCGATGACATCTTGAATAATTTTAGTCATCATTAGGGTTAGATGCATATCGCTAGTACGATCTTCTGCATTGATTAGATGCAATGCGATACGATACTGGTTGCCTCTGAAGCTGGTAAAGAAATACCGGTTTTTTTCTTCATCAAGGTCAAGGCCCGTTTGCCGATTGCATACTCTTTGGCGTACATGCTTTCCACATCAAATGAGAGTGGGGCGTAGATTTCCATATTGTTCTTAATACGCTCGTTTGCGAATTTCAAATGATCTGCCAAGGTGATGGGCAAATTTGGATTTAATTCGCTGTTCAGCGTTACCCTGGCTAAATCAACGATATCAGTGGCAACTGCCAAAATGTCTTCAGGGATTTCATTGAACATCTCCACATTGTGTGCAGAAATATCGTAATAGGTTCGTTGAACTTGGCTCATATCGGTTAGCGTGTAAGGCATTTTGGGAAAACCGATACCTTTCCCACAAACGACGATTTCTCGGCCGTTGCTGTCGACACCTAATGCGACGTTGTTATTGATTTTTCGAGTGATTTCCATGGTTTCACCTCACAAAGACGAATTATAGACACAAAAATAGCGCTGCTGCTCCCTTGATGCTGTGCAAGTAATGCCTCAAATGAGTAACAACCCTTATTTACAAGTTATAAAAGTAATGCCTCGCAAGCGAGTAACAACCTTTCGACGGTATTATACTACATAAATTCTAAAAAGACTATCCCGAAGTGGCTGAATTACCAAAAGCTACTTTCGATATTTGTCAAAAAACTGAGTAAAAGGGCTTGATGACAAGGCTAGCGCCTGGTGTTAGCAATAGCTTTTGAGTCAATAAAAACTTATTGTTGAGAAAAAACGCATTTAAAAGTCTGCCCCTGCCATTTGTTTCCGCAAGTAAATTTCGGACAAAAAAGCCCGCCTGGACAAAGTAGGCGGGCTGAAAAGTTGTTTAATAAGGACAGGTGATAGTTTCACCAGCAGGTAAGGACACCAGCGTTTCCCCAATTTGGACTTGGGTGTCTTGAGAAGCTTGTAAAAGAATTGCTTCGTGGTTTACCGTAATCTCAAAATCAATTTGACGCAAGCTCATGCGGTAGCTGATTGCTTGCCATTGGGCAGGGAGGTTAGGGGAAAAGTGGAGTACATCCCCCCGAATATCCATTCCTGCAAAAGTAGTCAAAGGAATATAGAGCGTTGCGGCCATTACTCCGGCGTGGATTCCTTCTGCTGTGGTTCCTCCTTGGATATCTTGGTAGTCAGAGGAGAGCGCTTCTTGGTATAGTTGCCAAGCTAGGTCATTTTCATTGACCATGGCAGCTAGTTGGGCATGAACGACCCGAGATAGAGTGGAACCATGGGAGGTACGGGCTAAGTAGTAATGCAGATTATCGGCCACGTAATTTTCCGGTAAGGCAGCTTGGTAGCCTAAGTCTGTTAGAATCTTTTTCACTTGTGCTGTAGAAAAATTGTAGTAAATCATCAGGCTATCGGCTTGTTTGGCCACTTTGTAGCTATCCGCGGATTTTCCTTCGGCATTTAAAATTCGGTCTAAGCGGTAAATATTGCCGTATTTTTCTCGGTAAGCAGCCCAATCCAAGTCTTGCAAATCAAAGTAACCGTCAAACTGAGCGATGATGCCCTCTTGATTTATTTCTAAGGCTAATTGGTGACGAATTTCTTTCATGGAGGCTAGCTCATCTTGGGTGATACCCGTTTTATCGAGCAGTTCTGTAAAGAGTTCATCGCTTAATTCTTGCTGTAAGTTGGCTAATTCTTCAAAGAGCCAGACCATCATCATGTTGGTGTAGGCATTGTCTTTCAAACCGCCTTTTTCTGCATTTGGATAAGCCTCATGAAATTCGTCTGGACCCATGACGCCGGCAATCGAGTAGCGACCTTGGCTTTCATCCCAGTAGGCCAGACTTTGCCAGAAGTGAGCAATTTCCAACATCATTTCCAGACCGTATTGGGCCATGAAGTCCTGATCTTTGGTATTGTGCCAGTATTGCCAAACGTTGTACGCAATGGCCAAGGACACGTGGCGCTGTAGTCGACTATGGTCTTCTTTCCATTCCCCACTGATTGGATTTAAATGCAGCTCTTGGGATTGCTCGGTACCATCCAGACCAGATTGCCATGGGAACATAGCTCCTTTAAAGCCGGCTTTTGCGGCATCGGCCTTGGCTGCCGGTAAGCGGTGGTATCGGTATAAGAGGATCTGCCGAGCAGTTTCCGGGAAGTGGAGGATATAAAATGGCAGGATGAATAATTCATCCCAAAAAATGTGTCCGCGATAAGCTTCTCCGTGAAGGCCTCGGGCAGTAACAGAGGCATCTAGCTCGTGATTGCCATTCGGTGAAGCGGAGACTAGCATGTGATAAGTATGGAGGTTCAAGAGTTTTTGGCTCATCAAATCTCCCTCAACGCGAATCGCTGCTTTATCCCACAAGTCTTGCCAAACCGAAGTGGACTCAGCCAGTAAGCTAGCAAAATTTGGAAAATCGAGAGCCAGAGGAGCCTGGGTTGCTTCGGCAGCTGTGGCTTGTTCTGCTTGTCGAAATTGTTGCACGCGAACGATTTTTTCCAGTTCGTAGCAGTTTCCGGCTTTTGCGGCGATGGTGAAGGACTGGGAGATTTTGTGATCAGCACATTCCGTGGCACAGCTTGCTTGTTGAAGCACGGTAGAGAAAAGTTGCGCTTCTTGGACTACCGTAATGGCGGAATTTTTTGTAACAGCGACTAAGCGAGTGGCCGTATCTTTTGCAGCAGTTTGGAGAATAGTGACGTGATTTTTTTCCAGACTGCGATACCGGGCCACGTTATAGTTATAAACTTCCCCGTCGGCCTCGGTTACCACTTGGATGTCTCCGCTAAAGTCAATTGGTTGGAAACGATAGCGAATTCCATAAAATTCCCGCCGAGCCATGCTGACCGCTTTTTCACTTTCCAACAAGATTTTTTTGCCACTTTTCAACTCAATCAAACTACTGGAAGTTAATAAGCCATTTCGCAAATTCAACGAGCGCTTTAGTGAGCGCACACGATTATTGGCAATATCGATACGTTCGCCATCTATGATTAGATAAATCTTTTGCATATTTGGTGCATTGACAAAGTCTTCGTTGGCAATCGTGCGGTCTTGAATTTTTGAATAGCCTGTATCATAAAGGCTAGCTAAGTACGTTGCAGGATAATTGGCATCGGAAATCTCCATTTCCGGAGTTGTTCCCCGTAGACCCATAAAACCGTTACCCACCGTCAGTAAAGATTCCACGGAGTATTCGTCTTTTCCAGGACGGTAGCCATAATAATCCAAGCGCCAAGGTAATTCTTGAGCGGCTACGGCAAAATCGGTCAGGGAATTGGTGGTCACGAAGGGCTGGTTTAGCGTTTCTGTGAGCCACTGGGACAATTCATAGGTGCCGTTTGGTCCTTCTAAGAGGCAAGGGGCAGAGGTGCAGATTACCCCGCCGTTAATTTCTTGCTCTGCCAACCAGTTTTTCAGTTGCTTAGCATTTTCTGTAGGTAGTCCTGTGAAACGTTGGCTATTTTGCTCGGAAAGCTCGACCTGCCAGGCTTCTGAGGCGATAGTAATCTTTGCTATATTCATGTTTGCTGCGGAAACGCCGAGGACGTTTCCTGTGCTCCTTTCTGGGAAAACAAGATTTTTCGATACTTGTCTATACAAGCGAGTTGATTATAACCGAGTTGTTTTTAGATTTCAAACTGTTTTTGTGAGGTCGGAGGGAGTAGCCACGATCACCTGAATTTTCGACTTGCATTTTTTTAGGCATTGTGATTTAGTAATAGTGTTTCTGCAGACCTCTTCGAATCGGCAAAAAAATTACTGCTTTTAATCAGCCAAAAATAACCTTTTAATACTTTGATATTTGTTATTTATTTTTGCGGATAAGTATTTTTTTATGCGGCATTTGTGTGATTTGACTAAGAGAAGGCGGAGCTTGAGAGAAAGAAAAATAGGACGAATGACGACTGTAATCGAGTCGATTTGCAATCGTTTGTTGCGAAAAATTAAGGAGTGAACTAGTATGTTTGGCATTTTTAAAAAGAAAAAGACCGAAATTTTTTCTCCCGTGGCAGGAGAAGTAATCAAGATTGAAGAGGTGGCCGATCCAGTTTTTAATCAAAAAATGATGGGGGAAGGTTTTGCAGTAAAGCCAACTAACGGCGAGATTACTGCCCCTGTGAGCGGCGTGATTCAATCCATTTTCCCTACAAAACACGCTCTGATTATCGAAACGGAAAATAAAGTTGGCCTCTTGATTCATGTGGGGATTGATACCGTGGATCTTGAAGGGAAAGGTTTTGAATCCTTTGTTGAAGCTGGACAAAAAGTTGCTGCTAAAGAGCGGCTTTTACAAGTGGATTTAGATGTTCTAAAGGCAAATGGGAAAGACGATGTGGTGATGGTTGTCTTCCCAGAAGAAAAAGATCTCCAATTGAATGTTCAGGTTGGTACAGGGGACAAAAATACCGTTGCTGCTGTGATTGAATGATTTTATATTTGTTATTTTAACCCTTTGGATAGGGCGTAAAAAAGACGGGCATCTCTCAGCTAGAGAGAGTGTCCGTCTTTTGTTTTGCGATTTACTTGTCTTCGGGAGGAAGAATCACGGTAAAGGTTGAGCCAACTTTTGGATGGCTGTCCAAAGTTAAGTGGCCTCCGAGTTTTTCCGTGTAATCTTTTACGATGGCGAGCCCTAGTCCGGTGCCCCCGGAATTACGAGCCCGGGCTTTGTCCACCCGATAAAAGCGTTCGAAGATTCGTTTCTGGTCTTCTTGGTCGATACCGATGCCGTGATCGCTGACTTGGATTTCCAATTGACCATCGGGCCGAATCTGGGAGCGGAGGATCACTTGACTATTTTCGGGGGAATATTGTAAGGCATTTTCCACCAGATTTTTTACGATGGGGTAAAAGAGTTCTCGCACCGTTCGCCAATTGATCGGCTGAGGCATCTCGATTTTTAAGTCTAGCTGTTTTTCCTGTAAGAGGTGTTGGAAACTTTGGCTTAATTGCTGGTACAAAGCTGTAAGATCCAATTCTTGCCATTCGTAAGTTTGCGCCTCGTCGGTTTTGGATAGCTGGATGATTTCTTGAATCAAGCGCTCCAGGCGATGAGCGTCTTTTTCCATAATGGTCAAAAATTCCCGAGTGATGGTGGGGTCTTCCATGGCACCGTCCAGTAATGTTTCCGTAAAGCCAATCAAAGAGGTCACTGGAGTTTTCAGCTCATGAGAAACATTGCCCACGAAATCTTTTTGCATCTTTTCCAATTGACGCACCCGGCTTAAATCATAAGAGATACCCAAAAGTTGTTTTTGCTCCACAAAGAGATGCAAGTTTAAGTCCAAAACCCGCTTATTGGGAATCTTCAATTGAAATTCCTCATGGAGCACTGGTGTTGTAGGAGTTACACGATAAATCGCTTGGATCAGCCCTGGATCGCGAATGACGCTAGCCAGATTTTCCGGCAATGTCAACTCTTGGGGGAGCCCTAACTGCTGCTTCATGGCAGGGTTGATCATCAGGAGTTGATGATTTTCATCCAATAAAAAGACCCCAATCATCAGCTCGTCTAGCAATGTGTGTAGCTGACTTTCTGTGGCGGTGTAAGCCTGATAGGTTTCCGAAAGCTGTTCACTCAGCTGGTTGACGGTTTGGTAGAGCTCTTGCCACTGAGGAGAAGTCTGCAAAATCAATTCTGTTTTTTCCGGTTGAGCGACCATCTTTTTGAGCACCGGCAGGATTTTTTCCATGGGGCGATTTTTTTGCCGAAGAAAATGCAACACCACCAGTGTGATTAACAGGCACAAGAGACTGTATACGAGAAAAATCGAGCGCCGAACTTGGGCGGCAGAGTTGAGAAAATTCGCTGTGGGTTCCGCAATGCGAAGGATCCCATTGATTTTTTGATCTTGGATGATGGGTGTCGCCACATAAAGTAGCTCTTTTTTTAAAGTAGCACTGTGGCGCAGGGCGACTCCTAGTTTACCCCCTTGAAGGATCGTCTTAATCTCCGGCCGGTTACTGCGGGTGCCGGTGAGACTAGCGTCTGTGGTATCGGCCACAATGGCGCCGCCGGCATCTAAAATCGTAATCCTTTCTTCGGAGTTTGCCACGTATTGCTGGCTCACTTGGGCTAGTTCGGCCAACGAATCATCTTTGGTAACATTCAATAAAAGAGCGGCCTTTTTTTCTAAATAGTCTTGTTGTTGGCTGACCACTTGGTTGTGATAAAAACCGGCAATCAACTGCCAAGCGCCAATGAAAATCACCAAAAGCACGGCTAGCCAGCCCAGGTATTCTCCTAGTTGTTTCTTCATACTTTTGGCCTTTGAAATTTA
This sequence comes from Enterococcus asini ATCC 700915, assembly GCF_000407365.1. Taxonomy (GTDB): domain Bacteria; phylum Bacillota; class Bacilli; order Lactobacillales; family Enterococcaceae; genus Enterococcus_C; species Enterococcus_C asini. Next base: position 1,542,910 of record NZ_ASVU01000001.1, read on the forward strand.
TAGCCAAAGCCTCGGACGGTGACCAAATACTGAGGATTTTTTGGATCAGTTTCGATTTTTTCCCGCAAATGGGAGACATGGACATCCACGATGCGGCTTTGACCGGCGAAGTCGTAGTTCCAAATACGATCTAATAAGGTATCCCGGTCAATGACCCGGTCTTTGCGCTTCATAAAGTAGACCAACAGCTCGAATTCTTTCGGGGTTAAAAAAATTGGCGTGCCTTTGACGGTGACTTGAAAATTAGTTAAGTCTGCGATGATGTCGCCAATTTGCAACAACGCTGGGGCTTCCTCAATGGGGGCCTCAGTCACGGCTTCTGTTCCTTGTCGCGGTTCCATACGCCGGAAGATGGCCTTCATGCGGGCTAAGACTTCCCGAGGACTAAAGGGCTTAGTCAAATAGTCGTCCGCCCCGATTTCCAAGCCTAAAATTCGGTCGATGGTGTCGTCTTTGGCCGTAAGGAGCAAAATCGGTGTCTGAACCTTTTCTTGTCGCAGACGTTTGGTGATTTCCATGCCATCCAAGCGGGGTAACATAATATCTAAAATCAAAAAATCAAAGGACTCATTTAAGGCCAGTTCGTAGCCGACAAGTCCGTCGTTGGCACTGGTAACGTGATAGCCTTCTTTTTCTAAATTAAAGGTCAAGAGGGTCACGATGGATGGTTCGTCATCCACAATCAATACTTTTTTCATCCCTACCTCCTGTGAAACAGGCCGTCTAAGCGACCCTTTTTCCTCTAAGCGTGGGCTTGAGGTTGGCTTCATTTTAGCATAGAAATCCGTCGGGAGACTATTGTGGCAGTTAAAAAAATGCTATAATATCAAGTGATTGTTTTGCTTGGAAAGGAAGTGGTGGCATGCTAGGCATTAGTGCTTGTTTAGGTGGCGTCTTTTGTCGTTACGATGGCGGCACGCAACCTGTGGAACAACTGGTGACTTGGGTCAAAGAAGGCAAAGCTGTGATGATTTGCCCTGAAGTCTTAGGCGGTCTGCCAACACCGAGACCTCCTGCCGAGATTCAAGGGGGCGACGGCTTTGATGTCTGGGCTGGGCGTGCCCGGGTGGTCAACACAGAGGGTGTAGATGTCACAAAAGCGTATCAAAAAGGGGCCATTAAAGCCTTTGAAGCGTTGCAAGAACAAGGTATCACCCAAGTCATCTTAAAAGAGCGCAGTCCTTCTTGTGGCAGTCACTTAATCTATGACGGAACGTTTTCCGGGATAAAAGAAGCCGGTGTCGGCGTGGCCACGGCCTACTTTTTAAAACAAGGTCTTAAAGTCTATTCAGAAGAAAACTGGCAAGAAATGGAGGACCTGTGATGGAAATCGAAAAAACCAATCGCATGAATGCGTTGTTTGAGTTTTATTCCACTTTACTAACGGAAAAACAGATGAATTATATGGAGCTGTATTACGCAGATGATTTTTCCTTAGGGGAGATTGCCGAGGAGTTTCAGGTGAGTCGGCAAGCGGTCTATGATAATATAAAAAGGACCGAGAAAATCTTGGAAGATTACGAGCGGAAATTGCATTTACTGTCGGATTACATCGTCAGAGAAGAGGTCTTAACCGATCTTAGTCAATATATCGCCGAGTATTATCCGAAAGACGAAGCATTGCCCCGTTTTGTGGCGCAAATACAAGAAATCGATGAATAGAGGAATGAGAAAATGGCATTTGAAAGTTTAACAGAACGTCTGCAACAGGCCATGGGCAAGCTGCGGAAAAAAGGCAAAGTCACCGAGGCTGATGTCAAAGAAATGATGCGGGAAATCCGCCTGGCTTTACTAGAAGCCGACGTCAACTTACAAGTGGTGAAAGAATTCACCAAAAGTGTCCGGGAGCGGGCGGTAGGGACAGAGGTCCTGGAATCCTTGTCACCAGCCCAACAAATCGTAAAAATCGTCAATGAAGAATTGACCAAAACCTTAGGGGAAGAAACCGTGGGCATCACCAAGTCCCCGAAAATCCCAACGGTTATCATGATGGTCGGGCTCCAAGGGGCCGGGAAAACCACCTTTGCCGGGAAATTGGCCAACTACTTAAAGAAAAATGAAAATGCTCGGCCGCTAATGATCGCAGGAGACGTCTATCGTCCGGCGGCCATTGACCAATTGAAAGTCTTAGGCCAACAGTTGGACGTGCCGGTCTTTGAAATGGGTACCGAAGTCAGTCCCGTGGAAATCGTCCGTCAAGGGATGGAACTGGCCCGGGAAAAGAAAAACGACTATGTCTTAATCGATACTGCCGGTCGTTTGCACATTGATGAAGTCTTGATGACCGAATTAAAGGAAATCAAGGAAATCGCCGAACCAAATGAAATCCTCTTAGTTGTGGATGCCATGACCGGGCAAGATGCGGTGAACGTGGCGGACAGCTTTAACCAACAGTTGGGCATTACCGGAGTCGTGATTACCAAATTAGACGGGGATACCCGAGGCGGGGCGGCTTTGTCCATTCGCCAAGTGACGGGAGCACCGATTAAATTTACCGGTACTGGGGAAAAATTGACGGATTTAGAAGTCTTCCACCCAGACCGCATGGCGAGCCGGATTTTGGGCATGGGGGATATGATGACCCTCATCGAAAAAGCCCAACAGGAATACGATGAGAAACAAGCGGAAGAACTCGCTCGGAAGATGAAGGAAAACTCCTTTGACTTTAACGACTTTATCGAACAAATGGACCAAGTAAATAACATGGGACCGATTGAAGACTTGATCAAGATGATTCCGGGGATGAGCCAAATTCCGGGAATTGAAAATGTCAAAGTCGATCCGAAACAAATCGCCCGGCAAAAAGCGATTGTCTTGTCCATGACCAAAGCCGAGCGGGAAAATCCCGACTTGCTGAACCCGAGCCGTCGTCGGCGGATTGCTGCGGGTTCCGGGAACTCCGTGGTGGAAGTCAACCGTTTCATCAAGCAGTTTAAAGAAAGCCAAAAGATGATGCAGCAAATGTCCAAAGGCAGCATGCCTGCGGGAATGGATCAAATGTTTGGCACCGGAGTCAAAGGCAAGCTCGGCAAGATGGCCATGAATCGCATGGTGAAAAAGAACAAGAAAAAGAAGAAAAAGCGCAAATAAGCTTTAAAAAATAACGATTGACTCTTGCATCTGAGAGAGCAAATAAATCCCAGCAGTGGCGCTAAGACCCTGAGCGATTTATTTGCCCCTTTTGTGAGAGTCTTTTTTCACCTCCAATGCGGTTCTTCCAAGCCGGCACTTACACTAGCCCGCTATTCATTCATAAGACGAACCCTTCTAACTTGCCCCTCTCAGTCGTTGTGCTAGAATAGAGTTAGTAAAAGTGAAGGCGCTTAATTTTTTAGGGAGTGACAGAGATGAAGTTGTGGCGGGGAGTCAATGTCTATTGGACGGTAGTTTTTATCGGGTTGGTGATTTTGGTGAATCGTTGGGAGTTTTCACCAGCGAGTCACGGGGTTCACGTCTCCAAAATGCTGGCCTACGGAATCTTAGCCATCGGGGCGGTTTTGATTTTATTCATTCAGTTAGCTTGGCGCTATTATCTAGCAGGCAAAGCCAAAGACCAAGCACTGGAAAAAAGAAAGCAGCAGACTAATCCGAAAGAGTTAGCAAAATTTTAATGCTTTCTCAGTTGTCAAAAAAAGCAGAACATGCTACTCTAATTACACAATCATATGAAATGAGGGATCATCCATTGAAAAACTAAACCAATTTGTTGAAGCTGCATTCAGACTGAGGACTATCCAAGGAATCAGTGTGCAGATTTTCAGAATTGGCGGAGTTTTCAATGGTGCAAGTCCCATTTGATGGGCCTCTTTGGCTACTCACGTCTTTTCTGAAAAGTAGAAAAGGCGTTTTTTTGTGCGCAAATTGCGGACAACTAAGAGGTGATAAACATGGGCGTAATTGAAATTAAAAATTTGACCTTTGGCTATGATAGCCAAGGACACAATCTCTTTACCGATGCCAATTTGGTCATCGATACGAAATGGAAACTGGGCTTAATTGGTCGCAATGGTCGGGGCAAAACCACGTTGATGAAACTGTTGCAAGGGCAGCTGCCTCATGAAGGAAAGATTTTCCATCAGTTGCAATTTACTTATTTTCCTCAACCGGTGACCGATCCGAGTCAGCTGACTTATTACGTGTTGCAGGGGCAAGGGGAGTTTGAGGACTGGCAGATTCAGCGGGAGTTGAATTTGCTTAAGGTGGATCCGGATATTTTGTGGCGACCTTTCGACAGCCTTTCTGGTGGGGAACAGACCAAGGTGCTTTTGGCCTTGTTGTTCGTGGAGGATGCTAGCTATCCTTTGATCGATGAGCCCACCAATCACTTGGACATTCTCGGGCGCAAGCAAGTGGCGGACTATTTGCGGAATAAGCGGCAAGGCTTTATCTTGATTAGTCATGACCGCAGTTTTGTAGATGAAGTGGTGGATCACATCCTATCCATTGAAAAAAGCCAGCTGGTCTTGTATCAGGGGAATTTCTCCGTATATGAAGAACAAAAAAATATGCGAGACCGCTACGAAGTGGAACAAAATGAAAAACTCAAAAAAGAAATCGGTCGCTTGAAACAGACCGCAGCAGAAAAAGCCGAATGGTCCCGGGGACGAGAAAAAGACAAATACGGCAAAGCCAACGTCAAAGGCAGTGGAGCGGTTTATGATACCGGCTTTATCGGTGCCCGGGCGGCGCGAGTGATGAAAAAATCAAAAAATCTAGAGCGACGTTTGGAAGGTCAGATTGCCGAAAAAGAAGAACTCTTGCAAGACATGGAATACATCGATCCTTTGAAAATCAACTACCAGCCAAGCCATCACAAGTTGCTGCTAAAAGTCACGGATCTGGTCTTGTCCTTTGACGGCAAACCTTTGTTTAAGCCGGTTTCCTTTGAAATCCAGCAAGGAGAGCGGATTGCCATTGCCGGAGCAAACGGTGCAGGAAAATCCTCGATTATTCGCTACTTGCAAGGTAACTTCACCGGGGAAGCTACCGGAGAAATCCTTCGTCCTAATCAAGTAGCCACAAGTTATGTACGGCAAAATTATGAAGACAATCGGGGCACTTTGCCGGAATTTGCGGAGAGTCATGGCTTGAGTTACCAAGATTTATTGAATAACTTGAAAAAGCTGGGCTTTGAACGCACCGTCTTCCAGAATCCGATTGAGCAGATGAGCATGGGGCAACGAAAACGGGTGGAATTGGCAAAATCCTTGGCAACACCAGCGGAACTGTACATTTGGGATGAACCTTTAAACTACCTGGATGTCTTCAACCAAGAACAGTTGGAAACGATGATTTTGGCTGCTCAGCCGACCATGCTCGTGGTAGAACACGACAAAACATTTTTAGAAAAAGTGGCGACTCAGGTGATTACCTTGGAAGCCCCAGAATAAAGTAAAAGGAGTCCAGCGATGATGATTGAAACTAGTCGCCTACGCCTAAGAGAATGGCGGATAGGGGAAGAAGCCCTGCTAGCTCGTTTTTTAAGTGATGAACGGGTGATGTATGCTTATGAAGGAGCCTTTAGTGAAGCCGAGGTCGCCCATTGGCTCCAGTGGAATCTGGCGTCTTATGAGGAAGATGGTTTCGGTTTGTGGGCTGTAGAAGACAAGGTCACGGGAAAACTCTTAGGCGAATGTGGTCTGACTTGGCAAGTAGTGGAAGGGGAAAAACTGTTAGAAATCGGCTATCATTTGCTTTATGATGCGTGGCATAACGGCTATGCACAAGAAGCGGCCCAAGCTGTCCGAGATTACGCTTTTACTACTTTGAATGCTCAAAAAGTCCATTCCATCGTGCGAGATACCAATCTAGCTTCCATGAATGTGGCCATCAGAAACGGCATGACTGTGGAAAAACGCTTTGTAAAAGAATACAAGGGTGTGGTGATGCCCCATTACTTATTTGCAGTGGAAAAGCCCAAAACCACGTAATTACTGGTAACAAAGCTTAAGGAGGAACCCTATGGAAAAAGAACGCTGTGGTTGGAGCCACCAAAATGAAGCCATGACCCGCTATCATGATGAAGTCTGGGGCGTGCCCATTCGGGAAGATCAGCAACTTTTTGCGAAATTAATGCTAGACATCAATCAAGCCGGTCTTAGTTGGAATACGATCTTACAAAAGTGGGACAATTTCGATCATGCCTATGATCATTTCGAAATTGCCAAAGTGGCGGCTTATCCCCCAGAAAAAGTCGCAAGTCTCTTGCAAGATCCTGGCATTATCAGGAACCGCAGAAAAGTGGCCGCCGCCGTTAACAATGCCCAACGCGTTTTGGAAATCCAGCAAGAGTGGGGCAGCTTTTCGGACTATCTTTGGTCCTTTGTGGACGGAAAACCTGTGATCAATGACTGGGCAAGCCTAGCAGAAGTCCCCGCCACAAGTCCTTTGTCCGATCAAATCGCCAAGGACTTAAAAAAACGTGGCTTTTCCTTTGTGGGTTCCACGACCATTTATGCTTTTTTACAAGCGGTGGGCATCATTAATGATCATCTCGTGACTTGCTTTCGCCATCAGGAATTGGTGGAAGAGACGATGAAATAAAACAATTAGAAGAGTCCTTTTCTCGGTATTCCCGGGAAAAGGGCTCTTTTTTGTGTGTGATATAAGTTTGGTTAAATATTTTATAAGTATATATCTATATTGAAAATAGAAATAGATTCCTTTACAATGTAGCTGAAATCGATTTCAAACTAAAAAGATGGAGCGTGAAAGAAGATGGAAACCATTAAAGGCATGACCTTTGGCTTTATGAGCAAGCGAGGGGATTGGCAAAATCCTAGGAGTCGAGAATCTTTACGGCTGATGCAGGAACATTGCAGTGTGGAACACGTGATTTTACCGATCACAGTTACGCAAGCTCATCCCCAATCCGTAAAAATTGATTGGCAAGCTGACGAGGTAGTGACAGATGAGGAAGTCAAAGAATTGATTGCGTATGCAAAGAGCCTAGGGTTAAAGGTGATTTTGAAACCTATGGTAAATGTCGCCGATGGTACTTGGCGGGCCCATATTAATTTCTTTGATCACGATGTTCCCTGTGAACCAAAATGGTCGGAATGGTTTGCTTCTTATGGAGAGTATCTAAATCACTATGCCCAATTGGCGGAGGAAACGAAATGTGAAATGTTCGTCGTGGGCTGCGAATTGGTCAATGCCGATCGTCGGGAAGCAGAATGGCGGTCACTGATTGCAGAAGTACGGCAACGTTATCAGGGATTGATTACGTACAACTGTGACAAGTATCAAGAAGATCACCTAACTTGGTGGGATGCGGTGGACGTGATTTCCTCTTCTGGTTATTATCCGCTAGCTTCTTGGGAAGAGGAATTAGATCGAATCGAGGAAGTAGTAAAGCGAGAGCAAAAACCGTTCTTTTTCTGCGAGTCCGGCTGTCCTAGTCGTGTAGGTAGTGAATATTTACCAAATGATTGGACGCTTTTAGGACAGGTCAGTCTTGATGCGCAAAGTCGATGGTTTCAAGCCATGTTTGCCGCCTGTGACAAACGAGCATGGGTTCAAGGCTTTGGTATCTGGGATTGGAAAGCTTTTTTATACGACTTAGATCAGGCGTCCCAGGATACAGATTATGCTCTTTATGGGAAACCTGCGGAAGCAATCATTCAGAAATTCTATAAAAGTACAAAATAATATATTTTAGGTATATACTTATAAAGGGAAATGTAGTATTATGTTTTTGTAATCGTTTTCCAAGTTTCGAAACTGGCTGGAAAGGTAACATTGGTTCTGCTCAAAAAATTTTTTTTGAGAGCGCACTTTATCTATTCATTAGGAGGAAGAAACATGAAGAAAAAAATGCTAGGTTCATTGGTAATCTTAGGGGCAACTGGGTTAATACTGGGTGCTTGTGGCAATCAGAAGGAAGCGGACAAAGGGAATGGCAAAACAGAAACTATCACGTTTATCAACCACAAAACCGATTGGGAAACCAACGGCAAGTGGGATGAGTACATGGCGGAATTCAATAAAAAATACCCAGACATCAAAGTAGAGATTCAGACTATCACCGATTATGCCGGACAGATTAAAACCCGGATGAACAGTGAAGAGTACGGCGATCTCTTGATGATTCCCGGAGATATTAAACCAGAAGACTATGGCAATTTCTTTGAACCATTGGGGAAAAAGGATGAGTTAGGGGAAAAATATTTAGGCTTAAATGATCGTTCGTATGATGGTACAAGCTATGGGATCCCGTCTCAGATGAATGCTACTGGACTAGTGGTGAATCAAAAAGTCTTTGAAGATGCAGGGATTACGGAATTTCCTCAGACACCGGAAGACTTTATCAGCGCATTGAAAACGGTGAAGGAAAAAAATGCGGAAGTGACACCTCTTTATACGAACTACGCTGCAGGTTGGACTCTTTCAAACTGGGATTTTGTCCGTAGTGGGGCCGCAGGGAATCCAGATTTTACTAATGAAATGACAACGGATACAGCTCCTTTTGACAGTGGAAAAACCATGAATACGATCTACAACACCTTGTATGAAGTAAGCAAACAAAAATTAATTGAAGCCGATCCGACAACCAGTGACTGGGAACAATCCAAGGTAGATATGGCGAATGGAAAAATCGGTGTAATGGTCCTTGGTAGTTGGGCAGTGCCCCAAATCAAAGAAGCGGTGGCGGAAAATGCGGAGGATATCGCATTTCAACCATTCCCAATGACAGCTCCAGATGGCAAACAATACTTACCAATCGGCGGAGACTACAACTACGGGATCAATGTTCACAGTAAGCATAAAGAAGCAGCACGGAAATTATTGGATTGGTTAGTAAATGAGTCGGACTATGCCGAAGACAATGGTGGTTTGTCTGCCAAAGTCGGCGCAGACTATCCAGAGTCTTTACAAGTAGCGCAAGAAGCCGGAGTAGAACTTTTGGAAGAAAATCCTGCACCGGCCGGCAAAGAATCCTTGTTCAGCGCAATTAACGATCAAGCTGAATTAGGAATTGGCACCACGGATGCAGAAAAACAACGAATCATTGACGCTGCTGTGGGCAATTCCAATGAAACCTTTGATGCCATTATGAAAGACTTTAATACTCGTTGGGCCGATGCTATGAAGACAGTGGGGGAATAAAAACGAGTCGCTAACTTATCGTATCAACTTCTTTTGTACTGTGACAAAGCAATCGGGAAAGCACTGCTTCTCCTAGGGCTTTGTCATGGTCTGAAGAAGGTGCTGGCGCAAAAATTACATAGTGAGTTCCTTGCGACCAGATAAACAGGAGATTTAAAAATGACAGGAGGATTCAAGATGAATAAACCAGCAGAACTTGCGCCGGTGAAACCAAAGAAAAAATCCCGGCTGAGTCAAAAAACGGAAAAACGCATCCTGATTTTTACGTTTACGATTATTCCTGTGGTATTGCTCTTATTGCTTTCTTATTATCCATTAGTGAAGATGTTTCAGTATAGCTTGACGGATTGGAACGGTTATTCCCCGGACAGCACCTTTGTAGGCTTGGAAAACTACAAGACGGTTTTAACCAATCCCAAATATTTCACCGTCTTTAAGACGAGTTTGTATTATTTTATCGCAACCTTCCTTCAGCTGGCGGTGGCGCTGTTATTTGCCACGATTCTGTCCTTTAAAGTGAAGTTTGCTAACTTTTGGAAGGGTGTTTTGTTCTTCCCTTATCTACTGAACGGGGTGGCAATCGGCTTTATCTTCTTGTATTTCTACAAAGGCGGCGGAACTTTGGACACCGTGCTTTCTGCATTGGGATTGGATAGTCAGATTCGCCTGTGGCTAGGAGATCGCTCCATTAACAATATCTCATTGGCCTTTACTTCCTTATGGCGTTATACCGGGTTTAACTTCTTGATTTTCTTAGGGGCGATTCAGTCGGTCAACCCGGAAGTCTATGAAGCCGCAGAAATCGACGGAGCCAATCGCTGGGATGAATTCCGCTATATCATCGTACCGAGCATACGGAAAATCATCTTTTTGAATTTGATTTTGGGCATCAGTGGTTCCTTGAGCGTCTTCGATATTCCTTATATCATGACTTCGGGGGCGAACGGCACGATGACCTTTGTAATTCAAACTATTGATACAGCCTTTAAGTACAACAAGGTGGGGCTGGCTTCAGCCATGGCAGTGATTTTACTGGTGATTGTATTAGTGGTGACGCTGATTCAGCGCCGATTTATCACGGAAAAGGAGGGCTAGCAGATGAAAAGAGGATTATCGATAGGCAAGGCTTTTCAATATTTGATTTTAGCAGTTGGGGCGATTGTGGCCATCCTGCCGATTTTAGTAGTCTTTATCGGTTCTTTTAAGTCTAATAATGAATTTTTGACTACCGGCGTTTTAAGTCTGCCGAAGTCTTTGGATTTTAGTAACTACAAGACAGCCTTTGTCAGTGGGCAGATGCTTACAGGGTTCAAGAATACCTTGATTATTTTTGGCATTAGTATGGTAGGGAAGCTTTTGTTAGGTTCTATGTTTGCTTATGTAATGAGCCGCTTTGACTTTAAACTAAAGAAGCCGATTATGGCACTCTTTATGTTGGCCATGCTGATTCCAGGGATTACAAGTCAAGTGGCGACTTTCCAAATTATTGAAGGCATTGGCTTATTTAACACCATCTGGTCGGTAATCTTGCTAAATCTGGGAACTGATGTGATTTCAATCTACGTATTTTTGCAGTATTTAGATGAGATTCCAGTGTCTTTAGATGAATCGGCGTTTCTTGATGGGGCCAATTATTTCGGAATCTTTTGGCGAATCATTTTACCCAACCTGAAAGCACCGATTGTTACGATGTTAATCATCAGCGGTGTTGGAGTGTACAACGATTTTTACAATCCTTTCTTATACATGCCTGATCGCAATTTGAAGGTGATTTCTACTGCGTTATTCGCTTTTAAAGGACCTTATGGCACGAACTGGCCGGTGATTTTAGCTGGGGTAATTATCGTGATTTTACCGATTCTAATCGTGTTCTTAGCTCTACAAAAATACATCTACAATGGTGTGGCAGGTTCAGTGAAATAAGCAAAAAAAGTATCGAAAGGAAGAAGGACTATGACAGCAAAAAGCCGCCTGACTAAAGGTGTTGAGTTTCTTTACGTCTTAGTCAAGAGTTCACTGTTTTTCTGGGGAACACTCATTAAAATGGCTGGGATTTATGGCTGGGTTTCTGCCCAAGAAAAAACCATGTACGCCGTAGACCATCCCGAAGCGGTACATGAAGGGCTTAGCCGCATTACCGAAAACCTAGGCAAAGCGAAACTTTGGGAGAAAACTTTATCTGTAGGGATCTTCTTGTCTTTTGCCGGAGTCATTGGAACTTTGGTGTGGGGTGTAGGCTCATCACTTTCGGTTTTATTCTTAGTAGCCAGCGGAATTTTGTTGTTGTTCTTACTGCTTTTGACTACGAATTTTTTAGTGACGCCAAAGGCTGGGCTAGACTTTGCAACATATAGCTATCTTGTGTTAAGTCAAACGTTACGCCCAAGTTTGTGGAACGGGTTTGTGGTTGCCAATTTTGTCTTTTGGGCCTTATTACTTCCGATTAGTCCACTATTGTTTTTCTTGGTAGCGCCGGGTGGTGTCTTTTATTTATTGAAAAAAGGTCACCAGAAATTACTTGAATTGAAAGGACAAACACATGATTCATATTAATGAGCGAACAAATGAATTTCATCTGCAAAATGAAAAGATCAGCTATGTATTTCGAGTGATGGAACAGCTGGAAGTCTTGGAACAACTGTACTTTGGCAGTCGCATCCCCGTTTATGAAACTCACGATTTTTTAATCGAACGAGAGATTCGTCCTAGTAATAACCAATTAGCAGAAGATCATACTACTTCTTTGGAGCACATTAAGCAGGAGCTGGGCATTTATGGGACCACGGATTTTCGTTATCCTATGTTGCGCATTCGCTATGAAAACGGTGATCGCATCAGTCAGTTCACCTATGCTGGTTACCGAATCGTCAAGGGGAAGAAGTCTTCTGTCGGCTTGCCGGGGACTTTTGGGGAAGAAGGGGAAACGTTAATCATCACCTTACAAGATGCCTACTCCCTTTTACAGGTGGAGCTCTTTTACACGATTTTTCCCGATAGCGCCGTGGTTACTCGGCAAATGAAAGTGTTGAATCCCAGTTCAATAACCTATGAACTCCTGGATTGTCTGAGCTTCAATCTGGACTTGCCAAATCAAAACTACGACTGGCTACACTTGGACGGGGCCTGGGCACGAGAAACACAGTTGAGCCGTACTCCTTTAAATTACGGGGTGCAGGAAGTTTCCAGTACGCGAGGAGCATCGAGCCACGTACACAATCCTTTTTTGGCCCTTTGTACCAAGGAAACCACCGAACACCAAGGAGAAGCTTACGGGTTTAGCTTGATTTATAGTGGCAACTTTTTGGCACGGATACAAGTAGACACTTATGATATGTTACGGGTACAAATGGGCATCAATCCCTTCGAATTTTGCTGGCAATTAACAGGACAAAGTGAATTCCTAACTCCTGAAGCGGTTTTAGTGTACAGCGATACTGGGCTAAATGGCATGAGCCAGACGTTCCACGAATTTTTCACAGAACATTTGATTAACCCACACTGGGCACATAAACGACGACCCGTTCTGATTAATAATTGGGAAGCAACTTATTTTGATTTTTCCAGCGAGAAGTTGCTCCAAATTGCCGAAAAAGCGGCAGAAATCGGCGTGGAGCTCTTTGTTTTAGATGACGGTTGGTTTGGGCAGCGGAACAGTGACAAGGGTTCCTTAGGGGATTGGTCGGTACAAAAAGAAAAATTGCCAGAGGGAATAGCCGGACTGGCGCAAAAAATCAATGGGTTAGGCTTGGAATTTGGTCTGTGGTTTGAGCCGGAGATGATTTCGAGAGATACACCTTTGTATCAAGCCCATCCGGAATGGGTCATTGGCAATCCGGAAAAAAATATCTCCCACGGTCGCAACCAATACGTTCTAGATTTTAGCAATCCTCAAGTAGTGGAGGAGATTTTTCGGCAAATGGATGAGATTTTGTCCTGTGGGCGGATTTCTTATCTTAAGTGGGATATGAACCGCTACATCTCGGAACCTTTTTCCAATTATCTCGGTGAACAAGCGCAAGGGGGGTTATTTCATCGCTATATTCTCGGCGTTTATGCGCTTTACGAAAAGTTATTGGCCAAGTATCCAGCGCTGTTGATTGAGTCCTGTGCTGGAGGTGGCGGGCGCTTTGATCCGGGACTGTTATACTATGCCCCTCAAACTTGGTCCAGTGACGACACGGACGGTGTGGAACGCTTAAAAATTCAGTATGGAGCATCCATGCTTTATCCCTTGTCAAGCATTGGCGGGCATCTTTCAGCCGTGCCGAATCATCAGGTGGGACGCTCACCGGGCTTGGATTTTAGAAGTGATGTGGCGCTTTTTAGTACCTATGGTTTGGAACTGGATGTGACGCAATTAACCCCTGAAGAATTAGGCAAGGTTAAGGACGCCATTCAGACTTTCAAATTACGACAGGACCTGATTCACGAGGGCAAATTTTACCGATTAATCAGTCCTTTTGAAGAAATAAATTGCAGTTGGATGGTGGTGTCAAAGGATCAGAAACAGGCACTGGTAGCGGACTATCAAGTCTTAGGAAAACCCAATCCAGCCTATCGTCGGCTGAAGCTTGTAGGGCTAAATCCACAGGCCTTTTACCAAATCAACGGGTCGGAAACATTGCGCTCCGGAAAAGACTTGGAGCGTATTGGGCTGATTTTCGGGGGCAATTACATTAAGCGAGCCCAGGATTATTGGTCCCGAGAGTTACCGGGAGATTATCATTCCCAACTGTATTATTTGGAACAACAAGAGTAAACCGTAACGGGGAAAGGGAGGATGCTAGTTGAAAAAGTACACGTTTATCGCCAATGATATTCGCAAGAAAATTTTAGAAGGCGTCTACCAAGCCAACCAGCAAATTCCCTTTGAAAAAAAGCTTTGTGCCGAGTATGGCGTCAGTAAGATGACGGTTAAAAAAGGCCTGGATATTTTAGTGGCGGAAGGCCTGATTATTAAACGCCGGGGTTCTGGGACTTTTGTGAAGGACTTAAGCGCATCTGAGCTGGAGCGCTTGGCTGTGGCAAATCAGTTTCGGGGAACTACTGCTTTACATCCGGATCAGAAAGTGAAGAGTAAAGTCTTAGTCTTTTCCGTGATTAATGCGGATGCTTTGATAAAAAATAAATTAAACATGCAAGAAGATCAGTTTGTTTACAATATCTCCCGGGTGCGTCTTGTGGAAGGGGAACCTTTAGTAATGGAGCGAATGTTTATGCCCATTGATTTAATCCCTGGCTTGAAGAAAGAGCGGATTGAAGGTTCCCTTTATGAATACATTGAAGAGGATTTGGGTTTGAAAATTCAAAGTGGTCACCGGAGCATCAGTGTACGTCAAGCCACAAAAGAAGAGCAAAGCTATCTCGGGCTTACTTCAGGAGATCCCGTGGCGGTGGCGGAACAGATCGCTTATTTGGATACGGGACAAGCTTTCGAGTATTCCATTTCTGTGCATCGCTATGACAATTTCTCCGTGGAGTTCGTCTTGACTAGGAGTTAAAGAATTATGCCCTAGTGACTTTAATTAGCAAACAATAGTATGTAGTTGTACGTTTATGAGGAAAGAAGGAATCTGTATGAGTATTTTGGCAGTGGATATCGGTGGTACCAGTGTGAAGTATGCTTTGTGGCAAGCAGAAAGTCTGCAAAATCCCGGGAATTTTCAGACGCCGGACAGTTGGTCAGCGTTACAGGAAGAATTACTGCGGGTACTAGGGGAACAGGCAAAACAAAGTCCAGAGGAGATCGAAGCTGTAACCATTAGTGTACCTGGCGCAGTGGATAGTGAAGCTGGGGTCATCGGTGGGTACAGTGCCATTTCCTACATTCATCATTTTCCTTTTGTGACAGAACTTGAAGCAGCCCTAGGCAAACCTGTTTTCATCGAAAACGATGCCAACTGTGCCGGCTTGGCCGAGGCCTATTATGGTGCGGCTAAAGATGCTCAGAGTTCGGTGGCGCTAATCATCGGTTCTGGAGTAGGAGGAGCCGTGATTTTGGAACGTCAGCTAATCAAAGGAAACAGTCTTTTTGGGGGAGAATTTGGTTATATGCTGACAGAAAAGGGGCATACCTTGAGTGAGTTAGCAAGCCCGGTGCACGCAGCCAAACGTTACGCAAAAGCTATGGCATTAGCAGAAGCGATTGACGGTCAGCAGTTGTTTGCTTTAGCTGAAAAGGGCGACGAAAGGGCCCAAAAAGAAGTGGCGCAAATCCATCGTGCCTTGGCCATCGGTATTTACAATATTTGCTTAGTAGTCGATCCAGAAGTAGTCTGCATCGGGGGTGGGATTTCTACCCGTAGCGACTTTTTGGAGCCGGTGAAGGAACAGCTGGCGCAGTTGCAAGCCCAACAACACGCAGAAGACCAAGTCATCACGGTGAAAATCTGTGAGTTCCAAAATGATGCCAATCTAGTAGGCGCTGTGGCAAATTATCACTTACGAAAGGACCAGTAAGATGTATACAAAAGATGCATTGGCAAAGTGGCATGATTATTTGGGAAGCCAGCAAAAGCCTGCTGACTTTACGGAATTTTGGCAAAAAGGGCTAGCAGAAGTCGATCTATTGGGAACTACTCATGAAATGATCCCCCATGAATTATTTTCAAAACAGGCTGAGGGGTTTGATCTGACGTTTACTGGTGTTGGTGGGGCACGGGTTCACGCCCAAGTGATTCGACCAAAAGCAAATCAAAATAAGTGTCCAGTGCTGTTTCAATTTCATGGCTATCACGGGGATGCAGGAGATTGGACGGATAAAGTTGCTTTAGCCGCAGAAGGTTTCTGGGTGGTAGCTTTGGATGTGCGAGGGCAAGGGGGGCTTTCCGAAGATATGTCCCAAACTTCCGGAGGGACTTTGAAAGGTCATATTATTCGAGGGGTAGAGACAGGGCCAGATCACTTGTTTTACCGAAGTGTTTTTTTGGATATTTATCAGTTGACTCGGATTATCTTGCATTATCCCGAGGTTGAGTCTGAGAAATGTTATGCTTATGGGGCTTCTCAAGGGGGCGCATTGGCGCTTATTTGTGCGGCATTGGCCCCGGAGATTAAGGAGAGCTTTGTGTGCTATCCATTTTTAAGTGATTATCGAGAAGCCTATCGTTTAGACGTGACCAACTCTGCTTATGAAGAATTGGCCTACTGGTTTCGGTTTAAAGATCCACTCCATGAAAAAGAAGAGGATTTCTTCGCCACCCTTGATTACATTGATTTGCAATATTTTGCTCCCCGGATTACGGGGAAAGTTCACTGGGCCATTGGCTTAGAGGATACGGTGTGTCCACCAAAGACACAGTTTGCTGTCTACAACAACCTGATAAACGTTGCCGACAAAAAGCTTTACAGCTATCCGGAATACGGGCACGAGTACTTGCCTCGTTTTGGCGATATCATGTGGCAATACTTGTCTCAGGCAGTCACTGACAAATAATAAAAACAGGCAACTCCCACCATAATAGCGGGAGCTGCCTGTTTTCTTATGAGTCTAAGCAGGGGTAAGCAAGGCTTAGGCTTTTAATTTGTTAAAGAATTCCACATATTTTCCGACAATCGTCTTGAAGTAGTCTAAAGTTCCTTCTTGCACGTTGCCGTCTTCGTCCATTAGGTTGTTAATGCCACCGATATAGGCTTCTGGTTGTTGCAAAGTTGGCATATTCAAGAATACTAAGGATTGACGCAAGTGATGGTTGGCACCGAAACCGCCAATAGCACCTGGTGATACGGAAACAACTAAAGCAGGTTTGCCATCCCAAGAACTTTGACCATAAGGGCGAGAACCTACATCAAGGGCGTTTTTCAAAGCGCCGGGTACTGAACGGTTGTATTCTGGTGTGAAGAAGAACACGCCGTCTAATGGCATTAATTGATCACGGAAGGCTTGCCATTCCACTGGGATATGGCCTTCTGCGTCCAAATCTTCATTGTACAATGGCAGATTGCCAATTTCGAGAAAGACTGCTTCAAAGTCTTCCGGTAAGAGCTCTGCAAAGGCATGGGCTACTTTTTTGTTGTAAGATGCAGTCCGTAAACTACCTACGATAAAACAAATTTTCTTTGTCATGAACGATTCCTCCTTGATGGGTTTAAATAATGAAAATAACTTACTTACTAATTGTAACTAGAATCTCCGGAAAAGACAAAGAAAAGGTCTTTTGGCTAGAAATAAGCCGAAAAACACCGGAAAACAGGGGAAAGTCAGAAGAATTTAACCTGTAAAGAAAAAACTCTTTACACCATCAGAAAAACCTGTTAAACTAGCCCATGTGAGAAAATTATATGGAGGTGTAAATAATGGCAGTAAAAATCCGTTTGAAACGTATGGGTTCTAAAAAGAAACCTTTCTACCGTATCGTAGTTGCTGATTCTCGTTCTCCTCGTGATGGACGTTTTATCGAAACAGTTGGGACTTACAATCCTTTAACTAACCCTGCGGAAGTTTCTATCAAAGAAGATTTGGTTTTGGATTGGTTGTCTAAAGGTGCGCAACCTTCAGATACCGTTCGTAACATCCTTTCTAAAGAAGGCGTTATGAAGAAACATCACGAAGCAAAATTTTCGAAATAAGGTGACCGACTATGACTGATTTACGAGATTTAGTCTTAACAATCGTCCGTCCTTTAGTCACCCACCCGGATGCAGTGAAGTTGGAAATCGAAGAGTCTCGTGACTTTATGGAGTACAACTTAACCGTCGCTCCGGAAGATATCGGTCGGGTCATCGGCAAGCAAGGTCGAGTTGCAAAAGCGATTCGCACCATTGTGTACGGTGTCCGCACAGAAGGTCCTAAAAAGGTCCGTCTGAATATCTTAGACAATAAGTAATCGAAAACCGTTTGAGCCTTTGCTCAGACGGTTTTTTTGTCTTTTGGCGGGTAGTTTAAATCTATGAACCGTTTGCTTTTTTGCGAGCAAATGAGTTTGTCTTTTTCAAAAAAAGTCCTATGCTAAAAGAAAAGAAGGTGAAAGCGATGTTGCAAATAAAACGAGTGTATGAAGAAGCCGGGGCTGCAGATGGCTACCGGGTCTTAGTGGATCGCCTGTGGCCCAGAGGACTTAGTAAAGAGCGGGCCCACGTGGATTTGTGGCTCAAAGAAGTAGGCCCTAGTCGTGAATTGCGTCAGGCCTTTCACGGAGGCAAGATTGATTTTGCAGCTTTTCGTCAGGCTTACGAAGAAGAGCTAAAGCATGGAGCAACCCGGACTGCTTTTTTGCAATTACAAGAAATCGTAAAAGAACACGCTCAGGTGACGTTGTTGTTTGCGGCTAAAAACCAAGCCGAAAATCAAGCGGTGATCTTAGAAGCGTTGCTAAAGGCAAAGCGGTGACCAAAATTTTCATAAAATGCCTGTGATTTAGTGAAAAATCAGCTTTCCCTGGTTATTCTTTTCCGTTACAATAGAGGCTACACTATGTTTTGGAAGGAATGAAGAAAATGGCACAACTGCCAAATTGTCCAGTTTGTAATTCAGCATACACCTATGAGGATCGAGGTCAGTTTGTCTGCCCAGAATGCGGTCATGAATGGGTGGAATCTACGGAAGAAGAAGTCGGCTTGGTGGTCAAAGACGCCAATGGCAATCTTTTGCAAGACGGGGACAGCGTGACGGTGATTAAAGACTTGAAAGTCAAAGGGGCATCTGGTCCTTTGAAACAAGGTACGAAAGTAAAAAACATCCGCTTAGTGGAAGGGGATCACAATATCGATTGCAAGATCGAAGGCTTTGGTCCTATGTCTTTGAAATCGGAGTTTGTTAAGAAGAATTAATTCACAGAAAGTTCATGGATTCCTGTTATACTATTGAGCAAGAAAATGGAGGGATGTTGTATGTATGGAATGTACGGTTTCGGCTATGGCCTATTCGATGGGACCTTTATCTTTGTCATCATCGGGCTGGTCTTGTCATTGGCTGCTTCGGCGTACGTGAAACACACCTTTAACAAGTACGATCAAGTCAAAAGCGTCAATCAAGTGACTGGGACCAGTGCCGCTCAATATATCTTGAATAGTCAAGGAATTCACAATGTGGGCGTGCAACAGATTTCCGGGGATTTGACGGATAATTACGACTCCCGCAACAAGATGTTGAGCTTGTCTCAGTCCACGGCACGTTCTACCTCAGTGGCGGCTATTGGAGTGGCGGCTCACGAATGTGGTCATGCGGTGCAAGATGCGAAGAGTTACTTCCCTTTGCGCTTGCGGGCGAGTCTGGTTCCTGTGGCCAATATTGGTTCCCAAATGGCCATGCCGATTATTTTGATTGGGCTTTTGTTGCAGACGAATTTCTTGATTCAAGTGGGCTTAATCGCGTTTTCTTTGGCCTTTTTATTCCAAGTGGTGACTTTGCCCGTGGAATTTAACGCTTCAAGACGAGCCCTAGCGATTTTAGGCGAAGGTGGGCTTCTGACACCAGAAGAATTGCCTCAAGCCCGGAAAGTTTTGATTGCCGCGGCTTTGACCTATGTGGCAGCAGCCATCAGTACTTTGCTGCAATTATTGCGACTGGTGATTTTGTTTGGTGGCCGTGGCCGCAACGATTAGTTGACTCTAAGCTTTTAGTGCGTTGAGAGGAGTGGCCTCATGTATCGGATCACGAAGGAACTGTTTGTCCGCATGGCATTTGCCGTGGGTGGTGTCATCATGCTCGGTTTAGGGGCGACGATCTTGCAAGAAGGACATGTGGGCCTAGACCCCTATACTTCGTCTAATATCGCTTTGTCAAAAGTTTTTGGCCTCTCTTTAGGGGTCTACCAACTAGGCGTGAATCTAGTATTCTTGCTGGTGATCTTTTTCATTGGGCGTAAGTATATCGGTTTTGGCACCTTGGTGAATATGGTCTTCGTCGGCTTTCTAATCGACTTTTTCACAGGAATATTTCGCCAAGCGGGACTTAGTGCCACGAATGTTTTCCAGCAAGTTTTATTCTTGTTAATCGGCACTGGGATCTTTACCTTAGGCGTGGCCATTTACACTGGAGCCGATTTAGGAAGTGCCCCTTATGATGCTTTGGCGCCTTCATTGGTGGATCGCACGGGGGCCAATTACCGCATCTTGCGGGTGACCCAAGATGTGTCTTTTACCTTACTGGCTTTCTTTTTACACGGACCGGTGGGTGTTGGGACCTTTATTAATGCCTTTTTAACGGGACCCTTAATCAGCTTCTGGAGCCAAAAAGTCGCATTGCCATTGATTGACAAAAGCGTCGCCAAAGTCAAATAAACATACAATCCGGGGCGTTTCATTAGTCCCGGATTTTTTATGCAAAAGCCTAGGAGAAAAGTGCTTTCAGTTCTCATAAAATGACCCCTGTGCTATGATAAAAGTAGGGGATAATCCCCATAGAAGCAGTTATTTAAGGAGGTTCCATTATGAAGACATCGACGAAAGTTGCGATTGGATTAAGTGTGGTGGCCGTGGCAGGAATCATTTCGGCTACAATTGTTTCAGAAAGTGTGACAGATACGCTACGCCATAAGAAGAATCGCCGAAAAGTGAAACGCTTTGTGGACGACAAATTTAACGGAAACGAGCGACTTTTAGGCGTGGTAGACGATCTCTCCGATGACGACTTGGATTCCTTGATGAATGTCATGGGGAAAATCAAAGACCGGAAAAAACAAGTTTCTGTCTATGGCGACAATGTCAAAGAAGCGACAGAAGGCATGAAGGATAAACTCCAAGGTTTTATCCATGATGTATTGGACTAAGAAATAATAAAAAAACGTCTGTAGAAAATGCACCGGCTGGGTCATTTTCCAAGGGCGTTTTTTTCTGATTTCTTTTTTTAGAATAATCGACTATAGTAAGACTAGGCATTCACCAGGAGGACGTTCATGAACATCGAATTATTCATTGCTACTCGGAAGGAAAAAGGATACTCTCAAAAGGAATTGGCCCAGGGAATTTGCACCCAGGCGACTTTGAGCCGTTTGGAAAACAATGGCCAGATTCCGACCTTAAAAATTTTGATTCAACTGTGCAATCGCTTGGAGTTGCCACTAGGGGAGCTCTTTCCTAAAGTGGGCACGCAAAATACTCAGCTGCGGGAGCTACTGAATCAAGGGGAGTTTTACTTGATTACCAGTGAATATGAGAGCTTGCGGACTCTTTTGGAACAGCTTGACCTAGTCGAAGTGACCCAGGCGGGACTGTTGTTGCAGTACTACTACCTACTGGGCTTTGAAATGATTTTTCGCCAGGCGCCGGTGACGGATGTCCTCTTTACCTTTGACAAACTCTTAGCAGAAGAGCATCAACATCCTCAAGAAATTTACCAGCTATTGGGCTATACAGGCATCGGTTTGGTTTATTTGCGGGAGAGTGACTTGAACAAAGCGGAGTATTACTTCAATCAAGTGCTAGAGCGGGTCTATCAATATCCTACTAATACCATTGAAGAAGTCTGGAAGGTTTTGAATATGGTCTTTCACTGTGGCTTGTTTTACGGGGAGCAAAAGGACTACGAGTCTAGCGATGGCCTTTTCCAATATGTCTTTTCCCTATGTGCGAAAAATCACGTGACCTACTACTTGGCGCGAGCAGTCTTTCAGTTGGCCCAAAATGCGCTGCAAGCAGGTCAAGAAAAAAGCCGTGTGTTGGAATTGCTCCAAGATGCCCGGGCTTATGCCAAGGTCAATGACAATCAGCGTTTATTGAAGCAAATCAACGCTCAAATGCAAGAATTAACATCGACTAATTAAGCTACTAAAAAGTCTGAATCACTGGGATTCAGACTTTTTTTGTGTGCTAAGAATTTTAAATATATAAAAAATGTATATTTTGAATTGACATCTTTATAATCAAGGCGTAGAATCGCTTTGTAAAATAATGTGAAAAAAGCCACAACCGGATAAAAGAAAGAAGGAGCGGCATGGTGCAAGGCAAACGGGTTGTTCGTTTAATGGGAACGATTATTGAGCTGACCATTGAACACGAAGCGGCGGAGTCGGTTTTAAACGAGTTGGTGACTCGCTTAAAGGAATACGAACACCGCTTCAGTGCCAATGATCCCAGCTCGGAATTGATGCAGGTGAATCGCCAAAGTGGCAAGAGCCCTGTGGTGGTCCATCCGGAACTGTATGAGTTGATCAAATTAGGCACAGCCCACAGTCAAGCGCCTGGCAGTCAGTTAAACATCGCCATTGGTCCTTTGGTACAGAGTTGGCGCATTGGTTTTAGTGATGCCCGCGTCCCCAGCGAGGCGGAGCTAAATGCCAAGCTAGCTTTGACGGATCCTGGCCAGATTGTCTTAGATGATGCCACTCACAGTGTCTTTTTGACGAAGCCCGGCATGGCCATTGACTTAGGTTCCTTAGCCAAAGGGTACATAGGGGATCGCTTGCTCGCGTACCTTCAATCAGTGGGAGCTCGCTCTGGTCTGTTGAATTTAGGCGGTAATTTACTGGTCTTTGGGCCTTCGTCTCATCCCCAGGGACTTTGGCGTATCGGCATCCGTGATCCTCAAGGGGAGCGGGAGGAGTATCGTTTGATTTTGGCTACACCGGCTACTTCCGTGGTGACCTCAGGGATTTATGAGCGACAGTTGGTCACAGGAAATCACCGTTACCATCACTTGATCGATCGTTATACGGGTCACCCTTTGGAAACGGACTTGGCCAGTTTGACGATTCTTTCACAAAAATCCGTGGATGGTGAGATTTGGACGACGCGGTTGTTTGGCAAAGAACCTGACGAGATTTTGGCAATTCTTGAACAGACTCCGGGAATTGAGGGCATTTTGATTATGAAAGATCGCCAGGTGTTGACCTCGGCCCAAGTGGCAGACCACATTATTTGGCAGTAAAGCTGGAAACGAGAAAGGAAGAGTACTATGGTGAAAATCGTCGCTTTAGTCGGGACTAATTCGGAAAACTCGACCAATAGACAACTATTACAATACATGAAAGCTCATTTTGCAAATCAAGCGGAGTTGGAATTACTTGAGATTAACCACTTGCCTTTGTTTGATAAACCTGCAGATAAAAAGGTACCAGAAGTGGTGCGTCAAATGGCCCTGACCATTGAAAGCGCCGATGGAGTGGTGATCAGTACGCCGGAATACGACCACGCCATTCCCGCCGCTTTACTGAATGCCTTGAACTGGCTTTCTTACGGCATCTATCCTTTTGTGGACAAACCGGTGATGATCATCGGTGCCTCATACGGAACACTGGGTTCTTCCCGGGCGCAAGCGCACTTGCGTCAAGTTTTGGATGCGCCGGAATTAAAAGCTCGGATCATGCCTAGTTCAGAGTTTCTTTTAAGTCATTCCCTACAAGCCTTTGATGAAAACAACGAACTGATAGATCAAGATATGGTGGCACAACTGGAAGGACTCTTTGAAGATTTCTTAGTATTTATGCAAATCACCAGCCAGCTGGGTCACGCCCATAGCGTCAATCAAAAGTTGGCGGAATCTGTTTCTTGGGAAAATCGATAAGGAGAAGTGAACGAGATGAAATTAATCGGATTAGTCGGGTCAGCCGCAGAGCAGTCATACAACCGAATTTTATTGGAATACATTTCCAAAGAATACAGTCAGCTTTTTGACTTGGAAATCATGGAAATCGCCAACTTGCCATTGTTTAATCAAAGTGACGATCAAACCGATAGTGTAGCCATTCAAAATTTAAACCGGAAAATCATGCAAGCAGATGGGGTCATTATCGCCACTCCGGAACACAACCACACCATTCCCGCGGCTCTAAAAAGTGCATTGGAATGGCTCTCCTTCAAGATTCATCCACTGGAAAATAAACCGGTGATGATCGTGGGCTGTTCGTATTACGACCAGGGAACCTCGCGGGCACAACTGCACTTGCGCCAAATCCTCGATGCTCCCGGGGTCAATGCCATCGTATTACCCGGCAATGAATTTCTTTTAGGCAAAGCCAAAGAAGCCTTTGACGAAAAAGGCAACTTAAAATCAGAAGGCACCCGGAAATTTTTAGGGAGTACTCTAGGGAAATTCGTCCAGTTCATCGAAGTAATCGGTCAATTGGACGGTGCCGCACCTAAATTACCACCGGAAGACTTGGAAGCAAAAGGAGCGATTGCCACAACGATTCCCGATATCGACAAAGCCGCCGAAGACTGGGTGGAACAAGCCGCTGCCGCAGTGGGGGCCGTCTCTGGGAACACCTATGTGGAACTAGATCGAGGGATCTTAACCGTGGATCAATTGAACTACTTCTTGCGCTCCATGCCCATGGAATTGACCTATGCCGACAGCAACAATCAATTTTTGTACTACAATCACTGTGCCGACGCCGAGGAGATGTTTGCCAAACGCCAACCGGGACAAGTCGGCAATGCCTTGGCTTATTGCCACCCACAAAAATCCTATAAAAACGTGGAGTGGGTCTTGCAACAACTACGCTCCGGAGCCCAAGATGTCATTCGGGTTCATGTACCGACCCACGGCCCAGACAAATACGTGGTTCACAATTACCAAGCCATGCATGATGAAGCCGGCAATTACGCCGGGGTCAATGAATACATCTTGGACTTTAAACCAATCGTGGACTGGTATTTGGCCCAAACCGGTCAAGCATTAGTCGGCGGGGAAGTAGATGCCGTGGCTGGTGCTTCAAAAAATGCCGGGGAAACCTCAGCAGCCCCTGCTGTAGACGCCGTAGCCAGTGCTTCTAAAAGTGATGCACCAATACCGGCGAAAGTTCCGGTAGCTGCCGCAAGCGTGGACGGTGTTTCCAGCGCTTCAGTAAAATAAAAAATGCAAAAAAACGTCTGCCTAGGAAGAGATTCTCCTGGGGCAGACGTTTTTTGTGATTTTTACTGACTGCTCTAGCAATCATTTTACAGGGGTTAATACTTCAAAAAGCCATCGAAGTTTTCGTTTTCGATTTGGATATCGGCGCCTTTTTCATTTAAAGTAGCTACTCGCCTAACGCCCCATTCCGACATAGAGACGAAAATATTGCGCAAGGTTTTGCCTTCTTCTGTTAAGGAGTATTCCACTTTAGGGGGGACTTGATTGTAGACTTTCCGCAAAATGATGCCGTCCGCTTCTAATTCCCGTAGTTGTTGCACTAGCATCTTTTGAGTGACTGCGGGGATGTTCTTTTGCAATTCACTGGTGCGTTGAGGGCCGTTTCCCAGATGGCAGAGGATGATAGGTTTCCATTTGCCTCCGATAACATCGAGAGTAGTTTCTACCGCTAAATGATAAATTTTTTTCATAACTAAACTCCTTTTTTAAGGCTTGTTTCGTCAGTCAGCATACCACCCACGGCTCGCCCTCGCAATGATTGGCTTTCAAGGCTACTTTTCTTCAGCTGAGTTGTCTAGGTCTTAAACTTTTCTTTACCATTTGAGTCAGGCCAAAAGCCAGGTGTTATCAAATTGTTACTTTAAAGTGGCTAGCAAACAAAAAAGTAGGTACTAGGCAAAAAGAGGCAAGTGTCTATAATTGCTTTTACGAGGTACGTAACCATTACTCGGAAAAAGAAAGGATGAAGAAAATGTACAACTTTTTATCAACTTATCGCTTTGCCAATGGCTTAGAAGTCAAAAACCGGATCGTTATGTCACCTATGACGACCATGGCCAGCTTTTACAACGGCATGGTGACGAAAGAAGAAATCGCCTATTACGCTTTACGGGCTGGGGGACCGGGGATGATCGTCACCGGGGTGGCCAATGTCAGTGAAAGTGGCAAAGGATTCGAAGGGGAGCTTTCCATCACTCGAGACGAAATGATTCCCGGGTTGAGCAAGCTTGCCAAAGGAATTCAAAAGGATGGCACGAAAGCGATTTTGCAGATTTTCCACGCCGGCAGAAAGTCCACTAGTAAGGTTTTGCGCGGGGAACAACCAGTGAGCGCTAGCAAAATTGCGGCTAGTTATCCAGCAGACTCCGAAGTGCCTCGTGCTTTGACGGAAAAAGAAATTCTACAAATCATCGAAGACTTTGGTGAAGCGACGAGAAGAGCGATTGTAGCTGGTTTTGATGGGGTGGAACTCCACGGGGCCAATACTTATTTGTTGCAACAATTCTATTCGGAAAATGCCAATCAACGGGAAGACGACTGGGGCGGCAGCCGGGAAAAACGCCTGAAGTTTCCTTTAGCCGTCATTGAAAAAGTCAATCAAGTGGTAGCCAAATACAGCAAAGGACCTTTTCTAGTGGGCTATCGCATCTCTCCAGAAGAAATAGAAACACCAGGGATTCGTTTGGCTGATTCCTTGTACTTTGTGGATCAAATCAAAGATAAGATCAGCTACCTTCATCTATCCATGGGGAGTTACCAACGGACTTCATTGAACGATAAAACCGACAGCCGCAGTTTAGTGTCTCAATTTGCCGAAAAGACCAAAGGGGTAGTACCTTTAATCGGTGTCGGTTCCGTGGAAAGCCCTGCCGACGCTGAGGCAGCCCTAGCCGATGGAGCCGATTTTGTCGCCATTGGTCGGGAATTGATCAGAGAACCAAAATGGGTTCAAAAAGCTGCTGCCGGAGAGCCTTTACGTAATACATTGAGCCCTTACGATTTGGACGAATTAGCGATTCCAGTAGCCATGCAAGAATACTTGCAAACCGCTTTTCGCAGTGTCATGCACTTTACGGAAGACGGCACAGAATTTGACAGCTATCAAAATAATCTGGCGCCGATGGAAGGTTTTGAAAAGAAATTGTAGTACCAAACTAAACACGCCAAAAGACCCGCCTGCATAGGAGCAAGCGGGTCTTTTGGTATTGGAAAGGTATAGGGTTAAGAAATGAACACGAGATTAAGGAAGCTTGATTACTTGTTCGGACTCTTTGTCGAAGAAGTGTGCTTTCGAGATGTTGAATGCTAGATCCATCATTTCACCAGGACGGTGGAAGTCACGAGCATCTACTTTAGAGATGAATTCAGTATCCCCGATACGAGTGTACAACATGGATTCGGCACCTAGTAATTCAGATACCACAACTTCAGCGGTAACTGTTGCTTCAGGAGATGCTTGAATCGCAACTTGTTCAGAGTGAATATCTTCTGGACGGATACCAAAGACTAATTGCTTGCCTTCGTAGCCTTTTTCCACCAAGATTTTGTTTTTCCCTTCAGGAATGCGTAGTTTCAAGCCGTGGCCGTCAGTGATGACCCCGTTGTTCAAAGTAACGTTGAAGAAGTTCATAGCTGGAGAGCCGATGAAGCCTGCAACGAACATGTTAACTGGTGTATCGTAAACTTCTTGAGGAGTTCCGATTTGTTGGATGAAACCATCTTTCATGATAACGATCCGGTCCGCCATGGTCATCGCTTCTGTTTGGTCATGGGTTACGTAGATTGTAGTAGTGTTCAAACGTTGGTGCAATTTCGCGATTTCGGCACGCATGGCAACCCGCAATTTCGCATCCAAGTTAGATAAAGGTTCATCCATCAAGAAGACTTTTGCATCCCGCACGATGGCACGACCCAAGGCAACCCGTTGACGTTGACCACCGGACAAGGCAGCCGGTTTACGATCCAAGTATTCAGTCAAACCTAAGATTTCTGCAGCGTTTTCTACCCGAGTTTTGATGTCGGCTTTGTCGTATTTACGCAATTTCAAACCGAATGCCATGTTGTCAAAAACGGTCATGTGTGGGTACAAAGCGTAGTTCTGGAATACCATGGCGATGTCCCGATCTTTAGGTGCTACGTCGTTCATCACGTTGCCGCCGATTAACAATTCACCTTCTGAAATGTCTTCCAAACCTGCGATCATCCGCAAAGTAGTGGATTTCCCACAACCGGAAGGACCTACGAAGACGATAAATTCGCGATCTGCGATGTTCAAGTTGAAGTCAGTTACAGAATAGTTTTCTGCGCTGTCATATTTTTTGTACACGTGTTGTAATGCCATTTCTACCATTGAAAATACCTCTTTTCGTTTTCTATGGGTTAACTATACCTGAAAGCGCTTTTTGAATGCCATGACAATCTGCACAAAACCACAGGAGATTTTTTGTACACTTTGTTGAAAACGCAAACAACGTTGGAAAAACTCCCAGCGTTGTCCTCCTGTTTGTAGTATGCGATTAGCCAAGAACTTGGTCTAGCACCGGCGTTTTGTGGAATAAAGAGGCGGTGGCTTGATAGATTTGGCGAGCGGTAGCCGCATTGTTCATAGTGTACAAATGAATGCCGGCCACGTCTTGGGTGATGAGGTCCACGATTTGATCCACAGCATAGGCCAGCCCCGCATCTCGTAAGGCCACGGGATTGTGCTCATACTTGTCTAAGATAGCCAAGAATTTTTTGGGCAACTTAGCATCGGCAGTTTGGATGATGCGCAAGGCTTGTTTGCGATTTACGATGGGCATGATGCCGGCCAAAACCGGAGCTTGGATATTGGCCAACTGACAGATCTCCAAAAAACGATAGAAGACTTCATTGTCAAAGAAAAGTTGGGAAATCAACTGGTCGCAGCCCCTAGCTACTTTTTCTTTCAAATGCAAGACATCGGCCACATGACTTTTTGACTCGGGATGGACTTCTGGGTAGCACGCCCTACTGATTTCAAAGTGGGGGGCCGCTTCTTTAATATAAGCTACCAAGTCACTGGCGTAAGAAAAATCTTTTGTGGGAGGAATCTGTGGATCGATGTCCCCCCGTAAGGCCAAGACTTGTTTTATACCTAGCTGCTCTAATTGGGTCAAGATAGCGGTAACTTGTTGTTTACTTAAGTAACAGGCGGGCAAGTGGGCAATCGTTGGAATCTGCAGGTGATTTTTCACATAGCCGGCGACTTTTAGCGTGGTTTCTTCGATATTGCGCTTGTTGTTGCTACAAGTCACGCTGATAAAGTCCGGGGCCAAATCTCCCAACTGTTCCAAAGTCCCCAAGAGCTTTTCTTCCCCCACGTGGGTATTAGGAGGGAAGATTTCAAAGGACAAAGAGGCATGTGACATAGGCGGACTTCCTTTCTATTGGATACTAGTTGACACGGGTTCGCTAATTGTTTGGCGAATTGCTTTGGCTGCTGTGGTGAGATTGGCCAAACTTTCTCGGGTTTCCGGGATGCCTCGCGTTTTCAGACCACAGTCGGGATTGATCCAGAGTTTTTCCGGTGTGACTTTGGCTAGGATTTTCTCGATGGTTTCACTAATTTCACTAACGCTTGGGACACGAGGGGAATGGATATCATAAACCCCGGGGCCCACTTGGGTTTGGAAGTTTTGCGCCTTCAAAGCGTCCAAAATCTCCAAATTGGAACGGGACGCTTCAAAAGAAATCACGTCTGCGTCCAGATTTTCAATCGCCGGGATGATATCCGTGAACTCGCTATAACACATATGGGTATGAATCTGAGTGGTGGCGGAGACTTTGCTGTGAACTAAGCGGAAAGCCGGAATGGCCCAATCCAAGTATTCTTGGTACCAATCGCTTTTTCGTAAAGGTAATTTTTCCCGCAGTGCGGCTTCGTCGATTTGAATCATGGAGATGCCATGGGCTTCCAAGTCCAAGACTTCTTCTTGAATGGCCAAAGCCAGTTGCAAGGTGGCATCTTTTAAACTGATATCCTCCCGGGGGAATGACCAGTTTAAAATCGTGACAGGCCCGGTCAGCATGCCTTTGACGAATTTATCCGTGCGGGACTGGGCGTATTGGGACCATTTCACGGTGATGGCCGCCCCCCGTTTTATATCTCCCCAGATAATCGGGGGCTTAACACCCCGGGTACCGTAAGACTGCACCCAGCCATTTTTACTAAAGAGGTAGCCGGCGAGATTTTGACCGAAATATTCCACCATGTCGTTGCGCTCAAATTCCCCGTGGACCAAAACATCTAGCCCAATGGCTTCTTGCCAAGCCAGCCAGTCATCAATTTGTGCCGCTACAAAGGCATCATAAGCAGCTTCGGTGATTTCTTGCCGTTTAAACTGGGCTCTAGTGCGCTTGACTTCCCGGGTTTGGGGAAAGGAACCAATCGTGGTCGTCGGCAGCAACGGCAGCTGGAAGACGGCTTTTTGCAAGGCTTCTCGCTGGGCAAAAGCTGGTGTCCGGACAAAATCTTCCGGAGTAAGGGCGGCTAGATTGGCTTGGACTTGCGGGTCTGGGGCAAAGCGTTTTTGGGCAAAGAGTGCTTGATTGACCGTTAAAGGAGAATGATTGTCCTGGCGAATGGCTGCCAAATCGGTTAATTCCTGTAATTTTTCTTTTGCAAAGGCGAAGTGGGCGACAATTTCCGGTGCAAAGTCTTCATTAGCTGTCGTGTAAGGCACATGAAGTAAGGAACAAGAAGTGGACAAGACCGCAGTTTGGGGCAGCTGAGCTAAGAGGTCCAAAGTCTTCTGGTAGTCATTGCGCCAGATGTTTTTGCCATTTACCACTCCGGCGTAGAGGCGTTTGTCTTTGGGGAAGCCTTTTTCCACGAGGGCTAAACTTTGCACCCCTTCCACAAAGTCTAAGCCGATACCATCAAAGGGCAAGGCGATGACACTGTCGTACGCATCCCGGATATCCCCAAAGTAGGTTTGCAAAAGGACTTTTAATGGCTTGTCTGCTAAGAGTTCTTGATAGATTTCTTCAAAAAGCGCTAGGTCTGTAGCGGTCAAGTCTTTCACCAAGGCAGGCTCGTCTAGTTGCAACCATTGGGCTCCTAAGTCTGCTAGCTTCGTCAAAACTTCTTTGTACGCCGCGACCAAAGCTTTGGCAAAATCTCTTGGGGTGCTGCCTGCAGCGTATTCTCCGAGACTCAGTAATGTGAAAGGCCCTACTAGCACCGGGCGAGTGGTGATTCCCAGTGCTTGGGCTTCTTTAAATTCTTGAAAGATTTTCTCGTCATTTAATTTAATCTTGGTGTCTGCTTCAAACTTTGGCACCAAATAATGATAGTTTGTATTGAACCA
Organism: Enterococcus asini ATCC 700915; assembly: GCF_000407365.1. GTDB lineage: Bacteria > Bacillota > Bacilli > Lactobacillales > Enterococcaceae > Enterococcus_C > Enterococcus_C asini. Next base: position 1,573,858 of record NZ_ASVU01000001.1, read on the forward strand.
TTTTTTCATCGGGCGAGCTTTAATATCGCCTTTTGGTCCTTGGTAGCCCCTAGCCAAAGCAAAGTACTGATCCAAGGAACTCAGTTCAATATCTTTGATCTCAGAAGGTAAGATATTGAATAAAAAGGCGGTATCCAGGGTGGTGTCGTAAAAAGAAAAATCATTGCTGGGAATTTCATCGATACCGCTGTCTTTAAGGGTCTGCCAATGCTTTTGGCGCAAGGCGCGGGCGGTTTCTTGTAAGTCTGCTTCACTGATTTCTTGGCGGAAGTATTTTTCTGTAGCAAATTTTAATTCCCGGTATTCACCAATCCGGGGAAAGCCGATAATGGTTGTGGTCATGGCAGTCGCTCCTTGTCTTTGAAAAGTAGTGTGGTTGTTAGTAGCTAAGGTACCACGCATTTTCGACTTTGAATAACTGAAAAAAAATATGACTGCTTATAGCTTTCAACTATATCTTGAAGTAAACTATAGGGAATACTTGGAAGGAGGAGGCAATTATGCGGATTCAACAGTTGGCTTATTTGGAAAAAATCGTGGAAAAAGGGTCAATTAATGAGGCCAGTAAGGAACTTTTTTTAAGTCAGCCAAGCTTGTCCAATGCGGTGAAGGACTTAGAAGCGGAAATGGGCATTCAAATCCTCCGACGCCATCAATCCGGCGTCAGTCTGACTACAGAAGGCCGAGAATTCATGATTTATGCCCGGCAGATTTTGGATCAGGTTAATTTATTAGAAGGCAAGTACAAAGCGGGGGCACCTCGGAAACAGGCCTTTTCCGTTTCGGCCCAGCACTATGCATTTGTGGTCCATGCCTTTGTGGAGTTGATCCGGGAAGTAGATGCGGCGGAGTATCAATTCACGCTACGGGAAACGGAAACCTTGAATATTCTGGCGGACTTAACGGCTTTTAAAAGCGAGTTGGGGATTTTGTATTTAAACAAGTTCAATCGCCAAGTCATGGAAAAACTCTTTAAGGATTCGGATTTGGAGTTTCATCCTTTGTTTACTGCTAGCCCCCATGTCTTTGTCAGCCGGGACAATCCATTGATCAAGCAAAGTTCCGTGAGTTTAGAAGATTTGGCGGATTATCCGTATTTGTCCTATGAGCAAGGGGACGGGGACTCCTTTTATTTCTCTGAAGAAATCTTGAGCACTTTGCACCGGAAGCGTCAGATCAAGGTTAGCGATCGGGCGACGATTTTCAATCTCATGGTAGGTTTGAGGGGTTATACGATTAGCTCAGGCATTATATCTAGCGAGTTAAATGACGATAAAATCGTGGCAATTCCCTTAAACGTAGATGATCCGATTCAGTTAGGTTGGTTGAAGCACCGTCAGCTGGAACTATCACCATTAGGCGAGCGCTATTTGGCCTTGTTAAAAAATCATATCCAAGGCTATGGATTTGCCATTGAAAAATAAAAAAACGTCTTTTCCACCTGATTCCAGATGGGAAAGACGTTTTTATTTATCGGCAAAGATTTCGATTAGTAGATGACAAAAGACTAAATCGTTCATATTTTTCAGATCCAAACGAGTGGCTTCTTGGAATTTGTCAATGCGATAAAGGACGGTATTGCGGTGGAGAAAGAGTTCTTTGGCGGCCGAGCTGACGTTTCCTTGGCTTTGCCACAAGGCGCGGAGGATATCGATCATCTCCGAGTCACTGAACCAATCTTGGTACAAGCCATTCATCATGGGGCTAGCTTTGACCGGCTCGCCAATAAAATAATTAATCGCCGTGGAAGTGAAGGGAAAGTCCTTCTGGCGATTGCGAGTGGCGAGCTCCCCAGTAAAAATCTTTTGTTCTTCTTGGAAATTAGCCGCCAAACTGGTGGGATCCCCGTGAAAAGCCCCTACAAAGACTTGCGTGTAGATATCAAAGTCCGTATCCAGAGCTTGAAATAAGCCAAAAATCTCTTCCACCGGATAGTTCGTATCGCCTTTTTCCTCGATTAAAAGTAACAAGTCATCCTGAATAAAAAAACGGTCCACCAAGCGTAAAAACATATCATCGATTTCTGCTAGCCATTCTTTTTTTAAAAAGCCGGGCTGAATTTTCAACTTAACCTGAATCACCCGCAAAGCCGGTGTGGCAGGTACTGGTGCGCCTTCAAATAAAATCTGATACCAGAGATGCTCTTTTTCGGCGTGATGGGTGGTGTGGGGTGCGAAAAGTTCTAAAAGCTGCAATTCCCGAGGCGTTAACTCGGTTTTAGCCACGTGAAAAAAGCCCTGATCTACGGGAATCGTCAGTTCTTGCTCGCTTCCGTGGGGCTGCTGATCCACTCGTCCAGTGGGGAAAATTGCGGGTAATTGATTACTATCCATGTTGGTCATCCTTTACTAAGTTGAGTTTATTGTAGCAGTTTCTCCACTAAAAAGGTAGGGCAAGAAAAAAAGACCAGGAACAAGTCCTGGCCTTCATCCAACTTGATTGAATGTTAAAATCCGCGACTGCCGCCACCAAAGGTTCCGCCACCACTAGAGGAAGTGGTGCTGCCACCACCGCCAAAGCCGCCACCGGAGTTGTTATTTCTCGGAATCCGGCGAGTCGTGACAAAGGAATTGGTTAATTGATTTTCATTCACGGTCAAATTTACTTGGGATTTTTCTTGATAAGGGTATTTGTAAGTTCCTAGTTTCAATTGATAACGGGATTTGATGACCACGAAAAAGGCAATGGCCGCCACCAGTGCAATCAAAAACGCGATAAAGGCTTCAAAAGGGGAAATCGTCTTGTAATACGTGATTTTCCCGGTTTCTTCATCTACCCGGTAATGACCGCTAGGCACCCCGTCGTCCACAAAACCTGCTGCCATGGAGAAAAAGCTGTTGCCGGCGCTGAAGTAATCCCCAGCCCCCATAGCGCTTTGCAACGTGTCAAAGATCTCCTCCAAGCGACTGTCAGTTAAGTAATCAATCATATTCCCAGAAGTCTTAATGGCGGTGACCCGTTGATTCATATCCATGAAAAGTACGGCGCCGTTATTGTTATTGCCAACTTTATCCCGCAAGTATTCCTGAGCGAATTCTTCCGGATCTTCACTATTGTCCGCAGAAGTCACCAAGTAAACGTCCCCTTTAATCGTATCGCTAAGGCTGACCGCCTGACTTTCCAACTCCGAGATTTCCGTGGCGCTAAAAAGGCCCGCATTGTCTTCAATATGCTCACTAGTAGCCGTAACCGATTGAGGTAAGGCAAAAACTAAGAGTCCAAATAATAGAAAGAGTAGTTTTTTCATAGTAAATACGCCACCCCCAAAAACAATGCCAAGAGTACGGCGAAGATGCCACCGGAAACGAGGCCGAGTTTTTTGTAGCTAATGGGCAGGATACCGGCCACTTTACCTGTTTGACCATTCATAGCGTAATAAAAGGTCTTCTTGTTATCGTCATCGGCTTGATAGGTCACCAGCCATACTGGCAAAAGCAAGTATTCCTTTTGGGTGTCTGTGATGTCCAAGTGACTATTGGTGACGACAAAGCTGGAAAAACTCCCCACGGTGTTCTTCAAAAGATTTTCCGCATAGCCTTTTAGTTCTTTTTCAACATCGGGAGCCATGCTTTGGTACTCGATGTCCCGTTTTTCTGCTTGGAAGCCGGCTAAGTATTGATCCTTAAAAGCCACGGCTTGATCCAATTGGAAAGGTTGGACGGAAGCCACCATTTTTTGTTGGGCATTTTTGGACAAGGCATTTTTGACCAAATCGCTAAAGCGAAAACGCCCGGCCCGACGCACTTCGTATTGTTTGGTTTCCGTGTATTCGATATCCCCGGCAATCCAAACACGTAAGGCAGTCCCGGTCCCATTTAAGCCGCCGTCTGCTTGGGCATTGACATTCCAATAAGGGAAGTATACCCCGGTGAGTTTTTCTACTTGGTCTTCATTAAAGAAGGCTTTAGGCACAAACCATTTTTTTTGCGACCAGTCTAAAAACTTGCTGACGGCTTCTTCTTTGGTCACGGCAAAGGGGAGGACCTTATCCGGCAAAAACTTACCGGATAAGCGACCTTGTAAGACCACGGGATTGTGACAGTAATAGCAAAATGTCGCCGCCGTAGTAGCATCCGTGACGATTTCCGCCCCACAGCTAGGACACAGGTAGAGATCCATGGCTTCTGCTGCGGTTTCGGTGTCTTTGTCCGTAGCGGTAGTATCCGTCGCCTCGCCACTCGCTGTTCCATTTTCAGTAGTAGTTGTCGAGTCATCTTGCATTTGGGCAGCTTTTTGCTTGGCTTCAAATTCAGTGACTTCTTCTTCCGTAAAGATACTCAAACAGTAGGGACAATGAAATTTTTGATCGGCGGGATCAAAGGTTAAGGCCCCGCCGCAGTTCGGGCATTTGTGTGTGATTACCTCCATGGTGCCACCCCTTTGTTAGTCATCCAAAGGCACGCCTTTAAAAGGTTTGCCACAATGAGGACAGAATTTTGGAATGCCCGCTGACAAATCAACGGTTTCGCCACATTCGGCACATTTCATTGCCAATTTAGCGCTGGTTGCCACAGGAGCTGGTTTCGCTTCACCACAATTGCTGCAGAATTTGCCGGTGTTTTCCGTACCGCATTTTGGACAAGTCCAGCTTTCCCCAGCAGCTTGAGCAGCCGGTTGGGATTGTTGTGCCTGTTGCTGTTGTTGTTGAATTTGTTGGTTATTGGCTTGGGATGCTTGGTTTAAAAAGCCTCCCCCGGCGTTAGTTGCCATGCCCATACCCATAAAGCCAGTGGTTGCTCCGGCAGCATTTTTGCCGGCTTCTTCCATACCGCGAGCCACAGATCCTTGCACATAGCCTTCTCGCACATTTGGATCCCCTAGCATTGCCCCTTGGTTCCGCATATTGATCAGTTTCATGGAGTCGTCGGTGTAAGAGATGCTTGCCACAGCCACGGCCACGATTTCCATGCCGCGCAGTTCTTTCCAGCTAGCATCCAAGACATCGGCCATGTATTTGGACAACTCCATGCTCTTGGAAGGTACATAGCTGATCCGTTGTCCTTCAGCCGACATTTGGTTAATGGAAGACTGCAAACCAGTCAAGAATTCGTTTAAGTATTGTTCGTTGATTTCATTGATATCCACTTGGGTTTTGTTTTTCGGAATGGCATTCGCGTAAAACAAAATCGGATCGGTGATTTTAATGGAGTAGGTCCCGTGAGCCCGTAAAAATAACTCGGCATTGTAGAAGTTATCGAAATAATTCAAAGGTGCCGGGGTACCGAATTTAATCCCTTTGATTTCTTGTAAGTTTAAGTAGAAGACTTGTTGTTTTTGCGGCGTGACACCACCGAATTTGAAACGACTGAAGGTTTCTTTCACCGCGTCTTTTAAGGAGCCGTTCAAAAGGGAAGGAGCGCTGTCATTTTTGACGGTGTAGTAGCCTTCTTCAGCGGTGTAGTCGATGATTTTCCCACCATCCACTAACAACATCATCATATTCGGATAAACGTGGATGACGGAGCCGTCCGTGATGACATCTTCTGTGCCTTTGCGATTGGCGCCACGCTTGTCATTTTGGCGGACTTTAACCCCTTTTGTAAGGACCGTTGTATCCCCCATATTGTCTGGTTCGATGACCTCTAGCCATTGGTCGGCTAATCCGCCACCGATTGTACTGGTTGCTGCTTTAATGATACCCATCTTGCTTCCTCCTATTCATAACTTAGTGTTCCGTTATTCTTCTAAATTATATCATAGTGACGCCAAGAGGCTTAGTGAAGTGACTATTGTCTGGGAAAATCCTTTACTCCAAAGGGAAAAAAGCCATTTTGAGTGAATCTTAAGCTCTTTTGTAACCTTGGATTCCTGCTAGTCATTTAAGGGGTTTTTGCGTATAATAGAACCTAGTGATTTGCGAGAAATGCTTCGCAAATGTCATACTAATGCCCAGGAAAGGGAGTGGCGAACGTGGGCTATCAAGCACTGTACCGAGTGTGGCGATCCCAGCGTTTTGACGATGTGGTGGGCCAAAAGGCAATCACCCAAACACTGAAAAATGCGGTCATCCAAAATCAGATCTCCCATGCCTATTTATTTACTGGACCTCGAGGGACGGGGAAGACCAGTGCGGCTAAAATTTTTGCCAAAGCCATTAACTGTCCTAATAGCCATGACGGTGAGCCTTGTAACGAATGTGACATGTGTCGCGCGATTACGGCAGGGAAACAAGAAGATGTCATCGAAATCGATGCGGCTTCCAACAATGGCGTGGATGAAATTCGTTTTATCACGGATCGGGCCAAATACGCCCCGACCCAAGCCAAATACAAAGTCTACATTATCGATGAAGTCCACATGCTATCCACCGGGGCTTTTAACGCCTTGTTAAAAACTTTGGAAGAGCCCCAAGAAAGCTTGGTCTTTATCTTAGCTACGACCGAACCTCATAAGATTCCGGCGACGATTATCTCCCGGACCCAACGCTTTGACTTTAAGCGCATTGATACCCAAGACATCGCGGAACATCTGGCCTATATCTTAGGGCAAATTGACGTTCCCTATGAAGAACAAGCGCTGAAAGTCATCGCCCAAGCAGCAGAAGGGGGCATGCGGGATGCTTTGAGCATGCTGGATCAGGCAATTTCCTTTGCCGATGGCCGGGTGACTATGAAAGATGTCATGGAAGTCACTGGCAGTCTGAGCTATGAGCGCATGGATCAATTCATGGAAGCTTGCCGGCAACAAGACACGGCTCAGGCCTTAGCGGATTTAGACGAGATGTTGGCCAGTGGGAAAGAGGCCCGACGACTTTTGGAAAACCTCTTGGTCTATTGCCGGGATTTATTGCTATATCAAAAAGCACCGGCTCTTTTAACGGAGAAAAATGGCTATCTCACGGAAGGCTTTAAAACATTAGCCGGAGAAGTCACTGCCGAACAGCTTTTCTTTTGGATTAAACAGTTAAACGAAACCCAAAACGAGATTCGTTTCACTAATAATCCGCGGATTTATTTGGAAGTCGCCGCGGTGAAACTCTGTGGTATTGCTCCTACGAATGCCTCAAGCGCTGATTCTAGTGCTACTCAAGGAGGAGAGCTAGCAGATCTGGTGCAACAATTGCAACAACAGGTCAATCGCTTGACCCATGAGTTGAAAGAATTGCAACAACAACCGGCGCAAGTCAAAAGCACTTCGGCCACTAGTAGTAGTCCTTCAAGCACGAAGACTACTAGCAAATACCGCTTGCCAAAAGAACGGGTGTACCGGGTCTTGGATCAAGCTACCAACGAAGATGTGACCAAAGTCCGAGAAGTCTGGGACGAGCTTTTGACCATGTTTGATTCCTTGCAAAAAGGTCTTTTGCGCAATACGGAAATCAAAGCGGCGGGCCCTCAAGGTTTGGTCTTGTCCTTTGAAGCCGAGATGGTATGTCAAAAAGCTTCGGAAGATGAACAGTTGGCTTTGATGATTTCCAATCACATGAGTCGTTTGATTAGTGGCTATGCTCCGGAAATCGTCTTTATCCCTGAGTCCAGTTGGTTAGGCTTGCGGCAAAGTTACTTGCAACAGCGCAAAGCTCGGAAGCAAGGTGGCGCCTCAGCAGGTGAGGAACAAGCACCGACAGAAAAAGAACCACCAAAAGAAGAGCCCATTGTGGAAAAAGCCCAAGCAATTTTTGGGGATTTAACGAGTATTGTAAACGACTAATTTGAAAGTGAGTGAAGTACAATGATGCGTGGCATGGGGAATATGCAAGGCATGATGAAACAAGTTCAAAAAATGCAAAAAGAAATGGTCAAAGCCCAAGAAGCTTTGAATGAAAAACAATTTGTGGGAGAAGCGACAAATGGCTATGCCAAAGCGACTTTCACCGGTGATCGAAAAATGATCAATTTAGAAGTGGATCCAGCTGTGATTGATCCAGAAGACAGCGACATGCTTCAAGACCTAGTCATGATGGCGGTTAACGATGCGCTAAATCAAATCAGCGTGGAAACCGAAAAGACTATGGGCAAATATACCAAAGGCATGCCGGGCTTCTAAGCCGAGCATAGTACGGCTAGTCTTTTTGTAGCGGTTTAGTTGGATCAACAAAGGAGGGCGCTTAGTCCATGCAATACCCAGAGCCCATAGCAAAATTAATCGATAGTTATATGAAGTTACCCGGAATCGGTCAGAAAACCGCCACCCGGCTAGCCTTTTATACCATCGATATGAAAGAAGAAGTGGTCAACGAATTTGCCAAATCCCTGTTAAGTGTGAAGCGGGATCTGCACTTTTGTAGCGTCTGTGGCAATATCACCGAGGAAGAGCCTTGTGAAATCTGTCGGGACACCACCCGAGATCGCAGTACGATTTTGGTAGTGGAAGAGCCCAAAGACGTGATGGCCCTAGAAAAAATGCGGGAGTACCACGGTTTGTACCATGTTTTAGGAGGCGTTTTGAGCCCCATGGAAGGTACCGGCCCGGAAGACATCAATATCCCGGCTTTGATTAAACGGCTTCACGATGATACGGTAAAAGAAGTCATCATCGCCACCAATGCCACCACAGAAGGAGAAGCCACGGCCATGTATCTCTCTCGGTTGATCAAACCGGCAGGGATTAAAGTCACCCGCTTAGCCCACGGTTTGGCGGTAGGCAGCGATATCGAATACGCCGACGAGGTCACCTTATTAAAGGCCGTAGAAGGTCGGCGAGAACTATAGTTTTTGTGCATTTATTTTTTTTCTAGTACAATAGAGACAAGAGTGGAGGACGTATGGTGAACGGATTGTTTATTACCATAGAAGGACCAGACGGCGCTGGCAAGACTAGCGTGATTAACGAGTTATACCCGAGATTGCAGTTGATTGCCAAACGAGGCATCGTGAAAACCCGGGAACCAGGTGGTGTGAAGATTTCAGAAAAGATTCGTCAGATCATCTTAGACCCACAAAACGAAGAGATGGACGAACGCACGGAGGCCTTGCTCTATGCAGCAGCCCGGCGGCAACACTTGGTGCAAGTCATCTTACCGGCCTTAAGTGCTGGCAAGATTGTGATTTGTGATCGCTTTGTGGATAGTTCCTTGGCCTATCAAGGAGCCGGTCGTCGCATTGGCATGCCGGATATTCGCAAAATCAATGAATTTGCCACAGAAGGAACCAAGCCTGATTTCACTTTGTATTTGGATGTGGATTCCGATACCGGTTTGAAACGGATCGAAAATGCCCGCTCCGGTCGCCAAGTGGATCGCTTGGAAACGGAAAGTCTGGAATTTCATCAACGGGTCCGCCACGCTTACTTGAAATTGGCGGAAGAAGAACCAATTCGGATTCACAAAGTGGACGCCCGCATGTCCTTAACGGATGTTGTGGAAGAAAGCTTTACCGCCATCACAGAAAGTTATCCCCAATTCTTTTAAACTGAAAAGGAGGAGTTTTTTATGAAATTAATCATGGCGATTGTGCAAGATAAAGACAGTAACCGTCTTGCAAACGAATTTATCGATGCAAATATTCGGGCAACCAAATTGTCCTCAACCGGTGGTTTCTTGAAAGCCGGCAACAGCACCTTCATCATCGGGATCGATGATGAACGAGTGACCGAGGCTTTGGAATTGATCAAGAAAACCTGTCAATCCAGAAAGCAATACGTTTCGACTCCTATGTCCTTGGATATTTCCTTGGACGGGCAAGTGCCATATCCTGTGGAAGTCGAAGTCGGCGGGGCAACCGTCTTCGTATTACCGGTGGAAGGATTCCATCAATACTAAGAGGAGGGCGTCATGGATACATTTTTAGCCCAAAATCAGCCCTTGGTTTACTCACAAATCAAAAAAAGTGTGGAGCATGGGCGTTTGGCCCATGCTTATCTTTTTGAAGGGGACCAAGGTGTCGGCAAGCACGAACTGAGTCTGTGGCTGGCCAAGCGCTTGTTTTGTACCCAAGTGGTGGACAATGAACCCTGTAATAAGTGTAATAACTGCCTGCGAATTGCAGCGGGAGAGCATCCAAACTTATGGCAGATTAAGCCGGACGGGCAGTCGATTAAAGTCGATCAGATTCGTCAGTTACAACAAGAATTTGTCCGCTCGGGCTTTGAGTCCCGCTTGCAGTTTTTCACCATTTCCCATGCGGATAAGATGAATGCCAGTGCCGCCAATAGCCTGTTAAAATTTTTGGAAGAGCCTGCTGGGAGTTTTGTGGCAATTTTAGAAACCTACAGTCCTGGGAAGATTTTGCCCACGATTCAGTCTCGCTGCCAGATTTTGCATTTTGCTCCTTTGAATACGCAGGCGTTGGTGGCAAAACTAGTTCAAACGGGAACTGGCACAGAATCGGCGACACTCTTAGCGGCTCTGACCAATAGTTACCAAAAAGCGGTTGAAATCTCACAAGAGGAATGGTTTAATGAGGCTAAGGCTGCCGTTAGTCAATGGTACCTTTATTTAGCAAACAATGATTTGATGGCCTTTGTCTACGTGCAGAAAAAACTCACTACATTGGCCAAAGAAAAAGAGCGCCAGCAGTTATTATTACAAATGCTGATGCAACACTTTCGCCAAGCCAGAAGTAAGCTTTTAAATGGGGACGTACTAGCGTTAAAAGAGAATACTCGGCGGATTGAGCTGTTGTTAGAAGCGGAGCAAAAACTCGGGGCCAATGTTTCTTTTCAAAATGTTTGCGAACAGCTAGTATTGCGAATGATTCATCAGGATTAATCAGATAGGGGGGATTTGCCGATGGAAGTCGTTGGTGTGCGTTTTCGGGATTCCGGACACATCTATTACTATGCACCAGGAAAAGCGGAGTATCACTATGACGAGCGCGTAATCGTGGAGTCACAACAAGCAAAAATGTTGGCAAAAGTGGCGATTCCCAAAATAGATATCGACAAAAGCGATTTACCTAAAGAGGTCTTACCGATTTTACATAAAGCCGGAGAGCAGGAGATTCAAAAAGCCCAACGCAACGAAGCAGACGCTCAGGCAGCCATGGGGATTGGCAAGAAGAAAATCCGCTCACGGAATCTGGAAATGAAGCTCGTGGGAGTGGAGTACACCTTGGACCGCAGCCGGATGATTTTCTACTTCACGGCAGATGGCCGGGTGGATTTCCGAGAATTGGTCAAAGATTTGGCGGGAGAATTCCGCACCCGGATCGAATTGCGGCAAATCGGAGTCAGAGATGAGGCCAAACTCTTAGGGGGACTGGGACCTTGTGGACGACCGTTGTGTTGCGCCACTTTTTTAGGGGACTTTATTCCCGTGTCGATTAAAATGGCCAAGGATCAAGGTTTGTCTTTGAATCCGACGAAGATTTCTGGCCTTTGTGGGCGTTTAATGTGCTGTTTGAAGTATGAAAACGCCGAGTACGAAACTGCCAAAAAAGAAATGCCGGACTATGGTAAAGAAATCCTAACCCCAGACGGCAAAGGCCGCGTGGTGGGCTTGAATCTTTTGAACCGGATCGTTCGCGTGCGCTTAGTCGGTCGGGAAACTCCGGTGGAATATCTCTACAGTGAACTACAAGCTTTTAAAGAACAAGCCAAAGTGGGTGAAGTCCATGGATAAACGGGAACTTTACGATGGCTTGTCAAACCTTGAAGAAGACTTGAAAAATTCTTTGGGCCAGCTGTCAGAAATGAAGGCTGCCCTCCAAGAAATCGTGGAAAAGAATACGACTTTGGAATTAGAGAATCAAAAGTTGCGAGAATATTTACAGGAATTGGAGCGAGAAGCCGCACCGGTTCCGAGTGAAACCAAGCAAGAGATGTCCAAGTCCCGGATGAATTTGGGTAAAATCTACGAAGATGGCTTCCACATTTGTCGGGAGTCTTACGGGGCTCGCCGGGAAAATGACGAGCAGTGTGTCTTTTGTCTGGAAGTCTTGTATCGAGAAAGTCAAAATTAACCAGGAGAGTCCCACGATTTGGTGGCGGCTCTTTTTTTGAAAAGAGGGAAAACCATGGAAATCCAACAGAGTTTTAAAGGGACAACGCAAACCGGGAGCCTTTACTTGGTGCCCACCCCGATTGGCAATCTGGACGACATGAGCGTCCGCGGGGTGAAAACCTTGCAAGCAGCGGACTTGATTGCCGCAGAAGATACCCGGAATACTCAGAAATTACTGAATCACTTTGAGATTACTACGCCCCAAAAAAGTCTCCATGAGCACAATTATAAGGAACGGATTCCTCAACTTTTGGAGTTCTTGCGCAGTGGCAAGTCCATCGCCCAGGTTTCGGATGCGGGGATGCCCTCCATTAGCGATCCAGGTCACGAGTTGGTTTTGGCTTGTTTGGAAGAGAAGATCAAAGTAGTGGCACTGCCAGGGCCGACTGCAGGATTAACGGCTTTATTGGCTTCGGGATTGAGTCCTCAGCCGAATTACTTCTATGGCTTTTTGCCTCGGAAGAAAAATGAACAGAAGGCTGTTTTGCAAAGTTTGGCCAGTCAAGAAGCGACGTTGATCTTTTACGAATCTCCCCACCGTATTAAAGACACCTTGATGAACCTGGCAGCGGTTTTTGGTCCTCGTCAGGCAGTTATCTGTCGGGAGTTAACCAAACTCCATGAAGAATATCTGCGGGGGGATTTTAACGAGCTGATCGATTACTTGAGTGAAAAAGAATTAAAAGGGGAGTGTTGCCTGCTAGTGGCAGGAAATCAAGAACCAGAAGCGCCGGTAGCCGAAGTGGCAGTCAGCGTGAAAGAAGAAGTTCAAGCATTGGTGGATCAAGGGATGAAACCCAATGCGGCGATTAAAACCGTGGCGCAACGCCGCTCCCGTAAGAAACAAGAAATTTATCAAGAATACCATGATTTGGTGTAGTAAAAGCCTCGGCCTTGGCCGGGGCTTTTCTATTACTTGCGAAGAGGATGTGAGAAAAGCTCACGCCAAAGGAGACGAATTTTCAGAAAGTTTTGAAAAATAGGCGAAAATTCTAGAAATCACCAAAAATCCGTGTTACCATTTCTTCCATAACAAACCGACCTGCTTGGACACAGGTCAAAATAAAGGAGGAATTTTGATGGACACGGGAAATATTGGGTTTATGATTCTTTGTACAGGTTTGGTTTTTGTGATGACGCCGGCTTTGGCATTTTTCTATGGGGGGCTTTCGCAAAAGAAGCACTTGTTAAACACCATGATGATGGTGATCGTCACCATGGGACTGGCTTCCTTGCTGTGGATTATTATCGGCTACAGTTTGGCCTTTAGTGGGGGCAATTCTTTTATCGGTAATTTGGACAAGGTATTTTTCAATGGTGTTTCCAGCGAGTCTTCTTCCGGTTTACCAGAAGGGTTGTTTGCAGCCTTTCAGATGATGTTTGTGCTGATTACTACGGCGATTCTCACCGGGGCCGTGGCTGGGCGCATGCGTTTTTCCGCTTTATTAATATTCTTAAGTGGCTGGATCATCTTGGTCTATGCGCCCATTGCCCACATGGTTTGGGGCGGGGGCTTCTTGGATCAGATTGGTTCTGTCGACTTCGCCGGGGGCAATGTGGTGCATATTAGCTCCGGGATTTCCGGTTTAGTTTTGGCCATGGTTCTGGGTCAGCGCAAGCGGAAGGAAAATGAAAGTTTCACACCCCACAACGTCCCTTTTGTTGTTTTAGGTACCGGTCTTTTGTGGTTAGGTTGGTTTGGCTTTAATGCTGGCTCAGCACTTGCGGCGGATGGCTTGGCTGTACACGCATTGTTAACGACTAATACCGCAGCAGCTGCCGGGATGATGTCTTGGATGATGTTGGAATGGCTCGTAAAAGGTAAACCTAGTATCGTAGGTTCTTGTACGGGGGCGGTGGTCGGTTTAGTGGCGATTACTCCCGGGGCTGGCTTTGTCTCTATCGGTTCGGCTTTGATTGCCGGCTTATTGGTTTCACCGATTTGCTTTTACGGGACGCGCTTTGTAAAAGAAAAACTGGGCTGCGACGATGCCCTAGATGCTTTTGGCTGTCACGGGCTAGGAGGGATTTTCGGTGGACTGATCACCGGGCTTTTGGCCGATCCTGCCATCGGTGGGGAAACCGGGCTCTTCTTCGGCGGAGTGGACCTGTTTGTGGCCCAAATTCTGAGCATTCTCTTTACCATTCTTTTTGCCGGAGGAGTGAGTTTTATTCTGATTATGGTGATTAAAAAATTCATGCCGATTCGGGTTTCTTCATCCCAAGAGGAAAAGGGCTTGGATCATGCTTTGCACAACGAACAAGCCTATCAAGATCTTTTAGGAAATGAATAAAAAATAGCCGAGGGGAGGTGGTTGCCCCTCGGCTGACTTGTTTCAGAACGTTTGTTTGGGTATAATTGGTGGAAAGGAGGGGTGCTATGAGCGAATTGCAATTTCCCCTAAAAAACGATACCAGTCGCAAGATCATTCACATCGATATGGATGCTTTTTTTGCTTCCGTGGAAGAGCGGGACAATCCGGAGTTGGCCTTGCATCCCTTGGTGATTGCCCGCCATCCCCACGACACAGGAGGCCGAGGCGTGGTGACCACGGCCAATTACAAAGCCCGGCAGTATGGCATTCATTCCGCCATGAGCGCTCAGAAGGCTTATGAACTTTGCCCGAAAGCCGTCTTTATGCCCGGCAATCACGAAAAGTACCGAGAGATTTCCCACCAAGTCCGGGAAATCTTCGCAAAATACACAGATATCATCGAGCCGGTTTCCATTGATGAGGCTTACTTAGATGTGACCCACAACAAGCAAAATATCCAGTCGGCGGTGAAAGTGGCTCGCTTGATTCAACAGGAAATTTGGCAAGAAGTTCGACTGACCTGTTCGGCAGGGGTCAGCTACAATAAATTTTTGGCGAAGCTAGCCTCGGATTACCACAAACCGGCCGGACTGACACTGGTAGCTCCCGATGAAGCTTTGGCGTTTATGCAAGCTTTGCCAATTGAGAAATTCCATGGGGTAGGGAAGAAAACCTCGCCGAAAATGCATGAGCTGGGGATTTTTACCGGCATGGATCTCTATCAGCTTGGGGAAATGGAGTTGATTTCTCAGTTTGGTAAGATGGGCTATTCTTTGTATCGCAAAGTTCGGGGCATTCACGATTCCCCGGTGAATGTGACCCGAGATCGCAAGTCCGTGGGCAAAGAGCACACCTATGGCAATCCCTTAACCACGGAAAACCAAGTGTTGGCTCAGTTGCGTCGCTTGGCTGAAGAAGTGGACAAGAGTTTGCGACGGGTGGCTAAGCACGGCCAAACCATCGTCTTAAAGGTTCGCTATGCCGACTACACCACGATTACCAAACGTCAGACGTTGAATCAATACATTCGGGACAAGGATCAGATTTTTTCCCAGGCTAGTTTGATCTGGGAAGACGTACTTGGCTTGGAAAAAGGCATCCGCCTCTTAGGCATTACAGTGACCAATTTAGATCCCATCAGCTATGAAAATATCTTGTTGCCCCTTTGGGAGAAAAAAACGGAGTAAGCGTATCGGTACGCTTACTCCGCTTTTTTTTTTAGATTAATTTTTGTTTGTCTAGTTGTTCAAAGGTCTGTTTACCGTCGACGCATTTGTCCCAAATTACCGCTTTTTGCTGGTCCAAGGATTTTTTAACATCCAGAATTCGTTGGTTACTACTACCGCGAAACTGCAAGTTTAAATTGCGCTTGGCTAACTCGAAGCGGCCGTCCACCAAGACATCTACTTGTTCCAAAAGAGCAAGCTTGTCTGGAGTTTCCAGTAAGAGTTCTTCAAAGGTATAGCCCGTCCAGCTCCAAATGTCCTTGCTGTCACCAAAACGCTCCCGCACCTTAGCCACTACTTCCAGACAGACTTGGGTATTCAGGAAAGGTTCCCCGCCTAAAAGGGTCAACCCTTGCACATAGTCATGGTCTAGGTCGACTAATATTTGTTCCATCAGCTCTGGAGTGAAATCTTGGCCGTAGTTGAAATTTTGCACGGCTTTGTTAAAGCAGCCTTCACAAGCAAATAAGCAGCCGGAGACGTACAGGCTACAACGGACGCCCTCGCCGTCGACAAAATTAAAGGCTTTGTAGTCTGCAATCTTTTGCTTGCTGAACTTTTCGGCATGCCATTCTTGAGGTTGGGGATTTCGCATAGGGTCACTTTCTTTCTGGAAAATTCACTAGAGCAACAAAAAGCCGGGGAGTAGACCCCGGCTTTTGTACTCCTAGTCTAGCAATGCTGGCCAAAAACGTGGTTCAGCTTTTATTTCATGTGTTTTACTCGGCTAGAGATTTCTTTGTGACGACCATGAACCATTGGGCGAGCTTGAGGGTTGCCCAAGTAGCCGCAAGTTCGTTTGACCACGTCACAAGTTTTCGGATCGTGATTGCCACATTGTGGGCATTCGAAGCCCCGTTCGGTTGGGGTGAAGTCGCCTTCGTAGCCACATTCGTAACAGTGATCGATAGGGGTATTGGTTCCAAGGTAGCCAATCTTATCGTAGGAATAATCCCAAACGGCTTCTAAAGCTTTCGGGTTTTGTTGCAAGATTGGGTACTCACAGTAGTGGATAAAACCACCGGAACAGTATTTCGGATAGTCTTTTTCAAAGTCCAGTTTTTCAAATGGTGTCGGATTTTTCCGCACATCATAGTGGAAACTGTTGGTGTAGTATTCTTTATCGGTAATGTCTTTGACGATGCCGAATTTTTCGGTATCCAAACGGCAGAAACGATCGGTCAGACTTTCAGATGGAGTGGAGTAGACGCTAAAGTGATAGCCGTACTCGTTGCCCCAAAGATCCGTGTGCGCTTTTAGTTCTTTCACGATGGCCAAAGTGAATTCCTTGGCTTCGGGATTGTTTTCCCATTCCCCACCGTAAAAGGCAGATGCGACTTCGTACAGACCGATATAGCCTAAGGAAACCGTCGCCCGTTTGTTTTTAAAGAGTTCATTAACCGCATCCGTGCGGCTCAGACGTTTGCCAAAAGCGCCGTACATGTATAGGATCGGTGCATTGGCAGGGATGGCTTCTTTACAGCGTTCCACCCGGTAAACCAAAGCGTCCTTAGCGATACCTAAGCGTTCTTCCAATAAACTCCAGAATTTGTCCTTGTCCCCAGCGGCTTCTAAGGCGATCCGAGGCAAGTTCAAGGTGACAACGCCAAGATTCATCCGGCCCACGTTGATTTCTTCGCCGTTTTCGTCTCGCCAGCCTTGTAAGAAGGAGCGGCAACCCATAGGTACTTTGAAGCTCCCGGTCAATTCCACGATTTTGTCGTAGTTCAAGATATCCGGATACATGCGCTTAGTCGCACATTCCAAAGCCAATTGTTTGATGTCGTAGTTTGGATCTGTGGCATCGGAGTTGACGCCTTTTTTAATGCTGAAAATCAGTTTAGGGAAGATTGCGGTGCGTTTTTCGCTACCTAAACCGTTAATCCGGATTTGCAAAATGGCCCGTTGGATTTCCCGTTCAAACCAAGTAGTACCCAGACCGAAGCCTAAGGAAGTGAAAGGCGTTTGACCGTTAGAAGTAAACAAAGTATTGATTTCGTACTCCAAACTTTGCATGGCATCGTAAATGTCTTTGCGAGTCTTTTCCTTGGCGTATTCTTCCCGTTTCGCAGGGGATTCAATCCAGCGTTCGGCGTCTTTCATGTGTTTTTCGTAGTTTAATTCCGCAAATGGTGCCAAAAGTTCATCCGTGCGGTCTGCCGAACAGCCTCCGTATTGGCTAGAAGCCACATTGGCGATGATTTGGGAGATTTGAGCTGTGGCCGTTTGGATTGATTTTGGTGATTCCACTTCCGCATTGCCAATTTTAAAGCCGTTGTTTAACATGCCTTTAAAGTCGATTAAACAGCAGTTGGTCATTGGCGTATAGGGATGGTAGTCCAAATCATGGTAGTGAATGTCGCCTTTTTGATGAGCGTTGGCCACATGAGGAGGTAACATCTTCAAGCCGATGGACTTACCTACGATTCCGGCGGTTAAATCCCGTTGCGTATTGAAAACATCACTGTCTTTATTGGCATTTTCATTGACTACGGTACGGTCTTTATTGATCAGTTTGCCAATGGTGAAGTTGATATCTGTCGCCCGACTGCGAGCAAAATCCCGCTGTGTCCGATAACTGATATACGCTTCCGCCAATTCGTATTCGTTCTTTTCCAAAAGCGTGTGTTCCACAATGTTTTGGATTTCGTAGATTTTGACATTTTCCGTGAAGCGTTGGGCAATTTCTGCGTCTACCCGTTCCACGATATCCAAAATCCGTTCATGATCCAGTGGGGACAAAGGTTGGTCATTGACCGATTCCCGTTTGGCTTTCACTAGGGCGTCGTAAATTTTTTGATCGTCAAAGTCCACCGTACGACCGTCGCGTTTGATGATTTTCATTTGACTCAGGCGCGGTAAAGCTGAGGCGGTTGTTGCCTCTTTTTTGATCTCCATCATCGGGCATTCACTCCTTAAATACTGTTGCAATTGAAAACTTGCTTCATGTAATATCATAGCGGAAAACAAAAGAACTAGCAACCTATATCTTGTGTCATTTTTTAGTTTTAAACTATCAAGACACAATATATAGTGTGCTAGATACGATAAAAAACCTGATGCAAACAGTCGCCATCAGGTTTTATCACGAGTTCTATCATCTCAAATAACAGCAAAAAAAGCAAAGGAAAAATGGAAAAATCACGACTTCTTTTTGAGGTGAATTTTTCGAAAAAAGTTTTCCTAGTTTTTGGTGAAAGTTCGACCTTCACTGGTGGAAGAAGTCAAGGGAAGTGGTATAATGACCCTTGACTAAACACAAAGGAGCAAACAGCCAATGCTTGATAAAAAAGAGGAACAACTATTGATTGACTTGACTAGTGCTCGGGGCGTGCCCGGCAATGAAGAGGAGGTCCGGGAAATCTTCAAAGCCTATGCCAAACCCTTTGCAGAAGACATCTTCTTCGACGGTTTAGGCAGTGTGGTTGCCAAACACGTAGGGACCGGAGGCGGACCAAAGATCTTTATTTCTGGTCACATGGATGAAGTGGGCTTTATGGTGACGGGGATTACCGAAAAAGGTTTTATCGAATTCCAAACCCTTGGCGGCTGGTGGAGCCAAGTTATGCTGGCGCAACAAGTGGAAATCAAAACCCAAGAAGGAAAGTTGATCCATGGGGTTACCGGCTGCAAGCCACCTCATGTTTTGAGCCCAGAAGCGCGGAATAAACCTTACGATATTAAGGACATGTTTATCGATATCGGTGCTTCCAGTGAAGCAGAAGCCAAAAGCTGGGGTGTGCGTCCTGGAGATATGGTCACGCCTTATATTCAATACAAACGTCTAAACGACAGCAAATTCTTACTAGCCAAAGCCTGGGACAATCGGGTAGGGACTGCCGTTTCCTTGCGAGTTTTAGAAAACTTGGCCCAAGAAGGTCATCCAAACTGTCTGTTTGCCGGCAGTGATGTTATGGAAGAAGTGGGCTTACGAGGAGCGCGTACTAGCACTCACTTGGTGAATCCTGATATCGCCATTGCTTTAGATACCGGGACCGCTGGAGATACCCCGGGAATGACCAAAAAAGAAGCCGATTCCGTTTTAGGTAAAGGACCGCAAGTCTTGATCTTTGATGCTTCCATGGTGCCCCATAAGAAATTGTTGAACTTTGTGACCAAGGTAGCAGAAGACTTGGAAATTCCATTCCAATACACTGTAATCGCCGGTGGTGGAACCGACGCGGGACAAATGCACTTGACTCGTAACGGAGTACCATCGATTGCCATTACCGTGCCTGTGCGCTACTTACACTCGCATACATCGGTGATTCACGAAGATGATTACTTAAATACGGTGAAATTAGTGACGGAAGTGGTCCGTCGTTTAGACGATGAAACCGTAGCAGCTTTACGCAGCTATTAAAAGACGACTGAGCGTTTATTGCAAAAGAAAAAGCAGTGCCTTCAAATTGTGAGGGCACTGCTTTTATGCTAGAGTGAAAGAAACTACGAAAGAAGGAATCCCTATGAAACTAACCGTACTAGGCTGTCTCGGCGCTTATCCTTATGATGGCCAAGGAACCACGGGTTATCTGTTGCAATCAGGAGGCTTTTCTGTATTACTAGATTGTGGTAGTACCACCTTGGTGCAACTGGAGAAAATTTTTGATCCCTTAGATTTGGATGCCGTGATTCTGACTCACTATCACCATGATCACATTGCCGATTTAGGTGTTTTACAGTACTACTGGCAATTACATCCAGAGCGAGATCCAGAGAAAATCCTGCCGATTTACGGGCATACTTTAGACGAGACTCACTTTCAAGAGCTAACCTTGCCGAATGTCACCAAAGGGGTGGCGTACCACGAGACAGAACTGTTGGAATTTGGTCCTTTTTCTGTTACATTTATGAAGACGATACATCCGGTTCCTTGTTTTGCCATGCGCTTTGTGGAAAAAGCCACGGGAAAGGTCTTTGTCTTTACCGGTGATTCCGGTTATTTAGCGGGCTTTACCGAGTTTGCCAAGGATTGCGACTTGTTTTTGGCGGATACCTATCTTTTCCAAGGCAATGAACACCATCAAGCTCATTTTACGAGTCTGGAAGCCGGAACTTTCGCCAAAGATGCTCAAGCCAAACGCTTGGTCCTCACGCACTTGCCACAGTTTGGTGACTTAAAACAACTGCAAAATGAAGCCCAAGCGGCAGCAGGGGAAATACCTGTCGAGTTGGCAGCGGTGGGGAAAGTGTTTGACATGTAACGAAGACGAATGAAGAGGAGACGATTTCCATGATTTTTGTACCAAATGAATTGACGGACCCCCGAGTAAACCTGGCTATCGAAACATTTTTACTGAAGGAAATGCCTTTGGACGAGCCGATTTTGCTCTTTTACATCAATGAGCCTTCCATTATCATCGGTCGCAATCAAAATACCATTGAAGAAATCAACCAAGACTACGTGACGGAAAAAGGCATTCACGTGGTGCGCCGCTTATCCGGTGGTGGGGCGGTTTATCATGATTTCGGTAATTTGAATTTTAGTTTTATCATGCCAGATGACGGCAATTCTTTCCGGGACTTCGAAAAACTCACTAAGCCAATCGTTAAGGCTTTGCAAGAGTTAGGCGTCGAAGAAGCGCAATTAAAGGGCCGCAATGATTTGGTGATTAATGATCAGAAATTCTCCGGCAATGCTATGTATGCGACAAATGGTCGGATGTTTGCCCACGGAACGATTATGTTTGATTCGGATATTAATGAAGTGGTGAACGCTTTGAAAGTGCGCCCGGACAAGATTCAGTCCAAAGGGATCAAATCCATCCGTTCTCGCGTGACCAATGTTAAACCCTTCTTGCCAAAAGACAAACAGAATATGACGACGAAAGATTTCCGTCAAGCGATTTTGTTGAAAATCTTTGGTGTGGAGTCTGAAGATCAAGTGAAGACTTATGAGCTGACCGAGGCAGACTGGCAAAAGATCAATGAGATTGCCGATGAATATTACCGGAACTGGGATTGGAACTACGGCAAGTCCCCAGATTTCGATATCGAACGCCGGCATCGTTTCCCAATTGGATCTATTGAAGTACGCTTAAAAGTACAATCCGGGAAAATCACGGATGCGAAGATTTACGGCGATTTCTTCGGCCTAGGCGAAATCAAGGATGTGGAAGACGCTTTGATTGGGACTCGCTATGAAAGAGACGATTTGGCCAAAGTCGTGGATACCATTGATATGAAAAAATACTTTGGAGCCATTGAAGCCCATGAGTTTTTAGACTTGCTGATTTGAATTAACAAAAGAGGTTGAGCATTTGCTCAACCTCTTTTTTGTCCTTAGAATCCCTTCTTTAATAAGCCCGGGCAATCCATAGGGTGTATTTGGCTGGCTTGCCACTAACGATATCCACTGTTTTTTGCATAGGTGCTTCAAAAGGAATATTACGTGTGGTAAAGCCGGTTTCTTCTTTGATTTTGGCTTCGGTTTCTTCAGTACCATCCCAACCGACTAAAACAAATCCTGTTGGGCGATTTTCTTTTTTACAAGTTTCGATATGGGCTTTTAAGTCTGCCAAAGTATCGATGTCGAAGTGTTCATTGGCCTTGTTGCGCGCCCGGGCAGCATCTAAAAGCCGTTTTGGCATGCTGTCTAACTGTTCTTTCACGTAGCCAGCCAACTCTTCGAAAGGTACGGCAACTTTGTCGTCTAAGTCCCGAGCTTTCACCATAGCGTGGCCATTTTCCAAGTCCCGTGGGCCGCATTCGATGCGTAGGCAAGCGCCTTTTAATTCCCATTCGTTAAATTTGTAACCAGGGGAATTGTCGCTATCGTCTAAGCGAACGCGGAAGCCGGCTGCTTTGAACCCTTCATACAAGCCAGTTAATTTTTCCATAATGGCTGGATTTTTCTTCCATGGGCCCACTGGCATTAAGACGATTTGGGTTGGAGCTACGGTTGGTGGGAAGACCAAGCCTTTGTCGTCTCCGTGAGTCATGATCAAAGCCCCTAACAATCGAGTGGAAATCCCCCAAGAAGTGGTGAAAGCGTGGGTGTGTTGATTTTCCTTGGTCAAGTAAGTAATATCGAAGGCTTCGGCAAATTTTGTTCCCATGTAGTGAGAAGTACCTGCTTGTACGGCTTTTCCGTCTTTCATCATGGCTTCGATGGAGTAAGTATCCATCGCACCGGCAAAGCGTTCAGATGGAGTCTTTTGTCCTTTGTAGACTGGGATAGACAGGAATTCTTCCGCTACTTTTTCGTATTCGTCTAAGACATGTAACGTCCGCCGGCGCGCATCTGCTTCATCGGCGTGGGCGGTGTGGCCTTCTTGCCAAAGAAATTCGGAAGTACGCATGAACGGTAGCGTCTTTTTCTCCCAGCGGAAGACGTTGGCCCATTGATTGATTTCATAAGGTAGGTCCCGGTAAGAATTGATCCAGTCGGAAAAGGCAGAACCAATCATCGTTTCAGAGGTTGGACGAAGGGCTAAAGGTTCTTCCAATTTTTCATCGCCGACTTCTGTT
The DNA here is from genome assembly GCF_000407365.1 of Enterococcus asini ATCC 700915. Lineage (GTDB taxonomy): Bacteria > Bacillota > Bacilli > Lactobacillales > Enterococcaceae > Enterococcus_C > Enterococcus_C asini. The sequence continues at coordinate 1,596,750 of NZ_ASVU01000001.1, forward strand.
ACCCAAGGAAGTTCAGGGGCAAAGCCTTCGATGTGATCGGCTTCTTTCATGAAGAAGTTCCGTGGAATTAGCATTGGGAAGTATGCGTTGCGGATGCCTTCACTTTTTAGGTAAAGATTGAAACGCTCTTGAATGTGCTCCCATAGTTCGTAGCCGTCAGGACGGAAGATGATCGACCCTCTGACTGGAGAATAAGACATTAATTCGGCTTTGGTAATGGTTTGAATGTACCATTCTGTAAAATCATTGCTTTGTGTGTTGCTCATGCTGGTTCCTCCTTCATAATTTGTCAGCGGTAATGGCGTAAAAATAAAAAAACGCACTTCATCCTATAAAAAGGACGAAATGCGTGACTTCGCGGTACCACCTTTGTTGATCGTATCGATCCACTTAAGGGAGCGGTAAGGGGCTCCACACCGATCGTTTTTGGCGATCTTTGGTTTTGGGTAGGTTCCTAGTCGATAGTGGGTGTCGCCTTTGCAGCCAAGAGGCGACTCTCTTAAACCATATCCTACTAGTACTATTCCAACTGCCTTTATGCTACTGGTAAATAAAGAAAAAAGCAAGCAAAAGTTGCCATTTGTCAACCTTGCTTGCTTAAAAAGTTGCCTGATGGAAACTTTTGAATGGTTTACATTTCCAGATGAATGCGGACGGTGTCGGTTTTGGCAGTGTTGTACTTGGTAACGTGACCGGCATACTTTTTCGAAATAGACTCAAGAATCCGTAAGTCGAACTCTTCTTGTTCCGGTAATTCGGCGGTGATCCCTTTGTCAAAGATATTTTCATGGTAATTGGCCGTGTGTTCACAAGTGATGTAAAGCTGTTCTTCTTGGTAACGGATGGTCAAGGTGATTTTTCGTTGACTAGGGTCCGTGATGGCATAGGCTTCCCGCACGGCATGCTCCAGTAAATGGGCGAATAAATTGGTTAAGTCGCTGTCGCTAATGGGTAAGGTATTTGGCAGTTCCACGGCAAATTCCACGGTGATATTGCGTTCTTGGGCAATTTTTTGATAGCGAGATAAGATCAGATTGGCCAAAGGGTGCCCGGTGACCGTGGACATGCCATCTAGTAATTGGGCATCTTGCTGCAATTTTTCAATGTGTTCTTTGACCCCGCTTAAATTCTCATCTTCAACTAAAAACTGCATCATTTGCAGCTGTTTGGCAAAAGCTTGCTTCATGTTTTCTACTTCTAAAAGGTGTTGACGCATTTCTTCGAGACTGTCTTCCAAAAGGGAGGTCTTGATTTCTAAGAAGTTCATCTGGCGATTGGTTTGTTCTTCTTTTTGAAGGAAATCAGTCACGGTATAACAAAAGATAACCAGAAGAATAATAGCGTAGAACAACGCGGTGATATTCAGCGTGCTGTATTCCGTCCCCACGGAGCTCATGATGTACAAGAAGCAGTGAGCCGAGGCGACCAAAACAATCCAAGGGGTACAAAACAGATAGAAGCGATTGTTGTTTTGGCTCTCGCGAATGGCAGCATAGGAAGTGACCAAAGTCCCAAAGATATTCAAGGTATCCAGCCAAGGTTTCACTACGGGCAGGTCTACATTGGTTAATAAGGCGCCAAGAACGATGACACCGCTAAAGGCGAGATAAGGAAAGGCCCATAATTTGTAAGTGTGTTGGAATCGTTCCATTTTGCAGCAATAATAGGAAATCAATAAAAGGGGCGTCAAAATGGCAAAGAAGGTTGCCAAAAGGGAATTGACAATCGGGCTGAAAAATAAACCGGCAATGCTGTTTTCAGCGGCAGCTTCAATGGCTAAAGAAAGACCAAAACAGGCTAAGAGTAAGAGCTCTAAGTCCAACTTTTTTTGCCGCGCCAGCTTGCGAATGATAAAGGCCAACAGTGCGATACTAATCGCCAATGAGAGCACCACCATTAACACCAAGGGCATAGTAACGGCCACCACGTAGGACATTACCGAATTAGCCTCGCCTACAAAGACGCGAATCGGCAAGCCACTGTAATTCTCATAAGGGGTGCTGACTTCAATGCGCAAATTGCGACCGATATAATCCGGTGGCAAGAGGATTTCTTTGGTGATCTTGCCAGGATTGTCACTGTTGTCTTTTCCTTGATTGCGAGGGGAGTAGTCGTAGATCAATTCATCGTCTAGCCATAGGGAAAACCACTGATGATTTCCCTGGACCAGTAGTACGGGGTTGTCCACCTTGCGAGCCATGGTGCGGGACATAATCATGGTTTCGTTTGCTTCGATACTGTCCATGCGCTTGACGTATTGGCTTTTAAAAGTAGTGTCCGGATCTTCCCGGGAGGAGTAAACCCAGGTTTCTTTGATTTTCGCCATTTGCGTTTTATTGAAAGGATGGGTAAAGGCGTAGCAAAAAAAGCCAACGATGGCCAAAAAAGCCGAGAGGATAAAAAAGACTAATAACCAGCGCAAGTTGACTTTTGATTTTTTATGACTAAGGTTTTTTTTTAAATACATTAAATAATCACCTCTCGTATGTTATACTTTAGGATATTTTTTTTAAAGAGATAAGTCAACATGATTCATCAGTTTGTTTTTGAGTTTTAATCTAGAATGAAAGTTATTTTATTGTTGTATATAATAACTTAAGTTCCTGTTGATTGTAACTGATTTTAATAATATTATAATGATGAGAGGAGTGAGAGGGAATGAAGCAATTGACGAGGATTAATGCATTAGGTTCCTTAATTTTGGTAGTAATGATGGCCCTTGCAATCATCATCACCCTTTTACCTCATTTACTTGGGCTGACGATTGCGGTTATTCGCGACGATGCCATGCAAAGCACCTACCCCAACGGCAGTTTAGTTTTCGTGCGCCAGCAAGCGGTGAAGGAGATCAACGTTGGGGAGATCATCACCTATTACGTGGATCAAGGGGAAGAGGTCATGACGCGACGGGTGGTGGCAAAAGATGCAGATGCGGAAGTCTTTTATACAAAAGGGGACAAGCTAGCACAAAGCGAAGAAGGCAAAGTCACCAAACGCAATTTACTCGGTCAACCGGTTTTTCACTTGCCTTACTTGGGCTTTTTGGCCACGGCTGATTTTGTTCACTATGCTCAAATGATCTTTTGGCTTATCGCCGGGGGCTTGACCTTGTATTCCGGCTGGACTTTGACGAGAACGGTTCGACTGCAAAAAAAGGCGCCGACTGGCTGGGAAGAGCAGGAATTTTAGTCCAGGATTGCACCTAATAAAAAAAATAGCGTATAATGAGGCTGTCGTGATTTCACGGCAGTTTTTTTCGGTACTTTAGACTAGTCCGGCTAGTCTTGAAATACAAAGGAGCAAAGACGATGCGAAATGAAATGATGCACCGGCCAGTGGTGAAACCGGAACTGGTAGAATTTATGCGGGAGAAGCAAAAGGCTTTAACAGGCGGGTTAGGTGCTCTCGAAGGGGATGCCCATAAGCGCGGCGTGCCAGTGATTCCCCATGAAACCGTGGTCTTCTTACAGTTTTTATTGGGGCAATTGCGCCCAAAAGAAGTCTTGGAAATCGGTACCGCAATCGGTTTTTCGGCAAGTCTTATGACGGCATACTTGGCTGAAGACGGCCATGTAACGACAATCGATCGCTATGAGGTGATGATCAAAGAAGCTAAAGAAAACTTCCAACGCTTAGGTGTAGCGGACAAAGTGACTCTTTTGGAAGGCCAGGCAGCGGAGATTTTGCCAACTTTGAGTGGTCCTTATGATTTTATTTTTATGGATAGTGCGAAGTCGAAATACATCGAGTTTTTGCCGGAGTGTTTGCGCTTGTTGCGTAAAGGGGGTGTCTTAATGGTAGACGATGTCTTCCAAGCGGGGACAATATTGGATCCTTTGGAAGAAATTCCGCGGAAAAACCGGGCCATCCACCGGAAGCTCAATGAATTTTTAGACGTGGTGATGACTCATCCGCAACTGACATCGACCTTGGTACCTTTAGGAGATGGCGTGATTTTGATCACCAAAGAAGCAGACGAAATCGAGCTACCCCAGTCAAAGTAAGGTGGTTCTAGCCGTTATAATGACACCTTTGTTGTATCTTTAGGACAATAAAACACTGAAAAACAAAAATAGTTAGGAATAAGTCTTCCCCCATCCGTGGGTTCTTCAGCTCTTTTCGAGTACGGAATCCATGGGGCGGAAGGCTTTTTTTTGTTTTCTAGGGACAGGTGGAGGGTTCTGTAATTTTGATACCCGAAGAGTAACATTTCAGTATTGTTTTGAAAGGGCTGTCACGCTATTCTTAAGAAAAATCCCCAGGCACTTCAGCGAGTCGCCTGTCTAATTCGAAGGAGAATTTAAAATGACAAAATATATTGCAGTGGATATCGGTGCCTCCAGTGGTCGTCTGATGTTGTCTTCCCTAGATGAAGAGGGCAAGATGAGTTTAACAGAAATTCATCGCTTCAAAAATGGTTTTAGCGAAACGGCCGGCGCGGATCGTTGGCAGATTCAGCATTTGACCACCGAAATCCTGAAAGGTTTGGCAAAAGTCAAAGCAGCGGGCATTGAAGAATGTTACGTGGGCATCGATACGTGGGGTGTGGACTATTGCTTGTTAGATGAAGCTGGCGAGTTGATGGAAGCACCGATTGCTTATCGGGATAAACGAACCCAAGAGGCAATGGCTGACTTCGATGAAAAAATGCCCCTGACGGAATTGTACCAACGCACAGGGATTCAACTGATGAATTTTAATACCGTCTTCCAATTATTAGTTGAAGACAAGGAAAAATTGGCGAAGGCGAGCTCCTTGTTGTTGATTCCGGACTATTTAGGCTATGTCTTTACCGGCAACCAGGTCTTGGAAAAAACCAATGCATCCACTATGCAGTTGTTAAACTTAACCACACGAAAAATCGATAGTGAGATTTTAGCGACCTTGGAAGTTTCGGAAGAACTCTTCCCGCCATTAGTCGAGCCGGGTAGTATTTTAGGCGAATTGCAACAAGCGCGTTTTCCAGAATATGATTTACCAAAGGCGACCTTTATTACCATTGCCAGTCACGATACCGCATCCGCTGTGGTAGGGACTCCGGGAGCCGGAGAAGACTGGGCTTATATTAGTTCCGGGACGTGGTCACTAATGGGGGCGGAATTAAAAGACGGGATTGCTACCCCGGTGGCCTACGATGCCAACTTCACAAATGAATGGGGCGTGGCCGGGAGTATCCGTTTCTTAAAAAACATTATGGGCATGTGGTTGATTCAAGAAGTCGCTCGCATGCAAGACTACCAATACTCCTATGCAGAATTAGCCGATATGGCGGCCAAAGAAGCGCCATACCAACAATTCGTCAATGTAAACGACGACCGCTTCTTAAATCCAGCGAATATGATTGAAGAGTTTCAAGCGTATTGTCGTGAAACCGGCCAGAAGGTACCGGAAACCCCAGGAGAAATTGCCCGCTGTGTCTATGACAATTTGGCCTTGTGTTATGCGGTGGAATTGAAAAACTTGCAAGCCATCACCGGCCGCAAGATTAACAAATTGCACATTGTAGGTGGGGGTTCGAACAACCGCCTGTTGAATCAATTAACGGCGGACGCTTGCAATGTTACCGTAGAAGCCGGTCCTGGAGAAGCGACGGCTATCGGAAATTTAGTTGTGCAAATGGTAGCGACTAGCGGCTTTGGGGATTTGGCCTCTGCCCGAAAAGCGGTGCGAGCTTCTTTTGATTTGCACACCTATGAACCAAGCAATCCAGATGCCCAAACAATCGTGGAAGCATACGAAACCTTTTTGGCTAACCAGTGCCAATTGGCAAGAGTTTAAGAAAAAAACTAGTGCGCTTTTTGCGCGCTAGTTTTTTTAGTTGGAAGAAAGTGCTTTGCAAAAAGGGGAAGGCTTGTTACTCTATGAAAGAGGTGAAGAAGATGAAAATTCGTAGCATCCAACCAACCGATTATCCCGCAGTGGCCCAATTAGTCAGGGAAGCTTTTCAACAGTCGGAACACGGCTATCAAGGAGAAGTCGCCATTGTGACGAACATTCGTCAGGAGCCGAGCTACCATCCTGAACTAGAAGTTGTGGCGCTAGACGAACAAAATGACGAACTTTTAGGACATGGCCTGTTAAGTGAAGTTGCCATTGTTAATGAAACAATGAGTTTTACTGGCTTAGTCTTGGTACCTTTAGCCGTGGCTCCGACCGCCCAAAATCAAGGAGTCGGCGGTCAGTTGCTTAAAGAACTGGAAAAGCGAGCCAAGGAATTAGACTATCCTTTTATCAGCATCTTAGGGCATCCGGATTACTATCCTCGCTTTGGTTATGTACCTGCTTCACGCTTTCAAATTCAAGCGCCGTTTCCCGTTCCCGATGAAGCCTTTTTGATCAAAGAAATCACACCTGATGGTCTTACTGGTGTTAGTGGCATGGTGCATTATTCCAAAGCCTTTGAATAACAAAAACCCTCTGGAGAAAGGACTCCAGAGGGTTTTTATGAATTGTGACGCTCCAGGAGGGATTCGAACCCCCGACCGTCCGCTTAGAAGGCGGATGCTCTATCCAGCTGAGCTACTGGAACAAAAACTCGACATGTTTCATTATAGAAAAAGCCCAGGTGCTTGTCAAACCTTTTTCTAAGGAAAACACAGGGAAAAAAGACACCCAAGACTGTGATTTTTGTCTTGGGTGTTTCGTTATTATTTGATTTTGCGAATGCGATAGCTTTCAAAGTATTCCGGGCGCCGGTTGCTTTTGGCAAAAGCATAGATGCCCATAATGATAGCTCCGGCGGTATTGGTAAACAAATCTCCCATGGTGTCCATCAATGCGGCTCTACCCACGAGTTCTTGACCATGGCTGATGTAGCGTTGCAAGTTTAGGTTGGCTACGCTGTCGCAGATGAATTCCCAAAATTCCCAAAAGACACCGCAAACTCCGGAAAAGGCGAAACCGAAGAGCAGGAAGAGCCAAATGGAAACGTCTTTACTAGCGGCATTTTTCAAAAAAATGGCAATTAAACCGTAGCCAATCGCGGTTAGTAGCATCGGGCTAATGGTGTGAAGCAATTTATCCCAGCCGTTAATGATGCGAATCAAGTGAAGGCAAGTGCCTAGAAAAACGGAAATAAAGAGAAAGAACCAGTAAAAATACTGAATCGGTTCTGGAATCAATATTTTAAAGAACCGCTTGATTAAATCTGGAAGAAAAATCAGACCAATCCCCAAAAGACACTCTAGGATTACCACCCGCATTTCCGAACGGGGAGAGAGCTCCACGATGTATTCGTAAATGTTGAAAAATAGCACGAGAATCCCGAAGACGGTTAAACCGCGCTTGATTTTAGTTGCATTCATTTTTCCCAACTCCTTTCACATAGTATTAGTTTATCATATCACCGGCTTAAGCCCTAGAAAAAGCCCGAGGGAAAGCTGGGTCTATGGTCTGATGTGAGAATGAAAGGCTTATGCTATAATAAATTCTATGAAATGAATTTGGATTGGGAAAGGATTTACTATGATTAGAATTACCATGTTGTCTCGGGCAGATACGGTGAAAGGCCAAGGCGTGGGCAGTGCCTACGATGAATTAGTGAAAATGTTGAAGGAGCGCTTCTCCTCTGAGTTTCATATTGAAATCAATACGACTTCAAAGGCAGATGTCTCTCATTATCATACGATTAACCCAGAGTTTTACCTCTCGACTTTTTCGAAAAAAAGCCGTGGGGTTCGGGTGGGCTATGTTCACTTTTTGCCGGAAACACTGAAGGGGAGTATCGATCTTTTTCCACCTTTTCAAAAGGTTTTTAATTGGTACGTGATGTCCTTTTACCGACGGATGGATCTTTTGGTCGTGGTGAATCCGAGTTTTATCCCGGAATTAGTGGCCGCAGGGATTCCAGAAGACAAGATTTGTTACATTCCAAATTTTGTTTCCCGAGAAGACTTTTATCCCCAAGCACCGACAGAAAAAGTTGCGACTCGACAACGTCTCGGTTTTTCCCAAGATGATTTTATCGTCTTAGGTGTGGGGCAAGTGCAAAAACGCAAAGGAGTGGATGACTTTATCCAGCTCGCCAAAGACAATCCTGATTTGCAGTTTGTCTGGGCAGGGGGCTTTTCCTTTGGTAAATTGACCGATGGCTATGACGAGTACCGGGAAGTCTACGAAAATCCTCCGGCAAACCTAACATTCACCGGGATTTTAGATCGCAGTGAACTGGTTGACTACTATAATATGGTGGATGTTTTCCTTTTGCCTTCTTACAACGAACTGTTTCCTATGAGTATCTTGGAAGCTTTCAGTTGTCACACACCGGTAATGGTGCGAAATCTAGAATTATACGAATCCGTGATTTCTGGGTATTATTTAGGCACCGAGGACCGCGCAGAAATGGGGGCAAAACTGCGGGAGTTAGCCGCCGACCCTAGCCAATTGGCACACTATGCAGACTTGTCTGCCAAAGCTGCGGAACATTATTCAGAAGATAATGTGGCAAAAATCTGGTATCGTTTTTACACAGATTTAGCCCAAGGCAAACAATTGGAGTTAGCACCGGACAGCCGGGAAGTCCAACCATAAAAGCATACTAAAAAGCTGAACGCTTCACGCGTTCAGCTTTTTGTGTGGAGCAATTCGCCTAAGTTAGTCCAGTCTTGCTCGATTAAAGGAGCAAGTTTGCGATTGTAAAAAATGGCTGCCGGATGAAACATGGGCACGAGGGTGTAGACATGATTGCCCCATTGGTAGCCATCTTGGTCAGCGTTTAGCTCCAAAACGGGGCTCGTGATGATCTGTCCGTGGTCTTGTGTGATGGAGTGCTTCGGACCTAGCAATCGGTGCAAGCCGATATTGCCCAAGGGGATGATGATTTCCGGTTGAATTGTTTGTAATTCATAATCGGTAATCGGAGCGTGAGCGAGGACTTCTTTTTTTGTGGGCGTGCGATTAGGGTATTTGGTTTCTGCTACACCGGTTTTGCGGTTGATTCCTTGTTGGATGCGATAGGGGCGGCTGCGCACGGCACTGGTAATATAGATTTGCTCCCGTTTTAAGCCAGCTAATGTCAGATTTTTATCCAATTCCACGCCGGCTGCACCAGAAAAAGGAACCAAGCTTGCGATTTCTTTGCGTCCTGGCGCTTCACCTAAAATCACCAGGCGGGCATCTTTCGGGCCTGCTCCCGGCACAAAGCCTTCTAATAAAAAGCCCTGGGAACGGTTTGCCACGGATTTTGTTAACCAGTCGGGGTAGTTCATCAACATCCCTCCTTTTTCCTTAGTATAAGCCGTTGGTACGACTTTGAAAAGTTTTGCAAATCCTTGAAAACAAGTTGTTGACGGGGCAGTCTTTTTTTGCTAAAGTAGTATTGTTGTAATTGTGGGCACCACAGCTACAACCGCACAGAACCAGTAGTAAGCATCGTTTCTCTTTGATTCGATCACTGGGGATGGCGAGTCTAAGTCTAACAAAGGAGGTGCTTCAAAGCATGTACGCAATCATTAAAACTGGTGGCAAACAAGTCAAAGTGGAAGTCGGTCAAGCAATCTACGTTGAAAAACTAGACGTTGAAGCTGGCGAAAAGGTTACTTTTGACGAAGTAATCTTGGTAGGTGGCGAATCTACGAAAGTTGGGAACCCAACAATCGCAGGCGCAACTGTTGCAGGTACGGTTGAAAAACACGGCAAGCAAAAGAAAGTCGTGACTTACAAATACAAACCTAAAAAACACACTCACCGCAAACAAGGTCATCGTCAACCTTACACTAAAGTTGTCATTGACGCTATCAACGCATAATTTTCATAAAGCAGGTGAAAATCTTGATCATCGGGACATTCAAACGCAATGACTCTGGTCGGATCATTTCCTTTGAACTGACTGGCCACGCTCAATCTGGTGAGTATGGGAAGGATCTCGTTTGTGCAGCTGTATCGGCTTTGGCCATTAGTTGTGTGAACGGTATCGATGCTTTAGCCGGTGTCAAACCAATTATTGACGCCAATGAAGAAGAAGGTGGCTATCTTTACATTGAGCTACCGGAAGATTCAACCCAGGAGCAGACTAATATCACTCAGATACTGCTGGAAAATCTCTTGTTGGGATTGCAAGCAGTTCAAGCGGAATATGGAAAATATCTGCAATTGAAAACCATCACGAAATAAAGTTTATTACAGGAGGTGCATTCCATGTTGTTGAAAATGAATTTACAATTCTTCGCCCACAAAAAAGGGGGCGGTTCTACTTCCAACGGCCGTGACTCAGAATCCAAACGTTTAGGTGCTAAACGTGCGGACGGTCAAACTGTTACAGGTGGATCCATCCTTTACCGTCAACGGGGCACTAAGATTTATCCAGGTGTGAACGTTGGTATCGGTGGCGATGACACATTGTTCGCAAAATGCGACGGCGTTGTACGTTTCGAACGTAAAGGCCGTGACAAAAAGCAAGTTTCCGTTTATCCGGTAGCTGCTGAAGCATAAGCTTAATCGCAAAAGTCCGAATCCTTTTTAAGGGTTCGGACTTTTTTCGTTATTGGGCGTGGAGCCCTGTTGAGGTCGCACAGCGTCCGAAACAAAAAACTACCCGCTATGCGGGTAGAGAATCAGAGGCTATGCCACCAAAAATCCCATTCCTGTCGTACAATTGGGTTGTTCAGGCTCAATTGAAAGGAATGGGATTTTTGGCAAATAAAACAAACAGCTTAGCGCATACAAAATGGATGTGTAAGTATCATATTGTATTTACACCAAAGTATAGACGGAAACTAATTTACAATCAAGTACGGCGAGATTTAATTGAGATCTTCCAACTCTTGTGCAAGTACAAAGGAGTCGAAATTATCGAAGGACATATGATGCCAGATCATGTTCATATATTGGTAAGTATTCCACCCAAAATTAGTATCTCTTCATTTGTTGGCTATTTAAAGAGCAAAAGTGCCTTACAAATTTTTGATCGTCATGCCAACTTGAAATATAAGTATGGCAATCGAAAATTTTGGGCAGAAGAATATTATGTTAGTACCGTGGGATTAAACGAAAAAACAATCGCAAAGTATATTCGGGAACAGGAATCACACGATATCGCACTCGATAAATTGAGTGTACGAGAATATGAAGACCCATTTTCAGATGGTGGCTTCAGAAAAAAATAAACCGGTTTGACCGGTAAGTGAAAGTGCCAAGGGCATTGAGCCTGAACAAAGTGAAGGATAACGTCTTTAGGCGTAGCCATAGCAACGAGGGGTTACACCCGCAGAGCAAACCACCCGTTAGACGGGTGGTAATGATTCATTTCCCTAAATAAATGCCTGTGATTCACCTCAATGCTTTGCCACGACCCGAAAATCTCGGTACAATGAAGAAAGAAGGAAAGGCGGTTGATACCATGGAACAAGGACAGCATCAATCGATTCAAAAGCTGATTGCCGAGATGGAAAAAGTGGTGATTGGCAAGCGAGAAGTGATTGAAATGACGGTGGCCGCGCTCTTAGCAGGAGGCCATGTCTTATTTGAAGATATCCCGGGAGTGGGGAAGACGGTGTTAGTCAAGACGTTGGCCAAGGCGATTCATGGAGCGTTTTCCCGGGTGCAGTTTACGCCGGATTTGCAACCTAGCGATATTACGGGGATTTCGATTTACAATGAACAAAGTCGGGCTTTTGAATTTCGGCCCGGGCCGATTTTTACCCGGGTTTTATTGGCAGATGAGATCAATCGGACGCCCCCGAGAACGCAAGCGGCCTTATTGGAGGCCATGTCTGAAGGAAGTGTCACCATCGACAATCAGACTTATACTCTAGATGAACACTTCTTTGTTTTGGCTACCCAAAATCCGGTGGAATATGAAGGGACGTATCCTTTACCGGAAGCTCAGTTGGACCGTTTCCTGTTTCGTTTGACCATTGGCTATCCAGTCTACGAAGATGAGTTGGTCTTATTATTAGGAGGACAAGAGCGGGCATTGGCTCAGGTGCAGCCGGTGGTCAGTGAGGCAGAGTTGCGCGCTTTGAAAGCGCAAGTAGATGCCGTGACCGTCACGGATCAGATTAGTCGCTACGCTTTGGATTTGATTCGTGCCAGTCGGGAGCATCCTGGAATTTTACTGGGCATCAGTCCTCGAGGGGGAATCGCTTTTTTACGGGGAGCTCAGGCTTATGCCTTGGTTCAAGGACGAAATTTTGTAACCCCGGAGGATCTCCAAAAAGTTTTGGGGCCAGTTTTTGGCCATCGCTTGTTGTTGAATTATGGGGCGGACAAAGAAGGTTTGCTTCAAGAATTAATCGATCAGGTTCCCGTGCCGGTGAGGAAGAAGTCATGAAAAGATTACGCCGGATTGCAAAACTAGTCTTGTTAGTAATCGGTTGGCTTTTGTTAACGGCCAATGCCCTTGTGTTCAACAACACCACAGGGTGGGGGCTGTTTCTTTTTTACAGCGGGTTTCTTTTGGTGACCTTACTCAGTGCTGCACCCTCTTTAAAACGAGTTCAACTAAAGACGGCTAGTGTGCATTACGGTCAGGCGGGTCAGGTATTTACGTTGCCGGTGGAGATCAAGGCCCGCCGGTTTTGGTTACCATTTTTTCAAGTGAGTCTTCGAGAAGATTATGCTCAAGGGCAGCAGTTCTTTTTTTACCATGGACAAAAGCTGCAGTTGCACTTTCCGCTGGTTTTAAATCAGCGAGGGCGTTTTGAAAAGCCACCCTTGGTACTATCTGGCGGAGACTTATTTGGAATGATTTTGAAAGAGCAGACGCGCCGTCTTCCTAGTACTCTTTACGTGTTACCTAAAGAAGATTCTCAAGGGAAAAAAATCGGGCGAAAAGTGCAACAACAGTTGACCAATCAGCTTTTCGGTGAGGTTTTGCCCCAAATTAAAGGGTATCGGGAGTATCGTTTTGGCGATAGTCGACGGCAAGTGGATTGGAAAATCAGTGCTCGCCAGCGCTCCTTGACGATTCGAGAACAAGAAGTAGGCCAAGAAATTCGACCGATTTTGCTCTTTTGGGGGCAAGAGGGACCGGATTTTGAGGTGGCGTTAAGTCGCTACTACTCCATGCAAAAAGAACTCCCTTTAGGAACACCTCAGTATCTATTAGGGCAGACTGTGCAATTGGTGGAGACGGAGCGCTTGTTTGCGGAATTTACCGGCTTCACTGAAGTGCCGACTACTCCTACTTGGAAAAATCAGGATTTACTTGTTTTTTATCCTAAGATGGATGCCCAATTGCAAGGAAAAGTCACAGAATGGCGCAAGCAAAATCGGGTGACCTTGTATCCTTTGATAGAAGACAAGCCAAGCACTAGTTCTTCGGCCCATCATGGAAAGCAGGTGATGCCATGAGACGAATCAAAGACAAAGGACCGTTGACCTTTACTATGTTGGTGGCCTTATTAATCGCATTACGGCAATTTTTGGGAATCTACCACTTTACGGACCAGGGCTTTGCTCTAGGAATGGTGGGTTTCTTGTGTTTATTCTTGTGGGTTTTACCTCATTGGAGCTTACGGTTTATTGGCAGCATCGGCATTTACGCTGTGACCTTGTATCATTATTTTCCTTTAGGGCAGTCCTTAGGGGGGGCGTGGCTAGCAGCTCTTTGGCGTCAGTTGCGACCACTATTGACCATGGTTCGAGAAGAAGGCTTTGGCCGGACACCTTCCTTATTGGCCTTTAGTTTGGTATTTTTGGCGGTATGTTTGATTGCGGTCTTAGGGATTGAATATGAAGTGTTCAGCTTGAGTTATCTCAGTTTGCTTGGCTATTTTTTACTTTTGTCGATTTTCAATCACTTAGAGGTGCTGCCGGAAAGTTTAATCATTGTACTTTGTGGGTTGCTCGCTGCAGGCTTTCGCCATTTTCGTTCTGTGGGCGGTACTGCATGGTTGCGGTATGTCCTTTTAGGTGGGGGACTTTTAGGTTTATTGTATTTTGCCGCGGTCAATCTTCCCGATGCTTGGGTACGGGATCCCTTGGCCAGTCACAGTGTCACCTTGCGCAATCGCTTAAATGAAGCCGGATTGTACAATTTTGTGGCGGAAGTGGGTGTTGGGGGCAATACTCGTACGGGATTTGGAGAAGACGACGAGGTTTTAGGGGGCGCCTTAGTGGATGATTCCACGGTCCTCTTTCGGGCGACTCAAGATTCGCCTCATTATTGGCGAGTGGACAGTAAGGACCAGTACACGGGAAAAGGCTGGTTGCAGCACACCACGGATCAGCCCCAAGTAATCGAAGGTGCTAATTTTACGGTGACCCATAGTGAAACGGAGAATTTTTTGCACAGACAAGAAATTGAGCTCACCTTTGAAAGCCTGGACACTTACTTGCCACTACCTTATGGCAATTCCCAGATTACCTTGAATAGTGGCTTTTCTGGGTTTGTCTACTTTGAAAATAGCCAACGGGTCAATTTGTTGGTAAACGAAGAAGAAACACGGCAGCTATCCATGCTTTCTGCGGTACCGGAGTTTCCAGTATCTGCTTTGCAACAAGTGGGGGTTACCCAAGGCGAAGACTTTGATAACTATTTGCGCTTACCGGGCTCGTTGCCGCAGCGGGTGGCAGATCTGGCAAAAGAGTTGACGCAAGATGCCGTGACAATGTATGACAAGGTGAATGCCATCGAAAGCTACCTCAATAGTTCCCCGGAGTTTCGCTATTCCAAGGTAGATGTGGTGGCGCCATTACTAGACCAGGACTATGTGGATCAGTTTCTATTTGAAAGCAAAGTAGGGTATTGTGATAATTTTTCCACGGCTATGGTGGTAATGTTACGGACGTTAGGCATACCCGCACGCTGGGCTAAGGGCTTTAGCCCGGGTACGGCTATTCCGAGTTTTGAGGAGCGGAAAACCTACGAAATCAAAAATCTCAATGCTCATTCGTGGCCGGAAGTCTATTTTGCCGGTTACGGCTGGATTCCTTTTGAACCCACACCGTCCTTTACGAATCCGGCTCGCCCGGGGACACCGGAGGAAGAAGTGACAAGTTCCAGCGTTGCCTCCAGTGAGGTTACCGAAGTGAGTACGACGACTACCACGACTCAAAGTTCGGAAAGTCAAGGGAGTACCAGTGAAACTAGCCAAGTACAAAACGAACAAGACGCTGAGGATTCAACAGCCACTACAAATCGCAAAATTAGCTGGTTGGTACTAGGACTGCTTTTAGTAATCGGTGCTTTAGTAGTGTATCGTTATGGTGTGTACTGGGGAATGTGGTTACTCTGCCGTTTTACTACTCAGCCTTTGGCAAAGGGGTACCCGTATTTATTGCGTCACTTAGAGCGGCGCATCCCTCGCAAGTCTGGGGAAACATTGCTCGCTTATAGTGAAAAAGTCGTAGCACAATGGCCAGAACTAGCAGACTTGATGGAATTAACCCGGCGCTATGAAAGCAGCCTGTATGGGGGACAAAAGGAAACGACTGATAGTCGGGAGCTGCTCTTGACTGTAATGAAGGAATTACCGAAAAAGCGGTAGTGCTCTTTACAAGGTGGGCATTCTATGTAAAAATGGCTCAAAGTAAGTAGAGTCGGAGGTGTGTCAATGGCGGAAATAGTAATTCGGGAAGCTCAGGTGATGGATGCTCCAGTTTTATTGGCTATTTATCGACCTTACGTGGAAAAAACCACGATTACCTTTGAATACCAAGTGCCCACAGAAGATGAATTTGCTAAAAGGATTCAAGAGACGCTAACTCGCTATCCTTATTTGGTAGCGGAAGCGGCCGGTGAAGTTTTAGGCTATGCCTATGCCAGTGTTTACAAACCACGGGAAGCCTATGACTGGAGTTGTGAAGTCACCGTTTATGTGAAACAAAAAGGTAAAGCCCGAGGTGTCGGGAGTGCACTGTATCGTCGCCTAGAAGCGTTATTGGCTAAGCAGGGGATTTGCACGCTAGCGGCTTGTATCACAGCGGGAAATGAAGCCAGTGTCGCCTTTCATCAAAAATGGGGGTATCACCAAGTAGCTTCCTTTGAGCACTTGGGTTACAAATTTGGTGCTTGGCAAGACGTCTTGTGGTTTCAGAAACAATTGGGAACACCTCCGGAAAATCCCTCGGCTTTTATACCTTATCCTCTCTTAAAAGCGACGGAAAAGGTCTGGTAGTAATGGTTTTCTCAATGAACGGTAAAGTCAAATCAGTTTACATTTTTTCAGAAAGTGCTATGATAATGATGTAGATGACCTGTTAGTCAAGGGGTTAAGACGCCACGTTCTCAGCGTGGAGGCACGGGTTCGAATCCCGTACAGGCTATTTTGACTTTTGAGACCGTATCTTTCATTAGGTACGGTTTCTTTTTTTAAAGATTTGTGCTGAAAAAAATCAGCTACTTGTAAACAGAATTTTTTATTTGGAAGATTGCCCGTTGTCGTTGAAATGTGTTGGGGGAAAGGAGCGGATACATGAAGCGTTTAGAACGAGTGTATCGATATGTTCTGGAACAAGAAATTGGAGAAGGCTTAGAAGCAGGGCTGACCACAACGGATGTGGCGGAAGCTTTAGGGATTCAGCGGAGTAATGCCAGTAAAGACCTAAATGCCTTAGTCCGAGGTGGAAAGATCCAAAAGACGGATGGGCGCCCGGTGCGCTATTTGCCATTAGGGGTCAAAGATGCCTTGCCACGGCACAAGCCTCTTTATGATAATGACCTTGATTTACCGGAAAAACACTATGTGATGAGTTACAAAGAGTCCCCGGATAGTCCTTATGTTCGGGAAAATCAGCGCCCGGTTCAGCATATCCCGGCTCAAAATGAACTGGATATTTTTGATCGGATCATTGGCAAACACGGGAGCATGCGCAGTTCCATCGAACAAGCCAAAGCGGCGATCCTCTATCCGCCCCGGGGGTTGAATTGCTTGATTACTGGTCCCACTGGCTCTGGGAAGACTTATTTTGCCCATGCGATGTTTCGTTTTGCTGTGAACAGCGGAATGATTGCCCCGGACCGAGAGTTAATCGTCTTTAACTGTGCCGATTATGCCAACAATCCAGAGTTGCTAATGAGCCATTTATTTGGTTACGTCAAAGGAGCTTTTACCGGTGCAGATGCAGACAAACTAGGGATTATCGACCAGGCCGATGGGGGCATGCTCTTCTTGGATGAAATCCATCGCTTGCCACCGGAAGGACAAGAGATGATCTTTTACTTTATGGATCACGGCACCTATAGCCGTCTAGGAGAGAGCACGAAAAATCACCAAGCGGATGTGCGCATTATTGGGGCAACCACAGAAGATCCTAATTCCAGTCTCTTAGCTACTTTTGTGCGACGGATTCCCATTAGCATCGGTATGCCAGCTTTTAGTCAGCGGCCACCGGTGGAACAAGTGGATCTAGTGAAGATGATGATTGCCCAAGAAGCCGGACGGATCCAGCGGCGCATCGTCGTCACTCAAGACGTGGTGAAAGCACTGATTGGCAGTGTCAGTTATGGGAATGTTGGCCAGCTAAAATCAAATATCCAGCTAGTTTGTGCCCGAGGCTTTTTGAATCACATGAATAGCGAGGAAATCTCGATTAATTTTGAGGACATTCCAGAAGGGATTCGTTCCGGAGTGATTACCGTAACCCAGGATCGGGAGAAAAATGCCGAGCTTTCAAAAATTTTGGAGCCGAAGCTGTCCATTGATCCTCGGGTCGGTGCTTCGGAGATTTCGATTGATTCCTATGAATTGCCTTACAATCTATACGACATCATTGGGGATAAAGCATCCTTACTCAAAGCGGATGGTTTGGACCAAGAAGCGATTAATCAATTTATCTCCACGGATATCAATATTCATTTGAAATCCTTCTATAAAGATCACGGTTTTACCTTTAATGCGGACAATAAACTAGCTGAGTTTGTGGATGAGCGGATCATAGAGACCACCAATCGGATTTACGACATGGTCAGTGGTCATTTGAACTATGAGCTGCAGCAGAATTTTCTCTATGCCATGAGCTTACACATTAGCTCTTTTTTGAAAAAACTGGCTACGGGAGAAGAGCGCCACACCAATGACAACATTCGCCAAATGGTGGCGGATTATCCCGAAGAGTTTGCCATTGCCCAAAAGATTCGCGCTTATTTGGCCGAAGTCTTTCAAGTGACGATTCCTGCCAGTGAAGATTATTATTTGGCGGTGCTCTTGATTTCTTTAGCGGCCAATCAAAAAGAAGGCAAAATCGGCGTGGTAGTGGCGGCCCACGGGGACTCCACGGCGACGAGTATGGTGCGGGTGGTCACCCAGCTGTTAGGCGCGGACCATGTGCAAGGGGTGGACATGCCTTTAGATATGCCTCCGCAAATCGCCTTAGAAAAAATCCAACATGCGGTCACGGAAGTTGCAGAAGGTGGCGGCGTCTTACTTTTGGTAGATATGGGCTCCCTGGCGACATTTAGTGAGACCATCACTCGAAACACAGGAATTGCCGTGCGCACCATTGATATGGTAACTACCGCCTTGGTTTTAGAGGCGGTGCGCAAAGCCTCGGTTTTAGGCAGTGACTTGGAGAGCATTTATGAAAGCCTTCGTTCTTTTAATGGCTATGGTAGCGGGGAAGTGGTACAAACGCCACCTGCTCCATTGCTTAAGAAGCCACAAGCCATTTTGGCTATTTGTGCTTCAGGTGAAGGAACGGCGGTGCGGATCAAAGAGATTATTCAGCGAGCTTTGACGAAACGTCAATTGCAAGAGTTGACAATTTTAACGGAATCCGTGGTAGATTTGCAGTCTCAATTGCCCCAATTAGAAGGAGAGTATCAAATCATTGCTTCCACGGGAATTTTAGATCCGAAACTGGCGGCACCTTTTATTCCTTTGGATCAGTTTTTGACGACGGATGTGGGAGAATTGATCAATCGCTTGCTGACCGGTAGTGATCTACTAGTAGCAGACGAGCCGAAAAAAGAGCAAGGGATTCAGGAAACGGCCATGGCGTATATGGAAGAAAACTTTACCTTCTTAAATGTGCCGAAGCTTTTTCCAGTGATTTGGGATTTTGTAAACGAACTGATTGAAGCCTATGGGCCTCAAGGGAATACCAAACCATTGGCGATTAACTTAGCGATGCACGTGGGGGGCATGGTGGAGCGAGTATTATTGCGAGAACCATTGACCATTACGTCAAAACAAGCAGAAGAAACTCTTCTCGATGAGTTTTATTCTCGCTTGCATCTCCATGTACAATCCTTTGAGCGCCTGTTACGCTTAGAAATTCCTTTGGCAGAAGAGTACTACCTCTTGGAAATCTTGAATTTGAAAACCCATCAAGAAGAAGTACCAGCCCATGATTTCTTCAACTAACAATACACTTATCGATACAGTAAAACACACTGTGTCGGTAAGTGTATTTTTTTGTAGCGAGAAAAAAGAGGTACTGACGGTAGTGTATCATTTGAAAGTTGGCACGGTTTTTGCTTTTAAATATATGGGAGCAAGATAGGGGGGATCGTATGGGAATGGATATCCGGTTAGCGCGTATCGATGATCGGCTGATTCATGGACAAGTTGCCACGGTCTGGTCAAAACAGACGGCAATCAACCGTATTCTCGTGGTGAGTGACGAAGTAGCCGCGGACCCTTTACGTCGCTTTCTGCTAAGAGAAGCAGCACCTCCCGGCATTACGGTGAATGTACTAACCGTAGACAAAATGATTCAATTGTTCTTTTCTAATCTACTGGCGAATGAAAAAGTGATGCTTTTGTTCACTCGGCCGCAAGATGTGGCTGCATTAGTCAGAAAAGGCGTCACGTTGACCTCGGTGAATATCGGAGGGATGCGTTTTATCGCCGGCAAACGAATGATCACGAATTTCATCTCTTTAGATGAAGCGGACATTCAAACGTTTTACTACCTTGTCAACCAAGGAATCATCCTGGATGTACGAAAAGTACCCAGTGATCGTCAGGTGAATCTGATCGAGTTGTTGGACAAGGACAAGACCAAGTCGTCATTACAATAGTCTCGTAGTTGCCATTATTATTCATTTCTGCGGACTATTTTTAATGAAAATATGATATAGGAGGTAGACAAATGGTAGGAATTATCCTAGCTAGTCACGGGGAATTTGCTGAAGGTATCTTGCAATCCGGATCCATGATTTTTGGGGAACAAGAAAACGTCAAAGCGGTCACTTTGATGCCCTCAGAAGGTCCCGATGACATCAAAGCCAAAATGCAAGATGCAATCGCCACTTTCGATGACCAGAATGAAGTCCTGTTTTTAGTGGACTTGTGGGGCGGTACACCGTTCAACCAGGCAAATAGTCTGTTTGAAGAGCACAAGGATACATGGGCAATCGTTGCCGGTATGAACTTACCAATGGTGATCGAAGCTTATGCGTCTCGCTTTTCCATGGAAAAAGCCCAAGAAATTGCGGCCCACATCTTGGAAACAGCAAAAGAAGGGGTACGGATTAAACCGGAATCTCTAGAACCTGCTGAAGCTGCACCAGCTGCTACTGCTGCTCCCGTTCATCAAGGAGCAATTGCACCGGGAACTGTTTTAGGGGATGGCCATATCAAATATGTCTTGGCCCGGATTGACTCTCGTCTGTTGCACGGTCAAGTTGCCACTGCTTGGACAAAATCGGTGAACCCATCTCGGATCATCGTCGTATCCGATGCGGTAGCAAAAGATGACTTACGGAAGAAATTAATCGAACAGGCTGCTCCTCCAGGTGTGAAAGCAAACGTAATTCCTGTAGACAAGATGATCGAAGTCGCAAAAGATCCTCGATTTGGTGATACGCGAGCTTTGCTTTTGTTTGAAAATCCGGAAGACGTTGTGCGTGCAATGGAAGGCGGCGTAGACATTAAAGAAGTCAACGTTGGTTCCATGGCTCACTCAGTTGGGAAAGTCGTTGTAAGTAAAGTATTGTCCATGGGGGATGAAGACGTGAAAGCCTTCGAAACCATGAAAGACCGTGGAGTAACCTTTGATGTACGGAAAGTGCCAAATGATTCCAAGGACAATATGGACGAAATCTTGAAAAAAGCAAAAGCAGAATTAGCAGCAAAATAATCAAATAGGAGGTAGACATATCATGAGTGATTTAAACGTGATTCAGGTGATATTGGTAATTCTAGTAGCCTTTCTAGCTGGTATGGAAGGGATTTTGGATGAATTCCAATTCCATCAACCACTAGTGGCTTGTACATTAATTGGTTTGGTAACAGGTAACTTGACAGCAGGTATCATGCTTGGTGGTTCCTTGCAAATGATCGCCTTAGGTTGGGCAAATATCGGGGCAGCCGTAGCACCAGATGCTGCATTGGCATCCGTTGCTTCTGCAATTATTTTAGTATTAGGTGGTCAAGGGGAAGCGGGTATTCCTTCTGCGATTGCCGTAGCTGTTCCCCTAGCCGTTGCTGGTTTGGCTTTGACCATGGTCGTTCGTACTTTGGCTGTGCCAATCGTTCACATTATGGACAAAGCTGCTGAAGAAGGCGACTATCGTAAAATTGAATTATGGCACGTAATCGCCATCATCATGCAAGGTGTGCGGATTGCTTTGCCAGCTGGTTTACTTTTGTTCATCCCAGCTCAAACAGTTCAAAACTTCCTACAAGCGATGCCTGCTTGGTTAACAGATGGTATGGCAATCGGTGGTGGGATGGTCGTAGCCGTTGGTTATGCAATGGTTATCAACATGATGGCTACAAAAGAAGTTTGGCCATTCTTTGCAATCGGGTTTGCGCTAGCCGCAATTTCTGAATTGACATTGATCGCTTTAGGTACCATCGCTGTTGCTTTGGCCTTCATTTACTTGAACTTGTCTAAATCTGGTGGCGGTTCTGGTTCAAACAATTCCGGCGGCAACACTGGTGACCCATTAGGCGACATTTTGAACGACTATTAATCTTGAAGGAGGAGAAAAACAATGGCAGAAAAGATTACTTTATCGAAAAAAGATCGTATGGCCGTAGCATGGCGCTCTACCTTCATTCAAGGTTCTTGGAACTATGAGCGGATGCAAAATGGTGGTTGGTGTTATGCCATCATTCCTGCGATTAAAAAATTATACACAACCAAAGAAGATCGGTCAGCGGCTTTAAAACGTCACTTGGAATTCTTTAACACTCACCCATACATCGCTTCTCCAATCATGGGGGTTACCTTGGCTTTGGAAGAAGAACGGGCCAATGGTGCACCAGTTGATGATGTAGCGATTCAAGGGGTTAAAGTTGGGATGATGGGACCTTTGGCCGGTGTCGGCGATCCCGTGTTCTGGTTTACTGTACGGCCAATGTTAGGTGCCCTAGGTGCTTCCTTGGCATTAACCGGTAGTATCTTAGGACCAATCATCTTCTTCTTAGCTTGGAATATCATTCGTTGGGCTTTCATGTGGTACACACAAGAATTTGGCTACAAAGCTGGTTCTAAAATTACCGATGACTTGTCCGGTGGCTTGTTGCAAGACGTAACAAAAGGTGCATCCATCTTAGGGATGTTCGTATTGGGAGCCTTAGTAGAACGCTGGGTAAACGTGAAATTCACGCCAGTGGTTTCTGAAGTTAAACTTTCAGAAGGTGCGTATATCGATTGGGATAAATTGCCTTCAGGAACAGCTGGAATTCGTCAAGCAATCTCTGACTTCGCTGGTGGTTTGTCACTAAGCGATGTGCAAACAAAGACCTTGCAAGACAACTTGGATTCCTTGATTCCTGGTTTGGCAGCATTGCTATTGACTTTCCTTTGCATGTGGTTGTTGAAGAAAAAAGTTTCTCCAATCATCATCATCTTGGGCTTGTTCGTAGTCGGCGTTGTCTTCCACGTAATCGGCTTGATGTAAGCTGCACTTTTTAGGAGGCCGTTTGTGGCCTCCTTTTACATAGGTTTCGTGACAAAAATCGTCAAAAAACGTATACTGATAAAAAAAGGGGGAACGCCCAATGGTTGAATCGTTAAATACCAAAGTCGATTTAAGTATCGATGCTACCTCGTTTATGGGGTTAAGTGAATACGGCAAAATTATGGTGGGCGATCACGCCTTTGAATTTTACAATAATCGCTCCGCTGAAAAATACATTCAGATTCCCTGGGAAGAAGTCGACGTGGTGATCGCTTCGGTGATGTTTGGGGGCAAATGGATTCCTCGTTACGCCATTCGTACTAAGAAAAATGGGACTTTTACTTTTTCATCGAAAGAACCGAAAAAAGTCTTGCGAGCGATTCGCGAGTATATCCCAGAAGAACGCTTGGTTCGCTCCTTGTCTTTCTTCCAAGTTATCAAACGAGGTGTGAAAGCCAAATTCGCAGGCAGCAAATAGCTGCCTGCTTTTTTTAAGTTGGGCGTGGAGCCCTGTTGAGGTCGCACAGCGTCCGAAACAAAAAACTACCCGCTATGCGGGTAGAGAATCAGAGGCTATGCCACCAAAAATCCCATTCCTGTCGTACAATTGGGTTGTTCAGGCTCAATTGAAAGGAATGGGATTTTTGGCAAATAAAACAAACAGCTTAGCGCATACAAAATGGATGTGTAAGTATCATATTGTATTTACACCAAAGTATAGACGGAAACTAATTTACAATCAAGTACGGCGAGATTTAATTGAGATCTTCCAACTCTTGTGCAAGTACAAAGGAGTCGAAATTATCGAAGGACATATGATGCCAGATCATGTTCATATATTGGTAAGTATTCCACCCAAAATTAGTATCTCTTCATTTGTTGGCTATTTAAAGAGCAAAAGTGCCTTACAAATTTTTGATCGTCATGCCAACTTGAAATATAAGTATGGCAATCGAAAATTTTGGGCAGAAGGATATTATGTTAGTACCGTGGGATTAAACGAAAAAACAATCGCAAAGTATATTCGGGAACAGGAATCACACGATATCGCACTCGATAAATTGAGTGTACGAGAATATGAAGACCCATTTTCAGATGGTGGCTTCAGAAAAAAATAAACCGGTTTGACCGGTAAGTGAAAGTGCCAAGGGCATTGAGCCTGAACAAAGTGAAGGATAACGTCTTTAGGCGTAGCCATAGCAACAAGGGGTTACACCCGCAGAGCAAACCACCCGTTAGACGGGTGGTAATGATTTTGGAATGGCAACCCTTTTTTTGACAAAAATTATAAAGTGTAAAAAACAGGTACTTGTTATCTAATCCGATTGTCCTTGACAACGAGCCACCATGGACGTGGAACAACCATGGCGAAGCAACGATTAAATGTATCGTCCACTACGCAACGCTACCACATCCATGCTCATTATCAAGGATTCGCTCCGCCAATCTCAGATTTCGAATGCCGATTGGTGTCTCATATCCCAAAGAACCATGTAACCGAAGATAATTCCACCAATTGACGTAATCAAATAATTGCAGTTTGAGTTGATTCAATGTGTCAAATGTATTCGGATAAACAAATTCTACTTTAAATGATTTATAGGTTGACTCTGCCACTGCATTGTCATAAGGACAGCCTTTCTTGCTCAGTGATCGTTCGATGTCAAATGTCTCTAAGATCGTATCAATCAGTTTATTATCAAATTCTTTCCCACGATCTGTATGGAAGATTTTTACTTCAGTCAAAGGATGGGAGATAGTTTGGAAAGCACTTTTGACCAACGGTGCATCTTTGTTCGGACCACAGGAATGACCAATGATCTCACGATTGAATAAATCAATAATGAAACAAACATAACACCACGTTGTGCCAACTCTTACATAGGTCAGATCCGTGATGATTGCTTCCAAAGGTTCTCGTTCAGTGAAAGCACGATCCAAGGTATTTTCAATATCGGAGTGATTTACATTCGATGTATGCTTTCGATAATTTGCCTTTGTATAATTTGATTTCAAGCCTCGTCTGTTCATGATTTGACTGATTTTGCGACGGCTAACTAGGATATCACGTTTTGCCAGAGCAGCTTTGATTTTCCGCGTACCATAGTTCTTGCGGCTGCGATTGAATTCTTCTGTTACGGCGGCTTCAAGCGCAGCTTCACTCGGCTTTTCCTTTGTTTTGTAGTAATAGGTTTGACGGGAAATATTTAATAATTTACACATCGCTGATATGGAATATGTATGCTTGTTTGCATCAATCACTTGTCTTTTCGTCCGAATATCAGCGCTGCTTGCTTTAAAATATCATTCTCCATCTCAAGTTGTTGGTTTTGTTTGCGTAAGGCTATAAGCTCTTTTTCCGTTGGGGTCAGATTATCGGCTTCTTTGAATGAACCTGTCTTTTTTGCCAGACGGACCCATTTGTCAAAAGACGATGGTGTTAGTTCATATTCTCTGATGATGTCGGCCCTTGGTTTTCCAGAGTTTAGTAAATCGACCATTTGTTGTTTAAATTCTTGCGTATAGGTTCTGCGTTCTCTTCTTTGCGACATAAAATGATTCCTCCAGTGTGTTTTCTTATAGTTTACACACCTTATCTTTTCTGTCTAGTTTATTGTAGCCTATCCATTTTGAGCCTTCCCGTGTCCTTGACTGAAAAGCTGTGTTATCCTTAAACAAAGGAGTGAAGGCAATGCTTTGGACATTAATTATCGGGGCCGTAATCGGCGCCATTGCCGGTAGTATTACCGGAGAAAAGCGAGGCTGCCTGTTTAACATTGTGGCTGGACTGGTAGGATCTTTTATCGGTCAAAGTCTCTTTGACAGCTGGGGTCCACAACTAGCAGGGATGGCGGTCATCCCATCGATTTTAGGCGCAGTGATCTTTGTCGCCGTTATTAGTTTTTTCTTCGGTCGCAGTCGCTAAAGACGCAGACAAAAGATTTTTCCCTCACAAAAGTGGGGGTGATTTGCTATAATGAATGAATACGAAAACGAAGTAGAAAGAAGGAACCTTTCCATGATGTTACGAGTCGAAAAATTACGAGCACAAATGAAAAAGGATCAGTTGGATGGCTTTTTAGTTACCAGTCCTTACAACTTGCGTTACTTGACGAACTTTACCGGCACGACAGGACTTGCGGTGATCACCTTGGACAAAGCCTTTTTTGTCACTGATTTTCGCTATACCGAGCAAGCAGCGGCCCAAGCACAAGGCTTTGAAATCGTGAAAAACGTTGGACCAATTTTCGATGAAGTGGCCAAAATTTGCCAACAAGAAGAAATCAATGATTTGGCTTTTGAAGAAAGCTATGTAAGCTTTGCCGAGTATTCTGTTTTAGAAGAAATCATCGAAGAAACACCACTGGTTCCTGTGAGTGGCATGATTGAAAACTTACGGGAAGTCAAAGATGATGCAGAGATTGCCATTATCGAAAAAGCTTGTGCCATTGCCGATCAAGGTTACGAGCATGTATTGAAAATGATCAAACCTGGCATGACCGAAATCGAAGTGGCCAATCAATTGGACTTCTTCATGCGTTCATTAGGGGCGACAAGTGTTTCCTTTGATACCATTGTGGCTTCTGGTTTGCGTTCAGCAATGCCTCACGGAGTTGCTTCTGATAAAGTCATCGAACAAGGGGATTTGATTACCTTGGACTTTGGTTGCTACTACGATGGCTATGTTTCGGATATGACGCGGACTTTTGCTATCGGGGATCCGGGCAGTCAATTAAAAGAGATTTACCAAATTGTTTTAGAAGCCCAATTGAAAGTCTTAGAGGCGGCTAAACCAGGTTTAACCGGAATTCAACTAGACGCAGTGGCACGAGATCACATCACTGCTGCAGGGTACGGGGAAGCCTTTGGGCATTCTACCGGTCACGGCATCGGGCTAGAAATCCATGAAGGACCAAACGTTTCCTTCCGAGCGGACAAACAATTTGTCGTGGGCAATGTGATTACCGATGAACCAGGGATTTACTTGCCAGGCATTGGCGGTGTCCGAATCGAAGACGATTTGTTGATCACACCTGATGGCAATCGTGTCTTGACTTCGGCTACGAAAGAATTGATTATCTTGTAAGTAGGAAGAGGCCTGAACTTAGGGCCTCTTATCTTTTGCCTCTTTTTACCATGAGTGGTTTTGTATAGCCTAAGTGGCAAAAGAATGATAAACTAAGACGTAGAAAACCTACGTCTAGGTACTGATTATGGAAATAAGGAGGATGGCCATGATTTCGGTAAATGATTTTAAAACAGGCTTGACCATCGAGGTAGATGGCGACATTTGGCGCGTGGTGGACTTTCAACACGTAAAACCCGGGAAGGGAGCGGCCTTCGTTCGTTCAAAATTAAAAAACTTGCGAACCGGTGGGGTCCAAGAAAAAACCTTCCGCGCTGGGGAAAAAGTTGCCAAAGCACAAATTGACAACCGCAAGATGCAATACTTGTACGAAAGTGGTGGCAACTATGTCTTTATGGACATGGCAAGCTACGAACAAATCGAAATTCCTGGGGAACAAATCGAAGAAGAATTGAAATACATGTTGGAAAACATGGAAGTCAATATCATCATGTATGGTTCCGAGATTCTCGGGGTAGACTTGCCGAATACGGTAGTCTTAACGGTGGAAGCCACCGACCCGAATATCAAAGGGGATACGTCTTCCGGTGGCTCAAAACCAGCTACCATGGAAACTGGCTTGATTGTCAACGTACCTTTCTTTGTCAATCCTGGTGACAAATTAATTGTAAATACCGCAGACGGATCATATGTATCCCGCGCATAGAAATGGAGGAATTCCTAGTGGCAGATGAAAAAAATCTGGTATTGGAAACCAATCATGAATTAGGGGAAATCGTCATTGCACCGGAAGTCATTGAAGTGATTATCGGTATTGCTGCATCAAAAGTTGATGGAGTTTATGAAATGCAAGGGACATTTGCTAACAATGTAACTGAATTATTAGGTCGTTCCGCTCACGGCAAAGGGGTTTATCTAACCATTGATGAAGCCGGCGTGAAGGCAGACTTGTATTGCTATATTAAATATGGCGTTTCCGTACCAAAAGTGGCCATGAGCATTCAAGAACGAGTGAAAGAACAAGTCTTGTTCATGACCGATGTGGCTTTGACCGAAGTCAACGTCCACGTGGTGGCTGTCGTACCAGAAAAATTGGCAACCCCAGACTTAGATGAATTATTTGGAGAAGATGAGGAAGAACATGAGTAAAGAGATTTCCCGCCATATGATGCGGCAGATGGCCTTGCAGGCACTATTTCCTTTGGATTTTAATGCGGACTTGTCTAAACAAGACGCCATCCGTCATGCCATCGAATTAGAACACCAAGACATGCTGGATGAAGAACAAGAAAATTTTGTGCCCGAGTACTTAGACCGTTTGGTAGCAGGGGTATGCTTGCACAAAGGCCAACTGGACGAATTGATCCAAAGCCATTTAAAAAAAGGCTGGAGCTTAAGTCGTCTGTCCAAGATGGACTTGGCTATTTTGCGCATTGCCTTGTACGAAATGCTCTTTGAAGAAAGCGTGCCTAACAAAGTAGCGATGAACGAAGCGATTGAACTAGCAAAAACCTTTAGCGATGATCAGTCTCGGAAATTCATCAACGGTTTGTTGTCAAAAATCAACCAAGAACAAGAAGCGTAAAAAATGAGCCCGGCTATCCGGGTTCTTTTTTTGCGCCAAAAGACGAAGGAAGCTCGCTTTCTTTTTCCCAGTCCAGTTGGGAGAGTTTCGTAAAAGAGCCCCCTGTGCTAGAATAAGTAAAAATGAAAACTACCGTTTGGTGGAAGGAAAGGGTGTTTTTGGTGGCAAAATTAATCGATGGCAAACAACTGGCAAATCTGATGCAAGAACAGATGAAAGAAGAAGTTGCACAATTGAAAGAACGGGGAATTACTCCGGGTTTGGTCGTACTATTAGTGGGCGAAGATACCGCCAGTCAAGTCTATGTGCGTAACAAAGATCGGGTGGCTGCTAAAATCGGCATTCATTCCAAGGTGGAACGCTACCCGGATACGATTACGGAAGCAGAACTTTTAGCCGAAATTCAGCGTTACAATGAAGATCCTGCTTTCCACGGTATTTTGGTACAATTGCCTTTACCAAAACAAATCGATGAAAACAAAGTGCTCTTGGCGATTGATCCGAAAAAAGATGTGGATGGGTTTCATCCCTTGAATTTAGGAGCGCTTTTTGTCGGCAAGCCAACCAAGATTCCTTGTACGCCTTACGGAATCATGAAGATGTTTGAGTATTATGAGATTGATTTAACCGGAAAAAATGCGGTGGTTATTGGCCGGAGTAATATCGTGGGCAAACCTATGGCACATTTGTTATTAGGACAAAATGCCACGGTGACTGTGACCCATTCGAAAACGAAGAACTTGCCAGAAATTTGCCGCCAAGCAGATATTTTAGTGGTGGCAATTGGCCAAGGTAATTTTGTGACCAAGGAATTTGTGAAAGAAGGGGCCGTGGTAATCGACGTGGGCATGAACCGAGATGAAAATGGCAAGTTAATCGGGGATGTGAAATTCGACGAGGTCAGCCCTTTAGCTAGCTACATTACTCCAGTCCCAGGTGGCGTAGGGCCTATGACTATCACCATGCTGATGTACCAAACCATCAGTAGTGCAACACAAGAATAAAGAAATCAGGTGAACTTTTTTGACGCAAGAATATTTGAGCGTAACCGCCTTGACCAAGTATTTAAAGCGAAAATTCGATGCGGATCCTTATTTGGAGCGAGTCTTTCTAACGGGTGAGATCTCTAATTTCCGCTTGCGGCCAAATCATCAGTACTTTAGCTTGAAAGATGACGGAGCCAAGATTTCGGCGGTAATGTTCAAAAGTGCTTTTAGCAAAGTGAAATTCCGCCCGGAAGAAGGCATGAAAGTCTTAGTAGTAGGGCGCATTTCCCTCTTTGAAGCCAGCGGAAATTATCAAATTTACGTGGAGCAAATGCAACCAGACGGGGTAGGGGCTCTTTATCAAGCTTATGAGCAATTGAAGGAAAAGCTGGCTAAAGAAGGCCTCTTTTCTGCGCCGAAAAAACCTTTGCCTCGGTATCCAAAGAAAATCGCGGTAATCACTAGTCCTAGTGGCGCGGTGATTCGTGATATCATTACCACGGTGCGCCGACGGTATCCGATTGCCCAACTGGTTTTATTTCCTACAGTAGTTCAAGGGGATAAAGCGGCCCCGGATATTATTCGCAATTTAGACCGCGTGCAAGCCCAAGGGGATTTTGACACGGTAATCCTCGGTCGAGGGGGCGGCTCCATTGAGGATCTGTGGCCCTTCAATGAGGAAAGTGTCGCCCGAGCGTTATTTGCCATGAAGATTCCTGTGATTTCTTCTGTAGGTCATGAAACCGATACAACCATTGCAGATTTGGTGGCGGATGTTCGGGCAGCGACGCCTACTGCTGCTGCCGAACTGGCCGTGCCGGTTTTATCTGAAGAACTTTTGCGACTAAAACAGCAAGATACTCGCTTAGAGCAAGCTTTTTCCCTACAATTGCAACGGAAAAATGAACGTTACCAACGTGCTTTGGCGTCCTATGTCTTTCGTGATCCCAACCGTCTGTATGAAGCCCAGTCGTTAAAATTGGATCAATTGACCCAACGTTTGCTACAAGCAAGCCAACAGCGTTTGTATGAAGCGGAGCGGTATCAGCAAAAATGGGCCAGTCGCTTGCAACAAGCGAGTCCTTTGGCAAATGTTCATCGGGCTCAACAGGATACCACCTATTTGACGAAGCAACTGCGGCAAGCTACTCAACGGCTGTTGGAAAATAAGCAGACGGCATTTGCCAATACGGTACAATCGCTGGACTTGCTGAGTCCTTTAAAAATCATGAGCCGCGGCTATACCTTTACCACAAAGGACGAGCAAGTACTTAAGAGCCGAGAACAAGTCGCACTGGGAGATGAATTAACCATTCATTTTGCAGATGGGCAAGTTCGTGCCCAAGTGACCGAGTTTTCCGCCCAAGGGCTTATTCCAGAAAATCAGGAGTGAACAAAATGACAGAACCAACTTTTGAAGAATCATTGCAAGAATTAGAACAAATCGTGACCCGCTTGGAAAAAGGAGACGTACCGTTAGAGGACGCACTAGAAGCTTTTCAAAAGGGAATGGCCTTAAGCAAACAATGCCAAGAAACTTTGACGAAAGCGGAGCAGACATTAACGAAGATGATGGATGAAAACAATCAAGAAGTTCCTTTTGAAGAGGCGGGTGCATGATGTCACTGGCCGCGTTTCAAGCAGAGCATTTGCCTTTGGTGGAAGCCGAACTCTTACATTTTTTGACGGAGCAAACGAGCGAAAAGGAACTTCTGGAAGCTATGAGCTACTCGGTGAAGGCCGGGGGCAAACGCATTCGTCCATTGTTTCTTTTGGCGGTGGTGGCGGGGTTTCATCATGAATTGACTACCGGTGTGTATCAAACTGCCGCCGCGCTAGAAATGATCCATACGTATTCTTTGATTCATGACGATCTACCGGCCATGGATGACGATGATTTGCGTCGGGGCAAACCCACGAATCACGTGGTTTATGGCGAAGGTTTGGCGATTTTAGCCGGAGATGGCCTTTTGACAGAAGCCTTTCACCTTTTAAGCCGGGCGCAATTAAACGGCGAAGAAAAACTCTTATTGCTCCAACTTTTGGCAGAAAAAGCCGGTGCTAAAGGCATGGTGGCCGGCCAAGTGGCGGACATTAAAGGAGAGGGCCAACAGTTGGATTTGGCGGCTTTAGCAGGGATTCACCAACGGAAAACCGGGGACCTATTGACCTTTGCTTTAGTGGCAGGGGGGATTTTGGCTTGCCAAACGCCGGCGGTTCTTACTACTTTAGAAGTCTTCTCCCACCATGTGGGACTAGCTTTCCAAATTCGCGACGACCTGTTGGATGTTTTAGCAACAACCGAAGAGCTGGGCAAAACCGCGGGCCAGGATGCTGAGGCCGGCAAGAATACCTATCCTGCACTTTTAGGTGTGACCGGGGCTAAAGCCGCATTAGACCGGGAGCTGACCGGAGCCAAAGCGCAACTTGCGATTTTGGCAGAGGAATACAACTTTGCACCAGAGCTGTTACAAGAGCTTTTAGCTAAGTTTGAAATGTGAGGAAAACCATGAAAAAAGAACGTGTAGATGTTTTAGCAGTGCAACAAGGGCTGTTTGAAACACGAGAAAAAGCCAAGCGGGGCGTAATGGCTGGCTTGGTAGTGATGGAAAAGAACAATTTGCGTCTGGATAAACCGGGAGAAAAAATCCCAGCAGATACGGCATTGCGGGTCAAAGGGGAAGTGATGCCTTACGTTTCCCGTGGGGGGCTGAAACTGGCCAAGGCGTTGAAAGAGTTTGATTTCACTGTGCAAGACAAGATTTTATTGGATATTGGGGCTTCCACTGGAGGCTTTACGGACGTAGCCTTGCAAAACGGGGCAAAGATGAGCTATGCCTTAGACGTGGGTTACAATCAATTGGCCTGGAAATTGCGACAAGATCCTCGAGTTGTCGTAATGGAGCGCCAAAATTTCCGTTACAGCAAACCAAGTGATTTCACAGAAGGCTTGCCAGAGGTGGCGACCATGGATGTTTCCTTTATTTCATTGAAGTTGATTTTACCTCCTTTACATGAAATTTTGGTTCCGGGGGGCTTTGCCATGGCTCTTGTGAAACCCCAGTTTGAAGCGGGAAAAGAGCTAGTAGGCAAACACGGTATCGTGCGCGAGGCGACAACCCATGAGAAGGTCTTAGAAGACATCACGGCGTTTGCTTTGGCAACGGGATTTGATGTGAAAGATTTGAGCTTTTCGCCAATTACCGGAGGCGAAGGAAACATCGAGTTTCTCTTATTGATGCAAAAAGCGGAGGAAACCGGGACCTTGGCATCAGGAGTGGATATTCACGAGACGGTGAAAAAAGCCCATGATTCACTGACTTAAAATTTTATTGTTTTCTAAAGCCATCAGATTGTCTGGTGGCTTTCTTTGTGAATAAAAATAAGTTATGATAAGGTAGTTCGTGAATAGTTATTGAATAGGAGTAATGGACATGAGAAAAAAAGAGCGTCATCGCTTGATTACCCGTTTATTGAATGAAAAGAATATCCAAAAGCAAGAGGACTTTGTGGACTTGTTGCGGCAACGGGGGATCATGGTGACTCAAGCGACCATTTCTCGGGATATCAAAGAACTAAAATTAATCAAAGTCCCCTTTGATGGTGGCTATCGCTACAGCTTACCCGCTGAAACCAGTGAAGATGTCAGCGCTAAATTGACGAAATTGCTAAAGGATGCCTTTGTCTCCGTGGATGTAATGGATAAGTTTGTCATTTTGAAGACCTTACCCGGAAACGCCGCGGCCATTGGCAATCTATTAGATCGTCGCTACAAAGAACAACTTTTCGCCATTTTAAATGACGATGATTCGATTTTGATGATCGCCAAAACGGAAGCCGGCGCCCAAGAGTTAGCCGCTACGTTTCAGCCCTATCAAGCATTTTAAGGAGGGGTGAAATGTTACTGGAATTAACCATTGAAAATTTTGCGATTATCGCAAGCCTACATTTGAATTTTCACCAGGGGATGACCGCTTTAACCGGGGAAACCGGGGCGGGGAAATCGATTATCATCGATGCCATGGGCCTTTTGGCAGGTTCTCGAGGTTCTGTGGACTACATTCGTCAAGGAGCAGAACGCTGTCGGTTGGAGGGCATCTTTGATTTGCCAGAGCAACCGGAACTGCGCCTGCTTTTAGATGAGTTAGGGGTAGAAAGTGAGCCAGGAGATCCTTTGATTTTGCAACGGGATATTTTGCTCAGTGGTAAAAACATCTGCCGGGTCAACGGTCGTAGTATGAACCTAGCCAATCTGCGCCGCATCGGTAATTTTTTGGTGGACATTCAAGGGCAAAATGAGCATCAGGAGCTTTTGCAAGAAGAACAGCACTTGTCGTTAATCGATGCCTTTGGGGATACCTCGTTCCAAAAATTATTAGACCAGTACCGCCAAGATTATGTCGCTTTTCGTGAATTGGAAAAGCGGGTCCATAAGATTCAAACCAACGAGCAGTCTTTTGTGCAGCGCTTGGATATGTTGCGGTTTCAACAAGAAGAAATCGCCCAAGCTCAACTGGTACCAGAAGAAGAGCAGACCTTAGAAGAAGAGCGTTCGAAGTTAGCTAATTACCAAAAAATCGTGGACTCTTTAGGGCAAAGCCACCAGATCTTAGGGGAAAGCGACAATACGCCTGTGGATCAAGTGGGGGCGGTGATTGGGTTATTGGAAGAAGTCGCATACTTAGATGGGGAATACGGGGATATTTTGGAAAATCTTCAAAGTGCCTATTACTTATTGCAAGATGCCAGTGGAGGGATTTCCCGCCAGTTGGACTTTTTAGAATTGGACGAAGAACGCTTGGAGACTGTTACCCAGCGTTTGGAACTCATTCGTCAATTGAAGCGCAAATACGGCGATTCCATCGAGAAGATTTTGCGCTATTACGAGAAGATTTCCGCAGAGCTAGCAGATTATACGAATTCTGACAATCAATTGGAACAGTTGCAACAAGAGCTGGATAAACAAGAACAACACCTTGTCCAACAAGCGGAACAGTTGCACAAAAAACGCAAAAAGCTGGCCCATTCCTTAGAACAAGTCATCTTAAAAGAATTAAAAGAACTCTATATGGAAAATACTCAGTTTGCCGTTTCCTTCCAAAAAAGTCGTCATTTGACGGAAAACGGCTTTGACGAAGTCGCTTTTTACCTTTCCGCTAATCCGGGAGAACCATTACGGCCCTTGGTCAAAGTTGCTTCTGGAGGCGAGCTGTCCCGGATTTTACTGGCGCTAAAGACGACCTTCTCCCAAAACCAAGGGATTACCAGTATTATCTTTGATGAAGTGGATACGGGGGTCAGTGGTCGAGTGGCCCAAGCGATTGCTGAAAAAATCGCCCAAATTGCGAAAAATTCCCAAGTCCTTTGTATCACCCATTTGCCCCAAGTGGCAGCGGTGGCCGATTATCAATACGAAATCGAAAAAGAAGTGGACAAAGGCCGGACGCATACCAAGGTGCAACCTTTGACCCCGGAAAAACGGGTGAACGAAATCGCCCGGATGCTCTCCGGTGCAGAAGTCACGCCATTGACCATTGAACATGCTAAAGAGCTTTTGAGCATGGCCGGACATTTACCAAAAGCATAAAAAAAGGCTGTTTTGCGTAAGATGCAAAACAGCCTTTTTCTTTGTCGCCGCCTGACTGTCAAGTGTTGCAAGCGAGCCTTTCCTGACAATTAGTCGGTTGCTTTAATGTTTGAGAGGAAAAAAATTTCCCTGATTACATAATGCTCATGACGGCGGTTAAGACTACACTACCGATTGTTAAGATGAGCATCATCCAAATGACGATCTTCGTGATTTTTGAAAACGTGCTACTTTTCTTTTCGTTCATTGAGCCATCCATCCTTTGTCCGTGATTGCAAGTATCAGTGTACCCGCATTCATAGAATCCTGCAAGCACCCGGCTGAAAAAATCACAAAAGATTCTTTTTTCTTAAATAATGCACCGTTATGAGACACAAGACTAAAATTCCTAGCGTAATTAATAAAAAGGCGCCATCTTGATCTGCCAAGGGAATCTTTACATTCATCCCGTAAAGCCCCCCGATAATCGTGGGAATCGTCAAGACGATGGTTAAAGAGGTCAAGATTTTCATGATATTGTTCAAGTTGTTCGAAACAATGGCGGAAAACGTGTCGGTCATCTGGCTGACCAACTTTAGATAAATCCGGGAAGTGGTCATGGACTGACCGGTTTCCACGAGAATATCGTGCAGGTGATTGCGGTAACTGTGCAGTTTGTTAAGATGATCCGCATCATAGAGTTCTTTTAGAACTTCGTGATTGGCAGTGGTGGACTCCTCGAAAAAGACCAAGCTCTTTTGGATATCCATTACTTGATAGAGACTTTGGTTTTCCGTGGCAACTTTGATCTGGGATTCCAGCCGGTTGACTTGTTGGTCGATTTCTTCTAAATGCCGGTTGTAACTATAGGTCAACTCCCATAAGAGGGTCAAAAAGATATTAACCCGAGGGATCAGATCATTTTCCTTAATCGGTGTGGTCAGGACCTTTTCGAAAAAGGGGGGCTGGTGCTTGGCCACGGTGATCAGCTTTTTATCCGGCAAAAGAATCAAGGACAAAGGATAGGTATTGTACTGCAAATACCCACTGGCGCTAGTGGTGACAAAGGGAAATTCTAAGACCAAAAGCAATGGGCGTTTGGTCGGCTGGCTTTGGCCACCTTCCATCCGGGCAGTTTCCACATCGTCCAAGACAGCGGTCAAATAATCCGTGGGCAAGTGGTAGGTAGCAGAGGCGGCTTCAATCTCCTGCGGGGTGGGGTTTTCCAAGTGAATCCACGTGACTTCTTCCCCGTCATGGGGGGCTTTTCGCAAGTAATTGCCGTCTAAGGCATAATAATCAATCATGATTTTCCTCCTTCGTGTATTTTTACTCCTTAAGAAAAACGTGAGAGTCGCAAAAAAACTCTTTAAATCAAGCTTCGAACGGTATAAACTTTTAAAAGAACTGAAACAATGGTGTAATGATAATGCAGTATAGTAAATCTAGTTTGAAAACGATGCCTAGCGCTTTCGTTGGAAAGGAACCAACCATGACAACATTTTCACCCATTTTGCTCCTTTGGTATGTATTTCCCATCATCGTCCTTTTTGCCAGTGTCTTTTTGGTCTCGGCCTTATCCCTGAACAAAAAGTTCCAACTGAAAGGGCCGGACGTGGCTGTTCCTTTTTTGTGGTTTGGGATGCATCAGCTCTCTCAAGCTGCCTTCTCACTGTCCATTTTACCTTATTTGATCATATCTATCCTGTTTTTAGGCATCCTTTTGGTGGTTTTCCAAGCCTACTATTATGGTGAGATTACTTACAAGCGTTTCTTTAAGATGTTTTGGCGCTTAACGTTTTTGTTCACCATGTTAACGTATGGACTGCTGATTATTATGGATATTGTCCTTTATCTGTAGGAAAAGGCTTTAAAAAGTCTTTTAAAAGCCTGCAACAGTCCCGATTTCCCAGATGGTTAAAAAAAGTCAAACAAGTTCCCCTTGTCATTTATAGAAAAAGTGGTAGAAAGTGGGGGATTGTGGTAGACTGTGTATATCTGGTGGAGACGGGAGGTTATTTGTCGATGTTTATGGGTGAATTTCAACATACGATAGATGCCAAAGGCCGTCTGATTGTGCCATCTAAACTGCGGGAACAACTAGGCGAGAAGTTCGTCGTGACCCGAGGCTTAGACGGCTGTTTGTTTGGTTATCCCTTATCCGAGTGGGAGAAGCTCGAGGAAAAGCTCAATGAGATGCCCTTGGCAAAAAAGGATGCGCGAACTTTCGTGCGTTACTTTTACTCTGCGGCGACCGAGTGCGAAATCGACAAACAGGGCCGAATCAATATTCCCCAGACCTTGCGTACCCACGCAAACTTGACCAAAAACTGTGTGATCACCGGCGTAGCCAATCGCATAGAAATTTGGGACGAAGAAAAATGGCAATCGTTTGCTGTCGAAGCTGAAGCAAACTTCGATGCGATTGCTGAATCCATGATAGATTTTGGTTTGTAAACTAGAAAGAGGCACATAGCAATGAGCGAGGATTTTCAACACTATACCGTGATGCTAAAAGAAACAGTGGCAGGGCTGAATGTAAAACCTTCAGGCGTTTATGTGGACTGTACTTTAGGCGGCGGCGGACACAGCGAATACCTCCTCAGCCAGTTGGATGCGGATGGTCATCTGTATGCCTTTGATCAAGATCAAAAGGCCATCGACCATGCCAAAGTTCGTCTGGCAAAATATGTGGAATCTGGACAAGTGACGTTCGTTAAAAGCAACTTTCGCTATTTAAAGGAAGCTTTAAGCGCGTATGGGGTCACCAAAGTCGATGGTATCATGTATGATTTAGGAGTTTCCTCTCCTCAATTAGACGAAGCCGAACGGGGCTTTAGCTACCACCAAGACGCCCCTTTGGATATGCGCATGGATCAAAGTGCGGATTTTTCCGCTTACGATGTGATTAATGACTATGAGTACCACCAATTAGTCAAAATCTTCTTCCGTTATGGAGAAGAGAAGTTTTCTAAGCAAATCGCTCGGAAAATTGAAGAACATCGGAAAAATCGCCCCATTGAAACTACCGGGGAATTGGTGGAAATCATCAAAGAAGCCATTCCTGCTCCGGCAAGACGTAAGGGGGGGCACCCGGCCAAACGGATTTTTCAAGCCGTGCGGATTGCGGTGAACGATGAACTAGGTGCGGTGGAAGATTCCTTAGTCGAGGCCATTGAGCTTTTGGCTGTTGGCGGACGCATTAGTGTGATTACCTTCCATTCCTTGGAAGACCGCATCGTCAAAACAATTTTTAAAGAATACAGTACCCCTCAAGATTTACCACCGGGCTTGCCTGTGGTCCCTGAGGAGTATCAACCAATATTGAAAGTAATCAACCGCAAGCCCCTGGTCGCCAGTGAAGGGGAGCTTGAGGAAAACAACCGTTCTCGCAGTGCCAAGTTGCGAGTAGCGGAAAAGGTAAAAGAGCAGTGAGAGGGAGCGTCGTCACATGGCAGAAGTAAAGATTCAAGAGTATGACTATCACTACGAAGCAGACCCAAAACAGGACCTGCCCTTTGAAACGCCACCGAAGCGTCCGGACATTGTTCGCATTCCCGCTTCACCTGCTAGGCGCTTAAAGCGAGTTAGTCGTTTAGAAAAACTGATTGGTAGCTTACTCGTAGTAGCGATGATTGCTCTTGCTGTTTTAACGATTTACGTGCGCACGGATATCAGTCAATTGGAACACGAGATTTCTCAAATCGAAGCCGAATCTGGCCAAAAAGCGGAAGAAAAAGTCCGTTTGGAGCAAGAAAAGGCCGAACTTTCCAAGACAGAGCGCATCAAAGAGATTGCCGAAAAGCAAGGCTTAAAAATCAACGATGACAATTTGAGGACAGTGAAGTAAATGCGTTTTAACCGAATCAGAAATTATTTTCGCAAAAAAAATTCCACACCCAAGGGCAATCGCAAAAAAGTAGGGATTCTTCTCTTTGCTACGAGTTTTGGATTGCTCTTTTTGTTTGCCATTCGCTTGGGTTATATCGTGTTTGGCGGACAGATTGGGGAGGAATCGTTAAAGGAATGGACCGATGATCTCTATCAAGGATCGAAAGTGGTCCAAGCAAAACGAGGCACGATTTACGATCGCAATGGCGTAGTAATCGCTGAAGATGCTACTTCCTATTCGATCTTTATCGTCTTGAGTGATACCTATGTCTCCGGCAAGAAAAAACTCTACGCTCAGGAAAAAGACTTCGAAACCATTGGGGAAGTCTTTGCTTCTGAGTTAGGCTCGAAAAAAGAAAACGTGGTAAAGGTTTTAGAAAACGGCGTTAAAAACAAAGCCTTTCAAGTGGAGTTTAGCAGTGAGACGAAAAATCTGACTTTAGAAGCTAAGCAAAACTTAGAACAGATCTTTGAGAAAAAAGGACTGGCTGGTCTTTATTTCAATGAGCATCCTAATCGGATTTATCCAAACGGGGTCTTTTCTTCCCACTTTATCGGGTACACCGATACGGATACGAAGGACGGCTCCGAAAGCCTAGTAGGGAAAATGGGCTTAGAGGCTGCTTACGATGATATCTTAAAAGGGACAGATGGAAAGATCGTCTACCAACAAGACAATTTCCAAAATCCATTGCCAGGAACGGTGGCAGAAGAGACTCCGGCCAAAGATGGTCAGGACATTTACACCACTTTGGACAGTCGCTTGCAGTCTTATTTGGAAACTCTAATGGATGCTACTTTTGAGGAATACAAACCAGAAGACATGACCGCCATGTTGGTGGAAGCGAAAACTGGAGAAATCCTCTCCATGGCACAGCGCCCAACTTTTAACCCGGAAACCAAGGAAGGCTTGGACGATAGCTCCACTTGGATGAACCTCTTAGTCGAAGATCATTACGAGCCAGGTTCCACTATGAAATTAATGACTACGGCTGCGGCGATTGATGAAGGAATCTTTGATGAAAATGAAACCTTCGTCTCCGGCTCGATTAAAATCGGTGATACCACCATTCGTGACCACGACTTAGGGGAAAAAGGTATCTTGACCATGCGACAAGCTCTGTCTTGGTCTTCCAACGTGGGGATGGTAACCTTACAACAACGGATGAAGAAAGTTTGGCCTCAGTATTTGCAACAATTTGGCTTTGGTCAAAGCACTTACTCTGGTCTATATGGGGAAAATGCCGGTAGTTTACCGACCGACAATTCAGTGGACCAAGCCATGAGTTCCTTTGGTCAAGCGGTGAACGTGACCAATTTCCAAATGATGCGGGCCTTTACAGCGATTGCCAACGACGGCAAAATGCTGCAACCTCAATACATTTCCAAAATTGTGAACACTGAAACCAACAAAGAAAAAGTCTTCCAAAGTGAAGTGGTGGGCAATCCCGTCTCTGCTAGCGCCGCGCAAAAAGTGCGGGAATACATGGTGGATGTCACTCAAAGTCCGAATTACGGTTCTGCTTATGGCGTTTACTCCGTAGATGACTACAATATCAGTGCCAAAACCGGTACCGCTCAGATTTATGATGAAAGCACAGGTACTTATTCTTCCAGTGGTACCGACTACTTGTACTCCATCGTGGAGATGATTCCGGCGGAAGAGCCTGAGTACATCTTGTACATGACGATTAAGAAACCGGAAGAGTGGAGTCAAAAAGCCCTAGGAAATATCGGAAACCCATTGTTGAAACGAGCGATGGACTTAAAGGAAAACGAAGCGGCGACTCCTGATGACAAAGAAGAAGAGCAGATTACGGTAGCAGACTATCGCGAGTTAGAAGTGGATACTGCGGCAGCAGACGCCGCTCGCTCTGGATTAATGCCTGTGGTTATCGGTACTGGGGATAAGGTGGCAGAACAGTCTACCGCTCATGGTACCCAGTTGTTACCGTCTGAAAAATTATTGTTAAAAACCGATGGCGACCAGTTCTATATGCCAGATGTCACCGGTTGGTCCAAGGCTGATTTAATGAAGTTGGGCAAGTTGTTTAATGTGGAAGTGAAATTTGAAGGGGAGGGCTACTGCGTCAGTCAGAGTCTGAAACCTTACGAAGCACTTTCCGACACCCCGCTGACTTTCACCTTAGAATAGAAGTAAATTATTGAGGAGTTTTGAAAAAATGGAATGGACAAAGATGATCATCCCCGTAGTGAGTAGTTTTGCGATGACCTTTTCCGTAATGCCGCTATTTATCGGGTATTTTCGGATGAAGCAATTCGGTCAAGAAATTCGTGAGGAAGGACCGAAATGGCACAATGCAAAAGCCGGTACCCCGACCATGGGAGGCGTTGTCTTCCTAGTGGCAACTTTATTAACCGGTATTTGGGTAGCAGCTTGGCAAAATCAATTGACGCCAACGTTGTTTATCCTGCTGTTCATCATGGGTCTATACGGTGCTCTAGGCTTTGCCGATGATTTTATTAAAATCTTTAAAAAGCAAAATGAAGGGCTGACTTCCCGACAAAAATTGATTGGCCAAATCATTGGTGGTGTTATCTTTTACATCGTCTACGTCATGGATGGCAATAGCAATTCCCTGAATGTCTTCGGTTTTGACTTACATCTGTCTTATGTCTATGGTTTGTTTGTTCTGTTTTGGGTAGTCGGGTTTTCCAACGCTACTAACCTTACTGATGGCATCGACGGGTTGATGTCTGGTCTGGGGATCATCTCCTTTGCCACCTATGGCATTATCGCTTTTCATCAGCAACAATTTGACGTATTATTGATTTGCTTAAGTGTGATCGGTGGTCTCTTGGGCTTTTTCCCTTACAACCACAAACCGGCAAAAATCTTTATGGGGGATGTAGGCTCCCTAGCTTTAGGGGGACTGTTAGCGGCCATTTCCATCTTGCTTCATCAAGAGTGGACCTTACTGTTAATCGGTTTGATCTATGTTTGTGAAACCGCCAGTGTAATGCTTCAAGTGACTTCCTTTAAACTGACGGGAAAACGCCTGTTTAAAATGTCGCCGATTCATCATCACTTTGAAATGAGCGGCTGGAGTGAGTGGAAGATCGATATCACTTTCTGGCTAATCGCTTGTGCCACTGCCGTGATCACACTGTTAATCGTCTTGTAGGAGCTGAATAGAGAATGAAACAAATTACCAAATACCAAAACCAAAAAGTTCTTGTGCTAGGATTAGCGAAGAGTGGATTCAGTGCGGCCAAATTATTACATGATTTGGGCGCACTGGTGACCGTCAATGACGGCAAACCCTTCGAAGAAAATCCTATGGCACAGGATCTTTTGTCGTTAGGGGTTAAAGTCATTACCGGTAGTCATCCGATTGAATTATTGGACGAGGACTTTTCCTTGATGGTGAAAAATCCCGGGATTCCTTACGACCAACCTTTAGTCAAAAAAGCGTTGGAAAAAGGCATTCCCGTGATCACCGAAGTGGAGTTGGCCTATGAAATCGCCGAATGCCCGATTATCGGTATCACCGGTACTAATGGGAAAACTACTACCACCACGATGATTGCAGAAATCTTGAACCGAGGCATGAAAGAAGGGCAAGCGCGCCTTTCCGGTAATATCGGCTTTCCTGCTAGTTCGGTGGCTCAAGAAGCGCAACCAGAGGACAAATTGGTTATGGAGCTGTCTAGTTTCCAACTAATGGGCATCCAAACCTTCCATCCTAAAGTGGCTGTGATTACCAACCTGTTTTCCGCTCATTTAGACTATCACGGTAGCCGAGAAGAGTACGTGAAAGCGAAATGGCACATTCAACAAAATATGACCTCAGAAGATACTTTGATTCTAAATTGGAAACAAGCGGAATTACGGTCATTAGCTGAACAGACTAAAGCTCAAGTCTTGCCATTTTCTTCTGAAGAGAAAGTAGCCGGGGCCTACTTACTAGATGGCAACCTCTGCTTTAAAGAAGAAGTCTTAATGCCCGCCAGTGAACTAGGTGTGCCGGGGGTTCACAATATTGAAAATGCCTTGGCAGCAATTTGTGTGGCGAAAACCCAAGGAATTGCAAATGAGGCCATTGTGGCGGCTTTAACTAGCTTCACCGGGGTTCCTCACCGCACACAATTTGTGGCAAAAATCAATGAACGCCTGTTTTACAATGACTCCAAAGCGACCAATATTTTGGCAACGGAAATGGCTTTAGGTGGTTTCGACCCAAGTAAGTTGATTTTGTTAGCCGGGGGATTGGACCGAGGAAATTCCTTTGATGATTTAATTCCTTCTTTGGAAGGCGTGAAAGCAGTGATTCTCTTTGGGGAAACAAAAGAAAAATTAGCGGATGCGGCGCAAAAAGCGGGCATTACCGAAATTCACTTCACGGAAAATGCGGAAACCGCTGTACCGGTGGCTTATGAAATCAGCCAACCTGGAGATGCAATTTTATTATCACCAGCCAATGCCTCTTGGGATCAATACAAGAATTTTGAAATCCGCGGGGATCGTTACATGGCAGCAGTCCGGGCTTTGTCATAAGACATATGCCTACGAATACTTTGTAGAAATGAGCGAGTAATGTGAAAATTTTAGTAACCGGAGGCGGCACAGGTGGGCATATTTATCCCGCTTTGGCCTATGTAGATTATGTGAAACAAAGCGATCCCACGGCGGAATTCATGTACGTGGGGGCCAAGCGGGGGTTGGAAAATAAAATTCTGCCACCAACGGGCATTCCTTTTAAAACATTGGAGATTCAAGGGTTTAAACGGAGCTTGAACTTAGCTGCTACAAAGGACAATTTAAAAACCGTGCAGCTTTTCTTAAAGAGCATTCAAGAAGCCAAAGCCATCGTCAAAGAGTTTGCTCCTGACGTGGTGATTGGTACTGGGGGCTATGCCTCTGGCGCGGTGGTCTATGCGGCGGCCAAGTTGAAGATTCCGACGATTATCCATGAACAAAACAGTGTGCCTGGTGTGACCAATAAGTTTTTGAGTCGCTTCGTTAATAAAATTGCCGTAGCTTTTCCTGACGCGGCGGGGCATTTTCCTAAAGAGAAAACTGCATTAGTGGGAAATCCCCGGGCAACCTCTGTGGTAACCGTGACTCCTTCTGAAATTCTTAGGGACTATCAATTGGACCCGCAAAAACCTACCGTCTTAATTTTTGGGGGCAGCCAAGGAGCTTATCGTTTAAATCAAGCGATGTTGGAAGCTTTCCCGCTATTTCACGGAAAGGATTACCAAGTGCTTTATGCCTCCGGAGATCGCTATTATGCAGAGATCAAAGAGCAAAAAATTGACTGGAGTCAGTTGCCAAATGTCAGCGTACAACCGTACATTGACAAAATGGCAGAAGTCATGATTAATTGC
Organism: Enterococcus asini ATCC 700915; assembly: GCF_000407365.1. Lineage (GTDB taxonomy): Bacteria > Bacillota > Bacilli > Lactobacillales > Enterococcaceae > Enterococcus_C > Enterococcus_C asini. Next base: position 1,640,952 of record NZ_ASVU01000001.1, read on the forward strand.
CAACTGCTAATCGGCCGGGCAGGAGCGACATCCATTGCGGAATTTACCGCATTGGGCTTGCCGGCAATTTTGATTCCTAGTCCTCACGTGACCAATGACCAACAAACCAAAAATGCGCAAAGTTTGGTAAAAGCTGGCGCAGTGAAAATGCTGACGGATGCCGAACTGAATGGTAAATTACTCGTAGATACAATCGACGAGATTATGCAAGATGACCCGCTTCGTAAGCAAATGGCCCAAGCATCGAAAAAAGAAGGAATTCCCGATGCTAGTCAGCGCTTGCATGCTTTGGTTAACGAGCTGACGAAAAAATAAGATACAGGAACAGTAAAGGCGGTGATGACCATTACCAAAAAAGAATCAAACAATCCTCCTGAAAACCAGCAGCCAAAAACGCCAGTCGACGAGCAATTAACTCCTTGGCAGAAGGCAAATTTGGAATACACGCAACAACGAGGACAAGAACCTGGATGGTCACCAACAGTAATCGAAGGACCTCAAGCAGATCCAGAAGAAGTGAACGAGAAAGAAACTCAAGAGCAAAAAGTAGATCAAGAAGTAGATCAAGAAGAGTTGGGTCAACGGCCGGAAGACGCGGAACCGGCAAGCTTTTCCGAACGTTTGCCTAAGGTGAAATACCAACGACAATCCCTCTTGTATCGGCGCATGGTGACGATTATTCTCTTGTTGTTAGTGCCTCTTTTAGCCGTGATTTACTACGTGTCACCACTTGCCAAGCTCTCTGGTGTTACGGTAGTGGGCAATCAAGCGGTAGCGGCTACGGATATCGTCAAAGCCGCGGATTTTCAAATGGATGGTGCACTTTGGCCACAGTACTTTTCTAAAGGCGAAGAACTGAAACAAATCAAAGCGAGCAATCCGCGCATAAAAAAAGTTTCCTTGGGCATCGATCACTTAAATCACTTCAAAATCCAAGTGGAAGAGTACCAAGAGATCGCCGTTTTGGCTCATGACAATACTTATTCACCGATTTTAGCCAATGGTTATACTTTGTCGGAAACCATGGAAAACCCCACGGAAAAACTACCGATCCTGGAAAACTTTACCAAGCAAGCGACTATCATCAATGTGCTAAATGCATACCAAAGTCTTTCCGAAGAGTTGCAAGAAGCGATTTCGCAGATTAAGTACACTCCTACCAGTAGCAATAAGGAACTTTTATTGTTGTACATGAACGATGGCAATCAAGTCATCGTCAATATTTCCAACATGAAGTCCCAAATGAAATATTATGCACAGGTAGCAAAGGAAATGTCGGAAAAAGGGGTAATCGACATGGAAGTGGGAATCTTCTCTTATCCTTATGAAAAAGAAGAAGCCACCACGGGAAGTGACGAGGAGACCACCACATCAAGCTCCGTAGAAGGCGATGGAACAACACCTGAGGAATAAAAAAAGTCAAATATTTTTTATAACGTAATTCTAAAAAGCGCCAATCTATGTTATCATGGATAGCAGTGAACTAATATGCAAATCATATATCGAAATGGGTAGAAAAGCTGCCTTTTTTCTAGATATAACTGTAGGAGGGAATCCCATTCATGGCAAAAACGGGAATGTATGTAGGCCTTGATATCGGTACGACTTCTGTCAAAGTGGTCGTCTCCGAATATGTAGAGAACCAAATGAATATCATTGGTGTCGGCAATGCGAAGTCGGAAGGGATCAACCGAGGAATCATCGTCGATATTGAAAAAACAGTGCAAGCGATTCAAAGAGCTGTACGTCAAGCAGAAGAAAAAGCCGGCATTCAAATCCGCAGTGTCAGCGTGGGAGTACCAGCCAATCTGTTGGAAGTTGAAAATTGCCAAGGCATGATTGCCGTTAACAATGATTCCAAAGAAATCACAGATGAAGACGTGCGGAACGTGGCATCGGCAGCGTTAGTTCGTTCGGTACCACCAGAACGTCAAATCGTGACCATCTTGCCTCAAGAATTTACGGTGGATGGCTTTGAAGGAATTAAAGATCCTCGCGGCATGATCGGTGTTCGTTTGGAAATGTTTGGTTTGGTCTTCACTGGACCCAAAACCATCATCCATAATATCCGCAAATGTGTGGAAAAAGCGGGCTTGACCATTAATGAAATGGTGATTACACCATTGGCATTGACGGAAACGATTCTTTCCGATGGGGAAAGAGATTTCGGAACGATTGTCATCGACATCGGTGGTGGCCAAACTACCACGGCGGTCATGCATGACAAACAACTGAAATTCACCCATGTGAACCAAGAAGGTGGCGAGTATGTCACCAAAGACATCTCCACTGTTTTAAACACTTCCTTTAACAATGCGGAAGCGTTGAAAATCAACTACGGGGATGCCTATCCAGAACGGACTTCGGCTAGTGAAGAATTTCCAGTGGATGTCATTGGCAAATCGGAACCAGTAAAAGTAGACGAACGCTACTTGGCTGAAATCATCGAAGCTCGTATGGAACAAATCTTTGGCAAATCCAAAGAAGTCTTGGACGAAATCGATGCGTTGAGTTTACCTGGTGGTGTAGTATTAACTGGGGGCGCAGCGAGTCTACCAGGCGTCGTTGATTTGGCTCAAGAAATCTTTGAAACCAACGTGAAATTGTATGTACCAAACCACATGGGCTTGCGGAATCCAGTCTTTACGAATGTCATCAGTATCGTTGATTATTCTGCAAACTTAAACGAAGTCTACCAATTAGCAAAATCCGCGGTTACCGGGGAAAAAGTTGCGCCACAAGCGCGGCAAGAAGCAGCGGTTTCTAAAGAAATTCACTACGAAGATACATCCGTAGAGGAAGAAGAGTACCATGATGAACCGGAACAACCCGCTGGCGAAAGCGTAAAAGACCGTGTGAAAGACTTCTTTTCCAATATTTTTGATTAATCTACCCAGGAGGAATAGACATTATGGAATTTTCAATCGATAATAACATCAATGAAGGCGCCGTGATCAAAGTTATCGGTGTAGGCGGTGGCGGTGGCAATGCCATCAACCGGATGATCGAAGAAAACGTGAAAGGCGTGGAATTCATCGCCGCTAACACGGACGTCCAAGCATTAAAAAACTCAAAAGCTGAAACTGTAATTCAATTAGGCCCTAAATATACTCGTGGGTTAGGCGCAGGTTCTCAACCAGAAGTGGGTGCCAAAGCCGCAGAAGAAAGTGAAGAAGCAATCCGCGAATCCCTAGAAGGCGCAGATATGATCTTTATCACTGCCGGCATGGGTGGGGGTACCGGTACCGGTGCTGCTCCAATCGTAGCCAAAATCGCCAAAGACTTAGGCGCATTGACCGTAGGCGTAGTAACTCGTCCATTCACCTTTGAAGGACCAAAACGTGGCCGTTTCGCTGCTGAAGGAATTGCCAAATTAAAAGAAAACGTGGATACTTTACTAATCATCTCCAACAACCGTTTGCTGGAAGTGGTTGACAAGAAGACACCGATGTTAGAAGCCTTCCGTGAAGCCGATAACGTATTGCGTCAAGGGGTACAAGGTATTTCTGATTTGATTACTGCCCCAGGTTACGTGAACTTGGACTTCGCCGATGTGAAGACCGTCATGGAAAACCAAGGGACTGCATTGATGGGTATCGGGGTTGCTTCCGGTGAAGAACGGGTTATCGAAGCTACGAAGAAAGCTATCTCTTCTCCATTGTTGGAAACTTCTATCGATGGTGCGGAACAAGTCTTGTTAAACATCACGGGTGGTTTGGATATGACCTTGTTTGAAGCACAAGATGCATCTGATATTGTAGCCAATGCAGCAACTGGCGACGTAAACATCATCTTAGGTACTTCAATCAATGAAGAACTTGGAGACGAAATCCGCGTAACTGTAATTGCTACGGGAATCGATCCAACAAACAAAGAACCAAAAGGACGTTCTCGTCAAAGTCAAATCCACAGCATCCCCCAAAAACCAGTCTTGGACATGGATCAAGCAAAACCACAATCCGATGAAGACAATGCTTTTGGCGACTGGGATATTCGCAAAGATCAACCGGTTCGTCAAAAAATCGACGATGCACAATTTGATACGATCGAAAAAAAAGACTTCGAAACCTTTAACCGTGACGAAGTGAAATCAAATGATGATGACGAATTAAGCACACCACCATTCTTCCGTCGCAAACGATAAGAAAAATTGGAGGCAGAGCACATGATTTCTGAAAACTTGCGGGAGGTCCGACAAGAGATACAGAAGTCATGTGCTCTTGTTGCACGCCCCACAGCTTCGGTTACGCTAGTGGGCGTTACCAAATATGCTTCTCTGGAGCAAACCAAAGAATTGATCAATGCCGGGGTTCGGCATCTAGGTGAAAATCGCGCGGATAAGTTTTTATTAAAAAAACAAGCATTGGCAGATTTTCCCGACCTCACATGGCATTTCATTGGTAATTTACAACGGAGAAAGGTAAAATCGATAGTGGATGAGATTGATTATCTGCACTCTTTAGATAACTTATCCTTGGCTGGAGAAATTCAAAAAAGGGCGCATAAAGAACTAAAGTGTTTTGTGGAAGTCAATGTTTCTGGAGAGGAATCAAAACAAGGAATCCCCGTTGCAGAATTCGAGGACTTTATCGCTGCTTTGGCAGGTTATGATAAGATAAAAGTAGTTGGTTTGATGACGATGGCACCTTTTGCCTCGACAGCAGCCGAACAGCGAGACGTTTTCACGCAATTGGCCTTGTTACGAGATCAAATTCAGAGTAAAGCACTTTCCTGGGCCCCATGTCATGAGCTAAGCATGGGCATGAGCAATGATTACCCCGTGGCAATCGAAGCAGGAGCGACGTTTGTTCGTGTCGGTAGCGCATTGTTTCAGGAGGAATAAAGGAGGAAACCCAATGAACATTTTAAGCAAGTTCACTGATTTTTTTGGCTTGTCTGAAGAGGAAGACATGGAGTATGAAGTGGAAGCAGTGGCGCCAGCCCGGACAGTCCAACCAACTCCCCAAGTAACCCCTAAGAAGAAAGTCACAATTAGTGAACCTCAAACAAGTTATCAAAAAGCAGCACCGGTACAAGAAGAAAAAGTCGTGTCCATTCATCAAAATCCACGACCTGTTCAACAAAAAAAGGTTACGCAAAGAGTCAAAGGCGAGCCCGTGGTAAAGATTTCCATCTTGGAACCACGGAACTACAACGAGATTCAGAGCATTGCCAAACGCTTGTTGAACAATGAAGCGGTTTTGATTAATTTCCATAAGGTGGAAGAAGATCAAGCAAGACGCATCGTGGACTTTTTGACGGGGACTGTGTACGCCCAAGACGGGGACATCACCCGGGTAGGAGACGAAATCTTCCTTTGTACGCCAAAAGATGTGGCCGTAGAAGGTGTGCAAGCACTCTATGATGAACAAGTGGCCTTTGAGGTCTAACTAAGGGGGAGTCAACAATCATCTTTCAACTGTTGAACTTATTTATTAAACTTGTGGATTTGTACTCCATGGTTTTAGTGATTTATGCGCTTTTGTCCTGGATGCCTGGAGGATATGAATCTGGTATTGGCCGGCTATTGGCAAAGATTTGTGAACCATTCTTAAATCTCTTTCGCAAATTGCCACTGTCTTTTGGGCCAGTAGACTTTAGCATTATGATTGCCATTTTGGCATTGAATTTTGGTGGCCGGATTATTTACCAGTTGTTGTGGAATCTGGCTGTGCGACTGTTGTATTAAACGGGGGAAAGGGGAAATGAGTTCATGAATGCGAATGTGTACCAACATTTTCGTCAGGAAGAACGCCCCTTTATTGATGGTGTGGCTGATTGGATTGAACAAGTCCAAATGCAGTATGCGCCTTATTTGACGGATTTTCTTGATCCGCGTCAGGCTTATATTGTAGAAACGATGATTCGCCAAGAAACGGAGCTGAAATTTCAGTTTCAAGGTGGCTATCAGGCGGCAGAACGAGTGCGGTGTTTGATTTATCCAGATTACTATGAACCAACCTTGGATGAATTCGACATTCAATTATTCGAAATTCACTATCCTGTGAAATTTGCTACCTTAGGGCACGGGCGAGTCTTAGGCACACTGGTCAACAGTGGGGTGAAAAGGGAATACTTTGGGGACATCATCAGTGATGGTCAACGTTGGCAAGTCTTTGTGGCAAAAGAAGTCGCAAGCTATGTCAAACTACAGGTTGAAAAAATCGGCAATGTCACCGTTCGCTTGGAAGAGCGCAATTACACGGATATTTTGCTACCAATCGATGCTTGGACCACGGAAAAACTCACCGTGAGTTCCCTGCGGTTGGATACGGTAATTTCTAGCGTCTATAATATTTCTCGGCAACGCTCGAAGCAGTTAATCGAGTCGGGGAAAATTAAGGTCAATTGGCGGGAAGAAACCCGACCGGATTTTTTGTTGGATTTGTTGGATATTGTGTCCATTAGAGGCTTTGGTCGCATACAGCTCCAAGGACTGGAAGGGCAGACGAAAAAAGAAAAGATACGTTTGGTCTTAGGTGTCCTGCGTAAATAAACAAAAAAAGGCGGTAACAACAATGGCATTAACACCACTAGATATTAACAATAAAAGTTTCTCCACTAAAATGCGCGGCTATAGCCAAGATGAAGTGGATGATTTCATGGACTTAGTCGGCCGTGACTATGAAGAAGCGGTCACCAAAAATCGTGAACTAGAAAAAGCACTGAAACATGCAGAAGAAAAATTGGAATACTTCAATGAGTTGAAAGACGCTTTGAATCAATCCATTATTGTGGCACAAGATACTGCGGATAAAGTAAAAACTTCTGCTTCCAAAGAATCAGAAGTAATGATTACATCTGCGCAAAACAAAGCGGATGACCTAGTTTCTACTGCAGAAAAACGGGCCAATGAATTGACTGCCGCAGCAGAAGCTAAGGCTAAAGAAATCTTAAATGACGCAACGGTTAACGCTCGTCAATTGGCGACTGAAACCAATGATTTGAAGACGAAGACCCGGGTCTTCCACCAAAACCTTTCCTTGATGTTGCAATCACAATTGGAAATGGTGAAGAGCCCTGAATGGGATGAAATCTTGAAACCATTTAACAGCTATGTGCAAGATGGTCACGAAGTTTTCAAAGAGCTAGTGGCAAAAGACCTTGACAATGAAGCGGAACCTGAAGTAAACTCGGAAGCAGAAACAACAAGTCCAGTGGAAGTCGTGGAAGCCTCCAAGAAAGTCGTGGAGCTAACCGATGAGGACACTGAGGTCAAAGATTTAGAAGATGCCAAGAAACTCTTGGATAAAATGGACAAATAATCAAGCAAGTAAAACAGAAAAGTCAATGGCACCTTGTCAGCGAGCCGGAAGCAGGTGAAAGTCCGGTCAAGCTCTGCGATTGAAAAGATCCTTTACTGCTCTTGGTAGGCGAAGCGCAAGTGAGTAGTCTGCCACGGTTGATGTCGTTACCCATCACACAAGGAGGTTTTACGACCTCGAATTTGGGTGGTACCACGACACGATCGTCCCTTTTAGGGAGATCGTGTTTTTTTGTGCTCCTAGACTGATTGACTGTACTTTGGAAAGGAAGAAAAACAGATGAAGATGAAAGAAACCTTGCATCTTGGGAAAACAGGATTTCCCATGCGCGGCAACTTGCCGACCCGCGAAGCTCAGTGGCAAAAAGAATGGGAAGAGGCGGACATTTACGGACGCCGTCAAAAGCTAAACGAAGGGAAACCGACCTTTATCCTCCACGATGGACCTCCTTATGCGAATGGGAATATCCATTTAGGCCATTCTTTGAACAAAATTTCCAAGGATATCATCATCCGCTCCAAATCCATGTCTGGCTTTAGAGCGCCTTATGTTCCTGGTTGGGATACCCATGGTTTGCCAATCGAACAAGTTTTGGCCAATAAAGGGATCAAACGCAAGGAAATGTCCATGGAGGAATACCGGGAAAAATGTAAAGAGTATGCCTTGACCCAAGTGGACATGCAACGCAATGACTTTAAGCGTCTAGGGGTTGCCGGTGACTGGGATCACCCTTACGTGACTTTGGATGCGGAATATGAAGCGGCTGAAATCCGTGTGTTCGGGAAAATGGCGGAAAAAGGCTATATCTACAAAGGGTTGAAACCAATCTATTGGTCCCCGTCTTCTGAGTCTTCATTGGCGGAAGCGGAAATCGAGTACAAAGATGTGAAATCACCCTCGATTTACGTGGCCTTTAAAGTCGTGGATGGCAAAGAGGTCTTGGATCAAGATACGTCATTGATCATCTGGACGACTACTCCTTGGACCATTCCTGCAAACTTAGGGATCTCTGTGAACCCTGATTTTACCTATGTACAAATCGAAGCAGATGGCCAAAAATATGTGGTCGCTAAAGATCTATTGGACACTGTGAAAGAAGCAATCGGCTGGGCTGATGTGAAAGTCTTGAAAGAATTCCCTGGGACAGCCATGGAAAACATGACGGCTCAACATCCTTTCTATGACCGGACTTCTCTTGTAATGGTGGGGGATCACGTAACACTCGATGCCGGGACTGGCTTGGTTCATACTGCGCCAGGACACGGGGAAGATGACTACATCATCGGGAAGAAATACGGCTTAGACATCTTGTCTCCTGTGGACTCTCGTGGGGTCTTCACGGAAGAAGCACCAGGCTTTGAAGGTATCTTCTACGACAAGGCTAATCCGATGATTACCGACTTACTAAAAGAAAAAGGCGCATTGTTGAAACTAGACTTCTTCACCCATAGCTACCCTCATGACTGGCGGACGAAGAAACCGGTAATCTACCGGGCAACGCCACAGTGGTTTGCTTCCATCGATAAATTCCGCCAAGACATCTTAGACGAAGTGGAAAAAGTCGATTGGGTCATTCCTTGGGGGAAAACCCGATTGTACAATATGATCCGGGATCGCGGCGACTGGGTAATTTCTCGTCAACGGGCGTGGGGCGTACCATTGCCAATCTTCTATGCGGAAAATGGCGATGCAATCTTAACACCGGAAACCATCGAACACGTGGCACAATTGTTTGAAGAGCACGGTTCAAATATCTGGTTTGAAAAAGAAGCCAAACAATTATTGCCAGCGGGCTTCACCCATCCAGGTTCACCAAATGGCGAATTCACCAAAGAAAAAGACATCATGGACGTGTGGTTCGACTCTGGTTCATCCCATGAAGCAGTCTTGCGCAATCGTCCGGAACTTCACTTCCCAGCAGACCTTTACTTGGAAGGCTCTGACCAATACCGGGGCTGGTTCAACTCTTCCATCACGACCAGTGTTGCCATTAACGGCGTAGCACCTTACAAAGCGGTCTTGTCCCAAGGCTTCACTTTGGACGGGGAAGGTCGCAAGATGAGTAAGTCTTTAGGCAATACGATTGCCCCAGATAAAGTCATCAAACAAATGGGTGCGGATATCTTGCGCTTGTGGGTGACCAGTGTGGATACGGAAGCCGATGTGCGGGTATCTATGGAAAACTTGAATCAAGTCGCCGAAGTATACCGGAAGATCCGCAATACCATGCGTTTCCTTTTGGCAAATACCACCGACTTTGAACCTGCCACAGATACAGTAGCCTACGAAGACTTGCGTCCAGTCGACAAGTACATGTTAATCCGTTTGAATCAAACGATCCAAACCGTACGGGACAAAGGCTATGACAAGTATGACTTCGTGACGATCTACAAAACGATCTTGAACTTCTTAACGGTGGAATTGTCTTCCTTCTACTTGGACTTTGCCAAAGATGTGGTGTATATCGAATCAGAAGATGCCCCTGCTCGTCGTAGCATGCAAACGGTCTTCTACCAAACCGCAGTGGCTTTGACGAAACTGTTGACGCCAATCTTGCCTCATACAGCGGAAGAAATCTGGAGCTACTTGAAAGAAGAAGAGGAATACGTGCAATTAGCGGAATTCCCAGCGTATCAAACTTTCGCTAACCAAGAAGAATTGTTGGATACTTGGAGTGCTTTTATGGACTTCCGGGATGAAGTCTTGAAAGCTTTGGAAGCCGCTCGGAATGAAAAACTTATCGGCCGCTCCCTTGAAGCAAAATTAAGCGTCTATCCATCTGAACAAGTGGCGGATCTCTTGCGGGCTGTGGACAGTGATTTGGCCCAATTATTGATCGTCTCTCCTGATTTCTTAACCGTTTATCCAGCGGGAACTGTTGCACCAGAAGCAGCGATGAAATTTGAAGACGTGGCTTTATTAGTGGAAAAAGCAGAAGGGGAAGTTTGCGAACGTTGCCGTCAAGTCAAAAAAGACGTAGGTAGCGACGAAAAATTGCCAACCCTTTGCGCAAGCTGTAGTGAAATCGTGGAAGCCAACTATCCCGAAGCTGTAGCAGAAGGTTTTGAAACAAAATAAAAGTATTACGCTAGCTAAGCGGCCCTGTTGCAAACAAGCACGTTTGCAACAGGGCTTTTTTGTCCGGAAAAAGCAGGTGGCATCATGTTTAAAAAAGGTGGGTCTGATGAGGCCAGCGTGTTTGGTTTAAGCACCATATCGGAACGAAAGCCTATTTTTCACATGTCATGTTAGGAAATCGAGCGTTATCTTTGCATCGGTGTGTTAGATTTTTGCTTGTTTCCGAACATTCGGCTTTAAAACTTTTCGTTCCCAGTGAAAAAAGATTTACAACGTTTCTTAAAGCTAGTACACTGTTGAAAATTAGAATTTTCAGACTATTAGAAATCGAGGTGTCAGGATGAGAAAAAAACTAGCGGACGAAGCGTTATTATACGATCCAGCTTTTGAAAAAGATGCCTGTGGAATGGGTTTTATCGCCCAAAAAGATGGCAAAAGCTCGCATTTATTAGTAGAACGGGCTTTGACCATGTTGGCCCGCATGAATCATCGGGGAGGTACTGGGGCAGAACCGGATACTGGCGATGGAGCCGGGATTTTAATGGCTTTACCGGATACTTTCTTTCAAGAGAAAGCCCAAGAAGCCGGAATTGAATTACCAGCCAAAGGTGAGTATGCCGTGGGGATGCTCTTTTTACCGAAAGAACAAAAGAAAAAAGTGGAGTTGCAAAAGGCCCTGGTCACAGACATCCTTGCGTCAGGTTTTGATGTCTTATGGACCCGGGATGTGCCTTATAATTTTTACAATTGTGGTCCTGGTGCTCAGGCGGTGATGCCGAGCTTTTTACAGATTTTTATCGAAAAGCCCTTGGATATGCAGACTGGGCGAGATTTTGAAGATCACCTCTTTTATCTGCGCCGGAAACTGGAAAAAAGCTATGATGCCAATGAAGTTTCCCTGTGCAGTCTCTCCTCTAAAACCATCGTTTACAAAGGGATGCTTCACGCCTATCAAGTGGCGGAGTTCTTCCCGGACTTAGTCGATCCGTCCATGGCGACGAGTATCGCATTGACTCACTCACGTTTTTCCACTAATACTTTTCCTAGTTGGGATCGGGCCCAACCTTTTCGTTTCTTGGCTCATAATGGGGAAATCAACACTCTCCGGGGCGCCGAAAACTGGATGCACAGCCACAATATCGAAGTCTACAACGAGGACAATTCCGACTCAGCCAAGTTGGAAAACTGTCTGGAATACTTGTATCGCAATGGCCGGGACATTCCCCATGCTTTGATGATGCTCGTGCCGGAAGCCTGGTCCAAAGAGACGAAACTCTCGGCAGAATTGACCGCATTTCATGAATACAACGCAAGCTTTATGACGCCTTGGGATGGACCGGCTGCTTTGTGCTTTACAGACGGTGACATCGTAGGGGCAGCTTTGGATCGTAATGGTTTGCGGCCTTCCCGTTATTCCATTACAAAAGACGGCTTTATCATTGTGGCTTCGGAAAGTGGCGTCGTGGACTTGCCTCCGGAAACGGTCATTGAAAAAGGTGTCTTAGGTCCGGCGAATCTCTTTTTGGTGGATACCCGCAGCGGTCAAATCTTCCGCAATGCAGAAATTAAAGATCAGTATGCCAAGGCTCAGCCTTATGAAATCTGGTTGGCAGAAAACCGTCTAGAACTCGGGGAATTGACCGAACAAATCCCCGTACAGCGACATTTTGAAAAAGCAGAATTGGAACGCCTATGGAAACTTAACGGCTACACGGAAGAAATGACGCGCACAGTGATTGCTCCCATGGCAGAAAAAGGGGAAGAGCCCGTGATTTCCATGGGGTACGATGCACCTTTAGCGGTTTTAAGTGAACAGCCCCAGTCCTTATTTACCTACTTTAAACAACAGTTTGCCCAAGTCACCAATCCGCCAATCGATGCGATTAGAGAAGAAGTGGTCATCGGCACGGAATTGTTCTTAGGTCGGGATGGGGATATTCGCAAAGACGTGGCGGAAAACTGCCGCAAACTGAAAGTCAACAGTCCGCTTTTGTCCACGGATGACTTTGAGAAATTACTAGCTTTAGATGATGGTCAGCAAAAAACGGCGGTTCAGTCGATTTTGTACAAACGGGATGTAGACAATCCCAACAGTCTCCAACAAGCCATGGAAGTCTTGTGCAAAGAAGCAGAAGCCCAAGTGGATGCCGGTGTCTCGATTCTTGTCTTAACGGATCGGCAACGGAAAAAAGGGGATGTGGCGATTCCGATTTTATTAGCGGTGTCCGGTCTCTATAATTATTTGGTGCGACAAGGGAAAGGTTCTTTGGTTTCTTTAGTGGTGGACTCTGGCGAAGTCTGCGAAGTGCATCACTGTGCTTTACTAATCGGCTATGGGGCCAGTGGGATTCATCCGTACTTGGCCTACGCTACCTTAGATGTATACGGTTTAAGCGATAAGGTAGAAAACTATCGGAAAGCCTGCGAAAAAGGTCTTGTAAAAGTCATGTCTCGCATGGGGATTTCCACCGTGGCAGGATATCAAGGGGCACAGCTCTTTGAAGCTCTAGGGATTGCTAGCCAGGTCACGGAGCAGTATTTCACCGGGACGGCTTCTCGAATCGGTGGCTTGAACTTGACTCAGATTGAAGGGGAGTACGACCGACGCTATGAAGCGGCCTATGGGAGTTTTGCCAAAGACTTCTTGCCTTCTGGGGGGAGTTTCCAGTACAAGGCCGATGGAGAGCATCATCTGTACAATCCAAAGACGATTTACAATTTCCAAAAAGCCGTGCGCAGTGGAGACTATGCTCTTTATCGTAAGTACGCCACTGAAATGAATGAAGAAATGCTGGCGACCCCCACGACTTTGCGGAGCATGTGGGAGTTTACCGGAGGACAAAAGATTCCGCTAAGTGAAGTAGAACCGGCTAGTAGCATTGTCAAACGCTTTAAGGTAGGGGCCATGTCCTATGGGTCCTTAAGCGAGGAGGCCCACAAGTGTCTGGCCGAAGCGATGAATTCCATCGGGGCGAAATCCAACTCCGGGGAAGGTGGGGAAAATCCCAACCGCTTCAAGCCAACGAAAGACGGCCGCAACTTTAACAGTAAAATCAAACAAGTAGCTTCCGGACGCTTTGGGGTCAATACGGAATACTTAATGAGCGCCGAAGAATTGCAAATCAAAGTTGCCCAAGGTGCGAAACCGGGAGAAGGAGGCCAATTGCCCGGGAATAAAGTCTTTCCTTGGGTGGCAGAAATCCGAGGCTCCACGCCTGGAGTGCGTTTGATTTCCCCACCACCTCATCATGATATTTATTCCATTGAGGACTTGGCCCAGTTGATTTATGACTTGAAAGCTGTCAATCCTTACGCCCGAATCAATGTGAAATTAGTCTCTTCTACCGGAGTCGGAACCATTGCTACGGGAGTCGTGAAAGCCGGGGCGGATGTGGTAGTAATCGCAGGCTACGATGGCGGAACAGGGGCTTCTCCACGAAATTCCGTGCGAGATGCAGGCCTGCCTTTAGAAATGGGCTTGGCGGAGGCCCACCAGACTTTGGCTTTGAACAACTTACGTCAGCGGGTGACCTTAGAAACCGATGGAAAATTAATGACCGGTCGCGACATTGCCATTGCGACTTTACTTGGGGCCGAAGAGTACAGCTTTGCTACCTTGGCTTTGGTGGCCATTGGCTGTGTGATGATACGAGTCTGTAGTTTGAACACGTGTCCTGTGGGCATTGCCACGCAAGATCCCAAGTTGCGCAAGTTCTTTGCCGGCAAGCCGGAATACGTGGTAAACATGATGCACTTTTTGGCAGAAGACTTGCGAGAAGTCATGGCGGAATTAGGCTTTAAGACCATTGACGAAATGGTGGGCCATACGGAAGTCTTGAAACCTCGTTTTGTGGCGAAAGGCAAGGCCAAATCCTTGGACTTCTCAAAAATTCTCGGCACGACGATTGGGATTGAGCGCAAGACCCAAGATCCTTTCTTAGAAAAACGCCAATGGCCGGAGTTGGATGCTTTTGCCAAAGGGGCCATTGAAGAAAAACAAGCGGTCACGGTGACAGAAGACATTAACAACGTTCAGCGTTCGGTAGGAGCTCGCGTAGCCGGCTGGGTCGCAGAGCGCTTTGGCAATTATCGCTTGGATCAAGGCTTGTTGAACTATACCTATCGCGGGATTGCCGGGCAGAGTTTCGGTGCTTTTACCGTGCAAGGGATGCAGTTAAAACTGATTGGGGAAGCCAATGACTATGTGGGCAAAGGTTTGAGCGGGGGCCGGCTAATCATCGTGCCACCGGAAAATGCCGCGTATGATGTGGAGCACTCACCGATTGTGGGGAACGTAGCCTGCTTTGGGGCAAGTCGCGGGGAGGCTTTCTTTAGAGGTCTGGCCGGGGAGCGTTTTTGCGTCCGCAATAGTGGCGCCAAAGTCGTAGTAGAAGGCGTCGGGGACAATGGTTGCGAGTACATGACCGGGGGCGTGGCCGTGATTCTAGGCCAAGTCGGGCGCAATTTTGGCGCCGGCATGAGTGGTGGTGTGGCTTATGTTCATGATCCGGAGCAGACTTTTGCTACAAAATGCAATCTGGAAATGGTGGACCTCTACGCTTTTGATGAAACAGCGGGGGACGACATTCTCGAAGAACTTTTGAGCCAACACTTTGCGTTTACTGGTTCCACAAAGGCCAAAGCACTATTGGACAACTGGGAAGTGGCGCAAAAGGAATTTGTCAAAGTCTACCCTCGGGAATACCACGCGGTCCACGACGCTATGGCAGAATACGAAAAAGCTGGATTTACCGGATTGGAACAAGTGACAAAAGCATTTGAAAAGGTCAGCGGGCAAACGGTTTTGGCCGCTGGCAAGGAGGGACGATAAGATGGCAGATCCTTTTGGCTTTTTGAAATACCCCCGAAAAGACAATCCGTATCGGGAAGTGACCGAGCGCATTAGTGACTGGCGGGAATTGCAAGTACCCCTGGCAGAAGACGAGCGTCGGGAGCAAGCGGCGCGCTGTATGAACTGTGGGATTCCTTTTTGTCACTCCGGGAGTTTTTATGGGGAACAGCGGGCGGTCTCCGGCTGTCCCAATGACAACTTAATCCCGGAATGGAACGACTTAATCTATCAAGGCCAAGACAAAGCGGCCTTTGAGCGTTTAGCCAAAACCAATCCTTTACCGGAAATGACTGGCCGGGTCTGTCCTGCTCCTTGTGAGAAAGGCTGTACCGAGTCCCTAAACGGTGACGGGGTGGCGATCCATGACAATGAGCGCTACATCATCGACAAAGCCTTTGAAGAAGGTTGGGTCAAAGAAGAAGGTCAGCCGGGGGAATCCACCGGCTTTAAAGTCGCCATCGTGGGTTCTGGTCCCGCGGGTTTGTCGGCGGCTTGGCGCTTAAATCAATTGGGCCATCAAGTGACGGTCTATGAACGCAGCGATCGTTTCGGCGGCCTTTTAATGTACGGGATTCCCAATATGAAACTGGATAAAGGCATTGTAGAGCGCCGGATTCAGTTGATGAAAGAGCTGGGAATTAGTTTTGTGGCCAATACCGAAATCGGCGTGGATATTGAAGCAGCGGAATTATGCCAAGCCTATGATCGGGTAATCTTAGCTACCGGAGCTAGTGTGCCCCGGGACTTGCCCGTTCCAGGGCGGCAATTACAAGGAATTCGCTTTGCGGTGGACTATCTGACGGAAGTGACCAAAGACGTCTTGAAGCACGGAAAAGATGCCACGTCTCAGAAACTTGCCGGAAAAAATGTGATTGTGATCGGTGGCGGCGATACGGGAAATGACTGCGTGGGGGCGGCCATTCGCCAAGGAGCGAAAAGTGTCCGTCAGCTTGAAATCACGCCGGCTCTACCGAATCAGCGCCAAAGTAGTAATCCTTGGCCGGAATATCCCTTTGTGAACAAACTAGGCTATGGGCAAGAAGAAGCGCAAGCGGTCTTCGGGGAGCCGATTTCTTTGTACAGCCGTAGCACCACTGGCTTTATCGGTGCCGAACGGGGGCAAGTTATCGGTGTGGAAACCGTTGAAGTCGACAATCATTTCCAACCCATTCCGGGAACGGAAGCAGTCTTCAAAGCCGATGTCATACTCTTAGCTATGGGCTTTACTGGAGCGGAACAAGCCTTGTTTGAAGCTTTCAATGTGAAGGAAATCTTGACCGATTACACCACAAACAACGAACGGGTCTTGGTAGCCGGGGATGCCAAACGAGGGCCGAGCCTCGTAATCTGGGGCATTCGCGAAGGCCGTAAAGCCGCGGAAAAAGTCGACGCTTCACTGCGGTCGTTGATTTATCAGTAAGAATTTGTGCAAACTAAAAAGCGGGGAACCTACTGAATCTCAGTGGTTCCCTCGCTTTTTTATTTTTACAACAATCCTCGATTGCGATACCATTCTTCCGGTTCCCAAATCCAGTTAAAGCCATCTTTTTCCACTAATTCAAAAGCGGCTTTAGGACCCATGGTACCGGCTGGGTAATTTGGAAAGTCTGGCGTTTCATCATCCCAAGTGTGGCGAATAGCGTCCACAATGCGCCATGATTGGGCGACTTCATCCCAGTGGGTGAAGTTGGTGGAGTCGCCGTTTAAGACATCTAAAATCAGCCGTTCGTAAGCTTCCGGGCTATTTTCTACGGTTTCGGCACTGTGACGGTAGTCCAGTTTCACCGGTGTGGTCTTAAAGTCTGCGCCGATTTCCTTGCCATTTAAGGTCAAGCTGAAACCTTCTGTGGGTTGGATGTAAATCGTCAAGACGTTTTCTGGTAATTCCCGTTCTGGGCAATCTTTATGCACATCGGTTTTAAAGAGGTTAATCGGCACTTGTTTAAAGACGATGTTGATTCGAGTGCCTTTTTCTGTCAGACGTTTACCAGTACGGATGTAAATTGGGACTCCGGACCAGCGGAAATTGTCCACGGTAAAGCGGCCGGCTACGAAGGTTTCTGTGGTGGAGTCAGGAGCCACATTGGCTTCTTCTCGATACCCAACATAGTCGCTGCCGTTAATGCGCCCTGGGGCGTATTGCCCTCGGACGAAATAGCGATTGACTTCTTCTGGAGTGTAAATCCGCACGGCGTTTAAAGCTTTGATTTTTTCCGTCCGAATCTCTTCGTCGCAAAAGGCTGCCGGTGGTTCCATTAACAACAAGGAAAGAATTTGCAAGATATGGTTTTGTACCATGTCTTTTAAGGCGCCACTCTTGTCGTAGTAGCCACCGCGATCTTCCACGCCGAGGCTTTCCGCTAAGTTGATCTGCACATTGGCGATGTAGCGGTTGTTCCACAAGGATTCAAAGAGGTTGTTCCCAAAGCGAATGGCGGAAATGTTTTGAATCATTTCTTTCCCGAGATAATGATCGATGCGGTAAATCTCGGACTCGTCAAAGGTTGCAGTAATCGCTTGATTCAAGGTGGTAGCACTGGCTAAATCTGAGCCAAATGGTTTTTCGATTACCACCCGGTGGAAGCCTTTGGTATCAGTCATCCCTTGGGCTTTTAGCTCTTTTACGATGACCCCAAAAAAGCTCGGAGACATGGCTAAGTAGAAGAGGCGATTGCCTGCTAAGTCGTATTTTGCATCTAAGGTATCGCTGAGTTTTTTCAGCGTGATGTAATGCTCAGGATCTTGTACATCATGGGACTGGTAGTAGAAGTGACTAGCAAAGCTTTGCGCTTCTGCACTAGTCGGGTCTAAATCACTAATGGATTTTTGGACAACGGCGCGGAAATGCTCATCGCTCCATTCTCTTCTAGCGGTGCCGATGATGGCGAAGTTATTTTGCAAAGAGCCCTTGCGAAAGAGCCGGAAGAGGGAAGGGTAGAGTTTGCGGTAAGCCAAATCCCCCGTGGCGCCAAAAATGGTCAGTAAAACTTTCTTTTCAGTCATGGAATCCAACAGCTCCTTTATATTTGATCCACAAAGATGGTCATGGCCGCCTTATGGCTAACCGAACAACTTTGTGTTTCATTTTCAATCGTAATTGGACCTTCGTATGCGGCACAATCTGTAATGGTGTAACAATCGCCAATGCCGATACCTAAAGAAACTAGGTAATCCAACAATTCTTTTTCATCCAAGACCCGGGCGATGCGAATCCGATCCCCTACTTGGTAATCGGCTAAGGTCATGCGTTTGACTTCTTGGACTTTTTCTTTTGCCCCTGGAATGACGCCACCGTGTGGGCATTGTTTAGGATCCCCTAAGTAGTCCGCTAGATTTTGGGCGAGTTTTTCTGAGGTCACGTGTTCTAAGACCTCGGCATCGTCGTGAACCTCATTCCAAGAGTAATTCAAGTGTTCCACTAGAAAGACTTCCCAAAGTCGGTGTTTGCGCAAGAGATTGCTGGCGGAGACGAGACCTGCTTCGGTCAGCTGTACTCCTTGATAGGCGGTGTGGGCGACTAGGCCTTCTTTGACTAGCTTGGTCAACATTTCGCTAACCGAAGCGGCGGATACAGATAGGCCGGCTACGATTTGTTTGTTGTTGATTTTTTGCTGGTCTCCCCCTAATTCTAGAATCAGTTTCAAATAATCTTCTCGATTGGGTGTCACAGACCTCATTCCTTTCCAATGAGACTAACGAGAGAAAGCTGGAAAAACCTCGCTAAAAGCTCGCAGTCGACACTGTCAATTCTACCAAAAAAAACAGACGGTGGCTAATTATCCTGACCGTACTTACTGAGTTTAGGCAATAAACGTAGGAAACGAGCCTTCCCTAAAGGAAAGACTCGTTTTTTCGTGCGCCCATTCAATTAGCTTAGGCCCAGTCGCCATTGCGGAAGACTGGAATCACGGTGCCGTCTGCTTTGATGCCGTCGATATCCATCTGATCAGACCCTACCATGAAGTCCACGTGGGTATGGCTACGATTTAGCCCGGCCGCATCCAGTTCTTCTTCACTCATTTCCGTACCACCTTGTAAATTAAAGGCATAGGCGGAACCAAAAGCCAAGTGGTTAGAGGCATTTTCGTCAAATAATGTATTGAAGAAAATAATGCCGGATTGAGAAATTGGAGAAGGATCAGGGACTAAAGCGACTTCCCCTAAGTGTTTGGCGCCTTCGTCTGTGTCCAGCAATTTCGCCAAGACTTCTTCCCCTTGTTCGGCTGAGAAGTCGACTACTTTCCCATCTTTAAAAGTAAACTTCATTCCGGAGATGATATTGCCGGCGTAGCTCAGTGGTTTGGTGCTGGAGATAACTCCGTCCACCCGCCGACTGTCAGGAGCGGTGAAGACTTCTTCTGTAGGCATATTGGCCATGAATTTTTCGCCCCGGCTGTTGAAGCTACCGGCGCCTTCCCACAGGTGGTTTTCCGGCAAGCCGATTACGATGTCGGTGCCTGGAGCGGTGTAGTGCAAGCTGACGAATTGTTCTTTGTTCAATTCCGCGGCTTTTTCCGCTAATTTTGCATCATGGGCTTTCCATGCGGCTACCGGATCATCACTATAAATCCGCGTAGTCTTGAAGATCTCGTCCCAGAGTTTTTCTTGTGCGGCAGCTGGCTCTAAGTCAGGGAAGACTTTTTGGGCCCATTCTTGGCCGGCTGCGGCTACCACGGTCCAGCTGATTTTGTTTGCTTGGGTTGCTTTGCGAATATTGGCTAAGGCTTTACCAGAAGCTTGTTGGTAGCTCGCCACTCGATCGGCATCGGTGCCGGCTAAGGCGTCTGGGCTAGAAGAAACCACGCTAATGCGGCTGGCTCCTTTGGCTAACCAATCATCCCCGCGGTCCACAATGTATTGAGGTAGCTCAGTCAGGCGGTCTTCTGCAGCATATAAGAAGAAGTCCTTGTTAATCGCATCATCGGTCCATTGTAAGATGACCTCTGCGGCGCCGAGTTCGTAAGCTTTTTTGGTGATCAAGCGTGCCAATGGTGCTTGGTCTACAGCGATGGATAACACCACGGTGTGGCTTTTTTCCACATTTACGCCGACTTCAACAATCAATTGGGCGTATTTTTCTAGGTTTTGCTCAAAGCGGTTGTCTGACATGAAATCCCTCCAAAGAATCATTATTATAAACACAATTATGATAACATCCTCACTGGCTAGAAACAACTGGCAGGCTCCACAAAGTCATTTTGTCAAAAAAAGGCTTTCTAAAAGACAAGATAACACCATCCAGGGAAATTAAATGACGAAAATCTCAAACTGTTTTTGAGTTTGAAAAAAAAACATGGTACAATATTTATAGCAAAGAAGTGCGACAGAAGTACATAAACGATAGGGAGAACGATTATGGCAAGAAAGAAGACAATAACAAGGGATCAAATTTTAGACGCAGCGTATACCGTTGTTTCTACAGAAGGCTTTTCTCGTTTTACTGCTCGGAATATTGCGGCGAAGATGAACTGCTCCACGCAACCGATTTATTTAGAATTCCAGAACATGGAAGACTTAAAGATGGCTTTGATTAAAAAAGTTTACGAACACTTGGCAAATGATATTTTCCCTGTGGTGCACACTGGGAACAAAGTCAATGATTTGGTGTTAAATTACGTAGGCTTTGCGACGAAAGAACGGCGCTTGTACCGGGCGATGTACTTGGAAGAGTACGGTGGCGGCCAAGAGATGCAAGAGTTTTCTTCAAACTACTACAAATCATTGGTTCAAGCAGAACCGCGCTTTAAAGATTTGTCAGAAGAACAGATCAATTCCTTGCACATGGGGACTTGGATCGTGGCAACGGGGATTGCGACGTTGATGTCTTCTGGGATCATTCAACCGACAGAAGAGCAGATTGTCCGTTTGGTAGATGAAACCATGGACAGTATTTTAGCCCGTAAAGAACCAATTCAACTTTCTTAACCGGCATTTGTGGCCTGTGACAGAAGTCAAAACAAGCTGATTTTTCCAAATGAGCCATTCTGCTTTTCACGACTGGTGAAAAGGCGGACTCAATGGCGTTTGTTTGGCGGGTTCATTTGTTTTTAAGACTTTTGGTACAGGCTTTTTTTCACACTTTTTCAACAAAAAAGGAGGAGTTTTCATGATTGTTACGACAACGAACGGCGTACAAGGCAAACAAGTAGAAAGCTATCAAGGAATTGTTTTTGGGGAAGTCATCACCGGAATTAACGTGTTAAAAGACCTGGGTGCGGGGATGCGCAATTTCTTTGGGGGACGTTCGAAATCCTATGAAGAAGAGTTGACCCTAGCCCGAGAAGAAGCCATTGAAGAGATGAAACAACGGGCCCAAGAATTAGGGGCGGATGCGATTATCGGCATGAAGATGGACTACGAAGTTTTGGGTTCAGATAATGGCATGTTAATGGTGACTTGCTCCGGTACAGCGGTGACCTTTTTGTAAAAACACCTCATTTCTTAAACTTCAAGCAAGGGAGATTGGCGTAAATTCCTTGCCTATGATAGAATAAGAACGATTTTATAAGAGGAGAATGAGGTAAATATGATAACATTAAAATCACCACGGGAAATCGAAACGATGCGGGAATCCGGTGAACTATTAGCAGATGTTCATAAACAGTTGCGGGACTTTATCAAACCAGGTATCACTAGCTGGGATATCGAAGTCTTTGTAAGAGACTATATTGAAAGCCACGGGGGCATTGCGGCTCAAATTGGCTTTGAAGGCTATGAATATGCCACTTGTATCAGTATCAACGACGAAATCTGTCACGGCTTTCCTCGGAAGAAACCACTAAAAAGTGGTGATTTGGTTAAAGTCGACATGTGTATCGATCTAAAAGGCGGCATTTCCGACTCTTGTTGGGCTTATGTGGTAGGAGAAAGCACACCAGAAATCGACAATTTGATGGCCGTTACGAAAAAAGCTTTGTATTTAGGAATTGAACAAGCCCAAGTTGGCAATCGAATTGGCGATATTGGCCATGCTATTCAAACTTATGTAGAAGGGGAAAATCTGGCAGTAGTCCGAGACTTTATCGGTCACGGTGTCGGCCCAACCATTCATGAAGAACCAGCCGTTCCTCATTACGGGGAAGCGGGCAAAGGCTTGCGTTTGAAAGAAGGCATGGTGATCACCATTGAACCCATGGTGAACACTGGAACATGGAAAATGAAAATGGATCCCAATGGTTGGACGGCGTACACCTTAGACGGTGGCTTGAGCTGTCAGTATGAACACACCATCGCCATCACAAAAGAAGGGCCAGTCTTGTTGACTTCTCAAGGCGAAGAAGGCACTTATTAAAGTTGGATCCGAAAATGAGTGGAGGATGTCTATGAAATGGTTACAGAAACTAAGGAACAATGAGTCCCTTAAAAGGCTGTTAGCCATTGGCAAACAACGCTTTAGTGACGCAGAATTAGGGAACAGCAGCGTAGTGGTAGCTTATTACTTGCTGCTGTCCTTATTCCCCTTATTAATCGCCATTGGCAACTTGTTGCCCTTTTTTCGGATTGATCCCAATGGTATTTTGCCTTATTTGGAAAATGTTATGCCGGCGGAAATTTATAGCTTCCTAGGACCAGCGATTCACAGTTTGTTGACGCAAAGTTCCGGGGGCTTGCTTTCCATCTCCGCTATTGCGGCGGTTTGGTCTGCTAGTCAAAGTATCAATGCTTTGCAAGGGGCCATGAACAAGGCTTACGGAGTACCGAATCGGGAAAATTTCATCATTGTCCGGATTGTTTCAGTGTTGATTTTGCTCTTGCTGTTAGCCGGGGGCTTAGGGGCGACGATTGTTCTAGGGGTCGGCAAGGCGGTTTTAGATGCCTTACAACCGATTTTTGGCTTTTCCGGAGAAATCATCAAAACCTTCCAGACTTTGAAATGGCCCGCGACAATTCTGGCATTGTTATTGATCATGACGGTCATTTATTGGCTGGTACCCAATGCTCGGGTGCGAGTTTTCGCTGCTTTTCCAGGAGCGGTTATCGCCACGATTGGTTGGTTATTACTAGGACAACTTTTCGGGTTGTATACCCGTTTTTTTGCTGCTCGAGTCAGTGGGTATCAAATCATTGGGAGTTTTATTGTGCTGATGATCTGGCTGAATTTGGCGGCGGGAATCACGCTGTTTGGGGGCATCGTTAATGCGATTATCGCGACATATAAGGGTGGCGGTAGTGTGGAAAAACGCCACGGGCCCCTTAGTCGGATGACTACCAAGCTTAAAAAGCGCTTGACCAAAGACACCCCTTCAAAAGAAGAGTAGAAAGTGAGACATGATTGTGCCTTATTTTGCCTTTACATTTATTTTGCAATTTTTCATAACATTAATCTTGTCTTTGGTTTTGACGCCGCTTGTCAAAGTCTTGGCTTGTAAAATTGGCGCCGTGGACATGCCAAATGCCCGGCGCATTAATAAGAAACCCATGCCTTCTGCCGGGGGATTGGCCATTTTTACGGCCTTTTCTGTCTCGGTTTTGTTTGGCTTTCGGGAAATTGAGCTCTTTAAAGTTACCTGGCCTATCGTTTTAGGTGGGGCAATCGTGGTGGTTACTGGGCTGTTAGATGATATTTTTGAACTAAAGCCTTGGCAAAAGCTGATTGGCATTACGCTAGCGGCTTTGGAGGCCTTTTTTGTGGCCGGGATTGAGATGGATAGTATCAGCTTTCCTTTCTTTGGAAAATGGGAGCTGGGCTGGTTAAGTCTGCCGGTGACGATTTTGTGGATTTTGGCTTTGACCAATGCGGTGAACTTAATCGACGGCTTAGACGGTTTGGCAGCAGGGGTTTCCATTATTGGCTTGACCACTTTGGGGATTATCTCCTTTTTCTTCTTGCTACCGAATGACAGTCTGTATACCACGATTATCATCTTCACTTTAGTGGCGGCTATTGCCGGCTTTTTCCCTTATAATTTTTTCCCGGCTTCGATTTATCTCGGGGATACCGGGGCGCTGTTTCTCGGCTATATGATTTCTATCGTTTCCATGACCGGCTTAAAAAACGCCACCTTTATCTCCATTATGACCCCCATGTTGATTTTAGGAGTGCCGATTACGGATACGGTTTACGCCATGATTCGTCGGAAATTTAACAAGCAAAAGATTTCTTCGGCGGATAAGATGCACTTGCATCATCGTCTGATTTCCATTGGGTTTACTCATCGAGGGGCTGTCTTGACCATTTATGCCTTGGCCTTAGTTTTCTCTTTTATCGCCTTATTGATGAACTATGCCAGCACCACGGCGATGATTCTTTTGATTATCGCCACTATGGTGGGCTTGGAACTCTTTATTGAAGTCATCGGTCTGGTAGGAGAGAACCGTCAGCCTTTGATCACCATGTTGAAATTCGTCGGCAACCGCCAATACCGAAATGAAGTCTTGCACCGGGAAAAGGCGGATGAACCAGCGGACTCGCTACCTGAAGAAAAAGTTCATGAACCAGATGAACTAGGCAATACGAAAGAATTTAACAATGAAGAACTCTTGCAACGTTTAAAAGAGTCTTTGGCAGCAAATAAAGCCGCGGTAGATGTCAAAACTGCCGAAAAAACACCGGAACAAAAGGAAACGACTGAAGCGCCAGAATCCGGCGAACCAGAGGATGGAAAGAAAGAAGCTTCAACCCCGAAAGCCCCAACTTATGCTACTCGCTCTGAGCGGCATAAAAATAAATAAGTGATTGACAAGCGTAGTTAAGCTCTGACCTTTAGTGGTCAGAGCTTTTTTAAGGAGCTTTTTCTTTTCTTTGTGAGAAGTGTTACAATAGCAGATGATTTCTTGTAAGGAGGCACTTTATGACCAATACAGCCACATTGCAAATACGACAATTGGCCTATCGCCAGGAAAAGGAAATTTTACGGGATGTTACTCTCGATTTGACCGCCAATCAAATCTATACCGTTATCGGTCCATCTGGAGCAGGGAAGACCACCTTGCTTCGAATCTTAGCCGGGTTACTGACCCCCACATCTGGCGCGTTGACTTTAGGGGAGGTGGACTATCGGCCTCAAGATCATCGCATTGCTTTGGTTCCCCAAGACTATGGTTTGCTGCCTTGGCAGACGGCTAGAAAGGCAGTGGCCAGTGCTATGAAGATCAGTAAAGGCAGTTTGACCCCCTCAGATCAAAAAGTTATGGACCAACTCTTTTTAGATATGGATTTTGTGGAAGAACAAAATCGCTACCCGAGTCAGCTCTCCGGTGGTCAGCGCCAAAGAGTTGCCATTACCCGCGCTTTTGCTTGCGAAAGTGAGCTATTGTTAATGGACGAGCCGTTTTCGGCCTTGGATGCCTTAAGTCGTGGCCGGGCCCAAGAGTTGTTTATTACCAACTGGATGAAACATCCTACCCGGACGGTTTTGATTACCCATGATGTTACCGAGGCACTGTTGATCGGCCATCAAGTAATCGTTATGGGGAAAAATCCCGGTCAGATTAAAGAAGTCTTCTCCTCGCCTTTGCAAGACAAAAGAAACTTAGCCGGGGCTTTGGACAGCGGCATATTAGAACAAAGTGCCAGCCAGTTAAGGAGGGAATTAGCATGAAACGACGAATTCTTTCTTTTACCGGAGCCGGAATTTTCTTATTAGCGATTTGGCAAGTAGCCAGTATGCTCCTGGCAAAAACATTGTTGCCTAGTCCGGTGACGGTTTTTCAAGCGATTCCTGATTTGGTGCAGCGAGATTTATTTCATCATTTAGGAGCTAGCCTGTGGCGGATTACCTTAGGGATGGTCTTAGCGGTCCTTTTAGGATTTTTATTAGGACTGTTAATCGCCAGTCTGCCGCGCTGGAAGAACTTTTTTGATCCTTTGGTATATTTGACTTATCCGATTCCGAAAATGGCACTGTTGCCGATTGTTATGCTTTTAGGAGGCTTAGGGGATTTATCCAAGGTGATTATGATTGTGCTGATTGTGACGCCGCAAGTATTGGTGGCAGTCAGAGACGCCATTGAAGAAATCCCGGAACATTATTACGATGTGTATCGGGTGATTGGGGCTTCTTCTTGGCAACGTTTCGGAAAAATCACGTTTCCAGCAACCTTACCGGCGATTTTTAGTACGTCACGGGTTTCTTTGGGCACGGCGATTTCGATTCTATTTTTCACCGAGAATTACGGTACGGAATTTGGTATGGGGTATTTTATTATGGATGCGTGGATGCGCATGGATTATCCCGCCATGTACGCTGCTATTTTGATCTTAAGTCTGCTAGGTTTAGTCTTATTTGTGGCGTTGGATCTTTTGGCTAAAGGCGTCATGCCTTGGCGTAAATCTGCTTAACCATCCTTTTTTGAAGAAAAGCGTCTTTTCGGCGCGTTTCTTCTTTTTTTAGTTGACACATGAATGAATGTTCATATATAATACAAATGAGGAATGGTTCATGTATTCAGTTTCAAAGGAGTGAGAAATAATGGAAAAAATTTACTATTTAAAAGGTTTAGATTGTGCGAATTGTGCGGCGAAGATTGAACGGGGGGTTCAAGGATTACCTGGCGTAGCAGAGGCCAATGTGGATTTTATGAATCAAAAATTAGCCGTTACCTATCAAGACGAAACAGCCGAGGCAGAAGCTGTGGCAATGCAAAAAATTGCGCAGTTGGAACCAGATGTGGAAGTCTCCACAAGCCCCAGCGGTACACCGGTGAAAACTAGTTGCGATGGTTCTTGTGAAGGAGATGCGCACCATCACGAAACCCAGCAGAATCAAAACACTCCGCAACCAAGTTTCTGGACGCAACTGCAAGACCATTGGGATTTGGTGCGGATTATCGTAACCGCTGTGGCTTTACTGGCATTAGTCTTGTGGCAGCCTACAGGTTTGGTACGCATCGTTTCATACGTGCTAGTTTATTTACTAATCGGTGGGGACATCGTAAAACGAGCAGTTACCAATTTGTTTCAAGGGGAAGTCTTTGATGAAAACTTCCTGATGACCATTGCCACTGTGGGCGCGTTGTTTATTGGGGAATACCCTGAAGCGGTTTTGGTGATGTTCTTGTATCAAATCGGTGAATTTTTGCAAGACTTTGCGGTAGATCGCTCCCGGAAAAACATCAAGGAATTAATGGATGTGCGCCCGGATAGCGCTCGGGTTTTAGTAGGCGGACAGGAACAAATCATGGATCCCGCCGCTGTTACAGTGGGGAGTCTGGTAGTAGTCAATCCCGGGGAAAAGATTCCCTTAGATGGTGTCATAAAAGAAGGCAAGAGTTCTTTGGACACTTCCGCGCTTACGGGAGAATCCCTACCTAAAGATGTGGTAGCCGGGGATGAAATCCTCAGCGGAATGATTAATCAAGCCGGACGCTTGGTCATCGAGACGACGAAAGACTACGGCGCTTCCACCGTGTCAAAAATCTTGGAACTAGTGGAAAATGCCAGCAGTCAAAAAGCTCCAGCAGAAAAATTCATTACGAAATTTGCCCGCTATTACACGCCGGCCGTAGTCTTGTTGGCCCTGTTAATCGTGGCGGTACCTACGCTGTTCTTTGGGGGCGACTTCCATGAGTGGCTTTATCGGGGATTAACTTTCTTAGTAATCTCTTGTCCTTGTGCTTTGGTGATTTCCGTGCCTTTGAGTTTCTTTGCAGGGATCGGTGGCGCCAGCAAAGCCGGTGTCTTAATCAAAGGCTCCAATCATTTGGAAACTTTGGCGAAAGTTGACACGGTAGTTTTTGACAAAACCGGTACTTTGACAGAAGGCAAATTCGGCGTGGATGAAGTCAGTGGACCATTACCTGAAAATGAAATTTTGGCCTATGCAGCGGCGCTAGAACAACATTCCAGTCACCCGATTGCTCAATCGATTTTAAAAGCTTATCAAGGAACTCCCCAAGCTGTGACCGAGGTTCAAGAAGTAGCCGGTCACGGGATTACCGGAAGCGTTCAAGGTGTGCAAGCGGCGATTGGCAATCAAAAATTGCTCCAATCATTAGGTATTACAGCTCCTGAGCCAGTTGGGGTGGGGACTGTCTTGTACGTGGCAGTTGCCGGTAAGTACGCAGGACAAATTGTAATCAATGACCAAATTAAACCGGATGCCAAAGAAACGATTCAAGCTTTGGGTCAAAACGGCGTGAAAACTACGGTAATGCTTACAGGGGATAATCCGCAAGTCGCGCAATCTGTAGCTAAAAAACTCGGCTTGACCAAATTCTTTGCTGGGTTATTACCCGAAGACAAGGTTCATCACGTGGAAGCTCTTACCAAAGAAGCCCAAGGAAAAGTGGCTTTTGTGGGGGATGGTATCAATGACGCACCGGTTTTAGTCACAGCCGATGTGGGCGTGGCCATGGGAGGCGTAGGAAGTGACGCCGCCATTGAAGCAGCGGATGTGGTCATCATGAACGACCAACCTTCCAAATTGGTACAAGGAATGAAGATTTCCCGGAAGACACTGAAAATCGTCAAACAAAATATCCTGTTTGCTTTGATTGTCAAAAGCTTGGTGATGCTCCTAGGGACATTAGGCTATGCCTCAATGGCCGCCGCCGTCTTTGCCGATGTGGGCGTGACCTTACTAGCCGTCCTCAATGCCTTGCGTTGTCTTAAAGCAAAATAAAAACTTCTCGAAGCAGTCTAATCTGGGCTGCTTCGAGAAGTTTTTTTAATGATTTTTTGACCGCCATTTGATGGTGTGCTTAGTTGGGCGTAGTTTTTTGACTGCTACGCCTTTTTTGTCCACGTTAATGGCGTACTGGCTTTCTTTCATGCGGTCCCGCAAGCCTTCTGCGGTTTCGCGAATCACTTCGGTAATCTTCATGTCGCCGCCTCCTTTTTCTTTAATCCTATCTTACTGTAGGGTTTCCGGCAACTAAAAAGCCGGCCAATTAGCCTTTAGTTTTCGATTTCGATGCCTAGTACGGTCAGATGGCCATTGCCGATTAATTTGATCACCAATTTTGCTAAATCTTCTGGGGCCATGGGGGAGTCCGTGGTTAGCCACCAGTGCAAAGTTCCGATAAAAATCGAGGTCATGTATTCGATGATAAAATCCATGGGGACTTCGATATCATTTTCCGTAATCTTTAGGCGGTTAAAAATATGGGCATACTCCGCATCGAGAATGTCCGCGATTTTTTTCCGCAAGGTTTCCATAGCGGCACCATCCATAATGGTCAAGTAAAAGCGCCGATTGCGCTGGATGTTCTTGTAAATATGGGTCAGCAAGACTTCGATTTGCTTCACCCGCAAGCGATTGCCTTGGACCAAATCTTTCGGGGAGAGCACCGAGGTGAAGGCCTCAATGGCGAAGTCGAAAATGGTATCGTAAAGGTCTTGCTTGTCTTTGTAATGGGCATAAAAGGTCGCCCGGTTAATCATCGCCCGTTGAGAGATGTCCTGAACAGTAATCTGATCATAGCCTTTTTCTTCTACCAGTTGGATGAAAGCTTCGATAATCATTTTATTGGTCCGGCGCACCCGTAAGTCGGTTTTTTTCATTTTTATCCTCTTCTTTCCAACACAATCTAACAAAGTGTTGCTTATCTT
Source organism: Enterococcus asini ATCC 700915 (assembly GCF_000407365.1). Classification (GTDB taxonomy): domain Bacteria; phylum Bacillota; class Bacilli; order Lactobacillales; family Enterococcaceae; genus Enterococcus_C; species Enterococcus_C asini. The sequence goes on from NZ_ASVU01000001.1 coordinate 1,670,638, forward strand.
ACGCTTTGAAGGGGATTGTGTATTGTCAAACGTTCACGAAGTCATTAAAATAGTTGTGAGTATTATATCAAACGTCACGTAGGATATTCAACACAGTGTGGGAAAAAGGATGAATAAAATGAAATTAAGAGCTGGGATCGACGTAGGTTCAACTACCGTCAAATTAGTCATTCTGGACGAAAACAACCAAACAATTTTTGCAAAATATGAACGGCACTTTTCTGATGTGAAAACCGCCACAAAGAAGGTTTTTAAAGAAGCCCAAGCCGTCGTGGGGGATCAAAAACTCGCACTGACAATTACCGGTTCTGGGGGCATGGGTTTAGCCGAAGTCTTGGACATTCCCTTTGTGCAAGAAGTCATCGCCTGTACCCGCACAGTAGAAGAAATCATTCCGGAAACGGATGTGGTAATTGAACTCGGTGGGGAAGATGCCAAAATAACCTTTTTCGAGGGGGCTTTGGAACAGCGGATGAACGGGAGCTGTGCTGGGGGGACTGGGGCTTTTATCGACCAAATGGCAGTTCTCTTGAAAACCGATGCCAATGGGGTCAATGAACTGGCTAAGGGCTATACTCAACTCTATCCAATCGCTTCTCGCTGTGGCGTGTTTGCGAAAACGGATGTACAACCTTTGATCAATGAAGGGGCCGCTAAAGAAGATATCGCTGCGAGTATTTTCCAAGCCGTGGTGAATCAAACCATCGCCGGGCTAGCTGCCGGCCGGAAAATTAAAGGCAAGGTGGCCTTTTTAGGGGGGCCGTTGTTCTTTATGTCCGAGTTGCGGAAACGGTTTATCGAAACCTTGGATATTGCACCGGAAGATGTGGTTTTCCCGGAAAATCCCCAGCTTTTCGTGGCCATGGGAGCGGCGATTTTTGCCGAAGAACAAGAAGAACAAACCTTAGCAGATTTGCTTTTAGCCTTGGATCATGGGGATCAAAACCGCTTGGCACCCAGTGATACATTGGAACCATTGTTTCACAATGAAGAGGAACTAGCGGAATTCCGCAACCGTCACGCGCAAGCTACGGCCCAAGAAAAACCACTGGCGAGTCATCACGGGGCAGCCTTTTTAGGCATCGATGCGGGATCTACCACCACGAAAGTTATCCTAATGGACGATGCCTATCGTATTTTGTATTCTCACTATGGCAATAATGAAGGCCAGCCTTTGGAAACCACCATTGCGGTGTTGGAAGACTTATACGACAAGATGCCAGCAGATGTCTACATCGCCAAATCCGCAATTACCGGTTATGGAGAGCATTTGATTAAAAATGCGTTGAAGGTGGACATCGGGGAAGTGGAAACCATGGCACACTACAAAGCGGCCAATCACTTCCAACCGGGGGTAGACTTCATCCTAGACATCGGTGGCCAAGACATGAAGGCTATGACCATTAAAGAAGGCGTTTTGTCTTCTATTCAGTTGAATGAAGCTTGCTCTTCTGGCTGTGGGTCCTTTATTGAAACCTTTGCCAAATCCTTGAACTATGACGTGAAAGAATTTGCTTTAGAAGCCACGAAATCACGGCAACCAGTGGATTTAGGTTCACGTTGTACCGTCTTTATGAACTCCAAAGTGAAACAAGTGCAAAAAGAAGGCGCTACCGTGGCGGACATTTCTGCCGGGTTGTCTTATTCTGTGATTAAAAATGCCATTTATAAAGTGATCAAGATTCGCCGTCCCGAAGAATTAGGGGAAAAAATCGTCTGCCAAGGGGGCACTTTCTACAATGAGTCCGTCTTACGAGCCTTTGAGCAGATCAGTGGTCGAGAAGTCGTGCGTCCATCCATCGCTGGTTTAATGGGTGCTTATGGTGCAGCCATCATCGCCTTAGAAAACAGTGAATTAGGAGAAGAAAGCACCTTGTTGTCTTTAGAAGACTTAGCCGAATTCTCCACGGAAAAAGAATTCACCCACTGTAATCTTTGCGAAAATAACTGTATGTTGACCGTGTCCATCTTTTCTGACGGCCGCCAATTTATCACTGGGAACCGTTGTGAAAAAGGCGCCCGCATTAAAATCGACCGGAAAGACCGCAAAGTCAATCTAGTGGATTACAAATACAAACGCCTCTTTAAATATCGTTCTTTGAAAGAAAAAGACGCCCCAAGAGGGATCGTGGGAATTCCCCGAGTCTTGAATATGTACGAAAATTACCCATTGTGGCATACCTTCTTTACGGATCTTGGCTTCCGGGTACAACTATCTCCACGGTCGAACAAAGATCTCTATGAAAAAGGCATGGACACGATTCCTAGTGATACTGCTTGCTATCCGGCAAAAATCGCCCACGGGCATATCCAGTCTTTAATCGACCAACAAGTGCCTTTGATTTTCTACCCCGGGGTAGTCTTTGAGCGGCAAGAGTCTGCCGAGGCCGACAATCACTTTAACTGTCCAATCGTTCAAAGCTATCCGGATGTGATCCGTAACAACGTGGATGAAATCAGAGAAGGGAAAGTGGATTATCGCAATCCATTTATCAACTTATCCGATGAAGCCTCCGTGGCGGAAGTTTTAGGGCGGACCTTTAGCGATTTAGGCATTACCCAAGCAGAGATCACCCAAGCTTTGCATCACGGATATGAAGAACTGGAAAACTTTAAAGAAAAAATCCGTCAAAAAGGGGAAGAAACCCTGGCGATGTTGACGGCGAAAAATCAACGGGGTGTGGTGGTCTCCGGTCGTCCATATCATTTGGATCCGGAAATCAATCACGGGATTGCCGATGTGATCACCCAAGAAGGCTTCCACGTATTAACGGAAGATTCCATTTCCCATTTAGGAGATGTGGGCAATCTGCGAGTGGTCAATCAATGGGTGTATCATTCTCGCCTTTATGCGGCAGCGCGAGTAGTTGCCAAGTCCAAACAGTTGGAACTAGTTCAATTAAATTCCTTTGGGTGTGGACTGGATGCTGTAACGACAGACCAAGTGGAAGAAATCATGGATCAGTACGGCAAGATTTACACGGTGCTGAAAATCGATGAGGGTTCTAACCTTGGGGCGATTCGTATTCGTCTGCGTTCACTAAAAGCTGCCGTAAACGAACGGGAGAAGATTAATTTCATCCCAACGAAACGCTACGAGGAACCAGAAAAGATCGTCTTTACCAAAGAAATGCGCAAACGCCATACCTTGCTCATGCCGATGCTAAGCCCAATTCACCAAGAAGGCTTAGTAGACTTGGCTCTGAAAGCTTCTGGCTACGATGTAGTCTGCTTGCCCGCAGAAGACAAAGAAGCGGTCAACGTAGGCTTGAAATACGTGAACAACGATGCTTGCTATCCAGCGATTATTTCCATCGGCCAATTGGTAGAAGCGTTGCAAAGTGGCAAGTATGATTTAAACAACACTAGTGTAATGATGACCCAAACCGGTGGGGGCTGTCGGGCAACGAACTACATTCCATTGCTTCGAAAGGCCTTAAATGACGCGGGCTTCCCTCAAATACCAGTGGTGTCCGTTTCCATGGGGAACAAAGGGGTCGAACAAAATCCAGGCTTTAAGTTCACGTTACCTATGTTAAAACGCATCGTGGTAGCTTTCTTGTACGGGGACCTCTTCGAACGGGTGGTGTACCGCACTCGGCCTTATGAATTGGAAAAAGGCCAAATCGACCGTCTTCATGAAGAATGGCTACAAAAAGTCGCAAAAAATGTGAAGAACGGTTCATTGACTCAATTCAATCGGAACATGAAAGCCATTATCAAGGACTTTGACCAAGTACCATTGTCCGATGAACGAAAACCACGTGTGGGAGTGGTAGGAGAAATTCTCGTGAAATACTCCCCAACCGCCAATAACGACATTGTACGTCTTTTGGAAGCAGAAGGTGCCGAAGCCGTGGTGCCAGATATTATCGGCTTTATGAACTATTCCTTGTACAACCAAATCTGGAAGTACGAAAATTTAGGTATGGCCAAGAAGAGTAAGGTCTTGGCAGAATTGGCCATTCGCATTATTGAAATGGTGGAAAAACCAATGGACAAAGCGCTACGAGCATCGAAGCGGTTTGAAGGGTTACACTCCATTTATCAGTTGGCTGACGACGCTAGTCAAATCCTCTCCATTGGGAATCATACCGGGGAAGGTTGGTTCCTAACCGGGGAAATGATCGACCTCTTGAAGACCGATGTGCACAATATCGTCTGCATGCAACCTTTTGGCTGTCTACCGAACCACGTGGTGGGTAAAGGGGTCATTAAAGAATTGCGTCATCAATACCCGAAAGCCAATATTGCAGCAATCGACTACGATCCCGGAGTGTCTCTGGTCAACCAGTTGAACCGGATTCGTTTGATGATGGCTACGGCTAACAAAACCTTAAAAGAAGAAACTTTAGGAGTTTGAGGTGTACCAAAAGGGGATTTTGTGGTCTACGCAAATAAATAGTACGTCTAAGCAGGTGCGGTCTAATAAGGCTGCACCTGCTTTTTAGGACAATATTTAAATTTCTTCAATAACATTTGCCAATAAGGTATATACCAGTTATAATTTCATTAAAGAGGAAGGAGCGGATCCGGATGGCGGATAATTTACCAATTTATATTCAGATACATGATCAGATCAAAAGCAAAATCGAGAGTGGTTTTTGGAAAATCGGGGATCGTTTGCCTTCAGAACGAGACCTTTCTTTGCAGTTTGGCGTCAGTCGGATGACCTTGCGTCAAGCGATTCAAACTTTGGCGGATGAAGGAATCTTGGAGCGGAAAATCGGCTCTGGTACGTATGTCGCTCGTCAAAAAGTCCAAGAGCGCATGTCCGGTACTACTAGCTTCACAGAAATTATGCTCTCTCAAGGGCGCACTCCGTCCAGTAAAGTAGTGTCGTACTTTTACACTGCCCCTAGTTCTTCCGAGATGGAGAAGTTGCGACTACAACCGGATGAACAAATCTTGCGCATGGAACGGATTCGCTATGCGGATGATGTGCCGATTTGTTTCGAGGTGGCCAGTATTCCCGAACACTTAATCAAAGACTTTAGCAAAGGGGAAGTCACCACTTCTTTGTATAAAACCTTGGCGGAAAAAGGCCAACAAAAAATCGGTGGGGCCAATCAGACGATTTCTGCTATGCTTGCTTCTGAGCAAATTGCCGACTACTTGCAAATCAAGCGGGGAGATGCGATTTTGCGCATGCGCCAAGTCTCTTACTTCGAAGACGGCACTCCATTTGAATACGTGCGCACTCAATACGTAGGCAATCGCTTCGAGTTCTACTTGGAAAAATAAGACCTCTATCAATATAAAAATAGAAACTAGCCCAGCCAGTTTTGTCTGGGGAAATCTGATGGATTTTCTCAAACAAAGCTAGCGGGGCTTTTTTTGATCGCTTGCTCCGTGCTTTATACTTGAAGAATTTTTGTGTAGCAGTGCACGAGAGGAAACCCTTTTTTGGGGAAAGAAACCACGAACAGCTGATTTTTTCTCTGATAAGAAATGAAAATTCTTCTCATAAAACAAACAAGGAGGAACATTGATTTTAGAATAACCCGGGATAAAAATAAAAAAAATCCCTTTATGAAATGAGATTCTTCTTGCATAAATCCCTAAGCTCTTAGTGAATTATTCTTGAACTTTGTGAATAACAGGAATAAACTAGCTAATGTGAATTTTCAGAAAAATTTCTCTTTCGATGGAGTTAGGAGTAGTAGTAAGATGGAAAAAGAAAAAACTTTTATGGGACAGCCTAGAGGACTATCCACACTCTTCTTTACGGAAATGTGGGAACGATTCAGTTATTACGGCATGCGAGCGATTTTGCTTTACTATATGTACGATGCCGTGGTCAACGGCGGGTTGGGCTTGGAGAAAGCCACCGCAGTTGCGATTATGTCAATCTATGGTTCCTTAGTGTATATGTCCAGTATCGTCGGCGGATGGATTTCCGACCGTTTGTTAGGTTCCCACAAAACCGTGTTCTTCGGTGGGGTCTTCATCATGTTTGGACACATTGTGCTAGCCACGCCGTTTGGTTTGCCAGCTTTGTTTGTTTCCATGATTTTGATCGTTATCGGAACCGGGATGTTGAAATCCAACGTTTCTAGCATGGTAGGACATTTGTACAGCCAAAATGATTTGCGCCGGGATGCCGGTTTCTCTATTTTCTACATGGGGATTAATATCGGGAGCTTGATTGCACCGATTATCGTTGGAGCTTTAGGTCAAAATGTCAATTATCATTTAGGGTTCTCCATTGCCGCTATCGGGATGTTCTTTGGTTTGTTGCAATATTACTTCCAAGGCAAAAAAACTTTGCACAATATCGGCACGCAAGTTACCAATCCTTTAGTTGGTGCTGAAAAAACAGCCTTCTTCAAACGGTTTGCCGTGGCAATCGTCTTGGTTATCGTTTTGTTCGGTGGAGCAGCTCTTTTAGGTCAATTAACCGTTGACTTCTTCATTAACTGCATCAGTGTTCTAGGAATTCTGTTGCCGGTTTATTATTTCACTTCCATGTTGCGTTCAAAAGACGTAACAGCGGATGAAAAACAAAAGGTTCGGGCTTATATCCCATTGTTCCTTTCTGCCATTGTCTTTTGGTCATTGGAAGAACAAGGCTCCTCAATTTTGGCCTTGTTTGCAGCAGAGCGGACCCAAGCGACTTTGTTTGGTATCAACATCCCTGCTAGTATGTACCAAACCTTGAACCCATTATTTGTTGTCTTACTGACACCAGTCTTTGTCTGGTTGTGGACGAAAATGGGTAAAAAACAACCAACTACCGAAGTCAAATTTGCACTAGGCTTAATCTTTGCCGGATTGTCTTTCGTACTTTTAATGTTCCCAAGCTTGTTCTTCGGCGTGGATCAACGGGTTAGCCCAATGTGGTTAGTCGCTAGCTTCTTCATCATGATTGTCGGGGAAATGTGTCTTTCTCCAGTGGGGCTTTCCGTCACTACGAAATTAGCGCCAAAAGCCTTTGAAGCACAAACCATTGCCATTTGGTTGTTGGCAGATGCGTCTTCACAAGCAATCAATGCCCAAATCGCGCGTTTCTACACACCAAGCACAGAAGGCATGTACTTTGCCGTTGTCGGTGGGGTAGCAGTCGTAGCCGGTATTTTACTTTACATGATTCGCAAACCGATTCGTCGTTTGATTGGCGAAATTCATTAAGAACTTTACCCAAAAAAGCCCGGAAATCCATGGATTTCCGGGCTTTTTTCTATTCAATAGGAATTTCTTCATAACCGGTTGCGCCTCGGGTGATGGTCACTTGTCCTTGTAAGAGGTCGATGATTTCAGCTTCAAAATTTTCCACTTGCTCTTCGTCTACTCGACAGATTACCGTGACTTTTTCGGCGAAGATCGTTTCTTTAATGGTGGTTTCTGGCAGACTGTTTTGCAGTTTGCCCAGTAAGCTGTAATCCAAGTCTAAACTGATTTCTTGTTGGAGTTTACCCATAACTAAGCCCACAGTCTGCAATCCATGGGAGACGGCATGGGAATAAGCCCGAATCAGCCCCCCGGCGCCGAGCTTAATTCCGCCGAAATAACGGGTGACTACCACGCAGACATTGATTAGGTCATTTTTTTTCAAGACTTCCAGCATCGGGACGCCGGCTGTTCCGCTCGGTTCGCCATCGTCACTGGAACGCTGAATTTCACTGTGTTCACCAATAAGGTAGGCGCTACAGTTGTGGTTGGCTTTCCAATGTTCTTTTTTGATACCTTGGATAAATACTTTGGCTTCTTCTTCACTGGTCACTCGTTTCAGGTGACAGAGAAAGCGGGATTTTTTGATTTCAGTCTCCGCCAGGCCATCGGTTTTAATCGTTTTATAAGTTGCCTGCATCTTCTCACCCTCTCTTTATTAGCTTTAGTATAGGGATTTTTTGGCTGTGAGGCAACGGCAATACTTGTCAGTTGTGTGAAAAATTGGGATAATGGTGAAAAGAGGTGTTCCCATGTCCCAGCGGAAAAAGAAATACGATATCATCACCCAATACTTAAAGAAGAATAACGGGAGTCAAGTGACATTGACGTTCACGCAGTTTGATGAGCTCTTGTTTCCCGCCAGTGGCTTGCCAAAGACCGCGCGGCACCAAAAGGATTGGTGGGCTAATGACCATAACAATCCACAAAATGGCGCGTATGCGTGGATTAATGCCGGCTATGAGGTAGTCCATGTCAATTTAGAAAAAGAATATGTGGTTTTTAATAAGTTGCTTAAAAGCAACTGGTTAATGGGTTCTTAAAAAATGGAATCGTTGACAAATATAACAGATAAACTATAATGAAGTAGGGTATAAGGGATTATCCCATAAATATAAAGGGGCGATTATGATGGCAAAGAAAACAATCATGTTAGTATGTTCTGCTGGTATGAGTACCAGTCTATTAGTAACGAAGATGCAAAAAGCAGCGGAAGCACAAGGCATAGACGCTGATATCTTCGCAGTATCTGCTTCTGACGCAGACAACAATTTGGAAGCGAAACCAGTTGATGTTTTGCTTTTAGGCCCCCAAGTTCGTTTTATGAAGGGTGACTTTGAAAAACGCTTGGCTGGGAAAAACATTCCTTTAGACATCATCAACATGGCGGACTACGGCATGATGAACGGGGAAAACGTTTTGAAACAAGCAATTTCCCTAATCGAAGGCTAAAATCCAAAAATTTCCACAAAAGACATCCTTACCAAAGGGTGTCTTTTTTTGTGCTTGAAAAGCGGCTAAAGTACGTATCTCCTTAAAAAAGGAGGTCAAGATATGCAGGGCAAACAAGAGCTTTATCCAAAAGGCACGGGGCCAAAAGATGCCCACACAAGACCAGGAATCGCTTTTTATAAAGGGCGCCCTCAGTGTCAGCGCTGTGGCACTTGGATCGCCGAGAATTGTCGTCTGGAAAATGGTGCTTACTTTTGCCCCGGGTGCCTGTTATTAGGTCGCGTGACGGAGTTTCATGAGCTGGTGACCGATGTAACGCCGATCGCAAGACCGAAAGAAGTAGTCCCGTGTGTCTGGTCAGGGACTTTGACTGCAAAACAAGCAGTCGTGGCCATAGCCTTAAAAGAGTGTTTAGACAAAAGACAAAATGCGTTGTTATGGGCGGTGACGGGCTCGGGGAAGACGGAGATGCTGTTTCCCATGCTGGAACAGGCTTTTCAAGAAGGATTGCAAGTTGCTTATGCCACACCACGAATCGATGTGTGCAACGAGGTCTACCCACGATTGCGGCAAGCCTTTCCTAGTGGAGGAATTTTATTGCGTCACAGTCAAGGGGAAGAATGGGGAGATTTTCAATTGCTCGTGGCTACCACTCATCAGCTCTTGCATTTTTATCGGGCGTTTGACTTGTTGATCATCGATGAAAGTGACGCTTTTCCTTATGTGGACAATCCTGTGTTGCACCAGGCCAGTCGCTTAGCGGTGAAAGAACAGGGGATTACGGTACATTTGACGGCTACCCCTAGTCGGGAATTAAAACAGAAGCGAGAAAAGGAAAACTGGTGCTTGTTAACGTTGTTTCAGCGGTATCATAAGCGCCCTTTAGTCGTGCCGGAATTATGCTTTATGGAAAATTGGCACAAGTTGCCGGAGAGAAAAAGAGGACTAAAAAAGCTGGCCCGGCTTTGTGAAACATTGTTAAAGGACAACCGGCTGTTGCTATTTTGTCCGCAAATCGACTACTTAAAACGACTAGAGCAAGCTCTGCAACCTTATCTTGCCCAGTGGCGGGTAACCAGTGTCTCCGCCCGGGATGAAAAGCGTCAGGAAAAGATTCAAGGAATGCGAGAAGGGGAATGGGACGTGTTGCTTACAAGTACGGTTCTGGAGCGCGGGGTGACCTTTGCCAATGTCTCGGTAGTTGTTTTGGGAGCAGATCATGAAGTTTTTACGAAAAGTGTATTGATTCAGATTGCCGGACGGGTGGATCGTCTCGGGGAATATCGACACGGACGAGTGGTCTTTTGCTACCAGGAGCAGACTTATCCTCTTCGTCAGGCCATCGTTGAGATCAAAGCCATTAATCGCAAAAGGGGGCAAGAAGATGCATTGTAACTATTGTCAAAAGCCGATTGTCAGAAATCTCAAAGTCAAAGAAATCCTTTTTCCTTGGACGCTACCTATTAGTGAACTTTGCGATGATTGCCGCAAGTCTTTTGTGCCCTTAAAAAAGGCGGGAAGCTGTCCCGGCTGTATGCGACAAGCAGCGAGCTTTTGCCTGGATTGTCAGGCTTGGCAACGACAGTACCCTGACTACGAATTCGCTCACGAAGCACTTTTTGCTTATGAAGATAGCTTTGCCCAGTGGTTAGCAATGTATAAATTTACCGGGGATTATCGTCTTCGGTGGACCTTTGCCCAAGAAGTCCGGCAAGCGTTGAAAAAGTATCCGGGATTTATCCTTTGCCCCATCCCTCTGGCAAAAGAGCGCTGGCAAGAGCGAGGCTTTAATCAGACTACGGGCTTTTTACAAGCAGCCGGAAGTAGCTATCAGGAGTTATTGCACCGGACAAAACAAGATCTTCCTCAATCCAAAAAAACACGAGAGGAACGCTTACGCCTGGCACAGCCTTATCGTCTGGCGGTCTCGCCGGAAAAGATTTATGGGAAAAAGATTTTATTGGTGGATGACGTGTATACGACCGGTCGAACTTTATTTCATGCTGCCCGGATTTTGCTGACGGCTCACCCGGCCCAAATTCGCACTTTTTCCTTGGCTCGATAATATCCTAAGAATCTGCTGAATTTGGTAGCGTTTCAGTTTGCAAAAAGGTTAGAGTTCGCTATAATAAAAGTAAGAAGAGGGAGCGAGAGTGGTCCTTGCTCTTTCTTTAGTGGTAGACGAAAGGGGCAATTGCTATGTTCAGATACAATGTACGGGGAGAAAATATAGAGGTTACCGAGGCAATTCGTGACTATGTGGAGAAGAAAGTCAGCAAATTGGAACGCTACTTTACCGATGTGCCAGAAGCGACTGCACATGTGAATTTAAAAGTGTACACCGAAAAAACTGCAAAGGTTGAAGTAACGATTCCATTGCCATACTTGGTGTTGCGAGCAGAAGAAACTTCACCAGATCTTTACGCAAGTATCGACTTGGTGGTCGACAAATTGGAACGCCAAATCCGCAAGTTCAAAACGAAAATTAATCGTAAATCTCGGGAGACAGCACTACCAGATTCCGACGCAATGGTTTTGTTTAACAATGAAGCCGGCGAAGAAGAAAATGGCACCGACTTGGACATTGTCCGGACGAAACGACTGTCATTGAAACCAATGGACAGCGAAGAAGCGGTCTTGCAAATGAACATGTTGGGACACAACTTCTTCATCTTTGAAGATGCTGAAACCAATGGAACAAGCATCGTATATCGTCGGAAAGATGGTAAATACGGTTTAATCGAAACCGACTGATGATTGTAAGCGGAGGCAAGCCCTCCGCTTTTTTTGTGTTTAGCTAACTAGCAACCGTGAGCGAATGTTTTTTGAATGGTAAAAAGGCTCGAATCTAGCCCCTTTGTAAAAACAGGTAACGCTTTTTTTAATTCTTGCTCTATGGGCCTTCTAACTATTTCCTTTGGGGAAAAGTAATGATAGAATAGATTGGAGAGTTTTTACTTTGAAACAATTTGATTTGAAGGAGAGTCATCTATAAATGGCCAATTTTTTACGTAAAATTATTGAGAGCGACAAAAAAGAATTAAAACGATTAGACAATATCGCGAATCAAGTAGAAAGTTACGCTTCTGCTATGGAAGCATTATCCGACGAACAGCTGCGGGATAAATCGGTAGAATTTCGGGAACAGTTGAAACAAGGCAAAACCTTGGATGATATCTTACCAGAAGCCTTCGCCGTGGTTCGTGAAGGGGCACGCCGGGTCTTAGGCCTGTATCCATACCATGTACAGATCATGGGTGGGATTGTGCTTCACGATGGGAATATCTCGGAAATGCGTACCGGTGAAGGGAAAACCTTGACTGCGACCATGCCGGTTTACTTGAACGCGCTAAGTGGCGAAGGGGTTCACGTAGTTACCGTGAATGAATACTTAGCTACCCGGGACTCCACGGAAATGGGTGAATTGTACAATTTCTTAGGTTTGACTGTGGGCTTGAATTTAAACTCCATGTCACCAGAAGAAAAACGGGCGGCCTACGCTTGCGATATCACCTACAACACCAATAACGAACTAGGCTTTGACTACTTGCGAGACAACATGGTTGTTTACCGCAATCAAATGGTTCAACGGCCATTGAACTTCGCATTGGTGGATGAAGTGGACTCAATCTTAATCGATGAAGCCCGGACTCCGTTGATCATCTCTGGTCAAGCGGAAAAATCCACTGCTTTGTACACTCGCACGGACAATTTTGTGAAGCGTCTAAAAGAAGAGGAAGACTACAAGATTGACATTCAATCCAAGACGATTGGCTTAACCGAGGCCGGGATTGAAAAGGCAGAAGAAACCTTTAACTTAGAAAACTTGTACGATATCGAAAATACGCCATTGACCCACCACATGGATCAAGCATTGCGTGCAAACTACATCATGTTGCGAGACATCGACTATGTAGTCCAAGAAGGCAAAGTTCTGATTGTAGACCAATTTACGGGGCGGATCATGGATGGTCGTCGTTACTCCGATGGGTTGCACCAAGCCATCGAAGCCAAAGAAGGCGTGGAGATTGAAGACGAAACCAAGACCATGGCGACGATTACCTTCCAGAACTACTTCCGGATGTACAAAAAGCTTGCCGGGATGACTGGTACAGCGAAGACGGAAGAAGAAGAGTTCCGGGAAATCTACAACATGCAAGTTATCCAAATTCCGACAAACCGGCCAATTGTCCGGGATGACCGGGCGGATCTTTTGTACCCAAGCTTAGACAGCAAGTTTAAAGCCGTGGTACAAGACATTAAAGACCGTCATCGGAAAGGCCAACCAATCCTAGTGGGGACTGTGGCCGTGGAAACCTCCGAACTCTTGTCGAATTTATTGAACAAAGAACAAGTTCCACACGAAGTTTTGAATGCGAAAAACCACTTTAAAGAAGCGGAAATCATCTTAAATGCCGGTCAAAAAGGCGCTGTTACCATTGCGACCAATATGGCCGGTCGAGGAACCGATATTAAGTTGGGTCTCGGTGTTGCCGAACTTGGCGGTTTGGCCGTTATTGGTACCGAACGTCATGAATCTCGCCGGATTGACAATCAGTTGCGAGGACGTTCCGGTCGTCAAGGGGATCCAGGTGTGTCTCAATTCTACCTTTCCTTAGAAGACGATTTGATGAAGCGTTTTGGCTCCGATCGGATTAAAGCCTTTATGGAACGTTTGAATGTGGCAGAAGAAGACCAAGTGATCCAATCCAAGATGATCACTCGTCAAGTGGAAACCGCGCAAAAACGCGTGGAAGGAAACAACTACGATACCCGGAAAAACGTCTTGCAATACGATGACGTAATGCGGGAACAGCGGGAAGTCATGTATGGTCAACGACAAGCCGTGATCATGGAAGAAAATGATCTTTCCAAGACCATGATGAACATGGTAAAACGCACGATTGATCGGGTAGTAGACGCCCATACGCTTTTGGAACAAAGCGAGTGGAAGCTAGATGGTATCGTGGACTTTGCAGGCAATGCTCTGGTTCATGAAGACACGATTTCGGTAGACGACTTAAAAGGCAAGGATGCTCAAGGGATCAAGGACTACCTTTACAGTCGTGCAGAAGAAATCTTCCAACAAAAGAGTGAACAACTAAACAGTCCAGAACAATTATTGGAATTTGAAAAAGTTGTCATCTTGCGAGTGGTGGACTCAAAATGGACCGATCATATCGATGCCATGGACCAATTGCGTCAGTCTATTGGTTTACGGGCGTACGGCCAAAACAATCCATTAGTGGAATACCAAACAGAAGGTTACAACATGTTTGAAGACATGATTGGTGCCATTGAATACGATGCGACGCGCCTCTTCATGAAAGCGGAAATCCGTCAAAATGTTCAACGGGAACAAGTAGCCCAAGGAGAACCAGAACAAACGCCAGAACAGGCTGCTGAAACCAGTGCAGGACAACAACGTCCGGTTCACGTGGAAAAAGTTGGCCGTAATGATCCTTGTCCTTGTGGGAGTGGTAAGAAGTACAAAAACTGTCACGGCAAGGGAAAATCTTTCTAATTTTGACAAAAGTCCAAAAAACTGGCACAATATCATAGGATATCGACGAGGTGGGGACGGATGTCTCCACCTCGTTTTGATGAATGAAATAAAAGGAGCGATTGTGATGGAATTAGCAGAAATCCGCAATACCTTAGAAGAAATGCAAACCAAAATCAACAGCTTCAGGGGGTCTCTTTGACTTAGATCAGTTGGAAGAAGACATTGCCGAAGCCGAACACAAAATGGCCGAACCGGGCTTTTGGGACGATGGAGAAGCCGCCCAAGCCGTGATCAATGAAAACAACGCCAACAAAGCGGCCTATGATTCATTCCAGAAGTTAGCAGAAGAAGTGGATGAACTGAATATGCTAACGGAAATGGTGGCAGAAGAACCAGATCCAGACTTGGAAGAAGAATTAGTCGAACGCCTTCACACCTTGTCAGAACAGATGAAGTCTTATGAATTGTCCATGCTACTAGACGAGCCTTACGATCACAACAATGCGATTTTGGAATTGCATCCGGGGGCTGGGGGCACGGAATCACAAGACTGGGGGAGCATGCTGCTACGCATGTACACTCGCTGGTCGGAACAACACGGTTATCAAGTGGAAACCTTGGATTACCAAGCCGGGGATGAAGCCGGCATTAAAAGTGTGACCTTATTGATCAAAGGCTACAATGCCTATGGGTATTTGAAATCGGAAAAAGGGGTTCACCGACTAGTGCGGATTTCACCTTTTGATTCGGCGAAACGGCGACATACATCATTTTGTTCTGTGGATGTGATGCCAGAATTAGACGGCAATATCGACATTGAAGTCAATCCTGACGACATTCGCGTAGATGTTTTCCGGGCGAGTGGGGCTGGGGGTCAGCACATTAACAAGACCTCTTCTGCGGTTCGGATTACCCATGAACCAACGGGAATCGTGGTTTCCAGTCAGGCTCAACGCTCCCAATTCCAAAACCGGGACACTGCCATGAGTATGTTGAAAGCCAAACTTTATCAATTGGAATTGGAAAAACAAGAACAAGAAGCGGCAGCACTTCGAGGAGAACAGTTGGAAATCGGCTGGGGATCACAAATTCGCTCCTATGTCTTCCATCCTTATTCCATGGTGAAAGATCATCGCACCAATCACGAAACCGGCAATGTCCAAGCAGTCATGGATGGGGATCTCGATGGCTTTATCGACGCTTATTTGAAGTTGAAATTGAATCACGAGTAAAGAACCTATGAAATGAAATGTAAATGTAACCTGTTGAAAGCAAGATGCAATATTCGTATGCTATACTACGTGAGTATTGAAAACTAGTAAGATGGAGAGATAGCCATGATTGAAATGAAGGATGTAATGAAGAAGTACTCCAATGGTACGACTGCCATCCGTAATATTACCGTCAACATCGATCAAGGTGAGTTTGTTTACGTGGTCGGGCCTTCTGGTGCCGGCAAGTCCACCTTTATCAAGTTGATGTATCGGGAAGAAAAAGCGACAAAAGGTGTTTTAAATGTTGCTGGTTACGACCTGGTGAAAATCAAAAACCGTGATGTTCCCCTGTTGCGCCGGGAAATCGGCGTCGTCTTTCAGGATTATAAATTATTACCAAAGAAGACCGTGTATGAAAACGTGGCCTATGCCATGCAAGTTATCGGACGTAAACCGCGGGATATCAAGAAACGAGTTATGGAAGTGCTGGACTTAGTGGGCTTGAAGCACAAAGTCCGGGTTTTCCCTAGTGAACTTTCCGGTGGGGAACAACAACGGGTCTCTATTGCTCGGGCTATTGTTAACACACCGAAAGTCATGATTGCCGATGAACCGACCGGGAACTTGGATCCAGAAAACTCTTGGGAAATCATGAAGCTCTTGGATCGGATCAATGCCCAAGGAACAACCGTGGTAATGGCAACTCATAATTCCACGATTGTAAACACAATCCGTCACCGGGTAATTGCGATTGAAAATGGACGCATTATTCGCGACCAAGCGGAAGGGGAATACGGATACGATGATTAGAACTTTTTTCCGTCATTTGTTGGAAAGTATTAAGAGTCTCAAGCGTAATGGCTGGATGACGGTGGCTTCAGTAAGTGCCGTGACCATTACCTTGTCATTGGTGGGGGTCTTCATGGCTGTGATTATCAATGCCACCAAGCTTGCAGAAGACATCGAAAGTAACGTAGATGTCTCTGTCTTTATCGAATACGGCACGAAACAGCCGGAAATCGATGCTTTAGAGAAAGAACTAAAAGGCTTAGACGATGTGAAAGGTGTTAAATTTTCCAGCGCTGATGCCGAACTAGAAAAAATCAAGAAATCCATGGGACCTAAATGGGATCTCTTTGATGAAGATAGTAACCCGCTTTACGACGTTTTTGTGGTCAGCACCACAGATCCGAAGCAGACCAAACACGTAGCGAAGGAAGCCGGGGAGTTGGAAAATGTCTACAAGGCCGATTACGGTGGTTTGGAATCTGAAAAGATCTTCAAAATTTCCGAAGTAGTCAAGACTTGGGGACTAGCAGCAGCGGCACTCTTGCTTTTTGTGGCGATGTTCTTGATTTCCAATACGATTCGAATTACGATTATTTCTCGTCAACGAGAAATTCAAATCATGCGTCTCGTGGGGGCAAAAAACGGCTACATTCGTTGGCCATTCTTCCTAGAAGGTGGTTGGATCGGTTTGATTGGTTCCTTGATTCCCGTAGCATTAATGGTCTTTGGCTATCAAAAAGTCTACGAAATCCTGAACCCGATTCTTCTGCGTTCCAATTACAGCATGGTAAAACCTGGGGACTTTAGCTTGCAGATTTCCTTGGTCTTAGTGGCCGTGGGCTTCGTCATCGGTTCATTGGGTTCTGTTCTATCCATGCGTCGTTTCTTAAAAGCCTAAATCCTAAAAGAATCTTGCTTTTTGGCAGGGTTCTTTTTTTGCTTTTGGCGCTTAGGCTGTAGCTTTACAAGTTTTCGTAAGTTCGTTATGCTAATTGTAAGAAAGCGGTCGGGGGACGGAAAATGACGGTAATTACAAATAATTTGGTTACGATTATACTGGTGGCAAATATCTTGCTGTCCTTTATCATCGTGTTTCGGGAACGTCGGGATACGGCGCAGACCTGGGCGTGGTTGTTGGTTTTGAATTTTATTCCTGTGGTGGGATTTGTTTTGTATTTCTTCTTTGGTCGCGGAATCTCCAAAGATAAGATTTTTGACTTAAAGATGCAAGGAAAAATCGGGATGAATGTGGAAATCGAAGAGCAGCAGCAAGCTTTGCAGCGTGACCTTTTCCCACAACCTCCCACGGCTCGAGTAGATGCCAAACAACTGATTTACATGCTGACGGTTTATGAACGAGCTTTGTACACCACGACCAATCAGGTACAGCTATTTACCGATGGGCGTGAAAAATTCGACGCCTTGCTGGCAGATATCGCCAAAGCTAAAAATCACATTCACATGGAATACTATATTTTTCGCGGGGACCACTTGGGGCAGGAACTCTTGGCAGCCTTAGTCGCCGCCGCTAAAAAAGGGGTTAAGGTCCGGCTCTTGTTAGACGCCTGGGGTTCTAACGGGGTGGCCGGTCATTTCTTTGAGCCATTGAAAGCCGTGGGCGGAGAAGTTACTTTTTTCTTTCCCCTGTTTGTGCCGTATTTGAATCCTCGGATTAACTACCGAAACCACCGGAAAATCGTGGTGATCGACGGTCAGATTGGGTATACCGGGGGCTTCAATGTAGGGGATGAATACTTAGGTTTGGTCGAAAAATTTGGCTATTGGCGGGACAACCATCTGCGGATTGCCGGGCCGGCGATTTACAGTTTGCAAAACCGGTTTTTGATGGACTGGAACTCCCAGCATCAAGATGAAATCTCCTATGCCAAGAAATATTTCCCTGAGCTGGAAGAAACCGGGCAAGTCGCCATGCAAGTGGTGACCAGTGGCCCGGATTCGGATTATCAGCAGATTAAGATGACTTATTTAAAGATGATCAATATGGCGAAAAAAGAAATCTTGATTCAAACGCCTTACTACATTCCCGATGGCTCCATTCACGAGGCCTTGAAATTAGCATTGCTTTCTGGAGTGCGAGTGGAGTTACAGATTCCCAATAAACCGGATCATCCCCTAGTGTACTGGGCTACTTATTCCTTTGCGGCGGAACTCTTGGCTTATGGAGCAGAGGTGGCCACTTATGAAAATGGCTTTATTCATGCCAAGACCATGGTTATCGACGGGGGCATTGCTTCCGTAGGCTCGGCGAATATCGACGTGCGGTCCTTCCGCTTGGATTTTGAAGTTAACTGCATCCTCTATGATGCGAAAATGGCCCAAGAAGTCCGTCAAGCATTCTTTAGAGACCAGCGCTTGTGTCAGCCACTGACGGAAGAACGCTATCAACAGCGAGGGGTAATCATCAAATTAAAAGAAGGTTTGGCCCGTTTGATTTCGCCATTACTTTAGGGAATTTTTGTCTTTCGGAAATAATTGCAATTTGCAGGAGCCTGACTTTTTGGTAGAATGAACTTGTTTGTGGCATACCGCGGACAATTAATCGCCTGTCATGAAACAGGTAAGATGCGTGAAGGAGCAATGAAATGAAAAAAATCGTAATCGCCTTGGGCTTATCCATGGTTCTCCTCCTTAGTGGCTGTGCCAAATGGATCGACCGAGGAGAGTCCATCACCGCGGTGGGGTCTTCCGCCTTGCAACCTTTAGTGGAAACCGTGGCTGAAGAATACCAAACCAAAAATCCAGGGAAATTTATCAACGTCCAAGGGGGCGGTAGTGGGACTGGTTTGAGCCAAGTCCAATCCGGTGCGGTGGAAATCGGCAATTCGGACTTGTTTGCAGAAGAAAAAAGTGGGATTCGCGCGGATGAACTTTTGGATCATAAAGTGGCCGTAGTGGGCATCACCCCCATCGTCAATAAAAAAGTCGGGGTCACCAACTTAACCATGGACCAGCTAAAAGGCATTTTTCTAGGAGAGATTACCAACTGGAAAGACGTCGGCGGCGTGGACCAGAAGATCGTCGTGCTAAACCGGGCGGCCGGTTCTGGAACCCGGGGAACCTTTGAAAAATGGGTTCTAGACGGAGAAACAGCGATTCCTGCTCAGGAACAAGACTCCAGTGGCATGGTGCGTCAAATCGTTTCTGATACACCCGGGGCCATTAGCTACGTGGCGTTTTCCTATGTGACCGATGATGTGATGACGTTAAAACTAGAAGGTGTCGCACCAACGGATGAAAATGTGACCACGAATCAATGGCCGATTTGGGCTTATGAACACATGTATACTAAGGAAAATCCGGATGCATTGACAAAGGAATTCTTAGCGTACATTCTTTCTGATGAAGTTCAAGAAAAAATCGTAGGGGAATTAGGTTATATCCCGGTTTCTGCTATGCAGGTCGAACGGGATTGGCAAGGCAATGTAATCGACTAAACTTTACATAAACTTTACAATAAGTTTATAGGAAATTGACGTTGCTCTCCTAAAATAAAATAGGATGAAAAAAGCAGGGAGACAGGGCGCGTTCTTCTCCGCCAGGGGCGTGAAGAGGCGAGGTCTGCTGCTTTTTTCAGGTCTGGCTTTGCCGTTTGCAAAAGCTTTTATGCCCCAGGTCGCTTCAGTGGGGAAATGAAGGAGGAATTGTTTTGGACGAAGATGTGAAAAAAGCGCTATTAACAAAATCCAAGCGCGCTCGCATGGAACAACGAGGAAAACTGATTAGTTTTTTGTGTATCGCCCTAATCGTGGCGGTGGTTGTCTCCATCTTTTACTTTGTTGCCAGCAAGGGTTTGGCGACGTTTTTTAAGGATAAGGTCAATGTATTCTCCTTTCTTTTTGGAACGGACTGGAATCCGAGCCAGCTAGGACCGGATGGAAAGCCTCAAGTGGGGGCTTTGCCCATGATTGCCGGCTCCTTTATCGTAACGTTCCTTTCCGCCATTGTAGCGACGCCTTTTGCTATTGGGGCGGCAGTCTTTATGACGGAAATCTCTCCTAAACAAGGACAAAAAATCTTACAACCGGTTATCGAATTACTGGTGGGGATTCCTTCAGTAGTTTATGGGTTTATCGGTCTATCCGTGATTGTCCCGGCCGTGCGCTCTGTATTTGGTGGCACCGGCTTCGGGATTTTAGCCGGAACCTTTGTCTTGTTCATCATGATTTTGCCCACGGTGACCACTATGACCGTGGATGCTTTAAAAGCTGTGCCTCGGCATTATCGGGAAGCGTCCTTGGCCTTAGGAGCGACCCGCTGGCAGACGATTTATAAAGTGGTCTTGCGGGCGGCCGTTCCGGGTATTTTAACCGCGGTGGTCTTCGGTATGGCTCGGGCCTTTGGGGAAGCGTTGGCTATCCAAATGGTAATCGGGAACGCGGCTTTAATGCCAAATTCCTTGGTAACTCCGGCCTCTACTTTGACTTCGATTTTGACCATGGGTATCGGGAATACGATTATGGGTACGGTAGAAAACAACGTACTGTGGTCCTTAGCCTTGATTCTCTTACTAATGTCACTACTCTTCAATATCATCATCCGCTTGATTGGCAAAAAGGGGGCCTTTAGCAAATGAATGCGAAACGTTCGGATAAAATCGCCACTGGAGTGCTTTATGCCGTTTCAGGGACTATCGTTTTAATCTTAGCTGCCTTGCTGTTGTACATCTTGGTGCGGGGGGTACCCCATATTTCTTGGGAGTTCTTGACCGCTCCTTCCAAAGCCTATCAAGAAGGCGGTGGGATTGGCATCCAGTTGTTTAACTCCTTTTACTTGCTGTTGATCACCATGATTATCAGTTTTCCCATTTCTTTAGGGGCGGGAATTTATTTGTCTGAATACGCCAAGAAAAATTGGCTGACAGACGTGATTCGCACTTCCATTGAAATCTTAAGTTCCTTGCCTTCTGTCGTAGTGGGGCTGTTTGGTTTCTTAGTTTTCGTAATTCAGTTTGGCTACGGCTTTTCCATTATCTCTGGCGCCTTGGCTTTAACCTTTTTCAATCTGCCACTGTTAACTAGAAACGTGGAAGAATCTTTACGGGCAATCCACTACACGCAACGGGAAGCCGGCTTAGCACTAGGTTTGTCCCGGTGGGAGACGGTTTTGCGAATCGTAGTGCCGGAAGCTACTCCAGGGATTTTAACCGGGATTATCTTAAGCTCTGGCCGAATTTTTGGGGAAGCCGCAGCGCTGATCTACACTGCCGGGCAAAGCGCACCGGCTTTGGATTTCTCCAACTGGAATCCACTAAGTGTGTCGAGTCCCATTAGCATCTTCCGGCAAGCGGAAACTTTGGCCGTGCATATTTGGAAGATCAATACCGAGGGCACGATGCCAGATGGCGCAGCAGTTTCTGCCGGTGCCTCTGCCGTGCTGATCATTGCCGTGCTCTTGTTTAACTTCGCAGCTCGGGCTGTGGGCAAACGCTTGTATAAGAAAATGACTTCCGCATAGATTGGAGCAAAACGATGAGTTACGATATGAATGATCGCCATTTGATCACCTTTGATAAAGATGACAAGGTTGCCTTGTACACGGAAGACTTAAAGGTCTGGTACGGGCAAAACGAAGCCATCCATGGGGTGGACTTAGAATTTGAAAAAAATTGTATCACGGCTTTGATTGGGCCTTCTGGTTCCGGGAAATCAACTTACTTGCGGTCTTTGAACCGGATGAATGATGGAATCTCTGGCACTAACGTTACTGGGAAAATCATGTACAAAGATGTAGATGTCAATCGCAAAGACATCGATGTCTACGAAATGCGCAAACGCATTGGCATGGTGTTTCAACGGCCAAATCCTTTTAGTAAGTCGATTTATGAAAATATCACTTTTGCCCTAAAGCGCCACGGGGAGCGGGACAAACAAAAGTTGGACGAAATCGTGGAATCAAGCTTGAAGCAAGCCGCTTTGTGGGAGCAAGTGAAAGACAATTTGCATAAAAGCGCATTGGCATTATCCGGGGGACAGCAACAACGCCTGTGTATCGCCCGGGCGATTGCCATGAAACCAGATATCTTGCTTTTGGATGAACCGGCTTCTGCTCTGGATCCGATTTCCACCGGGACCGTGGAAGAAACCTTAGTCAATTTGAAAGAAAACTATACGATTATCATTGTGACTCACAATATGCAACAAGCCGCTCGGATTAGCGATTACACCGCCTTTTTCTATATGGGCAGTGTATTGGAATACGATGAAACCCGAAAAATCTTTACCCGGCCGAAGATCAAGGCCACGGAAGATTACGTATCAGGGCACTTTGGCTAAGGAGGAAGCGGCATGTCTGAATCATTGATTTCATCACAAGATTTACATTTGTATTACGGTAAAAAAGAAGCCTTAAAGGGTATTACCATGGGCTTTGAAGAAAATCATATTACGGCATTGATCGGTCCTTCCGGCTGTGGCAAGTCGACTTACTTGCGGACTTTGAACCGGATGAATGACTTGATTCCCGGAGTGACCATTACGGGCAATGTCCAATACAAAGGCAACGACATTTACAGTCCGAAACAAGACATCGTCGAGTTGCGCAAAGAAATCGGCATGGTCTTCCAACAACCGAATCCTTTTCCATTTTCCATTTACGAAAATGTCATCTATGGGTTAAAATTAAAAGGAGAAAAGGACAAAGAGAAACTGGACCAAGTGGTAGAAGAAAGTCTCAAGGCGGCATCTGTTTGGGATGACGTGAAAGACAAGCTTCACACCAGTGCCCTGTCACTATCCGGTGGCCAACAACAGCGGGTTTGTATCGCTCGGGTGTTGGCGGTGGATCCGAAAATCATCCTTTTAGATGAACCGACCAGTGCCTTAGACCCGATTTCTTCCGGGAAGATCGAGAACACGCTGTTTCATCTGAAAGAGCGCTACACCATGATCATCGTGACGCACAATATGTCCCAAGCCTCTCGGATATCCGATAAGACTGCCTTTTTCTTAGACGGCAATTTAATCGAATTTGACGATACCAAGAAGATTTTCCTAGAACCAAAGAAAAAAGAAACAGAGGATTACATTTCTGGCCGTTTTGGCTAATAGTGAGGAGAAAGCGAGGAGTAAAGGTTATGTTGCGGACACAGTTTGAAGAGGAATTGCTCAATCTCCACAATCAGTTTTACGAAATGGGGATGATGGTAAGTAATGCCGTGCATAAATCGGTAAAAGCTTATATTAAGCACGATAAGGAATTAGCCCGATCAGTGATCGATCACGATATCGAGATCAATGATATGGAAGTCCGTTTGGAGAAGAAAAGCTTTGAAATGATTGCTTTGCAACAGCCGGTGACCACCGACTTGCGGATGATCATCACTGTCATGAAAGCCAGCTCCGACTTAGAGCGTATGGCAGATCACGCGGTATCCATTGCCAAGTCGACTATCCGAGTGAAAGGGGAAACTCGGATTCCGGAAATCGAAAAGCAAATTTCTGATATGAGTGATTACGTGAAAAAAATGGTGGACAATGTGTTGATTGCCTACGTGAAAACCAACGAAAAAGATGCCCGCTTGATTGCGGATATGGATACCCGGATTAATGACTACTATTCAGAAATCTATCATGAAGCCATTAAGTCCATGCAGGAAAATCCGGCGACCGTCATTAGCGGGAGTGACTATCTATCCGTAGCCCAATATTTGGAACGCATTGGAGATTATGTGACCAATATCTGCGAGTGGATCGTCTACTTGGCTACCGGTAAAATTACCGAGTTGAACTCCAACCATGATGAAATGGTGTAAGCCTGACTTAAACAAGATACCTGTCCTTTAAGGATGGGTATTTTTTGTTGGAAAATTCCTTTGCCAGAGAATCCGTCTGAAGTTGGGGCAAAGTTCGGTCTTTAGTCCTATGACATTTCTTTCTTTTCTTGGCATAATAGCAATGTAAGATGAACTTGCAAAAAAATACAATCAAGGAGGCTCATTTTCCATGAATGAACGAGAACGAGTATTGGACTTAGTAAAAAAAGGTGTACTCTCAACGGAAGAAGCCTTAGACCTATTGGAAGGCCTAGCCAAGGAAAAAGGCGAAAAACATATTCAAAAGGCCAATGAAGAAGTAATTGCTGAGAAGAAAGACGCTGTCGATCGTCTATTAGAAGATCCAGAAGATAAAGATTTTGCCCAAGATATCCAAGATCAAGAAGCCGAGGATAAGAAAACCCTCGATAGTCTGTTAGACGACTTGGCGACCGAAGCAAATCGAACTTCTGTGGAATTAGACGAAGTCAATGTGGAACTAGCCGGTGTGGCCAGCCAATTGGCAGAAGCACAAAGCAAACTGATGGAGTTGAACACCAAGGAAGAATTGGATATTTTATCCGATGAAGAATTGGCCGAAAGAAAAGAATTAGAAGCAGAATTGAAAGCTTTGGAACTCTCCCAAGAAGACTTAGAAGCGGAAAAAGAAAATCTTGAATCCCACTTAAAGGGTGTCAAGAAAGATCAATGGTCTCAAATGAAAGACGATTTCCGCAGCAAATTCAACGACGAATGGAAAGATCAAGCTTCCGATGCGTTGAACCAAGCTGGAGAAAAAATGGCCGAAGCCGGTAGCCAAATCGGCAAACTATTGAAGCAAACTTTCTCCACCGTGTCTCAAACGTTGAATGACAATGTGGAATGGAAAGACATTAACATGAGAGTGCCGGGAGTGGCTAACACCAAGTTCGACCATACCTTTGAATTCGATGCGAGTGAAGCAACGATTCTCGATGTAAAAGTTGCGAATGGGAATGTGGAATTTGATGTTTGGGAAGAAGATCACGTGAAAGTGGACGCCAAAATCACGCTTTACGGCAAGATGGATGGCGCAACGCCACTAGATGCTTTCAATGCCCGCAGTCGCATGGAAGTCGACGATGATCATATCCTCTTCCACGTACCAAATAAACGGGTCCGGGCAGATTTGACTTTCTACCTACCAACTCAAGTGTATGACCATGTGGCACTAAAACTGCTAAACGGGAACGTCGTAGTGAAGAAATTAGAAGCCAAAGATGTCTACACCCAATCAACTAATGGGAACATGGACTTTAAAGAAATCGATGCCACGATGTTGGAAATCAACGGTGTCAACGGGAACATTACCGTGGCTAGTGGGGATGTGCGGGATACCATCATCGAAAACGTGAATGGGAATATCACCGTGAAGACGACTCCTCAAACCATCGGTGCTTCCTTAGTCAATGGAGACATTCGCTTGACCTTTGCCGGCACGAACTTGAAAAAAGTTGACGCCAGCTCCGTAAACGGCACGGTGAAAGCAGCCTTTGCGCCGACTTTAGGCTTGGAAGGTACTGCTAAGACGAGCCTCGGGAAGATCAATTCACGCATGAGCGACTATGAAGTGATTCGGGAGAAAAAAGCGAAGATGAACCAATTGTTGCAATTCCGCCGAGTGGCTGAAGATAGCTGGGCACAAATCGAACTAGCAACTACTACTGGGAACGTTTTAATTAAAGATACGGATCAATAAGCTGAAAGGGCAGGGGTGACTTTGATGAGACAGTCAAAGTTGCCCTAAGCCTAGCTCAGTAAAATCTGATTGATGCAACAAGAAAAAGGATGAAAAATCCTTTGAAATACGGTAAAATTTGACAGGATAGAGGTGAGCAATTATGCGAAAGAATTTAACAAAATCTCCAGATAACGTCGTATTAACAGGTACTTTAGGCGGGATTGCCGAATTTATTGGCATCGATGCCACAATCATTCGTGTGGTCTATGTCTTCTTGTCCTTAGTGACAACTGGTTTTCCTGGTGTCCTGTTGTACATCGTCATGGCGTTAGTGATTCCTTCTGGTAAAGGCGGACGTCGCCCATCATCCGGGAATCCTTATCATTCTGGCTCAAAAGGTAGCTACAAGCAATTTCGCCAAGAGCCGCCAAAAGAAGTCGAAAAAATCGATGACGATGACTGGAGTGACTTCTAATGACGTACTTCCAACGTTTAGTGGTAAACACGGTGACGTTTATCGCCTTGACGGTGCTTATGCCTAGCCAGTTTCACGTGGCAAGCCTTTTGACGGCGCTCATTGCGGCCTTTGTGCTTTCGATTCTAAACGGGATTGTACGTCCCATCTTAGTCATCCTGTCATTACCGTTGAACGTCTTAAGTTTAGGCTTGTTCACCTTTGTGATCAACGGCGCCATGTTGAGCCTGACCTCGTCCTTAGTAGGAGCAAACAGCTTTGGTTTTGCTTCCTTTGGGTCGGCTTTATTGGTCGCGGTAATCATGTCCATCGTAAATGTGATCGTCACCGAACACGCCTTAGATAAGTACAACAACGACTAAACCTCTTCTCCTAGTGAGAGGAGGTTTTTTGGTTTTTCGTAACCATTCAAATCAAAACATGATACAATTATTATGAGGAAAGTTTTAGAAAAACAAAACGATCAGAAAAAATCAGGAAAGGAGCAACGCTTGTTTAGCGAAAGGCTAGCTATTTTACTCGAAATGTTTTGATTAAAAAATGATGGTATTTTACAGAAAAATCAGGAGAAGAGGATCGTGATGACATGGAGACATTGATTGAAGGGGTAGTGGGGATGGGGCAAGAACCCGGACGTCTAGTGATGATGCTAATCGGGGGCTTGCTGTTGTATCTGGGCATTAAGAAGGAGTACGAGCCTACTTTACTGGTACCCATGGGCTTAGGAACGATTTTGGTGAACTTTCCCGATTCCGGGGTGTTGAGTGCCGCAGGAGAGCCTGGCGCCTTTCAGATTTTATTCGATGCGGGGATTAAAACCGAGCTCTTTCCCTTGCTATTATTTATCGGGATTGGGGCAATGATTGACTTTGGACCCCTTTTGCAAAATCCCTTCATGCTCTTATTTGGGGCTGCAGCCCAATTCGGAATCTTTTTTACCGTGATTTTAGCAATTTTATTAGGTTTTGATTTAAATGATGCGGCGTCTATCGGTATTATCGGTGCGGCGGATGGGCCGACGTCGATTTTTGTGGCCAATACGTTGAATTCCCAGTACATGGGAGCCATTATGGTGGCGGCTTATTCGTATATGGCCTTGGTGCCGATTATTCAGCCGGTGGCGATTAAAGCCGTCACCACGAAAAAAGAACGGCAAATTCGCATGACCTATCGCGCAGGAGAAGTCTCGAAAACGGCGAAGATTTTATTTCCCATTGTGATTTCCTGTGTGGCGGGCTTGATTGCACCAGTCTCACTGCCCTTAGTGGGATTCTTGATGTTTGGAAACTTGTTGCGAGAATGTGGTGTTTTGGACCGGTTATCGATCTCCGCACAAAATGAACTGGTGAACTTGGTCAGTATTCTGTTGGGCTTGTCGATTTCTGTGAGTATGCACTACGAGGACTTTTTGAAAGTCGACACACTCTTGGTTATCTTCTTAGGCTTAATCGCGTTTATTATGGATTCGGTGGGAGGCGTGTTGTTTGCCAAACTGCTGAATCTCTTTCGGAAAGAAAAAATCAATCCCATGGTGGGGGCAGCGGGAATTTCGGCCTTTCCTATGTCCAGTCGGGTGATTCAAAAGATGGCCACGGAAGCCGATCCACAAAACTTTATTCTCATGCATGCAGCGGGAGCCAATGTTTCCGGTCAGATTGCTTCCGTGATTGCCGGGGGCTTGCTACTAGCGTTGTTGACTTAATAAGGAGGAAAAACCATGGTGAATCTAACCGATTTAAGCAAAGGGTTTGAATTATTGGTCTTAGGCTGGGGAGGCGTCTTCCTTGTTTTGTTTATCATTTATTTAGCCGCCAAAGCGTTGACCAAATTATTTCCAGTGAAAAAAGAGCAGTAAGGAGTAAGTTGTAACTAAAAGAGAGCCTACCCTTTGTCGGTGGGCTCTCTTTTAGTTTATCCTAGTGCGTCTTCGGGAACTTCTTGCAAGTATTCGGCTACAGCTTTGATGGTTTCGTCTAAAGCTCCAGCTTCAAATGGGGAACGCAAGTGGGCAATGTCCAAAATTTCCAAGAAGGTTTTGGTACCTCCCACTTGGCAAATAGCCAAGTAATCCGCCCAAGCGGTTTCGTCATGGTCCACTTGGAATCTCTTCCAGAATTGGAACGCACAGACTTGCGCCAAGGTGTAGTCGATATAGTAGAAAGGATCTTGGAAGATATGACCTTGGCGGAACCAATACAAGCCGCGGTCTAGGTTTTCATCTTCTGAATAGTCACGCTCTGGACAATATTGCCGTTCTAATTTGCGCCAGCAAGCTTTCCGTTCTGCTGGTGTCCATTCAGGATGTTCGTAGACTTCTTGTTGGAAATGATCCACCAAAACCCCATAAGGTAAGAACTCCAACGCATCACTTAAATGAGCAAACTTATATTTTTGCGTTTGTTCTTTAAAGAAATGCTCCATCCAAGGCCAAGCGATGAATTCCATGGACATGGAGTGAATCTCGCAGGACTCGAAATTCGGAAAGACGATTTCCGGCTCCTTGATCCAGCGGGATTCGAAACATTGGAAGGCATGGCCGGCTTCATGAGTCAAGACATCCACATCTCCAGAGGTGCCGTTAAAATTGGCAAAGATGAAAGGGGCTTGGTAGTCAGCGATATAGGTACAGTAGCCCCCGGTTTGTTTCCCAGGTTTACTTAAAAGGTCTAAAAGGTCTTGATCTTTCATGAAGTCAAAGAACGTGCCGGTTTCCGGGGACATCTCTTGGTACATCTTTTGGGCTGCGGCTACCAATTCTTCCGGGGTGCCTTGAGGTTTCGCATTGCCAGTAGGGTAAACTAGACTCAAATCATAATTTTTCAATTTGGTTAGGTGATTCCGTTTGGCTTGGCGATCGTAAAGGACTTTGGTTGCCGGTACGACTTTTTCCAAGATTTCTTTGCGATAGGTCTCAATCATGGAACGGTTGTAGTCCCAGCGATTCATCTTCACATCGGCGAATTCGCCGTAGTTGGCAAAACCGAGACTTTTGGCAATCCTGTCTCTGACTTTCACCATCTCGTCGTAAATGGCATCGAACTCCGCTTCATGAGTGACGAAAAAGTCGGTTACGGCCAACTGAGCGGCTTTGCGGACGCTACGATCGGTGGACTGACTAAAGGGCGTCATTTGCGGAATCGTCCGTAGTTCACCTTCAAAGTCAATCTGCGCAGAAGCTACTAATTTGCTGTAAGCAGAAGCCAGCTGGTTTTCCTTTTGAAATAAAGGAATCAGTTTTTCATCAAAGAGTTTCACCCGGCTTTCGGCAAATAAGAAAAGTGTTTCAGGATATTTTTCCCGTAACTCGGCCACAGTTGGCGCGCTTAATAAGGCTTGATAAAACTGGAAATCCAGCGATTCAAAATGGGGCAAGTACTCGTTCCACCAGTCGTCTTCTGCTTCGTAAAAGGCATCTTTGGTATCAATGGAATAGCGGATGCTTGCTAAATTCATGGCCGTGTCCACTTGTCGGCGGAGTTCATTTAAGTGATCCATGGCCTGGATTGCTTCGGACACATCCGTCGTGTCCAGTTTTTTTACCCAAGTGAGATACTCTTTTTGGTAGCTGTCAAAATCAGGTCGCTGATAAGAATATTCAGAAAATTTCATGCGAGAAAAACCTCCTTTTTACTTGATTCTAGCCCCTGGTCACGGTGCATACGACCATGGCAGAATCCATTATCCAAATGATAGCACAAAGGGGGGATTTTCGGCAGTCTTTCTCTAGGGTTTCCACCGCAAAAGCGTGTTTTTTTTTGAGAGATAGGGTAGAATAAAACAGTGAATGAAAAATGAAAAGAAGAAATGAGGGAAACCGATGGCGGAATTTGTAACGGTTAGCCAAATGGTTCAAAAATTAAATTTAGAAGTCGTATCTGGTTCCTCAGAAGGCTTAGAACGTGCGATTACGATTGCGGATATTTCCCGGCCAGGTTTGGAGTTAACAGGCTACTTCAACTATTACTCCCATGACCGGATTCAACTTTTTGGTTCCAAGGAGATGACGTTTGCCCAGCGGATGATGCCGGAAGAACGCTTGATGGTCTTGCGCCGGATGTGTACGCCGGATACCCCAGCTTTTGTTATTTCTCGAGGCTTGTCCGTGCCAGAAGAAATGTTGGAAGCTTGTGAGGAACACGATGTGCCAATTTTGCGCTCGCCTATTGGTAGTTCTCGTCTTCTAGGGGAAATGACGAGTTATCTCGGGGGCTTCTTAGCACCACGAACCAGTGTCCACGGCGTGTTGGTGGATGTTTATGGACTAGGGGTCTTGATTCAAGGGGATAGCGGTATCGGGAAAAGTGAAACGGCTTTGGAATTAATCAAGCGTGGGCATCGCTTAATCGCCGACGATCGGGTGGATGTCTACCAACAAGATGAATTGACTCTAGTCGGGGAGCCCCCAGCAATTTTGCAACACTTAATCGAAATTCGCGGTATCGGAATTATCGATGTGATGAATCTATTCGGGGCTTCCGCGGTGCGAGGCAGTATGCAAGTACAATTGGCGGTATATTTGGAAGCTTGGGCGAAAGACAAGAAATATGATCGTTTAGGTACGGCGGATACTACCATTGAAATTGCCGAAGTGGATGTGCCCCAAATCAAGATTCCTGTGAAAACCGGGCGCAATGTGGCGATTATCATTGAAGTTGCGGCGATGAACTTCCGGGCCAAAGCCATGGGCTATGATGCCACAAAAACATTTGAAGAGCGCTTGACCCAACTCATCGCTCAGAATTCGGATGAGTAGGAGGATGCAGATGGTAGGAATGATTGATCGTGTGGCATTTCGCTTGTTTGGCTTAGAGATTTACTGGTATGCCTTGATTATCGTCTCGGCGGTTATCTTAGCCATGTGGTTGGCCTCAAGAGAAGCCGTGCGTGTAGGCTTAAAAGCCGATGATGTGACGGACTTTATGTTAGTAGGCTTGCCCTTGGCGCTAGTGGGCGCTCGTTTGTATTACATTCTCTTTGATTTGGAACCGTATCTCCAAGATCCGATTCAAATTTTTAATGTCCGATCCGGAGGCTTAGCGATTTACGGCGGGCTGATTGCGGCGATTATTTGGCTCTTTTTCTTTTGTCGTTATAAGTTTATCAATATGTGGACGTTTCTCGATATTGCGGCGCCCACAGTTATCCTAGCCCAAGGAATCGGGCGTTGGGGCAACTTTATGAATCATGAAGCCTATGGACCGAAAACCAGCTTGGCTTTCTTGGGAAAATTGCATTTGCCGCAATTTATTATCGACAATATGCACATCGATGGAGCGTACCGGCAACCGACTTTCCTTTATGAATCCAGCTGGAATTTCTTAGGGTTTATCGTCTTGATCTTGTTACGAAAGCAAAAGTTCTTCAAACAAGGGGAAGTTTTCCTAGCCTATGTGGCTTGGTATAGCTTCGGTCGCTTTTGGATTGAGGGCTTGCGGGAAGATAGCTTGTACATCGGTAGTATCCGGGTATCCCAGCTCTTGTCCGTGGTGCTTTTTGTAGGAGCAATCGCACTGGCTTTGCTACGGCGACGCCAAGGGGTGAAGGACTACGATCGTACACTAGGCAATGACCAAAAGATTCTTTGATATTTGATAATAGTTGCGCCCTGACGTATGCTTAGTACGCAGGTTCGCAAAGGAGGAAGACAAGTGAAACAAAAAATTGCAGTCTTAGGTCCCGGTTCTTGGGGCACGGCTTTGGCACAAGTCTTGGCAGAAAATGGTCATGACGTGCGTATTTGGGGAAATTTACCCGCTCAAATTAATGAAATCAATACGTATCATACGAATCGTCACTATTTACCGGACAATAAGATTCCCGATAGTATCGTGGCTTATACGGATTTAGCAGAAGCGATTGCAGATTGTGATGCGATTTTGTTCGTAGTACCGACAAAAGCCATGCGCTCTGTGGCCCAACAATTTGCGGCAACGGTTCAAAATAAACCAGTGATTATCCATGCTTCAAAAGGATTGGAGCAAGATACCCATAAGCGGATTTCGGAAGTCTTGTTAGAAGAAATTCCTGAAACGCATCGCCAAGCGGTAGC
This sequence comes from Enterococcus asini ATCC 700915, assembly GCF_000407365.1. Lineage (GTDB taxonomy): Bacteria > Bacillota > Bacilli > Lactobacillales > Enterococcaceae > Enterococcus_C > Enterococcus_C asini. The sequence continues at coordinate 1,702,784 of NZ_ASVU01000001.1, forward strand.
TGTTCTTTCTGGTCCTAGTCATGCCGAAGAAGTGATCAATCACGACATCACTACGATTACCGCAGCTAGTACCGATTTAGAGGCGGCGCGCTATGTGCAAGATTTATTTATGAATGATTACTTCCGGATTTACACCAATACCGATGTAATCGGTGTGGAAACCGGAGCGGCTTTGAAAAATATCATCGCCATTGGTGCCGGAGCGATTCACGGTCTAGGCTTTGGGGATGATGCAAAAGCGGCGATTATGACTCGGGGACTAGCGGAAATCAGTCGCTTAGGAGTCGCGATGGGCGCCAATCCATTGACCTTTATCGGGTTAAGCGGTGTGGGAGACTTGATCGTCACCTGTACGAGTGTGCACTCGCGAAACTGGCGGGCGGGGAACCTTTTAGGTAAAGGCCACAAGCTAGAGGAAGTTTTGGAAAACATGGGGATGATCGTAGAAGGGGTCTCCACCACAAAAGCAGCTAGGGAGCTTGCGCAAAAACTTCACGTGGAAATGCCGATTACCCAAGCAATTTACGATGTTTTATATGAAGGCAAAGACATTAACGTCGCAGCCAAAGAAATCATGCTCCGGGATGCGCGGGAAGAAAATGAATTTTAAAGAGGGAATAGGGAGGAAAACTTGTATGAAAGTCAAAAAAGCGGTGATTCCAGCTGCGGGGTTAGGAACGCGATTTTTACCTGCCACAAAAGCGATGGCCAAGGAAATGTTGCCCATTGTGGACAAGCCAACTATCCAATTTATCGTAGAAGAAGCGTTAAAATCCGGGATTGAAGACATTTTGATCGTTACCGGAAAAGCCAAACGCCCGATTGAAGACCATTTCGATTCCAATATTGAATTGGAAACCAACTTGCGGGAAAAAGGCAAGACGGAACTCTTGAAATTAGTGGAAGAAACCACGGATGTAAACTTACACTTTATCCGTCAGTCTCATCCCCGGGGATTGGGCCATGCGGTCTTGCAAGCAAAAGCTTTTGTGGGAAATGAACCCTTTGTGGTCATGCTTGGGGATGACTTGATGGAAGACGAGATTCCTTTGACGAAACAATTGATCAATGACTATGAAAAGACTCATGCTTCCACGATTGCCGTAATGAAAGTGCCTCATGAAGACACGTCAAAATACGGTATCATTGATCCAGAAGCAGAAGTAGCTCCCGGTTTGTACAACGTGCGCAACTTCGTAGAAAAACCAAATCCAGCTGATGCCCCTAGTGATTTGGCGATTATCGGTCGTTACTTATTGACTCCGGAAATCTTCGAAATCTTGGAAAACCAAGCGCCCGGTGCCGGGGATGAAATCCAATTAACCGATGCCATTGATACATTGAATAAAACCCAACGCGTGTTTGCCCAAGAGTTTACTGGTAAACGCTATGACGTGGGAGATAAGTTTGGCTTTTTGAAAACTAGTATCGAGTATGGGTTAGGCCATCCTGAGGTGAAAGACCAATTACGGCAGTTCATCGAAGAATTAGGAGAAGAACTCCGGGCTGAAGATGCGAAAAACGCTCCGAAGAAAGCCGAAAAAAACGCAGACTAGTCCAGTGACTAGTGAAAGCTAGCGAATCGATTCGAACATTCAGCAGGAAAGATGCCTCGGCGTCACAGGTCGCACAAATTGAGTGAGACCTACTCCTGGGGATGTTCGAATTTTTTTGGGCTTTTAGCTGTTAGAGCTTTAGAAAGGTGTGTTTTCATTTGTGCTTCAAAAGCGGTAATGATATGCTTAGATTAGTACGAAAATGGATGAAGGAGGCGTCGTGTACATGAGTGGAGGAGAGATCGCAGCCTTGATCGCAGCCGTGGCATTTGCCATTTTGGTTGTGTTTATAGTGCGACTGCTATTACAAGTTTCCAAAACAGTGACCAAAGTCAATCAAACGGTGGATGAAGCCAATACTACAATCCGGGTGGTAACCAAGGATGTGGATGTGCTATCCAGCGAAGTCGAGGGACTTTTGGTCAAAACCAATGCGTTGCTAAACGACGTAAATGGCAAGGTAGCGACCATCGATCCGCTGTTTACCGCAGTGGCAGACTTAAGTGAAAGTGTTTCTGATTTGAATCGTTCTGGGAAACAAGCAATTTCCAAATTAGGAGCGGTCACGAAGACTACGGCCCAAGCGACCGTCGCCGGCAAGGTTGGCCAAACAGCAATGAAATTCTTTAAACAACGTAATCAATAATGGAGGGATTAAGATGAGTAAAACGAGTAGTTTCTTATTAGGTGCAGTTGTGGGCGCCAGTGCGGCAGCCGTAGCAGCAGTTTTATTAGCCCCTGAATCTGGGAAAGAAATGCGGGAAAAACTGGCTGAAAGAGCCGATGACTTATTGGACGCAGTTAGCGATTACGCCGATGTTTTGAAAGAAAAAAGCGCCGACTTAACCGAAGTTGCCAAAGAACAAGGACATAAATTAAGCCAACAAGCCGAAGATTTAACGGATAATTTAAAACAAAAAGCCAGTGATTCCACTGGCGATTTGGCCGATTCCTCAGAGGATTTATTGGCCAATTTGAAAAAACAAACCGGGGATTTGACCAAACGTTTTAAAAAATCCGCCGAAGATGTGAAAGATCAAAGCGCTGACTTATTAGCCGACGTGGATGATGCCCAAGCAGACATCATCATCGAAGCCAAAGAAGCCGCTACCGAGATGAAATCAGAAGCAGAAAGTGCTCTGGATGAAGTGCAACCCGCAGCCGAAGATTTGGTAGACAATGCCATTGAAGCCACTGAAGACGTGAAAGACCAAGTGGTAGAAGCAGGCGAAAGCTTGAAAGAAAAAGAATAAAACTGATTGGTAAGTAAAAACACCCGCTGACTCTTTTGGTCAGCAGGTGTTTTTTTATTAGTTGGGCGTGGAGCCCTGTTGAGGTCGCACAGCGTCCGAAACAAAAAACTACCCGCTATGCGGGTAGAGAATCAGTGGCTATGCCACCAAAAATCCCATTCCTGTCGTACAATTGGGTTGTTCAGGCTCAATTGAAAGGAATGGGATTTTTGGCAAATAAAACAAACAGCTTAGCGCATACAAAATGGATGTGTAAGTATCATATTGTATTTACACCAAAGTATAGACGGAAAGTAATTTACAATCAAGTAAGGCGAGATTTAATTGAGATCTTCCAACTCTTGTGCAAGTACAAAGGAGTCGAAATTATCGAAGGACATATGATGCCAGATCATGTTCATATATTGGTAAGTATTCCACCCAAAATTAGTATCTCTTCATTTGTTGGCTATTTAAAGAGCAAAAGTGCCTTACAAATTTTTGATCGTCATGCCAACTTGAAATATAAGTATGGCAATCGAAAATTTTGGGCAGAAGGATATTATGTTAGTACCGTGGGATTAAACGAAAAAACAATCGCAAAGTATATTCGGGAACAGGAATCACACGATATCGCACTCGATAAATTGAGTGTACGAGAATATGAAGACCCATTTTCAGATGGTGGCTTCAGAAAAAAATAAACCGGTTTGACCGGTAAGTGAAAGTGCCAAGGGCATTGAGCCTGAACAAAGTGAAGGATAACGTCTTTAGGCGTAGCCATAGCAACAAGGGGTTACACCCGCAGAGCAAACCACCCGTTAGACGGGTGGTAATGATTGCACGAAATCTAGTCGATAATTTGCAATTCTTTTGGTGTCTTGGTAAATGGCACACAGCCGTCTTCGGTTACGTAGACACAGTCTTCAATGCGGACGCCGACTTTTCCTGGAATGTAAATGCCGGGTTCGATGGAGAAGCACATGCCTTTTTCGATAACCAAATCATTGCCTTCTACTAATGAAGGGAATTCGTGAACGGTAGTACCGATGCCGTGACCTAGGCGGTGGTTAAAGTACTCCCCGTAGCCTGCTTCTGTAATGACGCCACGGGCAATGGCATCCAACTCAGCCGCAGTAACTCCAGGACGAACTGCTTTTTGAGCCGTTTCTTGCGCCAAGAGAGTCAAGTTGTAGATTTCTTTTTGGAAAGCAGTTGGTTCTTTGTAGGCTACGGTTCGAGTGGCATCACTACAGTAACCTTTCCAAACAACACCTAAGTCAAAGAGAACCAATTCATTTTCTTTGATTTGGTTCTTGCCTGGCACACCGTGAGGACTAGCCGCGTTGGCACCGGCTAAGACGATGGTGTCAAAGCTCATTTGGGAAACTCCTTGGCGCTTCAATTGGTATTCGATTTCAGCGACGATTTCAGCTTCTGGGACGCCGGCTTTAATCGCATTAAAGCCAATGCGGAAGGCTTCGTCTGCCCAAGCGCCGGCTTCTAACATGGTTTTGATTTCGCTATCGGTTTTAAGCAACATCAAGCGTTGCAAAACTGGAGTGATATCCAAGGAGAAGTCACAGCCGGGAAATAGACCTTGTAGGATTTCAAAACGGTCTAGGGTCAGGGCATTTTTTTCCAAGGCGATTTTTTTTGGTGCAGGGTAACGGGCCAAAATGGCAGCTTTAATCATTTCCCAAGGATTTTCGCTATCTAAGTAGCCTAGGACATCGTAAGCCCAGCTGCTGTTTTCCGCGTCTTCGATTTCCAAAGCAGGAGTGAAAAGGAAAGGATCGCCATTAGCGGGAATGAACAAGGCCAAGATACGTTCGTGAGGATCACTAGTATAACCGCTGAGATAAGCGATACGGCCAGGATCTGCCACGTATGCGAGATCTGCGCCACTTTGTTGCAAGGATGCTTGTAGTTCCGTAATCTTTGTTTGATTCATCTGGAAAGCCTCTTTTCTTTAAATTACTATCATTATACCACGTTCTTAAAAATACCTGAAAGAAACAGATAATTTTCATGAAAGGGATAATAAAACGGTTGCATTTTGTGAAATATCATGCTATTCTAGCTAAGAAATGTAAAGCGTATTTTCTGAAAATGCAAAAATAGAGGAGTAGTAAGATGGATAAACAAACAATTACGATTTATGATGTTGCCCGGGAAGCAAATGTTTCCATGGCCACCGTATCACGGGTAGTCAATGGCAATCCGAATGTGAAGCCAACAACCCGTAAGAAAGTCTTGGAAGTCATCGACCGCTTAGACTACCGCCCAAATGCCGTGGCTCGTGGTTTGGCCAGCAAAAAAACGACAACAGTTGGGGTTATCATTCCTGACGTGAGCAATATGTTCTTTGCATCATTGGCACGGGGGATTGACGACGTGGCTACGATGTACAAATACAACATCATCTTGGCCAACTCTGACGGCGACAGCCAAAAAGAAGTCAACGTGTTGAACAACTTGTTAGCAAAACAAGTGGATGGGGTCATCTTTATGGGGCACCACATCACCGACGAAATCCGTGGGGAATTCTCCCGCTCAAAAACACCAGTGGTCTTAGCTGGTTCCATCGATCCCGATGAACAAGTGGGTTCTGTCAATATCGACTATGCGGAAGCAACCAAAGATGCAGTGAGCTTGTTGGCACAAAACGGCAACAAGAAAATCGCCTTTGTCAGCGGTGCCTTAATCGACCCAATCAACGGCCAAAATCGCTTGAAAGGCTACAAAGAAGCTTTGAAAGCAAATGACTTGGATTACAACGAAGGCTTGGTCTTCGAAGCGAAATACACCTTTAAAGACGGTTTGTCTTTAGTGGATCGGATTTTGAACAGTGGTGCAACTGCCGCTTTTGTGACAGATGATGAATTAGCCATTGGGATCTTAGACGGCTTAACCGACGCTGGGGTAAAGGTTCCAGAAGACTTCGAAATCATCACCAGCAACAACTCCTTGTTAACGGATGTGGCGCGACCACGGTTGTCTTCCATTACCCAACCTTTGTATGATATCGGTGCGGTTTCCATGCGTCTTTTGACAAAGATGATGAACAAAGAAGAAGTAGACGAAAAAACCATCGTCCTACCTTATGGCATCGACAAAAAAGGCTCTACCAAATAATTTCAAAAAAAAGCTCCCGGGATAAAATCCCGGGAGCTTTTTTGCCATTTTACACCGGCAGCAAAGGATTAATCCTCTGCTGCTTTTTCGTCTGCTTCGCTACTTGGTGTCGTTTTTTCGTCATTGTCTTTGCTGCTGGAACTAGAGCTGGAATCACCGTCAGTCTCTTTGTCCTTTTCATCCGCTTCTTCTTTGTCCGTTTTGTTATCGGTTTTCTCACTGCTATTTTTTGTACCGTTACCGAAAATCTTGCCCCAGTAATCTTTGTAATCATCATCGGTACCACCAATCCCAAATTTATACGTGCTCTTGGCTGGTTCTCCAGTGGACCAAAGCGAAGTAGCGGTTTGGGTCGGTACGGTTTGTTCCTTGCCGTTGATTTTGACCTTGCCAGGTAATTCACCGGTTGCGGTGGCGACTTCCACTTGTTTGACGCCATCGGCTAACTCAAAGGTATCGTTTAAAGCAAAGATATCTGGATTGGCATTGTAGATGCGATTGATCAAATAGGCCATGTAGGTCCCGGTACGGGTGCTAGCACCTCGGTCATTTTCCACTTGGTTGTTTTCAATCCCGGACCAACTGCCCACGGTAATGGAAGGAGTGGAGACGATCAACCAGGAGTCCTTGTAGCCGTCGGATGATCCGGTTTTGCCGACCCAGTCTGCTTGGCCTAAGTACCAGTTGACCCCGTTTAAGACACTCTTGAAGGGACTGGTCAGCCCATTGTTGATAATGTCTCGCATTAAATCATTCATAATCGAAGCTGTTTCTTTTGTAAAGACTTGTACAGGTTTGGATTCGTGTTGGTAAAGGGTATTGCCTTCATTGTCCGTAATGCTTTCAATCAGGTAGCCTTCTTGGTAGACCCCGCCATTGGCCAAGGTTTGGAAGCCGTTGGTCTCTTGTAAGGTGCTGACATCCATTGGTCCCAGTGGTGCGGACTCTGCATACCAATCATCCTGAGCAGGGAAGTTCATCTTGGATAAGTAATTTTCATAGGCAATTTTCTGCCCTTTTTCTTCCATTAGTTCTTGGTACACATGATAGGCTGGAATATTAGAGGAGATGTTCAAGGCATCCCGCACGGTTTCAAAGGTTTTGGTTCCTTCATTGGTAGCATTGACGATTTTGCCGCCAGCATCATCGCCGGCTTTCCAAGTAGTCGGGTAGTCGGAAATCATGCTTTCCGAGCCGATGAGCCCTTGGTCAATGGCCGGTCCATAAACCAAGAGGGGTTTAATGGAAGAACCCGCAGGTCGAGCCGTATCGAAGACGTGGTTGTTCTGATTGGAATTAAAATCACGACTACCGATAAAGCCGAGAATCTTACCGGTGCCATTTTCCATTAAGACATTACCGACTTCCACAGTATCCCCTGCAGGAGTGTCGAGGATGTAGCCGTAGTCTGCCACGGCTTGTTGCATGGCATCGTAAATGTTTTTGTCAATGGTAGACTTCACGGTGTAACCACCGGAAACCAACTCATCCTCGGCCTTAGCCAAGTATTCTGCTTTGACGTCATCTTTTTGGTACTCTTTGGCGCTGACCTTGTCTTCTTCTGCCAGTTTGTTCGCCATGATATCTTTGGCTTCATTGAGCACGGTGTAATACAAGAAACCGTGATCGCTGTTGTCTTGGGCTTGTTGCGGGATGAAGTCCTTGGTCAAATCATAGGCTTTGGCTTCTTCGTATTCTTTCTTCGTAATCGCATGAGCTCGGTACATACTGAACAAGACGAAATCTTTTCGCTTCAAACCGGCGCTGAGATTTTCTTTAATCTGTCCGGTATTGTCATAAGGACTGTACACGATTGGGCTTTGGGGTAGGCCGGCGATATAAGCCGCTTGCGCTAAATTCACGTCACTGGCATTAATGCCGAAAATCCCTTTCGCCGCTTCTTGGACACCGGCGATGTTTTGGCCTCGATTATTTCGACCAAAAGGAGAGACGTTTAAGTACATGGTGACGATTTCGTCTTTGGAGAAGAATTTCTCTACTTCCATGGCCAGTAAGATTTCATTGGCTTTGCGTTTAAAAGTCGTTTCATTGGTCAAGACTTGTTGTTTGACCAACTGTTGGGTCAAGGTGGACCCACCGCCACCACCAAAACCAGTTGCTTCTGAAAGAAGGGCTCGAACGACGGCTTTTGGAACTACCCCTTTGTGTTCGTAGAAGTATTCATCTTCGGTGGAGATAATGGCTTTTTTCAAAAGATCCGAGATGTCTTTTGTATCGACTGCGGTCCGCATTAAATCGGATCGGATGGTAGCGATATTGCTATTGTCCGCATAGACGAGCTTCGATGTCTCGGAGTATTCTCCCAAGGTCTTTTGCAAATCTTTTTTCGTCGGGGTTTGGGTATCTTCTACCAGATAGGCGAAGTAACCTACGCCGATGCCGGCAGCTAAGGCACCACCGAGAATCAAAAAAGAAACCGCCACAAGAAAAAGGGAGTGGAGGACGCGAAGGACGACGTTGAAAGTCGAAACCTGGACTTTTCTGGCCGGCGTTTTGGTTGAACGTTTATGTGTAGGTTTTTGGGGCACTCTTTTCACCTCATTATTAATATGGAAACAATCACGTGTTATTATAGCAAAATTCCTGGAAGATGGGTAGAAAACCCCGGAGACTTCCAGAAAACATGAGAAAAGCGTAAACATTTCCCCGGCTAAGACTTTTCTTTACCTAGTATTTCAGTTAAGATGGGGAAGAACGAATTTATATGGGAGGTAATATCATGGGTTCTGCATTTTTTGAGGAACTAAAAGCCCGCGGCCTGGTCCACCAAGTGACCGATGAAACAGCACTAGAAAAACAATTAAACGAAGAGTCTGTGAAGTTGTATATCGGCTTCGACCCAACGGCAGACAGCCTTCATATTGGTCATTTGTTACCAATCTTGATGTTGCGTCGTTTCCAACAAAACGGCCATGTGCCCATTGCCTTAGTTGGTGGCGGGACAGGGATGATTGGCGATCCATCCTTTAAAGATCAAGAGCGGCAATTAAATACATTAGATACGGTAAAAGACTGGTCCCAAAGTATTAAAAATCAGCTTTCTCGCTTTATTGATTTTGATGATGCAACCAATCCGGCAATCTTGGCCAATAACTACGACTGGTTAGGGGAGTTGAAATTAATCGACTTCTTGCGGGATGTGGGGAAAAACTTCACCATTAACTACATGATGAGTAAAGAAAGCGTCAAACGCCGGATCGAGTCAGGGATTTCCTACACCGAGTTTGCTTACCAGTTGCTACAAGCATACGACTTCTTGAACTTATACGAACAAGAAGGGTGCTTGTTACAGTTAGGCGGTTCTGATCAATGGGGGAATATCACTTCCGGGATTGAACTCTTGCGTCGGGAAAAAGAAGTTCAAGGCTTTGGGTTGACCATGCCATTGATTACCAAAGCAGATGGCACAAAATTTGGGAAAACAGAAGGCAATGCAGTCTGGTTGGATCCTGAAAAAACGACACCTTACGAATTTTACCAATTCTGGATCAATACCGATGACCGGGATGCCGTGAAATTCTTGAAATACTTCACTTTCTTAAGCTTACAAGAAATTGACGCTATCGAAAAAGAATTCACAGCAGCTCCAGAAGGCCGTCAAGCGCAAAAAGCTTTGGCCAAAGAAGTGACCACACTGGTTCACGGAAAAGCAGCGTACGAACAAGCTGTCCACATTTCTGAAGCCTTGTTCAGTGGCAATATCAAAGACCTTTCTGCCGATGAAGTCGCCCAAGGATTTAAAGGCGTGCCAAGCTACCAAGTTCAAGAAGCGGATGATTTGAATCTAGTGGAAATCTTGGTAACAGCCGGTATCGAGTCTTCAAAACGCCAAGCCCGGGAAGATATCCAAAACGGAGCGATTTCCGTCAATGGGGAACGCCGCCAAGAACTAACGGATAGCCTGACTGAATCCGACAAATTAGGCGGACGTTACACGGTAATTCGTCGTGGCAAGAAGAAATACTTCCTTTTAATCTTTTAAGAAATACCCACAGTAAACAAACGAGGCCATCTAACCGGTGGCCTCGTTTTTGACAATCTGGGCCAGATGGCGAATAATAAGTAGGATAGGCCTTTGTCTATCGACCGAAATTAGTTGCGATAGGAGATTATGCATGTGGGTCAGATGGTTGTTAACGGCATTGCGCTGTTTCTCATTATTGTTTTAGGGTATTTGTTAAAACGGTTTGGTTTGTTGGGGAAGGCTGATGGGACGTCACTATCCGTCATCATCTTGAACTTGACTTTGCCCGCCGTGATTATTGTAAATCTGGCAGACTTGCCGATTGAAGGGTATTATTTATGGTTGATTCCCATTGCGATTGTTTTGACGCTTTTGCAAATCTTTTTAGGAAAGTATTTCAGTCGCAAAGAGTCCAAAGAAATTCAGGCGTTTTTCATGTACGGTGTCTCCGGCTACAATGTGGGCAATTTTATCTTGCCTTTTTTACAAAGTTTCTTTGTTGCGGGGATTCCGGCGATTTCCCTTTTTGATGTGGGTAATAGTATCATGTTAGCCGGGGGTACCACGATTGCCGTGGACCACTTGTCTGGAAAAGCCGAAAAAACCTCTTTTGGCCAAATCTTAAAGCGTTTGTTTCGCAATCCGGCTTTTACCACTTATTTGGTCATGCTGACCTTGCGTTTATTGGACATTTCTTTGCCCCAAACTTTGGTGACCATGATTAGCCCAATCGCTGCTAGTAATGGCTTTTTGTCCATGTTAATGATTGGCTTATATCTAGAATTGCGCTTGCCAAGAAAAGCCATGGGCGTTGTAGGTCGCAGTTTGCTTTTGCGTTACGGGATTGGCTTGGTGTTGGTGACGGTATTGTACTTCTTACCATTGCCGTCTTTGATGAAAGTGGTCTTAGCATTAGCGGCGGTTTCCCCTATGCCGATTTTTAATACGATCAATGCTGTTTTAGCCGGGGCCACAGAAGAAACGGTGGGCTTCTTTTCATCCATGAGTTTTCTTTTGAGCCTGCCTTTGATGATGGCAGTCGTATTGGTCTTTGGAATTTAAAAAATGAAGAAAAAGAAAAAATAGGAGGCGATTTTTGATGTTACTAGGTTCACACGTATCTATGAGCGGTAAGAAAATGTTGTTGGGAGCAGCGGAAGAAGCAGCAAGTTACGGAGCCAGTACTTTTATGATCTATACGGGGGCACCGCAAAACACCCGTCGCAAACCCATTGAGGAATTGAATATTGAAGCCGGCCAAGCGCTGATGCAAGAAGCGGGCTTGTGTAATATCGTAGTTCACGCGCCATACATTATCAATCTAGGCAATACCATTAAGCCGGAAAATTTTGGCTTTGCGGTGGCATTTCTCCAAGAAGAGATTCGTCGGGCTCAAGCACTGGGAGCGACTCAAATCACCTTGCATCCTGGCGCTCATGTGGGCGCTGGGGTGGATGCGGGGATTGCCCAGATCATTAAAGGGTTAAACGAAGTCTTGATGAAAGAGCAAACTCCACAAATTGCCTTGGAAACCATGGCAGGCAAAGGAACGGAACTAGGCCGGACCTTTGAAGAGTTGGCTAGAATTATCGACGGGGTTACTTTAAATGAAAAACTCTCAGTAACCTTAGATACCTGTCACACCCATGATGCGGGCTACAATATCAAAGAAGACTTTGATGGGGTGCTAAATGAATTCGACCAAATCATTGGTTTGGATCGCTTAAAGGTCGTCCATGTGAATGACTCGAAAAATCCCCAAGGTTCTCATAAGGACCGCCACGCCAATATCGGGTTTGGCACCATTGGTTTTGACGCGTTGAACTATGTGGTGCATCATCCCCAGTTGCAAGGCTTGTCAAAAATCTTGGAAACCCCCTATGTCGGGGAGGACAAGAAAAATAAACGGGCGCCTTATGGCTTTGAAATCGCCATGCTAAAAGAGCAAACCTTCGATCCAGACTTGCTGACAAAGATTATGGCATAAGAAGTGAAAGCAAAAAGACCTGTCTTACTCCGATTTTTCGGGGAAAGACAGGTCTTTTTTTTAACTGACACATTCGATGATTGCCGGAACTTTGCCGAAGAAGCGCTCGATTTCGGCACGGGCTGCTTCGGGACTATCGGAAGCGTGGATGATGTTTTCTGATTTATTCGTGGCAAAATCGCCTCGAATCGTACCAGGAGCCGCTTTGGCACCATCCGTTACGCCTACCATAGTGCGTACCAACTGGATGATATTCTCACCTTCTAAGACGAGGTAGACCACGGGACCACTGGTCATGTAGTCCAAGATTTCTTGGAAAAATGGTCGATCTTGCAAATGAGCATAGTGTTTTCTAGCAAGTTCCTCGGTCATGGTGTCTAAACGCATATGGCTGATGACCAGCCGCCGGTCTTCAAAACGCTGTAGGATGCGGCCGATTAAATTGTGTCGGACTCCATCTGGTTTGATGATTACAAGTGTTTGCTCTGTCATGGTACGCCCCCCTTTGTCTATTACTAGCTTACCATGAATTGAAATTGTTGAAAACGAATACATTAAAATAGCTTCCGTTAGTTTTAAAAAAAGTAATCAAAGAGGATTGACAGCTTTTATGTACAAGTGTACTATTTAACTCATACACTAGCTAGTGAAGCTGGTAAGAAGGAGGGAGCCAAATGGAGTTCTCCAATGAACGACCGATCTATTTGCAGATTATGGATTTGATCATTCAACAAATTCTTTCAAAACAGTTGCTTCCCGGAGCCAAGATTCCCGCCGTTCGTAGCTTAGCCTTAGAACTTGAAACCAATCCGAATACCGTGCAACGGGCACTACAAGAGTTGGAGCGGGAAACGATTTTGTACACACAGCGGGGCAAAGGGCGATTTGTTACCGAAAATCAAGAGCTTTTGGCCCGGTTAGCCGCCAATCAGCGACAGGAATTAATGGAAGAGTACTTAAAAAAAATGCAAGAGATCGGCATTGAACCAAAAGCAGCCTTACGACAGTTGCAAACTTATATCGAGGGGGGAAATTCATGAGTCTAGTAGAAGTCAAAAATGTGTCCTATGGGAAGGGACGCAAACAAATCGTCAATGACGTGAATTTTCAATTGGAACCGGGAAAAATCGTGGCCCTTTTAGGGGAGAATGGTTCCGGGAAAACTACGATTATCCGTTTGTTAGCCGGTCTGGCTTTACGCTGGCAAGGAACGATTACAATTGCTCAAGAAAAGGTAGGGACCAAGACGAAAGCTTTCGTGGCTCTCTTAGCCGATATCAATGACTTTCCCAGCGATTTTTCCATTGAACAAGTGGTGGCCTTCTATGAAACCATGTATGCAGATTTCGATTTAGGCAAAGCCCGGCAGCTTTTGACGTTTATGGAACTAGGTGAAGAAGAGCAGCTGAAGAATCTTTCCCGGGGAAATCGTGAAAAATTGGCCTTGCTTTTGACCTTAAGTCGCAAAGCCCAAGTCTATCTCCTGGATGAACCATTAAGTGGCATTGATTTATTGTCTCGGGAAAAAATCATCCAATCCTTGGTGCGCTGGTTTGATGAGGAAAGCCTTTTGGTGATTACCACACATCAGCTTTCGGAAATCGAGAATATCGTGGATCAAGTCTTGATTTTAAAAGACGGTACGATTGCTCTGCACGCGGATTTTGAGTCTGTCCGAGAAGAAGAGGGCATTGGCCTTGAAGAGTTGTATCGTCAAACCATGCTCGGGGAAAGGAGGTAAACTATGAGCCACAAACTATTTCGTCAATTGGTTTTTGAACACTTGCGCCAATATTTGGTAAGCTTTTTGCTTATTTTATTAGCCCAGCTTGGCTTAGTCATATTGCTACGGGAAAAATTTGGCAAGGTAGCCACCGTGATTGAACTGAAGCCTCCAACATTACAAGTGCTCTTTGTTTTGTGTTTGTTTGTACTCGTCGTGGTGGAAAATCTCGGCATCATGAAGCTTTGGACGAACTCCCGTTATCGAATGTTGCCCGTACCAGCCACGCAGCTGTATTTTGTCAATGTCGTATTTGCCATTTTTAACCAGCTCGTATTTTTTGCCGGGGTAGTTTTTGGCTGGCTTTTGTGGGCCAAGCTCTTTTTACCTATGTTTGATTGGCCGACTTTCGCTTCCTTAGGGGAATTTGCCTTGGGGATGGTCAATTTTGCTGTGAATCTTACGGTCTTGTGGCAAAGTGCGGTGATGTTGATGCTTAACGTCAGTCAACACGTCTTTCCCAAACTGCGCCCGGTGATTGGCATCGGTTGTTTTGTGTTAATCAGCACTGTGGATTCCTTTATCACGAGCATTGGACGCCGTTTAGATGCACCAATTACCCCCAAAACAGATAGCTATCGTTGGTTGTGGAGCACGCCCTTTGAGTTTATTTTTACGTTGATCTTCCTGGGGTTGATCATTACCTTTAGTATTTATCTTTTGCAACACTATACAGAAGCAGAAAGTAGGAAAGAGCATGGTTGAGGAACAAAATGTGTTAGAGCTTTCCAATATTTGGAAACGCATTGGGAAAAAAATGATTATTAAAAATGTCGCTTTTTCGGTGGGCAAAGGACAAGTGGTGGGCTTATTGGGTCCCAATGGTGCCGGTAAAACCACGTTGATTCGTGTGATTGTGGCCTTGATGCAGTTGGACCAAGGGAATATCATGATTGCCGGAGAATCTTTGACGAAAAACTACAAAGAAGCCATCCAACACGTGGGGGCCATTGTGGAAAATCCGGAGTTTTACAATTACATGAGCGGCTACGATAATTTAATGCAATACGTGCGCATGGCCCACCAAGAAATCTCCCCGGAGCAAATCGATGAAGTGGTCAAAGCCGTCCATTTGGAAAACAATATCCAACAAAAGGTGAAAACCTATTCCCTTGGGATGCGCCAACGGCTTGGGGTGGCCCAAGCATTGTTACACCGACCTTCACTATTAGTACTTGATGAGCCGATGAACGGCCTGGATCCAAAAGGGATGCGGGAGTTTCGAGAGATGATCTTAGAACTGCGAGATCAAGGCATTGGCGTGTTGATTTCCAGTCACCAACTTAGCGATATCGAGTTGATTGCGGATCATCTAGTCATCTTGCAAAAAGGCGAGGTCACTCATAAAGTTGCCATGGCAGAAGTCCATCAAGGACAGGGCAATGTGATTTGCGTCATGACCACAGACAACGAAGCCGCTGTTCAATTATTGAATCAAGCGGGTTTCGAACACATTCAAACAACGACAGCTGGTTTGTTTATCACTAGTGCCCAAGACGCACGGGCAACCATTGCCCAAGTCATTGTGAATGGTGGTTTAGGTTTGTTGGAATTGTCCATGAAGCAAAATTCACTGGAAGATGTCTTCCTAGAGTGGACCGAAGAAGGAGGATTATAACATGTTGCAATTGATTAAAAATGAGTGGATCAAACTTGCCAAGAAAAATTCCACTTGGATTATGTTGGGGATTTTAGCCATTTTAACTGTGGGGATTACCTTACTGATTAAAATGGTGAATACCGAACCCATGGGGGCCAATGATTTATTCGCCAGCTTAACGGATATGACCTCATTTCTCAATTTATTTGTAGTAGTGGTGGCGGCATCTTCCATCGCGGAGGAATTTTCTCGGGGAACGATTAAGTTTCTGTTGATCCGTCCTTATTCTCGGACGCAAATCTTTGCTGCAAAGTTTATCAATTCCCTGTTGTTTGCTCTACTTGGTACAGTGATTTTAGGTATTGTGAGCTTTCTATCGGCAAATCTCTTATTAAAAAGTCAGTCTCCTTTTGAGCAGGTAGCCGAGTTTGGTGGTTGGTCCGCACTTCAAGTGGCATTGATGACCGCCTTAGTAAACCTTCTTTTAGTAGTATTGTATGTGACCATTACCATGTTCATCTCCGCTACTATGCGCTCTCAGGCCATGGCGGTGGGCTTAGGCGTAGGGGTACTTTTCGGTAGCTCTTTGATCAATAGTTTCATGGCCATGGGAATCCGCAAGTATCCTTGGCTTAAGTGGAATCTTTTCAACACATTGAACATTCGGGAGACGTTGCCACAATTGGCCGGGGTGAAACTAGACCCATACTTCACGTTGGATTTCTGGCAATCTCTAGGCGCACTTAGCGTGTATGGGGTGTTGTTCTACTTTTTTGCCAATTGGATTTTCAGCGCCCGAGACGTTGCCTTAAGCTAAGGGGCAGGTATTTCACTAGATTCCTAGGAATTTGGTGAAATACCTTTTCTTTTGCCACTTTTTCTAGTAGAATTACTAATTGGAATGTGGTCTGGACACGGATTCGGACTAGACTTATGTGAAAGGAGCGATTGCTATGGTTTCAACACCTCTTGTAGTTGTATTTGTTGTAATTGGTGCATTATTAGGCGCAGTGGGCGGCTTTTTCCTTGCCCGTAAATATATGCAAGATTATTTTGAAAAAAATCCTCCCGTTAATGAGGACATGTTACGCACAATGATGATGTCAATGGGGCAAAAGCCTTCAGAGAAAAAGATTCGTCAAATGATGCAGCAGATGAAAACTCAAAACAACACTTCTAAGAAGAAGTAAGCTGTTTTCATCTTGCGTAAAACGGGCCGGTTTTTGGTCCGTTTTTTTGTTGGAAGAAAATGAAAGTGAGGGAATCATGTCCATATTTCGTAAGTTAGGTTGGTTTTTTAAGCAAGAAAAACGTTCCTACACCATTGGTATTACCGCACTGATTGTCGTGGCTTTTTTGCAGTTGATCCCGCCTAAAGTTATCGGAATCATCATCGATACCATTGCAGCTGGCAAGCTACAGATTCAATCCGTCTTGTTTTGGGTGGTGATCTTAGTTTTAGCTGCTGTGGGACAATACGTCTTTCGTTTTATTTGGCGGACCCATATTTGGGGAAGTGCTGCGCGCTTAGAAAAAGACTTGCGCCGGCAGCTTTTTGATCACTTTACCCGCATGGATCACGTGTTTTATCAAGAGCATCGTACTGGGGATTTAATGGCCCACGCTACCAATGACTTAAATGCCATTCAAAACGTGGCGGGAGCGGGGATTTTGACCTTTGTGGATTCCTTTATTACCGGTGGGGCTACGGTGGTGGCCATGCTAGTTTTCGTAGATTGGCGTTTGACCTTGATTGCCTTGATTCCACTACCATTGTTGGCTTTGACTTCCCGGGTTTTGGGCTCGCGCTTGCATGACGCTTTCCGGGATTCCCAAGCCGCTTTTTCGGATATTAACGATAAGACCCAAGAAAGCATCACCGGAATCAAAGTGATCAAAACTTTTGGCCAAGAAAAAGAAGACTTGGCAGATTTTCAAGGGAAAATCGACAGTGCCATCGTCAAGAATCGCCGGGTGAATTTCTTAGACGCACTTTTTGATCCCTTTATCACGGTGGTTATCGGGTTGAGTTACGTGCTGACGATTATCGTTGGCGGGAACTTCATCATGGAAGATGTTATTACCATTGGGCAGTTGGTTTCTTTTATTAGTTATATCGGTATGTTGGTGTGGCCGATGTTTGCCATTGGACGCTTGTTTAATGTTTTGGAACGAGGCAATGCCAGTTACGACCGGGTTGCCGAGTTGTTGGAGCAAAAGACACATATCAAGCAAAATCCTGAAGCCATTACGACCCCGGCTCAAGGAAGTTTGAATGTGGAAATTGCCGAATTCCAATACCCAGATGACCAAAGTCCCGTCTTGCAACAAGTGAAATTCGCCATGGCAGCAGGGGAAACCATCGGGATTGTCGGGCGGACTGGTGCCGGTAAAACAACCTTGATGAAACTTTTGCTACGGCAATACGATGATTACCAAGGCAAGATTACCTATGGCAACATCGATATTAAAGACTACACGTTAGATGCTTTGCTGCACTCCATTGGGTATGTGCCTCAGGATCATTTTCTCTTTTCCATGACGATTCGAGACAATATCCGCTTTGCCAATCCCCAAGCAACCCAAGAGCAAGTGGAAATGGCTGCGCGCTTAGCTGCCATTCATGAAGATATCGAAGCCTTACCAGAAGGTTATGACACCATGGTAGGGGAACGCGGCGTCTCACTATCCGGAGGCCAAAAGCAACGGGTATCCATCGCTCGGGCGCTCTTAGTGGAACCAGAACTTTTGATTTTAGATGATGCCTTGTCCGCGGTGGATGCGACTACGGAAGAAGCGATTCTCAGTGGCTTGAAGCAAGTCCGGGCTGATAAAACTACGATTATTTCTGCCCATCGTTTAAGTTCTGTGATGCATGCCAAAGAAATCATCGTTTTAGACGGCGGTCAGGTCATCGAACGAGGCACCCATGAGGAATTACTGGTTTTAGAAGGCTGGTACAAGCGCATGTGGGACCGACAACAATTAGAAGCCAAAATCGAAGGAGGGGTCAACTAATGGAAAAACATCAGTCTGAATGGAGCAAGTCCATTCCTTTTGCCGAACAAAAAGTGATCATTAAACGGATGTTTACCTTTGCGAAACCTTTCCGGAAGACCTTCTTTGCCGCGATTTTCTTTGCCTTGTTGCTTTCTGTGGTCAATATTTTAATGCCTCGGATTATCCAAACCTTTATGGACAATTACTTGACACCAAAAACCGCGACTCAATCCGTAATCTTCTTTTTTGGGGCTTTGTATTTCTTCGGGGTCTTGGTCAAAGCCGTTATTTGGTTTTTCCAGTGGTTCTTGTATTCCATGGCTTCTTTAAAGACTTTCCAGCACATTCGCGTGTTGCTCTTTGAAAAACTGCACACCTTGGGCATGCGCTACTTCGATCAGACTCCCGCCGGTTCCATCGTCTCTCGGGTATCCAATGACACGGAAACCCTCTTTGACTTTTGGCATGTCTTTTTGATGCTATTAACCGGCGTTTTTGCGGTAGGCTCATCCTTTGTCGCCATGTTTTTGATTGCCCCTCACATCGCCATGATTAATCTGGTTTTTCTGCCGATTTTACTAGTTGTGATTTGGTACTATCAAAAATTCAGTTCCGTAATCTATCGGAATATGCGAGAAAAGCTTAGTCAGTTGAACACGAAGTTAAACGAGTCGATTTCTGGCATGACCATTATTCAGCAATTTCGACAAGAAGCTCGGGTGAATGCAGAATTTGAAGCAATCAACGAAGACTACCTACGCACCCGCTATGCCATGATTAAAACCAACTCCTTGTTACTGGCACCGATTATTAATCTGCTCTATGCATTAGCGGTAGCTATGAGTTTGACTTTGTTTGGCTACGATGCCTTGAGTTCGCCGGTGGAAGTGGGGATGATTTACGCCTTTACCACCTATGTGCAAGGATTCTTTAATCCCATGAACCAGATGATGGACTACCTTTCCGTCTTTACCGATGGGTTAGTGGCGGCAAGTCGGATTTTGAAAATCATGAATGAAGAAGAAGTCACACCCCAACAAAATCCCGGAGCAAATCAACAAGTAAAGGAAGGCAAAATCGAGTTTCGCAACGTCAGCTTTTCCTATGATGGCAAACACGATGTCTTAAAAAACATTTCCTTTGTGGCCAATCCCGGAGAAACCGTGGCTTTAGTGGGTCATACGGGTAGCGGCAAGAGTTCCATTATCAATGTGCTTATGCGTTTTTATGAGTTTGGACGCGGGCAGATTTTGATTGACGACCAAGACATTCGAGATTTTCCCATTGAAGAACTGCGGCGAAAATTAGGCCTTGTCTTACAAGATGCATTTATGTTTTACGGTGATATTAGCGACAATATCCGCCTGTTAAACAAAGACATTACCCAAGCAGAAATAAAAGAGGCTGCCGAGTTTGTCCAAGCAGATCACTTTATTCGGGAATTACCCGGGGGCTATCACGCCAAAGTAATCGAGCGTGGAGCCAGCTATTCTAGCGGTCAACGACAACTTTTGTCCTTTGCCCGGACCATGGTCACGAAACCAAAAATATTGATCCTAGACGAAGCCACCGCCAATATCGACACGGAGACGGAAGGGCTGATTCAAGAAGGCTTGGCCAATATGCGCCAAGGCCGGACGACGATTGCCATCGCTCACCGCTTGTCCACTATTCGCGATGCTAACTTGATTTTGGTTTTGGACAAAGGTCGCATTGTAGAAGAAGGCACTCACCAAGAACTTTTGGCCAAAGGCGGCCTTTACGGTGATATGTACAAGCTACAAAGTTCTGAAGAATAAAAGTGCTTATATTTAAGTTATACGATCCACCCAGACCGAGACTGTGTTAGCAGTCTTAGGACTGGGTGGGTTTTTTTGATAGTCCCTCATTTTTATAGGGAATCTCTAATGAACAAAACGATTTTCACTCAAAAAATTAAAAAAGTTTTTCAAAGAGTGTTGACAGCGCTTTCTATTGTTGCTATGATGAACGTGTTAATTGAATAGGCAGACAGATGGATAGTGATTGTGCAAACAAGCTAAACCTAATGAATTCGCAGGGATACCTGTGCTTTCGTTAGGTTTTTTCTGTGCTTTTGAAGGAGGGGGAAAAGAAATACCACAAAAAAATAATTAGAAAACGCTTACATTACGATTGTTGTTCGTTATTATAAAACTACAACGTGATTAGTAAATGGTGAATGTGTTATGAGATAGGGAGGTCGGTGACACTGACATGAAAATTGTCAAGGTTCTAAATAACAACGTGGTGCTTTCCAAGGATGAGAAAGATAACGAGGTCATTCTAATGGGGCGAGGTCTGGCTTTTCAAAAAAGAGCCGGAGATTTCCTAGAAGAGAGCCGCATCGACAAGCGTTACCAGCTAGAGGATGAGATTTCCCGTCAGTTTCAGGAATTATTGGTAGATGTTCCTTTGAAATATCTGGAGCTGGCTACGGCGATTATCGATTACGCCAAGGAAACCTTGCAGACGCCACTGAGTGATTCGATTTACATTTCCGTGACGGATCACCTTTACACGGCCATTCAGCGAGTGAAAAGTGGCATTCGGGTACGCAATATCCTTCTCTGGGACATCAAACGCTTTTATCCTGATGAATTTGCCATTGGGAAGAAGGCTCAAGACAAGATTTTTGAGCAGTATCGTTTAGACCTTGGAGAAGATGAAGCGGGTTTTATCGCGTTACACTTAGTAAACGCACAAACTCATAAAGGTCAACAAGACGTTTATGAACTGACGGAGTTAATGCAAGAGATCACCCAGATTGCTAGCTATTATTTTAAGACACCTTTTGATGAAGATTCGGTTTACTTTTATCGCTTTTCTACTCACTTGCGCTTTTTTGCAGCTCGGATTATGAGTGGCAAGCAACTGGTGGATGAGACAGACGAGGAATTATTACAAATTATTCAAGTGAAATACCACAATGCCTATCAATGTGTGTTAAAAATCGAAAGCTACATTCAACAAAAATACTCTTATGGCATGACTAATGATGAAAAACTTTATCTGACGATTCATCTAGCACGTTTGGTTCAAAAGGCAAGTCAATGAACAAAGGCGAGGGCTTCTTCGCCAAAAGATAGAAACAAGCTACTTATACTGAGGAGGGAATCACGTGGGAAAATATCAAGAATTAGCTGAAAAAATCGTAGCAAATGTTGGTGGCAAAGAAAATATCAATAGTCTGACACACTGTATCACGCGCTTGCGCTTCAAGTTAAAAGATGAAGGCAAAGCCAATGACGACATCCTGAAAAATATGGACGGTGTGGTAACCGTTATGAAATCCGGCGGGCAGTACCAAGTCGTTATCGGTAACCATGTGCCAGCAGTTTATGAGGATGTTTTAAAAACTACCGGCTTGTCCGCCGACGATGGGGGCCAAGCTTCTGGAGGCAGTATTTTTAACCGAATCATTGACATTTTAAGCGGCTGTTTCCAACCCTTCTTGGGAGCCTTAAGTGCGGCCGGGATGATCAAAGGGGTAAATGCCTTACTGGTCTTTCTCAGCACACAGTTTGGTTGGTTTACTTATACCGCAACCGGGGGTACGTACCAAATGCTCAATGCCATCGGGGACTCGATTTTCTTCTTCATGCCGGTGATTCTAGGCTATACTGCAGCTCGGAAATTCGGTTTGAATACCATGGTGGGAATCGTGATTGGGGCAGCCTTATGTTACCCATCGATTCAGTTGAATGCAATGAGTGCAGCCTTCCCTGATGGGGCAGCCCATTCCTTGTTGGGACTCCCTGCATACGAGACCTTCTTAGGGATTCCTTGGGTAGCCGGCAACTATACTAGCTCTGTTATGCCGGTAATCTTTATCGTAGCTTTTGCCGCACAAATCCAAAAGCTAGCGAAAAAAGTGATCCCAGAAATCGTGCAAACGTTCTTCGTACCATTCTTTGTTCTATTGATTGCATTGCCAATCGGCTTCTTAGCAATCGGGCCAATCATCGGCTTTGCTACTGATCTATTGGGTCAAGGGTTCAACTCACTAATGGCCTTCTCACCAGCTTTGTATGGCTTATTACTAGGGGCATTCTGGCAAGTCTTGGTAATCTTTGGGTTACACTGGTCCGTTATTCCTTTAGCAATCATGCAAATTACCGAATACGGTATGAGCCAAGTATTAGCAGGTTCATTTGCCGCAAGTTTCGCACAAACGGCAGTTATCGTAGCAATGTTCTTCAAACTAAAAGACAAGAAGTTAAAAACTTTGGCAATCCCAGCTATTATTTCAGGGATCTGTGGGGTAACGGAACCGGCGATTTACGGTTTGTCCTTGCCGAAGAAAAAACCATTTATCTATTCAATGATCGGTGCTGCAGTTGGTGGTGTCATTATGATGATGCAAGGGGCAACGGCTTATCAAATGGGTGGCTTAGGAGTCTTCGGAATCGTAAGCTACATCTCTCCTGAAGGAAATGCATCTGGAGCAATGACGGCTATCCTTGCCGTGTTAGTAGCAATGGGAATCAGCTTTGCCTTGACTTTCTTCTTCTGGAAAGACGAAGAAGTTGCAGAAGAACAAGACGTTGCGACTACGATTTTGCGTAAAGAAGTAGTTACTACCCCAGTTCAAGGAACGATCATGCCATTAGCGTCTTCAAAAGATGAAGCGTTTGCTCAAGGAGTTTTGGGGAAAGGGGTCGTGATTCAACCGGAAAAAGGCGAAGTAGTCGCACCATTTGATGGTACCGTGATGACTTTATTCCCGACAAAACATGCGATTGGGTTGATTTCTGACAATGGTTTGGAACTTTTGATTCATATTGGACTAGATACGGTGCAGCTAGATGGGGAGCATTTTACCGCTCACGTGAAACAAGGTGACAAGGTGAAACGGGGCCAAAAACTCGTAAGCTTTGACATTCCAGCGATTCAAGCTGCCGGCTTCAGCGTAGAAACACCAGTAATCATTACGAACAGTGGGGATTATTTGGATATCATTGAAAGCGACAAAGCCAATGTGACTTGTACAGACGAACTGATCACCGCATTAGCTTAAGAAAATAGCAAAAAATAGGCCGGGTTCACGATTGAATCCAGCCTTCTTTTGACCTTTTTTTCGACTACAGAGTTAGTTTGGCAAAAAAGAATCTTGAATTTGAATGTCCGACAAAGGAGGTTCTTCCATGATTGCCACAGTGGAAGGACGCTTGTCAATCAAAGCACCGGTTTTGATCAAATGGGCTAAATTTGCCTGATAATGCTCGCTAAAGACACAGCAGTAAAGTAAGTTCAAGAGGTAGGTCACCGAAGTATTGATAGAAAAATTGCCGATTTTGGAATACAACCGTTCCCTAGTAGTCATATTCAAACGGCAAGTAGCCCGACGAGCGATTTCGTTGTCACCGATACTGGTAATGGCGATAAAGGGAATCTGTTCTTGCTGTAAGAGTTTGGCGATTTGACGCAATTCTTGGTTTTCGCCGGTATAGGAAATTAAGATGGCACAACTTTTGGGAGGCATATTTAAGGATTCGTAAGCGGCCTCTCCCGGAGTGGCCTGGGAGGTCATTTTGCCAATGCGGTTCATTTTCAAGAGAAAATCCTGAGAGATTAGGCGATTGGCATTGCTACCGAAAACCTTGATCTGGTCAGCGGCAAGCAGCAGTTGCTTGGCGGTATTTAATTCATCGTGATGCACCAAAGACAACGTATCCTCCAAGGTGGACTGCTCCAAGCGTGTCAGTTTCTGGGCGATGGTGGTAATGCCATCGGTGGGGGCAAAGGGAAGATTTGCATCGATTTCTTGAAAGTGACCGGTTAAGTATTGTTCTTCTTTGGCAAAAGCTTCTTTTAGTTCCACCCAACCGCTGAAACCTAATTTTTTGGCCACGCGAATCAAAGTAGAGGGATGGACAAAGTTCCGTTGGGCGATTTGTTGCACGGTTAATTCTTGCAAGACTTGGTTGTGTTGAAGGATGTCATCCACCAGCTGTTGTTCGGCGCTAGAAAAATGGGTGGCTTGCATACGTTCACGAATTAGCATAAGCAACTCCTTTTGTATCGTTTACGAATAGTATAGCTTTTTTGTAAACGATAAAACAGAGGAAAAAGGCTGCTTAATAGAAAAAGAACAAATGAGAAGGGTTTCATTTACGAGCATTTACAAGATGAGCGAAAAAAATGGGGAGTTTTGTAAACGCTTATGGAAAAACAGGTAATTCCCTAGTGAATTTGATTTACAAAAGAGATAATCAATATGAGAAGAGGAGGCGGATTTATGACAGGAGTAAAAATTGCAACAATCGGCGGAGGTTCTAGCTACACACCGGAATTAATGGAGGGCTTTATTAAACGGTACGAGGAGTTACCGATTCGTGAGATTTGGTTGGTGGATGTGGAAGCCGGCCGAGAAAAACTGGAAATCGTAGGAGCAATGGCCCAACGAATGTGGGATGCTTCTCCTTATAAAGTGAAAGTACATCTGACCATGGATCGCAAAGAAGCCTTACAAGGTGCAGACTTTGTCACGACTCAATTTCGTGTAGGGTTACTGGAAGCCCGGATTAAAGACGAACGGATCCCGGCTTACTATGGCATGTTAGGCCAAGAAACCAATGGTGCTGGGGGCATGTTTAAAGCCTTTCGCACGATTCCGGTAATTTTGGATATCGTGGAAGACATGAAGCGTTACTGTCCCGATGCTTGGCTGGTGAACTTTGCGAACCCTAGCGGCATGGTGACAGAAGCGGTGGTGCGTTACGGTAAATGGGATAAAGTCATCGGCCTGTGCAACGTGCCGGTCATGGCGACGATGTTGGAACCTGGATTGATTGGCAAAGAAACCGATGAATTGATTTACAAGTTTGCCGGTCTCAATCACTTCCATTGGCATAAAGTAGCGGACAATCACGGTCAAGATGTGACGTTGGACTTAATCGACAAGATGTATCAAGAAGACAATGGCTTGCCGAAAAACATCTATGATATTCCTTTCGAGCGGGATTTATTGGAGCAAATGAAGATGATTCCATGTGCATATCATCGTTATTACTACCAAGAAGAAGAGATGTTGGCCCATGCTTTAGAAGAGTATCAAACGATTGGCACGCGGGGACAGCAAGTGAAGCAAACGGAAAATGAACTTTTCGAACTGTACAAAGATCCAAACTTGAACTATAAACCCGAGCAACTCTTGCAAAGAGGTGGGGCGTACTATTCCGATGCGGCTTGTGAAACCATCGCGTCAATCTATGCAAATAAAGAAACTCAAATCGTGGTATCCACGAAAAATGAAGGGGCGGTACCGGATCTGCCGGCAGATTGTGTAGTGGAAGTCACGGCTTACATTGGTGCACAAGGAGCGCGAAATGTTGCCTTTGGTCCATTGCCTACCGCAGAGCGGGGCTGGCTGCAAGTTATGAAAGCCATGGAACTATTGACGATTGAAGCGGCGGTGACTGGGGATTACGGCACCGCACTACAAGCATTCACTTTGAATCCATTGATTGTTTCCGGGGCAACGGGTAAACGGGTTATGGATGAATTGTTTATCGCCCATAAAGAATTTTTACCAAACTTTGCTGAAACGATTGCCAAATTAGAAGCAGAGGGCGTGACGGTACAAGACGAAATCGCTCGGGATCTTTCGCTCGTAACCGCTGGATAGGAGTTGAAAATGGGACAAAAGATTATCTTTTTAGACGTAGATGGTACGTTAGTGGACTATGAGAATCGACTGCCACACTCCGCCTTACGTGCTTTGGAAAAAGCGCGTAAGGCCGGGCACTTGATCTATTTAGCCACCGGACGAAGCAAAGCCGAACTTTACGGGGAGATCAGCCAGGTAGCCTATGACGGCTATATTGGCGGCAATGGTAGCTATATCGAAGTGGCAGACCAAGTCGTTAAAGAAGAAACCCTATCCTATGAGGAAACGAAAGCCATCGTGGACTGGTTAGAAGCCCGACAGTTGGAATTTTACCTGGAGGCCAATAGTGGCTTGTATGGCAGCCGTAATTTTGAAAAACGCGGCCAGCCTACCATGCAAGCTTACTCAAAAAGCAAAGGCAAAGAAATTACTACAGTCAAAGAAGCTTTTCCAGAATTGATTCTAGGAGCCGATCTTTATCGGAGTGATATCAACAAAATCAGCTTTATCCTAGACAGTTACCAAGACTACTTAGATGCTTGTCTGGCCTTTCCTGAGATGAAGTTAGGGACGTGGGGTGGTGTCGGTGAAGAAGCGTTATTTGGGGATGTGGCCCGGGGCAATATCAACAAAGGAAACGCCGTTAGCGAACTACTAGCTCATCTGGGAATCAATGCGAAAGACAGTCTGGCTTTTGGGGATGCCAAGGTGGACATTCCCATGCTAGATGTGGCAGGTGTCGGGGTGGCCATGGGCAATGGCGGCCCGGAAATTCAAGCCATGGCGGATTTTATTACCAAAGATGTAAATGAAGATGGCATCTGGCATGCCTTCGAATATTTTGACTTACTATAATCAATCAAACACAAGGAGCGTATACAAATGGGATTTCGTAAAGACTTTTTATGGGGTGGGGCAACGGCTGCCAATCAATGTGAAGGAGGTTACAACGAAGGCGGTCGTGGACTGGCCAACGTGGATGTGGTGCCCATTGGCAAAGATCGCTTCCCAGTGATTTCTGGGGATATGAAGATGCTAGATTTCGATGACCAACATTTTTATCCAGCCAAAGTGGCCATCGATATGTACCATCATTGGAAAGAAGACATCGCTTTGTTTGCGGAAATGGGCTTCAAGACTTACCGCATGTCCATTGCTTGGTCACGGATTTTTCCTATGGGGGATGAAAAAGAACCCAATGAAGCAGGCTTGCAATTTTATGAAGACATCTTTAAAGAGTGCCAAAAATACGGCATCGAACCCTTGGTGACCATTACTCACTTCGATTGTCCGATTCATTTGATTGAAAAATACGGGGCTTGGCGCAGTCGGGAATTAGTCGGTTTTTACGAAAATCTCTGCAAAGTGATCTTTAACCGTTACAAAGGCTTGGTGAAATACTGGCTGACTTTCAATGAAATCAACATGATTTTGCATGCGCCATTTATGGGAGCCGGCTTGAATTTTGAACCGGGAGACAATAAAGAGCAGATCAAATACCAAGCAGCCCACCATGAGTTGTTGGCTTCAGCCATTGCCACAAAAATCGCCCATGAAGTGGACCCAGAAAACAAAGTAGGTTGTATGCTTGCTGCCGGAGCGTACTATCCATACAGCTGTAAACCAGAAGATGTCTGGGCATCTCGCCAAGAAGACCGGGAAAATTACTTCTTCATCGATGTACAATCTCGCGGGGAATACCCGGCTTATGCTTTGAAGAAAATGGAACGCGCCGGTATCCAGTTGGAAATGGCAGAAGGGGATTTGGAATTACTGAAAGCTCATACCGTGGACTTTATTTCCTTCTCTTACTATTCTTCTCGGGTGGCTACCACAGATCCAAAACTCTTGGAACAAACCCAAGGAAATATCTTCGCTTCCGTGAAAAATCCATACTTGGAAGCTAGCGAATGGGGTTGGCAAATCGATCCTCTCGGCTTCCGGATTACATTAAACGACATTTACGATCGCTACCAAAAACCATTGTTCGTGGTGGAAAATGGTCTTGGTGCGGTGGATGTGCCGGATGAAAATGGCTACGTGGCAGACGATTATCGCATCAGTTACTTGGCTGAACACGTGCAAGCTATGAAGGATGCGGTGGAAATCGATGGCGTGGATCTTTTAGGATACACCACTTGGGGCTGTATCGACTTGGTTTCAGCAGGAACCGGGGAAATGAAGAAACGGTACGGGTTCATCTACGTGGATCGGGACAATGAAGGCAACGGTACCTTGAAGCGTAGCAAGAAAAAATCCTTCGACTGGTACAAAAAAGTCATTGCCACAAACGGAGAAGATCTGAGTAATTAAATAAAAAAATGGAGGTGGGCCTAGTCCTGCCTCTCTTTTCAGTCAAGAGAAAGAAGGGAACGTATGGGATTTCCAGAGAATTTTTTGTGGGGTGGCGCAACGGCGGCCAATCAATACGAAGGGGGCTATCTGTCCGGTGGCAAAGGCTTAAGCACGCTAGATGCCATTACCGGTGGTAGCAAGGATCATCCCCGGATGATTACTTATCGGACAAAAGAAGGCCAGATCGAGCGAGTAAACCGTGATGCGAGCCTACCTGAAGGGGCCACGGGCTTTGTGGAAGCCGACCAGTATTATCCTAGTCATGTGGCGACGGATTTTTACCATCATTGGCAAGAAGACATTGCTTTGTTTGCGGAAATGGGTTTCAAGTGTTTTCGCATGTCCATTTCCTGGGCGCGGATTTGTCCCAAAGGAAACGAAGAAGTCAATGAAGAAGGACTTGTCTTCTATGAACGAATCTTTGATGAACTCTTAAAATATGGCATCCAACCGGTGGTAACGATCAATCACTTCGACATTCCTATGTACTTGGCGGATCATTACGACGGCTGGAGTGATCGTGAGGTCATCGATTATTTCTTATTCTTCTGCGAGACGATTTTTAAGCGCTACAAAGGCAAAGTGACTCACTGGATGACCTTCAACGAGATTAACTTTTTGCGCAGTTGGACACAAATCGGTATCCATCAAAACGATCCGCAAACTTTGTGGCAAGCCCGTCATCACTTGTTTGTGGCTAGCGCCAAAGCGGTGGTTCTAGGTCATGAAATTGACCCGAACAATCAAATCGGTATGATGATAGCCTATATTCCTAGCTATCCGATGACCGCCAACCCAGAAGATGTGCTGGCGGCGTTGCAATTTAATCGGCAACAAGAGACCTTTATCGATGTTCAGGTAAAAGGGCAGTATCCAGCCCACTTGTTGAAGTATTTTGAAAGAGAACAGATTGAAATCCAACAAGAAGCAGAGGATGAAAACTGGCTTAAAAAAGGTTGTGTGGATTACATTGGCTTTAGCTACTACATGTCCACGGCTGCTTCTGCCAATCCGGAGCAAGTCAAATATGTAGGGGGCAACCAGCAACCCGCTGTGAAAAATCCTTACTTGGAAGAGTCTGATTGGGGATGGGCCGTGGATCCTTTGGGCTTACGGATTTCGTTGTGCCAGCTCTATGATCGTTACCAAGTACCGCTCTTTATTGTAGAAAATGGATTTGGTGCTTTGGATCAAGTGATGGCAGAAGGGGAGATTCACGATGATTACCGCATTGATTATTTCCAAAAACACATTCAAGCCATGAAAGACGCCGTGGAATTGGATGGAGTAGACTTAATGGGCTACACGCCTTGGGGTTGTATCGATCTAGTGTCGGCGGGAACCGGGGAGATGAAGAAGCGTTATGGCTTTATCTACGTGGACTTAGACGATGAAGGTAACGGGAGCCTGGCTCGTAGTCGGAAAAAATCATTCCATTGGTATCAACAAGTAATCCAAAGTAACGGAGAAGATTTAGCCAACAAATAAAGCTTGTTGCAGTAGACGGAGGGACCCGTGGGCCCTCCGTCTTTTAAGTTGCTTAAAAGAATGAAAAGCAAACAAGAATAGACAAAGTTCGGATTTCAAGCTAAAATTAAAGGGATGATTGAAGACCGATAGAGGAGTACACCTATGCAAAAATATATCTATATCTCAAATGATATTCGCAATAAAATCTTAGCCGGCACTTATTCCGCCAATGAGCAATTGCCCTTTGAAAAGGACTTGTGCGTGCAGTATGAGGCTAGTAAGATGACCGTGAAAAAAGCCTTGGACATCTTGGTTTCGGAAGGGTTGATCATCAAACGCCGGGGCTCTGGGACGTTTGTCAAAGATTTGTCCATTGACGAAATCGAGCGGATCACCGTGGCCAACCAATTCCGGGGAACGACGGCGTTGAATCCTGGTAAAGAGGTCAAAAGTAAAGTGTTGGCTTTTTCTGTAATCGAAGCACCGGCTGTGGTGATCAATAAGCTGAATCTGAGTCCGGGAAGTTTTGTTTATGATATCTATCGGGCCCGCTACATTGACGGTCAGCCTCACGTGATGGAGAAGACCTATATGCCCATTGATCAAATACCCGGCTTGAAAAAGGCCAATATCGAAGGCTCGATTTATGGCTATATTGAAGACGAGCTGGGCTTGAGGATCCAAAGCGCTCACCGTCAGATTTCCGTGCGCAAAGCCAATGAAACGGAAGTGGAATACCTGGACTTGCAGCCGGGTGACCCTGTCGCCGTGGCAGAACAAATCGCGTATTTCGATACGGGAATTGCTTTTGAGTATTCGATTTCCGTTCATCGCTATGACGAGTTTTCCGTAGAGATGATTCTGACCCGAGACTAAATCAAAAAAGCCCTTCACGAATAAAAAAGTGAAGGGCTTTTGTTTATGGTGCTGCGGTTTCTGGGAGAGGTTCTTCTGGTTGAGCCACCACGGCTTTTTGTTGCCAAACACCGCTTTTCCAGCGTTTGATCATAAGGAGACTACGCAAGGCTTCATCAATGGCGTAGGCAATCCAGACGCCGATTAGGCCTAAGTGAGCGGGGATGGCCAGTGTATAAGAAAATGGCAAGCTGATAATCCAAAGTACCAGCAAGCTACATAAGAGCGGATATTTCACATCACCAGAGGCATTTAGGGACCCTACGAGGATGATGTTAATCGCCCGCACGGTTTCCAGCAGGATTTCCACTAAAAAGACGCCCCGGGAAATTTCGATGACTTCACGATTGGCGGTGAAGATTCCCATAATCGGTTCGATGAAAAGAAAGGTTAAGAGACAGATAATAATCGTGGCAATCACGGCAATTACCGTGGTACGCATGCCCCGCTTTGCCGCCCGGTCGAATTCTCCGGCACCTACATTGCGTCCAATCATGATCTGATTTCCTTGACCGATGGCGTTGGCAATCAAATAGACAAACTGGCTAATAGCGGTAACGTAAGACTTCGCTACGAGGACGCTAGTGCCTAGGGAAGCGACAATCATAGTTACGACGATTTGTGCTCCTTGATAAGAAAGAGATTCGCCGGAAGAAGGCATGCCATAGGTCAAAATCTTCTTCAAGTAATCTTGGGAGATTTTCTTAAAGGAACAACTAGCCACAGAAAAGCGCACGTGGCGTTTCAATAAGAAAATGGCGATGATCAAGCCAATGGTATTGCCAAAAACGCTGGAAACCGCCAAACCGGTCACCCCAAAGTTGGGCAAGCCAAAGGGACTGTACAGGACGAAGTAGTTGCCAATCACGGCAAGAATGCTAGCCGTCATGGGAATCAACAAGGCTGGCTGAGTGTAGCCGTGGCTACGCATAATGGCGACAATCACAGCAATCAAAGAAGAGATAAACAAGCTGCCCCCATAGATTTGCAAGTAGCTACGACCGATTTCGACTAAGGTATGATCCAAGCCCATGATTTGTAAGAGGGGATCTGCAAAGCAGAAAAAGCTTAGGCTGATTAACAGGCCGATTGCAAGTGAGGCAAAAAGGGCGGTGTTAATCACTGTAGGGATTTCTTTTTGCCGTTTGGCACCGATTAATTGGGCGATGATGATTTGCGTGCCCACGGTGATAAACCCATAAATAAAGACGCTGAGGTTAAGCAGCTGATTGGCAGCACTGACGGCGGCTACAGCAGGTTCGGAATAATGACTGATCATCCAGACATTGATATTGCCGATGATTACTCGCAAAAAGAGTTCGATGAAGATGGGCCAACTCAAAAATAACAGTTCTCTGTCGGAGAGATTTAAGATTCTTTTTTTAGACAATTGTATAAAGGCCTTCTTTCTACTATAATAAGTGCAACTGTTGGAAATAGATGCCTCACTGATTTTACAAAAAAAACAGAAAAATGCAATAAGTTTTCGCAATGTTAAGAAAAAAATTCGGCTGGGCAGATTAGTAGACAGAAGTCAGGCTTTGAAATAGGATTGTATTGCACTAGGTACTACATATACCAGGAAAGTTTTTGGAGGGATAAGAAAACATATGGAAACAACGGAAATGATGTATGACGTGATCGTAATAGGCGCAGGCCCTGCCGGTATGACAGCGGCTTTGTATGCTTCTCGGTCCAATTTATCCGTGTTGTTAATCGAACGGGGCGCACCAGGAGGCCAGTTAAACAACACGGCAGAAATCGAAAACTACCCAGGATTTGACTCCATTATGGGACCAGAATTAGCCATGAAAATGTACGAAGGCACTAGCCGTTTCGGTGTGAAAAATGAATACGGCATCGTCACTAAGGTGGAAAACCACGAAGACTACAAAGAAGTCTTTACGGAAGAAAAAAGCTACCAAGGCAAATCAGTGATTATCGCTACAGGCTGTGTACACCGGAAATTAGGCGTGCCAGGCGAAGAAGTCTTTGCCGGACGCGGGGTATCTTACTGTGCTGTTTGTGATGGAGCCTTCTTCCGGAACAAGAAACTCTTGGTGATCGGTGGCGGCGACTCGGCCTTAGAAGAAGCCATCTACTTGACCCAATTTGCTTCTGAAGTCGTAGTGGTTCATCGTCGGGATGCACTCCGGGCGCAAAAAATCATCCAAGACCGGGCTTTTGCCAATGAAAAAATCAGTTTCTTGTGGGATTCAGTGGTGGAAAGTATTGAAGGCAATGACATGGTGGTCACGAACGCTCAGATTAAAAATGTCAAAACCGGAGAAGTCCACTCAGAAGCTTGCGGTGGTATCTTCATTTATGTGGGGCTGGATCCACTTTCTGCACCTTTTGAAAACTTGGGAATCACCAATGAAGCTGGTTGGATTTTAACCGATGAAAACATGAAAACCGCAATCCCTGGGATTTTTGCTGTGGGGGATGGCCGTGAAAAAGGTTTGCGACAAATCACTACAGCCGTGGGGGAAGGCGGTATCGCCGGCCAACAAGTCTTCTTGTATTTGGAAGACCAAAAAGAAGCAGTCACAAAATAATCAGAAAAAAAAGCCAAGTCGGATTTGCGATTTGGCCTTTTTTTGTGGTTGTTTGTTGGCGCATCCTTTTGGGAGTGCTATACTGGAATAGAAACGATTAAAAATTGGGAGAGGTGTTATTTTCATGTCTTGGGAAGAAGTTTACGAGCAATGGAAGAACGATGCAAATCTTGAAGAAAATCTAAAAAAACAATTAGCCGATTTAGAGGATGATCCAGAAAAATTAGAAGATGCTTTCTATGCACCCCTAGAGTTTGGGACTGCGGGGATGCGGGGAATTCTGGGAGCCGGTATCAATCGGATGAATATTTACACGGTTCGTCAAGCGACAGAAGGCTTGGCGCGCTTTATGGAAGAACAAGATCCAGAAACCCGTCGCCGGGGGGTAGCGATTGCCTATGATTCTCGCCATTTTTCACCTGAATTTGCCATGGAAGCCGCAAAAACTTTGGCCAAACATGATATTCCCTCGTTTGTCTTTGAAAGTCTGCGACCAACACCAGAGCTTTCCTTCGCTGTGCGTTATCTAAAGACCTTTACTGGGATCATGATCACCGCGTCTCACAATCCGGCAGCTTACAATGGGTATAAAGTTTATGGGGAAGACGGGGGCCAAATGCCACCGGCGGATGCGGATGCTTTGACTCGCTATGTGCGCAGTATCGAAAATCCTTTAAAAATCGAAGTCTTAACCGAAGAAGAAGTCAAACACAGTGGTTTATTGCACATTATTGGAGAAGACATAGATCTGCCATACTTGGAAAATGTCAAAACCGTAACCATCGACCAAGACTTAGTCAATGAAATGGGCAAAGACTTGAAATTGGTTTACACGCCACTTCACGGAACCGGGAAAATGCTCGGGGAACGGGCTTTGAAACAAGCCGGTTTTGAAAAATTCGTCTTAGTACCAGAACAAGCCGTAGCCGATCCCAACTTCAGCACTGTAAAATCACCAAATCCAGAAGAGCACTCTGCCTTTGAATACGCGATTCAATTAGGTGAAAAGGAAGGGGCGGACTTATTAGTAGCCACCGACCCAGACGCAGACCGTTTAGGTGCGGCTGTACGCTTGCCGAATGGGAGCTACCAAGTGCTTTCCGGCAACCAAATCGGGGCTCTCATGGTAAAATACATTTTGGAAGCTCATAAAAACGCCGGTACACTGCCAACAAATGCCGCTGTTTTGAAGTCGATTGTTTCCAGTGAATTGCCAACAGCCATTGCGAAATCTTACGGCGCAACGATGTTTAACGTTTTAACCGGCTTTAAATTTATCGCCGAAAAGATTCAGCAGTTTGAAGAAGATCACAGTCACAGCTTTATGTTTGGCTTTGAAGAAAGCTATGGCTACTTGGTGAAACCATTTGTCCGGGATAAAGATGCCATTCAAGCTTTGGTGTTAATTGCCGAAGTGGCCGCTTTCTACAAGAAACAAGGGAAAACCTTGTATGATGGGTTGCAAGACATCTTTGCCGAATACGGTTACTACGAAGAAAAAACCATTTCCGTGACATTAAGCGGTTTGGAAGGTCCAAGTAAAATCAAAGCCATCATGGCGAAATTCCGCAATGAAGCACCGAAGACACTGGGAAATGTGTCGGTCGTTCAAACGGAAGACTTCAAGGAATTGACTTGTGTAAATGTGGACGGAACCGTTACGAAGATAACCACACCACCATCTGATGTCTTGAAATATCAAATGGCAGATGAAAGCTGGGTAGCAGTACGCCCATCCGGTACAGAACCGAAAATCAAATTCTACATCGGTGTCAAAGGCGCGAACCAAAAAGCAGCGGATGACCGAGTGGCAGAATTAGAAGCGGCGATTAACGAAATCACTGCAGAGTAAGCAAGTGCTTTGAGAGAAAAGTGGCCTGTTGTCAAAAGAAGAGGCCTCTTTTCCTTTACTGCTTAGCTGCTAGAGAAAGGAGTGCTGTCTGATGATGAGATCAAGTGAAGAAATCGAGCAAGTCAGTCAGCTTTTTAAAGTCTTGTCTGATCCTACGCGGCTGAAGATTCTTTTGACCTTGCGTGAAGGGGAGAAGAATGTGACTTCCATAGCAGCCGCGGTAGCCATGGAACAATCCGCGGTGTCTCATCAATTGAAGCTCTTACGGGAAAATCGCGTGGTGAAATCCCGTCGTGAAGGCAAAGCTATCCTGTATAGTTTGGATGATAAGCACGTGATTGATATCTTGCAAGAGACCTTTGAACACATCGAGCATCGCTGAAATTGTTTGGGCTTGTAAGAACTTTCCAATTTTTCGGAAAGTTCTTTTTTTTTCACAAGAATTTTGGTATGCTAAGAGAAATATCTTGAAAAAGTAATCAATAGGGGATGGTGGGAGACGCATGCGAAAACGATTGCAAATTGGGATTTTAGGCCTAGGCGTGGTTGGTACCGGCGTGGTAGAAATCGTCAACCAGGAACGCAAGAAAATCAAGCAAAAAACCGGGGTTGACCTACTCATTACGAAAGCTCTCGTCAGACCGGGAGAAGACAAGTCCGCTTTGGCGGCTGCCCAAGGGTTTCAATTGGTCTATGACAGCAAAGACATCACGGAAGATCCGGATATCGACGTGGTCGTAGAAGTTATGGGGAAAATTCATCCCGCTTATGAATTTATCACCGAGGCCTTGGAGCAAGGCAAACACGTGGTCACCGCCAACAAGGATTTATTAGCCCAAAAAGGAACTCAGCTAGTGCAAACAGCGATTGAAAATCATGTATCCTTGTACTATGAAGCCAGTGTGGCAGGTGGCATTCCGATTTTACGAGTGCTAGCAAATTCCTTTGTGGCAGATGAAATCACGGAAGTTTTAGGTATCATCAACGGCACCACTAACTATATGTTGACTCAGATGGTGGAACAGCAGATGACCTATGAGGATGCTTTGGCTCAGGCCCAAGCGCTAGGCTTTGCCGAATCCAATCCAAAAAATGACGTAGACGGTATCGATGCCGCTTATAAGACCGTGATTTTGACCCGCTTTGCTTATGGCTTAGACATCGCCATTGACGATTTTGTGGTAAAAGGCATTCGCGGAATTGATTTGGAAGACATCGCTTTGGCCCAGTCCTTAGGTTATGAGGTAAAATTGATTGGTCTGACGAAAAAAGTGGGGGAAGGGATTTTTGCGGAAGTCGCTCCGGCTTTGGTGCCAAAACATCATCCACTCGCATCCATTCGCAATGAATTTAATGGTGTCTTTGTTCGCAGTCGTGGTATCGGCCAGTCCATGTATTATGGGCCGGGAGCGGGATCCTTGCCGACTGCTACCAGTGTAGTCACCGATTTAGCCGTGATTGCGGAAAATCAAAGTGACAACAAGCCAGCACCACAATTTTGTACCTATGAAACGAAAAAAGCCTTTGCCAATCCTAATGATGTTTCTTATGGGTATTTTATCGCCTTGGCATTAGCAGATGAACAGTCCTTATGGCCGGAGATTCAAAAGTTGGCGGAGGCTTATGGCATTGTGTACCGGGTGGTTGCCGATGAACAAGGTTCTGAAAGCCGACGTCTCGTTTTACTGACCGAGGCTATTAACGAAGTGCAAAAACACCAGTTTGTGACCAGTGTCAATCAATTGGAAGCAAGCAATGTGAGTCAAATAATGAAAGTAATGGAGGAGTAGCATATGTATGAAGGTCTGTTAAAACAATATCGGGAGTATTTACCAATCACCGATGCCACCCCTATGATTAGTCTTTGTGAAGGCAATACCCCTTTGATTCCCTTGAACAATCTTTCCAAAGAATTAGGGATTACCCTGTATGGGAAATACGAAGGTCTGAATCCTACTGGTTCCTTTAAGGATCGGGGCATGGTAATGGCAGTGGCCAAAGCCGTGGAAGAAGGGGCCAAAGCCATCGTCTGTGCTTCCACGGGAAATACCAGTGCTGCAGCGGCTGCTTATGCGACCCGGGCTGGAGTTAAAGCGTATGTGGTAATTCCAGACGGGAAAATCGCCATGGGAAAATTGGCCCAAGCAATTGCTTATGGGGCCGATATTATCTCCATTCCAGGTAACTTTGATGAAGCACTAAAAGCCGTGCGAGACATTGCGAAAACCGAAGCCGTGGCTTTGGTAAACTCAGTTAACCCCTATCGTTTAGAAGGGCAGAAAACCGCGGCCTTTGAAGTTTGCGAGCAGTTAGGTCAAGCCCCGGATGTCTTGGCGATTCCAGTGGGGAACGCGGGGAACATCTCAGCTTACTGGAAAGGGTTCAAAGAATGGCATGAAGTGAAACAAACCGCTTTGCCCCGGATGCACGGCTTTGAAGCGGAAGGTGCGGCTGCGATTGTTCGAGGAGAAGTAATCGAAGCACCGGAAACTGTAGCTACGGCGATTCGTATTGGGAATCCGGCTAGCTGGAAATTAGCCGAAGCGGCAAGAGACGAATCCCAAGGTTATATCGATGCCGTCACCGATGAAGAAATTTTGGATGCTTATCGTAAAGTGGCAGCTATGGATGGCGTCTTTGTGGAACCGGGCTCAGCTGCTTCACTAGCTGGCGTGATTCAACACGTGAAAGCCGGCAAGATCAAACCAGGGGAAACCGTGGTGACAGTCTTTACCGGTAATGGTTTGAAAGATCCCGATACGGCCATTCACGAAGCCAACGTGGAAATTCACAAGATGAGTGATTTGGAAGAAATGCGTCTGCACTTACGGGAAGGTGTGGCACAGCTATGAGGATTCGCGTACCCGCCACTAGTGCAAACTTAGGCCCGGGTTTTGATTCTTGTGGCATCGCTCTTGACCGCTATTTAGTAGTGGACGTCATTGAGGACAGCTTTGAATGGCTGGTGACTCATGAATTGGGACCGGAAATTCCTACTGACGAAGAAAATCTCTTGATTCAGACTGCCTTGCGAGTAGCCCCGGATTTGACACCGAAGCATTTGCGGATGACTTCTGATATTCCGGTGACTCGGGGACTGGGAAGTAGTTCTTCCGTGATTGTTGCCGGTATTGAGTTGGCTAACCGTTTAGGCAATTTGAATCTATCAGAAAACGAAAAAGTCACGATTGCGACGAAAATCGAAGGCCATCCAGACAATGTGGCACCGGCGATTTGTGGTGACTTGGTCGTTGCCAGTGCCGTAGACGATCAACTGCATTATGTGCGGCATTATTTTCCAGACTGTGCGGTAATCGCCTATATTCCAAGGACGGCTTTGAGTACGGTGGCTAGCCGCCAAGTGTTGCCACAAACCCTTGATTACAAAGAAGCGGTGGCGGCAAGTTCGGTGGCCAATGTTATGGTAGCAGCCTTGATTACTGGCAATTTACCAGTGGCCGGCAAACTTATGGAACAAGATCGCTTCCACGAAACTTATCGGCAGGACTTGGTACCGCATTTGAACATGATTCGTGAAATTGGGCATGAAGAAGGGGCATACGGCTGCTATTTAAGCGGTGCTGGTCCCACGGTAATCATGTTGGCGCCAGAGTCTCGAGCAGAACATATTGTGCAACTGTTGCAAGCACTGGAACAAGATGCTACCGTTGAATTATTAAGCATCGATCGGGAAGGTGCCCAGGTATTTTAAGAAGAAAGGATGAGCGGCTTATGGGCCCTCGTCCTTTTTTGCAAAGAATGGAGGAGTAAAATGGAGTTTGAAACAAAGTGTCTACATGCTGGCTATACCCCGGGCAATGGGGACCCTCGGGTTTTGCCCATCGTTCAGAGTACCACCTATACTTATGACTCGACAGAATCCATTGGAAAGCTTTTTGATTTGGAAGAGTCTGGCTTTTTCTATACTCGCTTAGCCAATCCCACGACCAGTGCCGTGGAGGAAAAACTAGCGGCCTTGGAAGGCGGTGTGGGTGCTCTGTGCACCGCGTCTGGGCAGTCCGCTACTTTCTATGCCTTGTTAAATATCTTGGAAAGTGGCGATCATTTTATCTCTTCTTCTTATATTTATGGGGGAACTTACAATTTATTTGCTCATACGTTCAAAAAAATGGGGATCGATGTGACCTTCGTGGATCAGTTTGCGCCATTGGAAGAGCTGAAAAAGGCCATCCGCCCAAATACCAAAGCCGTTTTTGGAGAAACCATTGCCAATCCGGCCATGCATGTCTTGGATTTTGCCAAGTTTGCTCAGTTGGCTCACGAACATAAGATACCGTTCTTCGTGGATAACACCTTTGCGACTCCGTATTTTTGCCAGCCTTTCCAACACGGGGCGGACATTGTGATTCATTCCACTACGAAATATTTAGACGGCCATGCGGTGGCAACCGGGGGTGTAATCATCGATGGGGGACGTTTTGATTGGGCGAATGGCAAGTTTCCTCAATTAGCAGAGCCAGATGAAACCTATCACGGAATCGTCTACACGGAAACGTTTGGTAAGGCGGCTTACATTACCAAGGCCCGAGTACAGCTCATGCGGGA
The DNA here is from genome assembly GCF_000407365.1 of Enterococcus asini ATCC 700915. Classification (GTDB taxonomy): domain Bacteria; phylum Bacillota; class Bacilli; order Lactobacillales; family Enterococcaceae; genus Enterococcus_C; species Enterococcus_C asini. The sequence continues at coordinate 1,742,411 of NZ_ASVU01000001.1, forward strand.
TTTAGGAGCCACGCCAGCCCCGCAAAATTCTTTTTATTTGAATCTGGGATTGGAAACACTGCCTTTACGCATGGATCGGCATTACGAAAATGCACTAAAAGTAGCAGAATTTATCCAAAATCAACCTAGTGTGGCGCAGATTACTTACCCAGGCTTACCGGAAGACCCGAATTTTGCTTTAAAAGAGCGATACCTGCCTAATGGGCTCTGTGGTGTGATTACTTTTGAAATCGCAGCGGGGCGAGCGGCGGCAGCCAAATGGTTGGATGCTTTAGATTTGGTGTCGCTTGAAGTCCATGTGGCGGATATCCGCACCTGCGCTTTGCATCCGGCGACTTCCACCCATCGGCAAATGTCCGATGAAGAACTGCTAGCGGCGGGAATTTCGCCAGGGACGATTCGCTTGTCATGCGGGATTGAAAATAGCGCCGATATTCTTAGTGATTTGGCACAAGCCTTTCAAAAATTGGAGGGATAAGGATGCCGATTAAAATTGCGGAAGATTTACCCGCTGTAAGTGTCTTGTTGGGAGAAGACGTCTTTGCCATCGACAATGAGCGAGCGGCTCATCAAGACATTCGACCCTTGCGTCTCTTGATTTTAAACTTGATGCCCAATAAAATTGACACGGAGATTCAACTATTGCGGCTGATTTCTCAGAGTCCTTTGCAAATCGATGTGGACTTTTTGAAAATCACCACCCATGAGCATAAAAACACTAGCGTGACTCATTTGAAAAAATTCTATTTGGAGTTTGAGCAAGTGAAAGACCACTGTTATGATGGCCTGATTATCACTGGGGCGCCTGTGGAACAATTGGCCTTTGAAGAGGTGGATTACTGGCAGGAGCTTGTGGATATCATGGACTGGTCTCAGAACAATGTAACCAGTGTGATTCACATTTGCTGGGGAGCTCAGGCCGGTTTGTATCATCATTACGGTGTGGCCAAAGTCCCTTACAAAGAGAAGCTTTTTGGTATCTTTAGTCAAACAAAGCTGGGCAATCACCGTCTGTGTCGTGGTTTTGATGATATTTTCTGGGCACCTCAGTCTCGTTATACGGGGATTGATGCTGCAATGATTGATCCTGAGCGCTTGCAGATTTTATCCCAAGATCCTGACATTGGGCCCAATCTATTGATTTCAAAAGACGGCCATGATTTGTTTATTCTCGGTCATTTTGAGTATGACACCGAAACCTTGGACAAGGAGTATCAGCGTGATCAGGCAAAAGGATTGGAGACAAAAGCCCCGGTGCATTACTATGTGCAAGATGATCCCCAGCAAGGAATCTGCAATCGCTGGCGGGCCCACGCTCATTTGCTGTACCACAATTGGCTAAATGACGTGTATCAAATCACTCCTTTTGCGCTGGATGAAATCCCTCAGATGCAAAAAATGCGTATGAAAAAAGGCGATTCCGTATAGGATCGCCTTTTTTTGTACTTATTCTTCTTCCTCGGTGGTGTAGTAGCTGTGGTCTTCTAATTTTAAGGCGTTCATAATCATGGATGCAGTCTCTTCAATGGAAAGAGACGCCACGTTGATCACGACACAGCCTAGCTTTTCATAGAGGTCCTTGGCAAAAGCGAGCTCGGCTTTGATTTTCTCGATATCGGAATAGGCGGTATCAGGATTCAGGCCGTAAGCCAACATGCGTTCTTTGCGGATGCTGTTTAAAATATCCGGGTCATTGGTTAGTCCGACAATCTTGCTAGGGTCTACTTCCCATAATTGCTTTGGAATGTGGGCTTGGGGGACCAGGGGTAAGTTGGCCACTTTAAGATTTTTATTTGCCAAAAAGAGGCTTAAAGGGGTCTTAGAAGTCCGCGAAACGCCTAACAAAACGACGTCGGCTTCCAAAAAGCCCCGGGGATCTTTGCCGTCATCGTATTTCACGGCGAATTCCATAGCTTTAATACGCTTGAAGTAATTTTTGTTTAAGTGATGCAAGGCTCCGGGTTCTCTAGTGGCGGCAACTCCACTGCGACGTTCGATTTCCGAGATGGTAGAAGAGAGGACATCAAAACTAAAGAGGCCACTTTCTTCACAAAAATCACTGATTAAAGTAGATAGTTCTTCGTTGATCATGGTGAAAAGAATCATGGCGTCGTGTTTTTTTGCTTCGGCTAGGCCTTTGATCAAGACTTCTTTGTCATTGACGAAAGTCTTGCGATACAAGTTGAATTCCACCGTAGGAAACTGGGCCATCGTCGCTTGAGCGAGTTTGGTGGCGGTTTCGCCGGCGGAATCAGAAATCACGTAAATGGTTAAGATATTGGTTTCATCATTCATTAAACTAACAACTCCCCTTGTCTTTTGTTCCCGTTTATTATACCATACGGAAGGAAGTTATAATTCGGAATCATTCTGATTTGTGGGGTGGAAAAAGTGAGTCAAACTCGGTTGCAACATGCCTTGACAACTTTGAAAGAACAAGGATACAAACATACGAAGAAGCGAGAAGTGATGCTGGATTATCTGGTGCGGCGGAATCGCTACGTCACCGCCAAAGAGGTCCATCATTTTATGAATCAAAGCTTTCCTGGAGTGAGCTACGACACGATTTATCGCAATCTCCATGATTTTGCGGCGCTAAATCTTTTAGAGGAAACCGACTTGAATGGGGAAATGAAGTTTCGTTTCCACTGTTGCTTGGAGCCGGGGGAGCATCATCACCATCATTTCATCTGTACCGTCTGCGGAAAAACCAAGGAACTGGACCTGTGTCCTATGGATTTCTTTGAAGAACAGCTACCTGGTTGTGTGATTGAAGGCCATCGCTTTGAAATTCTCGGTCGCTGTGAAGACTGTCAGTAGAGAAAAACAAAAGAAACAGCCACGCCTCTTAAGAAAAGAGAGGGCGCGGCTGTTTCTTTGTGTTATCTGCTTATTACTAGGATTTAATGTCGGGTTTTTGCCACTAGTATGAAAAGCTTAGACCGTTGTGGGCAATAGCCCAGCGTCTTTAATGGCTTTCGCTACAAGTTGGGCAATTTGTTTGGCGCCAGTTTCGTTAAAGTGTGTATTGTCCGTGACACCTTCTGGATAATTCGGATGTTCTCCCGGAGCAAGTTGTAAGTGCAGCGCTTTTGTTTCTTCGTAGCCTAGGTTTTGATAGAGGTCTTGGGTTATTTGGTACATGTCTAAAAGCGGTAGTTGCTGTTCTTTTGCAAATTCGCTCATTGCTTGAGGATAAGCACCTAACGTAGCTTGGTTTAATTGACCTTCGTAAAAGTCCCGACGAGTTACCGATGTCAAAAGAACCGCTTGGGCATCGTGTTTTTTTGCTACATCAACATATTGTGCCAAATAGCTTTGGTATTCACCATCTGGTTGAGTTCCGCGGTCTTCGGTGACTTTTTGATCGTTGTGACCAAATTGGATGAAGAGAAAATCTCCTGGCTTCAAGGCTTTGTCGATTGCATCCAGGCGACCTTCTTCGATAAAGGATTTTGTAGAACGCCCGTTCATGGCGTGGTTGCTAACGTGGTAACCTGGGGCAAGATATGCTTCCAAGTATTCCCCCCAGCCGGCTTCTGGGCGTTTGTCGGTTTCTTTTTTTGCCGCAGTGGAATCACCGGCGATAAAAATAGTGGTCATAATCAATTCTCCTAACTGTTTCCTTTTGTTTTGTTTAAACTGCTTCTATCAAGGAGTAGTGGAAAAAAGGCAAAAATCTATTTGCGTCTTTTTCTGATTTATAGCATAATGTAAACGTGTGCAAAAATCAATGGGCAATTAGAATTATTTACCGAGATTATCACCCTGTGTGATTTTATCTTTCTTCGATGAAATGATTCGTTCATAGGAGGCAAGTCATGAGACAAGTACATAAGTTACGTAAGTCAAAATTCTTTTATGGCATTTTTTTACCGATATTTTTGATTGGCATGGTATTGATTTTAGGATTTGCAGGTTATATTTACCAGTCCACTTACGATACCATTTTTCAAAATTTGGTTAATACTCAAAAGAGTAATGGAATCTATATTCGCAATCATTTGGAGCAACAAGTGAAAACCATTGAGTATTCCTTTAGTGCATACAGTACCACCGACAGCTTTAAACAAGCGGTGAAGGAAGATTTGGATTATCGAAAGTATGATTTGGTTCATCAATTAAAAGAAGAACTGTCCTATATTCAGTCCATTGGGATCGATTCTGGGCATTACAGCATTATTAGTTTGCAACAAGGGTGGGAGATTTCAGACAGTGGCTTTTCTCAGCTAGACTCAGAAGAAGTCCAAGAGTATAAGGATCTGGTGAGTAAGTCGAGTACCTACTTGCGTTGGTTGCCGACGAAAAAGGGCATTACCATGTTGGTCAGCTTACCGGTCTTTGAGCAGACTCGAAATGGGTTAGGCGTCGCCGAGTTGAATCAACACTTTTTGGCACAAGCAACCGAGACCGCAGAAGGTGCATTTTATCTGTTGGATAGTGATGGAGAATCTTTGTACCAACACCAAGGAAAGTTGCCGTCTGAGGTCAAAAATGCCTTGGCCGATACGGAGGAAACACAAGCAGAGGGAATGATTACCGCCAAGAACGGTGACCTCTATCCGTATGTAAAATCGGACTACAATCACTGGATTTATGTGACAAATATCACAAGGGAAACGATTGCGGCTTCGCTTTTAAATCTTCGGATTGGTCTAGTGGTCTTAGTTTTGTTGATGTTAGTCTTATTGTCTTGGTGTGCGTATATCTTGGCTGAGCGTTCCGTGCGACCGATTCGTGAAATCAAAGGGCGATTGTCTCAAGATAGCGATGAGCAGTTGGAATTAGGTGCGATTTTAAACGGGATTGACACCATAAAATCGCAAAATGAAATCATGGCAACCACGGTTCGTACGCAACAGCCCGCCTTAAAGACGCTCTTTATGCTGGATTTATTCCGTAAGCAGACTCACACGCAAGATATCGAAAAGCGATTAAAACAGTTCGGTTATGCCAATGTGGAGCCGGTAGATTATCTTTTGGCCTTGTTGAAAATCGATGATATGGGGGACCGGAAGCCGGAAGAGACCGAGGTTATTTTGTTGGCCATTAGTAAAATGGTCGAAGAACTGGTCCCGAGAGAAGCACGGTTGCATCCGATTGTGACAGATTCTGAAACTCAGGCGACGATTTTCCGTATTCCTAAGACACAAACTGGAGAAGTGATGATTCGTGAATACTGTCAAAAGATTCAGCAGGCCATCGAGGAATTTTTACGGGTAACTGTGAGTTTCGGTCTTTCGAAGCGCTATGCTCAATTAACGACAAGTCATAGTGCCGTGCAAGAGGCTACAGAAGCACTTCATTTCCGCATTAATCTCGGCAGTGGGGGGATTATTTTCTACGAGGAAATTGCCCAAGGGAAGAACAAGACGGAAGCCGTCCGCTATCCTCAAGGGGAAGAGCAGTTGATCGATGCCATTCGCGCAGGAGATCGTCAATTAGTAGATAAACTCTTTCCTCAAGTTATCCAAGAGATATTCCAGCAAAATCATCAACCGTTAGCAATTGAGATGGTGATATTAAATTTAAGTAATCATATTATTCAATTGGGTCAGTTGTTGGGAGCCGATTTGAATTTATTCCACCAAAATCGCAGTATTTATTATCACGTCTTGCAACTGGATCATCCGAAAGACATCACGAAAGTCTTATACAATCAGTTGATTTTACCGATTATTGATTCGATTCAAAATACTACGGACCATGAAATGAAGAGTCTGACGGATAAGATGTTGCAAATCGTGCATCAGTCTTACGATCAGGATCTTTCTTTAGAAGCGATTGCCGACCAGCTACACTACAATCCGAATTACCTCAGTGGCATCTTTAAACGGGAATATGGCAGTAATTTTGGTGATTATGTCTTAAGCTACCGTCTTTCTGTGGCGAAACGCTGGTTAGTGGAGTCGAAAATGACGATTAAAGAAATTTCTGAGCGTCTGCAATACAATAATCCGCAAAACTTTATCCGTTTCTTTAAAAAGAAAGAAGGCATGACTCCTGGGGAATATCGAAAAGCCCATCAATAAAGAGCATGTCAAAAAAATACGGCCGGGTCCTTATGACCTAGCCGTATTTCTTTGTTTCTAAAACGTAGTCCATGCTTGAAAAATGTTTACCCTTTAACAGAACCCACCATGGCCCCTTTGACAAAGTATTTTTGTACGAATGGATAGACAATGAGCATTGGTAAAGTAGAGATCATGATAACCGCCATCTTAATAGATTGAGCTGGTGGCACTACATCTACGGCAGAAGCATCGGCGTTCATCCCACTGGAGACGATTACGATTTGCCGTAGTAACAATTGAATCGGCCATTTGTCTGGGGTATTGATGTACAAAATGGCACCAGAATAGGAGTTCCAGTAAGCCACGGCATAGAAAAGTGAAATGGTGGCAATAGAAGGTAAGGATAACGGAAGGACGATTCTAAAAAAGACTCCTAGATTGCTGCATCCGTCCATTTTGGCTGATTCTTCTAAACTATCAGGAATTCCTTGGAAGAAATTGCGCATGATAATCATATTGTACGCACTGACGGTCCCAGGCAAAATCAAAGACCAGATGGAGTCGATTAAGCCTAATTGTTTCACTAAGAGGAAGCCAGGAATCATCCCACCGGAAAAGAGCATGGTGAAAACTACTAAGAAGTTAAAAAAGCGCCGACCATGCAAATATTTTCGGGATAGGGCATAGGCCATAAAGGAAGTTACCGTCATGCTGACAAAGGTCCCTAGTACGGTGATGACGATGGAGACGCCCACACTACGGAAAATCGTAGGTGTAGATAAGATGTAACGATAGGCATCTAAAGTAAAGGTTTTCGGAATTAAAATAAATGGCCGAGTGGAAATTTCCGCCGAGGTGGCAAAAGAACTTCCGAGAATATTTAAAAAGGGTAACAAACACATGGCAGAAAATGTTAATAGAAACAAAACAATGATAACTTGCAAAATCTGTTCACTTTTACTGACTTTCTTTTTTGTTTTGAGCTTGGCTGTTGCTTCCATGATGAAACCTCCTTGAGTGATGAATGCTAGATTGAATATGATAATGATAAAACGTTTACATATCGACTTTATCATCTCTACCAAATAACGTATATAATCAGATTCTCAGTTGTTGAAAAAATATGTTTCAAAATCATTTCTCATTGGCGGTGCCCATTTACCTAAGAAAAACGCTGTTCCATTTTTTTTGCGAGAAAAACCCTACTCTCTCAGGCTTTTGATCAGATAACACAGGGAATGGTTTTGATTACGCTTACACAACCGAAGAAATGATTATATACGTAATTCGTTGTAATCGTTACCATAGGGTCATGATAAGACGTTACATAAAAACGAATGGAGGTCGTATTAATGGAGTCAACTTATCCAATCAATTCGATGACAACAAAAGAAGTGGCCAAGAAAAAGCGAGCAAAACGCTGGGCACAGATTAAAAGTAACAAAGCACTATATTTTATGCTACTACCTGGAGTTCTTTATTTTATTGTCTTTAAATACATTCCCATGGGGGGATTGGTAATTTCCTTTCAAGACTATCAGCCTTTCTTAGGAATCCTCGGCAGTCCTTTTGTGGGCTTGAAACACTTTATCCGTTTGTTTAGTACCGATACGTTTCTATTATTGATGAAGAATACTTTGATTATCTTCGGCATGAATATCGTTTTTTCATTTCCATTTCCGATTATCCTTGCTCTGATGATCAACGAATTACGTAGTAGCAAACTGAAAAAAGCCGTACAAACGATTATTTACTTGCCCCACTTCATGTCTTGGGTAATCGTGGTTTCCGTGTTTTACATCTTGTTGACGACAGAAGGTGGGGTTATCAACAATATCATCGAATCATTCGGTGGGGAGAAGATTTCGTTTCTGACTAGTAAAGCTTGGTTGCGACCTATGTACATCTTCCAAGAGATTTGGAAAGGGGCCGGCTGGGGGACCATCGTGTATTTAGCGGCGATTACCAATGTGGATGAGCAACTCTACGAAGCGGCCGACATGGATGGGGCTTCGAAATTACGGAAAATGTGGCACATTACTCTCCCATGCATTCGTCCGACGATTGTAACGTTATTGATTTTGAAAATCGGGGATGTCTTGGAACTTGGTTTTGAGCATATGTTCTTATTGATGAATTCCATGAACCGGGATGTGGCGCAAATTTTTGATACCTTTGTCTACACTTCAGGGATTAAGAATGGGCAATTCTCCTACTCTACTGCGGTGGGACTCTTCAAAGGGTTAGTCGGGTTGATTTTAGTGGTCTTAGCTAATAAATTAGCGAAGAAAGTCGGCGAAGACGGGGTTTACTAAGCAAAGAAACGAGGAATTAACATGACTTTAGAAAAGATCAATCGGCTCAATGAGTTACTAATCGGGGTCTTAAAGTTGGCCTATCTTAATCTTTTGTGGCTAGTGACAGTTGTCTGTGGGCTAGGGTTAACATTTGGTCCGGCTTGTGCGGCCATGTTGCATTACTACGATCGTTGGTTGCGAAAAAAAGAAGAGTTACCGGTTTTTCGCAGTTATTGGCGCTTTTTGAAGAGAGATTTTAAACGCTCTTTGATCATCGGTTTGATTTACGAGTTAATGTTCGCGGTGATTTTAGGCAATTTATTTCTGTTGAAAAATTGGTATCTTTTGGCGGGCAATGTATTGATTCTAGTGATTTTGTTGATTTCTTTTACCCATGTCTTTTCGCTTTTAGGTGTTTTGCCAGCAGAAAGAGTTCTGTCGGTTTTTAAAGTGACTACTGTATTAGGCTTTGGGTATTTGCATTACACGATTCTTGCTTGGACCGGGATTATCGGCAGTTATTTACTCCTGGCCAAGTTTGCTCCGGCGGCGTTGTTTCTATTTGGCATCGCCTTAACCGGATTTTTCCTAGGAACGGCGTCAAAACTAGTTCTGGGAGAGCTTGAAAAAGTAAATGGCACAATCTAAATACTAGAGGAGGAAAGAAAAAAAATGGCACAACTAAAAGAGCGAGTCTTGGCAAGCTTTTTACAAGGGTATCCGGTGCTTGCTGAGGCCAAAAATTATCGCGGAAAATGGTCCTACGATTTTGGCGTCGTCTTACGGGGCTTTCAAGAGGAGTATCGGCAAACAGGAAAGCGGGAATACTTTGATTATATCCAACAAACCATGGACTATTTTATTCAAGAAGATGGGGGTATTAAAAATTATCGCTTCGAGGCGATGAATATCGACTATGTTAATAACGGTAAGCTCTTATTTTTACTTTATGAAAAAACGGGCCAAGAAAAATACAAACTGGCTTTGGATCAGTTATTTGCTCAATTAGAAGCGATGCCCCGGACGCCAGAAGGTGGTTTTTGGCACAAAAAGATTTATCCAGAACAAATGTGGCTGGATGGTCTCTACATGGGCGCACCATTTTATGCGGAGTATCTGGTACGTTTCAAAGGCGGCGCTGGGCTAGAAGACGTGGTACGGCAATTCGAACTGTGCTTCGAACACGCCCGGGATCCGCAAACTGGTTTACTGTACCACGCGTGGGATTCGGCGAGAAAACAACCTTGGGCTGATCCCGAAACCGGATGCTCACCACATTTTTGGGGCCGTTCTATGGGCTGGTACGTCATGGCCTTAGTTGATGTGATTGAACTTTTACCAGTAGGAGACTACCGGCAACGTTTGGCAAAAATCCTTCTAGCAGTGATGGATGCACTGTTTAAAGTACAAGACCCTGTGACAAAAGTTTGGTACCAAGTCTTAGATGAAGGTACGCGCCATGGAAATTATCTGGAAGCCTCTGGGTCCAGCATGATTGTATACGGTTTAGCTAAAGGTCTTGTGCTCGGAGTGTTCACAGAAGAGTGGCAAGCGCGCCTAGAAGAAAGTTATACCGGGTTGGTAGAAGAATTTGTCCTGCTTGGCAATGATCCGGGCGTTCATTTGATTCATAACTGTGAAGTGGCCGGGTTAGGGGGCGCAGATCAACGGGATGGCAGCTTTGTTTACTACGTAAGTGAGCCAATTGTTACAAATGATTTTAAAGGTTTAGGGGCATTTTTACAGGCCGTGATTATGATGGAACAAGTAGAAAGGAAGGCACTTCATGTCTGAGTATGTCATTACCGATTTTGGCATTGTGGCCGAAGAAAATATCGTCACCAAAGAAATCCAAAAGGTCATCGATCAAGCTGCCGCTGCTGGAGGGGGGCGGGTGATCGTTCCTGCTGGTCGGTTTATCACAGGAGCATTGCAGCTAAAGGACAATATTGAACTACATTTACTACCGGGAGCAGTTTTACAATTCTCCGATGATCAAAAGGATTATCCAGTGGTGACTTCACGCTGGGAAGGAGTAGAGCGAGCCGTCTATGCCGCATGCCTCTATGCCTTTGACGCCAAGAATATCGCGGTAACCGGTTTTGGTACCTTAGATGGAAATGGGGAAAAATGGTGGCAAGTATTTCGCCATGAACGGGAAAAACTCGCTTATCCCCGTCCCATGTTAGTAAGCTTTGAAGGGTGCGAGCGGGTAACGCTGAAAGACTTTACGTGTATCAACTCCCCAAGCTGGACGATTCATCCCCAATGCTGTCGCAATGTGACCATCGACAATCTGAACATTCACAATCCCGCAGACTCTCCCAATACGGATGGTATCGATCCAGAATCGTGCCAAAACGTGCGGATTGCCAACTGTAATATCGATGTGGGAGACGATTGTATCGCCATTAAAGCCGGGACAGAAGATACGCCTCAACGGATTTCTTGTGAAAACATCACCATTACCAACTGTACGATGGTTCACGGTCATGGAGGCGTCGTCTTAGGTAGTGAAATGAGTGGTGGCATCAAAAACGTCACCATTACGAACTGTGTTTTCCAAGATACGGATCGAGGCATTCGGCTAAAATCTCGTCGCGGTCGGGGCGGGTTTATCGAGGATATCCGGATTGACAACCTAGTCATGGAGCGGGTCTTGTGTCCGTTTATCTTGAATCTCTACTATTTCTGTGGACCTCGGGGCAAAGAACGCTACGTTTGGGACAAAACACCGTACCCGGTCACTGAAGAAACTCCGCGTTTTCGTCGCATTCATTTCGCCAATATCACTGCTCGCAATGTCCACGCGGCAGCCGGCTTTATTTACGGATTAGCGGAGCAACACATTGAAGAAGTGAGCTTTGATAATATTGCCATCGAAATGGCAGAAGAGGCTGTAGCTGGACGCCCAGCGATGATGTCTGGCATTGAGGATATGCAAAGACGGGGCTTTTACATCGGCTTCGGGGACAATCTATTGTTTAAAAATGTCAGCATTCGCAATCATGAAGGTCCGGCGTTTACACAAGAAGGCTGTAAAGACTTACGTTTTGTTGAATGCCAGTCACTGGCACCGCGGGATCAGGCGCCTTTAGTCTATGAGCAGGAAGTGGTCACCCTTGAGACGGAAACTCTTTGATTTATTAGGCGAAGACACAAGGAGTGAGAAAATTCAAAGCCGCTTGCTAGTTAAAGCGGAAAAAGCCGGCTATGTGCTAGAAAGCTTGCAGTTGACACTGAACCGCTACGAAACCGTACCCGCTTATTTTGCTTATCCTACTGGAGCTAAGAATTGTCCAGTAGTGATTTACAACCATTCCCATGGAGGAGACTTTACTATGGGAAAAGATGAAGGACTACAAGGTGCAGCCTATTTACAAGAACCATTTTTTGAAACCTTGCTTTCCTTAGGCTACTGTGTAGCGGCCATTGATATGTGGGGTTTCGGAGAACGCCGAGGCAAAGCCGAAAGTGAATTGGTAAAAGAAGCTTTATTAACTGGCCGGACCTTGTGGGGCATGCGTCTTTATGACGACTTGGCCTTAGTGGACTATCTAGTAACCAGAGAAGAAGTCGACCCAAAGCGCATAGGAACCATAGGCATGTCCATGGGAGGCATGATGAGTTGGTGGCTGGCTGCCTTGGATGAACGAATGAAAGTCTGCGTTGACCTTGCCGGACAGGCGGATCTGGAAACTTTGATTAAGGAGCGAGGCTTGGATCATCATGGTTTTTACTTATATGTGCCCAAGCTCTTAAAGGAAACTTCTCTAGAAGAAATTCAAAGCCTGATTTCTCCTAGGGCGCGCTTGAGCTTGACTGGTAAAGACGACCCACTGTGCCCTGTTCTTGGAGTGAAAAAACTCCGCAAACACTTGCAAGTTGTCTATCAAAAAGCGGAGTCACAAGAACACTGGGTTTCCCATATTCTTACGGGAGGACACCAAGAGACTCGGGAAATGCGTATGATTTGGCAACAATTTTTACAAGACCAACTTTAGGTCTAAATAGGCATCAATAATGAATAAGGAGTTTATCTGTTATGAAAAGAAAAGCAGAAAAAATCTTGGCCTTGCTTGCTGCACTTCTCACTGTCTTCTTTTTAGGGGGCTTTGCAGTAATTGCTAACCATCTAACCTTAAAACAATATCAAACTACCATTAAGCCGGTTTTCCAAAGTAGTTTGCAACAACTCACCGATCAAGAAGCTGTGACCTTGTTTCAGACTTTAGGCGCTTGGTTTGCCGTGACACTGATGTTGGTTTTGATTTTAACGGCGGTGGCGTGGCCTTTATTAAAAGGTCATCGAAAAATTGCCGGAGGACTCTTGGTGGCAGCTGGGGTGATTACTTTATTTGGTAGCCAACTTGTGGCTTTCCCCATTGCGTTTTTCTTTTTCGTAGCAGGTGGTCTCGCGCTTATGCGAAAGGAGCAAGTACGTGTACAAGACGAGTATTAGCAATCCGATTTTGCGGGGGTTCAACCCGGATCCAAACATCCTTAAGGTGGAAGACACTTACTATATCGCGGTATCTTCTTTTGAATGGTTACCTGGTATTCGAGTGTATGCCTCACAAGACTTAGTGAATTGGGCACACGAAACCGATATTTTAACTGATCAAGTTCATTTACAAGGGAATCCGAAAAATTGTAGCATTTGGGCGCCCCAGATCAGCTATCATGCTGGACGTTATTATTGTATTTATACTGATGTAAAAAGTAGCAGTCGCCCGTTCAAAGACTGTCACAATTATTTGATTACCGCTTCCAGCATCAAAGGTCCTTGGAGTGAGCCGGTCTATTTAAATTCCAGTGGCTTTGATCCTTCTTTATTCCATGATGAAGATGGCCGGAGCTGGCTACTCAATGAAATTTGGGATTACCGTATGACTACGGGGAATAAATCAGCAGGGATTGTTATGCAAGAATACGATGACAAAAAACAGTGTCTTGTAGGCCCCCGGTATGATATCTTCAGAGGGACGCATTTGGCCAAGACGGAAGCACCCCACCTGTATCAAAAAAATGGCTACTACTACTTGATAACCGCTGAAGGAGGGACTGGGACTGGTCATGCTGTGACGATTTGCCGAAGCAAGCAGATCACGGGACCTTACGAATTAGCCCCTAATTCGCCTATTCTAACGGCAGCAGATAAACCGGAGTCCCCATTGCAATGTAGTGGACACGGCAGTCTAGTGGAAGGTGCTTTTGGGAAATGGTACATGGTTTACTTGACCACGCGTCCACTTCAAGGTCATGCCATTCTTGGCCGGGAAACTGCTATTCAAGAGGTATATTGGACAGAGGATGACTGGTTGGCTTTAGCCAGTGGTGGTAATGGGCCACAACAAGAAACGATTGTCTACACCAAAGAGCCGGTGATCCAGCAAATTACGACGGATTTTGCGACGGATTTTCGGGGTCCCTTGGAAAAAGAGTGGAATAGTCCCCGGATTATGCCGGCGGAAAGTTGGGTTCAAACAGGACCAGAGGGCTTGTGTATGACTTCTGGTGAATCCCCACAATCTCGCTTTAATCATCACTTGTTGGCTTTGCGACAAAAAGATCAGTCCTATGAAGTTACCACGCGCTTTTCTTTTAATCCCACAACGTATAATCAAATGGCTGGCTTAATGTTGTACTTGAATGAGGATGCTTACCTTTATGCGTTTGTCACCTATGATGAAGAAAAAGGCAAAGTATTACGCTTTATGCGCTGCCAAGGAGAAGGGGTAGTCACTCCAATATGTGTGCCTTTAAGTGAGCAAGAGCTTTCCCTAAAAGTTGTGGACAATGCTGGACAAGCTCAATTTTATTATCGAGAATCTGGTTCTTGGCAATCCTTTGGTCAATTGGAAGATACGTTATTTCTTTCTGGGGGCTTCACCGGTAATTTTATCGGCGTAGCAGTCCATGATTTGGACTTAAAAGCGGGGAGTAAAGCGTACTTCCAGGAATTTACTTATCTGGGAAAAGATTCGAAACCCCAAGTAAATCAAGGAATTTCAAAATCTGAAGAAATGATTATTATCCCATAGAAGAATCAAGGTTTTGAGAACTAAAGAAATGATTATATACAGTTTTTATTTGGTAAGCTAATGTTATTTGTATAATGAATGCGCTTTCTAAAAAGCGTAAAAAAATGCTAGGAGTGAGATTTTAATGAAGAACAAGAAATTTGTCGGGATTGTGGGATCATTGTTAATGGCTTCATTGGTATTAGGAGCTTGTGGTGGTAAGGAAGATGCGAGTAAGGGCAGTGCCGAGGCGAAAAGCGACAAGGATTCGATTTCTTGGATGACCATGCTGCACACGGCTGCCCCACCTAGTGGAGATATCGAAAAACAATTAGAAGAATATACGGGCATGGATATCGAATTCAACTGGGTACCAGATGCTTCTAAGGAAGAAAAAATCAATGCTTCCTTAGCCTCGGACTCCTTAGCCGATATCGTATCTTTGACACAAATCAACAGCACTACAGTTCGTAATGCGATGACTTCGGGGATGTTTTGGGATGTGGAAGAATACTTAGACGATTACCCGAACTTAGCCAAAATCTCGGAGGGTACGTTGGAGTCTGCTCGGGTAGGGGGCCACATTTATGGCGTGCCATTCCAAAAACCAATGGCGCGTTATGGAGTCTTAGTACGGCAGGACTGGTTGGACAACCTTGGTTTAGAAGTACCAAAGACTTACGATGATCTGAAGAAAGTAGCCCAAGCCTTTACTGAAAACGACCCAGATGGGAACGGTGTGAAGGATACGGTTGGTTTCGTGGATCGGGAAGAATCTTACAGTGTCGGGTTCAAAGCGATGACAGTGAACTTCGGCGCGGGAAATCTCTTCGACGTGGTAGATGGAAAAATTACTCCATCCTTTATGCAAGACGAATTTAAAGACGCGATGGAGTGGTATCGTGAAATCTATGCCAATGGTTGGATGAACTCTGACTTTACGGTTATGTCTAAAAATGATCAAAAAGATTATATCGTCCAAGGAAAAGGTGGTATCGTAATCTCTGGTTTGTTTGATGGCAATAACTATAAGACAGCTGCTATGGGTACGGAAGAAGAAGATCAAGAATGGGCGTTGATTAATGATATCACCGTTGATGGAGGCGAACGACGAGCTGTTTCTGATACCAATGGTGGTATGGGAGGCTGGTTAGCCATTCCGAAATCCTACGTGAAAACCGAGGAAGATTTGAAAGTGGTACTTCAATTTATCAACGATCTTTCTGATGAAGAACCGTTTACGTTGATGACCCAAGGGGTAGAAGGCGTTCACTATGAAATCACCGAGGATGGAGCTTACAAACGAATCGACGACACAAAATGGACGCAAGAAGTACAGCCATTTGCTGGTTCTCGCCCGTCTGAGTTGGTGAAAGACTTTAAGACCACAAGCGAATTGTCCAACCTTTCCACTGAAAAAATCGCGGAAAACGCGGACTATGCGATTATCAATCCAGCACAGTCCTTGTCTTCTGAAACCTATGATTTGGAGTGGTCCACATTGATTGAACCAATCGAAGACGCTTACTATCTATATATGATGGGAGAAATCGAAATGGATGGCTTTGATGAAGCCGTTGACAACTTCTTGGCTTCTGGGGGACAAGCGATTATTGACGAGTTCACCGATAGTTATAATGAAACAAAATAATTGATGGAAAACAGAGAAAATCCTCTTTCGGCTTTTCTCTGTTTTTTTTTAAGAGTATACCTTGACGTGAAAATTCGCATTAGCTATAATATTAAAAGGACAGTATTGTTCTTTGAAAAATATTTCATTGAACAAAAACGGTTACTTTTTAAGCTCGGAGGGAGGGAATCTACATGTCAAAAACAGTGGTTCGTAAAAATGAATCTCTTGACGATGCTCTTCGTCGCTTCAAACGTTCCGTGTCAAAATCCGGTACTTTGCAAGAATCTCGCAAACGTGAATTCTATGAAAAACCTAGTGTGAAACGCAAGAAGAAATCTGAAGCAGCCAGAAAACGTAAGAAATTCTAATTTTGGCGCACAAGGATTGGAGCTGGTAGTGTGACGCTACTAAGTACACTGAATACGGATATGAAGACAGCGATGAGAGCCAAGGATAAGGAACGCTTGGCGGTGATTCGTATGTTGAAAGCATCCCTTCAGAACGAAGAGATCAAGGTCGGACACGAATTGAATGCTGACGAAGAATTGACGATTTTATCCCGGGAGATGAAACAACGTCGCGACTCATTAGCAGAATTCGAAAAAGCTGGTCGTGAAGATCTCTCTGAAAAAGTTAAAATCGAAATCGCAATTGTTGAAAATTATCTTCCTGCACAACTGACAGACGAAGAAATTCGTCAAATCGTTGCTCAGGCAATCACGGACACCGGTGCCACTTCTGCTAAGGAGTTTGGCAAGGTAATGGGTGCTGTTATGCCGAAAGTTAAAGGCAAAGCAGACGGCAACCAAGTAAACGCGATTGTAAAAGAGTTACTCCAATAATTGACTGAAAGCCACGGATTATTCCGTGGCTTTTTTGAGTATGCTTTGCAAGCATTTTATTTCTGCAATGCCTAAGAAAGAGCTTTTTTCTTTTCTTCCGGGGTATGGTAAAATGGGTGGGTAATGACAATGAGGGGGATGTATTGCTTGGCAGATGAACGTCAGAGAATGCAACTGAAACTAAATGAGTCCGACGACCTTTCCATGTTGTTTGGGGCTCATGACAAAAATATTAAACTAATTGAAGAGCATACGAGTACCATTATCCGCACGAGAGGCGAAGTGCTAGAGATCGAAGGCACAGAAGAAAACGCCGCTTTGGTAACCGGGGTCATCGAAGCATTGCAAGAGCTGATTCGCCGGGGGATCAATATCAGTGCACCGGATATCGTCTCTGCATTGAAGATGGCCAAAAGTGATCGTTTGGCTTTTTTTGTGGATATGTATGAAGAAGAAATCGTCAAAGATCGGAATGGCAAACCGATTCGGGTGAAAAATGCCGGTCAAAAACAATATGTATCCAGTGTGAAAAATCATGATGTGGTTTTTGGTATCGGCCCAGCTGGTACTGGGAAGACCTTTTTAGCGGTGGTCTTAGCCATTGCTGCGCTGAAAAAAGGACAAGTCCAAAAAATCATTTTGACTAGACCGGCAGTGGAAGCAGGGGAAAATCTCGGCTTCTTACCGGGGGATTTAAAAGAAAAAGTTGATCCTTATTTGCGACCGGTGTATGATGCGTTGTATCAAATCTTCGGCACAGACCATACCAACCGCTTAATGGAGCGGGGGGTTATTGAGATTGCGCCCTTGGCTTATATGCGCGGACGGACCTTGGAAGATGCTTTCGTGATTTTAGACGAAGCGCAAAACACTACGATAGCGCAAATGAAGATGTTTTTAACCCGGCTTGGCTACAATTCGAAGATGATTGTCAATGGGGATACGAGCCAAATCGACTTGCCAAAAGGAACCATGAGTGGTTTAGTCCATGCGGAACGAACGTTGCAAAACATCAAGCAGATTGGCTTTGTGAATTTCGAAGCTAGTGACGTGGTCCGGCATCCCGTGGTGGCAGAGATTATTGAAGCCTATGAGAAAGCCAGTTTACGTAAAGACGGGTAAACTACCTAGTCAAATATTGGAGGTGACACCATGATCATCCAACCCTTAAGTAAGATACGAGCCAAATTGGGTCGTTACTATACACCACTGCTTTTTATCCTGTTTTTCCTAGGAGTATTCGGGATTGTCTATCCTAGTGTGCGCCAGCAAAAGGTGGACTATCAGGAAGGCCAAGTGGTCAATGAAAATATTCGGGCCAATAAAACCGTTGAGAATACGGCGGCCACGGAGCAAAAGCGTAAGTTGGCGGCCGAGGCAGTGACCCCGGAGTATACCTTTCAAGAAGACATTGCCACCACCCAGTTTGACCGGGTGAAGCGCTTGTTTGACTTGGTTACGACGGTTAACAGTGATTTAAAGAAAGAATACGAAGAAAAGAAAAAGGCCGATGATGCGACCATCGCGGCTCCTTCCGTGGAAGAACACGTGGCGGCTTTGAAGAAGAAATTCGAGAAGTTAGACGTGGACGACGTTAATTTTTACCAACAGTTTTCCAATGATTTCTATCAAAATCTCTTTTCCCTGTCTGCAACTGATTTGACCAATACACGGAATCGAGCCTTGTCACTTTTAGGAGACATCATGGAGCAACACATTCGTGAAAGCAATTTGACGGATGTGAAAGACGACGGCATCAAACAAGTTGATCAAATGGCGATTGGGGATACAGCGAAAAGCGTCATTACCGACTTGGTTAATACGGGAATCGTGGTCAACGAGTTCCTAAATGAAAAAGTTACGGAAGAAAAACGGCAGACGGCTCGTTCTGCGGTGCAACCGGTGATGATCTACCAAGGGGAAATCATCGTCAGAGAAGGTTCCCAGATTGACGCTAGCGCCATTGAAAAGCTACGACTTCTAGGTTTGACGAGTCAAAATGGCTCGATTTTCCCAGTGTTAGCCATGGCGATTGCCGTCTTGTTACAAATTATGGTGTTGCTGTATTTTGGTCGGCAACTTTCTACGAGAGACAAACGACAAGAGTTTTATTCCTTTTATAGCTTTGCCATGTTTTTAAGTGTGGCCATGATGAAATTCTTCCAGTTGTTTCAAAGTGAACAGATTCAGTATATTCCCTTGTTCTTCCCAGCAGCCTTTGTGCCTTTAGTGTTGAATCTCTTTATGAATCGGCGGTCGGGGATTTTATCCGCCTTGTTCCAAGTAGTGGCGGCGATTTTCGTCTATTACGATTCCATCGGGACCAACTTGTTGACCACGATTTTGGTCACGTACTTATTTGCCGGTTTAATGGGCACGATTGTGAAACGGCAACGAATCGCCTATCAGGGCTTCCCGGCGGTCATGTGGTTGATCGTTTTTCCAAGTTTGATGAACCTCGTCTTGGTAATCTTCCAAGGCCTGAGTTTTTACGAGGGAAGTACGTGGTTGACTTTGATCTGTGGTGTGGCCGGCAACGTCTTAGGGTTCTTATTGACCATGGGCTTACACCAATACATC
Source organism: Enterococcus asini ATCC 700915 (assembly GCF_000407365.1). GTDB lineage: Bacteria > Bacillota > Bacilli > Lactobacillales > Enterococcaceae > Enterococcus_C > Enterococcus_C asini. The sequence goes on from NZ_ASVU01000001.1 coordinate 1,761,800, forward strand.
GAGTTATTGGTGACGGATGATTCGGCGATTGTCTTAAATGAATTGAGTAATCCGAACCATCCACTATTGAAGAAACTCTTAGAAGAAGCCCCGGGGACTTATCACCACAGTATGATGGTGGCCAATCTTTCCGCCAATGCAGTAGCGGATATCGGCGGACGTTCCTTGATGACGCGAGTAGCTTGTTACTACCATGATATTGGCAAGTTGAAGCACGCCAATTTCTTTGTGGAAAATCTACCAACAGGGGCGGAAAATCCCCACAACTTCTTATTACCAGAAGACAGTAAGCAGATCATCTTCGGTCACGTGACCGATGGAGCGAAGATTTTAGAAGACTATAAAATGCCGCGGATGGTAGTCGATATTTGCTACCAACATCACGGTACGACCTTGATGAAATTCTTCTATGCGAAAGCCAAAGAACGCAATTCTGAAGTAACGGAAGCAGATTTCCGTTATCCTGGGCCTAAACCCCAAACTAGAGAAGCCGGTGTGGTCAGCATCGCGGATAGTTGTGAAGCAGCCGTGCGAGCCATGGACCACCCGACAAATGACAAAATTCAAAAATTCGTGCATAATCTAATTGTCGATCGGATTATCGATGGTCAATTGGATGACAGTGGTTTGACGATGAAAGAAATTCGCATCGTGGAAAAATCCTTGGTGAATGGCTTGTGTAGTACCTTCCATTCCCGGATTAAGTATCCAAAGATGAAATCCGAAGCCGAGAAGATGAAAGAAGAACAAGAAAGAAGCGAAGCCTAATGGACATTATGTTTGTTGACGAAACCCATAGCTTGTCGCCAGATAAAATACAGGCAATCGATGACCTGTTGCAATTTGCGGCAACGCAGCTCCAATTACAAGAACCCATTGAAATGTCCGTGACTTTTATGGACAATGCAGCGATTCAAGAAATCAATCGGGACTATCGTGGCAAAGACGCCCCCACAGATGTGATTAGTTTTGCACTGGAAGAAAGTGGGGAGGGAGAAGTCCCAGTGGTCTTTGACGAAGGAGAAAATCCGTTTCCTCGAGAGTTGGGCGACTTAATGATTTCCGTAGAACGAGCCAAGGAACAAGCGGAAGAATACGGTCATACTTTTGATCGGGAATTAGGTTTTCTGGCCTTGCATGGCTTTTTACACATTAATGGCTATGACCACATGACCCCAGAAGACGAAAAAGAGATGTTTACTTTACAAAAGGAAATTCTTGATGCTTATGGACTCAAGAGATAGAAATACAAAGAAGAACAAGGATTTCATCACGTCCGTGGAGTTTGCTTGGACGGGAGTGAAGACGGTCTTCAAAGACGAGCGCAATATGCGTAAACACGCTGTTTTAGGAGCGCTGGCGATTTTGGCTGGCTTGATCTTTCAACTGGGACGATTGGAATGGTTGTGGTTATTATTAGCCGTCTTTCTCGTGTGGCTCACAGAAATCATCAATACCATCTTTGAAAATGTCGTGGACATGTTCACGGAAGGACACTTTCATCCTTTAGGTAAGAAAATCAAAGACATGGCTGCGGGCAGCGTCCTTTTGACTTCGCTGTTTGCTTTACTAATCGCAGCCTTTTTGTTTTTGCCAAAGCTCTATCAATTTTTGGTAGGGTGAGATTAAGAAAAGAGGAAAAACATGACAGAACACAAATCAGGCTTTGTAGCCATTGTTGGCCGACCAAATGTGGGAAAATCCACGTTACTCAACCGGATTGTCGGACAAAAAATCGCCATTATGAGCGACAAAGCACAAACTACCCGGAATAAAATTCAAGGGGTTTACACGACACCAGAGGCTCAGTTGATCTTTATTGATACTCCAGGAATCCATAAACCACGGCATCGCCTGGGGGATTTCATGGTGGAAACAGCTTATAGTGCCATTCGGGAAGTGGACGCCGTTTTATTCATGATCGCCGCGGATCAAAAACGGGGTAAAGGGGACGACTTTATCATCGAGCGTTTGAAAGATAGCCATTCCCCGGTTTATCTCGTGATTAATAAAATCGACAAAGTTCATCCAGATGATTTATTAGGGATCATTGAAGACTATCGCCAACAGATGGACTTTAAAGAAATCATTCCGATCTCTGCTACGGAAGGGAACAATTTCGACACACTGATGACGACTTTGGTGGATCAAATGCCAGAAGGGCCTCAGTATTTCCCTGACGATCAAATTACGGACCATCCGGAATACTTCATCGTTTCCGAATTGATTCGAGAAAAAGTCTTGCTCTTAACCCGGGACGAGGTGCCTCATTCCGTGGCGGTAGTGGTGGACTCTATGAAGCGCAATGAAAACGACAAAGTCCATATTCAAGCTACGATTATCGTGGAACGAGATTCACAAAAAGGCATCATCATCGGCAAAGGTGGGAAGATGCTAAAAGACATCGGCACCAAAGCCCGACGAGACATCGAAACCTTACTAGGGGACAAAGTGTATTTGGAACTGTGGGTGAAAGTCCAAAAAGATTGGCGGGACAAACAAACCTACTTAACGGATTACGGCTATAAAAAAGAAGATTATTAAAAAAGGGCCGGGTCACACGTTGACCCAGCCTTTTTTCAACTAGGAGGTGAGCGCAGTGGAAGTGACGGAAACCAAAGGGCTGATTTTGTTTTCTCGGGATCATAAGGAAAAAGACAAGTTAGTCAAGATTTTTACCGAGAGTTATGGCAAGCAGATGTTTTTCGTAAAAAACGCCCACCGGAAGAACAATCCTTTGACGCCTGCTTTGATGAACTTCACGGAGGCCGTTTATTTTGGTGCCATTCATCCTGAGGGCTTGTCTTTCTTGAATGGGGCAAAAGAGGTGCAGCCTTTTCGCGCTATTCAGCAGGATATCTTCTTAACCGCTTATGGGACTTATTTATTGAATCTGGTGGATGCGGCCATTGAAGACCGGGTGTACGATCCTCATCTCTATGACTTTACCCGCCAAGCATTGACCCAATTAGAGCAAGGACGAGATCCTGAGATCATCACCAATATCTTTGAACTGCAACTGTTGCAACGTTTTGGGGTGACCCCACAATTGGATCACTGTAGTATTTGTGGGCGACAGGAGGGGGTCTTTGACTACTCCTCGAAATACGGAGGCGTCTTGTGTGAAAGGCACTTTGATCAAGATCTTCATCGCTACCACGCAGATCCCAAAGCCATTTATTTTGCTCGTTTGTTTCAAAATATTTCCTTTGAACAGATCAATCGCATTGAAGTCAAGCCTGCCACTAAAGAAGGCTTACGGCGCTTTTTAGACGCTTTGTACGACGAATACGTTGGTTTGCATTTAAAGAGCAAGCGTTTCTTGGATCAAATGCAAAACTGGTCTGGGATTTTGCGGAAGGATTCGGAAACGCCGGATGAAAATCTTTGAAGCTTTTCATTGACAAGTCTTAGGGTTTGTCGCTATTATAATAAGTAATTGAAGAGATGCGTGGAACAAAAGATGAAAATGCAAAACAACGAAGCGATTCCGGGAGGGTGGAAGCCGGATTTGGGCACATTTTCGGGGCATTTGGGAGCATCAAAGAATGAAAGTTGTCAGAGCAATAGGCTCTGAAAGTAGAGTGGGACCGCGGATATTTCGTCTCTACGTTTGTCTATTTGAGTAGGCAGACGTAGAGACTTTTTGTTTACCGGGAAACCGGAAATTTGAAAGGAGCAATACCATGACCAAAAAAATGACCGTCCAAAACATTATTCAAACCTTGCAAAAATTCTGGTCGGAAAATGGCTGTATGTTAATGCAAGCCTACGACACGGAAAAAGGTGCGGGAACCATGAGCCCTTATACTTTCTTACGGGCCATTGGACCAGAACCTTGGAATGCCGCTTACGTGGAACCTTCACGACGTCCAGCAGATGGCCGTTACGGTGAAAACCCGAATCGTCTGTATCAACACCACCAATTCCAAGTGGTAATGAAACCTTCTCCAGAAAATATCCAAGAACTGTACTTGGAAAGTTTGCAACTTTTAGGTATCGAACCATTGGAACACGATATCCGTTTTGTGGAAGACAACTGGGAAAATCCTTCCATGGGCTGTGCCGGCCTTGGTTGGGAAGTCTGGTTAGATGGGATGGAAATCACCCAGTTTACCTACTTCCAACAAGTAGGGGGGCTAAATTGTAAACCGGTGACTTCCGAGATTACCTATGGCTTGGAGCGCTTGGCTTCTTACATCCAAGAAGTGGAAAGTGTCTTTGATTTGGAATGGACCGATGGGGTTAAATACGGGGAAATCTTCCGTCAACCGGAGTACGAACACTCCAAGTATTCTTTTGAAGTCAGCGACCAAGACTTCCTCTTGTCAAACTTCGATCGTTTCGAAGCAGAAGCCAAACGCTGTATCGACCAAGATTTGGTACATCCGGCCTATGACTATATTTTAAAATGCAGCCATACCTTTAACCTATTGGATGCTAGAGGTGCCGTGTCTGTGACAGAGCGGGCAGGGTATCTTGCGCGAATTCGAAACATGGCTCGGGCGGTAGCGAAACTCTTTGTGGCAGAACGGGCTAAATTGGGGTATCCATTGCTTGATCCCGCCGCAGCGGCAGCATTGTTAGAGGAGGAAAAATAAGATGGCAAAAGATTTATTATTAGAAATCGGCTTGGAAGAAATGCCCGCCCATGTGGTAACGCCAAGCATGAAACAATTAGAAACAAAAATCACCGCCTTTTTAGACGACAATCGCTTGAGTTTCAGCTCGATTAAGGCATACTCCACCCCTCGTCGTTTGGCAGTGTTGGTTTCAGAAATCGTGGACAAACAAGAAGACATCCAAGAAGAAGTCAAAGGTCCCTCAAAAAAAATCGCCCTAGATCAAGAAGGCAACTGGTCCAAAGCGGCCCAAGGCTTTGTCCGGGGTCAAGGCGTGACCACAGATGATATCACGTTTAAGGAATTAAAAGGGGAAGAATACGTCTACGTGACCAAGTATATCCCTGGAAAACCTGCCGAAGAAGTTTTAACCGACTTAACCCAGGTCATCACTTCTTTGACATTCCCGGTGACCATGCACTGGAACCAATACGATTTTGAGTACATCCGCCCGATTCACTGGATTGTAGCATTACTTGATGAAGAGATTATTCCTTTGCAGATTTTAGACGTAAAAAGTGGTCGCGCTTCTCGGGGTCATCGCTTCTTAGGCAATGATTTAACTTTTGCCACAGCGAAAGAATACGAAGAAAAACTAGCGACGGAATTTGTCATCGCGGATCCTATGAAACGGCAAGAAATGATTACCGAACAAATTGCGGAAATCGCTGCTAAAGAAAATTTCGTGGTGAACTTAGATGTGGACTTGTTAGAAGAAGTCAACAATCTAGTGGAATACCCAACGGCTTTTGTGGGGAATTTTGCGGATAAATACTTGGCAGTGCCGGAAGAAGTTTTGGTGACGTCCATGAAAGAACACCAACGCTACTTCGACGTGCGCAATCAAGAAGGCCTTTTACTTCCTCACTTTATCTCCGTGCGTAACGGGAACAATGTGAAGTTGGAAAATGTGGCAAAAGGGAATGAAAAAGTTTTAACCGCTCGTTTGGAAGATGCGGAATTCTTCTACAATGAAGACAAGAAGCTGACCATCGATGAATTAGTGGAAAAACTGAAAAATGTTACCTTCCACGAAAAAATCGGAAGTATGTATGAAAAGATGCAACGGGTTGGCGTCTCCGCACAAATCATCGGGGAAACCGTGGGCTTAACCAATGAGGAATTGGAAGACTTGAAACGGGCTTCCGAGATTTACAAATTTGACCTTGTGACCAATATGGTCGGCGAATTCCCAGAACTACAAGGCATCATGGGTGAAAAATACACCCTCTTGCAAGGGGAAAAACCAGCAGTAGCCCAAGCGATTCGGGAGCATTACTTGCCGATTTCCAGTGAAGGGGAGTTGCCTGAGTCCAATATTGGGGCGGTTTTAGCCATTGCAGATAAGATGGACAGCTTGCAAACTTTCTTTGCTGCTGGAATGTTGCCATCTGGTTCCAATGACCCATATGCTTTACGCCGACAAACTTATGGAATCGTACGGATTATCGAAGCCAAGAGCTGGTACTTCCCATTGATTAAACTGCAACAAGCTATCGGCAAAAAGATCAATAGCGATGAAGCACGTTTCGGGATTCAACTGGCTAGTGGTCAAAAAGAAGTAGCGGACTTCTTCAAAGCTCGCTTACGACAACGGCTACACAGTGAAGACACGCGTCACGATGTCATCGATGCAGTGGTTAATTCTGAACAAGAAGACGTAACCAAACTCTTTAAAGCGGCGAACATCTTGAATCGTCACCTACAAGACGACAACTTTAAGACTTCCGTGGAAGCTTTGACCCGGGCGATAAACTTGGCGAAGAAAAATGAAGCCAACAGTGGCCACGTGGATCCAAATCTCTTTGAAAACGAATCGGAACAAGCTTTGTTCGATGCGGTAGCCGATTTGGAACAAAAATTCCCACGGCAAACCATGGAAGAAAACTACCAAGGGTTGATGGACCTACGTCCGGTTATCGAAGCCTACTTCGATGCCACCATGGTCATGGTGGATGACGAACGCATTCGCCGCAATCGTTTGAACCAATTGCAAATCATCGCCAAAATGGCGCTTGCTTTTGCTAGTCTAGATGAATTGCTAACGAAATAAAAAAATTCATAAGTAAAAGAGCCGTCCAAGGGAATTTCTCCTTGGGCGGCTCTTTGCTTGTAGAAATCACGATAACACTATGTGGCTACTGACACCTAACAGGGACAGTAGAGGTGCTTATAAAATAATCTTCAATAAGATCGGAATGTAAATCATGTACAACAAGACGGAATAACCTAAGCTAGAAGCGGCATAATCTTCGTCTGCTTGATAGTTCCGAGCCAAAATCGGAATCGAATTTTGCACGGGCATGGAAGACTGAATCATAAAGACACTGAGCATCAATGCTGGTACTGGGAAGACAAAGCCTAGTCCCCAGACAATCAATGGGGAGATGACAAAGCGACCGATTAGCACCCCTAGGATGTCTTTGTTGAATTTTAAATTGGCTAAGCCGTTACTGTAGACGATGATGCCGATGATAAACATGGACAAAGGGGTGGTCAAATCGGCTAAATAACCACCGAAGTTTTGCAAGAAGCTCGGTACCGGGCGCGTGGTCATCACCCACAAAAGACCAATGATAAAGCCCATTAAGGCTGGTGTCAGAACTTTTTTTAGCAAGACCACAGGGTGAAAAGAAAGTCGTTGTTGCTCGATTTCTGGGTTGTCTTGGGCCATGGTATAAATACCGATGGTCCAAAAGAAAGTGGTGTTGACGATGTAATACAGCAAAACGTAAGGAATCGCTTTTTCCCCGAAGACGGCCAGATTAATCGGCAGGCCGATAAAAATCGTATTGGAGCAAGTAAACATGGTAGAAAACGTTCCTTGCCGTGTCTTTGAAATATGAAAGAGCCGGCGGTAGAGTAGACTGATCAAAAAAGTCGCTGCCATGGACAGCAAAGGAATAATCATCCCGGAAAACAAGGAGAGAAACTCATCTCGGGAGAAATTTTCGGTCATGTTTAAAAACATATTGAAGGGCAGTGCGAGATTCAGCACCAATTTGGAAAAGGCGTCGGCGACTTGATTGTTGAACCACTGTTTGTAAGAAAGAAAATAGCCGAGAAACATCAAGGCAAAAATGGCAAAAATATTAATATACGCTTGTAGCACGGGGCAGTCTCCTATCTGTCTTTATGATTAACCAAAGTCAAAAAGAAAACCTCCTGTGACTTGCGGCATCACAGGAGGTCAAAAAGTTATTTCTTACCGGTTTGTTTGCCGGCATTGCGACCAGCGCCATTGCCATTAGTGTTACGATTGCGATTTGCTGGTTTGTTTGTCGGGGTCACATCTTTTGGCTCAACCGCTTTTTTCGGTGCAGTGACGACGACTTTTGGTGGGTTTTGTTTCATCTCCGCTTGGATTTGCGCTTTGATTCGTGGTTTCATGATGACGTTGGTGATGTACGTTTGCAAGCAAGCAATCAGACCACCGACCACCCAGTACAAGGTAACACCTGCAGGGGCGTTAATGGAGAACATCACGATCATCAAAGGAGAAGCAAAGGACATCATGCGCATTTGTTTCTTTTGCTCTTCCGGCACACCAATCATGCTGATGATACTTTGCAAGGCGTACAAAACACCGGAAATAATCACGAAGATCATGTTTGGATGACCTAGGTCGATGCCAAAGAAAGTCGCGTTTTGTAAGAGTGGCGAGTAACGAGCCGTGGTGTACAGGGCCGAGAAAATCGGCATTTGAATCAGGAGTGGGAGACAACCCATGCCCCCAAACATGCTAACGCCATTTTCTTTGTAGACCGCGTTCATTTCTTGTTGTGCTGCCATTTGTTCTTCTTGGGTAGTCGCCGCTTTTAATTTGGCTTGAACCGCATCTAGCTGAGGTTTGATGTACTGCATCTTTTCTGATTGGGTCAAACTTTGTCGGGATTGGTGAATCCCCAAAGGCAAGATGATGAAGCGTACGATCAAAGTGACTAAGATAATCGCCCAACCGTACTGATTGACACCACCGACCAAATCCGCCAGCATTCCCAATAAACTATTTAAGGGTGCGACTAAGATTTTGTACATAAAACTCCCGGTATCCGGGGTGCCATCGGATTTCATCTTGACACAGCCGGACAAAAAGAGCAATAACATCAGCATACCGGAACCCAGCAGCCAATTCTTGATTTTTTTCATGGATTTCTTCCTTTGCTTAAGTAAATTTTACACAAGAACAATCATACTAAAAAAGCCCCGAGATTTCAACGGCTTCACGAAAAAGTCAAAAACTGGGTAGTGGGTTTCTGGCTAGGATTAGCGGTAGGTGACTTGGAAACGGGTGGCGGAAAAGGCGGGAATTTCTTCAATGGACAAGCTGGTCACTTTGCCTTGAGGAGAGGGGGACTTGCGAATTTCCGCGATAAAATCTGCCATTATTTTCTCAGGTCCTTGGGCTTCAATGGTTACGGAGCCGTCTGCTTCATTCCAAACCCGACCTAAAACGCCTAAGCGATCGGCCACCATCTTGGTCAAGTAACGAAAACCGACCCCTTGCACGCGACCTTTTACAGTCAAGCGGACACTTCTCATGGGAAAAACCTCCTTTTTAATGGTGTGATTTCTTTCATGATACCGTTTTTTTTACTTTCCAACAAGAGTGCTCCCTTGTTCTGTGCTATAATTTGGCAGAAGTCTGAAGACAGGAGAATCGCCATGAAAGAAATACAAGGGGTGAAAAACCCATTGATCAAAGAACTACGGAAATTGCAACAAAAGAAATACCGGGAAAAAGAAGGCCGCTACTTAATGGAAGGCTTTCACTTGGTGGAAGAAGCACTAAGGGCCAAGGCTCCGGTTGAATTGCTTTTAGTAACACATAAGGGCTTAGCTGAGTGGGGCGAGTGGCTAGACCAGCAGTCCGTCACCCGGTATTTAGTCAGTGATGAGGTGATGAAGAGCCTTTCAGATTTACCTACCCCTCCTGGAATCATGGGAATCTTGACCAAAACAGAAGCGGGGAAAGTGGACTTTACAGGGCGTTGGTTGCTTTTAGACCGGGTGCAAGATCCCGGCAATGTGGGAACCATGGTACGCACGGCGGATGCGGCAGGCTTTGATGGCGTCGTCTTAGGTCATGGCTGTGCAGATTTGTACAGCACGAAGGTCTTGCGTAGCACCCAAGGAAGTCAGTTTCATCTTCCTGTGGTGCAGCGAGCCTTGCCAGAAGTCATTGAAGCTTTCCGCAGCCAAAAAATCCCGGTATACGGTACCGAGTTAAACGAAGCGGCCAAAGGGTTTCAAGAGGTAGCCCCAACGGCTAATGTGGCATTGGTCATGGGCAACGAAGGCCAAGGGGTCGCCTCAGAAATCCTAGCTTTAACGGATCAAAACCTGTATATTCCCATTTACGGCCAAGCGGAATCTTTAAACGTAGGCGTGGCCGCGGGCATCTTGATGTATCACTTTCGTAGCTAAGTTTTAAAGTTATTGTTAAATCCTGCGCAAGCGTTGTCTTTTCCTGGAAGACAGGTGCTATACTGTATCCAGTTACAGGAGAACATTCAACCTAAAAAGGTGGCTTATAAGTATATGACCGAAAAATGGGAAAAGGATCCGGAGTATTTAAGCTATGTTGAAGATTTATTAGCAACGGAAGCTGTTCAAAAATTAGCCAATTACACACAACACGTAAATTCTACCCGCTTGGAGCATTCTCTAAGCGTATCCTATTATAGTTACAAATTAGCAAAAAAATGGGGTTGCAATGCCCGGGCAACAGCCCGCGCTGGCCTTTTGCACGATTTGTTTTACTATGATTGGCGCACGACGAAGTTTGACGAAGGTAGCCATGCCTACATGCATCCCCGGATTGCTGTGAAGAATGCCGAAAAGATTACCGAGCTTTCTGATTTGGAACGGGACATCATTTTGAAGCACATGTGGGGGGCAACAATCAACCCACCAAAGTACAAGGAAAGTTACATCGTTACCATGGTGGACAAGTACTGTGCGATTAAAGAAGCCTCAGAGCCATTCTCTGCTTCTGTACGAAACAAATGGCACCACTGGTTTTCTAAGAAACAATCCGTCTAATAATTAAAAAACGCCTGGAACGATTTCGTTTCAGGCGTTTTTCGTTTAATTGAAGAACATGATAATCGAACTTAACACACTAACGGCCATAATCAGTGTAACCACGACTAAGTGGCGTCTTTTGTGTAGCATTAAGATGGCGATGTATTCCCGTAAAAAGGCATTAGGGAGGTAATAAAAAGCGGTCTTAGCGCCTAGACCATCCGCCTTTAGCCCCGCTTCTCGGGCGTACATCCCCGCCCGAAAAATATGGTAATTATTCGATGTGAAAATGGCTTGATAGCCTTCAGGACTGCGCTGTTCCATAATGGCTTTTGAAAAGCGCATATTTTCCAAGGTATTGGTGGATTTGTCTTCCAGTAAGATGTCTCCTTCTGGAACGCCTTGACTTAAGGCATAATTTTTCATGGCTTGAGCTTCACTGATTTTTTCATCTGACCCTTGGCCTCCAGACATGAGCAGTTTGGCTTCTTTTTTAGTTTTTGCCAACTGTCGCCGGTAAAAACTAATGGCTGTATCAATTCTACGAGCCAGTAGTGGGGTTACGCGTTCTCCATCGATTAAGCCTGCTCCTAAAGCGATGATGTAGTCTTGCCGGTAACGAGGATGGTTGAATTGATACAGAACCGATACCGTTAAGAAGTTTAAAAAGGCCACGGCAAAGTAGAGCATGATGAGCGGCAGTCCAGAAAATAAGCTTGTAACCCAAGTGGGCAAGTTTTGGGCGATAAAGAGATCGTAAATTAAAACTACGGTCAAGAAAATGGCCAACAGTAAGGTCAAAAGATTCGGCAGGGAGCGGCGTTCTTTCTTTAGGACAACGGCGGCATTCCAATATAGGAAAATCATTAAGCTGAAGATGCCGAAGAATCCAAAGAGCAAAAATAGCGCCAGGGCGCCAATCAACAAACCAAATGCAATCGGGTCGCTAGTAACCGAAACGTTGTAAACTAAGTAAGTTCCAAAAACCACGACAAAACTGTTGAATAAAAATCCGTTAACCAGGCGTGTCTTGTCTCTGAAGTACATCCATAAAACAAAAGTCAGATAGCCTAAAGGGATGAGGATAAAGCAGGAGCCGTGCATAATTTCCAAAATCAGCAAATACACGGAAAGACTGATTAGCGCCCAAATCATGCTGAAAAAGAAACGGTCTGGATCATCTTGACCCTTGCGCCACTTTAGCACTAGTATCAGGCCGATAAAAAAAAGAAGGATAAAAAGAATAGCAGGTATGAAATTGGTCATGAAAAAAACTCCTTTGGCAGGATTGTGTAAGAATCTGTTCCTAGTATAACAAACTTCTGGCTTTTGCTCACTGGAAAAACGGCTCTCGGTGTCTGATTTGCATTTTTTCGGGTACAATAGAAGAAAATGTAAGAAAAGGTGAGATGACATGGAGTTTGATGAGGTTAAAAGAGTTCATTACCCAGCATTTACCGTAATCGGCAAATTGGGGGAAGGATTAGCGGAAGACGGGCCTTCTTGGGTGCCGCCTTTGTGGCAGTTAGCCAATGAGCATTTTGAAGAACTGGCCAGTGTAGTTAAGGAAGATGGCGTACCGACGTTTCATCTTTGGGGCTTAATGAGTGATCAATCCAGTTGGTTGGCTCCTTGGCAAGAAGTCGGGCGATACTTAGCCGGGCTGGAAGTCCCTGGAGATACGCCAACGCCAGAAGGCTGGATTCGCTGGGAAATGCCATCTATGGAATACTTAACCGTCAAAACTGACGTTGACAAACTAGGAGAGACCATGGAGTTGATGTTTACCAAAGTATTGCCGGAAAATAATCTGGAACTAGTAGCGGCAGTGCAAGAGTACTACGAAGCAGACTTCGGCCCCGGAGAAGTCGTGTTATACTTTCCTATTGCTAAAGAGTAAAAAAAGGTTCTGCGCAGGAAGCGCAGAACCTTTTTGGTTTATGAGAATAATCCTTGGAAAAAGTTTTTGATACTACGGCCGGCGATGACGAAGAAGTTGGCTTTTTCCACGCTAGCAGTAGTTTCGATAGCACTGGTAGAAGCGGTATTGTCGCTTTCTTCCAAGTAGCCTAAGTCATCTTCAGTCAAAGCTACAGTGGCGGTACCGACTTCGGTGTTCTTTTCCACCGGTGCGGTTAATTCTTTGTCCTTGGCGTTTTTATTTAATTCAGGGGTAATGGTGACCTTGCTCTTATCCATGTCGCTGCGAACCCACAGTTTTACGGGATCTTTTAACGCAACTTTAACAGTGAGCTCTTTGCCGTCTTTAACTGCCAAGGTCTTCAAGTCAGGAATCTGACTATCGGCTGCGACGACTTCTTCTTGTTTCCAGTTGTCGAATGTATAGTCCATCAATTTGCTAGTTTCCACGAAGCGAGCACTAGGGTCTTCTGCATGATTTGTAGCATTTAAAACTACGGTGATGATTCGTTGCCCGTCTTTTACCATGGTACCTACAAAACAAGCACCAGCTAAATCCGTCGTCCCTGTCTTCAAGCCATCCACGCCTTCTTTGTAATTCAAGAAGCCAGGCAGCATCCAGTTCCAGTTGACCATTTCCACTTCTGAAGTGGTACCAGCGGCGAACGTTTCGGTAGGAGTGCTACTGATTTCTAAAATATCAGGGAAGTCTTTGATCAAATGACGAGCCACGATGGCTACATCTTTGGCAGACATCAAGTTTTCATCATCTTTAGCAGTTCCAGGATAGATGTTGTCTCCTAGGTAGGAGTTATTCAAACCAGAAGAGTTTACCAAAGTGGCATCGGTAATGCCCCATTTTTTGACTTGTTCCCGCATCATGTCCACGAATTTCGGTTCGCTACCGGCAACTTTTTCCCCGAGAGCCATAATCGCTGCATTCCCAGAAGCAATCAAACTCGCGTGGAAGAGTTCTTTGACCGTGTAATCTTCGCCTACGTTTAAGGCCACGTTGGAAAGGTCAGGGGTCACAGAGAGGTCGGCGGCGGCTTGGGAAATCGTTACGGGATCATCCCAGGAAAGTTCGCCGTTTTTAATTTTTTCTTCTACAATATATAATCCGATGATCTTCGTCACCGAAGCGATGCCCATGGGAGTGTCGGCGTCTTGTTCATAAAAAATCTTTCCGGTTTCGAAATCAACGGAAAGAGCAGCTTTACTGGCTACCTTGAAATCCGTTTCGGCAGCGTGTACCTCTTGCATTGGTAAGAGAGCGCCGATGGTCATTGCCAAGGCCAGTAGAGTAGTAATCAAAAAACGAAATCTTTTTGTCATAATGAAGCTCCTTTAATAGTATCGACATGTAGTGCATTCAACAACAAATTTTAGCAAAGTTCAAAGGCACATTCAATCATTTCTCCGGGACTTTAAAAATAAAAAAACTACCGCAGAAAATTGCGGTAGTCAGATTCGACATAAACGATTCAAAAAAAGTAAATTAACGGCGGTGTTCGTCGCGGATTCGTACGGGAACTTTCTCCATTTGGCTTTCACTGTTTACGTATTGGAAAACCGCATAAGTGGAAATCCCTAAAACAAGCAAGAGTCCAATCAGGGAGAACAACGTGATAAATGTCATAAACATCGAAAAAACCTCCTTTTACCAGCAAATGACTGGCGACTGATTTTGACTAAGTGACGAAATACAACTCTACAAAACTATTGTAGCAGTTATGGACAAAAGAAACGAACAAAAGGTATTTTATTCTTCTGCCGAATTCAAAGGATAGCTAGTACCCTCGGTTTCATCATAGAAGGTGAGCTGCTCGCCTTTGTATTCAAAAATAATGGAGTACCCGAGACGATCCAAGAAAACCAGTCGTTGGGGACTTAATTCCACAATGGAAACCGGTTCTTGGCGATCTTGAAAGAGCAATTTGTACTCCGGGGTTACTGTAATCATTACCGGTCGTTGATGGGGCTTTTTTTGATAGGCCCATTGACCAACGTATTGTTTGTAGTAATCTTTCACCGCTGGCTGCCGGCGTTTCAAAACGATTGAACCGATGGCACCGGTGAGTAAAGACAGTCCTAAGAAAATTGGCACTCTTTTTTTCATGATCGTCACCTCAACTCCTTACTTGCTAATCAGTATAGCATGAGGCAGTGGGGACTTCCTCGGTCTTAGGGTTGATTTTAAAAGTTTTTTACGGGATGATAGGGCTATGAGGAAAAAGGTGAGCAAATGAAGTATCAAAATTGTGTGTTGGCGCGTTTTGTCAATCGGGACAATCGGTTTGTGGCCCGGGCTCGGCTAGCAGATGGCAAAGAAGTCGTCGTTCATGTGAAGAATACCGGTCGCGGAAAAGAAGTATTGCTACCGGATGCTTGGGTCAGCTTAAATTACTGTCCCAGCCCAAAGCGTAAGACGGATTATGATTTAGTAGCCGTGAAAAAGGGCAATCAGTGGATCAATCTTGATTCACAGCTACCCAATCACTTGGCTTATGAAGGTTTAAAGTCAGGCAAAATTGCGCTACCGGGAATTAAAGGGAGTTTGACGCTTTTAAAGCCAGAAGTCAAATACGAAACGTCTCGTTTTGATCTGTATTATGAAACGGATCAAGAAGAAAAAGGCTTTGTGGAAGTGAAAGGTCTGACCTTGGAAAACTTAGGCATTGGCGCGTTTCCCGATGCACCTACATTACGAGGGCAAAAACACGTTTTAGAATTAACGGACAGCCAAAAAGCCGGCTTTAAAAGCTATGTCTTGTTTATCGTGCAATTTGAGCATTTGCAACTAGCCACGATTCACAGTGAGATGCAGCCAAGTTTGCGAGATGCCCTTGACGCAGCTCAAAAAAGTGGGGTGCAGGTCTTAGCATATAATTGTCAAGTGACCCCGGAATGTGTCACCGTAAAAGAAGCAATACCTTTTGATTTGGATTATCCTTTTGTAGATCCTAATCAATAAAAATAAAAAAAGGAAGTGACCAAAATGCTAGCATTAGGTGTAATTGGAACCAACTGGATCAGTCATCAATTTGTAGAGGCGGCATTGGCCAGTGGCAAGTATCAATTAAAAGGGGTGTATTCCCGGAAATTAGCCACTGCAGAAGAATTCGGTGGAAAATACGAGGGCGAGTGTTTTTACGAGACGGACTTGGAGAAATTCTTTGCCCGAGAGTTTGACGTGGTGTACATCGCTTCGCCTAATAGTTTGCATTTTGCTCAGGCTAAAGCGGCTTTACTAGCAGGCAAACACGTCATTGTAGAAAAGCCAGCCTTTTCCAATCCGCAAGAAATGGCTGCAATCATCGAGCTGGCGAATCAACAAGGTTTGTTTTACTTTGAAGCCGCCCGCAATCTACATGAAAAAGCTTTCCGCAAAGTGGGGGACTTTCTCCCGGTACAAGAAGCCATCCTAGGAGCCAACTTCACCTATATGAAGTACTCTTCTCGTTACGACCAGGTTTTGGCTGGGGGAGAACCGAATATCTTTTCTCCGCATTTTTCCGGAGGCTCTTTGCAGGATTTAGGCATTTATACCTTGTATGCGGCTTTGGGCTGGTTTGGTATGCCAGAAGAAGTTCATTATTTTGCGCGGAAAATCGCCACTGGAGTAGATGGGATTGGCACGATCATCTTGCGTTACGATTTGTTTGATGTTACCATCCAACAAGGAAAGATTGCAGATTCCTTCTTGCCTTCCGAGATTTATTTGGAAAATGGGACTTTACTTTTAAGCGGGATTAATTCCTTTGAAGAAGCGACTTTTTATGACCGAGATTCCGGGGAAAAGCGGCCTTTGGATATCATGCAAGCGGCTAATCCGATGATTGAAGAAGCCCTAGACTTTGCTAAAATAATGAACCATCCCAAAGACCCAGAACTCGGCTTACGCTATGAAGAGTGGGTGGAATTGTCTCGGAATGTCAATGAGGTCATCTATCAACTGCGCAAACAAGCCCATGTGGTTTTTGACGCAGATACTACGAATGAAGAATGAGGAAAACTATGAACGTAACAGAATTTTCTGAGAGCTGGCAACAGCGCTGGCAGCAGAAATTTACTACTCCCACAGCCATCCAAGAAGCGGTTTTTGAACCTTTGCGCAAACAAGCCCATGTGGTGGGAATTTCTCCAACCGGTACCGGCAAGACGATTGCGTATTTATTGCCATTGTTGACCCAGGTCAAACCGAAAGAGGGCAGTCAGCTTTTAATCGTCACGTCTTCCCAAGAATTGGCCATGCAAGTAGCAACGGTAGCTCGGGAATGGGGACAGGATTTAGGCTTGAGCACTGTTTCCTTAATCGGTGGGGCCAATCTCAAACGCCAACAAGAGAAATTAAAAAGCCATCCAGAAGTGGTGGTCGGAACCCCTGGGCGCTTGGTGGAGCTCATGGACAGTCGCAAGCTAAAAGCCCACCAGATTCAAAGTGTAGTCGTGGATGAAGTGGACCAGATTCTCGGTCAAGGGGGCGAAGCGTTACTCCTACGTCTATTGAAGCACTTGAACCGGGACTGCCAGTTAAACTTTTTCTCAGCTACGGCAACGAATGTTTTGGCTCAGATTGAAAAGTTGTCGCCAAAACCTGTGACGGTGATAGATGTCACCACGGAAGACCGCAGTAAAGGGGTCACCAATCATTACTTTTTGCGGTATCCTTTGCGCCGGAAAGTCGATGCCCTGCGGCGAATTTTAAATCAAGAAGCCCAACCTTGTTTGATTTTCTTTAATCAAGTGGCCGAATTAGGTGCGGCGGAAGAAAAACTGCTGTACCATGGCCTGCCAGTGGCTTCTTTAGCCAGTGACCAAGGGAAACTGTTGCGGAAACAAGCCTTAGGTGCTTTTAGAGAGGGCAAGTGTAGCCTATTGAGTACCGATGTGGCTGCCCGAGGATTAGACATTGACGGCCTATCCTTAGTGGTGAATGCAGAATTGCCTGTGGATGCGGCTAGCTATCTTCATCGGGCAGGTCGCGTCGGTCGTATGGGAAAAACCGGTAGCGTGGTGACGATTATCGGGGATCATCAGGAAAAAGAATACAAAAAACTATTGAAGACCGCCGGCGTTGTCGGTGAAGAAGTCTTTTTATATGCAGGCCATTTTCAAAAAGAAAATCCTGAAACTACGCCTGTGTCCCATCAGGACAAGATCTCTGAGAAACGTCCTAAAAAGAACCGCAACCAGACCATTGCGTCACAGGATAAACCACGAAAAAAACTTAAAAAAACAACCAAAAGAAAGCCAAAAACAAAACAGAAAAGGCGCTCCTAAGCGCCTTTTTTTGTGTTAAAATTACTGTACGAAGTTAAAGGAATGAGGAGAAAGCCATCATGAATTCCCGGAAAGAAGAGATCTTGCATACGTTAGAATCCCGGAAGCAAGGAATGACAGCGGTTCAAATCAGCGAATTGCTAGGGGTTGCCCGCAGCAATGTGAGCCGTCATCTCAATGAACTTGCCAAGGAACGCCGGATTAAGAAGCTCAATGGTCGGCCAGTCATCTACGAACCATTAACGGAAGAAGAAGTCCACGTAGACGTGTCTTCTGCCGTGTCCTTTGACAGTCTGGTTGGGGAGAATGGTTCCTTGAAGGTTGCCGTGCAACAAGCGAAAGCGGCGATTTTGTATCCACCCCGCGGTTTACATACGATTATTTTTGGGGAGACAGGGACGGGTAAATCACTTTTTGCCGAGTGTATGTATCAATTTGCCTTGAGTTCCCATTCGATTGCCCCGGATGCGCCTTTTGTGTCATTTAACTGTGCGGACTATGCACAAAACCCTCAATTGCTTTTTGGGCATATCTTCGGTGTCAAAAAAGGTGCCTATACCGGAGCGGAAGCCGATCAACCCGGCTTGATGGCGGAAGCAGACGGGGGCATTTTGTTCCTAGATGAAATTCACCGCCTCCCCCCAGAAGGTCAAGAAATGCTTTTTACCTTTATCGACAAGGGAAGCTATCGTCCTTTAGGGGAAAGTGTTCAGACCTACGAGGCCTCCGTTCAGATCATCGGAGCGACTACGGAATCTTCGGATAATTTTCTAGCGACCTTTAAACGCAGGATTCCCGTTTCGGTGACTTTACCAAGCTTGTCCGAGCGAATGCTAGACGAGCGTTACGAAATCATCACTTTGTTTATCAAACAAGAAGCCAATCGTTTAAATCAACGGATTCAAGTGGAAAAAGATGCCATTATCGCCTTTATGCTCTATGATGCAGAAGGCAATATCGGCCAGGTGAAGCGTGATCTCAAACTCGTCTGTGCCAAAGCTTTTTTACACTATCGGACGCACAAGGAGCGAGAATTACTGATTCGTAAGGAAGACTGTACTTTGCAAGTCCAAAAGGGGCTTTTAAAAGTCAAAGAACAGTCCGACCGTTTGGAGCAGTTTTTAGCCGGTAAAGGGGAGTACTTAAGCTTTGAACCTGGGGAGCGGGAAGTCGTCTGGTCCCAGGATCCGGAGCGTAATATGCAAGTCTACAATGCCATTGAAGAAAAAGTCACCAACCTTAGTGAAACAGGTGTGGCCAGTATCGATTTGGAAAATCTGATTTTAAAAGACGTTAGTGCGTATTTTGAAACTTACGTGGAGCAACTGGCGGAACACTCGATTCACAAGGATTTGTTGCCACCAGATTTATGGCGTTTGACCAATCAACTCTATGACCTAGCGGAAAAACGCTTAGAGCGACATTTCAATGCCAAAGCCCGCTTTGCTTTTGCGTTGCACTTGCAGAGTACATTGGAGCGTTTAAAAGACGGGCATACCATCGTCCACCCGGATTTAAACAATGTGCGGAAAAACTTAAAGAAAGAATTTCAAGTCGCCTTAGATTTGTCCACGATTTTAGAAGAGGAATGTCATGTGGAGATTCCCTTTGATGAAATCGGCTTTATCAGTATGTTTTTATCGATTCAAGTATCGGAGGCGGATAAACCCGCCGACAAAGGAGTCGAAGTGGTGGTCTTAATGCACGGGAAACTGACCGCTACAAGTATGCTGGAAGCCGCCCAAGAATTATTGGAAACGACCAGTGGCGTGGGGATGAACATGCGCTTGGACATGGAAGTGCAAGAGATGTATCGCTTGTTACTGGACTATGTTTTATCAGAAAAAGAGCACTTGCAAAACGGATTGCTACTATTAACGGATATGGGCTCTTTAAATTCCTTTGCCGATTTAATTTACAAAGAAACCGGTATCCGCACGAAGGCCATTTCCATGACCAGTACCATGATTGTGGTGGAAGCATTGCGGATGGCGGATGCTGGCCGTAGCTTAGAAGACATCTATCAAAACATCCGCCAGTCGTTTCGGGCGATTATCAAAGAAAATGGCCAATTGCATCAGAGCACGACTAAGTTGAAAAAAGCGGTAGTGGTGACTTGCTTTACCGGCGAAGGGGTAGCCCACAAGCTATTCCAACGAATCGAGCCCATTGTCAATCAAGCCGAGGTGGAAATTATTCAGATGCAATTCATCGAACGGGGAGTCTTTATCCAACATATTGATGAACTCCTAGATGAGTATGAAATCAAGGCGATTTGTGGCACAGTGGAAATTCAGTATCAGAATATTCCCTTCTTCTCCGCTTACGAAGTCTTTGACAATGAAGGCATTAAATTGGTGCAACGGGTGATTTCCGATGAAGTACCGATTAACAAAATTGCGGCATCTCTAAGCAATACGTTAACGGAAATCGAGGACGTCAACAGCTTGCTGTATCGTTTGCAAAAGAGTCTACGTTCGATTCAAGATCAAATTCACGCCATCGTCGAACCAAACGTTGAAGGGGGCATGCTGATTCACATCGCCTTTTTAATAGAAGGATTATTAAAAGGAGAGGCTACCCGGACCTTTGCGGACTTAGGTGCCTTTAGCAAAAAATATCGGATTGAAAACGATGTGGTCACGACACATCTGATGCCTTTGGAAAAAGAATACCAGATTGTTATCCCGGAAGACGAAATTGCCTTTATTACCCAGATGTTTTTGGAAAATAAACTGCAATCCGCGATAACGTTTACACAGAAAACTAGTGTGTAAACACCGAAAATCTAGTGTGTAATCAAAAGGTCTAGAGCAAAACCTTGTTTTATGAGGGTTTTGCTCTTTTTTTTGTCATAAAAAAGTTGGCACGCTTCTTGCATTATAATTAAGTGTAAAAAATATTAGAGAGGAGTGAGGAAGAAATGGCGAAAAAAACAATTATGTTGGTTTGTTCGGCGGGGATGAGTACCAGTTTGTTGGTAACAAAGATGCAAAAAGCTGCAGAAGAGAAAGGTCTTGAGACTGATATCTTTGCGGTATCCGCATCAGATGCAGACAACAGCTTAGAAGAGAAAAATGTGGATGTTTTGCTTTTAGGCCCACAAGTCCGCTTTATGAAAGCTCAGTTCGAACAAAAATTGGCGCCAAAAGGAATTCCTTTGGATGTCATCAATATGGCCGATTACGGCATGATGAACGGGGAAAAAGTTTTGGAACAAGCCGAAAAATTGATTGGCGATAAATAATAGCCAAATCAAGCGCTAGAGGAGGAAGTATTCGTGGAAGATCAACAAAATTTAGAAGCCATCATGGGCTTAATCATGTATGGTGGCAATGCCAAAAGTGATGCAATGGAAGCGATTCAAGCAGCTAAGCAAGGTGATTTTGCATTAGCAGATCAAAAAATTGCGGACGCTGAAAAGTCATTGACTGAAGCGCACCATGCGCAAACGGGGATGTTGACCCAAGAAGCGCAAGGAGATCACGTACAAGTGACACTTTTGACTGTTCACAGCCAAGACCACTTGATGACATCTATCGCTTTTACTGATTTGGCAAAAGAAATCATTGATCTGTACCGTCGTATCGACGCAGAATAATGAAAAGCAGTACAAAAACACGATTGTTGGTCTTCGTGTTTTAAAGGTTGATATGAAGAAGTAATTCTTTCATATAAAAAATATGTTTCATAGGAGGATAAAAATGGATGGATTAACAGCTTGGATGGAGAAACACATCCTTCCGGTAGCTGCGAAAATCGGTGCGCAAAAACATTTAGTTGCACTCCGTGACGCCTTTATCGGTACAATGCCAGCAACAATGGCCGGTGCGGTCGCCGTAATGATCAATGCAATTATTCGTGATTTACCGACACAGTTTATTGACGGGTACGATGGAAATTCGATTCCAGTTATTCGTGAAATTATTGGTGTCAACGGTTATGTATGGAATGGTACATTAGCCGTAGCCGGATTGATCTTTGCTTTTTCTTGGGGTTACAACTTAGCCCGGGCTTACAAAGTAAATGACTTAGCCGGTGGTATCGTTGCCTTGGCTGCGTTCTTGCAAGGGGTTGCATTCTCTTACACGAACACTTTGGCAACAGAAGTTCCTCAAAGTGTAGTAGATACAATCAATGCTGGTTCTGCTGACACTGGTTGGTCTGCAACAGTTGACGGTTTGACTGTCGGCGGTTGGGGCTGGTTGAAACTTGGTCACTTGGATGCGAATGCTTACTTCACCATCATGATCATCGGTGCTTTGGCAACAATCATTTACGCAAAATTGATGTTGGCAAACATTACCATCAAAATGCCAGATTCAGTGCCACCTGCAGTATCAAAAGCCTTTGCCGCTATCTTACCAGCAGCAATTGCTTTGTATGTAGTAGCAATCATTAACTTCATCGTAGGTAAACTTTCAGACGGTCAATTGTTGATCGACTTGATTCAAAAATTCATCGCGGAACCATTCTTGAACCTATCTCAAGGTTTCGGAGCATTGGTTATCGTTCAGTTGTTTATTCAAATCTTCTGGTTCTTCGGGATTCACGGTACCAACGTAATGGCACCGGTTCTAGAAGGTATCTGGGGTGTTGCCCAATTGTCTAACGTAAACATTTACCAAAATGGTTACGATGGCTTGAAAGGTTTGGATGCAATCTATGCCGCTATTGAAGACGGCAAAGCTTACTACTGGGTACGTGGTTCCTTCGACGTATACACCATGTTTGGTGGTTCCGGTGGTACCATGGTACTCTTGTTGGCAATCTTCTTCTTCTCAAAACGGGCTGATTACTTGACCGTTGCGAAATTGTCAATTGGACCTGGTATCTTCAACATTAACGAACCAGTTATGTTTGGTTTGCCAATCGTATTGAATGCGATCATGGTAATTCCATTCATCGTAGCACCACTTGTAACAACTGCTATTGGTTACTTTGCAACTACCGCTCACTTGGTAGCGCCAGTAACACAACAAGTAGTTTGGGTAGTTCCTCCAATCTTGATGTCATTCTTGGCAACAATGGACTGGCGGGCACCAATCGTTACGATTGTGTGTATGGTTGTGGCGTTCTTCATCTGGGTACCATTCGTTATCTCTGCGAATAAGATCCAAGAAGGCGAATAAGCACCTTTTAGAAACTGCCCCGTCCTTTGAGGCGGGAGCGGTTTCTTTCTTTTCTAATTTCGTTTATACTAGATTGTAGTGAACGTACCATAAAAGGAGGAAGTATCATGATTTCAATTTCAAGTGCAATGCAACAAGATGCAATTAAAGAATTATTAGAAGGCTATGGCGAAGGGGACTTTACCTACAGCTTTAAAGAAAAAAAAGGAATTAAAATGTTTTTTGAAGTAACTGGAGATCCAGAGGCAGCAGCAGCGAAAGCAAAAGCGTTGATCAAAGCGCAACCTTGGGGTTCTGTCTTGTATTTCCAATCCGTCCCAGCGTAACTTTTGAAAGATAGGAATGATGACAATGGATAAATGGGGGCTAGGATTGTGTAGTGTGGGGTTGTTGATTACATTACTCAGTACAGATGCAACGAATATGAATTGGGATTTCCTTAGTCTGGTGACTGGAATCACCTTTATTGTGGCAGGAATTGTAATGGTTCGTAAGAGTGCCAAAAAAGCGAAGTTAAAAGATGGAGGAAAATCATCATGAAAATCGAAAAAACATTGAATATACCCGCCGAGTTTTTTTACAACAAGGTAATCGATTCGGTAATCTTTGATGTGCGTCAAGCAACCGGAAAAGACCTTACTCGCAAACAGCTGAAAAATTTTGAATATGTGAAGACTTTTTCAAAAAACAGCCGGGCGAAAATCAAGATCGATGAGGTCGTTGAAAATCAAACCTATCAATTCAAAACGTCCACGACCAAGAATGACTTCGTTGCTCGTTATGACATTGAACCGTTGACCGACTCTAGCTGTAAGGTATCTTACACCGAAACGATGAAGTCCTTTGGTTTTATGCAACAGATGAATGACATGGTCCTGGGAATCGTCGTGGGGATGTTTAAACGGCGGCATTTCAAGAAAATGTTGACTATGATTGAACAATCTTACTAAAGGGGTCGTAATGACGCCTTTTTTTATTTTTTTGTGAGGTGAAATGTGATGTCAGAGATTAGACAAATGGGAACAGAATCCCTACGAGACATGCTGAATATCGTGGCTTACGCTTTTCAGTGGCAGCTTTCTGAGCGAAATGTACAACGCTTTACGTCTTTAGCGGCAAATTCTTGGAACTATGGTTCCTTTGATGAAGAGGGGAAGCTAGCCAGTCAAGTGATGGCTACTCCTTTTCAAGTAGACTTGTTTGGAGACCAACACACTATGGCAGGAATTGGCTTTGTGGCGACTTATCCGGAATACCGGAGCCAAGGGCGGATTGATCGTATCATGAAGCAATTATTGGCGGACTGTCGCAAGGAAGGAGTCACACTTTCTTACTTAGCGCCGTTTTCCTATTCCTTTTATCGCCGTTATGGCTATGAGTTGACCTTTGAGCGAGCAGTCTATGAAGTGCCTGCTATGGAATGGCCGGATTCGCTTAAAGTTCCTGGGACAACCCGTCGTCTTTTATGGGAGAGTGCCCAAGAAGTACTGCACGAGCTTTATCAAAAAGCACCTCGGCATCACAAAGGTGGCTTAGTGCGAGCAGCTTGGTGGGAAGCGTTCAAGTTTCCATTGCGTAAAGACTACCAATATGCAGTGTACTACGATGAACAAGGAGTACCTCAAGGGTATCTGGTCTATCTTTTGGAACCCGGTCTATTGACCATTGCGGAGTGGACATGGCTAACAGGAGACGCTTATCGAGGGTTGAATCGCTTTGTAGCTTCCCATAAAGGATCCGTGGCCAAAATCAGTTACGATGTGGGCTTCGATGGACACAATTTACAATTTTTAGCTGCCAATCCCATGGAAGCGTACTGTGTACGTCCAGAAATGATGGCCCGAGTGGTAGATGTGGAAAGTTTTCTAAAAAACTCTAAAAAGGTTCAAAGCCTTCCTGCAAGTCTGGCTATTGAAATTCATGATGACCATTATGCACCGTGGAATAATGGCATTTTCCAGTTGCAAAAACAAGGGGATACGGTTCAGGTAGAGATGGTAGAAAGTACGGAGCTACCAGTATTACGCATGACGATTCAGCATTTTACCCAGTTGTTTATGGGCTATTTGACACCGGAAACTTTAGTGGCTTATGACTTTTTAAAGACGGATGAAAAGCTTTTAACAGACTTCAAAGCCATTCTGCCAACAGAAAAACCGATCTTAGAGGATTACTTCTAAGCAAAAATGAATACAAAAAAGACGCCTTTTTTGATAAAAAGGCGTCACAAACGTCCCCGACTGGAATCGAACCAGCGACGTTTCGCTTAGGAGGCGAACCCTCTATCCTACTGAGGTACGAGGACAACAACGATTATTTTTACACTTTACTCATTTTAACGTGATTAAAATGCTTTAGCAAGCTATTGGAGGAATTTTTTTATGGTAAAACGATTGATTAGCGCCAATCCCAGTGATGTGGCGAAGATGAATGGTTCAGAATTGAAGCAAGCGATTAAAGCCAGTGAAGGACGAACCATCTGTGTGGAAAATGTAGTAGGTGCAATGCCCCAATCAGGGGATTTAACCAATGCAGAAGTGGCCAAAGCTTTTGGTGCGGACTTGATCTTGTTAAATGGCTTCGATTGTTTCCGGCCGATTGTGATGGGGGTTCCAGGAATTCCTTTTGATCGTGTGTTGGGACCAGAAGAAGAAATCGAAAATCCAATTCCGATTTTGAAGCACTTAACCGGTCGGCCGATTGGGATCAATTTGGAACCTGTGGCAGAAAACAGTGACTTAATGAGTGAACAAGTGGTGATCTCTGCCGGTCGTACCAGTTCTGTGGCAACGATTCAAAAAGCAGAAGAAATGGGCGTGGATTTTATTTGCTTTACGGGGAATCCAGGAACCGGTGTGACAAATGAAGCAATCGCCCAAGCCGTGAAGACGGCAAAGGAACATTTTTCTGGTTTGATTATCGCTGGGAAGATGCACAGTGCCGGCTCCAGTGAACCAGTGGTGACCAAAGAAGCGATTGAAGCCTATGTTAATGCCGGAGCGGATGTTTTACTGCTGCCAGCTGTAGGGACGATTCAAGGCTTTTTGGAAAGTGATTTAATTGAGGCCGTGAAGTTTGCGAAAGAACGGGGTTTATTGACGATGACTGCCATCGGTACGAGTCAAGAAAGTGCTCGGCCGGAGACGTTGCGCCAAATCGCTTTAACCGCGAAAACGTGCGGGGTGGATATTCAGCATATTGGGGATGCCGGGTACGGTGGTTTAGCACCAGCGGAAAACATCTTTGAAATGTCAATCGCCATTCGGGGGATGCGCCATACCTTATACCGTTGTGCGCAATCCGTGAACCGCTAATTTCAGCTTGATTGAATTTTAAAAAAGGAAAAACTAAAAAAGCCGTCTGACAAAAGGTTGTCAGGCGGTTTTTTGTGACTTGAGGAAAAAGTGTCTTAGGCGCTTTTGGTTAGGTCAAATCACTCCATTTTACTGCTCGTCCTAAAGCCACGTGGCGAATTTCATCGTAATGAACTTTCTCCCCGGCGATAAAGAGTCCCAGCTCATCATAGGCCTGGATTACGCCGACGATATTGGGCAAATAATGACCTTCTTGATCCAATTCTTCTTTTTGCAAAGTAATCGGTTGATTCTTCGTTAAAGCGGTGGTCAAAATTTGGTTGATCTCTCCTTGCATCATCAATGGTTTTTGGGGCCAAAGCACGGCTTGTTCTTTTTTTTCTTTGGTCAATTGGCTAGTGTGTTCGGAAAGGTAGAAGCCGTTCCATTTTAATTTTTTGCGATCTTGATAAGGGTGCAATTCATTTTTCATAAACCATCCAATCCTCCTGGGCCGCCCCCGGCATGACCGCCAACCAAGCCGGCTCGCTTGATGCTACGGGCGCCATTGACTTTACTTGTTGCGTGGACGATTGCGGTGAAGCCGTATTTTTCGCGAATGCGATCGATAATCTGATCCAGATGCTCCTCCTTGGCACTTTCTTCTGGCGAGGAAAAGAGATCCAATTGCCGGCTCTGGGTAAAAATCAGGCGGGAATAACTAATGCCCACGTGGCGAACGACTTGGCCGGTGTAGTATTTGCGAAAGAGTTGCAGGCAATAGTTCATTAATTTCTTGGTATTGTCCGTGGCGGGAATTTTCATCTGATGGGAAAAACCACTTTTTTCGCCCATGGCGCCGCCGATAAAAAGACTGACACACTGGGTTAAACAGCCGTGGCGGCGAATGCGAGCGGCGACTTGTTCCGCCATCTCTCGGACTACCAACTCGATTTCACTAGCATCGGTGTAGTTACGGGGTAAAACTTGGCTGTTGCTGTAGGATTTTTCTTTGGCCACAGGGGACGCTTCAGAGAGAATGGTGCGATCGATACCATTGGCGTGGTAGTAATGCTGCTGGCCCATGACGCCGAATTTTTGGTAGAGTAGCTCGGGCTCGGTATGGGCTAATTGCCAGATGGTGTCGATGCCCATGCGGTAGAAGTTCTTTTCCATCCGGGAACCGATACCCCAAAAATCTTGCATTCTCGGAATTTTCCAGACGGTTTCCGGGATGTCTTGGTATTGCCACTGGGCTCGGAATTTAGGATTGTGCTTGGCGCCGTTGTCCAAAGCTAATTTGGCCAAAAGCGGATTGTCCCCGATGCCTACGGAAAGCACTAAACCCAGCTTTTCTTCTGCTTCTTTTTGAATGCGTTTGGCAAAGCGCCAGCGTTTTTCTTGGCGACTTAAGCCGGTATCTGGAAAGAACAGTTGCATGGAGTCGGTCACATCAATCAAACTTTCATCGATGGAGTAGACGAGGTGGTCTTCTTCTGCCACGTATTCTTTGAGCAATTGATTGAATTTGACATTTTCTTGGATATAGAGATTCATCCGCGGGGGAACTTGCCATAAATCGGGATGATTGGGCAGGTTGTTTGCCCGAGTGACATTGGAAATGCCTAAGCGTTCTTTGGCAGCGGGAGAAGAAGCAAGAATCAGTCCTTTACCGGTATTGTCCGCCGTGCTCATTACCACTAACATCGTTGTTAAGGGATCAAGGCCGCGAACCGCACACTCCACGGTGGCGTAAAAAGATTTCACGTCTACAAAGAGGATGTCGCGCAAGGGCTCTTTTTCGTAGTCGAAATTCAACAATTCCCATAACCTCCTTTCTTAGTTAACTAAGCCTCTGGGTTTATTATACGAACGTATGTTTGTTCTGTAAAGCGAACAGTGGGAAAAAATCTCAGGAAACACAAGGAAAGCATTGAAAAGTGGCTGATTGATTGGCGCTAATCGTTTTGCTTTCTTGAAAAATGTAAGCGTGTTAAACTTTAATTAGCGTGAGGCTTTCTTGCTTGATAGAGGAAGTGGCTCACCTGAGAGTATCCACAATAGGAGGGAATCGCTTATGACGAAAGTAGGCAAAGAATTACTGGCAGAACTGACCGGAGCAGATACATTGGGACCGTTTGTGTCAATCATGCTCAACACCCACGTGGCCCATCAAGATGTGGAAAAAGATCAGATCAAGTTTAAGAATTTTGCAAAAGAAGCGAAAAAGCGTTTTGAGAAAAAGTATCCCGCTGAAGACTGGAACAACTATCAGACGAAGCTCGATGCCATTTTAGCTGACCAATCCTTCTGGCGCAGTGCTTCTAAAAGTGTAGCGGTCTTTGTGACGGCGCAAGATACTTGGATTCATCGCTTGCAAATCCCGATTGATGATCAATACTATGTGGGGGATACGCCTTATGTTTTAGGGGCGATTCGCAATGCCCAGTTTAACTATACCTATTATCTTTTGGCTTTAAATCGTGACTCCATGGCCTTGTACTTCGTGGACAATGGTCAAATTCATTCAGTGGACTTACCAGAAGGGGCACCGGTGGATGTACCCACGGCTTTAGGGGAAGAAATCACTGGAGGCAACTTGAATTATCGTTCCCAAGGGGGGCAAAATAGCGCCCAAGAAGCGGCTTATCACGGGGTGAATGCCAAAGATGAAGAGGTGGAAATCGACTGGAAGAATTACTACCAAGCTGTCGACACCTTCTTACGAGAAGACTTGGACAATGCTGCCGGTTACCCTTTGTACCTCTTTGCTTTACCGGAAAACCAAACCATGTTTAAAAAGTATGCCAAAGCACCGTTCTTTAGTACCGACGCGGCCGTTGATAGTTCTCCGGCTAACATCAGTAATGGCGACTGGGAAAAAGTGATTGCAGAAATTAGTAAGCAATTGGCTGAAAAAGAAGTAGCGGGTTATCAAAAACTTTTGGATAAGAAATTCATGGATCAGTTGGTGGATATTTTACCGGCTTCTAAAGAAGGGCGGGTGGCTAATTTATTTATTGCCACATCGAACTTGGTGGATGGCTTCGGGGAAGATCCCGATACGGAGTACGACCGCCGGCAAGTGTTGAATACGTTGGTTATCAATACTTTGAAAAACGGTGGGGAAGCCCATCTCTTAGCGCAAAAAGATGCGCCGGATGAAAAGAGCCTAACAGCTATTCTCCGTTACTAAAAAGTCACTTTTGAGCTAGCCCGAGAACTTGTTTCTCGGGCTAGCTTTTTAAGGAAGTGCAAAAAGATTGGGCAGGGACTATTTTCTATGGTACAATATGAGTTGTAGTTTTTGTTAAGGGATCTTATGGTAGGTTTGTTTGGTAAACATCTTTCCCATGAACACCCGATACATGAAATTGCACAATCAAAACGTGGGAAAACCCCACCAGGAGGATACTTAACATGCAAACAGGTACTGTAAAATGGTTCAACGCTGACAAAGGCTTCGGATTTATCACTGCGGAAGACGGCAACGATGTATTCGTTCACTTCTCAGCTATCCAAGGCGACGGATTCAAAACTTTAGAAGAAGGTCAAGCAGTGACTTTCGATGTTGAAGAAGGTCAACGTGGCCCTCAAGCAACAAACGTTGTTAAAGCGTAATTTTATTTGTCAATCATGAGTCTGGCGGTTTTTTCCCGTCAGGCTTTTTTTATTTGCCCCGGATTTGCGGGCGAGCAGTTGGACCATTGGTTGCTTGTAGCCAACATGCTGTAGTATAATTTTCCTCGATGTGAAAGTGAGGTGGCCAATCGTGAAAAATGATCAAATCTATGCGGTGGTAGACATTGAGACTACCGGAACAGATCCACAAACGGATCGGATCATTCAATTTGGCTGCGTTTTGGTAAAAAATGGGGAGATCATCAATCGCTTTGCCACCGATGTGAATCCCAATAAGATGATTCCCAAACAGATTCAAAATTTAACGAAAATCACCAATGCCCGAGTGCAACGGGCGCCGTATTTTGAAGATATCGCTCCGACTTTATCAAACCTTTTAGCGGATACGGTCTTTGTGGCCCACAATATTTATTTTGATTATCAATTTTTGAACCATGAGCTTTTGCGCTGTGGGATGCCGAAACTTACGATTCCCGGCATTGATACGGTGGAATTGGCCCAGATTTTTTTGCCGAAAGAACCGAGCTTTCGCTTAATGGACTTGGCCAATCGTTTCGGCTTGACCCATGAAAATCCCCACCAAGCCGATAGTGATGCGGAAGTGACGGCTATGTTGCTCCTGTATATCGAGTCCGTTATGCGCTCATTGCCTTTGGTGACCATGGAGCAGATTGCACGCCTTGCCAGTCATATGGGGATGCAGACGGGAACCTTTATTAAAAAAGTCACCCAAGAGATGCGCCAGTTGACGACACCGTTACCTGAGGAGTTGATGGTTGTTTCTGGGATTGCATTAAAGAGGAAAACCGTGCCGTTTTTTTCCTATAATCTATATGAAAAAAACTTTCCTCTGAAAAAGCGAGGCAAAGAAAAACTATTTGGAGACAAGTTGGTATTTTATAAGGAACAAGCTCGCTTGATGAACTTGGTGTACCGGCATTTTGCCCCTGAAGTAGCCCCTGCAAGTGATACGCCAGATAAAAAGCCGACGCAAAAGGATCTCTTGATTGAAGCTGCTACCGGAATGGGGAAGACTATCGGCTATCTGTTGCCCTTGGCGTATTTGGCGACACCAGAGCAACCTTTAGTTGTCAGCACGGCCTCTTTGTTATTGCAAGATCAACTGCTGACCCAAGATGTGCCTAAGGTCAATGCCGTCTTACCGCAGCCTTTAGTAGGTACGGTGATTAAAGGGCAGCGGCATTACTTAGACTTGGCTCGCTTTCAAGCCAAGCTCACAACGGCTCCCCAACAAAAACAGTATCAATTGTATCAAATGGCAACTTTGGTTTGGTTGACCCAAACGACCACAGGGGATTTTGATGAGTTAAACCTCGTTTCCTTGAAACATCCTTTCTTTCAAGATGTCTGTCATCGTGGATTGGCTAGTTTGGAAAAGGACAGTCCTTTTTATGCCCATGATTTTCTGCGTTTTTTAAGTAAACGCATGAAAGCTAGTAATTTATTAATCGTCAATCATGCCTTTTTAGCTCGGGAATCCTTGCGCAAGGAACCCTTTTTACCCCAAAGTCGCTATTTGATTATCGACGAGGCCCATCACTTGGCCACAAGTTGTGAGCAAGCAGAGCGCCAGTGCGTGGCCACGGGGGCATTTCGCAAAAGTATGCATCAAGTGACCGCGGAAAAGGGCTTATTTGAACAAGTGGCGGCACTTTTTGAAAGCCAACCGCAGTTTCTATCTCACTTGGGAATTTACGCCCAAGAGTTACAAGGTTTAGTGGAAAATCAAGAAATCCTCTTAACCGCATTACTGGAGGAAACGACTACCTCTGAGGAAATCGTAATCACCCAAGAGCAAATGATGTCGCTGCCTTTAGAAGCTCAAAAAGCCAAGAGTAAAATCTTGTTGTATTACGAAGAAGCGGCTTGGTTGAGCCGAGAACTACGCAAAGCCAGTCAAAATGCCGAGCTGACCATGACCACTACTGAAGAATTACTCGTGACTGACTTTCAGGAGTACCTGGCTAGTGTCAATGAGCAAGGACTGATGATGAAAAACTGGTTAACAGACTGGCGGCAAGAACTTGTTCACTTTTTAGTACCGGATAAAAATCGTCTGACAGGGGAGTGTCAGCTTTTGGACTTGGCCGCTCCTTTGTTGCCACGCACTAAGTGGTATCCTCGATATGAAAAGATTCTGTACGTTGGGGGTACCTTGAAAGTCAGTGGCAATCAGCACTATATCAGTCGTCGTTTGGGCATCCCGGAGGCGCCTTTAAAAGTGGTACCGGCACCTTTTGATTATGGAACACAAACTCAGCTATTGGTGCCTGCAGAAGGACCACTCATCAATGAACAAAGCCCAGAAGAATACGACGCGTACTTGATTCGAACCATTGAAGGACTGATTCGCAGTGTGTCTCGACCAATTTTGATCCTCTTTACCGCTCACGATGTTTTGCAAAAGGTGTACAGTGCGTTACACAAACAGTTTCTTGTGGAAGGACGGGAGATTTTGGCCCAAGGTATGGGAGGCAGTCGGGAAAAACTGTTGCGACGCTTCAGTCGTTCCAAAGACAGTGTCCTGTTAGGTGCGGATAGTTTTTGGGAAGGGGTGGATTTGCCGGGAGAGCAACTGGAAGTATTGGTTGTGACCAGACTCCCCTTTGAAAATCCTAAGCGGCCTTTGGTGGCAGCCCGCAATCGTTATTTGGAAGAACAAGGCTTGAATCCTTTTAGTCAAGTTGCACTCCCTCAGGCGGCTCTGCGTTTACGCCAAGCATATGGACGCTTGGTACGCAGCCCTCAGGATCGTGGTGTGATGATTGTTTTGGATCGCCGGTTGGTCACCAGTTATTATGGGCACCGCTTGACGAAGGCCTTTCCTAAGAAGGTCAAAGCTCAAGAATGCTCCATCAAACAGCTAGAAGAAAAGCTATCTTGGTTAAAAAAAGCTACCGACAGCGAAAAAAATGAGTAAATATGCAAAAAAATCTGGTATAATGAAATCACCTGAAAATACGGCTGAAATAATTTGTTTTCGAAATAATGTTCGTGTTTTCTCAGGCTTTTGCCAGTAGTCAGGAGAATTTAGATGACAACAACAGAAAAGAAGGATCGTCGTTTAGAATGGGGCTTGGTGACACTAATCTTGGTGTTACTAGCTTTGATTGTCGGTTTCGTCACAGTGATGTACCGCAGCAATCGCCCCTATGCCCAAGCAGAAGAAGAGGCGACGGCTATTGCCAAGAAGTACACCGATTTAACGAAAGTTTCGGATTTTTATTGGTTTACTCGAGATGAGACGTATTTTAGTTTGTTGGGAGCAGACAAAAAGGGCAATGAGATTGCGGTCATCGTGCCCAAAGACGGCAATAAAGTCACCGTTTTAAACCAAAAAGATGGTGTTAGTGAGTTAGCCGCTATGCAAAATGTGGCTAAAGCTTATCCAAAAGAAAAGGTCAAACAAGCCAAATTAGGGATTTACAAAGAAGCCCCCGTCTGGGAAGTCACCACGACTTCTGATTCTGGGAAGGTAAATTACGTGTTAGTATCTTTTGATAAAGGTGAAGAAATCAAGAAAGTCAGCGATATCTAAAAGGGAGAGGATCTTCATGAAATTATCCAAACGGGCAATGCAATTGGAACCATCGGTCACTTTGGCAGCAGCAGCGAAAGCCAAACAATTAAAATCAGAGGGCTATGACGTCTTGAGCCTGACTGTGGGAGAGCCGGACTTTCCGACGCCGGAAAACATTCGCGAAGCAGCTGTGACAGCCATTCGCAGCGGGGAAGCAAGCTTTTATACGCAAGCTGCCGGGATTCCCGAATTGCGTCGGGCGGTGGTCGATTACATGAAGACCTATTACGGTTTGGATTACGGGATTGAAGAAACTATCGTGACGGATGGGGCTAAGTTCGCTTTGTATGCTTTGTTCCAAGCTATTTTGGATAAAGGAGACGAAGTGATTATCCCGGTGCCATACTGGGTCAGCTACGCGGAACAAGTTAAGTTGGCAGAAGGGGTGCCGGTTTTTGTGGAAGGTCTGCAAGAAGCAGATTTTAAAGTCACTGTGCCCCAGCTTGAAGCGGCTCGTACCGAAAAAACCGTGGCAGTTTTATTGAATTCTCCATCAAATCCCACGGGGATGATTTATACGAAGGACGAACTGCGAGCGATTGGAGAATGGGCTGTGGAGCACGGCTTGTTGATTATCGCCGACGATATTTACGGTCGTTTGGTTTATAACGGCAATACTTTTACACCAATGGCCACAGTTAGCCGGGAGATTCGCAAAAATACCATCGTCATTAATGGGGTCTCTAAGACCTATGCCATGACCGGTTGGCGGATTGGCTTTGCTATTGGGAATAAAGAAATCATCGCCGCCATGGCTAAAATCACATCCCAATCTACTAGTAATCCAACAGCTGCCAGTCAGTACGCGGCTTTAGAAGCCTTAACAGGAGAGCAAGACTCCGTGGAACTCATGCGACAAGCCTTTGAAGAACGATTGAATAAACTCTATCCACTGGTAGCGGCGATTCCTGGGGTGAAATTGACCAAGCCACAAGGCGCTTTTTATCTCTTCCCCAATATGGCAGGGACGATGGAACTGTGTGGCTATGACAATGTCACGACCTTCGTCAATGATTTGTTGGAAGATGCACTGGTGGCTACCGTAACCGGGGCCGGCTTTGGCGCTCCGGAAAATCTCCGGATTAGCTACGCTGCAGACTGGGATACCTTGGAAGAGGCCGTTCGTCGCATTACTGCCTTTGTCGAGAAAAAACGCTTGAAATAACGTATCTTGTTAACCGCCAAAATAGTTGGCGGTTTTTTTGTAGGAATAGGAAGCAAAGAGGAAAATCCCCGGTTTATCCTGAAGAAAAAAGGACTGGTTGTTGAAAAATAGCCGCGAAACGATTACAATCGATTTTGATAACAAAAAGACAGGAGAGACAACTGTGGAAAGAATTCAAATTATTGATGCCAAGAACCACGTAGGCCAAACCGTGCAAATCGGTGCCTGGGTGGCGAATAAACGCTCCAGTGGGAAAATCGCATTTCTCCAATTACGAGACGGTACCGCTTATTTCCAAGGGGTAGTGGTAAAAAGTGAAGTAGCGGAAGAAACCTTCCAATTAGCTAAAAACTTAAACCAAGAAACCGCTGTGCTAATCACCGGTGAAATTCGGGAAGACACCCGTTCTAAATTCGGCTACGAAATCGGTATTGCCGGTATTGAAGTCGTAGGGGAAAGCCACGAATATCCGATTACACCAAAAGAACACGGGACCGACTTTTTGATGGATCACCGTCATCTGTGGTTGCGTTCTTCAAAACAACACGCGATTATGCAAATTCGTAACGAATTGATTCGGGCAACTTACGAATTCTTCAATCAAAACGGTTTTGTGAAAATCGATCCCCCAATCTTAACCGGCTCTGCTCCAGAAGGCACCACCGACCTATTTGAAACCAACTACTTTGATCAAAAAGCCTATCTTTCTCAATCTGGTCAGCTTTACATGGAAGCTGCGGCTATGGCTTTTGGCAAGGTCTTCTCCTTTGGTCCAACATTCCGGGCTGAAAAATCCAAGACTCGTCGTCACTTGATTGAATTCTGGATGATTGAACCAGAAATGGCTTTTGCTCATCAAGAAGAAAGTCTAGAAGTCCAAGAACAGTATGTGGCATTCTTAGTCCAAAGCGTCTTAGACAACTGCGACTATGCGCTACATGTTTTGGAACGAGATCGCAACGTGCTCGAAAAATACACCCAGTTGCCATTCCCACGAATTTCCTATGATGATGCCATTGAACTATTGAAGAAAAATGGGTTTGAGGGAATTGAATGGGGCGATGACTTTGGTTCCCCACATGAAACCTTTATCGCTAACTCCTTCGATCGCCCAGTGTTCATCTTGAACTATCCAAAAGCAATCAAGCCGTTTTACATGAAACCACATCCAACGAGAGAAGATGTAGTAATTTGTGCGGATATGATTGCCCCAGAAGGTTACGGCGAAATCATCGGCGGTAGCGAACGGGCTACGGATTATGAGTACCTTTTGGAACAAATCAAAACCCATGGCTTAGATCCAGAAGAATACGCATGGTATTTGGACTTGCGGAAATACGGTTCCGTTCCTCACGCCGGTTTCGGTCTAGGCTTAGAACGTACGGTTACGTGGTTAGCCGGTATTGAACATGTGCGGGAAGCCATTCCATTCCCACGCTTGTTGAACCGGATTTATCCTTAATAAAGTGTGTAGTAGAACCCTTAGCTTTGGCTGAGGGGTTTTTTTTGCAGAAAAAGAAGTAATTTAGAAGAAAGAATACTCTCATTGTTTTTGAAATAAGTTATTATCGTTTATAATTAAGTGAAAGGGGTT
The DNA here is from genome assembly GCF_000407365.1 of Enterococcus asini ATCC 700915. Lineage (GTDB taxonomy): Bacteria > Bacillota > Bacilli > Lactobacillales > Enterococcaceae > Enterococcus_C > Enterococcus_C asini. Next base: position 1,798,079 of record NZ_ASVU01000001.1, read on the forward strand.
TCTGCGGAAAATGAGTGAGTATTCCAGATAGGAGGATTAATGATGAAAAGAGGGATTAGGTTAATTAGTTGGTTAGCAGTCTTTTTGGTCATGATGCAAGGTGTGGTACCTGTGTTAGGGGCTACAGATGAAAAGTTACAGGAGGAGAGCTCGGAGATTTTTTCAAAGGCCGACTCATCTATTGAAAAAAAAGAAAATGAAACTAGTAGCATTATCACAAACGAAGCTGTGGAAAGTAGCTCAAGTAAGGATACCATCACCCCCCCAGTTGGTAATGGATCGCAAGTTAGTAGCGAATCAGTAGAAAATGAAGCACAGGGTTCTTCTGAAGATTCGCCTCTAAATGAAACTAGATTTCAACTAGCTTATCAGTTAGAGGATGAAATTTGGCATTACGCAATAGAAAATCAATTGAATATTGATAATCATGGCGAAGCAATAAAAGGTTTAAAGTTGCGAGGAATCGACCAGGAAGCAGGTAGCGAAGAGTCAATTCTGGAATTTCGGGGACATTACAGTGAAATAGGTTGGAACGCGGAAGGATTCAGTGATGAAGCTATTTTTTCAGAGCCAATCAATCAAACGCATGTTCTAGAGGCGTTTGCTTTACGCTTAAAAGAAAATCTAAGGGAAGAATATTCAGTTTACTATCAAGTTTACACTTCGGAGTTTAGCTGGTTAGGCTGGGCAAAAAATGGCGAGATAGCTGGTTCAATGGGATACGGTTGTGGGATTGAAAAGATTAATATCTGTATTCTACCAGCATCTGAAGAAGCACCGACTAACGGAAAGGATTCCTTTGTCGAACAAGTTGCTGTGAAAAATACTGCGACGATTCAAGAAATTTCCGCTAGTGTACAGTATCAAGCTCATGTGGAGTCTGTTGGTTGGCAAAATACTGTGAAAGATGGTGCAACTGCTGGGACAACAGGAGTTGCTAGACGGATAGAAGCGATAAAGCTAAATTTATCTTTAGTTGGTATTACAGGTGATATAGAATATCGCAGTCACATTGAGAATTTAGGGTGGTCTTCCTATAGTAGAGACGGAGCAATTTCTGGGACTACCGGTAGAAAGTTGCAGCTGGAGGCCTTACAAATTCGCTTAGTAGGTGAAGTAGCACAATTATACGATGTCTATTATCGAGTTCACGTGAAAGACTTTGGTTGGTTGGATTGGGCTAAAAATGATGTGATTGCTGGAACAACAGGCTTTAATTATCGGATTGAAGCTTATGAAGTTAGATTAGTTGAAAAAACAGGAATAGCTCCAGGCACGACGACACGTCCAAATGTCATTTTTAAACAGCCGAATATCAGATACAGTGCTCATGTGCAAGATTATGGTTGGACTTTAGGCACCCAAACTAACGGAAATATTGCAGGCACGACTGGTCGAGGCAAAAGAATTGAAGCTTTAAAAATGTCTGTAGATAACTTGCCGATGTCTGGAGGAGTTGAGTATCGCGTTCATGGAGCTAATTATGGTTGGCAAACTTATCGAAAAAATGGAGAAATTGCTGGTACTACTGGACAAGGTTTGAGAGTTGAGGCGGTGAACATCCGGTTGACTGGTGAAGTTGCGAAGCATTTTGATGTTTATTACCGTATTCACACTGAAAATCTAGGTTGGCTAGGTTGGGCTAAAAATGGTGAGCATGCTGGAACTACAGGGATGCGCTACCAAGCGGAAGGGCTTCAAGTTGTATTATTCTTGAAGGGAAGGTCAAATCTTGTTCAAAATAGTCAAAGCTATGTAACTCATAAAATAAATAGCATTAAGGCAGTTAGCCGTTATGTGAGGGTCTATAACAACAGTAATTCAGCTTTTTCCAATGAACCAACTCCATTTTCTACCAAAAATGCTAGTGTGGCACGCTTTCGGGGGTATATGGGACGAGCGATAAAAGAAGCTGATACTACAAGCGGACGCTATTACTTCCTTGTGGCACCTGGAGGAAACTTAGGATGGGTTAAAGCGAGTGAAACAGAAAATGTTCAAAGTAACTTTTGGATGTATAATACAGATGGCCCATACCCATCTTTGAATGTTTCAAATCTAAATATTTCAGTTTCGGTTAGTCAACAGCGAGTACGTATTCGTTCAGGATCAAGGACTTTGTATACGATGCTGTGCTCGACCGGTATGAATTTATGGCCAAGTACAAATAGCACGCCATACGGCAATTTTAGAATTCAGGCTGAAAAAGGAAGCTATTTCTGGAATTCTGGATCTGGAGGAGCTTTTTATCGATCTTTCCATGGACATGGTGTGTATCTATTTCATACGGTTCCGATTGCTACTCCGGGAACAACAGTCTTTAATTTGCGTGAAGCAGCAAAATTAGGACAACGGGCCTCTCATGGCTGTATCCGTTTATCGGTTCCAGATGCGAAGTGGTTCTATTACAATATGCCATATAACACACCGGTTCATATTTATTACTAGGTTTACTTTTAAATTATTACGTGGCCTGCAAGTGGTTACTTGCAGGCTTTTTTGATTCTAAAGAAGGAAATTAGGAAAAACTTATGCTTTTACTTGTGATTTCGTGGCCTTTATTTACTACAAGAATGAGTATGGTATAATAGCCCTTGTTGAACGACGAGATTGAAATAAGGAAGAAGTAGATGGATAAAATAATCATCAGTATTGTCACTTATAATAGTCCGGATGCTTTCGAGACCTTGAATCAGTTTCAAAGTATTGTGGAAAAGAACGATCGCTTTGAACTGTTTGTTTATGATAATCATTCGGAGTCGGCTTATGTTGAGAAACTCAAGTCATTCAAATTTGCAAACATTATAGAAGGTAGTGAGAATACTGGATTCGGTCATGGGCACAATGAAATTCTCTTACACCAAAGAGGAAAGTATGCTTTGATTTGTAACCCCGATATTGTTATCGAGGAAGCTGATCTTCAAGTACTGCTACAAAAAATCGAGGAAACACCGAATACGGTGGCAGCCTTTCCGAGTGTTTATAATTCCGATGGCACACCGCAATATTTGATTCGAAAGCGATTAGCGGTCTTTGATTACCTTCTTCGGTTTTTACCTAGCAAAACTCTTAAACGAATCTTTGAAAAACGGTTGAGCGATTTTGAATGTCGAAATTTATCTAATACAGAAGATACGGCTATTAAGATGGGATCTGGGTGTTTGATGTTAGTTGATCTAGAAAAATACAAAAAAATTGGTGGTTTTGATGAGCGATTTTTTATGTATTTTGAGGATAATGATTTATGCTTGCGCTTGGCTTCAGATGGTGATTCTCTACTTTATGTACCTTCAGCTAAAATTGTGCATCATTATGGAAAGGGGTCTCACCGTAGTTTTAAACTATTTGTCATTTTTATTCAGTCGATGATCAAATTCTTTAATAAGTGGGGATGGCGTTTTTTTTAATGGGCAAAAAAATTTACATTGTAATTGTATTGTACAAGCAAAAATGGGTTGATATTCCCAGCCGTGATTGTATAGAAAACCTAGTTCATCGGGATGCTGTAGAAATGCTCATTTACGACAATAGTCCAGAAGAACAAACGGTATCTTTTTTTGAAGAACAATCTGTGACTTACATTCATGATAGCATGAACCCCGGACTGGCGTCGGCCTACAATCAAGCTTTATCTTTTGCTAAGGACTTCGAATGGCTAGTTCTCTTAGATCAAGATACTAAGCTGTCCTCGTCTTTCTTTTATGAGATAGCAAAAGCGCAGCCTACAGACCAAGTAGTTTCATTGGTTCCACAAATTCTTTCTGGTAACCGGCAAATTTCGCCTGTGTTTTCTAATCAGTATGTTTCAAAAAAATCTATCTATCCTAAAGAAGGCTCATACTCTGAAATAATGGCGATTAACTCAGCATCCGTTCTTCGAGTGAGTTTTTTAAAAGAAATCGGGGGCTTCAATGAAGAGTTTCCTCTAGATTTTCTTGATCATTGGTTGTATTGGAAAATTAACGATGTCGGGAAAAAAGTACAAATTTTACCAGTAAAAATTCAGCATAGTTTGTCGGTTCTCGATTATACTACCTTGAAGTTTACACGTTACCAATCCATTTTAGCTGCGGAACGTTTGTTTTATGGGGAATATGCTGTGACATTAAAAAAGCAGCATCGTCGACATTTGCTGAAACGTGCGCTAAAACAATTTTTAACTGTCACTAATCGACGTTTTTGGAGATGTACGATTATCGAATGGTGGCACTTAATAGGAGGAAAAAGATGATTTCAGTTTGTCTTGCTTCTTATAATGGAGAAGCCTATATTCGTCAGCAAATTGATAGCATTTTGCCTCAATTAACTCTTGAAGATGAGCTGATTATTTCGGATGATGGGTCAAAAGATGACACTAGTCACATTTTGGCGTCTTATTCAGATAATCCTATTGTAAAGGTCTATCCCGGTCCAGGATTGGGTGTAGTGAAAAATTTTGAATCGGCTATTGCTCATGCTAAGGGAGACATGATCTTTTTAGCAGATCAAGATGATGTTTGGTTACCAGATAAGGTAGAAGAAATGGTGCGAGTTTTTACTGAGTCTCCTGATACTTTAGTAGTTGTTTCAGATTTAACTATTGTAGATAGCCAGTTGGAGACAATTGAACCTTCGTATTTTGATTATCGACAAGTGAAAATTGGCTTTTTTCATAATTTGCTACGCAATGGCTATATCGGAGCGGGAATGGCGTTTCGTAGTAATTTAAAAAAGAAAATTTTGCCTTTTCCTGAGAAATTACCAATGCATGATATGTGGATTGGTTTGTTAGCACGCAACAAAGTAGTTTTTGTAAAGAAACAGCTAACACTTTATCGCCGACATAATGAAAACGCCAGTGAAATTCAATCTACTAGTAGCTTTTATCAAAAATTTATCTGGCGCCTGGATTTAATCATGAGTCTTATTCGCAATAGCTTAAAACATGGATTATGAAAGCCTTTTGTTCATTACAGTTATATTTCAAAATGCATTAAGTTGTGACAAATAAAAAGCTTCATGAGATAATACGGAAGTGTGCTTTAAAATACCTTTTAAAAGGAGCGGTTCTATGAAAGGAATCATTTTAGCCGGGGGCAGTGGCACCCGTCTGTATCCATTAACCAAAGCGACATCAAAACAACTGATGCCCATTTATGACAAACCCATGATTTATTACCCGATGTCTACATTAATGTTGGCGGGAATCAAGGAAATCTTAATCATTTCCACTCCACAAGATACGCCACGGTTTGAAGAACTATTCGGGGATGGCTCTGATTTAGGCTTATCCATTGAATATGCGGTCCAAGAAAGTCCAGATGGCTTGGCGCAAGCCTTTATCCTAGGAGCAGACTTTATCGGTAATGACAGTGTCTGCTTGATTCTAGGGGACAATATCTACTACGGTGGTGGCTTGTCTAAAATGCTCCAACGGGCGGCGGCGAAAGAAAGTGGCGCGACCGTTTTCGGCTACCATGTAAATGATCCAGAACGCTTTGGTGTGGTGGAATTTGATAATGACATGAATGCTGTTTCCATTGAAGAAAAACCAACGGAACCTAAATCCAATTATGCGGTTACCGGATTGTATTTCTACGACAATGACGTGGTAGAAATTGCGAAAAACATCAAGCCTTCTCCTCGAGGGGAATTGGAAATCACAGATGTGAACCAAGCTTACTTGGAGCGGGGCAAACTGGCAGTAGAAGTCATGGGTCGAGGCTTTGCCTGGTTAGATACGGGCACCCATGAGTCATTACTGGAAGCGTCCACCTTTATCGAAACCATTGAAAAACGACAAAACTTAAAAGTCGCGTGCTTAGAAGAGATTGCCTATCGCATGGGCTATATCGATCAAGCCAAATTGTTGGAATTAGCACAACCACTAAAGAAAAATCAATACGGGCAATATTTGCTCCGTTTAGCAGAAGAGGCGTAAGAAAATGGGACAAATTAACGTAACAAAAACCAACTTAACCGATGTACTTATCGTGGAACCCGCAGTCTTTGGGGATCACCGAGGCTTTTTCACGGAAAGCTATTCTGAAGAAGACTTTAAAGCAGCAGGAATTACTGCGAACTTTGTGCAAGATAACCATTCCTTGTCCAGCCAAGCCGGCGTTTTGCGCGGCTTACACTTCCAAAAAGGGGCAGCGGCGCAAACAAAATTGATTCGAGTGGTCACTGGAGCTGTTTTAGACGTAATCGTGGACATCAGAAAAGGTAGTCCAACTTATGGCAAATGGGAAGGCTACATCTTATCCGAAGCCAATCATCGTCAGCTGTTGGTACCTAAAGGTTTTGCCCATGGCTTTGTGACCTTGACAGATAATGTCAACTTCTTGTACAAGTGTGACAACTACTATAATGCGGAAGCAGACGGTGGCATCGCCTTTGACGACCCTGATTTGGCCATTGACTGGCCGATTAATATCAAAAAAGCTATTCTTTCTGAAAAAGACCAACATCATCCAACCTTGAAAGAATTTTCAGCGGAAAATCCTTTCGTCTATGGTGAAATTTAAGGAGAAAACTCATGAAAAAGATTATTGTAACTGGTGGTGCCGGCTTTATCGGCTCAAACTTTGTACATTATGTGGTAAATCATCATCCAGAAGTCCACGTGACGGTTTTAGATAAATTAACTTACGCAGGCAACCGGGCCAACTTAGATGGCCTTCCAGAAGATCGCGTGAAATTAGTGGTTGGGGACATTGCCGATGCCGAACTCGTGGAAAGCTTAGTGAAAGACACGGATGCGGTGGTCCATTACGCAGCGGAATCTCACAATGACAATTCCTTGCAAGATCCATCTCCTTTTATTCAAACCAATATTGTCGGGACGTTTACGTTATTAGAAGCGTGCCGGAAATACAACGTGCGTTACCACCACGTCTCCACGGATGAAGTGTATGGGGACTTACCACTACGAGAAGACTTGCCAGGTCATGGGGAAGGCCCCGGCGAGAAATTCACCGCAGAAACACCTTACAATCCTTCCAGTCCTTACTCTGCATCAAAAGCTAGTTCGGACTTGTTGGTGCGCGCGTGGGTTCGTTCGTTTGGCCTACAAGCGACGATCTCCAACTGTTCCAATAACTACGGTCCTTACCAACACATCGAAAAATTCATTCCACGCCAAATTACCAATATCCTCAGTGGGATTCGGCCAAAATTATACGGTGACGGTAAAAATGTCCGAGACTGGATTCATACCAACGATCATTCTTCCGCAGTGTGGTTGATTTTGACTAAAGGCCAAATTGGCGAAACGTACTTAATCGGTGCCGATGGAGAAGAAGACAATAAAACTGTCTTGGAATTAATCTTGGAAATGATGGGCAAAGACAAGGACGATTACGATCATGTGAACGACCGTCCGGGGCACGATTTGCGCTACGCTATTGATTCCACTCGCCTAAGAGAAGAATTAGGTTGGCAACCAGAGTTCACTAACTTTAAAGACGGCTTGGCCCATACCATCGAGTGGTATACGGAGCACGAAGACTGGTGGCAAGCAGAAAAAGCTGCTGTGGAAGCCAAATATGCTGAAAACGGTCAATAAATTCTGTCCACTTGCCCAACTGAGTTAAACTAGTTGGGCAAGTTTGGGGCAGGAGACAGTCTGAATAATGGAGGCAACGAAATGATTTTACTAACAGGGGGCAACGGTCAACTAGGCACAGAACTCCAACATCTACTAAACGAACAAGGTCAAGAATTCGTGGCCACAGACGTGAAAGAATTAGATATTACGAATGCTGAAGCGACCATGGAGTACATCCAAAAACTTCAGCCGACGATTATTTATCATTGTGCGGCCTATACTGCGGTGGACAAAGCCGAAGAAGAAGGCAAAGAACTAGACGAAAAAATTAATGTGGATGGCACCCGTAATGTTGCCTTAGCAGCAAAAGCGGTGGATGCATTGTTGGTTTACGTTAGTACCGACTATGTCTTTGATGGAAAGTTGAAAGACGGGGAATATGCTGTGGATGCGCCGACGAATCCGTTAAACGAATATGGTCGGACGAAATTACTCGGAGAACAAGCGGTGGAAGAGATCATGGAGCGCTATTACATCATCCGGACTTCTTGGGTCTTTGGTCAATACGGGCACAACTTTGTCTTCACCATGCAAAGCTTGGCGGAAACTCATCCGAAATTAACAGTGGTCAACGATCAATTTGGTCGACCAACTTGGACGCGGACATTGGCAGAATTCATGACTTTTGCGGTAGAAAAACAAGCGCCTTATGGCGTGTATCATTTGTCTAATGACAACAGTTGTTCGTGGTACGAATTTGCCAAAGAAATTTTAAAAGATACAGATGTAGATGTTCAACCAGTGACTTCAGAACAATATCCTCAAAAAGCTATACGCCCTCAATATGCAGTCATGGACTTGAGTAAGACTAAGGCGTTGGGCTTTGAAATCCCGACTTGGGAAGAAGCATTGGCGCAAATGTTGGCGCAAGGAAAATAAATAGCGATTGCTAGAAAGAAGAATTCAGATGACAAAAATTTCCGTTTTTGGATTAGGATATGTTGGGCTCGCAAACGCATTGCTACTCTCTCAGAATGAGAATGTCACAGCGTATGATATTGTTGGCGAAAAAGTAGATATGTTGAATGATCGAAAATCGCCTATTGAAGATGCGGAAATCCATAAATTTTTACTAAGAGAAGATTTGAATATTCATTTTACGAAATCGTTCTTGGAAGCTGTACAATTTGCTGATTATTTGATTGTTGCAACCCCAACTGATTACGATGAGAAAAAAAATTATTTTGATACTTCTACTGTAGAGGATGTTATTTCGAAAGCATTAGAAATTCGTCCAGATGCAACTTTTATTATCAAATCGACTGTGCCGGTTGGTTATACAAATCAGATAAAAGAAAAATTCAAAACAGAAAATATTGTTTTTTCACCAGAGTTTTTACGTGAAGGAAAAGCACTGTATGATAATTTGCATCCAACAAGAATCGTAATTGGTGAGTGTTCTGACCGTGGGCAACAAATAGCTGATTTGTTTAAGGAAAACGCGGTAGATAATGAGATTCCGGTATTGTTGACGCACTCTACTGAAGCTGAAGCGATTAAATTATTTTCCAATACTTATCTAGCTTTACGAGTAGCTTTCTTCAATGAGCTTGATACTTATGCAGCAGTCCGGGATTTAAACTCTGGTCAAATAATTGAAGGTGTTGGCTTAGATCCTCGCATTGGTTCCCATTATAACAACCCTTCCTTTGGGTATGGTGGTTACTGCTTACCAAAAGATACTAAACAACTACGTGCTAATTTCGAAGATGTGCCAAACAATATCATTGGTGCAATCGTGGATGCCAATGTTACTAGAAAAGACTTTATTGCTGAACAAATTCTAGAAAAAAATCCAAAAGTTGTTGGAATCTATCGATTGACAATGAAATCTAATTCCGATAATTTTAGATATTCTTCAATTCAAGGCGTTATGAAACGAATAAAGGCAAAAGGAATTGAAGTAGTGGTTTATGAGCCAACTTTATCAGAAGATACCTTTTTTAATTCTAAAGTCTTGAAAGATTTAGATGAATTTAAAGATATTTCAGATGTAATTGTTTCTAATCGATATGAAGAATCTTTATCTGATGTGATGGATAAAGTGTACACCCGTGATATTTTTCGACGAGATTAATAGTTGAGTAATTATATTCGATGCAGTCCTCTTGGTTTGAAAAAAACTTGGCTTTTTTGTAATTGCTGGGGCAATAACCAAAGCTCCAGCAATTATCCTTTTAGAAAATACTAATACATAGCTGTAAAAAATTCTTGATAGCTGATGTACCAATTTGATTTGGAGAGTTAGTCATTTTGGAAATAATGCTGAAATTATACAAATTAAAATTTCAGGTTAATGAATAGGAGTGTCAATTCTGTGTTTGAGAAAAAAAATCGTATTTTACTGCGGGAACTTGTAAAGACGGATTTTAAATTGCGTTATCAAGGTAGTGTGATTGGGTATCTATGGTCCGTTTTGAAGCCACTCATGCTTTTTGCAGTTATGTATGTGGTGTTTATCTACTTCCTAAGGTTTGGGGACGATGTTCCTCATTTTGCTGTGGCTTTACTTTTAGGAATGGTCTTATGGCAATTTTTTACAGAAACTACAAGCCAAGGAATGCAATCAATTGTAATTCGGGGGGATTTACTTAGAAAACTGAGTTTTCCTTCTCATATTGTCGTGGTTTCTGTTTCAATCAATGCTCTGATAAACCTGGTAATTAATTTGATTATTGTTTTTATTTTTGGTTTGATAAATGGGGTTGAAATAACGAAGTTTGCGATGATTCTCCCGTTTTTACTAGTAGAGTTGTATGCATTTTCTTTGGGGGTAGCATTCATATTAGCTACAGTTTACGTCAGATTTCGTGATATTGGTCCAATTTGGGAAGTCTTATTGCAAGCTGGGATGTATTTGACACCAATTATTTATCCGATAACTCTTGTAATTAATATGAGCCCTAAGATAGCAAAAATATTGATGATGAATCCTTTGGCACAAATTATTCAAGATGCTCGTCATGGGCTTACTAGCACGATAAATCTCACTGTGTGGCAGCTTGTGGGAAATAAAGCGTTAGTTGCGTTTCCTTATATTTTACCCTTTGTATTATTGATTGTTGGATTTTTAATATTCAATAGAAATTCTAAGAAATTTGCGGAGATTATTTAAATGAAGAATAACGTAGCAGTAAAAGTAAGTAATGTGAGCAAGACTTTTCATTTACCAACTGATAATAGTACCAGTTTAAAAAGGACAATTGTTAACTATTTTAAGGGGATAAAAGGCTACCGAGATCAAAAAGTTTTGAGAGGCATTTCCTTTGAAGTGAATCAAGGAGATTTTTTTGGAATTGTAGGACGTAATGGTAGTGGTAAGTCTACCTTATTAAAAATCATTTCACAAATTTATTTTCCAGAGCGTGGCACTGTAGAAGTTAATGGAAAATTAGTATCTTTTATTGAGTTGGGAGTAGGCTTTAATCCTGAGCTGACTGGAAAAGAAAATGTTTACTTGAATGGCGCGATGCTGGGGTTTCCTGAAAAAGAAATTGATGAAATGTATGGAGATATTGTTGCGTTTGCCGAATTAGAAGATTTCATGCACCAAAAACTAAAAAATTACTCTAGTGGTATGCAAGTCCGACTAGCTTTTGCAGTGGCTATTCAAGCAAAAAGTGACATTTTGGTTTTAGACGAGGTCTTAGCTGTGGGTGATGAAGCGTTTCAACGGAAATGTAACGATTATTTTTTGAATGCGAAACGTGACAAAAAAACAATTATTTTGGTTACCCATGATATGGATTCTGTCCGTAAGTATTGCAACCGAGCAATATTAATCGATAAAGGAGAAATAAAAGTGATTGGGTCTCCTGACGAAGTAGCCAATCAATATTCTTTAGATAATGTTACACAAAAAGGATCTGCGACTGTTATTGAAGAGGTCGTCACTCAAAACACTCCTGAGCCAATCGAGGAAGTTGAAGAAAGGATAAATAATGTCCAAAACCAAAAGGAAAACCTTTCTCCTGTTCGTGATTTAAAAGTTAGGTTACTTTCTAAAAAGTTGTTGGAGGATTCAGATAGAGTGGTAGAATTTGAAATTTCTTATAACGTTTTAGAAGATATTCCTACTTATATTGCGTTTTCCATGGTAGATATCGACCGTAACGTGTGGATTTACAATGATAATTCGTATGATTTCAAAACTTCTAAAGCTGGGGAAAAACTTTTCCGCTATACCTGTCACTTGTCTGAACTTAACAAATGCAAACTAAAATTAAATGTGGCCGTTCGAAATGACGAAGATGAACCAATGATTTTTTCTGATACAGAAAATTCACCAGTGCTTATAATTTCGCCGAAAGCAAATATGACTAAAAGTGAAAGAATTGCAAGTAGTGGCGTTATCAAGAAAAATGGACAATGGACAGCGAAATAATCATTTACAGAAGTTAGGAGAGAATGATGAATACAGTTTCAGTTATTGTGACATGTTATAATAAAGCTCCATTTATAAAGCAATGTATTGAGAGCATCTTTAACCAGTCAATACAAACCATTGAGTTATTGGTGATTAATGACGGTTCGACGGATGAATCGGATGAAATTATTCGTAAGACGATAGAGAAGTCCCCTTTCAAAAAAACGGATTATGTTAATCAGAAAAATTTAGGAGCCTGTTTGTCGAGAAATATTGGGTTAGATTGGGCAGTTGGAGAATATATTTTAATTGTCGATGGAGATAATTATTTAGAGCCAAACCATATCGAAAAATCTTTAAACACCCTACTTGAATCAGATTCTGATATTGTATACTGTTCTTTAAAAAACTCTGACACGGGAGAAGTTTTAATCGAAGCACCAGATTTTTCACTGGGACGGTTAATAACAGTAAACTTTATTGATACCTGTTCTCTTTTCAAGAAGGGGATTCTTGGTAGTCACCGCTTCGATCCAGAACTAAATCGGCTGTTTATGCAAGACTATGATTTCTTTTTAAGCTTAATACACTCTGGAGCTAAAGCCACGAAAGTACCGAATCTTTACTTAAATTACCGAGTATTAGATAACTCTCAAGGAAATCGCGGTGATGATCGTTTAAAAAGAATCAAGTGGATTGAAGTTTATAACTATATTATTCAAAAGTACCCAGAATATTTAAATAATCAAACAACCCATATGGGTAGTTGGTATCGGGAACTTAACAATCAATATGAGCATAAAGTCGAAGAAAGTAATCAAAATAAGAATCAACTGGATGAATTGTCCATTCAGCATTCTTTCCTGCAAGAAAAATCTGACAAGTTGAATCGAATTAATGATTTATTACAAAAAGAAATAGAAGAACAATCAAAAAAAATAGAAGAACAATCAAAAAAAATAGAAGAACAATCAAAAAAAATAGAAGAACAATTAAAGGAATTAAAATTAAAAGAAAAGACTGTTCGTGTCAAGGAAATGATGATAGAGGATAAAGATACTCATATTTTTAACATCGAAAATCAATACGCGGATATTATGCGATCAAAAACATGGAAAGTAGGACGGGCGCTAACAGCTCCTGTCAGAGTATTGAAGCTTTCAAAACAATATATTGATAAGGTCGTTCGTGTATATCGAGTTTCCGGGACTAAAGGCGTAATCAATAAGATTAAAAATAAGCAAGTTGAAAGAGATAGTAGCTATAAAGATTGGATTGTAAATAGAGAGTCTAGAGATGTATCTGGAGATCGAAAAGATTTAACCAAGCTTGCATATGAGCCTTTGATTTCTATTTTAATTCCCGTTTATAATGTTGAAAAAGAGTGGCTTAACAAATGTGTAGAATCGATACAAAATCAATGGTACAAAAATTGGGAGATCTGTCTGGCAGATGATTGCTCTACAAAAAAAGAAACGAAAGAAACTCTGAAACAGCTTCAAAATTTGGACAATAGAATTAAAGTTGTATTTAGAAAAGAAAACGGACATATTTCTGAAGCTACCAATTCTGCTTTAGCTTTAGCTAAAGGTGAGTTTATCGCTTTGGTGGACAATGATGATGAACTTCCAGCAAATGCTCTATACGAAGTAGTAAAAATACTTAATGAGAACCAAGACTTATCTTTAATATATTCTGATGAAGACAAAATCGATGAATATGGTGAACGTTTTGATCCGCACTTTAAACCAGATTGGTCTCCAGATTTAATTTTAAATCAAAATTATGTTTCTCACCTTGGTATTTATAGAACCTCTATTGCACGAGAAATTAATGGATTTAGAAAAGGGTTTGAAGGAGCTCAAGATCACGATTTCTTGCTTAGGTTTGTTGAAAAAATTAATCGTAACGAAATTGCCCATATTCCAAAGATTTTATATCATTGGCGTGCAATTACTGGATCTACGGCTTTAGCTTCTGGAGAGAAAAATTATGCTTACGATATTGGTGTTAAATCTGTTCAAGAAGCACTAAAAAGAAGAAAGATTAACGCTGTTGTCAAAAAAGGTAGGTATCCTGGGGTTTACGATGTGAAGTATGATTTAGTGGAAGAAGCAAAAGTTTCAATAGTCATTCCTACTCGGAATGGTTATGAAGATTTGAAAACATGTGTGGATTCCATTATCAATAAATCATCATATCCAAACTATGAAATTATCATAGCAGATAACGGGAGTGATGATCCTAAAATGCAAGAATTGTTTGCTTCATATCGTGAATTATTGGGAAGTCGATTCAAGAATGTTCTTTTAGATATGCCATTTAATTACTCACGTATTAATAATCTTGCAGTAGAAGCATCATCTGGAAAGTATCTGTTGTTTCTAAATAACGATACATCAATTATTAGTTCGGACTGGATTGAGACGATGCTTGGTTTTTGTCAATTTGACAGAGTTGGTTGTGTGGGTGCTAAACTTTGGTATATGGATGATACTATTCAACATGGTGGGGTGATAGTTGGTTTAGGGGGTGTCGCTGGACATACTTTCCTAAATGCAGGAAAAGATAATCCTGGTTATTTTAGTAGGCTTTATACAGATTATAATTATTCTGCAGTTACAGCTGCGTGTTTAATGATTAGTAAATCAGATTTCAATCTCGTTAACGGTTTTGATGAAACTCTTGAAGTTGCGTTTAATGATATTGATTTATGCTTACGAGTAAAAGCACTTGGAAGAGATAATGTTTGGGCACATGATGCTGAATTGTATCATTATGAATCAAAGTCTAGAGGTTATGAGGATACACCAGAAAAGGTGAAACGCTTCAATCGAGAAATAGAAAAGATGCAAGTAAGATATGGAGAAGAATTGTTGCACGATCCTGCGTATAATGAAAACTTCTCCTTAAATGCAGCACCTTTTACTGTAATTGGTCGATAGGCTTTGTTGTAGTTGTTCAATGCTATTCTGAATTTGATAAGCAGAACGAGTTGTTATAAGAACGATAATCAAAGTGTCCTTGCGTTGATTGGATTTGAGATGTTAAAAGAGGAGTTTTATAAAATGAAGTTAATTATTCAAATACCTTGTTATAATGAAGCCGAAACATTGGAAATTGCGTTAAATGATCTTCCCAAAAAAATAGACGGTATTGATGAAATAGAAGTACTTATTATTAATGACGGTAGTAAAGATAATACGGTTGAGGTAGCAAAAAACTGGGGCGTAAACTATGTTGTTAATTTCAAACGAAATAAAGGTTTAGCTAAAGGATTTATGGCAGGGATAGATGCAGCCTTGAGGAATGGAGCAGATATCATTGTTAATACCGATGCAGATAATCAGTATGCTGGAGAAGATATTGAAAAACTTGTGCGACCAATTTTAGATGGAAAATCTGATATTGTTATTGGTGAACGACCAATTATGGATACTGAACATTTTTCTCCTTTGAAAAAACGATTACAGAAGTTTGGGAGTTGGGTTGTACGAAAAGCATCTAACTCGGATATTCCTGACGCGCCAAGTGGTTTTAGGGCATATAGTCGAAATGCCGCTATACAGTTAAATGTTGCTAACGAGTATACTTATACTCTTGAAACTATTGTCCAAGCTGGTAGAAATAAAATTGCGCAAACTTCAGTCCCAATTAGAACTAACGCAGAGCTAAGACCGTCAAGACTGTTTTCGAGTATGTTTGGATATGTAAAAAAATCCATGTTAACCATTTTACGTGCATTCATGATGTACAAACCGTTGAGATTTTTTTCATTATTAGGCGGTATTATTTTTGCAGTGGGTGGATTAATTGGTCTGCGCTTCCTCTTTTTCTTTTTTCAAGGAACAGGTAATGGACACATACAGTCTCTCATATTATCGAGTACTTTGATGATGATTGGCTTTCAGACGTTTGTTATTGGATTACAAGGGGATATGATTGCCGCAAATCGAAAAATTCTGGAGGATATTCAGGTTCGTGTTCGAAAAATGGATTATTCTCAGGACTTAGATTCCAAAAAATAATTTTTATCCTCATTTTTTATGCAATGGGAGTTTATTGATGAAAAAAATAATTAATAAGGTAGCTACGAAGGAAACGGGTAGAATTTTTCTCGTACTCCTAGCTTCTTTTTTGACTGTGTACAGAATTATACTTCAACTAAAACTTCCTCCAGTTACATTTGCTGGTGGTGGGGTAGACGAGCATGTGTTTGTAATGCAAGCAACTGAAATTTTAAAAGGGAATTGGTTTGGGGATTATAATTCCAATACATTGGTAAAGAATCCAATGTATTCGTTCTTTTACATTTTTGTAAATAAGATTGGAGTTGCATATCCTTTTGCGTTGATAATGTTCTACATCTTCTCCATCATTGTATTGATCTGCGCACTAAGTCCAGTTATGCGAAGTACCTTATTTCGATTTTTTGCCTATATATTTTTGCTCTATTCTCCTGTAATGTTGGATAAAAAATTCGGGTTTCGGCTATACAGAGATGCTCTATTAACTCCTTTAATTGTATTACTAGTTGCAAGCTTGATTGCACTTTTCTTGTATCGCAATCGTTCTAAGTATTTGCTAATTGCTTGGTCAATTTTAGCAGGGGTATCGTTTTTTTCTTTTACGTATCTTCGTGAAGATAGTATATGGTTAAAACCACTTTTTTACGTTGCTTTGGCTATCACATTCTTTTTCATTCTATTTGGTAAAGAACGTGTGTTAGAGAAAGTAATAAAAATGGGATCACTGCTAATACCAATTGCCATATTCTTTGGTTTAACTATGGCTCTTAGTCATCAAAATGAAGAAAAATATGGGATTTATGCAGTTAATGACCATACACAAACACATTTTCAAAATGTTATTGCCGACTTAATTGCAATTGATGATGGGACAAATCAAGAGTATATTTGGGTACATCGAACTGCATTAAGGAGTGCTATGGAAGTTTCTCCAACCTTGAGAAAACTTGAAGAGCAATTTGATAGTTTTTATGTTCCAAATTCTACATTGATGGTGAAAATTGATGGAGAAAAGCAGCAAGAAATGTTTAGTGGAAAAGTAGTTTGGCTTTTACGCTTAGCTGTCGAAAGAGCCGGGGTAGGTTATCAACAGGAATTAGTCGTAAATGGAAAAAAAGAACTCGGTGGTAAAGTCACAGATAATTTCTATAAAGCGATTCATGAGGAATTGATGGCGGGCTTTAATGATGGGCGCCTGAAGAAAAGAAGTGGCGGAATCTCTGTTTCAAAATCGGCCCCTGCCAAAAAGATTGAAGATATCAAAAAGAATGTACTTCCTAAAATATTATATACAGCTCAGGAAACGGCGCTATATCGGAGTTATTTTGTTACCGAAGATAATCGAGCTGTTAGTGGAGATGTTATGGCAACGAGAGAAATAGAGATGTTGATTAATTCACCTTTGAATTATCCCGTCAGCTCTGAACAAGCTCAGTATAATAAATCAATTGGCGGAGTTGTCAAACGTATTAATCGAATTATTTCGCTATACAAAATAACTAGTATTCCTGTGATTATTCTGTCTATTATAGGCTTTGTTTCTTCTATTATAAATTTGAAAAGACAAGGTTATAATGATAAGCACTTCTTGATTGTACTAGTATCTATTGGTTTAGTATTGTCATATTTTATCCTACTATTAGGAGTTTCCTGGGCGTATTCCTGGGTGTCGGGTGACACTATGAATCGATTATACTTTTATAGTAGTGGGGCGATTCCAATTTTGCAGATTATTTATATACTCTGTTTTGGAGCATTGTTTGAAGCATTGGGCAGGCGTAGTCAGATGATGGGAAAACATCAGAAAACTGAGCGTGTATCGGAATAGTCGATACACGCTCAGTTTCGATATAACATTCATGAATGAAGAGGATTTAATAATGGTTTATTTTGAAAAAATGAAAAAATTGATAAGAAATAATCAAAAGTATTTAGTTGCTATCATTGTCATAGCGTTTATGCTTTTGTTACTCTATAGTCCAATTATTTTTGATGGTTGGAAATTATCATTTACTAACGTTACATATTCTTTTTCACCATTTGATAGTTTGGGAGTAAAGACTAAAGGCCCTTTTTTATCTGATCCCGCAGATAACGTGTATCCAATTGCTTATCAGTCTATTCATAATCTAACATTTACATCATGGATTTCCATGTTAGGAATAGGCGCACCACAGAGCATGTCAATCTATCTATTTTTTTTAAACTATGTCTATCTTTTGCCATTTGATATAGCACCTCTAGTAATTTCCATTGTAAAAGTGCTCATTGCTTTTTTTGCTATGTATTTTTATATGAAGCATCTTAAAATTTCTCGCATTGGCTGCTATATTTCGAGTGTATCATATGCTTTGTGCTCAACGATGGTAGTCTGGCATGGGTGGCCTCACTCAGAAGTTACAATGTTGGCGCCTCTACTTTTTTTAGTGATGGACTTATTATTAGAAAAGATTAAAGTAAGTACGATTGTTTGTGGAAGCCTTATAATTTTTTGTATGCTAGTTGCTGGAATGCCTACCTACACTGCTTATTTTATGTATTTGGTTGGTTGCTATGTATTATATTATGGGTTAAAAAAATATTGGAACGATAAGCGAAAGTTATTAGGCTATTTTTTTAGCTTTTTTGCTTGTGTAGTTTTGGGTGCATTACTTTCATTACCGTATACTTTGGAATTACTTCAGACGGTGGGTGGTAATGGCTATAATGACTCTAGAAAGGGGCTTGCGGAAGCAAAGCTGAGCTTGGATTATTTACGAACTTTATTTTTCCCATATGTTCGTGAAGATTTGACAATTCATGTTAACGAAGCTACTTTATATACGGGGATTTTAGCCATGGTTTCCTTACCATTGTCGTTCCTAAATATCAAAAAGAAACCAAAAGATATGTTTTTCTTAGTCTCATTAATTGTTCTGTTCATCCTTGTATTTACGAACCTACTATCGCCGATTTATCAGATGTTACCATTAGTAAACACTTCGATTAGATACCGATTAATAGTTTTAATTAACTTTAGTTTATCGGTTTTAGTTGGATTGAATATTGGGGATATATTCGAAAACTTGGCGGATTACAAAAAGAAAAAGTTTTTCTTTGTTTCCTTGTTAGGAATTGGGATTGGCTTCTTTTACATTGCTTATTCGATCATTGACTCTTATAAATTAAGTAAGGCACTAAATGAGCAAGTAGATACTGCTAAGTTGGTACTAATTGCGTTATTCGTTATTTGTGTAATCACTTTATTTGTAAAAAATAGGGTGACAATAACATTATGTAAGTTGTCGTTAATTATTTTAGTTATTATTGATATGGCTGGGTTTGGCAGTTACTATTTGCCATTAATTTCGAACGATGCATCAGTTATACCTCCCATAACCGATTCATTGTCGTATGTTAAAGAAAATACGAAAAATCAAGAAAAAACAGCATCTATCGGACAATGGACTTTTTTTGCTTCAAATAATATGTACTATAATATTAGAGATGTTCGTGGTCATAATTTTGTATACACGAATAAAGATATTAAAAATTATTATGAAGCAATAGATGACGAAGCTTATTCAACGCCGACAAGAATCGCTTTTCACAAAATTGATAACGAGAACTTGTTAAAGTATCTTGGGGTCAAATACATTTTAAGTGAATCAGAGGGGGCTTCTGATCGAGAACCATTTATCTCCGGTGTTACTCCGCTGAGAGAATTTTATGAAGGTGAAAAAGTATTTACTCAGACATTTACAGCCACTGAAAACAATTTATCTACATTAAAATTGATGATTGGTACTTACCAAGGAAAGTTCACAGAACAGGATAGTGTAGCGATTCAACTTATTGATTTACAAAGTGATGAGATAATACGGCAGGCGTCAACTTCTCTTTATAAACAGAAAGATAATGATTACATCACTTTTTCTTTTGATCCCATTGGGAATTCAAAAGATACTGAATACAAACTTGTGATAAAAACCAATGTTCAAGAGGAGCATAAAATTACTTTCTATGCCAGCAATGAAAAAAGCTATGAAGGTGACTTTTCGGAAACTGATTACAGAGGAAATCTGGTCCTACAGCCTTTTTATAGTACGCAAAACGAACGTATTGGTGGAGACGGTATTACGGTAAGGGAGCTAGAAGACTTCTCTCAGCAAATCCAGCTAACTGATGAAATAATCACGGAAAAAACATCGAAAGATGTTCTTTCTTCGATGGAGAATAATTATAGAAAAAACAGAGTGTACTTTTCGAAAGAAGATAATTATCCTAATGTACTAAATAGCAATAAACTAAGTGCGGAGGAAAGCATTAGTTCTCCAGTAAATAACCGTGATGGCACAATTTCTTTTGATGCGACCGTTGATGAAAGTCGTGTTGTATTGATAAATGAATATAACGATGGCAATTGGGATGCATATATTGATGGACAAAAAACTACTGTATATAAAGGTAATTACTTATTCAGGGCAATTGTTATTCCAAAAGGAAACCACACAATTGTCTTAAAACACAATAGTAAAAGTTTATTTATTAGTTGGATTGTCACCGGTGTCACAGTAGTCGTGCTTCTTATCCTAGTTCTTTTTAGGAAAAAACTTCAGATACTTTTGAGCAAATATGGAATAACAGTTTAAGAGTGGATTGTATAGGAAACAATAATGACTATTAGGAATTTTAAAGTATTGTATGATTGCAAGAATTTTAGTCTGTACCATAGTGGAGGGAATCACTTGAAAAAAAAAATATCAATTTTATTAATTATTTTGTTATGCTTGTTTCAAAATTCAACGATAAGCTTTGCAGAGAGTTCTGCAAATGATGTGAGTGAGAGTAGTACAGAAAATTCTTTTCAGGAAAGTTCATTGGAGAGTAGCTCAATGTGGGAAATGGGCACTGTCTCTTCGACTGAACAGCTTACCGAAACTACAGAGAGTTCATTAGAAACAAGTAGCGAGTCTAGTTTATCTAATAGTTCTACTACTGAAAGTACAGTTGAACCAGATGAAGTTAGTGATGTGCCAGAAAAGGTTGAAGAACAGATTGATGAGGCGTCAAATAAAGAGATGGGCACAAATTTCAAAACGGACTCTAATAAACTTGCGAGAGCTGGAAGATCATCTGTTATAGCTGGTAATAACAATACTCCAGAGGCTAATTTTATCGATGTTTCTAGTCATAACGGAACAATTAGCGTATCTGATTACAAAGAAATGATTCGCTATGGAGTAACAGGAGTTGTAGTAAAAGCGACGGAAGGAACTTCATATAAGAACAGTTACTATTTTGAAGGACAGGTAAAGAATGCATTAGCGGCAGGATTGAAAGTATCCGTGTATCATTACGCTCACTACACAACAGCTGCTAAAGCACGAGCGGAAGCAGATTATTTTGCTTCATACGTCGAAAGTATTGGGATTCTGGATAAATCCGTTAATATGGTAATTGATATAGAGGAAAATGCTATGAAAAATGGTAGTCTTAGTTTAAATACAATTGCTTTTAAAAATAGACTAAATTCGCTGGGGTTTTCTAATGTGCTGTACTATACTTCGGCATCTTGGATTACTGAATATGGTGATGGTGGAGAGTTAAGCGCTAATACATTTGGTTATCAGAATATTTGGATTGCACATTACCCAACTAACTTGACATCTAATATGAACTGGTATAGCAAGTATGCTTCTTGGCAATGGTCTTCAGTCTACGTCTTTCCTTCAAAATCAGATGTTTATTTTGATATTAATCAGGATTATGGTGGTCGCTTTACAAATAAAGACCTGCTTGATAATGGAAATGTTTATTACTTTAAAAATACATTTTCAGCTGGTAATGCAGATCTAAGAGTAGTATATGGCAGACCGGAAGATGTGACATATTTCGGTGATTGGAATGGCGACGGCAAAGATACGTTTGTCGTTCGCAGAGGCAATATGTACTATTTTAAAGATTCGTTATCTAGTGGTGAAGCAGATGTCACCATCTCATTTGGAAGAGATGGTGACCAAGTTTATTTTGGTGATTGGGATGGTGATGGGAAAGACACTATTGCTGTTAGAAGAGATAATAAGTATTATTTTAAAAATGATCTTTCTGACGGTGAAGCAGATTTTTCTGTAGCGTATGGACGTGGGACGGATGATTGCTATTTTGGTGACTGGGACGGTGACGGAAAGGAAACAGTTACTGTTAGACGTGAAAATATTTTCCATATTAAGAATTCGATTTCTTACGGTAATGCTGATATCATGATTGCCTATGGTAAGCCAGATGATGAGATATTTATCGGTGATTGGAATGGGGATCAAGTTGACGGCTTGGTAGTAAGGAGATTGAATGCTTATCACATTAAGAACAATCTAACAACTTCCGGCGTTGCTGAAAGAGTAGTTACTTATGGAAAAGCAACGGATAGAGTGTACTTTGGCGATTGGACAGGGACTGGTCTTGAGTCAATTGTTGTTAGACGGTAGCTGTCTAACAACAGTTGATTACTTGTGAATGAATAATATTTACAGTAGAAAAGTTGGAGGTAAATCATTGAAAAACAACCTGAATAAGTCGTTAAAAATCATTGGTAACATAATTACTATTGTGGCTATTTTCTATGTTATCAAGAGATTAATGAATAATGATTATGATTACAGCCAGTTGCTAGTTTCAAAAAATATTTTTCCGATGTTGATTATTATTGTTGTACAATCTGTGATGGTAATGACCAATGCTTTTCCATGGAAAATATTAGTAGAAATGTTAACAGAAAGAAAAGTTCCTTTTGTAGAGACAATTCCAGTATATGTAAGTGCAAACTTGATGAAGTATGTACCAGGTAATGTTTTTCAATATGTTGGAAGAAATCAGTTGGCTGTACGTAATCGTCTTCCGCATTTACCAGTTGCTTTAGCGACTATGTTAGATGTCCTAATTACAGTAATCGCCGCTGCAATAATTTCCATTTTCTTCTTATACGATTTTATAGCAAAATATTTACGAGTTAATTCTTGGATGCAGACTGCATTGATTATAGTAGGAATTATCATCGTTTTGGCGGTATTTTTAATGTTTTTGTTTAGGAATCAAATATGGAAAAAAATTGAAAATTATAGTTATCTTTTTAGTACGAAAAGTATCAAAACGATACTAGTCGCTTTGATTTACTATATTATTGTATTGATGATTTCGAGTTTGATGTATTTAATCGTTGTTATTTATATCACCGATACTCCACTTAGCTCACAAGTTTTTCTCCAGTTATTTTCTGCGTATACGCTTGCGTGGCTTGTGGGCTTTATCACGCCTGGAGCACCTGGAGGTATTGGAATAAAGGAACTTGTCATGGTCGCTGTAACTGGAGGGTATATTGGTACTGATGTAATCACTCTTTCAATGGTAATTATCCGAATATTGCTAGTCGTGGCAGATTGTATAGCATTTGTATTCGGCAAAATTTTTGAGATTATATATAAGACAAAGGGGAGACAAAATGCTTCCAATTGAAGAAATCGAAAAAAAGTTTTATAATAAAAAAATTCTTTTTATATCTACTAAAAATTTAGACTATATCCGAAACACCCAGGAAATAAACTGGTTAAAAGGGCTAGCAAGTGAAATAGAAATAATTTGTCATCCTTCGAACAATTATTTTATCAGGCTGTTTTTTGTATACCTCAAACTATTACCCAAATTAATTAAACGAGATTTTGATGGCTTATTTTTAGGATTTGCTCCCCAGCTACTGTTTCCGTATTTTCCATTTTTACCTAAGAATAAGTTGATTGTCATGGATTTTTTTATTTCTTTTTATGATACTTTAGTAGACGATCGGAAGAAAATAAAAGATAATACGTTTTTTTCAAAAGCACTGCATTTTTGGGATCGAAAAACTTTAGAAAAGGCTGATTGTGTAGTTGTTGATACAAAAGCTCATGGAGAATTTTTTTCAGAAGAATTTAGAATAAATAAAAGAAAAATCGGGGTTCTGTATATCGAGGCAGATTCATCTATTTATCAACCGCACCCAAGGGAAAAAAATGCTAAATTTGAAGTAATCTATTTTGGAAGTATTCTACCAGTTCAAGGGATTCAAGTTATATTAGATGCATTAAAACTGCTAAATAATCATTCAGAAATTCATTTTACTTTAATCGGCCCCATTGGATCAAAATTTCAAGTGAATGAGATGGATTTTCCAAATGTGACGTTTATTCCTTGGGTTACTCAAAAAGACTTAGCTGAGTATATCAATCAAGCTGATCTTGCTTTATCGGGACATTTCAGCAGCACTGTAGGAAAAGCAAATCGGACAATCGCTGGCAAAACATATATTTATTTAGCTATGCAAAAAAAAATTATTTTAGGAGATTCCGATGCCAATCGAGAATTATATAAACCGTCGACTAATATTTTTTATGTCGAAAGAGGGAATCCTCAGGCTTTGGCGAATCTCATTATGGATATATCGTCGGGAAACCCATAATTAGTCGACAGTTTACTTCCTAATTGCTCCTTTTCCTCCTTCTGACTTTCGTGTATAATGGTACAAGTTACTATACGAAGTTAGGAGGAGTTGTTTTGTCTAAACAACATCCAGACGAAGGGGACATCAGAAAAAAAGTAATGGAATCTCTTAAATCCACAGACAAGAAACAAGTGGAGAAATCGTCGAATATAACAGCAAAAAATCAATCAGAAAAAGCAGCAAGTTCGGTGGGATCAAGACGAAGCAGTACTGGGAAAAAGACTGAGAAGAAGAGTACTTCAATGACTCAATCGAACAAGAACCTAAATTTAGAGAGAAAAACTCCGGTAAATAAGAAACCTGTTTCCAAAAAGAAACAGGAAGAATATCGCCGAAAAGCTTCACGTGAAAAGGAAAATCGCATGGTCAGCAAAATCGTCACCATTGTGGTGGTGGCTTTACTGATTATGGGTACGATTTTAGCCTTTTCTATTTATCGCTATGTTTCCAGTGGGCTGAAACCCTTAGATGCAAATAATTCCGAGAAGGTTGCGGTGGAGATTCCTCAAGGGTCTTCCAACAAAGCCATCGGGGAGATTTTGGAAAAAGATAATGTGATTAAGAGTGGTATGATCTTTAACTACTACACGAAGTTTAATAATTTAACCGGCTTTCAAGCTGGGAAATACAATTTATCACCAGACATGACCTTAGATGAAATCAGTGAAGCATTGGTGAACGGTACGGGTGGTGCAGCAGATGTGAAGCTGACGATTCCGGAAGGGTACGATGTGGATCAGATTGGGGATGCGATTGAGAAGAACTTGAAAATCAAGAAAAAAGATTTCTTGGACTTAATGGAAAATGATGAGTTCTTTGAAGAATTGCATAAGAAATACCCACAACTGTTGGATTCCGCAGCAGAAGCAGAAGGGGTTCGCTACCGTCTTGAAGGGTACTTGTTCCCAGCAACTTATGATTATTATCAAGGAACGGATTTGGAAACCTTTGTGACATCGATGGTGGACAAAACTAACTCTGTTATGAGTCCTTATTATCAAACGATTACGGACAAAGGCTTGACGGTGCAACATGTGCTGACGCTGGCTTCCTTGGTGGAAAAAGAAGGAAACAATGAAAGTGACCGGCGGAAGATTGCCCAAGTATTCTTCAATCGTCTAGCGGTTGATATGCCGATTCAGTCAGATATTTCGATTCTTTACGCTTTAGGCGAACACAAAGAGCTCGTGACGTATAAGGATCTGGAGGTGGATTCCCCTTACAACTTGTATACCAATCGGGGATATGGGCCGGGGCCATTTGACAATCCAAGTGAACAGTCCATTAAAGCGGTCTTGAATCCGCAAAGCAATGACTACTACTATTTCGTTGCAGATGTTTCCACAGGGCAAGTGTATTACGCCCAAACCTTGGAAGAGCACAATGCCTTGGTGGAAGAACACGTAAACAACAATGATTGAAAATGATGAAAGTGATTTACTTTTGACAAAAAGCGTGGTAATCTTTTGGTTGCGATTTAACGAGAATCTTTAAACGGGGAATCCCGGAGAAATAATGTCAAACGTAATGGGAATAAAGGAGAATTTAGCTATGGTAGAAAAAGTATATCCAATGACTGCTGAAGGAAAAGTAAAATTAGAACAAGAACTAGAAGAATTAAAAACGGTGAAACGTGGGGAAATCATCGAACGGATTAAAATCGCACGTGGTTTCGGCGATCTTTCCGAAAACTCCGAGTATGAATCTGCGAAAGATGAACAAGCCTTTGTGGAAGGACGCATTACTACTTTGGAAACAATGATTCGTTTTGCACAAATCATCGACAACAACGGCGTGGACAAAGATGAAGTTTCTATCGGGAAGACCGTGACGTTTATCGAATTACCTGATGGCGAAGAAGAAGAATACACCATTGTCGGGAGTGCCGAATCTGATCCATTTTCTGGTAAGATCTCAAATGATTCACCAATTGCCCAAGCCTTGCTTGGCAAACGGGTGGACGATGAAGTCATCATTTCGACTCCTGGTGGCGACATGAACGTGAAAATCACCAAAGTTTCACCAAACTAAGCGCTAATTTCAAGGCTGTGATCCGCTGTGGCAAGTAGCCGGCTGCGGGTCACAGCTTTTTTGTGCCTGACTAAAGGGAAGAAACTCCACCTTAAGACCGATGGATTCTCCCTTTGTTTTAGGTATGATAAAATAAAAAAGAGTAGGAGGTGATTGCTGTGAAAAATCCATGGCGTTTTTTCTTTGTGGGAGAAGCCCTATTGCTTTTATGGGCCGTGTGGCAAATCGTCAGCAGTCCCCAATTATTGATTTTGTTGGGCTTTGGCCTATTGTGCCTCTACATGGGCTTCAAACGTCGGAAACGAAACGGCTTTTGGTTCATTATCGGGGGCGTCAGCGTCTTTTTGAGCTTAGTATCCAGTCCCGCTCTCTGGTTGATGCTCGTCTTCGGAATCGTTTTTGTAGGGTTAAAAGGCATTGAAGTCTCAGGCATTGATCCTTCAAAAAATGCGTTTTGGAAAAAGAAGCACATTACCATAGTGGAAAGTGAAGAACCTTCAGCCCATGGGGGAACGAAGGTGAAACAACCTTTGTTTGGCAATGAGCGCATTGGCAATCAAGTCTACGAATGGGATGATATCAATCTGTTGGCCATTTCAGGAGACACGATTATCGATTTGGGCAATACGATTTTGCCAAAACGGGATAACGTGGTCTTGGTGCGTAAAGGCATTGGCCGGACGCGAATTTTGGTGCCACTAGGTGTCGGCGTCATGGTGGAGTATGCTACTTTTGCCGGGGATTTGATCTTTGAAGGGGAACAAAGCACTTTGAGAAATGAATCCTTAAAGGTCTACAGTGAAGACTATGACGAGAACCCCCGCCGGATTAAAATCATCACCAGCACCTTTTTAGGAGATGTGGAGGTGATCCGTATATGATGGCCAAAATCTCCAAGGGAATGCTGTCCTTTTATGTGGGGTTAGCTGCCTTCTTAACGTTAATCTTAGTGATGTTTTCCTTTCTTCATGCACGAAAGATTTCCCATTGGTGGAAAGTCTTATTAGAGACCCGGATCTTTTTTATCCCTTTGATCTTGTACATTCTCGTAATCGCCATCGGATTTGGCTTACTGGCATTCTTTTTAATTTCGCTGTTTCGCCGGAGTTTGTATGGGGAAATTGAGGAAAAACTGCGAGTGATGGCTAGTGGCAATTATGACAGCCCAATCGTGACCAAGGAGTTGCCCCACTCTAAGGAAAATCATTACGTGACGCGAATTGACAAAGATTTGCAAGTAATTGCTAGTAAGATGCAGGAAATTTCGGCAGAATTGCAAACATTGAACAACCAGCCTCGGCTATTGGAAGGGCAGACGAAAGAAGAAATCTTAGAAATCGAGCGTCATCGCTTGGCTCGAGAATTGCACGATTCCGTTTCCCAGCAATTATTTGCTGCCATGATGATGCTGTCCGCGATTACGGAAAAGGCCAAAAAAGACCAAGTCTCAGAAGCCCAGCAAAAGCAGCTGGCCATGGTTACGGATATTATTAATGCATCTCAATCAGAAATGCGGGCGTTGCTCTTGCATTTGCGTCCGGTGAGCTTGGAAGGCAAGAGCCTGCGCCAAGGAATCGAGCAATTATTAAAAGAATTACAATCAAAAATCAAAATTGAACTGAAATGGGACGTGGAAGATGTAAGTTTGCCCACGGCGATTGAAGATCAACTGTTTCGGGTGGTACAGGAGTTGCTTTCGAATACGTTGCGTCATGCGAAGGCTAACGAGTTGGAAGTCTATTTACATGAAATCGATCAAAACGTCTTATTACGAGTGATTGACGATGGGGTTGGCTTTGACACTAGTCAGCCGAAAGCGGGAAGTTATGGCTTGATGAACATTCGCGAGCGGATTGCTGCGGTGGGTGGTATGGTGAAAATCATTAGCTTTAAAGGTCAAGGAACCAGTATTGAAATCAAGATTCCTTTGATTAAGCCGCTTGCTAGTGGAAACTAAATTCCCTGAGAAGAGAAAAAGGAGAGTGTGGTATGATTCGGGTATTACTGGTAGATGATCACGAGATGGTTCGATTGGGCGTTTCTTCTTATCTTTCCATTCAAGACGATATCGAAGTAGTGGGTGAGGCTGAGAACGGACGCATTGGCTATGAGAAAGCTTTAGAATTGCGCCCAGATGTGATTTTAATGGATTTAGTGATGGAGGAGATGGATGGCATTGAGTCCACTCAGTTGATTTTGCGAGATTGGCCGGAAGCCAAAATTTTGATCGTCACGAGTTTTATCGATGATGAAAAAGTTTATCCTGCCATTGAAGCAGGAGCGGCAGGGTATCTTTTAAAGACTTCCACGGCTCATGAAATCGCCGACGCCATCCGAGCGACACAGCGAGGAGAACGAGTCTTAGAACCGGAAGTCACCACCAAGATGATGGACAAGATGACCGGTCGCTATCAAGTTCTGCATGAGGATTTGACCAAGCGAGAAGCAGAGATTTTGATGTTAATCGCGCAAGGAAAGAGCAACCAAGAAATCGCGGATGAACTTTTCATCACCTTAAAAACGGTTAAGACTCATGTTTCCAATATCTTATCGAAATTGGAAGTAGAAGACCGCACGCAAGCGGCAATCTATGCCTTTAAACACGGCTTAGCCAAATAAAAGACCTCGCCAATAGTCAATTGGCGAGGTCTTTGCTATACTTAAGAACAGGGACACAGCGAGGATGAAGGAAGAATGTTGGCTGTGGAAAAGGAGAAGAACATGAAACAGAACTATGCAATCATCGGGTTAGGCCGCTTTGGCGGAAGTATCTGTCGGACGCTAATCGAATCCGGTCAAGAGGTTTTGGCCATCGATAACAATGAAGATCGGGTCAATGAATACATGAATATCGCGACTCATGCGGTGGTGGGCAATGCCCAAGACGAAATGACCCTGAAATCATTAGGAATCCGTAATTTTGATCACGTTATCGTGGCAATCGGCGAAGACATCCAAGCCTCCATCTTGGTAACTTTAATGGTGAAAGAAATGGGTGTACCCGACGTATTGGCCAAAGCACAAAATGAATACCATGCCCGTGTTTTGGAGAAAATCGGCGCCGATCGTGTCGTCCATCCGGAACGAGATATGGGGATTCGAATTGCTCACAATCTGGTGTCTAAAAATATTCTGGACTATGTGGAGCTCTCCGATGACTATTCCATGGCAGAAATTCGCGTATCCAATCCGCGTTTCTTTGATAAAACGTTGTTAGAATTAAACTTCCGCCAGCGCTTTGCTTTAACGGTGGTCGCCATCCGCCGCTCAGACGGCAAAGTGGTCGTTTCCCCGACTGCCGATGAAATCGTTCGAAAAAATGACAATCTGCTGGTAATCGGTACCACAGAAGACGTAGATATTCTCGACAATAAAATGAATGACTAGGGAGGCAATTTGATGAAAATCACAGTGACACCGGAAGCATTGGCTTGGTTTCAAGCCGAAGTAGAGGTTCCAACAGGTCAAGGCGTCCGTTTCTTTGGGAAAGTTTATGGGAAGACCCAAGTCCATGACGGTTTTTCTGTGGGGATGACCATCGATACTCCAGAAAAACCAATCGTGAAATCAAAAGAAGCAGGGATTTTATTCTTTGCCGAAGAAGCCGATGACTGGTTCTTTAAAGGTTATGATTTAGTAGTTGCTTACGACGAAAAATTAAAAGAACCGAAATACGAGTTTACTGAAAATGGCGAAGAGCGAGAAAAGGGGCTGTAAGGCCTCTTTTTTTTTCGGTGATTTCCGTTGATATGCTATAATTTTTTTATGGAGGAACTTGTATGTTATCAATAATAGTACCTTGTTATAACGAGGAAGCGACCTTGCCCTTGTTTGTCCAGGCAGTAGAAGAAGTGAACCAAGAAATGCACCAAGAGTTAGAATACATTTTTGTTAATGATGGTTCAAAGGATCAAACCTTACAAGTTATTAAGGATTTATATTATCAATACCCGAAATCCCTTCGCTTTATTTCTTTTTCACGAAACTTTGGCAAAGAGGCGGCGCTTTATGCTGGCTTACAAGCAGCTACAGGAGATCTGATTACGGTAATGGATGCGGACTTACAAGATCCACCGGAACTTTTACCGGAGATGCTACGCTTAATTGAAACGGGAGAGTACGATTGTATCGGTACTCGGCGCCAAGATCGAGCGGGAGAACCTCCTATTCGAAGCTTTTTTGCGAAGCTATTTTATCGTTTGGTGAATAAAACTGGTCAAACTGAAATGGTCGATGGGGCTCGGGATTTTCGGTTAATGACCCGACAAATGGTGGACGCTGTATTGGAATTGACGGAATACAATCGTTTTTCAAAAGGAATTTTCAGCTGGGTGGGGTTTAATACAAAGTACCTGTCCTTTGAAAATCGAGAACGGGTTGCTGGCGAAACTTCTTGGTCTTTTTGGAGCCTATTTCGTTACTCCATTGATGGCATAGTGAATTTTTCCGAAGCACCGTTGAATATTGCTTCAATCGTAGGAGCTTTGTCTTGTGTTGGTTCGGCCTTGGCATTACTTTTTATTGTAATTCGTGCTCTGGTCTATGGGGATCCAACAGCCGGTTGGCCTTCCATGGTATCGATTATGCTTTTTGTCGGTGGGCTACAATTACTATGTTTGGGCATCATCGGTAAGTATATTGGAAAAATATTTTTAGAAACAAAAAAACGACCACTCTATCTGGTAAAAGAAACAGAGGCGGATTTAACGAAAAAAAAGAATGAGGCGTGAGCCTCATTCTTTTTAGTATCCAGCCTTTAAAGTAACTTGATTGCGCCAAAGTTTGCCATCCCCAACAAACCCTTCCAAATTCTCCAAGAAGATTTCCATAAAAGCTTTTTCAAAATGGGGCGTCATTCCGGAAATATGAGGGGTAATCAAGCAGTTTTCCATTTGCCACAAAGGATGGTCGGGCGCCAATGGTTCTTCTTCTACCACATCTAGATATGCTTGACGCAAGTAGTCTTGTTGTAAAGCGTCGGTTAGCGCTTGGGTATCGACGCTAGCTCCTCGACCCACGTTGAGAAAGGCCGCACTGGGCTTAACATTGGCAAAAAAATGTTGATTGTACAAATGGTGGGTTTCTGGAGTTAAGGGCAAAATATTAACAATATAATCTGCTTCAGCTGCTTCTGTCGGCAACTCAGTAATGGGAGCGGTTCTGCTAAAGCCCGCAGCCTTATGACCAGTCGTATTGATGCCTGTAGTGGTGATATTCAATGCAGCTAAGCTTTTGGCTAGTTCTTGACCGATTTCCCCGGTACCCACGATCAAAATCTTTTGTTCACTGAGATAGCCGTAGCGCATGTCTACGCCTGACCACAGGTGTTTTTGCTGATTGGCGATGGCTTTAGGGAATCCTCGCACATCCATAAAGAGGCAGGCTAAAACGTGTTCGGTAATTGAACGCGTGTGAATGCCACTGGCGTTGCTTAAAATAATCCCTTGTTTTCGAAATTGCGCCAAAGGTAAAGTGTCCACCCCAGCGGATAGGGACTGGACCCAGGCTAAGGAGATGTTTGGAGTCAAGAGCTGTTCTTCCCAGTCCTTTTGCCAGCCTACAGTGATTTGAACTTGTTGCCAGTCGACATTGGCAGGATCGGTTTCAAACTGGTATTCTGGAGCAATCTGAGCGATTCTATCGAGAAATTCTTTACGAAAGGGTCGTTTGGATAAGATGTATTTCATGTTTAGGCCTCCTAGTTCTTTTCTTCAGTGTACCAAAGGACGTAAAAAAAGACATTTTTCAGAAACGAAAAATGTCTTTTAGGCTATTTTGGTTGATTTGGCAAAGGGCGCTTTGGCAGGTCTTTAATCGCTTGGCTAAAGATGAATAAACTAGCTAAGATAATAAAGACCGAAGTATCAAAGCTTGGTACCAATAAGGAGACAATCACCGATAAAATCACTGGTAAGGTGGCGGAGAAAATCAAGATTTTCAAGGTTTCAAAGTAGCTGAGACTGACTCGCCGAAAACCAATCATAATAACACCGCCGAAAGCACTAATCAAAACAGTCATTAAAAGATTGATAAAAGCAGGATAAATGGAAATGAGGATGCTCAAAGCGAGAATCCACCAGGGAATCCGACTTTCACCTAAGTACTCTCGAATATGGGCGCCATCCAATGACGTTAAGCCTTGACTATATTTTAACTCCAATTGATTACTCCCTAACAATTGTGTGCTAAGATTGGTGGCAGGCATGGAAATGACTACTTTATCCGGCAAAAGGCCGACGCTTAAAAAGTTCCCAAGTTGGTCTTTGGCGATATCATTGGCATTGCGTTTGCCCTCTGGATCGAAGGTAAAGATGATGGAATCTGTTTGATAGATAAATCCCTCAGTAGCATCATCGGTGGTCAATTTCCCATCTTGGATTGTAAAATCAGGAATTTTCGCGGCAATTTCTTGGGTGTCCGCCTGAAGGTTTTGAAAAGCTTGCCAAATTTGAGCGGTGATGGGAATTGCCATCACAAGACTTAAGCAAAGTAAGTAGAGGACCACTTTGCCAAAAGAAAGTCGACGGGCATTTTTGAGATCTTGAAAGCGAGAAAGCGAGGCAATGAATAGCTGACGCAAGGTCATATTTGGTTTACTCCTAACTAATTATCGTGACAAGCAGGCCTTTAGCACGCGCTTGCTGTTCTCTCTATTGTAGCGAAGGCATTATTGAATTACAACTGATTAATAAAAGCTTTTTCATGTAGAATTCATGAAAAAATATGGATGAAATGATTCCTATAGGAGGCAAAAAGTTTGTTTAAGAAATTTCAAGTCTTTTTAGAAACGCGAAATTTGTGGGAGGTATTCACTTATCTCTTCTTTGGTGGTTTGACCACTTTAGTCAATTTGATTGTCTTTTTTTGTGCTCGAGAAGTTTTTCATGCAGGGCTAGTCATTAGCAATTCATTGGCTTGGATTTTGTCTGTGCTTTTCGCCTTCGTCACGAATAAGCGTTGGGTTTTTCGTTCTCGCACAGAAGGGGTAGCGGCCTATTTACAAGAATTTGGTAAGTTCGTGTTTTATCGGGCATTGTCCTACTTCTTGGATATGGGCAGTATGTTGCTTCTCGTTCAAGTTTTTCATTCAGGAGATCTCCTGGCCAAAATTGTCAGCCAAGTGCTAGTAGTAGTAGCAAACTATCTTTTTAGCAAGTGGTTGATCTTTACTGGTGGTCAAGAGGAGTAATACAGTTTGCCACTAAAAAAGAAACATTCCCCTAGGCATATCTTTTGATGAAAGGCCGCTTCTCTGATACTGTTTACATGTAAGGAAAATAAACTATTTCGGAGGGGTTCACATGACGTTTACAGTACCAGATCTACCTTATGCTTACGATGCTTTAGAACCGTATTTTGATACAGAAACGATGCACTTGCATCATGACAAGCATCACGCAACCTATGTTTCTAACTTAAACGCAGCCATTGAAAAACACCCAGAATTAGGGGACAAATCAGTGGAAGCATTGATTGCTGATCTTGACAGCTTACCAGAAGACATTAAGACTGCCGTACGCAACAATGGTGGTGGCCATGCGAACCACAGCTTCTTCTGGGAAATCCTCGCACCAAATGCCGGTGGAGCACCTACTGGACCTGTGAAAGACGCAATCGACGCGGCTTTTGGGGATTTCGATACCATGAAAGCGGAGTTCAAAACAGCAGCTACTGGACGTTTTGGTTCCGGTTGGGCATGGTTAGTTAAAGACGGTGACAAATTAGCGATCATGTCAACGGCTAATCAAGATTCACCTTTATCTGAAGGCAAAAAGCCAATTTTAGGTTTAGACGTGTGGGAACACGCGTATTACTTGAAATACAAAAATGTTCGTCCTGATTATATCGAAGCTTTCTGGAACTTGGTTAACTGGGATAAAGTTAACGAACTCTTTGCTTAAGCCTAAAAATCGATTAAACTAAAGTGGTGGAAAACAATTGTTTTCCACCATTTTTTATTTTGGGGGAGTGAAAGGGATGTTAAAGCGGGTACCGGTGACAAATCAAGCTCAGGTGATGGAATTATTTCCTTTAGTAGCGGAAATCTGGCGGGAGGTATTCACTGGGATGATTGGGGCAAAACAAGTGGAGCAGATGTTACAAGAATATCAATCACCAGGGACAATTTGGGTAGAGATTCAAGCGGGAGCGCGGTATTTTACCTTGGTTCAAGAAGATGGAAAGATGGTAGGGTATACGGCGTATTCCTTGGTGAAACCGGGAATTTTGTATATCAGCAAACTCTACTTACATGAAAAAGCGCGGGGGCAAGGTTTTATGCGGGAAATCTTTACTTGGTATGATGATTTGGCTAAAGAAAGCAATCGCCGCCAGCAACTTCGAGTAAATCAGAATAACGCCAATGCCATCGCTGTTTATCAGCATCAAAGCTTTCAAATTGTGGGCCAAGAAGAAGTGATGATTGCCCCGGGTTTAGTGATGGCAGATTATATTTTCGAAAAATAATTGTCATCGCTTCCAAGATTCGATATAATAATAGCACCGGTGAAAATCGGACATTATTTTTTTGGAGGCTACACGCAATGGAACACGGAAAAGTGAAATGGTTCAACAACGAAAAAGGGTTTGGTTTTATCACTACCGATGGGGGCGACGATGTATTCGTACATTTCTCAGCAATCCAAGGTGATGGCTTCAAATCTCTTGAAGAAGGTCAAGACGTAGAATTCACAATCGTTGAAGGCGAACGGGGACCTCAAGCTGCTGAAGTGACGAAATTATAATCAAAAGTTGACAGGTTTCGACAAATCAGCTGGAGAGGGGACTTTTGAAAAGTTTCCTCTCTTTTTTTAAGAGTAAAAGAAGGGTTGTTCTGTTTCATTCCTATTTCAAAAGTGTTAAGATTCTGTAATAAAGACAAGTTGCAATTGCTGACGGTGGCGAAGTGTGGCAAAATTTAAACGTTATTCAGATAATTTACAATTAAGCAGATGAGGTGTCCTATGCGTACATGGCAAAAAGTCATCATTGGGATTTTAGGTGTGATCACACTGGTGGTTGCCGGAGTCACAGCCTATGGATTAAAAGTCTATTATGATGCAAACTCCACCTTTGACAATATCGTCGAAGAAATTGATCGGGATTCAACTAAGCGGAAAACTGCCGTGAACATTGATGCCACTGATCCTTTTTCCATCCTTCTTTTAGGGTTGGATACTGGGGCAAAGGGTCGAACTGAGCAGGGACGTTCGGATACCATGATTGTGGTCACCGTTAATCCAAAGAAAAAGCAAACAACCATGCTGAGTTTGGACCGCGATATTTATACGAAAATCGTCGGGCACCAAGGCGGCGCTATGGATAAGCTAAACCACGCCTATGCATTTGGTGGTGTGGAAATGGCCATGGATTCCGTGGAAAATCTTTTGGATATTCCCTTGGATCATTATGTGACCATTAACATGCAAGGGTTAAGTGATTTGATCGATGCCGTGGGTGGGATTAAAGTCCATAACCAATATCACTTCGAATTGGATGGGGTGGAACTCCAAGCGGATACGGACTATACGCTAAATGGGGAAACCGGCTTGGCTTACTCCCGCTTTAGAAAGTATGATGAAGCAACCGGCATGGGAGACCCAGACGGTGATATCGGTCGCCAAAAACGGCAACGGGAAGTAATCGAGAAGATCGTCAATAAAGTGATGTCTTTAGATACCGTTACAAACTATCAAAAAATCTTGAAGGCCGTGGAAAAGAACACCAAGACCGACTTAACCTGGGATGATATGCTAGATGTGGCCAACGGGTATCAAAATGCCTTGAAAAATGTCGTACCGTTGCAGTTGCAAGGAGAAGGACAATTATACAACAGCATTTACTATCAATTCTTAAGTGCTTCAAGCTTACTTGAAACCCAAAATACTTTAAAAGAACAATTAGGAATTGCCACTAGTGAAGCTTTGCCAGTAGGTGACGAATACACTTCAGGTTATGCAGATTACATGTTTTACAATGAAGACACAGGAACCATGGAGTATTATGGAAATGCTGCGGGCTACTCCGGGGATTCAGAGGAGAGCTACAGTGACTATGATGAAGAATCCAGTACTGATTACGCCGCTGATTACGATTCCGATTATTCCGAGGACTATGATAGTGATTACGACACGGACTACAATGAGGGTTATACAGAAGATCAGTATACCGATGATCAATACGACGAGGGCAATCAATACAGTGAAGCCTACTAGGAAGAGAAGACAGTGCTGCGGCCTGTCTTTTTTCTTTGCCTCGGTTCTCCACAGGAAGTTGTCCACAATTTTTGATTTATCTAGGGATGTTTCACGGAAGATGAAAATGAAACCATGATGAAAACAAGGAAGTGGTCCTTTTTGGAGAAGATAAATGAGATTTCTCATCTGTTCTGTGAAACAAGTAGCGGAAAGTTTAAAAGAATTTCTATAGATGGGGATTTTTACTGCGCGAATGGTGGAACTTTGATAGAATGATACGAAGAAACTCTGTTTGGAAGGAAATGGGCATGGATAAAAAGCGATTAAATTTTTTACGAAAAAATGGCAACGGCACAAAAAATGAGCAAGGAGCAGGCGGTCGTCGCTCACATATTCCCTTCCGTTTAAATTTTTTGTTTTTTATAATTTTTGCGTTGTTCATTGCACTGATTGGACAGCTAGGGTATTTGCAAATCGTTAATGGGGAAAATATTACCCATCAACTGAAATCTTCTTCTACGATTACGGTGAGCAATTCTAGTCCTAGGGGGATCATTTATGATGCCACGGGAAAAGCCTTGGTGACCAATAAAGCCAATGCGGCGATTACTTTTACTCGAGGCAACCAAATGACCGCGCAAGATTTGCGGGACTTGGCGGTGAAGTTGAACAAGTTGATTGCCATTGAGATTCCGGCAAAACTAAGAGATGCGGAATTGGGAAAACGGGATAAAGCCGATTTCTGGTTGGCGGATAAGGACAATTTCCAAAAAGCCTACAAACGCTTGAGCGATGAAGACTTAAAGAAAATCGCCAGTGACAACAGCCAGGAATACGCTTTGGTATTAGCCCAAGTGAAGGATGAAGAACTGGCTTTTGATGAGGAAGCATTGAAAGAAACCACAATTTTTACGACCATGAACAGTGCGACGGCTCTGAACACGGTGTTTATCAAAAATAGTGGAGTCACCGACGAGGAATTGGCGACGGTGGCAGAACATTCCGCTGAACTGGCCGGAGTCTCCACGGGAACAGACTGGTCCAGAGAGTACACCGCTGACGGCTCCATTAAAAGTATCTTGGGGACGGTCTCGACAAACGGCCTGCAAAAAGAAGATGCGGAAGAATATCTGGCAAAAGGATATGCTAGCAATGACCGAGTGGGAACTAGTTATTTAGAAAAGCAATACGAAGACGTCTTGCAAGGTACCAAGTCCCAAGCGGAAATCACCTTGGATCGCAGTGGCAATGTTTCTTCTCAAAAAGAAACCTTTGCCGGTGCTAAAGGGAATAACTTGGTTTTGACGATTAATACGGAGTTCCAGAAAAAAGTCGAAGAAATCTTGCAACGAAATTACCAAGTGTTAATCGAAAATGGAAAAGCGGCGGTATCTCCTGGGGTCTACGCAGTGGCGATGGATCCCAAAACCGGGGGTGTCTTAGCCATGGCCGGTTTCACCCACGAAAAAGACTCCAAAGAATTATCCGAAAATGCGCTGGGCACGATTACTTCTGCCTTTGTTCCCGGGTCCGTCGTGAAGGCAGGGACGTTAGCGGCCGGTTGGCAAAGTGGGGCATTAAACGGCAATGAGGTCTTGTACGATCAGCCGTTATACATCCAAGGTACTCCGGTGAAAGCGTCCATCTACAACAAAGATGGCTCGGCTAACCGTAGTTTAAATGCCCAAAAAGCCTTGGAAATTTCCTCCAACTCGTACATGGTGCAAGTAGTCTTAAAGATGATGAACACTAGCTACTCCAATAACATGAGTATCATGAGTACCTCTCAACAAGGTCCAATTTACGCTGAATTGCGCAATGCCATGGCAGAATTTGGCCTGGGACAAAAGACTGGAATCGATTTGCCAAATGAATCACCAGGGATTCAAACAGCAGTCCGAAATTTGGATCCGGTAGAAGACGGGGGGAAAATCCTGGATACGGCCTTTGGGCAGTTTGATACCTATACGCCGATGCAACTGGCTCAATACGTGTCAACGATTGCCAATGGGGGCAAGAAAGTCCAACCTCACGTGGTACGAGGAATTTATGGCAATGATGAGGAAGGCAACTTAGGTTCATTGATCAAATCCATTGAACCCACTGTTCAAGATACTGTGGATTTAAGTAGTGATCAGATGAAAATCATCCAAGACGGGTTTTATGATGCAGTTCACGGACATGATGCCTTTACTACGGCGACCAAATTGGCTTCGGCCAAGATGACCTTGGCAGCTAAGACCGGGACGGCGGAAACCACGGCCTATGGTGTGACGACAATTAATAGTAACATCGTGGCATACGGTCCCGTGGAAGACCCGCAAATTGCCATTAGCGTGGTCCTACCGTTCTTAAGCGGGGAAGACCAACACATCAACTCTGATATCGCTAAAGAAATCATGGATGCCTATTATGATACTTTTATGGCAAACTAAAAAGGTGAGTGCTCCACTCAGTAAGTTACAAAATTAGCACAACAAAGACTCAAGATTACCCGAGATAATTCGGGTGGCTTGAGTCTTTTTTTGAGCGTTTAACTTTTGGGTTTATGGCAATCAGGCTGGCAGCTTTGCTTTTTATTGTATGGTGTGACAGGCAGGCTTTGTGTTACAATAACCCAAGTGAATAAAAGCGAAGGATGGCGGAATCAATGCAGGAATTGAAAGTAATCGGTCTGACAAAAACCTATGGGGAAAAGACACTTTTTCAGGATATCTCCTTTTTGATTCATGAAAAAGATCGTATCGGCTTGATTGGGGTCAATGGTACGGGAAAATCGAGCTTATTAAAAATCTTGGCGGAACTAGATGCCGGTGATGGAGATGTGACCTATATTCAAAAAGCCGGGGACTATCAAATTGGTTATTTGACCCAGGAAACTGATTTTCCCGAAGAGCTCACGGTTTTGGAAAGTGTCTTTCAAGGGGACGCGCCGATGATTCAAACGGTACGGCGCTACGAACAGGCGTTACTCGCTTTAGCTGAAGCCGGGGATAATCCGGAAAATCAAAAGGCCTATGCCAGAGCCGAAGAAGCTATGAATGAGCAAGACGCCTGGCTAGTGGATACCAATGCCAAGACGATTTTGCAAAAACTGGGCATTACCCAGATCAATCAGAAGATCAAAGAACTTTCTGGGGGCCAAAAGAAACGGGTGGGTCTGGCACAAGTTTTGATTCAAGAGCCGGATCTTTTACTCTTAGATGAGCCTACGAACCATCTGGACTATCAGGCGATTCAATGGTTAGAAGGGTATTTGCGCCAATATCGCGGGGCTTTATTAATGGTGACTCACGATCGCTACTTCTTGGATCGAGTGACCAATCGCATTTTTGAACTTTCCCATGGACAATTGATCGAATACAAAGGTAACTACGAGGACTATGTAGTGGCCAAAGCCGAGAGAGAACGCCAAGCGATCCAACAAGAAGAAAAACGACAACAGTTGTACAAGCAAGAATTAGCCTGGATGCGAGCAGGAGCCAAAGCTCGGACCACGAAACAACAAGCCCGGATTCATCGCTTTGAAGACTTGAAGGAAAACTTAAATCAAGTCCAAACCGACGAGCAAGTGGCAATGGAATTGACGACGAAACGGTTGGGGAAACAAGTTCTAGAAATCAAAGAGGGCAACTATCGTTTTGATGAAAAAGTTATTTTAAAAAACTTTGACCTACTGGTTCAAGCCCGGGATCGTATTGGGATTACCGGGGAAAACGGCGCCGGCAAGTCCACACTCTTGAATATTTTGGCAGGCCAACTGGCTTTAGATAGTGGGACTTTAATCGTGGGAGAAACCGTACGAATCGCCTACTATACCCAATTGACGGAACCGATTAAAGAGGATCAGCGGGTGATCGCCTATCTTCAAGAAGTGGCAGAAGAAGCGAAGCAAAAAGATGGCACCAGTATTTCTGTGGCCGAGCTGTTGGAACGTTTCTTATTTCCACGCCATACTCATGGAAGTCTGATCAGCAAGCTTTCCGGTGGGGAACGTCGACGGTTATTCTTGCTGAAGCTATTGATCAGCCAGCCAAATGTGCTCTTACTGGATGAGCCGACGAATGACTTAGATATCGCGACGCTGACGATTTTGGAAGACTATTTGCAAAACTTCCCTGGGGCAGTGATTACGGTCAGCCATGATCGCTACTTTTTGGATAAGGTGGCAGAAAAACTCTTGATCTTTGAAGGCCAAGGGGAAATCGACCGCTATTACGGTTCGATTATGGATTATTTGGAAAAAGCGCCGGAAGTAACGCCAGAAGTAGCAAAACCGACACCAGTTAAAACCGTAGAAGCAGCTGCACCGGCTGCCAATAAACCAAAGCAAAAACTCACATACATGGAGCAAAAGGAATGGGCTACCATAGAAGATGAGATTGCTGACTTAGAAGCACAAGTTGAGACGCTCACGGCGGGGATGAATAACCAAGGTTCTGATTTTACCAAACTACAAGAGTTGCAAAATCAACTGAACACAGTGGAGACCCAACTAGAAGAAAAGATGAATCGCTGGGAGTACTTAAGCGAATTTGCCGAAGATTGATTGGAAGGGACGAAATAAAATGGAGCAAGCATATTTGGATTTAGGCGCAAAATTAATCGAGGAAGGCCACGTGAAAGAAGACCGTACGGGGACAGGGACCCATAGTATCTTTGGTTATCAAATGCGTTTTAACTTGACGGAAGGCTTTCCTTTATTGACCACTAAGCGGGTACCGTTTGGTTTGATTAAAAGCGAGTTGTTATGGTTTTTAAAAGGAGATACCAATATCCGTTATCTCTTACAGCACAATAACCACATTTGGGATGAATGGGCCTTTCAACGTTATGTGG
Organism: Enterococcus asini ATCC 700915; assembly: GCF_000407365.1. Lineage (GTDB taxonomy): Bacteria > Bacillota > Bacilli > Lactobacillales > Enterococcaceae > Enterococcus_C > Enterococcus_C asini. The sequence continues at coordinate 1,839,639 of NZ_ASVU01000001.1, forward strand.
CAAGTGATGATTACCAAGGGCCAGACATGACAGACTTTGGTCGTCGTTCATTAGTCGATCCAGAGTTCAATGAAAAATATCAAGCAGAGAGCAAGCGGTTCTGTGAGAAAATCTTAGCCGATGAAGATTTTGCCCAAAAATATGGGGATTTAGGGAATATTTACGGCTCCCAGTGGCGTCATTGGGAAACAAAAGATGGCGGTTTTATCGATCAGTTGCAAAATGTCATCGAGATGATCAAAACCACACCTGATTCTCGGCGCTTAATCGTCTCTGCTTGGAATCCCGAAGACGTTCCTTCTATGGCATTGCCACCTTGTCATACAATGTTCCAATTTTATGTAAATGACGGCAAACTTTCTTGCCAATTGTATCAACGAAGCGGGGATGTTTTTCTAGGGGTGCCCTTTAATATCGCTAGTTATGCGCTATTGACCCACTTAATCGCCCGGGAAACTGGTCTAGAAGTAGGCGAGTTTATCCATACTTTGGGAGACGCTCATTTGTATAACAATCACTTGGACCAAATGAAAGAGCAATTGAGCCGGACACCTCGGGCTTTGCCAAAACTGGTCTTGAATGAGGAAAAACACTCTGTCTTTGATTTTGAGATGGAAGATATTACGATCGAAGGCTACGATCCATATCCAAGTATCAAAGCCCCGATTGCGGTATAAGGAGGAATTTGGGATGTTGATTGCCATTTGGGCCCAAGCAGAAGACGGCTTAATCGGCCAAGCAGGACATTTGCCTTGGCATTTGCCTGCGGACTTACAGTACTTTAAAGAGCAAACCTTGGGCAAGACCATCGTCATGGGACGAAAATCCTTTGAAGGCATGGGCAGTCGCGCACTACCCAAGCGCAAGACGCTTTTGTTGACCAGTGACCACTCCTATCAAGTAACCGATGCTAATGTTCAAGTCATGCATCAGATAAGCGAAGTTTTAGATTATGCAAAAGCCGCTGAAACACCGGTTTACATTGCTGGTGGGGCGCAAGTATACAAAGCTTTTGAACCTTATTACGATGTGCTTTTGCGCACGGTGATTGAAGGGGAATTTCAAGGGGATACTTATTTCCCGGATTTTGATTTTAGTGGCTATCGCTTGGTGGAAACACGACCAGGGGCAGTCGACGAGAAGAACCATTATCCCCATCATTTTGAAATGTGGCAAAAAAGATAGTTGTTATTGGCTTAAATAATGCACAAAAAAACTCGAACTAGTCAGCTCGAGTTTTTTTATCTGTCTTTTAGGTATAAAGCAAAATCGAGAAGTACATAAAGCCGGCGCCTAACATAACGAACAAATGCCAGATCACATGGTTAAAGGGAATCGTTTTAATGCTGTAAATCACAGCGCCTAAGGTATAAGAAACGCCCCCGGCAACCAGTAACCAAAAGCCCACACTGCCCAATGAAGCGTAAAGACTCGGTCCGGCGGCCAAACATAGCCACCCCATAAAGATATAAATAGTAGTGGAAATCTTCGAGACTGTTTCTTTTTTGTGTAAGGTAAGGGACTTGTAAACAATGCCCCCAATGGCCATGGCCCAAATAGCACCAAACAAGGTCCAGCCCAGCCACCCTCTGACACTTAAGAGACAGTAAGGGGTGTAGCTGCCGGCTATTAAAAGAAAGATCGAGTCGTGATCAAAAACTTGAAAGACTTTTTTTGCCTTGGTAAAAATCAGACTGTGAAACAAGGTGGAGAACAAAAATAAAAGGATCATCATCGAGCCGTAGACGGCGTAAGAAACCACGTGCACGGCTGAACCGAGGCGCGCCCCTTTGATTAGTAAAATCACTAACCCCGCCACGCTTAAGCCAAAGCCGATGCCGTGGGTCACTGCATTGAGCACTTCATTGAGGATCTGATACTTCCGCGAATGGATTTTTTTCATTTGCGTAGCCTCCATTATTTTTTGGTTGGTGAAAAGCCAATCACTCTGTTATACTGAATTATATCAACCTGCTACCCGCATTATACACTATTCGGGGGCTTTTTTAAAGGAAGAGTGAATGAAATGACATCAATTAAAATTGTTACGGATTCCTCCTGCACCATGGAAACGGAAGTCCGTGATCGTTTGCATATCCATGTGGTACCTTTATCAGTGATGATCGACGGCGTCTTGTATCGGGACGATGATGACTTGTCTGGCGCTCGTTTTATGGAAATGATGAGTAGCGCCAAAGAACTGCCGAAGACGAGCCAACCACCGATTGGCGAGTTTGTGGAATTGTACGACGAACTGGGCAAAGATGGCAGTCAGGTAATTTCGATTCACATGACCAAAGGCTTAAGTGGTACGGTGGAAGCCGCTCGTCAAGCAAGCAACTTAAGTAAAACCAATGTAACCATTTTAGATAGCGATACCACGGACCAAGGCTTGTCCTTCCAAGTGATTCGAGCAGCGGAAATGGCGCTAGCTGGGGCTGAATTGCCAGAAATTTTGGCAAAAGTCAAAGAAATTTCCGACAATACGAAATTGTTTATCGGCTTGTCTTCTTTAAATAATCTGGTGAAAGGCGGGCGCATTAGCCGGGCGACAGGCTTACTTTCTAGTTTCCTCAACATGCGCATTGTAATGGACTTTGACCATTCTGAATTGATTCCTGTGGTGAAAGGCCGCGGTAACAAGACCTTCACCAACTGGTTTGAGAGTTTCAAAGCAGAACTGACAAAACTACCGAATGTAAAACAAATCGGCATTTCTCATGCGGATGCCTGGGAATTAGCAGAAGGCTTTAAAAAAGAATTAGAAGCCTTGTTCCCGGGGATGCACATTCCGGTGTTGCAGACGACGCCAATCATTGCTACCCATACTGGTAAAGGTGCTTTTGCCATTACCTACTACTTAGATTAATTTTCCTTTTTAAAGGGAAAAACCGAAGCCTTGGTGCTTCGGTTTTTTACTACTTCAATTTGTCATTCTTTAAAGTAATTTCTCTGAAAAATTTTCGAAAAAGGACCCAAAACCCACGCTTTTTTTGCTACACTAACAACAAACTATTAAGCTGAATAGCCGAAAGGAGGCGCCCCATGAAGCGCTTGACAGCAAACCGAGTTTTCAACTGGCTTTGGCAAGGGATTTTAGTCGTCATTGCCGTTATTTTAGTGTATGCCACCCTCAACCGATTGTTTCCCGCGGCGCAACCGATTTTGGAACCAACGAAAAAAGCAGAGGCCGGGGCGATTCATCTCCATTATGTGGCCTTAGGGGATTCGCTAACAGAAGGAGTTGGTGATCAAAGTGAACGAGGGGGCTTTGTCCCAATCGTGGCCGAAGATCTCCAGTCTCGCTACAATCTAAGTAGCATTGAAGTAGATAACTATGGCGTCTCAGGAGATCGTAGCACCCAGATTTTAAAGCGCCTGAGAGAAGACGAGAAGCTTCGCAAGAGTTTGAAGGATGCCGACTTTATCTCTTTAACCGTGGGGGGCAATGACTTGATGAAAGTCTTCCAAGACAATTTCTTTTCGTTAACGGTGAAAAAATTTGTCAAACCTCGCACCAAATACACCCAGCGCATTGAAACATTGCTGACCGAGATTCGCGACTTAAATGCCAGTGCTCCAATTTACATGATGGGCATTTACAATCCTTTTTATTTGAATTTCCCTGATATTGAGGACATGCAAACTATCGTGGATGATTGGAATGAAGCGACCAAAGAAACCGTGGAAAGCTTTGAACACACGTATTTTATCCCGATAAACGACTTGCTTTACCAAGGCTTAGATCAAAAAGTGGGAATCGAGAGCAACTTGGACAAAACAACGAGCACCACGGATTCAAGTGGGGGTAGTGAGCTGGGTTTGGCAAACAACGTGCTCTATGAAGAGGACAATTTCCACCCAAACAACATTGGCTATCAATTAATGGCCAACGCACTGCGGGATGAACTGATTAAAACCCAAGCAGATTGGCTAGAAAAGGACTGAAGACCATGAAAAAGACAAATTGGCAAGACTTCTTTGCCACAATTAAGAAGAAAATCCGACAGCTCAATTTCTGGAAAGTGGCCTTTTTCACTTTGCTCGTGTTGATTTTGGGAACCGGAGCCTTTTTTACTAGTCGTATCTTTGCAATCCGGGAACCAAATTACAAAGCAGCGCCGGAAGTGGTTCGCACCGGGGATCCGATCTTAACCATTTCTACCAATAAAGAAAAGGTCAACCAAGTGATTGCCTATTACTTGGAGGAATACTTGGACAACTCGGATATCCAATATCATTTTACTTTGGAAAATGAAGCCATGTTGACCGGAGAATTTGAAATTTTAACCTTCCCAGTGACCTTTTACTTGTATTTTGATCCTTATGTGATGGAAAATGGCAATGTCCAGCTACGGGCAAAAAGTCTTTCTGTCGGCACTCTGAATCTGCCAGTGAGTGAAGTCATGAAGATGGTCAAGCGAAACTTTAAGTTGCCGGAATGGATTGAAGTCAATAGCGAAGAGCAAAACATCATGATTCGTTTGGATAAATTCCAAATGGCGAACGGTTTGTTTATGAAAGCCAACCGAATTAATCTGTTGGACGACGACATTCAATTTAGTTTATACTTGCCCAAAGACAAGTCAGACAAGGAAGAAGAGTGAGCATAATGGAACGAGCAATTTTTGCAGGAGGCTGTTTTTGGTGTATGGTACAGCCCTTCGATGAAACTCCGGGAGTGTATAGCATCGTCTCTGGCTACACTGGAGGCACTACGGTCAACCCGACTTATGAAGATGTGTTAACCCATACCACCGGTCATACGGAGGCTGTGGAAATCATTTTTGATCCCGAAAAACTGCCTTACGAAACCCTGCTAGATATTTATTGGCAACAAACTGACCCCACGGATGCTTTTGGTCAGTTTCAGGATCGAGGGGACAATTATCGTCCGGTGATTTTTTACACCACGGAAGAACAGAAGAACATGGCTTTGACCAGTCGCAAAAAATTAGCCGATAGCGGTCGGTTCGACAAGCCAATTGTTACCACTATTGAGCCGGCTCAAACGTTTTATCCCGCAGAAGATTACCATCAAGAATACTATAAGAAACATCCGGAAAATTTTGCCCGCAATCACGCACGGCGGGGTGCTTTTTTACAGGAACATTGGGAGGATATGTAATGCGCAAAAGCTTTTACCAATATTTACAAGCCATCAAAGGACCAAGTCACAAAGATCAGGAACAGATTTTTGCGACCAATGCCAGTCACGATATTCAATTTCCTAAGCACAGTGAAGATTATCATGAATTGTCCTCTTACTTAGAAATGAATGCAGACTACCTGCCTTCCATGGATATTTTTGATCAAGTTTGGGAAAAATATTTAGAGAATAACAAATGAGCGCCAAAAAAGCCTGTTTCAAGGAGAGTCAATGGTGAAAAAAACGATAAAAATAAGTGTCCCACAGCTAGTAATCAGCTTAATCCTGGTAGCCGGGCTTTTTGCTGGGGGCGGCTTTTGGCTTGCTAAAAATGACAGTCCAAAGTCTGAGACGAGTCAAGTTCAGAAAGAAAATGCGGAGGACCTTACTGCCGTCTACCAACTCTATCAGACAATCCAGCAAAACTACTATGATGATGTGGACAAAGAAACCTTGGTTCAAGGGGCCTTAAAAGGCATGACAGAAGCTTTAGACGATCCGTATTCCACGTATTTGGATGCCACGGGTTCGGCGGCATTAAATGAGTCTTTGGCCGACTCTTTCGAAGGCATCGGCGCTACATTGATCCTCCAAGAAGAGTGGCCGGCTATCGCCCAAACCCCGATTAAGGAGACACCAGCTGCGAAAGCCGGCTTAAAAGTAGAAGATAGGATTACCGCTGTGGACGGGGACACCACCAAAGGATTAAGCTTAGATGAGGTGGTAGCCAAGATTCGCGGGGAGAAAGGGACCGAAGTAACCTTGACAATCCAACGAGGACAAGACACGTTTGATGTTGCGGTAACCCGGGATGTGATTCCCGTGGAGACCGTTCATGGCCAGTTGGACGAAACTAACGAAACAGTGGGCTACGTTCAAATTACTACTTTTGGCACAGGTACGGCGAAGGAACTAAAGGAAACGATTAAAGATTTGCGCAAGGCTGGGGCGAAAAGCTTTATCCTAGATGTGCGCCAGAATCCCGGTGGCCTACTGGAAACCGTGCAAGAGATGGCTAGCATGTTCTTAGACGATGGAAAAGTAATCGTGCAATTTGAGGACAGTCAAGGAGCCCGCACGAAAACGGTAGCTAGTTCAGAGCTAGACGGTGGTTTTAAAGTAACGGAGCCGGTGGTGGTCTTAGTGGATGGCAATTCTGCCTCGGCTGCGGAAATCTTTGCGGCAGCTTTAAAAGAATCTGCGAATCGCCCAGTAATTGGGACCAAAACCTTTGGGAAGGGGACCATGCAACAAGTAGCCGATTTGGACGAGGACAGTGAATTGAAATTAACGGTGGCCAAATGGTTGACTCCTAAAGGCACGTGGGTCAACGAAAAGGGCCTCGCTCCAACGATTGAGGCGGATTATCCTAGCTTTGCGTATTTGACACCGATTTCCCGGAGTGCGAATTATCAGCTAGGGGATCGCGGACAAGAAATCGACTATTTGAATCAATTTCTAGCAGCTTTGGATTATCCGACTTCTGGGGACAGCTTTAATGAGGCGACACAAGCAGCACTAAAAGAGATCCAAGCAAAAAATAACTTGCCGGTTACTGGTACGTTAGATGGGGAAACCGCCGATGCCATTGAGCTGGCGTTAAATGCTAGCTTGAAAGGACAAGACTTTGCTTATCAAAAAGGAATAGAAGAATTGACAAATTAAGGAGGGATGCCCAGTGACGAAAAAAGAACGCCTGGATTTGTTTTGGCTAGGGGTCAAATACCTAGTAGTCGCTGCGGCGATTGCCGTGGTGGTACGGGGCTTTCTTTTGATTCCAGTACCCGTGGTGGGCAACTCCATGGAAAATAGCCTTCATCAAGGGGACATGGTGGTCATGGAACGCATGACGAAAATCAAGCGATTCGATGTGGTAGTCTTTCGCCTTTCCAGTGGTACTACTTATATTAAGCGAGTCATCGGTATGCCCGGAGACACCTTGCGTTATGAAGACGATCAGTTGTATATCAATGACAAACCCGTGGCAGAACCGTTCTTAAAAGAATTGTTGGCCGAAGATCATTCGGAAAATGATTTCACCAATGATTTTTCTTTAACGGAATTAACCGGGGAACAAAAACTAGGAAAAAATAGTTACTTTGTCTTAGGGGACAATCGTCGTACGTCAAAGGATAGCCGCTCTTTTGGGGCCATTCAAGGGGAAAACATCATCGGCAAAGCGCGATTTGTTTATTACCCACTGAAACATTGGCATTTGATTTAAAAAAGTGTTAGCCAGTTCTGGCTAACGCTTTTTTTATGCATTACAACCCCAATAGGACTGTAAGCGTGAATTATTAAAAATTTCACTAAATCCAGAGGTTTTTATTAGTACCTATTTTCCATAGAAGTCTATACTGAGGATAAGTGGTACGGGCAAAAGAAAAGTGGCCATATTCTTTTGTTCTTGCCAATAGATTAGTTGGATTAGATTGAGGGTATGGGTATGGAATTAGTCAATCGTTATGGTTTTTACTTTTTGATTTTGGCTGTCATTAGCGAGTTAGCATTGCCTTTTGTCCTGGGGCACTATGTTAAAGGGTACAGCCAAACGGAGATGTTGATTTCTAGTTTTGGAGAAACGGGCATGAGGACGAAAACCGCCTTTCAAGTGTGGGAAATCGTCAATGGTGTGTTGTTTATTTTGGCAGCACCGGCTTTTTATCACCATTTTGTGGATACCAATCCGAATGTGGCATTGATCTTGGCCCTCTTTATTGTGGCCTTTGGTATCGGGGACTGTATCATTACGGGCTTAGTTTCCCGGGCAAAAAACAGCGAGGAAGTGGGCTTTGCCAGCTTGCTCCATAACTATGCTTCTGGGGCTGGCTTTGTAGCACTCTTATTGGGAACTCTCTTATTGATTTGGTTGTATTATCAAGAGCACAATCAAGTCATGGTTATTGCCATGCTGGTAATCTTCCTCTTAGCCGGGGTGTTCATGTTGCTGTTTGCAATGCCTAAAATTCCCATCATCAAAGCGTTTCAAGTTTCTCATCGAGGATTATGGCAACGGCTGAACTTGCTTTTCTTGTACTTGCCTTATGTATTGGTGAGCGTGAGTACCATTGCAAAGGGCAGAGGATAATTCAGCGTCACCCTTGCATCTCGGTTAGCGGGCTGGAGCGTGTAGATCGGTTTCACTAGTAAAGAACCAAGACAATTACCGCCATTAAAGGAAAGGGCTGACTGGATGAAAAAAAGCAGTTCCGCCAGCTTCACCGTAAAAAATAGCAATTAAAAGAGATACAGCTGTAATTAAAAAAATACGGCTGCGTCTTTTTTGGGTTTTCGTAGCCAAAATTGAAAGGAAGCAAGAAAATGAACTGAATATAGGGGAGGGTTTCATGAAATGAAAAGAAAACGAGTTGTTTTAATCGTAGTTGGTATACTTGTTCTGGTTGGGGTGGTTCTCACCGGAATGTATGTAAAAAATAAGCAAGGTTATGAGAGTTTGATTGATAAGGCTAGTGAGGTACCGAAGTGGGAAGCTGATCCACGGCCACTTCAATCAGAAAATGTCGTACTTAAGAAGCTAAAAAAACTCAACCGGAAAAACGATAACAAGGATGTTTCATTAACCGATGGCAAATTAATTGTGATTCCCGGACTGCGAGGGGCTTGGTCCATTGATCACAAAACCAAAAAAGCGGCTTTTGGAACAGGTTGGGTTCCCCAGGGATTGACCCAATCAAAGGATCATTATTATGTGAGCGCCTATGATGGGGAACATCGGCTGAACTCGGTGATTTTTCAAATTGATAAGCAAAGTAAAAAGTATGTCAAAACGTTGATTTTGAGCTCTAAAGCCCATGTGGGGGGGATCACCTATGAAGATGAGCATCAAAGATTGATCTATTCGGATGATACGAATCAGGTGGCCGGTTTTGGGTATATCGATCAGGCAGTAATCGATGAGTATCAGGCGAGTGTTTTGAAAAAACCGATTGAAAGCCAAAAGAAAGAGTGGAAGATTGGCTTGCGTACCTCGGCGATTACCACGTATCAAAATCAACTAGTAGTCGCCAAATATGGTTTTCATCCTAATGAGCGATCGATTGTTACGATTCCTTTGAATCAAGCCGGTTATCCACCAAAAATCACGGATCGTGGAAGTCAATTGTTGGCAGATGCAATCGGTACGGCGGATAAAAAAGAATTGGAGAAAGTTTTTATTGAGGCCTTACTTGAAGAAGGTTATATCAGTTCTTTTAATCATGGTTGGGATCGTATGCAAGGTATTTCCCTGTCAAAATCCGGCATGATGATTGTCAGTCAATCCAATGGCTTGAAGCCAGGAAAGCTGTTGATTCGCTACCGGGTACCTGATCTTAAGAACTGGCGAAAAAGCAATGTCACCAAGGATTTTACCGGACCGGATGCGGTGACTATCCCGCGCTCGGTGGAAGAAGTTAGTATCAACGATGAGGAGACGGAGCTGGCAATGATCTTTGAAAGTGGCGCAAAAAAATACCGGGAAGCGCCCAGTGTCCTTTTACCAGGAAACTACATGGACCGTATTTTAGTCTTACCAATGGAGATCCAATAAGCGTAAACCACATTAAAATCTGGGGTTCTCTAGGCAAATAGCAATGAAAAAGTGAAATACGAAATTATGAGGAAAGTTGTAGGTGTTATTGATGCAAGACGCTGTTTTATGGGTAAAAAAACACAGCAAAATTTTTAAGAACATTTTCTTAATGGCGGTTGTCGTCATTGTGGCTCGAGAGTTACTGTCCATTGGCAAAACCATTTCAATGGAGCAATTGAAGGAAAGTTTTAAAGAAATCGCTCCCTATAAGATGGGGATAATGGCTTTAGTGGGGATCCTTGCCGTATTGCCAATGACGGGCTACGACTTCATCTTGAATAAGATGCTCAATTTGGACCATAAACTAGGTTACATCATAGAAACGAGTTGGTTGGTAAACACGATTAATAACTTAGCCGGTTTTGGGGGCTTAGTCAGCATCGGGTTGCGTTCAGAATTTTATACAAAAGACAGAGAAGGCAAAGAAGTTCTGGGCGCGTTGTCCAAAATCTTGCTGTTTTTAGAAGCAGGTCTGTCCCTGTTTGGCTTGATCAGTTTCTTTATGGTCCTAACCGACAAGGCTTCCCCCTTTGTACAACAGTATTGGCCTTGGTTAATCGGCGGGGGGCTTTATTTCCCTGTTGTATATCTCGTGACTTTTTTGAAGAAGAAGGGGATTCTCGGAGGTTTGACGCCGAAGTATCGCTTGGCCCTAACCGCTACTTCTTTTTTGGAGTGGTTGGGAGTGGTCGTCACCTTTTGTGTGATCGGTTGGTTAATGGGGATTGAAGTTTCCTTGTGGGATTTGGTGCCACTCTTTATCGCGTCTTCGATTATCGGGATTGTCTCGATGATTCCTGGGGCATTGGGTTCCTTTGATGTGATGATGATTTTAGGCTTGACTAGTCTAGGCGTGCCTCGGGCCGATGTGGTCGTGTGGCTCTTGTTTTTCCGCTTATTCTATTATTTGGTGCCCTTTGTTATCGGCTTGGTCTTATTTTTCAAGAATATCTGGAGTCAAGTCAACGACCGTTATTCCGGCATTCCCCGCAATCTGACCTTGGAAGTATTTCATAAAGTAGAAGTTTTTCTGATGTACTTTTCCGGTATTATGATTGTGCTTTTGGCGACGATTCCCCAAGGATTTACGGAGATTCAGTGGCTTAAAAGTTTGAACATCTTCCATTATCATCTGGTGGCCCAATTTCCGAATATTATTTTAGGCTTTTCCCTATTGATCATGGGGCGAGGAATCGCCGCCCAAGTCAAACGGGCGTATTTCCCGACAATTTTCTTACTAGTAGTGGCGATTGTGTATACTATCTTCTTTTCTTCTAGCATCTTTGCTTCCGTAGTTTTAGGTATTATCTTGATAATGATCATCTTCTCTCGCAGTGAGCTGTATCGCGAACAGCTAGTTTATTCTTGGCAATGGATGACGGTGGATGGGCTGATTATCGGTGCTTTAGCCATCCTTTATGTGACTATCGGGGTCTACAACTCCCCGGTCTTTCCCCATCATCATCGGGGACCACAGCTCTCATTCATGGTTTTTCCCTCTGAGAGACTCTGGCTCTTTGGTTTACTAGGAATTTTTGTCATTGCCTTTTTCATGTTACTTTTCTTACGGTATTTGGAAGGGAAGAAACAAGAAATCGGTACGGATTTGGACGAAGCACGGATTCTGCATATTTTGGAAACCTATGGGGGCAATATTACCAGTCAATTGGCCTTTCTCGGGGACAAGTCGATTTATATCTACAATGACGGAGCAGACGACACGGTATTCCTTCAGTTTGTCACTTATAACAACAAATGCGTGGTTATGGGGGATCCCTCTGGTAAGGAGAGTGATTTCAAGGCCGCCTTGGAACAATTTATTAACGAAGCCGATGTGTGGTGCTACCAAGCCATTTTCTATGAATGTGATGCCAAAAGCGTGACGGTTTTACACGAGCTGGGCTATGACTTTATTAAAATGGGGGAAGAAGCCTACGTCGACTTGGAGAATTTCACCACCTCTGGGAAAAAGATGAAAGGTACCCGGGCGGTTATCAATAAAATCAGTCGCGAGGGCTATCGCTTTGATGTGCTTCAGCCACCCTTTGATGCAGCTACCATGGCCAGTTTAAAAGAAATTTCCGATTCTTGGTTAAAAGGTCGCAAAGAAAAAGGTTTTTCCATGGGCTTCTTTTCCGAGTCTTACTTACAACGAGGGCCGATTGCCGTGGTTTTCAACCAAGAGGATGAAATCGTCTCTTTTGCCAATTTGATGCCCACGTATTCAAAAGACGTGGGTACGATTGATTTAATGCGTCATCATAGTGAAAAGGCCCCTTCAGGCTGTATGGACTTCTTATTTATCAATCTCTTTGACTATTTAAAGGAAGCTGGCGTCCGTTATTTCGATTTAGGTATGGCGCCTTTGGCCAATGTGGGCCACTCCCGTAAGAGTTTCACCCAAGAGCGAATCGCCAATCTGGTTTACGAGTTTGGTTCTCATTTTTACTCTTTCCAAGGCTTGCGAGAATACAAGGAAAAATACGCCAGCAAATGGGTCCCACGTTACACTTTGTATCATCGGGATAGTTGGATTGCTTATGTGATGATCGCGATCTTATTAGTGGACAACCAGTCTGTCACAATAAGTGAAAAACGGGGAAAAATGTCGTAAATAGTCAAAAAACAGACGAAGGCTAAGTGTTCGTCTGTTTTTTGAGTCCTGTGAGTGACTTAGACTTCAGAAAAAGGCCAATTTAGTGGAGGAATTAGCAGAAAAGAAGTAAAGAAAACCTCTTATCCTGGGAGTTGGCATTTCAAATTCACAAAATTCGTGCTAAAATCATAAGATGCTTGGCCCTGCCTGCTAGAAAGTTCCACCAGAGTGGTTTTTCAAAGCCGAGAAGCTAGGCCAAACACTAGGAGGAAGTATTTACATGAGCTCAGTCATCCAATGGTTCCCGGGGCATATGAATAAAGCCAAAAGGGAAGTAAGTGAAAAACTAAAATATGTGGATATCGTCTTTGAATTGGTGGACGCCCGTCTGCCTTTATCTTCACGTAATCCTTTATTAGATCAGATTTTGCAACAAAAACCTCGCTTAATTATTTTAAATAAGACGGATTTAGCCGATCCTCAGCAAACGAAATTGTGGCAAGGCTGGTTTCAAAGCCAAGGTTTCTTAACTGTGGCCATCAATGCCCACAACAACAGCACCAGTAAACAAGTGGTTCAAGCAGCCAAAGAAGTCCTGAAAGAAAAGCGGGCCAAGGATAAAACCCGAGGACTGAAACCGCGGAGTATCCGAGCGATGGTAGTGGGCATCCCCAATGTGGGCAAATCCACTTTGATGAATCGCTTAGTGGGAAAGAAAATCGCGCAAACTGGCAACAAACCTGGCGTCACCAAAGGACAACAGTGGTTGAAGTCGGGCAATGATTTAGAACTTTTGGATACCCCAGGGATTTTGTGGCCTCGCTTTGAAGATCCCGCAGTCGGTAAGAAATTGGCCTTAACCGGGGCGATTAAAGACCAACTGCTTCATTTGGATGACATTGCCATTTATGGGTTGTCTTTCTTTTGCAAATACTATCCCGGTAAAGTGGCTCAGCGCTATAAATTACCAGATTCGGCAGAAGAATCGCCAGCTAATGAACTGTTAATGGAAATCACCGCCAAACGGGGCTATAAAGACGACTACGAACGGGGAAGTGAGTTAGTAGTGGTGGAAATCCGCCAAAACAAATTAGGGGCTTTCACTTTGGATCGTTTCGGGGAAGGAAGCGAAGAGGCCCATGAGTGATTCCTTAAAAACAATCAAAGAGCGCTTGCTGCTAATTCAAGAGGAGAATGATCCTTATTTGGAATTGCTCCGGCAAGATTCTCGCGTTGGGGTACAAAAGCTACTTTCTCAATGGGAAAAACGCTTGGCCAAGGAAGCGGCACAAGTGGCGAAATACCAAGAGATGATGGTGTTTGAACAGGCCTTTTACGAGCAGGGCCATCGTTTTATTGCCGGTATCGACGAGGTTGGTCGAGGACCGTTAGCAGGACCAGTGGTGGCCTGTGCGGTGATCTTGTCCCCAGATCATCCGATTTACGGTTTGGATGATTCCAAAAAACTCTCAGCCAAACGGCGGGGAGAGCTTTTCACTCAGATTCAGGAAAATGCGCTAGGCATCGGCATCGGCGTGGTGGAACCCAGTGAGATTGATCGAGTGAACATTTATCAGGCCAGTCGCCAAGCGATGTTATTAGCAGTGGAGGAATTGCCCTTTCCTCCTAGCGCCTTGCTTTTGGATGCGATGACCATTGATTCTCCATTGCCCCAAGAAAAAATCATCAAAGGGGACGCGCGCTCGGTTTCGATTGCGGCGGCCAGTATCGTGGCCAAAGAATTGCGAGATTCTCTGATGAAGGAGTATCACGAACAATATCCTCACTACGGCTTCGATAAAAATGCCGGCTATGGAACCAAAGTACATTTAGAAGGGCTGGAAAAATATGGCCCTTGTGACATACACAGACGCACTTTTTCTCCCGTAGCAGCCGTAATAAAATAAATTTTTTACCTTCTTTTCACGAACTTTCTAGTAGATTGTTTAGGGAAGAAGGTTTTTTTATGAATCGAGATCTTTTATTGCGCTTGGCTTTATGCCAGGAATTAGGGATTCAAAAAAAGTGGTGGGTACTATCCTATGCGAAAAAATACGGGCGTGAGACGTTGACCTTTGGGGATCTGCAGAGATTATTTGGTTATCAGCGTTTTTCACCACGTCTAGAGAGCAGTTGGCAAGCATTGGCAGGGGATGGCTTGGCCGAAGCACTTACAGGGCAAGATTACTTAACCATTGATTCTCCTTTGTATCCGGAGCAGCTGCGACAATTGCATTACCCACCTTTGGCCTTGTTTTATGCTGGGCGCCGGGAGCTTTTGCAAAAGCGGCTTTTAGGTTTTGTGGGAGCTCGGGACGCTTCTTCTTATGGGCGTCAAGTGGTGGCCAAGTTTATCCCGGAGATGGTAGCGGCAAATTACGTTATTGTCAGCGGTTTGGCTCGAGGAATCGACAGCTATGCCCACATGGCGACTTTAGCGAGTAGTGGCTTTACCATTGGCGTCTTAGGCAATGGCTTAGACGTTTGCTATCCAGCGGAAAATCGGCGCCTTTATGAAATTTTACAAAAGGAACATTTGGTGATCACGGAATATCCTTTAGGCACGCCACCGAAAAAATATCATTTTCCTCAACGAAATCGCATCATTGCCGGTTTATGTAAAGGTCTCTGTGTGGTGGAAGCCAAGGCCCGCAGTGGTTCTTTGATTACCGCACAACAAGCTTTAGAAGCCGGTCGAGAAGTCTTCGCCGTGCCTGGAGAGATTTTAAGTGGCCGCCAAGACGGTTGTCATAGCCTGATTCAAGATGGAGCGAAATGCGTATATCGTCCGCAAGATTTGCTTGAAGAGTTGCCGGAATTTTAGAAATTTACTAGCCCTTCCTTGACAAAGTATTTTTGAATCGATATAGTTAGCTACGATTATTGGTTCACGAAAACAGACCATACTATAGTAGGAAATAGTCCTAGAGGAAGGAGCCATTCGTTTTTTTATGGCATATAAATATTTAGTAATTGTAGAGTCTCCTGCAAAAGCGAAGACAATTGAGAAGTACCTCGGCCGTAATTACAAAGTGGTTGCCAGTGTCGGCCACATTCGCGATTTACCGAAAAGTAAGATGGGTATCGATACCGAAAACAACTACGAACCCCACTACATCTCCATTCGTGGGAAAGGTGACGTGATTAAGAGTTTGCGTAGCGCCGCCAAAAAAGCGCAAAAAGTCTTTCTCGCAAGTGACCCGGATAGAGAAGGGGAAGCCATTGCTTGGCACTTGGCTTTTCTATTAAACTTGGATTTAAATGACAAAAACCGTGTTGTCTTCAATGAAATCACAAAAGATGCGGTCAAAGCAGCCTTTAAAGAACCTCGTAGTATTGATTTGGATCTTGTGGATGCTCAACAAGCTCGCCGGATTTTGGACCGTTTAGTTGGGTATTCCATTAGTCCGATTTTATGGCGGAAGGTCAAAAAAGGCTTGAGTGCTGGCCGTGTTCAGTCCATTGCCGTGAAGATGATCATCGATCGGGAAAAAGAAATTCGTGCCTTTATTCCAGAAGAATATTGGAGTATCGATGGGAACTTCAAGAAAAACAGCAAGAAATTTAAAGCCAATTTCTGGGGTGTGGACGGCAAGAAAAAGAAATTGCCTCATGGTGAAAGCATCAAAGAAATCACGGATCGTTTGGCTACCAAAGATTTCGATGTTACCAAAGTCGAAAAAAAGGAACGCAAACGCAATCCAGCACCACCATTTACCACTTCTAGCTTGCAACAAGAAGCGGCCCGGAAGCTTAACTTCCGGACACGTAAGACCATGATGGTAGCCCAACAACTCTATGAAGGGATTCCATTAGGCAAGCAAGGCACAGTAGGTTTGATTACCTACATGCGGACGGACTCCAAGCGAATCGCGGATTCTGCTAAGGCGGAAGCGGCGGACTTTATCACGGATACTTACGGTCCGGAGTTCTCCGCCCATGGAAAAGCCAAAGTGAAAAATGCCCAAGGCGCACAAGATGCCCATGAAGCGGTACGTCCAACGAGTATCTTGCGCACGCCAGAAGCTATGAAGCAATATTTAGATAAAGATCAATTGAAGCTTTACACGTTGATTTGGTCGCGTTTTGTGGCTAGCCAAATGACCCCGGCGGTTTTAGACACCATGAAAGTGACTTTGGAGCAAAACGGCGTGATTTTTATCGCCAATGGTTCTAAGATTAAATTCAAAGGGTTTATGTCGGTTTACATTGAAGGAACAGACGATGGCAAAGAAGAAAAAGAAAATCTTTTGCCGGAATTAGCCGTGGGAGATGTGGTTCAATCCGTCTCCATCGAACCGAAACAACACTTCACTCAGCCTCCTGCTCGGTATTCCGAAGCTACCTTGATTCGCACCTTGGAAGAAAAAGGGGTAGGCCGGCCGTCGACTTACGCACCAACGCTAGAAACCATTCAACGGCGCTATTACGTGAAGTTGCAACAAAAACGCTTTGAACCGACAGAACTTGGGGAAATCGTCAACACCATTATGGAAGACTTCTTCCCGCAAGTCATCAATACCAGCTTTACGGCAGAGATGGAAAACGATCTGGACAAGGTGGGAGCCGGTCAAGAGGACTGGATTTCTGTAGTGGATCGTTTCTATAAGCCTTTTGAAAAAGAGCTGAAAGATGCAGAAGAAAAAATCGAAAAAATTCAAATCAAGGATGAACCAGCAGGCTTTGACTGTGAACTGTGTGGTCATCCTATGGTGATTAAGTTAGGCCGCTTTGGGAAATTCTATGCGTGTAGTAACTTCCCAGACTGTCGTAACACCAAGCCAATCGTTAAAGAAATCGGCGTGACTTGTCCAGTATGCCATGAAGGCCAAGTCATTGAACGAAAATCCAAGAAAAATCGCTTGTTCTACGGGTGTTCTCGTTATCCGGACTGCGACTTTACTTCTTGGGATAAACCAGTCGGCCGGGATTGTCCAAAATGTGGCAAATACTTGGTGGAAAAGAAAGTCAAAGGTGGCAAACAAGTGGTCTGCATTAATGGGGACTACGAGGAAGCCGTTCAAAAATAATCGTGAAGCTGTCCGTTTTTAGGGCAGCTTTTCAATCTTAAAGAAAAGAGGAATTTCATGAGTCAATCAGTCAACGTAATCGGTGCCGGTTTGGCAGGTAGTGAAGCCGCTTGGCAAATTGCCCAAGCCGGAGTTGCCGTGAATTTATATGAAATGCGTCCGGTAAAATCTACGGAAGCCCATCATACGGAAAACTTTGCCGAGTTAGTCTGCTCCAATTCACTGCGAGGCAATAGCTTAGCCAATGCCGTAGGGGTATTAAAAGAAGAAATGCGCCGTTTAAACTCCGTAGTAATCACTTCGGCAGACGAAACCGCAGTACCGGCAGGGGGCGCTTTGGCCGTGGACCGGGATATTTTTTCTGCCTTAATCACCAAGAAAGTCAAAGAACATCCTTTGGTAACGGTAATTCACGAAGAAGTTACCGAAATTCCAGAAGGGATCACCGTGATTGCTTCCGGGCCTTTGACCAGCTCAGCTCTAGCTCAAGCCATTCAAGATTTCAATGGTTCAGAAGGGTTTTATTTCTACGATGCCGCAGCGCCAATCATTGAAAAAAGCTCCATTGATATGAACAAGGTTTATTTAAAATCCCGCTATGACAAAGGGGAAGCAGCATACTTGAACTGTCCTATGAACAAAGAAGAGTTCGAAGCTTTCCGGGATGCTTTGATTACGGCAGAAGTGGCTCCGTTAAAGGAATTCGAAAAAGAAAAATACTTCGAAGGCTGTATGCCCATTGAAGTCATGGCAGCAAGAGGCCCGAAAACCATGCTCTTTGGCCCTATGAAACCTGTAGGCTTGGAAGATCCTAAAACCGATAAACGTCCTTACGCCGTGATTCAACTACGGCAAGACAATGCGGCAGCTTCCTTGTACAACATCGTTGGTTTCCAAACTCATTTGAAATGGGGGGAACAAAAGCGCGTCTTCCAAATGATTCCTGGCTTGGAAAATGCCGAGTTTGTCCGCTACGGTGTGATGCACCGCAATAGCTTTATGAATTCTCCTGAATTACTGGAACAGACCTATGCTTCCAAAAAACGCAGCGATGTCTTTTTCGCCGGTCAAATGACGGGAGTCGAAGGCTATGTGGAAAGTGCCGCTAGTGGTTTAGTGGCTGGCTTGAACGCAGCGAAATTGGCGAAAGCCGAAGACCCTGTGATTTTCCCTCAAGAAACGGTAATCGGTAGCATGGCGTACTACATCACTCATGCAGCCGGGAAACATTTCCAACCAATGAATGCCAACTTTGGTTTGTTGCCAGAATTACCAGAACGAATCAAAGATAAAAAACTTCGCTATGAAACATTAGCCAACCGAGCGTTGACTGCCTTAGCGGACACAAGCTTTTAAGCTGTACGGTCGAGTCGTTACTCGGCCGTTTTTTTGCGGGGAAATCGCTTTAATGAAAAAGCTATCGTCTAAATAGTAAGAATTGTTAAAAAAGAATGAGGAGTCCGAGTTTCTTTACCTAAAATTCCGTCACTCGTGTTATAGTTTTACAGGCGCCAAAAGCCTTGGAAACTGTAAGGGTAGGCGTTTTTGTACGCACTGGAAAAGGCGCGACTTCCAGTGTCTTTTTTCCGCGCAAGAAAGTACCAGTAAATTGGACGAATTTTATGAATTGTGAACGAACATTGAAATATTAGCTAAATTCTGACAATTAAATTGTTTTTTTGAATTTGTTATGTTACAGTATTCTCGTGCCAAAGGAAGGTGAGGTTTTTGCCATGGATTGGCCCAGTGAATTTTATCGTTATTTAGAGGTTGAAAGGGGATACTCAAAAAAAACCGTTGAAGCCTACAGTCGCGATTTTCATGATTTTCAGATGTTTTTAAATGATACCGGAAGTCCTGACTATTTAGCTGTAGATCATCGGGATGTCCGAATTTATCTGGCCTTTTTAAACGATCAGAACTACAGTCGTAATACCATTAGTCGTAAAATTGCCAGCTTGCGTTCTTTTTATCAGTATTTATTGCGAGAAGAAGCCATCGAGGAAAATCCTTTTACCTATGTTCACTTGAAAAAGAAAACGGCTAAATTGCCCCGCTTTTTTTATGAACAAGAAATGCAAGCCTTGTTTGACGCTGTTGCTGGTGAGGAACCTTTGCAACAACGGAATCGCAGTTTGCTAGAAGTTCTCTATGGTTCTGGCTTACGGGTCAGCGAATGTGCCAATCTAAAACTAGGGGACATCGACTGGTCGGCAGAAGTTTTACTTGTCCTGGGAAAAGGTAACAAAGAGCGCTATGCTCCTTTTAGTCGCCATGCAAAGGATGCTTTGCAAGAGTATATAGCCAATGGGCGCAAAGCTTTGATGAAAAAGACGGATCATGACTTTGTTTTCGTCAACAATCGAGGAGGGCCGGTGACCGCGCGAGGCATCGCCTACATTTTGGATCAAATTATCAAACGCAGTAGTCTCGACAGTCAGATTCATCCTCATATGTTGCGGCACACGTTTGCTACTCACTTATTAAACAACGGGGCGGATATGCGAACCGTCCAAGAACTTTTAGGCCATGTGAATCTTTCGTCAACGCAAATTTACACTCACGTGACCAAAGAAAGTTTGCAAAAAAATTATCGCCACTTTCACCCCCGAGCATAATTTGCTCACTAAGGGAAGTTGATTTTTACACAAAACGGAGGCAGTTATTTATGGAATCACAATTTCACTCCACTACGATTTGCGCGGTGGAAAAAGATGGACACTTTGCTATGGCCGGGGACGGTCAGGTAACGATGGGAGAATCCGTCGTTATGAAAGGTACCGCTCGTAAAGTTCGCCGGATTTATAATGGCGAAGTCGTGGTTGGCTTTGCCGGTAGTGTCGCAGACGCATTTACTTTAGAAGAAAAATTTGAAGGCAAGCTCAATGAATATAACGGCAACTTGCAACGAGCCGCTGTGGAGTTGGCCCAAGAATGGCGGACCCAACAGTCCATGCAAAAACTAGAAGCCATGTTAATTGTCATGAATGACAAAGAAATGCTTTTGGTTTCTGGAACCGGGGAAGTCATCACTCCAGACGATGGTATTTTGGCTATCGGCTCTGGTGGAAACTACGCTCTAGCGGCAGCTCGAGCAATGAAACAATACGGAGGCGATTTGTCAGCGAAAGAAATCGCCGAAAACTCCTTGAATATCGCAGCGGATATTTGTGTCTTTACCAATCACAATATCATCGTGGAAGAAACCAAGTAAGGAGAGAAACTATGTCAACCATGAATCAAACCCCAAGAGAAATTGTCAAAGAGCTCGATCAGTACATTGTCGGGCAAAAAGATGCTAAAAAAGCCGTAGCCGTAGCTTTGCGCAATCGCTATCGCCGGCAACAATTGGATGACGAAATGCAACAAGAAGTCACCCCCAAAAATATGCTCATGATCGGGCCTACCGGTGTCGGAAAAACGGAAATCGCCCGCCGCTTAGCAAAAATCGTGGATGCACCTTTTGTGAAGGTAGAAGCAACTAAATTTACCGAAGTCGGCTATGTGGGCCGCGATGTGGAATCCATGGTGCGAGATTTGGTGGAAAATGCTATCCAAATCGTGCGGAAACAACAATACAGTCGGGTCTATGCCCGTGCGGTGAAAAAAGCCAATCGCCGGTTAGTAAAAGTCTTAGTTCCCGGCATTAAAAAGGAACAAAAGAAATCTAGTAATCCTTACGAACAAATGATGAATATGTTCAATGGAGGCAATCAACCGGAAGAACCAAAAGAAGAATTGACAGAAGAAATCAAAGTCAATCGCCAGACGGTTTTCGAACAACTGGAAAAAGGTCTTTTGGACAATCGGGAAGTCACTATTGAAATCGAAGAACCGAAAGTCGTACCACCGATGAATAACGGCTTGGAACAAATGGGCATTGATTTAAATGAAACATTAGGTGCTTTGCGTCCGGCTCAAAAGCAAGAACGGACAGTCACAGTGAAAGAAGCGCGGGAGCTTTTAGTTCAAGAAGAATCAGCGAAGTTGGTCAACGATGGGGATATCCACAGTGAAGCCATCGCCTTGGCTGGTTCCAACGGGATTATTTTTATCGATGAAATCGACAAGATCACTTCTAAGTCACAGCAATCTGCGGATGTTTCTAGAGAAGGGGTCCAGCGAGATATCTTGCCTATCGTGGAAGGTTCTCAGGTCAACACGAAGTACGGCGTGATTCAAACCGATCATATCTTGTTTATCGCATCCGGTGCCTTTCACGTGTCCAAACCTAGTGATCTGATTCCCGAATTACAAGGGCGTTTCCCGATTCGCGTGGAATTAAATGACTTAACGGCAGAAGACTTTACTAAGATTTTGACGGAACCAAACAATGCTTTGATTAAGCAATACGTGGCATTGTTAGCAACAGAAAATGTCCAAGTAACCTTTACCCAAGAAGCATTGGCAAAGATTGCGCAAATCGCTTTTGATGTGAACCGGGACACGGACAATATCGGAGCACGACGGTTGCACACGATTTTGGAAAAACTGTTAGAAGACTTGTTGTTTGAAGCACCAGAGATGCAAATGGCGGAAATCACGATTACGGAAAGTTATGTCAATGACAAATTAGCTGCAATTGTTTCCGATCAAGACCTTAGTCGGTTTATTTTGTAAGAGAGAGTGGAGAAGAAGATGGAATCCTTATTAGAAAAAACGCGTCAAATCAATGAATTGTTGCAACAAAAAAACACCTTTGATATGAAGTCAGACCTACCTTATGACAAGATGGCGATGATTTTAGGGGATGTGTTGGATGCCAACAGTTACATCATTAATAATGAAGGGACCTTGCTCGGCTTCAATGAAAAGCATGACGTGAACAACCAGCGAGTGAAGAGCATGTTTGTGGAAAAACAATTTCCAAAACAATACACGGATGCTTTGGATCATTTAGGCAAAACCGAAGCCAACATCTCCATTGATAGCGATATGACTGCTTTTCCAGTGGAAAGCCGGGAACAATACCCTAACGGTGTGACCACAGTGGTGCCGATGTTCGGTGCTGGAGAACGCTTGGGAACGATTATTTTGGCTCGGGTGGATGCGCCTTTTACCGAAGAAGACCTTGTCTTGGCGGAATACAGTGCCACAGTAGTTGGGATGCAATTCTTGTATCAAAAATCTCGTCATATTGAAGAAGATGTCCGCAGTGCCACAGCAGTCCAAATGGCAATCAATACGTTGTCTTACAGTGAATTAAAAGCAGTCCAAGCGATTTTTGAAGCTTTGGATGGGGATGAAGGACGATTGACGGCATCGAATATCGCTGATAAAATTGGAATTACCCGTTCCGTTATCGTAAATGCTTTGCGCAAACTGGAATCTGCTGGAATTATCGAATCACGTTCTCTCGGGATGAAAGGTACGTATTTACGCGTGTTAAACGGACGTTTCAAAGAAGAATTGGAAAAACATAACTATTAAAATCTGCTGGCGGATAATGTGAGAAGTCTGTGGCACTGGAAGTACAGTCAGGTTAGCAGAAAAGCAGGAGGCCGATGGTATGACAGTAACGATTGAAAATGGACAGTTGATTGCCAAGATTGCCGAAAAAGGCGCGGAGTTGCAAAGTTTGCAAAGCCGTGACACAAGTCGGGAGTATATTTGGCAAGCCGACCCCGAATACTGGGGCAAGCATGCGCCGATTCTCTTTCCGATTGTGGGGGCGCTAAAGGATGGTCGCTACCGCTACGAAGGGCAAGAATACGAATTGCCTCGTCATGGTTTTGCCCGGGACCGAGAGTTTACCGTGATTGAGCAAACCCAAGATTCGGTAACTTTGCAACTAGTGGCTGATGAAGCGACGCGGACAGTTTATCCCTTTGATTTTGCCTTAAATGTTCATTACGAATTAGGCGGGGAAGGCTTGCAAGTCCGCTACGAGGTGCATAATCCTAGTCAAAAAGAACTGTTCTTTTCCATCGGTGGGCATCCCGCTTTTAACGTACCTTTAGAGGATAACTTAACCTTTGAAGATTATTACTTGGCTTTTTCACCGATGAAATCACGGATTGAATTACCCCTATCTGGTAATTTCATCGATATGAGTCAGCGGACGCTTGGTGCAACCAATACTAACTTGCGTTTGACCCATGATCTCTTTCAAAATGATGCTTTGATCTATGAGACCAAAGGCTTGACCAGCGTGACCATTGCCAGTGAAAAATCGCCTCACAGTGTCCGCGTGGCCTTTAATGATATGGCTTACGTGGGTATTTGGACACCTTATCCCAAAGCGGCTCCTTTCTTATGTATTGAGCCTTGGGCTGGGGTGGCGGACACCACAGATGCTACCGGTGAGTTAACGGAAAAATTAGGCATTCAAAAATTAGCTCCCGGAGCCACATTCCGGACCAAATACGCGATTATCGTGAAGTAGGCTCGGGAAAAATCAGCAATTAAAAAAGCTACTCTCAACTTTCGCTAAAGGAAAGTGAGAGTAGCTCTTATTTTTGATTTAAACCAAAAGGCACGCGGTTTTCGGTACCGGCTTTGATGCGCTTGATATTTTCTCGATGGCGAATGAAGATGAAAATCGTCACACCAGCTGCAATCAAGGTCAAAAGCCAGTTGTGCTCGGGTAAGATGGTCGGCCAGACATAAGGCAAGATGATCGTAGAGAGGGTCACTAGTACAGCAGCAATCATACTGGATAAAGAAACCATGCTACTGATAAAGAGACAAACCAAAAAGAGCACAACGGAATAAAGAAAGAATAAAGGGCTGTAAGCTAATAACATCCCGGCGCTGGTGGCCACGGCTTTGCCCCCTTTAAAACCGGCGAATACCGGGAAGGTGTGGCCGAGAATCGCAAAAACCCCAAACCACAAAGGATTGACATTATCCAAGTGAAAAAGGGTCGGCAACAAGGTGGCTAAGGTTCCTTTTAAGATGTCCATGAGTAAGACGACGATGCCCGCTGGTTTGCCTAAGACGCGAAAGGTGTTGGTAGTGCCAGAATTGCCACTGCCAAATTGGCGAATGTCTTTGCCGTAGAAGAGTTTGCCAATCCAGACTCCGGAAGGTATCGAGCCCAAGAGATAGGCCACGGCTAATAAAATAACAATTTTCATATAATACCTCTTTTCTAAACTAGGGCAATTTTAGCATGAATCCAGAAAGGGGACAATACAATTTCAGGTTTTCTCTTTTTTTCCCGAGGAATTTGAAGTATTATAATATGTGGCCTTTTGGCGCATTTCCAGATAAAGGAGAGTTTGCTTTGGCGAAATCAACGAACAAAAACGAATACAACGACGCTTCGATCCAGGTGCTAGAGGGATTAGAAGCCGTACGAAAACGGCCGGGAATGTACATTGGTTCCACGGACGGCCGAGGCTTACATCATTTAGTTTATGAGATTGTGGACAATGCCGTGGACGAAGCTTTGTCCGGTTTTGGCAATCATATTGAAGTAACTTTAAACAAAGACAACAGTGTCACCGTCGTGGATAGTGGTCGGGGGATGCCAGTGGGGATGCATGCTTCCGGGATTCCTACGGTGGAAGTCATCTTCACTGTGCTCCATGCCGGTGGGAAATTCGGGCAAGGGGGCTACAAGACCTCTGGTGGTCTTCACGGGGTGGGGGCCAGCGTGGTTAACGCCTTGTCCAAGTGGCTAACGGTAAACATCGTCCGTGATGGCGTGGAGTATGAAGAACGCTTTATCAATGGTGGCAAACCTCAAGGGACGCTGAAAAAAATCGGCAAGACCAAACGCCCGAATGGAACCAAAGTGACCTTTTTACCTGATGATAGCATCTTTACCACGGTGCATTTTTCTTACGATACGTTGGCCGAACGTTTGCGGGAATCTGCCTTTTTACTGCGAGGCGTCAAGATTACATTGACCGACTTGCGGGAAGCAGAACACAAAACCGAGGTTTTCCATTACGAAGAAGGCATCAAGGAGTTCGTGGATTATTTAAATGAAGAAAAAGACACGCTAACACCGGTGATGTACTTCAGTGGGGAAAAAGAAGGCATCGAAGTGGAAATCGCCTTCCAATATAACGATGGGTATTCCGAAAACATCCTGTCTTTCGTCAATAACGTGCGCACAAAAGACGGCGGGACTCACGAAGCCGGGATGAAAGCTTCCATGACCAAGGCTTTTAATGAATACGCCCGGAAAGTGGGCTTGTTGAAAGAAAAAGACCGGAACTTAGAAGGCTCTGATTTCCGCGAAGGGTTGGCGGCGGTGCTCTCCTTGCGCATCCCGGAAAACCTATTGCAATTTGAAGGCCAAACAAAGGAGAAACTTGGTACGCCGATTGCTCGGAATGCCGTGGACGGTGTCCTTGGGGAACAGCTGGGCTTTTTCCTACAAGAAAATAGTGAAATGAGCCAAATGTTAGTGCGAAAAGCGGTGAAGGCTCGGGAAGCCCGGGAAGCTGCCAGAAAAGCTCGAGAAGAAAGTCGCAATGGCAAGAAGCGCAAAAAAGGCGAGTCCTTATTGTCCGGAAAACTAACACCGGCCCAATCTCGTAACCCGAAGAAAAATGAACTGTTCCTAGTGGAAGGTGATTCCGCCGGGGGCAGTGCCAAGCAAGGACGGGATCGGAAATTCCAAGCGATTTTGCCTTTGCGGGGGAAAGTCATCAATACGGAAAAAGCCAAGATGCAAGACATCTTGAAAAACGAAGAGATCAATACCGTGATTTACACCATTGGCGCCGGTGTGGGACCGGAGTTTGCGATTGAAGATGCCAATTACGACAAAGTCATTATCATGACGGATGCGGATACCGATGGGGCCCACATTCAAGTGTTGCTTTTGACGTTCTTCTATCGTTATATGAAACCATTGATCGAAGCTGGTCGGGTTTACATTGCCTTGCCTCCTTTGTATAAAGTATCGAAAGGCACTGGGAAAAAAGCGGTATTAGAATACGCTTGGACGGATGAAGAGTTGCAAAGTGTGATTCAAAAAGTTGGCAAAGGCTATATGCTACAACGCTACAAAGGTCTCGGGGAAATGAACGCGGAACAACTATGGGAAACCACTATGGATCCAGAAACTCGGACTTTGGTGCGGGTGCGTATTGACGATGCGGCTCAAGCAGAACGCCGGGTAACGACCTTAATGGGGGACAAAGTCGAACCCCGCCGTCGTTGGATTGAATCCCATGTGCAGTTCACATTGGAAGAAGACGGTAGCATTTTGGAGAACAAAGAAACCGATAACGGTACCTTTGAAACTGTCTCAGAAGCAGTCACACCGGAAGCTAATTCCGAAGCAGCAACCGACGAAATCAGCTTATTCGATTTGGAATAGGTCAGATTCCTGGCTAGAAATGGAGGAGCTTTTTTGGAACACAATCACAACATTCAAGAGTTGACGCTAGAAGAGGTCATGGGTGATCGCTTCGGGCGCTATTCAAAATACATCATTCAAGAACGGGCTTTGCCAGATATCCGTGACGGACTAAAACCGGTACAACGGCGGATTTTATTTGCCATGAACAAGGACGGCAATACGTACGATAAAGCCTTTCGGAAATCGGCTAAGTCTGTAGGGAACATCATGGGGAATTACCATCCCCATGGAGATAGCAGTATTTACGAAGCCATGGTGCGCCTAAGTCAAGACTGGAAACTACGGGAAGTCTTGATTGAAATGCACGGGAACAACGGGAGCATGGACGGGGATCCGCCGGCAGCTATGCGGTATACGGAAGCACGCTTGTCCAAAGTCAGCGAAGAGTTGTTGGCGGATATCGAAAAAGAAACCGTGGACTTAGTCTGGAACTTTGACGACACGGAAAAAGAGCCCACGGTTTTACCCGCACGATTTCCCAATCTTTTGGTCAATGGTTCCACCGGGATTTCCGCCGGTTATGCCACTGAGATTCCTACCCACAATCTAGGAGAAGTCATTGATGGCACGATTTATTTGATTGACCATCCTAATGCTTCTTTGGATAAATTGATGGACTTCATCCCTGGACCGGATTTTCCCACTGGGGGAATCTTGCAAGGGGCGGCAGAGATCAAAAAAGCTTACGAAACCGGTAAAGGCAAAGTCATTTTGCGTTCGGTGACGGACATTGAAACACTAAAAGGCGGCAAAGAACAAATCGTCATCACGGAAATTCCTTACGAAGTCAACAAAGCCAGCCTGGTGAAGAAGATGGACGAGGTGCGCTTGAATAAGAAAATCGACGGTATCGCCGAAGTCCGAGATGAATCCGACCGGACCGGCTTGCGCATTGTGGTGGAATTAAAGAAAGAAGCCAACGCAGAAG
Organism: Enterococcus asini ATCC 700915; assembly: GCF_000407365.1. Lineage (GTDB taxonomy): Bacteria > Bacillota > Bacilli > Lactobacillales > Enterococcaceae > Enterococcus_C > Enterococcus_C asini. The sequence continues at coordinate 1,867,258 of NZ_ASVU01000001.1, forward strand.
GTATCTTGAATTACCTTTACAAAAATACCGACTTGCAGATTAATTACAACTTTAATATGGTAGCAATCGACGAAATGCGCCCCCAACAAGTTGGACTTTTGCGCATTTTAAATAGCTATATCGCTCACCGTAAAGATGTCATCACTCGCCGCAGTCGCTTTGAGTTGGAAAAAGCCAAAAAACGTCAGCATATCGTGGAAGGCTTGATTAAAGCTCTGTCGATTTTAGACGAAGTAATTGCTACGATTAGAGGAAGTAAGGACAAACGGGACGCTAAGAACAACTTAGTATTAGAGCACGGCTTTACAGAAGAACAAGCGGAAGCCATTGTGAATTTGCAATTGTATCGTTTGACCAATACGGATATTACCGCTTTACGGGCGGAGGCAGAAGAACTGGCGGCGACCCTTTTGCGTTTGCGGAAGATTTTAGATGACGAACAAGAGTTGTTGAAAGTCATTAAAGCAGAATTGCGCAGTGTGAAAAAGCAATACGGCAATCCTCGTTTGACTAAAATTGAAGCGGAAATCAGCGAAATCAAGATTGAAACGGAAGTCTTGATTGCTTCTGAGGATGTAGTTGTTACCGTGACCCATGATGGCTACTTGAAGCGCAGTAGTCTGCGGAGTTACCAGGCCTCAAAACCGGAAGAAGTGGGGATGAAAGAAGGGGACCGGCTCTTGTACACGGGAGCGGTGAATACCTTGGATCATCTCTTGTTAGTGACCAATAAGGGCAATGTCATCTATCGCCCGGTGCATGAATTAGCAGATCTAAAATGGAAGGAAATCGGGGAGCATATTAGCCAAACCATGCTCAGCTTAGCCATTGATGAGTCGATTCTAGCGGTCTTTACCTATAAAGAACTCGATCCGGCGAAACGCTTTGTTTTGATTACAAAAAATGGTCAGATCAAACAATCTCTGATGACGGACTTTGAACCTTGGCGGACCTATAAGAGTCGGCCTTTGACCATGATCAAGTTAAAAGCCGACGAAGATGAATTGGTTGCGGTCTACCTTGTTTCAGAGGACGAACCTTTGGATGTCTTCTTAGTGAGCCATCGTGGCTTTGGCTTGCGCTATGACTTAAATGAAGTGCCGGTGGTCGGTCCGAAAGCTGCTGGGGTGAAAGCAATGAATCTAAAAGACAATGACTTTGTAGTCAATGGTCTTTTGGTACTGGCAGAAGGGGACACGCTTGTGGTGATTGTGACCCAACGCGGTGCGGTAAAACGCATGCTCGCACAAGAGTTGAATGCTTTAGGGAGAGCCAAGAGAGGTCTGATGGTCTTACGGGAGTTAAAGAAAAATCCTCATCGCGTATTGTACATGGGGCCTGGGGAAGATCGTATACTCTTATTGCAAAATCAAAAGGGGCAATTACGAGAAGTGGCTACCAATCAGGTACCAATCGGTGAGCGGACCTCTAATGGTTCCTTCGTCCTGGACGAAAAAGAAGGGGGCACGGTGATCAGTGTCCACGAAATCATCGAGGCAGGATTACCGAAAGAAGATTCTGTTATATAAATTTCAACACACTCGTCCGTCTGTATTGATACAGACGGGCGTTTTTTGATGCTCATGTGAAAAGGGTTTCGAGAAATGGCACACCTAAAAATTAAGAATATCACAAGCTGTAAGTGTTGTTCTTAAGCGGTTTATGAAATTCAAGAGGAATGTTCCGTGTTTTTTTGAACAACTTTTGGGAAAATGCTTGCAATGGGTTTGAGATGTGTTATACTAATCCCGTAAAGCTGTTACATATCGTCAACGGCAAAACTAAGGAGGTTTCATTCAATGGCAACTGCGACAAATATTGAAGAAATGAATAAAACTGCGTGGGCAGGTTTTAACGGTCGTCTTTGGAAAGAAGGCATCGACACCCGTGATTTTATCCAAACAAACTACACTCCATACGAAGGTAGCGCTGATTTCTTAGCTGAACCAACAGAAGCTACTAACGAACTATGGGGCAAATTGCAACAACTACAAAAACAAGAACGGGAAAACGGCGGCGTGCTAGACATGGAAGCTGACGTGGTTTCTTCCGCAAACGCTTATGGCGCTGGCTACATCGACGAAAGCTCTAAAGACAAAGAAGCAGTCGTTGGTTTGCAAACTGACAAACCTTTGAAACGTGCTTTCATGCCTTACGGTGGGATTCGCATGGCTGAAGAAGCATTAGAAAGCTATGGTTACACTCCAAACCCTAAATACACTGAAATTTTCAATGACTACCACAAAACACATAACCAAGGTGTATTCGACGTTTACACTCCTGAAATCCGGGCAGCACGTCGTAACAAAATCATCACTGGTCTTCCTGATACTTACGGCCGTGGCCGGATCGTCGGTGACTACCGTCGGGTTGCATTATACGGTATCGATTACTTGATGGCTGAAAAATTAAAAGACCACACGAACTGTGGCCATGGTCAATTCACTGAAGAAGATATCCGTCTTCGTGAAGAAATCAACGACCAATACAAAGCATTAAAACGCATGAAAGAAATGGCTGCCGCTTACGGTTACGATATTTCAAAACCAGCTACTAACGCAAAAGAAGCAGTTCAATGGACTTACTTCGGTTACTTAGCAGCAATTAAAGAACAAAACGGTGCTGCAATGTCTATCGGCCGTATTTCTACATTCTTGGATATCTACATCCAACGGGACTTGAAGAACGGTACTTTGACTGAAGAACAAGCACAAGAATTGATTGACCATTTGGTTATGAAATTGCGTATGGTGAAATTTGCTCGTATCCCTAGCTACAACGAATTGTTCTCTGGTGACCCAGTTTGGGCAACCTTGTCTATCGCTGGTATGGGTATGGACGGCCGTACTTTGGTAACGAAGAATGACTTCCGTTTCTTGCGTACATTGCAAAACATGGGACCTTCTCCAGAACCAAACTTGACAGTCTTGTATTCTTCTCGTTTGCCTCAAGGCTTCAAAGACTACGCTGCAAAAATCTCTATCGAGACTTCTTCTATCCAATACGAAAACGACGATGTTATGCGTCCAGTATGGAAAGATGACTATGCAATCTGCTGCTGTGTATCCGCAACAGAAACTGGTAAAGAAATGCAATTCTTCGGCGCTCGTGCAAACTTGGCAAAAGCTTTGTTGTACGCAATCAACGGTGGCGTGGATGAAAAGAGCAAAACACAAGTTGGACCTAAATACCGTGGTATCGAAGGCGACGGCGTTCTAGATTTCGACGAAGTTATGGAAAAATATGACGACATGATGGAATGGTTAGCAGGTATGTATGTAAATACTTTGAACTGCATCCACTACATGCATGACAAATATTTCTACGAAGCAGCTGAACTTGCTTTGATGGATACAAACTTGAAACGTACTTTTGCAACTGGTATCGCTGGTTTCTCTCACGTAGTTGACTCCTTGTCCGCTATTAAATATGCAAAAGTTACACCAATTCGTGACGAAGATGGTTTGGCTATCGACTACAAGATCGAAGGCGACTTCCCTAAATATGGTAACGACGATGACCGTGCCGATGACTTGGCTGTTTGGTTGCTACAAACATTCATGGAAAAATTGGAACACTACCACACTTACCGTAACTCTGAACCAACAACTTCAATCCTAACAATCACTTCTAACGTGGTTTATGGTAAAGCTACTGGGGCTCTTCCTGACGGTCGGGCTGCTGGCGAACCTTTGGCACCAGGTGCTAACCCATCTTACGGCGCTGAAACTCACGGATTGTTGGCTTCCTTGAATTCCTTGACTAAATTGCCTTACGAATTGGCTTTGGATGGTATCTCTAACACTCAAAGTATCAACCCTGAAGCATTAGGTCATGACGAAGAAGAACAAATCGATTCCTTGACTCACGTCTTGGATGGTTACTTCAACCAAGGAGCACACCACTTGAACGTGAACGTGTTCAACAAAGAAAAATTGTTGGATGCTATGGAACACCCAGAAAAAGAAGAATATGCTAACTTCACTATCCGGGTTTCTGGATATGCAGTTAAATTTATCGACCTTACTCGTGAACAACAAATGGACGTTATTAGCCGGACATTCCACGATCACATGTAAGAAGATAACACAATAGGCAATACAGGGCGGATGGACGGTGTTCATCCGCCTTTTGCCACTTATTCGTGGGAGTTTTCCGACAATAAGCACTCTTTGGCAAGGATCGAATGTGTACCAGAAAGGAAGATCAACCAATGGCAGAAACAGAAGAATTATACGGCATTGTCCACTCTACAGAAAGCTTTGGCTCAGTAGATGGACCGGGTGTCCGGTTTATCGTATTTATGCAAGGATGTCGCATGCGTTGTCAATTTTGTCACAATCCGGATACTTGGATGTTGCAAAATCCGAAAGCGCGGAAACGCACGGCGGATGATGTTTTAGAAGAAGCTTTGCACTACCGTAGTTACTGGGGACAAAAAGGTGGGATCACTGTTAGTGGTGGGGAACCATTGTTGCAAATTGACTTTTTGATTGATCTTTTCAAAAAGGCCAAAGCCATGGGAATTACCACGACAATCGATACTTGTGGTCAACCTTTCACCCGGGAAGAACCCTTCTTCAGCAAGTTCAATGAATTGATGGAATACACGGACCTCTTGTTGTTTGATATTAAACACATTGATGAAGAAGCCCATAAAAAATTAACCCGTCAATCCAACACACCGATTTTGGAAATGGCAAAATACTTGTCTGAAATCGGGAAACCTGTCTGGATTCGTCACGTCTTGGTTCCTGAACGAAGCGACTACGATGAATACTTGATTCGCTTGGATACATTTATCAAGAGCTTGAACAATGTGGACAAAGTGGAAATCTTGCCTTACCACACCATGGGGCGCTACAAATGGGAAGAGTTAAACTTGACCTATCCCCTAAAAGGAATCAAGCCGCCAACGGAAGAACGGGTGGAAAATGCCAAACGCTTGCTTCACACTAGTGAGTACACCGGTTATTTGACCCGCTAAAAAAGCGTCACGAGAACAGGAAAGAAGTGATTTCTTTCCTGTTTTTTGTTATTATGGAAAGGAATCTAATCAAAGGAGCGAATCGACTTATGTCAAAAGTTTTAGTATTTGGTCACCAAAATCCTGATACGGATGCAATTGGGGCAGCGATTGCCTTTGCCAACTTACAACAAGTATTAGAGGTGGATGCAGAAGCCGTGGCTTTAGGCACACCTTCTGAAGAAACCCAGTTTGCTTTGGATCATTTCGGTCTAGCAGCACCTCGGGTTATTGAAGCGGTAAAACCAGAAACCGACACTGTAATGTTAGTGGATCACAATGAATTCCAACAAAGTGTTTCTGATATTGCGGATGTTACTGTCTTGGCAGTGGTAGACCATCACCGGATTGCTAATTTTGAAACAGCGAACCCTTTATACTACCGAGCAGAACCAGTGGGCTGCACGAGCACCATCATTTACAAATTGTATCAAGAATATGAAGCGGAAATTCCTCAAGCAATTGCCGGAATCATGTTATCTGCAATTATTTCCGATACCTTGTTGTTCAAATCACCAACTTGCACACCTGAAGATATCAATGCGGCAGAAAAATTAGCCGACATCGCGAAGGTGGACTTAAACAGCTATGGCTTGGAAATGTTAAAAGCCGGCACTAATTTAGGCGACAAGTCAGCGGCAGAACTTTTGGACTTAGATGCGAAAAGTTTCCCAATGGGGGGCAAAACAGTCCGTATCGCCCAAGTGAACACCGTAGACTTAAAAGAAGTCTTTAACCGTCAGCAAGAATTAGAAGCTGCCATGGTAGCGGAAAATGCGGCGAAAGGGTATGACTTGTTCCTGTTGATTGCTACTGACATTCTAGACAGTAACTCGGAATTATTGGCAGTGGGTGCGCCTCTTGAAGTGGTGGAAACGGCTTTTGCTACGACTTTAACCGATAACCGGGCTTTCTTACCAGGCGTTGTCTCCCGTAAGAAACAAGTGGTTCCTCAATTAACCGTAGCTTTCGAAGGATAAAAATGGAGACTTGTTTCCTTAAGAGTGCCAGCTAAGCCGCTCTCTTTTGGGAAACAAGTCTTTTTTTGAGGTGAAGACATGAAGATTTATTACGATACGAGAAAATCGAAACTGTATGAGCTCCAAGCTAAGGTGTTTTTTACCCCTTTGATGACCTTTTTACAAGCACGACCTAACTGTACCTTGCGGGAGCTGAATCAGCAGTTTTCTGAAAAAGGCTTTGTGAAATACTTGGAGTCTTGCATCGAAGTGGGCTGGATTGAGCGTGCCGATCGGCGTTATCAACTGAACTTGCCGTTTTATACGCAAGAAGATCAACAACAAGTCGGAAAAGAAGCAGCGGTGCAAGAGTTGTTACAGGATTTATTACACTTATCACAAGAGGAGTTAGCTACTTTTTTGCAACCTTTTGTGACGTGTCAGCCAGAGACTGCTTATTTGGTAGCTGACGATGTGCCTATGGGTAGGCTTCAGGAAGCTGGATTACCAGGAGATTTACAGGCTTTTAGTTTGGTAACAAAACCTGACGCCTCAGATTTAGCGGGGTATTTTGTAGCAAATCGTCATTTGGAGGAGCCGGTTATTTACAGTCAGCTTGCTCAGTTGATTGGGGATGTGGATGAGGAGTATTACTTTCAGCAAGTTCAGTGGATTTTAAGTCGTGTGGGAAAAGGCAAAGCGCCAAAAGCAAACATCTTTTATGAGAGTCTTTTGCGGACTGGAATCTTAACAAAGGAGAATCAATTGACGATTCTCTATCTACGGAATCTCTCAGAAACGACTGAATTAAAAACAAAAATCATGAAGTTAAATCATTTTGAAATAAGTGTTTTACTAGGTTTTCTATGTGAAAACCGCTTTAAAGGGCTGTTTCGATGGTTTTATAAAGAAAAGACTATCCTTGCAAATAAAAGATAAAATAATTAGAAAATAATAAATGTTATGATTGTGAAAATTTTTCATGCGTGTTACACTCTTTTTAGAAGATCAAAAGGAGGACATGAAATTGGAAAATTATCAGGATATAACTGTACCGCAGCAAGCAAAAACCGTCGGCGAAGTCGTAACGTTTGTTTCCATGGTGGAGGTGGAACGTGCCCGAAAAGAGTTGAAGTTGAGCCAAATTGATGAGAGTCACTTTTCTGATGCCGAGATGATCCTTGCCATTCAAAAGCAAAAAGAAGTCGCTGCGTCTACAGTGGTTCCGGTGATTTTAGACTGGTTGGTGGACTCGAACTTCATTCTTTCCCCATCTCAAGCTTCGGCATTTATTCGTGATGAAGAGAAATATGCCGGTAATGGCTATCAGTACAAGACCATTGGGGAGTTGGACTTTGATAGCAATGGGAACTATTACTTGGTGGTAGCTTCTAGTCCGCAAAAGAAAGTTGCTTCAATCTACAAGGTGTATACCAGTGGTTCCATTCAAGAACTCGTAGTGCAATAAGTCGTAAATCAAATCTGAGTAAACTAAAAGGAGCTTGAGAATTCTCAAGCTCCTTTTTTGATGTCTTTTTCTTTAAGAAGGAGTGTTTTCCAGTTCTTGTGTAAGAGCGTCTTTTTTCAAAGCCCAGTAAAAGAACAAGCTGATAATGCTCACATTGGCAACCGTCACCAGTAAGGTGCCGAAGTTTGGCAAGATAAACTCGGTACTGAAGACGCTAAAAAGAACACTGAGCAAATAGAGCATCATATCCATGCCTAAGAGAAAGGCCATCGGGTGTGCTTTTGGATTTGAGATAAACGTAATCAGGTAAAAGAGCATGCCCACTAAAGCCACTAAGACTTGCACACCAGCTGTCAAAATATAGTATAAGGATTGGGTGTCAAAAATCAGTAAAAAGGTTCGCAGAAATAAAAAGGCATAGCCAATGAAAGTGAAAAGCGTGGCTTCCCGAAATTCCACCCAATGATTGACCCGAGCAAACCGACAAACTAAGCCGCTAAAGACTACCAACATCAAGATGAAAAGATGGTAAAACAAAGCGGAAATCGGACCACCATTGGCGAAGTCTGTATGGAGGGGCAAAGGGGTGGAATAAAAAACAGTCTGTTGATCTAAAAAAAGCAAACACAAGATAAAAAACAAAACGGTGATAAAGCCGCTGAAGACTGCTATCTTCCCGGACTTTCTATTTGTAAATAACGGCTGACCCATTAAAAAACTCCTCTTCATTTGATTATCATATAAGAATAGTAACAAAATAATAAGTAAATGTCGAATGAATCTCATAAGAAAATCTAATTGATAGCGTAAAATATTTTGTGTAAATAGAAATTTAGGGTAGAAAAAGAGAAAGTCCATTCTGTAAAATTAAAGTTACGACACCGAAATTTTATAGGAGGACTTTCTCATGACTAATTTTACTACAGAAATTATGCAAACACTACTCAATAAAGGCGATTTAGATGAATTATTTCGGGATCATTTAGAACGAGCGATTAATTCACTTCTACAAGCAGAGCTAACTGCTTTTTTAGACTACGAAAAATATGATCGAAATGGATTCAATTCAGGAAATTCCCGTAACGGGAATTATTCACGTACATTTAAAACAGAATATGGAGAGCTAAATTTAACTATTCCTAGAGATCGGAATGGCGAATTTTCTCAACAAACACTCCCAGCATATAAGAGAACCAATGATTCGTTAGAAACGACCGTTATCCAATTATTTCAAAAAGGCATTACGATGGCTGAAATTTCCGAATTAATTGAAAAAATGTATGGGCATCACTATACGCCACAAACGATCTCCAACATGAGTAAACTCGTGTCTGAAGACGTTTTAGCATTTAAAGAAAGAACGTTAGAAGCCAGTTATTCCGTTATCTTTATGGATGCGACACATATTCCTTTGAAGAGACAAACCGTTTCAAAAGAAGCCGTGTACATTACGATTGGTATCCGATTGGATGGAACCAAAGAAGTTCTTGGGTTCACTATCGCCCCAACGGAATCCGCGTATATTTGGAAAGAAGTTCTTCAAGATCTTAAAAACCGTGGGTTAGAAGAGGTTTTATTAGTGGTAACCGATGGTTTAAGTGGTATCGAAGAAAGTATCCATAGTGTGTATCCGAATGCACAATTTCAACAATGCTGTGTACATGTATCTAGAAATATCGCACATAAAGTGCGTATTCGAGATCGAAAAGAAATTTGTGAGGAGTTCAAAGCGGTTTACCAAGCAACGTCTAAAGAAGAGGCATTGGCTCAAGTGGACTTTATGGTCAAAAAATGGGGAAAGCAGTATCCAAGAGTTGTCAATCTGCTCTTGAATCCTGCCATAGTCACATTTTATAATTTTCCTCCCACTATCAGACGAACCATCTATTCAACGAACTTAATCGAAGGATTTAATAAACAATTAAAACGGTATACTCGAAGAAAAGAACAATTTCCAAATGAAGACTCTTTAGAAAGATTTTTAGTGTCGCAATTTAATCAATATAACCAAAAATTTTTAGGCAGGATTCACAAAGGATTTAAAGAAATTCAGGATACATTAGAGTCAATGATTTAACTGTAATTAACGGAATGGATTTTCCATTTACACATAATTCTTGACGCTACCATCTAATTGTTAGCATTTTTCTTTGAAGAAAATCTATTTTCAATTTTTACTTTTGTTGAAAAATCCAATAAACACGAGTTTTCATGAGTTTCTGTCTTTTTTTTGAATCCTCTCAATTTATTGGAAAAAAATGAAAAAGCTTGTGATAGGTGTACTTTTCAATTTCTAGAATTGAAAAGGAGGTCTGTTTTCGTTAAAAGTGTCTCAAACGGATTTTTTCTTTTTTAGAGAATGGTCCGGTTCTGAGCAAAAAATTGAAAGCAAATACATTTTATTGGTGAATTATTCTTGCTAGGAAAACAACTGTCCTTTTTGTTAGGTGAGTGTTATTTTCTTATAAAACAAAAGTAATTTTATCTGATCTCTCATTTTATGATGGATAACTTAAAAAAACGATCATTATGAATGTTTTTTTGTAAATTACTGTAAAATGTCTATACAAAAAGAATGTAAGCGCGATAAAAAACAAGAGAAAGAAAATGAGCGAAAGAAAACACGAAAAAAGATGATAAGAACTCAATTTTTTTGTGATTAACTGCTTTCGAATCATTAAGGTTGTGTTATTATAATATTAGAAAACTCTGGTGCCTAGAAAACCTGCTTTCGATGAGGTTTTTTTGCGTTTGCCAGAGTGGCTAAGATTAGTGAAAAGGAAAGGACAATGGTATGGCTGACGAGGTAGCAACAGCAGTAGAAGCCGCAAAAACGCGGTTTCTCACAGGGGAAAACTTCTATGCTCAACATTTTTTAGGGGCACATCAAAGTAGCCAGGGCTATGTTTTTCGTGTTTGGGCACCAAATGCGCAACAGGTTTGGCTCGTAGGGGATTTTAATGATTGGGACGATACATTGCCCATGACTGTTTCCAGTGAATCCGGTATCTGGGAGGTGACCACGAAACTTCCAAAAGAAGGGGACTTGTACAAGTTTAAAGTCCGGCAACAAGATGGACGGGAGATTTTCAAAATTGATCCCTTTGCGATTTACTTTGAAAAGCGTCCAGGAAACGCTGCGGTGGTTCATACCATTCCAGAAAAGAAATGGCGAGATGGGTTGTGGCAAGGACGGAAGAAACGCTCGAATCAATTTAAGCGGCCTTTGAATATTTACGAGGTTCATGCTAGTTCTTGGAAACATCATGAAGATGGCACACCTTACAGCTTTGCCGATTTGACCCGGGAGTTGGTGCCTTATTTAAAAGAGATGAATTACACACATGTGGAGTTCATGCCTTTAATGGAGCATCCTTTGGGAAGAAGCTGGGGCTATCAATTAATCGGGTATTTTGCATTGAGTTCCTATTATGGTACGCCAGAAGAGTTTCAAGATTTTGTAGAGGCTTGTCACTTAAACAATATCGGCGTCTTCGTGGATTGGGTGCCAGGGCATTTCTGTATCAATGATGATACTTTGCCTTATTACGATGGAACGCCTACCTTTGAGTACACGGATCCAGATCGAGCTAACAATGTACGTTGGGGTTCTTTGAATTTCGACTTAGGGAAACCGCAAGTTCAGAGCTTCTTGATTTCCAGCGCCATGTTTTGGATTGAGATGTATCATTTGGACGGCATTCGTGTGGATGCGGTATCCAATATGATCTATCGGGATTACGATGAAGGACCATGGACGCCGAATCATGAAGGGGGCAATCGGAACTTCGAAGGCTATTATTTCTTACAAAAATTAAATGCGGTGATTAAGCTCGCTCATCCAGAAGTCATCATGGTGGCAGAAGAAAGTTCTTCGGAAACGAAGATTACCGGCATGATTGAAACCGGCTCTCTAGGTTTTGACTACAAGTGGAATATGGGCTGGATGAATGATGTCTTGCGCTTCTTTGAAATGGATCCACTTTTTCGTCAACACCACTTCAACCTGTTGACCTTTTCTTTCATGTACATGATGGATGAAAACTATATTTTGCCACTGTCCCACGATGAAGTGGTCCATGGGAAGAAAAGCTTGATGCACAAAATGTGGGGGGATCGCTACAAGCAGTTTGCTCAATTGCGCACCTTGTTCACTTATTTGATTACCCATCCTGGGAAGAAATTAACCTTTATGGGGAGTGAATGGGGACAATTTTTAGAGTGGAAGTTTGATGAAGGCCTTGAATGGGTGGATCTTGAGGATGATATGAACCACAAGATGCAGCATTTTACCCAAACCTTAAATGAATTTTACCGCAGCGAAAAAGCTTTGTGGGAGTTAGAGGGCACTTGGGATACGATTGAAGTCATTGACGCAGATAATACTGCAGATAGTGTGCTGACATTTATCCGCCAAGGGAAAACAAAAAAAGACTTTTTAATCGTCGTGCTGAATCTGGCACCGGTGGAACGGCAAAGCTTCGCCATTGGGGTACCTTATCCCGGAACCTATCAAGAAGTTCTGAATACGGAGATGGTGGAGTTTGGTGGGACTTGGACAAAGCACAATGACGTTTGTGAGTCACTGCCGATTGCCTTTAAACAATTTGACCAACAGATTCAAACGATTGTACCAGCCTTAGGAACATTGATTATCCGTCCTGAGCAGATTAATACACGAAAAGCTAAAAAAGTTTCTAAGTGAAAGGGGGAGAAGGTGAGATTTTTTCACCGTCTAAATGAAAACTGAAATGTTAGCCATGATCCTAGCAGGAGGGCAAGGGACCCGTCTAGGAAAACTTACTAAAAACATCGCCAAACCGGCAGTTCCCTTTGGTGGTCGGTACCGCATTATCGATTTTACTTTGAGTAATTGTGCCAATTCTGGGATTCGTAATGTCGGGGTTGTGACACAGTACCAACCCTTGACATTGAATAGTCATATCGGCAATGGGGCAAGCTGGGGCTTGGATCGGATTAATTCCGGGGTTACCATTTTGCAGCCTTACTCCAGCTCGGAAGGAAGCAAGTGGTTTGAAGGAACCGCCCATGCGATTTACCAAAACATCGATTATATCGATGAAATGGACCCTCAATATGTGTTGATTCTATCCGGGGACCACATTTACAAGATGGACTATGAAGAAATGTTGGAAACTCACAAACAGAACAATGCTTCTTTATCGGTAGCGGTAATCGAAGTTCCTATGGATGAAGCATCGCGTTTTGGAATTATGAATACGGACGAAAACGACCGGATTATTGAATTTGAAGAAAAACCAGAACAGCCGAAAAACAACTTGGCTTCCATGGGGATTTACATCTTTAACTGGGGCCGTCTGCGCAATGTCTTGATGAACAGCTACACCAAAGACGGTCAGATGATCGACTTTGGGAAACACGTGATTCCTTCTTATTTGGATAGTGGGGAAAACGTCTATGCCTATCGCTTCCAAGGCTATTGGAAAGACGTGGGTACGATTGATTCCTTGTGGGAAGCCAATATGGAATTTATCGAACCAGAGATGGACTTGGATATTCGGGACAAATCTTGGCGAGTGTATTCCAAAAATCCGATTTCACCACCGCATTTCTTAACGGAAACCGGTTCGGTGAATGACTCCTTAATCTCAGACGGCTGCTACATCGCTGGAGCCATTGAACATTCGATTTTATCCGAGGATGTTCAGATTAAGAGTGGTTCTGAAGTGAGTGACTCCGTGATTATGTCTGGAGCGACCATTGGGAAAAATGTCCGCATTCATCGGGCAATTATTGGCGAAAATGCCATTATCGGCGACAATGCCGTAATCGACGGCAGCGAAGAAATCGAAGTCGTTGGGTATTCTGAAGTGATTGGGGTGTCTGTAGATGAGAACTAATAAAATGTGTGCCATTATGGGGAATTTGACCCGTTTTAAAGAATTATTGCCGTTAACGGAAAACCGGCCAATCGCCACCTTACCTTTTGACTGCAAATATCGCTTAATCGACTTTAACTTATCCAGTATTGTCAATGCGAATATCAATACCATCTTCATGGTCTTTAATGATGATGAAACTCAGTCGGTCTTTGATCATATCGGTGGGGGCAAAGAGTGGAATTTAGACGGTGTACAAAACCGTTTCTTTATCAATGTTTACCAAGATTTGTTAAAACAAAAAGCGGAACACAAAGCTTACTATGAAAAGGTCATCGACTATTTGAAAAAATCAAAGTCGGAATACGTGGTCTTTATGGGTAGCAAGATGCTGTGCAACATCGACTTGCGGGCGGTGCTGAAAATCCACCAAATGCAAAAAAATGATATGACCGTAGTCTACAAACGAGTGGGCAAAGACAACATTCACCCAAGCGATCTGCTGCTAGATGTGGCAGCAGATGGCAAAATCACCGAAACGATGATTGCCAAAGATACGACCCTTGGAGAAAAGAACAACTTGGCCATGGATATCTACATTATGCAAACCCAAGCTTTGATTGAAGCATTATCCGTAGGGCAAAATACCAATGCTTCGGTGAACTTGGAAACTTTCTTCCGTAACTTAGTGGGTACGGTAAACAGCTCTAGCTACGAATACACCGGCTATTTGAGCAATATTTACGATGTGGAAACCTACTTCCAAGCAAACATGGACATGTTGGATCCGAAGAAATTCAACTCCTTGTTGTATTCCAATCAAAAAATCTACACCAAGTTGAAAAACGAAGTGCCAACGTATTACTCCGATAGTTCTCAGGTAGAAAATAGCCAGTTTGCTTCCGGAAGCATTATCGAAGGCACGGTGAAAGACTCCTTGGTATCTCGTCAAGCCTTCGTACATCCCGATGCAGTAGTGGAAAATGCCATTCTTTTGGCCAACAACAATATTGGAGAAGGCGCCGTGGTTCGCCATGCGATTCTAGATAAAAATGTTGCCGTTGAAGCCGGCGTGAAAGTCATCGGTACACCAACCCATCCAGTAGTCTTGAAAAAAGATAGCTATGTAATTTCGGATATTTATGGAGGAGAGTAATTTGAAGATACTCTTTGCAGCAGCGGAATGTGCACCATTTTTTAAAACCGGGGGCTTAGGAGACGTGGCCGCCGCCTTACCAAAGGAATTGGTGAAAAAAGGCTTGGACTGTCGTGTGGTCCTGCCTTTTCACCACAAAATGTCACCAGAACTACGGGAGCAATGTGAAGATTTGTTTCATTTTACGGTGTCCGTAGGCTGGCGCAATCAATACTGTGGCATTAAGCGCCTAGTCTATGCTGGGGTGACCTATTATTTTATCGACAATGAGTATTACTTTGCTCGGGATGGGCTGTATGGGTACGACGATGATGGGGAACGCTTTGCTTTCTTCCAGTTGGCAATTATGGAGATGATGGAACGGGTACACTTTATCCCAGATGTCCTCCATGCCAATGACTATCACACTGCTTTGTTGCCATTTTTGGTGAAAGAAAAGTACCGTTGGATTCAATCCTACAATGAAATCAAGACCATCTTGACGATTCACAATATTGAATTTCAAGGATGGTATGCTGGGGATAAGTTGGCGGATTGGTTCGGTGTGGGAATGGAACGCTATGAAGACGGCACACTGCGCATGAACAACTGCCTGAATTATATGAAAGGTGGCATTTTGTACGCAGACCGAGTGAATACCGTTAGCCCAACTTATGCCCAAGAGATTCAAACACCGGAATTTGGTGCAGGCCTGGATGTAATCTTGCGCATGGAATCCGGCAAGTTATCCGGTATTGTTAATGGCATTGATTACGACGCAAACAATCCAGAAACCGATCCTTTGATTGCCCATCATTTTACGGCTAGTGATTTGACTGGCAAAAAGGCTAACAAAGCAGACTTACAAAAAGCCATGGGACTACCGGTAAAAGATGTGCCTTTACTAGCGGTGGTTAGTCGTTTGACCCGTCAAAAAGGCTTCCATCTTTTATTAGAGGAATTGCCAAGTCTCTTGCAACAAGAGATGCAGCTGGTATTGTTAGGTACCGGGGATTATGACTTTGAGCAAGCCTTTAAAGGGTATGCCCAAGCCTTTCCGGACAAAATTTCTGCCAATATCACTTTTGACGTGGCCTTAGCTCAAAGAATGTATGCGGGGGCGGATATCTTCTTGATGCCATCTGCATTTGAGCCTTGTGGACTTTCTCAGATGATGGCTATGCGTTATGGCACCTTACCAGTGGTTCATGAAATCGGTGGCTTACGGGATACGGTGACGCCGTTTAATCCGGTAACTGGTAGGGGGACAGGTTTCGGCTTCCAAGATTTCAGTGGCTATCAGTTTATGAAAGCTATGGAGAAAGCCGTAACCTTGTATCGGGACAAACCGGTTTGGCAACAAGTGATGAAACAAGCCATGGAGCAAGATTTTAGCTGGCAGACCGCTTGCAATGCTTACTTGGCTTTGTATGAAGAAGTAGTGACAAATTAATGAAGGGCTGTGCGTCAAACCCCAGCAGTTTGGTGTCGACTTTGTCTCTTTTAACAAGATGAAGTGCGATGCGACAAGATACCTGCTGGGGATTGACCGCAGTCTTTTTCCAATATAAAGGGGAGTATTTGTAAATGGAGATGACGAAGGAAGAATTTAAAAAAGAACTGCAACAACGACTAAAGGAAAAGTACGCCATGGACATCAATGACGCTTCCTCTCAGGAACTGTACAATGTCTTAGGGAGCGTGGTAAAAGCGTATTATTCCGATGCTTGGAGCAATACCTGGAAAGATTATTTGGAAGATGGCCAGAAGCAAGCCTATTATTTTTCCATTGAATTTTTACCAGGGAAAATGCTAAAAAGTAACCTTTTGAATATGGGAATTTTAGAGACAGTGGAAGCTGGTTTGGCTGATCTTGGCGTCTCTTTGGATGAGTTAGCCCAAGTGGAGCAGGATATGGCCTTAGGAAACGGCGGGCTAGGACGACTGGCTTCTTGTTTCATGGACTCCATTGCTTCTTGTGGCTTGCCGGGTAATGGCAATGGGATTCGTTACGATTATGGCTTATTTAAGCAGCGGTTTGTGGATGGGTACCAAGTGGAGTTGCCAGACGAGTGGTTGCGTAATGGCAATACCTGGGAAGTCCGGAAAGAATCCAAAGCAGTGGATGTGCTGTTTGGGGGCAATGTCTATTTAGCAGAAGACACTGACGGTCAGTTGCGTCCGGTCTATGAAGGAGCTCGTCGTTTGCGGGCAGTGCCTTATGACACGGCGGTTTTAGGGTATCAAAATCACTTGGTAAACACGTTGCGTCTGTGGAGTGTGGAAATTCCTGAATCGGAAGAAGACCATTACCGCAGCATTGAAGACCGGCGAGCATTTGAGGATTTGACCGCGGTCTTGTATCCAGATGATTCCAATGAACGGGGCCGGCAAACGCGCCTGTGGCAGGAATATTTCTTTGTTTCGGCAGGCGTTCAGAGTATCATTCGCTATTATTTGCGCTTAAATAAACCACTGGACGTTTTAAATGAGTACGTGGCGATTCACATTAATGATACCCATCCAGCTCTATGTATCCCGGAAATGATGCGAATTTTAATGGACGAGCACGGCATGTCTTGGGAAAAGGCCTTCAATGTAACAGTGAAAGTCATGAGCTACACCAATCACACCATTATGGCAGAAGCACTGGAAAAATGGCCGGTGGCTTTAATGAAAGAAAATCTACCTCGGATGTACCAAATTATCGAAGAACTCGACCGTCGCTTTGTAAATGAATTGACCATTTGCTATCCGGAAAATCCTGAGTTGATTCAACGGACTCGGATCATTCAAAATGAGCAAGTACACATGGCCCATTTGGCGATTATTTGTAGCCATAGCACCAATGGCGTGGCGAAACTTCACTCAGACCTTTTGAAAGAAGTCGTGCTTCATGACTTTTATCAATTGTTCCCAGAACGCTTCAATAATAAGACCAATGGAATTGCCCAACGACGCTGGTTGCAATTGGCAAATCCCAAATTATCCAAAGTCTTGGATCAGACCATTGGCACCACTTGGCGGAAAACTCCAGGGGATTTGAAGTTGTTGCAAAACTATGTGGAGGATCAGACGGTTCTTGATCAGTTAGCAGAGGCTAAGAAAAGCAACAAACAGCGATTGGCCAGCTATATCGAAGAGACAACGGGGATTACCGTTTCCCCAGAGGCGATTTTCGATGTGCAAATCAAACGATTGCACGCCTATAAGCGTCAGTTGTTAAATCTTTTGCATATCTTGAAACTCTACTTCGACTTGAAAGACGATCCGAAGAAAGTCCAAGAATCTCGGCTCTTCATTTTTGGGGCAAAAGCGGCACCAAGCTATACTTACGCTAAATCTATCATTAAAGCTATCAATGAAGTGGCAAATCTAATCAACAACGATCCAGACATTAACGGACGCATTAAAGTGGTCTTCTTGGAAAACTACAACGTGCATTTGGCAGAGCTAATCATTCCGGCGGCAGATGTCAGTGAGCAGATTTCCCTAGCGTCTAAGGAAGCTTCCGGCACTAGTAATATGAAGCTAATGCTAAATGGTGCAATTACCTTAGCAACCTTAGATGGGGCCAATGTGGAAATCCGGGATGCCGTGGGAGATGACAATGTGGTAATCTTTGGCATGACCGAACGGGAAGTTTACCAGTATTACGAGCGTCAAGATTATGTAGCGAAGGATTATTATGACCAGTCCCCAGTGCTACAACGAATTTTAAACGCCTTTGTGGATGGCACGATTCCAAATATTTACTTTGAAGGCCGGGAAATTTTCGATTCCTTACTCAAACACAATGACGAATATTTTGTCTTGCGAGACTTTGATGCCTACGTGAAAGCCCAAGAAAAAATTGACGGCTTGTACCGGGATCAACACCATTGGCAGCAAATGAGCTTGATGAACATTGCCAACGCTGGGCGTTTTTCCGCAGACGATACGATGATGCGTTACGCCGAAGAGATTTGGCACATTGAACCAGTGGAACAATATTCGAAAAAGAAGGGGTAATGGGCAATGGGGGAAATTTATTACAATCCATGGAAATCAGCGTATAAGTCTCCCTTTGGCGCGATTCAAGAAGGACAGAGTGCCCGTTTTGGTTTTTTAGGTGCTGATTCGGGAATTGATCAAGTCTATCTGGTGATAGAACCAGAAGGGCAAAAGGCTTATCGCATTAAGATGACACCACAAGAGAATGGCTTTTTTCAGACGGAGTTTGCCTTTACTGATGGGAAGGGCTTGTACTTTTACCACTTTGAACTGGAGTACCTTTCGGCCAATCAGCAACGTTTTACCCGTTATTATGGCTGGAGCGGGGAAAATGGCCATGGGGAAGTGCGGGATTATTTGAAGGAATGCATGAATTATCAAGTAACGTGCTATCAGAAGGCCGAAAAAGCCCCAGACTGGTATCGTCAGGCGGTTTTTTATCAGATTTTCCCAGATCGGTTCTTCAATGGCAATCCGGACGGTCACGTGAACAATCCCAAAGAGAATACCTTCTTATACGGGGATTTACGGGACGATCCTATGTATATTAAAGATGCCCAAGGAGAAGTTTTACGGTGGGATTTTTATGGTGGGAATTTCGCCGGGATTCAGGCGAAGATTCCGTATTTGAAAGAACTAGGAGTCAATGCCTTGTATCTAAATCCCATCTTTGAGGCTCGTAGTAATCATCGCTATGATACGGCGGATTATTTGAAGGTCGATCCGATTTTAGGGACGGAAGCGGAGTTTCAAGAGCTACTGGATACTTTGCATCAAGAAGGCTTTCGTGTGATTTTGGACGGAGTCTTTAGCCACGTGGGGCGCCACAGCCGCTACTTCAACTACGATGGTGCGTACGGCCCTGGAGTCGGCGCTTATCAAGACATTAAGAGTCCGTATTTTCCTTGGTTTACCTTTTTGAACTATCCCAATGAGTATCGCTCCTGGTGGGGAGTCAAAGACTTACCAGAAGTCAATAAGGAGAATGAAGAGTTTCAGCGCTTTATCTATGGGGCTAAGGGTGTCTTAAGTAAGTGGAATCAAATGGGCTTAGACGGTTGGCGATTGGATGTGGCAGACGAATTACCGGATGAATTTATCGCCGGGATTCGCAACAATCTGGATCACTATGAAGACAAGGTTTTGTTAGGAGAAGTCTGGGAAGATGCTTCAAACAAAGTTTCCTATGGCGTTCGACGGCAATACATTTTAGGGGACCATTTGCATGGGGTGATGAATTATCCTTTGCGTAGTGCGACCATTGACTTCTTAATGGAAAATTGTAGTCCGGAAGACATCGCCTTGGTTTTCACCCGGTTGCAGGAAAATTATCCCCGAGAAGTCTTCTACAATAGTCTGAATAATATCGGTACTCATGATACGGAGCGAATTTTATCTCAGTTAGAGGGAGATTATGAGAAGCTTTCCTTAGCTTTCGCGCTTTTGGTGACTTTTCCTGGCGTACCGTGTATTTATTACGGGGATGAAGCAGGGCTTACGGGAGGTAAAGACCCGGACAATCGGAAGTTCTTTCCGTGGGGGCGAGTGGATGAGACTTGCTATCGAGAGTGTCGCAAGTGGTTGGCTTTGCGCAAGGAAAATCACTTGCTTCAAGGAGGAGAATTCGGCTTGATTTACAGTGAGCGCCTACTAGGCGTTTTGCGCTACGATGAGACGCAGTTTATTCTCACCGTGCTTAATCCTTTAGGGGTGGAAGTCATCGTGTCGGCAAAGGACTTTGCGGCTTTTCGGGAGTTGCCACTGACCAGAGAACGCTTGGCCGAACTTTTGGAAGGACAGCGCATTCGGGCTCATGGTTCTTATGTAATCGAAGGAGAATTGTCAGAATAAAGAGGAGAGTTCTCCTGATTTTGCATTTTGTGGTAGAATAAGGCAAAGCCAGAAACAAAGGATGAGACTTATGAGTAACTACAATGAGATCAAGCGGAAAAACTACCGCTTTCCAGCTTATGATGACAACGAAGGGGTAAAACTGCACCGAGAAGGCAAGCGCAATCTCTTCGCCAACGACCGCAGTTGGTTGACCCCAAATACTGCTGCAAGCTCGAAACCAGCAAATACCGTAGCTGATACGACGAATAGCCGTAGCACTGACAATCAAGACGAACGCACTTTGCGCCGTTCTCGAAAAGAAACTTTGGACAAGCAAGGTTTGACGATTCGTCAACAGACTGAATTACAAAAACACCGGGACAATTTACCGGATTACAGCAAAAAAATCACTACGGAAACCGATGCGGTGGGGCGAACTTCTCTGTTTGGGAAAGACCCTCGGAAATCGGCTTTGCGCAATCCAGCGACACCGAAGAAAACCGATGATTCCCTAAAACGGGAGTATTCTGGTCGTTCTTACTTCGTGCCTAAGTATATTCCGGCTTCTGTTCTTCCAGATGAGTCTAATAGTAAAGATTCTGGAGTCACTTCGGAGGAACTGTTAACTTCTTTGAAAAAGCCTCAAGACAGCTATTTGATGTTTGATCAAGAGGTCTCTGCGTATCAAGAAAAGCGCAAGGAAGACCCCACGGTGAAGAAATTCCCAGCAACCGAGGTCAATGAGGAAGAACCAGCAACGAAACGTAAAGGAATTTTAGAGCGTGGCTTGCAAGGTTTGATTCATGACGAAACGGTGAATCCAAAGAATAAGGGTTACTTTACGAAGAAGGGATAAGGCAGATGGAAGCATACGAAACGCAGTTGGATAAGCTTAAATCTGGCGAAATCGAGAAAATCGAAGTGAGTCTGGAACAATTCATGTTGTTTCGGGAAGTTTGGTTAACCAGAGAAGATCGCAAATACTTTGTAGGCGAAGCACATCATAACGGGAGTGTCACCTATCGTTACGATCCTACTGTTCTATAGAAAAACTCCGAGGCAAAGAGGCCTCGGAGTTTTTTATTCTTCAGGGGTACTTACGAGCAGCAGTGTTTATTTTTGATTGCGCCACAGGATAAATAGGTTTCCTAGCCAGTCTAGGGCAATGCCAATGACGATGCCAATCACAAAGCCAAAGACCAAGTTGTCCTTCACAAGACCGATACAGATGCCGATTAAGAGCCCTAGGGCGGTAAACTCGCCATCAAAGTGTTCTTTTTCCATCGTGCAGACTCCTTTTTCTTGAAATGTTATTGACAAATAAAGGGGGGATTGGTACGATTAAACAGTCGCCAGTGGCACATGCGGAAGTGGCGGAATGGCAGACGCGCAACGTTGAGGTCGTTGTGAGCAATAGCTCGTGTGGGTTCGACTCCCATCTTCCGCATTTCTTTTGAGGTTTCCTGATCAGGGAACCTCTTTTTTTGTGCCTTTTTTTCAATGAATTGAAAAAGGTAAAGAAAATCTAATGAAAACACCAAGATTTGCCGGAAAAATGACTTCTATAAGTCATTGGAAAATGTTGCTAAATACTATTATATCAGGATTTCTTGAGAAAAGTGACAAAACTGAAAGACTAATGTCAGTCATATCATTCTGATTGTAACAAGAATATCTCGTAGAATGTAGTCAAAGAAGCGGAGGGAATTTTCATGAAAAAAGTAATGATTACATTAGGTGTACTAGCAGTCCTCATAATCGGAGGCATTTCTGTGGCCCAAAAGGTCATTATGGGGGGCACACCTTATTATGTTCAGATCACCACAGACGGAGAGAAGATTGACGAAAAAGACGATGCAGGAAAGCCTATGGTTACCTATCGTTACCAACTGACCGGTTACGATAAAGAAGGGAGTGGTAAAGAATTGACCTTTGATTCTTTTCAAGCACGGCCATTGAGAAAAGAAGCCTACCTAAAAGTTATCTGGAATAAAAACAAAGGGGTAACCAGCTGGGAAGAAGTTCAAAAAGATGAAATCCCTAGTAAAGCCCAAGCAAAACTGGATTAGAAAGGATGAAAGAAATGGAAACGGTCATTAGTGTAAAAGACGTCAAGAAAAGCTACGGTACAACCAAAGAAAAAATCACGGAGGCCCTAAAAGGGATTACCTTCGATGTATCTAAGGGAGACTTTATCGGGATTATGGGGGCTTCCGGTTCAGGGAAATCAACCCTTTTGAATCTTTTGTCCACAATCGACAAACCAACCTCTGGCGAAATTTTTATCAACCAAAGAGACGTAACTACTTTAAAGGGGGATGAACTATCGGATTTTCGAGGCCGGGAAATCGGCTTCGTCTTTCAAGAGTTTAATTTATTGGAAAACTTAACTGCTTATGAAAATATTGCGGTGCCATTATCCTTACAAGGGGAAAAGCCTAAAACGATTCGCAAAAAAATCATGGCCGTAGCCAAACGTTTGTCCATTGAAGCCATTTTGGATCAATACCCAGCGGCTTTGTCCGGGGGGCAAAAACAGCGAGTGGCCTCTGCCCGGGCTTTGGTAGGGGAACCGACGATTTTGTTTGGGGATGAGCCAACCGGGGCATTGGACTCCAACAGCGCCAAAGACTTGCTCAACATGATGAAAGACTTAAACGAAAATGATCACGTGTCAATTTTACTAGTAACCCATGACCCATTGTCCGCTAGTTATTGTCAAAAGATCTTGTTTATCAAAGATGGCATGATTCACCAGGAACTTCGTCGCGAAAACCAGTCTCAAACGGACTTTTATCGGCAAATCCTGAATATCTTAGGCAATTTGGAACAATAAGGAGGATTTGCAATGCTTTTGAAACTTTCGATTAGCGGAATTAAAGCTCGTCTGCGGGATTATCTCGTTTTGTTTTCCGGCTTATTAGTAGCTTCCGGGATCTTTTATATGTTTGAGTCACTGGCTAGTAACAAAGCCTTTTTGGAGGCCAATACCACTGTTTCTTATGTGGTCATCATCTTTCGACTAGGCTCGGTTTTATTGGCAATCATTACCTTTGTCTACATCCTTTATGCCAATTCCTTCTTACTGAATATGCGGCAAAAAGAGTACGGGATGTTTCTGATGTTGGGGGCAAAGGTTAAAAAGATTGCACAATTAATCTTTTTAGAGACTTTTTTAGTGGGCTTTTTGGCAACCTTGATGGGCTCTTTAGTAGGAATTGCACTGACGAAAGGCGTCAGTCTGATTTTAATCAATCAACTGCAACTGAGTTTGACCCATTTCCAACCAGTTAGTCCAAAGGCGTTATTGGAGACCATCGTCTTCTTTAGCATCCTGTTTTTCTTAGCGGCGGTCTTCAATGCCCAGCAGATTCGCAAAAAAACTTTACTCAGTCTTTTAAAAGACGGCAGTACGCCGGCTCCGGGAAAACGGAATTTGTTCGGCTTGTTGTTACAATCATTGATTGGGATTGGGTTATTAGCAGCGGGCTATTACCTAATGAGCGATTTAGTTCGTTTTCAAATAGCGGGAATCTTTGGGGCACTCTTCACCATTTTAGGGGGGACGTTTCTAATCTTCCATGCGCTCTTGTTGGTCTTTGTAAATGGCTTAAAAAACCGGCCAAACGTAGCGTTTCGCAGACTGAATAACTTTACTCTTTCCCAGTTAAACTTTCGTTTGCAAGACTACAGTCGCGTGCTCTCTTTAGTAGCCATGCTTTTTGCCTTGGCCCTAGGTGCCTTGACCGTGGGGATTGGGTTTAAAAATGACATTATGAAAATCACGAAGCAAAGTACCGCCTATGACTTGGTGTTAAACAATTCCCAAGCTGTATCTGCTGGGGAATTGAGTAAGCTGGACATTACCAAAGAAGCTACCTATCAGCAAAAAAGCGATGGCACAACACTGTACTATAACCAGGCTGATTTCGATCAAGAACCTTTATTAATCACGGATTATGGGGTGAAAGGGTATCAACGAGTCTCTGGGGAAGAACTGGTAAAAGACCTTAACAAGCAAGATGAACTACGGAATTTAGAGACTCCTGAGCGCCAAGCTTTAAATCTTCAAATTCTGAGTCCTAGTGATTTTGCGGCCTTAAACTTACCCACGACTGAGTTAAAAGTGATTCAAGTAAAAGACTTTGCCGACTCAATTCCGCAATTGAAGAAGTTGGTAAAAATCAACGAGAAAAACAATCCTGGACTAAACTCAGAACAAGGCTATACCCAACGAGTGGTGGTTTACGAGTTGTTTAACAGTTTTTATTCTGGCTTTGAATTCATGGGCTTCTTCTTAGGGATTGCCTTTTTGACCATGCTGGCTAGTTGCTTGATGTTCAAAATCTTATCTGGAGCGAGTCAAGACATTCAACGCTACCAAATGCTGCAAAAAATCGGTGCTCGCCAAAAACTTTTAAAAGGCTCCATCAAAAAAGAACTAGGCTTGCTCTTTTTAGCACCAGGAATTGTCGGTGCCATTCACGTACTGTTTGGTTTGAAGATGTTTACTACATTACTGCAAAATCCTTACAATGGGATCGTGTTACCCTTTGCCTTGTTCGGAATCATCTATGCCGGCTACTATCTGTTAACGGTCAAATTATATGAAAAAATTGTCTTGCCACCACTTAAAAAATAAGCGTTCTTCTGAGCAATTTTCTGTTGCAATTTCCGATTTCCTCGATTAAAGTTGTTGATAACATCTGTAAAAGAAAAGGAGTGGGCGCCATGCGGCAATACGAAAAATCACAAAAGCTAGAAGGGGTCAGCTATGATGTGCGAGGGCCCGTGTTGGAAGAAGCGGAGCGGATGCAAGAAGAGGGGATTAGCATCTTAAAGCTAAACACCGGCAATCCCGCTCCCTTTGGTTTTGAGGCGCCCAACGAGATTATTCGCGATTTAATCTTAAACGTTCGGGAATCAGAAGGTTACTCCGAGTCTAAGGGCATCTTTGCCGCTAGAAAAGCGATTCAGCAAGATTGCCAGTTAAAAGGATTTCCAAATGTCGATATTAACGATATCTATACTGGAAATGGCGTGAGCGAACTGATCACCATGTCCATGCAAGGATTGTGTAACAATGGGGACGAAGTTTTGGTTCCCATGCCTGATTACCCCTTGTGGACGGCTTCCGTCTCCTTAGCCGGGGGCAAGCCGGTGCACTATGTCTGTGACGAGGAAAGTGAATGGTATCCAGACCTTGCAGATATGCGAAAGAAAATCACCCCGAAAACAAAAGCCATTGTGGTAATCAATCCTAACAATCCAACCGGGGCTCTGTATCCTCGAGAAATTTTGGAAGGGATTGTGGAGTTGGCCCGGGAGTTTGACCTCTTGCTATTCTCTGATGAAATCTATGATCGTTTGATTATGGATGGCCTAACGCATATTCCTTTGGCGACACTGGCACCAGATCGAATGGTGGTTACTTTAAACGGTTTGTCTAAGTCGCACCGAGTGGCAGGCTTTAGAGTGGGCTGGATGGTACTTTCCGGTGACAAATCTGGAGCAAAAGACTATATTGAAGGCTTAAACATGCTGTCTTCCATGCGGTTGTGTTCTAATGTCTTAAGCCAGCAGATTATTCAAACGGCTTTAGGCGGCTATCAAAGTGTGGATGAACTGCTCTTGCCAGGGGGGCGGATTTATGAGCAGCGGGAATACATCTACCAAGCGATTAACGATATTCCTGGATTATCGGCGGTAAAACCGAAAGCAGCCTTTTACATCTTCCCGAAAATCGATACCAAGCGTTTTAATATTGTGAACGATGAGCAGTTTGTTTTAGACTTCTTACACGAGCATCATATCCTTTTGGTACACGGCGGGGGCTTTAATTGGCAACAGCCGGATCATTTCCGCATTGTGTACTTGCCTAAAATGGATGATTTGAAGACTACTACGGCAGCTATGCGGGAGTTTTTGGCAACCTATCGCCAAAAGCCGTAAACAATCAAATAAGAAAGACAAGACTGTCACACAATATTTATTGAATAAGCACAGAAACGTGGGGAAGCCCCTGTTTCTGTGCTTTTTGCTGTGTCCAGCAATTTTTAGATTCTTTCGATTGGGGTGAAGCCTTCTATTTGAGGGGCGAGGAAAGGATTATGAAGAGGGCACTATAATGAAAATTACAATCTATTTTCATATAAAACAATCATTAATGGTGTTTCATTGTTGATAAAATCAGGAATACATGCTATATTCACAAATGTAAGTGATACAGAATTTAAGGAGATGTAGTACAGTGAGCGCAAAAGGTTCTGAAATTATTGTTAATACATTGGAAAATCATAACGTCCCTTTTATCTTCGGTATTCCCGGAGCTAAAATTGATGGGGTATTCGATACATTGGAAGATCACGGGCCACAATTGATTCTAGCTCGTCATGAACAAAACGCGGCATTTATGGCCCAAGCAATTGGCCGTTTGACCGGAGAACCTGGCGTCGTGATCGCTACTAGCGGACCGGGAGCAAGTAATTTGGCCACAGGCTTAGTTACGGCTACGGCAGAAGGCGATCCTGTCGTGGCACTGGCCGGGCAAGTAAAACGGGCGGATTTATCGAAATTAACCCACCAAAGTATGGACAATGCGGCACTCTTTGCGCCAATTACCAAATACAGCTCTGAGATTCAAGATCCAGAAAATTTATCAGAAAGTATCGCCAATGCTTTTCGAATTGCGAAAACGGCTAAAAAAGGAGCCAGTTTTCTTTCTATTCCCCAAGATGTGACCGATGGGGAAGTTAATGGAGCGGCGATTAAACCCTTGTCAGCACCGATTTTAGGGGCCCCTGCCGATGCAGCAATCGATGACTTAATTCAAAGGATTCAAGAAGCGAAACTGCCCACTTTGTTAGTAGGGATGCGCGCATCCAGTGAAAAAGAAACTCAAGCAATCCGCCAATTGGTTGCCAAAACAGGCTTACCCGTGGTGGAAACTTTCCAAGGGGCCGGGATTATTTCCCGAGATTTGGAAGAACACTTCTTTGGTCGAGTAGGTTTGTTCCGAAATCAACCGGGGGATATGTTGTTGAAGCGCAGTGACTTGGTAATCGCCGTGGGTTATGATCCCATTGAATATGAGGCACGGAACTGGAATGCAGAGAAAGACGCTCGTATCGTAGTCATCGATGAAGTCCCTATGGAAATCGACCAATATATGCAGCCGGAAGTGGAACTAATTGGGAGCATCGCGCAAACCATTGAAAAATTAAGTGAAAGAATCATGGACTATCATTTATCAGGGGACGTGGCGGATTACTTGGCTACGCTTCAAGAAAAACTCTCAAACGGAGATAAAAATTTTGAAGCGGTAGCCGGCCGTGTGCATCCACTGGAAGTCATTGACGTGCTTCAAAAAGCAGTTACCGATGAAATGACCGTTACCGTGGATGTGGGAAGTCACTATATTTGGATGGCACGCCATTTTCGCAGTTATGAACCGCGGCATTTGCTGTTTAGTAATGGGATGCAAACCTTAGGCGTGGCTCTCCCATGGGCGATTTCTGCGGCTTTGGTTCGGCCTAATACGCAAATCTTCTCCGTTTCTGGTGATGGCGGCTTCCTTTTTTCCGCCCAAGAGTTGGAAACCGCGGTTCGTTTGAAACAAAACATTATTCATTTGGTTTGGAATGACGGCAGTTATAACATGGTGGAATTCCAAGAAGAGATGAAATACAATCGTTCTTCTGGTGTTCATTTTGGCCCGGTGGATTTCGTGAAATACGCCGAAGCCTTTGGTGCCAAGGGGCTCAGAGCGACTACGAAAGCTGAGTTGGAAGCGGCGATTCAAGAAGGCTTAGCGACAGAAGGTCCGGTAATCATCGATATTCCAATCGATTATTCGGATAACAAAGAACTAGGCAAGACGATTTTACCGGATCAATTTTATTAAGAAATGGCCGCTAAAAGTTCGACGAATGTCTTGAAGTGAGAGGGAAGATTCATGATAGTCAAAGAAAAAAACTATATCTACCAACACGGAACACTTGGTGGATTAATGCAAGATTTAATGGACGGTACCGAAAAAATCGGGACGTTAGGAAACTATGGGGATTTTGGCCTTGGGACCTTGGAAGGCTCCAATGGTGAGGTGATTTTTCTAGATGGCGTGATTTATCATGCGGAGGAAACCGGAAAAATCAAGCAACTTACCGGAGAAGAATTGACCCCCTATGCTGCGGTTACCGATTTTAAAGCAGATCAAGAATTTGTTTTGTCCGAGATGTCGGACGAGGAAGTCAAAGGAATGATTCTAGAGAATATCAGTCACAATTTGTTTGCGGCGGTGAAAATCAGCGGCGTTTTTGAGCGAATGCACGTGCGGGTAGCACCAAAGCAAGTGAAGCCGTATCCTCGTTTTGTGGAGATTGCTCGGAATCAGCCCGAGTTTCACGCCGAACAAATTTCCGGGACGATTGTTGGCTTCTTTACGCCAAAGCTCTTTCACGGAGCTGCAGCGGCCGGTTTTCACTTGCATTTCATCAGTGATGATCACCAGTTTGGCGGCCATGTGCTAGACTTTGAGTTAGCCACAGGGCAGGTGGAATTAATGGAGTTAGCGGAGTTTCGCCAACACTTTCCTGTTGAAAATGCCGACTATTTAGCAAATGAAATCAGATTAGACGAGATTGCCAAAGATATCGAAGAAGCAGAGTAAAAAAGAGGTTGGCGCGCTAAAAGCGTGCCAACCTCTTTTGCTATATCGAGTCTGACTATGTTTGGCTTCACGAGTTCGTTTCTGCCTTCTTCATTTAGCTGTCAAGGCTGGTGAGTAGTTCGCAGTGTTTTTTACTGACTACCATACGCCCGGAGTATTTTTCAGAGATTTCTTCGTTGAATGGTTCTAAAACGTTGATGAGATAGGAGTTTTGATATTCTTGTTCCACCCATCCTTTGAAACTTTGTTCTTGCCATTTGAAAATAACGTTTGCTTTCATTTCCATTTTGCATTCCCCCTGTGTTTCACGAGTTTTAGACTGAAACCCCTCGATAAAAAGAACGGTTTCAGGTATTATGTAATAAAAAGGTATCAAAGTCTAATGCGAATCTGCATAAACCACTGATTGGGGGGATTGGGGATGAAGAACGATCTGTCTTTTGGGGAAGTTTTGAAAGGCCTGCGTAAGGAACGGAAGCTGACTCAAAAGATGCTCTCGCAAGGAATCTGCTCCCAAAGCGTACTTAGCCGAATCGAAAATGATGAAGAATTGCCGAATGTGCGGGTGATGCAGCAGTTGTGCCAGCGTTTAGGGGTCACGATTGACCAAGTCATGAACATGCAATCGGAGGAAATCCATCATTTGCATCGTTTGTTTGAGGAGATGACGTGTCTTTTCTTTCATAAGCAATACGAAAAATTGGGCAAGATTTTGTCTTCGGAAAATCTGTTAAATCAGATTTATTTGGATACGGATCTGCAACTGTATTACTACTTTTTAGGGAGTTGCCAGTTTTATGTGGAGGAGAATCCCGAATTAGCCTTGCAGTCTTTGAAGCAAGGATTGTCGTGCACCTTTAAACTGGACAAGTCGAATGTCTCCTCGATTGAAATTCAGTTGATCAGCTGTATTGGCCGGGTGTATGCAGAATTAGGGGAAATCGATTTGGCTCGGGAAAGCTTGAGCTACAGTCTGAAACTCTATGGGGAAATGCCCAGTCAGCGAATCTCCAATATGGCGGCTAAAATTTTTTACAATCACGCATATTTTTCCTATCATCAAGGGGAGTACCAAGCTGCTTGGGAGTTTGCAAAGGAAGGCATTACGGTAGCCCGGCGACAGAAGAGTTATTATTATTTGACGGATTTGTTTCACTTAATGGGGATGATTCACGATCAGCTAGTGGAAGTGACGGCTGGGGAGCAGTATTATCGTGCTTCGGAGGCGGTCCGCTTCATTCGCGACATCTCGAATCATTAAAATTTGCAAAATGGTGTAGACCTTTCTTGACTAACAAAAGGATAAGTTGTAGTTTTAGTTTAGTAAGATAAAGGAGCGAAAAAATCATGAGAAAATTTTTGTATGCGGACAAGTTCTTTATGAATTCGGCTACCCGAGGCCCTGGTTACTTGGAAATCGTGGAAGGTAAGTTTGGTGCTTACACCAAAGAATTACCAGCAGGAGACCATGAAGTCATCGACAAGAGTGGTTCTTGGATTGCCCCTGGTTTAGTGGACACTCATATTCATGGGTACAAAAACCATGACGTCATGGACAATGATGCAGAAGGCTTGAAAGTCATGTCAGATGGCTTGTTGGAATGTGGGGTAACTTCTTATTTGCCAACTACTTTGACGTCTAGTAAAGAACGTTTGAAAGATGTAGCAGCGACGATTGCTTCTGTCAAAGACGAAGTCACTGGGGCGAAGATTCAAGGGATTTACTTTGAAGGACCTTTCTTCACGGAAGAACACAAAGGGGCGCAAAATCCAATTTATTTTGGTGATCCCGACTTGGATACCTTCCATGAATGGCAAGATGCTGCCCAAGGCTTAATCAAAAAAATCGCTTTGGCACCGGAACGTAAAGGTGTGAAAGAATTCGTCTCGACTGTGACAAAAGAAGGCGTAGTGGTTTCTTTAGGCCACAGTAACGCCACTTTGGAAGAAGCAGAAGAAGCAGTGGAGGCTGGCGCCAGCGTCTTTGTTCATGCTTACAACGGTATGCGAGGCTTGAACCATCGGGAACCTGGGATGGTAGGTGCTTTGTTGAGCTTGCAACACGTCTTTTCCGAATTGATTTGTGATGGACACCATGTTCACCCACAAGCAGCGGAAATCCTAATGGAAAAAGCTGGTCACGATCACGTGGCGTTGATTACCGACTGTATGATGGCCGGGGGCATGCCAGACGGCGACTATATCTTAGGGGAATTCCCAGTAGTCGTAAAAGAAGGCACTGCTCGTTTGGAATCTGGTAATTTAGCCGGTTCAATTTTGAAATTAAAAGACGCAATTAAAAACGTGGTAGATTGGGGAATTGCGACGCCTGAACAAGCCATTATGATGGCTACTTGGGTACCAGCAGTCAGCTGTCACATGGACGACGCTTGTGGCTTGATCAAAGAAGGTCGGGATGCTGACTTTATCGTTTTGAATCCAGACATGACTTTGCAAGCGACTTACTTAGACGGTGCAGTCCGCTACGAAGCATAATCAACTGATGAAAACGGCGGAGCTTCTTGCTCCGTCTTTTTTTATGCTTTGAAATGATAGGACGATTCTAAGGGGATATGGTACACTTGAAGAAGAGAGAATGATTGGCGTAATGGGAGCGTGACGCCTTTTTTACAAGGCGCTTCTTTGTCAGCCACTTGAATTTGTAATCGTTATCTTTTTTGAAAGTAGGGATTCAGTTGAAGAAAAAAGCTTTGTTAAAAACCAGCTTTCGGGAGATTCGCAATTCCCCGGCCCGTTTTTTATCCATATTGACCATTATCTTTTTAGGGGTCGCCTTTTTCGTCGGAATCGGTGCCACGGGGCCGGATATGATTGCCTCGGGCCACGCGTATTTTAAAAAGCAAAAACTGGCAGATTTATCAGTGATGTCCAGTCTAGGCTTGACGGATAAGGATTTATCCTTGGTGAGTGAAACGGAAGAAGTGCAATCCGCTCAAGGACAGTATTTACTAGACCTGGAGTTGGCTGACACCAATCAAGTGATTCGCTTTTTTGGCTACGATGAGGCTGACAAGCTAAATCAGTATGTGGTAACTTCGGGTAAATTGCCGGAAAAAGCCGATGAAATCGCCTTAGATCAGCTGGCGGAGCACAATGGGGACTACAAGTTAGGGGACACGTTTACTATTGGAAGCCAAGACGATCTGCCGAAACAGTTGAAAACCCATGAGTTTAAAGTGGTAGGTTTTGTGAATTCCCCGGAATATATCGAAAATCTTACCCGCGGCAATACCAATGTAGGCTCCGGGAGCATTGATTATTTTGCAGTGGTTCCTGCCAATCAGTTTGATATGGATGTGTACAGCCGTATTCTCGTAACCTTTAAAAAAGATAAGACGGAGACGACTTATTATGACGCCTATGAAAAACGAGTGAAAAAAGGCCAAAAAGCGTTGGAGAAAGTGCTGCAAGATCGACCGCAAGAGCGCATCAACGAAGTTCGCGCCGCCGCTCAGGAGCAATTGGATAAGGCTACGGCGGAAATTGCTGCTGGGGAGAAAGCACTGGATGACGGGGCTAGCCAGCTAGATGACGCGTATCAACAGATCACTGCCGGCAAAGCTGAACTAGCCACCAAACGCCAAGAGCTAAAAGATCAGATTGCCGCCGGGAAAACGGCCTTAGATCAAGGAGAAGTCGAGCTCAATCAGCAGGCTCAAGCACTAGAAGAACAAAAGAAAACCCTCGCCAGTGGCCAAGAACAGTTGGAGCAGGCTAAGAAACAAGCGGAGGAGTTAAAAGAACAAACAAAAGATATGGACAAGCTAAAAACTTCCGTGAAAGATCTGGAAAGCTTACAAAAAGCACTGAATGATCTGATGGGGAGTTTGAAGGCAGTAGCCGAGTCTGATGATTTAGCGCAGGCTATCGGTGCCAGCACCGCCGCGTGGCAGACGGCGAGTGAGTCCTTACCGGATGAGTCCTTAAAGCAAGCTCTGCAAAGTCTGACGCCAGAAAGCACCAAAGAAGAAGTACTAGCCGTGGCTTCTGCCAGTGAAAAGGCCGCCAAGGATACGGAAAGCCAGAAAAACGAACTGCAACAACAGCTAACCGAGCTGGAAAAGGCCCAAGAACAGCTGTCTCCAGAGGCCCTGGCTACCCAAGAAGAGCAGTTAAAAGCTGCCCAGGACCAACTGGCCCAAGGAGAAGCAGCCATTGCGAGCGGCCGCCAAGAAATTACCGATAAACGCAATGCCTTAGCCAGTCAAGAACAAGCAGGAAACGACGCTTTGGATGCAGCAGAAGCGGAATTAGCCGATAAGGAAGCCTTGTATCACGAAAATGTCGACAAGTACCAAGAAGAAACCAGTAAAAATATGCCAAAATTGTTGGACGCTCAGCAACAGTTGGAAAATCAAAAGCGACAGTTAGCCGAATTAGAACCGGAAGATTACATTTTTTCTGATCGCAATGACAACCCAGGATATACGGAGTTCAAACAAAACGCGGATCGGATTTCCTCCTTGGCGACGGTTTTCCCCATCATCTTTTTCTTAATCGCAGCTTTGGTCAGTCTGACGACCATGAGCCGTATGGTGGAAGAAAAACGTGGCGAAATCGGAACTTTCCGTGCTCTAGGTTATAAAAACCGGGAAATCGCAGTGAAATTTCTCCTTTATGCGGCGATTGCCGGGATTTTGGGAAGCGTGGCCGGACTGGCACTGGGCTTCTACTTATTCCCGTCTATTATCATCAATGCTTATGGGGCCTTGTACAACTTCTCCGATTTCACCACGCCTTGGTACGTTTCTTACAGCGTGATTGGGGTGTTGGTCGCATTACTGTGTACCGTAGGGATTACCTTCGTTACATTGCGGATCGATTTGTTCAGTACGCCAGCAGCGCTTTTACGACCGAAAGCACCAAAATCCGGAAAAAGGGTCTGGTTGGAGCGGATTAAGCCGCTTTGGAGCCGTTTAAGTTTTATTCGCAAGGTCACGGTGCGGAATCTTTTCCGCTATAAGTCGCGGATGTTTATGACGATTTTCGGGATTGCCGGCTGTACGTCCATGATTGTTACCGGATTTGGTTTACGGGGTTCCATTGGGGACATGGTGCCTTTACAGTTTGAAAAGCTTTGGCGCTATCAAGCCGTGGTGACCTTTGAAGATGGGATTACCGATGAAAACCGAACTGCCTATCATGAAGCGTTAGACGAGTTGGAGCATTTCGATAAGAGTTTAGGGGTGGCCTCTGATACTTTGACCATGTCGGGCAAAGGACAAACCACTCAAGACGTCTCGGTGTACCTACCGGAGACTACGGAGAATCTAGGGGACTTCGTTCTTTTCAATAATCGAAAAACCGGCGAAGTGTATCAATTGACCGATGAAGGAGCAATCATCGACGAAAAACTAGCAGATCTTTTCCATGTGAAACCTGGGGATACCATTACCTTAACTTCTGCGGACAAGGAAGACTTCCAGCTGAAAGTCGCTCATATTGCAGAAAACTATACGGGACATTTCGCTTATTTATCAAAAAATTACTACCAGGAAGTTTTTCAAAAGGAACCGAGCTTTAATAGCGAATTTCTCCTCTTTGATCAAAATTTGACCAAAGCGGAAGAAAAAGCGGTGACTACGACTTTAATGGAACAAAATCAAGTCATCAATGTCAGCTTTTTGTCCGCAGCTTCCAATGAGCTAAAAGACACCATGGGGATTTTGACCATCGTCGTTTGGGTCTTGATTATTTCCGCCGGGTTACTGGCCTTTATCGTCTTGTACAATTTGAACAATATCAATATCTCCGAGCGGATTCGCGAGTTGTCCACGATTAAGGTTTTAGGTTTTTACGACAATGAAGTGACCATGTACATCTATCGGGAGAATATCTTCTTGACGATTGTGGGGATCATTGTCGGGCTGGTTTTAGGTTATTTTGAACACCTCTACGTGTTGACCACGGTGGAGTTGGATATCTTGATGTTTTCACCGGCATTGCATTGGCAAAGCTATGGCTATGCCAGTCTGATTACCATCTTCTTCGCCCTAGTGGTAGGAATCGTGATCTACTTCAAGTTGAAGAAAATCGATATGATTGAAGCACTA
The DNA here is from genome assembly GCF_000407365.1 of Enterococcus asini ATCC 700915. GTDB lineage: Bacteria > Bacillota > Bacilli > Lactobacillales > Enterococcaceae > Enterococcus_C > Enterococcus_C asini. Next base: position 1,902,275 of record NZ_ASVU01000001.1, read on the forward strand.
AAATTAAATGAATAAGGAGTGGGGAGTATGTCAGTGGGAGAAGCAGCTATGGTGACGGTTGTCGCCATGGGGATTGTTTTCGTGGTACTACTGTGTCTGTGGGGGGCACTGGAGTTGATTCACAAAGTCGTGGGTAAAGGGGGGACTCACGATGGGTGAAATTATTCGCAATATGGTTGAGACCTCAGGCTTTGCGGGGCTGACTTGGCGTCACGGGGTCATGATCGTCATCGCCCTGATCTTTTTGTACTTGGCAATCTTTAAGGAATACGAGCCTTATCTGTTGATTCCAATTTCTTTTGGGATTTTATTGGTGAATTTGCCTTTTACGGGAATTTTTTCAGGCCCTAGTGCAGCGGAACCTGGGGGCTTATTGTACTATTTGTATCAAGGGACGAATTTAGGGATTTATCCCCCATTGATTTTCTTATGTTTAGGAGCCGCCACGGATTTCGGGCCATTGATCGCCAATCCAAAGACTTTGCTACTTGGAGCGGCAGCTCAATTTGGAATTTTTGCCGCATTTTTCGGGGCAATCGCTTTGGGGATGACAGGCTTGGAAGCCGCTGCGGTGGGGATTATCGGCGGGGCGGATGGACCCACGGCGATTTATCTGACCACGCGACTGGCGCCTCATTTGCTTAGTGTGATTGCCATTGCGGCTTATTCGTATATGGCGCTAGTTCCGATTATTCAGCCGCCGATTATCAATGCTCTGACTACCACAGAAGAGCGGAAAATCAAGATGAGTATGCAACGGGCGGTCACTAAGAAAGAACGCATTTTGTTTCCAATTTTTGCCACGATTTTCGTAGCTTTGGTGGTGCCTAGTGCAACTACCTTAGTAGGCTGTTTGATGTTGGGAAATTTGATTCGAGAATCTCAGGTGGTGCCAAAATTGACGGAAACTTTGCAAAACGCCATGATGTACATTGTGACTATTTTGCTGGGATTGACGGTGGGAGCCAAAGCGGAAGCCGAAATTTTCCTTTCCGTGACCTCTTTAAAAATCGTAGTCATGGGTTTGTGCGCCTTTGCAATCGGTACAGCTTCTGGGGTCTTGTTTGGCAAACTCATGTGCAAGCTGACCAAGGGGCAAATTAATCCCATGATTGGGGCAGCGGGAGTGTCCGCCGTTCCTATGGCCGCACGAGTGGTGCACAAAGAAGGCTTGAAAAATGACCCCTCGAATTATCTTTTGATGCATGCTATGGGCCCAAATGTGGCGGGAATTATCGGTTCGGCTGTTGCGGCCGGAGTGTTACTAGCGTATTTCCAATAACAAGCCAAAAAAACTTCTCCGAAAAAGGGAGAAGTTTTTTTGGTTACTTTTTTGATGGGTCCTTAGGCTCTTGGTCTTGGATTTTTTCCTGAACTTCGGCCAATAGTTCTTGCAGTTTCTCTTCTTTTTCTTTCAAAATTGCTAAGTCTTCCGTCAACGCTTCTTCTTTTTCTTGCTCTGGTGGTCGGATTAAGAAATTCAATAAAATCGCCACGGTAGTCCCGATAAAAGTGTCGGCCACTCGTTGTAAGGCGTAGAGGATGGATTCACTTTTGTCCAAACTCAAAGCAATCAACAGCATGGTAGCAATGGCAGAGACAATGCCGGCGTTGTTATTGATGCCATCGGAAAAAATGATGATAACGGCAACCAGTGCCGGAAGCAAGAAGAGTTGTACGAGAAAATTATTGTGAAAAAACTGACTGACAAAGAAGTAGAAAATAGCAAACAGGCCACCAAGGGTATTTCCTAATATCCGGGAACGGCCAAAGGAGACGGAAGTGGTCAAATCTTGGCGCAGGGAAAAGACCGCGGCTAAAGCGGCAATCATCGGGGCGCCCCGATTCGTGATATGGAATAAGAAGATGCAAATCATGACGGCCAAAGCAGTCTTCATAGTGCGCATCCCAATCCGAAAACGGCCAAAGCGCATTGTTTTTCCTCCTTATCTCCTAGGGACAAAACGGACAAGAAAGTGGTCATTAGTATCAGTTGGATTAGTGGTAAGTAGCAAAGTACAAGCTAGTTTTTCTTTGCAGCCCAGGCTTGTTGCATTTGATCCATGATTGCAGTGGCTTGATGAGTCCAAACCAAGGACTGATTCTGCGCTCCTTCAATTGTGGCAATCATAGTAGCAATCTCATAATTCAAGGCTTGACCAGTACTACCACTTTCGATGACTTCTTTGCTGCCATCGGTGAAGACGATTTCGGCTTTGTCGCCTCGAGGGTATTCCGGAACTGTAATATAGCCTTTTTCGTAAGCCACGATGCCGATTTTTGGCATTTTCGCTTGGAAAGACAGCGTGACTGCGGCCATTTCTCCCACTGGATTTTGCAAGATCGTAATGGATTGCTCGTCTACCCCGGTGGAAAAAGGCTGCATTTGGCTGGCAATGACCGTGGGAGCTTCACTCATAAAGCGAGTGGCAAAACTCACGGCGTAGGTCCCGATATCCAAAAGGGAACCTCCGGCTAAATCTGGATTGAAAAAACGATTCGTGGGGTCGGGTTCTTTGTAACTGCCAAAGGGTGCTTGAATCATTTTCAGTTTACCCAGACGACCACTAGTGGCAATGGCGGTTAATTGTTGGTAAAGGGGCATGTTGAAAATGGTCATGGCTTCTTGGAGGATCAAGCTTTTCGCCTCTGCCAGTGCCATTAAGGTTTCTAATTCCGCTAAGTTTAAGGTAATGGCCTTTTCGCAAAGCACGTGTTTGCCTGCTTCTAAGGCCTTTTTGATGTAGTCAAAGTGGAAGCGATTGGGCACAGCCACATAGACGATGTCCACTTGTTCGTCATGTAAAAGTTCTTCGTAGTTCCCGTATGCGTGGGGAATGTTATATTCGGTTGCAAAGTGCTTCGCCGTTTCCTGATTGCGGGAGCAGACGGCGTAAAGGGTACTGTGTTCCTCATGAAAGCCTAGGGCAAATTGTTGTGCGATTTCACCGGTACCGGCAATCGCCCAGTTGTAGTTCGTCATAGTAAAGCTCCTTTCCCGTTCTTAGTATCAGTGTAGCAATCCTTAAGAAAAATTGAAAGTTCTAGAGCTGTTAGTGGTTTTCCTAATGGTTTATCAGTACAATGAAAGAGAGTTTCCTTTGGCTTAAAAGCCGAAGAACAGAGCGGAAAAAATAAGCGAAGAAATGAGTTGAGCAGGATGCATGATGTCTACATTGAGATCTTAGTAATGACGATTAAAGAACAGTATATCGGCGAAAAGACCTTTTATGAAGGGGTCTTGAATCTGGATGAGAGCACTTGGGAACAATGGAAACAAGGCAACTACAGCCTATCCGGTGAACAATCCCAGCAAATCAAAAACCTGTTTAGTGATTATGAATGGATGCTTTTGCAAAAGATTTTGCGGCAGACCATTATTTTTCCAGAAAAACGGACCGGTGCGATTCAAGAGTATCGCCAAATGAAGACACGGATTGCTCAAGCTTGGTTAAAAGCCGACTTGGCAGAAGTATCCGTGAAACAAGAAGAAAATCATAACGCCCAATTCGTGGCGGTAAAAGTAATTGTCAATTACGGCAAGTGGGGCTATGACGATGTGTTAAGCTTCCGTTTGCCAGCCAAGATCCAACAACAAATTGAAAAAGAACATGTGGCATTGTTGGATTGGTTACATGACAATTTAGAGGAGACGTATTTAGAAAATGGTAGTTGAGGCAAAAAATCGCCGAAAAATTATTACAGCATTTTTCGTATTTGCAAGTGTACCCACTGTGTGGTTCTTTTATGAAGCATTACTTCCGCAACATGAATCGGCAGCAGAAGTGTTACCCGTAATTGAAATCAAGAGCACCGGAGAATCCTTACCCACCGATTTTGCGATTCCTTGGGGAACGGAGTCTCAAAAATCAGCACCAAAGACGAATTCAGAAAATGAAACGAAAAAGATAGGCGCGGCACCTACCGATTTTCCTAAAATCAACAGTAACGACTGGCGCCTTTTATTAGTCGGACCAGACCATCCTTTAAATCAAGAAATCGATGCCAATCAACTTACAGAAGTGGCTCCCGGGGAAAAACTCGACAAGCGAGTCGCGGGGGATTATCAAAAGATGAAAGATGCCGCCAAACAAGCTGGCATTGTCATTACGGAAATCTCTGGCTATCGTTCCATTGCGGATCAACAAGTCGTCTTCAACGAGAAATTTCAACGAATGAAAGCACAAGGGATGACGGATCAGGAAGCCAAAGCTGCGACTATGACCGATATGACCGAACCTGGATACAGTGAGCATCACACTGGACTGGCCATGGACGTGGTGGACGAGTCTTGGTTAGCCTCAGGGCCGGCCTGGACTTTATCGGAAGACTACGGCAAGACTGCAGGAGGCAAGTGGTTAGCCGAGCACAGCAAAGAGTACGGTTTTGTCATTCGCTATCCGGCGAATAAGACCGACTTGACCAAAATCACATACGAGCCTTGGCATCTGCGCTATGTGGGGCAAGAAGTCGCTGAGTATATGACGAAAAATGACCTGTGCTTAGAAGAGTTTGTCCAAGAAGTAAAAGAATGGGGGGCCTATGACAGTCAGACGCTATCACAAGAAAACTAAAAAAATGAATCTCCCTTTGGTACTCACAGGCCTACTTTTGATTGGGGTGGCCTTTGTCTTCTCTTTGGTGACTTTGGCTGATTCATCGGGCAATCAAGAAGCACAAGAAAGCCAAAATATGAGTCGCCAAGAATTTATCGAAACCCTTGTCCCTTATACCCAAGAGCTTCAGGCCGGTTATGGCGTTTTACCGAGTATCATCATTGGGCAGGCTTGCTTGGAATCTAATTTTGGTCAGAGTACCTTAGCCAGTACCTACAACAATCTCTTTGGTGTAAAGGCCTATGGGGATCAAGACAAAGTGAATTTGGAAACCCAAGAGTATTTGGAAGGACGCTGGGTAACCGTTAAAGGAGATTTTCGAGTCTATCCATCATGGGAGGCTTCCATGGAAGATCACACGCAACTTTTTGTCAACGGCGTGGACTGGGATCGACATAAGTACGAACCGGTTTTACAAGCTAAAAGCTACCAAGAAGCAGCCCAAGCTCTCCAAAAGGCAGGGTATGCGACAGATCCTACATATGCTGATAAAATAATCGCTATGATTGAGCAGTACCAGTTACATCGCTTTGACTGATTGAAATAATTGTAAGGATGTGATTCCATGAAAAGAGAGACACCGGAAATCATGACAGATTTGCGTAAGGACATCGTGCGAGTACCCCAGGTTATCCGTCAAGCAAGTGGTATTTCGATTTTTGGTCGCAAAATTCGCTCCATTATCTTTACCACGGATATCGCGATTATCCGCAATACGGATGCGGATGCGGTGATTGCCGTGTACCCTTTTACGCCTCACCCAGCGATTACCAAAAGCATTATTGAAGCCGCGGATATTCCCGTCTTTTCTGGAGTAGGCGGAGGTTTAACGCAAGGCAACCGCTCCTCTTATATGAGTATGTTTGCCGAAAGTCAGGGTTCGATCGGAGTCGTATTGAATGCACCCACTCCTGTGGAAACAGTGAAAATGGTGGCAGAAGTGGTGGACATTCCCGTAGTTAGTACCGTGACTTCCACCTTAACGCCGATTGAAGAAAAACTAGAAGCTGGTGTGAAAATCATCAATATCTCTGCCGGTTCTCGTACGGCAGAAACGGTGAATTTCTTCCGACTGCAATATCCCGACTTACCCATCATCGCTACCGGTGGCCCTTCAGAAAAGAGCATTTTAGAAACCATTGAAGCCGGTGCCAATGCCATCACCTATACCCCGCCTTCCAATGGGGAACTTTTCCGCCGTAAGATGGAACACTACCGCAAAGAAGAACAGGGGCAATCGGATAGCTGATTTTTCACATTTTATTAAATCAAGACAGTTAGGTTTTTTACCTAGCTGTTTTTTTTGCGTTTAGTCAAACCTCGCAACCGACTAAAAATATGGGGCGCTGACTAAAGGTCTAAATCAAGAGAAGCACTACAAGTATAAACTGCCGGAGGAGGATGGTCGGTAGCGATGTTATGTAAAAAAAGGAGAAAAATTCTCAAGTAAATACGGAGTATATTACTTCAAGGGGTGCAACACCGTTTAAAGATGCTGGTTATAAGAATGGAAAGAAGAAAAGGGGAAGTAAAGATGAGTAAGAAGCTGATGAAAGTAATACTGGTAGGATTGTTGCTTGTACCGTTAGTGGCAGGATTATTTGGTAGTGATATAGGAGGTTTTGCTGAAGGACCGCCTTCTGGAAAGGCTTTTGTGACCATTCATAAGAAAAAAATGACGACGAAACTAGAGTCTATTCAGAATACTGGGAATATCATGAGCGAATTTAGTCAGTATGATGGTCTAGAGGATGTCGCATATACAGTTTATAACGTTTCTGCAGAGTTCTATGCACTCCTAAAAACTATTAATTCAAGTACGGATAAATATTACACGCGCACAGAAGCAATCGACGAGATGCAAAAAATTGTCCCTATTTCAGAGGATACCCGTTTAGTAGCCACCGAGATAACTAACGCAAATGGTGAATTCACCATGACTTTGGACAAAAAAATTGCTACTGAAGAAGGTGGAAAAGATGCGATTTATCTTTTCGTGGAAACACCAAAGCCAGGTGTGACTATTGCGGAAAATATGGTTTTGGCTTTTCCAGTCTATCAATTGGACAGTGAGGATAATGATACGGACAATGAGCTCTCTCATATTCACTTATATCCAAAAAATGTTGTTAGTACCGCCGGACGACTGACGATTTTAAAAAAAGGTACGGCGGAGGAAGCTGGATTAGACGGGGCGCAGTTTATTTTGCAAAAAATAATGGATAAAGAACCCTATATAGTTACTGGAGTAAATAACGGACTCTACACATGGAGTAAACGATTTGTTGATGCTGGTGAAGAGGGAGTGAAAGAAAATGAAAGTGCTAGTATATTTGAATCAGGTAAGGAGTATTCGGTTAAAACTAACCCTGATACGGGAGTCTTTAAAATATATGACGAAGGCTCCGCAACGAGCGGCCAACTAGTTATCAATAATTTGGAAGCAGGAAATTACACCTTGGTAGAAATTAAAGCCCCAGACAATGCCGGATTAATTAATGATTATATCGAAACTGATTTTTCTATTCCGATAGATGGCACGACGCCTCTTTATATTATGAATGACACGATTATTGTCGATAAGACAATTGATCAGGCGGACCATAGTATTGGTGATTTGATTGATTATAAGATTTCATTCCGTATTCCAGATGGGATTCAAGATGTGTTGGAAAATGGGAAAAAGCGTTACGACAAAGTAGAGTTAAAAGATACTCATGACAGTTTTCTTACTTTTATCAATGATTCTGCTACAGTTACTTTGATGAGTGGGGAAGACACGATTCCTGTGACTGAAGGTAATGTTGATAATTATAAAATTATTACAGCTGACAACGGGTTTACCCTTAACTTAACAGAAGCCGGTATCTCGCAGTTAACACCAGGAGCGACGCTGACGTTCTCCTACAAAATGAAACTAAATTCGACTGCCACCCCTGACGATGGTTACAAAAATAATGCCGATGTTGTTGTGTCTGGTGATACGGATATTTTGGAAGGCAAAGACGAAGAGACCGGTTATACCGGGGGAAAACGTTTTGTAAAAATCGATGCAGACTTAGCAGAACCAGATAATAAATTGGCAGGTGCAGAGTTTGTGGTACGGGATTTGAACAACGAAAATGCCAAGTATTGGGGAATCAATCCTGAAACGAAAAAGCACGGATGGGTATCCGAATATGAAAATGCTGTTAAGTTTAAAACTGATCCGGACGGTATCATCGACATCACAGGCTTAGCATATGGTACCTACTATTTGGAAGAAACAGTAGCACCAGAGGGATATATTTTGCTTAAAGACCGCATTGAGTTTGAAGTAACAAAAGAATCTTACAAAGGGGCGAATTCTCAACTGGTAGCTCCAACAGAAGTAGTCAACAGACACAAAGGGACATTGCCTTCTACTGGGGGTATGGGGATTGTTGCCCTATTGATGTTTGGGGTGGCGGCCTTTGGTATTGCGGGCTGGTATTTCAAACGCAACGGCAAAGCTGAAGTATAAAAGTGAAAGGAAGAAGGGACATATATCATGTTGATCTATGTCCCTTATCTTTTCACAATTTTAATCAATAGGAGGAAAGCAAATGAAAAAAAACATCGGCGATATCTTGATGATCCTCCTAGTAGTAGCAGGACTGGTAGCAATACTGTATCCATTTGTAGAAGATTCATTGAATAATTTTTTGGATTATCAGATTTTGAATCATTATCAGAGAAAGGCAGATGAAAAAGCAGCTCAAGCGCAAAAAGCCGCTCACGAAAAGATGGTTGCGGAAAACGAGCGTTTGGCCAAGGAGGAGAGTGCTCCCGGTGATGATCCTTTTGACAATCCTCCAAAAGATGAAAAAAAACCTACCGTGGATTACTACAGTCAGCACACGATTGGCATCGTTAAGATTCCCAAAATTGGAGTAGAGATTCCCATTTTTGATGGGACGACAGATCTCTTTTTAAGTCGGGGTGCGGGACTTTTAGGGGGTACTTCTTATCCAGTGGGAGGTGAGAGTACTCACACGGTTATTTCGGCTCATCGGGGTTTACCGGAGGCGACGTTATTTACAGAGTTACCGGAGTTAGTAATTGGTGATCGCTTCTTTTTGGAAAACCAAACGGAAATATTGGCTTATCAAGTGGATAAAGTCAAGGTAATCGAGCCTACTGAGCTGGAAGATTTGCGAATTGTAGCTGGGGAGGACCGGGCAACCTTGATGACTTGTACGCCTTATATGATTAACAGTCACCGATTATTGGTACAAGGGCATCGAATTCCCTATGTTCCTGAAATGGCAAAAGAAATGAAAGCCGGTAAAAAGAAAAATCGCCTGCGACAGTTTTTGATGGTTGGCGGCAGTCTTCTGCTATTTATCCTGGTTACGGGTATTATTTGCCAGCGAATACGCTTGATGTTTTTACGGAGGCGGCGTTATGACTTAGCTTTTGTACTGCTTGATGATGAAAGTCAGCCCCTAGCAAATGAAACTTTTACCCTTTATTCAAAAAATGGTAGACGCCGGATGAAAAGAGAAGGCCAGGATTACCAAGTGGTCACGGATAGTGAGGGGCGAGGCTGTTTCACTCAGTTACCTGGTGCTAGTTATCAAGTTCGGCAAAAGGACTGGGGGGTTAAAGTGAAGGTCAAGAAAATCAAAGACCGATATTTCAGTTTAGTTGGAAAGAAAAACAAACAGAAAGAAAACGAAGCAATTCAAATTCACAAAAGTTAGAATTTCAGAGACATTCTCAAAAATTTTTTGAGAGTGTCTTTTTCTGGGAAGAAATTTCCTCGTTTTTGAGCAAAAAACAGGGAAGAACGAGCAGTGATTTCTTGTAAAAGAAAAGTCTTTCGCGGTACAATAGATAGAAGCTTGTTGGGAATCTTTGCCCAGTAGGAATGAAAGAAAAAGGGGGACTTGTCCTCCTTTTTAGGTTAAGAGGCGGGTTTTGCATGGTTAAATTTTTCATGAAGAAGTTTCTTTCAAAAGGCCCAGAAGGAAACCGGACGAGTGTAGGACAATTGGCTGGAGTCTTAGGCTTCTTGTCAAATGCCATTTTGTTTATTGGCAAGTTTGCCATTGGGGTCATGGCACATTCCGTCTCCATTATGGCAGACGCGATCAATTCGTTGACGGATACGATTAGCTCCGTGTTGACTTTAGTTGGCTTTAAAATTGCGGCGAAACCCGCAGACAAGGAACACCCTTATGGTCATGAGCGCTTTGAGTATATTTCGGGCTTTTTAATTTCTTTAATCATGACTTTTGTGGGCTGGCAATTTTTGCAGGCATCCTTTGAAAAGATTCTGCAACCGGAAAAAGTTAAGTTAAATTGGCTTGTTTTTGTGGTACTGCTATTGTCGATTGCCATTAAAGTCTGGCAAAGTCGGATGTATCAAAGCCTGGCACGGAGTATCCAGTCAAAAACCTTGCAAGCAACTTCTCAAGATTCACTAAATGATGTCTTGACCACAGTGGCGGTCCTTTTGTCGGCGATTGTGGAGTGGTTTACTGGCTGGCGAGTGGATGGCTACGTGGGGTTTCTGATTGCTCTGTACATTATCTATAGCGGGATTAAGATGGTGATGGAATTCATCGCTGAACTTTTAGGCCAGCGTCCCAATGAGGAAGAATTAGAGCAAATGAATGCTTTACTTGGTGAGTATCCGGAGATTTTAGGGTATCATGATTTGCTGGTGCACAATTATGGTCCGCAAAAGCGCTTTGCCTCGGTTCACATTGAAGTGGATGATCGTTGGAGTTTGAATCAAGCCCACGAAGTAATCAATCAAATTGAAAAAGATTTTTTAGAACAGTTGGATGTGAGCTTGGTCTGCCACATCGATCCTGTAGCGGTTCAAGATGCCGATTTTCAAGAAAAACGCCGTACCATTGAAGCCATTGTTGCCAATGTGGATGAGCGCTTGCGGATGCATGACTTTCGCGTGATAAATCCAGAGAGCATCAGTTTTGATTTGGTTGTACCCAAAACAGTTCAGCTCAGTGATCAAGAGTTGGCGGATACGATTCGCTTGAAGATTCATCAACGATATGGGAATCAAAAAATAGAGATTACCTTTGATCACAATTATTTGTTACCGGAGTAAAAAAGGGGGAGAAATATGGAATTTCAAATGGAGATGAGTATGCTCAATGCCGCCCTGTCCTTATTGATACTAATCAATACCATTGGGGCAGTGATTACCGTTTTTCGGCGGCCGCGGTCGATTACGAGCATTTTGGCTTGGTTGATGACCTTGACCTTTTTCCCAGTGTTAGGCTTTATTGTGTATTTATTTTGCGGTCGGGGAATCGATGGGGAGACGGTCTACCGCTTTGATAATGAGGACCAAAAACGAATCGGGGAGATCAATGCCTTGATTCATGAAAACAATCAAGAATACCATCGCAGCGTGAATACCACCGGCTCCAAACTATTGGAGCGCTACTTGCGAAATGTGGAGGAATCCCCCTTAGCTAAGGGCAATTCCATTGATTTATACACGGATGGCAAAGAAAAATTCAGCGCTTTGTTTGAGGACATTCGCCGGGCAAAAGACCACATTCACGTGGAATACTATGCGTTTTTCCCAGATAAGATTGGCACGGCCTTTCGTGATTTATTAACGGAAAAAGCACAATCCGGAGTAGAAGTCCGCTTGATTTACGATCCATGGGGAGCAAAAGGTTCGGGGCCAAGCTTTTTTGAGCCATTAGTAGCAGCCGGTGGACAAGTTACGGCATTTATTACTTCCCGGGATTTGATTCGCAAGACCCGATTGAACTACCATTTGCATCGGAAAATTGTTGTGATCGATGGGCAAATCGGTTGGACCGGTGGTTTTAATGTGGGGGATCAATACTTAGGGGAATACGAACGCTTTGGTTATTGGCGAGATACTCATGCTCGAATTGTGGGTACGGCAAGCTTTACTTTACAAGAAATCTTTTTAAAGGATTGGAATGCTTCGGTGCGGAAAAAAGGCAACCAGTTGAACTATGAGGATCGCTATTTTGTCATTCCCTCAAAAGAAGTAGGGAATGTGGCGATTCAAGTTGTTTCCGACGGACCGGAGAACAAAGTGGATATTTTGAAAAGTGCCTTTGTGAAGATGCTGCTAGCGGCAGAAGACAAAGTCTGGATTCAGACACCGTATTTGATTCCTGATGATACCATGATCAATGCTCTTTTGATTGCAGCTCAATCAGGAGTGGACGTGCGCATTATGGTGCCGTCTATGCCGGATCATCCTTTTATTTACCGAGCGACCCAGTATTATTGTAACTATTTACACCAACACGGCATTAAGATTTATCAATACCAAAAGGAAGGCAAAGGATTTCTACATGCCAAAACTTTGGTCATGGATGATACGATTTGCTCCGTGGGGTCCACCAATCAGGATATCCGCAGCTACTCTTTAAACTTCGAGGTCAGCGCCTTTGTTTACGATGAAGGGACTACTCTAGAAATGCAGCGGATTTTTGAAAAAGATATGGAAGACTGCTTCTTACTGACGGATGAAATCATTACCAAGCAAAGTCGTTGGTTGCGTTTCAAGCAAAACTTTTCCCGGCTATTGTCGCCGATTTTGTAACAACAATGCCTTTTGCAATCCTTGTCTGGCAAGGTGATCAGCGCCTTTGTTTTGTTTTTCGGGAATCCACTGCAAAATCAGCAAAGGAAAATGAGCCAGCAGTGATTGGATTCGGATGAGATACGCTTGAAAGTCAGAATTATTGGTATGATTTTTGTCAATCGTACTGACTAAGACTTTGCTGTCAGAGTACACCATAATGGTTTCTGCGGTTTGTTCTGCTTCAATCAAGTGGGTCAAAAGCTGCTCCAAAACCGCAAACTCCGCCTGATGGTTGGTCAAAATTGGGAGGGGGAAATGAAGCTGTTGTTGCGCTTGACCGTCTACTAATAGAATCCCGCCACCACTGGGACCGGGATTTCCCTTAGTAGAAGCGTCAATATAAGCTTTAATCATGTTAATTTCTTCCTTTCTTCACAGCTCTGTGATAAACTTTTTTCGAATAGCATGACAGAAGGGACACATCATGAAAGCAAAACGTTATCACTGGCAACCAGAACCGGCCGGGGCGATTATTTACTGGTCCTTGACCTTCATCGTCTTTTTTTACGGCATGACCATGGCATTAGAAAACACCGGCCTATATTGGAAGAGCAACTTGGTAATCGGCATCTTCGCATTTTTTGCCTATCTAGGTTGGCGCCGGAGTCTTTTTTTTGACGGTCAGAATATGGTGATGCGCTACGCTCGCTTTTGGAAACACGAAAGCTATGATTTAACCAAAATCTCTGAAATGATTTACTTTCCAAATGGTATCGCATTTTCTTATGAAGGCAAAGAGGTTCGGTTGCTTTTTCGCAAAAAAACTTTTTTGGCTTTAAAAGAAGAATTGGTCCAACGTTATCCGGCAGAAAAAGTCCGACTAGCAGACGAAGTGGACGGCTAACATTTATCGAAATAAAAACGACTCAAAGCAAAGGTCAGAATGACTGCTTTGAGTCGTTTTTTTATCCCCAAAATGGACGATAGCCCTCTCGCAAGCGAGAAGGCTATCTAACGAATCAATATTATTACTTAAGGTTGGAGCAAAACTATTACTACTAATTCATGTTATTTCTCGTTTAAACGATGCATTCCCTACCTCTAATGCATCTTTGTAACTCTTTAGTTACGCCAAAGGATTAAATTCACCGAAATAAATCAATCGTTCGCATAACAATATTTATCGCATAGAAACAGTATACCAGATTTTTGGTCTATTTGCGAATTCCTAAGAAAACCCTCGCTTAGCATACGACGCTAGGCGAGGGTTTGGTTGTTTATTTTTGTTTGTCTTTCGCTTTGGTTTCTTTTTGTTCTGGTTCTAGAAAGCGTTGGATATCCACTTTGGTTTCCTTGGCTTTTTCTTTTGGCAATTGGGCAAACTCCTCGAATTTGCGATCTAGGGAATCATCCCGTTGAAATTTCAATCCCATGATTTCCACCTCCCTTGCATAGTCTAGCACGTTTTTTTACCGGAGGGTAGTCTGGAAATTGACTTGGATAAAAGAACAAGAAATTTTTACAAAATCACTCTTGAAAGGCACTCTCCATTTTTCAAATAAAAATTGCTATTTCGGGGGTGCTTAAACTTTGTAAACTTGCCTTTTTACGTTATAATAAGATTATAATGAAATTAGAATAAGATGAGGTTATGAAAGCAGCGGAGCAGATTTTTGTTTCGATCCGGTTTCTTTCCTTAGAGGAGAAAACCATCAAGCGGATCATTCAGGACTGGTTGGTGTTTACGCGAATTTTATATCGGCCGCTGTGGCTGGGGCTGAATCAAGAACCGTTGCAGCCTTTTTTCTTGAGTCTGTGTCTGACCATGATTCGGGAAAACTGTGGGGAAAATGAGTTTGCCTTACGCATGAGTGATGGGGTCAATGAATCTTGTATTCACTTTCGCTATGGCCGATTACGGGAAGACCACATTTTAACTAAGGGAATCTTTTATGAGCATCGGCAAATGATTCTCGATTATACGGAAGTTCAAATGAATCTCGCCACTTGTGCCTACATTCGTGATTATGGGGAATATTTGCATCACAATTTAGCCAATCTTAAATCCCGGCTTGCAATCCAAAGTCAGGCAGAAATTGATGCTTTGCCAAAAGTCCGACGCAGTGACGATCAAGTGGAGGTGGATTGTAGTCAATTTGCCGGCTATGATTTGTATTTTGGTGGTCATTGCCTCACGTCTTGTTGGCGGATGTATTTCGGGGAGGGGTATCAGGAATCGGTTCCCTTGGAAATCATCCAAGATGTGCAGCAGGTAGAACAGGTTCGTTGGTTGTCCCACAAAGCTTTAATGGTGGAATTATATCGAGATCCGTTTCGTTGGGCAGACCAGCGAAATCAATCTTTTCAGCGAATGTTTCGTGACCAGTTAGGGATTGATCAGCTAGCATGGAGTAATGGCACCGGGGTTTTACGGGAGCCATATATCGAGTATTCCCACACGCAAGGTCGTATCCAAACGGTACAATACCAAAATGATTACTTGCAACCCACCACAAAAAAGCAAGCGACACATTTTGTGACAAGAAGTTTTGATGTGGAGAAAAAACAGCACCAAGTCAAACGGGTGAAAGGGAGTCTTAATACGAAAGCCTTTTTCCCAATCGTAGATGACACTCGCATGAGTATGAAAAATCAGGTGGTGCTTAATCCGGAATTGAGTCTTGACGGGGGCCTGGCAGCGTATGAATTTTACATTCGCAATCATCTTGAGATTCCTAAGGTAGTAATGGATCAGCGGTATCGGGAGTATTTGGTAGGTTTGGATTTGTATCTGCCAGAAGAACAGATTCAAAATTTTCCTTATCAAAGGTTGAAGGAAAAGATGGGGGAAGTGCGCTTTTCTCGCTTGAAAAAGCGCCGTAAAGGCAACTACATGGATTTAACAAAAGGGGACAATCACCTGCGTGTGCGTTTTGTGGCACAGGAAACAGGGCAGAATAAACGAAGTCTTTGGGGGGAGTTTAATGGCAGAACAAGTGTTTAAGAAGATCATGGTACCCACAGTTTTATTGTTACTAGTGCTTTACCTTTTGCCGGATTTCTTTTTGAAAGTGCCGGTGTGTCTCTTCTTTTTATTAACCGGTGTGACGTTGAGCTTTGTCTTAAGCTACTACGAAGAGACCCATTCCTAAGTGAATAAACATTGAATTAAAAAAGTAGCGTGATTAGCCACTGACTAATCACGCTACTTTTTACTTTTATTTTGCAATTAATGGTTTTTTCAACAGTCCGAAGATGACGCCGGAAATCACGGCACCTAAGGCAATAACCAATAAGTAAACTAGTGGGCTACTTACCAATGGAATTACGAAAATTCCACCGTGAGGAGCCATTAAGCGAATGCTCAGTGCGCCGACGAAACCACCGGTAACAGCAGAACCAATCATAAAGCTTGGGATGGCCCGCAATGGATCAGAAGCAGCAAATGGAATCGCGCCTTCCGTAACGAAGGAAAGCCCCATGATGATATTGGTCAAACCAGCATCTTGTTGTTCTTTGTCAAATTTATTCTTAAAGAGGCGCGTTGCTAAGAAGATTGCCAAAGGTGGTACCATCCCACCGGCCATTACGGCAGCCATCACGATTGAACCGCCTTCTGCAACAGTTGTAGCCAAGGTTGCTGTACCAAAGACGTAAGCCGCTTTGTTAATTGGCCCACCTAAATCGGCTGCCATCATAGCTGCTAATAAGGCTCCTAAAACGGCGGCATTGGCACCGCCTAAGCTGTTCAAGAAATCGTTAAGCGCGGAGTTGATTGCACTCATTGGGATGTTGATCAAGAGCATTAAGAACCCAGTAATCAAAAGACCGAAGAATGGATAGAAGAGGATGGCTTTGATGCCTTCCAGTGATTTTGGCAAGTTGCTGAAGAGTTTCTTCAAGAAGATGATGACGTAACCAGCTAGAAAACCACCGATTAAAGCACCTAAGAAACCGGCCCCGCCACTACTTGCCAAAGCACCAGCAGCAAAACCAACTACTAAACCAGGACGATCAGCGATACTTGATGCGATAAATCCAGCCAAGACCGGCAACATAAAGCCAAAAGCAGCACTTCCGATTTGGTTAAACCACGCAGCCGGTTCATTGAAGCTACCTAAACTACTTAACTGATCTTGGGGAACGCCCATGAAGTTGTCGATCATAAAGGAGATTGCAATCATGATTCCGCCGGCCACCACAAATGGCAACATGTGGGAAACCCCATTCATCAAGTCCTTGTAAATCCGTTGCCCGATTGTACCTTCAGCGGATTCTTCTCCGGCTGTAGTAGCGCTACTACCATCCCCGTGGAAAATCGGTGCTTTGCCACTTACGGCTTCGTTAATTAGTTCTTCTGGTTTACGGATACCATCGGAAACCGGCCGATTGACTAATGGTTTGCCATCGAAACGGTTCATTTCGACTTTTTTATCGGCGGCAACGATTACACCGCTCGCTTTTGCGATATCTTCGGCAGTCAAGCGATTTTTAATGCCTTCTGAGCCATTGGTTTCGACTTTAATGGTTACCCCCATGGCTTTGGCTTGTTTTTTCAAAGCGTCTTCGGCCATATAAGTGTGGGCGATGCCGGTAGGACAAGCGGTCACGGCGACGACAAAAGGTTGCTCACTCGCAGTGGTCTCAGCATTTGCGGCAGTCTCTTCCGCTTCTTTAGCAGCTTCTGCTGTTTGGAAGAGTTGTTGCACTTCTGTTGGGGTTTGGGCATTTTTTAATTTGGCAACAAAGTCTGGATCAATCAATAAGCGAGAAAGTGCGGCTAAGGCTTCTAAGTGTGTTTGGTTCGCGCCTTCTGGGGCCGCAATCATAAAGAATAAGTACGTAGGTTGACCGTCTAGTGCTTGATAATCCAAACCATTTTTACTTTTGGCGAATAAAACCGTAGCTTCTTTAACCGCTGCATTTTTGGCATGGGGCATGGCAATCCCATCCCCTAAGCCAGTCGAGGTTTGAGCTTCCCGGGCCAAGATGCCGTCTTTAAAGACCTTTTGATCGGTAATGCGACCGATATCGTACAGCTTTTGGACCATTTCATCGATGGCTCCGGCTTTGTCAGTGGCAGCTAGATCCATAATCATGGCGTCTTTAATCAGTAGTTCATTGATTTTCATTTTTACGTCCTCCCTTGATTACTCCTGTATTTTTTTTATTTCAACTTCCGGTAGTAAAGCATCGATCATTTCCCGACTCGCTAAGTCGTCTGAAAAAGCTGTGCCACTGCCGCAAGCTACTCCCCAACGAAAGGCTTCTAGTGGATCTTTGGTCTTGGCATATCCGCCCACAAAACCGGCAATCATGGAATCTCCCGCACCTACGGAATTCTTGACTGGACGTTTCAAAACATTGGACTGATAAACCCCATCCGGTGTGAAAAGAAGTGCGCCGTCCCCAGCCATGGAGATTAGCACGTAACGAGGGCCTTGTTCTAGCATTTTTTTGCCGTAAGGAATGATGTCATTGACCGTGTCCAACGTTACGCCGTATAAAGCACCAAGTTCATGATTGTTTGGCTTGATCAAAAGGGGAGCTTGGTCTAAAGCT
Source organism: Enterococcus asini ATCC 700915 (assembly GCF_000407365.1). Lineage (GTDB taxonomy): Bacteria > Bacillota > Bacilli > Lactobacillales > Enterococcaceae > Enterococcus_C > Enterococcus_C asini. The sequence continues at coordinate 1,920,026 of NZ_ASVU01000001.1, forward strand.
TCTTCCAAGTCCTTACCGGTGGTATCGATGACGAATTCTGCGTCTTTGTCTTTGATGATTTGAATCAATTCTTGATAAAACCCTTTGCGCAAACTAGCCGGAGCACTGCCGGAAAAAATCACAATATCGCCTTGTTCCACTTTGCTGAGGGTTTGTTTTAAAGCTTGGATTTCTTCATTGGTAATCTGTGGGCCGGCCCCGTTGATTTCCGTTTCCTCTTGGGATTTTAGCTTGATATTGATCCGGCTGTCTTCTTTTATTTGGGTAAAATCACAAGCAAGACCTTCTTTAACCAAAGCATTTTGGATAAAGTTTCCGGTAAAGCCCCCAAGAAAGCCCAGGGCACTAGACGGAGTGTCGAGACGTTTTAAGATGCGAGAAACGTTGATACCCTTGCCCCCGGGAAATTTAAAGTCTTTGGTCATGCGATTCACTGTTCCCGGCTGAAAATCCGCCACGTGGACGATATAGTCAATGGATGGGTTAAGTGTCACAGTATAAATCATAAGGATGCCTCCAGTATTGTTGTTTTGCTTTGGTATTCACTGAGATTATCCAGCTCTAGGGGTGAGGTGATAATGGTCACATCTGCCAAATTTGCGAAATGGGTGAAAGTTACTTGACCGAATTTGGATGAATCAGCCAGAATGTAGGCAACCTCCCCATGGGCAATCGCTTGGTGTTTCAAAGAGGCTTCTTCTGGATCCGGTGTGGTAATGCCGGCTGCAAGATCGATGCCGTTGGTGCCTAAGAAAACCTTCGTAAAGCGATAGTGGCTGAGCTGCTCAATCGCTGTATAACCTAAAGTTGCTTGAGTGGACAATTTGATTTTGCCCCCAAGGATGATGGTTTGAATGCCGCGATCAATTAAGCGTGCGGCGTGTTGCACGGAATTGGTCACTACTTGGATGTTTTGATCCGTGGGCAAAAAGTCGATTAAGGCCAATGTGCTCGAGCCGGCATCCAAATAAAGGACGTCTTCTGGCGCGATTTGCTGGCTGGCCAGGCGGGCAACGGCTTGTTTTTCCAATGTATGCACAGTGGTTTTTTGTTGCATGTCCGCTTCTTGTAATAAGTGACTGTTTTTTTGCGCGCCGCCGTGGATGCGTTTGAGCAATCCCTGATCTTCTAAATCTTGTAAATCCCGGCGAATCGTGGACTCAGATGCTTGTAGTAGCTTGGTGAGTTCGTGAAGTTTGACGATGTTGTTTTGTTGCACCAGTTGAATGATTCGTTGCTGTCTTTCTTCTGTAAGCATTTTCAAACCTCCCTTCGCCAGTATAATAGCATGAAAAGCGATTACAATCAACAGAAAACAATCAAAAACAATCACGAACGGTCAATTAACCGAGATAACCTGCCTTATTTGAAAAGTTTGGCCTCAAAAGAGGCCCAGAATTGCAACTTGGAGTGATTTTTGGCTTAATTATAGGTAGTAGTAAAAATTTTCAGAAAAGAGGGATGGAAAATGGAGAATATCACATTGCTACAAGCTTTTCAGTGGGAACTACCTGCCGATCATAGCCACTGGCGTAGACTGCAGCAGATGGCAGAAGAGTTTGCTTTTCTGGGAATTACGGGACTGTGGCTGCCTCCTGCATCAAAAGGGGCGGCCGGGGCACAAGACGTGGGATATGGCACCTATGATTTATACGATTTAGGTGAGTTTAATCAAAAGGACACGATTCCCACAAAATACGGAACCAAAGAAGAATACATCCAAATGATCAAAAAGATGCATGAAGTCGGACTGAAAGTGTATGCCGATATCGTCTTTAACCACTTTATGGGAGCCGATGAGACCGAGGATGTTCCCGCAATCAAATACAGCTGGGAAAATCGTGAAGAAGCCATTAGTGAAGAAGAAGTGATTTCTGCTTGGACTAAGTTCACTTTTCCCGGCCGTGGTGGGCAGTACAATGACTACCAGTGGCATTGGCAAAATTTTTCCGGTGTCGATTATGATGCTAGAAGAAAGGACCACGGGATTTTTAACTTTGCCGGTAAGGGGTGGGAAAAAGATGTGGACTCGGAAAATGGCAATTACGACTACTTAATGGGCTGTGATTTGGATATGGAAAATCCGGAGACTGTGGCGCAGTTGGATCGTTGGGGTCAGTGGTTTATGGCCCAGACCAAGGTGGATGGATTTCGATTAGACGTCGTGAAGCACATTGACTTTCAGTATTACATTGATTGGTTGCTCCATCGGCGAGAGGAAAAAGGGGCTCCCATGTTTGTGGTGGGGGAATACTGGGCGGATGAAGTGGAAAAGTTGGAGCATTATTTGGATACTTCTGGGAATTTGATTTTTTTGTTCGATGTTCCATTACACTTTAACTTTTTTGAAGCTAGCTCCAGTATGGGAAGCTTTGATATGCGACGGATTTTTGATCAGACGCTTTTGAGTACCCGACCGGATTATGCGGTGACTTTTGTGGACAATCACGATACGCAAAAGGGACAGAGTTTAGAGTCCTGGATCGAAGGCTGGTTTAAAGTCCATGCTTATGCATTGATTTTACTACGCAAAGAAGGGGTACCAACGATTTTCTGGGGGGACTTGTACGGCATTCCTACCCAAGGCGTCGATCCTGTTGGGCAAGAATTACTGACCTTACTTTTATTGCAAAAGCACTTAGCTTACGGCAATCAAGTGGATTATTTTGACCATGAAGATCGCATTGGCTGGACCCGTACCGGAGACTTTGACCATCCTTTATCCGGCTATGCCGTGGTGATGACCAATGCCACTGGCGGTAGTGTGGCAATGACGATTAGTGCGTTACATGGGGGAAAAACCTTCGTGGACGCCATGGGCAATCACCAGGAAAAAGTCATCTTGGATAAAGACGGTGGTGGTGTCTTCCCAGTGGCTGACGGGCAGATTGCGGTTTACGTTAACGAGGAAATCTTGCCGATTATCAAAAAAGGCCAAGATTTTCTAAAGCTCCTTCAAGGAAAGCGCAGTGAGCAGAATTGATTATTTACTAACCAAAAGCCCCCTTTGCCAGAGGATCATCCTCTGGCAAAGGGGGCTTTTGGTTTATTTGGCGATTTGTTGGATGTGTCTAAAGACTTCTCCGGCATGGCGATTGTCGGTGAGGATGTGTAAGGTATCCCCCATGCGGACGATCGTGTCTCCGTGAATCAATAATTCTTGTTCCCCCCGAGTAAGAGAGGTTAACAGGCAGCGCTCCGGCCAGTTGATATCCCGAACCATGGCACCATCTAAGGGGCTGTCCGCAAAGACTGGAAATTCCAAAACGACTTTCTTACTTTGGAGTTTCACCGGTTTTTGCTGTAGTAGGCGAGCGAGTAAAGAGTCGTAAATCGGTGCACCCCCAAGTAAATCCACCACTAAGTAAGCAATCAATGCAACCACTCCTAAAGGCATCAAGTGTTGTAAGGAGCCTACCATTTCCGTGACCAAAATAATCGCCGTTAAGGGAGCTTTCCCAATCGCCGCAAAGTAACCTGCCATAGCGATAATCACGAAGTTTTTTACATAGATGAGATCCATGCCGAAAAACGCCACGGAAATCATGCCAAAGATTGCACCGATAATCGCCCCTAATGAAAGGATAGGTAGGAAAATACCCCCAGGTAAAGAAGCCCCATAGGAGATCATAGAAAAGACAAAGCGTAGCGCAAACAAAAAGAGGAGTGTGGCCAAAGGTGGAATGGCTTCCCCGAAAGCGACCACTAACTGATTGCCACCCCCTAAAGTTGTGGGCCAGAAATAACCGATGGGAATCACGAGCAAAAAGGGTACTAGGCCGTAAAATTGCTCCGGAATCGGCAAGAGATGATACCAATCCGCCATCTTTAAAAGAATGACTTGATAAAAGCGACCTAAGACGCCTAAAAGAACCCCTAAAATCAATAGAAGTCCGTAATAATGAAGGGGTAAGGATTGAATTTGCCCCATGTGAAGCACAGGTTTTAACCCAAAAATACTTAAGGAAACGAAATTTGCTACGATGGCTGAGGTAAAAGAAGTCAGCCAAACCAAAGGAGAAAAATTATGATGAACCTCTTCCACGACAAAAAGCAAACCGGCAATCGGCGCATTAAAAGCTGCGGCTAGACCGGCACTGGCTCCGCTGGAAAGTAAAATCTTCGTGTCAGAAGAATTGGCCTTGATTTTTTCCCCTAGTCCTTGGGCTACGGCAGCCCCTAATTGAATCGAAGGACCTTCCCGACCTAAGAACAGGCCTAAGCCCACGCTGATAACGCCACCGACGAATTTCTTCCAGAGAACGGAAAACCAATTTGTGGAGAGCTCATCTCGTAATTGGCCTTCGACTTGAGGAATTCCGCTGCCTTTGATATCCGAATCACTTTTGGCCAAAAAACCAACGAATAATGCTGCTACAAGACTCACGAAAAGCCAGAGGACTAACCAAGTCGGTTGGCTGTGAAATGCGTGGTAAGCACGTCCTACCAGGCCACTGAGTTTTTCGATAGCCAGACGGAAGAGACTGACGACGATCCCACTGCCTATTCCTACGGCTGTTCCCAGTAAGAGATAGTGTCCCCTAGTTTTATCCAGATGTTGAATGTTCATTGTTTAACCACCTAAACTGCACCTTTTTTCTTTACTGTAGCGATTTTTGATGAAGTTGACAAGGTCTATTGAAATTTTCCAAAAGGATTCCAGTATATTTTTCTTAACTTTTAGAGGCTAGCCGTTTAATCAAATGCGGGGTAATGCTATAATTGAAAGGATTGATTAACAAGAAAATCACCGACTGTGACGGTGGATTTTTGCGCGACGAAAGCAAAGAGAACAGCTGCTAGCGGCTGGGACTTTTTGGGGAAAGCTAGTCGCTAATGGAGAAAGGAAGTTTTTCATGAGAGCCAAAGAGCTACTAAAAGGGATGAATCCTCGACAAGCAGAAGCGGTGCAGTTAACAGAAGGCCCACTTTTGATCATGGCAGGTGCCGGTAGTGGTAAGACTCGAGTCTTGACCCATCGCATCGCGTATTTGATAGAAGAAAAAGGAGTCAATCCTTGGAATATTTTGGCAATCACCTTTACGAACAAAGCCGCCAAAGAAATGAAAGAACGGGTTATTAATTTGATGGAAGCCGGTGGAGAAGATGTGTGGATTTCCACATTTCACTCCATGTGTGTTCGGATTCTCCGTCGAGATGTGGATCATATTGGTTATTCCAAAAACTTTACGATTATCGACAGTTCCGAGCAGCTGACTTTGATGAAACGAGTGGTCAAAGAACAAAACATCGACCCGAAAAAATACGATCCCCGTTCCATTTTAGGGGCGATTTCCAATGCGAAAAATGAACTCTTAACAGTAGCAGCATACAGTGCCAGACAAGGCAGTTTGTTTGAAGACATCGTGGCCCGCTGTTATGACTTGTATCAAAAAGAACTACGGCGCAATCAATGTCTGGATTTTGATGATTTGATCATGTTGACCATTCGCTTATTTCAGGACAATCCAGAGATTTTGCAATACTATCAACGCAAATTTCACTACATTCATGTGGATGAATACCAAGATACTAACCACGCTCAATACACCTTGGTTAACCTTTTGGCAGCTGGTTTTCGCAATCTCTGTGTCGTGGGGGATGCGGATCAAAGTATTTACGGCTGGCGCGGGGCAGATATGCAAAATATCTTGGATTTCGAGAAAGACTATCCCGATGCCCAAACGATTTTGCTGGAACAAAACTACCGCTCCACGAAAAATATCTTGTCCGCGGCTAATCAGGTCATCGGCCACAATCAAAACCGCAAAGAGAAAAAACTTTGGACGGAAAATGACCAAGGAGACAAGATTACTTATTATCGCGGAGACAGTGAACGAGACGAAGGCCGCTTTATCGTTTCAGAGATTCAACGCTTGCAACGAGAACAACAGCGAAAATACGGCGACTTTGCCGTTTTGTACCGTACCAATGCCCAATCCCGGGTGGTGGAAGAAACGTTCCTAAAAGCCAATATTCCTTACAAAATGGTCGGAGGCCACAAGTTCTACGATCGGAAAGAAATTAAGGACATTTTGGCTTACTTGCAAGTCATCGCCAATCCGGCCGATTCCTTAAGCCTATTGCGAATCATCAATGTGCCTAAGCGCGGTGTCGGTGCCGGTTCCATTGAAAAACTGCAAAGTTTTGCCGCGCTCCATGACTTTTCATTATTAGAAGCCGGTCAAAACGTAGCCTTGTCTTCGTTAAAAGGCAAAGCAGCTACGGAAATTGAGAAATTAGCCCAAAGTTTGGCAGACTTTAACCAGATGATTCCTTACTTGTCCGTGACGGAATTAACCCGGGAAGTTTTGGAAAAGACCGGCTACGAAGACGAGTTAAAACGTCAGAACAATTTGGAATCCCAAAACCGTTTGGAAAACTTAGAAGAATTTCTTCCCGTAACCATGGAATTTGATAAGACTTATGAAGCACAATCGGAAGAAGAACAAGAAGCCCCAGAAGATAAATTGACTATTTTCTTAAACGATTTGGCCTTATTATCCGATGTGGACAGTTACGAAGAAGAAGCCAGTGAAGTTACTTTGATGACCTTGCATGCTGCCAAGGGCCTAGAGTTTCCTGTAGTCTTTTTGGTGGGGATGGAAGAAGGCGTCTTTCCTTTGTCCCGGGCGATGATGGAAGAAGCGGAGTTAGAAGAAGAACGACGCCTGGCCTATGTGGGCATCACCCGAGCGGAAGAGGCTTTGTATTTAACCAATGCTCTATCTCGGACGCTTTACGGGAAGACCCAGTACAACCGCCCCTCTCGCTTTGTCAGTGAAATCGAAAGTGAACTCTTGCAAGGAAAAGGCAACGGAGCACCAGGAGAGAAAAAAGCGCCCGTGGCCACTTTTGCGCCAAAGGTCTTTAAACCTCAGTACAAACAACCAGTAACCACGGGAGTGCCTGGGAAAAAAGAAACCTCTGCGGCAGGCGTCACCTGGAAAGTTGGCGACAAAGTCGAACACAAGAAATGGGGCCAAGGTACCGTGGTCCGTGTGGGGGGCAGTCAAAAAGACTTGGAGCTAGACGTGGCCTTTCCCTCTCAAGGGATCAAGCGTTTATTAGCCTCTTTTGCCCCGATTACTAAAGTATAGAAAGGACGGATTTCCTTGACTGAACAATCCTCAATTGCAGAACAAGCCCGAGCTTTGCGGGATCAGTTAAATCAATATGCGTATCAATATTATGTAATGGATCAGCCCACGGTGCCGGACCATCTCTATGATGAACAATATGCCAAATTAGTGGCAATCGAAGCGGCTCATCCAGAATTGATCACCCCAGACTCGCCAACCCAGCGAGTAGGCGGGTTGATTCAAGAAGGCTTCCAAAAAGTAGTCCATGATGTGCCCCTTTACAGTTTGAATGATGTCTTCAATCAAGAAGAAATCATCGCTTTTGATCAACGGGTGAAAAAAGCACTGGGAGATCAAGTGACCTATGTTTGTGAACTGAAAATCGACGGCCTTTCTATTTCCTTGAAATACCAAGAAGGACGCTTCGTACAAGGGGCGACCCGCGGGGATGGAACGATTGGGGAAGACATCACGGAGAACTTGAAAACTGTACGCTCGATTCCCATGACGTTAAAAGAACCCCTATCCATCGAGGTGCGGGGAGAATGCTTTATGCCGAAGTCTTCTTTTGTGAAGCTTAATACAGAGCGAGAAGCGGCTGGCTTAGATGTCTTTGCCAATCCGCGAAATGCCGCGGCAGGAAGCTTGCGTAACTTAGACACTAGTGTGACTGCCAAGCGCAACTTGGATACTTTTTTGTACACGTTGGCAGATTTTGGTCCTCTGGAAGTATCAGATCAATACACCGCTTTAGCAGAACTGCAAAAAATCGGCTTCCACACCAATCCAGAACGCCGCTTGTGTCAAAATGTGGAAGAAATTTGGGCCTACATCGAAGAGTTTCATGACAAACGCAGCAATTTGCCTTATGAAATCGACGGTGTGGTCATCAAAGTGAACGATTTTAGTCAACAAGAAGATTTAGGTTTTACGATAAAGGCACCACGCTGGGCGACGGCTTACAAATTTCCACCAGAAGAAGCTCAAACTTATTTAGAAGATATCGAATGGACGGTAGGCCGGACTGGTGTAGTGACCCCGACTGCGGTGATGACTCCAGTCCGCATTGCAGGCTCGATGGTCAGCCGTGCTAGTCTGCACAACATGGACTATATCGCTATGAAAGACATCCGACTGCAGGATCAAGTCATCTTATATAAAGCCGGCGATATCATTCCGGAAATCAGCCAAGTGGTCTTAAGTCAGCGGCCGGAAGATAGCCAGCCGTATCAGGCGCCAACCCATTGTCCCGAATGTCATAGTGAGTTGGTTCATTTAGATGAAGAAGTCGCATTACGGTGTATTAATCCCAAATGTCCGGCGCAGATCAAAGAAGGTTTGGCTCACTTTGTTTCTCGCAATGCCATGAATATTGACGGTTTGGGACCACGCATCATCAATCAAATGTACAGCAAACATCTGGTGACAGACGTAGCGGATTTGTATCGCTTAACAGAAGCCGACCTTTTGACCATGGACAAGGTCAAAGAAAAATCTGCGCAAAACCTTTTGCAAGCCATTGATGCCAGTCGCGAAAATTCATTGGAACGTCTGCTCTTTGGCTTAGGAATTCGCCATGTAGGAGCGAAAGCGGCAAAGATTTTGGCAGTTCATTTTGAAGAGATGGAACGCCTGATGCATGCGACCAAAGAAGAAATCATCTCATTGGATACGATTGGAGATACGATTGCGGACAGCTTGGCAACGTATTTTGCCAACGAAGAAGTCCATCAGTTAATCGATGAGTTAAAAGCGGCCAAGGTCAATTTGACTTATACGGGACCGAAGATTCAACCGGCAGAAGTCGATTCCCCTTTCAGTGGCAAAACCGTGGTCTTGACCGGGAAATTATCCCATTATACCCGGAATGAAGCCAAGGAACTGATTGAAAACCTTGGGGGCAGCGTCACAGGGAGCGTCTCTAAGAAGACCGACTTGGTCATTGCTGGAGATGATGCCGGGAGTAAACGGACAAAAGCAGAACAGTTGGGAATCCCGATTTGGGATGAGGAACAATTAAAAATGACTATCGAAGGAGGATCAAGTGATGAAGATTAAACAAGCGATTGCTTTGGGGCTGTGTTTGTTCAGCTTGACCGCCTGTGGCAATCTGGACAAAGGGGTCACCAATACCGACAAAGGGGAAAAAACGGAAAGTGGTAGCATTACGACTGGTAGGGTAGACAATTCCGTCTATCAGGCGATTATGCCAGATGGGCAATACCAAACCAGTGCGAGCCGTGAAACCGTGGCGAGCTTAAACAGTGGCTACAACCAAACCAATTATGAAAATGGACTCTTGCGCTTATCCCATGAAACTTTTTCACCGGATAAATACTTCTTCCAAGAAGGCCAAAAACTCGATTATGATACTCTAAAGAGCTGGTTAGGCCGCAATACCGATGACAACAATCAAGGCCTAAATCCCGGGGATGAGAGTCAACCCATTATCCTGCAACAAATCTTGGAACATGATTTTGTCAAAGAAGATGGGAAAACTTTAGGAGGCATTAGTCTTGGTTTTGCGTTTAATTCCGTTTATTACAATGGCGACACGGCGGTGAATGTGAGCCGTGAGGAAATCATGGCCAACGCTCGTAAGTCCGTTAATGCTGTTTTGACGCGCATGCGCAAGATGGAAGGCTTGGAGAACGTGCCGATTGTTGTAGGCTTGTTTGAACAAGCAAGTAAAGAAAACATCGCCGGGGGCACTTACATCTACAAAGCGGTTAGTAAAGATGGAGGCACTACCATCGACAAGTTTGACAAGGTCGACGAAGAAGTTGTCTCACTTCCCGTATTAAACAATGCCACCAATGCCGCCACAGATGACGGTTTAGCGACCAAATTCAGCAGCTTCCGTACCTCCGTTCAGAACTTCTTCCCGAATCTTACCGGGGTAACGGGCACGGCGGTTTATGTGGATGGGCAGTTGCAAACCTTGTCCATTAGTGTGGATTCAAAATACTATGCTAAAACCGAAATCACTAGCTTCACCCAATACATCGGCAAACAAGTGGAGTCAGTCTTTAAAGATGTCCCCGGGCAAATCGAAGTACAGATATTGTCGGTGAACGAACCGCAAGCTTTTGTGGCGCGAAAAGCCGAACAAGAGGACATAATTTCCTATATTTTCAATTAACTACTTGAAAAATAAAGAAAATTATTTCATTATAGAAAAGAATAAATCGTTTTTTCGGAAATGATTTTTGTTGAAAGACAGTCAGAAAGAGGGGACAACATGGCAATTAGTGAAGAACAAGTCAAACACGTTGCGAAATTGGCCAAGCTATCATTTAACGATGAAGAGCGGCATGCGTTCACCGATCAATTAGGAAAGATTATTGATATGGTTGAATTACTGGAAGAAGTCGATACCACTGGAGTGCCCTTTACATCGAATGTTGTGGAAACAGTCAATGTCATGCGCCAAGATCGGGCGCAACCGGGGATGTCTCGGGATGAATTGATGAAAAATGTACCGGAAAAAGAAGATGGCTTCATTAAAGTACCAGCCATTATTGATAACGGGGAGGCTGGGGCATAATGACGAAATTATACGATAAATCAATTGAAGAATTGCACAGCTTACTGGTTTCAAAAGAAATCAACGCCACCGATTTAACCAAAGCTACTTTTGACCGGATTAAAGAAACCGAAGACCAAGTGGATGCGTTCATCACATTAAGTGAAGAACAAGCGTTAAACGTGGCCAAAGCTTTGGATTTAAAAGGTATCAGTGAAAACAATGCCTTAGCAGGAATTCCAATTGGGATTAAAGACAATATCGTCACGAAAGATATTTTGACCACTGCGGCTTCTAAGATTTTATACAACTTTGAACCAATCTACGACGCCACTGTCATGGATAAGGTTTACCAAGCAGACTTGATTCCTGTAGGGAAATTGAACATGGACGAGTTTGCCATGGGAGGATCCACAGAAACTTCTTATTTCAAGAAAACAAAAAATGCATGGGATGGGACTAAAGTTCCCGGTGGTTCCTCTGGTGGTTCTGCGGCGTCTGTTGCAGCGGGGCAAATTCCTGTTTCTTTAGGTTCCGATACCGGTGGTTCCATTCGTCAACCGGCTTCCTTTAACGGGATTGTCGGGATGAAACCGACATACGGCCGCGTTTCTCGTTTTGGCTTGATTGCTTTTGCCTCTTCATTGGACCAAATTGGACCATTGACTCGGACGGTTAAAGACAACGCTTTGGCTTTGAATGCCATTAGTGGCTACGATGAAAAAGACGGCACTTCTTCCGGCATTTCTGTACCAGATTTTGCGGAAGGTTTGACTGGTGACATCAAAGGTATGAAGATTGCTTTGCCAAAAGAATACTTAGGCGAAGGGGTACAACCGGGAGTCAAAGAAGCCATCTTGAAAGCAGCGGATACGTATCGTGCTCTAGGGGCCACCGTGGAAGAAGTTAGCTTGCCACACTCCAAATACGGTGTGGCGGTTTACTACATCATCGCCTCTTCAGAAGCCAGCTCCAACTTGCAACGCTTTGACGGTATCCGTTACGGCTATCGTTCTGAAAACGTCAAAGACTTGGAAGACGTCTATGTGAACTCTCGTAGCGAAGGCTTCGGGGATGAAGTTAAACGTCGGATTATGTTGGGGACCTTCTCCTTGTCTGCCGGCTATTACGATGCTTATTTCAAAAAAGCCGGACAAGTCCGGACTTTAATCCGGGAAGATTTTGCGAAAGTCTTTGAAAACTATGATTTAATTATCGGGCCATCTTCACCAACCGTAGCATTTGGTCTAGGGGAAAATATCAATGATCCAATCACCATGTACATGAGTGATATTTTGACGATTCCGGTCAACTTAGCAGGACTACCTGGGATGTCCATTCCTGCCGGCTTCTCGGAAGGTTTGCCGGTTGGTTTGCAAATCATCGGGAAAGCCTTCGATGAACAAACCATGTACAAAGCGGCCTATGCTTTTGAGCAAGCCACTGATTTCCATACGAAAAAACCAGTGATTTTAGGGGGTAAGGATTAATGAACTTTGAAACAGTCATCGGGCTGGAAGTCCACGTAGAACTAAAAACCAACTCTAAAATCTTTTCACCGGCACCGGCGCATTTTGGTGCGGAACCTAATAGCAATACCAATGTCATCGACTGGGGCTATCCTGGGGTTTTGCCGGTAATGAACAAGAGTGCCATCGAATTTGGTATGAAAGCCGCTTTGGCGCTAAACTGTGAAATCTCCAAAGATACTCATTTTGACCGGAAGAACTATTTCTATCCGGACAATCCGAAAGCGTACCAAATTTCCCAATTTGATCAACCCATCGGTCATGATGGCTGGATTGAAATCGAAGTAGACGGGAAAACAAAGAAAATCCGCATTGAACGTGTGCATTTGGAAGAAGATGCTGGGAAGAATATGCACGGCATCGGCGGTTACTCCTATGTGGACTTAAACCGTCAAGGCACACCATTGATTGAAATCGTGTCCGAAGCCGATATGCGCTCACCAGAAGAAGCCTATGCTTACTTGGAAGCCATTCGCTCCATTATCCAGTTCACGGAAGTTTCCGATGTGAAGATGGAAGAAGGTTCCATGCGTTGTGATGCCAATATCTCTTTGCGTCCTTATGGCCAAGAAGAATTTGGTACTAAAACCGAGTTGAAGAACTTGAACTCCTTGAGCTTTGTACGAAAAGGTCTGGCTTTTGAAGAAAAACGTCAAGCCAAAGTTTTGCTTTCCGGCGGTGAAATCCAACAAGAAACCCGTCGTTTTGACGAAACGACCAACAAAACTCTTTTAATGCGGGTCAAAGAAGGTTCTAGTGACTATCGTTATTTCCCAGAACCAGATATTCCTCGTTTTGTAATCGATGATGAATGGATCAACCGGGTGCGTGAAAGCTTGCCCGAATTGCCGGCTTCTCGTCGTCGGCGTTACATCGGTGAATTAGGGTTACCGGAATACGATGCGAAAGTATTGACCATGACTAAGGTTATGTCCGATTTCTTTGAAGAAACTCTAGCTAATGGGGCAGATGCCAAACAAGCTTCAAACTGGTTAATGGGGGAAGTTTCTGCCTACTTAAACAGTGAAAAATTGGAACTTGGGGAAACCGCATTGACACCGGAAAACTTGGCCGGCATGATCAAACTGATCAATGACGGTACGATTAGTTCTAAGATTGCCAAAACAGTCTTTAAAGAACTGATTGAAAATGGTGGCGACGCGAAAGAAGTGGTAGAGAAGAAAGGTTTAGTACAACTTTCTGATCCGGCGCAATTGTTGCCAATGATCAATGAAGTACTGGATAACAACCCACAATCCATTGAAGACTTCAAGAATGGGAAAGATCGGGCTGTGGGCTTCTTAGTAGGCCAAATCATGAAAGCAACTCGTGGGAAAGCAAACCCAGGTGTTGTCAATAAACTCTTGCAAGAAGAATTAGCAAAACGCTAACAGCAATTTGAGAACTGTACCAAGCAAAACCCCGGGCGCACTTCCGGATTTGTTTGGTGCAGTTTCCATGTGTCTTGAAAGGAGCGGCTATGGTAAAGAAAGCCCGCGTTATCTACAATCCCACCTCGGGAAAAGAAATTATGAAAGCCAATTTGGCGGATATTTTGACGGTATTGGAGCAGGCTGGCTATGAAGCCAGTGCTTATGCCACTACTCCAGAGCCAAAATCTGCCCAGATTGAAGCCGAACGAGCTGGTAAAGCCGGTTTTGATCTAGTGGTTGCGGCTGGAGGAGACGGCACCATTAATGAAGTAGTCAATGGGATTGCTCCTTTGGAAGTTCGTCCAAAAATGGCGATTATTCCTGCTGGTACTACCAATGACTATGCCAGAGCGTTGAAGGTCCCCAGAAATGATGTGAAAGCGGCAGCGGAAGTTATCTTAAAAAATCAAACCGTGAAAATGGATATCGGCAAAACCGACCACGACTACTTTATCAATATCGCTGCCGGGGGCCATTTAACGGAATTGACCTATGATGTGCCATCCGAATTGAAAAGTGTCTTTGGCTACTTGGCGTATTTGGCCAAGGGGGCGGAACTCTTGCCTCGGGTGAAGCCAATTCCCATGCGACTGGTTTATGATGATGGGGTCTATGACGGCAATGCTTCGATGTTTTTCTTAGGCTTGACGAATTCTGTCGGCGGCTTCGAGCAAATCGCTCCAGATGCCAAATTAGATGATGGGAAGTTTTCCTTGATTATCGTAAAAACTGCCAACGTCTTTGAAATCGTGCACTTGGTGGCTTTGTTGCTCAATGGGGGCAAGCACGTAAAAGATAAGCGAATCATTTACACGAAGACATCAAAACTGGAGGTCAATCCGGGAACCAATGATCGTTTAATGATCAATTTGGACGGGGAGTATGGTGGCGATGCACCGATGACCTTTACCAATTTGCATCAGCATATTGAAATGTATGCCAACCTGGATGCCATTCCCGATGATGCGGTGATTGGAGTGGAAGATGCCCGCTATGAAGCAGTAGGGCAAGAAATCATCAATGAAGTGGAACGCCTTTCCGATGAAGATATCGATGGCGACGGCAAAATCGCCAAGAAATAGACTAAAAAAGACCTTTTGCACTAGGGGAGTGTTAACCTTGTGCAAAAGGTCTTTTTTAGTGAGGAATTCTGGTTGTATAACCGGCGCATTTCCCGTAGAATGAACGAAGAAAGTCGAGGGATTAGTATGAAAGAATATCCAGTAACGAAAAACGAAGAAATCACCACCGAGATTATCGATCTCTCCCATGAAGGCATGGGCATCGCAAAGGTGGATCATTATTTATTATTTATTGACAATGCTTTACCGGGAGAAACTGTCCGGGCGAAAGTTTTGAAAGTCGGACCAAAATTTGGCTTTGCAAAAGTCATGGAGTATCTTACCACAAGTGATGACCGGCAAGACGTGGCGGATAAAAATCTGCTAATCACAGGGATTGCTCCTTTGGCTCACATGAGTTACGAAAGTCAGTTGTTGTTTAAACAAAACCAAGTCAGCAATGTGATGAAAAAAATCGCCAAGCTACCAGAAGTACCGGTCTTGCCCACATTGGGCATGGCGAATCCGACACACTACCGTAACAAAGCCCAGATTCCAGTACGGAAAATCGCGGGCAAGTTGGAAACCGGCTTTTTCCGTAAAAATAGTCATGACTTGATTCCCATTGATGATTTTTACATTCAAGATGCGGCAATTGATGCAGCGATTCCGATAATCCGTGATATTTTGGAACGCTTTGGCGTCAAAGCGTATAACGAAACCGCCCATGAAGGCTTCTTGCGGCACATTATCATTCGTCGGGGGCATTACAGCCATGAAATGATGGTGGTATTGGTGACGCGAAAAGCGAAATTCTTCAAGAGCAAGGAAATTGCCAATGTGATTCACGAAGAATTGCCAGAGGTAGTATCGGTGATCCAAAACATCAATGAAGAACGCACCAATGTGATTCTTGGGAAACAAGAAGTGGTCCTTTACGGCAAAGGCTACATCGAAGACCAATTGCTAGGGAAGACCTTCCAAATTTCTGCGCCTTCTTTCTACCAAGTGAACACGCAACAAGCAGAATTGCTATATCAAACAGCATTTGACTTTGCACAATTGGCTCCGACTGATGTGGTTATCGATGCTTATTCCGGAATTGGGACGATTGGGCTTTCATTGGCAGATAAAGTGGAACACGTTTACGGGGTGGAATCAATTCCCGAAGCCGTGGAAGATGCGAAAAAGAATGTGCAAATTAACGGCATCGAAAACACGACGTATTTAGTCGGCAAAGCGGAAAAACTCATGACACAGTGGTCTAGAGAAGGCTTGAAACCAAACGTGATCTTTGTGGATCCCCCACGGAAAGGCTTGGATGCGCGCTTTATCGAAGCAGCCGCAGAAACTGCGCCAGAGCGCATCGTCTACATTTCGTGTAATCCAGCGACCTTGGCTCGGGATGCGAAGTTGTTTGCTGAATTAGGTTACAAAACGGAAAAAATCCAGCCTGTGGACTTGTTCCCGCAGACCTATCACATCGAGTGTGTAGGACTGCTTACACGTGTGGAACATTGATATGACAAGGATTAGAGCGATTCGGGATGGTTTCCGGATTGCTCTTTTTTCGTGTTGAAATGACGATTTTTGGGTGAGCGTAGAGTTGATGGAAATGCTATGGAGCTTTGAGTTGATAGGAGTTACACCGTAGACTTGATAGGTTAGATGATTTTGATAACGGTTACGTGATATAATATATTATCGAGTTTTCAAGGGAGACAAACTTATGAAGCAAATTTTTATATTTTCAGATACACAGAAAGATAATATTTCTTATTTTGAACGCGAGCCAGCAATCTTGGTTTCAATGAGTCGTAGTGATTTGCCGTATTTGAAGGAACAGGATTTTTCAAATTATCCAGCTGTTTATGTTTTGATTGGTGGTAATAAGCGTTACGTGGGTCAGGCAGCAGGGCAATCAATTTCACTTCGTTTATCTCAACACTTTCTCAAGGAAGATAAAGCTTGGGTTGAATCAGTTTTATTCTTTACAAGAGCAGATGGGAAAATGTCAAAAGCAGATACAGATTATCTTGAAAAACGACTTATCCAAGATTTCCAAGAAAAATCTGACTATGAAATGATGAATTCAACTGCTGGTAATACTTCGTATATTGATAAACTTCAAAAAGCAAAATCGGATCAGCTATATGACACAGTGTTTGAAATTATAGATGAAATTGCAAATATCGATTTGTTTGGTACTTCCGAAGACAGTGAAACCCAAATTTATGAATTTAGTTCATCTGGACAATATGAAATTGAGTATGATGGGAAAAAGATATCTTCGAAATCTGCTAGAGGTTTATTGGTTGATTTTGTTTCTCAGCTATTTGCGGATGGAAACTACAACAATCAACTGCAAGAATTAATTGTCGATGAGACGCCGTCGTTCGCTATGATTTTAGGACGTAAAACATCCATGTATAACGGAAGACCAAATTCAGCCAGGGTAGCTGATGGAGTATGGGTTTATGCAAATTTCAACAAAAAGAATGTCAGAATCAAAATTGATAAACTAGCTCGTCAATTGGGGATTCCGGTTAAAATAAAGTGGAATTAATATTTGTTATCTCGCCTTTAGTAAATCTATGCTGAAGGCTTTTATTTTAGAAAAATAGTTTGCGTTCGCGAAAATATTTCATGTTTCGTATAATAATGATAGATCATAGATGATATAATTGAAGATACCAGTAGAATAGAGGTGTAGTATGTCAATTTCTTATAATAAATTGTGGAAGTTATTGATTGATTTGAATATGAACAAAACTCAACTTCGTGAAATATCTGGCGTCAGTCCCAATGTAATAGCAAAACTCGGTAAAAATGAGTTGGTTGCAATGGAGTCATTATTGAAAATTGCTGCTGCCTTAAATGTTGATGTTAGTGAAATAATTAGTTCAGATGTTATAGATGCGGAGGATGTTAAATAAATGGCAAAAAATAAAGTTTTAAACATCACTGAAATTGAAGATGGTGTAAAAAAAATACTTTCAAATAGGGGCGATGATTTCATCACTCAATTTTTGTCCTTGTACGATTGGATTTGAGTCAATACCTCGGACACGATTTGTGAGAATTTTTTCGAGATTCCAGCGGGTTAGTATCTCATCGTTTCGACCAGCCGTCAAACCAAAACCGTTTGACCGCTGATCGAAGCGATGAAGTTGAAGCCCTGTGGAAATCTCGCAAAAAAAATGTAGGTGGTAGCTAGGAACTAAGCTTGCAATGCCAACTCTTCCATCTGATTTGGTGTTAAATAATTAATACTACTATGGATTCGCTTGCGATTGTAAAATCCTTCAATGTATTGAAATAACGCTAAATGAGCAGCTTCAAAGTTTTCATACGCTTTTGATGGATAGACTTCTTCTTTTTTGAGTGAGGCGTGAAACGATTCGATACCGGCATTGTCATACGGACAGCCTTTACGACTAAAGGAGTGCCGAATGTTCAATTCTTTCAACTTTGCCTCATAGGCTTCGCTAGTGTACTGAGAACCCAAGTCTGAGTGGATGATCAAGTTCTCGGAGGGCGTGTGGTTTAAGAGCGCATGGTCAAGGGTTTCGATAACCAGTTCTTTCGTCATCTGCTTGCCAAACTTCCAACCGATGATTTTCTTTGTGTGAAGATCTTGGATGGTGGAAAGATAGGTCCAGCCATCTTTTAGGGTATGAATATAGGTAATGTCTGTCACCCATTTTTGATTGATCGACGTAGTGGTAAAATCTTGGTTTAACAGGTTTTTACGTCCTTCACTTTTAACTTTTGCTTGTTTGCCAGGCTTGTACTTCTTGAGGGTGATTGAACGCAAGCCTAATTTTCTCATCAGTATTTGTACTTTCTTTAGGGACAAGGTCTCGCCACGGCCAACAAGAATCTTATGAATTTTGGGCGCACCATAGATACCCTTGTTTTCAAAGTAGATTCCTGAAATCAAGCGGTTTAAGCGTTTGTTTTCTGATTGGCGCTTGGAAGGCTTCTTTTTCTTCCAGTCATAGTAGCTGGATTTCGGTGCTTCCAAAACGGTACACATTTGTTTTACGTCATGATCATGAACATTTGATTGAATAAATTCGAAGACATCACTCATTTTTACTTTTGAGCGAATATGGTTAAAGCCTTTTTTAGGATAGTGTTTTCCTCCTGCATGCGGGCCATTTCCTTTTTCATTGCTAGGATTTCTGCCTTAGTCATGCCGGTTGCTTCATTCTTTGTATAAAGCTTCTTCCAACGATAAATCGTTTGTGTAGCGATACCATATTGCGCTGCCAGTTCCTCGACCGATTGGCCAGACTGGTTTAAATCTAAGATCATCTTCTTAAAGTCTTCATCAAATTTTTTCTTGGCTTTTGCCATCGTGGACACGTCCTTTTCTTAGTAGTTAGATTCTACCAAATCGTGTCCATGAAATCATCCTAACATCAGATATCCCCAAAACGTCGATTACACGTGCAAAATCAAAATTCGATAATGGTGAACCATTTGTGATTAAGAACAAACTTCATTATGAAGAAATTGAAGGCGACGTTGTCATTGCGATTGATGCGATTGCTCAATCAATCAAAGAGCAAAAATCTAAACCACGATATATCTTGGTAAACGATTATTTAGATATTGCTGCAATTGATACGAAAACTCATGAAACTTTGAATATTCCAATTGAAGAGCTACCGGCTAATGCTGACTTTTTCTTAGCGTGGAATGGCATTGAGAAGGCTGATTATCAAGCTGAAAATCCAGCTGACCGAAAAGCTGCTGAACGTTTTGCAAAATTGTATGATGTGGTGGCTAAAGATAATCCTGATGCCAACGAGCATGCATTTAACTTGTTCTTGATTCGAGTGCTGTTCTTGTTGTTTGCAGAAGATACAGGAATTATGAATAAGGGTTCCTTTACAAATGTTCTAAAAACAAGAACGGCTGAAGATGGTTCGAATTTTAACGAAGTAATCAAAGAACTCTTTGCAATCTTGGATATTAATGAGTTAGCTCGCAATGGCAAGGATGAGTGGCTACTTGAATTTCCATATGTTAATGGAAAACTGTTTGGTGAGCCACATGTGGATTTGACCTTTTCAAAAGTTTCAAGAGAGCTGCTTATTGAAGCAGGGGAATTATTGAATTGGAATGAAATCAATCCTGATATCCTTGGCGCAATGATTCAATCAGTTGCTTCAGCAGAAGACCGTCACGTTGCCGGTATGCATTATACAAGCGTGCCGAATATCATGAAAGTCATCAAGCCGTTATTCTTAGATGATTTGACAGAGTCATTTGAAACTTTAAAGCTTCGCAGTGAAGAAAACGAGCTGAAGGACATTACTGAAAAAACAAGAAACGATAATAAGAGAACAATCATCAATGATCTAAGTGCTTTGTTGACGCGAATTTCTAATATTAAGTTTTTGGATCCCGCCAGTGGTTCTGGTAATTTTCTGATCATTGCTTATAAGGAAATCCGTAGACTTGAAATTAAGATTTTGCAATTGTTGGGCGACTTACAAAATAATGATTCCATGCCACTATCAGTGATTCATCTTGGTAATTTTAATGGGATTGAATTGGATGATTTTGCACATGAAGTAGCAAGACTTTCATTATGGATTGCTGAACATCAAATGAATAAAGAGCTTGAAGAAGCAATACCAGGTACCATTGCTGAGTTGTTACCGTTAAAAGATGCTGGGAATATAGTGTGTGCTAACTCGCTTCGTGTAGATTGGGACCAAGTGACTCATTTTTCAAAAGAAGATGAAATTTATATTATGGGGAATCCCCCATATATAGGTGCCAAGAAACAAACACCATTACAAAAAGAAGAGTTAGAGTCAGCGCTTGATGGAAATAAAAAATACAAAAAAATTGATTATATAGCGGGCTGGTTCTATAAAGGGGCTAAATTTATAGCAAAGTATAATGCGAGCTTAGCTTTTGTAACTACGAACTCAATTTCTCAAGGGGAACAAGTAGCAATGATTTGGCCTGATATTTTTAAATTCGCACAAATATTTTTTGCCTATGGTTCATTTAAGTGGTCAAATAGCGCTAAAAATAACGCAGGAGTAACTGTAGCGATAATTGGTCTTACCTCTAAGACTGAGCATAAAGATAAGTTCTTGTTTAGTGAAGATATCAAGAAAAAAGTTTCTAGTATTGGCCCTTATTTAGCAGAGGGAGATGAAATTATCGTGGCTACCGCAAATTCCAGCATTGCTGGTTTTCCCAATGCTTATTTAGGAAGTTTACCGTTAGATGGTGGAAACTTCATATTTGATGAAACGGATAGAAATGACTTCATTCAAAAATATCCGGCCCTATCAAATCTGGTAAAAAAATATATAGGTTCATCTGAATTAATAAAGCAAGAGTATCGATATGTCTTGTGGATGAATGAAGAGGAATACATTGAACATAAAGATAACCCGGTAATCTCAGAGCGCGTCGAAAAAGTAAAACATTTCAGAAAAAACGGAGGCCAGTCTGCTCAGGGTGCAGTTGATCGCTCATATGAGTTTTTTACAAAGAATCAAAGAGAACAAGCGATAAGTAACAATCGTAAGCATTCGAAAAAAGAAATGAAAACAATTATTATTCCACGTGTTTCCTCTGAAAATAGAAGCGTTGTACCGATGGGCATTGTGGGTGAAGATACAGTAGTTTCTGATTCAGCTACAGCAGTCTACAACGCTCCAATGTGGCTGCTTGGTCTGTTAGAATCCCGAATGCATATGGTGTGGCTGCGCTCTGTCGGTGGGAAATTAGAAACTCGGTACCGTTATTCAGCCGGGTTAGTCTATAATACTTTTCCGATTCAGGATTTATCCGCCCAGCGTAAAAATGAAATGACTCGCGTGATGACAGAAATTCTTGATTTACGAGAATACGAGGGCGGTACATTAGCAGATTTGTATAATAAAGACAGCATGCCAGAATCATTACTTAAGAAACATGAAGAACTGGATGGAATTGTTGATAGAGCATATCAACAACGCCCGTTTGAATCTGACGAAGATCGACTTGGAACATTACTAAAACTCTATCAGGAGATGACAATCAATGACTAGTAATTTATTTGAAATTAATTTTGATAAAAATCAATCAAAAACAACAAATGACCTCGGTATGCGTGAAATGCAAGAACGTGTTTATGAAAAGCGTGCGTCACAGTATTTGTTGGTAAAATCACCACCAGCTTCAGGAAAATCACGTGCATTGATGTTTGTTGGCTTGGATAAACTCCATAATCAAGGAATTAAAAAAGTGGTTATTGCAGTTCCTGAACGCTCAATTGGTAAATCATTTAAAGATACTGAATTATCGAAGTTTGGTTTTTATTGGGATTGGGAAGTAAAGCCAAGTAACAACTTAACTATTGGGGGCGGTGAAAAATCAAAGGTTCAACACTTTGTTAAATTCATGAACTCGACTGACCCAAGTGATAATATCCTGATTGCCACACATGCTACGTTGCGATTTGCTTTTGAAGAGTTGGACGATTCATTATTTGACAATACGCTATTAGCGATTGATGAGTTCCATCATGTGAGCCGTGATGATAAATCTGTGTTAGGTAATGCCTTACGTAGCATCATGTCAAACTCTAATGCGCATATCTTAGCAATGACTGGTTCATATTTCCGTGGCGACTCTGTTCAGATTCTGGAACCAGCCGACGAAGATAAATTTGATAAGGTCACTTACACTTATTATGAGCAACTGGAAGGATATAAATATTTGAAATCCTTTGCAATGGGGTATAGTTTCTATCGTGGAAAATATACAGATGCTTTGGATAAAGTAATTGATGTCAACAAAAAATCAATTATCCATATTCCTAATGTTAATTCTGGTGAGTCTACTAAAGATAAATACGCGGAAGTTGATGAAATACTTGATTTATTGACGGACGGTGGTAATATCACACAGAACGAGGATGGTATTTATGAAATCGAACGTCCAGATGGTAAAAAACTATTAGTGGCCGACCTTGTGAATGAAGAAGGACGTGAAAAAGTCTCAGCATATCTAGCAAGTATTACGGATGATATCCAGGATCTTGATAAGTTAGATATCATCGTTGCTTTGGGAATGGCAAAAGAAGGCTTCGATTGGCCGTTTGCGGAATATGCATTGACAATTGGCTATCGTAACTCGTTAACTGAGGTGATTCAAATCATTGGTCGCGTTACGCGTGATAGCCCCAATAAGACTCATGCACAGTTTACAAACCTTATTGCGCAGCCAGATGCACAGGATGATGAAGTGCTCTTTGCGGTTAATAGCATCATGAAGGCAATTTCTGCTTCATTGCTTATGGAACAGGTGCTTGCACCAGTTTACAAGTTTAAACCAAAAGATGATAAGCCAGAGAAACCAGGGGATCTTTCAATTAGAGGATTGAAACCTGCTGATACTACGGAACGCACGAAAAAAATCATCGAAAATGATATGGAAGACTTGAAATCGAGTATTTTACAAAGCCAGGATATTCAAAACGCCATTGTTTCAGGTGCTGATGCGAAGATGATTAATAAGACGTTGATTCCACGGGTCATCATTGAACGTTATCCTGATTTGACGAATGAAGAGTTAGAAACTGTTCGCCAACATACGGTTGCTGATATCAATATTGCTGCTGGGCGAACAACAACCTCTGAAGACGGTAGTCGTGAAATTATCAAGATGGCCGACCGGTTCATTAATATCGATGAATTGAATATTGATTTAATTGATCAAGTGAATCCGTTCCAACGTGCGTATGAAGTGATTAGTCGTGATATTGACGCGCCGACTCTTCGTTTTATCCAAGATTACCTTTCATCAAATAAGTATGATTTTACTGACGAACAATTGGTTGCGGCTTATCAAGCTGCTAAGAAGTTCCGTGCAGAAAATGGTCGAAATCCTGATCGAAATAGTAAAGATGATGGTGAAAAATACTTGGCCTTTGCTTTGCTACGACTTGCTGAGATAAAACGTGAAAGAGAGGCAGCGAAAGAAGATGGCGAATAGTTTAGATAGCATCTTTGAAGATGACGCTTTTGATGATTTAACCAAGCAAGTTGAAAAAAAGAAAGTTGTAAAACAAGATCCCGAAGTTGTTAAATTTCAGGAGATTATAGACTTTGTGAATGAAAATGGACGAGAGCCGGAAAAAACACCTGAATGGTCTAGTGAACGTGCATTGTGGGCCCGTCTTAGCGGATTTCGAGGTAAAACTGAAAGAGCTGAGAAGGTTAAGAAGTATGACACTTTAGGTTTATTGGAAAAAGAATTCGAGCCAGATGGAGAATTTCTTGCTGACTCAGTTGAAATAGATGACGAGTTGAATTTAGATGATATCTTAGGCTCA
Organism: Enterococcus asini ATCC 700915; assembly: GCF_000407365.1. Taxonomy (GTDB): domain Bacteria; phylum Bacillota; class Bacilli; order Lactobacillales; family Enterococcaceae; genus Enterococcus_C; species Enterococcus_C asini. Next base: position 1,944,015 of record NZ_ASVU01000001.1, read on the forward strand.
GATGATATGATTGATGATTTTTCAGACTTGTTGGATGTTTCCCGCTATCGTAGAACTGTGAATGCTGCAGATAAAATTGGTCGGAGAAAACATGCAAGTCACTTTGAGAAATATAAGAACTTATTCGATCAAGTTCATGCAGATATCGCATCTGGTAGACGAAAAATTATCCCGTTTGAACAGTATGATATTCATGAAAATAGATTCTACATCCAAAATGGTGTAATGATGTATATTGTTTCCATTTCAAAGGATACATTTATAGCTGATAATGGGAAAACAAATGCCAGAATGCATGTTGTTTATGAGAACGGAACAGAGAACAAGAATTTGTTGCTGCAATCATTAGCTTCATCGCTTTATTCTACTGAACGTCATGGACGGATGGTGACAGAACCGGTAGATGAAGAAACGTTGGCTGAAAGTTTTGGAGAAGAATTTACGACAGGTTATATCTATGTGCTGAAATCATTAAGTACTAATCCAGATATTAGTAAATGGAACAATCTGTATAAAATTGGATTCACTCGAAATGATGTGGAAAGCAGAATTGCTAATGCAGAAAATGACGTGACCTATTTAAATGCACCAGTGAGAGTTATGCTTTCTGCTGAGGTGCAAAATGTGAATGCTCAGCTTCTTGAGCGCACCCTACATCATGCATTCCAGGACAAACAAGTTGTCTTTCAGGATGGAAATTTCAAAAAAGCGACTGAATGGTACATGGTTCCATTGAATGATATTGAATCAAAAATCAATGAAGTAATCGCTGGATTACAAAAATGGTGAAGTAAAAGGCACTGTATTCGATTATGAGTACAGTGCCTTTTTGATATTTAATCGCGAACGATTTCTACGATATCCGATAAATCACAATCAAGTGCTTCACAGATGCGAAGTAAGATATCTGTTGTTACATTTTCGCCTTTATTTAGTTTTGATAGTGTGGCTGAACTAATATCAGTCATTTTTCTGAGTTGTGCTTTTTTCAGTCCTCTGTCGATTAGGAGCTTCCAAAGCGGATTGTAGCTAAACTTCATGTAATCATTCCTGTTCTAGTTATAAATATCGTATAGATATCCATAGCGTCCATTGTTTTTATCTTCAGTGAAAACAATCTGATTTACTTGTTTATCATCATAGTTTAGCGCAGGCAAGTTCGTTGTGTTCTCAACGATGATAAGTTGCCCTTCGTTTTGATGATCCATAAAGTATTTGAAGAGTCCTTCTTTCATACTGTCATCGCCATCTTGTTTTTTTCGTTCGTCCAATCCCAGAAGGGGGGAATCGATAATGAACACAGAAGGTGTGTACTTAGCGTGATTATACAAGAGATGTCGATATGCCATTACCACTACTGAATTGATAAACGCTGTATATCCATGTCCATTTTCGGTCCATTTTAGATTTCCATTGATTTTGATGTCGAAAATATCCTTGGCGAAAAACGCGTTACGAAATTCATTAGGCTTATAATGCATATTACGTAACATCGAGTCCAGTAATTCAGTCATCTCTTTGTAAAACTCTGCATCAAATTTTTCTTTAGGTTTATAAAGGATACGTTCGTCTTCAGGCTCGTTCTCAATTTTTTCAAGATCACTTTTAAGTTTCTTTTGCATTTTTTCCATCGAGATGAGCTGTTGTTTAATATCTCTGTAAGTTTCGATTTTATTGATTCGATCCTTTAACGTCTCAGCTTTCGGCTTCAGTTCATCGTTGATTGAAGCATCAAGTGATCTCTTTCTTGGTTTGAGATCATTAAGCTGTTCCATTAGCTCTTGCAGTTCAACTTCGGTATCATGAGATTCTTCCGTCAAATCTGATAATTGTGAGAGCAATGAATGTAATTCTGAACGTGCAGTATCAATGTAGGTTGTTTGAACAGGCTTACTTAACTCGCCATTACAGAAAGGACAGCTATGTGAAGCGTCGTGTTCATTATGATCATTTAATAATCGCTCACCATCTACGATTAGTGCAAGTCGTTCAATATCAGATTGATATTGATAATGTAACTGTTTGTACCTATTCAAAAGTAGTTGAGTTTCATGAAGATACTGTTCCTTTTGATAAATCTCTTTTATTAAGCTTTTGCTGCTGGCTAGCGCATCATTGATTTGCTTTTCAATTGTTTCAAGTTCAGCGAACATTCCATCGACAATTTGTTGAAAATCATCAGAGGGCGCCTCAGGTAATTCTGATTTAGCCACTTCGTAGTTTTCATATAATTCAGAAAGGCTTGAATTGATGTAGTTAATCACCGAGTTCCGTCTAATTTTTTTATGCTCTTTTGTTTCGTTTTCTTCTGAGTTTGAAAAATCTGAACCGTATAGCAGAAGTAACAACGATGATAAAAAAGCTGTACGTTGTGTTGTTTCCCCAGGAAAAAGAACAGAGGAACTGGTATTGACTCTATCTTGTGGAATTAAAGTGCTAGGCGCTAATGTCCGCCAAGTTAATTTTTGACGTTTGAAATCCTCATTCTTGATAATTTGATAATCATCATTGATTCCTAAAAGTTGTAACCAGAAATGGCTAATTGGATTTTTTCCAGCTCGTGCATTATATTTTTCAGGATCTACATAATCACCTGAACTCGTTATTTTGGATACTATAATGGAGTTGCTGTCAAATTCACGTGTTAAGGCATATTTATCATTAGTCGATTGAATTATCAGTTCAACTTCACTGTATCCTGTTGCATCAGTTGAAAAGGGAGCGGCGTCTTTTTTCGCGCCATAGAGAAAATCGATTGCCGTTACAATGCTAGTTTTTCCGGTATTTGAAGGGCCAGAGATTATGTTTAGTCCATTGGTGAACTTGACAGTTGCATCTTCACGATCTTTGCCTTTTATGGTAACACGTTCAATATAATAATTTTGCATTATCATTGCTCTCCTTTAAATTCCTTTGCGCGTTGGTTTATTTGTCGCAGAAGCTCAACATCACTTTTATCTTGAATGTATTTAACAGATTCGTCAGCTATTTGTAAGTATTTTTCTGCATATACCGATACGAATTGTGGTATCAACTTTAGGCCGTCTTCTGATAAAGCATACTTAAAACCTTCTTTGCTTTGCGATGGTTGGATAATATGTTGCAGCACAAGATTTTTGACTGCATCTTTTACCAATTCACGTCGCACAATAAATTCACTGAATCTATAGCTATTATCACCATTTAAGTTGTAATCAGAAATTTCAAAGTCGCGACCATACGTGGTGATGAAGTCTGTAATTAAAATTCTATCAGCGCTGACAGGCTCTTTAAATTCAGAGAGCAGTAACATGACTCGAACCGAAATTTCAAATGGAGTATTAAATAAACTATTCATCTTCAGTCACCCATTTGATCTTTCCGTCATTAACCAGCATATGACAAATGCCTTTTTTAGCAGAATTTTGCAGCAATCCCGGTATAAACGATAAGATTGAACCATTTAATGTTATGACAGACGACTGCTGTAGAACGGCTTTAAGTCTCTCAACGCCATAATCGTAATCTTCCTCGTATACTTCCTCGATGCCGTCGTACATATCTTCTTTCAAAGCTTCAAAGTGCTCAGTTCCTTCCTCTTGCGTAAAGTTATCACGGACCCCACGACGGATGCTTTCAGCTTTATAGTAATTTCTTCGCTGTCTCTTGAAATCCTTTAGCCGCGAATTTGGCAGGTCGTTTGTATGCTCGTATACTTCGCATCCATCAGCATCCGCGTATGCTGAAAAAAGAGCTATGACATACGTCATCTCCTCAGGCCTGATATCAAGGGGAACAGGCAAATCGTCAAAGAATCTCTTCACGTCATCATTAAAGGAGAAATCACCATTCGTGTTGATTCTTAAACTTGCAATTTCTATTTCGCTAAGCTTCGGCTTGGCCTTTTTTGTTTTAACTTTGGTTTGGGAAGCAATCGAGGTAATTTCATCAATTAAAAGTCGTGCCATAATTTCAGCAACGTCTGTATCTTCTGGTATTACCACACCTTTAGCAATCAATTGTTGCTTAAGGACGGTTGGAGCATCATCTATAAGACGTTCATAAATAAAAGTCGTGCATTTATCAATGTTGAATTTTCCTGACACAGGGACAGCATATTCATGTGTTAATTTGCGCTTCCCGTTGTAGATTCTTCGTAAGTTATCATCTGAAAATCCAAAAATTGTGGCTTCATCATCGTTTGAAACGCTATCCAGCAACTCAATTAGAAATTTTTGTGGCTTTTTATATTCGCTTCCCATGAACGGATAAAGCGTTTGAGCAATTTCACTTATTTCCAAAACACAACCTCCTTTGTTACGTCCGCCGTTGACCGCCGTTTGCCGCCGATGACTGACGAAAACAAGGGAGGCCTTTTTTTATAATTAAAACATAGTAGTTCAACTATTTAATTTTATCATTTATGGTTCATAAACACTACATTATGTTTCAAGAAAGTGAACGAATTTATCTTAAAAGCGAATAGACCTACTAATTAAATATAACAATGCCTGAGTTGCAATAGGGCAAGGTTACAAATACTGAAAAGAACTGGTTACCCAGAAAATTTTTCAGATATTGTATACCTTACTTTATTGCGCTCTTTTTTCGTGATGGGGGACGGTGTACATATTGGCACGGTCCTTGTTTGTTTTCCTTGCTCAAAAACTCTTTCAGGCAAGAGAGAGGAATCTAATGAGTAGATTTAAGAAAACACACCAAAACGACCGCAACACTTATAAGTACGTGTTTGAGCGTACTGATGCCAATGGACGCATCCGAAAAGAAGTAGTTGAAATTCGTCTGGGAGAAGAAGGCGTCACTGAACTTAACATCCAGGAGTTGCACCGCGCTGACGACCGTGAGATTTACAACTTTTATAAAAATGCACGGCCCGAACGTACTGAAGCAGAAAAAGAGAAAATCAAGACTTGGAAAGAAAAGTTCCGTGAAGACTTCAACAACGAGCACGGCTATTATCCACTGGACGAATATGTGGATGGTGAAGCAAACGATTACTTCAAACGTAACTACAATTTGTCTCTGAACGAATTTGATGATGTATGCGATGAAGGTGACAACCCAATTCAATCATTGGTTTACGATGCCTTTCAGACTAATGAAGAAGATCCTCGTGTCGATCGATTGCGCGAAGTCGTGGCGCAATTATCACCGTACCATCAAGAAATCTATCACATGCTCGTCACTGATGAGATGTCTCAGACTGAAGTGGCAGCCAAACTTGGGAAACAAAAACAGTCCATCAATCGCACCTTCGGAATCATCAAAGACAAGATCAAAGAATTATTTTAGAAAAATTTACAGGGAGAGTTTACTTTCCCTGTTCTACTTCGCCTGTATGGTGTAAGGGAGTGAATCCTAAACAAATAAAAATGAAGGAGGAGCCATCATGAACCTAAAACACAAAGTTCGTATCAACGTGACAGATGAGGTCGGCAACAAGCAAGAAGTCCTGCAAGGTGGCGTGCGTCATTTACCACGCTGGTTTGCGCGTTGGTTATTCGGTAAGGGCAACACGAACAAAATTCTCGTGCTCACACCAGGGGAAACAATCGAATCAGTCGAAATTCATGAAGTCAATAAGAAGGGAGCGTAATGACGTGAGTAAAATGAAACTATTTCTTCGGGTTGTAGAGGACGTTCAAGCGCTGGCTGACAGCTTAGAGGAGTTGGTTGTGGCGATGCAAACAAACGAACCTGAACCGCAAGCTGAAACACCAGAACCGCCAATGGAAACAAAATCAGAAGTCAAACAACCAACTCTTGAAGAAGTCCGTGGTTTGTTAGCACGTAAATCTCAAGAAGGTAAGTCAACTGAAGTGAAGGCGCTGATTGAGAAATATGGTGCCAGTCGCTTGAGTGATGTTCCGACAGAAAACTACGCAGCTTTGGTTGCAGATGCGGAGGGATTGTAGATGCCAACACAACACGCAGTCCTATCCGCATCTTCAAGTAATCGGTGGATTCACTGTCCGCCAAGTGTTCGCTTGTCAGAGCACTTTGAAAACAAGTCGAGCCCGTATGCCCAACAAGGCACTGATGCTCATACCTTATGTGAGTACAAACTGAATAAGTTCATTGGTAATGACGTCACAGACCCAACATCTACGCTTGAATTCTACGACGAGGAGATGGAGCAGTGTGCTGAAAGTTATGCGACCTTCGTCATGGAAGAAGTCGCTAAGGCGAAACAGACAACAGTTGACCCTATTGTAATAGTAGAACAGCGGCTTGACTTCTCGAGGTACGTCCCAGACGGCTTTGGGACCGGCGACTGTCTCGTCATTGCGGATGGAACCCTATCTGTTATTGACATGAAATACGGTCTAGGAATTTTGGTAGATGCATATCAGAACCCACAGATGATGTGTTATGCCTTGGGAGCGTTGGAGCTTTTCGATGGTATTTATGACATTCAAGAAGTCAAGATGACCATTTTCCAGCCAAGGCGTGAGAATGTGAGTACGTACACACTGCTGAAAGAAGAATTACTTCAGTGGGCAAACGATGTATTGTCACCTGTCGCAGATTTAGCTTTCAAAGGTGAAGGTGAGTACCAATGCGGGAAATGGTGTCAATGGTGTCCGGCTAAGAACAGCTGTCGTGCACGAGCTGACCATAACCTGAAACTAGCTCAGTATGAGTTCAAGCCACCGGAACTTCTAAGTGATGATGAAATCGAAGAAATCATTGGTAAAGTCGATGACCTGGTTTCTTGGAGTAACGACATCAAGGACTATGCATTGAAACTTGCACTCAGTGGCAAACAATGGACACACCACAAATTAGTCGAAGGCCGGTCAACTCGCAAGTACTCCAATGACAATGATGTCGCTGCGGCGGTCATCAAGGCAGGATTTGATCCATATGATAAAAAGTTACTCGGGGTCACCGCTATGACAAAAGCACTGGGTAAACAAAAGTTCAATGAAATCTTAGGTGAGTACATCGTCAAACCTAAAGGCAAGCTGACGCTAGTCGATAGTTCAGATAAACGACAAGCGGTCACAGTAAACAACTTAAACGAAGAATTTAAACCATTAACGGAGGAACAATAATATGTCTAAAACAAGCAAAGTAATCACTGGTACAAACACACGTCTCTCATACTTCCACGGTTGGGAACCAGCATCCATCAACGGGGGCGCAGAGAAATATTCAACAGCAGTCTTGATTCCAAAATCAGACACCAAAACGATCAATGCCATCGAGAAAGCCATTGATGCTGCAATCGAAGAAGGACTTGCTAAATTCGGTGGTAAGAAACCAAACAAAGCAGCGATCAAGTTGCCATTGCGTGACGGCGACATTGAACGTGATGATGAAGCTTATCAAGGGCATTATTTCATCAATGCCAACTCAACGACTGCACCACAAATCGTGGACCAACATGTGCAACCAATCCTTGACCGTTCTCAAGTTTATAGCGGTTGCTACGCACGTGTGTCGATTAACTTCTATGCCTTTAACGCAAATGGCAATCGTGGTGTAGCAGCAGGGCTTGGAAACATTCAGTTTGTGCGTGACGGTGAACCACTTGGCTCACAAGTATCCGCAAGTGATGAGTTTGAAACATTAGACGATGATGACTTCTTGGCTTAAGTATTGACAATAAAAATGGCGATGGCAGACATGCTGTCGCCTGTTTGATTGGAGGAACAAAATGAAACATCTTTCTTTGGACTTGGAAACGTATAGTAGTGTCGATTTATCGAAGTGTGGCGTCTACAAATACTCGGAGTCAACTGATTTTGAGATTTTACTTTTTGCATATAGCGTGGATGGAAGTCCAGTTGAAGTGGTTGATTTGAAACGTGGTGAAACTATCCCAGCTGAAATCTTAGCTGCTCTAACGGACGAAACAGTGATCAAATACGCCTTCAATGCGGCATTTGAACGTGTGTGCTTATCACGCTTTCTTGGAATGGACGGATTTCTAAATCCTTTTGGTTGGCACTGTACGATGGTATGGGGTGCGACATTAGGTTTGCCGTTGTCACTTGCAGGAGTTGGTGCTGTTCTTGGTTTGGATAAACAAAAGCTCACAGAAGGAAAAGACCTCATCCGATACTTTTGCGTGCCATGCAATCCGACCAAAGTTAATGGTGGACGCACGAGGAACTTACCACACCATGCGCCAACTAAATGGTCAGTATTTAAGACATACAATGGTCGTGATGTGGAAGTTGAAATAGCTATCCAAGGAAAACTTTCCAATTTTCCAGTGCTTGATTCTGTTTGGAAAGAATACTGGCTGGATCAGGAAATCAACGACCGAGGAATTGAGATTGATAAGGACTTTGTGGAAGCTGCCGTTCAGTTGGATGAATTATCAAAAGCTGACTTGAATCAACAATTGCAAGAATTAACTGGACTAGAAAATCCAAACAGCGTGCTTCAAATGCGGGGATGGTTACTAGACCACGGACTTGAAACCGAGTCACTCGGTAAAAAGGCAGTGGCCGAACTACTCGAACAACCTATTGATGAAAATTTAAAGCAAGTCCTGGTCTTACGTCAGCAACTCGCCAAGTCATCCGTGAAAAAGTATCAAGCCATGCAAAACTTTGCGTGTTCTGATAATCGTTCTCGTGGCTTATTCCAATTCTATGGAGCCAACCGTACCGGACGCTTTGCAGGACGTGGCATCCAGCTTCAAAACTTGCCTCAGAACCATATGTCAGATTTATCTGAAGCGCGTAGTTTAGTAAAACAAAGCAATTTTGAAATGCTTAACATTCTCTACGGCAATGTCCCGAACGTACTATCAGAACTCATCCGGACAGCGTTTGTACCACGTGAAGGGATGAAATTTATCGTATCTGACTTCTCAGCGATTGAAGCACGTGTGATTGCTTGGCTGTCGGGTGAGAAGTGGCGTCAAGAAGTATTCAAAAATGGTGGCGATATTTACTGTGCGTCTGCCAGTCAGATGTTCGGTGTGCCAGTTGAAAAGCATGGCGTGAATGGGCACCTACGTCAAAAAGGGAAAATTGCTGAGCTTGCTCTAGGGTACGGAGGATCGGTGGGTGCATTGAAAGCAATGGATGCTCTTGAAATGGGACTAACTGAGGATGAATTACAGCCGCTTGTTAATTCTTGGCGAGACTCAAACATTAACATAACGGAGCTTTGGTGGGCTGTTGATAAGGCAGTAAAGACTTGTGTGAAAGAACGACGGAGCACATCGACGCATGGCATCAAGTTTGAATACAAGTCGGGTTTTCTGTTCATCCAACTCTTGTCAGGACGTAAATTAGTTTATGTAAAACCAAAGATTGGTGAGAACAAATTCGGCGGTGAAGCTGTTACCTATGAAGGTGTCGGTGCTACCAAGAAATGGGAACGTCTTGAAAGCTATGGTCCCAAGTTTGTCGAAAACATCGTGCAGGCAATAGCTAGAGACATTCTCTGTTTCGCAATGGAGAATCTTCGTAAGTATCGCATTGTCGGGCACGTCCACGACGAAGTGATTATCGAAGTGCCAATGGAATCGAAGGTTGAAGACATCTGTCAGTTGATGAGTCAAACGCCTAAGTGGGCTGAAGGCTTGCTACTGAACGCTGATGGATACGAGTGTGAATTCTATCAAAAGGATTAGTCAATGTGGAGTCAGAAATGGCTCCATATTTTTTTCAAATTTTTTTATCAAAAATAAGGTTCGAATTGGGTTCTTTCTTCGCTTATAGACGAAGGCAAAAAAATCAAAAATAAATTCGAGCCAGAGTTTACTTTCGACCATTTTCTTCGCCTGTAAGTTAGAAGGGGCAAAATGCCTCTCCTGAAAATTTTATTACAGGAGGTTCACAAGATGAACGAATTGAAAGTTTTTGAAAATGCGGAGTTTGGCTCTGTACGCACGGTGATGATTGGCGATGTCCCTCACTTTGTTGGTAAAGATGTGGCATCAATTCTTGGCTACACAAATCCACAAAAAGCATTACGAGATCATGTTGATGAGGAAGATAAGACGGTGAACGAATCGTTCAGCGTTAATGGGACAATGGCTATCCTTATCAACGAAAGTGGATTGTACTCACTCATCATTTCTAGCAAGATGCCGAACGCGAAGAAATTCAAGCGTTGGGTGACAAATGAGGTCTTGCCGTCTATCCGGCAACACGGTGTGTACGCGACAGAAGATTTCATCACAAAGTCAATCGAAGATCCAGCATGGGCCATTTCAGTGTTGCAGCAGCTACAAGAGAAAAAAGAAATGGTGGCGATGCAACAACAAATGATTTTGGAGATGAAACCAAAAGTTAGCTACTACGATTTGATTCTTCAAAACAATTCTGTGATGTCGATTTCTAAAATCTCGAAGGACTACGGTATGTCACCACAGGCAATGAACAAGTTGCTTCATGAACTGGGAATTCAGTACAAGCAAGGCAAGATGTGGTTGCTTTATCAGAAGTATGCCAATCAAGGCTACACACAATCAAAAACTCATGCGATAGATGCAGAGCGCAGCGTGATGCATACCTACTGGACGCAGAAAGGTCGTTTGTTCTTGTACGACTTGCTGAAATCGAAGAAGAACATCTTACCAGTGATTGAGCGAGGTGATAATAATGCCTAGACGTAAAGATTACAGAACATCAGTCTATGTCTGCTCGCCGTTCTCAGGAAATGTTGTCGTCAACCATAAAAACACTAAGCGTTACTGCCGTATTGCTCTTGACCGTGGCTACATGCCAGTTGCAGCACATCTGATGTATCCACAATTCATGGACGACGCAACGGAGCGTGATGTGGCAATGCACATGTCACTTGTTCTCATGGGCAAATGTGAGGAAGTCTGGGTGGTGGGTGACACCATCTCCCAAGGCATGGCAGTTGAAATTGAACAAGCGGAGTATTGGAAGAAACATATCAGGTACTTCGATGATGAGATGAAGGAGGTCTCAAATGCTTAAGATGACGTTATTCACATCCAATCAGGTGGGTAATTCCAAGAATGGATTGTTCCCAACCAAGCAAGTGGTGACAGATAAAGAAACACTTGTTGCCGCGGTCAAGCTGGATCATGTGATGGCTGAGTACAAAGGCAACTATCGCAAAGGTGACAACTTCATCCAGTCTGATGTGATTCCACTTGATTGCGACAATGACCACTCAGACAATCCAGATGATTGGGTAACCCCTTTCGAAGTGGCGATGCAGTTTCCTGATGTGACGTTTGCGGTCAGCTATTCACGTAACAACATGAAAGACAAAGGTGGCAAATCAGCACGTCCACGTTTTCACGTATATTTCCCGATTCCTGCCACAACTGATAAAGATGAATATGTGGAACTCAAGAAGCAGATTCAAAGTGAGTTCCCGTACTTTGACAACAATGCGATGGATGCGGCACGTTTGCTTTTCGGAACACCAAACTCTGAAGTTGAAATCTATGAAGGTAGTAAGTTGATCACTGATTTTCTCGAAGATGATCTGTTTGCTGATTGGGATAATGCGCAGTCAGAGATTAGCGAAGGCAGCCGTAATTCAAGCATGAGTCACATCGCAGGAAAGCTCATCAAACGCTACGGTGCAACGGAAGATACGTATCACAAGTATCTCGAACAATCCAAAAAATGTAATCCGCCACTGCCGGAGGAGGAGCTTAAAGCTATCTGGAATAGCGCGGTCAACTTTGGGAAGAAAGTGAAACAACAAGAAGGCTACATTCCTCCAGAGCAGTACAACTCTGATTTATCACTTGAGCCAACCGACTACTCGGACTTAGGTCAAGCAACGGTCTTAGCTCGCGAGTATGAGTGTAAGCTTCGTTACTCACCGTCAACTGGTTACCTTGTCTACAACGGCAGCTATTGGGAAGAGTCGAAACCAAAAGCGCAAGGTGTGATCCACGCATTGACAGAACGTCAACTGGAAGAATCTGAAATCGAAATTGAGAAGCGTACCAAGGAAATGGTTAGTAATGGCGCGTTCGGTGTACTTGCTAGTGTTGGTCCGAAAAAGGCAGTCACCATGTTCAACACAGCGCAATGTCATAGTTTTGATTTGTACCAACACGCACAAGAGTATAAGAAGTTTGCTGTCAAACGCCGCGACAGCAAGTATCTCTCGTCAGCATTAACCGAGGCAAAGCCCATGCTTGAAATCGAGCAACGGTTACTAGATGTGAACGAGTTCTTGCTGAACACATCAACAGCAACCTTTGATTTGCGAACAGGCAAATCACAAGACCACAACTCAGAAGATTACATCACGAAGCAAACGGAATGTGCCCCGAGTGACGCCAATCAGCAGATTTGGTTGGACGCTCTGAACACCATTTTCGTAGGTGACCAAGAGTTGATTGATTATGTCCAGATGATTGTAGGACTTGCAGCTATTGGTAAAGTTTACGTTGAAGCGCTTATCATCTCGTATGGAGAAGGACGCAACGGGAAGTCTACGTTCTGGAATGTTATCAGTCGTGTACTTGGTAATTACTCTGGCAGCATTTCAGCTGATATTCTGACTAGCCAAATCAGACGTAATGTAAAACCAGAACTTGCGGAGGCAAAAGGGAAGCGTCTACTCATTGCTGCGGAGCTTGAAGAAGGGATGCGACTTAACACGTCCAACATCAAGCAACTCTGCTCAACTGATGAAATTGCGGCCGAAAAGAAGTACAAAGATCCATTCAAGTATGTGCCGACTCACACTTTGGTGCTTTATACCAATCACCTCCCAAAAGTTGGTGCGATTGATAAGGGTACTTGGCGACGACTGATTGTCATTCCGTTTCTTGCCACGATTGACGCCAATAAGGATATCAAGAACTATGCGGACTACCTTTTTGAAAATGCGTGTGAAGCCATTTTGCAGTGGATTCTTGATGGAGCGAAAAAAGTCATTGCAGCAGATTTTCATTTACCGGTTCCACAGGTTGTCGCGAATGCGATTTCTGAATATAAGACAGCCAATGATTGGCTGGGTCATTTCTTAGACGAGTGCTGCGAGACTGCTGTTGATTTTGAAGAAAAATCCGGTGAATTGTATGCGGAGTATCGTGCGTTCTGTACGCGAACTGGTGAGTATATTCGTAGTTCAGCCGATTTTTACACGGCTCTGGAAGCAGGTGGATTTAAGCGCCGGCGAACCAATAAAGGTAACAAGATTGTTGGTTTGCAACTCAAATCCGAGTTCTTGGAATAGTTGATTTTAAAGGAAAGTGTAACCTGTGTAGGTCTTATATAGAACTTTTCTTAAGGGATAAAAAATATCACCTATATAAAGTTATGTATTGGGTATTCACGGGTTACACCATACTTGCAGATTGGAGAATATCTAAATGAAATTTAAACAATGGTTACAAATTGGAATCGGTAAACGTGATTTACGATTTGATGAGTTTTACGAGTTTGCAATGGCGGATGTTACCTATCCTTGGAAGAAATCATTCGATAAGCAAGTCGCACATCTGATGATTCACGGTTGCGAAAAGGAATACTTGGAAATCTTGCGTGATGCTTATTTCGAGTATTTGACGGTGTGGCTATGAGAGAAAAGCAGGTGGAACAGGCACTAGTAAAAGCCGTCAAAAGGGTAGGTGGTATTTGCCCGAAGTTTACATCACCGGGGTTTGCTGGTGTACCTGACCGATTGGTACTTATGCCAAATGGGAAACTTGGATTTGTCGAAGTGAAGGCGCCAGGGAAGAAGCCACGGTCTTTACAGCTTTTTCGTATGAAACAACTGACAGATTTAGGGTTTCAGTGTTTCGTGCTTGATGAGATTGATCAGATACCTGAGTTACTAGAAAGAATAGGAGGTGATGTCTGATGAAGTTCGTACCACATAACTATCAGAAATATGCGATTGATTTTATCAAAGATCATAAAACTGCCGCCCTTCTATTGGACATGGGCTTGGGTAAAACGGTGACAACGCTGACAGCTATTAAAGACTTGATGCATGATGACTTCACAATACAACGTGTCTTAATTATTGCACCGTTGCGCGTGACGCAATCAACATGGCCAACTGAAATTCAAAAGTGGGATCATTTGAAAGATTTATCGTATTCCGTGGTTCTTGGAACACCAAGTCAGCGAATGGCAGCATTACAAAATAATGCCAACATCTATCTGATCAATCGTGAGAACTTGGACTGGCTGATTAACAAATCTGGTTTTACGTTTGATTTTGATATGGTGGTGATTGACGAACTGTCGTCCTTCAAAAACTTCAAAGCTAAACGGTTCACGAGCTTTATGAAAGTCAGACACAAGGTTGACCGAATTGTTGGATTGACCGGAACACCTTCAAGTAATGGTTTGATGGATTTGTTTGCGGAGTTCAAGGTTCTGGATATGGGCGAGAGATTGGGCTATTATATTTCACGTTATCGAGATAAGTACTTTCTACCTGACAAGCGAAATGGCATGCAGATTTATTCTTGGAAACCAAGGGAAGATGCAGAACAAGAAATCTACAACAAGATTTCAGATATCACGATTTCAATGAAGTCAGTCGATTTCTTGGATATGCCAGAGCTTGTGATGAATGAAGTGCCAGTTGATATGGGACTCAAAGAAAAGCAAAAGTACGATGAATTTAAGGCAGACTTGGTGCTACAATTGAAAGAAGCCGCCATTGATGCAGCCAATGCAGCGGTGCTTTCGAATAAACTGCTACAAATGGCGAATGGAGCAATCTATGATGAGTTTAATGTGAGCCATCACATCCATGACCAGAAGTTAGATGCTTTGGAAGATTTGATTGAAGGTACAAATGGCAAACCGATTCTGATTGCCTATTGGTTCCAGCATGATCTGGAGCGTATCAAGGAACGATTCAACGTTCGACAGATCAAAACGTCTCAGGACATTATTGATTGGAACGAAGGTAGCATCCCCATCGCTGTCATTCATCGGGCTAGTGCAGGACATGGTTTGAATTTACAAGCTGGTGGTTCAACACTTGTATGGTTTGGTCTTACGTGGAGTTTGGAACTTTACCAACAAACCAATGCAAGGCTGTGGCGACAAGGGCAAAGTGATACTGTGGTCATTCATCACATTATTGCGAAAGATACGATTGATGAAGATGTGATGTTGGCTTTGAAACGAAAAGATAAAACACAATCATGTTTGATTGATGCAGTGAAAGCTAGATTGGAGGGAAGCAAGTGACACCAAAAGAATACTTGAAACAAGCATACCGTTTGAATAAACGAATTGACGACCGGATTAAAGAGAAGGCGGAGCTCTATCAACTGGCGGTGACAGTTTCTTCCACAACATTCGAAGAAAAGATTTCAAGTGGCACACGGAATACTGAGGCACCATTTGTTCGTAACCTTGAGAAGTGTTACCAATTGGAAGCTGAAATTGATGCAGAGATTGATAAGTTTGTAGACCTCAAACGACAAATGCGTGGCGTGATTGATGAACTCACAAACGTGGACGAAAAGATTGTGTTAATCAATCGATACCTGTTGGAAGAGAGCTGGGACAAGATTGCTGAAGATCTTCACGCTGACGTGCGGACAGTCTTTCGTTGGCATAGCAAAGCTCTTGAGAACTTGAAGCTACCAGATGAACCCATAGTCATTTGAAATGTGTCAGTGAATGTCAGTAGCCTTTAGTGATATCATTAAGATGTCAAAAAAGACAAACGATACTCAAGCAATACCAGCAATAGAAGTATCGAACAAATACTCGAAGCCTTTGTGGGAAAAATCCTTCAAGGGCTTTTCTTTTGCCCGAAAGGATGTGACCCCACTTGCCAATGAAACCAGCTAAACCCTGTAAGTTCCCAGGTTGTCCGAACCGTACGCATGATACTTACTGTGATGAACATAAAACACTTGCGAGGAAACGTTACGAGAAATACGAGCGTGATCCGGCAATCAACAAACGTTACGGCAGAGCGTGGAAGAAAATACGGGCAAGGTACGTGGCAGCGCATCCCCTATGTGAGATGTGTCTGAAGGAAGGACGCTTTACTTCGGTTGAGATTGTGCATCACATCAAAGAATTAAGTGATGGTGGTACGCATGATGAAAATAATTTGATGAGTGTCTGCAAATCATGTCACTCGAAAATTCACATGACTCGACGAAACACAAAAGATAAAACAATCATGTAAAAAATAACAAGGGGGGAGGGGCGGTAATTATCCCTAAACCCTTCTAAACTGTACAGCGCGCTAGGCTCTCACGCGCAAAAAGTTCAATTCAAACGCCCTATTAACCCTTAAGAGAAAAAGGAGGCGAGAACAATCGCAAGAGACGGCACAAACAGAGGCGGTAGACGTGCGAAGGCAGGTTCTAAACCAACACCTCTAGCAGATAAATTAGCAACCGGTAAGTCCGGTAAACGAATCGAAATCCATGAATTTGAGCCAGAGACACTATTGGTTGGCGGTGATATCGGTGAAGGGGCTGACCTTGAGGGGATGGACATGCCAGACCCGAGCGAGTATCTTTCTGCTAAACAGAAAGATGGTTCAACCTTGAGAGCGGATGAATTATTCCGTGAGACATGGTTGTGGCTCAAAGAACGAGGTTGCGAGAAACTCGTCAGTCCTCGGGTGCTGGAAAGTTATGCTCAAGCCTTTGCTCGTTATATTCAGTGCGAACAGGCTGTTAGCCAGTATGGTCTGCTAGGCAAACACCCAACAACAGGTGGTGTCGTGACGAGCCCATTTGTAACGATGAGCCAAAGTTTTCAGAAACAAGCCAATCTCCTCTGGTATGAGATTTTCGATATTGTGAAACAAAACTGCACGACAGATTTTGAAGGCAGTCCAAACGATGATGCAATGGAGCGCCTGCTCCGTTCAAGGAAAGGAAATTAAACCAATGATAGAAAAAGTAAATCCGAGCCATCCTGATAAAATTGCCGACCGCATTGCTGGGGCAATCGTGGATTTGGCTTACCAAGAAGAAAATAATCCAAAGATAGCAGTTGAGGTCTTAATTGGGCATGGAATCTGTCATGTGATTATTGAAACCTCGGCTGCTCTTTCTTTTGAAGAAGTGCGAAAGGCAATCAAGCGTATCGCAGGTGACGTGAAACAAGATATTGTGGTCGTTCCTCAAGATGAAGAACTTGCAGGAAATCAAGCAGAGGGAATTCGCTGTGGTGATAACGGCATCTTCAAAGGATTACCGCTCACTGATGAACAACTAAAACTATCGAAAATCGTCCGTGGGCTTTATGAAAAATATCCAACAGACGGGAAGTTCATTCTGGAGGGTGAGCGTTTGATTATCTGCCAAAGTCATGCGAAAACTGATGAACTTAAAGACTTGTATCCATTTGCTCAAATCAATCCCTTGGGCGATTGGACTGGTGGCACTGATGTTGATACAGGAGCGACCAACCGCAAACTTGGTTCAGACATGGCTGATTCAGTAACGGGCGGTGGGCTACACGGCAAAGACCTATCTAAGGCAGATGTATCAATTAACATCCATTCGTTTCTCAAGGCCCAACAAACTGGGGAGACGGTTGAACTAGTCTGTGCCATTGGTGATGAGGAAGTTGATGGCTTGCCATACTCGGAAATTGTAGAGGAGGCGCGTGACTTCGTGAATCAGCTTGGCGGATTTGAGAAAATAGCGGAATGGGGGTTGTTCTAGTGATAAAAACAATCGACCATTTTGAAAAAGTAGATATTGAAAAGCTCGTCCCTTATGCAAGGAATTCACGAACTCACTCTAAGGAACAAGTACTCCAACTGCGAGCCTCACTCAGAGAGTTTGGCTTTCTGAATCCTTGCCTGATTGACAAGGATTTCAATGTCATCGCAGGGCATGGGAGAATCATGGCGGCAAAAGAAGAAGGCATTAAAGAAGTACCTTGTATCTTTATCGAGCACCTGACAGAGGCACAAAAACGAGCCTACATCATTGCCGATAACAAACTTGCCATGAATGCCGGTTGGGATGATGAGATGCTCTCGATTGAATTGTCTGACCTTCAAGGTGCGGACTTCGATTTGGACTTGCTCGGATTTGATGCTGCTGAGATTGACCAGTTACTGAATGGCGATGCGGAAGCACAAGAAGATAAGTTTGATGTGGATGCCGAACTTGAGAAACCAACCTTCTCGAAAACCGGGGACTTGTGGTTGCTTGGCAATCACCGTCTTGTTTGTGGGGATAGCACCAAGCAAGAAACCTATGATATCCTGATGGATGGAAAACTTGCCAATCTCACCGTGACGGATCCTCCTTACAACGTGAACTACGAAGGTAGTGCGGGCAAAATCAAAAATGACAATATGGCAAACGAGGCGTTTTACACATTCCTGTATGACGCTTTTTCTTGTATGGAAAAGGCGATGGCTGATGATGCCAGCATTTATGTTTTCCATGCAGACACGGAAGGTTTGAATTTTCGTAAGGCTTTTGTGGATGCAGGATTTTATCTTTCGGGTACTTGTATTTGGAAGAAACAAAGTCTCGTCCTTGGTCGCTCTCCTTATCAATGGCAACATGAGCCAGTCCTCTATGGCTGGAAGAAAAAAGGGAAACACCAGTGGTATACAGGTCGCAAAGAGTCGACCATTTGGGAGTTTGATAAACCAAAGAAGAATGGCGACCACCCAACCATGAAACCTATCCCGTTGCTTGCCTACCCCATCACCAATTCAAGCATGAGTAACTGTATTGTACTTGATCCTTTTGGTGGTAGTGGTTCAACTTTGATTGCTTGTGAGCAGACAAACCGCATTTGCCATACGATTGAACTGGATGAGAAATTCGTAGACGTCATCGTGAACCGCTACATCGAACAAGTGGGAACATCGGAAAAAGTCACATTAATCCGTGACGGCAAAACATATAAATACAGCGAGGTGACTGCCGATGAGTAATTTAACTTTAGGCAGTCTTTTTGATGGTTCGGGAGGCTTTCCTCTTGGTGGCTTGCTTTCAGGTATCACACCTGTGTTTGCTTCGGAGATTGAGCCATTTCCGATACGGGTGACGACTAAACGGTTGCCTCAAGTCAAGCATCTAGGCGACATATCAAAAATCAATGGTGCAGAAATCGAACCTGTTGACATTATTACCTTTGGAAGTCCCTGTACCGACCTGTCGATTGCAGGAAAACGTGCCGGGCTTGAAGGTAGTAAGTCCTCGCTGTTTTACGAGGCTATCCGAATCGTGAAAGAAATGAGGTGTCAAACCAATGGAGAAAAACCAAGATTTATCGTCTGGGAAAATGTCTGTGGCGCTTTCTCCTCCAACAAAGGAGAAGATTTCCGAAGCGTCCTCGAAGAAATCGGAAAAATCGCAGATGAAACACTTTCTATCGCTAAACCTAGCAAATGGGAAAACGCTGGAGAAGTCATGGGAGAAGAGTTCTCACTTGCGTGGCGAGTTCTTGATGCTCAGTTTTGGGGAGTACCCCAAAGACGAAAACGCATCTACCTTGTCGCAGATTTTGGAGGTCGGAGTGCCTCAAAAATACTATTTGAGTCAGAAGGCCTGTCTTGGTATTCTGCGGAGAGCTTCCGTGCGTGGCAAGAGTCTGCCGAAGGTGCTAGAGATGGCACTTCGCTATCAAGCATCTATTGCCTAAACGATCAAGGCGGTGAGCGGATGGATGTAACGGAAGGGATGACCGCAACCTTGAGAGCAACTTCCAACCATCCACCACTCGTCTTTGAAAATCATAGCCAAGATACGAGATTCAAAGGTCCACTTGAAACTGCTCAAACGGTTCTTGCGACTTACGGAACAGGCGGAAATAATCAGCCTTTTGTGGTTGAAGATGTCAAGACTTATGATGTCCGCTTCACCTCAGAGGGAACGATTAATTCACGAGCAAACGTGTACGAATCAGAAACGTCACGAACCATTGACACATCTGGTAATGCCCCTGACAGCAACCAAGGCGGTATCGCAGTCGTGTCGGTTCGAGGTTCAATGATTGGACGAGCCGATGAGAATGGACCCCAAGGAAGTGGGACGAATGAAGATGTGAGTTTTACCTTGAACACGGTCGACAGACATGGTGTTGCTTATCCGACCTATTCGGCAAGTAAGAACTCGCACTTCACGAAGGCGACTAAGGAACTTGCCGGGACGTTGGTTGCGACCGACTATAAAGATCCACCACTCGTCAATGACAAACAATATGTCGTTCGCAGGTTAACGCCAACCGAGTGTGCAAGACTTCAAGGTTTCCCCTCTTGGTGGTGCAGCGAGTTGGAAACGGCTGAACCTACTGAGGCGGATTTAGTATTCTTCCGAGATGTTTTTGAAACTTACCGCTTGGCTGTCAAACCAAATGTGAAACCAAAAACCGATAAGCAAATCGAAAAATGGCTCAGAGAACCATATTCTGATTCAGCAGCTTATAAGATGTGGGGAAATGGTGTTGCTCTTCCTTGCGTGGTGTTTGTTCTTTCAGGTATTTTATGGGAGGTAGAAAATGGTACGACCAAATAGTAACAAGTATCTTTCTCAAGGTGAAAATTCAATACTAATGCTGAAAAGCGGTTCATCAGTCCTCGTTGACTCTGAAGATGTACCGCTTTTGTCTAGGTATTCATGGTTTGACAATGGCAATGGGTATATCGCGTCAAAAGGAAAAGAGGGAAAGATATTTCTTCACAGGCTTGTGATGGGTGCGCCCTCTGATACCGTAGTTGACCATATTAATTTCGATCCTATGGATAATCGAAAGTCCAACTTGAGAATCTGTACTTAGCAGCAAAACACACTTTACCAGCGTTCGAGGAAGAAACACAAGGGGGTTTATCTTAATAAGCGAACAGGGAAATACTACATTCATGTTCGAATTGATGGGAAAACCGTCCACGGTGGAACATTTGAATCTATTGATGAGACTGTAGACGAGTACCAAAGACTCGCTAGACTTCATTATGGTGAATTTGCTTACATTACGTAATCGAAATTTGTATCAATTAAAACCACTCAAAGTGCTTGTATCACTTGATATAAAAGGCTTTTGGAGTGATATATGTAATGAACAAAGAAGCAAAAGGAGGACATCAAGATGATGCCAAATCGTGAAACAATCGAACGCTTGAAAGAAACATACCCTGAAGGTACTCGGGTGGAACTCGTAGCCATGAGCGACACGTACGCCCCACCAAAGGGCACACAGGGAACGGTGACGGGGGTGGACGACATTGGTTCACTACTCGTTCGCTGGGACAACGGTTCAAGCCTGAACGTTCTGTATGGAGAAGACACGGTGCGAATCGTCAAACCCAAGCCAACCTTCAAACTGGTTTACCAAAACGGCAACGTAGACGAATTTGAAACCTACAATGATGCCTGGCAGTTCATTACAGGATTGGTGATGAATGACGACTTGGTCTGGGTGGACTTTTATCCAAGCGACAAGGTCTATGAGATGATTCGCATCAGGAAGGGGTTCTAGCCATGACAGTGAACAAGCGTAAAATCTACAACATTGCTAAGAAACACATCTACGGCTTGCCTGAACGAGGCGACTTGAAGGCACACAACAGTGACCGTGAAGATTTCCTCGACATTGCTGTGTGGAGCCTTGAGGAGGCGTTGATCGCCGCCTACAAGCAAGGCAGAAAGGATGGGCAAAATGAATCCAAGAATTAAGAAACAAATCATTGTCATTCAAGAGTCTGGGCTGACCAACATGCTCGATACCAACTACGTGCAACGACTAGCCCACGAACGTAACTTCTTTGACCTCGTAATTTTCATTGAGGACCACAAGAAGGACTACGTGCATTTCATCATGACAGGAGATGAGACAGATGTGGACTAATGGCGTGATTAAGATTGATAAGACCAGCGTGACCTTCTGCGTGAAGCATTTTGAGGAGCCTAGTGAATTTGGGATTGATGAAGGTCGCATTTCAAAATTGGAGCTAAGAGTGAAAGGGAAGATTGTCGCCAACTACGACCGTGGATGGGATATTGAACCGACTGATGATGCGGTTGAGAAAGCACTCCAGTATGTGCTTGCGACCTATAACTAAAATTTTGAAGAACAGCTTTCGGGCTGTTTTTCTTATGGAAAGGAGTGGTATGGTTGCCTTTGAAGAAATATAAGCCGACCAAGTTTAAGACAAAATCATCAAAGTACGATAAAGACCTTGCTGATTATGCCGTGAGCTTTATCGAGTGCCTGAGCCATACCAAAGGAACGTGGGCAGGAAAACCGTTTGAACTCCTTGATTGGCAAGAACAAATTATTCGTGACTTGTTTGGCACGGTCAAACCGAACGGCTATCGTCAGTTCAACACAGCTTACATTGAAATTCCCAAGAAAATGGGCAAGTCGGAACTGGCGGCTGCAGTCGCTCTTTTGCTCACTTGTGGTGACGGAGAAGAACGTGCCGAGGTATATGGCTGTGCAGCGGATAGGCAACAAGCCTCTATCGTATTTGAGGTAGCTGCCGATATGGTCCGGATGTGTCCGGCACTCAACAAGCGAGTGAAAATCCTTGCCTCGCAAAAGCGGATTGTTTTCAAGCCAACGAATAGTTTTTATCAAGTCTTGTCGGCAGAAGCGTACTCCAAGCACGGCTTTAATATTCACGGGGTCGTCTTTGATGAATTGCATACTCAGCCCAATCGTAAACTGTTTGATGTCATGACGAAAGGGTCAGGGGATGCCAGAACTCAACCATTGTACTTTCTCATAACGACTGCGGGTACTGATACTAATTCTATCTGTTACGAAACACATCAGAAGGCATTGGATATTATTGACGGTCGAAAACACGACCCAACATTCTATCCAGTGATTTATGGGGCAGATGAATCTGACGATTGGACAGATCCGAAAGTTTGGAAGAAGGCAAATCCGTCACTTGGTATCACGGTTGGGATTGATAAGGTGAAAGCAGCTTGTGAGTCCGCCAAGCAAAACCCTGCCGAGGAAAACTCATTCCGGCAGTTAAGGCTCAACCAGTGGGTGAAACAAGCCATTCGATGGATGCCAATGGATAAGTGGGATGCTTGTGGGTTCAAGGTAAATGAAAAGTCGCTCGAAGGACGGGTTTGTTATGGTGGTCTTGACCTTTCAAGTACAACCGACATCACGTCTTTTGTGTTGGTATTTCCACCAGAGGACGAAGATGATAAGTTTGTCGTCTTGCCCTATTTCTGGATACCAGAGGACACGCTTGACCTTCGAGTGAAACGTGACCATGTCCCGTATGACTTGTGGGAGAAGAAAGGTTGGCTCAAAACCACAGAAGGGAATGTCGTCCATTATGGCTTCATTGAAACCTTTATCGAAGAACTCGGTGAAAAGTACAACATCCGAGAAATCGCCTTCGACCGTTGGGGAGCAGTGCAGATGGTGCAGAACCTTGAGGGGATGGGCTTTACGGTTGTGCCATTCGGACAAGGATTCAAGGATATGAGCCCACCGACTAAGGAGTTGATGAAACTCACGCTTGAGCAGAAAATCGCTCACGGTGGTCATCCTGTTCTTCGATGGAATATGGATAACATTTTCATTCGAACTGACCCCGCTGGAAACATCAAAGCAGACAAAGAAAAATCAACGGAGAAGATTGATGGAGCAATTGCGACCATCATGGCACTCGACCGTGCTATCCGTTGTGGGAATAATAATTCAGCAAGTGTCTACGATGATAGAGGGTTGTTAATCCTGTGATATAATTTTAGTCACGAAGAGGGATGAAATGTACGATAAAGCAGTCTTAGATCCATTAAATTCTCTACTTTCTAAGTCATCAAAAGCAATACAAAAGATTCAGGCTGGTAAATGGCAACATAGGATGCTTGAGAATAACATCAAAGCGTTAACAGTTGCTCTTAAGTTAATGAATGGAGAAATGGTCGAGTTGACTCATGATGAGTTATTGTCTGTGCTAGAGGCTTTTGACGATATGATTAACCGAACTGATAAATCAAAAGCAAAATTCTCAGATGGAACCTCTCAGTTCACACTCCAATCGAATCGATTGAACGCACTAAACGTTGCTAAATCAGAAGTATTGAACTTGAACAAATAGGCATCTTCAAAACGAAGGTGCTTTTTTGATACCCAAAATAAAGGAAGGAAGTAACCTATGGGATTATTTAATCGGCTCTTTAAGTCGAGAGACAAGCCAATGAATCAGACGATTGGCTCACCATACCGATTCATGTTTGGCCAGACCACGGCAGGCAAAACAGTGACAGAACAAAGCTCTATGCAGATGACTGCCGTTTATTCCTGTGTCCGTATCCTAGCTGAAGCGGTCGCAGGACTGCCTCTACACTTTTACAAATATCGTGAAGGTGGGGGCAAAGAAAAGGCAGTCGACCATCCGCTTTACTTTCTGCTCCATGATGAACCCAATAGCGAAATGACCTCATTTGTATTTCGAGAAACGTTGATGACTCATTTGCTCTTGTGGGGAAATGCTTATGCTCAAATCATCAGAAATGGTAAGGGCGAAGTGGTAGGTCTTTACCCACTTATGCCTGACAGGATGGGCGTCAATCGTGATGAAAACAAGGAGATTTACTACCTTTACACAGTTGATTCTGGACTACAAGTGAGGATTTCTAAGTCAGAAGTTTTGCATATTCCGGGCTTAGGTTTTGATGGTTTGGTGGGGTATTCACCTATCGCAATGGCAAAAAATGCGATTGGTATGGCGATAGCTTGTGAGGAATATGGAGCTAAGTTCTTTGCGAATGGGGCAAATCCAGGGGGAGTGCTTGAACATCCGGGGACGTTGAAAGACCCAGTCCGCATCCGAGAAAGTTGGAATGCGACCTTCGGAGGTTCATCCAACGCTAGTAAGGTTGCTGTCCTTGAAGAAGGAATGAAGTACAGCCCGATTTCCATATCGCCTGAACAGGCACAGTTCTTGGAAACAAGAAAATTTCAAATTAACGAGATAGCTCGAATTTTCAGAGTGCCACCCCACATGGTTGGAGACCTTGAGAAGTCGAGCTTTTCAAATATCGAGCAACAGTCACTAGAATTCGTGAAGTACACCCTCGACCCTTGGGTGATGCGGTGGGAACAAGCGATGACGAAAGCACTCCTAAGCATTGACGAGAAGAAGGACTACTTCATCAAGTTCAATGTGGACGGACTTCTTCGAGGTGATTACCAATCTCGAATGAATGGCTATGCGACAGGTCGTCAGAACGGTTGGATGTCAGCTAACGATATTCGAGAACTCGAAAACCTTGATCGCATTCCAGAGGATGAAGGTGGCGATTTGTATCTCGTGAATGGCAATATGCTCCCACTCAAAAGTGCTGGGGCATTTGCGAAAAATACCAAAGGACAGGAGGAAGAAAACCAAGATGAAGAAGTTTTGGAAATGGGTGAATCAGACACCGAAAAATCTGATGACACCCGAAGCACAGGAGCACCAAGAGCAAAGCCAAATCTCCGACCGAACCCTTTATCTCAACGGACAAATCGCTGAGGTCAGTTGGTTTGATGATGATGTCACCCCACAGCTATTTAAGGATGAACTGATGAGTGGCGAAGGTAATATCACGGTTTGGATAAACAGTCCCGGTGGCGATTGTGTAGCTGCTGCTCAGATTTATAACATGTTGAAGGAATACTCGGGGGATGTGGTAGTCAAGATTGATGGATTGGCGGCATCGGCTGCGAGTGTTATTGCGATGGCAGGGGATAAGGTGGTGATGAGCCCCGTTGCCATGATGATGATCCACAACCCCTCCACGGTAGCTTTCGGGGAGAAAGTGGATATGCAGAAAGCCATTGCTATGCTTGACGAGGTGAAAGAGTCAATCATTAATGCCTATGAAATCAAAACAGGTATGAGCCGAACAAAGCTCGCTCATATGATGGATGCCGAAACATGGATGGATGCTCATTCTGCACTGGACTTAGGCTTTACGGATGAAATCATCGGGAAAGTGGATGAGGACATCCCACAAGCAGGGAATCTGGTGTTTTCTGAGGCAACGGTCATGAATTCTTTGATGGATAAGATAGCCAAGCGTTGTCGTATTCAACCACCTGAACCCAAAGAAGAACCAAAACCAACAAACACTGTCAAAGCCGATTCTCTTGAAGAACGGCTATTTTTAATGAAAACATGGAGGGATTAACCTATGAACAAGATTCAAGAATTGATGGACAAACGTAAGCAAGCATGGGAAGGTGCGAAAGACTTCGTTGAAGCAAAGAAAGACAAAGACGGCTTGATGTCTGATGAAGATGCCAAGACCTATGCAGACATGGAAAAGAAGGTTTCAAGCTTCACTAAAGAAATCGAGCGCATGCAGTCCATGGAAGCGATGGAACGTGAAATGGCAAAACCAATGTCTGAGCCACTCACTTCTCAGCCAATGCAGACTGAGAACAACGCGAAACCTAAGAAAACTGGTCGTGCTTCTAACGAGTACAAAGAAGGCGTACTTCAAGCCCTACGCTCTAACTTCCGCCAAGTGTCAAACGTCCTCCAAGAAGGTGTGGATACGGCAGGCGGGTATCTCGTACCCGAAGAATACGACAAGCGCTTGATTGATGGTCTCACTGAAGAAAACATTATGCGTACCTTGGGAACGACTATCACGACTAGTGGTGAGCACAAAATCAATATCGCTGGGGCTAAACCAGCCGCATCGTGGATTGAAGAAGGTGGCACACTCGTATTTGAGGATGCAAGCTTTGACCAAATCATCCTCGATGCCCACAAACTTCATGTGGCTATTAAGGTGACGGATGAGTTACTTTACGATAATGCCTTCAACCTTGAAAGCTACATCCTCACGCAATTCTCGAAAGCACTGGCTAACGCAGAAGAAAATGCCTTCTTGAATGGAGACGGAGTAGGCAAGCCACTCGGTATCTTCGCTGAAAACGGTGGTGGGCAAGTAGCCATTACGACTAATACTCAGAGTTCAATCACGGCGGATGAAATCATTAACTTAGTTCATTCGCTAAAACGTCCGTATCGTAAGAATGCGAAATTCATCATGAATGACCAGACGATTGCCCTCATCCGTAAGCTCAAAGATAACAACGGAGCTTACTTGTGGCAATCATCCCTTCAAGCAGGAGAACCTGACCGATTATTTGGCTACCCAGTTTATACGTCTGCCTATGTTCCCACCGTAGCAGCAGGTAAACCAGTCATTGCGTTTGGAGATTTCAGCTACTACAACATTGGCGACCGTGGCGTACGCTCCTTCGACCAACTCCGTGAGCTCTTCGCAGGTAACGGTATGGTTGGATTCCTTGCCAAAGAACGTGTAGACGGCAAACTCGTCTTGCCAGAAGCGGTTCAAATCTTGAAGATGAAAGCATCCGCTGCGGCATCGTAGGAGTGAGCCTATGAGCGATTTACTTGAGAAGGTAAAAGCGAATCTCATACTCGAGCATAGTGAAGATGATGAGCTGTTGGAACGATTGATTCTGACGGCTCTTTCCTATGCCGAAAGCTACCAACACCTTACAGAAGGCTATTATTCGGAAAATGAAATCCCCGCCACGACTGAACAAGCAATTATCATGCTTGCCAGTCATTTTTATGAAAGTCGTGACGGCTCAACAGCAGGTTTCTTTTCTGATAATGTCAATGCCAGTAGTCAAGTCTGGAATACAGTCAATCTGTTACTCCGACTAGATAGGCGGTGGCAAGTATGAGTTTTGGAAAAATGGATCAGCGTATTCAAATCATAAAAACGGTCAACCGAAAAGATAGTGCAGGTTTTGTGACCAAACAAGATGAAGTTCTGGCAAATGTACGAACTTACAAGGAAGAAAAGAACGCCACAGAGAAGTGGGTAAACCTTGCGACTTTCAGCTCAGCGACTTGCCTATTTCGTTTGCGAGTTATCCCGAACCTCAAAGTCACGACTGAGATGGTTATCCTATCTGAAAATGATAGGTATCAAATCATTTCCGTTGAAAATGTCCGGAATAGAGGGATGTATCTTGAGGTTCTGACTACGAAAGTTGAGGTGAGTGCAGATGGCTAAAGCAATAATGAAGATGCCAGAGGACTTCTTGATAAATGTTTCAAAACTAGAAAGCAAGACGGATGAAATCTTGCCACGAGTGTTAGAAAGTGGGGCTGAGGTGGTCGAAGCTAAAGTGCGAACCAACCTTTCAGCCATTGTTGGTGCGAATACCAAGGTTGACAGCAGGTCAACGGGTGAGCTTGAACGAGCGCTTGGTATATCGCAGGCTCGTCAAGATAAGGACGGGAACTGGAATATCAAGGTAGGATTTGATGAACCTCGTTCTGATGGTGACTCTAATGCCAAGATTGCTAATATCCTTGAGTACGGTCGTCATGGGCAAGCACCGAAACCCTTCTTGAAACCTGCCAAGTCGCAATCGAGAAAATCTTGCATTGATGCCATGAAGGCAAAACTGGAAAGCGAGGTGGAGGGCATTTGAATATCCTAGAGGAATTAAATGGTTTGCTTACGAATCTCAGCATTCCAGTTGAAACTGGGGAGTTCAGTGATGCTGCGCCTGAGACTTATGTGGTGCTCACACCACTAACTGACCGATTTGAGGTCTACGGAGACAATTTCCCTCAGATTGATGTAAACGAGGTTCGGATTTCATTGTTTACCAAGGGCAACTACCTAGAAACAAAACGACAGATTACTCAAGTCTTGCTTCAAGCCGATTTCACGATTACGGATCGCTTGTTTGTGGGATTTGAAAAAGAAGCGAAATATTTTCATGTGGCGATAGATGTCGCCAAGCATTATGAAATGGAGGGATAAGATGGCTACGATTGGATTGGATCAATTATTCTATGCACCGATTACGGAAGCAGCAACCACGGGTGAAGAAACCTATGGCACACCAGTAAAACTTGCCAAAGCAATCTCCGCTGAATTGTCAGTTGAACTTGCCGAGGCGACTTTGTTTGCGGACGATGGTGCATCAGAGATAGTAAAGGAATTTAAGAACGGGAAACTCACGCTAGGCGTGGATGATATTGGGCGAAGTGTGGCAGCCGTGCTTGTGGGAGCAACTGTTGATGATAACGGAGTCTTAATTTCAACCACCGAGGATGGAGGTACACTCGTTGCGATTGGTTTCCGTGCTCGTAAATCAAACGGGAAATACAAATACCTGTGGCTTTACCGAGTGAAGTTTGCCGTACCAAGCACCAGTCTTGCGACCAAGGGTGACGACATTACCTTCTCAACTCCAACGATTGAGGGAACGGTAATGCGAAGAAACAAACTTGATGGACAAGGCAAACACCCGTGGAAAGCGGAAGTGGATGAAAACGATACTGGAGTGGATGCAGCAACCATCAGCGGGTGGTACGCAAGTGTTTATGAACCAGAATTTACTGAAGCCTAGGAGGAAATCATGACAGAAGAACGAAGTGCCAAGATAACCCTTGGCGGAGATGAATATGAACTCATTTTGACAACTAAGGCGACCAAAGAAATAGCCAGTCACTATGGTGGATTGGAAAATTTGGGTGATAAACTCCTCAAGTCAGAGAACTTTGAACTTGCCCTTGATGAAATCATCTGGCTGATTACGCTTTTAGCCAATCAGTCTATCAAGATTCACAACTTGAAGAACAAGATCGACAAGAAAGAAGAACTCACGACTGAGTATGTGGAACTTTTAACCTCTCCTCTTGAACTTGCTGAATATAAATCAGCCATCACGGAGGCAATGTTTAAAGGCACAGCTCGTAACATCGAAAGCGAGATTGAAACAAAAAACAAAGCAGGCGAGTAAGTGATGTCGAAACATTTACTCGCCTTTACTATTACGGAACAGTTCAAATGGGCATGACACCAGATGATTTTTGGTTCTGTTCGCTTGGACTGTTTTTGGATTTGTGGGAATGTCATAAGCAATTCAGTGGTATCAGTAAGCCCAAGGTTGAGATGTTCATCGATGATATTATTCCTGCTGGGATTTAGTTGTTCATATTTTTATCACATATTTGATGATATAATTATAGACAACGAATCGGGTCAGGGAGGTTGCAGCAATGGCTACAGCAAAGATAATTGAACTATTATTAGAAGATGGAACTTTAGATGGATTATTAACTGTTCAGGATAGCAGTTGGAACGGTACGATGTTTGTTTCTCCACGTGACAATATTAATCAACTTTTCCAAAAGAAAGAAACTTCATTTTGGGGTATTTATCTATTGCTTTCTGATGAAGGGGTTTATATAGGGCAGGCTTCTGAACTCCAAACGCGTCTAAAGCAGCATGATAAATCGAAGGACTTTTGGTCAAAGTGTGTTTTGATAACTACCAAAGATGACTCATTAAATCGAAGTGCTATCGATTATATAGAAGCTAATCTTATTGATAGAGCAAAGAAAGTTGAAAAGCTCCATATCGAAAATAAACAAAATGGAAACAAGACCAATGTAAATGATTTCGATCGGGTTCGATTTGATAATTTTATTGAGAATGCCCTCTTGCTGCTAGAGTTAATCGGTATCACTGTCTTTAAACAGGAAGTTAAGAGACGTAGAAAACGTTCAAAGCAAGCAAAACCAATTGTTTCCAATGTCACGCCTGTGGCAACCGCTGGATCGGTTGTTCAGCCTGCCGTTAGCTTTTTTGTGGAATTAAGCGATGGCTTCAAATATCAAGGTACAAGTAACAAGGACTATTTCCTTAGGGTTATAGAACATCTGGCGAAGACGTATCCTAATGTTTATCAAGATTTGAAGTTGAATTTTATGAGTAAAAAAGGACGACACTATATTTCGGAAGTGCAAGCATATTCAGCAGGAAGCAATGCTAAACTTTACACTCAAATAGATAATGGCGACTTCATCTACACGAATCAGTCAGCTGTAAGTTTAAAAAATAACTTGGATCAATATTTGAAAGCTTTCAACATCCAGCGAATCGTATAATAATTTGTGAAAGACTGCTAAGGCGGTCTTTTTTGATGCCCGAAATCAGAGAGGAGGTGAGGTTTAGTGGCAGATAACTTTGGTTTAAAGATTGGTGTTGAAGGCGAGAAGGAGTTTAAGAACTCCCTTCGTGACATCAACCAATCCTTTAAGGTACTGGGTTCAGAAATGAAGTTGGTATCGTCTGAGTTCGATAAAAACGACAAAAGCATTCAGGCGGTTTCGGCAAGAAATGCTGTCCTCAACAAGTCGATTGATGCTCAGAAAGAGAAAATCACCACGCTTGAAAGTGCCCTTCAAAATGCATCAGATAGCTTTGGTGAAAATGATAAACGAACTCAGAACTGGGCGATTCAACTCAATAATGCCAAGGCTCAACTCAACGGTATGGAGCGAGATCTTGTGACCAACGAGAAGGCACTCGACTCAATGAGGCAAGAAGAAGTGGATGTCACCAAAGAAACGGATAACCTTGGCAATGAACTCAAGGATACGGGTGATGAGGCTGAAAAGTCTGGTGGCAAGTTCGAGAAGTTTGGTGGCGTCCTTAAAGGCATTGGTGCTGCAATGGGAGCTGTTGCTCTTGCTGCGGGTGCAGCCGCAATTGAATTAGGCAAACAAGTGGTATCAGCTTATGCCGACTATGAACAATTGGTCGGCGGGGTTGATACCCTTTTTGGTGATGCCTCAAAGACAGTTCAAAAGTCGGCAGATAATGCCTTCAAAACAGCAGGGATGTCCGCCAATGAATACATGGAAACTGTCACAGGTTTCTCTGCAAGCTTGATTCAATCACTCAACGGAGATACGGCAAAGGCTGCTGGAGTAGCCGACCAAGCTATCACCGATATGAGTGATAATGCCAATAAGATGGGCTCCAACATGTCCGACATCCAAAATGCCTATCAAGGGTTTGCTAAGCAGAATTACACGATGTTGGACAACCTCAAACTAGGTTACGGCGGGACGAAAGGCGAGATGGAACGTTTGCTTTCTGATGCGGAGAAAATCACAGGCAAGAAGTATGACCTGTCAAACTTTGCAGATGTGACAGAAGCTATCCATGCTATTCAAACCGAAATGGGCATTACAGGAACGACCGCCAAGGAAGCAACTGAAACCATCAGTGGTTCAATTGATGGAATGCAGTCAGCAATCTCCAACCTTATGGCGGGATTAGGAAATGCCAATGCAGATATTGGGTCACTGATTGGGAATGTGGTTGAGTCCTTCCAAAATGTCCTCAAGAACATCATTCCAGTTATTGAAAATATAGTCTCCGCCTTGCCTGCAGTAATTGATGCGGTCATTGGAGCGATTGGGCAGTTGTTGCCAACCTTACTAGAATCAGTGACATCACTATTCTCGCAAGTCTTGCAGACGGTATTGGGATTGCTACCAACGCTTATTCCAGTGGTGGTTCAAGCAGTCCTCACGATTGTGCAGACCTTGATTGAAAATCTGCCACTCCTCATCAATGCTGCCTTTCAGTTAGTGACAACCTTGATTCAAGGTATCGGTGAGGCTTTGCCTGAGCTGATTCCAATTACCATTCAGGCGATTATCACAATTGTGAACGGGCTGATTCAGAACTTACCATTGCTCCTAGATGCTGCATTGCAGTTGATTATGGGACTGGCTCAAGGTTTGATTACGGCACTACCGATATTGATTGGAGCCTTGCCACAGATTATTACAGGTATCGTGAACTTCATCATCAGCTCCATTCCAGTCATTATTCAGACGGGGATTCAGCTCTTGACCTCGTTGGTATCGGCTTTACCTGACATTATCAACGCTATTGTGGCAGCCATTCCTGTGATTATTCAGAACATCATCAATGCGGTGATTGGGGCAATTCCTCAACTGATTGATGCAGGTATTCAACTTCTAGTCGCCTTAATTGGTGCTTTGCCACAAATCATCACAACAATTGCGAATGCTCTGCCTCAGATTATCAATGCAATCACTGGCACATTGGTTGGAAATATCGACAAGATTATTCTAGCAGGTGTGAAACTACTCGTAGCTTTGGTGCAAAACTTGCCCGCCATTATTTCAGCAGTTGTCAAAGCCGTCCCTCAAATCATCACAGGACTTGTGAATGCCTTTGGAGAGTATGTTTCGACCATGGCGAATATTGGACTGAATCTGATTACAGGTTTGTGGAATGGTATCGCTGATGCCGCAGGTTGGTTGAGAAGTAAAATCTCAGGTTTCTTTGGTGGCGTGGTAGACAGTATCAAGGACTTCTTTGGTATCCACTCACCTTCAACTTTGTTCCGAGATGAAATCGGGAAGAACATGGCTCTGGGGATTGGCGTTGGTTTCGATAAGGAAATGACAGGTGTGGCGAAAACCATGCAAGATGCCATTCCAACCAAACTGGATATGCCAAACTTTGATATTGATACAGGCGTCCATACAGCAATCGACAGCACCTTTTCTATGCTTGATTTGGGTGCGAAGGTGGATACACTTACCAACATTACGACTGAAATGTTCCCGGCACTACTTAAAGCAATGGACATCAAGATTACTCTTGACGACGGGACGTTGGTTGGTCGCCTAGCTCCTGAAATTGATAAGAGCTTAGCTGTTTTGAAACGTAGAAATTATGCTTATTAAGAATGGAATTTGATGGCTTGTCAACATCCGTTGTATAATAAATAATAGGTAAACAATTTGATTGAGACGGAGGTTTCGAGATGGCGAATCAATTAACAGAAGTAGAAGTATTAAGAAAACTAGGTATCCCAGATTTTAGGCATCTATCCAAGGACAAGGTCATGAGTTTTGCATCCATGCTTCAAGATATGGATCCCGAAGTAGCAAAAAAAGCATTGGAACAATTTCCAGAATTTGCAAAAGTTTCTCTGCAAGCTATGACTGACTATAAGGAAACTTTAAATAAGACTCTTGAAAAAGATAAAGACAGTAGCAATCGAGTTTACGATGCATATGATCAAATCATTTCTACATTAAGAATCGCAGCTGAAAAGGAAGATGTTCCTTTCGAGGAAAAACAATTTTACATCAATAAAATGGTTGAAGTCGCGCAAATGGCTGATAAGAAAGACTCGGAAAATAAGAAGTATAATTGGGCTGTTCTCGGTCAGGCTGCACTTGCCGCAGTTGTGCTGGTTGGTGGTACAGCAGCAGTTCTGGGAGGAAAAACCGACATTAAACTTCCCAAATTATAATTTGTACTTATCAGGATTGGTTTGATTCCAATCCTTTTTTCATACTAAAAAGGAGGTGGTAGCTTGAATGCGTTTATTCTAGATGGAACAATCAACTCACGGACTGATCTTGGACTTCGCATCACG
This sequence comes from Enterococcus asini ATCC 700915, assembly GCF_000407365.1. Classification (GTDB taxonomy): domain Bacteria; phylum Bacillota; class Bacilli; order Lactobacillales; family Enterococcaceae; genus Enterococcus_C; species Enterococcus_C asini. Next base: position 1,978,160 of record NZ_ASVU01000001.1, read on the forward strand.
CAAGTTCCAGTCATTCCATCAACAGAACGTGTGATTGAGAATATCGAGGTGGATGGTCGAGAGGGAGATTTGACCTTGTTCAAAGGTTGGAAGGATATGACATTTAATTTGAAAGCCGTCATCTGGGCACAAGATGCGTGGACCGTTTGGCGAACCATCTCCCCACAAATCTTGAATGCCAAGACTATCAGCTTTTCCAATGATCCGTCAGTCTATTATAAAGTGAAAACCGTCCTAGCAAGTGGGTTAACCCAAGTCCTCTCCACTTTGTGGGAGTTTGAAATTGAAATAACGTGCTCGCCTTTTCTCTATAAGATGGACGTTCCACTCATCAACCGAACCTCATCGGGAACGGTGACGAATAGCGGTAACGTTTACTCCTTGCCACGAATTAAGATTTTCGGTAGTGGCACGAGGACATTGACCATTAATGGCAGGCCAATCGTCCTTAACTTGCAGTCAGAGTATCTGATTATAGATAGCGAATTGAAGGAATGCTTTTATGGTGACGTGGCTGCAAACAACCTAATGACAGGTGAGTTTCCTGAATTCCGAGTAGGGGCTAATACAGTCACGCTTGGGACGGGAATTACCAAAGTAGAGATAGAACCGAGGTGGAGATTTTTATGATTGTGCTATATGAGAAAACTGAATCAAACTTCAATAATAATGGTCTCGTTGTCCTTGATGATTATGTCGTAAGCCCAGTTGTTTCCGAACAACTCAATGGGCTTTTTTCTTTGGAGTTCGATTATCCAATTCACGCCAAGGCAAGCGACAAACTTCGACCTGAGATGATAGTGAAATGCCCTGCACCTGAACTTCAAGACCAACTTTTCCGAATCGTTGAACGTGATGATTCGCTTGGTGATTTCGTCCATATCGTAGCCCATCACATTTTCTATGACTTGGCAAAGAATCTGATTGAAGATACCTATATCGTCAATAAGAATGGTTCTGGAGCACTGACACAGCTACTAGGTGCAACAGCAGTCAGTCACTCGTTCACTGGAACGTCCAATATCACGACCGTAAACAACGTCCGCTTGGTGCGTTTGAATCCAGTTGAGGTCTTGCTTGATAGTGACCTGGATAATGGCTATCGAGCTCGATACGGTGGCGATATTGTTCGAGATAACTTTTCGATTGCCATGCTTGCCCATCGTGGCAGTGATAATGGTGTCCAGATACGAGACAAGAAGAACCTCACAGGTTATAACGCTGATTTGGACTATTCGTCTATCGTCACTCGCATTATGCCTGAGGGCTATGATGGACTGTTCTTGCCTGAGAAATATGTCGATAGTCCACTCATCAATAACTACGTTAGTCCAAAAATCAAGGTCATCAAATACGACAACGTCAAGGTGGGCGATAAAGAAGGCGAGTTTGCGACTAAGGAACTAGCCTATGAAGAGCTCAGACGACTTGCAGCACTGGAATTTACTGTAGGTCACATTGACTTGCCGACTGCGACCTATGATGTGGAATTTGCCCCACTGGAACGAACCGAGGAATACAAAGCCTTCTCAAGTCTTGAGACCATCTATCTTGGGGACACGGTTTCCGTCATTCACGCAGAAGACGGATTTAATGTGACGGCTCGAATGGTTGAGTACAAGTATGATCCACTCTTGAAGGCTTTCATTTCCATCACGCTTGGAAACATCATGCCGAAATTCACGGATGTGGCGAAGGACATCAAGAAGGTTGATACCAAGGTGGAACAAGCCAAAGACGATGCCAACTATGCACTAACGGCAGCTAATGGCAAGAACACCAACTTTTATGGTCCGGACACACCTGTTAATCCGAAACTTGGAGATGTTTGGTACAAAGAGAACGGTGACAAGCTAGAAATGTGGGTTTATGAAATTCGTGATGGCGTGACACAGTGGTACGCTTTGGCAAATGACCTGACAGCTGAAGAAGTGAAACAAGCAGTAGCTCAGGCTCAAGAGGAATCTGCTGATGCTTTGGAGAAGGCAAACACCGCCTTTGATGAAGCAATGACCGCCTTGGAAAATGCTAACCAAGCGAACTCAACCGCAAATTCTGCCAGTCAAGCCGCTGACTCTGCTTTCAATAAATCGGTGAAATCATCAGTCGTAACCTATTCGGCTGGCACCAGTGGTACGACAGCACCAACGTCAGGTTGGCAAAGCACCGTGCCGTCTGTTTCAGCAACCCAGTATCTCTGGACGAGAACAGTCTTTACACTGCAAGACAACTCCACAACCACTTCCTATTCGGTTTCTAAGAAAGGAGCCAAAGGGGATAAGGGAGATACAGGCGACACGGGGGCGACTGGGGCAACAGGTAGTCCAGGAACGAATGGTGCTCCGGGGCAAAATGCGCCAACCATTACCTCAGTTCGTGAGCAGTTTTACCTCTCGACTTCAAGTACCAGTCAAACAGGTGGTTCATGGTCAAACACCATTCCGACTTGGGCGAACGGTAAATATTACTGGACAAGAGTGGTGACGACTTATTCGGATAGCACAACCACAACTTCAACGGCAGTTCTCGACCAAGGGTTGAACCAATCATTGGTAACAGCCCTTGAAGCAAAATCTGCAACCGAAACATTGACCACTACCGTAAGTCAACATGCCACAAAAATTGAACTGGCTGCGACCAACATCACGAATCTCCAAGGACGGATGACAACTGCTGAGTCGACACTTACCGTTCAGGCAGGTCAGATAGCTGCCAAAGCGAGTCAAACTTCGGTAGATTCGCTAACTGGCAGAATCTCGAGTGCCGAATCGAGTCTGACGGTTCAAGCAGGACAAATTGCTTCTAAGGCCAGTCAAAGTTCAGTAGATAGCCTAACAGGTCGAGTGACGTCAGCCGAAACACTCATTCAACAAACATCAAACACCATGCTTTTGAAAGTATCTGAACTCCAAGAAGAAATTGGTGTTCCCTTCAAAGTCAAGAACTGGGAACAAGGCTCTCTCAGCACGTCTGATGGTTCGGAGATTTCTGCAACCAACTACCTTCGTTCTGAGTATATTGATGTAGCAGAAGGGGACAAGCTCATCGGTCAAAGACGTGACGGGTCGTCCTTAACGGTTTACTACCATTACTATGGTTTCACTTTGCCTTATGTAGACTATGTGCCAGCTGCGAAACAATATGTCGAGAAGTTGGTGGTTGGGACTTATGACAATACGACTATCGTTGATTATCTCAACTCAAAGGCAGTTGAAACCTTATCCATCACAGGTTCAGTCACCTCTAATCCTTATGCCTCAGCAGAAGACTATCTGGTGATTTACAAGCTACCAATGGGTGGAAGAGCACTACCAAACACCATCACTTGGAATGGTCGAAAAGATACGTCTGATAACATCGTCTTGCTTTATGCGGGTGGGACGTGGCAACAAATCGACACGGTCACGAACTCAAGCAATGCCATTCATACGTGGAACATCACACCTGAACAAATCTCAGGAATGCTTGGCGACTACGTTTATATTGCTTTCTTCTCAATCAAAAACGGCTCGTATGCGGGAATTTACAATGCGACTACGAGTCCATTCACCATGAACCCAATGGACGAATCCACTTATACCCAGATTTCCTATCAGAGTTCATCTGGTGTGGTAACTGTGCCGAGTAATGCGATGAAACTCAGGGTACGAGTGAACACGACTATAAAACCTGATGAGTATGATGGAAATGTTTTCTCGGCTACTGTTAGGGAGGACTACACAAAAGCCAACACCGTATATTCGGCCATTATGATGCAAAAGGACATCATCAACCTCCGAGTGGGTAAAGGCGATGTGATTAACCAAATCAATATTTCACCTGAAAGCATTTTGATTGCAGGGAACAAAGTCCATATCACAGGTCAAACAACCATTGATAGTGGGGTGATTACTTCAGCGATGATTGGTAGTGCAGCGATTACCACAGCAAAGATTGCGGATGCAGCCATCACGAGTGCCAAAATCGCAAGCCTTGATGCGGGGAAGATTACCACGGGTACACTTTCGGCTAGTCGCATAGCCGCAAGTTCCATTACGGCAGACAAACTCGCAGCCAATATTCTTACTGCAATCACGGCAAGTAGCTCCATTCGAATCACAGGAACAACTATCGGCTACTATTCAGGAAGTACCCTTGTAACGGAAATTAACTCCCAAGGGATGACGATAAGGCGTGGTGGGACAACGGTTGGTACGATAGGTGCGAACAACATCAGCGGGCATACCGATTGGCGAGGCTTGGTCTTTGACCTTGAATACGGCACGGAGTATATGACGTGGGCACATAAGGATAGTTCCAGTGCATCAAGTTATACCACCAAGCTCATCTGGTATGCGAGAAAGCTTGAGAACGGAAAAGAGAAGGGATTTCATTTCTCGGATACGATTAATTTCAATGGTAATCCATTTGGCGTTTCCTACAGCGATGGAACAGGCTACTATCTCAAGATTTCAACCATTAACCTTGGTAGTGGGGTTACACCATATCTGGTGAGAAGTGGTGGAACAGCAGGCATTTATTTTGGTGGCTCCATGCTTCATTTGTGTTCAGGTGGGAAATGGTTTGATGTGAAAGCCATGCTTGAGATTTGCTTAAAACTGGCAGGTAAGACCATCGCCTTTCCAAGTGGGATTGATAGCACGGGGAAAATAACGGGTTACTATAATGCGATTGCGATGCCAACGATTAGTACGTGGACAGCTTAAGGAGGTGGATGATTTGGACGATTGGATTCTAGAGAAACCTAACAACACGATTGAGCCTGATTCGGAAGAATGCGAACAGCCAACACAAGTAGATGTCGATATGGTGGACCTGCTTGTAATGGTGGTGGACGACCTCTGCGTTCAGGTAGGCGAATTAAAGGAGAAGATGAAAGATGCTAAAGATTAAAAACGAAGAATTGGTTGACGTGATCACCTTTCTTGAAGAATTTGAGCTTCAACCAAAAGTCAGCCGAGTGCGAACCAAACTCGTCAAGCTAATCCGTGAGAAGATTGATGAACTCTACAAGGACGAGGTGGAGTTGTTACAACGGTTCGGAAAGAAAGACGAGGAGGGTAACCTCATCCAAGACAATGGAAACTTCTCGCTTTTGCCTGAAACCGCAGCCGAGTACCATAAAGAAAAGGCAGATTTGTTGAATGAGGATTCCGTCATTGATGTGGCGGAACTTCATAGCAAACTGCCTTTATTGATTGGTGGGTTGGAAGATAGTGAGGTTACGATATCAGGTAAAAAAGCTGAGACGTTGGAGCTGGTCTTGGAATTATTGGAAACAGAAGTTAAAGGCGTTTAGGAGAAATCCTAGATGCCTTTTTCAATACAGAAATGGAGGAATGACATGATGAAACAAACATGGAATCTGATTCAAGCTGCCTTTGTGGCAACTGGTGGATTGGTCGGTTGGTATTTGGGCGGTGTCGATCCATCACTTTATACCTTGCTTGCCTTTGTGGTGGTGGACTACATCACGGGAGTCTTGCGTGCCGTTAACGAGAAGAAGGTCTCAAGCCGTATCGGTGCAAAGGGTATCACAAAGAAGATTTTGATTTTCTTATTGGTTGGTGTCGGTCATATGCTTGATGTGCAGTTGGGGACGGGAAATGTGCTGCGTGATGCGGTGATTTTCTTTTACATCTCAAACGAGGGCATCTCACTTCTTGAAAATGCCGTAAGCATTGGCTTACCTGTACCAGAGAAAATCAAGGAAGCACTCAAACAATTACACGGTAAGAAGGAGGACGAATCAAATGGGAATTAGTAGCTTAGCCACCAAATATGGTTTTCAATCTTTCCCTCACTACTCATCAGGACGCAGTGGGGCTAAGGTCAACAAAATCGTCATTCATCACATGGCGGGAACGAACTACGACATCGTGCCAAGCATTTGGCAGACTCGTGAGGCATCAGCGCACTACGGAATAGGCAAGAACGGTGAAATTCGTGCTTACGTGGATGAGAACAATACGGCATGGCACGCTGGTAACTGGAACGCCAATATCTCAAGTATCGGGATTGAAAACTGCAACTCCACGGGTTCACCTTCTTGGAACGTCAACCAAGCAACCATTGATTCTTGTGCGAAGTTGGTGGCTGATATTGCTAAACGTCATGGTCTTGGGAAACTTGTGGTGAATAAGAATCTGTTCCCACACAGCTATTTCTCGAGCACCTCTTGTCCCGGTGTTCTGCTTGGGAGTTTACAGTACATTGCAGACAAAGCAAATGCAATAAATAATGGCGGAGGTTCATCAACACCAAGTACACCAACAAGTGACTTATATCGTGTTCGCAAATCATGGGCTGATGCCAAATCACAAGTTGGTGCGTATAAAGATTTGAACAATGCTAAGCGAACAGCAGATAGTCATTCTGGTTATAAAGTCTATGATCCGAACGGCAATCAAGTGTATCCAACGAGTTCATCAACATCAAACGTGAAAACTTTAGTGGTTCAAGTAAATGGATTGAATGTTCGTAATAAACCAAGCCTTAGTGGCACAGTTGTTGGATCGTACAATAAAGGAGCAACATGGACTCTCCCTAAAACAGAAAAACAAACTATAGCTGATGGTTGGGTCTGGGCACGTTGCCCGATTGGTTATTGTGCTGTTGGAAAGAATACTGGTAAGACCGAACCAGATGATTATATATTAATTTCATAGAAACAAATTTTAAGCCTACGAGAGTGATTAGTTTCATTCTTGTAGGCTTTTTTTTGATGCTTAGGGTTTACTTTCAGGATTTTGGTTCGCCTGTAACTCATAAAGGATAAATGGATTTTCAAGGAGTTGACTTTTTCGTCATGTATTAGGCGAAGGGGTGTACTTTCTTAAAAATCCTTTGCCTTAGATTTAGGAGGCGAAAAGCGATGGAAGATAAAACAAAAGAACAACTTAGCATCAATTATTCCAATGAGGCAGCATACTACATTTCTCAACAAATCCTTCTGAGCTTGCTTGTAGAAGGCAAAATCACCGAGGAAGAATATACAAAAATTGAACAGAAAAACAGGGAAACTTTCAAACCATTTTTATCTCGGATAATGGCGTGAATCGTTGATATAACGGCACTTTAGAGCTAATATGTCACCTAATAGAAAGGCGGTGAGTTGATGAAAACGATACACAAATTAGAACGACCAAAGTTGCCAGAGACTCCTAAATTAAAGGTGGCAGCCTATGCTCGTGTATCAACAGCGAGTGATGAACAATTATCGAGCTTAAAAACTCAGATTACTCATTACGAGAACTACATTCAGAAAAACGATCAATGGGAGTACGTTGGTGTCTATTACGATGAGGGGATATCCGGAACAAAAACGGATAAACGCGATGGTTTGCATCGTCTAATCAATGATGCGGAACATGGAAAAATAGATTTGATACTTACGAAATCTATTTCTAGGTTTTCACGAAATACGGTTGATTGCTTGAATTTGGTTCGTAAATTAACTGAAATCGGTGTCACTATGATTTTTGAGAAAGAAAACATCAATACCAGTGATATGGAAAGCGAATTATTACTTTCAATTCTATCGAGTTTAGCTGAAAGCGAATCTTACTCACATTCAGAGAACATGAAGTGGGCAAATCGCAAACGTATGGCAAAAGGAAACTATAAAGGTGTTCCACCATATGGCTATTGTCGAAAAGGGATTGATTTTCACTTAGTCCCTGATGAAGCAAAAGTGGTAGAGCAAATCTTTCAATGGACACTCAATGGGCTTTCAATGCATCAAATTGCATCGAAAATGAATGTGGCAAATATTACAACTAAAAGAGGAGTTAAGTGGCAGGCATCGGGAGTGAGCATTATTTTACATAATATTGTTTATACAGGAACGATGATTTTTCAACGTTACTTTAACGATGAGCAGTTTAAGAAACGAAAAAATAATGGTGAGCTTCCAATGTATCGTATTGATAACAATCATCCTGCTATTGTATCGATGGAAGAATCTGAACGAGTACAAGAAATTATTCGAATCAGGGCAACTTCAAAAGGAAATACGAAAGATGGTAAAAACACGAATCGTTATGCCTTTTCAAAGAAGGTGCTTTGCGACAAGTGTGGGAATACTTACAAACGAATTCAAACATATTGGAAAGGGAACACTAGGAAAGTTCAATGGGGCTGTAAGGGGCATTTGAAAGATAAAAACTCTTGCGATGCCCTTCCCATTACGGATGAAAAGTTAAAAATTGCCTATCTCACGATGTTAAATAAGTTGATATTTGCCCATAAAGTAGTGTTAGAGCCATTGCTTAAACAACAGTCTAACGCTGCCGAATTAGAACGAGCATTGGATGAGATGTCTAACAAAGCATCAGAAATTGATGAAAAGTTGGAAGTGTTGGCAAGTCTAAATGCATCTGGAATTGTATCAACAAAAACGTCATTTGAAGAGCAAAATAAACTTCAATTGGAATTGAAAAATCTTCAAGAGGAGCAACAAAAGATAATCAATTCAGCTAATGGAAAGTCTACACAGAGAATTGAATTAGAAGAACTCTATCGATTTACGAAACGAAGTAATATGCTGACGGAATGGGAAGAATCATTGTTCTCAAGGTTTGCAGATCAAGTCATTGTTTACAACCGACAAGAAGTAGGCTTTAAGTTAAAATGCGGGTTGATTTTGAAAGAGAGGTTACCAGAATGAATAATACGATGCCATACGGCTATACCATAAAGAATGGGGCAATAATTGCAGATGAGTTACGGTCAAATCAAGTACAAGATTTCTTTAGATTGTATCTTGATGGTCTGGGGCTGAAAGAAGCAGGAAAACAATCTGGTATCAACAAACAACACTCAGTAATGAAACACATTTTGATGAATGAAATTTACTTAGGTACAGAAATTTACCCACAAATTATTGATGACGATGCATTTCACCAAGCTCATCTGGAACAGGAAAAGCGTGGGAAACACCTTAGAAAACCGCAAAAAGCAAAACCTGTCGAAAGAAAAGAGATACCTATCCAGTTTGAAATGGGTGCGGTAATTGAAACATATTCCGACCCATTCAAACAGGCTCAATATGCATATTCAAAAATTAAGGAGGCAAAATGAAATGACTGGAAAACAAGTCACCGTCATCCCAATGAAGCCAAAGAAATGGGTGGCGGATAATACTGAAGAAAAACCAAAATTAAAGGTTGCGGCCTATTGTCGAGTTTCAACTGAGATGGAAGAACAGGCAAGTTCTTATGAGGCACAAGTCCAACACTACACGGATTACATTCAGAAAAATCCTGATTGGGAGCTTGCGGGGATATTTGCAGATGAAGGGATTTCCGGGACAGATACGAAAAAACGTGCCGAGTTCAACCGAATGATTGATGCTTGTAAGAACGGCGAGATTGAATACATCATTACCAAATCGATTTCACGTTTTGCTAGAAATACAGTAGATTGTCTGCAATACATCAGGAAACTAAAGGAACTAAAGATTGCAGTGTTCTTTGAAAAAGAAAATATCAATACGATGGATGCCAAGGGGGAAGTGTTGCTAACGATTATGGCAAGTCTGGCACAGCAAGAAAGTCAATCCCTGAGTCAGAATACCAAGATGGGCGTGCAATATCGCTTTCAACAAGGACAGCTTAGAATCAACCATAATCATTTTCTCGGTTACACCAAAGATGAGGATGGGAACTTGGTGGTTGAGCCTAATGAAGCAGAAGTCATTAAACGCATTTTCCGAGAATACCTTGAAGGGAGTTCCTTGCAGGAGATTGCGAAAGGATTGATGGATGACGGTATCTTAACGGGTGGAAAAAGAAAATTATGGCGTGCAGAGGGCGTTCGGCTGATTCTTCGAAACGAAAAATACATGGGCGATGCCTTGCTCCAAAAGACATTCACAGTGGATTTCCTTACCAAAAAACGTGTGAAGAATGATGGTAGTTACGCTCAGCAATATTATGTTGAAAATAGTCATCCAGCAATTATTCCCAAAGATATCTTTATGCAAGCACAACAAGAACTGGATAGACGTAAATCAATGAAAAATAAAAATTCCCAATGCTTTTCAGGGAAGTACGCATTAACTGGTATCACCATTTGTGGTGACTGTGGGAATGTTTATCGCAGAGTTCATTGGAAGAATCGAGGAACCGTATGGCGTTGTAAGTCCAGAGTGGATAAACGAGAACACAACTGTAGTGGTCGCACAATCTATGAAAAAGATTTACACCAAGGAATTCTGCAAGCGATTAATGAAACGCTAATTGATCGAGACATTTTTCTCCAACAGCTAACGGACAACATCAATTCAGTTCTGACAGACGTATTGACTGAACAACTTGTGGTTTTGGATAAACAATTAAAAGATTTAGAATCTGAAATCATTAGCGTGGCAATTGGTGGTCAGGGCTATGATGAACTTGTAAGCCAAATATTTTCACTAAGAGATGAACGAGATGCGGTTGCAAAACAAATAGCAGCGAATACTAATTTGCAACAACGTGTTGATGAGATGGAAGCATTTGTAAAAGAACACGATGTCATCACCGAGTATAGCGAAGTGCTTGTTCGAAGACTGATTGAGAAGGTCACCATTTTTAAAAAGAACATTGTTGTTGATTTCAAGAGTGGTGTGAGTATGGCGGTTGAAATATAGAAATTAAAAGTTAATGCTTGCGGTAATCCGTGAGCATGTTTCTTTGTCTATAATATTAATCCTGAACCGTTCCAAAGGTAGATACATGTTATAATAGTCCTGAATAATTCATACTTTGACTTCAAACCGTCTGAAACTGCCTAACGGCAGTCTTCATTTTCTTTTTCATTTTCACCTGTTAAGTGATGCAAAAAGAACCCCATTCTGATATGGTAAAGGTGTCGAAACCAACCATAAGAAAGGAGTTCTTCTCATGACTAGCTTACACAAAAACCAGGTAAAATTCAATTCAAATTTGACTATTTCACATACAGGTGGTCGCTTATCGAGTGATTCGGGTTTGGTCTTAGTTCAAGAGGTGATGAATACCTTCGACTTTTCACACGTAGCTAAACAGTGGCTCCATATTAAAGACAAACGTGTTTACTTCACACATGATAACTTAGCGATATTAGAACAACTCATTATGCAGTTAATTGCTGGGTACTCGGCAGACTCATCAGCTAATCTATTAAGACAGGATCCAGTCTTTCAAGCTGTACTCGGTAAAAAAGAGTTGGCCTCACAATCGTCAATCTCACGGTTTTTAGATCGTTTCACCGAGGAGAACATGGATCAACTCCAAGCATTAAATCAGTCGCTGATTGATAAAGCGCGTTTGATTCGCAATGACACCGAGTTAATCATTGATGTCGATTCCACACATTCGGATACCTTTGGACGCCAAGAACAAACAGATTATAATGCCCATTATCAAACCTACGGCTATCACCCATTAGTTGCATTTGACGGATTGACCGGAGATTTCCTAAAAGCTGAACTGCGTTCAGGCAATCAGTACACGTCTAAAGGGGTAAAAGCCTTTATCGACCCGCTGTTACACCACTACAAGAGCACGTTACCTCATACCGAGATATTGGTTCGGGGTGACAGCGGCTTCGCCACACCAGAGGTGTATGAATCTTGTGAAGCAACTGAAAGCCAGTACGTTATCCGATTAAAGAGCAATCGGAGGTTAAGTCAGTTAGCTGAACACTCTGTTCTTTATGGGGATAATAAAAAATGGGAAGACCGAGAAATACAGTATTTTTCACTCCCTTATCAAGCACAATCCTGGTCAAAACCCCGTCGCGTTTGTATTCGATCAATCCGTGAAGCAGGAGAGCTTCTTTTTCACCACGCATTCATTGTGACGAATCTATCCGATAATGTCTCGCCTGAAGTCATATTCTCTCTTTACGGCAAGCGTGGAACAATGGAAAATTTCATCAAAGAAGCGAAATCAGGCTTTTATTTTGACAAAACAGATAGTCCGCGTTTCCTGGAAAATCATGTCAGAATGATGATCAGTGTCCTGGCTTACAACCTCGTCAATTTTTTAAAGACCATTGGATTTGAACAAGTGAATCGGGGGATGACGATTCATTCTATACGATTGACATTGCTTAAAGTTGCCGGAAAACTCGTTAAAACAGGTAGACAAGTCTATCTCAAACTGTCGAGTTATCATGTGTATCAAACTGAATTTTATAAGGTTTTTGAACGCCTACGGCGATCTAGGCAATGGATTTAGGCTAGTTATCGTAAAAATTTTTAACCTATTTTTCCAAGGGGTCAGTCTGCCCTTAAATAGACAAATAATTTTTATTATAGCCTTCTTCCGTATATATCCTGTTCGAAAACACATTATTTTGGGAGAATGTATCTGCCTAATTTAAATATAGGCACTTTGTTCAAAAAAATAGCTTAAATTTAGAGCTATGAATTATTCAGGAATAGAATTAATGATTTAAATTAAGGGGGTAAGTGATTTGACACTACTTCAAGAAGAACTACAAATAATCAATGTCGACACTCTGATGAAGTTGAATCTTAAAATTCCTGAATATCAACGTCCATACCGTTGGTCTTCAAGTTCAACAAATACTTTATTTACAGATACTTACGAAGCTTTCAAGTCTAAAATTAATGAGTATCGGTTGGGTTCAGTAATTCTACATAAATCCAAAAATCCAAACACTCAGGAATATGAATATAATTTGGTTGATGGGCAACAAAGAACAACTACTCTTTCCATTTTATTGTTTGCATTAGGGGAAGATTTTCAAGTTCTTCTGAATGAGGAGTTTAAGCCGACTTCTCAGAACTCAATTAATAACAACTATACGTTATTTCAGAAACGAGTTAATGAATTGCAAGATGACGAGAGGGTTAGTTACAAAAAATATCTTAAAGAAAATTGTACGGTTGTAAAGATTGTTACTGATAGTGAACAAGAAGCATTCCAATTCTTTGATTCGCAGAACTCTCGTGGAAAGGCACTTAAACCTCAAGATCTCTTAAAGTCGTACCATCTAAGAGAAATGACAAGAGATCCTGAAGAATTAAAAATTAAGTTGATATCTGAGTGGGAAGACACTAATCAAAATGCTTTGGAAGAATTGTTTAGAACGTATCTTTATCCGGTTATACGTTGGTTTAGAAATCGTGACGGTTTGAATTACTCATCTGATAAGATTCAGGATTTTAAGGGAATTAAACAAGCTAATACATACAATTATGCTATTTATCATAAGGCGAGTAATATTTTCATTGAGCAAGTTAATTCAAGTGGTTCGAGTGAACTACTCAGTTCTGGAGAGCTAAATCAATTTCAATTAACTCAGCCAATTATTGCAGGTAAAAGATTTTTTGCATGGACGCTGCATTACTCAGTTTTATTGGAGCAAGTGAAGAATAAAATTGATAACTACCATAATCATAATAAATCTGAAATCCCAGACAAACGTACTGGGGACATTTATATCAAACAGCTTTATGAAGCAGCATTAATGTTTTTTGCAGATAGATTTGGTTTTGATGCGATTGATGATTCAATTATGCATCAATTGTATACGTGGAGCTATTCGCTAAGGTTAAAGATGAAGGCAGTTTATCCTCAAACGATAAATAAGTATGCTCGTGGGCAACATGATCGAATTAATAAGGATAAAGACCTGTTCAATTTGTTAAGCGAAATGGTAGATCCTCAAGAATTAAAAGCAGTAATTATGGAAAAAGTGGATGAATCTGATGTGCAAAATAATCAATACAAAACATCATATGAGTTAATGAAACGATGGAATGGGTGGAAATAATGGATAAGAATTTAAAGATGATACCGGTATCAAGGATATTTTCTAATGTACATTATGAAGTACCAATTTATCAGAGAAATTATGCTTGGGAGACCGATCAGATAGAACAATTGATTGAGGATATTAATAGCTCTAAAGATGACTACTTCCTTGGAAATTTAATAGTCAATCAAAAAGAAAACAATGTTTACGAGGTCATTGACGGTCAGCAGCGTTTAACCACTTTATACTTACTTGAACGATATTTAGGCATTCCATTCGCAAAGGATGCACTAAGATTTGAAGCCCGAGAAAAATCCAATAGAACGTTATCTGCTTTGCCTGATACTAATCAATTAACGGATGAATTGCAATCTGCTGAAATTAAATCAGGTTTTAAAATTATTGATGATTACTTTGAAAAGATGGGACTAAAATCCGAGCAGGAATCTTTTATTAGACGATTGGATAAAGTCAATCTTATTCGTGTTCAGGTTCCAGCTAAGATTGACTTAAATCATTATTTTGAAATTATGAACACTCGAGGCGAGCAACTTGAACTCCATGAAATTGCAAAGGCCAATTTTCTGTCAAAAATCGAATCTAAAGAAGATAAGGCCATCGCAAATGATATTTGGGAATACTGCTCTAATATGGATTCGTATATTCAAATGAATTATCCAAAAGATAAGAGGGATAAAATCTTCAATAGTGATTGGAGCGATTTGTCAGTTAAAACTGTAAATTTTGATTCGTTAAGATCCTATTATCATGATGTAGTTATAGTAGATGAGAAGATGTCTCTCAGAGATATTCTACAAGGAAAAGGAAAAACAAAAGATTCTAATAACGATTCTGAAGAACCAGAAAACGAACGCTTTGAGTCTATTATTTCATTTCCTAACTTTTTATTGCAAGTCAACGCGGCACTTACTAGGTCAAGCAATGATGACGATGACTCAAGCCTTGATGATAAGAATTTTTTAATCAATTTAGAAAAAAACTGGAAAGATGAATCTTCAGCTAAGGACTTCTTGTTCATGTTGTTGAAGTCACGTGTTTTATTTGATAAGTTCGTTTTGAAACGTGAGTATGCTCGTGATTATAAAGAAACAGGGAAATGGTCACTTCAAAAGCTTGAGAAATATACGGATAATAAAGGTAATAAGCCAAAATACGTTGGGACTTTTGGTGGCGATGAAGATAATCGAAATAAACAAATTCGCACATTACAATCTGCACTTCGTATTACCTACACATCACCTAAAACTATGCATTGGATTTCTCTAATTCTGACAAGCTGTTTAAATAATGATGATTCTGATATTTTACAAATTCTTGAAGCTTATGGTCAAACTAAAGTAGATGCTTCGGGATACACAACGGCGACTGGATTCAGTTTTGAAAGAATTGTATTTAGCTATTTGGATTATCTTCTTTATCGAAACGGATATTCATATAATGGAAAAGAAGTGGTAAGACCTCTTGCTGATGACTGGCAATTCCAGTTTAGAAGTTCAATAGAACATTTTTATCCACAGCATCCTACTGAATTGGTGGTATGGGCTAATGAAGATTTGAACTGTTTCGGGAACTTAGCACTAATTACAGTTTCAGGGAATTCAACGTTTAACAATGCGATGCCGGTTGGGAAAGCTAGCACCAACCCTGGAATTATTGAACAAAGTTTGAAGTTAAAAATAATGACTGAGATGATGAGACAGAATGATAATAACTGGAATCAAGAATTAGCTCATAAACATCAAAGGGAAATGTTTAACGTTCTTGAGAAAGGCTGATTTGTTCCCACAAACCTATTCAATCTATCAACTCAAAAATTATAAACAACCGTCATTATAGTAGTAAGATACAGAGTGTACTTTCAACGCATGTGGAGTGCGTGGCGTTGTTGCGCAGAAAGTAAGACTGGAGTTTTTATATCTAGTATGAATGAGCTTAATCTCTGGTAATCTTGAGAGCTGAAACTTTTAGTTTTAGCTCTTTTTTGTGTTTAGTAGAATACATTATAAAGTGAAAGAATCGGTGGGATATGAGGGTAGAATGAAAAAAAGCAGAAGCGAAGGGCCTCTGCTTTAGTGGTTATTCTGATTTTTCAATTTCATTCAGGGAGCGGCCTTTAGCATCTTTTTAGGTTCTAAGACTAAGAGGAAAGTTAAGTAAATCCGTGAATTGTGAGTTTGTAGTTTGTATAGAGACATGATAACGTATAATTAGAATATCTTTCAGTAATTAAAAACTAACTGATGGGGGAGGAACTGGAAATGGCGAGACCGACTACTAAAAAGGAGTTACTAGATCAGGCAACTATGCAGTTTGAGAAATTACAGGCCTTAATCGCAAGTATGAGTGAAGCGCAACAAGACCGTGACTTTTGTTTTCAACTCACAGATAAAGATAAGGAGACTCACTGGAAACGAGATCGAAATTTGCGAGATGTTTTGATTCATCTTTATGAGTGGCATCAGTTGCTCTTAATCTTTGTTAAAAATAACCGAGGTAGTACGGAGGTCATTCCTTTTTTGCCGGCACCCTATAATTGGAGAAATTACGGGAGACTGAATAGGGATTTTTGGGAGAAGCATCAGTCAACGGGGCTTGTGGAAGCGAAGCGGTTGCTACAAAAAAGTCATACCGAAGTGCTTTCACTGATTGAGAGTTTTTCTGATGAGGAACTATTCACTAAGGTGTATTTCCCTTGGAGTGGCACTACCAGTGTGGGCGCCTATTGTGTCTCCGCAACAAGTAGTCACTACAATTGGGCGATAAAAAAGCTTAAACGGCAGATTAAGGCTTTAGCATAAGCGATTTTGAAAAGTGCTCACAGCTAAGTTGATGCGAATCAAAGATGAAATAATCGTTTTAGTTTTGTACTAGCTTGAATGAAAAAAACTATTGGCAATAGTGAGGAGGAAGGCAATGATTTTTCCAAAGAAGTTAAAATCCGGGGATAAAGTTGCGATTGTCAGCTTGTCCAGTGGCATGCTAGGTGAAGAATTTTGTCGGCATAATGTTGAAATTGGTACGAAGCGATTACAGGATTTTGGTTTAGAGCCAGTCTTTATGCCCCATGCCTTAAAAGGTATTGACTATCTAAAAGAACATCCCGAAGCCCGCGCCAGTGATCTGAAACAAGCTTTTTTAGACGATTCGATTGCCGGCATTATTTGTGCGATTGGTGGGGATGATACGTATCGACTGTTGCCCTTTTTAATGGAAGATCGTGAGTTCATCGAGGCAGTGCAACGCAATCCAAAATTGTTCACAGGGTTTTCTGATACGACGATTAACCATCTGATGTTTTATCAATTAGGCCTATCGACTTACTATGGTTTGGCTTTCATAACGGATTTGGCTGAAATTTCTGATGAGATGTTGCCTTATACGAAAGCGGCGTTTGAAGGGTATTTTGAAGATTGGTCGGGCAAAAAAATCGTTCCCAGTGAAGTTTGGTATAAAGAGCGGCGTGATTTTTCCCGCAATGCCATCGGGATGGAACGAATTGCTCACAAGGAAGAACGGGGCTTTGAACTTTTGCAAGGGGCGGGTGTTTTTGAAGGTAAGTTGCTAGGAGGCTGTTTGGAAAGCTTGTATGATGTGCTCACCAGCAATCGTTATCCGGATCAAAAGGCTGTTTGCGAAAAATACGGTCTTTTTCCGAATGTGGAAGAATGGCGTGACAAGATCCTCTTTATTGAAACCTGTGAGGAAAAGCCTGCTCCAGAATTATTTGCAAAAGAGTTGCTTGCGTTGAAAGAGCAAGGGATTTTCGAGGTGATTCGGGGGATAATCGTCGGCAAGCCTCAAGATGAAAGCTACTACGAAGAGTACAAGTCCGTTTTAAAAGAGATCGTAGCCAATCAGAACCTCCCAATTGTCTATAATGTGAACTTTGGCCATGCTACACCGCGAACCTTTTTGCCTTATGGCGCGAAAGTCAGAGTGGACGCGGAAAAGCAGATGATTGAGTTCCTTTAGTACTAGTAGACAAGGAGGAAAAGAATGGACCAGTGGACAGAGTTATACAATGAAGCAAGAAGGGTTCAAAAGGCATGGGAAGTCTCTCCTTTTATTGAAGCTGGTGGGGTTGCGGCAGCCTTATTGACGAAAAAAGGAACGGTCTATGTGGGAGTCTGCATCGATACGGCGTCTAGTCTGGGCATGTGTGCCGAGCGCAATGCCATAGCCAACATGCTGACCAATGGGGAAAGTCAAATCGAAAAAATCGTTGCCGTACTTTCTGATGGCAGTGTGGTGGCTCCTTGTGGGGTTTGTCGGGAGTCTATGATGCAATTGGCTAAAGATAGCGGCGAGATTGACGTGTTATTGGACTATGAAGAAAGAAAAGTCAGCAAATTAAAGGAACTCTTGCCAAATTGGTGGGGCAGCGCACGTTTTTCATGAGTTTTTTTGAATCACCTCATTGCATCAGGTAAAAGACTTGCTTATTCTTGAAGTAGGAGGTGGCAGTAATGGCCAATGAAGAGCGCAAGGATTTTAATAAGATGCTTCATGATAATAAGGACATGCCCAAGATACAGATCATCACGGATCAAAAAAGTATCGAAAAGTATGGAGGCAAGCGGATGTATTTTGCACCGCCGCTGGATTACGACCAAGTGATGAAACAAGTTCCTTATGGGCAAGTGGTAACAGTAGGGAAAATTCGTGAGTATTTCGCTGAACAGGCCGGCGCAGATTTTACCGAACCGATTACGGCGGGGATTTTTGTGTCGATTGCAGCTTGGTCTAGCCACTAACGGACCAGCGATAAAACCCCATATTGGCGGATTTTAAAGGCCAAGGGAGAATTAAATCCAAAATATCCTGGCGGCATCTTAGCTCAAAAGGAAAAATTAGAAGCAGAAGGCCATCATGTAATCCGGCGGGGGCGGAAGCACTTTAGGTATTACGTGGCTGATTATGAGGCGGCACAATGGGCAATAAAAGAAGTATGAGATAGTGGGAGAGCTCCAGAGCTTTCCTGCTTTTTTTGTCAAAAAAAGGAAACCGTTTTATGAATTTTGTTACAATTTGAGTAAGAAAAACGACGTAATGGAGTGGAAAGGTGGGAGTTTCGTGGAATTATCCGAAACAGTGGCATTACTATCCGATAAAAACCACAGTGTGGCCTATAAATCCTTGCAAAAATTACAAGAGGCAAGCGAACAAGGGCCAGAGGTTGCAGTGTTTGTACCGCATTTTTATGAGCTGCTTGATAGCAAGCGTTCCTATGTACGCACTCGAGGCATCATCTTGTTGGCGGCGAATGCCAAATGGATTTCAGAAAAAGAATTGGAACGTATTCTACCCAAACTTTTAGAACATATTGCCGATCCCAAACCGATTACCGCTCGCCAGTGCATCCAGTGCTTACCGCAGATTGTAGACGAAAAACCGGTTACTGCTCCGGCAATAGTCGCTGCCTTAAAGCAGGTCAAGCTTACTGGTTACCAAGAAAGTATGCAGAAACTATTAGCTCAAGATATCCAACAGGTTTTACGTCAGATTCAAAAGAATTAAGAAACGAGATAAGGAAGGTAAGTCTATGGAGCGCTATATCGCATTGCTACGAGGCATCAATGTCGGTGGTAAAAATAAAATCTCCATGCCTGAACTCAGACAAGGGTTTGAAGAACTGGGCTATGAGCAAGTGGTCAGTCATTTAAATAGTGGCAATGTGCTCTTTTCCACGACGGAAAGTCCATTACCAGAGCTGACCCAACAGATTGAAACCATGATCCGGAACCGATTTTTCTTAAAGATTCCCGTATTACTCTTGCCGCAAAGTCAGCTAGTAGCGGCCTTAAAAGAGGCGCCGGATTGGTGGGGGACCAGTGACAAAGAAATTTATGACAACTTGATCTTTTTATATCCGGGATTATCCGGTGAAGTATTTTCCCAGGAAATGGGCGTACCTCATCCAGAATATGAGCAAGTGCAGTTTTATGAAAGGGTGGTTTTCTGGTCCTTTTTGCGCAAAGATCATCAAAAGACCAACTGGTGGGGGAAAACCACGAAGGCTAGTATTCGTCAAAACATCACCATTCGCACGGCAAATACTTTGCGCAAAATTGCCACTATGTAAGAAGGATGCTGATTGAAAAAGGAGGCTAGCTTCATGAATTGGGAACCGTGGACGGGGTGCTACCCGGTGAGTACCGGCTGTAACAACTGCTATTTTTATGGACCAAATGCCAAGCGCTTTGGCCAAAATGAGATTACCAAAACCGATAAATTCGACTGGCCTATTCGTCGAAATAAAAAAGGGGAATACTGCATTAAAGGCGGAAAAATTCTAGCCACCTGTTTTGCCACGGATTTCTTCTTACCAGAAGCCGACCTATGGCGCAAAGAGGCTTGGGCCATGATTAAGGAACGGCAAGACATTGATTTTTTGATTATTACCAAACGCATTGACCGTTTCAAGGAGAGTTTGCCTGAGGACTGGGGAGATGGCTATGACAATGTCAATATCGGCTGTACCGTGGAAACCCAAGCGCTAGCGGATCAGCGCTTGCCGCTATTTTTAAGCTATCCTCTAAAACGACGCTTTATCGCTGCGTCGCCCTTACTGGAAGAACTTGATTTATCCCCTTATTTGGCAAAAGTGGACCATGTGACGGTTTGTGGGGAAAATGGCCGGGATGGTCGTTTGTGCGAGTACGCTTGGATTGAAAAAATACAAAAGCAGTGCCAAGCAGCCGGGAAAACATTTTGGTTTAAGAGTACCGGCACTCGCATTCGTACCCAAGAAGAAGTAGTAAAGGTTAATCCTTTTAAACAGGGAGCGTTGGCTAAGTCTTTTCAATTGGATATTACGGATGGGAAAAGGTTATTTTAGCTAGTTTACAAAAGGGAGTGTTCGAATTGCGGTGTTTGTTTACCATGGATACGAAAGATTATCCAAAAGATGGCAAGCGGATTGTCCGGCCGTCTACTCGAAGCATTATTATAAAAGAAAATCGATTGGCCTTGGTTTACAGTCAAAAGTATCATTATTACAAATTTCCTGGTGGGGGAATTGAGGCGCAGGAAGATCCAAAAAGCGCGTTGATTAGAGAAACCCTGGAAGAAACTGGCTTAGCAGTGATTCCAACTTCCATTCGGGAATATGGCTATGTTCACCGGATTCAAAAAGGAGAACCTGAGGGGATTTTTATTCAAGACAATTATTACTATTTTTGTGAAACTAGACAAGGTGTGGGCGGTACCCATTTGGATGACTATGAAGAAGCTGAGGGTTTCACATTGGCTTTTGTCACCTCGGAGGAAGCTCTTCAAGAAAATCAACTAAAAGACCACGCTTCGGCTGATCCTTTGATGATCCAGCGAGAGAGCCGGGTAATGAACTTATTAGTAGCGGAAGGGTATCTGGACAAGAAAAGATAAAAAAAGGCCCGGCAGCTCTATGTAGAATCCTGCCGGGCCGTATTTGTAAGTGAAGGATTAAGCATCAATCGTGGTTAAAGCAAATTCATTGAAAGAAAAAAGGCCCATATCGGTAATCTTAAGCTCTGGAATCACGGAGAGGGTCAAAAAGGACAGTGTCAAGAAAGGATCAAAAGCACTACTGGCGCCTAATTTGCGGGCAGTAGCGGTCAAGTTTGTCAGCTTTTCATAAGTGGTTTGGTAGCCTAAGGTAGACATGAGACCACCGATTGCTAGGGGCAGACAAGCCAGCTCGGTTTGATCTTTAACGGCAATCATCCCACCGCCAATGGCCAACAGGCGCTCCACTGCAAAGAGCATATCTTCATCATTGGTACCTACCACTACGATATTGTGGGAATCGTGGGAGACACTGGTGGCCAGAGCACCGGCTTTTAATTCAAATCCTCTGACGATCCCTAGGCCAATATTTCCCGTTTGTTTGTGGCGCTCCACCACGGCGATTTTTAAAAAGTCGTCTTTAATAGAAGGAATAAAGTGACCTTTATCCTTGGTGACCGGAGCAATTAATTCCTTAGTAATCAAACTGTTGGGGATGATTTCGATAATTTTGGCTTGTGTGCTGTTTAGTTTCAAATCAAAACTTGTAGCAGACAAAGGAGTCGCATTCATATTCGGCAATGCTCTCAATAAGGGATTTTCCGTGGCTGTTGGAAACAGTTCGGTAACCAGTTGCTCCCGTGTTTTGACTTGTTGGCCTTTGACAAAAACCTCGTGAATCGGCAAGGTCGTCAAGTCATCTGTAAAGAAGAAGTCTGCTTGATACCCGGGAGCGATGGCGCCGATGGTTTTTAATTGGAAACATTCCGCGGCATTTAACGTAGCCATTTGGATGGCTAGTAAAGGATCTAAGCCTGCTTGAATGGCTAAGCGCAAAATATGATCGATGGATCCTTTTGTCAATAAGTCGTCCAGCAGTAAATCATCCGTAACAAAAACACAGCGGCGGGCGGTTTGTTCGGTGACTACGGGTAAAAGTGACTGGAGATCCTTGGCCACGGTACCTTCTCGAATCATCAAGTACATTCCTAAATCTAAGCGGGCTTGGGCTTCTTCTGCATTGACCGCCTCATGATCCGTGCGAATTTGAGCCGTGGGGTAGACGGACAAATCCCCTTGCGCTATCCCAGCAGCATGACCATCGATTACCCCGCCGGCTTGCTGAATGGCGGTGATTTTTTCTAAAATGTCTGCTTCTTGGTTCGCCACGGCTTGGTAATTCATTACCTCGGCTAGCCCCAAAACCTCAGCTTTCTCCATAAAAGGTGCTAATGTGGCCGCATCCAATGTGGCACCATTGGTTTCAAAAGGGGTCACAGGGACACAAGAAGGCAGCATGGTGAAAATATTCATCGGTGTGGCTTGGGCGTCAGAAATCATGTATTCTAGTCCGGTAGTACCGGCTACATTGGCGATTTCGTGGGGGTCCGTAATGGCACTGGTAACCCCGTGAAGTAAGGAGACTTTAGCAAATTCGTGAGGTGGCAAGAGGGTGCTCTCAATGTGCACATGGCCGTCAATCAAACCAGGCACAACGTACTGGCCCTTAGCATCGATTACTTGTTGGCCCTCGTATTGCCCGAGACCTACGACGATTCCTTGGGTAATGGCGATGTCGGTTTCCATGATTTTCCGAGTAAAGACATTAACCACTTTGGCGTTTTTAATGACCAACTCTGCGGGGATTTGTTTGGCACTGGCCTGGATCCGTGCACTTAATTCACTAAACATGAAAAAGCCTCCTTAATAATTGTGAAAGATTTTTGTTAGTATAACATAGGCCTTCAGGATTAGGGAGAAAAATTCATCGAAATCGTTTTTTTACTTACACAAAAATCTGTAGAACCGAACATTTTTAAATAAAGCAACTGTTTTTGTAGTGAAAATGCAGAAATTTGGCTACTATAAAAAGAAACATAATTCTATTATGTAAACTGAACTTTAATGCCGTCGATGACAGAGTGATTTTGTCATTGACGGTTTTTGCTTTTCAGGAAACATGAAAGCAAAATGGCTGAAAGATAAGAGTCTCTTCATATTAAAAAACATAATATTGCGAAAACTAAAAAAACTCTATATCATTTAGTCTGTTGTCATTTTATTTTTAATAAAGGAGCGATAATATGAGTCAAAATCAAAAGCAACTACGCTGGTTTACAGTGGGACTAATTGCCTTCAACATGGTTTGGGGCTTAGGAAATGTGGTGAACAACTACGCCCAACAAGGGATTTCCGTAGTTACCTCATGGATCCTGATTCTAGCGTTATATTTTATTCCTTATGCTTTAATCGTGGGCCAATTGGGTTCGACATTTAAAGACAGTAAGGGTGGGGTTAGTTCTTGGGTGGAAAATACGTCCACGAAGCGCTTAGCCTACTATGCGGCTTGGACCTACTGGGTGGTACACATCCCGTATTTGGCCCAAAAACCACAAGCCATTATGATTGCCCTAGGTTGGGCGGTACAAGGAAATGGGGATATGCTTTCCAATATGTCCATGACTACCATTGCTTTGGTGAGCTTGGTAATTTTCTTACTATTCTTGTATTTATCTACAAAAGGTCTTTCCACTTTGAAAGTCATCGGGGGCTTGGCCGGGACTGCCATGTTTGTGATGTCCATTCTCTTTATCTTACTTGCAGTAGGCGCGCCTGCTGTCAGCAATGGTATGCAGTTTGCGACACCAGATATGGGGAATATCAAAACCTATATTCCGAAGTTTGATTTCTCTTACTTCACGACGATTTCCATGTTGGTCTTTGCAGTAGGGGGAGCAGAAAAAATCTCGCCTTACGTTAACCAAACGAAAAATCCAGCTAAAGAATTTCCAAAAGGGATGTTCTTGTTAGCCGGGATGGTGGGTGTGTCTGCGATTCTCGGATCCATCGCCATGGGGATGCTTTTTGCTAGCAACAATATTCCTGCCGACTTAATGCGAAATGGTGCTTACACCGCTTTCCAACAATTAGGGGAATACTATGGCGTGGGCAACTTCTTGATGATTGTCTACGCATTGACGAATACCGTGGGCCAAATTTCGGCCTTGGCCTTTTCCATCGATGCGCCATTGCAAATCCTTTTGGCGGATGCCGATCCAATGTTTGTACCAAACTGGTTACGGAAACGTTCGAAAAAAGGTACCTTGGTCAATGGGTACTTGTTCACTGGGATTCTGGTAAGTATCATCATCTTGCTACCGATTCTCGGAATTGGCAATATGGATGAGTTGGTAAAATGGATGACCAACTTAAACTCTGTTGTAATGCCAATGCGTTATTTGTGGGTATTCTTCGCTTACATGATGTTGAACAAAGCTTGGAAGAACTACAAATCCGAATACAAATTCATGAAAAATCCAAAACTTGGCTTTATCGCCGGAACTTGGTGCTTTGCTTTCACCGCGTTCGCTTGTATCTTGGGAATGGTACCAAAATTGGACTATGCCGTAGATCCAAAAGCTTGGTGGTTCCAATTGGCAACCAATATCTTGACGCCAATCGTCTTGATTTTGTTGGGCATGATCTTGCCAGCCATTGCACGTCGGGATAAAGACAAAGGAATTGTACCAGATTTAAAAGAAGTCTAATCTTAAATTAGTAGCAAAAGGTCGGGAGTTATCCCGGCCTTTTTTAGTTACTTGTTTAGTTGACAAGCAGGATGGAGAAGCCTAGACTGATTTAGAAAACGTTTTTATGCAGCTCAACCAATAAAGGAGTGTGTCTAATGGACGTAACCATTCGCCGGTATCATGCAGGAGACGAGGCAGGAATCTGGCAGTTAAATACCCAAGTGTTAGGTTATCCTTTTTCTTATGAGGAGACGGCGGCAAAACTTGCACTGCTAGCTGAAAACCCCGAACACTGTATTTTAATCGCTCAGGTGGATGGAGAAGTAGTGGGCTACATTCATGGCGCTGACTATGAAGTGCTTTACATGCCTTCTTATAAGAATATTTTAGCTCTGGCAGTGGCCAAAGACTATCAGCATCAAGGCATAGGCCGTACTTTGTTACAGGGGATCGAACAGTGGGCGAGAACTACGGGAGCAGCTGGTGTTCGCTTGGTTTCTGGGGAAGAACGCATAGAAGCACATGAATTTTACACAGCCTGTGGCTATCAGAGAAAGAAAAAACAAGTTAATTTCCGTAAAGAATGGTAAGAAAAAAGCCCGGTAGCTACTTACTACCAGGCTTTTTTAGAGCTTATTCTGCGTATTTTTTGATTTTTTCTGTGTTTTCCCGAATCACTACAGCAGAAGCGCGGAATTTTTCTTGTTCACTTGGTGTCATGTGAATTTCCAAAATATCTGCTACCCCCGTGCGATTAAGGATCGCTGGAACACCGGCAAAGAGATCTTGTTCTCCGTATTCCCCTTCTAGTAGGGTGGAGACCGGGATGATGGAGTTTTCATTAAAGAGAATCGCTTTAATGATTCCCACCGCCGCCGAAGCGATGCCGTAGTAAGTGGTGCCCTTGCGGTTGAAGATTTCCCAGCCTTCTCGAGTCGTTTTCAAAACCAAGTCGTCTAAATCAATATCGCCGACTAATTCAGGATTGTCTGTAATGACATCTTTAAAGGATTTTCCGGCGATGGTGACGGTGGACCAAGGAACCATCAAGGAGTCCCCGTGTTCACCTAAAGCATACCCATAGACGCTCCGAGGGTCCACATCGACTAAATCAGCTAAAAAGTTTTGCAAGCGGGCCGAGTCGATGGAAGTACCGCTACCAATGACCTGATTTTTCGGCAGACCGGATAGTTTGTAGACTAAGTAAGCCAACATATCAACTGGATTGGAAACGACCAAGAAGATGCCGTCGAAGCCACTGGCCATAATCGGATCCACGATGGATTTTGCGATTTTGGCACTGATATCCAACGTATCTAGGCGAGTTTGACCGGGTTTTGGTGGTGCCCCCGCAGTGATTACGACGATATCTGCGTCGCCACAATCTTGGTACTCCCCAGCCGTTACTTTCACATTACGATCCAGGTATTTAATCGAGTTTTTTAAATCTCGGACTTCACCTAGGGCTTTTTCGTGGTTGAGATCCACCATTAAAACTTCGTCACAAACCCCTTGGGTAATCAGACTAAAGGCTGTGGAAGAGCCCACTAAGCCGCTACCGATAATGGCTACTTTTGATTTTTGAATGCGCATATGGGTGATATTCCTTTCTATAGTAAAGAATCGTTTCTTGAACCTCTATTATGTTATCAAACCCCGCATGCTTTGGCAAAGGTTTCGTTTGGAAACATTCGTTAGCCGAGGAGTCTTTTTCTTCAAAGGGAGCACGGGCTGTTTTATCTTGCGGAACATGTTCCACAAATGCGATAATGACTACCTTTTCCTCGTAAAATTACGTAAGATATTCTTGTAAACGATTTCTGTCGTGACGCTAAGAGAGTCAAATCGAAAATAATGAATGAGGAGTGTCAAGGATGAGTAAAAGTACAATTATGTTAGTTTGTGCAGCGGGGATGAGTACTAGTATGCTAGTGACAAAAATGCAAAATGCCGCCAAAGAAAAAGGACTAGACGCGGAAATTTTCGCAGTAGCTGCTTCGGAGGCAGACAAGAAGTTAGCCAGCCAAACCATTGATGTGGTCTTATTAGGCCCACAAGTTCGCTTTATGGCTAAACAATTTCAAGAAAAGTTAGAGCCCTTAAAGATTCCTGTTGAAGTAATCAATATGGCGGATTACGGCATGATGAATGGAGCTAAGGTCTTGGAACAAGCAGTACAAATGATGGAAGCAAAGGTGGGCTAAAGCAATGAATGAACAGAATTTAGAGGCAATCATGGGGTTAATCATCCATGGTGGGGATGCGAAAAGTAGCGCCATGGAAGCTTTACAAGCAGCAAAAGAAGGCGACTTTGCCACGGCGGATGAGAAAATCAAACAGGCGGAGACGGCATTAAACGAAGCGCACCATTCTCAAACCGGACTTTTGACGCAAGAAGCCCAAGGAAATCACATGGAAGTAACTTTGTTAACCGTACACAGTCAAGATCATTTGATGACTTCGATTGCTTTTACAGACTTAGCAAAAGAAATCATCGATGTTTACAAAAAAATCGGCTAATCGGCTAAAAAGAAAACCTGAACGGGAGAAAATCTTGTTCAGGTTTTCTTTTTTTGAAGGTAACACCTGTGAAATCACTAGGAGAAACTGTGAAAAAAGTCGCAATGAAAGATTACAGCTGCGAAGTTTTTGTAATGAAAACGATTCAACAAATGCAAAATAACCAAGAGAAAAATCCTAAAAAAGCCGTCTTTACCTTCTCTTAATAACCTTATTACAATTATCAGAATTCTTCAAAAAATAAAAAGCCCGTCGTTACAAGGATGTAACGACGGTTATTTTTTTTGACCAAGGGTTTTGTAAGATATTCACAAATCTGCAACATTCTGTCAAGGTGTTGTTACCCACAAGAGCCCGCACCTTGTTATGATGTTCCTGTCAATAAGACTAACGAAAAACAACTTGAAGGAGACACATACATGAAACTGATCAAATCAATCTTATTTGGAACAGCAGTCTTAGCAGGAGTTGCAGCATTCGGTAGTCAATCCGATGCCGCTGAAATCGAACATACCGTAACATCCTCCGATACACTTTGGGGCTTGTCTATGAAATACTATGGTTCAGATGATTACATCCAAACCATCGCGAATGATAACAACATCGAAAATGCCGACATGATTTACGACGGCGAAGTTTTAAAAATTAATACCGATTCTCCAGCTGCAACTGCTGCGCAAACTGAAACACCAAAAGCTGTTGCTGAAACGACTACTGAAGCTGCTCCCGCTGAAACAAGCGAACCAGTAACGACAACTACAGAAGAAGCAAACTACTCCGGGACAACGATGTACATGGAAGCAACTGCTTATAGTAGTGACCCAGCCGACGCACTAGGAGGCGGGACTGTTACCGCAACCGGCCAAAATCTTTTAGAAAACCCAATGGCAGTGGCTGTTGACCCAAGCGTGATTCCACTAGGGACACACTTGTACGTGGAAGGCTACGGGGAAGCTTATGCAGTGGATACCGGTAGCGCCATCCAAGGAAATATCATCGACGTGCATTTTTCAAGTTATGACCAATGTGTTGCTTGGGGTCGTCGTCAAGTAAAAGTAACCATCCTAGACTAATCCAGAATAAGTAAAAGGGACTGACAATTGTCAGTCCCTTTTTTTAATCAACTATTATTTGCTACGCCAGTGTTGATCGGCTAAGTTTTTGTCTTGTAAAACACCATCCAAATAGTCTTTTAAAAATTTATCCTGGGCCAGTAGTTGATAGCCCGGGGCTTTTTTGAGTTCTGCCACTTCTGCTGTGGTGCGCCCATCATTTCCTTGAAAGAAATCCAAATTGACTTGGCCTAAAAAATCGGCGCCGGTTTCTAAAGTCTCTTTCTCCGTGATTCCTTGATTCAAAAGGGTCTCATAAGCTAAACGTTCGCCATCGTTCAGAAAAAGGTCTTTTAAGTAGGTGTCGTGTTTATAAACTTCAGCGGGAAGCCCCGGTTTTCCTTTGGCCCAATTCGACACGCTAATGGTCTTGCGGTCGTAGGCTACTTGTGAGTCATTGAGCTTCAAAAGGCCATAGCCGTGGTCGATGATATTGTAAGAACTGGTGACGATTTCGGTCAGGTCGTCTTCGGCCATGATATCCTGAGCGTGAATATGCCCGGAAAAGACGACTTTGACTCCGTAATCTTTTAAAAGTTTTTTGACTTCGGCTGCGTTGTCCAAGACATACCCTTGATTCACCGTATCATTGTGTTGCAGCAGATTGTGATGGAGGAAAACCAGCGTTTGTTGGTGATTCTGTTGTGCTTCTTTGAGCTGTGTTTCTAGCCAAGTCATGGTGCTGTCACGAATACTCCCACCGGTGGCCGGTTGTGCGCGGCTTTCGGTCATTGGATAATGATTGCTGTCAAGCAAGACAAAACGATAATCAGGACTAACAGAGAGGGCATAACTCAAGTCATCAGGGGCAGTGGAGTGGGCGTCTTTGTAGCCATCAGGGAAAATCTTTTTAAAGTCTTCTGGGCTGATTTGAGCCGTTTTTGCTTGCTTGTCCCCGTGGAAGCTGCGTGCCCAGCCATCGTATAAATCATGATTTCCAGGTAGACAGTACAAAGCAATCCCTTGCTCTTTTAATGGGGCTAACTCTTTCGCAAGTTGTTCCCCGCTAATTTTTTCGCCATTTAGGGTTAGATCACCGGTGATGATCACTCCTTGAGGTTTGGTGGCTAGCGCTTCCGCCACAAAAGCTTGAAGGCTTTGTGTTTGATATTCCAAGTCTTTTCCGGCCGCGGTGGCTTTAATAAAGGTAAATGCTTTACCGGTATCGTGGAGTTCCGGTGCTAGAAAATGCACATCCGTCAGTAGCATAAAGGTCTCTTCTTCGGTTTGAGCCAAGGGTGTTTCCGCCGAATGATTGCTGTGGAATCCCCAAAATATTCCGCCGGCAAGGGCTAGTCCCACCAGACCTGTAAGTAGTCTTTTTTTCATGTTCTTTCCTCATTTCCAGAGACAATCCTACCATAAAAAGACCGAAAAGCCGAGAAAGCGATTTGAGTTTTGTCATTTTTTAGGCTAAACTAAGATTAGTGTCCGTTGAGGAATGCTTGTCTTTTTCTAAGAAATCGTTCCTCAATCGATAACGAAATCATAAAAAAGGAGGAATACTATGAAAAAAAGCTTTGAAGAAGTGATTGTGGCGATTCTCCCAATGACCGTTTTGATTGTTATTTTAACCTTCATCTTTGCGCCCTTATCTATGGACGATTTGATTATTTTTATTGTTGGTGCGGCCATTATGATGGTGGGAATGGCTTTGTTTTTATTCGGCGCTGATTATTCCATGCTCCGGGTGGGTTCACTAGTCGGGGAATACATGATTAAAAAGCGCAGTTTGGCGATTATGTGCAGTCTCGGCTTCGCAATTGGGATTGGCATTACCATTGCTGAGCCCTCGGTTCAAGTACTAGCGCAGCAAGTGCGGGATATTTCGGAGGGGACGATTACCAAGTTCGTCTTAATTGGCGTAGTAAGTATTGGAACCGGTATCTTCTTATCTTTTGCATTGTTGCGGACGGTTTTTCGCCTGTCTTATTACAAGATGATGTTGATTGGCTATGTGGGGGTTTTTGCCCTGTCATTTTTCACCAGTCCTGAGTTTATGCCGATTGCCTTTGATGCTGGCGGGGTAACCACTGGACCAGTAACCGTGCCCTTTATTCTTGCTTTGGCCAGTGGGGTCACCAGTATGATCCATCAAGGCAAAGGAGAAAGCGATAGTTTCGGTATGGTGGGTGTCTCTTCATTAGGCCCAATTTTAGCGGTTATGTTGTTGGGGGGGGTTTTTAGATGAACCTTTTACAACAGATTTTTACTGGCTTGGGAACACAGATTGAAGAAGTTCTTTTAGCAATTGCTCCGATTGTTCTCTTGTTTATCTTTTTAAATCTAGTGAGTTTTCGCTTGAAGCCGAAAAAGTTTTGGCGAATTATGTTGGGCTTTTTCATTACAACATTAGGTTTGATTCTATTTTTACACGGGGTAAACATCGCTTATGTACCTGTAGGGCGCCACTTAGGAACGGAATTGGCTCGTTTAGAAAACAACTGGCTTTTGATTCCGATCGGTTTTGTAATGGGCTTTCTAGTGGGCTTTGCGGAACCGGCGATTCATGTCATGGTGAAGCAGGTAGAAGACGAAAGTGGCGGTACGGTTAAGCGAAAAGTATTATTAGCAGTGGTTTCACTGGGAATTGGAGCAGCGGTGGCCTTGTCCATGTGGCGCTTATTGGCTGGCTTTAGCATCTACTATTTCCTTATTCCTGGCTATCTGTTAGTATTCCTATTGGGTCGCAAAGTGGATAAGATGTTCTTGGCCATGGCTTTTGATAATGGTGGAGTGGCGACGGGGCCGATGTGTTCTACCTTTATCCTTTCCATGGCGGTGGCGATTGCCGCGGAGATTGAAGGGCGCAGTCCATTAATCGATGGCTTTGGTGTTGTGGCACTGATTGCTTTGACACCGATTTTGTCCACTTTAGCACTAGGGTATTTGTATAAGAAAAAAGAAGAGCGCGATCAAAAAGAAAAGCAGAAATTGCAAGAAGCGGGGGCTGAAAATGGATAAACCAGTAGCGTTAAATTTGGAGATGATTGTGACAATTGTAGACCGAGGCGTGGGAGAAGATGTGAATGAGTACTCCAAGCAAGCCGGAGCCAATGGCGGAACGATTCTCCATGGGAAAGGGACGAGCACCAAAGAAAAAAATCGTTTCTTTGGTTTGGAGATTGAACCGGAAAAAGATATCGTGTTAACCTTGGTGCCGGATACGTTGACGGCGACCGTTATGGATGCTATTGGCAAAGGCTTGAAGATCGATCAGCCTGGCAACGGCATTTGCTTTTCCATTGATATCGACAAAGTCATGGGGATTACCGCGATTAATTCCTATCGTAAAGTGGTAGATATGGAGACATTTTTGGATAATGAAGAGTAAAGATTAGAAAAACGACTGGCTCCCGTGTGGCGGAACCAGTCGTTTTTTTGTTTTACGGTGTAGTTTCTGGAGAGTGGGGAAGATTGTTTTGCTCTTGTGCCAAATGTTTGAGTGTTTTCATGGCTTTTAAGTAGGAATATAGCAATACCGCCACCGAGCCAATCCAAGCTAAAGGGGAGGCTAGCACGGCTCCGGGATAGCCCATAAGCTGAGTCAAAAAGATCGCCGCAAAGGCTCGCATGAATAGTTCCATAACACCGGCAATGGTCGGTACCTTGGCTTGACCAAGGCCTTGTAACGTATAGCGTAAGATAAAGAGAATCGCCAAAATCCAGTAAAGACTAGCGGTGATGTTGAAGTAGGTTTGGGCCAATTCAAAGACCTTGGTTTCCTTGGCACTGACAAATAAAGAAACGAAATTACGGCCAAAGATGATCACGGCAATCCCCGCCACGATACTAAAGCCGATACTCATGGTCAAGCACTGGCGAACCCCTGTGAGGATTCGTTGGTATTGTTTCGCCCCAAAGTTTTGGCCGGTAAAAGTCGCCATGGTAACGCCAAAGGACATCATGGGTTGAGTGGCGAATTGGTCGATTCGTCCGGCAGCTGCTTGAGCCGCTACCACATCGGTTCCCAAACTGTTCAATGCGGTTTGTAAAATTACGGTACCAATGGCGATAATGGAAGATTGGAAAGCCATGGGCAAACCGGCATTTAAATGAGTGACGTACTCGTTTTTTGTCAGCTGGAAGTCTTCTTTTTTCAACTGTAGCAAAGGAATCCGGCGCAGAATGTAGATGTAGCACATTAAAGAAGAAGCCAACTGGGCGATTAAGGTCGCCCAAGCTGCACCAGCGACCCCCATACCGAAGTTTTGGATGAAGACCAGGTCCAATACCACGTTGATAATCACGGCAAAAATCAAGAAGAACAAGGGCGTGCGGCTGTCCCCTAAAGCCCGAATCATATTCGACAAAAGGTTAAAGGCCATGGAAGCTACCATCCCTCCGAGAATAATGGTGATGAATTCCTTGGCTTGATTGTAAATGTCTGCCGGGGTTTGCATGACTTGCAGCAGGGGATCAATCAAAAGGAGACTCAACCCCGTTAAAATCAAAGTCACTAATAAGCTGATTAAGACGCTGACGGCAAAGCTGCGTTTGACCCCACGGTAGTCTTTCGCCCCGTAGCGCTGAGCGGTGATGATCGACAGACCGGCACTGAGCCCTTGGGCAAAACCGATAATCAAAAAGGTGATGCTCCCGGTAGAGCCAACCGCTGCCAGCGCCTCTTTTCCCAGCGTTTGACCGACGATAATCATATCCACCATATTATAAAATTGTTGAAACACATTTCCCACTAATAAGGGAATGGTAAAAATCAGAATCAGTTTGGCAGGACTGCCCTTGGTTAAATCGCGCATGTTCGTACTCCCTTGTCTTTAAACTTGCATTAGTCTATCACATTCCCTGAGAAAAAAATATGGAATATCTTATTATTTTTCTTGTGGTATTTTATGAAAGAATCAGCGCTGTTTTCCTGAAAAATTTGCCAGGCCATGACAAGAACCAAAAAAACTGCCATAATAGAAGAGACAGGAGGGAATCAGATGCAGATGGTATTGATTCGCCACGGGGAAAGCGAGGCCAATTTCCAAAACTATTGGACTGGTTGGCTAGACGTTCCCCTGACAGAAAAGGGCCGCAGACAAGCCCAAGCAGCCGGTGAGAAAATTAAACAAGCAGGACTGGAGTTTGACTATGCGTTTACCTCAGTGTTGCAGCGTTCCTTGATTACGTGTCAGGAAGTATTGGAAGCCTGTGACCAGCTGTGGCTGCCAGTGGAAAAGACTTGGCGTTTAAATGAACGCCATTACGGCGCATTAGTGGGGAAGAATAAAGACGAAATGAAAGCCGAGTTCGGTGCGGAACAAGTGAAGCGTTGGCGCCGAGGGTATTACCAGCTACCGCCCTTGGTGGAGCAAAATCATTTTGATCGTCGTTACGACAATTTGGACCAGTCTTTGATTCCAAAAGGGGAAAGTTTGGCTTTGACCACAGAGCGGGTGTTGCCTTTGTGGCAAGATTGGCTGGCACCGTTGCTTTTACAAGATAAGAATGTTTTAGTTGTCGGCCACGGCAATAGCTTACGGGCCTTGGTCAAGTATTTGGAAGACATCCCACCGGAACAAGTGGATCAGATCGAGATTCCCAATGCCACACCGGTTTTGTATGAATTTGCGGCAGATTTGCAGATTTCTCGAAAAATCTTACTTTAATCACGAACAAAATATCTTCCTATAGTGAAAACGTTAATGAATCTGCGGGAATTTCCCGGGATTTATGCTATACTATGAAAAACCAAAAGGGGGAAAAGGGAATATGCGGGCAATTTTAACGGTAATTGGAAAAGACAAAGTGGGCATTATCGCTGGGGTCAGTCAGAAATTGGCAGCTTTGGAAATCAACATTTTGGATGTGTCCCAAACCATCATGGACGATTACTTCACCATGATGATGATGCTTTCCATGGATAAGAATAGTGATTTTGAAAAGATTAAGTCCGAGTTGAACGAAGTGGGCAAGGACATGGGCGTTTCGATTAAAGTGCAAAACGAAGAAATCTTTAACGCCATGCACAAACTGTGAGAACGGGGGAAGCAGATGGAGACAAATCAAATTTTAGAAACCATTCGCATGGTAGAAGAAGAAAACTTAGATGTCCGGACGATTACCATGGGGATTTCACTCTTGGACTGTATTTCGACGGATGTTCAAAAAACTTGTGACAATATTTACCGCAAAGTCACCACGAAAGCCCGAGACTTGGTCAAAGTCGGCAATGATATCGAAATGGAGTTTGGGATTCCAATCATTAACAAACGAATCTCGGTGACACCGATTGCGATTATTGCTTCGGCTAGTGGTGGCCAGGACTGTGTGGCGTTTGCCAAAACCTTGGATCGTTGTGCAGAGACTTTAGGGGTGAACTTTATCGGTGGCTATTCCGCATTGGTGGAAAAAGGCTACCAAGGAGCAGATTTAGCTTTAATCGAATCAATTCCAGAAGCCTTAGCGGAAACGAATTTTGTGTGCTCTTCCGTGAATATCGGCTCCACCAAAGCCGGCATCAATATGGATGCGGTGCGCTTAATGGGGGAAACCGTGAAGAAAACCGCCGAAGCTTCTGATATGGGCTGTGCGAAATTGGTTGTCTTCGCCAATGCGGTGGAAGACAATCCATTCATGGCCGGCGCTTTTCATGGGGTAGGAGAAGCCGACTGTGAAATCAATATCGGCGTTTCCGGTCCCGGAGTAGTCATGCGGGCTTTGGAAAAAGTCAAAGGGGAATCTTTTGACGTAGTTGCTGAAACCGTGAAGAAGACTGCCTTTAAGATTACCCGCATGGGACAAATGGTCGGGCAAATCGCTTCTCAGCGCTTAGGTGTGCCTTTTGGAATTGTGGACTTATCCTTGGCGCCGACACCTGCTGTAGGGGACAGTGTTGCTGGGATTTTAGAAGAAATGGGCTTAGAATCCGTGGGTACCCATGGCACCACGGCGGCTTTGGCCTTGTTAAACGATGCTGTGAAAAAAGGCGGCGTAATGGCGTGTAACCACGTGGGGGGCTTATCCGGCGCATTTATTCCAGTTTCAGAAGACGCTGGGATGATTACCGCAGTGGAAAAAGGCTTGTTAAACTTGGAAAAATTAGAAGCCATGACAGCGATTTGTTCTGTAGGCTTGGACATGATTGCCATTCCAGGAGACACCCCGGCGACAACGATTGCGGCTATGATTGCCGATGAAGCGGCGATTGGGGTAATCAATCAAAAAACTACGGCGGTGCGGATTATTCCCGCTAAAGGTACGAAAGTCGGTGACATGGTGGAGTTTGGTGGATTATTAGGTCAAGCACCGGTGATGAAAACCAATCCAGCGGCTTCAGCTGATTTTATTCAACGGGGTGGCCGAATTCCGGCACCGATTCATTCATTTAAAAACTAGGAGATGCAAGAGTTATATGAAGTTTTTCATTTGGGATTTTGATGGCACATTGTACGACACCTATCCAATGATTTTACCCGCAGTGATGAAAGTTTTAGTAAAAAATCACGTTGAAGCACCAGAGCGGGATGTCTATCGGATGTTAAAAGAATTTTCTTCAAAAAAAGTTGCTGAAACTTATGATCTTGATTTTGCGGCTTTTACAGAAGATCTCCATACTTTCGAAAATGCAGATCAAAGAGAGCCCTTGCCTTTTGAGGGGATGGCGGAAACCTTGGCTGAAATTCAAGCTCAAGGTGGCCGACAGTTTATCATGACGCACCGCATGGCGGATGATACGAAACGCTTATTAGCGCTCCATGGCCTGGAAGGTTATTTTGAGGAAATCGTGGGCCCTGAGCGGAACTTTGCCAGAAAGCCAGATCCAGAGGCGATTAACTATTTAGTGGACAAGTATCAGATGCCAAAAAATCAAACGGTGATGATTGGTGATCGCTTTATGGATGTATTGGCTGGCAACGCTGCGGGAATTGCTTCTTGCTTCTTTGACAATGAGCAACTCTTAAACGATGTTCCGGCGGACTTTGTTTGTCGAAGCCCCAAAGAAATTTTGACACTATTAGAAAAGTAAACAGGAAAAAGCTGACCTTAGTCGTGACTAGGGTCAGCTTTTTTTGCGTATCTTATGCCAAGGAGAAAGGAGGGAGTTCATGAACCAGTGGCAGGAAACTGTGCGTAAGTATGCCGTTCCTATAGGTCTGTTACTAGCACTGCTTGCGGGAGCGATTTTTTGGTTTGGCTTCGTCGAAAAAAAGGAAGCACCAGGAAAAGAAGCGCCCTTTTTGTTAACCAGTCAAGTCAGCCAAGAAACTAGGGAGACCACCACGGAGTCGGCTTATTTTGTGGACATCAAAGGAGCGGTGGTAACCCCAGGGGTCTATCAAGTGCCTCCAGGATCCCGAGTACAAGATATCGTGGGCTTAGCCGGGGGTCTGCGAGAGGATGCCGCGACAGCTTACGTCAACTTGGCGGCGAAAGTGGAGGATCAACAATTGATCTATGTAATGACAGAAGTAGAAGCCACCCAAAGTGACACGCCTTTACCGGCCACCGCTCCGGCAACTGGAAATACCCCAGGTCAAAGTGAAGCCAAAGTCAATATTAACACAGCAGATGCAAGTCTCTTACAAACACTATCGGGAATCGGGATCAAAAAAGCGGAAGCCATTATTGCCTACCGGGAGGAACATGGACCCTTTGCTTCGGTCGATGATCTTCAAGAAGTTTCCGGAATTGGCGAAAAGACAGTTGAAAAACTCCGGGCTTCCATTACAATATAGCTAGAGGTTTAGACTATTGTCAGCAAAGGAGAAACATATGAGTGATCAACGAATACCTTGGGACCAGTATTTTATGGCCCAGGCAGTATTGCTTTCCCTACGTAGTACCTGTACGAGACTTGAAGTCGGGGCTACGTTAGTAAAGGACAAACGAATCATTGCAGGAGGCTATAACGGTGCAGTCTCCGGGGACGTGCATTGTATCGACGAGGGTTGTTACATGGTAGATGGCCACTGTATCCGCACCCTCCACGCAGAAATCAATGCATTATTGCAATGTGCAAAATTAGGGATTTCCGCCGATCAATCGGAAATCTATGTCACCCATTTTCCATGTTTGAACTGTACTAAGGCGCTGTTGCAAGCCGGGGTGCGGAAGATTCATTATTTACACGATTACAACAATGACACGTATGCCAGAGAGTTGATCGCCCGAGTTGGCTCTTCCGTGCATCAGGTGACATTGGATCCGAAGTACTTCGAAAAGCTTTCTGCTAAAGCTTTGGAGGGACATGTCCAAAGCTAACGGATTAAACCAATTGATTTTCCCGAGTCTCTTGGTTTCATCCGTGCTACTAGCATCAACCACCGGTAATTCCTGGTTTTGGTTAGTGGCGATTTATTTTTTACTTGTACTCTGCTGTAAAAGACAGTGGCGGCTTTTGGCCGTGGCGGTCTTTTGCGGCTTTTTTTGTCTTTGGCGTCTCTCTTACTGGCCTACCTTGGAATTGGGCGCAGTAGCAGATGAAACCTGCCAACTGACTTGTACGGTGAAAGGCGATACGATTGAAATCAATGGCGACAAAATCACGTTTGATGCTTGGACCACCAGAGGAAAACTTGCGGTAACCACTTATGCCGCTAAAGATGAAGTGGCTACGTGGCGGACTTTGCGGAATAAGGAGCTTCAGATAAAAGGGCAAGGCGTGTACTCCAGAGGAACACCACAACGAAATCTCGGTGGGTTTTCCTATCGCTACTATCTCTATGCCCATGGCTACAGCGGTAGTTTTCAAATCAAGAAGATTCTTGGCAAAACGGAAACGCCGGCCTCTTTTTCGGTGCAAAGGCTTAGAGGATACTTAATCAGTCATGTGGAAACCACTTTTCCTCCAAAAACGGGATTGTACTTAAAAGCTTTATTATTTGGTCACAAAGACGGGGCTTTTCAAAGTATCGCCCAAGGATTTAAGCAGACGGGAATTTTACATCTGTTTAGTATTTCCGGGCTACATCTTTGGTTTTTCTTCGGCTTGGTGGACAAATTCTTACGACGAGTGGGCTTAACCAAGGAGGAGTCCTTTCTTCCTATGGTTCTAGTCTTAGTCGGTGGTTTTTGGTTATTTGGCGGCAGTGCGAGCGTTTTGCGGGCCACTTGTGCCGTCTTTTTGCAGCGAGTTTTAGCCCTAGGGCATTGGCGATTGTCTTCTTTAGATCGCTTTTCCTTGGTATTAGTCGGGGTACAGCTAGTCTGGCCCACATATTTATTGACCACTGGGGGACACTTATCCTTGTATTTGGCTTGGCTACTACTTTACGTCCCTCAACGGCCAGGAAAATGGCGACAAGGTCTGTGGCTGTCGCTTTTACCCGCACCTTTGTTGATGTATTTATTTGCGGAATGGTCCTGGGTCGGCGGTATTTTAACGGTACTTTGTGTGCCGTTATTCAGTTGGCTTTTGTTACCGGGAAGCTTACTGCTATTAGGCGCTTCCCTGATAACTCCTTTGCCGAAAGTTTTTCTGGAGATTGTTGAAGGGTTCTTTGAAGTATTAGGAAACCTTTTAAGTGGTGGCGGTGGTTTTTCTTGGATTACCGGTCAGCCACCGGTTCTTTTGGTGATTGGTTGCTTGTTAGGTGGGGTGTATCTCTATGAGTGCCGGAGTAAGTGGACGGTGATGCTGTGTGTGTGCTTCCCCCTTTTTGTGGGCAGTTTTCCTTTCGATGAGCGAATTAGCTTTGTGGATGTAGGACAAGGGGACAGCGTCGTTTTTCGTAGCCGAGGTAATCGGGAAGTTATGGTTTTAGATACTGGCGGGCGTCTGAATTTTAAAGAAGACTGGGCTCAAGGCTATCAAGCACCTAATAGTGAGTACACCTTGATTCCTTTTTTGAAGTCCCAAGGAGTACGGCGGATTTCTCGTTTGATCTTAACTCATGGGGACGTGGATCACATGGGAGATGCCCAAAGTCTCTTTGAAACATTTGTGGTTGAGGAAGTACTCCTTCCAGCAGGCAGTCATCAACATGAAAACATTCAAAAGTTAATCAGACTGCTCCCTGAAAAGACTGTGGTCCGAGAGATTTTAGCGCCGGAACGAATCGGCGGAGTATTTTCCTTGGAAGTCTTAGCGCCAGAAACTGTGGGAAAAGGGGAAAATGAAGACTCCCTAGTACTCACCGCCTACTGGAATCACCGCCGTTTCTTATTTACCGGAGATTTGGATCAAGCTGGGGAACGCCGTTTGTTAAAAGACTATCACCAGTTGCGGGCAGATGTTTTAAAAGTCGGTCATCACGGCAGTCGGAGTAGCACGGATCCGGTGTTTTTACAAGCGTTGCAAGTGAAAGAGGCGGTCATTTCCTGTGGAGTGAAGAATTCCTTTGGACATCCCCATGAAGAAGTACTCACCGCATTAAAAAAAGCCCAAGTGCAAGTTTGGCGCACGGATCAACAGGGGATGATCTATTTTTCTAGTCAGTCCGCCCAAGCCGCATGGGTCAGGAAGGACTGGCAAAAGACTGGCGTAAGTGGTAGGATAATGCGGTAAGGATGTGAGCAGATGGACACGCAAACGGCGCTTCAAGCCATTCAGGAGCAGCCCTTGGCACCGGTGTATTTGGTGTTGGGCACGGAAAGTTTTTTGATTGATAAGATTAAAGCCGCCTTTTTCAGTCGGTTGCAGTTGCAAAAGGATGACTTGGACTTTGTCTTCTTTGATATGGAGGAAGATCTGGTCAACGTTGCGGTAGCCGAAGCAGAAGCACTCCCTTTGTTTTCGGCAGAGGACAAGCGCTTGATTTTTGTAGAAAACTGCTATTTTCTAACGGCGGAAAAGAAAACCAATGCCCCAGAGCATGACTTCGCGGATTTATTAAACTATCTGGAGCATCCTAGTGATACGGCGATTATGGTTTTTTTCGCTCCTTATGAAAAGCTAGATGAGCGTAAGAAAATCACGAAGATTTTGAAAAAAGCCAGCGTGTTAATCGACACCCAGCCTTTAGGTGAAAAAGATGCGGAGGTCTACATTAAGCGCTCCGTGGAAGCGAGTGGCTTGGATATGGACCGAAAAACCTTGGCTTTATTCGTTCAATTAACCGATCTGGACTTAACCAAGGCCATGAATGAATTGCAAAAACTGCGAATCTATGCCGGCAAACAGGGAAAAATCACTGAGAAAGATTTACTGGCCTTGATTCCGAAGAGTCTGGATCACAATCTCTTTGATTTGACCGACCACTTGTTGCAAGGGCGCACGGAGCAGGCTTTGCGTTTGTATCAGGACCTGCTTTTGCAAGGTGAAGAGACCATTAAGCTCAACGCGGTGTTAATCAGTCAGCTGCGCTTGTACCTACAGACGCAGATTTTGATGAAGCTCGGATATCAGCAGTCAAATATTGCCAAAACTTTAGGGGTTCATCCTTATCGTGTGAAGCTGGCCATGCAACGAGTGCGGAAATTTTCCCCACAACGGTTGCAACACTTGTATGATCGTCTGATTGAAAATGACTATTTGGTGAAAACCGGTCGGATGGATAAAGAACTTTTATTTGAATTAACGGTACTGGAAGCAGCAGGTCAATTTTGATCTGCTCTTTTCATGGAGGAGGAAGATTTTTGGAAAATGCAACCCGGCTCTTACAGGAAACATTCGGCTACCAAGGGTTTCGCCCGGGCCAAGAAGAGCTGATTCGTCATGTCCTAGAGAAGAAAAATGTTCTAGGGATCATGCCCACAGGCGGCGGGAAGTCGATTTGTTATCAATTACCGGCGCTACTTTTGCCCGGAGTGACCTTAGTAGTCTCCCCTTTGATCGCTTTGATGAAAGATCAAGTGGATGCCTTGGTGGACAATGGCATCCCCGCAACTTTTCTCAATAGCTCTTTGAGTGCGATGGAAAATCAAAGTCGCCTGCAAGACTTAGCCCAAGGTCGCTACAAACTTTTGTATGTGGCTCCGGAACGCTTGCAAAGTGGGGAGTTGGTGCGTTTACTTTCCTGCATCCAAGTTTCTTTGATTGCGGTGGACGAGGCGCATTGTATTTCCCAGTGGGGCCATGATTTTCGCCCTAGTTATTTGGCGCTCCCGACCTTATTGGCCACATTTTCCGGAGAGGTGCCAGTGATTGCTTTGACCGCCACCGCCACGCCTCAAGTAGCCAAGGATATCCAGGAACTGTTAGCTATCCCTGATGAAAATCTCGTGCAAACGAGCTTTCAGCGGGAAAATTTAGCTTTTTCCGTGGTAAAAGAAAGTCCGGATACTTTTTTGTTGGAGTATTTACGCATGAATCAGTCTTCCGCGGGAATTTTGTACTGTGCCACGCGAAAAGAAGTGGAAAAGCAATACCAACGCTTGCAACACGCCGGTATTAAAGTGGGTCGCTATCATGGAGGCCTCAGTGAGCAAGAACGCACCCGCAATCAAGAAGATTTTATCTATGATCGCATTCAGGTCATGGTGGCTACGAATGCGTTTGGCATGGGGATCGACAAGAGCAACGTGCGCTTTGTGATTCATCAGCAGATTCCTGGAAATTTAGAGTCTTACTATCAAGAAGCCGGACGTGCCGGCCGAGATGGGGGACCAAGTGAGGCAATCTTACTCTATAGTCCCCAAGACATTCAGATTCAGCATTACTTTATTCAGCAGTCAGAGGGGGACTTGGCTTACAAACAGCAAGAGTACTTAAAACTGCGGGAGATGAACCAATACGCTCATACCCAAATGTGCTTGCAACGCTACATTTTGCGGTATTTTGGGGAGAGTGGCAGTGATTGCGGTCGCTGTAGTAATTGCCTAGATGAGGGAGAAACCGTGGAAATCACCAGAGAGGCCCAAATGGTCCTTTCCTGTGTGAAACGCATGGGGGAACGCTTTGGTAAAGGTCTGGTAGTGCAAGTCCTCAGTGGTTCCAAAAATCAGAAAGTTACCCAGTGGCATTTCGAAACCTTATCCACCTATGGCCTGATGAAAGACTGGCGTCAAAAGGATTTAACGGATTTGGTGGAATACTTGACGGCCAGTGGCTACTTAGATGCCGGGGATGGACAGTTTCCCGCGCTGCGCTTGACGAATAGTGGCGTGGCGGTACTTAAAGGGGAAGAAAACGTTTATCGCAAGCAGCCGAAAGTCCGTCAGTTAGAGACGGATGACGCCTTGTTTGAACGTTTACGCCTAAAGCGCAATCAGCTAGCTCAGGCACAAAACTTGCCCCCTTATGTGGTCTTTTCGGACCAGACTTTACGGGAGTTGGCACAAAAACAACCCCAAAGCCGTTTGGAGATGCTCCAAATAAAAGGTGTTGGGGTCAATAAATTGGATAAATATGGGGAGGACTTCTTGGAAATTCTCGCCACTAGTGAAAAATAGATACAAAAAAACGACCTCCGCAGAAGAGGTCGTTTTCTTTATTATTTAGCAAGTTTGCTAGTTAGACGAGATTTGTCGCGGTTTGCTTTGTTTTTGTGGATTAAGCCTTTCGTTTCAGCTTTGTCTACAGCAACAATCGCTTCTTTGTACAACGCATCTACGTTGTCGGCACCAGCAGCAACAGCTTCTTCAAATTTCTTGACAGCTGTACGCATAGCGCTCAATTGAGATGTGTTCTTCGCATTTGCAGCGTCGCTAGTT
The DNA here is from genome assembly GCF_000407365.1 of Enterococcus asini ATCC 700915. Taxonomy (GTDB): domain Bacteria; phylum Bacillota; class Bacilli; order Lactobacillales; family Enterococcaceae; genus Enterococcus_C; species Enterococcus_C asini. The sequence continues at coordinate 2,021,121 of NZ_ASVU01000001.1, forward strand.
TTCACACGTTTGATAGCAGATTCAATGTTTGGCATGTGGGTTTCACCTCCGGATAAAAAGTTTTGCGTGAATCAAATTCACACAAATCAACACTAGTCATTATACCTAAACCTTGTCGCCAATGCAATAAAAGTTGTAAAGAATTTTTCCTTAACAGCCAAATTCGTTTCCGTAAAAGGAAATCACCAGAAAATTTCCAGAGACTTTTGATGCAAATGAGCCATCTCTCATGAAAATAGCATGAATCAGCTATTGCGCCTGGCTAAAAAACAAGATAGAATAATCTAGGTTTGTACTATCATATCAAGAAAAAAGTGACAAAGCGAGGATGCCGTGTTACGGTATCCTTGATGTAAAAATAACTTTGGTGGTGTGCATATGAGTATTGCATTAGTCGTGACAGTGGTTTTGGTCATGGGGGTTATTTTTGTAAACGGTTGGACGGACGCGCCTAACGCGATTGCGACAGCTGTTTCAACCCGAGTCTTAAAACCAAATGTGGCAATTTGGATAGCGGTTGCTATGAACTTTTTAGGGGCCTTAGTCATGACCTATTTCAACTCCCAAGTTGCTGAAACAATCAGTAACATTGTGAGTTTTGAAGGTGGGGGCAACATCCAAGCCTCTCAAGTGGCCTTAGCGGCGTCCTTGTTTTCCATCGTAGTTTGGTCCGTGGCGGCGTGGTATTTTGGTATTCCGACAAGTGAATCCCATGCTTTAATTGCAGGTCTGACAGGATCAGCCATGGCTTTAGGCGGGATTGGTGCGGTAAATGGCCAAGAATGGATCAAAGTATTGATTGGGTTAGTGGTTTCCACGGTCTTCGGTTTTGGTGGGGGTTACCTGATAACCAAATTAATCGTTCTGATTTTTACCAACGTGCGCCGGCGGACAGCCAATAAGTTTTTTACCATTGGTCAAGCGACGGCAGCTGCGGCCAACGCCTTTTTACACGGGGCGCAAGATGGTCAGAAATTCATGGGGGTCTTCATGTTAGGTCTGTTCTATAATGGCTTAGCAGAGAAGAGTGGCAATGGCTTTGTGATTCCGATTTGGGTCATGGCCTTTTGTTCCTTGACCATGGGCTTTGGGACTTCTGTAGGTGGTATGAAAATCATCAAATCAGTAGGCATGGATATGGTCAAGTTAGAACGTTACCAAGGTTTCTCCGCGGATTTAAGTGCGGCAATTTGTCTGTTTGCGGCTTCTGTCTTCGGGATTCCGGTTTCCACAACCCATACGAAAACAACCGCAATCATGGGTGTCGGGGCTTCAAGACGGCTTTCCAGTGTGGATTGGCGGATCGTGAAAGAAATGGTTTTTGCTTGGGTGATGACCTTCCCAGGCTGTGGCTTAATTGCCTTTGTTATGGCCAAGCTATTTATTGCAATCTTTTAAGGAGTGAAAGACATGGCACGAAAGAAACAGTATGATTTTTTTAAAGCAATCGCACAATTAGCGGATAATACCCATCAGGCGGCGGAAAGTTTTGCGGTTCTAGTGCAAAATTATGATCCGGCAACCTTGATTGCGGATTCGGAAAAGATTCACACTTTGGAAAAAGACTCCGACCAAGTAATCGCTGAGCTGACCAATGAACTTTACGATGCGTTTATTACCCCAATCGATCGGGAAGATATCCTTGTGATTTCCGAACGCATCGATGATATCTTGGATGGCATCAACGGCTTGACTTACCTTTTTGAAAACTTGGTAGTCTCCGAAATGCGTCCGGAAACAGAAATCTTTGCCCAAATGATTGCCACAGCGGCAAAAGGGGTTCACACCGCCACGGAAGAGTTACCGAAGTTTAAAGTATCCAAAACATTGAAGTCCATGATTGATGAAGTGAACAGCACGGAATCCGAGGCTGACCGCTTGTATTCCAAGTTGAAGAAGCGTCTTTTCAGCGAAGAAACCGATCTTTTGACGATTATCAAATGGAAAGAAATCTATGACAAGTTTGAAGAAATCATCAACGCCAGTGAAGATGCAGTAGACATCATCGATGGAATCATCATTAAAAACTCTTAACCCAAAAAGGGTAGCGACTAATTTTGTCGCTACCCTTTTTTAGTTTACTGCGCGTCTTCTGGTGTAGCTTGTTGCAATGGACAAGTGGCACATTCTTCCTTGGTTCTTTGAATCGGTGTCATGCGTAACATTCGCAAGCCGTTTAGGATAACCAGAATGGTGCTGCCTTCGTGACCAATCACACCAAAAGGAAGCGAGAGGATTTGTACGAAGTTCGAGAGGAGCAACAGGCAGATGACAGCGATGGAGAAGGCGACGTTTTGCTTGATAATGCGCTCCATTTTTTGTGATTGCTGATGCACCATTTGCAACTTGTTTAAGTCATTTTTCATTAAGACTAAATCTGCTACTTCCACAGCTAGGTCGGTACCGTCTCCCATGGCAACTCCTACTGTGGCATTGGCCAAAGCAGGAGCATCGTTAATACCGTCGCCGACCATGGCATTGACGCCATAAGTTTCATGGAACTCAGCGGTAATGGCTGCTTTGTCTTGGGGCAAGAGGCCTGCCCGTACTTCGTCAACGCCGATGTTTTTGGCGATGACGGCGGCGGTTTTTTCGTTATCCCCAGTGAGCATACAGGTATAGATTCCTTGTTCTTTGAAGTATTTGACGACTTGGAAAGCTTCTGGTTTTGCTACGTCTTGTAAGGCCAGATAAGCCACTAGCTGATTGTCCCGGGTCAAGTAGACAATGGTATTGCCTTGTCCGTGAAGGTACGCAAGATTGGCTTCTTCTGACACCGGAAAAGCAAAGGTTTCTCCGGAAAAACTTGGCTTCCCAATGCGCCAAGTAGCGCCATTGTAGTCACAGGCAAGGCCAAAGCCGGTAACATCTGTGACTTGGATTCCTTTTAAAGCCTCCGATAAGGTTACATCATCGAAATGATCCACCACGGCTTTTGCCAAAGGGTGGGTGGAGACGGACTCCATGGCGACGATGATTTCTTTGGCTAAAGCCTCTTTTTCTAAAAAGATCGCTTCGGTGACCACTGGCTGCCCCTTGGTTAATGTCCCGGTTTTATCAAAGGCGATGGCTTTTAAGTGCGCCAGTTGTTCCAAGGCCACGCCGCTTTTCAATAAGATCCCATTGCGGGCGCTACTGGAAATCGCCGCTAAGGTCGCTGGAGTAGCAGAGGCCACTAAAGCACAAGGAGATGCGACTACTAACATGACCATGCCCCGGTAAAAACTCTCTTCCCAAGTCCACTGTAAGAGAAAGTGGGAGAGTAAAATCAAAAGAGGGACGGCAATCAAGACGACTTTCACATAGGTATTTTCGATTCTGGCGATAAAACTGGCGGTCTTCGTGGGAGTTTCTTGGGCCTCGGCGACCAGCCGGAGAATCTTCGCCATAATCGTGTCATCGACATCTTTGGTAACCCGAATGGTCAATGGATTTCCCAGATTGAGGGTGTCACCGAAGACTTCATCGCCCACAGTTTTATCTGCCGGCATGGATTCCCCGTTGATCACCGCTTCGTTAATAGGGGAAGCTCCTTCCAAAATCAGACTGTCAATGGGAATCGTATCGCCTTTTGGTACTAACAGTACGTCGTCGATTGCCAATTCACTGACTGGAACGGTTTCTAACTCTCCGGCCTCGTTGTAGCGCTGAGCCATGGTGGGCTGCAAGTTCATCAAAGCGGTGATTTCCTTGCGACTTTTATTCGTCGTGTATTCTTCCAGATAACCGCTTAGACAAAAGATAAAGGTCAACATGGCCCCTTCAAACCAATTGCCGGTTAGACAGGCTCCAATGGCGGCTAGTGCCATTAATAAATCCACATTGACGGTTTTATCAGTTAGTAGTTCTTGGATTCCTTCCGAGGTCTGCTTGAAACCGCCGCTGACGATGGCTACGGTGAAAAAGACCCAGGACCAGGAGAGCCCGCTTTTCTCGGTGAACCAGCCCACCAACATAAAGATCAGACAAGCGAGAGTTGCGACTAGTGCACGTTTTTCATTTTTTCCCATGAGAAAACACCTTCCTTCTCATTGAGCATACCATAGGCAAAATGGGAATGGATAAAGAAATCCCTTAGTTGATAACGATAGTGTTTCTCAATGATTCATTAATCAGAAAAGATAAAAAAACACCTTCCCCAAAAAAGGAGAAGGTGTCAGTGAAAGGATACTTACATCGCAATCAACCAGTAGCCAATCAAAATGGCCCCTAAAATGATTCGATACCAACCGAAAGCGGTGAAGTCATTTTTCTTAATATAGCTCAATAAGAATTTGATGGCGATGATGGAAACTACAAAAGAAACCACAGTACCTACTAGCAAGATGACGCTAGTTTCAAAGTCAAAGCTGTTGCCTTGCTTGATGAATTTCAAAATCTTGTAGCCGCTAGCCCCTAACATGGTAGGAATCCCCATAAAGAAGGAGAATTCCGTAGCCACAAAGCGAGAAGCGCCGATTAAAATTCCTCCGAGAATCGTTGCACCAGAACGGGAAGTCCCAGGTACTAAAGAAAGCACTTGGAAGAAACCGACGATTAACGATGCACGATAGGTAAAGCCTTGTAAACTCGTGTAAACAGGTTTGACCCCGCGATTGCGTTTTTCTACCCAGATAAAAGCAACCCCGTAAACGATTAAGACGATGGCCACGGGCAGGAACTTGTGCAAGTTCGCATCTAGCCAGTCGTCCAATAAGATGCCCAAAATCCCAGAAGGAATAATCGCTACGATAACTTTGAACCATAAGCTCCAAGTATCTTTTTTCTCTTGGCTGGACTTCGATGGGGCAAATGGATTTAATTTATGGAAGTACAGCACGATTACGGCAAGAATCGCTCCTAGTTGAATTACCACATTGAACATGGACATGAATTCCGGCGACATTTTGAGTTTGATAAACTCGTCGACTAAAATCAAGTGTCCGGTACTGGAGATGGGTAGCCACTCGGTGATCCCTTCGATAATCCCTAAAATAATTGCTTTAATAATATTCGCAAAAAACATGTTTTCATTCCTTTCCCAATCACTGAAGGCTACGATAGCCTGCAAAAATCAGTATAGCGTTTTTTCTAAGGATAACCAAATGTTTTCCGAAAAAGTTCTTTATTAGGCTGGCGTTCCTTAAAAGAAAGTAAAGAAAAAGCCTCCTCTGGCGAAAAAACAGAGGAGACAATGATTTAGGAAAGTAAGTTTGTGGAAATTTCTCGACCGGCTTCGATAAAGGCGGTACTGCCGATTTCTTCAATGGTGAAGTCACCGTCATGATAGCTCAAACGGGTGACACTACCATTTTGCAAGTCAACACGCACCGGTTGGTTAGGGTCTAAAAGATTTAATAAGAAAGCGATGGTGAACCCGTGGGAGACCACGATGCCTTTTCCGCCACCATTTTTTTCGATGCGATAAGCGAAATCTTCAATGCCGCTTAAGACACGCCCACGAATTTGTTCATAGGGTTCGGCCCAGTGTGCGGTATCGGCTTTCATTACAGCGTTGGCGATGTCTTCAAAGGTAATATCCGTGTCCCACATCTGCTCACTAGTTTTAAAATCTAGGACGCGAGGGAGGACGCCCCACATTTCGGAGTCGTAGCCGCCTTCCAAAGAACCCCAGCACCACTCTCGTAAGCGACTATCTACGGAGTACGGTGGTTTTGGTTTGGCGCGATTTTCTCCTAGAACAAGGCGCATAGTTTCAATGGCCCGACCGGAGTCACTGGAGATTGCTTCGACGAACTGCGTGTCCCGTAAGCCCAGTCCTAGGTAGTGAATGTCTTGGGCACCTTTACTGGTCAATGGGGTATCGCACCAACCTTGGGCCCGCTGTAAGGCGTTGAACATGGTTTTACCGTGGCGAATCACATATAGTTCCGTTGTTGTCATCTTGCTGCTCCTTTCCAGTTGTGTAACGATTGGTTAGTTAAAAAAGGGATTGGTTCGTTTTTCTTTGAGAATGGTTGTTGCAGGACCATGACCGGGATAAACAGGAAATTCATCCGGCAAAACGAAGAGTTGATCCCGGATACCATTTAACAATTGCTCTAAATTACCTGTTGGCAAGTCCGTGCGACCGACGCTGCCATTAAACAAAGCATCTCCTGAAAGGACAAATTCTGGGAAGACAAAGCTGACACTACCGATGGAATGACCGGGGGTCGGTACCACAGTAAAGGTCAGACCACCTAGTTGGTATTCCCGCAACTCAAAAAGCTCGTCGGCAGGACGTACCACTACATCTGGCATATCGTCGTGACGAGGTAAGCCAGAGAGATTCATCTGAGGGTCGCCTAACCAGTCGGCTTCCAAAGGGCTCACATAAACGGGAATTTGGTAGAAATCCCGCAGCTCGTCCACGGCACCGATATGGTCGTAATGGGTATGGGTCAGCAAAATCGCCACGGGAGTTGCACCAGTTTCTTTAACCGCGGCCTTGATTTTGTCGGCTTCTGCGCCGGGATCAACGATTACTAAATCTTTTTCATCATAGACTAAATAGCAATTTTCTTGGATGACACCTGTAACCAAGGAAATGATTTTCATCTTTCTTCAACTCCATTCATTTATCCTCTTCAGTATAACGCAAAGACCAAAGCCACTCAACGATTCGGGAGCGAGGAAAATAGCAATTGTATGTACTTTCACAATTCTCTGATAACTGGAGAGAGATTTGGCTATTTTTTAAGGTAAGAATGAGGGATACTTCATGATTTTCTCATGGGAAGACGTTATAGTTACAAAGTCCAAAACATATCCAATATTTCCTTAGTCCTCGAATTTTTTTCGGGGATTTTTTTGTCGAAGTAACCAAATGGCTTATAATAAATTCCATGGTGAAAGGAGGAGATTTGATGGACTATGGTCGTGTATCGGTGCGAAAGATTGTTGAGTTTGTTTTGCGCCGGGGAGATATCGATAGTCGTCACACGAGTAACCATACGGCTTTAGAAGGCGCACGGATTCACCGAAAGCTACAAAAAGCCGCCGGGGAAGCCTATCAAAAAGAGGTATCTTTAAAGAGGCAGTTCACTTTGGAAAATGAGGATACCCTGACCATTGAAGGGCGCGCGGATGGCATCTTTACAAAAGACGAGCAAGTAGTGATCGATGAGATTAAAACTTCAGAAGTCTATTTTGAAAACTTACCAGAATCCCAAGTGGAGCTGTTTTATTTCCAGGGGATGGTGTATGCCTATTTGTACGCCTTAGAAGAAGACATCAGCGAAATCGGTGTCCAGCTGACTTACTATCAAACCACAGAAGAGTTGATTACGAGAAACCAACGGCAATTTACCATGGAAGAGTTAACAGCTTTTATGAATCATCTGCTGGAAGAATATCATAAATGGCTGGTCTTTCAAGGGGACTGGCGCCGGGTGCGAAATACTTCCTTAACAAAACTGACCTTTCCTTACGAAGAATTTCGTAAAGGACAACGGGAGTTAGCCGCTGCGGCTTACAAGACTTTGAAGACTTCCCGGCGTTTATTCGTGGAGGCGCCCACAGGTACGGGAAAGACGATCTCCACCTTGTTTCCAGCGCTAAAGGCCATGGGGGAGGAGTCCGCGGATCGACTCTTCTACTTAACGGCCAAGACGATTACGCGTCAGGTAGCGGAGGATGCCTTGGCAGCCTTAGGGAAAACCGGCGGCGAAGTGAAGTCCGTGACCTTGACTGCTAAAGATAAGATTTGCTTTTTAACAGAACGTAATTGTACTCCGGAGCACTGTCCTTATGCGGCGGGGTATTATGATCGAATCAATGAAGGCTTGTGGGATCTCTTGCATCACGAAAACCAGATTACCCGCAGTGTCATAGAGGCTTATAGTGAAAAACATCAACTTTGTCCTTTTGAATTTTCCTTAGATGTGAGCTTGTTTTGCGATGTGATTGTTGGGGATTACAACTACCTATTTGATCCTACGGTGTACTTGCGCCGCTTTTTCGAGGATCCAAAAGAAGACTACTTTTTCTTGGTGGACGAAGCGCATAATTTGGTGAGCCGTTCCCGGGAAATGTATTCTGCCACTTTGAATCAGCGAACGGGAGCAACCTTTGAACAGCAATTAGGAAAAGAGCACAAGGCTTTGCGGCGGTTATTACGAAAAATCGACAATCACTTTGCCTTACTAGAAGAACAAGCTCAGACCGAAAAATGGCAGTTTAAACATCAAAAACTACTGCCAGAAGCCTTGATCAATCAGCTGTATCGCTTTGCCGAAAAGATGAAAGAGTGGTTAGCAGCCAATCCTAGTGATCCAGGGGAAGCAACAGGATTGAGCTATTACTTTGAAGTCTTGCATTTCTTAAAGATCAGCGAGCTTTACGATGATCATTTTGAAACGACCATTGAAGTGGGCTATCAAGGCACGAAAATCAAACTGTTTTGCATTGCCCCGGCGCCGTTTTTGGAAGGAATGCTAGAAAAAGGCAAAGGAGCGTTATTGTTTTCTGCTAGTTTCTCACCTTTGGACTATTATCAAGACGTCCTCGGAGGCGGTGGGGAGGCCTTGCGCTACAAATTGCCCAGTCCTTTTCCTCCCACACGGCAAAAGATTATCTTGGCCAACTATATCCAGACGACTTATCAACAAAGGCAATCTAGCTTGCCAGAGGTGGTCAATGCCGTTTATGAAATGGTCAAGGCAAAACAAGGCAATTACCTTGTTTTCTTTCCTTCTTATCAGTATTTAGACGAGGTTGTTGCACTTTTTCATGATCTGCATCCAGAAGTGACTACTTTGATTCAAGATACGCAAATGAATGAAACCGAACGGGAGCAATTCTTGGCCCGCTTTAAGGAAAATCCTCAAGCGACACTTTTGGGCTTTTGCGTCTTAGGTGGTATCTTCTCTGAGGGGATTGACTTGAAAGGCAGTCGTTTGATTGGCACTGCCGTGGTAGGGGTAGGCTTACCTCAAATGAATCACGAGCAGGAATTAATCAAAGAATACTTTCAAGAAACCAGAAAGCAAGGCTTTGAATACGCCTATCAGCTACCAGGGATGAACAAAGTCTTACAGGCAGCCGGTCGCGTGATTCGAGATGCTACCGATTACGGGGTGGTGTTACTTTTAGATCAGCGCTTTAATACGCCTCGGTACCGGAAGTTATTTCCAGCTCATTGGCAACACGCCCGCATTGCTTACAACCCACAGCGGTTGCAAACAGAGCTTCAGACCTTTTGGCAACAGCAAAAGGCAGCCGATTGATTAGCGAGATGAATAGAAACAGTCAAAAAAAGTCGCAAAACGAGTTCGGTCTGGGATTAAGGTCCTTTAGCTTGTGGCCAAGGGTCTATCTGATCCCAAACTAACTCGCTTGCGACTGTTTTTTAAGTGAATTCAACCGAAATGAATTAACGATAGTTAGTAAATTGTAGTTCAATAGGCAGGTCCATTTTCCGTAAAAGCTGGATGACTGCTTGCAAGTCGTCCCGGCTTTTTCCAGTGACCCGAATTTGATCGTCTTGAATTTGCGTTTTGACTTTTAATTTGGCATTTTTGATTGCCGTGGTGATTTTCTTGCTATTTTCCCGGTCGATACCGCTAACCAAAGTGGCTTTTTGACGACTTTTTCCTCCAAGAGCGTGTTCACTTGCAGAAAAGTGTAAGTTTTTTACGGGTACTTCCCGCTTGATTAGTTTGCCCATTAGCACGTCTTTAATCTGTTCCAGTTTAAAATCATCATCGCCTAGGATTACCAAGCCGTCTGCTTCCAATGAAATATCCACAGTGGAATTCTTGAAATCGAAACGGTTGTTTAGTTCTTTGGTGGTCATGGAAATGGCGTTTTTTACCTCTTCCAGATTGATTTCTGACACGATGTCAAAGCTTACTTCTTTTGCCATGTTAGATCCTTCCTTTCTAGGTTAGTAGACCTTTCTATTATAGCAAGCATTTTCCATTTGCGGGAGCTTAGATTGACTAAGGACAGCGCAGGGAAAGGGTTCCATTTAAAAAGTCCATTTTTTGAAGCGAAAATGGTTGAAAAAAACGAAAGTATTGTTATTCTTAAGAAGGTAATTTTTGAATAAGGAGTTGGCACCATGAGGAGAATCACCGCAAACGATAAGAGTACCGAATTAATGAAACGAATTGGCGTCGTCATTATTTGTGCATTGACTTCTGCCATGTCTTTAAATTTCTTTTTGATTCCAGCAAAGGTCATGTCTGCGGGGATGAATGGAGTAGCCCAAATCATCGTGGCACTCGGCGCCGAGCACTTGGGCCTCCATTTGAGCACTGGATTGTTTATCTTCCTATTGAACATTCCTGTTTTTGCTTTAGGTTTTTGGAAGTTAGGAAAAGATGCCACGATTTGGAGCTTCGTCAATGTCGTGGCGATTTCATTGGTGACGATGATTTTTCCTCAAGGAGCCGTAACGGATAATATTTTGATGAACTCACTAATGGGTGGGGTCATCGTGGGAATCGGTGCCGGGTTGGCTTTGAAAATGGGCTTTACCACTGGGGGCATGGACATTCTGTCTCTAGTGCTATCCAAGACCACCGGTAATACGGTAGGGAAATACATGTTTATCTTAAATGGCTTAATCGTCGTAGTGGCCGGCTTTATCTTTTCTTGGGAAAGTGCCTTGTATACGATTATTTGTATCTATGTAATGAGCTATGTGGTAGATATGATTCACACCAGTCACCAAAAACTCACGGTCTTGATCGTGACGACCAAACCAGATGAAGTGGGCAAAAGTATTTCGCAACGAGTCTTTCGGGGGATGACCCTGTTGCCATCCATTGGGGGTTATTCTGGTGTGGAAAGTAAAACCATTATGATGGTCATTACCCGCTATGAATTGTATGATTTGGAACAAGCAGTTTTGGAAGCAGATGAAAATGCCTTCGTGAATATGCTGGCGACCCAGTCGATTATCGGTCGTTTTGCTACCCAAGATGAACAGCGGACGTTTACTGCGACCGGAGTTTTCCCAGAAGTCCGGACTCAACGAAAACGACGCTAAAAAAATACCACTGCCAATTTTGGCGGTGGTATTTTTGTGTTCTTTGAAAGGTGTTTTAACGAATCCCCAAAGCAATCCGAGCGTAACGGCTCATTTTATCGGTAGTCCAAGCCGGGTACCAAACTAACTTCACTTCTGCTTTGCCGACTTCTGGGACTTCTGCTAGCGCTTGGTGGATTTGGTCGGTTAGGACATCTGCTAATGGGCAGCCCATGGTGGTCAAAGTCATTTTAATCACCGTGTCACCCGTTGCATCCTCAAATTCCACTTCATATACTAAACCTAGGTTGACGATATCAATGCCTAATTCAGGATCGATTACCGTTTCTAGGGCTGTTAAAATTCGTTCTTTAATTTCTGCGATTTCTTGTTCCGTCCGAGCTTCACTCATGGACCAATTCCCCCTTTGGTAAACTTTCGTAAATCATACCGCGTTTCCAAAAATTTGTAAATCAGATTTTCTCCGGCTTTATGAAAGGCTAAGAAAGCTAAGCGTGGGATTTACTGGAACAAAGCGAACAGGTCATTTGGGTAAAAGGTGAATGATTGGGTCAAGACTTGTGGAAGTGTTCGGAAAAGATGTTGCTTTTTCTAAGTAAACACGCTATTCTACAAAAAAAGAAGATTGGAAAGGGGCAACTCCGCCATGTTACAGACTACCTTTTTAGACTATATTTACGAGAATCCATTGATGAATGCTTCCGGTGTTCATTGTATGACCGTTGAAGAATTGACCGCTTTGGAAAATTCCGCAGCCGGCGCTTTTATTACTAAAAGTGCAACGCTAGCTCCCAGAGAAGGCAATCCAGAACCAAGATATGCAGATGTGCCTCTAGGAAGCATTAATTCTATGGGATTACCGAACAATGGCGTGGATTATTATTTGGACTATGCACTAAAGTATCAAATGAATCATGAAGCACCTTTGTTTTTCTCCGTTGCGGGAACCAGTGTGGACGAAAATATCGCCTTATTGCAAAAAATCCAAGACAGTGATTTTCAAGGAATTACGGAATTGAACCTTTCTTGTCCCAATGTTCCCGGAAAACCTCAAGTGGCCTATGACTTTCCATTGACGGAAAAAATCTTGACGGAAGTTTTTCAGTTTTTCACAAAGCCATTAGGCGTGAAACTGCCTCCGTATTTTGATATGGCTCATTTTGATCAAATGGCGGAAATTTTAAATAAGTTTCCACTAACTTATGTGAACTCGATTAATAGTATCGGTAATGGGTTATACATTGACCCTGAAAGCGATCAAGTGGTGATTCGGCCGAAAGAAGGTTTCGGGGGAATTGGCGGTGAATATGTGAAACCCACGGCCTTAGCCAATGTCCGGGCTTTTGCTACCCGTTTGAAACCTGAAATCAAAATCATCGGTACCGGGGGCATTCTAACCGGTCAAGATGCCTATGAACACTTACTTTGTGGGGCGACTATGCTACAAATCGGGACCCAATTGCAAAAAGAAGGCCCAGCAATTTTTGAACGGATTGCCCAAGAGCTGGAAGCGATTATGAAGAAAAAAGGCTACCAAAGTATCGCTGACTTTCGAGGAAAAGTAAAAACAATCAATTAAAGCAACTAAACACGGCAAAACTGTCTCGAAACTTCAAACCTTTCGAAGAGGCAGTTTTGCTTCTTTAGATTCTAGAAATGAGGAAACGTTATGGAAATTCGGCAAGGGACGATTGATGATTTAACTCCTGTTATGGAAATCATCGAATCAGGAAGGCTGGCGTTACAAAAACAAGGTCTGCCTCAATGGCAAAACGGTCAGGGACCAAGTGCAGAGAGCATGGCGAAAATGATTCAAGAAGGACAATGTTATTTAGGATTAGTCGATGACGTTCCCGTTGCAGTAGGGTGCCTTATCCCGGGAGTCGATGCTGTTTATACTGCTATCACAGAAGGAGCGTGGTTAGAAGCAGGAGACTACCTGTCGATTCATCGGTTCGCTGTGGCTACGTCCGCTGCTGGCAAAGGACTTGGTCGTCGTTTCTTGTCGGCACTGGTGGAGGAAAGCAAGCGTCAAGGATTCCGAGATATTCGAATCGACACTTATCCTGCTAATTTAGGAATGAGACGAGTAATTGAAAATTGTGGCTTCATTTATCGAGGAAAAGTACATTTCCCGATTCCTCACGGGGAAAGAGTAGCTTACCAACTTGTTTTTCCTGCTTAATTTTTCATAGGATAAATTCCTGACCTTTTTCATTTGAACAAAAATCCTCTTTATTGCGTATTCTTTTACAAAGGCCCTTTTTAAATTAGAATATAGTGAGAAAGTGTGGTAAAATAAAACAGAAAGGTCCGAAAGCGGAGTATACCTGGTTAGGAGGAGTTCGATGAAAAAGAAAAATAGCATGAGAATGCGCAAGGCATTAGCTAGTTTTAGTGTGGTGTGCATTTTATTCGGTCAAGGAAGCACGGTTTATGCCAGTGTTTCTGACGGGGGAGTAGGCGAGGACGAAGCGTCTGTTAGTCAGGCAACAAATACAGCGTCAGAGGAGGCGGCCACGACAGAAGTGGCGCCATCACCAACCGAACCACCTGCCGCAGATACCGCAACAGAAGAACAACCAATAGAAGCTGAGGGCGTTTCTGATAGTCCAAATGCTTCGGAACAAGTCACACCAGAGGCAACGCCGGCTCCTATTCCGTCAGAACCGTTAGAAACAGCCCCAGAACCAAGTGAACCAAATCCAAGTGAACCGACGCCAGGGGTACCGGAAGAGACTACTCCGGAAGAACCTGAAATAACGGTAGATCAAAGTGGTTTGCAAGCTCAAGTGGCTGCCTTGAAAGCGGCCTTGGCAAATCAAGCAGCCTATACGAGTACATCTTTTAATCAAGCCGTACTGTCTGCTTTAGTTGATGAGGCTTCTGCTTTATTGGCAAATTCTGCTGCTGACCAAGGGATGGTCGATGCTTGTGCAGCAAAAATTCAGCAGGCGCTAGCAACGTTGGTTTTAAAAGGGGATACTAGTTCGTTGACGAAATTGGTCCAACAAGCAGGTCAAGTTAAAGCCAGTGATTATACGGAGAAAAGTTTTGCCGAATTACAACAGTGGATCAAAAAAGCACAAGCTATCTTAAAAAATGCCGATGCTACAGCAGAAGAATTGGCGCCAATAACGGCGGGATTGGAGAAAGCCTTGGCGTCCTTGGTTAAAGCGCCGGTAGAAAAACCGGAAACGCCAAAACCGACGCCACCAAAGACTACACCAGAGCAACCGAAAGAAAATCCGGAAAAACCAGTAGAAGAATCAACCGAAAAAACAGCTCCTACAAAGCCTGCAGAAAGTACTTCAAGCCAAGAGGCAAGAGAGGTTACTTCTGGGGATGATACGGTAAACGAACTGGATGCCGGCTATCAAGTGGATAGTCTGACAAATTCTAACTTAAATGGTTATGAATTGCCGTTATTGTCTTCTTATGAGGATGAGCGTCAGGCGGCTTTAGTTGCCCAAAGTTTGAAAACATTGGGGGCTGCTTATGGAAACCTTACAAAGGAAGTAGACGATCAAGGAGTTCCCAAAAACTTTACCAATCTAAGTTTGACACGCTACCTGTATCAAGAAGTACTCGGTATAGATTTAGGAACTACGTATAGTGCTCAGGCGAAAAGTGGGGCTAAATGCGACTTAGAGCAAGTGAAAATCGGGGATCTGCTTATTTGGGAAGAAAATGGGCGACCTGTCCGAGTTGCTTTGTATCTGGGACAAGGAAAGTATTTGATGGCTGATCCAGAAGCGCCAATCTCCCAGATGGTAGACGGTGAAGAAAAAGAGGAAAAAGGTGGAGTGGCAATTTACACTCTCCAAGGATACCAAGAAGCCGAAGATGGTAGTGTAACAATCGAAAAACAAGCAGACACACGTACGTCCGGAAGCATTCAAAATCCTAGCTATGGAGTTCATAGCTTTACGAGCGGGACTTTGACGGAAAAGGGAAAAGAACTGCTGAAAACTTATGGGGCAAGCGTTGACTTCCGTGTGAATCAGAATACGCAAGCTTTCATTGATACAATTGCAGAAGATGCACGAGAACTAGGGCTGAAATACGATGTCTACGCTTCTGTGATGATTGCTCAGGCGATTTTGGAGTCTGGGTCCGGCACGAGTGGACTGTCTCGGGCACCTTATTACAACCTTTTCGGAATCAAAGGTTCTTACAATGGAAATGCCGTTCTCATGCAAACGATGGAAGACGATGGGCAAGGCAGCATGTTTTCAATCGATGCAAGTTTCCGCAATTATCCGAATGCGAAAGCTTCTCTAGAAGACTATGTGGCCCTAATCCGTGACGGAGCAGCTGGTTTAAAATCTTTCTACCAGCCGACATGGCGGTCTGAGGCTAAAAACTACCTACAAGCTACAGAATACTTAACTGGGCGTTATGCTACAGACACACAGTACAACAACAAGCTGAATTCAATCATCGCAGCCTACCATTTGACTCAATACGATGAACCATTGGCAACGGATGCGGGGATGATCATCTCGGATGCAAGTCAAATTCCTGCTGAATATCGTAGTAAGATGCGTTATCCTGCTTATAACGGCGTAAATTACAACTTCAGTGGTTCATATCCGGTTGGTCAATGTACCTGGTATGCGTACAATCGGATTCACCAGCTTGGTGGCATGGTGGATGACTTTATGGGTAACGGCGGCGAGTGGGGGCAAAAAGGTGCGAGAATGGGTTATCACACCACGCAAACACCAACACCCGGTTATGCAGTGAGCTTCCATCCGGGAGTAGCTGGTTCCAGCACTCAGTATGGACATGTGGCCTTTGTAGAAGCAGTCGGTTCAGACGGAATCCTTGTTTCAGAGGGGAATGTAGTAGGTCCACTGGTTGTTTCATACCGCGTGATTCCTAACTCCATTGCTCGTTCAAGTAATGTGACCTATATTGAACCAAAATAAAACATCCTAATACAGTAAACCGGTGGAGTTTTAACTTCATCGGTTTTTTTAGTAAGTATTCTAAAGTTACAGCGACTCTTGGAAAACACTTGTCAAGGAATAAGGCAATTGATATGATACCTCTGAGGAAGGTGTATTATGAAGAAACGACAACGAAAAAAACAAGCGTATAAGCAGTACATCCGCGACATCTTTGAAGGCTATGAAAAAATGGTGGCCAACCAAGACTTAGATCGGTTAGAATTCCGCTACTTAAAAGAGGAAACGGTGATTTACCGGGATCAAGAGCAACAAATTCATTTCTTAACTCGTGATCAACAGTAATAATTGAACGACAAAACACTTCGTAAATTACGAGGTGTTTTGTTTTTTGAAAAAAACTTTGAAAATTCCCTTGACCAATTCTTTAAGAAATGATAAATTAGACAACGTTGCAAGTGAGAAAACAACTTTGGAAAACAGCTTGAAAAACATTTCAAATTTGCTGTTGACAGAGTCGTCTAAGCCTGTTAAACTAACGAAGTCGCTGTTCGACGGAAACGTCATTCGAATGAAAGCACTACTGAAACTTCGAAAAAAGTTTTAAAAAGTGTTTGACTTTTGAAAAGCAACCTGATATGATTAATGAGTTGCTGATAGCGACACAGTAGACCTTTGAAAACTGAACAAAAAGCAAAACAACCAATGTGTAGGGCGCTTTGATTTATCAAAGCAAACAACATTTGCAAGCAATTGCTAGCAAAGTCAATTTTTAACAAATGAGCTTAAACGAGTTTATCTCATTTCAAACACTTTTTATGAGAGTTTGATCCTGGCTCAGGACGAACGCTGGCGGCGTGCCTAATACATGCAAGTCGAACGCTTTTGTTTTCACCGGAGCTTGCTCCACCGAAAACAAAAGAGTGGCGGACGGGTGAGTAACACGTGGGTAACCTGCCCTCAAGCGGGGGATAACACTTGGAAACAGGTGCTAATACCGCATAACAATCAGAATCGCATGATTTTGATTTGAAAGGCGCTTTTGCGTCACTTGAGGATGGACCCGCGGTGCATTAGCTAGTTGGTGAGGTAACGGCTCACCAAGGCCACGATGCATAGCCGACCTGAGAGGGTGATCGGCCACACTGGGACTGAGACACGGCCCAGACTCCTACGGGAGGCAGCAGTAGGGAATCTTCGGCAATGGACGAAAGTCTGACCGAGCAACGCCGCGTGAGTGAAGAAGGTTTTCGGATCGTAAAACTCTGTTGTTAGAGAAGAACAAGGGTGAGAGTAGAATGTTCACCCCTTGACGGTATCTAACCAGAAAGCCACGGCTAACTACGTGCCAGCAGCCGCGGTAATACGTAGGTGGCAAGCGTTGTCCGGATTTATTGGGCGTAAAGCGAGCGCAGGCGGTCTCTTAAGTCTGATGTGAAAGCC
>NZ_ASVU01000002.1 GCF_000407365.1 Enterococcus asini ATCC 700915
CTTATCTCCCCCAAGAGTCCACATCGACGGGGAGGTTTGGCACCTCGATGTCGGCTCGTCGCATCCTGGGGCTGTAGTCGGTCCCAAGGGTTGGGCTGTTCGCCCATTAAAGCGGCACGCGAGCTGGGTTCAGAACGTCGTGAGACAGTTCGGTCCCTATCCGTCGCGGGCGTTGGAAATTTGAGAGGAGCTGTCCTTAGTACGAGAGGACCGGGATGGACTTACCGCTGGTGTACCAGTTGTCTCGCCAGAGGCATCGCTGGGTAGCTATGTAGGGAAGGGATAAACGCTGAAAGCATCTAAGTGTGAAGCCCACCTCAAGATGAGATTTCCCATTCTTTTAAAGAAGTAAGATCCCTGAGAGATGATCAGGTAGATAGGTCAGAAGTGGAAGGCCAGTGATGGTTGGAGCGGACTGATACTAATCGATCGAGGACTTAACCAAAAGAATCGTGGACTTGGTTGTTTCAAACGTATTTCAAATCCAGTTTTGAGTGAGCAAAGACTTACTCAACTAAATAGTGTGGTGGCGATAGCGAGAAGGATACACCTGTAACCTTGCCGAACACAGAAGTTAAGCTTCTTAGCGCCGATTGTAGTGAAGGGTTTCCCTTTGTGAGAGTAGGACGTCGCCACGCATCATTCCGGCATAGCTCAGTTGGTAGTAGCGCATGACTGTTAATCATGATGTCGTAGGTTCGAGTCCTACTGCCGGAGTTCTCTTTTGGAGAAGTAAAAATTAAGCTCTTTTTAACTATGGAGAGTTGTCCGAGTGGCCGAAGGAGCATGATTGGAAATCATGTAGATGGGTAACCCTGTCTCAAGGGTTCGAATCCCTTACTCTCCGTTTGTTACTTGGTCCGTTGGTCAAGTGGTTAAGACACCGCCCTTTCACGGCGGTAACACGGGTTCGAATCCCGTACGGATCATTAGTTGAATATTTGGGGGTTTAGCTCAGCTGGGAGAGCATCTGCCTTACAAGCAGAGGGTCAGCGGTTCGAACCCGTTAACCCCCATTGAATGTTGGTCCCGTAGTGTAGTGGTTATCACGCCTGCCTGTCACGCAGGAGATCGCGGGTTCGAGTCCCGTCGGGACCGCCATTTATTATTTGACTAAAATTAAGCATAATATTGTGGCTCGGTAGCTCAGTTGGTAGAGCAATGGATTGAAGCTCCATGTGTCGGCAGTTCGATTCTGTCCCGCGCCACCATGGAGGAGTAGCGAAGAGGCTAAACGCGACGGACTGTAAATCCGTTCCTTCGGGTTCAGTGGTTCGAATCCACTCTCCTCCATTTTAGGGGTATAGTTTAAAGGTAGAACAGCGGTCTCCAAAACCGTTAGTGTGGGTTCAATTCCTGCTACCCCTGCCATTATTATGGCGATCGTGGCGAAGTGGTTAACGCACCGGATTGTGGCTCCGGCACTCGTGGGTTCGATTCCCATCGATCGCCCTTTTCTTTTTGGGGTATAGCCAAGCGGTAAGGCAAGGGACTTTGACTCCCTCATGCGTTGGTTCGAATCCAGCTACCCCAGTTGGTTTCATTTGAAATCATAAAATAGTATAATGGCGCTATAGCCAAGTGGTAAGGCAGAGGTCTGCAAAACCTTCATCACCGGTTCAAATCCGGTTAGCGCCTTAGTACTACTATTTATAACATGCCGGCGTGGCGGAATTGGCAGACGCGCTGGACTCAAAATCCAGTGCCCGTTGAGGGCGTGCCGGTTCGACCCCGGCCGCCGGTATTCAGGGTAAATCATCTGAGAGTTAATTCTCAGATGATTTTTTTATTTCAAAAACTTCTGAAAATCGATATTTTTACTATGCTTAAGATAAATAGAAACTGTGCAAATAAATTATAGAAAATAACTAAAAAATTTACAAAAAGAGGTTGAACTTTGTGGCAAAGAATTGTATACTAACAAAGTACTAAATGACATGCCGGCGTGGCGGAATTGGCAGACGCGCTGGACTCAAAATCCAGTGTCCGTTGAGGACGTGCCGGTTCGACCCCGGCCGCCGGTATTGAAAACCTACTAGTTTGTTAGTAGGTTTTTTTGTATTCGAGAATGGGAATGAACTCAGATAGGAGAGAATGCAAATGAAGTTAGCAGAGGCTTTGATTGAACGTCGAGATCTTCAGAATAAACTCCTGGAATTGAAAAATCTAATGCTTGCGAATACGTTGGTGGAAGAAGGCAGTGAGCCGGATATTGAAGTGGCTGATTTGCTGGGCCAATACGATCAGGCAAGTAAGCAATTGGAAGATTTGATTGTTGCGATAACGAAGCGTAACCAAGAAGTTGTAGTTACAGTGAATGGTACAACGTGTTCTTTGCAAAGCTTACTGGCTAAAAGAGCACGCTTACGGCAAAAATATGATTTGTATACCAGTGTGTTAGAAGCGACTCGGGAAAATAGGCGTTTTGGGCGCAATGAGATTCGCATGGTCAAGACGGTGAGCGTGAAGGATTTCACTGAGAAGTTGGACGAGTTGGCCAAAGCTTTACGGCAAACAGACGGGGTAATTCAGCAGACGAATTGGCTAGAAGAGTTGTAAGAAAATGGGTGGGTGAATCAAAGGCGAGCACAAAGGCGTCTGTACACGCATCGTATGTACAACCAATGTGGGCGAGGCTGTAGCTTTTTAAAAACAGATGACAGCAAATCAATCACGAGGGTACTGCTAATCAATGATTACTAACTGACCATGTGCTGATTTGATTCGGTTGGGAAAAAGTCTGGGGGAAACCTCGGGCTTTTTGTATGGAGCCATATCTCACTGTCACAAGAGGATGAAAAAAGACACTACCGCGAATCGAGGTAGTGTCTTTTGGTTTGAGGTTTAACTGAAAAAGTAAGTTTCACCAACCATTTGTTTTACATCGGCATAGTCTGCGGTGATTTCCCGATTGTGGGCGTCTGCGGTTTCGCGATCGCATAATTCACAGCTTTCCACGCGGAAGATGATGCCACCATTTGTGATTTTTTCTGCTGTACCTACCATATTGCGATGGAAACGTTCCGGTTTCACTTCGTACTTTTGACCTAGGATGATTTCTTTTTTCATGGTTATCAAAGCCTCACTCTCTCACATAGTACCTATATGATACCATACCAATCTTGTTTAGAGAACTGGAAAACCGTGAATTTACACGGTTTTAGGTTGTATATACAAACAGACCTATTTTGTGAAAAAGGCTTAAATAAGGGAAGTGTGCGCTTCCAAAAATAGAAAAAAAGTTGAGAGGTATATACAAGATGTCTGGTTTTAGATAATAAGTTAATCGTGATTTTTTAAGCGGAAAGTAAAATGCTTGTTTTCTAAAGAAGTTGTTTGCCAATAAGAAGACCATAAAAGTCAGTGTGCTGGTGCTCGATTGCTTTTGATAAGGGTTGTCGTCCCTTATAATGAAAAAAAAGGAGGAGACGAGTATGAAAGATGGTAGTTACTGGGTAGGGGCCTTACAAGCCGGGCGGATTTCTTATGGGGAGTTGTACCAGGAAATAGCAAATCGAGTCGCAAAACACAATCCACAGCTAAATGCCTTGGTCACTTGGGACCTTGCAGGAAGTCTGGCGCAACAAGAGACGACACCAGATCTTTTACAACGTCCTTTTGCCGGCTTACCGATTCCTTTGAAGATGCTAGGGCAAAATAAAAAAGGCTGGCTCAATACCAATGGTTCTCGGCTTATGGCAGAAGTGCGCGCCCGGAAGACGGACCATTTCGTTTCCCGTATGGAAGCAATCGGTTTGATTCCTTTGGGTCAGACGAATTCCCCGGAGTTTGGTTTTAAAAATATCACGGATCCTGAACTTTACGGTCCCACAAAAAATGCTTGGGATCACAGCCGGACGCCAGGTGGTTCTAGTGGTGGGGCGGCGAGTGTGGTGGCCAGTGGCATGTTTCCTATGGCAGCTGCCAGTGATGGCGGCGGCTCCATTCGTATCCCGGCCTCATACTCTGGTTTAATCGGTCTTAAGCCTAGTCGGGGACAAATGCCAGTGGGGCCGTCGAACTGGCGGGGCTGGCAAGGAGCCGCGGTGAACTTCTTTTTGACGGTTTCCATACGGGATACCCAGAAGCTTTTTCGCTTGATGAAAGGAACGGAAAGTGCGGCCCCTTACCAAGTGCCAGCAGTCAGACCTATTGAAAAAAAGCGGCTACGAATCGCTGTGATTACGGAGTCGCCTGTGGGAACCCCGGTTTCAGAAGAGGCACGAGCAGCTGTCGTAGAGGCCGGAACGTTTTTGACTAGTATGGGCCATGACGTGACAGAAGTCGCCTGGCCGATTGACGGAGCAGCGCTGATCCGCAGTTATTATTTGATGAATGGGGCAGAGACGGCGGGAATGTTTGCAGATTTAGCCCAAGAATTAGGGAATGTAGATGAATCCTTGCTAGAAGCTTCTACTCGCGCTTTGTGGCGCTTTGGAGAGCAGCTGTCTGCGGCCGACTATGTTCGTTCCTTACACCTTTGGGATCAAGCCAGTGCGCAAATGGAGTCTTTTCACGAGAAATATGATCTCTTGTTGACGCCCACCACGGCCCAAGTAGCACCTAAATTGACTCGTCCTTGGGCTTCAGAAGCAACTTTGGAACGCTTGACCCACATATCGGAACTCTCTTTAGAAGAAGCCCAAGAGGCGATTTGGGCGATGTTTGCCGACAGTCTGGCAATGACTCCTTTCACTCCCTTGGCGAATCTCACTGGGCAGCCGGCCATTAGTTTGCCTACTCATCTTACGAAAGCCGGCTTGCCTTTGGGCGTCCAGCTGATTGCATCTAGAGGACAAGAGGAGCTTTTGTTACAAGTTGGTGCTCTTTTTGAAGCGGCGGGGTTATTTCATTTACCGGAAGCTTATCGGTAAATGTCCAGTACAGTTTGTTAGTAGCAGTCTTTAGTAGAATGATAAAAGGGCTTTCTTCATTGGGCTTTTCCGGTATAATAAAAGCAAATCGGGAAAAATCCCTGTAAAGGAGTCCAATGGAATGAAGGTTTTTACTCATGAAGTGACCGCTAAAAACGGTGAAGTCGGCACACTGACTGCCTATTTACCGACTTATTTTTCAGATTTTGGCGATCAAGCATTGCGCAAAGCTGTGATCATTTGTCCGGGAGGGGGCTATGCCCACGTGTCAGAGCGAGAAGGAGAACCGGTGGCTTTGCAATTGGTAGCGGCGGGATTGGCCGTCTTTGTCTTAGATTACAGTGTCGCACCGGCTATGTATCCTACCGCTTTGACCCAGTTGGCAGAGGCTGTGAGCTACGTGCGACAAAATGCGTCAGCCTGGCACATCGATCACCAGAAGATTCTCGTGGCCGGTTTTTCTGCCGGGGGACATCTAGCGGCATCCTTAGGCACCATGTGGCACAGGAAGCTAGTGGAAATGGGCTTTGATCCAGAAATGATTCGCCCGAATGGTTTGATTCTCAGCTATCCGGTAATTACCGCTGGCGCCTTTGCCCATGAAGGTTCTTTTGAAAACTTATTGCAGACAAAACAAGTAGCGGCTTGGCAAGATCAAAGTCTAGAGTTGCTTGTAAGTGAGCAAGTGCCCCCTGTCTTTATTTGGCACACGGTGGCAGACCAAGCAGTGCCTGTGGAAAATACGTTGCTCTTTGTGAAAGCCTTGCAGCAAGCCCACGTGTCCTACGAATGCCATCTGTATCCCAATGGGCCCCATGGCTTGAGCTTGGCGAATCCAAGCACTGCTACGGCAAACAATCCCGCAGTAGCCAATGTTGCTAGCTGGATAGAGTTGCTAAAGACGTGGTTAGCTACCTTTTATTAAGAACAGACAAAACTCCCTAACTCTTGTTGAGTCAGGGAGTTTTTTGTTTATGAAAGTAACAGCTGGTCATCGCGTAAGGTGGCGCCACTGTTGTGATGGAATAGTTCCATCAGTTGCGGTACGGTGAGGTTTTGCTTTTCTTGGTCTTTTACGTCCACGACAATCTGACCTTGATGAAGCATAATCAGACGATTGCCATAATGTAACGCATCCTCCATGTCGTGGGTGACCATAAAGGCTGTTAAATTTTGTTCGGCGATTAGTTTGGTGGTCAACTCCATAACGGTAATTGAGGTTTTTGGGTCCAAGGCCGCGGTATGCTCATCTAAAAGCATCAGTTCCGGCCGTTGCAATGTCGCCATTAAAAGTGTGATGGCTTGTCGCTGCCCCCCAGACAACAGACCGATTTCGCTGCCTAAGCGATTTTCTAGACCGAGATCTAAGCGGGCTAGCTGTTCTTGAAAGAATTGCCGATCATGGGCTTTGACTCCGGAGCGAAATCCTCGAGAATGGCCTCGTTTCATAGCCAAGGCCATATTTTCTTCCACGGTTAAGCGGACGGCGGTGCCCATTTTAGGATCTTGAAAGACCCGGCTAATGCGCCCGGCTCTTTTTGTGACGGACTGGCGCGTGATATTGTTGCCATTTAATAAAATCTGTCCCTGGCTAACGGGAATCGTGCCGGCGATGCTATTGAGTAAGGTGGACTTTCCGGCGCCGTTTCCTCCAATAATCGTGATGAAATCCCCTGGGTCTAAGGTAAGATTGATACCTCTAAGTACCCGGTTTTCATTAACCGTGCCGGCTTCAAAGGTTTGTACCAGATTATTAATTTCTAATACAGGATTCATTTGGCACCGCCTTTCGCTGCTTTGCGTTGACCAAAGGAAGTCCGGATTTGTGGTAATGACAAGCAGACTACTAAGATCAAAGCAGAGAAGAGTTTAATATCGGAAGGCTGAACATCGAATTCGAAGACGATGGCTAAGATGAAGCGGTAAATCACGGCGCCTAAGACGATGGTCAGCATACGCCAGAGCAGGGGCTTATTGCGGAAGAGGACTTCTGCAATGATAATCGCCGCCAACCCAATGACGATGGTCCCCACACCGGAATTTAGATCAGCATAGCCGTTGTTTTGGGCCAGTAGCGCACCGGATAAGGCGATGCAACCATTGGAGAGCATGTAGCCGATTAATTTCATATTATCCGTGTTGATGCCATTGGCTTCACTCATGGCGTCATTGTCCCCGGTGGCCCGAATCGCCAGCCCCATCTCGGTTTTAAAGAAGAAGTGCAAGACCAAGATGACTAACAGGGCAAAGAGGACGCCCACAATAATTGCCGCATGGGTTTTCGTAAGACCCAGATTTTCAAAAAAGCTGTACACCGTCTTTGAACCTAGTAAAGACAGGTTGGGTGCGCCCATGACACGATTGGTAATGGAGTACAGCCCAGTCATGGTAATAATCCCGGCTAATAGTGCAGGAATCTTCAACTTCGTATGAAAAAGCCCGGTCACAAGTCCTGCTAAGACGCCGCCAAGAAAAGCCAATAGGCAGGCGAGATAAGGAGAGCTTCCTTTTGTAATCGCCAAAGCGGCAATCCCAGCGCCTAAAGGAAAGGTTCCTTCTGCGGTGAGGTCTGCAATGTCCAAGATACGATAGGTCAAAAAGACACCAATGGCCAGTAAAGACCACAGCAGCCCTTGGGAGAGGGCCGATTGAAACAAGATCACTAGATTTCCTACAGTCAACATACGCATTCTCCTTGCTGTCTTTTCCGGTACAGAAGCACTTAGATGTGCTTACTCTGGCTGTTTGATACTTGCTTTGTCAATGCCCAGCGCTTGCGCCATTTCCTCATTGACCACTAAAGTGAATTCTTCGGCGGACTGCACGGGCATCTCAGCCGGATTTTTCTTGCCATCAAGAATCTCTGCTGCCATTTTACCGGTCACTTTTCCTAGAGAGAAGTAGTCGATGCCATAGGTGGCCAAAGCGCCGTTTTCGACTTGTTCCACCGAGCCGGTGATGACTGGGGTCTTAGTTTGTTTGGCGACTTCTCCGACTACGGGGGCAGCGGTGGCAAAGGTATTATCCGTGGGAATGTAAATGGCTTCTACGTCTTTGGCCAAACTGGTGATAACTTGTTGCACGTCGTTGGTCGTATTGGCAGTTAAGACTTTGGCTTTCACGCCGGCGTCTTTTAAGGCAGCTTCAGCGGCATCCGCTTGAATTTTTGAATTGGTTTCGCCAGCATTGTAGGCGATGCCCACGGTTTTTGCGTCAGGTACGATGGAAAGCAATAATTCGATTTGCTTTTCTACCGGGGCCCAGTCGGTGGTACCAGTGACATTAGCACCAGGTTTGTCATTGTCGGCTACCAGTTTGGCTCCGACTAAGTCCGTAACCGCAGTGACGGTAATGGGGATGTCGCTGGTTTCATTTTTCAATGCTTGGGCCGCCGGGGTGGCAATGGCCAAGAGGACGTCAGGGTTTTCCTTGACCAACTTCTCACTCATGGACTTTAAATTGGCTTGGTCGTTTTGTGCATTTTGATAGTCTAACGTAATCTTCTCTTCTGGGTAGCCATTTTCCGCTAGTCCTTCTAAAAAGCCATCATAACTGGCATCTAAAGAGGCGTGGGCCACTAGTTGTAAGACCCCCACAGTCGGTTTTGCGTCAGCTTTATCATAGGCTTTCTCTGCGCCACAGGCAGTCAAAAGACCTGTTGCGACTAGGATTAAACTCAACCATTTTTTCTTTTTCATTTTTTCTCCCCCTAATGTGTTGGAATAAAAACATCCATTTAGTGACCGCCTAAATGGATGTGGTTTTTCCTATTGATTCTGCTGGTGATGAAACCTGTTCACCACGTAAAATGAGATTGCTTAAATTATAAGGGAGTCCTGGGAGACAAGTCAAGAATGAATTCGAAATTTTCAGAAAAATAAGTCGATTTATTGAAAAAAGCAGTCCCAAAAACTGGGAACTGCTTGAAAAGCGTGTTAACTTTTGTTACCCAAGGGGGAGGCGGACGAAAAAGCGGGTGCCCGCTGTCTGGCTACTCGTCACCGAGACAGCACCTTCATGAGCATCGACAATCTCACGAACCAAGGAAAGGCCTAAACCGTTGCCTGCTGATTTGCGGCTAGTATCTCCTTGATAAAATTTATCAAAGACTCGTTTTTGTTCTTTTTCTGGAATCCCCATGCCCCAATCCTGAAAACAAATCTCAAGATACTCGGTGGAGGAAGTAAGGGTAATCGCCACCACAGCGTCTTGCTGGCTGTATTTGATACTATTGTCGATTAAATTTAGCCAGACTTGATAGAGCAGTTCTTCGTTGCCATAAAACTCTTTGCGGGGCAAAGTCAGCTCCCATTGGATATTTTTTGGTTCCCATTGGGGTCTGAGAAACAAGAGGACTTCACGGATTTGTTCGTCTAAGCGAAAGCGGGTTTTGGCCAATGGCGTAGTGGCAGATTCCAGTTTTGTCAGGCGCAAGATATTATTGGTCAAGGTGGCCAACTGTTCTGCGCCTTCCAAGATGCGGCGCTGGTAATCCGCAATCTCCTGTGGGGTTAAATCACTTGTCTGCAAAAGTTGCACATAGCCTTGAATGGTAGCCAAGGGTGTTTTGAATTCATGGGAGACGCTGGCTACAAAGTCATTGCGCAAGGTTTCCATACTGTCTAGTTCCACCACCATGGTATTGAAGTGATCGAACAGTTGCTGAACTTCTTGAATCGGTTGTTTCTCATTCACACGGAGGGAAAAATCTCCTTTGGCTACTTGGTTCATATTGGCGCTAAGCTCACGAATCGGTGCCAGTATTCTACGGCCAACTAAGCCCGCCACGCCAGTTCCGGTGATGATACTAAAAAGGGTAAAGATACTAATGATAATCAAGTGGTTGTCTGGCCCCGGTTTGATGATTTCCTTGCGCATAAGAAAAACCAAGAGTCCCCCAAACAGGATAGACAAGAGCACCAGACTAACAAAAATCAAAGTCACGAAATAAATCCAGAGTTTAGAGTAGAGTTTAGTCTTCATTTGTTAGCACCGCCTTATAGCCTAAGCCCCGAATCGTCAAAATTTGAAAGTCTTCGTTGTCTCTTGTACGTTGGCGCAAGCGCCGAATGTGCACGTCAATCGTTCGTTCCTCTGTGTCTGAATCTGGTCCCCAGAGTTCGGTCATTAATTGTTGCCGAGTGAAGATTTTATTCGGATAGGACAAAAGCTTGTACAGAATTTGAAATTCTTTGTTTCGTAATTCGAAACAGGTGGTGGCAGACGTCACGGTTAGCGTTTCTGAGTTTAAGACCGTTTGGCCACAGACGAGCTCGGTTTCGTGGCTAATCTTCGCCCGGCGTAGGAGTGCATTCACCCGCCAGAGCATCTCTTGGACATTGATCGGTTTAACCATGTAATCGTCAATGCCTAACTGAAATCCCTTTTGCTTGTCGGCAAAGGTATCTTTGGCCGTAATGACCAAAATCGGCAAGTCAAAGCCGGCTTCTCGCAAGTTTTGGGTAAAGGTGAAACCGTCCATGGTGGGCATCATTAAATTGGTGATGATCAAGTCCACATGGGTTTGCGCCAAAAGGTCCAAGGCACTTTGACCATTCTCTGCGACGAAAACCTGAAAGCCGGCTTTTTGCAACACTTGCCGATACAGTTCGGCTAAATTCGGCTCGTCTTCCAGGATTAAGATTTGGTTCATGAACAGCTCCTCCTTGGGCGTAACGAATCAAGAATGTGGGGAAATTGTAGCATTTTTTTGTGAAAGTTGCATGAATATTTGAAAGAAAGGCGGTCATTTCATTTTGAGTTCACAGAAGGATGCTATATTCTCAAAGTAGTAGCCGAGCTTATCGTAAAACAGGAGGTACTCATGTTAGAACTAAAAGAGATTAAGAAGTATTACAAGGTCGGGGATACGACCACGAAAGCGTTAGACGGTGTTTCCGTAGCATTTCGGAAGCAGGAGTTTGTTGCCATTTTAGGTCCTAGTGGCTCTGGGAAGACGACGATGTTAAATGTTATCGGGGGCTTGGACAATTATGATTCTGGGGATATGGTGATCAACGGCAAGTCCACCAAGACCTTTAAAGACAGCGATTGGGATGCTTACCGTAACAATTCCATCGGTTTCGTTTTCCAAAGTTACAATCTTATCAGCCATTTAGGGATTATTGACAATGTGGAATTGGGGATGACCTTAAGTGGGGTCAGCCGCGAAGAGAAGAAACGCCGGGCGGAAGAAGCTTTGGAGCGAGTAGGCTTAAAAGACCACATGCACAAAAAGCCTAACCAGCTTTCCGGTGGTCAAATGCAGCGGGTGGCCATTGCCCGGGCATTAGCCAATGACCCGGAAATCTTGCTTTGTGATGAACCTACGGGCGCCTTGGATTCGGAGACGAGCGTTCAAATCATGGAATTAATCCAAGAACTTTCCCGGGAAAAACTGGTCATTATGGTGACGCATAATCCCGAGTTGGCCACGCAATATGCGGATCGTATCATTGAATTTTCCGATGGGCAAATCGTCAATGACTCCCATCCTCACAAGGAACGGCCCAAACCGGATCAGTTTAACCTAAAGCATACGAAGATGAAATTTACTACCGCCTTAAATCTCTCCTTCAATAATATTCGCACGAAAAAAGGGCGGACGTTTTTAACTGCTTTTGCTTCCAGTATCGGAATCATCGGTATTGCCGTGGTCTTGTCTTTATCCAACGGCTTCCAAAAGCAAATCGACGCCACTCAGACGGAAACTTTGGCGAAATTCCCGATTACGATTTCCAAAGTGACCACCACAGACGATCAAACGGCTTTGCGAAGTGATGAAAAAGCGGAAAAGTACCCGGACAAACAGGTCGTCATTGCGGAAACCAGTGCCGCCGACCAAGCCCAACATACAAACAAAATCGATCAAGAATATGTAGACTATCTCAATGACATCAACCCTGACTTAGCCAACAACATCGGGTACACCCGACTGGCGAATTTGAACCTCATGCGGGATGTGGATGGTACGGTGACTCAAGTCAAGCTGTCCAATGAAGCAGAAGACAGCTCCCAAACCGGCTCCATGATGAGCATGATGTCTTCCATGACCGGCGTGGGTGTTTCCTCTTTTCCGAAGCAGTTGGAAGCGGACGGCACCAATTTCTTAAAGGACAACTACACGTTACTTGCCGGAAGCTACCCTAAGGCCGATACGGATTTGGTTTTAGTAGTGGATGAGAACAATAAAACCAATCTGAACGCGTTGAAAAACCTCGGCTTTGATGTTGAAAACGAGGAGGAACTATCCTTTGATGAACTTCTCGGTACTAAGCTGAAATTAATCGACAACGATGCTTACTACACGCAACTACCAACAGGAAACTTTATTCCAAATCAAGATCTCGACGCCGTCTATCAAGACAGTCGCAATCAAGAATTGACCTTAAGTGGGATTATCCGGGTGAAATCCTCGGCTTCCATGGCGCTTTTATCACCAGGGATTGCGTACAGCGATAGTTTGGTACAGTCGGTGATTGACGCCAATCAAGACTCCGCCATTGTGAAAGCCCAAAAAGACAGTGACATCAATGTTATGACCAATGAAAAAATGGACGCTGCTACGAAAGACAACTTCATGGACTACTTAGGTGCCAGCGCCGTACCGTATTCCATTATGATTTACCCGAACAACTTTAAAGACAAAGATGAAGTTTTGGATTACTTAGATGCTTGGAATAAAGGCAAAAAACAAGATGACAAGATCATCTATTCCGACTTGGCCGGTACTATGACCGACTTAACCGGGGGCTTAATGGATGCCATTACCTACGTCTTAGTGGCCTTTGCTGGGATTTCACTGGTGACCAGTATGATCATGATTGCCATCATCACCTATACTTCCGTTATCGAGCGGACGAAGGAAATCGGGGTCTTGAAAGCTCTAGGGGCCCGCAAGAAAGACATTACCCGGGTATTCGATGCGGAAACCGCCATTTTAGGGGTCTTTTCAGGAACGTTAGGCGTAGTGATTGCGTACTTGCTGACTTTCCCGATTAACTCGATTATTTATCGGTTAACAGAGTTGAAAAACGTAGCTCAATTGGAATTGCAACACGCGATTATCTTGGTGCTGGTGTCTACCGTTTTGACCATGTTAGGGGGCCATATTCCAGC
This sequence comes from Enterococcus asini ATCC 700915, assembly GCF_000407365.1. Taxonomy (GTDB): domain Bacteria; phylum Bacillota; class Bacilli; order Lactobacillales; family Enterococcaceae; genus Enterococcus_C; species Enterococcus_C asini. Next base: position 12,993 of record NZ_ASVU01000002.1, read on the forward strand.
TCGGATGGCCGCCAAAAAAGATGCCGCCATTGCCTTACGCGCGGATTAAATCCTTTAAAACAAGCCTGCCTTTTTCATGAAAGCGTGGTATAATTGCTCCAGGTCATAAAAGCCTCTGCCGCTTTGGCAGTAGGCTTTTATGCGTTTTACGAGAAATGAGGGAATTTCATGGAGACTTCAGAGATTAAAGCCTGGATGAATTCCGGAGAGATTTACTACGAAAACGCCGAAATTTTAGCAGAGCAAGCCCAATATCGGGATCTCTTGTTCCAGTTCAATCATACATTGCCTAGTAAGACACAAGAAAGACAAGAAATCTTGCAGGCGTTACTGGGTTCTTTTGGGAAAGGTTCTTATATCGAAGCGCCTTTTTCTGCCAATTGGGGGAAGAATACTTATTTTGGGAAGCATGTCTATGCCAACTCCCACTTGACCCTAGTGGATGATACTAAGATTACCATTGGGGATTCGGTAATGATGGGGCCCAATGTTACTTTGTGTACTGGAACCCATCCTTTAGAAGCGAGTTTACGGCAAAAAGGTGCCCAATACAATTTGCCAGTAACCATTGAAAAAGGTGCTTGGCTTGGAGCTGGCGTGACCGTCTTGCCAGGAGTAACGATTGGAGAGAATTCCGTGATCGGAGCGCATAGTTTAGTGACACAGGATATCCCGGCAAACGTAGTTGCATATGACAATCCTTGTCGCGTAATCCGTCCATTACCGAAAGAGGAGTGAAAAAATGAGTGTTGTTGTGGTAGGTAGTTTGAATATGGACATCGTCATGTTGGTGGATCAGATGCCCATTATTGGGGAGACGTTATTAGGCGAAGATGTGCGCTATTTTTACGGAGGTAAGGGAGCCAATCAAGCCGTGGCCACCAGTAAGATGAATGTTCCGGTAAAAATGGTGGGAAAAGTCGGGGACGATACCTTTGGGGACAAATTGCTTTTGCATATGGGCATGACCCAAGTAGCCATGAGCGAGGTTAAGCGAGAAGCAGGTACCCGTACTGGCACGGCAGCAATCATCAAATTGCCAGAAGACAATGCGATCATCGTCTTACCAGGAGCCAATCAAAAAATCACCCCAGAAGATGTCTCAGAACAAGTCCTAGACGAAGCCAATGTGCTTTTAGTTCAACTGGAAATTCCTTTGGCAACCGTGGCAGAAACCTTGCATCAGGCTAAGGAAAAAGGGGTGAAAACCATTTTAAATCCAGCTCCTTATCATCCAGACGTAATCGAGCTGATAAAAGATGTGGATTATATCACACCGAATGAGGCGGAATTTGCCCGAATGATGGGCCATGAAGAAGAGGACGTCACCGATGTGGAAGCAGATATGCTCGCTTGGAGCAAAGAACACACCACTCGTTTATTGGTAACCAGAGGGGGTGCCGGGGTTTCTTATGTGGAAGCAGGCCAGGTTAAGACAGTGGCAGCACCAAAAGTCCAAGTGGCGGATACTACTGGCGCTGGGGATACCTTTAATGGCATCTTCGCGGCCGGTCTAGATCAAGACGTGGACTTCGAAACAGCCGTGAAACAAGCGGTTTACGGGGCGTCCTTAGCCGTGACGAAAATGGGCGCGCAAACAGCTATGCCTACGAAGAAACAATTGACGAAATTTATGACAGAATAACGAAAAACGCTCCAGCTTCCCAATCGGAAAGCTGGAGCGTTTTTCTTTACTCTTGATAGTAGCGCACGCCTGCTTCTAGTGAAGTAAGGCGATAAAGCGTCGTGTCTGGATCTTGTTGGAGATTTTCATTGGTTAATTCTTTTGTGAAGAGCTCTTCATACTCGGCAATCGACAAGCGGGTGCGCATGTCGAGGAGCTCTTGGTGATTGGTGGAACGCAGGTGTTCTTCAAAACCTGGCACCAGTGTTCCTGTAAAGAATTCTGCCACGGCACCGGAGCCATAACTAAAGAGACCAATGTTATCGCCTTCTTGCAGTGCTTGGCTATTTTCCAGTAGAGAAATCAAACCGAGGTACAAAGACCCGGTATAAAGATTACCTGCTTGGCGACTGTAGACAATGCCTTCTTCGTAGCGGGCTAAGAGACGGTTGGCGACTGCTTCATCAGTTTCACTAGCTTCTAAACCAGCCAAGAGGGCTTTTTTCCCCATTTTCGTGTAGGGAATATGGAAGCACAGGGCAGCGAAATCTTGCCATGATTGTTGGTAACGGGTTTGATATTCTTCCCAAACTTTGAGAAAAGAATCAATGTAAGTGGCGTTGGACAAAGGACCGTCCACTCGGGGATAAGCTTCGCCAGTTGGCCGCCAGAAATCATAGATGTCTTGGGTTAAAGCCACGGATTCATCACTGAGGGTCATGATACGCGGATTTTCTGTAACCAACATGGCTACCGCACCAGCTCCTTGAGTCGGTTCACCACCGGAATTGAGGCCGTAGCGGGCGATATCACAGGCAATGACCAAAGCTTTGCGACCGGGATGGCGCAGGACATAGTCTTTCGCCAGTTGCAAACCAGCTGTGGCACCGTAGCAGGCTTCCTTGATTTCCACTGCTCGAGCAAAAGGCTGGATCCCTAAAAGTCGGTGAAGAATGACCGCTGCGGCTTTGGATTCATCGATGCTGGATTCGGTACCCACGATGACTAGATCAATCGCTGCTTTGTCTTCTGGGGTCAAAAGTTCAGCTGCCGCATTCGCTCCTAAAGTGACGATATCTTGAGTAATACCGGTGACCGCCATTTGATCTTGGCCAATGCCAATATGAAATTTCCCTGGATCAACCTTCCGGGCAACCGCCAAATCGGTCATGTCCACATAGTAAGGCGGTACAAAAAAGTTAAGTTTATCTATTCCTGCAAGCATGACTTGCTCCTTTCAAAGCATCTGATGATACTACTGATAATCAATACATCTTATCTTAGCATATTCTATTTGGATAATCGTCGTTAATTTCTCTAGGGCGGGCTTTTGCGCTGATTATTTTAAAGATTGTTAAATATTCTTACACAGTCTTAAAGCCAGAGGAAAATCTTATATGTTTTTTATTTCAATAATGGTATATTGCAAGATGGAGGTGGCAAATTTGAAAGAAGTTGTCATTATAGACGGATTACGAACACCCATTGGAAAATACAAAGGGATGCTAAAGGATTTGTCCGCAGTGGAATTAGGCAGCGCTGTGACCAAAGCCTTATTAACCAAATACCCGGAAGCTAAAGCTGACGTGACCCAAGTGATTTTTGGCAATGTCTTGCAAGCCGGTACGGGGCAAAACCCTGCTCGGCAAATCGCTTTGAAGTCGGGGCTCGATTACGCTGTGACGGCAGCCACCATTAATGAGGTTTGTGGTTCCGGCATGAAGGCGGTGCTCATGGCTCGTCAAGCGATTCAATTAGGCGAAGCTGAGGTGGTCTTAGCCGGCGGAATCGAGAGCATGACGAGAGCGCCGGGAGTGGCGACCTTTGACTATGATACGAAAACCTATGGCGCACCCTTGGCTAGTATGATTATCGACGGTTTGACGGATGCCCAGTCCGGAGAGCACATGGGACTTACCGCGGAAAACGTGGCGGAGCGCTATCAAGTTAGTCGCAAAGAACAAGATGCCTTCGCTTTGGCTTCCCAGCAAAAAGCCGCTCAAGCCCGTAGCCAGGGCCTGTTTAAAAATGAAATCTTGCCTTTACAAGTGGGAGAGCACCTCTTGACAGAAGACGAAGGGATTCGTGGGAATTCTACTTTAGAAAAACTGGCTACTTTGCGTCCGGCCTTTAAGGAAGGGGGCACAGTAACTGCCGGTAATGCCTCCACGATTAACGACGGAGCAGCAGCGTTACTTTTGGCGTCCAAAGACTACGCCGAAGCCCATAGCATCCCTTACTTGGCAATCGTGAAAGAAACGGCAGAAGTGGGGATTGACCCAGCGATTATGGGGATTTCACCGATTACGGCGATTCGCCAACTAGTGGAAAAAAGTGGCGTTTCATTGGATGATATCGATCTCTATGAAATCAATGAAGCTTTTGCGGCTTCTTCCATTGTGGTGGAGCAAGAATTGGGCTTGCCAAAAGAAAAGGTCAATATTTACGGCGGTGGGATTTCTTTAGGGCATGCCATTGGGGCTACCGGGGCCCGTTTGTTGACTACTTTAAGTCACCAGTTACAAGACAAAGACAAACGCTACGGCATCGCTTCTTTGTGTATCGGTGGCGGGCTGGGCATGGCGGTCTTATTGGAACGTCCCCAGCCGACGAAAGCCAAACGCTTTTACGAACTAACGGCAGAAGAACGCTTGCAGAAATTAGTCGCAGATGGAGCTATTACTCCGGAAGTCTATGCAACATTCAAAGACACTGCATTAGATTCAGAAATCAGCAGTCATTTAATCGAAAATGCCATCAGTGAAGTAGAAATTCCTCTGGGAGTAGCCCAGCACTTGGAAGTTAACGGGCGCAAGTACTTGGTGCCTGTAGCCACGGAAGAACCATCCGTGATCGCAGCTTTAAGCAATGGGGCAAAAATCGCCGGGAACTTCACCAGTCGCATCCTTTCTCGCTTAATGCGGGGACAGATCGTCTTTTATGATGTACCAAATCAAGAGGCTTTAATAGATTGGCTAAAAGCACAAGAGGCGCATTTTTTTGCGGTGGCTAAAGAAGCCCATCCTTCGATTTACCGACGAGGAGGGGGCTTGCGTGAGATTCATACCCGAAAAGTAGGAGAAGACTTTGTTTCCTGTGATTTTCTGGTGGATGTACAAGAAGCCATGGGGGCCAATATTGTCAACACGATTTTAGAAGCCGTGGCTAGTGAAATTCGCAGTCTGCGGGTAGAACCGATTTTGTTTGCCATTTTGAGCAACTTGACTACCGAATCTTTAGTGACTACTAGCTGCCGGATTCCTGTGACCCGCTTAGGAGCTAAAAACGGTTCAGAAATAGCGGCGAAAATCGCCCAAGCCGCAACTTACGCTCAGCTTGATCCCTATCGTGCCGCCACTCACAACAAAGGCATTATGAATGGGATAGATGGGATTTTGCTGGCTACCGGAAATGACACACGGGCCCAAGCCGCGGCGATTCATGCCTACGCGGCAAGTCAAGGACAGTATCAAGGCTTAAGTCAATGGCAAGTAGTAGGGGATGAACTCGTAGGAGAACTCACTTTGCCTTTAGCCGTGGGAACGGTAGGAGGAGGCACCCGGGTCTTGCCGAAAGCCCAAGCGGCCATGGCTTTGTTAAACGTAAGTGGAGCCGCAGAGTTAGCCCAAGTCATTGTCAGTGCAGGCTTGGCTCAAAACCTAGCAGCGCTCAAAGCGTTAGTCGGGGAAGGCATCCAGCGAGGACACATGGCCTTGCAAGCTCGCTCTTTGGCCATGACCGTGGGAGCAAAGGGCGCAGAAATCCCTGAATTAAGCCGCCAATTAAAAAAAGCCCCTCATATGAACGAGGAGACGGCTAAAGAATTATTGGCAAAAATGCGACAATCATAAAAAAGGTTGAGAGGCGTGATGCCTCTCAACCTTTTTAGTTGGTTTTGTTTAGCGATTTGCCAATGGGGTTTGTGCCAAAGCTTCAATCAAAGGAATGACTTCCGTTTTAACCTTGTATTTTCGTTCCAAGGCTTTTTCGATTTCAAATTGGCCGACTTCTGTTACAGAGATGGTTGCCAAAAGCCGATCTTCTTTGGCAGTTTTTTCTTTCACAGAGACAGTGGTGTCGTCTTTTTCGGTGAAGAATTTTGGAAATCCTTTGATGGCTTCGTCAAAGGCAGCGTAAGTCATCTCGCCTTCAACGGCAGCTGCTGAAGCGTCAGTAGTGGTTTCAACTGCTTTAGCGTCTTCTTTGACTGGCGTTTCCTTAGGGGCTACCGCTTCTTTTTCTGCTTTTGGAGCAGTTGCGACTTCTTCCACGGTGGTAGCAGTGTCTTCCGTTTTTACTGGGTGGTACCAGTAGTTGGCGATTTCTTGGGTCAAATTAGTGGAGAATTGTTCCAAAAGTCCTGCTTCTTTTTTTTGTAGGCGTTTGATGATGGTGGTGAAGCTATCATCGATTGGCACGGTCAATACAGGATTTTCCGTAGCTTTGCTGTTTTCAATCAACATTTCTTTGGCATTTTTTGGGTTTAGGCGCACGCCAATCTCCAAATCATACAATTCATTTGCTTTTTCTTCCAAAGTGCGGAACAACTGTTGGCGGGTGTTTTCAAAGGACAACCGGAATTGGTTCAGCAATTTTTGTTTTTGTTTCTTTTTCATCTATTCTGCTCCTTCTACAAATAGGGGATTAGCCAGTACGAATGCTAGTCGGGCTAGCGCTTCTCGCAAAATCTGCGAAGAATACCGTTCCCTCTGTTGATAAATCCTCTCTGATTATAAAGAAAAAAACTGATTTTGAAAAGTCTTATGTAAAGAAAGAAGGGATTCTGAAACGTTTTCTGTAAAAACGTCTCAGAATCCCAATTCACAAAATCAAGGGAAATGCTTTTAGAAAGTCGTGGTATCTGGATTTTTCGCTTTGCCTACCACGCCGTCTAAGCCGTCGATTACAGCCATGTCTTCTGGGGAAAGCTCGAAATCAAAGAGTTCCGTATTTTCTTTAATCCGACTTGGAGCCACAGATTTTGGCAATGGCAAGAAGCCGTGTTGCAAGGACCAACGCAAAGCAATTTGGGCGATGGACTTGTTGTGAGCAGCTGCCAAAGTCTTCATTTCTGGTACGTCAAAGATTTTCCCCGTGCCGAGAGGGCTATAAGCTTCCAATAAAATGTGGTTGTCTTCACAGTATTGGACCACTTCTTCTTGCTTTTCACCAGGGGCTAGGAAGATTTGGTTGACCATTGGCATGATTTTCGCGGTTTTCTTCAATTCTTCCAGATGATGAGGTTGGAAGTTGGAAACGCCGATTGCTTTGATCTTGCCCGCTTCATACAACTCTTCCATAGCTCGCCAAGTTTCGGCGTTGGCTTGTTGCCAGTGATCCCGGAAATCAATCGGGTTTGGCCAGTGGATCAAGAAAAGGTCCACGTAATCGGTGCCTAGCTTTTTCAAAGACTCTTCAAAGGATGACATGGTTAAATCATAGCTATGGTTTTTATTCCACAGTTTGGTGGTCAGGAAGATTTCTTCCCGGGGTACGCCGCTTTCTTGCCACGCTTTGCCCACACTTTCTTCGTTTTGATAGCCTTGGGCAGTATCGATGTGGCGGTAGCCGTCAGCTAGAGCTGCTTTTACGGAAGCAACTGCCACGTCACCGTCCGGGGTTTGCCAAGTACCAAATCCGACTACGGGAATTTTTACACCATTGGCTAAAGTGTAAGTAGATGTTAATGAATCCATAAAATGACTTCCTCCTTTGTTGTGTTACTGTAAGTGTACCGTACTTTCCGGAAAAAAACAGCGAGATTGCTTAGGGGCAATGAGGTGCTTCTCGATTTTTTTGGCTTTTTCTTGCGCTTTTGTGTAAACTGGATGGGCGTAAGCATGGAAAGGACGAGTTCAAATGGATATCATGTTAAAAGAAGCAATTTTACATATACTGGATCGGGAATCCGGTTCACCGGTATTTTCTCAAGTGCCCTTAGATTTAACAAAGGAGTACATCCGGGAGTATTTGACCAAAAAGATTCAGAAATTGACCAATCCCCAAACCAAAACCGGTACCTTGACTCAAGATGCGCTATTTACCCAATTGGTGCAAGCTTGTCAGGAGAATTTTACCGAAGCTTCCGAAGGGTTGACCAAGCGTTGGTATGATAGTTACGCTCAAAGTGAGGATGCCCCGAGCTGTGACGTCTTTGTCGTGCGTTACGAGGTGGACGTGACTCCTTTTGTGGCGTTTTTAAAAGTGAATTATCACGAAGGGTACACTCATTTTGTGGAAGGCAGTGACAGTGGGGTGGCCAATCAGTTGATCATCAACCGGGCGCTATTAGCCAATAAGACGCAAAAAGCGGATGAAGGTCTGATGGTGAATTTAGAGACGCTCTTCTATGGTCTAGTGGAAAAACGCTACACGTTCTCCGGGGAAAAGCGTCTGTATTTTTCCGAAGAAGTCATCGAAACTGAGCCGCAACTGTCTTTAGAAGACAATGTGAAGGTCATTACCAAAGTGGCCGCGAAAATCGGGCAAAAATTTGAAGCTACCCAACACGATTTGGTGGCTGATGTAAAAGAGTCCATTTATGATTCCATCGAGGATTCCGGTGAGGTAGATGTGAACTTAGTGGCAGAAAAGGTCTTTAAGGACAATATTACGGCTCAGCTAAGCTTCAAAGAAGAAGTGGCGGAAAAAGGTTTTGTCGACCGAGCGCCCATGGTGGAAGAAGTCCGGGAGCTTACGGAGAAAAAATACGGCAAGCAAAAACTGCGCTTGTCTAATGGCATCGAGTTAATCGTTCCTTTAGATGTCTATCGGGATCCGAATTTGATTGAATTTATCAATAATCCTGACGGGACCATTTCCGTTACAATCAAAAATGTGGAAGATGTGATCAACCGCCTGTAAGGAGGGAGAACATGGAGTTAATCGACGGGCTAGGCAAATTAAAAGCCTTAGTCAATACCAGTTTGGCATATACTAAGGATGTCTACGATCAAGAACGCTTGGAAGAGATGCAGACAATTTTGCGAGAGTTGGTGACCACGTATAGCACCAATCTGACAAAAACGGAAATTGAGCGCTATTTTACCAGTGATGTGGGCTATGTGACGCCGAAAGTCGATATTCGTGCCGTGGTTTTTAATGACCAAAAAGAACTGCTCCTGGTTCAAGAGAAAAGCGACGACACCTGGGCTCTACCGGGAGGCTGGGGAGATGTGGGATACTCGCCTGGGGAAATCGCCCAGAAAGAAACCTGGGAAGAGGCTGGCATCACTGTGGCCGCCAAGCAGCTGATTAAAGTAGTGGATAAAGCCAAGCAGGATTATCCGCCTAGCTTAGAATACGTGTATAAGTTTTTTATCTTCTGTGAGGTAGCTTCAGGGGAGCTTAAACCTGGTTTGGAGACGAAAGACGTGGGCTTTTTTTCTGAAGCAGAAAGTCAGCAGTTAACGCTATCTTTACCTCGTAATAGTCTGGAAGATGTACAGGAGTTATTTGCTTTTATTCGCGAGCCCTGGTGTCGAACTTCATTTGATTAAACGTAACCTCTCTTAACGGGAGGTTTTTTTTGTTTTACGCTGCGAGACAAGATAATTGACTTTGACTAAATTTGACCTATAATAAAGTCAGCTCAAGAAAACTAACAATTAGTAAGTAGTTAATGATTCGAGGGCAAATTTTTTACAATCGGTCAAGGGGAGCCTATAATAGGTGTCGTAAGAGCCAAGACAACTTGACCCAGCGACTCGGCAACCCCGAGTAGATTTGGAGGGAAAAATTATGGCAAAAGAACATTATGACAGAAGCAAACCCCATGTTAATATTGGGACGATTGGACACGTTGACCACGGGAAAACAACCTTGACCGCGGCCATCACCACCGTATTAGCAAAACAAGGGTTGGCCAATGCCCAAGATTACGCAGCGATTGATGCTGCACCAGAAGAACGGGAACGGGGTATCACCATTAACACCGCTCACGTGGAATATGAAACCAAAAAACGGCACTATGCCCATATTGATGCACCAGGACACGCGGACTATGTTAAGAACATGATTACTGGGGCTGCCCAAATGGACGGTGCGATCTTGGTAGTTTCCGCTACCGATGGCCCAATGCCACAAACTCGTGAACACATCTTACTTGCTCGGCAAGTAGGGGTTAAACACATCATCGTTTTCTTGAACAAAGTCGATTTGGTGGATGACGAGGAACTACTTGACTTAGTCGAAATGGAAGTCCGTGAACTTCTAAGTGAATATGGTTTCCCAGGTGACGATATTCCTGTGATTAAAGGGTCTGCTTTGAAAGCTTTGGAAGGCGATCCTGAACAAGAAAAAGTCATTATGGAACTTATGGACACGGTAGACGAGTACATTCCAACACCAGTTCGGGATACAGACAAACCTTTCCTATTACCAATTGAAGATGTCTTCACCATTACCGGTCGTGGGACTGTTGCTTCCGGACGTATCGAACGCGGCACGGTGAAAGTTGGCGAAGAAGTCGAAATCATCGGGATTAAACCAGAAACCCAAAAAGCTGTGGTAACTGGTTTGGAAATGTTCCGCAAGACATTGGACTTTGGGGAAGCCGGGGACAACGTCGGGGTCTTACTCCGGGGGATTAACCGAGATCAAGTGGAACGGGGCCAAGTGTTGGCAAAACCAGGTTCCATCACTCCTCATACGAAGTTCAAAGGGGAAGTCTATGTTTTGACCAAAGAAGAAGGTGGTCGTCATACGCCATTCTTCAATAACTATCGACCACAATTTTATTTCCATACCACAGATGTGACAGGGAATATTACGTTGCCAGAAGGAATTGAAATGGTAATGCCTGGGGACAATGTGACCATCGATGTGGAATTAATCCATCCGATTGCCATTGAAAAAGGAACGACCTTCTCCATTCGTGAAGGTGGCCGGACCGTGGGCTCAGGGATTATTACCGAAATCGAATCCTAAGTCAAAAGGCTACAGGCGACTGCTCAAAGACGAGCGCAATTCCAGTGATTGCGCTCGTTTTTTTGTATAATGAAGAAGAGTATCAAGGCGAAAAATCGCAAAACAAGGAGGAAGCTATGAAGACAATCATTATCGGGGGAACAGCAGCGGGAACCAGTGCTGCGGTGAAGGTCCAAAAACTGGCGGAAGATCCAGAAGTGGTTATTTATGAAAAAGGGGATTTGGTCAGCTTAGGGGCTTGCGGTCTGCCTTACTACATCGGGGATTATTTCGAAGACGCCAATCAGATGATTGCCCGAGAAAAAGCCGCTTTTGAAAAACAAGGCATCACGATTAAATTGCATCACGAAGTCTTGGCAGTGGATACGACCGCTAAAACGGTACATGTGAAGCCGGCGGATGGGGAAGAATTTATCGACCACTATGACAAATTAATGGTGGCCACAGGCTCCTCAGTAGTCTTGCCCCCAGTGAAACGAGCGGACTTTGAGAATTTGTACACGGTGAAAACCATGTCAGACGGCAAGAATTTGAAAAAGCATCTCTCACAAGCTGATATTCAACGGGTTACCATAGTCGGTGGCGGGTATATCGGGGTGGAAATCGCCGAAGCCTTACTTCATTTGGATAAAGAAGTGCAGTTGATTCAAATGGAAGCCAATCTTTTACAAGACAGCTTTGATTCGGAAATCAACGAGTTAATGGTGGCAAAAATGCGGGAAGCCAACGTGGACTTACACCTTAGTGAAACCGTCAAAGAGTTTGAAGGAGATCATACTGTTCAGTGGGTTATCACGGATAAAGGGCGTTACAAGACCGATTTGGTGATTGTGGCCATTGGCGTGCGCCCAGCCACAGCCTTTTTGGGAAAAGAATTTGCCACATTGAAAAATGGTGCACTAATCGTGGACAATCAAGGTCGGACCAATGTCCCAGACGTCTGGTCGGCAGGGGACTGCGCTACGGTGGACTTCCTGAATACGGGAGAAAAACGCTACATTCCTCTAGCCACGGGAGCGAATAAATTAGGGCGTGTAGCCGGGGAAAGCATGGCGGGCAAAGCTACCACTTATCCGGGCTCATTAGGAACCGCCGGCGTGAAATTTCAAGAGTTGGAAATGGCGCGTACCGGACTGACCGAACGAGAAGCTAAAGACTTAGGTTTGAATTACAAAGCCGTTGTGATCAATGATAAAAATCAAACGAACTACTATCCGGGACAAAAAGATATCCGAATTAAATTGATTTACGAAGCGGATACCCGTCGCATTCTCGGTGGTCAAATCGCCGGGGAAAACGGAGCAGCTTTACGTATTGACACACTAGCTGCGGCCATTACCGGTCAATTGACAACGGGAACTTTAGGATTGTTGGATTTATTGTATGCACCACCTTTTGCCCGCACTTGGGATGCATTAAATATCGCCGGCAATGTTGCGAAATAAGTAATTTCTAAGTGATAAACAGCGTATGTCTAACAAAAATTAATAAAAAACATACGGATAAGAAAAATTTGCGACAACTTTTATGTCAGAGTCCGAAGAGAGAACAATACCATACGTGAAAAAAGGAAAAATAAAGTATGGTTAGGCTCTTTGAAGGCGCCTAGTACAGTTGAACTAAGCAAAAATCGCTAAGTTCAACTAGCAAATTACGCTGACTAAACTTGATGAAATCAAGTTTAGTCAGCGTTTGAAATTTTTAGCAATGAAAAGACGGCTATTTTCCAATGAATTTAATGGAAGATAGCCGTCTTTTGTGGTCTCACGTTTGGTGTCGCTCGGTTCGTAGGACGGTGACTTAGCTATTGTTACAATTTTTTTATGCATTTTTTAGCGCTGTATAAAGGGGAAGAAGACTTTTGTAAGTCGCTTCCATGTAAGCTAAGGCTTGTTCGGAGTTCTGCCAGAGTGGAGCATCTTTTTTGATAATGCGACCAATTTGAAATTCGGCTTTTTTGACTTTTGCGAGGCGCTCCAAACTTGCCGAAACATTTTCTGCGGTGGCCGGTAAAATCTGGTCTTTTGTGTGATCTATGTTTAGCACCGTATCTTCTGGCAAAGCTTCAAACAACGTTGGCTTATTTAAAAGAGTCTCGGCAAATGCGACTTGTCCTTTTGGTTGATCAATCATGGAAAGCCACAAAAAGACGTAATCAGGCCAGATTCCCACTTGAAAATGGGGCGCCATTTTGTATCCCCGTTTGCCTTCACTAAAAGCAGCCCAAGTGTTTTCGGGAGGATGGACGCTACGCCGGCGATGCTGTGCAATATGAAGGTAGAAGGGACTCTCTAGGGTTTCGCTCAATTTGGGACAAATGGTATCCCCAATTTTTTGAAACACTGGTTGAATCTCACTGCGAATCGCTGTCATGCGAGGTTCCAAGCCCTCGACTTGAAACACTTGAAAACTTTCTTCCGTAAACATGTTGTCCTCCTATGTACTGAATGCTTTTGTCTTGTCACTATTTTTGAGTGTAGCATATTCTTTGGAAAAAAAGACAGTAAACCGCCCAGTTGACCAGGGGGACAAGGAGATTTGCCTGGTCTTTTTAAAGGGCTTTCTTATTGCTTGCTTAAATCTAAGAATCGTGTTATTCTGCGAATGCACACGTTAACATTTTGCAAATAAAATCTAGGAGGAATCTCAATCATGTCTACCATCGTTTCAGTCACAACGGAATATTATCGCATTCCCTTGCCCGAATTAATGGAGGATGCCAAACACGGTCTGCATACTCATTTTGAAGTGCCAATTGTTAAAATTGCCACGGATGATGATCGTGTAGGCGTGGGCTACACCTATACGGGTGGTTTCGGGGGCGAGTCCATTGCCAAGTTGATCGACAAAGAATTGAAGCACATCTTACTAGGAAAAGACCCGGCCTGTGTCGAATCCATCTGGGATCAGATGAACTGGGGCATTCACTACGTGGCTAGAGGAGGCTTAGCAAGTTTTGCCATTGCTGCTTGCGATATTGCCTTGTGGGATTTGCGGGCCAAAAAAGCCGGCGAACCTTTGTATAAATTATTGGGGGGTCATTCCAATAAAGTGAAATGCTACGGTGGGGCCATTGACTTGAATTACCCGCTAGAAAAGTTATTAGCCAATAACCAACGCTATTTGGATATGGGCCTTAAAGCCGTGAAAATCAAATTAGGCCAAAAGACCTTAGCCGAAGACATCGCTCGAATAAAAGCGGTACGAGAACTAATTGGTCCAGATGTGACTTTCATGGTGGACGCTAACATGAGTTGGTCCGTGGAAAAAGCCATTAAAGGAGCCAAATTAATGGCACCTTATGACATTTTATTCTTGGAAGAACCAACGATTCCAGAAGACTATGAAGGCTACGGCCGGATTGCTAGAGAAGGCAGTATTGCCGTGGCAGCGGGAGAAAACTTGCGTACCCCAATGGAATTTCAGCACATGATGCAATACGGGCATGTGGACTTTCCTCAACCGGATGCATCGAATGTGGGCGGAATTACCGGTTGGCTGAAAGTGGCGGCAATCAGTCAAGTCAATAACTTGACCGTTTCCACCCATGGGATGCAAGAGTTGCACGTGAGTCTCTTGGCTGCTTTACCAAATGCTGGTTATTTGGAAATGCATAGCTTCCCAATTGACCAATACACCACACGACCACTAGTGATTGACCCAGAAGACGGCATGGCCGTGGCACCGGAAGAACCAGGGATTGGCGTTACCTTTGATTGGGAAAAACTGGCGCCTTATAAAGTTGAATTTTAGACAAGAAGTGCGAGAAAGCAGGGCAAGCAGATTGCCCTGCTTTTTTCGTATCCAATGATTTCTTTAAGTTTCAGAAAAGAAATGGGGCTTTTCTGGTCAAGAAAAAGAGAAACAGGTAGTATGAAGAATGACAAAAAAACGTTTGGATGGGTGAATCCTTGATTAAAAAAATATTCAAGTTAATGTTGAAGCTCCTCTTACTAGTGCTACTGATTGGCATGGTGGCCCTAGGCGTGAGGAACTATTTTATTTTAAAAGATGTTCATAAATATGATGAGGTTGTTGCCACAGCAGTTGAAAAATATGGTATTCCCGAATACAAGAATTTGGCTTCGGCCATTATTTACACGGAAAGTAAAGGACGGAGCATTGATTTGATGCAAAGTTCGGAGAGTCGCTACGGGGAAGCAGGGCAGATTGAAAACCGCTCAGAGAGTATCGATGCGGGAGTGTCCTTTCTGGCGCAATCTCTTGAAGCCGCTAAAGAGGCCGGTTGTGATTTAGATACGGGAATTCAAGCGTACAATTTTGGCCTGGACTACATCGATTATGTGGCGGAGAACGGGGGCAAAAACTCCTTGAAATTGGCGGAAAGCTATTCCAAAGAAGTCTTGGCCCCACAATTAGGTAACGCGGAACAGACGACCTATCGTTATTGGGGCATCTTTTCTCTGTTTTATAATGGGGGCTTCCTCTATCACAATGGGGGCAACATTTTTTATGCGAAAAATGTTCAATGGAACCAGTGGAAATATCAAACCACAAATTTTCTCTTTTAATTTGGTAAGCCTATCGGTTATGATAGACTAGATATATTTGGAAGAAGGTGCTGATTGGGAATGGAAAAAGAAGTATCAGATCAATCAAAGAATAAAGATTGGTTCTTGCGTTTTGTGAAAGGGATGTTTATCGGCTCTGGGTTTATTCTCCCAGGCGTTAGTGGTGGGGCATTAGCCGCCATCTTTGGAATTTACCAACGAATCATCTCGTTTTTGGCTCACATTACTCGTAATTTTAAAGAAAATGTCTTGTTTTTCTTACCTGTGGGCCTAGGCGGCGTGACCGGCGTCTTTTTACTGTCCTTTGTGGTGAGTTTTGCTTTAGGCAGCTATGAAAACATCGTATTGTGGTTTTTTGTAGGTTGTATCATCGGTACGGTGCCGGCATTGTGGAAAGAAGCCGGGAAAGAAGGGCGCAGTACGCGAGATGTAATTATTTTAGTGATCAGTTTCGTTTTAGGTCTGCTCTTTTTATGGAAAGGCTCTGGTATGTTTTCCGAAGTCAATCAAAACTTTTTCACTTGGATTATTGCAGGGGCCTTGATTGGACTAGGGATGATTGTTCCTGGTTTAAGTCCGTCAAACTTCTTGGTGTATATGGGGATGTATAAAGCCATGTCTGATGGGATTAAGACTTTGGACTTTGGGGTAATCATTCCGATTGCAATCGGTGGTTTGGCGTGTGTTTTAAGTCTTTCAAAACTGATGGACTACATCTTTAGTAAAGCTTATCCGCAATTGTTCCACTTTATTTTAGGGATCGTCTTTGCTTCCACTGTGATGATTATTCCGACAGATTATTCAGGATTCACCCCAGGAAACTACGCTGCTAGTGTGGTAATGTGCATCGGCGGTATTCTACTAGGGGCTTGGATGAGTCGTCTGGAAGAAAAATACAAATAACATGAAAAATGACACCTTCCTTTGGTGTCATTTTTTCATGTTTCAGAAAGCTTGTTATCAAACCTTAAGAATACTTGAAACAACCTGTGCAAAAGGCTTGAAAATCATCAGCAATGTGTTAAAATAAACCATGTATAATCTTGTTTGTATTCAATCGCGCTGATTTCGATTAGTGCGTTTTTTTACGGCAGGAAATGCATTGGATATGGAGAGTGAGGCAAGTGGCACGAATCCCACAAGAGTTGATCGACGAGATCCGGGAGAAAGCCAACATTGTGGACATTGTCGGTCAGTATGTACAACTGAAGAAAACCGGCAAAAACTACTCTGGACTTTGCCCCTTTCACAATGAAAAGACACCGTCATTTTCGGTAGCAGAGGACAAGCAGTTTTACCACTGTTTTGGTTGCGGTCGTGGAGGCAACGTCTTTCGTTTTTTGCAAGAGATTGATGGCATCAGTTTTCCTGAAGCAGTAGCAAAAGTTGCAGATTTTGAGCAGATTTCTATCCCTCAGGAATATCGGGAAGCAGAAGCAAGCTCAGGCAATTCCGAGCAACGACAACTGATTGAACTCCATGAGAAAGCCCAAGAGCTGTATCATCATTTGCTGATGAATACCGCTGTCGGTGAGCAAGCTTTGGCTCACTTGCATGAGCGTGGTCTAGACGATGAGACGATTGCGGAATTTGGCATTGGCTTTGCGCCAAATCAGCGACAGTTTTTGGAACAAGTCTTTCAAAATGAAGGCTTTGACAAAGAGTTGTATGAGGCTAGCGGGTTATTTGTAGCTAGAGATGATGGTCATTTTGCTGATCGTTTTTATCAGCGAATCATGTTTCCCATTCGTGATCCACGAGGCAAGACGATTGCTTTTTCCGGGCGCTTTTTTAAAACGATGGAATTTCCTGGTGAGGATCAACCAAAGTATCTGAACTCACCGGAAACGAGTTTGTTCAATAAGCGCATGGTCTTGTTTAACTTTGACAAGGCCCGAGGAACGATTCGTAAGGAAAGTACGGTTTTCTTGTTTGAAGGATTTATGGATGTGATTGCTGCGTGGCGTTCCGGGGTGAAAAACGGTATCGCCAGTATGGGCACAAGCCTGACGCAACAACAAGTGGGGGCGATGGAACGCTTAGCTGATACGATTGTCATCTGTTATGACGGGGATCGTGCAGGCATTGAGGCTACCCAACGAGCAATTCACTTGTTACGAGAAAACAGTCGCTTGAAAATTGATATTGCCCGTTTGACCGATGGACTGGATCCGGATGAATACGTCAAAAAATATGGTGGTCAAGCATTTGCCCAGTTGGCTGAGCATGGTCGAGAAACCGTCTTTAGTTTTCAGCTAGATTATTATCGTGGTCAATACAATTTGGCCAATGAAAAAGATCAGCTCTTGTATGTGGAGACGATGTTAAAGGAATTGACCCAAGTCGATTCTTTGATTCAACAAGACCACTACTTGACACAGTTGGCCACAGAGTTTCATTTGCAACGGGAAACTTTGCAACAGCAACTTGACAGCTTTAAACAGGCCCAAAAGCCCCAAGCAACAAAGGCGACCTACCCAGAGGAGCCTCGTTTCGAGGACTTTCCTGAAGCGGGTGATATGGAAGTGCCGCCAGAGCAACAGGCAATCACCAGACGGCCGTTGACCCAAGGGGAAAAAGCGGAACAACAATTGCTTTATCGCTTGTTCAATGAACCGCGACTCTTGTATCAATTGCAAGAGGCTCATTTGACTTTTCTTCACGAGGAGTACGAAAGAATTTACCAGTTATTTGTGACCTATTTCGAGCAAAAGGGTGAGTTTGATGTAGCCGGATTTGTGGATCATCTAGATGATCCCGAGATTCAAAATAAAGTGATCACGATCGTCACACTTAATTTACCGCAAGAGAGTACGGAAAAGGAAATTCGCGTGCTACTCCGGGTGTTGGATAAGACCAGACTCGCTGATAAAATCAATGAAAAAGTTATTTTGCAGCAGGAAGCAGGTCGCATTGGCAATACCCAGCTGGAACTTGAGTTGGCTGTTGAGATAATAGATTTACGGAAACAACTGAAGCAAACCGACATCTTTTAAGGGGGGCCTTCTGAATTATGGCTAATGAAACAAAAGATTACAACAAGGCAGTGACCGCATTTATTGCTGAGAACAAGGCGAAAGGACAGGTCGTATACGATGATCTTTCCAATAAGCTAGCAACACCTTATTCCTTAGATGCAGATGGAATGGACAAACTGATCCAAAAAGTGGAAGATGCGGGTATCAGCGTGGTAGATGAAAATGGCGAACCCTCTGTGCATAGTTTGAAGAGCAATGAGAAAAAAGCCGAACAAGCCAAGCAAGAAGATCTTTCTGCCCCAACTGGTGTGAAAATCAATGACCCTGTCCGGATGTATTTGAAAGAAATCGGTCGGGTGCCTTTATTGACAGCGGAAGAAGAAGTCGCTTTGGCCCTGAAGATTGAAGAAGGGGACCAAGAAGCAAAACAACGCTTAGCAGAAGCCAATCTCCGTTTGGTAGTCTCGATTGCCAAACGTTATGTCGGCCGTGGGATGCAATTCTTGGATTTGATCCAAGAAGGAAACATGGGGCTGATGAAAGCCGTGGAAAAATTTGATTACCGCAAAGGGTTCAAATTCTCCACTTATGCCACTTGGTGGATCCGTCAAGCCATCACTCGGGCCATCGCCGACCAAGCGCGGACGATTCGGATTCCGGTACACATGGTAGAAACGATCAATAAATTGATTCGGATTCAACGGCAATTGTTGCAAGATTTAGGCCGGGAACCTACACCGGAAGAAATCGGTGCAGAAATGGACTTGCCAACGGAAAAAGTTCGGGAAATCCTAAAAATCGCCCAAGAACCAGTTTCTTTGGAAACACCAATTGGGGAAGAAGACGACTCTCACTTAGGTGACTTTATCGAAGACCAAGAAGCGACTAGCCCAGCGGATCACGCGGCTTATGAATTGTTGAAAGAACAATTAGAAGACGTATTGGATACATTGACCGACCGGGAAGAAAACGTCTTGCGCTTGCGTTTTGGTTTAGACGACGGTCGGACTCGCACTTTGGAAGAAGTCGGCAAAGTCTTTGGGGTTACTCGGGAACGGATTCGCCAAATTGAAGCGAAAGCCTTGCGGAAATTACGCCATCCATCTCGCTCCAAACAATTGAAAGATTTCTTAGAATAAACACTTAGCGCTGGCCTTTGGGGTCAGCGCTTTTTTTGATTTTCTGGAGAAATGCAAGCCAAGCCAACTTTGCCTTGGGAATTTAAGGAAATCGTAACGTTCCAAATATTGGCGAAAGGCTGAGATTGTGATAGATTAACTGTTAGGTGTATCCGTTTTGCTGGTGCTTTAGAATTAGCCCGGACAACAAAACTGGATAAAAGATCCTCAGTAGAATTCATGAAGGAGCAAGTGATTTGATAAATACGTGTCCTTATTGTGGTTTTACGCCATTAGCCGGCAAGATGGTTTGCCCGGAATGTGGCCGTGAAATCGAGGAAAATATCGCTCATAAATTACAAGATATCGACGAAAAAAACCGTAAAAATAATGATTCGATTTCCTGGAATGACTTTCAGGACGTGTCCTTAGGGGCCTTGATGAATCATCTAGAAAACAATGGCACAAGTAGTGAAGACGCTACAAAAGATTCTGATGAAAGTAAAGAAGTAGAATCAGTAGAAGCAGATGCAGAAGAAGTAGAAGAATTTGCAGTGCCGGCAAAGGATTTGGCAGAAGAGTCATTGACTAATGATGAAACAGATGAGTTTGATCAAAATGATGAAACAGAAGCTGTGGATCATCTGGAAGACAATCCGATTCTTTCGGCTTACATCAAGCGCCACCGGGAAGGAAGCGATGCTGAGGGCCCTAGCTTAGAAGAGTTAGTGGCAGCACAGCAGGCAGCTACTAAAAAAGATCCTGGGGAAGAAATAAATGAAGCTAAGCTAGCTTTGAACGAAACCCCAACTCCAAATGCGGAGGAACAAGCAAGTGATCTTGCCGACTCAGAAACTACCTCACAAGAGCAGGATTCTGAAGTAGAAAGTGAAGCGTTAGAAGCAGAGCATGACGAGGAGACTGCCGAAGAAGTAGCGGAGTCTTCGAAGGAATCTTCAACAGTACCTGAAACCGAAGAAGAGATGGTTCCAGAAGTAGAAGCTGATGCAGAAACGCCTCTTGAAGAGACAGAAGATCTTGCAACAGACGCTCCTGCAGAAGACGTGCCAGAAGCGCTCGCTAATGAAAATCAGACGGATACGGATGAAGAATTTTCTGAGGAAACGCAATGGGATGAAGCGGACACTGAAGAACTTGATGAAATCCCTGAGAAAGCCCAAGGAGTAGCATCTAATCTTCAAACCGAAACGCCAATAGCCGATGAAAAAATCGAAAAAGCGGCAATCAAGGCAGATGTGAATGATTCTCTTACAGAGGAAGTTGCCAACGAACCTGAGAAATCTACTACTGAGTCTGTAGCAGCGACTGAGTATGTTGTTTCCGAAGTAAATGAAGCAGCAGAACCTCAAGCAACAATAGCGGCTACTAAGGAAAGTAAGACAGCTCCTGTTGTCAAGAAACGCCAAAAGTGGCCAATTGTTCTTGTGGCAGCAGTGCTTTTAGCCGGTGGCGGTAGTGCTTATGCATATCACCAACAACAAGTGGCACAAGAGCAGAAACAAGCCCAAGCAAAGGCAAAGGCGCTGGCTGCTGAATTGAAAGGCCTAAAAAAATCAGTAGCGGACCTATACTTAAATGACGACAAAGACTTTTTAAAAGCCGGCTTGACTTCTGCCGAGGTAACTGGCGTTCTTAAACAGGTAGAAGACTTTAGCGATACATCAAAAACCAAGGACTTAAAGGCGGAATTGACGGATATTCAGGAGAAATTAGCCTTGCAAGATCAGGTCAATGGGCTTTACACGAAACCAGTGATTTCCGGAGATGTATTTACAAAAGAAGTGGCGATTGCAACAACGGAAAAAATTGATTTAGATATTACAGGTGACGATCCCTTTGATCAGTTGTTGGCAGAAGGAGTTCAAGCTGCGAAAGACCAATTAACTCAATTGAACAATGCCCAAGCGGCGATGACTTCGTTAGTTAAAGATGGTAAAGCTGTGGCGGAACCAAAAGAAGCGGATTATCAAGCAGCGCAAAAACTGGTAGCAGAAATAGTGGCCAGTGAGGAAAAGACTGCTTTAAGTGATCAATTGAAGCTGGTGGAAACCAAAATCAATGAAAACAAAGCGGCGGCTAAGGCTGCGGCAGAAAAAGCAGCCCAGGAAAAGGCGGCTCAAGAAAAAGCTGCGGCAGAAAAAGCGGCACAAGAGCAAGCAGCCAAAGAAGCGGCCGCCGCTAGTAGCGCCAATAGCAATCTTCCAGCAGAGGCATCGCCAAACATGCAGACGAATTCGGCTAACCAACCGATTTTGACGACAAATGCAGCCGATGTGGCGGATAGCTCAAATCCAGCTTGGACATGGTCCAGTGGTGTCTTGGATCAAGTTATAGCGACTTGTATAGAACGGGGCTATATCGTGGAAGGTGGCTACAAATTGGAGCGGGTGCGGATTGAAAATGGCGAGGGATATTACAATCTTTACGCTACTACCAATCAAGCACCACTAACGGCCAATTACAAAGCCAAAGATTTGCCACTTTACTTGGTAACAATCAACTGTAAGACGGGATACTTCCGAGGCAATGGGAATGACCATACCGTTCGTTAAGCAGTAAAAGTAGACAGTTTTCAGAAAAATTCAAAAAAATTCTTGTGACCCCCACTTTTTTTCGATATGATGATTGCAATCACACGAAAAATGGGGGTTGTTTTATGGAAACTGTTGGTTATCGTCGTTTTCGTGAAGGGGTTCAAGCCTGTGTTCCTACCATGATGGGGTATTTAGGCATTGGGTTTGCCGCCGGAGTCGTGGAAAAAGGAGTGGGCCTTTCACTGTGGCAAATTGCCGCTTTGTCCTTACTGGTTTACGCAGGCAGTGGGCAGTTTATTATTTGTGGCTTGCTTGCGTTGAATGCACCGATTCCTTCTATTATTGTGACGGTTTTTTTGGTGAATTTCCGTCACTTGTTAATGAGTCTTTCCGTGACTTCCTATTTTCGTGGCAAAGGCTTATGGCAGACGATTGGTATCGGGAGTTTGTTAACGGATGAGTCATACGGGGTACTCACCACGGCTTTACAAGCAGGGCATAAAGTTTCGGTTGCTTGGTGTCATGGGCTAAATGTGGCAGCTTATCTCGTTTGGCTAGTCGCCAATGTTTTAGGAGGACTTTTTGGGCAATTTTTAACCGATCCGGCGCGTTTTGGATTGGACTTTGCTTTGACGGCAATGTTTTTAGGGCTCTGGTTATTTCAAGTGGATCTACCACTAAAGAAGCGGACCAGCCAGAGTGTGCGCATTCTCTTAGCTGTCGTGGTGACATTAGTAGTTGGGATGCGGCTTTTTTCCGGAGAAATCGCAGTGATTGCGGCGACTTTAGTCGGTTGCATGGTAGGGCTTTTGACGGAAGGCGGTGTCCAATGAGTAATCAACAGTTCTTTGTTTTAGTGATTGGTTGTGCGGTGGTCACTTGGGTTCCTCGGGTTTTACCATTTGCGATTGCCAATCGTTTGGTCTTTCCCAAAAAGTTCAATCAATTTTTAAATTACTTGCCCTTATGCATCTTGACGGCTTTGTTAGTCCAGAGCCTGCTGGTGTTTCGGGAAGGGCAGTGGCCCCTAGTAAAAATACCCGAATTACTGGCTTGTTTGCCTGCTTTAGTGGTAGGCTATTATACGAAAGACTTAATGAAAATCGTGATCGTAGGCATTTTATGTATCGCCTTGTTACGCATTTTTTTGTAAAGAGAAAGCGGGCTTTTCGCCCTTGGAGGAAAATCGATGAATAATTTACTAGCAACGGTCTTTACCGGTTTAGTTACAGATGAAAATGACAGTCATTACTTTGTCCAAAAGAATGGCTTCACCTTCCGTTTGGCCAAATCAGAAGGAGAACGCCAATTAGGCGAAGGCGTGGAAGGCTTTGGGTATGTCAATCAAAAGCAAGAGCTTGCATTTACGACAGAAATTCCGAAAAGTCGCCAAGGACACTACGCATTTGCCACGGTGATTGAAACTCGGCGCGACTTAGGGGCCTTTGTGGACATTGGCTTGGCGGATAAAGATATTGCCGTGTCCTTAGATGAATTGCCAACCATGCGGGAATTGTGGCCGAAAAAAGGCGACCGCTTAATGGTGGCTTTGCGAGTGGACCAAAAGGATCGTATTTGGGGCACGTTAGCCGATGAAAAAATCTTTCGTTCTTTAAGTCGTCTGGGCACCCAAGATTTGATGAACAAGGATTTAACAGGAACGGTCTATCGTTTGAAATTAGCCGGAACTTATATTTTGACGGAAGAGTATCACATTGGCTTCATCCATCCTTCCGAGCGTTACATGGAACCGCGCTTAGGTGAAGTGGTTAAAGGCCGAGTGATTGGCTTGCGTCCAGATGGCGTTTTGAATGTTTCCTTAAAACCTCGGGCTCATGAAGTCATCAATGACGATGCAGAGATGCTATTGGTTTATCTGGAACGTACACCAGATAAGCAAATGCCTTACACGGATAAATCCGATCCAGAAGCGATTAAGCAAATGTTTGGTATCAGTAAAGGTCAATTCAAGCGGGCCATGGGACATTTGTTAAAAGAAAAACGGGTTGTGCAAGAAAATGGGATAACCAAACTGATTTCTAAATGAGAATGACTTGTCTTATTGAAAAGATTACTTTATAATAAGTATGATTTACGTGATAGTTACACGAGTTAGATTATAATTAATATAAAGTAATGAAAAGGAGACCGGGGATGAATACAGGTAGTGCCTTAATGAAAATCAAGAAACAGCTTCACGAAGCCGGGTTCAAGCTGACGCCTCAGCGGGAAGCCACTTTGTTGGTTTTATTGGAAAATGAGAAGGACCATCTTTCCGCCGAAGAAGTCTTCTTTTTTGTAAAACGAAAAAGTCCAGAAATCGGGTTGGCCACGGTGTATCGCACACTGGAAATCTTAACGGATCTCCATGTGGTAGACAAAGTCAGCTTCAATGATGGGGTGGCCCGCTATGACCTGCGCAAAGAAGGTGCTAAGCATTTCCATCACCATTTGTTGTGTCTGGAATGTGGCAACATTGAAGAAATCGAAGAAGATCTGTTAGGAGAAGTGGAAGAAGTCGTGGAAAGTCGCTATCATTTCTTAGTGAAAGACCACCGCTTAACCTTCCATGGGATTTGCCAGAGCTGTCAAGAAAAACAGGGAAAAGCACAATAAATAGTAGGAGACGACCGGAGTGATTCGGTCGTTTTTTTATGAAAAAACTTGTTGTTACCGGGCTTTTTCCCGATAAAAGGCGGTTTTGACTATCACAATCTTCTAGAATTTGCTATGATAGGAAAGCGAAAGTTGAGGGAGTAAGATGGAAGAAATCATCACAGATTATTTGCATTATCTACTGATTGAGCGTGGCTTGTCGCAAAATACCCGGCAGAGCTATCGAAGAGATCTCATGCAGTATTTGGCTTATCTAAAGGAGCATCAAATCGATAATTGGCAAATGGTGGATCGCTATTTGGTACTAGGGTTTTTGCAGTCTTTGCAACAAGGAGGCAAATCTTCTGCTACCGTGGCCCGGATGATTTCCAGTTTGCGCCGGTTCCATCAGTATTTGCGCCAAGAGCGCTATACGGATCACGATCCTATGCAACACATCGAAACCCCGAAAAAGCAACAAAAATTACCGGATACGTTGAGTCTGGCCGAGGTGGAGGCATTGATTGAAACACCGGATACTAAAGACCCTTTAGGACTGCGTAATCGGGCAATTTTAGAGGTGATGTACGCCACCGGACTACGGGTCAGTGAGTTGATTGGGTTAAAATTAAATGATTTGCATTTGGCGATTGGTTTGCTGCAAGCCACCGGGAAAGGGGATAAAGAGCGCATCGTACCCTTAGGCGATTACGCCATTGAATGGGTTACCCGCTACTTGGAAGAAGCTCGGCCAAGCTTGACGAAGCATCATCCAGAAGAAGATCATCTCTTCGTCAACCATCACGGTACCGGCTTATCCCGCCAAGGCATCTGGAAAAACTTAAAGGAAATCGTGCGCCAAGCGGGGATCCATAAAACGGTCACCCCCCATACTTTGCGCCATAGTTTTGCCACCCATCTGTTGGAAAATGGGGCGGATTTGCGGACGGTGCAAGAGTTATTAGGTCATGCGGACATTTCCACCACCCAGATTTATACCCATATTACGAAAAAACGCATGACAGATGTTTACAAAGAATATTTCCCCCGGGCATAGAGAGGAGCAGGCCGTGAGCGAAATCAAGATCAAATTAGATGTGTTTGAAGGGCCATTGGATCTCTTATTGCATCTGATTCAAACATTGGAAATCGATATTTATGACATTCCCATTGCCCAGGTGACGGATCAATACATGGGGTATATCCACGCCATGAAGACTTTGGAGTTGGAATTAGCGGGAGAATACTTGGTGATGGCGGCTACCTTAATGGCGATAAAATCACAAATGCTCTTACCAAAACAAGAACTGGAACCAGAAGCAGAGGATTTTTACGAAGAAGATCCCCGAGATGCACTGGTGAACCAGTTGTTGGAATATCGAAAATACAAGTACGCCGCGGAACTTCTTTCGGAAAAAGCGGAAGAACGCAGTGAGTTTTTCACTAAGGAACCCATGGACTTAGATGATTACCAAGAAGAGGACTTGGCCTTACCGGAAAATCAGCTGACCACGGTGGATTTATTTTTGGCGTTTCACAAGATGCTGGAGAAAAAGAAAAAGCGCCAAGTCTTGGAGACGACCATTACCAGTGACGAGGAATCGATTGAAGACCGCATGGCGGAAATCAAACGCGGCATGGCCCATTTGGCTACCACAGAAGGCCGGAGTCTGACTTCTTTTATGGTGAGTTACAGTCGTACCGAAATTGTCACGACCTTTATGGCTATGTTGGAACTGATGAAAAATCGGGAAATCCGGGTGGTACAAGAGGACAATTATGGTGAAATTTTGTTATATGGTGTGAAAGAGGGAGAATATGAACAAAAGCAGTGAACTGGAGGCTTTGTTATTTGTAGTGGGGGATGAAGGCATCGGCTTAGAAGAGCTGAGCTATCTCTTAACCATTAAAACAGAAGAAGTCTATCAATTGATTCAAGAATTACAAGTACGCTATCAAGAAGACGAGCAATCTTCTTTGAATATTTTAGAAGTTGGCAATCATTTCGTTTTAACTACGAAACGTTCCTTTGCGCCTTTGTTGAAGAAGTACGCTCAATCTCCACTGTCCAATCGCTTGTCCCAAGCAGCTTTGGAAACTTTGGCGATCATCGCATACAAACAGCCGATTACCCGCATGGAAGTAGAAGAAATCCGTGGAGTGCAGTCATCGGGTTCCGTACAAAAACTAACAGCCCGGCAATTAATCGAAGAAAAAGGTCGGGTAGAAGGACCAGGCCGGGCGATTTTATATGGTACTACTAGCTATTTCATGGATTATTTTGGCTTGAAGGACTTAAGTGAATTGCCAGACATCCAAGCCATGGAAACTGAGTTGGAAGAAGAGTTGCCTTTGGATTTATTCTTTGATCGTTATCAAGAACTTCCAGACGAGGAAACACCCCTAGAAAATACCCCTACAGCTGCCGATTTTGAGGTAGCAGCGGAAGAAAGAGAAGAGGAAGACTAATGGAAAGATTGCAAAAAGTCATCGCCCATGCAGGAATTGCTTCCCGACGTAAAGCCGAAGAATACATCTTGGCTGGTCGGGTCAAAGTCAATGGTCAGGTGGCCAATGAATTAGGCGTGAAAGTATCCGCTAAAGACTTGATTGAAGTGGATGATGTGCCGATTTATCAAGAAGAGCCGGTACATTATTTGTTTTACAAACCTCGCGGGGTGATTTCCGCGGTTAGTGACGACAAAGGACGCAAAGTGGTCACGGACTATTTTCCTCATGTGGCCGAACGGATTTATCCTGTTGGGCGTCTGGATTATGATACTTCAGGACTGTTATTACTGACGAATAATGGGAATTTTGCTCAACGTCTGACCCACCCGAAACATCAGGTGGACAAACGCTATGTGGCAAAGCTCAAAGGCGTGGCCAATCAGAAGAATCTGTATCCTTTGACCAAAGGGATGAAGATTGAAGGGCATAAATTAGCACCGGCCCGCTACGAAATCATTTCTGTGGATGCCAAAGCAGAAACTAGCGTGGTGGCCTTAACCATTCACGAAGGTCGGAATCACCAAGTAAAAAATATGTTCCAAGCAGTAGGCTTACCCGTGCAAAAATTGAAACGAGAAGGCTATGGGGAGCTAACTTTAGGCAATTTACGCCCGGGAGAATACCGGAAATTGTCCCGGCATGAAGTGAGTCAATTGTTGCAACAATCCAAATAATAAACCAAAAGCTTGCAAAGAAAAGCCAAAGCTGTATAATAAGCCTTGTAAACTAAATAAAAGGTTCGTCTTCAGGGGCAGGGTGTAATTCCCGACCGGTGGTATAGTCCACGACCCACTTCACGGTGGTTGAATCGGTGTAATTCCGATACCGACAGTATAGTCTGGATAAAGAAGATAGGGCTTATTTGCGTGCTTTTTCACCAGATAACTCTACTCTGCTTTCCCCTGGGAAGCAGAGTTTTTTGTATTTGGAGAAGAGGTGGCAAAGAGGTTCGTTTGAAGATGAATCCTTCACTACTTGGCAAAATGCCGTAAAGAGGAGAGGATTTCAACGATGAAAAACACAAAGGTACAAAAAATGATTGCTGTAGCGATGTTTGCAGCAATGGCGGTCGTGCTACAGTACGTGGCATTTCCTGTAATTCCAGCTTTTAGCTTTATGAAGGTGGACTTCAGTGATATTCCCGTAATGTTGAGCATGTTTTTATTCGGACCAGGAGCGGGGATTTTAACCGCATTTCTCCGGTCAGCGTTGCACTTATTGACAACGGGGCTGGAACCTACGAACATGGTGGGCGATGTGGCGAGTTTCTTAGCTACCTCACTGTTCACTTTGCCGATATTCTATTTCTTTAATAAAGGAACGAGCAGTCGGAAGAACAAAATTCTCGGCGTAGTTACCGGGATTTTCGCATTAACCGTCTTCATGAGTCTGGCGAACTACTTCGTCATCACTCCTTTGTACCTGAGCTTCTATGGTGTCACCGCTACTCAGTTTTTAGGAACTTCTCTGGGACAATACGTGGCAATCGGTGTGATTCCGTTCAACTTAGTCAAAGGGATCATCGTTTCCGGTGTCTTCTTGGCCATCTATTTGAAACTGTATCCATGGTTGACCAAAAAACAACGGGAAAAAGGGCGCGTACAAGGAATGTAAGTAAAACAAAAGCAGTTGGGCTTCGTGCTCAACTGCTTTTTTCTCGTTCAAAAAGCACAATCAAAACTAGACAAACGGCGGTTTCTCGGCTACGATTGTGGCAGCAAGAAAAACCTGCTATTTTTGAGTTGGAGGAAACATCATGGCATTTATTACGAAAACACATCAAGAAGAAGCACTGGCGGCATTGCAAGACTTAGTGGCGATTCCCTCTGTGCTAGACGAAAGCCAAGCAAAACCAGGACAACCCTTTGGTCCGGAATGTTTGCGGGCTTTGGAACATACACTGGCGCTGTGCGAATCTTTAGGTTTGCGCACGTTTAAAGACCCAGAAGGCTACTATGGTTATGCAGAAGTCGGCCAAGGGGAAGAACTTTTCGGGATTTTGTGTCACTTGGATGTGGTGCCTGCAGTGGGGCAAACTGGTTGGAAAACGGAACCTTTCACACCGGTAGTGACGGATGAGACGATTATCGGCCGAGGCACGCAAGACGACAAAGGGCCGACGATTGCCGCTTTGTATGGGGTGAAAGCGTTGCTAGATGCAAAGGTCACCTTTAATCAACGGGTGCGCTTTATCTTCGGCACCGATGAAGAAAACTTGTGGCGTTGTATCAACCGCTACAATGAAAAAGAAGAGATGATCACCGCAGGCTTTGTGCCGGATTCCAAATTCCCACTAACCTTTGCGGAAAAAGGCTTATTGCAAGTTTATTTTGAAGGCCCTGGCAGTGACCAATTGGCTTTACAAGCTGGTGGTTCTTTAAACGTGGTACCGGACCATGCTGAGTATCAAGGAAGTGAAGCTGCCGCTGTGGCGAGTGAATTGAAAAAGCTCGGCTATGACTTTCAGCAACAGGGTGAAGGGATCGCAGTAGCCGGCAAGAGTGTGCATTCGAAATTAGCTCCTCAAGGGGTTAATGCCATTTCCCGCTTGGCAGAAGCTTTGGTTAATACCGGAGAATTTGCCAATCCGATTTTGGAAATTGTGGGGAACGTCATTAAAGAAGATGCTACAGGTGAAAGCCTTGTGGGCCTCTTTACGGATGAAGTCTCCGGTTCCATGACTTTAAATGTGGCCAACATCACCATTACACCGGAAAGCAGTCGCGTTGGCTTGGACATTCGTTACCCGGTTACCTTGGAAAAAGAAACCTTGGTCAAAGCTTTGGGAGAAGTCTGTGCTGAGTATGGGGTAACCTATCGGGAACACGACTATATTGCCCCACTGTATGTACCCTTGGATAGCGAGTTAATCGTAACCTTGTTGGGTACCTATCGGGAGCTGACTGGGGACATGACGGAGCCATTTGTGAATGGTGGGGCGACTTTTGCTCGGGCTATGAACAATTGTGTGGCTTTTGGCGCCATGTTTGTCGACACGCCGGATTACTTGCACCAAGCCAATGAACAGTGGCCTTTAGCTAGTTTGTATCAAGTAATGGAGATTTATGCGGAAACCATTTATCGGATTTGTTGTAAGTAACTTTTCTTTTCTCAGCGGTTAGAGGAAAGTCAGTCAACCAAAAAAGCCGTGACAAAAGCCTAGCCTTTAATCATAAGCTGGGGGCTTTTGCCACGGTTCTTCCATGGTTGCACATTTTTTGCGTATATTCTGGCAAGCTTAGTCCGCTAGTTTTTCCATTAGTATGGCACGCACGGGACATTTTCCCGCGGCTTTACGCAAAGCGGCTTCTTGCTCTTGGGGGATAAACTGCTGGTGGGCTTCTGGTTCTTCTTTAAAAAGCAGAATCCCTTCTTCATCATAATCAAAAATATCTGGGGCATAGACGGCACACAGCCCGCAGCTAATACATAATTCAGGTTTTATTTTTGCTAAAGATGTCATCGTCAGACTCACTTTCGGAGGTAGTAGAATGGATGAGTTTATTTTAGCCTTGTTTGGCTCAGGAGACAAGCTGAAGGCTACCACATTGTATCAATTACTCACGGGAAAAAAGACGACTTCCGTTTTGCTTTTTGGGTATTTCCATGATTTACTGCCTCTTTTCGGCCTTTTTCCAGAAGGCAATCAAGGACAATTTCAAAATCGTTTGCAGCAGTTAGCGGCAGCAGGAAAGCTTACGGCCTTGCCGGACCATTATTATTGTCTGGAAAATGAGGATTTCCAAGCGGTCCAGCCGATGAAGCAAACTTTGGCAAATCTGGATCATTTCGCTTTTGGTAAGCGAGAGGCAGCTGCTTGGCGCATGGTGCAATTTGTCGTGCAAGTGGCCTCCATGTACCAACGGACAGCTAACTTCGTCCCTTTGGAAACCGCTCCTGGCTACACGGAACCCGTGCGGCTGTTGATTCGCCAGCATCAAGGGAACTTGCGAGAAATCTTGGCAAAAGAATTCCAAACCCTTTTTAGTGAACTGGATCAAGATGTGGCAGATGTTTTGGCCCGAAGTTTTTCCGGCTGGGAAGTCATGGGGCAAGCGACCTATCAATTAGTGCCGGACTGGGCGCAAAAAAAGCCCTGGGATATGCTAGTTCCCATTTCTTGGCATGAGGCTTTTTTCAAAGTCTTAGACAAGCATCCAAATTTTGTCCTCTATCAACTGATTACCCCGATTTTTCTGGGAGAACGCAATCAAAGTGGACTGCAGACTCAAGCTCTTTTTGAAGCGGGGTACACATTTGAGCAAGTCATGGGACAACGAGGGCTAAAATCCGGTACGATTAATGATCATGTAATCGAGTGGGCCTTGAGTGATCGGAATTTTCCTTTCGATGAGTTTATTCATCCAGAGGCGGCGGTACGGTTAGCCCAGCGCTCGGGTAATCCGGTGTCTTGGCGCTTTCGAGATGTGGCAGAGCTTCCAGTGGATTTTTTGTCCTTTGCATTGTTTCAAATTCGGTCTAAGAAAAAGGAGGAGCGTTCGTGTTCTTAAAGCTAGCTTTAAAACAATTTTTCGATTTCGATGAATTTCGTCCGGGACAAGAAGAAGTCATTAAAAGCGTGCTCTCCGGAAAAGATACCTTAGGCGTATTGCCCACAGGAACGGGGAAAAGCTTGTGCTATCAACTATCCGGCTACTTGGTAGAAGGTCTTGTCTTGGTAGTCTCGCCCTTAATTGCTTTAATGGAAGATCAGGTGTCTTCCTTACAAGCCGCCGGCGAAAAGCGTTGTATCGCACTGACCTCCCAAGTGGAACCAAGTGATCGCTATGCTATCTTGCAACGGCTAGCGCAATACAAATTTCTCTTTCTCAGTCCGGAAATGTTGCAAAATCCTCAGGTGCTAAAGGCCTTAGGTGGTGTTAAGTTAGCGTTTTTGGTGGTGGATGAGGCCCATTGCGTCTCCCAGTGGGGCATTGATTTCAGACCGGAATATCGTTTGTTACCGGGAGCCAAAAAACAATTGGGCAATCCGGTGGTTCTGGCATTGACGGCCACGGCCACGCCGGCGGTTACCACGGATATTCAAAACTTACTATTAGACGAATCAGGACAAGTCTTTCGCCATTCTGCGGATCGACCCAATATCGCCTACTTTGTGGAGCAGCCAGAGGATAAAACGGCCTGGGTCAAGGAATATTTAAGTCAAACCAAGGACAGTGGTTTGATTTATTGTGCTACCCGTCAGGAAGTAGAAGAGTTGTACCAAGCTTTATCCGGCTCCTGCGCCTGTGGTTACTATCATGGGGGACTAGCCAGTGACCAAAGGCGTTTGTTACAACAACAATTTTTACAAGGGCAGTTGCAAGTATTGATTGCCACCAATGCGTTTGGCATGGGTATTAATAAACCGGATCTACGCTTTGTGATTCACTATGATTTACCGGATAGTCCGGAAAATTACTTGCAAGAAAGTGGTCGGGCCGGCCGAGACGGGCAAGCGGCCCAAGCAATCCTACTTTATCAACCAGGGGACGAACGCGTCTCCCAATTTTTTCAACAAAAGCTCTGGGAAGAACGAGCCGGTTTACTGGCTCTTCTTGCCGGTAAAATCAGCCAAGGGACGCCGTTGCAAGAAAAATGGCGGGGAGTAATGGAGCAAACAGGAAAAGAAGATTTACCGGAGCAGTTAGCTGCAAATGCTCAAGGCAAAGACCAGCGCTTGCAACAAATGCTGGCTTATATTCGGACGGAGGGCTGTCGACGGGCGTTTTTGCTGCAGTATTTTGGCGAAGAATTGACCAGGATACCCCCTCGTTGCTGTGATTTTCACGGGGCGAGTTTGTTTACGCCAGCAGAAAGTGAGCAGGAGGAAGAACTTTTTCCTACTACATCACCGTTGACCTGGCAGGAGATAATGCTAAAATTATTTTAAGAAAAAAGCAGTCTTGGTTTTTTCAAGACAGGCCGGAATCACCTATGGTATAATAACCAACGAATGATAACAGGAGGGTATTACAGTGAGCAAACGAGATGACTTAAAGAATGACAACCAAGAACCTTGGGAACAGCCGATTTATGATACGGAAGGTGAAGATCTAGGGTCTCGCACCCAACGCCGCAGCAATAAAAACGGCAATAAGGTCTTTTTGATTAGCCTTGTGGTACTTTTAGTTCTGTGTATTGGGTTAATCATGGGCTTCTGGATGATTGTTACTCGGGATACGGACCGGGCAGCCGTTTCTGAAAGTACTACGGAAACGACGACAGCAATTAGTTCCACAAAAGAATCTTCCACTAAGGAGTCTTCCACAAAAGAATCTTCTAGCGAAAGTTCTACGGTAGAAAGCAGTAGCTCTTCAAGCGAAACCGTGCCAAGTTCTAGTGAAACAGAACCAAGCTCTAGTGAAGAAACACCGGCTGCAGACGATACGGTGCAACAAGCAGACGGCACTAATAACGGCACAACCAACAACGATACAACAAACAATGCTACGAATAATGGGAATACCACAAACAATGGTACAACCAATAATCAAACCACCCAAAATGCCAATACTGAAGGGGATTACACCCTGGTAAGAGACGGTGAAGGTCCGAACCAAGTAGCAGCCCGGACTGGTGTTTCCGTAGATACATTGTTCCAATTAAACGGTCTTGATCCAAACAACTACATGTTGTATCCTGGTCAACAATTGCGTATTCGTTAACCCAGTAAAACCAGAGACTGTGACAAAACCAAACCTTGTCAGTGCGTAAAAAAGGGCTGTCTAAACAGCCCGAAAATACCGGAGAGGCTTTTGTCAGAGCCTCTTTCTTTATGTCTTAGATTGAGAAAATTGTCAAAATAGGGAGCTAGTTGTAGTGAGAAAAATCAATATTGCCATCGATGGACCGGCCTCATCAGGAAAGAGCACGGTTGCCAAAATTATTGCCAAGGACTTGGGCTATATCTATACGGATACTGGCGCCATGTACCGCAGTATCACGTATCTTGCCGTGAAGCACCAAGTTGCCTTTGATGATGAAGCGGGTCTAGTTGCTTTAATCGAGAAATATCCGATTACCTTTAGTCAAACAACCGGTGGGCAAGCTGTCTTTTGTGATGGGGAAGAAGTCACGCAGGCGATTCGTAATAACGAAGTGACGCACAATGTTTCCGAAGTTTCTGCTCATGAAGAAGTCCGCAAGCGTCTAGTGGCTCAGCAACAAAAAATTGCCGAAGCTGGCGGGGTGGTTATGGATGGCCGGGATATCGGCACTCAAGTCTTGCCTAATGCAGAGGTCAAAATTTTCTTAGTAGCCAGTGTGGATGAACGAGCAGAACGACGCTATAAGGAAAATATCGCCAAAGGTATTGCCACGGATTTGGCGACTTTAAAAGAGGAGATCAAACAGCGGGATTATTTGGATTCGCATCGGGAAGTCTCACCTTTGAAACAAGCAGCAGATGCTACCTTAATCGATACCACAGGGATGTCCATTCAAGACGTGGTGGCGGCCATTGAAACCATTGTGGCGGCAACGCTGGAGGACGATTCAGCACGAAAGGCAGAAAAAGAAGCCTAAAGTGTGCATTAATTCATGAAAATCTTGATGAAAACGGGTTTATTCGAAAGAAATAAGCGAAATCGCTTTATTTTTCCGGCGGTTTATTTTACACTTAAAGCTGTAGCTATGCATTTATTTAATATGTGTTGGTTAGGAGGACATGAGTCATGACAGAAATGAACAATCAGGTAGAAGGCAGTCAATCAATGGCGGACGCTTTGGAAAACTTCGGTGAAGTGAAAATCGGCGACGTTGTCAAAGGGGAAGTATTAGCCATCGAAGACAAACAAGCCATCGTGGGAATCGAAGGCGCCGGTGTTGAAGGGGTTGTTCCAGCTAAGGAACTTTCTACTTTGCCAGTCGAAGACATCAATGAAATTGTAAAGGTGGGGGATGTCTTAGAACTAGTGGTCATCTCATCCATCGGGAAAGACAAGGAAAACGGTAGTTACCTTCTTTCCAAACGCCGTCTAGACGCGAAAAAAGTCTGGGCTGATATCGAACAAGAATTCAAAGATGGAAAAATCATCGAAGCACCTGTTACGGATGTAGTAAAAGGTGGCTTGGTTGTAGACGTTGGTGTGCGTGGTTTCGTCCCTGCATCAATGGTTGAAGATCATTTCGTTGCAGATTTTTCTAGCTATAAAGGCCAAACTTTGGCATTTAAAATCGTGGAAATCGAACCATCTGAAAACCGCTTGATCTTATCCCACAAAGCAATTGTGGAAGAAGAAAAAGCTGGTAAAAAACAAGAACTATTGGCTTCTCTTCACGAAGGCGATAAAGTGGAAGGAACCGTTGCCCGTTTGACCGACTTCGGCGCTTTCGTGGATCTTGGAGGCATCGACGGCTTAGTCCATGTTTCTGAAATTTCCCACAGCCATATTGCCAAACCAAGTGATGCTTTGAAAGTGGGAGACAAAGTTCAAGTAGCGGTCTTAAGCGTAGATCCTGACCGGGAACGGATTTCCTTGTCCATTAAAGATACTTTGCCTGGACCTTGGGACAATATCGAAGAAAAAGCTGCCCCAGGAACAGTCTTGGACGGGACAGTAAAACGCCTAACTAGCTTTGGCGCTTTTGTAGAAGTCTTCCCAGGTGTTGAAGGTTTGGTTCACATTTCCCAAATCTCTCACAAACACATTGCAACACCTCATGAAGTGTTAACTGAAGGGGATCAAGTACAAGTGAAAGTCTTGGAAGTAAACCCTGAAGAACACCGCATTGCTTTAAGCATCAAAGCTTTGGAAGAAAAACCAGCGGATGCCAAAGAAGAAGTCGAAGAAACAGAAGACTATGTTTTGCCTGAAGAAACAACTGGCTTCTCCATGGGCGACATTCTTGGCGCAGCATTGAAAGAAGAAAACGATAACGACGAAGCATAAGCGAAATTGAGTGGGAACCCTTTGCAGCTTGAAGCCTGCAAAGGGTTTTTTTAACTTGCAACTTGTTGACAGATTGGGTAAACTAACCTAGTTAGAGACAAATGATTGAAGACATTACGTAACAATGAAAGGCAGGAGAGCGCAATGGCAAATCCAACAATCGCAATCGTAGGACGGCCCAATGTAGGTAAGTCCACGATTTTTAACCGGATCGCCGGAGAACGCATCTCCATCGTAGAAGATACTCCGGGGGTAACCCGAGATCGGATTTATGCGACAGGAGAATGGTTAGGACGGGAGTTTTCCGTCATTGATACCGGGGGAATCGATCTTGGGGACGAACCCTTTATGGATCAGATTAAGCATCAAGCAGAAATCGCTATCGATGAAGCAGATGTGATTATTTTAGTGGTTAGTGCTAGAGAAGGGGTCACAGATGCAGACGAGATGGTGGCCCGGATTTTGTACAAGAGCAACAAACCGGTGATTTTGGCCGTAAACAAAGTGGACAACCCGGAAATGCGAGCAGATATCTATGAGTTTTACGCTTTAGGTTTAGGCGATCCTTTCCCAGTATCTGGTAGTCACGGTCTTGGTATCGGGGATATCTTGGATGAAGCGGTGAAAAACTTCACCACGGAGATTGAGGAAGAAGACGACAGCGTCATTAAATTCTCTTTGATTGGTCGGCCTAATGTGGGCAAATCTTCTTTGATCAATGCGTTGCTAGGAGAAGAACGAGTTATCGTCTCCGATGTGGAAGGCACGACGAGAGATGCGATTGATACGCATTTTGTGGCGGAAAATGGGCAAGCTTTCACGATGATTGACACAGCCGGGATGCGCAAGCGTGGCAAGGTCTATGAAAACACGGAAAAATACAGTGTCATGCGGGCTATGCGGGCTATCGAACGCTCTGATGTCATTTTGATGGTATTAAACGCCCACGAAGGTATCAGAGAGCAGGATAAAAAAGTGGCGGGCTATGCTCATGAAGCAGGCAAGGGCATGATTATTCTAGTGAACAAATGGGATTTGGTGGAAAAAGAAACCAATACCTTACGAGACTTTGAACAAGAAATCAGAGACGAGTTCCAGTATTTGGATTACGCGCCGATTTTATTCGTATCAGCGGTGACCAAACAACGCTTGAACAAGTTACCGGAATTAATCGAGGAAGTCAGCATGAACCAAAATATGCGGGTTCCGTCTGCGTTGCTAAATGATGTGATCATGGATGCTGTTGCGATTAATCCAACCCCGACGGATAAAGGCAAACGCTTGAAGATTTTCTATGCAACCCAAGTGGCGGTGAAACCACCAACCTTTGTGATTTTCGTCAATGAAGAAGAATTGATGCACTTCTCTTATGCTCGCTTCTTGGAAAATCAAATTCGCAATGCTTTCACTTTTGAAGGTACCCCGATTCGGATTATTCCTCGGCGGCGGAAGTAATGAAATCAGCGACTTAGCTCTTTAGGGCTAGGTCGTTTTTTTATGATTAGGACTTGACAGAGCAAGGTTTTAGTGGGTCACTTACGGGATTCTTTTCCCTAAAAATCAGTTTTTTTCAGGAAAAATCCGGGGATTTCAGACAAAAAGCATTGAAAGTCCAAAATCTGCGAAAAAAACGCCTGAGAGTCGGTGTTATCCTTGATATTACAGCATTCTTGTGATAACGTATTAACAGAATATTGATGGGAATCAATATTTAGCGAGGAAGTTTGGACCACTCAAATTTCCTTACTTGATGTTCCTACATCAAACCACGTGTTCAGGAGGTGAATCATTCATGGCAAATAAAGCAGAATTGATCGAGCAAGTTGCAAAAGCAACTGACTTGACTAAAAAAGATGCAACCGCAGCAGTTGAAGCAGTTTTTTCTACAATCCAAGACGCTTTAGCTAACGGTGAAAAAGTTCAATTGATCGGTTTCGGTAACTTCGAAGTACGTTCTCGCGCAGAACGTAAAGGACGTAACCCACAAACTGGTGAAGAAATCCAAATTCCTGCAAGCAAAATTCCTGCATTCAAACCAGGTAAAGCATTGAAGGATGCAGTTAAATAAAACTGTTTCGAGAACCCTTGAGCAATCAAGGGTTCTTTTTTTGTGCCAAGATTTTGATAGCCAAATAGTAGAAATCTGTTAATTGGATGAGATCACGCGAGGGTATCTCTAGAATTTTAAGCGAGTATTTTCTAGAATCTAAACAAAATTCTTTTAATAAAAGGGAATCAACACACATAAATTATTCATCTATCTCATTGTATTTTCATGTTCTCCGAATTCATGCTATACTTTTAACTAACAGGGATGAATTGCTCGGAGTTGCAAAAAGATAAAAAAAATTCAGAAAATTTGTTGACTTTCACTTTGAATAAAGATATAGTAAAAAAAACATTCGAATCGGATGAATCTTGACGAGAGGGGCGATTGACATGCATACATTCCAAAAACAGCAAGAAATCGTCATTTTAGTCATTTACCAGAGGACTTGAAACGAGGGCAACCTGATCGTTCGAGTCCTGTTTGCGTTACGAATGGGATTCTGGCAAGCATCCCATTTTCATTCATGGGATGCTTTTTTCTATGCCAAAGAAGCCAAGGGGGAGTTAGATAGATGCGAAGTGACCAGATTAAAAAGGGAATTGATGCGGCGCCGGCTCGGAGTTTGCTGTATGCCACCGGGCAAGTCAAAAACATCAAAGACATGAACAAACCATTCATCGCCATTTGTAATTCTTACATTGATATCGTACCGGGACACGTTCATTTGCGGGAGTTGGCAGATGTGGCAAAAGAAGCGATTCGAGAGGCCGGGGGAATTCCTTTCGAGTTCAATACCATCGGCGTGGACGACGGGATTGCCATGGGCCATATCGGCATGCGCTATTCGCTACCTAGTCGCGAATTGATCGCCGATGCGGCGGAGACCGTGATCAATGCCCATTGGTTTGACGGGGTTTTGTATTTGCCAAACTGTGACAAAATCACACCGGGAATGATTATGGCGGCCATGCGCACCAATGTACCGGCAGCGTTCGTCTCAGGCGGCCCCATGAAAGCCGGAGTAGATCCACGGGGGCATCAAACCACCTTGTCTTCCATGTTTGAAGCGGTGGGAGCTTACAAAGAGGGCCAGATGACCCAAGAAGACTTCCAATTTATGGAGGAAAATGCTTGTCCGACTTGTGGTTCTTGTGCGGGGATGTTCACCGCAAATTCTATGAACTGTCTATTAGAAGTCTTAGGCTTAGCATTACCGGGAAATGGTACGGTTTTAGCGGTTTCTGAAGAGCGGCGAGACTTGGTGCGCCAAACGGCCAAACATTTAATGGAGCTTGTGAAAAAAGACATTAAACCCCGAGACATCGTGACAAAGGAGGCCATTGATGATGCGTTTGCACTAGACATGGCCATGGGAGGATCCACCAATACAGTATTGCACACCTTGGCGATTGCGAATGAAGCAGAGATCGACTATCAGTTGGAAGAGGTCAATGAAATTGCCAAACGAGTACCGTACTTGTCGAAAATCGCACCTTCTTCGGCTTACTCCATGCACGATGTTCATGAAGCCGGTGGAGTTTCCGCGATTATCCATGAGTTGGTGGACATCGAAGGGGCAATTCACCCGGACCGGATTACCGTTACAGGCAAAACACTGCGAGAGAATGTTCAAGATGCGAAAATTATGAATCCTGAAGTCATTCATCCAAAAGAAACTCCTTATAGTCCGGTGGGGGGCTTGTCCATTTTGTATGGGAATATCGCTCCTGAAGGTGGCGTCATCAAAGTCGGTGGCGTGGATCCTAGCGTTACTACTTTTACCGGGAAAGCCATTTGTTTTGATTCTCATGATGAAGCGGTGGCGGCAATTGACGATCACCGGGTGCGGGCAGGGCACGTGGTGGTCATTCGCTACGAAGGACCAAAAGGCGGACCGGGGATGCCGGAAATGCTGGCGCCGACTTCGAGTATTGTGGGACGAGGCTTAGGTAAAGACGTGGCGTTGATTACGGATGGGCGCTTTTCTGGGGCCACTCGGGGCATCGCCATCGGCCATATTTCACCGGAAGCAGCGGCGGGCGGTCCTTTGGCGCTAGTCCAAGATGGGGATGAAATAACCATTGACTTAAATCAACGGACATTGAATGTGAACTTGACGCAAGAAGAGCTGACTCGTCGGCAAGAACAGTTACCGAAATTCCAGATGAAGGTCAAAAGTGGCTGGTTAGCCCGTTATTCGGCATTGGTGACTTCGGCCCATACTGGGGGAATCATGCGCTTGCCGCAAGAGTAAGAAAAAAAGGTTTAACAGGTTGGTTTTAAAAGGAGGGGGCTTATGGCCATTTTGCGGGAAACAAAACAAGAGCAGCTTTCGGGAGCGGAGCTATTATTGAAAGGATTAAAGGAGCAAGAAGTCGAGCTTATTTTCGGCTATCCTGGCGGAGCGGTCTTGCCCTTGTACGATGCTTTATATGATGCAGAAATACCAAACATTTTGACTCGCCATGAGCAAGGGGCGGTTCATGCGGCTCAAGGCTATGCCAAGGCTACGGGCAAACCAGGTGTGGTAGTGGTTACCAGTGGCCCGGGGGCGACCAACGCGGTTACAGGAATTGCCGATGCGAACTCTGACTCTGTTCCGTTAGTCGTCTTTACAGGCCAGGTTACCACGGATGGCATCGGCAAAGACGCCTTTCAAGAAGCGGATATCTTAGGCATTACCGTACCGATTACGAAAAACAGTTACCAAGTGCGAGATGTGAATGAATTACCCCGAATCATTCAAGAGGCGTTTCACATTGCCATGACCGGGCGCCCGGGACCAGTAGTCATCGACTTACCAAAGGATATGACGATTTGTGAAGGCGGCTGCCAGACTCCTGATTTGCACATTCCGAGCTATCAGCCCAATACGACGCCTTCTATTTTACAAGTTCAGAAGTTGTTAAAGGTCTTGGGGGAAAGTCGCAAGCCGGTGCTCTTAATCGGTGGGGGAGTGATTAGTGCTGAGGCAGAACAGGAAGCATTGGCCTTTGCGGAGCGTTATGAGATTCCAGTGGTAAGCACGTTGTTGGGCTTGGGCGTTGTGCCTACCAGCCATCCGCTGTTTCTTGGTATGGGCGGCATGCACGGTTCCTATAGTGCCAATCTAGCACTGATGGAATGTGATCTTTTGATTAGCTTAGGCGCGCGCTTTGACGATCGGCTGGCGACATCCCCAAGTGACTTTGCCCAACAAGCCATCGTGGCTCATGTGGATATTGATCCCGCCGAAATCGGGAAAATCATCCAGACGGACATTCCCATTGTGGCAGACGCTAAAGAATGCTTGGTGAAACTCTTGGAATTGCCGGGAGAAAAGCCAAATAGTCAAGAGTGGCTCGCCTTGTGTCAAGAACGAAAAGTCAGTAAGCCTTTCACCTATGATCGGGAGCAAGAAGCAGAGATTAAACCGCAAAAAGTCATTGAAATCGTAGGCGAGTTGACCAAAGGGGAAGCCATTGTGGTTACCGATGTTGGTCAGCATCAAATGTGGGCCGCCCAGTTTTATCCTTTCCAATTTGCCAAGCAACTGATTACCTCTGGGGGACTAGGCACTATGGGATATGGGATTCCCGCTGCAATTGGCGCGAAATTCGGTCAACCGGATAAAGAAGTCGTGGTTTTTGTGGGGGATGGTGGCTTCCAGATGACCAATCAGGAATTGGCCATTTTAAATGAAAACAATTTGGACATTAAGTTTATCCTACTGAACAATAGCTCCTTAGGCATGGTACGCCAGTGGCAAGAAGCTTTTTACAATGAACGCCGCTCCAAGTCGGTCTTTTCCAGTCAGCCAGACTTTATCAAATTGGCGGAAGCTTACGGCATTGCCGGGGTTAGGATCACGGACCCAACCAAACTTTCAGAGCAGTTGACGAAAGCCTTTGAACAAAAAGGACCCGTGGTAATCGAGGTGGTAACGTCCACGACGGAACACGTTTTGCCCATGGTACCGCCGGGGCAAGCCAATGATCGCATGATAGGGGTGGACTAGATGAAGCGAATGATTTCCATGGTAGTCAAAGACCATGTAGGGGTTTTAAGTCGCATTACGGCAGTCTTAAATCGCCGACAGGTTAATATCGATAGCATTTCGGTAGGGCCGACCGAGACGCCGGGATTGTCTCGCATGACCATCATGATCAATGCGGAAACCTTACCGGAAGTGGAGCAGGTCACCAAGCAATTAAACAAACAAGTCTCGGTTTTAAAGGTACGGGACATTACCACAGAACCCCACTTAGAACGGGAATTAGCGCTGGTAAAGGTCAACGCACCAGTGGCGATTCGCTCGGAAATCAAAGCGGTAATTGATCCATTTCGTGCGGATATCGTGGATGTGGGACTGAAAAATATCGTGATTCAAGTGGCAGGCACCCAAGACAAAATCGATGCTTGCATTGAAATGTTAAAACCTTATGGCATCAAGCAATTGAGCCGCACCGGTGTTACCGGATTTACTCGTGGTTAATGGACCGAAAACTTTCGGCTATTGATAGATAACAACACTTTGGAGGGAAGATACATGGTAAAAGTATATTATGAAGATTCGGTTGCACAAGACGCGTTAACAGGGAAGACGATTGCAATCATCGGCTATGGTTCACAAGGACATGCTCATGCGCAAAACTTGCGAGATACAGGACATGAAGTCATCATCGGTTTGCGTCCTGGGAAATCGGCGGATGCGGCCAAAGAAGACGGCTTTGAAGTTTTGACCGTAGCAGAAGCGACGAAAAAAGCGGACTTAATCATGATTTTGGCTCCTGACGAAGTGCAAGGAGACCTTTACAAAAATGAGATTGCGGACAATTTAGAAGCGGGCAATGCTTTGGCATTTGGGCATGGCTTTAACATTCATTATGGGGTAATCACCCCACCGGCTGATGTGGATGTCTTTCTAGCAGCGCCAAAAGGTCCTGGCCATCTCGTGCGCCGTACCTTTACAGAAGGCTTTGCAGTCCCGGCCTTGTTTGCGGTTCATCAAGACGCTACGGGAAAAGCTAGCGACATCGCTTTGTCCTATGCAAAAGGCATCGGAGCGACACGGGTAGGGGTTTTGGAAACCACCTTTAAAGAAGAAACCGAGACGGACTTGTTTGGGGAACAAGCAGTCTTGTGTGGAGGCTTGACTTCTATGATTGAAGCCGGCTTTGAAACCTTAGTGGAAGCAGGCTACCAGCCAGAATTGGCCTATTTTGAAGTGTGCCACGAGTTGAAGTTGATCATCGACTTGATTTATGAAGGTGGCTTCGCTAAAATGCGGAACTCCATTTCCAATACGGCGGAATACGGGGATTATGTATCTGGACCACGGGTGATTACCGACGTGGCGAAAGCCGGCATGAAAGATGTTTTGACGG
Source organism: Enterococcus asini ATCC 700915 (assembly GCF_000407365.1). Taxonomy (GTDB): domain Bacteria; phylum Bacillota; class Bacilli; order Lactobacillales; family Enterococcaceae; genus Enterococcus_C; species Enterococcus_C asini. Next base: position 56,144 of record NZ_ASVU01000002.1, read on the forward strand.
ATATCCAAAACGGCAAGTTTGCGGAAGGCTTTATTAAGGAAAATCAAGCTGGCTTCCCAGAATTCAAAGCGATGCGGGCCAAAGCAGCAGGGCATCAAATCGAAGCAGTAGGGGATGAACTGCGGAAAATGATGCCATTTGTGAACAAAAAGGATTAAGGGAGAAAAGGGGGAGTTTTTGTGGCATTAATCACCGATGTCGAGGTCCGGCAGGCTTACCAAACTTTGAAACACGCTGTGAGTCATACACCGTTGCAGTACGATCGTTCGCTGTCGGAGAAGTACGGCGCGACGATTTTGCTGAAGCGAGAAGACTTGCAAAAAGTTCGCTCCTTTAAATTACGGGGAGCTTATTACGCGATTCATCAGCTAAGCCAGAAACAGTTAGCCAATGGCGTAGTCTGCGCTAGTGCCGGCAATCATGCCCAAGGCGTAGCGTATACCTGTCAGGAGCTAGACACCAAAGCGGTGATTTTCATGCCTACGACGACTCCCCAACAAAAAATTGCGCAAGTGCGGTTTTTCGGCGGAAACAAAGTGGACATTCAACTGGTGGGAGATACCTTTGACCGTTCCGCCCAAGCCGCAAAAGAGTATGCCCACAAGCAGCAAATGACCTTTATCGATCCGTTTAACGACGCCCAAATCATCGCCGGTCAAGGAACCTTGGCCTTGGAGATGATGGCGGATGCGGCAGCGGAAGGCTATCAAGCGGACTATGTGTTGGCGGCCATTGGGGGTGGCGGCTTGATCAGCGGTTTGGGAGCCTATGTGAAAAACACCAGTCCGGCTACTAAAGTGATTGGCGTAGAGCCTTTGGGGGCAACATCCATGCAAGTGGCTTTTGACAACCAAGGTCCTAAAGCCTTGGCTAAAGTCGATAAATTCGTAGACGGTGCGGCGGTGGAAGAAGTGGGGGCTTTGACCTATGCGCACGCTACAGCTTACGTGGATGAGCTAGTCGCCGTGGATGAAGGCTTGGTGTGCTCCACGATTTTGGATCTTTATAGCAAGCAAGCTATTGTTTGTGAACCGGCGGGGGCTTTGAGTGTGGCAGCTTTGGACTTGTTGCAAGAAGAGATTCGGGGGAAGACGGTCATCTGCGTGATTTCTGGTGGTAATAATGACATCAACCGCATGGGAGAGATTGAGGAGCGGTCCTTAGTCTATGAGGGATTGAAGCATTATTTTGTGGTGAATTTCCCACAACGCCCAGGAGCGTTAAAAGAATTCGTGTCGGAAGTGTTAGGCACAGATGACGATATCACCAGGTTTGAGTATACGAAGAAGATCAATCGGGGGACGGGTCCTGTTGTAATCGGGATTCTATTGAAAGAACCAGAAGCATTGACGCAATTATTGGCCAATTTGGCTAAGTTCGATCCGGAGTATATCAATCTTAGAGACAATGCCTCCTTGTACACACTGCTAGTGTAAAAAGTGGAGACGGCCATTTTAGGGATAAGACATGCAAATAGCAGACGATTTTTGAAAAAAGGGCAGCCTTTCTTCAAAAATCGTCTTTTTTCATTTTTTCCGTAAAAAAATCAGATAATTGGTTGATTTTCCGGGGAAAGTAAGGATATTCTTTTGGTTTCTTAAAGAATAGTGATAAAATTAAAGAAGGAGGGATGACCATGGAATTGGTGTATCGGCAGGACCACAAGCAGTCCTTGGTGACTTTTGGGGAACCATTAAACAAAGCCGTACCTAAAGATTTTGGAGCAGGTCGCCACGTGATCATCTTAACCAATCAGAAATATTACGACCGTTCCTTTGAGAAGATTACCCAACTTTTCCAGCACAGTTTGGATATCGACTGGTACATCTGTCGTAATCAGCTTTACAGCAATAATATGCAGGAATTCCAAGATATTTTGGCCTTTCTTGAGCGTTTTCCCCGTAATCAAAAGTATCTTTTTTGCAGTTATGGCAATGAGGGTGTCACCGCTTTGACGGGATTTTTGGATCAAGTCTCCCTTTTTGACAGCAGCTACTGCTGTTTGAGCGTCTCCTTGCGTTCTTTGATGAAGGCTTTGGTTGCTCGTCAGGAAATTGTTGCAAGAGACGGGCGGGGCGTCTTACAAGTAGCCAATTTGCCCGCTGCGATCTTCTTTGACCAAACATTGACCGCAGCCCAAGGAGATGGCAAATTAGTGGACTTTTTACTGCTGATTCGCTGTGGGTTAGTTTGCGACCAAAGTTTCTTACAAGGACTTTTTCAAAACTTTCCGGAAGCCCAGCAAGTATTCAGTCGCTCCTTTGTGAGTCTGGTGCCTCAGTTAGCAAGCTTTTACCAAGAATACCAAGAATCAATCGAAAGCTACGGCAAGTTGTTTGAGTTGGCTTTTTATGAGACGGCCCAAGGACACCTTCTGTCGGCGAATATGAAACGGTTTTGGGGTATTTTGTTTCACCTTTTGTGGAATCACCAGAGTGTGCCCTTGGATTTGGACATGGTGAAGTTTTGTCGTTGGTTGCAAAGGGTGGGACTGCCACTGACATTGCCCAAAGACTTCTCTTTTACCGAATACGGGATTGCCGTACTCAAGGTGGCGAAAGACTTGCCACCAGCGGAAATTTATCATAAGATTGGCCAGTTGAGGGAAACACGCTACCCGACAAATGAGGAGCTCGTGAATCTGACTGACACATATCACGAAATAATGGAGCGGATTTGATCATGAATAATTCTTATAGTATCCAAATGTTAACAGCCTTAGAAAAGGAAGATTTACCGGGAGCACAAGTGGCTTTGCAAGAAGCGCTAGCCCACGATGATGACGATGTCTTGTTTCAATTAGGCGATCAATTAGTACAAATCGGCTTTTTAGAAGAAGCCAAAGAAGTCTTTGCAAAACTTTTGACTCGCTATCCCGGCAATGAAGAGGTCTTACTGGCTTTGGCAGAAATTGCCGTGGAAGACGACCAAATCGACGAAGCCTTTAACTATCTTGAAGGGGTTCAAAAAGACAGTGATTACTATCCCCAAGCCTTGTTGCTGTCGGCGGATTTGTATCAAATGTTGGGCATCCCGGAAGTCAGTGAAGCGAAGTTGGAAGAAGCAGCAAAAATCTTGCCAGATGAACCACTGATTCAGTTCGCTTTAGCAGAATTGTATTCTTCTACCGATCGTTTTGCCGATGCGGCGACGATTTATCAGATTTTATTGAACTCGGAGATTACGGAAGTCGGGGGCATTTCATTAGAAGAGCGCTTGGGCATGGCTTTGAGCATGGAAGGCAAGTTTGAAGATTCTTTGCCCCATTTGGAAACGGCCTTAAAAGACAACGAGAGCGATGAGCTTTTGTTTCACACGGCATTCGTCTACTTGCAATTAAAAGAAAACCAACAAGCAATTTTTTACTTGCAAAAACTTCGGGCGTTAAATCCTCACTACCAATCCACGTATCTGTACTTGGCCCAAGCCTTGCAAGAAGACGAACAGTTGGAGGAAGCCCAGGAAGTGATTGAAGAGGGCATCCATGAAAATCCCTATCAAGTTGATTTTTATCAATTTGCTTCGGAAAATGTCTACCGCTTAAAAGATGCAAAAAAAGCGGAAGAATACTTGCAACAAGCCTTGGAAACCGGGGAAAAACTAGATGAAACCCTCTTTATGCTCAGCAATCTTTACTTGAAAGAAGGCCAGTATGAAGACGTGGTTACCACGGTGGAACAGATGGAAAACCCAGACGATGCCTTTGCCCAATGGAATTTGGCCAATGCCTATAACCAGTTGGAAGAATTTGACGAAGCGGCAGTACACTATGAAAAAGCGGCTATCGAGTTGGATCATGAGCCAGAGTTCATGAAGGAATACGGGATTTTCTTGCGAGATGAAGGACGCTTGCAAGAAGCCTTGACCTTGTTGCAACATTATTTAGCCCATGAACCGGGGGATCTGGAGGTACAATCCATCATCGATGCCCTACTATAAGCAAAGAAAGGACAGGTGAGTAGGATGGAAGTGGACGTACGGGAAAAGAAACGCTTTTTGGATTGGCTGATTCAAAATGTGACGTTTCAAAGACGAGAAGTCTCTTGGATCTTGAATTACTTGGCAAATCACGAAGCCATTTTGGCCAATGTGCGGTTTGTGGAGCACGCGGAATCAACGGAACGAGGCATCGTGATTCGGGATCTTTCCGTGGCAGGAGAAGCTTTGACCTTGTTTTTAGAAGGCAAGAGTTTCACTGATAGCGATCAGATTTTCCACGAGATTCGGCTAAATTGGAAAGACCCTTTGTACTTGGAATGTTTCTTTGCCAACTCGTGGGATCATCCCACCTACCTGTCGATTTTGGAAGACAATCCCTATCTGTCTTGGAATGAGTCGATTGACCCGACAATCTTAACGGCAGTAAATGACTACTTGGCAGAAGAACAACGCCGGGCACGCATTACAGAGCTGTACCAAGAAATCGACGAGGCGTTAGAAAAAGGGGACAAAGAGACCTTTTTACGCTTGTCCCAAGAGGTCAATGATGTGTTGCAAAAGCCAGAGAAAAAGCCAGTGGAATAAATAAAAGAACCGCTCCTAACGAGATTTCGTTTCGGAGCGGTTCTTTTATTGGGCTTAATTTGCTTTACTGCGGAATAATTTTTTCTTCGGACGCAAGTAGGTGAAACCTTCTCCTTCCACCTCATGAACATTGATCACGGAGACAAAGGCCTGTTCGTCGTATTCGTGGATGATGCGCTTGACCTCAGAAAGCTCTCGGGTGCTGACCACCATGTAGATGATCTTTTTTTCAACACCGGAGTAAGCTCCTTCCCCGTGGAGGAAGCTGACCCCACGCTCTAACTCACTCATAAGCCGGGGGGCAATCTCTGTGGATTTATTGGAAACCACTAGCACGCCTCGGGCCGAGTAGCCCCCATCCAGGATGGCATCTACAATATGGGAAAAGACGTAGGAAAAGATCAAGGTGTACATCATGCGTTTCAAATCGATGTAGGTCAAAGAAGCGGTGAGAATCAAGATATCCAAGATAAACAAAGTCCGGCCTACCGACACGCCGATTTTTTGTTCCAAAATCCGGGCGATTACGTCGCTACCACCCGTGGTGCCTCCCACACGATAGATGATCCCACTCCCAAAACCACCTAATAAACCGGCGATTAATGCAGAAATCAACAAATCATGATCCAAGTCGATGTTAAAGGTCACTTTCTGCCAGATAAAGAGCCAAGCAGACAACGCCACGGTACCGATGATGGTGTAAAAAAAGGAGCGTCGCCCGAGAATTCGTCCGCCTAAGACGATGATGGGAATGTTTAAGACGAGGGTACTGATCGCGGGGTTGATGCCAAATAATGCCCGGAAAATCAAGGTAATCCCCGTCACGCCACCTTCTGCTAAGTGATTGGGAATATTGACAAAGACCAAGCCAAAGGCATAGATACAGGTACCTAATAAAATTACAAAAATATCACGACCGATTCGATCTAGTTTCACTCATATCTCCTCCATTCTCCATGTCTGAAAATACAGACATCGTTGTAAATGTATCACGAAAATTCAATTCCGACAATCGTTCACTGCTAGGAAAAGCTTGCGTCTTTTGATAAGATAAAGCTGAGGGCTTCCTTTGAGAAAAAAAGGAGCATCTAAAGGAGGAACTTAACGTGGAAGAACGTTCATTAGCATCTATGCAAAAAGAAGTGGATGCCTATATTCAACAATTCAAAGCCGGTTACTTCAGTCCCTTGTCTCAAATGGCCCGCTTAACAGAAGAAGTGGGGGAATTGGCTCGAGAGGTCAATCACTACTATGGAGAAAAGCCTAAGAAAACTACCGAAGCCGAAAAGACCGTGGCAGAAGAGCTGGGGGATGTTTTGTTTGTGACTTTGATCATGGCGAACTCATTGGATATCGACTTGACGCAAGTTTTTGAGGAAAATATGGTAAAATTTAATCAGCGGGATCGTTTTCGCTTTGAACGAAAAGACGGCCGCAAAGAGGAACAAGAGGAGCAACAACCATGAAATTGACGATTTTACCAGAGGAATTTCGCCAAGCTCTACCGGTGATGGAACAAATCGAGACGGCAGGGTATGAGGCGTATTTTGTCGGCGGCAGTGTACGGGATGTGCTCTTGGGCCATCCGATTCACGATGTGGACATCGCCACTAGCGCTTTTCCGGCTGAAATCAAAGAAATCTTTCCCCGGACTGTGGACGTGGGCATCGAACACGGTACGGTCTTGGTCTTAACTGAAGACAGCCAATACGAGATTACCACCTTTCGGACGGAGTCGACCTACCAAGATTTTCGCCGGCCGGATCAGGTGTCTTTCGTGCGCTCTTTAGAAGAAGACTTGAAACGGCGGGACTTTACGATCAATGCCTTTGCGGTCCAAGACGACGGCAATGTGATTGATCTCTTTGAAGGATTGGCAGACTTAGCCAATAAAACCTTACGAGCGGTGGGCAACCCCCACGAGCGCTTCCACGAAGATGCTTTGCGCATGATGCGTGGCTTACGGTTTGTGAGTCAACTAGGCTTTTCTTTTGAGGAAGAAACCTTTGAGGCGATTTTGGAAAACCACGCTTTACTAGGCAAAATTTCAGTGGAACGGATTTTTATCGAGTTTACCAAATTGCTTTTAGGGGACTATCGTAAAGCGGCCATTGAGCAATTTGTGGCCACCGAATGCTACCAGTATTGTCCCGGATTTCGTGACAAAGGAGCCAATTTGCTAACCTTTGCCGCGTTGCCAACGCCGGCTTTTACCAGTGAGGCGGCGGCTTGGGCGGTGTTATTGGATCATCTAGGCTTGGCAGTAGAAGAAGTCAGTCCCTTCCTGCGCCAATGGAAAGTCTCCAATGAATTTCGCCGGGAGTGCCGGGAGCTCGTGTGGGGCATTAAACGTCGCAAGGAAAATCTCTTTACTGCCATGGACTTGTATCGCCTGCAAGAGCATGCACTGACGGTAGAGGAAGTCTTGCCCTATTATGATCAAGCAGGACAAGTAGGGGTCACCAAAGAAGCACTCGATGCTTTACCGATTCACCAATTAAGCGAGCTTGCGGTCAATGGCAATGATTTGCTGCAGGCAACTGGTCGCAAACCGGGCCCTTGGTTAAAAGAGGTGTTGTCCTATTTGGAACAAGCGGTAGTCGAAAAGCGTAGTGAAAATGATAAAACAACGCTGTTGCGCTTAGCGATGGCGTATACAAAGGAGTAAGCAAAATGGATCAAACATTTGCCAAAGAGTACACAGTCACAGCTGATTTAACGGCAGAGGCCATGGGTTCTGGTGGGATTCCTGTATTGGCAACTCCCGCCATGGTCGCCATGGTGGAAAACGCCTGCTACGGAGAATTGCAAAAGGAACTAAAAGCCGAAGAAACCTCAGTAGGGGGCTTTTTGTCCATCGAACACTTAGCCCCAAGTCCCGTGGGCGCCACGGTCACTGTCCGGGCGGCCCTTTATGAGCACGCCGGCACCAAGGTCGTCTTTTCCTTCACCGTCTATGAAGGGGAAAAACTAGTGGGCAAAGGCAATCACGAACGCTTTATCGTGAAGAAAGAGCGTTTCTTAAGTAAGCTGTCCTAACTTGTGCCTAGGCCGTCGGTGATGGGAAAGAGCGTTGTTATAGAGGCATTTTCGTGTTAAGTATCTGGAGATTGTGCTACACTAAATAAGTAAAGTCATTTTAAGGAGCGATGAGTATGTCAAGAGAAATGAAAGCGTTAAAGTTCTATTTTCGAAATGGGGAAACTTGGACCATTGAGCGTCGATATATCGGGGACTTGTGGATCAAGCAAATCACCACAAGTTTTGGTCGGATTAACGGCAGTAGCTTTGTAGAAATCCACCCTTGTGCCGGTTTCAAAATCGAAATCTACCAAGAAGGCGACCACGTGGCAACCCAAGACATTAACTTGGGCGGCTTAGAGCTAGGCATGTTTAACCGGGCGTTGAAATACCAAGACATCGAAAAAATGGAAATCTTATTCCAATCCGGTAAACCAGATATGGTCTACTTCCCATACAAAGACTTAGATACGGAAGGTTTGGACAATGAATACCAATCTACCCGTGTATCTGAAAAAACGAAGAGTCTCTACATCGTGATCAACCCTGATCAAACGGTGGATGATGTCTACGCAGACAAATTGGACTAAAGAAAAGCCAACGATGATTTTCATCGTTGGCTTTTTTCTGGCCGTTTTGGTAGGTGAATTTCGTCAAGTAAAACTACTTAACAAAATTAATAAAAAGACTAGCCAGGAAATGAAATTCATGGTATTATAACTTGGTCTGAGAGAAATCTTAGTAGGATTTTAGTAGCAGGGGAGGGAATAAAATGCGCGTAAACATCACATTAGAGTGTACTTCTTGTAAAGAACGTAACTACTTGACAAGCAAAAACAAACGTAACAACCCTGATCGCTTGGAAAAGAAAAAATATTGCCCACGCGAAAGAAAAGTTACTTTACACCGTGAAACAAAATAATTTGTTTAAACAAGCCCTCAAATCTTTGGCTTACCAAGGATTTGAGGGCTTGTTATTTTTTTATATTGGTTTTTGACTAGCTTTTTGACCATACTTTTATGCGGATATTATCTATTTCAAAAGCTGAGACTCGTTTAGCTTGCCTGCTTTAGTAAGCAGAAAAAATCACGTCATTGATTCCCATAAAGTTTAAAACATACAAGAATAAAAGAAAGCCGTTGAGTATAAAAGAAAGTACAATGATGCTATAACGAATAGAAAAATACTTCATAAAAAGATACGGCTGCATCGCGGCGTAACGTTTTCCTTTATACGTGAAAGTGATTAGCGCCAAAAGGATAAAGATGACAATTTGCAAGACGAGTCCTAAAAGGACCCGGGTATCGGTAAGTGAATCTAGTTGAAAATAATAAACTAGGGCAGCAAGAAGATCCAGTAAGAGTGCTAAGAAAGGCATGGAAAAACCCCATTTCATTTTTTATGAGGCTACTATAACACAGAAGCAAGGGGTCGAATACGAACAAGTTTGTCAGGTACTAAGAATCTTAAAAAGAGCCAAACCCGGATAGTCAAGGTTTTGGCTCTTTGTCAGTATCTATTTTGTGTCATTGATACCGTGGCGCACGGCCAGACGGATAATCCAATACAGGGCAAAAGCAAGGGCGGCATAAACTAAAATTGTATACAGTAAGAGCATAAACAGAGATTCCTCCTTCGTATAATCAAGATGTTAGCGTGTAATAGTGATTGATATAGCTATTATCTCAAAGATGAGGCTTGAATGATATCGTTTTTTTCGCATTGATTTAGTGAGTCCACACAAAAACGAGCCGGTATGGGGATACCGACTCGCAAAGGGAAATGAAAAGTGTGATTGGAATACTGAAAGTATAAGCCGTGTGCCTTAACTGAAGCTTAAGCTGATTTTTATTGGCTTACGTCCAGAGAAATCGCATGGAAGTTTGCCATTTCGCGTTTTTTTCGTTACTATTTCCATATAGGTTTTTTATCACTGGAGGTGTAGTGGTTGGAAAAAGAAGAGTTGCGTAAAGCGGGGCTTGTGGCCTTAAAAAAATTGAGTCAGCAGCCTAAGCGCAAAGCAGCCAAAGAGGCGGTGATTCGCCAGCTACTTTTTGCCAGTGAAGCATGGCAGAATGCCCAAACAATCGGACTTGTGCGTTCTACTAAAGAAGAGTTCGATACGCAGCCGTTGTTTCTTCGCGGGTTCGCTGAAGGCAAACGGCTAGTCGTGCCGGAAGTCTTACCGGGACGCCAGTTGGCTTTTCATGAGGTTTTTGAGAGTAGCGACTATGGGCTATCTGCTTTTGGAATCGAGGAACCCTTAGTCAAACAACCGGTGGCTAAGGAAGCCATTGATCTGCTTTTGGTACCAGGGGTGGTCTTTTCTACTGATGGCTATCGAATCGGGTATGGGGGTGGCTACTATGATCGCTTTTTGGCTGATTTTACCGGTGTAACCAGAAGCCTCGTGTTTGAAGAGCAGTTTTCCAGTGACTGGCAGGCAGATGGTTTTGATGTGCCTGTTCAGCGACTGTTGACAGATCGGTATAGAAGAGAGGAAGAAAAATGAACCCTACCATCAAGCGAACCCTTAATCAGTGGCGCAATGGACCGTATATTACGTACAGTTTAATCGCCATTCAGACGATTGTCTTTTTACTAAATTACTTGCTTCCTTCCTTACAGTTGCAAGAAAAAGGGGTCATGTTTGGTCCTTTTGTGGCGTATTACCACCAATACTGGCGTTTTATCACGCCGATTTTCTTTCACTTTGGTTTAAGTCACTACGCCATTAATACGATTGTCTTGTATTTCATCGGTCAGCAAGTGGAGGCCCTTTATGGTCACAGCCGCTTTTTGGCCTTGTATCTATTAAGTGGCATTTTAGGCAATGCCTTTAGTTTTGGTTTTAATGCCATTGGGGTTCAGTCCGCCGGTTCCAGTACGTCGATCTTTGGGATTTTTGGGGCATTTTTGATTTTGGGCGTCTATTTTCGCCACAATCCGGCGATTCAAGGCATGGTTCGACAATTTGCGCTGTTTGTCCTTTTGAGTCTAGTCTTTGGCATGTTTGACCAGTCCATTGATATTTGGGGGCATGTCGGTGGGATCATTGGCGGGCTTTTATTAGGGAATACCATTGCTTTGCCGAATAATCCAGGTCGCTACTCCATGCACACGCGGATTTTGACCGGTATCGTCTATGGCTTTCTTTTTGTAATTTGTCTGTTCTATGGTTTAAAAAAATACGGAATACTTGTATAATAGTTAGGTGTGTTGAAAATGGAAAGTCTTTATGATGTGCAACAATTATTAAAGCAATTCGGCATTATCGTGTATGTGGGCAAACGCATCTGGGATATCGAACTGATGCAAATCGAGTTGAAAAAACTCTACGATAGTCGCTTAGTGGATCGGGACACGTACCTGAGCGCTTGGCACATTCTCAGACGGGAGCATCACATTGAAGAGGGCCGAGAACAAGGATAAAGCATCCTGAGAAGAACAAGGAGTGTGGAGAAATGGATAAAAAAATCATTGGTATCGACTTAGGTGGGACAACCGCGAAGTTTGCGATTATGACTCCCGAGGGCGAAATTCAACAAAAATGGAGTATTGATTCCAATGTTTTGGATGATGGCAGCCATATTGTACCGGATATTGTGGAGTCGATTAACCATCATTTAGGTCTTTACGGAATGAAACCGGAAGACTTTATCGGCATCGGCATGGGAACACCGGGAAGTGTCGACCAAGAAGCCGGCACAGTTATCGGGGCATACAATTTGAACTGGACCACCTTGCAACCAGTACGGGAACAAATTGAAACCGGTACGAACATCAAATTGGCAATCGACAATGATGCCAATGTTGCTGCACTTGGAGAACGTTGGAAAGGTGCTGGTGAAAACAATCCGGACGTGGTCTTTATCACGTTAGGAACTGGTGTTGGCGGCGGTATCGTAGCTGCTGGGCAATTGCTTCACGGCGCTGCCGGATGTGCCGGAGAAATCGGCCACATCACCGTTGATCCTCATGGCTACCAATGTACCTGTGGCAAACGGGGCTGTCTCGAAACAGTCTCCAGTGCGACTGGTGTCGTGCGGGTGGCTCGGACATTGGCGGAAGAATATGCCGGTGATTCTCAATTGAAACAATTACTAGACGATGGGGAAGAGATCACTTCTAAGGATGTCTTTGAACTAGCGCAAGCCGACGATGCTTTGGCATTAATGGTCGTGGACAAAGTCTGCTTCTATTTAGGTTTGGCTTGTGGGAATTTAGGGAATACTTTGAACCCTGCAAGTATCGTAATCGGTGGCGGTGTATCCGCAGCGGGTGAATTCTTGCGCAGTCGGGTGGAAAAATACTTTAACGAGTTTACCTTCCCACAAGTTCAAGAATCAACCAAGATTAAATTAGCAGAATTGGGCAATGAAGCAGGCGTGATTGGTGCCGGTTCATTGGCATTGCAATTTGCATAAGAATGGGAAGAACAACCCGCATCTACGTGATACGGTGTTGAGACAGGAAGGAAACTGGGAATGAACGTATTTTTAGCAAGTAATACTATGTGGGTCATCAATGGCATCTTGGCGCTGATTTTATTAGGGATTGGTCTTTATGAATTGTATATTTACATTCAAGGCCGTCGCTCGGCAAAGATGCTTTCAGAAGAAGAATTCAAAGAAGGCATGCGAAAAGCCCAAGTGTTAGATGTACGGGAACGAGATGAATTCAACGCCGGCCATATCTTAGGTGCACGAAATATTCCTTACACCGTTTTGGCGAATTCTTACAATAGTATCCGCAAAGACCAACCAATTTATTTGTACGAACGGAAAAAAGGGTTGGCAGTTCGGACAGCGATTAAATTGAAAAAGCAAGGCTACCAAGATATCTATATCTTGAAGAGTGGTTTTGCTGAATGGACCGGTAAAACAAAAGCCAAATAATAAAAACAAGAGCCCAGACTACAGCGTGCTGTAAGCAGGGCTCTTATTTTTAGGTAAGAAAAGAGGCTAGGTGCTGGTTTTATAAAACCAGCACCTAGCCTTTTTGTGCTTAGCGGGCGATCCGTTTGCGCATGGCTTTTTTACGATTGTCTTCAATCATCGCTTCTTTTTCATCGATGGGATCGATGACTTGTTTTTTCACAGCTACGGCAAAACCGGCAACCGCTGCGGCAGTGGCTAATGTGCCGACTACTAATCCGGAAACGAATTTTTTCATCTTCAATCACCTCATCTTGATTATTTGTTTCTCTCATTATTATGGAACAAGCAGGGAAAAATGAAAAGGAATAACCCTTAAAAGTGGGGGATTTCCGGGAAAGAAAGCTCTTTCTGATTTCTTTTAGTTTCTTCTTGAAAATATTTAGTAAATATTATACAATGAATTTACTAAATTAGAAGAAGAGGTGTCACAACATGGAAAAAGATTTGCAAGGGATTTTCCAAGAAAAATTCGCCACAGCGGCAACGGGAGAGTATTTCGCACCAGGGCGAATCAATTTAATCGGGGAACACACAGACTACAATGGCGGGCATGTTTTTCCCGCGTCGATTACGATTGGGACTTACGGACTTGCTTCTAAGCGTGAAGACGATCGGGTGCGTTTGTACTCAGAGAATTTCCCTGACAAAGGCGTGATCGAGTTTTCCATTAATGATTTGGAATTTCGCAAAGAAGACGACTGGACGAACTATCCAAAAGGTATGATGAAATTCTTGAAATCTGATGGTTACACCATTGATACTGGGATGGATATCTTGTACTATGGCACGATTCCAAATGGTGCGGGCTTGTCTTCCTCTGCTTCCATCGAATTGTTGACCGGGGTTATTTTGAATGACTTATTCGCTTTGTCTGTGAAGATGATCGACTTGGTAGAAGTGGGCAAACGAGTGGAAAACAAATTTATCGGGGTTAACTCCGGTATCATGGACCAATTTGCCATTGGTATGGGGAAAAAAGATCATGCGATTTTGTTGGATACCAACACGTTGGAATACGAATTGGTACCGGCTGAATTCGGGGATTACTCCGTAGCCATCATGAACACCAACAAACGCCGGGAATTAGCTGATTCTAAATACAACGAACGCCGGGCAGAATGTGAAGAAGCTCTCAGCCGTCTGCAAACTAAATTAACCATTAAATCTTTAGGGGAATTGGATGAAGCAACCTTCACTGCAAACGAAAGTTTGATTGGGGATGAAATCCTAATCAAACGGGCGAAACATGCGGTAACAGAAAACGAACGGACTCTTAAAGCCAAAGAAGCTTTGGTGGCCGGAGACTTAGCTGCTTTCGGGAAACTACTAGACGCTTCTCATGCTTCCTTGCGAGATGACTATGAAGTAACCGGAGTTGAATTGGACACCTTGGTGGCAACAGCTCAGGCACAACCAGGAGTCTTAGGCGCGCGTATGACCGGTGCTGGGTTTGGTGGCTGTGCCATCGCCTTGGTACACAACAGCGAATGGGACAACTTCGTCAACAATGTGAAATCTGCATACGAAGAAGTTATCGGCTATGAAACAGATATTTACCGAGCAGCAATCGACGACGGTGCCCGGAAACTAAAATAAACACGTAATGCAATGTAGCAACAAGACGAGAAGGAGGAAGACAATGGCAATTTTAGTATTAGGCGGAGCGGGTTATATCGGCTCCCATGCAGTGGATCAATTAGTCAATAAAGGATATGAAGTGGTGGTAGTGGACAGCTTGTTCACCGGCCACAAAGCTGCGGTTCACGAAAAAGCAAAATTTTATGAAGGGGATATTCGCGACAAGGAATTCTTGAATAATGTCTTCGAACAAGAATCAATCGACGGAGTAATGCATTTTGCTGCTTTCTCTTTAGTCGGCGAATCCGTAGAAAAACCATTGATGTATTTCAACAACAACGTCTATGGCATGCAAGTATTGCTAGAAGTCATGAAAGCTCATGACGTGAAACACATCGTCTTTTCTTCCACAGCGGCAACTTACGGGGAACCAGAAGTAGTACCTATTTCCGAAGATATGCCAACGAATCCAAAAAATCCATATGGTGAAAGCAAACTCATGATGGAAAAAATGATGAAGTGGTGTGACAACGCCTATGGCATGAAATATGTAGCTTTGCGCTACTTCAACGTGGCCGGCGCCAAAGCCGATGCTTCCATCGGGGAAGACCACGATCCGGAAACCCACTTAGTACCGATTATTTTGCAAGTGGCACTAGGCCAACGGGATTCTTTGAAAATCTTTGGGGATGACTATGCCACACCAGATGGCACATGTATCCGAGATTACGTGCAAGTAGAAGACTTGATTGCCGCTCATATCTTGGCTTTGGAATACTTGAAAGCGGGCAATCCATCCGATGCCTTTAACTTAGGCTCAAACGATGGCTACTCCGTTAAGGAAATGTTGGAAGCCGCTCGTGCTGTGACCGGTAAAGAAATTCCAGCTGAAGTTGTACCGCGTCGGGCTGGGGATCCTGCCCAATTGGTAGCGGCTAGCGAAAAGGCCCGTAACATTCTAGGTTGGGAACCAGCTTACACCGACATTAAAGACATCATCCGGACCGCTTGGAACTGGCATGTGAGCCATCCGCACGGTTACGAAGACTAGGAGGCAATTTTCATGACACTCAGTCAAACCATTTTTGACTTTACCACATTGGCTATTCACTTTGGTGGCTGGATGGATATGGACCGGCTGTACTTGCAAAATCGCGTCTTAGGCATGATTGGCGAGGATGCTTTAGGGGACGTGGAGGTCAAACCGGCCGAACGGACTTCGGTGGAATTATTAGACGAGCTCGTAGCTTGCGCAAAGAAAAATGGTGTAATCGGGGACACATTGGCGGAAAGAGAAATCTTAGAAGCCCAATTAATGGACTTGATGACGCCACCGCCTTCCGTAGTCAACGCTTTGTTTGCCCAACATTACTCTAAAGACCCTCAAGAAGCGACGGATTACTTCTTTGAGTTGTGTAAGACCAATGATTACATCAAAACCCGGGCCATTGCCAAAAACATCGTCTTTCCAGCAGAAACCGAATACGGTACTTTAGAAATCACGATTAACTTATCCAAACCAGAAAAAGATCCCAAAGAAATCGCTGCGCAACGGAACAGTGCTTCTGTGGATTATCCTAAATGCATGCTCTGCATGGAAAATGAAGGCTACAAAGGCCGCATGAATTACCCTGCTCGGACCAATCATCGGATCATTCGCATGAATTTGGACGGGGAGGCGTGGGGCTTCCAGTACTCTCCTTATGCCTATTACAACGAGCACTGCATCGTTTTGGCCAATGAACACCGGCCGATGAAAATCAATCGCCAAACCTTTGAGCGCTTGGTGAAAGTAATCGAAGTCTTGCCTCATTACTTCGTAGGCTCTAATGCGGACTTGCCAATCGTCGGGGGTTCGATTTTAAGTCACGACCACTATCAAGGAGGCCGGCATACTTTTGCCATGGCTAAAGCCCCGGTGGAACGTAGCTTTGAACTCCCTAGTTTTGGTGGTGTTCAAGCCGGCATCGTGAAATGGCCGATGTCTGTAATTCGCTTGCAATCGGCTGATACAACTGAACTAGTAGCGGCTAGTGAGTATATCTTGAATGAATGGCGGGAGTACTCTGATCCTAGCGTTGAAGTCAATGCCTACTCACCAGATGGCACGCCTCATCACACCATTACGCCCATTGCTCGGAAAAATGGCGATGTCTATGAAATGGATTTGGTCTTGCGGGATAACAATGTTTCCGAAGAATACCCAGAAGGCATTTTCCATCCTCATCCAGAAGTGCAACACATTAAGAAAGAAAATATCGGCTTAATCGAAGTCATGGGCTTGGCAGTACTGCCACCACGCTTGGCGACGGAATTAACCGAAGTGGAACGTTACTTGCTAGGTGAAGACAATCAAATCGCTGCCTACCATTTGGATTGGGCCGATGAATTGAAAGAGCGCTATGACTTCATAAGAGAAAATGTAGAAGCAATCGTGCAAAAAGAAGTCGGCTTAGTCTTTGCCAAAGTCTTGGAACACGCGGGCGTCTTTAAACGGGATGAAGTCGGCCAAGCCGCTTTCGACCGTTTCATCCAAACACTCTAGAAAGGAGGCTGGCGGATGGCCACCATTAAAGATATCGCCAAACAAGCGGGAGTCTCGCCGGCCACCGTTTCCCGGGTTTTGAATTACGACTCTGGTTTATCTGTAGGGCAAGACACGAAAAAGCGGATTTTTGAAGTCGCTGAGGCGTTGAACTACACGAAGCATCAAAAGAAACAAAAACCGGAAAATCAAGTGATTCGCTTGATTATGTGGTACGACTCGGAAGAAGAGTTAGATGATTTGTACTATTTAGCGATTCGCCTGGGAATTGAAGAAAAAGCAGCGGAGTTAAATATTCGCTTGCTAAAAGAAAGTCTGGACGAGTTGTCCAGTGAAAAGACGGACGGCATTATCGCTTTAGGAAAATTCGATGCTGGGGAAGTTAAGACGCTACAAAAGCGCAAGGAACCGGTGCTTTTCGTGGACTTTGATGCCATGAACTACGGCCAAGACTCACTAGTAGTGGATTTCCAAATGTCTGTGGATTTGGTGATTGATCACTTTATTAAAACCGGTCACGAAAAAATCGGCATCTTAGCCGGAGTCGAGTACACGAAGGTCAATCACAATGAAGTTCTCGATTCTCGCCGACTTTATTTCCAACAGCGAATGGAACAACTCCGTTTGTTTCGACCGGAGTTTGTTCTGTCTGGAGACTTTACTGTGGCCGGGGGCTATCAGGCGATGAAAGACTTTTTGGCACAGACAAAGGAAGTGCCTAGCGCGTTCTTTGCTTCCAGTGATGCCCTTGGAGTCGGTGCTTTACGAGCGATTCAAGAAGCCGGCTTGCGAGTACCAGAAGATATTGCCGTAATCGGCTTTAACGATGTTTCCGTAGCCAAATACGTGATGCCGGCCTTGTCTACGGTACATGTCCCCACGGAATGGATGGGGGAGTTGGCTTTGACCACGATTTTAGATTTAACCAAAGAAAAAGCACCAGTGCCACGGAAAATCACCATTGGCACGGAGCTAGTTTTGCGAGATTCCACGAATTAAGCACTAAGTGGAAGCATCTCGTACATGCACATAAGCATCATCGGAAGGCTGGGTCATGCTTTTGACCGAGCCTTCTTTTAAAATAAGTGGGTCTGTGCTATAATATTCTATTTGTAAGTATCTGAAAGAAGGACCGTATCCCATGAAAATCTTGGCATTTGACACTTCCAACCAAACCTTAACCTTAGGCCTTTTAGACGATGGCCAGCTGGTGGGAGAGTTAACCACCACTAACAATAAGAACCATAGCACCACTTTGATGCCGGCGATTAGTCAATTAATGGAGGCAGTGAGGTGGACACCTCAAGATTTAGACCGCATTGTGGTCGCCCAAGGACCAGGCTCTTATACAGGACTGCGAATCGGCGTTACCACAGCGAAAACTTTGGCGGCTACCTTGCAGATTGATTTGGTAGGGATTTCCAGCTTGAAGACTTTGGCAGCCAATGCGGTAGGCGTGTCAGGCGTTATCGTGCCTTTGTTCGATGCTCGGCGACAAAATGTCTATGCAGCTGGATATGCTTGGTCAAATGAAGAGCTGACCACAGTTTTGCCGGATCAGCACATTTCTTTGGTGGAGTTGTTGGACAAGCTTCAAGGACAAGAGGTCTTGTTTTTAGGGGCAGATGTGGCGAAATTCAAAGAAACTATTCTGGAAAAATTGCCCCAAGCCCGGTTTGCACCGGTGCCTAATTGGGACGTTCCGAATGGAATCACCTTGGCTACCTTAGGGGAGGCGGCCACACCGGCAGGAGAGATTGATTCTTTCGTGCCCCAGTATTTAAAACGGGTAGAAGCTGAAGAAAAATGGCTACAGACCCATACACCGGGGAATGAGGAGTATGTTGAAAAGATTTAGGGCAATCTGGGACACATTGGCCCAAAAGAACGCGCCACAGTTGGAGCGGCAAGTCGCAACAATCGGCGAGAAGCATTATGTAATCCGGGAATTGCGCACGGAAGATATCAAAGCTTTAATCGAAGTCCAGCGGGAAGTCTACCGGGGAAATCTCCCTTGGTCCCGTTCGGCTTTCGTATCAGAGCTTGTATCGCCATTGCCCCATTTGTATCTGTGTGCGGAGTACGAACAAAAAATCGTGGCTTTTTGTGGCTGTCGTATTAATGGCAATGATGGACACGTGACCAATGTGGCGGTTTTGCCGAATTACCAAGGGATGGGAATTGGCACTTGGCTACTGCAGCAATCGGAAACTTTTGCGAAAAGCAGAGGTTGTTTGACGATGTCCTTGGAAGTTCGTTTAAGCAATCGGGATGCCCAGCGTTTGTACCGCAAATTGGGGTATGTTTCCCGGGCGATTAAAGAAGGTTACTATGACGAAACCAATGAAGACGCACTGGATATGGTGAAGTACATTGAAGAATAAATTAACTTTACGGCGTTATTACAAACACGAGGAACCGACTTGCCTCTATGAGTTAGCGGCAGCATCCTATGGTCAGAGCCCTTGGCGCTTGGACCAATTTGCAGATGATTTACGAGGAGAGCGCAGTCTGTATTTTGTAGCGGAGTTGGCGGAAACAAGTAGGCCAGTCGGGTTTATCAGCTGCCATCGAATCTTAGATGAGGTGGAAATCACCAATCTAGCGGTCCATCCCTCCTGGAGTCGTCAGGGCATCGCCAAAGCACTTTTGGCAACTCTGTTTGCTACTGTGGCTTCAGGAGAACAGTTGACCAAAGTCTTTTTAGAAGTCCGTATGAGCAATGAAAAAGCGCAACAACTATACTTAGGCCGAGGCTTTGAAGAAATCAATCGCCGGAAGCATTATTATGAAAATCCTGCAGAAGATGCATTGATTATGTGTAAAATCCTACCTAAGCTACCTTGAAAGGAAGTATTCGTAACGTGAACAAGTCACCCGAATTAATTTTAGCCATCGAATCTAGCTGTGACGAAACCAGTGTTGCAGTGGTGAAGGATGGCCATGAAATCTTAAGCAATATCGTCGCATCCCAAATCAAAAGTCATCAACGTTTTGGTGGGGTAGTTCCAGAAGTTGCTAGTCGACATCATGTGGAGCAGATTACCTTGTGCTTGCGAGAAGCGCTAGCAGAGGCTCAGGTGACACCGGCAGAGCTCAGCGCCGTGGCAGTTACCTATGGTCCAGGGCTAGTAGGCTCTCTTTTGATTGGCTTATCTGCGGCGAAGGCTTTTGCTTGGGCTCATGAGTTGCCTTTGATTCCTGTGAACCACATGGCGGGACATATCTATGCAGCACGTTTTGTGGCGCCTTTAGAGTTTCCTTTAATGGCTTTATTGGTCAGTGGGGGGCACACGGAGTTAGTATATATGAAAGCCGACGGAGAGTACGAAATCATTGGTCAAACCCGAGATGATGCGGCCGGTGAAGCCTACGACAAGGTCGGCCGGGTGTTAGGGTTGACTTATCCAAGTGGCAAAGAAATCGACCAGTTAGCTCATGAAGGCGAAGACGTCTTTCACTTTCCACGGGCTATGATCAATGAAGGCCATTTTGATTTTAGCTTCAGTGGTTTAAAGAGTGCGTTTATTAATTTGGTACATAACGGGGAGCAGCGTGGGGAAACCTACTCTAAAGTTGATTTGGCGGCAAGTTTTCAAGCCAGTGTCTGCGATGTTTTGATTACCAAAACCTTACGAGCACTAAAGGAATATCCGGTGAAACAATTGATTGTAGCCGGTGGGGTGGCGGCCAATCAAGGGTTGCGCGTTGGCTTGACTCAAGCGTTGGCTGAGAGTGACTTGACTACCGAGCTATTGATTCCACCGCTTCGGCTTTGTGGGGACAATGGTGCGATGATCGGTGCGGCAGCCCACGTGCAGTTGCAAAAAGGCGACTTTGCCGACCTCAGCTTAAATGCCGATCCTAGCCTGTCCTTTCAAGAAATGGCGTAATTAAATCTAAAACAAAAAGCAACCTGCCCAGACTGAATAAGGTCTGGGCAGGCTGCTTTTTGTTTAGGTTTTAGGTAAAGTGAGAATCATTTGGAAGGTGCCGTTTTGGCTTTCTGCATGCAAAGTGCCCCCGTGGTGTTCGATGATTTCTTTGGCGATAGGAAGGCCTAAGCCGGTACCCCCGGTTTGGCTGTTCCGGGCGCTGTCGCTTCGATAAAAGGGTTCAAATATTCGTTCCAAGCGATTTTGGGGAATGGTCGCACCGTGATTGGTGAGGGTTAGCTGGACTTGCTGATGCTCTTCTTTTAATTCTAAGCTTAGTGCTGTTTTCGGGTCCGCGTAGTTAATGGCATTTTTTATCAGGTTGTCTAACACGCGCTCGAATTTTTCCACGTCGACTTCAAGTTGGATATTGGAAGCAAGTTCTAACTGCCAAGTCAGCTCTTTTGGCGCCATTACCGGGAGAAACTCGTAGCTGAGCTGTTCGATCATCAGAGACAAATCCACCAGGCGCTTTTCTAAAGTAATCGTGGTGAGGTTGAAACGGGTAATTTCAAAAAATTCATTGATCAAGCTTTCTAAGCGTTGGGCTTTTTCTAGGGTAATCTGGGTATATTTGCTACGGGTAGCCATGTCTAATTCCGGCTGTTCGATTAACAAAGTTAAATACCCGATAATACTGGTCAAAGGGGTCCGCAGATCATGGGCCAAATAGACGATTAATTCATTTTTACGCTGTTCGGCTTCACTAGCGGCTCGCTGATGAAAGAGGCTGTCTTCCCGGATTTGATTGATTTCAACTTCGAATTCGGCCAAATCTTTTGAAAGGTAGATGGTCTTTTCCGGAGTGGTAATCAGCTGTTTCGTAGCAGAAAAAGCCTGATCCAAATAACGAGTGGCTTTGGCGATAAAGTAAAAAGTCAAAGCCAGCCAACAGATTAAGGCCGTCACCACCACCAAAATGGTCAAATGCTGATTCGCCCAGGCGAGAAATGGGTAACCAAAATCATCGTAATACCACGCTCGACTGCCTAAGAGAAATTTCAAAGCAAAGGGGACGAGTAAAGTAATTCCCACCGCTAAAAGTGCGGCCAGAATATATTGCTTAATAAGCTTGCGGCTTAAAATCAGACTATGCTTCAATGGTGTAACCCACCCCCCAGACGGTTTTGATAAATTTTGGTTTACGAGGTGGCTCATTTAATTTATCCCGTAAGCGGGCGATATGGGCCATGACCGTATTGTTATTGTCCAGATACTTTTCCTCCCAAACGGCTTCAAAGAGCGCTTCGGAAGAGACGACTTGCCCCTGATGTTCGCAAAGATACCAGAGGATTTTGAATTCCAAAGGGGTCAGGTGGATTTCCGTGCCATAAAGAAAGACCTTATGACTCCCTAAGGAAACCGAAAGTCCTTGGTAATCAAAGACCCTTTGATTGTCACCGGCAAGGGCTCCGGTATTGTAAGTCTGATAACGTCGCAACTGGGTTTTTACCCGAGCGACGACCTCCAGTGGATTAAAAGGTTTTGTGATGTAGTCATCGGCCCCTAACGTCAGTCCGGTGATTTTGTCCAGTTGTTCATCTTTTGCCGTCAGCATCAGCACCGGAAAGAGGTAGTCTTGGCGGATTTTTTTGAGAATATCAAAGCCATCCGCATCTGGGAGCATCACATCTAAAAGAGCCAAATCCAGCTCAGGGGAGAGATTTGCCAGGGCTTCTTGCCCGTTATAGGCCGTGATGATTTCAAAGCCTTCATTTTTTAAAAAGGTTGCCAATAAGTCGGCAATGTCTTTTTCATCGTCTAAGATTAATACTTTGGTCATTTTGTTGCTCCTTTAACCGTTTTTACCAGTATAGAGGAAAGGTCTGGCCTTGTCATGCCCGCCAAAGTGCCCAATAATTAACCGCTTCGTTTAAGAATGTTTCCATGGACCAGCTCTTTTCGTAATGTTTCTTTTGAGGATCATCATTAGGGTCATAAGTCCGCAGATGCCCTTGATTGTCTGTGGCAAGCACGAGTAAGTGACCACTTGTGGTAAAAGTTCCTGCTCCTACCGAAACGATAATAGGAATGCCTTGGTTCATGAGTTCTTTGGCATGGTTGTAATGATTACCGAGATTTTCATACTGATAACCTTGATCCTTAGCAAAGTCTTCGAAAATTTGCCAAGAGGTTCCTTGTCCTTTGACATAGTAGCGATTTTGCGACCAGTCCAAAACTTTTGTGAGATCCGGAGTTTGTTGTTTCCAGTAACCGTCGATCATAGCGAGGGAAGCCAAGGCACAGCCGTTATGAGCGATATCGTTATCGTTTTTTTCTAATCCATAAGCTAACTTGGCCCAGCGTTCGTCTTTTTGTAAGAGGAGTGTTAGTTTTGGGTCTTTTTGGTCTTGTTGTAAGACTTGATTGGCTTTTTCGCTGAAACTAGCCGGTAACAGCTCTAATTCACTATTTTGGGCTTGCAAGAAGTACCAACCGCCGATTAGGAAGAGTCCGCCTAATAGGAGTAGCAAGAGTTGATTGATCCTTTTGGTTTCTTGAATTTTTCTTCTTGGGTAGGTTTTAGTTGTAATCATTTTCTTCCTCCGTTTTTTCATTTTGCCTCTCTTCTTGTAGTGTAACGGAGGCATGAAAAGGAGGCATCACGATATTCTTGAGAAGTTCTTACGATTTCCTGACAATTTGAGAAAAGCGTCAAAGCGCATTAGAAAACGGTAACGGAATAATAGGTGCCTGTTTTTCTTTAAGGTATAATGAAGAAAAGCCTAGTCGAAGGAGTGTGAGCCAAATGTCAGTCATTCAAGTGTATTCAGAAATCGGTCCCTTAAAGCAAGTCTTGCTAAAACGTCCAGGAGCCGAAGTGGAAAATATGACGCCAGAAAGTATGAACCAACTGCTTTTTGACGATATTCCTTACTTAAAATCGATCCAAAAAGAACATGACGCGTTTGCCCAATTATTGCAAGCTGAAGGAGTGGAGGTCCTTTATTTAGAAGAACTCGTGGCCCAAGCAATCACGACCTCAGAGCAGCAACAGGACTTCTTAGATTTATTTTTACAAGAGTCTGGGATTGCAAAAGGCTATCTCTACGAAGGCCTAAAGGAGTATTTAGTCAGTTTTAATACGACAGAAATGCTTCAAAAACTCATGGCTGGAGTGCGCCAAGAGGAAGTGGGCTTGACACTTGCGGGAGCGTCTTTAAGCGAGATGCTCAAGATTCAAGAATCACCGTTTTACTTGGCGCCATTGCCTAGTTTGTATTTTCCCCGGGATATTTTAGCTTGCATCGGGACAGGGATTAGCATTCATCCCATGTCCTTTGAAGCCCGGAAAAGAGAGTCTTTGTTTGTGAGCTATCTCTATGAACACCATCCGCTATTTGCGGACAAAAAAACGCCTTTGTGGTTTGACCGTGATCTTCCCGGGTCTCTTGAAGGTGGGGATATCTTGGTCTTAAGTGCGGAAGTAGTGGCAGTGGGCATTAGTCAGAGAACCAAGCCCCAAGCCATCGAGTTATTGGCACAGCGGTTGTTTGCTCAAGGGGACTTCACCAAAGTTCTTGCCATTAAAATTCCGCCCCAACGAGCTATGATGCATTTGGATACGGTTTTTACCATGGTGGATGTAGATAAATTCACCATTCATCCGGAAATCTTATCAACGTCGGGTCATTTGGATATTTATGTGTTGGAACCTCAAGGAGAAAATCTGAAAATCACGAGGGAAGAAGACTTGCGCAAGGTTTTAAAAGAAGCCTTGAAGCTTGCGGAATTGACCTTGATTCCGACTGGGGGTGGCGATCGAATCGCTGCGGCCAGAGAGCAATGGAACGATGGCTCAAACACCTTAGCTCTTGCTCCAGGGAAAGTGGTCACTTACGATCGGAACCACGTTTCCAATAAGCAACTGCGAGAAGCAGGCGTCCAGGTCCTAGAGATTGCTTCTGGGGAATTATCCCGAGGTAGAGGGGGGCCTCGCTGTATGAGTCAGCCTTTTTGGCGAGAAAGGCTTTAAAAAGTCCATTCATCATGTTACACTGTTGTATAAATATACATAAAAGGAGAAAATGTGATGAGATATTCAGTTTTTCAAGGGAGAAGTTTCTTAGCAGAAAAAGACTTTACTAAGAATGAACTCCTCTTTTTAATCGATTTTGCAGCCCATTTAAAAAATCTCAAAAAACAAGGAATTGCGCATCCATACTTAGCGGGAAAAAATATCGCATTGCTCTTTGAAAAGACCTCAACGCGGACCCGGGCGGCTTTTACCGTGGCAGCCCATGACTTGGGGGCTCATCCGGAGTTTTTAGGCGCCGGGGATATTCAATTGGGAAAAAAAGAATCGGTGAAAGACACGGCCAAAGTCTTAGGCAGTATGTTTGATGGGGTTGAGTATCGAGGCTTTAGTCAAGAGGCGGTCACAGAGTTAGCCGAGTACTCTGGGGTACCGGTCTGGAATGGCTTGACGGATCAATGGCATCCTACGCAAATGCTTGCAGACTTTCTGACAATGAAAGAACATTTTGGCACCTTGGAAAACCGAACTTTGGCCTATGTAGGAGATGGGCGGAACAATGTGGCAAATTCCTTATTGGTAACCGGGGCTATTTTAGGTGTAAATATTCATGTGGTGGCGCCAAAAAGTTTGTTTCCTAGTGAAGCGGTTATTGCCTTAGCCCAAGATTATGCCAAAGAAAGCGGCAGTGAGCTTTTAATCACAGACTCTGTGGTAGCTGGAGTCAAGGGCGCGGACGTTTTGTACACGGATGTGTGGGTTTCCATGGGGGAAGAAGCCAAGGCCAAGGAACGGATCGAACTGTTGCTACCTTATCAAGTGAATGAAAGGATGGTAGCCACAACAGAAAATGAAGACGTGATCTTTCTCCACTGTTTGCCGGCTTTTCACGATCAAGAGACGCTGTTTGCTCAACAGATGGCGACAGAGTTTGGGGTAAAAGAGTTGGAAGTCACAGATGAAGTCTTTCAAGCGCCTTATGCCAAGCAATTCCAACAAGCGGAAAACCGCATGCACACCATTAAAGCTGTGATGGCGGCGACTTTAGGAAATCTATTTATCCCGAAAGTTTAGGAGCCGGTAAATTTGCGCCTTGGCAAATTACGGATTCTTTGCTATAATTTGTCCAACTTGATACTAAACGTTGAACAAGAGAGTACCTTGGTACCAGACATTTGTAGCGAGTCCGAGTTGGTGTGAGTCGGACAGTGTCACCACGGGGAAGCGCACTTGGGAGTTTCTAGCATAGACGGCGGTCGACCGTTATCGACAAGGTGGTCTGGTGTTTGCCAGATAACAAGAGTGGTACCGCGGGAATTTCTCGTCTCTAGTGTCTTTGGACAGTAGAGGCGTTTTTGTTTGCCCAAAAATCAAGCCCCTTGTATGGTGGAAGCAAGTCAACCGGTAATTTTAAAGGAGGAAATCAGATGAACAACAAAGAAATCGTAGCAAAAGAACTATTTGAAGTAGTCAAAGATGATTTGACCTTGGAACAAGTGCAAAACTTATTGGAAAATCCGAAATCGGCGGATCATGGAGACGTGGCTTTCCCAGCATTCTCCTTAGCGAAAGTCTACCGCAAAGCGCCTCAACAAATTGCAGCAGAGCTTGCTACTAAGATCAACCCTGAGGCTTTTGAAAAAATCGAAGTGGTAGGACCCTACTTGAACTTCTTTATGAGTAAAGGCGCTATTAGCCAAAAAGTCTTGCACCAAATCGTCAAAGAACAAGCAGCTTACGGGAATGCGACAATTGGGGCGGGTCAGACGGTGCCAATCGATATGTCTTCTCCCAATATCGCGAAGCCAATTTCCATGGGACATTTGCGTTCCACGGTTATTGGGAATTCCATCGGCTTTATCATGGAAAAAATCGGCTATCAACCTGTACGGATTAATCACCTAGGGGACTGGGGTACTCAGTTTGGGAAATTGATCGTAGCCTACAAAAAATGGGGCTCAGAAGCAGCGGTTAAAGCGGAACCGATTAAAGAATTACTGCGTCTTTATGTAGACTTCCACGAAAAAGCGGAAAAAGAGCCAGCTTTGGAAGATGAAGCTCGGGCGTGGTTCAAAAAATTAGAAGACGGGGATGCGGAAGCTACACAATTGTGGCAATGGTTCCGGGATGAATCCTTAAAAGAGTTTAACAAGATTTACGGTCTATTGGGTGTTTCCTTTGATTCCATGAATGGGGAAGCTTTCTACAATGATAAGATGGCAGAAGTTGTGACCTTGTTGGAAGAAAAACATTTGCTAAAAGAAGACCAGGGAGCCGAAATCGTGGACTTGTCGGCCTACGATTTGAACCCGGCCTTGATTCGCAAATCTGACGGGGCTACTTTGTACATCACGCGGGATTTGGCGGCAGCCTTGTACCGTAAACGGACCTATGACTTTGCTCAGGCTCTTTACGTGGTGGGCAATGAACAAACCAATCACTTCAAACAATTGAAAGCCGTCTTGAAAGAAATGGGCTTTGATTGGGCAGAAGACATTCACCATATTCCATTTGGTTTGATTACGAAAGATGGCAAGAAATTATCTACTCGGAAAGGCAAAATCATTCTGCTAGAAGAAGTTTTGTTGGAAGCTACAGCTTTGGCGAAAGCGCAAATTGCTGAAAAGAACCCAACTTTGGAAAACCAAGACCAAGTGGCTCAAGAAGTCGGGGTCGGCGCCGTGATTTTCCACGACTTGAAGAATGATCGTTTGAATAACTTCGACTTTGATTTAGAAGAAGTGGTTCGTTTTGAAGGGGAAACAGGGCCTTACGTGCAATACACCCATGCTCGGGCAATGAGTATTTTGGCAAAAGCTGACTTTACGCCAGATGAAACAGCGGATTACACTTTGGCGGATGAAGAAAGCTGGGAAGTCATCAAACTCTTGCAAAAATATCCAGAAACGGTCTTGCAAGCAGCAGAGAAGTTTGAACCTTCCGTAATTGCTAAACACGGGATTAAATTGGCACAAGCCTTTAACAAATATTATGCTAATGTGAAAATCCTAACCGACGACGCGGAAAAAGCGGCTCGGCTAGCATTGGTTCACGGAGTTACCGTTGTCTTAAAAGAAGACCTACGTCTTTTGGGATTGCAAGCACCAGATAAAATGTAAGCATAAAAAATGGCGAGCTACTAGTTTTAGTAGCTCGCCATTTTTTATGCAAATTTACAAGAAGAGGAAGCTCAAGATTAAGAAGCCTAGAAAGAAGGGAGGCAGGTAGCAAAGGACAAAGTGACTATAGGTCAGTCCTACTCGGCGCTCATTGTCGTAGCGGGGATTATTTTGATCTTCTAAAAAGCGTTTAGGCGTTCGAGAGAAAAATAACCCATGGGTCAGGCGGATCATCAGGGCCAATAAAAGCAAAAAGCCCGTGATAAAAAGTCCTGCATATAAGAAAAGCGACAAGGGATTAGAAAAGGCGAAATC
The DNA here is from genome assembly GCF_000407365.1 of Enterococcus asini ATCC 700915. Classification (GTDB taxonomy): domain Bacteria; phylum Bacillota; class Bacilli; order Lactobacillales; family Enterococcaceae; genus Enterococcus_C; species Enterococcus_C asini. The sequence continues at coordinate 84,098 of NZ_ASVU01000002.1, forward strand.
CATAGGAGCCTCCTGTCTAGCCGATGATGTGTCCTTTGAAGTACTCTTCTAGTTTTTCGGCATCTTCATTGGTACGGCAAATGGTAATCACGGTGTCAAAGCCAGCTAGAGTAGTGACTTTTTCTGGCAAGTTGACTTCATCCATCACCGCAGACAACAACTGAGCATTGTCAGGTAAGGTAGTAATGATGGTTAAAAACTGGACTCGGTCGACTTTTGTTACGACTTCTTCAATCATACGGACCAAGCGCAGTTCTTCTTCTTTGCTGTCTTGTTCCAAATCATGGTCATGGAATAACTCAAAGCGAATCTGACCATCTTGGTCTTGGACTTTGACGATTTTTAAATCACGAATATCCCGGGAAATCGTGGCTTGTGTCGCACTGCCACCTCGTCCTTCAATTTTTTTTAGTAATTCCTCTTGGGTTCGGACGGTTTCATTGCTTACGATTTGTTTGATAATTGCATGTCGTTCAGCTTTGCGCATAGGAGTGCTCCTTCGTATATATATTCACATTCATCATAGCAAAAAATCGTAAAAACGCAATGGAAAACTTGAAGTGAGCCGTTTTCCCACCATTTAACAGAAAAAATGCTAGAATGAATATACGAAAAGGAGGAATTCCCATGTTAAAAGAACAAGAACAATTCTATCAATTTTTGCTTGCACAAACGAAACCAGCTCATCAAGAAGAGGTCAAGGCTTTATTAGTAGATGCTTTCGCCAATCTGGATACAGGTAATTTCACGAAAGCGGATCTGCAAGCTTTTGAAGAAAAAATGACGCCTTTATTGGATCCTTCTTCGGTGGAATTAGTGAAAGAAGTCTTTCAAAAGTTTGGCGGAAACTTGAAATAACAGTACCTGAGACAAGTAGGAAGAAAGAAAAACTAGTTGCAATTTCAGAAAGTCTAGCGTATACTATCTGAGGTGTGAGACAAAAATCACACAAATCCACATCTTGCCTGATTTAAGAAGCGGTGCTGATTCGTCAGTTCTTCTTAGAGTGAAAGGACAAGAGAGGGAAAAAACCAAATTGGAGGAAACACAAAATGGCAGTAATCTCTATGAGGACGCCAGTAGCTTTCTGTTCCTTCAGTGGCGGTACAGCAACCTTTGAAAGTATAATTCAGTGAAGAACTGTTGAAATGCAGTAGTTCACACTTACTCATGCAACGTTTTAACCACTTGTTCTGTTATGGCTATATATAACAGGATAGGTGGTTTTTTTATGCGCAGTTATAGTGATATACCAGAAGAATTTGAAGTTTCAATGTCATGGCCTTCTGCAATTAAGGAGCTTCTGCTGTTTAAAAAGGCAGAAGGCTACACTGAGGGAACTCTGAAAGGATATAAGAGTTCTATGAAGCTATTCAGTGAGTATTGCGTGGCAAAAGGCTACATGAGTCCCGCAAATGTGCCTAAAAGGGCCGTCAGAGAGTTTCAAGCAGATATGAATGAAAGTCATGCAGTAGGGTACTGTAATGCCCACCTGAGCAGAATAAGGGCCTTTTACGGCTTCTTGTGTGATGAAGGGGACTTGCCAGAGTATGCTGACCCTACACGCAGGCTAAAAATGGCAGAAGTACTGAAGAAAAAGCTGATTATCTTCAATGATGAAGAAGTCTTGCAGTTTATTGAAGCTGCAGGTAATCAGAAAAACAAGTTCTTTGCTGCAAGGGATAAACTGTTGATCATGATGATGGCAGACGCTGGCTTGCGTGTGCGTGAGATGGTTTCATTGCAGGATAAAGAAGTTACAGATGAATACATTTTTGTGAAAAAGGGCAAGGGTAACAAGCAACGCATGGTTTACTGTTCTCCTGCAGTTGCCAAGGAAGTTATACGCTATAAAAGAGTGCGTAACGCCTACTTTGATTCTAAGAACATTCCTAAAAATGGTATGCTGTTCCGCAACAGAGACGGGGGCTTTCTGAAAAATGATGGTGTGCAGAAAATGCTAAAGAAACTGGCAACAGTGGTAGACGTTAGGGCAGATGTCAGAGTTAGTCCTCACACTTTCAGGCATTACTTTGCGCAGAGTCAACTGAAAAATGGATGTGATATTTTGACTCTGAGCAGGTTGCTTGGACACAGTAACATTAATACTACTCAAATTTATTTAGAGGGCCTTGCTGATGAAGAACTTGTGCAGTCTGCAATCAGCACCAGCCCCCTGATGAACTTACGTAATAGGCAGTAACAACTGCATACACAACAGCAGCACTTGCAGGGCATTCCCCTGTAGGTGCTGCTTTTTTTATTGCCTTGAAACTCCTGTACTTTTGATACTGCTGTTTCTACTTCATTTTCTGCCTATCTGACTGTACGCCAGAGAGTTCTCCTGTTTTCTGGTGTATTTACCCGCAGTAAGTGGTCAGGCTGTTTTCACTGCTAACTGACTGTAGCTGACAGGGAATAAATGGAAGATATACAGGAAAAGACTCTGGCTACAGATGCACAGGGGGAACAGCTAGTAAGTGGACGGGAACTGCATGAGTTTCTGGAAGTAGGGACAGCATATAAGGACTGGTTCCCACGCATGGTCGCATACGGTTTTGATGAAGGAAAAGACTTTAGCTCATTTTTGAGCAGAAGTACTGGAGGCAGACCTTCAGTTGACCACGCAATGAAGTTAGACATGGCAAAAGAAATCTCCATGATCCAGCGCACGGCTAAAGGCAAGCAGGCACGTCACTGAAACTTCTCTGCTGAAACTGTCCACTTTTGCAAAAATTTCCTGAATAAGACATTGTGGGCAAGTTTTTTTAATTAAAGAGAGCTTAAATTTCTAAAAAATTCTGCCATTATGTCCACTTTGCTTTTTCTTTTGTTGGATATATGAGTGTGCGTAGCGTTGGCGGGGCGCAACATTTTCTAATATCTTTTTTCTTTAAATCAACAGCCATTACAGCATTAACTGCAGTATGTACAGTATCTCTGTTTATCTAACAGTAATACTTGATGATTTTATATTTTGTTGGGCATTGCGTCAGCAATGCAGGGAGATGAACGCAGTGAATTTCCCTAGTAGGTTTTTCCAACTTAACACTACACTAACTATACATACTTTAATACTTTAATAAACAGTAATAACAGTATATACAGTAATACTGCATTAACAGAAAGGACAGGATGAAAATGAGTGAGCTGATGATCTGCAATAATACTCTTGCAAAAGGAACTATATCCAAGGTGGGAGGGCCACGCAATTTTGCAGTCCTTCTTGTAATACTGGAAAGCATTGGAGTGGGTGAGAGCTTTTGTAAGCTGACCATTGATGAGATAGCTTCCCGCTGTGGAATCAGTAGAGATTCTGTAATGGCAGCGGTGAAGGAGCTGACTTCTAAACCTATTGCTGTTGGTGAGCAGCCCCTGCTGCATAAGAGAGTGTTACCAGCAGAGGGCGGCCGCAGGAAGAACCTGTATTACCCCAACTATGCAATGTTTAAAGGTGAGGAGTTTGACTTGTACTGATGGAAGCAGTTCACAATGCAATATAAGCTCTAAAATGCCCTATGACATAGGAGAAAACAGAAGTCTAACTTTAATCTAAGGTATTTACACCTGATTATAGGAGCAGTCATTTTTCCTACTAACTGACTGAGAAAAATAGGCAATAGTGAACAGAAAGCACTAGCAAGGAACCTGGACACTTCATGCTGTTCTACAGTAGTTTCCTGATCTTCCTTATTGGTGGCAGTTCATCATAGGCTTTCCTGATAGACTTCTTGCCGTCAATTACTTCTGCGTATTTCTCTGGGGCTTCACGTTTAACCCGCCTCAACCTGTCCACCTGCACCCTGCTTGTCCTTGCAATATCAGCAATCTTTTCAGATGTCCTTACTGGCTTTGTAGACTTTTTCTCCATGGAAGCAGAGTCTACTTTTCCAGTGAAGCGGTTGCCGTGAAACGCTGCTTGTCGTGCCTTTGCTTCCTTGGTCAGAGTCCCAAGCAGTTCCTCACTCTTCAGAACCACGTCAATGCGTTGGGCTGCTGTTTATCTACAGTCACACAGGGCACTTACCAGCTTGTAACTGTAAGCAGGGTAAATAACTGCATGAAACTGTTGCCTCTGTTTTTCCCTTATGACATAGGCAGAAAATGAAGCAGAACAAGCAGTAACAGAATTACAGGAGGTTCAGAGCTGACTGTGGATGATGCTGGGGACTCTGCAAGGGCTGGGATTATTAAGAAAGATTAAAGAAAAATAAAAAAATGCTATTGAGTGTAACATTATATGCCAGTTAAACCCCTACTTAATAGGGAAAAATAAACTAAAAGAAATAGGTATAAATGGGACATAGTAAAGGAGGCTTGCAGATGGCAAAGAAAAAAGTACAGATACCAGCAGAAGTAATTGCAATGCGGAAACTTATGGAAAACAGCATTAAAACTTGCAATACAACCAGCAAGAGCATGGATCAGCTTTGTTACCAGTTTAATGTGTTGAAAGCTGGCTTTGGCTCTAATGTAGTTACTCTCACTGATTACACAGAAGCGGTAGGCATTAAATACGCCACTTTTGCTTACAATATTGCTGCATATAATAAGCGCCAGCAGGCAGCTCTTGGAGCATTGGCAGGTGAAACTAAATGACGTTATCAGCGCAGGTAAAGAAATATCTGTTTGACGGCAAAGGCACGCCAGAACAACAGAAGGCTACAGCAATGCGCCTTGCAAAGTTAGCACCTGTTGAGTATACCAATGCGGTTATCACAGGAGAAAAAGGCGTGACCATTGGAGCAGAGTTACTGACTGCAGAAGACCTTGTGAAAGCATTTGAAGAAGAAATTCAGCTATCCAAAGCAGTTCTATTTGAGCTACAACAGCAGAACTACTTCAACAAGATTGTGGCAAAAGAATTTATTGGAGAGCAACAGAAGCTGTATAGAGACTGTATTAAACAGTTGCAGGCAGAGGAGGCAGACAATGCAGCGACCACATGAATATACAAGGAGAACTGAAGGCATTAAAACTGCAACAGATTGGCATGAAGTGTCAGAGTTTGACTTCACGGCTTATGCTGTTGAAGATTGGCGCAAGTGTAATGAAGATTTCTCGCAATTTTTAGTAGATGGCTTGCTACGTTTACCGCCTGACGTTATGCCAGATAATGCGGAAAGAGTGGCATTAGCAGAATACTTCACAGAATGTGCCTTTGCCCACTTTGGCCGACATCTTGATAAAAGAAACCTCTATTTTTTGAGTAATCTTTGTCTACTTGATTTTATCAATATGCCTAAAAGGAATAAGACAATGAATGAAAAAGACGGTTTTCTTACTCCACGGCAGCTGTATGAACGTAGCATGAGAGAGCGCAGTTTATCAGATGATACACTGGACTTCTATTTTACAAAGCGCCTGTTTCCTGACTTGCTACCACAACAGCGGAACACGCAGCCTATCAATATAAACAGTAGAAATTAAAGGAGAATGAAAGAATATGAGCAGTACTACAGATAAAATGACAGCATATTTTGAAGAACGGCAAGCAGCACAGAAAGCAGAGCGGGAAAAGCATGAAGCTTTATTGCAAGATGTGAAGGAATATCCGCTTCAGTCTGTTTTTGATTTTGTAAAGGTCAAAAATGGAGGAACTGAAGGAGTAGCCCCAGACGCCCAGAAGTTTTACGCAAAAGCAACGCAAGCAGATATGGAAGGTTATCTTGATGCAGCTGAAGCAGAAAACTTGCGTATTATCAAGCTGACAGAGGATGAACGCTTCATTCATAATAGGGCAGCCATTAGTTATCAGGATGCAACCAGACAACAGGAGTTAGTTGAAGCTGCACGCAACCAGCTGGCAAACTTCCGCCAAAAAGTGCAAGTTACACTGTTTGACGGTACGCCTGTATCAGAAGTAGAGAAGCCTGCTACTGGTGGCGTTGGCGTGAAAGTTCCTGTTACCTTTGAGGGGGCTGAATAATATGGGCTTATTTGATTTCTTCAGTCAGAAGCAGGCAGAAGCAGAAAAGCTGACTGATCCAGAGCGCTTAAAGTTAGACACTGAGACTTCAACCAGAGTGAAAAAACGCCTCACGTCTCTTGAGGGAACTGTGAAGGAAATGAAGGCGCATGAAGCCAAGTTAAAGCAAGAACTGCAACAAGCTGAAGCCATCAAGTATGGCAAGGAAGAAAAACCAGATTACACTGGCAAAGGCTTTGAGGCCTTTCTTTCTACTGTTACAGCCTACTCCAAAGGTAAGGCAGAAGCTAAGCCTCTTGAGCAAGTGCGCACAGAGATGGCAGAGTTTGAGCGCTACAAGGGGCAGTTCCTAACTGAAAAATTACGGGAGATTGAAGCAGACTTACACAAGCTGAAAAGCCAGCAGACTGCTAAATTGCGTGAGATTGAGTCTGCTTTGGAAACTGCCGACAATACAGCAGAGATTGATGAAATTTATAAAGTTATTGTGGCAGACTACCAGAGTTTAAATGTACGCACTGGCGCTATTGCAGCGTACTGCCCCCGCAAGTGGTATAGCACAGCTTATGAACGCATTGAGCGTGAGGGACTGGCTGGCAGAGATGCACGGCAACGCAAGCAAGGTAAGATTGATGCACAGTACGCTGCTAACTATATGGCAGCCCACAGTGGTGGAAAGCAATGACCCTGCAAAAGTTGACCAACAGCAATAAGCTAACGCCACAGCAAGAGCAGTTCATTGAGCTGTATTGCGACAGTGAGAACAAGATGACACAGCAAGAGATTGCAAATGAGTTAGGCGTTTCAAGAAAGACTGTCTCACGTTGGAAGAATGAGCCTGGCCCTGTGCGTATGGAGATTGAAAAGAAAGAAAAACTGCGTGCGCTTGGGCTTCTAAGTCTTGCCAATAATGCAATGGAGGACATCTTGCAGAATGGTAGCGACACTGCACGGGTAAAAGCAGCAGAGTACGCCTTACGCATGAATGGACTCTTGCAGAATGGAGCTTCAGAAGAGCTTACCAAAGAAGTGAAGCAAAAAATGACTGTAGAGGAAGCGTTGCAAAAGTATGGCATGGGAGGCCCTGCTGTTAAAGAAGCGGAAAAAGTTGACTTCCCGCAGCTTGACCAGCCACAGGGGCCACTTGATGCAGAGCATCTCTGGTTTAAATGACCGCTAAAGCAGGGCGCTGCATTGGCTGGCTGCTTGGCACACTGATTATTCTAGTTCCTGTGCTGTTGCTCTTGCTGGTTGCTGTCCTAGCTTTCAAGCTAATTGCAGCAACGTTAGGCATTACAGCATTATCTTTGGTGATTGTATTCATCTTTATCATGTGGTTACTGGTTAAAGCAGGCGCAATAATTCAGAAGTCTTAGCAGAAAAATAATCTGGTGGATGCTGTCAGCTGAAGCCAGAAAAAAATCTAAAGAAGGAGGCCCTCTGGCGGATAAGGCCTGTCCACGCTGACGGAAAACATTAGTGGACGCTGTGACCCTTTTTTAGTTATGCACTTACAGACGCCAAGCCAACTGGCGGGGCATCATGGTTTGCGTTAGGAAACTGTTCTAATTGTTCTTTCAGTAGATGCTGTGTGTGCTGCTTCCCTTTCTGGTTGGTGGGAGGTAGCGCAGAGTCTTTCATTGCAGATTCATTACCGCACACATGAAAGGTTGTGCGCTGCCTATAGCAGCAAAAAGAGTAGCACGTCATCAATGTACGGCTGTTTTCTCACTTACTTAGTGCAAAGTGAGAGGCAGCACAGAGCGTAGCAGTAATTAACTGTTGCTTTCTGTGGTGCCTGACTTAATGCAGGTATCAATGCCATATAATTTCCTTTCCTTAATTGACAGTGTAAACAAAAAATGACAGCAGAAATTGCCTCACGTCCCAGCTTAATGCTGTAAGGCGTGGGGCTTTTTTTGTTGCAGAAAATGGGAGGTGAACAGAATTGCTTTTTTACAAGGATAAACCAGTGGAACTGCAGTTTCCGTTAAAGAGTCTGGTAGCAAGTCAGGAAGAACAGCTGAAACTGCCAAGCTTGCTTGAGCCTGAAAAGCTACGCAAGCGCCATGCCTTCCCGTGGTTATATGTAGGGCTGAAAGCAGAGTTTCCGCAGATCACGTTGCAAGAAGTGAAGCGTGATTTCAGAAAGTATAGCAAGGATGAACTGCTAGAGGCTGTGTACAGCAGCATGGCAGTGGATAGAAACAGCAAGGACAGTCTGGAAAGGCTGTCTTTTTATATGGAAGAGGTGAAGTAGATGGCACTTGGAAAAATAAGTTTTCAGATTGATGTAGACACAAAGCAATTAAGCTCTAATCTAAAGCAAGCTACCAGTTCCTTCAAGGCTGTTGCAGATACTGCTGAAGCTGCAGGAGGCAAGGTTGGTAAGTCTGTAAGTCCATTAAAAGGCATGAGTAGTGCTGTAGGCGGCTTTATTTCAAAAGTAGGGCAGTTTGCTGTAGCTGGCGTGGCTGTAAAAGCTGCAAGCGCAGCATTTCAAATGCTGTCAGATAATGTGCAGGAGGCCCTGTCTGCTTCTGATAGTCTGGACAAGTTTCAGCAAACAATGCAGTTTGCAGGCATTGACAAAGGAGCTATTTCTGAAGCTAGTAAGGCAGTGAAGAAATATGCAGATGATACTGTTTATGACTTATCAACTGTAGCTAACACTACAGCACAGCTGGCTAGTAATGGCGTTAAAGACTTCACAGGACTTACACAGGCAGCAGGGAACTTGAATGCTGTAGCTGGCGGTAATGCTGATACCTTCAAATCTGTTGCCATGGTATTAACGCAAACAGCAGGCGCAGGCAAGTTGACCACAGAAAACTGGAATCAACTGTCAGATGCAATTCCGGGGGCAGCAGGGCCATTGCAGAAAGCCTTGCAGGATGCAGGCGCCTACACTGGCAACTTCAGGGACGCAATGGCGGAGGGGCAGATTACTGCTGATGAATTTAACAGCGCATTGATGGACTTGGGCATGAGTGACGTTGCAAAAGAAGCTGCAACTTCTACCAGTACATTTGAAGGTGCTTTTGGATCACTGGAAGCAACAGTGGTGAATGGCCTGCAGTCCATGATTGACAGCATAGGCAAAGGCAATCTTGTGGGGTTGATCAATGGCTTTACCTCTGCAGTGCAGACTGGTTTCCAGTGGGTAGGTCAGGCAATTCAAACTGTTATGCCATACGTGCAAAGTTTTTTCACAGGTCTCACTGGGTTTCTTGGGCAAGCAGCAGAGGGACTGAGCGGCTTTCTGCCTGCAATTTCATCTGTATTTCAAGGAGTTATTGATGTAGCATTGCCAATTCTTTCTAGTATTGTGGAAGGCGTGAAGCAGTATATTGGCTTCCTTGTGGAGTATTGGACAGGTATTTTCAGCGGTGACAACTCTGTATGGAAAACAGCTTTACCCGCATCTTTCAGTCTATTCTTGAAGTGGCTGTGCCTATCCTGCAAGATGCCATTAGCTTCATTCAGGGTATTGTAGGGCAGCTTACAACTTTCTGGCAGGAGAATGGGCAGCAGATTATTGCAGCTGTCCAGAACGCTTTCAGCATGGTTGCTTCTATCATCAACTTCATTATGCCTGCAGTTGCTTTAGTGATCCAGTCTGTTTGGGAAAACATTAAAGGAATCATTCAGGGAGCGCTGGACATCATTTTGGGGCTGGTAAAAGTATTCACTGGCATCTTCACAGGGGACTTCAGCACCTTCTGGGCTGGCATTAAGCAAATGTTTTCTGGTGCGCTGAACTTCCTGTATAACCTGTGGTCAGTAATTGCCATGGGCAAGATCCTTGGCGGTATCAAGTCCTTTGTTACTGCAGGCTTCAGCAGTATAAAAGGTTTTGCCAGCAATGTGATGAACGCCTTCAAGGGAATGCTAACGGGAGCTAGTGGCAGCTGGAATGCGCTAAAATCTGCTATTTCTGGCGCTATCAATGGCGCTAAAAGCATTGCGTCTGGTGCAGTGAACGCCATTAAGTCTACTGTTACGTCTGTGTTTAATGGCCTGAAGTCAGCTGTAACGGGGACATGGAACGGCATCAAGTCTGCCATTACTAACCCGATTGAAGCTGCAAAGAATGTTGTTTCTGGCATTGTGAACAAGATCAAAGGGCTGTTTAACTTCAAGTTGAAGTTTCCGCCTATTGAAATACCTAAGATTCCTCTGCCGTACTTCAAAATTAGTGGCAGCTTTAACCCGCTAAAAGGGCAGATACCTAAGCTAGATATAGGCTGGCACGCAACAGGTGGTATTTTCACAGGGCCATCTGTGATTGGCGTTGGTGAAGCAGGAGATGAAGCAGTAGTTCCTCTGTCTAATAAGTCACGCATGGCGCCTTTTGCAAAGGCCGTTGCAGACTTCATGCAAGATGGACAGAAGCAAGAGTCTACTAGCAGAAGAACTGCACAGCCTGTTAGCGTTGAAAGTCATATCTACTTGAATGAACGTGAGATAGTGCGGGCAATCACTCCTGGCGTCACAAAGCGTCAGACAGTGGATAAAGTAAATGATAATAGACGCAATGGACTGCGCAAGTAGCCCCAACTGAATAACCGCACACGGCACAGGTCTTACAGCTAATCACTGTGAGGCCTGTGTTATTCTTTTATGTGCAGCTAGAACTTTTGCCAGAGTCTACACACAGTAGTTCACAGTGTCTCATTATAGAACTGTGGGACATTGAACTAATGCAGCCCAACAGACTTTATCTGAGAAAGTCATTCAGGAAGTCAGAAGTGGGGTAACAGTTGGTACAGTAGACTTTCTGTAGGGTGCTGATAGACAGTAGGGAGTACTGCTGAATACTGCAAATATTAAGCAACTACTCTCCTTGCGTGACCCCCTTCAGAATTAGCAGGCACCTGTTAGCTACTGTTATCCATGCAGAGGGTAGTCAGAGTGTGGTGTTGTTCTTTCTGTTATTTATCTGTAGTTAACGGCTAATGAACTCTATGCAGAAGTGTGCTGATAATATTCAGTATATAACAGACTACAACTGTAATCATGCTGATATAAAAGAATATACACAGAAGCACCTGTAATCAACAGTAGCTGAACAGCTTGTAATTACTGTTGCATCAGCGTTTATAAGTGTTTGCTGAAACTTATTTAAAGTTAGTTAACATAATTATCTTTTATCTGTAGCAAATCTTTATGCAATTAAATGCAAAAGTAATCATCTGTCGCCAAAAGCAACTCTGTTATTCACTGCAAAGGCTTTTGCTGACTCTTACTGTTCATTCTGTTGTTGAAAGAGTGATACCGTGGCATGGGGAGGCGGGGGCTTTCTGGCTGGCCCCCAAAGTGTTAGTTGCTGTACACACCAATTTTGAAGTTCAGCCTTTAGCCTAACAGTCTCTTACAGTCAGCCAGAGTCCCTCCTAGAAGTCTATCTCTGTTTATCCATGCTGTTCATTCTTAGCTGTCAGTTACAGTCACACAGGGGAGAAAGTAGAGCAGTACTGCATACAGGTATAACAGTACCTAACAGAAGTCTAGCCAGTTTTTCCTCTATGCTATAGGGCATTTTTGCTGCTAGAATTGATGCTGAGGCCTGACAGTAGTTAAAGCCTTGCTGGAAATAAACAGGATGCCAGAAATAAATACATAGTAAATTTCAGAGTCAGGCATTGCATTTGCCAGAGTGGTTAGCAGTAGTGCTGTACCTCCTGTAATGGTGCACACAGGCGCATTTTAAGCGCATTTCAGACAGCAAGGAAGGTAAGTGACTGTTTGGAAGCTGTAGAGAGCCACAGATACACAAAGAAAGCCAGAGTCTCCAACTGTTAGATGACAGAAGGGAACTCTGGCTTATTGTTATGCTGTAGGAATGAGGGTAGCGCTGTTGTTACTGGTTGTCTTGCAACTGTTGACTGATGAACTCCTGCAATGCTTGTAGCTCTGCTGGGGATAGATCAGCAACATAACTCTGCAGGGCTTCAGTGGTAACAGGTTTGCCCAGCAAGTAATCCACTGAAACACTGAAAAGGTCTGCTAGTTGTAGCAATTTGTCAGTAGAGGGCTGCATTTCACCAGCTTCATATTTTCTTACTGTTCTCTCTGAAACATTCAAAGTCAAAGCAAGCTCCTTCTGAGTAATACCACGCTTGCTTCTGAGTTTTTTCAGTGTATCTGCAAAAAACATCTTTCCACCTCTTGACAGGACTAAATAGTTCCTCTATACTTTGTGTTGTTTGACAGGACTAAATAATTCCTGTTTGTTATCAAACAAAAGCCAGAGTTGCAGCTCTGGCAATCAAGCAGAAGTCAATAGTTGAACTGTCTACTTGTAGTCAATACAAGAATTATTATAGCAGTTCCCCTTTTGACTGACAATCACTAGGAGGGAAACACATGACAAAAACCGCAGTAGAAACACCAGAAAAATTAGTAGTAGAGTACCAACAGACAGGCAGCACACTTACATTTAGGGCAATATATGACTATCTGCAAGGCTACAATGAGCTTACCTATCTAACATTTCGCCAGATTCTGCCAGAGTCTATGCTAGACAGAGGGGAACTACGTGCCTTTGTAGATGACAGCATCATTCAGTCATTGAAAAGCTACAATGATACAGAAAGTCAGGTGGGCTTTCTTGCACACTTCCTGTTAACAGTTAGCCAGACAGCTGAAGCAGCTAAGCGTTGTCTGGCCATGAAGGTCTGTGCATTATCAGATATTCATATCTATAAGACAGCTAACCACTTGAAAGAGTCTGCTGTTAAACTGTGGCAAAAGCAGTGGCGCATGACTGCAGATGAACTTTTTCAATTTAAAGCAGAGATTAAAAGCGTGATGGCTGTGTATGATTGCTATAGCAAGAGTAGTCCATTGCATCAACGCCTTGCAAAACTGTTAGCGTGGGAAAGTACAGAGTTCTTAGGTAGTCCCGCAGGCATTTCAGTGGATCAGCAAGAATTACAGGAGGCCAGAGAGTCATTCAGGGAATTTTACTCCAATAAACTGCTAGAAGAAGCAATCACAGCTTTTCAATCAGGCCAACTGTCTGCCTTCAGCTCTATCCTGCACCACAGAGAGCTTGCAGAGGAGCGCAAGTCCATGCAGGAGCATCTGTCTGACCCACTTTTCCAATGTTATGAGCATGAGCCACTGGCAGCAGGTGAAATAGATGCTGTATTGGATGCTTCCTTGATGGACGCATTGGAAACATGGCAAAATGGCCAGAGAGTTGCAGACAGCTTCAGCACTTTTGTTCTCTGCAAGTGGCAAGTCATTGGCTACCAGAAAGAAACAGGGGGCAAGCTGAAGGACACGCTGGCTAATTGTATGTGCAGAATGGGACTGCCTGCAGATACGTTGGAAATCTTCAGCAAGAGTAGTAAGAAGGCCTCAGCTTATTACACTGTGTTAGCCATTGACCTGCTAACGGCATTGGAAACTGCTGACTTCATGGAATCATTGCAAGATTACAGTCAATACCTGCCAAACAGAGTAGAACCTGCTGCATGGCGTGCCTTCAGAAGCTACTGCAAAGCTAATGCGTTAAACGTTGCCCACTTCCCACAAGTATAATAGAAGAATAAACCAGTGAAGATACAAAGAAAGCCAGAGTTTATTGCTGTTAAGTCAGTAGTGACGCTGGCTTTTATTACATAAATGAATTACTGCCATCCTGACTTTTTGCCAGAGTGAAAATAATGAAATGCTGTAATACCAGTACAAATAACACTTAAAAATGCAACATCTTACAGAGATTACTGCCAGAATACAGTATTTTGCATCAAAAACAGGCGGTAATTGAAGAATTTTCTTGCTAAATACTGCCAAAATTTCTATAATTGCTGTAGCCCACAGAACAAGCGGTAAAAATTATTGCAAAGTAAGCGGGGCTGCTGTATAATACTTTGAGTGTGCTGATTGATGCAGTCAGAAATGGCGGTATAACAGCATTACACTACAAAAACCACATTTTACTGGTACTTGCTGGGCGGTGCTGCAACCTGCAGTTCCCAACAGGGATAATCAGTAGAAGAGGGAAAAAACCAAATTGGAGGAAACACAAAATGGCAGTAATCTCTATGAAACAATTGCTTGAAGCCGGCGTACACTTTGGTCACCAAACTCGTCGCTGGAACCCAAAAATGAAGAAATACATCTTCACAGAACGTAACGGAATCTACATCATCGACTTGCAAAAAACCGTTAAATTGGTTGATGCAGCCTATGACTACATGAAAGCTGTCGCTGAAGACGGTGGCGTTGCTTTGTTCGTTGGGACTAAAAAACAAGCACAAGACGCAATTAAAGAAGAAGCAACTCGCGCTGGTCAATACTATGTAAACCATCGTTGGTTGGGTGGTACTTTGACTAACTGGGAAACCATCCAAAAACGTGTTGCTCGTTTGAAACAAATCAACAAAATGGAAGAAGACGGTACTTTCGAAGTATTGCCTAAAAAAGAAGTTGTCGGCTTGAACAAGCAACGGGAACGTCTTGAAAAATTCTTGGGCGGTATCGCAGACATGCCTCGTATTCCAGATGTAATGTACATCGTTGACCCTCGTAAAGAACGCATTGCAGTTCAAGAAGCTCAAAAATTGAACATCCCAATCGTAGCGATGGTTGATACAAACTGTGACCCAGATGAAATCGACGTAGTAATCCCATCAAATGACGATGCAATCCGCGCCGTTAAATTGATTACTTCTAAAATGGCTGACGCATTTATCGAAGGCAACCAAGGGGAAGACCAAGTGGTTGAAGAAGATTTTGCAACAGAAGCTAACACTGAAAACACAACTTCAATTGAAGAAATCGTTGACGTAGTTGAAGGCGACAACGCTTCTGAAGAATCAGCTGAATAATATTCGTAATGGATGAGGAGCTGTTTCAAAGGCTGGGCGCCAAAAGCCGCACTCCCTTTGAAGCAGTTTTTTTGTGAAAAAATGCCCACGGGCTTATTGAACAAGGAGGAACTTGGAATGGCTGAAGTAACAGCAAAATTAGTAAAAGAATTACGTGACGCAACTGGCGTCGGCATGATGGATGCAAAACGCGCTTTGGTAGAAGTAGAAGGCGACATGGACAAAGCCGTTGACTTGCTACGGGAAAAAGGTATGGCAAAAGCTGCTAAGAAAAATGACCGGATTGCAGCGGAAGGTTTGGCTGCCGTTTCCGTTAAAGGCAATGTCGCAGCAATCGTTGAAGTGAACTCTGAAACTGACTTCGTTTCTAAAAACGAAATGTTCCAAGACCTAGTAAAAGAAATCGCTGACGTTGTAGCAGAAAACAAACCTGCTGATATGGAAGCTGCTATGAAATTGCCAATGGCAAAAGGTAGCATGGAAGAAACGTTAATCGAAGCAACTCAAGTAATCGGCGAACGGATTAACTTCCGTCGTTTTGAAGTTGTTGAAAAAGACGACAACGCTGCTTTCGGTGGCTACTTGCACATGGGCGGCCGGATTGCCGTATTGACAGTTATCGATGGCATCACGGACGAATCTGTTGCTCGTGACGTTGCCATGCACGTTGCAGCAATCAACCCTCGTTACGTGAACGAAAGCCAAATCCCTGAAGCGGAATTGGAACACGAAAAAGCAGTCTTGACTGAACAAGCATTGAACGAAGGCAAACCAGCGAATATCGTTGAAAAAATGGTTGCTGGTCGTTTGAACAAATTTAAAGCAGAAATTGCTTTGGTTGACCAACCATTCGTTAAAGATCCAGACATGACCGTTGAAAAATACGTGTCTTCTAAAGGCGGCACTGTGAGATCATTTGTCCGTTTCGAAGTCGGCGAAGGCATCGAAAAACGGGAAGATAATTTCGTTGAAGAAGTTATGAGCCAAGTGAAAAAATAAGACTATTCAACTAAATAAGGGGGGACGCATGAAAGTGCGCTCCCTTTTTTTGCAAAAATGAGCCGCTGCCGTTTAGGAGCTGGTCTGACCAGTCTTTACAAGTAGGCGGAGAAATACGGAGGAATCATCATGGAAAAACCAAAATATCAACGTGTCGTACTAAAACTTAGCGGGGAAGCTCTTGCCGGGGATGAAGGTTTTGGCATTAAGCCACCAACGATTAAAGACATCGTCAAAGAAATCAAAGAAGTGCATGATCTAGGCGTGGAAATCGCAATCGTTGTCGGTGGTGGCAATATTTGGCGGGGACAAATCGGTGCACAAATGGGCATGGAACGCGCGCAAGCAGACTACATGGGCATGTTGGCAACTGTGATGAATGCCTTGGCCCTACAAGATACTTTGGAAAATGAAGGCGTGCCAACACGGGTGCAAACCTCCATCGAAATGCGTCAAATCGCGGAACCTTACATTCGTCGTCGGGCAGAACGCCACTTGGAAAAAGGCCGGATCGTGATTTTTGCCGGTGGTACTGGGAATCCTTATTTCTCCACGGATACGACTGCTGCTTTACGGGCCGCTGAAATCAATGCGGATGTCATTTTAATGGCGAAAAACAACGTAGATGGCGTTTACTCTGCCGATCCAAAAATCGATCATGAAGCGGTGAAATTCGAAACCTTGACTCACTTAGACGTGATTGCCAAAGGCTTGCAAGTTATGGACTCCACAGCAAGTTCACTTTCCATGGACAATGATATTCCATTGGTAGTCTTCAATTTAAATGAAGCTGGAAATATCCGCCGGGCGGTCATGGGTGAAAATATCGGGACAACAGTAAAAGGCAAGTAATTTTTTGGCAAGACAAGGGAGTAGCCAGCCATCTGCGCTACTCTCTTTTGCTATTAGTTCCAAGGGAGATTAGACTTTCTATCGGAACTCATTTCGCTTATAATAAAATAGTGGTGTAATCTTGTGAGGCTTTCTTTACAAGAGCTACTTTGAAAGTATGAAATCTATTTTATAAAAATGGTTAGGGGGAAACACAATGGCTGATGTAGTCATGCAAGAAACCAAAGAAAAAATGAATAAAGCTGCGGAAGCGTTGCAGCGGGAGTTAGGCCAAATCCGGGCTGGACGGGCCAACGCGAGCATTTTAGATCGGGTCATGGTTAATTATTACGGAGCACCAACTCCTGTGAATCAAATGGCGTCCATCGGGATTCCCGAAGCGCGACTTTTGGTGATTACACCATTTGACAAATCTACGATTAAAGAAATCGAAAAAGCGATCCAAACTAGTGATATTGGGATTACCCCTCAAACAGACGGTACTGTGATTCGCTTGGTGATTCCTCAATTAACGGAAGAACGCCGGAAAGAATTGGCGAAAGAAGTGAAGAAAGAAGCGGAAAACTCTAAAATCGCCATTCGGAATATCCGTCGGGATGCTATCGACAGCTACAAACGTCAAGAAAAAGCTGGGGACATCACAGAAGACGATCTACGCAGTGCAGAAAAAGACATCCAACAATTGACCGATGATGCCATCAAACAATTGGATGCTATCGCAGCAGACAAAGAAAAAGAATTGCTAGAAGTTTAAAAAAAGTTCAAAGTCGCCAATTTTTTTATTGGCGACTTTGTTTTTTTATCTCTGTTACTGTGACAGTGTGGAAATGACTTAACTGTTATAATACGTTATTTTTTATAATCGTATTTAAGCTTGATTAAATTGTATCCGTTTCCAAACAACTTTTTCGAAGGGAAGTCTGTTATAATTAGGATACCTTTTCTACAACGGAATGAAATAAAATAGTTATGGATCAAAAAGCACTTCCGCTAGTTCGGTATCGCAAATGATGGAGGTAAGGAAATGATTGAGGCACATCGTTTTAGTGACATTGGCAAAGGCTTAGAAGGACAAGTTTTGGACTATTTACAAGCACGAGGGCAGGAGGCAACCTTTCCTCATTTGATAGCAGTGGCCGAAGAAAGTGCGAAGTGGGCGCGTTTCTTTGACTTAGATGAAGCAGCGGCTTATCAGGCGGGCTTACTCCATGATATTTCCGTGGTGATTCCCGATGAAGAACGCTTGGCCTTTCATGAAGCGCATCATTTGGAGATTTTGAAAGCGGAACGGCATTTGCCCATGTTGTTGCATCAGCAACAGTCGGCAATTTTGGCTAAAGAGGTCTTTCAAGTAACCGATCCAGGAATCCTATCGGCGATCAGCTGTCATACGACTTTAAAAGCCGGGGCTACTAGTTTGGATCACTGTCTTTTCTTAGCAGATAAAATCAGGTGGGACCGGGGGACAATCCCTCCTTACTATGATGATTTGACCAATTTATTAAAACGAAAAGAGCTTTTACAGGCTTCCTTGCTGTATTTGGAATGGTTGTTTAACAACGATATTCAAGTCATTCATCCTTGGGCTTTGGAGGCTTTAAAAGAACTTCGCAGCCAAGTAACGGTGAACTTATAAAAAAATGTGAAGTGGATGCTTTGCTTTTCTGAAAAAAACCTTGGACACCACGTTCAAGGTTTTTTTGCTACTTTCAAAGAATCTCTAAAACTCGTGGAAAATCACTGGGTACGTGGGAATTTTGCTGAGTTTTGCCGGATTTTAATGGTATAATGGTTTTTGTCGAATTACTGGAAGGAAATGAGGGAGTTTCTATGTGGCGTCTTTTCCCACAAAAAAATAAATACGTGCAAGAAGAAGCAGACTTTGACTTTGATGCGACCAAAGCGATTCCTAAACACATTGCGATTATCATGGATGGCAATGGTCGTTGGGCGCAAAACCGGCGCTTGCCACGGATTGCTGGACACAAAGAAGGAATGGAAACCGTCAAAAAAGTGACCAAACACGCTTCAAAGTTAGGCGTTAAAGTTTTGACTTTGTATGCTTTTTCTACGGAAAACTGGAAGCGACCTACAGAAGAAGTCAACTTTTTGATGCAGTTGCCTGTGGATTTCTTTGATACCTTTGTACCAGAGTTAATCGCTGAAAATGTTCAAGTTCACGTGATGGGCTATACGGAATATCTACCCGCCCACACGCAAGAAGCGGTGAAAAATGCGGTGGCTCAAACGAAGGACAATACCGGGATGATTTTGAACTTTGCTTTGAATTACGGTAGCCGAGCAGAAATCATTACAGCAACTCAAGCAATGGCACAAGAAATGCTGGACACGGGGGCCTCAGTGGACTCTTTAAATGAAGAGCAGATGTCCAAACACTTGATGACCGGCTTTTTACCTGATGAGTTGCGGGACCCAGAATTAGTGATTCGCACCAGTGGCGAAGAGCGCATTAGCAATTTTCTTTTGTGGCAGATTGCTTACAGTGAATTGTTCTTTACGGATGCTTTGTGGCCTGATTTTAATGGGGAATTACTCGAAATGGCCATTGCATCGTATCAAAATCGCAATCGCCGGTTTGGCGGGTTAAGCAAGAAGGAGGAGCAAAAATGAGACAACGAGTTATTACTGCCGTGGTGGCATTGGCATTATTTATTCCCATTTTGATTGTGGGAGGAATTGCCGTAGAATTAACCGCTGCCTTTTTGGCAATTGTTGGGGTTTATGAGATGTTCCGCATGAAAGGCCTAAACATCGTCAGTTTTGAAGGGATTTTGTCTGCATTAGGGGCGGTCTTTCTCGTATTGCCCAAAGAACGTTGGTTTTTCTTTTTGCCAGCGGACACTGACAGCATCATGCTCTTTTATTTGACGGTGATGCTACTGTTAGGTGCTTCGGTTGTATCAAAAAACATGTATACGGTGGACGAAGCCGGCTTTCCGGTCTTAGTCAGTCTTTATGTGGGGATTGGGTTCCGCGAATTCGTCGATGCCCGAAGTGAAAGTTTGATTATCTTGTTGTTCGGTTTGTTTATCGTCTGGGCAACGGACATCGGGGCCTATATGATTGGGCGCAAATTGGGCAAACGCAAGCTATGGCCTGAAATTTCTCCTAATAAAACCATTGAGGGGGCTTTAGGGGGCATCTTGTGTAGCGTCCTAGTAGCCTTGGCTTACGTGTTAGTCTTTCAAGGAAAACAAGACTTTGTTTACCCACTACCTGTGTTGTTGCTATTTACCGTGATTTTCTCGGTGGTAGGACAATTTGGCGATTTGGTGGAGTCAGCGATTAAACGTCACTTTGATGTGAAGGACTCCGGCACGATCTTACCAGGCCACGGGGGCATCCTGGACCGCTTCGACAGCATGCTCTTTGTTTTTCCAATCATGCATCTGTTGGGAATTTTTTAAACAAGTAATTCAAGTCAAACAGCTCGCCGTAAAAAATCGGCGAGCTGTTTTTTTAGAATTTCTTCATTTCCAATCGTTTCTTTTGCTTTTCTGTGACAATCCTTTTACTTTTTTTACAAGGAGAACTCAGAAGGTAGGGGGTGTGTTAAAATAGATGGGAATCAATCACTGTCGTGGCAAGAGGGCAGGATTTTATTACGAAGATGACATTTTGTAAAAAATGTTGAAAGTGAGGAAGCTCCATGAAAGGTGTACTAACATTTATCATCGTTTTTAGTGTGGTGGTGATTTTCCATGAATTTGGCCACTTCTTTTTTGCTCGCCGGGCGGGAATCTTAGTGCGAGAATTTTCAATCGGTATGGGACCGAAAATCTTTGGTCATCAAGGCAAAGATGGTACCGCCTATACCTTGCGCTTATTG
The DNA here is from genome assembly GCF_000407365.1 of Enterococcus asini ATCC 700915. Classification (GTDB taxonomy): domain Bacteria; phylum Bacillota; class Bacilli; order Lactobacillales; family Enterococcaceae; genus Enterococcus_C; species Enterococcus_C asini. Next base: position 104,571 of record NZ_ASVU01000002.1, read on the forward strand.
CCAATCGGCGGCTACGTGCGTATGGCCGGGGTAGGAGAAGACGAAACCGAACTGACCCGGGGGATGCCGGTGACTTTGGTTTTAGACGATACCGGCAAAGTCAGCAAGATTAATACGAGTAAAAAGGTACAACTAGCTAATGGGATTCCCTTAATGGTGGAGTCTTTTGATTTGGAAAAAGAGTTATTTATCGCAGGCTATACTTCTGCCGATGAAAGTGAGTTGCTCCGCTACGAAGTCTTACATGATGCCTCGATTATCGAACAAGATGGCACAGAAGTCCGCATTGCGCCGGTGGATGTGCAATTTCAATCGGCGAAACTCTCCCAACGGATGCTGACCAACTTTGCTGGACCCATGAATAATTTTATCTTAGCCGTGTTAGTTTTTATCTTGGTGGCGTTTATGCAAGGTGGCGTGGCGGTTACGGATACGAATGGTATCGGTCAGGTGATGAATGATAGTCCGGCTCAAGCAGCAGGGCTAAAAGAAGGGGACAAGATTCTTTCCATTGATGGGGAAAAAATTTCCAGTTGGGAAGATTTGACCGGGGCGATTTTGGCACAACCAGATGAGACGCTCGACTTAGAAGTGCAGCGGGGGCAGCAAACTTTTAAGACAGAAGTCACACCAGAAACTACTACCGTAGATGGGCAGAAGACCGTACGTATCGGGATTCAAGTGCCCATGAAGACGGGCATCGTGGATAAAGTTGTCGGTGGTGCACAGCAAGCCTTGGCCAATTCACTGACGATTTTTAAAGCGTTTGGTGACTTGATTATGAAACCAAACTTGGACAAGCTCGGTGGGCCGGTGGCGATTTTCCAAATGTCTTCCCAAGCGGCTCAACAAGGACCGACGACGGTTTTGGTCTTTATTGCGATTTTGTCCATGAATCTAGGGATTATCAATCTGTTTCCATTTCCGGCTTTAGACGGAGGTAAATTAGTGCTAAACATCGTCGAAGCCATTCGGAAAAAACCATTGAGTGTAGAAAAAGAGGGGCTTTTGAATTTAATCGGGTTTGGGTTACTAATGTTGCTAATGATTTTAGTGACTTGGAATGATATTCAACGCTTTTTCTTTCAGTAAGTGTCGGGTTTATTTTTGGATGAAGAGAGGGTACCCATGAGACAATCAACGATTTTGATTCCCACACTGCGGGAGTTGCCTCAGGATGTCGAGGTGATCAGTCATCAAATGCTTTTGCGAGGAGGCTTTATTCGCCAGATTTCTTCTGGGGTCTACGCCTACCTGCCTTTAGCTTTTCGGGTGATGGAAAAAATCAAGCGCATTATTCGCCGGGAACTACAGGCTTTAGGCGCCCAAGAGATGGCCATGCCTCATTTGCTCCCGGGGGATTTATGGGAGCAAACCGGGCGCTTGGCTTCTTGGGGGGAGCAGTTGTATCACGTACAAGATCGCAACGAGCGCTTGCAACTTTTAGGAGCAACCAATGAAGAGGTCTTTACTCAACTAATCGCAGATGAAATCAATTCCTATAAGCGCTTGCCAATTAATCTGTTTCAGATTCGTAGTAAATTTCGAGACGAAAAACGTTCCCGCCATGGCCTTTTACAAGCAAGAGAATTTTTAATGCAGGATGCGTATTCGTTTCATTTGACCCAAGATAGCCTCAATGAAACTTATCGGGGGTATGAAGCGGCTTATGAGCGGATATTAAATACTTGTGGCTTGAACTTTCGCAGCATTATCGGGGACAACGAGCTAATGGGGGGCAAAGAGTCCAAGGAGTTTGTGGCGTTTTCGGAAATTGGTGAAGACATGGTGTGTTACTCCACGGAGAGCGACTATGCGGCGAATTTGGAAATCGCCACGAGCTTGTATACGAAAAAAATGGCTCAAGCGTCCTTTTTAGAGCTGACAAAAGTAGCTACCCCAAAGACCACGAGGATTCCTGAGGTGGCGGCATTCTTTGAAGTGGCTGAGACGAAAATCATCAAAAGTCGTCTCTACATGGCGGATGAGGCACCGGTGTTGATCCTGTTACGAGGAGACCACGAGGTGAATGAATTAAAGGTCAAACGCTTCTTAAACGCTACCCAGTTACGCAGTGGAACCCCAGAGGAAGCTCTTGAATTATTCGGAGCGGAATTTGGTTTCTTAGGACCGGTTGGAGTTCCGGAAGAAGTCAAACTCTATGCGGATTTAGCCTTACAAGATCTGGATAATGCCATCGCCGGAGCTAACGAAACCGGCTATCACCTAGTGAATGTCAACTCTGGTCGTGACTTTACTCCAGAAGCTTATGGGGATTTGCGCTACGTCTTAGAAGGGGATCCTTCTCCGGATGGTCACGGGGTCTTGGCCTTTGTTAAAGGTATCGAATTAGGGCATATTTTCAAATTAGGAACTCAATACAGCGAAATCTTTGATGCTACGGTTTTGGATGAAACCGGCCAATACGTGCCAGTTTCCATGGGGAGCTATGGTCTTGGGGTCAGTCGCATGTTGGCTACAATTGTGGAGCAACACGCAGACGCGGAGGGCATCAGTTGGCCTAGAAGCATCGCACCTTTTGATCTGCATATTGTTCAAATGAACATGGAGGATGATTTCCAAACCAAGCTTACGGATGAATTAGAAGAGAGTCTGACCAGTCACGGTTATGAGGTCTTGGTGGATGATCGCCGGGAGCGGGCCGGGGTCAAGTTTGCGGACGCGGACTTAATCGGTTGTCCTTTACGAATCACCGTGGGCAAAAAAGCCATGGAAAATATCGTAGAGGTTAAACTAAAACGTACTGGCGCCATGTTAGAGATTCGCAAGGAAGAATTATTGGATACCATCCCGATTTTATTAACCTCGGCAGAAGAGGCATAAAAAAATAGCGGGCGGTCAAAAAGCCGAGAGCAGTCGTCGGTTTTTTGACCGCCCGTTTTAAGAATGAGAAAATGAACAGGACGTTCTTAATGTAAGTCCCAGGAAAAAAGGGTATACTAATGAATGCTGAATCAAACTCAGGAGGCAGAAAAATGTCAGAAAAAACCCAAAAATTTGCAATCCTGTTAGAACAGGCGGGGCTAGATGACGCCCAACGACAAGAACTAGAAGCCGCCCAGGGCCGAATCGAAGAAGTCATCGTACATAAAAAATCCCGTATCTGGGAGTTCACCCTCGGCTTTCAAAAAATCTTACCTATCGAACTGTATCAAAGTTTGTTGCAGAAGGTGAGCTTGGCCTTTCAAGAAATCGCCCAAGTTCAGATCAATATACAGACAGAAGCCACGGTTTTGGACGAAGCATTGCTCCAAGACTACTGGCCTTTTGTCTTGTCTGATCAAGACTGTAATACGAAAGTCGTGGCTCAGACCATCAAGAACCAACTACCTGTGGTGGATGGAAAAAAGGTCGTTCTTTCCTTTACCAATGAAGCCATCATTCCCCATATTGTGGACAATTATTTTCCTTTAATGGAAGCCCGCTATCAGAAGATGGGCTTTCCTAAGTTTCGCTTAGAAGCTCGCTACGATGCGGAGCAAGGCAAAGCCGCAGAAGAACAACTGGCGGCGCGCAAAGCAGAACAAGCGGAAGTCATGATGCAACAAGCCATGGAAAATATCGCTGCCCATGAAAAGCAGAAGAAGGAAAAACCAGCACCGGTTTTGGCTGGTCCTGTGCAATTAGGGCGCAATATCCCGGCAGAAGAAGCCATCTTGCCAATGATCAATATCATTGAAGAAGAACGACGAGTCACCATTGAAGGCTATGTCTTTGATGTGGAAGTTCGGGAACTGCGCACTAAGCGAAAGATTTTAACGGTGAAAATCACCGACTATACATCTTCTTTTATCGTGAAGAAATTCTCCAATGGGGAAAAAGACGAGCAAATCTTTGACAATATCACCAAAGGCATGTGGTTAAAAGTCCGAGGGAGCATCCAAGAAGATACCTTCCAACGAGATTTGGTCATGTTTGCCCAAGACTTGGTGGAAGTCAAGCATCCCCCAAGGAAAGACTACGCTCCCGATGATGAAAAACGGGTGGAACTGCATTTGCATTCCAATATGAGTACCATGGATGCTACTAACTCCATCGGGGATTTGGTAGCTCAAGCGGCTAAATGGGGACATAAAGCCATTGCTATCACCGATCACGGTGGGGCCCAAGGCTTTCCTGACGCCCATAGTGCCGGGAAAAAGCACGGAGTCAAGATACTCTATGGGGTCGAAGCCAATGTGGTGGATGATGGTGTACCAGTCGCTTACAACCCGGCTCATATCTCCTTAACGGATGCGACCTACGTGGTCTTTGACGTGGAAACCACCGGGCTGTCTGCAGTCTACAATACGATCATTGAACTGGCTGCTGTGAAGATGCACAAGGGAAATGTCATTGAAACCTTCGATGAATTCATCGATCCTGGGCATCCTCTTTCTAAAACCACGGTGGAACTAACCGGTATCACCGATGAAATGGTGCGAGGCTCTTTACCGGAACGAGAAGTCATGGAGCGCTTCACGGAGTTTGCCAAAGATTCGATCTTAGTGGCCCACAATGCTTCCTTTGATATGGGCTTTATCAATACCACTTACAAGCGCTTGAACTTACCAGAAGCGGTCAACCCTGTTATTGATACTTTGGAATTGGCCCGATATTTGTACCCGCAGTTTAAACGGTTCGGTCTAGGAGTCTTGTCGAAGAAATTCGGCGTAGGTCTGGAACAACATCACCGGGCGATTTATGACTCAGAAGCCACGGGACATTTGGCCTGGATCTTTGTTAAAGAAGCCATGGAAAATCACGAAATGTTTTACCATGACGATTTAAACCGTCACGTGGGCGGGGAAAACTCCTATAAAGCGGCTCGACCATTTCATGCGACGATTATGGCCCAGACGCAAGCCGGGCTGAAGAATCTCTTTAAGTTGATTTCACTTGGAAATGTGAAGTACTACCACGGGGGCGTACCCCGGATTCCGCGCTCGGAATTAGTCAAATTGCGAGAAGGTTTATTAGTGGGAACGGCTTGTGACAAAGGGGAGGTCTTCGTGGCCATGATGCAAAAAGGTGCAGAGGCTGCCCGGGAGTTGGCGAAGTTTTACGACTATATTGAAATCATGCCGAAAGCCGTCTATGCGCCTTTGATTGAACAAGAACTGGTGAAAGACGAAAGCGACCTAGAAGAAATTATTAAAAACTTGATTACCATTGGCAAAGAACTAGGAAAGCCAGTGGTGGCTACCGGGAACGTTCACTATCTCAACGAAGAAGATGGGGTTTACCGGAAAATCTTAGTCAATTCCATGGGTGGGGCGAATCCTTTGAATCGTCACAGCTTGCCAGATGTGCATTTTCGGACCACGGATGAAATGTTGACGGCTTTCCAATTTTTAGGGCCTGAATTGGCCAAAGAAGTCGTAGTGGAAAATCCCAATAAAATCGTAGATATGTGTGACACGATTATTCCGGTGAAAGACAAACTTTACACGCCGAAAATCCCTGGTTCCGAACAAGAAATCACGGATTTGTCTTACAATCGTGCTCGAGAACTTTACGGGGATCCTTTGCCGGAAATCGTGGAAAAACGCTTGAAGAAAGAGTTGGACTCTATCATCGGCAATGGCTTTTCCGTGATTTACTTGATTTCCCAAAAACTGGTGCACAAGAGTAACGAAGATGGCTATTTGGTTGGTTCTCGGGGGTCTGTAGGGTCGAGTTTCGTTGCCACCATGACTGGGATTACCGAGGTCAATCCCTTGGCGCCTCATTACTATTGTCCAGAATGTCAGTATTCCGAGTTTTATGAGGATGGCTCCTATGGTTCTGGTTTTGATATGCCGGAAAAAGCCTGTCCGAAATGTGGGGCCCGGCTGAAAAAAGACGGTCACGATATTCCCTTTGAAACCTTCTTAGGATTCCACGGGGATAAGGTTCCCGATATTGATTTGAACTTTTCTGGGGAATACCAACCACAAGCCCATAACTACACCAAGGTCCTCTTTGGGGAAGACTACGTGTATCGGGCGGGGACAATCGGTACCGTGGCAGACAAGACCGCCTATGGTTATGTGAAGGGCTACGAGCGGGACCACAACTTGCGCCTAAGAGGAGCGGAAATCGATCGTTTGGCCCAAGGTGCCACCGGGGTTAAACGAACTACCGGGCAGCACCCAGGGGGGATTATCGTTATCCCCGACTATATGGATGTTTACGATTTTACGCCGATTCAGTATCCCGCAGACGATTTGAATGCGGAATGGCGCACGACCCACTTTGATTTCCACTCCATTCATGACAATATTTTGAAACTCGATATTCTCGGACACGATGATCCCACCGTAATTCGGATGTTACAAGATTTATCCGGGATTGATCCGAAGACGATTCCTACAGACGATCCTGAGGTCATGCGGATTTTTGAGTCCCCAGAAGTACTAGGGGTGACTCCCGAACAGATTGGCTCGGATACTGGGACTTTGGGGATTCCCGAGTTTGGGACGCGCTTTGTTCGAGGAATGTTAAATGAAACCCATCCTACCACCTTTGCTGAACTGCTTCAGATTTCTGGATTGTCCCACGGGACCGACGTGTGGTTAGGCAATGCGGAAGAAATCATTCGTCAAGGACAAGCCACACTGGCAGAAGTAATCGGTTGTCGGGATGATATCATGGTCTATCTGATGCATGCGGGGCTTGACTCCGGGATGGCCTTTACCATTATGGAAACCGTGCGGAAAGGGCAATGGAGTAAAATCGACGATGAGAAGCGGAATACTTTCTTGGCCGCTATGAAAGAAAATAGCGTGCCAGACTGGTATATCGATTCTTGTTCCAAGATCAAGTACATGTTCCCGAAAGCCCATGCGGCGGCCTACGTGCTTATGGCTTTGCGGGTAGCGTATTTCAAAGTGTATCATCCGATTTTGTATTACTGTGCGTACTTCTCTGTGCGAGCGACAGACTTTGATCTGATTGCCATGTCTCGGGGGAAGGATGCCGTTAAAGAACGGATGAAAGAAATCAACGACAAAGGAATGGACGCTTCCACCAAAGAAAAGAACCTTTTGACAGTATTGGAGTTGGCCAATGAAATGTTGGAACGGGGCTTTGAATTTGGCATGATTGACCTGTACAAATCCGATGCGGTAAATTTTGTAATCGACGGCAACCGTTTGATTGCACCCTTTAGAGCCGTACCGAGTCTTGGGGACAACGTGGCCAAACAGATTGTGGAAGCCCGCAAAGATGGTCCTTTCTTGTCCAAAGAGGACTTGGCAAAACGGGGGAAAGTCTCCCAGACCTTGATTGATTACATGACTGAAAATGGGGTTTTGAAAGGCTTGCCTGATGAAAACCAACTTTCCCTTTTTGATATGTTTTAAACAATTTGAAAAACGAAAAGCCGAAGCACAGCAGACGCGCTGTGCTTCGGCTTTTTTTATGGGAATCGCTAATTAGTGGGCTTTTTCAAGGGTTCAAAGTTGTCAAAAAATCTGGAAATGGTTACTCTAAAGATAAGCGATGTTGTTATTAGTTTAGCGAAGGAGGCTATTTTCATGGATCGTGAAAAGAAAACGTATTTGCAAGCTTTATGCAACAAAGAAGGTGTGATTAACGCATTGGCCATTGACCAGCGGGGATCACTGAAGAAAATGATTGAAAAGGACAAAGGTGCACCGGCGACCGACGAAGAAGTAATAGACTTTAAGAAAATTGCTTCTGAAGAGCTGACAAAATACGCCTCGGCTATTTTATTGGATCCGGATTACGGGATTCCTGCCGGGAAGGCCCGGAATGCAGAAGCAGGGTTGCTGACATCCTATGAAAAAACAGGTTACGACGGTTCCGGCGATCAACGCTTCCCAGACCTTTTGGATCACTGGTCTGCCAAACGAATTAAAGAGCTAGGGTCTGATGCGGTGAAATTCTTGCTGTATTACGATGTGGATGAAGATAAAGCAATTAACGACCAGAAACAAGCTTTTGTGGAACGTATTGGGGCGGAATGTAAAGCGGAAGGGATTCCGTTATTTGTAGAATTAATCGCCTACGATGGCAATCAACCGACAAATGATTTGGCCTTTGCCAAGAAAAAACCACGGAAAGTTTTGACCATGATGAAAGAATTTGCCAAAGAGCGTTATGGCATCGATGTCTTAAAGATGGAAGTGCCGGTGAACATGGCCTTTGTGGAAGGTTTTGCCAAAGGGGAGGTCGCTTATACCAAGGCCGAAGCACAAGCCTATTTCAAAGAACAAGGGGAGATTACGGACAAGCCTTATATCTTCTTAAGCGCCGGAGTGTCCACGGAGTTGTTCCGGGAGACCTTGATCTTTGCCGGTAAAGCCGGGGCACGCTTTAGTGGAGTGCTTTGTGGCCGGGCTACTTGGGCAGAAGGATTGCCTCCTTACGTGAAAGAAGGGGAAGAAGCCTGTCGCCAGTGGATGCGCAGCCAAGGCCGGGCAGACATTGAAGCCTTGAATGATATCTTGAAAGTGTATGCGACCCCAATTCAATTTTAAACAGTAAAAAGCAGTCGTTCCCAAAATCGGGGACGACTGCTTTTTTTGACTTGTACCGGCATTATTAGTTCCGTTTCTGTAATTTTACCACCACTTCGCAGCGGGCAGTTTGAGGGAACATATCCACGGACTGAAGGTAGTCCACTTGGTACGTATGCGCGAGGTCTGCCAAATCCCGAGCTAAAGTGGAGACGTTACAAGAAATGTAGACAAGTTTTTCTACGGGATATTGTAGCAGCGCCTTCTTTAACTGATTGTCCAAGCCGGTCCGGGGAGGGTCCACTAGAATGGCGTCTGGACGGAAGCCTTCCTTAAGCCAGCGAGGTAAGACTTCTTCCGCTGTACCCACGGTGTAATGGGCATTGTCATACTTCATGTTGCGAGCATTTTGTTGGGCGTCGGCAATGGCTTCAGGAATCACATCCATGCCTCGGACTTCTTTGACCAAAGGCGCTAGACTCAGGCCAATCGTACCCACGCCACAGTAAGCATCCACTAAGCGCTCGTCACCTTGTAAGTCCAAAGCTTTGGCGGCTTCTTGATACAAAACTGCGGTTTGGCGAGGGTTCAGCTGGTAAAAGGCCCGGGCGGACAGGTCGAATTGTAGTTCGTTGACCTGTTCGTGAATCGTTTCTTTGCCCCAGAGATGCACGGTTTCGTCTCCCATGACCAAAGAGGTTTGTTTTTTCTGGATGTTTTGCATAATGGAGACGACCTTAGGCAAGAGCTCCGTGATTTCTCGAATCAGTGCATTTTTTTGTGGCAGTTTCGGGGTACTGGTCACAAAAGTTACTTGTAATTCCCCGGTTGCTTGGCCAACTCGAACGACCAGCGTCTTCACAATACCGGAGTTTTTCTTTTCGTCGTAAATCGGGGTTTGGTATTTCGTCAAGAGTTGCACCAAGACATTTAAGGCTGATTGGGTGGCGGGCATTTGCACGAGGCAGTCGTCAATGGCAACCAGCTGATGACTATTGCGCTCGTACAGGCCGGCTTCGGCTTTTTGCAAGCGCTCGTTGTAGCGCAGTTGAAATTGGGCCTTGTTGCGATAGTGCCACGGATCTTCCATGCCAATCGTCGGCCGTAAAGAATACGTTTCCCAGCCTTGAGGTTTGAACTTGGCCAAGGATTGACGCAAAAGATCTTTTTTAAAGCGCAGTTGCGCCTGATAGTCTAAGTGTTGCAACTGGCAGCCACCGCAACGATCATAAAAAGGACAAGGAGGCGTAACTCGCTCCGGACTGGCTTGTAAGATTTTGACCAGTTCCCCTTCTAAGTAGCGGCTTTCGGTTTTTGTCACTTTGACTTGGACTTCTTCTTTAGGTAAGGCTCCAGGTACGAAGATGATCGTCCGGCGGTAATAGCCGATGCCTTCTCCGTTGATACCTAGACGTTTGATTTGGATTTTTAAGGTCTGACCGACTTTAGCGGCGACTTGTGACATAGGCTTCCCTCATTTCTAAATTTCCCCACTATTCTAACACAAACCGCCAGAAGAAAAAGCCTTTTTGTGTTACACTAGAATGTGTGTTCTCATAGAAGTTCAACGTTTGGAAAGGATGACAAAAATGCTGACGATCACCGGCTTAGCCAAAGAAAAGAATCTCTTCAAAGTAACCTTTTCCAACCACGAGACTTTGCTAGTTTCAGAAGATCAATTGGTGCGCCATCGGTTACTAAAAGGCCAAGAAATTTCAGAAGCAGAATTGCGAGAATTAAAAGACAGCAGTCGCTTTGATTTAGGCTTACAGGAAAGCTATCGCTATATCAGCTACCAGCTCCGTTCGGAAAAAGAAGTGGACCAGTTTTTAAAGGAGCATGAGCTGCTTTTAAAAGACCGAAAAAAAGTCATTGAACGCTTGAAAGAGCTGAATTTGGTCAATGACAAAATCTATGCCGAGAGCTACGTTCGAACCCAAATGCGCCTTTCCGGAAAAGGCCCGGGGGCGATTCGCCAGCAGTTACTGAAAAAGGGCATTAAAGGCGCGACGGCGGAAGATGCTTTGGCGCTTTATGAGGAAAAAGAACAACTGGCGGTGGCTTTGCATACCGGTGAAAAAGCCCTGCGCCGGATTCATGGAAAAAGCTTTAAGGAAACCGGCCAAAAACTGCGCCAAAGTTTGATGCAAAAAGGCTTTGGTCCTGAAGAAATCAATCAAGTTTTAGCCGAATTATTAGTGGAAAAAGATCAGGAAGCAGAAAATGCCGCCTTGGAAAAAGAAGCAGACAAACTCTGGCGACGTCACCAAAGTAAGCCCCGGGAAAAACGCAATCAAAAAATCAAACAAAGCCTGTATCAAAAGGGCTTTGACTTAACGGCGATTCAACAATATCTTGACAGTAAGGAAGAAATGGATGACTAATTGGGAACGATTGACACCACAAGAAATCAAAGAGTTGCAAGAGGACTTTTTGGATTGGTATGATGCCCATCAACGAAACTTGCCTTGGCGGGAAAACCACGATCCTTATCGGATTTGGATTTCGGAAATCATGTTGCAACAAACCCGTGTGGTCACGGTAATCGACTATTTCTATCGCTTTATGGAGGCTTTTCCCGATATTGCTACCTTGGCTAGTGCCCCGGAAGAGCAGCTCCTAAAACTTTGGGAAGGTTTGGGCTATTATTCCCGGGCTCGGAATATCCAAGCCGCAGCCCAGGAGATAGTGGCTCATTACAATGGGCAAATGCCTCAAACAATCGAGGAAATCAGCAGTCTTAAAGGCATCGGGCCTTACACGGCGGGGGCGATTGCCAGTATTGCCTTTGGTTTGCCAGAGCCAGCCATTGACGGTAACGTTATGCGCGTGATCAGCCGGCTTTTTACCATTCAAGCAGATATCGCCAAGCCTGCCAGCCGCAAAGTATTTGATCAAGCCATGCGTAAAATATTACCTCCTGAGGCTCCCGGAGATTTTAATCAGGCCTTGATGGACTTAGGCTCCAGTATTTGTACGCCTACCAGTCCTCAGTGTATGGAGTGTCCTTTGCAAAACTATTGCCAAGCCTATGAGACAGACACTGTGGCGCAGTATCCAGTGAAGTCAAAGAAGCAACCTCCAAAGCCGGTTTATTACTTGGCTTATTGCTTGCAAAATCAAAAAGGGGAGTACTTGCTGGTCCAGCGGCCAGAGACGGGACTATTGGCAAAGATGTGGACCTTTCCCTTAGTAGAAGTCACCCAAGAAGAGTATCGGCGCTATCAGTTGGCTTATGAAGAAGGACAGCTTGTCTTAGACTTAGTCGCAGAAGACGCTGTGCCCGCATTGCCAGTCTGGTCAGAAGCTGTACCTAGCGTCGTCTGGCAAACCCGGCATCTAGGAGAAATCAGTCATATTTTCAGCCATTTGAAGTGGCATGTTTTATTATTTTATGGCCGCGTAACGAAGGAACAAAAATTGCCGGAAGGAGCTCGTTGGGTGGCTGGGGCCAACTTTGACCAGTATGTTTTTCCAAAGCCGCAACAGAAATTAGTAGCACTCTGGCAGAAAAATAGGAGCAATAACAAAGATTTCTAGTCAAGTTAGGCTTTTATTGATATAATATTTTCGATGTCGGTGTAATTTCATCCGAACGACTGCAAGCATGCTTGCGAGAGAAGGGTATCTATGCGAATTCCGAAAGAAGGAGAATTTGTAACGATTCAAAGTTACAAACATGATGGCAATTTGCACCGAACGTGGCGGGATACGATGGTTTTAAAGACCAGCGAATACTCGATGATTGGCGTGAACGACCACACTTTGGTCACTGAATCAGATGGCCGCCGTTGGGTGACCCGAGAACCAGCGATTGTCTATTTCCATAAAAAGTGCTGGTTCAATGTAATCGCAATGATCAGAGAAAAGGGCGTTTCGTATTATTGTAACTTGGCCTCCCCCTTTTTACTTGACGAAGAGGCCTTGAAGTATATCGATTACGATCTCGATATCAAGGTTTTTCCTGATGGGGAAAAGCGGCTATTGGATGTGGATGAGTATGAGCTTCATAGTAAGATCATGGATTATCCCCAAGACATTGACTTTATTCTAAAGGAAAATGTCAAGATCCTGGTGGACTGGATCAATAATGGAAAAGGTCCCTTTTCCGAAGGCTATATCGATGTTTGGTATAACCGCTACAAGCAATTGTCTCAACGATAGAAAAAAGTTACCGCTGGCCTAGGCTACGGTAACTTTTTTCTATTTTTGTTTTTTTACGAAGGGGTATTTAAGACAAAGTTAAGCTAAATAAGGTATCATTTATTCATAAACGTAAAGGATTGTGATCGATGATGAAAAGAAAAAAGGCACTGTTGATCCCTTTTGCCGGCGTAATTGCGGCGGTAGTTTTTGTGGGGATGCATTACCAAGAAGAACAGGCGAGCATCGTCACGAGCAGTGAGCAGGTGACTCAGACCAGCACCTCCAGTAGTGAGGAATCCTTGAGTCCCCGGACTACCACCACGGTGAAAATGGTCAAAGTTTACGTAGATCCGGCTCTTTACGATACCGATGTGGAATCGGCGGCGGATTATGTATCTGTACATGAGACCACGGCTAGTGACAGCACCGTCTTAACCAAACTCCATCGGGGGGAATGGGCGACTTGGCTGGCCACAGAGGGTGACTACGTGAAAGTGCGGGCAGACTCTGGCAAAGAAGGTTATATTCCCAAAGACAATGCCCAGATTCAAGAGGTGAGCCAGACTTCTGCTCCTCGGACTTTAAGTGAACTACACATTGTGTTAGATGCCGGTCACGGCGGCATTGACAGTGGGGCCACCAGTCCCGATGAAAGTGTCTATGAAAAAGATCTGACTTTGAAAACCGTCAAAGCCGTGGGAAAATTACTAACAGAAAATGGCGTGCAAGTGACCTATACACGAGATTCCGACGAAATGTTAGATTTGAGCGAAATCGTGGAACTATCGGAAGCGGCGCAACCAGATGTCTTTTTAAGCTTCCACTACGACAATTTTGATACAGATAATGGCTGGCAAGGCTTTACCACCTATCACTACTACCAAGAAGGGGAAGCCCTAGCCGATTTAGTCAGTCAAGATTTGGGTGCAGAAATTGGACTATCCAATAACGGCGTGCGCACGGGTAATTACTATGTGATTCGTGAGAACAATCAGCCGGTTAGCTTGCTTTTGGAGCTAGGCTATTTAAACAGCGATACGGATTTGCCACAGATTACCCAAGAGGACTTTCCAGACAAAGTCGCCCAAGGCATTTTAACTGCCTTGACGAATTATGTAGCACAAAATAATGCATAAAAATGAGCCTCGGGACCTTGTAAGTCTCGAGGCTCATTTTTAAATCAAGCTTTTATGATATTGATATTTGCAAGGTTGGTAGCCTTGCTTCGTGTAAAATTCCCGTAAGTCATTGACGGCCCAGAAATCTAAGGTCAATTGAGGATAGTCATGTTCTTTGGCGAAGGTTTCCCCTTGAGCTAGGAGTGCTTCGGCAATTCCTTGTCCACGTAGATGATTTTTCGTCACAAGACCACTAATGTGTAGGGAACGTTCCAGGCGCACCAAATCATTTTCCCGTACCGGTAGTTCCTCTAGCCAGATAAAACCTACTGGCACCTCGTCTTGAAAAGCCAAGTAAAAATGATGCTCCCCACTAGCCAAAGCTTTGGCCACAATCTCAGAGTAGACGTGATCAGGGACCTTTTTAAACAGGTCGGAGTCCAGCTTGAGATGGTGTTCGTGGAGTTCCTTTAGCAAAGGGACAATCAATGAAGCGTCTTCACAGGCCTTGATTTTCATAGGTAGTCTCCTTTAGAGGGAATAGGGGTGCTGTTTTATAATTCAAAGCCACTGGTATTCGGTGTAGCCGGGGTGAGGGCTTTGGTCATTTCCACGTGTTCGATGCCGGCATCTAAAAAGACGGGACCACGGGCTACGTAGCCACTTTTTTCATAAAATGGGCGAGCGGACAGCTGAGCCCCTAGGGTAATTTGGGTAAACCCTTGCTTTTGGGCAAAGTCTTCGGCGGCTTCTAGTAGGAATTGACCATAGCCTTGGCCGCGAGCGTCTTTTTCCACGGCCATACGCTGGACTTTCACATGAGTAGCATCTATGGGTAACAGTCGGACGGTGGCCTTGGCGACACCCTTTACATAGAGAACAAAATGTACAGAGTAAGCCTCGTTTTCGTCGATTTCTAGAGTTAGAGGGACTTGCTGTTCTTCCACGAAGACGTGGTTACGAATCCGCAGGGCATCTAGATAAATTTCACTCATGGTATCTTTGGTTTGGACGATTTTCATCTTACAATCACTCCTTCTGCTTTAGTATACCCGATAGTGGCTTTTCCCTGCATCAATTGCGAATTCTTTTTGGAAATTTGTGCTTTTTCTGTTATTCATAAGGGAACTTTGGTAAGATTGACCTTATCAAATGAGCGAGGGAGTTTTGCCAATGTTTGAAAAAATAAAAGAATCAAAATTGATGTTTTGGTCTTTTGAATTATTGATTTTGGCCACATTAGTTTTTGTCTCAACCAAAATTGACTTTATCTTTCAACCGGTGGGGACCTTTTTCTCCACTTTGTTCGCCCCGGTTTTGATTGCGGGGTTCTTGTATTACCTCTTAAACCCGATTGTCAATTTGTTGACTCGTCTGACGAAGATGAAGCGCATCTACGGTATTGCCATTGTGCTATTGCTCTTGTTAGGCGTTTTAGTGTGGTTAGTTTTAGCGGTGATTCCAAGTCTGGTTACTCAGCTGGCGTCCTTGGCAGAAAAAACGCCTCAATTTATTCAGGGGATGCAAGAGTGGCTGACAGAGCTTGCGAAAAATCCAGCTTTACAAAATATCGACATTGAAGCACAAATCGACAAGCTGGATATTTCTTATGGGTCCTTGATTCAGAAGTTCTTGTCTGGTTTATCCAGTAGCTTAGGTTCCATCGTAGGCGGAGTCGCTACTACGGCCATGACGGTTATCACGGTACCCTTTGTTTTGTTCTATATGTTAAAGGATGGGCAACGTTTGGTGCCAAATATCCAACGCTTCTTCCCGGAAAAACGTCGGGAACAAATCGTGGAGCTCTTAGGAGATATGAACCATACCTTGTCTAGCTACATCAGCGGTCAAGCCATTGAATGCGTCTTTGTGGCAACTTTTACGTTTATCGGGTATCAGATTATCGGCGTGGAATATGCATTCTTGTTCGGCATGGTCGCAGGGGTTACCAATTTAATCCCTTACCTGGGTCCTTATTTAGGACTTTTGCCGGCGGTTTTGGTGACGGTCTTCAATTCACCGATTAAAGCCTTGCTGTGTTGTGTGGTCGTATTGATCGTGCAACAACTAGACGGCAATATCATCTATCCAAACGTTATCGGCAAGTCCTTGAAGATTCATCCATTGACGATCATCTTAGTCTTAATGGTGGCAGGAAACATCGCTGGGCTACTGGGGATTTTCTTAGGGGTACCATTTTATGCCATTTGCCGGACAATCGTTGTCTTCTTGATTCGCGTGATTCGCAATGATCAAACGAAAAAACTCGAGACGATTAAATAGACGAATATTTCCTAAAACCTCATCCGTTTGGGTGGGGTTTTGATTGCATTGAAAAATGCTTTGTGATACGATTTTTACAGTGGAAATCTTCCACGTTTTTTTCTACCTAATTTTGAACATGAAAGAGAGTGTGTGGCATTATGAATGCTGACCCCGAGAGTCAGTCGCTAATCGCGCAAATATTACTATTAATTGTTTTGACCTTGATCAACGCCTTCTTGGCGGCTTCCGAAATCGCGGTTGTTTCGGTAAACAAAAACCGTGTCGAGCAAAAAGCAGAAGAAGGGGATCCCAAGTCGATTAGACTGTTAAAGGTCTTACACGAGCCCACAAACTTTTTATCCACGATTCAAGTGGGGATTACCTTGGTCAATATCTTGTCCGGGGCATCCTTAGCCGATACCTTGTCTGCCCGGTTGGCACCATTGCTTGGTGGCTCCGCAGCAGCGAAAAGTCTTGCTAGCATTATTGTTTTAGCTATTTTGACCTATGTCTCCATCGTTTTCGGGGAACTCTATCCGAAACGAATTGCCATGAACAAGTCGGAACAAGTAGCCCAGTTTGCTTCTGGTGTCATCAGCGTGATAGGCACCATCGCGAAACCTTTCGTTTGGTTATTATCCGCCTCCACTAGTTTGTTGGCCCGGATTACTCCGATGGAATTCGACGATGAAGATACGAAGATGACCCGAGACGAAATGCGTTACATGTTAGAAACCGAGGGCGTCTTTGAAGACGACGAGTTGGAAATGTTACAAGGGATTTTCTCTTTGGACACCAAGGTGGCCCGAGAAGTCATGGTCCCACGAACCGATGCATTTATGGTGGACGTCAACGATACCGTGGAAGAGATTTTGGCGGAAGTCTTAGCGGAAAACTACTCCCGGATTCCGGTTTACAACGAAGACAAAGACAAAGTCATCGGGGTTTTGCACACGAAGAACTTATTGAAATCGGCTTATAAAGTCGGCTTTGACCAATTGCAAATCATCGATATTTTACAAGAGCCACTCTTCGTACCGGAAACAGTCTTTATTGATGACTTGTTATATGAGTTAAAGAAAACCCAAAACCAAATGGCCATCCTTTTAGACGAGTATGGTGGGGTGGTAGGTCTAGTTACCTTGGAAGACTTATTGGAAGAAATCGTTGGGGAAATCGACGACGAATCCGATGAAGTCGAAACCCTTTATGAAAAAATCAGCGACGAAGAATACATCATTCAAGGCCGGATGTTGATTGAAGAGTTTAATGAGCTCTTTACCACAGGCCTTCATATGAATGATGTGGACACCATGGCAGGGTACTTAATCACTGCTTTAGGGACGATTCCAGATGAAGGGCAACACCTTTCCTACGATATCGACAATCTGACCTTAACCTCTGAAAAAATGGAAGGCTCACGAGTGCTAAAAATTCGCGTGGTTTTCCATACACCGGTGGAACCAGAGACGGTGGTAGAGGAAGAAAAACATCATTTTCGCCGGGAAACTGAAGGGGATGACGCCCCTAAATGAACAGCAGGGTTCTTAACCCGCTTGAGTTTTTGGCGCAAGAAGAAGGAGGCCTAGGCTTCCTTCTTTTTTTTCGGAAAGTTGTCTTAGAGCGCTTTTCCCAAGTTCACAGAGTTCAGGATTCATGCTATACTAGGCTAGTTGAAAATCCTTGGAGGAATCCCAATGTAAAAATTGAGCCTGATTTTTGTATTTAATGATGACAATAGAAATGGAGTTACGCAAATGAACAATCCAAATTTACGTGAAGAAGTCGACATGCGTCGGACTTTTGCGATTATCAGTCACCCGGATGCCGGGAAAACGACGATTACTGAACAACTCTTGCTTTTCGGCGGCGCCATTCGCCAAGCCGGAACCGTTAAAGGGAAAAAGACCGGGAACTTTGCCAAATCCGACTGGATGGAAATCGAGAAACAACGGGGGATTTCCGTAACCAGTTCTGTGATGCAGTTTGATTATGATGGCAAACGGGTAAACATTCTAGATACTCCTGGGCACGAGGACTTCTCAGAAGACACGTACCGGACATTGATGGCGGTGGATAGTGCGGTCATGGTTATCGACAGCGCCAAGGGGATCGAAGCCCAAACGAAGAAACTCTTCCAAGTCGTGAAAAAACGGGGTATTCCGATTTTTACCTTCATTAACAAGTTGGACCGAGATGGTCGGGAACCTTTGGAATTGCTGGAAGAATTAGAAGAACTTTTGGATATCGAGTCTTATCCTATGAATTGGCCCATTGGGATGGGAAAAGGCTTAGAAGGCTTGTATGATATTTACAATAATCGGGTGGAGTTGTATCGTCCGGATAATTACGGCGGCGAGCGCTTTGTGCCTTTAGACGATGCGGGGGATATTCCAGAAAATCATCCGTTAAAAGGCAATAGCCTCTTTAGTGATGTGCAAGAAGAAGTTGAACTGCTAAAAGAAGCCGGAGACAGCTTTAACCGGAAAAAAATCGCTCGTGGGGACCAAACACCGGTCTTCTTCGGTTCGGCTTTGACGAATTTCGGGGTGCAAACCTTCTTAGAAACCTTCTTAGAATTCGCTCCGTCACCTTATGGACACAAAACCATCGACGGCCAAGAAGTCAGCCCCTATGAACAAGATTTCTCCGGATTTGTCTTTAAAATTCAAGCGAATATGAACCCAGCTCACCGGGACCGGATCGCTTTTGTGCGAATCTGTTCGGGAACCTTTGAACGGGGGATGGATGTCTTCTTGGAGCGTACGGGTAAAAAGATGAAATTGGCCAATGTTACTCAGTTTATGGCGGACACGCGAGAAAATATCCAAGAAGCCGTTGCCGGAGACATCATCGGGGTGTACGACACCGGGAACTATCAGATTGGGGATACGATTTACGAAGGCAAGCTAAAAGTCGCTTACGAAGAATTGCCATCCTTTACCCCGGAACTCTTTATGAAAGTCCAAGCGAAAAATGTCATGAAGCAAAAGTCCTTCCACAAAGGCATCTATCAATTGGTGCAAGAAGGAGCGATTCAGTTGTATAAGACCTATCTCACGGAAGAATACATCATCGGCGCCGTGGGTCAGTTGCAGTTTGAAGTCTTCCAATACCGTATGCAAAACGAATACAATGCGGAAGTCATCATGACACCAATGGGCCACAAAATTGCTCGTTGGATCGATCCAAAAGACTTGGACGAGAAGATGAGTTCTAGCCGGAATATCCTAGCCCGGGATCGCTTCGATCAACCACTGTTCTTGTTTGAAAACCAATTTGCCATGCGCTGGTTTAGTGACAAGTATCCCAATGTGGAATTGAAGAGTTTGATGTAAAAATTTAGGACCACTTCTCTTGTTGGAGTGGTCCTTTTTGTTCTGGTTTGACACAAAAATACAGTAGGTGTATTCTCTAGTCGTGTATTAGCATAGGGGGCAATCGATTTCTGATGAAAGTCCGAAAAAATGTGATTGATTTCCTGTGAGAAGAAAGAAGGATGCTAGAATGTCAATGTGTGAAGAAGCGAAAATGGAGATCCATGAACTGTACAATTTGTTATCCCAAAGAGACAAGCAACCTCCAGAACTGCTCGACATTACAGATGTCCTACTGCAAGTGTATAAACGAATGGAAGACGAAAAAAATCCAGCGGCGTTACTCAATCGCTTGGTAAATTATATTCG
Organism: Enterococcus asini ATCC 700915; assembly: GCF_000407365.1. Taxonomy (GTDB): domain Bacteria; phylum Bacillota; class Bacilli; order Lactobacillales; family Enterococcaceae; genus Enterococcus_C; species Enterococcus_C asini. Next base: position 124,251 of record NZ_ASVU01000002.1, read on the forward strand.
CAATGCCGCTTTAAAAGGAAAGCTTCATTTTTCGAAAAAAGAGGAAGCGCTGATTATTCAGTTAGGGGTTCATGGGCAAAAGGCAGGCTTAAACGGTATCTATCAAGGGGACTATTCGGATAAAACCCAATTTTATCGTTTTACAGAACCGATGCCTCGTAGGTAATAAGTAAACATAAGACAAAAAAGACACATTACCAGCCTTTAGCAAAGAAAATGATATCAGGTCACAATAAAAAACTTTCTCTAGCCATTTAGTATTAACCGGCTAGAGAAAGTTTTTTTGAAGTTTAGGAGCAATGATTAATTCTGCGATTGATTCCTTTTACGCAAGGTTTCTTTAGTAGACGCAGTGATCAATTCTTTTAAAACTACCAAGTCTACATCTGGTAACTTGTTAATGTAAACACAGCCTAATGATTCCTTATGCTTCCCAAGTTGTGTCAGCAGCTCTTTTCTTTCAGGAAATTTTGGCTCAAGATAAATACTATGACGAGCTTTACGCGGGGCAAAGGCTGCTAAAGGTGCATCCCCTTGTCTAATAGAGTTACTTCTATAGCTGAAACATTGGTTTTGATATCGGAGTTTAGGGGAGGGGAAAGCGTGAATTTTTATGGAATTGAGTATTTAGAATCACGGTAGCGTCAAGAATTATGTGTAAATGGAAAATCCATTCCGTTAATTACAGTTAAATCATTGACTCTAATGTATCCTGAATTTCTTTAAATCCTTTGTGAATCCTGCCTAAAAATTTTTGGTTATATTGATTAAATTGCGACACTAAAAATCTTTCTAAAGAGTCTTCATTTGGAAATTGTTCTTTTCTTCGAGTATACCGTTTTAATTGTTTATTAAATCCTTCGATTAAGTTCGTTGAATAGATGGTTCGTCTGATAGTGGGAGGAAAATTATAAAATGTGACTATGGCAGGATTCAAGAGCAGATTGACAACTCTTGGATACTGCTTTCCCCATTTTTTGACCATAAAGTCCACTTGAGCCAATGCCTCTTCTTTAGACGTTGCTTGGTAAACCGCTTTGAACTCCTCACAAATTTCTTTTCGATCTCGAATACGCACTTTATGTGCGATATTTCTAGATACATGTACACAGCATTGTTGAAATTGTGCATTCGGATACACACTATGGATACTTTCTTCGATACCACTTAAACCATCGGTTACCACTAATAAAACCTCTTCTAACCCACGGTTTTTAAGATCTTGAAGAACCTCTTTCCAAATATACGCGGATTCTGTTGGGGCGATAGTGAACCCAAGAACTTCTTTGGTTCCATCCAATCGGATACCAATCGTAATGTACACGGCTTCTTTTGAAACGGTTTGTCTCTTCAAAGGAATATGTGTCGCATCCATAAAGATAACGGAATAACTGGCTTCTAACGTTCTTTCTTTAAATGCTAAAACGTCTTCAGACACGAGTTTACTCATGTTGGAGATCGTTTGTGGCGTATAGTGATGCCCATACATTTTTTCAATTAATTCGGAAATTTCAGCCATCGTAATGCCTTTTTGAAATAATTGGATAACGGTCGTTTCTAACGAATCATTGGTTCTCTTATATGCTGGGAGTGTTTGTTGAGAAAATTCGCCATTCCGATCTCTAGGAATAGTTAAATTTAGCTCTCCATATTCTGTTTTAAATGTACGTGAATAATTCCCGTTACGGGAATTTCCTGAATTGAATCCATTTCGATCATATTTTTCGTAGTCTAAAAAAGCAGTTAGCTCTGCTTGTAGAAGTGAATTAATCGCTCGTTCTAAATGATCCCGAAATAATTCATCTAAATCGCCTTTATTGAGTAGTGTTTGCATAATTTCTGTAGTAAAATTAGTCATGAGAAAGTCCTCCTATAAAATTTCGGTGTCGTAACTTTAATTTTACAGAATGGACTTTCTCTTTTTCTACCCTAAATTTCTATTTACACAAAATATTTTACGCTATCAGAATCACAGGCGAACTTCAATGACTATATTAAGTATGCCGTAATCTTTGGTTCGCTATTTATTTTAGTGATCGTCTTTGTACGTTATTTGAAACATCGTATTCAAACAAAATATCGAGATTTGAGTATTATTTTTTTATTGATTTTAGTCTTCGCCTTAGGGGTGCAATACTCGGACTATCAGTCCAATCAAGCCAAACAGTCCCAGTCTTCTCAAATGGTAGCCTTCGTTAAGAGTGTTGCCAAAGAACGGTCAGTGGCTCAAGAAGAGATTTTCGTAAACGGCACACAACTGGCTGATGGAGTTATTCTTAAGATTGGAGACGAATACTATCGTGTCAATCTAGCCTTCGACCAAGGATCCTACACTTTAGAGCGGGCTCATTTGCTAAATAAAGAAATTACTGTCACCAAATAGGGGGAAAATGAAATGCAGTTTTACAGTCCGATTATCGTAAAATTTGCTTTGGGAATTATTTGCTTTATCTTTCAAATCAATATACTAGGGAAAGGGAATTTAGCACCGTCTTCCGCTATGGATCAAGTACAAAATTATGTATTAGGCGGCATTATCGGTGGGGTTATTTACAATAATACGATTTCGGTTTTACAATTTGTCCTGGTCTTGATTATTTGGACTTTTTTGGTTTTGATTCTTAAATTTGCCAAAGAGCATAACCGTTATGTTAAAACAATTATTGACGGTCGACCGATTAACTTGATTAAAGATGGGGAGGTGGATATGAAAGAGTGCTTGGCCCATGGAGTTTCTGCCAATGAGCTGATGTTCAAGCTACGAGCAAATGGAATTTACGAGATTGAAAATGTTAAAAGAGCCGTCTTAGAACAAAATGGTCAGCTGACGGTGATTGAAAATGGCGACGAAAATATCCGCTATCCGATTATTGTAGACGGTCAAACAAACTTTGATGTCTTAGAATTGATCAACAAAGATGAGTTGTGGTTAGAACAAAAAATAGTGGAACAAGGATTTGAGAGAATCAATGAGATCTACTTGGGAGAATACATATCTGGTAGACTAAATTTATTCGGCTATAATAATGATTAATATGCTACAAGCAAAACCTCGGAATCTTCTAAAAGATTCCGAGGTTTTGGTTTAGTCTTGATAGGTTTTATGGTAGTGCTCATAGCGCGGCTCTTCCGTGGAGAAATCCCTTGTTGCTAACCACGCTGCCATGTCCTTGCCAAGTTCTTCGGTCATTTCAAAAGAAGCAGTGATTTGCTCCTTAGTAATCCCGTTAACATGAACTCCCGCGGTGATCACACAGGTGCCGGGGAGGACGGGGTTAATCTGCTTTAGGAGAACCTCGCTGAGCACGTCGTCTTTATGGAAGCGTCCGTGATGGCTAGGAAAACGGGTGGTATCACTGCTGGCGTCTTTGCCCAGCCAGGTGATAGTGCCAATATGAGGGGTGTCACCACCGGTTAAAGCAATAAGCAAATCTTTGCCGATAATCGTGACTTCAGCTTTGATGGAGTAGCCCGCTTTGGTTACTTCAAAAACTTTAGTGCTCATGCTTCTGCTCCTTTCCAACGGCCTCCGGTATCATTGGCAATTCCCAGAGCATCCATGATTTTCATGGATTGGTGATTCACTAAATCTTGGATGGTTTCCGGATGATTGTAAAAAGCGGGAATCGGCGGGATCACTTGGACCCCCATGCGGGAGAGCTTGGTCAAGTTTTCTAGATGAATCGTACTTAAGGGAGACTCCCGCGGAACAAGAATCATCTTTCGTTGTTCTTTTAAGGCCACATCCGCAGCTCGGGCAATCAAATTGTCGCTGTAGCCCATGGCGATCGCCGCCACGGTTTTCATACTGGCCGGGGTGATAACCATGGCATCTACCAAGAAAGAACCGCTAGCAATGGCTGCGCCGAGATCGTTAATCGGGTAGTGGTAATCACAAAAAGCATAGAGGTCTTCCAGACTTAGGTTTGCTTCTAGTTTCAAGTTTTGCTTGGCCCAGTTGCTGACCACTACATGAGTTTCCACTTCAGGGTGAGCGTGCAGTTTTTTCAGCAGATCAATGGCATAAATCGTACCGGATGCACCGGTAATGCCAATCACAATTTTCTTTTTCCGAGACATAGAATGTTTCCTCACTTTACTCCTCGATTAGTCGAGGTATTTTTGCCAGTCCGAGACTTCTTTGAATTGTGCTCGGACAAAATGTTCTTTCATATCAAATGGAACGGTGCCGTCTAAAATCGTTTTGGCGCTCATGCCCCGATAGCGAATGACGCCGGGATTGTACGCCGGTAATTCCGAGGGGTCTAGGGGATGATTGCGCATCCCGGGAAGGACGATTACGTCTTTGTCTCCTTGGAAGCGGGTGTTCAAAGTCCACATAACGTCGTTCATATCGAAAATATCCACGTCTTCGTCTACCAAAATCACGGTTTTTAATTCTTTAAAGGCGGAGAGGGCGAGAATCGCCGCTTGTCGCTGAATTCCTTCGTCGGCTTCCGTTTCTTTATGAATTTGCATAATGGTCATAAGCTTGCCGCCTCCAGCTGGCGGATTGTAGACATTGAGCACTTTTCCAGGGATGGCTTTGTCCACCAAGCCGAGAATGCTTGCTTCGGTAGGAATACCGGCCATGGAGACGTGTTCTTCACTAGGCCCAATGGTGGTTTGCATAATCGGACGATCGAAGCGGTGAGTCACGGCTTTGACTTTAACCACGTTGACCGCGGGATTGGCATCTCCCGTATAACCGGGAAATTCCGGCATGGCTTTACCAGTATGGGTGTTGATATCTTCTTGCATGGTTTCATGAGGGAGAATTTCGGCTTCAATGACAAATTCTGCCCGGGCAATGGCCAATTCATCCACTGCGACACCGGGAACCAGTTGCACCGGTTCTTGGCGCAAGGCGCCGGCAACCCACAGTTCATTGTACCCTAATGGGGTGGTTGGGGGCTCAAAGGTTGTCCCAATGGCAATCGCCGGATCCAAACCGATATTTATCGTAATCGGCATGGGTTTATTTAAGGCTTCAAATTGTTTGTGAAAATGCCCGATATGCCGGCCCCCGGGCATGATGTACATGCCAATGGTATCTTTGTCTTCCAAAACCATCCGGTGAATGGTCACGTCACTCATGTTTTTCTCCGGATCAGAGCCTAAGACCACCCCCATGGTGATGTAAGGGCCGGCGTCTTCTTCCGTATTCGTAGGTGCTGGAAGCAGTTTGCGAATATCAAAATCAGCCTCGCTCGCCAAGTGAATGACTTCTTGTACAGGCGCTTCTGCTTGGGTGACTTCCACAGGTTTTACTGGATGTTCCACGGATTGTTGCAAGAGTTTGCCTAATGTGCGGTAGTCGTGATGCAAAATTTTCCCTACTCGTTTGCGACTGGCCATGGTGCCGATAGAAACCCGGGTTCCTGGGAAGCCTTTAATAGTGTTAAAGGTCATAGCGGGACCTTCTTGGGTCGGGCGTTTGACAGTACCTCCAGCACCGATGTAGCGATAGACTCCTGAGAGTTCGGCTTGGGGATCGATTTCAATATCTGTTTCATGGTATTGCCCCGGAAGTTCTTTTAATTCTTCTAGTACTTTGCGTAAATCATACGGTTGTGACATGAATACTTCCTCCTTTAGTTTCGTTGCTTTTATCATAGGAGGAAGAGGAGGCCAGAACAATTCATAATCAATTACTATTTATTCCGTTGTGGAATACTTCGTCACTTTTTAGCGACTTCATGTAAATACTGCCAAAAAAGGCGACTGGCGGTAGAGTGTTGGTTTTTTTGCCGCATAAAGCCTAGCAGACTGACTTCGGTAGGGGTGATGGGCAAAACGGCCACGGAGTCTAACCAGTTTTTTTCGATTGTTTTTTCCATTAAAATACTCACGCCTAATTCATTTGCTACCATATTAAGTAATAAATCAATACGAGCGCTCTGAAAGAGGACCTGAGGCGTGAAGCCCGCTTTTTGGCACAAAGCCAGGGTCGGTTGGTGTAAAAGGGTCTCTTTTTCCAATAAGACGAATTTTTCGTTTTGTAAGTCGGCTAACTGGATTTTTGGCTTGTTTGCCAAAGGATGGGTTTTCGCCACTACGGCTACAAAGCGATCTTCTTCGGTTACAAACAGGTCGTAGTCACGATTTTCAGTATCAAAGGTGCGGGCGAAGATTACATGACTAGGGGAATTCTCCAAAAAAGGCAGTAGCTCGTTGCCTTCTCCTTCCCTTAGTTGCAAGTTGACCTCTGGATGTTCCTTTAAAAAATGAGTGATTAAAGAAAAACCGCGATAGTTGGCCATGGTGGGAATCGTCAAAATGCTTAAGGTCAGCTCTTCTTGGTTGCGTTTTTCGGCCAGCTCATTTTGCAAATGATGGTATTGGGCGATGATGCTCCGGGCATGGGGGAGCAAGATTTCCCCGGCTTGTGTCAAAGTAATTTTCCGATGAGTTCGGTCAAATAAGGGGACTTCCAACTCCTTTTCCAAAGCAAGAATTTGTTTTGAAATGTTACTTTGCGTAGTGAATTGGCGGACCGCAGTTTGGGTGTAGCTCAATGTTTGAGTCAAATCAAGAAAAATTTCTAATTTATGAATATCCATAGGCCCTCCTTCTAATCTATTCCATTCTAGAATATTGTATCACCAAATTTGAATTGCTGAAAAAAAACGCTACTTATACAATGGTTTTGGTGAGTTTTCTCACAGAAATAGAAAAGGAGAGCGAATTTTGTGCCAGTTGGAATTTTAATTAATGTGTTTTCCGTCTTTTTTGGCGGGATAATCGGAGGCTTTGTGGGAGAACGAATTTCCGAAAAGTTTAAACAGGAGATTAATATGGTTTTCGGAGCTTGCTCCATGACCATGGGAATTTATGCTATTGCTCCGATGAAGTATATGCCTGCTGTGATTTTCTCAGTGGTTCTAGGAACTGGCCTGGGCTTGGTTTTCCATTTAGGGGAAAAGATTAATCGAGGTGCTATGTTGATGCAACGTCCCATTGCCAAATTAATTCCCAATGAAAAATTGACTTTAAGTCAAGAAGACTTCGTCAACACCTTGGTGACGGTAATTGTCTTATTTTGTGCTAGCGGCTCCGGCATCTACGGTAGCTTGGATTCGGGGATGACCGGAGATAGCTCGGTCTTGATTGCCAAATCAATTTTGGATTTCTTTACGGCGGCGATTTTTGCCTGTAACTTAGGCTTTGTGGTCTCCGTGATTGCTTTGCCCCAGTTCGTGATTTTCTTTGCGCTTTTTTTAATGGCAAAATTCATTTTTCCTTTAACTACACCAGACATGATTTTGGACTTTAAATCCTGTGGGGGCGTCTTGATGCTAGCCACCGGTTTTCGGATGATTAAAGTGAAGATGTTTCCTACAGCGGACATGATTCCTTCCATGCTCCTAGTCATGCCCATTAGTTGGGCCTGGGTGAACTGGATATTGCCCTTGTTGTAAACGAGTATGAGAGAAAGCCGATTATTTTCATTTCTTTTCATTGAGTGGTATGATGAAATTTGTAAGAACATTATTAATCACGAAGAGGAGTTTGATTATGATTTCAAAAAAAATTCTCAGTCTATCCGCAGTTGCCTTGTTGGCAGTGACTTTAGGCGCATGTAGCAGTGACAATAGTTCAGATAGTTCCGCATCTAGCAGCAGTGCTCCAGCAACTTCCGAAACAGCCGCTAGCTCATCAGCAGACGTGCTTTCTACCGCATCTGTTAGCAGCGACCCAGCTGTCTTAGAAAAAGCATTAAGTGCAGATGGTAACTGGATTGTGGCCGCAACTAGCGATATCACTTTTGACAAAGATGTGACGGTTGCCGGTGAATTCCACAACAAAGGGGACGACACACAGGATATCTACCGTAAATTTGCTTTGTACTCTCAAGATGAAGATCGCAATGTAACGGCAGAATATACCATCAAGGTTCCTCAATTAATCGTTGAATCAGAAGGCTTTAACATTGTTCATGGTACTGTTGACGGTAACATCTTAGTCAAAGCAAACAACTTTGTCCTAGATGGCGCTAAAGTGACCGGTAATGTTACTTTTGAAAAACAAGAGTACAAAGATTCCGCTAAATTAGAAGAAAATGATGCCAAAGTTGAAGGCGAAGTTACCGTTAGCGAGTAATTTTGACGAAAAACGATGGTGACCATTTAAAAAGCGCTAGGAAGATTTTTTTCCTAGCGCTTTTTTGTGGCCCATAAGAGAGCCTTTTAAATAAAGTGCTTTTCTTAAAAAATCTCAGAAAAAAATGGAAAAAACGATTTTTATCAGAGATGAGCAGTCTTTTTTTAGCAGACAATGGGACCTGAATTTCGTAAAAATGACAAGAAAGGTAGTGATTTTTTATGAATTTTGAGCTAAGATTACGTATACAACTAGCTAAAAAAATTCTGATCATGATATTTTCTCTGTTATGAAATTCGATTGGTGTCCTTTGCTAAAGCCAGTCTGATGAAGCCCAATAGGTCCCTTTGCCCCTGCGAAAAGCAAGCGTAAAGCCTGTTGCTTTTTAAAAGTATTTCCCCAGGGAGTATCAGACTAGACCAATAGATGCAAGATGAATTTTTAGCATTTTTTTTATTTTATTTTTTCAATAATGTGCTATCATAATAAAAAAATATGAGAAAGGGAGCTATGCATGCTAGAAGAAATCCTCTTAGATGAACCTGCTAAAGCGAAATCCAAAATTTACAAACATATCTTGGAAATCGATCCCGGTGAATACCCAATCCATTATTTTGAGAAGGTTACGGGGTATTCTCATATCAAGACGGCGAATTTGTTACAAGGCATCAATAAAGAACTAAAAGAGATCGAACCGACCACAGCTCTGCTAAATGCCAAAGACAAGGTGGTCGTGGCCAAACAAATGCCTAGCCATCAACAGTACCAACAATTCCTCTTTGCAAACGGGGTGCCCTATCGCGTACTTTTGGCCTCTTTACTTTATCCTGAGCAAGACTTACGGGATTTTGGGGAGCAGACGGGATTGAGCCAATCTTCCTTAATGCGCCGCTTGAAACCTTTAGTGGAATATTTGAAGACTAAAGACATTCGTCTCAATTGCCTTCAAATGGAAATAACCGGTCGAGAGTCCTTTATTCGCTTGATGTACTTTAATTTCTTTTGGAGTGTAGATTTTGGTACGCGTTTGTATGAGTATTTCGATGAGGTCTGGGGGCGGTCGTTGGATTCCTTTATGGCGCCGGAGGACTTGGTGTATTTAAAATACGTGGAAAAACGGGAATTCAGTATGTACCACGGCCTGAGCTTCTTGCGTACTCGACAAGAATACTATGTGGATGAACCCCAGATTAATCGTTTGAATTACCCGGGGACAAATTATCAGTTTAAAGAAGCGCTAGAAGCAGAAGGCGTGCCGGAAACGTATCGGGAACGAGAAGCAAACTTTATCAATTATATGATTTTCTATTGGCCCCAGTATTTTGCCTACGATGATCCACGTTTGACCATCGTGAAACGGCAATACCGAACGCTGACAAAATCAAAAGAACAAGCGCAATTGGTTGCCAGTCGCATCCAAGAAAAGCTTGCAATCACCAATAAAGCCCAACAAGAATTATTCTTATTGAATTTACAAACGATTTTCGCCCGGTGGCACTTACTAGGCAGCAAAGTACCGCGCAATTTAGACTTTATCATGGAGCGCTTGAAGGGGCACGATCCAGAGTTCAATCAGTTCTTTGAGCAGGTGAATCAAGCCCTGGCTGGGATTGCCACAGATGAGGTAGAGTTGGTAAATGTCTTGACCATCACTTGTCTTAATGCTTATCACAGTGGCACCACAGCAGAAAAACTAAAAGTCGGCATCGTCGGTTTTCCCAACCATTTTCTGCTTTACGCCATGATCAATCGGATTGATTCACTGCCTTTTGTGGAGTTTTCTCTGATGAATACCGCCAGTGAAGAAACTTTTGATGCGGTGATCACTTGCAGCACGGAACTCTTACCGGCAAATGTCAAAGCTTATTGGGTAGTGGAAGGGGTCGCTTCATTTGATGCCATGGAAAACTACTTATTCCAACTCTATAAAGAAAAAAGCAACCGCATTAGCACAGCACTAGTCGAAGTAATGTAAAAAAACTCATTAGGAAACCTGAATTGTCAGGCTGCCTAATGAGTTTTTTTGATTATTTTGTTAGCTTGCAGAAACGTTGGACATGGGTTTTTGAATGGAAATTTCGACCAAGCCATTTTCCCGAATAATAGTGACGAATTCAGGTGCTGGTTTCGTAGTCATTTTTTTGAAGAAGAACGCTTGAATTTCTTGAATCTCTTTGTCTAATAGATTGCGTTTTTTATTGACGATGACAATCTCGTCATGGGTAGGCGCAGCTGTGAAAATCACCGTGGTATTGCCAGCGGTATACACCTTGACCATTTCCGCATCGGTATTTTCAAGCTGGTTTCGCACGAGTCTTGAATGGCTGTTGGTTACATTAATTAATTTCATATCGATTCACCCCAAATGTTTCGTTCTTATTATTTATTATAGAGATTTATTGTAATTTTGGGAAGTGATTTCACCTGGGAATGTCAGATTCCTGTTCTGGCGGCTGGTATTTTTGACGAAAGAAAAGACCACTTATGTTTTTTCATAAGTGGTCTGGTCGAGTTATTCTTTGTCGCTAGTTTCTTCTGGTTCTGTGGTATTTGCATCAGCTGTCGGTTCAGCAGTGGTTTCCTTTTGACGGATAACAATCTTGTCTTCTCGCAAGACAGCTTCCAACTCTTTAACTGCTGGGTGATCCAGATAAAATTCGGCAATGCCGTCTTCGATTTGATCTTGGATGGTCCGACGCAATGGCCGAGCACCCATAGAAGGATCATATCCCAAGTCCACCAGTTTTTCTTCCACGGCTTTGGTGACGTGGATGTGTAAGTGCTGCGGTGCTAACATCTTGTTTACATCCGCAAGCATCAATTCCACAATGGTCAAGAGATTTTCTTTGGACAAAGTCTTGAATTCGATGATCCCGTCAAAACGGTTTAAGAACTCAGGCGTGAAGAAGTTATTCAATTGACCTAAGACGGAGCGGGTGATGCCTTCACGAGTTGCGGCAAAACCTACATTGGCTTCCACATTGCCGGTGCCGGCATTGGAGGTCATGATGATCAAGGTGTCTTTGAAGCTGACTGTACGACCTTGAGCGTCCGTCAAGCGACCATCATCTAGAATTTGTAAGAACATGTGCAGAACATCTGGATGTGCCTTTTCGACTTCGTCTAGCAAAATCAAGCTGTAAGGATTCCGGCGAACTTTTTCTGTTAATTGACCGGCTTCTTCATAACCTACATAACCAGGAGGGGAACCGATGAGTTTGGACACACTGTGTTTTTCCATGTATTCGGACATATCAAAACGAATCATGGAGTCTTCTGAGCCAAAGAGTTCATAAGCCAGTTGTTTTGCCAGCTCGGTTTTTCCGACCCCAGTAGGACCTACAAAGAGGAAGGAGCCGATTGGGCGATTTTGTTTGCCGAGGCCTACGCGGTTTCGCCGGATGGCTTTGGCGACTTTGTCCACGGCTTCGTCTTGCCCGATAACGTGTTGCTTCAAATCAGTGGCAAGATTTTTCAGTTGTGTTTGTTCTTTTTGCTTCAATTCGCCAACTGGAATGCCAGTTTTTTGTTCCACGATTTGTTCCATGTCTTTTTCTGTGATGACAGGGGTTTGTTCTTCACTGATTTGTTGTGATTTCATGGCAGTGAGTTTGTTGATTTGATCTCGATAGTAAGCTGCTTTTTCGAAATCTTCTTCAGTAGAAGCTTTTTGTTTTTGTTCTTCGGCTTCTTTTAATTTCTTATCAATAGTTTTCGGATCGACAAATTGAATGGTTAAGTTTTTCTTCGAACCAGTTTCATCCAATAAGTCAATGGCTTTATCTGGTAAGAAACGATCTTGGATGTAGCGGTTGGATAAGTTTGCCGCCGCTTCAATGGCTTCATCCGTGTATTTTACATGATGATAGTCTTCGTAGCGAGGTTGCAAACCTTTTAAGATGGTAATAGTTTCTGCCACGGTAGGTTCGTCCACGCGCACGGGTTGCATCCGGCGTTCCAATGCCGCATCTTTTTCGATGATCCGGTATTCGTTTAAGGTAGTAGCACCCACCATTTGCAATTCACCCCGGGCTAATGCGGGTTTTAAGATATTACCGGCGTCCATATTGCCATCTCCAGCCGCACCAGCACCGACGATTTCGTGTACTTCATCGATAAAGAGGATGACATTTTCCGCTTGTTTGATTTCTTCAATCAATTTTTGAATTCGTTCTTCAAACTGTCCTCGGATACCTGTGCCGGAAACTAGGGAAGCCACATCTAACCGAATGACTTCTTTGTCGATTAGTTTTTGGGGAACGTCTCCGTCCACGATCTTTTGGGCAAGGCCTTCTACTACGGCCGTTTTCCCAACACCGGGTTCGCCGATTAAGACGGGATTATTTTTCGTGCGGCGGTTGAGAATTTCGATGACTCGTTGAATTTCTTGATCACGGCCAACTACCGGATCAATACCACCGTCCCGGGCGATTTGCGTTAGGTTAATCCCGTATTCGCCCAATAAACCTTCTCCTTGACCGCCTTGGTGAGGAGGTTGACCTCCGTTAAAGTTATTGCCGCCAAATTGAGTTGGGGGTGTTTGGTTGTTTGGATTTTGTCCTTGTTGCGACTGACGGGAGATTTGTCGAAACAGATCATCCAGGGAGCCGAAACCAAAAGGATCTTGTGCCATCATAGAAGATTGACCTCCTCGTTTCAATTGTTGATAACAACTTTGACAATAGTCCAGTTGTTTACGCTGGCCATTTACATTTGCATATAAATGAATCGTAGCCTCATTCTTTCCGCAATTTTGACAAAGCATTGTTTCACAACCTTTCTTATGAACCAATCTGGACATCAGACTGGCAGTGCTTGTTTCTTTAATTGTAACCCGGTTCTTCTTTTTGGTAAAAAGAAAAACCTTGTTTTACGTGGTTAGTTATCTTTTGACCATTACTGACCAACGACTTTATTATACTCCATATTTTATTTCATGCAACTTTTGTGTTTTCTCAATTGCCTCATTTTGAACTAGGGGGCAATCGGGAAAGAAAAACCCGTCCTTTCCATGCTCTAGCTTGCTAGAGTAGGCTTAAAAAAAGAGAAAACGGTTGTAGATTTCAAGAAAAAATGGTAACCTTAGAACTTGAGAGGGTGGTTTCTCGCTTTGTGCCGAGATGAGCGCCCCTACCAAAAAACTTTGTTCTATAAAGGAGACCGATCAATATGGAAAAGAAAGACTTTCACGTAGTAGCAGAAACAGGGATTCACGCACGTCCAGCTACCTTGTTAGTACAAACTGCTAGCAAATTCAGCTCTGACATTAACTTAGAGTACAAAGGAAAATCTGTTAACTTGAAATCAATCATGGGCGTTATGTCTCTTGGTGTAGGTCAAGGTTCAGACGTTACCATCACTACTGAAGGTGCTGACGAAAAAGAAGCGATTGAAGCAATCGTAGAAACAATGAAAAAGGAAGGATTGTCTGAATAATATGGTTGAAAAGCTAAAAGGGATTGCCGCAAGTGACGGCATTGCTGTTGCAAAAGCTTACCTGCTAGTTCAACCGGACTTATCTTTCAAAAAAGAATCAGTGGAAGACACTGCTGCCGAAGAAAAACGTCTTGACGATGCTTTGGCGCAGTCTTCCAATGAGCTGACTCTAATTCGTGAAAAAGCAGCGAAAAGCCTCGGCGAAGCAGAAGCGCAAGTTTTTGACGCTCATTTAATGGTTTTAAGCGACCCAGAAATGATTGGTCAAATCAAGCAAAATATTACGGATAACAAGGTCAATGCTGAATCGGCCTTGAAAGAAGTTACCGATATGTACATCGGTATGTTTGAAGCAATGGATGACAACGCCTATATGCAAGAACGGGCTGCGGATATCCGGGACGTTGCAAAACGAATCTTGGCGCATTTGATTGGCGTAACGCTACCAAATCCTTCTATGATTAATGAAGAAGTGGTAGTTGTGGCTCATGACTTAACACCAAGTGATACAGCTCAATTAGATCGTACGTACGTCAAAGCCTTTGTTACCGATATCGGTGGGCGGACTTCTCACTCTGCTATCATGGCCCGGTCTCTTGAAATTCCAGCAATCGTTGGGACAAAAGAAATCACGGCTAAAGTAAATGCAGGGGACATTTTGGCAGTTAACGGTATCGAAGGGGATGTCATCATCAACCCGACCGATGACCAAGCGGCCGAATTCCAAGAAGCAGCAGCGGCTTACGCAGCGCAAAAAGCGGAATGGGAAAAACTAAAAGAAGCAAAAACGGAAACAGCAGACGGTGTTCACTTTGAACTAGCTGCCAACATTGGGACTCCAAAAGATTTAGAAGGGGTTCACAATAACGGCGCCGAAGCAGTCGGCTTGTACCGTACCGAGTTCTTATACATGGATTCTCCTGATTTTCCAACCGAAGAAGACCAGTTTGAAGCATACAAAGCCGTTTTAGAAGGCATGGATGGCAAACCGGTTGTCGTACGGACAATGGATATCGGTGGGGATAAAGAACTTCCTTATTTGCAATTGCCTCATGAAATGAATCCTTTCTTGGGTTACCGGGCATTGCGCATTAGCTTGTCACAACTAGGAGACGACATGTTCCGCACACAATTGCGTGCTTTGTTACGGGCTTCTGTTTACGGCAATTTGCGCATCATGTTCCCAATGGTAGCTACTTTGAAAGAATTCCGGGCTGCGAAGAAACTCTATGAAGAAGAACGGGCAAAATTAATTGCAGAAGGCGTTAGCGTTTCCGATTCGATCCAAGTAGGGATTATGATCGAAATTCCAGCTGCAGCTGTTCTTGCAGATAAATTTGCAAAAGAAGTTGACTTCTTCAGTATTGGAACCAACGACTTGATTCAATACACTATGGCAGCTGACCGTATGAATGAACAAGTTTCTTACTTGTATCAACCATACAATCCTTCCATCTTGCGTGTAATCAAGAATGTTATTGATTCTGCGCATAAAGAAGGCAAATGGGCTGGTATGTGTGGCGAAATGGCCGGGGATCAAACTGCTGTACCATTACTAGTTGGGATGGGCTTAGATGAGTTCTCTATGAGTGCCACATCTGTCCTGAAAACTCGTAGCTTAATGAAGAAATTGAATACGGCTGCCATGAAAGAATTGGCAGACCGTGCGTTGCAAGATTGCGACACTATGGAAGAAGTACAAGCTTTAGTCCAAGAATACTTGGAAAAATAAGCAAATACGAAATCCAGGCGACAGAGAATTTTCTCTGTCGTCTTTTTTTGTTATCTGGCTGAAAGGAAAATCGGTCTTTAGCAGGAGGACGGGAGAATTTGATATGTTATAATCAGGTAGTAGTTAATGCTTACGAGTGTTAAGTGACGGAAATGGTGAAAAGGTTTGGAGGTTTACACGTTGAAAATCGGTTTTTTTACGGACACGTATTTCCCTCAGGTCAGTGGGGTTTCCACGTCGATCCGGACATTAAAAGAACAGTTAGAAAAAAGAGGTCATAAAGTTTACATCTTTACGACCAGCGATCCCAATGCCACCGGCTTGGAAGAAGACATCATTCGGATGCCTAGTGTACCTTTGATTTCTTTTACCGATCGCCGCATTGTGGTGCGAGGCATGTGGTATGCCTATTTGATTGCTAAGGAATTGGAATTAGATTTGATTCATACCCATACTGAGTTTGGCTCAGGATTGTTGGGCAAGATGGTAGGGAAGAAATTAGGGATTCCCGTGATCCATACGTACCACACCATGTATGAAGATTATCTTCACTATATCGCCAAGGGCAAGGTGTTACGCCCCTCTCATGTGAAGTATTATTCCCGTTTGTTTACCAATCACACTACTGGGGTAGTTTGTCCAAGTGAGCGGGTAATCGACACGTTACGATCTTACGGAGTGGAGAGTCCCATGCGGATTATTCCCACGGGGATTGAGATTGAGAAATTTAAACGTCCCGATATTACGCAGGAAATGTGTGATGAGCTGCGGCTATCTCTGGGGATTCGTCCGGATCAGATGTTGTTATTGTCATTGAGTCGAATTTCTTATGAAAAAAATATTCAAGCAATTATTCAAGGGTTCAAAGACATTTTAGTAACTTTTCCTGATGCGCGGCTTTTAGTCGTAGGGAAAGGTCCTTATAAGGAAGATTTGGAAGAATTAGTGGCGGATTTAGGTTTAGAGGAACAAGTAACCTTTACCGGTGAAGTGCCGAATGATGAAGTAGCGATTTATTACCAAGCGGCGGATTATTTCGTCAGTGCCTCTACTTCGGAAACCCAAGGCCTGACCTATACGGAAGCCATGACAGCGGGGACGCAGCTAGTGGTGGAAGGCAATGATTATTTGAACAATCTATTAGACGATGAGTCTTTAGGGGTGACTTTTGCCACAGATGATGACTTTGCCCAAAGTTTCGTGGACTATGTCAACAGTGGCATTAAAGGAAATCCGCAAGTCTTAGAAGAGAAGATGTACACGATTTCCGCAGATCACTTTGGCGAGTCCATGTTGGCTTTTTACAATGATATGCTTGCTTATCATCACGAGAAAAGTCTTGTGAAAGAGCCTAAAAAATCCATGAAAAAAGTCAAAGTAAAATTAGCGCCAGCCTTGAAAAAGGTCGTGCGCAAAAGCTGACTTATTTTAGTAGTTAAAGACAGACAAAAATCACACTTTTTGCGTATACTAAAGGTGTGATTTTTTTGATTGTGGAAATTGAGGAGGATGGACATGAAAATTGGTTTTATCGGAACAGGCGTCATGGGACATGCCATTGTGGGGCACTTGCAAAAGGCAGGTCATGAACTTCACGTGTACAATCGGACGAAAGCGAAAACGGCAGACTTGGTAGCTGAAGGTGCGACTTGGCACGATACCCCGGCACAAGTGGCAGCAGCCAGTGAAATCATCTTTACCATGGTGGGGTATCCCAGCGATGTGGAAGAAGTATATTACGGACCGGTGGGGATTTTCCAAAGTGAGATCAGCGGCAAGGTCTTAGTGGATTTGACCACCAGTACCCCTAGTTTGGCTGAAAAAATTGCAAAAACGGCCAGTGAAAAAGGCGCCAGCAGTTTGGATGCTCCGGTTTCCGGTGGGGATTTAGGAGCGAAAAATGCCACTTTGACCATTATGGTAGGTGGGGATGATGCCACATTCAACCGGGTTTTGCCGCTTTTTGAAATCATGGGGAAAAGCTATGCCTTACACGGCGGACCGGGTAAGGGGCAACATACGAAAATGGCCAATCAAATCATGATTGCCGGCACGATGACCGGTATGACGGAGATGTTGGTTTACAGTCGTGCGGCAGGGCTTAATCAGCCTAAGGTTATCGAGACCCTTGCTGGGGGCAGTGCCAGCAACTGGTCCATGGAAAACTATGGCCCCCGGATTTTAAAAGAAGATTACAGCCCAGGCTTCTTTGTCAAACACTTTATCAAAGATTTAAAAATTGCCTTGGATGAAGCGGCGAAAGTGGGGCTTGACTTGCCGGCGACCACGCTGGCGAAAGACCTTTACGAGAAATTGGCGGACAAAGGCTTCCAAGATGATGGCACCCAAGCCTTAATCAAGCTTTGGTGGTCATAAAAGGGCAAAAAAAGTTTGATTTTTTTGCGAAAATCGATGCATGTCTAACGGGCTTCTGATACAATGATACAGGATAAAGAAAGGGAGGCTTTCGTTTATGAAAAGTTCACAGCTAGTCGCCATCATCAAACGTTTGGAAGCAATGACTGAAGCGACTGACAACGAGATCCAAGTTCGCCGGTTTGAAAAAGAAGGCGTAGAAAAATGCTTGGTTACCTATGACAAGGCTACCGAAACATTCGAATTGACAGAATCCGATTCACAACAAAGTTACCAATTCGACAATATTGATATCGTTGCAATGGAGATTTATGATCTGATTCAATAGCAACGGCCCGTCATGAAGGTTTGACACAAAAAGCGCAACAGCTGAACGTAAGGTTCGGCTGTTGCGCTTTTTCGATTGCTTATGAGGATTGATTAAGCAAGTGTGATAGTAGAAAGCCCGGTCCATTCGGCAAAGAGCTCAGGAACCGTCGTCTTTTCTTTGATTCGGTGGACCTGGGCGCCGGCAAAAATCAGACCTTCTTGGGGTTTTTCTGTAACGGAATTCAAGAGCATTTGAGAAATACAATAAGGAATCGTCTTACGGTCACAGTGTTTTTTCGACAGGCAGTTGCGGCACCGTTCAATCGGGATCCGTTCTTGGGCGGATCGCTGGGTGAACTGATTGTGAATCGCACGGCCAGGCATGCCTACGGGACTCTTGATGATTTCGATATCGGTTTTTTTAGCATTTAAGTACATCTGTTTATACGAGTCGGGGGCGTCGCATTCTTCGGTTACCACAAAACGGCTGGCGATTTGTACACCACTGGCGCCTAAGTCTAAATAATGCTGGATATCCTGGCGATCATAAACCCCACCGGCAAAGACCACGGGAATCTTTTGTTGGAACTGCTCCTCGTAAACGGCTACTTCTTTTAAAATCTTGCCGAATTCGACGTCCATTTGTTCTGGTGCCATGTGGGCATCTTCATAGGAAAAACCTAAATGGCCGCCAGCTTCGGGACCTTCTACGACTACTAAGTCGGCGGTACGCTGGTAGCGCTTGGCCCAAGTGCGCAAAATCACTTTCGCCGCTTTGGCAGAAGAGACGATTGGGGCGATTTTGGTTTTGCTGTTAGCGACAAGTTCCGGTAAGTGAATCGGGAGGCCCGCACCGGAAATAATCAAGTCCGCACCGACTTCTACGCAGCGCTTTACATAGCGTTCGTATTGATAAGTGGCGCACATGATATTAAAGCCGATGATACTATCACTGCCGGCAATTGCTTTGGCTTTTTGATATTCTGTTTCGATGGCTTTAAGGTTGGCTTTTAAGGGACCTTTATCAAAAGTTGGATCTTGATAGCCAATCTGGGCACAAGAGAGGATGCCCACGCCACCGGCCTTTGCCACGGCACCGGCTAAGCGGGAAAGGCTGACGCCAATGCCCATACCTCCTTGAATAATTGGAAATCTGGCTGTTAAGTCGCCAATCGTTAATGTAGGTAATGTCATAAGAAACTCCTTAGGGAATGTTTTCGTAAATTACTTTGATTGTCAAACTAATGTTCAGTCTAGTGGGGTCCGACCTAAAAGTCAATAAGATTTTAGAAAACCTTTGATAAACCGCTATTTTATAATGGTCCAATTATTTTTTATAAAAAAGTATTGCATTACGAAACATTATCCTTTATAGTTTGATAGTCAAATGATTTGATAATCAAACTAAATTGATAGGTGGTGAAACCAGTGGAACCCAATTTGGCAACGGTTAACGATTATCTGGTTAGTGTGTTTAATGATATTTTGGTGATTGAAGAATCGGAATTAAAGAAATCCCAATTCAACGATTTATCCATTACCGAGATGCATACGATTGAAGCAATCGGCATGTATAAGAAGAAAACCACGACCGAGGTAGCAAAAGAGCTACAGATTACGGTGGGGACACTGACGACTGCAATCAATCGTTTGGTAAAAAAAGGGTATGTGGAGCGACTGCGGAGCGATGATGATCGCCGAGTTGTAAAACTCTCCTTAACAAAGCAAGGGAAGCTGCTCTTCCGGGTGCATCAGTACTTTCACCGACAAATGATCAAAAATGTCTTAAAGGATATGAGCCCTGAAGAAGAAGCAATACTATTGAAAGCCTTAAAGAATCTTCATGATTTTTTACAGGAATATAAGTGAGTGAAGAGATGGAAACCTACGCAAAAATAGAGGCAACAGCCAGCTGCTTGCCAGAAAAAATCATCACCAATGATGACTTGGCTAAAATCATGGATACTTCAGATGAGTGGATTTCTTCTAGGACCGGTATTAAAGAACGGCGGATTTCCACCGGGGAGAATACTTCTGATTTGTGTACCACTGTGGCGCAAAAACTCTTGGCTGCAAGTGGTGTTGCGGCAGAAGAATTGGACTTTATCTTAGTGGCTACTATGTCACCGGATTATCAATGTCCTTCCACGGCTTGTTTGGTCCAAGGAAGAATCGGTGCGATCAAGGCATTTGCTTTTGATCTTGCGGCGGCTTGTTCCGGCTTTGTTTACGCTTTAGCCATGGGGGAGAAATTGATCCGCACGGGAGCGAAGCGGGGCATCGTTATCGGTGGGGAAGTGCTTTCTAAAGTGGTGGACTGGCAAGACCGCAGTACCGCTGTGCTTTTCGGCGATGGCGCTGCTGGTGTGTTACTCAGTGACACCGGTACGTATCCTTTGATTGAAAAGGAAGTCTTGGCGGCAGATGGAACTAGGGGAGACTCACTAACGTCGGGGTATCGTGCCTTAGAAAATCCCTACTATCAAGAAGACAGTGGACAAACTAGCGCTTTAACCATGGATGGTCGGGAGATATTCGACTTTGTGATCCGGGATGTGGTGAAATCTTTACAGGCAATGCTAGGGGATGAAGCACAAGATATTGATTATTTTCTCTTGCATCAAGCCAATGCCCGAATTTTGGAGAAGGTGGCTCGTAAACTCAAGCTTCCCCAAGAACGCTTTTTACAAAATATGAATCATTATGGCAATACTTCCGCAGCAACGGTTCCTTTACTGCTTGATGAAGCAGTACAAGCCGGACAGTTACGCTTAGGAAGTCGACAAAAACTGGTGCTTTCAGGATTTGGCGGAGGATTGACCTGGGGACACTTGGTCATCCGTCTTTAAACCTGTACACATAAATCAAACAAAAAACTACAAACAACCAATTGGAGGAGATCTCATGATTTTTGAAAAAATTCAAGCAATCGTCGCAGAAGAACTAGGTAAGGAAGCAGAAGAAATTACATTGACTACAAATATCCAAGAAGATTTGGATGCTGACAGCTTGGACTTATTCCAAATTATCAATGAAATCGAAGACGAATTCGATGTAAAGATTGAAACAGAAGAAGGCATCAACACCGTTGCTGATCTTGTAAAATACGTAGAAGCACAACAAGCGTAACACTGTGGCTAGGCGAGTAGCCTAGCTTTTCTTTTAAAGGAGGAAAACTTTTCCTCTTTTAAAAGAAAAAAATAAGGAGCAGTCTATGAAAACAGCTTTTTTATTTAGTGGCCAAGGAGCCCAATATACTGGCATGGGCCAGGAATTATACCATACAGAACCAATCATGAAAGCGACCTTTGACGAAGCCTCTGAGGTTTTAGGATACAGCGTGGCAGACTTATGCTTTGAAGCAAGTGAAACGGAGCGGCTAAACCAAACTGCTTTTACGCAACCGGCGATTCTAACCGTGAGTATCGGACTTTACCGAGTTTTAGCAGCCAAAGGGTTTCGGCCAGATGCCGTAGCGGGCTTGAGTCTAGGGGAATACAGTGCGTTAGTAGCTAGTGGCGCTTTAGATTTTGCCGATGCTGTGGCCTTGGTAGCGAAGCGCGGGGCTTATATGGCCCAAGCGGCACCGGCAGGCAGTGGCAAGATGGTAGCGGTGATGAATGCCGACGCAGCTTTAATCGAGGATTGCTGTAAAGAGGCCAGTCGATTAGGCATCGTCACTCCTGCCAATTACAATACCCCGCAACAAATCGTCATCGGCGGGGAAGCGGCGGCGGTAGATGAAGCCGTGGCTCTTTTGCAAGCAGCCGGAGTGAAACGAATGATTCCATTAAATGTCAGTGGACCCTTCCACACGGCGCTTTTGGCACCGGCGGCGGAGCAATTAGGTAAAACTTTACAAAGTGTGCCGTTTCATAAAATGCAAGTACCAGTGGTGAGCAACACTACGGCTCAGGTAATGGAAGCAGAAGAGGTGAAAGGACTTTTGGAACGCCAAGTCATGTCACCTGTGCGCTTTTACGACAGCATCCATACCTTGAAAAACTTAGACATTACCCGAGGAGTCGAAATCGGACCTGGGAAGACCTTAAGCGGCTTTATGAAAAAAATCGACAAGACCATTGCCATGACACGGGTGGAAGATGCGGCGACATTGGCTGAAACCATCCAAGCATTGCAAGGTTGATTGGAGGAACAGATGGAGTTACAAGGAAAAAATGTGCTGATTACCGGTAGCACTCGGGGAATCGGTTGGGGCTTAGCTCAGGCTTTCGCAAAAGAAGGCTGTAATATTGTATTAAACGGTCGGGGCATTGTTGACCAAGCTTTGATTGAAGAAATCGAAGGCAATGGAGTGCGCTGTGTTGCCGTCTCTGGGGATATTGCAGAGTTCGAACGGGCTGGGGAAATGGTTAAAGAAGTGGAAACGACACTGGGACCCATCGACATTTTGATTAACAATGCCGGCATTACCAATGATAAATTGGTCTTGCGCATGACCGGTGAAGACTTCCAAAAAGTAGTCGATATCAATCTTGGCGGGACTTTCAACATGACCCAACACGTCTTAAAGAAAATGATGAAACAACGCCGAGGAGCCATTATTAACATGGCGTCGGTTTCTGGCTTAATGGGAAATCTAGGCCAAGCCAATTACGCCGCGAGTAAAGCTGGTGTGGTAGGCTTCACGAAATCAGTGGCCAGAGAAGCTGCGAGTCGTGGCATCACGGTGAATGCCATCGCCCCAGGTTTTATCGAAACTGATATGACCGCTTGTTTGACGGATAAAGTCAAGGAAGCCGCTACCCAGAACATTCCTTTGCAACGCTTTGGTCAAGTGGCAGAAGTTGCCCAGGCCGCGATTTTCTTAGCCAAGAGTCCTTATATTACCGGCCAAGTCCTCAATGTCGACGGGGGCATGGTTATGCAAGGCTAAAGAGCCTTAGACAGTCTTACCTGCTGAAAGGAGCATGGACAAATGACAAGAGTAGTCATCACAGGATACGGTGTCGCTTCGCCCATTGGCAATGACAGCGAAACCTTTTTAGAAAGTTTACAAGAAGGAAAAAACGGGATTGGTTCGATTACCCGCTTTGATGCTAGTGAGACTGGCATTGGGGTTGCCGGGGAAATCACCGACTTTCCGTTAGAAAAATACTTCATTAAAAAAGATACGAAGCGTATGGATTTGTTTTCCCTTTATGGAATTTATGCCGCGCTAGAAGCCATGGAAATGGCAGGACTTACCAAGGAAACTGTGGATGATCCAGATCGCTTTGGCGTCATGGTATCTTCTGGTATCGGCGGCTTACCGACGATTCAAGACCAAGTCACTAAGATGAACGCCAAAGGGCCAAAGCGGGTTTCTCCGATGTTTGTGCCCATGTCCATCGTGAACATGGTTGCAGGAAATATCGCTTTACGAGTAGGGGCAAAGGGAATTTGTACCTCTACTGTAACTGCTTGTGCCTCTGGGACTCACTCCATTGGAGAAGCGTTCCGGAACATCAAGCATGGCTATGCGGATATGATGTTAGCCGGGGGCGCGGAAGCCAGCATTTGTGAAATCGGCATCGCCGGTTTCGCTTCTTTAACTGCCTTAACGGATGAAACAGATCCTGATAAAGCTTCGATTCCTTTTGACAGCAAGCGTTCTGGTTTTGTTATGGGAGAAGGGGCCGGCGTCTTAATGCTGGAATCTTTAGAGCATGCAAAGGCCCGGGGAGCAAAAATTCTCGGGGAAGTCGTAGGTTATGGAGCAAACTGTGATGCATACCACATGACTGCACCGGCCCCAGATGGTTCGGGTGCTGGTAAAGCAATGAAATTAGCGCTGAATGAAGCTGGTGTGGCGCCAGAAGAAGTGGGTTATATCAATGCCCATGGGACTTCGACTCCGGCCAATGACCAAGCAGAAGCTAAAGCGATTCA
The DNA here is from genome assembly GCF_000407365.1 of Enterococcus asini ATCC 700915. Lineage (GTDB taxonomy): Bacteria > Bacillota > Bacilli > Lactobacillales > Enterococcaceae > Enterococcus_C > Enterococcus_C asini. The sequence continues at coordinate 148,099 of NZ_ASVU01000002.1, forward strand.
TTATGCTTTAGGGGATGCAGCTAGTGATGTTTATGTCAGCTCAACGAAATCCATGACCGGTCACCTTTTAGGTGCGGCTGGGGGAGTTGAAGCTGTGGCGAGTCTTTTAGCCTTGCAACACCAATTCATCCCACCAACCATCAATGTTACAGAACAAGATCCTGAAATCGACTTAAACGTAGTGAAAAATGAAGCAGTTGCTGCCAAATTAGACTACGCTATGAGTGATTCACTAGGCTTTGGCGGCCATAATGCCGTTATCTTGTTGAAACGTTGGGAGGCTTAAACATGGAATTTCAAGAGATTCAAGCATTGCTAGAGCAATTTGATCAATCCAGTTTAACGGAATTTGATTTAAAAGACGGGGCTTTTGGCCTGTATTTCAATAAAAATCAAGAATGCCGACCAGTCGTAACCGGAACGAATGAGGTTACGACTGCGGCTCCAGTCGAACCGCAACCAGTTGCTGTGACACCTGCAAAACACGAAGTCAAATCCTTGTCTAATGAATCTTTGCCACAGGCAGCTCCGGTGGTAGAAGCAGAGGGTACTGAGATTGTTTCGCCGGTGGTGGGGGTTGTTTACTTGAAGCCTGCACCGGATAAACCTGACTTTAAAAAAGTTGGCGACCGGGTGGAAAAAGGCGAAGTCGTGTGTATCGTGGAAGCCATGAAAGTCATGAACGAAATCACTGCCGAGGTTGCTGGCGAGATCACCGCTGTGTTAGTGGAAAATGAGCAAGTGGTGGAGTACAACCAAGGACTATTCAAAGTGAAAGAAGGGTAATTTATGAGCGTTTTAACGATTGAAGAAATCAAAGCAATCATTCCCCATCGCTATCCCATGTTGTTAATCGACCGGGTGGAAGAACTAGAAGCAGGCAAGCGCATCGTGGCGAAGAAAAACGTTACGGCAAATGAACCTTTTTTCCAAGGACATTTTCCTATGGAACCGGTTATGCCTGGGGTACTAATTGTGGAAGCCATGGCTCAAGCTGGAGCTGTCGCACTGTTGTCATTAGAGGATTTTCAAGGGAAGACCGCTTATTTCGGAGCGTTGGACAAAGTGAAATTCCGGAAAAAAGTCGTGCCTGGTGACAGTTTGCGCTTAGAAGTAGAAATTCAAAAAATCAAAGGATCCGCCGGCGTGGGCAAAGGGATTGCTTACGTAGATGGCAAAAAGGCCTGTGAAGCGGAATTAACCTTTATGATTGGCTAGGTGAGAAGATGTTTCGAAAAGTATTAATCGCCAATCGGGGGGAAATCGCCGTGCGGGTGATTCGCGCGTGTCGTGAGTTAGGAATTCATACGGTGGCGGTGTATTCGGAAGCCGATAAAGATGCCTTGCATGCGGAATTAGCAGACGAGGCGATTTGCATCGGACCGGCGAAAGCCAGCGAGTCTTATTTGAATGTCCAGCAGATTTTAAGTGCGGCCATTGTGACGAACGCCGAAGCGATTCACCCTGGATTTGGCTTTTTATCAGAGAACAGCCGTTTTGCTTCCATGTGTGAGGAACTCAACATCACATTTATTGGGCCCGATAGCGAAACCATCGATGCCATGGGCAACAAGATCAATGCCCGAAAACTGATGATGGCCGCCGATGTACCGGTAATTCCTGGTAGTGGCGGAGTCGTAAGGGATGTGGAAGAAGCTTTGGCCTTAGCCGAAGAAATCGGCTATCCGGTCATGCTAAAAGCAGCGGCTGGGGGTGGTGGCAAAGGGATTCGTAAAGTCATGAGTCAAACCGAGCTACCCCAACACTTTGCTTCCGCCCAACAAGAAGCCAAAGCAGCCTTTGGCAACGATGATATGTATTTGGAAAAGATCATCTATCCGGCTCGCCATATTGAAGTGCAGATTCTCGGGGATGCCTTTGGAAATGTGATTCACTTAGGGGAACGGGATTGTTCCTTACAACGAAATAATCAAAAAGTTATGGAAGAAGCACCTTCATTGGTGATTAGCCAAGACAAACGGGCGGCCATTGGTGCTGCGGCAGTGCGGGCAGCGAAAGCTGTGAACTATAAGAATGCGGGGACCATTGAGTTTTTAATGGATCAAAGTGGGGATTTCTATTTTATGGAAATGAACACCCGGATTCAGGTGGAACACCCTATTACGGAAATGGTCACGGGTATCGACTTAGTGAAAAAGCAGTTGGAAATCGCCGCAGGAGAGCCAATCGGTATCGCCCAAGACGAAGTACAACTGACGGGACACGCCATTGAATGTCGAATTAATGCGGAAAATCCTGCCTTTAACTTTGCTCCATCTCCAGGGAAGATCGAGAATCTTTTCTTGCCAAGTGGTGGTCTGGGCTTACGAGTGGACAGTGGCATGTATTCCGGTTACCGGATTCCGCCTTATTATGATTCTATGATTGCCAAAATCATCGTGCACGGGGAAACTCGTTTTGAAGCCTTGATGAAGATGCAACGGGCTTTAGGCGAGTTGGTCACAGAAGGCGTGATTACCAATGCAGACTTCCAAATGGATCTGATCAGTCACCCTCAAGTAATCGCCGGTGATTATGATACGGCCTTTTTACAAGAGGTCTTTTTACCAGATTGGCAACCAGAAGTACAATAATCAAAAGCGAACCCCACCTTGGCTGTGGCTGTGGTCGGTGGCTAGCTTCCCAGTCCCCTAGAATCAGTAGCGGACTGGGTATTTAGCCCTTAAGTAGGAGGCAGAAGGATGGCTTTATTTAAAAAGAAGAACTATATCCGGATCAATCCTAATCGTGATCAAGTACCTGCCGCAAAGCCAGAGGTACCGGATAATTTATGGGCAAAATGTCCCAACTGTAAACACATGCTCTACACAAAAGATATCGGCTTGGAAAAGATTTGCCCTTATTGTAGTTATAATTTTCGGATCAGTGCTTGGGAACGGATCGCCATTACCATAGACGAAAAAAGTTTTGAGGAATGGGACAACAATCTTTTCACCAAAGACCCGTTATCCTTTCCTGGTTACGTGGAGAAGGTCACGAAAACTCAGGAGAGCACCGGCTTAGATGAAGCGGTACTCACAGGGAAAGCGACGATTATGGGGAATTCATTGGCCTTAGGAATCATGGATTCTCATTTCATCATGGGGAGCATGGGAACTGTCGTGGGGGAAAAAATTACTCGACTGTTCGAAAAAGCCACCCTTGAAAAACTTCCTGTGGTAATCTTTACTGCTTCCGGTGGAGCCCGGATGCAAGAAGGCATTATGTCTTTAATGCAAATGGCAAAAATCTCTGCCGCGGTGAAGCGCCATAGTGATGCTGGTTTGTTTTATTTAACCGTTTTGACCGATCCGACCACCGGGGGCGTCACGGCCAGTTTTGCCATGGAGGGGGACATTATTTTAGCCGAACCCCAAAGTATGATTGGTTTTGCCGGACGGCGGGTCATCGAACAGACGATTAAACAAGAATTACCGGAAGATTTTCAGAAGGCGGAGTTTTTGTTGGAGCACGGCTTTGTGGATCAAATCGTGCCCCGAACAGACATAAAAGAGCGAATCTCTCAGTTACTACGACTACATGATGGAAGGAGTTGGGGCGTCCAGTGACGAGTGCAAATGAAATCGTGCAATTAGCGCGAGCAAAAGAACGCCCCACTTCTTTGGAGTTTTTTGAAGAAGTCTTTACCGGCTTTCAAGAGTTTCACGGCGATCGGTTGTTTGCAGATGATGAGGCGATTACTGGGGGTATAGCTTATTTGAATGATTTACCAGTTACGGTAATCGGAATTCAAAAAGGCCGGGATTTAAAGGAAAACTTGCAACGAAACTTCGGTGCTCCCCATCCAGAAGGCTATCGTAAAGCTTTGCGCCTTATGAAACAAGCCGAGAAATTTCAACGTCCCGTAATCACCTTTATCAATACTGCCGGTGCTTTTTGTGGGATTGGTGCGGAAGAACGAGGAGAGGGCGAGTCCATCGCGAAAAATCTGATGGAAATGGCTACCTTAAACGTGCCAATTATTGCCATAATCATCGGGGAAGGCGGCAGTGGTGGTGCTTTGGCCTTGGCTATGGCAGATGAAGTCTGGATGCTAGAACACTCAATTTATGCGATTTTGTCTCCAGAAGGCTTTGCTTCGATTTTATGGAAAGATGGCAGTCGCGCAGCAGAAGCGGCGGAACTAATGAAGATTACCGCTAGTGAATTGCTAGAACTGGGTGTAGTGGACAAGGTGATTCCGGAAATGATTCGAGGACATCGGATTGAACGGCGTCGCTTAATGGAAAATGTACGACAACAGCTGACCAAGAAATTAATGGAATTATCCCAGTTACCACGAACGGAATTAATCGAGCAACGCTATCAGCGTTTTCGGAAATATTAAAACGGGCAGTCTTCTAGTGGGAAGACTGCTTTTTTTGTATAAAAATACATAAATTGGCGAAAAAGTAAATAAAATCCGTGCAATCTCTCAATTCTTGTGATAGGATGTATATTATATTAAATATATCGATAATATTGTATAAATATTTAAAGGAGGAGTGGGTTTTTATGAAGAAGTTTATTAAGTGGTCAGTGATTTTAGGGGGCGTCTTTTTATTAGGCGCATGTGGTAGTGGCGCTACTACCGGTACTAGTAGCAGCCAAAAAAGTGAAGGGAAACTAGCGGCCATTAAAAAAGCTGGGGTCTTAAAAGTCGGCACATCCGCTGACTTCCCACCTTTTGAATTTCATACGATGGTAGACGGGAAAGATACCATCGTAGGAGCCGATGTGGACATGGTGAATGCCATTGCCGAGGAGTTAGGCGTCAAAGTTCAATGGAGTGATACGGAGTTTGATCCGATGCTAGCTTCTTTGCAACAAGGAAACCTAGATATGGGAGTTTCTGGGATCTCGGCTACGGAGGAACGGAAACAAAACATGCTCTTTACGGATAATTACTATGCGCCTAAGCAAAACGTCGTCGTGAAGAAAGATAATTTGGATAAATATACGAATATTGCCAGCCTGGCCGGCAAAAAAGTCGGCGCACAAAAAGGCTCCATTCAGGAAGGAATTGTCAAAGATCAATTCACGGACTCTCAGTTAGTCTCGGTAGGGAAGATTCCTAGTTTGGTGGTGGAAGTAAAACAAGGCTCCATCGATGCCTTGGTCTTAGAGGATAAAATCGCCGAGTCTTATGTGGCTCAAAATGCTGATTTAGCTTTGGCGGACATCGAAGTGACTTCCTCTGATGATGAATCCTATGCGATTGCTTTGCCAAAGGGCAGTGAAGATTTGCAGGCGGAGTTGAATAAAATTTTGGCAAAACTTACAGAAGAAGACAAGATTGACGAGTTTGTGGAAAAAAATACCGCATTGGCAAATGAGCAAGCCAAATAAGCCATTGGAGCGATGACGATGAATCTTGACTTTTTAGCCACGTATTATCCCTATTTTCTCTATGGGACTTTGGTGACCCTAATTATTTCCATTGTGACCATCTTTTTTGGCACCGTTATTGGGATTTTGATGGCCTTACTGAAACTGTCAAACCCTAAGCCTTTGCGCTGGTTCGCCAATTTGTATATCGAGATTTTCCGAGGGACACCTATGCTTTTGCAGATCATGATTGGTTTTACCTTGTTGCAAAATATCTTTCGCTTGCCCTTGATTTCCATTGGGATTTTAGATATCGATCTGAGTCGGTTATTGCCCGGGATCATCGTGATTTCTTTGAATTCTGGGGCTTACGTGGCGGAAATCGTCCGGGGCGGGATTAATGCCGTGGATTATGGTCAGACGGAAGCGGCGGGGTCCTTAGGTTTGCGACCACTTCAGACCATGCGCTACGTGGTTTTACCTCAAGCTTTGCGGAATATCTTGCCTCCATTAGGAAATGAATTTATCGTTTTGATCAAGGATTCTTCCTTGTTGTCGATTATCGGGATTTATGATTTGATGAACAGCGCCCAAATCGTGATTTCGAGCTCTTTTAATCCATTAGGTCCTTATTTAATCGCCGGCTTGATCTACTTGCTTTTAACGTTTACCACCTCCAGATTGCTCAGTCGCTGGGAAAAACACTTAGGCAAAGGCTATCATCGTTAGGAGGGAAAAACATGGAGGCACTGATTCAGGTCAAAGGTTTGGAAAAGTCTTTTGGAAAGCAGCAAGTCTTAAAAGGTATCGACACAGAAATTCAAAAGGGAGAAGTGGTGGTCATCATTGGGCCTTCAGGTTCAGGAAAGAGTACCTTTTTGCGCTGCTTAAACCTGTTAGAGACGCCAACGAAAGGGCAAGTGATTTTTGAAGGAGTGGACATCACCGCTGCTAAAAACGATCTTTATACCATGCGGGAAAAGATGGGCATGGTCTTTCAAAATTTCAATCTATTTCCCAATTTAACGGTGATGGAAAACTTAACCTTGGCACCGGTAAAAGTGAAGCGACAAAGTAAAAGCGAAGCCGAGGCTTATGGAGAGCATTTGCTTAAAAAAGTCGGCTTACAGGATAAAGCTGGGGCTTATCCCCAGTCCCTTTCCGGCGGGCAAAAGCAACGTATCGCTATCGCTCGGGCTTTGGCTATGCAGCCAGATGTCATGCTCTTTGATGAACCTACTTCCGCTTTGGATCCGGAAATGGTGGGGGAAGTCCTGCAAGTCATGAAAGATTTGGCTAAAGAAGGCATGACCATGGTCATCGTGACTCATGAAATGGGCTTTGCCAAAGAAGTGGGCGATCGTATTTTGTTTATGGATGAAGGAATCATCATGGAAGAAGGCCTGCCCCAAGAACTTTTCGAACAACCGCAAAACCCGCGAACGTGCGATTTTCTATCCAAAGTTTTATAAGAAGTGATGAGAAAAGCCTGCCAAGAAAATCTTGGCGGGCTTTTTGCTGGACTTACAGGATTTTAGACAAAAAGAAAAAGCCTTGAGGATTCAAGACTTTTAGGCTAAGCGGGTGACGAGAATCGAATCTCACTCTTAGCTTGTTTAGATACATTTTTATGCCTGTTTCTACCTATTAAAATGTGTAAAACCGTTTTTAGGTGGAATTTTAATTTGGGTACTTTGTGGGTAATTCAGCTTTTTACATTCTCAAATGTCAAATTAAGCTAGACAAATCGTCCTGACGCACATGACTCAAAAATACTTCCAATGGTGTCTTGTAATGCAGTGATTTTCTGGGAATATGGTTTCTTTTAGAAGCGACACTCTGAATGAATGATTCGGGGACTTCTCTGAAGTCCATTGACTTAGGAAGCCCATCTTTACGAAGCAACCCGTTTGAATGTTCGTTCAGCCCGCGTTGGGAAGGAGTTCCGGGATCAGCAAAAAAGATCTCGATATCATTAGTATTGCTGATCGATTTCCAGTTGGAAAACTCTTTGCCACAATCAAAAGTGATGGTCTTGAAAAGGTGTGGTGGAAAAGTTTGAAACCAATGATTCAATGTAAGTTCAATGTCTTTTGCCTGTCTACCAGCGGGTTTTAAGGTAATGATTGCTTTGGATAGGCGCTCCACTAGCGTAATCACAGCACTTTTGTGCTTCACTCCAACAATTGTGTCACCTTCAAGGTGACCGAATTCTTCATCGAAATTCTGATAGCGGGCGTTTCTTTCGTGAATCGTTCTTTTGTAAGCTTGCTTACCACGTTTCTCTTGGTGTCCATTGGGTTTACGCTTCCCTTTCATTGGCAAATCCAAAATATTGAACTCATTGTTTTTGAACTTCCGATACAAAGTGCGCGCCGAGCAATCAATTATTTTCTCGCCACGACCGATGAGCACATCTGGTGGCCACCCTTGATTGACCATCTTTTGAATGTATCTTGTTTGATCATCAGGCAAGACAATGGGGCGTCTGCCGCAGCGGGATTTGTTTTGCTTGTATTGTTTGTAGTAATCCAGCGCATTCTTTCCCTGTTCCAATGCGTGATAGACATTGTAGATCGTTTGTCGAGAGCGTTTTAGAAGTCCCGCGACTTTGGAAGCGGGTTGGTGTATATGGAAATAAGACTCTATCAATACGAGTTCGTCTGGTGTAAGATGGGTGTAGGCCATTTGTGCTCACTCCTTATAATTCTTTCGACGGAACTATTTTGAGTGTAGCACAAATGGCTTTTTTCAACTGTCTAGCTTAATTTTACAATCGGCGCATATAAATAACACCTTTTTATTTCGCTTCAATTTCCTTCATAAAATCGAGGACTTTTTCTTTGTTCTTTTCTCGGTTTTCTTGGGTAGCTGATGCATAGTCGTAGGACTGCGAAATATTCTTGTGTCCGACTTGTGATTTGATATAGATTGGGTCAGCCTCGGCCAATATCATCGCATCAATTTTCGCATGTCGGAAAGCATGAGAAGTAATTCTTGGGACTTCTGCTAGCCGACAAGTCTCGTCGATATACTCATTTATATAATCATTGGTGACAGGCCATGTATTCCGATCATTGACAAAGACCAGACCTCTTGGGTTTTTGAGCTTTCCAAGCAACATCCGCTCATTTTGGATAGCCTTGTATTTTCTTAATTCACGGAATAGAGAGACAGGAACATCAACGTCCCGAATACTGTACGGTGTCTTTGTTTTTCCGAGCCCGCGTTCTTCTTCTTGATACTGATAGGCACGACGTATGGCGATCGTTCCGTTTTCTTCATCGAGATCGTCCCAAAGCAGGGCGGCTATCTCTTGGTAGCGACAACCAGTGTATAGTTGCGTTAAAACAAAATACTTCCCAGTAGTATCTGGCCTTGCCAGCAAGACAGACCGGAACTTTTTTGTATTATCCCGGCTCATGGTCTTTTCTTTGTCATGGACCGCCTCATCACCAGCAATCGTCGCCCTCCGACATGGATTATTAGAGATTAGCCCCATATCCAAAGCTTCGAGAAAGACGGATTTCACGATATCGTGTCGGTTTTGGACGGTGACCTTTGATAGAGGACCGCCACGATGTCCACCTTCTGCGGCTAGCCAGTTGATAAATTTTTGATAGGATAGCTTATCAATTCCTCTCAAAGTCTGCTTGGTACCGAAGAATCGTTCGAGCGAAGAACGGGTAGTTGCATACTTGTTTAAAGTTACCTTTGATACCTTTCCTTTTTTGAAAGTCTCGACGTATTCATCGAAGAAATCCAGTAAGCTAATTTTGGCCTGAAGCTGTCCCTTGTTGGCTTTTGCCATAAAGTCAGTATATCGAGCGTTGACTGCTTTTCTGGTGTCGTCGGTAATCATTTTGTTTTTCCATACATTGGTAATAGGGTCCTTGTACCGGAATCGGATTTGCCATTTTCCGTTTTCTAGTTTCTTTGGTTCAGCCATGTTGAATCATCCTTTCTGATTAATAAAGCCGAAATCAGATTTTTGTTAAATATTAGGTTATAAAATAGGGGATAGGGGATTATTTTGTTGATTTGCCCCCTAAAAATGCGCGCGTATGTTCGATTTGCAGTTAAAAAGAAAAGGCCGAAGCCTAGTCTTTTTTTCTTTTTCGAGATGCTCTGTCGAGTATTTCGAGGTTGTTCCTAATATGGTTTCCAATAACCATTCGGTCGTGTTCAGAAGGAAACTCGCCCTTGTAGTTACTTGCACTATCTAAAGCTTCCTCAATTAATTTATCAGCCTTAAATCTCTCGAACTCACTTAAATTTTCGTATACTTTTCCAGTCCAATACAAAGAGAGGACCTCCTTATAATTTATGAAAGGGCAAAGAGTTACTTAACCGGGAAATCTGCTCTTCCAAATTCTTTGCTAAAACTTTCTGCTATTAATGTAACTGGTGTTTCTGTGTCCGTAAGTTCATAAGCTACTGAACTTGCCACTGTACCACCGGGTTTAATTTCCGCAGATTGGGAATCTAAATGGTTGTTATCTGGTAAAGAAGCAACGTTTAATTCGTTAACCATGTTTGGATCGTTGTCTTGAACAGCTTTAAAATTAGAAATCCATGCTGTATTTGGACTAATCTTTGTAGAACCATCGAAATCAGGAGAGACCAGTGTGTCGAACCAAAATGCAATTACAGGAGCTTCGCCATACTCATTTCCGGTTTCCCCAGGTTGAATCACTTTGTGGTCGGTAATTCTAACTGAATAGGCGTTTCCTTTCAACATGGTTCCATCAAAAGTAGCATCTGCTGCGGTTGGTACGAAATCTCCTGAAACCTCTGCTTTAGATTCCTGTGTTGATGATTCTGCTGCTGATGAACTTATGCTGCTAGATTCCTCGGTTTTAGTTGAGCTGTTTGAACTAGATTTGTCTGGAGTACCGCTATCCCCACAACCAGATAAGCCAAAAGATACCGCCAAAATTAACCCTAATCCCACAATCTTTTTCATCTGTTTCCCTCCAAATAACTAGTTTTGCTCCCACTTAATGGCAGGTAGTCTGTCGCCAAGTTACCATTTTTAAATTAGTGATTTATAAACAGACATCGTTCCATCTTTACGGAACCATATTGTATGTTTATCCTCGGTGATTACACCATCGTACTTTCTGGCATACCACTTAACGGCAGTGCGAAACGTCTTTTCTGTGACTGATAAATGCTCGGCGCATTCCCAAATTGTTTGGCAGCCGTTGTCAAAACAATCAATGATGTCATAGGGCGTGACGAGCATTAACGCACCCACATCTCTTGCTCGGCGCTCCTGCTTGCATTTTTCAAGGCTATCCTGATCTACAATGTCTCCAACGGACGTGAGATAGTGCCCGATTTCTTCGGCTACTGTGCAAGTTAGCTCTTCCGGCGTTTGGTCAGGATTGAGATAGACGACATCTTTTACTATCAATCCTTTTTGCACCTTAGGCATTATAGGTTCAAATTTGTATTCCAGTTCCGGATAAAGAGCCATGAGTTTTTCTGCATCGTCCATTTGATATCACCAGCTTTAATAATGTTTTCAGCTTATAAATCATGTAAAATAATTTTTTCACACGATTGAAGCTGAGTAATAGGGCTTGCAAACAAAAATTCTGTCGCTCGTGTTTTACGATTTGCTGAGTAAACTAACTCATACTCATATGAGTGTTGAACAGAATGATAGAGGTCCGAAATTTGTGGTGCTTTGTCATAAGTTAGGATCCAGAAATAATCATCCATACCAAGTATTTCATTTCTCATGTTTTCATGTTGCTCGTGATTGAAAAATGAGAGATAGAGGGATTGACCTTGTTGGTAATATGGTGGGTCAAAGAATGTAAATAGTTGTTCTCGTGGATAGTTTTCTTTTAGGATAGGAACTAAATCTGCTGCATCAAGATTATATAGTTGAACCCGATTTCTATACTCGGCAATCTTTTTAATTTTCTTGATAGAGGTTTCTTTCGTAAACCTACAATCGATGAGGTAGCTTCCTTGTTGAGTTTGACCACCGATTGGCCCACCGGAAATAATGCCACTCACATTTGTGCGATTTAGAAAGAATGTCGCAAAAGCACCTTGAATAGACTCTGGATCTTGTCCAACAGTAGCATATATTTCTTTTTGTTTGTGCCATTCATCAAGCGTGATTGGTGTGTTGATAATCATTTGAATGAACTCATCTGTATGGTTCAGACAAGCATTCCAAAATGAATAGATAGCCGGATCATAATCATTTACAATTGCAGACTCAATATGGCCACCAAGCAATAATTCCCATGTTACTCCTGATCCACCTGCGAACGGTTCGCAATAAATAGGATCCTCAATACCATTGTGTTCGATAGTAGATTTTACAAATTTCCATAGTTGGCTTTTCCCACCTGGATATCTAAGCGGGGATTTTGTTTGTGGCATATTTATCACCTCGAGTCCAAGTTAGTGTTAGTATCAAATCTTAGACATCTTTTCGTAGAGACAGAAATAAATTAAACTTATCTACGAGAGGATGGATTTTATGACCCGATATGAAGAAAATTTTAAACAGATGATTGTTGAACTAAATCAAACTGGACGTTCTGTTCGAGGGTTGGCGAAAGAATATGGCTTAGCTGAAGCGACGATTTATAAGTGGAAGAATTTATACTTACCTGATCCGTCCACAGGACTAACCGGAAAAGAAGCGGCTGATTTGAGAAAAGAAAATGCTCGTTTGAAAGAGGAACTTGAAATATTAAAAAAAGCCGCAGCCATATTCTCTCGAAAGACCTGAAGTCACTTGTCCGATTCATTGAAAAATGGTGTAAGGATTACACTGTTTCTTTGTTGTGTCGGTTATTAGAAATTCCTAGGAGCGTCTACTATTTTTATAAAAATAAATCGTTAACAGCTACAGAAGTCAGAAATAACCAATTGAAAAAGAAGATTTCAACGATCTTTTTTGATCATAAACAGAGATATGGTGCAACAAAAATCCATCAAGTGTTGCTAAAAGAAGGAATTTCAGTATCTCTTAAGCATGTTCAAAAATTGATGAAACAATTAAATCTAAGGTCAATTGTGGTTAAGAAATACAGACCTCAACGGTCTGTTCAGCCGGTTGTTTTAAAAGAGAACATCTTAAATCAGGACTTTTCTACTAAAACTATCTGTGAAAAATGGGTAGCTGATATCACCTACATTCCAACTAAGAAAAATGGTTGGTGTTACTTATCTTCAATTATGGATTTACACACGAAAAAGATTATTAGCTATACATTTTCTAAGCGAATGACTGTCGATTGTGTGTTACAAACACTCAATCAAGCGAAACAACGGTACCACATTCCAGAAGGAATGATTCTACACACCGATTTAGGTAGTCAATATACAGCAATCGAAGTGGAAAGTTGGCTTGAAAACAATAAAATAAGACATTCCTATAGTCGCAAAGGAACACCCTATGATAATGCAGGAATTGAGTCCTTCCATGCATCATTGAAAAAAGAAGAAGTATACACGACGACTTACTCAGACTTCGAAGAAGCGAATCGAGCACTATTTAGTTACATTGAAGGATTTTATAACCGGAATCGAATTCACAGCTCGATTCACTATCTAACCCCTCAGGAGTTTGAAGAGTTAGCAAAAGAAAAAATGGCGTAACCGTCTCTACTAAAATGTGTCCAAGATATTGACTCAAATCCAATGCAAAAATTGGTAAAAAATCTCGACAAAGCAATTGCTGCTATGTTGACTTGTTTTGGGTATAGCAATCAGCCGTCACCCGCCAGCGAGTACTGGACGCAGCCAGGCCTTTACGAGCTCTTAGTTGATGATACATGGTACGGAGATATCCATCTAAAAAACAAGTCGACATGGAAAATGGGGAAAGGGTCTAACATCTGGATTGACGAGGTAGTGATGGATGGTAAAATTCCACGAGGTCGCACAATGATGGGTAAGTCAAAACGTTATGTCACGTTAAATAAAAAGTATGTAAAAAAAATCGGTTAAAACAAAGTTTAGCAGATCAAAAAGCCCGGAATCCCCTAGCTGAGGTCCCGAGCTTTTTTAATGGGCAACTATCTGAAATAGCATATCACTTGCAAAAATTGTTTTTTTTTGTTTATATATTATGCGGAACAACGTATTTCACAAAAAAGTAGCCGGTCTCAGAAAACTTGGGGAAGATTCTTTGGGAGAAAACCGGCTACTTTTCGTGTACATAGAGCCAATAAATTAATGAAGGCTCACAAGTAGAGTACCACTGAAAAAACGAGAGCGCAATTCATTTCGAGAAAAGTTTCAGAACAACAATGATGACAATAATCATTCCCAAAAAAAATAACGAGTACAATAGTATGGTCAAAATGGTATCTAGTATTTTTCTCATTGGTATCACCTCGGCATCATTATAACACATGAATATTTAGCTAAAATAACTGAAACGATAAAGAATATACATAATATAGGCTGCCCGCATTATTTCCCTCGAAAATATTGTAACATCGATATTTGCAAATAATTTTTGCGTTTTTATTGCTTGTAGTTTATTTCTATGCTATGATTTATTTGAAGTTAGATTGTAATTCTTTGAATAGCGCGAAATTATATTATGCGAATAATATATAATCAGTAAGCTGCCTGTGTGGTAGTCGCCTCAAAGTTGTCTACTTCATTGATATAGAATTTAAAGATCCTAGCGAAAGCTAAGGTCTTTTTTGGGTCACGTGCTCACACTTGCATAGTATTTTTTATGGTATCGGTTACTGATTTTTTAAACACAACTTTTTTATAATATGTAAGTATACATTAAAATTTAATTATAAATAAACAACGATATTGAAAAATAATAGATAAAACTCTATTATATAAGAGTTGCTATGTCGCTTTGGATTTGAGTCAATATCTTGGACACATTTTAGTAGAGACGGTTACGCCATTTTTTCTTTTGCTAACTCTTCAAACTCCTGAGGGGTTAGATAGTGAATCGAGCTGTGAATTCGATTCCGGTTATAAAATCCTTCAATGTAACTAAATAGTGCTCGATTCGCTTCTTCGAAGTCTGAGTAAGTCGTCGTGTATACTTCTTCTTTTTTCAATGATGCATGGAAGGACTCAATTCCTGCATTATCATAGGGTGTTCCTTTGCGACTATAGGAATGTCTTATTTTATTGTTTTCAAGCCAACTTTCCACTTCGATTGCTGTATATTGACTACCTAAATCGGTGTGTAGAATCATTCCTTCTGGAATGTGGTACCGTTGTTTCGCTTGATTGAGTGTTTGTAACACACAATCGACAGTCATTCGCTTAGAAAATGTATAGCTAATAATCTTTTTCGTGTGTAAATCCATAATTGAAGATAAGTAACACCAACCATTTTTCTTAGTTGGAATGTAGGTGATATCAGCTACCCATTTTTCACAGATAGTTTTAGTAGAAAAGTCCTGATTTAAGATGTTCTCTTTTAAAACAACCGGCTGAACAGACCGTTGAGGTCTGTATTTCTTAACCACAATTGACCTTAGATTTAATTGTTTCATCAATTTTTGAACATGCTTAAGAGATACTGAAATTCCTTCTTTTAGCAACACTTGATGGATTTTTGTTGCACCATATCTCTGTTTATGATCAAAAAAGATCGTTGAAATCTTCTTTTTCAATTGGTTATTTCTGACTTCTGTAGCTGTTAACGATTTATTTTTATAAAAATAGTAGACGCTCCTAGGAATTTCTAATAACCGACACAACAAAGAAACAGTGTAATCCTTACACCATTTTTCAATGAATCGGACAAGTGACTTCAGGTCTTTCGAGAGAATATGGCTGCGGCTTTTTTTAATATTTCAAGTTCCTCTTTCAAACGAGCATTTTCTTTTCTCAAATCAGCCGCTTCTTTTCCGGTTAGTCCTGTGGACGGATCAGGTAAGTATAAATTCTTCCACTTATAAATCGTCGCTTCAGCTAAGCCATATTCTTTCGCCAACCCTCGAACAGAACGTCCAGTTTGATTTAGTTCAACAATCATCTGTTTAAAATTTTCTTCATATCGGGTCATAAAATCCATCCTCTCGTAGATAAGTTTAATTTATTTCTGTCTCTACGAAAAGATGTCTAAGATTTGATACTAACACTACTTTTATATTATATATGTAAGGAGAAAATTGAATAATGAAAAAGAAAAAATATGTAATCGGAACACTCATCGTTGTACTAACATTTATTGGTTTATCTGGTAAAAATTATGCAGATAGCATTTTAAAATGGGGTGGGGAAGATCATATTTCTACCATCAATAGTAACTTAGACAAGTTGAGTAACTCACTATCAGTCAAGGAACAGAAAATCGCACAATTAACCAATGAATCAACTAGTACACAGAACCAATTAAATCAGGTTCAAAAAGATATTGACGGTTATCGGCAACAGTTAGAGAATTTAAAAAATGAAAATAATCAACTAGCTGGAGAAAAAACTAGTTTAGAATCTCAATTAAATAGTAAAAATGGAGAGTTACAATCTAAACAGCAAGAAATTGCGGACAAATTGAAAGAAATTGATCAAAAAAATCAAGAGATCAATCAGAAAAATCAAGAATGGAATTCTAAACTGCAAGAAGCATTAAATCAAGCGAATGATCTGCGAAATACCATTAATTCACTAAATAACCAAATCAACACATTAAACAGTGAAAAGAATTCTTTACAAGCAGAGCTCGATTCTACTAAACAGCAGTTAGCAAATGCAACTAAAGAAAATTCTGATTTAAAAGCGTATATTGATAAATTAAACAAAGCTCACCAAGATGTAAAAGACATAGCGAACAAGTCCCAACAATTAGTCGACCAACATAAATAAATTAAAAAAGATCTTAGCCTACCTACGCTAAGATCTTTTCTATTGCACATGTAAGCGTTACATTGTATAATAAAACCAATCCAAGAAAATCTTTATTTTCTGCAAGGAGCATTCGAGTAATCGGGAGCTCTTTTTGTGTTAAAATAGTATAATTCTTGTTGCTGAAACCGTTTTATGCTAAACTGACATTCAGAAACTATCCATTTCTACTCCCTTTTAGGGAGGGCAGGCACCCTGGCGATAGGTGCCTGTTTTTTTATTGCGTTGAAACCTAAAAATGATAAACTACTAATTAGAGAGTAGTCCACTCTCGCTTTCTTTTGCCCACTCTTTATCCTACTAGAGAGTGGGTATTTATATTCTCATCATTTCAAACTCCATCATAATCTTCGTCATGCCTACCACTGCATATTTCTTCACTACAAACTGTTTCCTACTATTGTAATCTCCAGCTACTACTATCTTACTACCTTCGGCTACGTCAGCCAGAAAGGAGAGAGAGTGGGTAGCAATCAGGCAGCTAACCTCATCTACCTTAAAATAGACGAGAGGGCGCTCTGACATCTTAATTATTTTAACCTTACTAACAATACCTCTGATAGTCTCCATGTTAATCCTCCAATTCTGACCATTTGGCCACGGACTCAAACTCGACATTGCGAATCTCTGACAGCTTAATTTTCTCGCCTCCGACATAGATCGTACTCTCGTCATAACCTTGTATCATTCCGCAAACATCCGGGAGGTAGCTATTTGCTACAACTATATCCAACTGCACAGCAATCCGCTTGTTTTTAATCGCGGCCTCAGACAGCACGGCGCCGATTTCCTCCTCGGTCAGCTTTTCTTTTGGCTTGATTACGATAGCAGCTTGCTTACGTTGCTTGGCAATCGTCGCGGTATGTTCGCTCAAGAAAAAGCCGTTCCACTTTAATTTCTTCCGGTCATGATAGGGATGTAGTTCGCTCATATCATTCACCTCGTTAAAATTATACAAACATACGTTCGTAAAAATCAAGCGAACAGAATGTAAAGTTAGGAGGCGAGGACATCTAAGTAGGACGCCGAACGGAAAAGCAACATAATAATAGAAGAAATCAAAATCATGATTGATAAAATGTAAAGGTATTTTAGATATTTCATGGTGTACCTCCTTTTAAGAGAAGGTACGCAAGAGGTGCACAAAAAAACACGATTAAGAAATGAGTAACATAAAATAATCGAGGTTTAGTGTGGGAATATGAATTTTTGGGTAGTTTTTGGGTAGTTAGACAAAAAGAAAAGCCCTAAACCCTTATATACCAAGGATTTAGAGCTTGTTATTGAAGCGGGTGACGAGAATCGAACTCGCGACGGAAGCTTGGGAAGCTTCTGTGTTAACAGCATGGCTCTCAAATCCTTGCTCTATCAGTATTTTTACTATACCAATACTGGCTAGTTTAGATAATAGTTTAGGTTCATAAAGACAAAAAAGGTGTGGGGTATATAGGAAAAGAATGAAGCTAAATTAATAAGTCCCTTTTCACAGTTATAAAAATAATCAAGTTTTATATTGTTACTAGCTGAATATTTAACATCTGATGATATAGTCCCTCTACTGAAGCACTATTGATATAACAAGTGCTTCATTATTATTCTCAAATGTTTAAAATTTGAAATATCAATCCTTACTGTAAATAGCTTCATGTGTGAAAGAAAACGATAAAATTTTGATAATCAAAAATAATCCGCTTAAATAACGTGACTTCGTTGTTGATTGTTGGTGTCCCCATTTGGCTACATCACAATAAAGATTTCTTTTGAAATTCTACTTGGTGGCGAATTACTTCGGAAATCAAAAAAATTCATTCAATTATTTTATAAACTCATTTTAATGAGCTAATACTATCTATCTGTGTATTATGTAAAAGAACAATAGCGCATAAGCAAATGATTTTACTTATTTATCTCTAATATAATACAATTAATTCAGTACCTACCGATTGGTACAGAAAAATGGAGGGTTTGTATGAATAAGTATGAAAATATTATCGTTGGCTTTGGTAAGGGAGGAAAAACACTCGCAAAAACATTAACAGCTAAAGGTCAATCCGTATTAGTAATCGAAAAATCTAAGAGAATGTATGGTGGAACTTGTATTAATATTGGCTGTATCCCATCCAAGTCATTAATTTTAAATGGTGAAAAAAAAATGAGCTTCAGCACTGCTATAGAACATAAAGAGAAATTGATTGGTATGCTGAGAAATAAGAATTATCATATGATCTCAGATGAAGCAACGGGAGAAGTGTTAGATGGAACTGCTAAGTTTGTTGCTGATCACATTCTGGAAGTGACTTTGCCCGATGGTTCAATAAAACAAGTTGAAGGTGAAAGAATCTTTATTAACACTGGAGCTGTTCCAGTCATTCCTCCAATAGTAGGATTGAGGGAAAGTACTTATTTGCTAGACTCTACTAGTGCAATGGATCAGGAGAAGTTGCCAGACAATCTTGTTATCATAGGTGCTGGATATATTGGGTTAGAATTTGCCTCTATGTTTAACAGCTATGGTAGTAAGGTGACTGTGTTGGATGCTAGTACTGATTTTATTTCTAGAGAAGACGATGATGTTTCAGAATTGATCTATAATGATTTAGTTGAGGCTGGTATTGAATTCCATTTAGGTGTTTCTATTGATAAAGTGAAAGATCATGCGGATTTTGCCGAAGTAACTTATACCGAAAACGGCGAGAAGAAAATCGTCAAAGCAAACAAAGTTCTAGCAGCTACAGGGAGGAAGCCAAATACATCGGAGCTAGGTTTAGAAAATACAAGTATTCAGGTAACTGATCGCGGTGCTATAGTAGTTGATGATTTTTTAAGAACCACTGCTGACGATGTTTGGGCTATTGGAGATGTTAAAGGTGGATTACAATTTACTTATATTTCTTTGGACGATTATCGCATTATTTTAAGTCAATTGTTTGGGGAAGAAGAACGAAAAGTTTCAGACAGAGTAGTTGTTCCTTATAGTGTATTTATTACACCGCCATTGTCTAACGTTGGGTTAACAGAAAAAGAAGCCCAAAAAAGGAATATCGACTATAAAATATTTAAGTTAATGGCTGCTGGAGTACCTAAAGCACAAGTACTTGAAGATGCGAGAGGTGTTTTTAAAATTTTAGTAGATCCTAAAACTGAACAGATATTAGGGGCAACTATTTATGCAGAGGAATCTCATGAAGTAATTAATTTGATTGCCTTAGCTATTAAGGCTAACCTCCCATATACAATGCTACGTGATACTATTTACACACACCCAACTATGAGCGAATCTTTAAATGACGTATTAAAATAGGAATAAAGAAAGAGAGGTTCTCAATTCAAAATTTGAAGTGATTTATAGCAATCTTGACAATAATATCCTCAGTTGCTAGACTTGCCATACTTTAAACAAAAGAGGAGAACACTATTTTGGGAACGAAGGAAAAGATAATTTCGGCGGCACGCAATTTAATTTATAAAAAAGGTTATAACAATACTTCTATTCGGGATATTTTAGCAGCAGCGGATGCAGGTAAGGGACAATTGTATTACTATTTTGATTCTAAAAAAAGTATTGGTATAGAAGTAATCCGTGAAAACGTTAAGTCTTGGCAAAATGAGCTGTTCGATGATATATTGGCTCCCAGTTTAAATCCTCAACATGATTTTGAAGCAATGTTGGATTGGGTTTATTCATTTCATAAAGATCAGAATCGTTATTATGGATGTCCAATGGGAAATTTAATTGTCGAATTATCACTGGAGGATGAGGACTTTCGTGATTTACTAAATGATTTTATGAATGAGTGGATTATTTCTTTAGCTAAAAATTTACTTTCTTTTAGTTCGTTGAGTTTTGAGGAATCTCAAATTGAAGCGAGATCAATTATTGCTCAGATTCAAGGAGGTATTGTATTATTAAAGGTCACACAAGATCTGTCAGTGTTAGATGAAACAATTAAATCATTAAAGAAAAGGTATTTGGTTGTGACAAATTGAGATAGGAAGTGCGGTCCTGAACCAAAATGAGGAATTAATCTGAATCTTGTGTAGAATAGAGTTATCATGTCAAAAGTCGTGTAGGAAGTATCTGGCCTACTCTAATTACAACTAAATCTTCCAGAAAGTTATTTTGAGGAGTCTACCGAGAATGATTTTGGGATTGTACTTTTTAGACGCTTGCGCCAAAGGTGTTCGTCACAGTCTCTTTTTCCGTTCAACCGAAGAATAAGGAGAGCAGATTAGTGTGCTCTCCTCACTTTTTTATTTCTGATTCCCTAACAAAACAATCTTATCTGCCTTATAATACATCGGGTGCCCAGGTCTACTTGGTTGTAAGTTCTCAAATCGACATTTGACACTCTCGCGCTTCATAATCTCATCATTGTCAATCGGATGGTCTAAGGTATTGACGGTGACTTGCGTTGCTTTTTTACGGAATTGTCCCTCTAGGATAGTCACCGAATATTTGTACCCGATAATCTCATCGGTATAGAAGTTTCTTGGTTGGTTTTCGCGATCTAGAATGACCTGTCCGTTTTCATCGGTTCGAGTTTCAGTCGCAAATTTCGGAGTGACCTCATCTAGTTCAAAGGTTGGGCCAATGGCTCCGAAATCAAAATCATTAATACTTAACATTTTTGGCATCGTATATTCTTCCTTTCTTTGCTATACTTGCTTTAGAAAATTTTTTAACAGAGCGTTCGTTCACTTATTGGGAAGTGACGGACGCTTTTTTGGTGCGTTCTTGAATAAGTGGAATCAAATCGGGACGTTGTTGCTCACTGACGTATTGAATCATGCGATCAGAAAGTTCGGGTGTCCATTCATAATTGGGACGAATCTCTAACAAACTTGGGTCAATCCCGACACCCTCATGATGCAAGAAAAAGAGTGCCTGAGTTAATGCCATGGGTCCACCGTATTCATACCAGTTCAAGGAACGGTCAAAGCTACTCACTTGATATTGCCGGGTGATAGTGGGAACTAGACTTGGTTTTAGGTAGTCCTGCCACCAACGACAGACCTGCTTTAAGGAGCCGTCGGTGTAAAAGGTAAGTTCCGTTTGTAGAAATCCTCGAATTAAGTTTGCGATATATTGATCTTGCGGTAAAAAAGCAATGGTTCGAAAGAGACTATCTGCCACGTCATTTCGTGTTTCGACTTCCAACCGAATTTGGGGAGCCCGAGCCAGAATTTCCTCTTGTTTCACTCCATCAAAATCTTTGGCCATTTCTTTGGCTTTGTCGTAGGCACGAAACATACAAGCCGATCCTCGAACGCCGATACTAACCGTTTTTGCCCGTTGTTTGGCATCAAACTCGCTGTCATGGAGTTGATAGCTTCGTCCTTTTGAAAGGAATCGCTTCCGTTTCAACTTATTGTGGAGTTGTTCTACCGTGAAGTAGGGCACTTCATTGTAATCATCTAAGGCTAAATCTAGCCGCTTGATTTCAAAGGTGAAGGCGGTTTGACTAGCATACTCGTAAAAACGGGTGGCGAGTTCTTGAAAGACATTCGCCTTGGGGTTATACGAAAGCAAAATCCATTCATAGGTGGTACAGGCTTGCCCGCTTAAGACAAGGGTTCCGCGTTCTTTGGCCTTTTCTGGCTGATGATAGGTGTAGTATTTGAGAAAACCACAGGTGTACACAGTATCGTATTCTTCATGTTTTAAACTGCCTGCTTGAATCGAGACGGATTCTAAACTGATTTTTAATAAGTCTTGAAAGACCGTCTGATAACTGACTTGATGCAAGACGGCTTGAAACCAGTCTACTTTTCCTAGCACATTCTGGGTACTTTTGGTCATTTGGTCACCTCCTTTAAAATTTGCGCTTGTTCGCAAATTATTTTTGTTGTGAAAAAGCTTGGTAGTATCGGCTTTTTTTGCATTTTTCCGGTAGTTATTAGCCATTATTTTTCTCTTTATAAGGTGCTATTAGAAAGGCACCTTATCCTAAGCCGGTATCTGGTGTTCGCAAAAGACCTGTGCGTTCCACGCGTCCGTAAGCCTCGCCTGCCGATTGGCTTTCAGCCATCGCAGACGAGGCAACGGCTGCGGCAACCACCCCAACCCGACACCGGTTCCTTTCCTTGGCCCCACACCTTTGTTTAGTTTTGATAGGTTAATAACCATCTTCTCACCGCCTGAATGCTGTATAAAACCATACCTGAGTCCAATCGAATTTCTGGACAGCCCTGAAGAACCCATTCTTTCAATGTATTAACACTCACATCAAAATGCGCCGCACAATATTTTTGTTTGACGATATCCTGCTGGGTCTGTGTTTCTTCCAAGCGGGTTTCTAACAGGGCAAAGAATTGATTGGTCTGATCTTTTTGCCAATCCAGGAGCGCTTGTTCCAATACCGACATTCTTTTCACCTCCTTACATTTTCTTTTTAAAACTAAAAGAACTATAAATAAATAAAATAGTATCTTTTCGTACACTCTACCGCGATCTAAAATAGATGTCAAGTATATTTTAAAAGTTTACTTGAAATACTATTTAGTTTATTTTTTACTTGAATTTTTTAGAGAAAGCGCTTATGATAGACCCGAGGTGAGGAAAATGATAGAAAACTTTGGCGGCAATGTCGCTCGTTTACGAAAAGAAATGGGACTTTCCCAAACGGAATTAGCAGAAAAGATTGGTGTACAAAAACAAACCATCTCCAATATCGAACGGGGAATTCGCTACCCGACCTTTGAGAGCTTAGAAAAATTTGCGACGGTCTTTCATGCGACACCGATTCAACTCTTTGGTTCACCAAAAGAGATTGCGGTCTCTGAAACAACGGTTATTCTTGATCGCATCGACGAGTACGATCAAAAAGTTCAAAACTTGTTTACTTTGGCGAAAATTTTGAATAGCCATACAGTGAAAGAAATAGACGAGGTAGCAGAGAAACTCGCCTTTATCCAACGTTTCTTTACCCCACAAATGCGTTTGGATGAAGACGGCAATCCAATTTTGGATCGTCATGGGAAACCAGAGATGAAACCAGTCTTCTTTGACAACCTCCCGTTTGAAGAAATCGAGAAAACTGCAAAAGACTTAGCCTTCATTCAAGAAGCACAACAGAACAAGTAACGAAAGTTCATTCCTTTCCTATGTGCCCCACACATGAGAAGGAGAAAAAAATGCCAACATACACACAATATCAAAAAAGCAATGGAGCAAATTTATGGCGAGTGACGGGATATCTTGGAGTAAATCCCGAGACAAAGAAGCAAGTTAACATTAATAAAGGAGGCTTTCTCACTCAGAAAGCTGCTAAAGCTTATTATCGTCAAGTTTCGTATGACATTTTAAAAAATGGGTTTCAAAATCACAAAGATGCAACATTTAAGGAAATCTATGAACTATGGTTAGAGACGTACGAGCTTACCGTGAAAGAGTCAAGTTTTGTAAAACTTAAGCAAAAATTTGACACTCATATTTTGCCAACTTTTGGAGAGAAAGAAATCAAAAAAATACGAGTATCCGATATTCAAAAATTTGCCAATACCATGAGAGAAAAGAATACTCAATTTAAAGAGTATGTTTCAAACGTCTCTCGGATTTTTGATTTTGCTATTAAGCAAGGTTATGTATCCGAAAATCCAGCAAAAAAAATTGTCATGCCAAGAAAGAAAAAGAACCTTCAAGAAAAGGAAATAAACTTTTATACTAAAGACGAGCTTAAAAAGTTATTGGAATATGCAAAAAATAACGAACCTTTTCAAATCTATACATTCTTTTTCTTGCTTGCGAATACAGGTTGTAGACAAGGTGAGATTTTGGGTTTGCAATGGGATTGCATCAATTTTGATGAAAAAGTACTTACCATAAAACAGACTTTGACTCGTGGGAAAAACAGAAGGCAATATCTTGAGGAACCAAAAACTAAGAAGTCTAGAAGAAAAATCCCGTTAACCGATGAGACAATTTCTATCTTGAAAAAGTGGCGTCTGATTCAGAAAGAGGAGTGTCTAAAATTAGGTGTCAATATCTTTGATGGGAAACAGTTTGTCTTTTGTGATGAAAAAGGCGAACCCATCCAACTGTCACATCCAAGACTTTGGTTACACAGAATCTCAAAGCATGCTGGAATTCCTAAACTAAGTCCTCACGCACTCCGACACACTTTTGCAACAATTCTAATTGGACAAGGTATTAATTTTAAAACCGTTTCAGAGCTGCTAGGGCACTCCAGTGTTTCAATGACGTTAGATACCTACGCAGGAGTTTATCAAGAAGAGAAAATAGACTCGATTAATCTCTTAGCGAACGCTCTAAGCTAAATAGTTTAGAGTCTAGAAATAAAAAAAGGATTCAATCGTCTCAATCCCTGCTATACAAGCATTCGCTGAGATGACTGAATCCAAAAAGTAGTTTAGATAATAGTTTAGACGGGCTTGATAATTGCTGATACCCAATGATATCAACAAATCAAGACAAAAAGAAAAAACCTTGATACATCAAGGTTTTTAGACTAAGCGGGTGACGAGAATCGAACTCGCGACGGAAGCTTGGGAAGCTTCTGTTTTACCACTAAACTACACCCGCATGTTTGTTATTATAAATCTGTTTTTTTGAGAATGCAAGAGGAAATTCCAGTTTTTTTCATCGACCAATCAGGCTTTTCCTTAAGACTGACTTAGCATATACTAAAGGGGAGGAACTTGTCAATTAAAATGAAGGTGGGCGACCTATATGAAACGTTATTTGGTACTTGCTGGAGCGATACTAGGGATTTTGCTACCCCTTGTTTTGCACACAAATGGCACAATCACTGCTTCATTGATGTTTTTGATTTTAGGTGGGGTCATTACGCTTGTGGGGCTGCTTATCTTTTGGGGCAAGCAATATTATTTAGTTGCGGGCATACCCCCACATTCTAGTAGCTATTCGGAGATTGAAAAGCAAAAAGGGCGTGTGCTAGGTGGGGTGACGATTGGCTTGGGCTTACTAGCGCTATTAGTAGGGCTGGTAACGCATTGAAATGTTTTTTTCAGTGAAATTCTTTGTAGGTAGAAATCGTCAAAAAGGATAGAAAATATTTTTGAAAAAAGGCTAGCTTTTTTGGAAATAATTTGGCATAATACAGCTTGTCGGATAACTGACATGAAATGTTAGTTTGTCTGATTGCCCTTTTTTATGAGTAAATATGGTACTCCCACCGTATTTATTAATAAGTCAATTCTGCTTCTAGCCTTTGTTGGCGACAAATGATTTTCCCCAAAAATCTTGAAGTATGAATGACAACTCCCCCAAGCCACCTTTCGGATTCTCCCATCTGAAGGTGGCATTTTTTATAAAAAAAAAGCGTGGCTTGTGAGGGAACTGACCCCGTAACCTGAGACAAAATAAAAAAGCACCTCTTGTTGAATTCTAGTTAAAATGAATTTAACAAGGAGGTGTTTTTTCAATGGGAACCAGAGTTGCTTATCCGATTCAGATTAAAGAAATGGCGATACAGATGAAACAAGAGGATATTTCTGTAAAAAAGATCATGGAAGAGTTAGGAATCAAAAATAAGACACAAATCGAAACATGGTGGCGTTGGTATCGGAATGGGGAGAATCACCGGCTTGCTCAGCCAGTTGGAAAACAATATTCTTATGGAAAAGGTCCAGAAGAGCTGTCCACTGAAGTACAACTTAAAAATGAAAACAAATTTTTAAAAATGCAAATTGAGGTTCTAAAAAAGTACAACGAGTTGGAAAGGAGGTGGAACCAGAAGTATTTGTAACATTAGTCAAAGAAATGCGTGGAAAACTAACCATTACTGAATTGTGCCGACTTTTTGGCATTTCGCGTGCTTCTTACTACCGCTGGATTCAGCGAAAAGACTTAGGAAAATTGACTGCCCTTGAAGAATCTGTCCGCCATCTCTGCTTCTTGCATAAGTTTCGATATGGGTATCGGAAGATCACTGCA
Source organism: Enterococcus asini ATCC 700915 (assembly GCF_000407365.1). Classification (GTDB taxonomy): domain Bacteria; phylum Bacillota; class Bacilli; order Lactobacillales; family Enterococcaceae; genus Enterococcus_C; species Enterococcus_C asini. The sequence goes on from NZ_ASVU01000002.1 coordinate 174,215, forward strand.
TTGATTAATCAGAAATACAAAGTTAATAAAAATACAGTTCAAAAGATTATGCAAAAATATCATTGGAATTGTCGAGTGAAAATGAAGAAATGCAGTAAAGTTGGACAACCCTATAGGGTTGTTGAGAACAAACTAAATAGACAATTTTCTTCAGAAGCACCCTTAAAAAAATTGGTTACAGATATTACTTATCTTCCTTTTGGTCAAAAACAATTGTATTTATCTTCTATCATGGACTTATATAATGGGGAAATTGTCGCCTATACTATCGGTGAAAAACAAGATACAGCCTTTGTGCTAGATACACTGAATCAGCTGCCTGAAACAGCCGATTGTCTCTTGCACAGTGATCAAGGATCTGTTTATACTTCTTTTGACTATCAGAATAAAATAAAAACAAAGGGCATTACCATGAGTATGTCCCGTAAAGGAACCCCCTCAGATAATGCCTGCATCGAATCGTTTCATGCCTCACTAAAGTCTGAAACGTTCTACTTAGATGGACTCACAAATGAGCCTACTTCTATTGTAATCGAAACGGTAAAGGAATACATTACTTATTACAACGAAGATCGAATTCAACAAAAACTAGGCTACCAATCACCGATAGATTATCGGAAATCAGCAGCCTAGGAAAATGCTTTTTTATGTTTGTCTCAGTATTTTAGGTTAGTTCCTGAGTGCAAGCCACGCTTTTTCGTTTTACTGATTTGTTAAGGGGGCCAGGTCCACCTGTGGATAGGAAGAGAAGAACTGGGCGAGTTTTTGCCGGATTTTTGGTAGATGCCCAGCTTCGTCGTTTTCAATCTGTAAGACTAAAAGTGGTTCGTGTAAGCTCATGCGTAGTAAAAACCAGCCAAAACCATCAGGAGCCCCTAATGAAATCCGGATGCCTTCTTCATTTTCCGGGTTGATCTGCCAACCGGGGATGGTCGTTACATAGTCTGAGAAGTCATTGATTATTTGTGTTCCCAGAGCGTGGGGTTGATTGCTTTGTAATTTTAGACGCAGTTCCAAAACATCGGCGGGTTGTCCCAAATCGGCAATCAAATCATCTAAGGATTGCCCGTTTTTTTGGAGGCTAGGCAATAGACTTAAAATCTTAGCCACAACATACGCCCCGTCGTCTAAAAAGTAATTTTCCCGGAAAGCCGCATGGCCACTCGTTTCAATGGCTAAGGGACAGTCGATTCCCGCTTTGTTTAAGTCAAGGGCTTTGTTAATCACGTTGCGATAGCCGGAAATGTAGCGCACTTGGCGACCACCCAGTGATTCGATAAAGGTCTTTAAGTGATCGGAGGTAGGGGAGTTTGTGACGATGGAAGCACCGGGAGACTCCTCCAATAAGATCCGACTTAAAACCGCAATTAAATTATTGCGATTTAAAATTTTGCCTGACTTGGTGATGATTCCAGAGCGATCCACATCCGTATCGAAAATAATCCCCAGATCTGCTTGATGAGTCAGCACGGCTTGCTGGATGCTTTCGCTCGCTTTTTGATTGTCAGGATTCGGAATATGATTGGGGAAATAGCCATCCGGTTCTAAAAACTGTGAGCCGGTAGTATCCGCTCCTAAAGGTTGTAAAACTTGTGAGGCAAAGAAGCCCCCGGCACCATTGCCGGCATCCACAAGAATTTTCAGACCTTTAAGAGGTTGCTGTTGGTTCGAGATTTCCGGAGCTAAGCCGTCACGAATTTTTTGAACCAAGAAGTCACTGTAAGAGGGTAATAAATCGGCTTGCTGGCTCTTGCCGCCTATCTCTGGTGTTAGAGGAGTGGGATGAGTCAAAATATACTCGATATCACTTTTTTCAGCGCCGCCACTTTTGGCGAAAATTTTTACACCGTTGTAATAATAAGGCAAGTGGCTAGCCGTAAGCATCAAGGCAAAATCACAAGCAAATTCAGGGAATTGGGTAGCCATAAACATGGCAGGGGTCGTGGCCAGACCAAAGTCGATCACGGTGATTTCTTGGGTGACAAATACCTTTGTCAAAGTAGCAGCTAAGGTGGGGCCGGTTATGCGGCTATCCCGACCGATACCTACCACTAAAGGTCCGGTTTTTTGCTCACGAAACCAATGGACCAATCCCCAGGCGATGTTTTCCATAGCCTCTGGGGTGAGGTTGGCTTTGTGTTCGTCTGTAGTTAAGGCAATGCCCCGGATATCGGAGCCATTTTTCAAATCTAAGAGGTCGCTCATGCGGCTAGTCATCCTTTCTTTTGGAACCCTTTACAGCTAGTATACCAAAAACGAACGAACTTTAAAGTATAATTTACCAAAAAGGTTTTTGAGTTCGTTCATCTCTACTAAGGTCGATTACTCCAGACACACTCCGCTGAAACCTAGGACAACTGCTAGTATTTTGCGGTATTTTGTTGTATAATCAGGGTTTGAGGAGTGCAGGAATTGTACTCCTCCTTTTTGAGAAAAGGATACGACAACGAGCGTAAGAAGAGGAGTATCGATGTTTTTAAGTTATAAACCAACTTGGATGGTGGAGGCCATCTATCAAATTACCCCAGAACAGTTAAAAACTCAGGGCATCAAAGCCCTTTTGACCGATCTAGACAACACTTTGATTGCCTGGAACAATCCAAATGGTACGGAAGAGCTCCGGGATTGGCTAGCTCAGATGGAAGCAGCAGGGATTCCCGTAATTGTGGTATCCAATAACAATGCCCAACGTGTGGCTAAAGCAATCGCTCCTTTTGGCTTAGCGTATATCTCCCGGGCACTGAAGCCTTTTGCTAGAGGTATCAAGCAGGCGTGTCGCCAGTTATCCTTACCTCCAGAGGCTGTGGTAATGGTAGGAGATCAGCTGATGACCGATATCAAGGCCGCCAACGCTGCGGGGGTCAAGAGTATTTTAGTGAAGCCCGTGGTAAATACGGACGGCTGGAATACCCGCATCAATCGCTTTTTTGAAAGTAAAATTATGCGGCATTTAGTGAAAAAGAATCCAGATATGATCTGGCGAGGTGAATTACATGAGTGAAACAATTGAAAACGAAGCGCTTCATTGTATTGGCTGTGGGGCGGTTATCCAAACGACGACGCCGGACGAACTAGGTTACACGCCTCAGTCCGCTTTGGAAAAGGGGCTAGCCACAGGGGAAGTCTACTGCCAACGCTGCTTCCGTTTGCGTCACTACAATGAAATCCAAGACGTGAGCTTAACCGACGACGACTTCTTGCGCCTGTTAAATGAATTAGGCCAAAAAGACGCCTTAATCGTCAATGTGGTGGATATCTTTGACTTTAACGGCTCACTGATTCCGGGCTTGCATCGCTTTGTAGGGGATAATCCGGTCCTACTCGTAGGCAATAAAGTCGATATCTTACCAAAATCACTGAAGAAGCCGAAGATGACCCAGTGGATGCGGGAGCGGGCTCACGAAGCTGGCTTGCGGCCAGTGGATGTGCTTTTGACCAGCGCGAAAAAGCCAAATGAAATGACCACTCTTTTAGAAACCATTGAAAAATATCGCGAAGGCCGGGATGTTTACGTGGTCGGGGTGACCAATGTAGGTAAATCCACCTTGATTAATGCCATTATCAAGCAAACTGCCGGCATCAAGGAATTGATTACGACTTCGCGATTCCCAGGAACCACCTTGGATAAGATTGAGATTCCATTGGACGATGGCCATTTTCTAATCGATACCCCGGGGATCATTCATCGGCATCAAATGGCGCATTACCTAGGGAAGAAAGACTTAAAAATCATCGCACCTAACAAGGAAATCAAACCGAAAGTCTACCAGTTGAACCCAGGCCAGACATTGTTCTTTGGCGGCTTGGCTCGTTTTGACTTTATCAGCGGGGATCGAGCTTCCTTTACTGCTTTTATGGCCAATGATTTGGAGATTCACCGGACGAAATTGGAAAAAGCAGACGCCTTTTACGAAAAACACGTCGGAGGACTCTTGCAACCCCCTCGCCCGGATGAAGTGGCAAACTTTCCTGAGTTGGTACGCTTTGAGTTTTCGGTTAAAGAAAAGACGGATATCGTCTTTGCCGGCTTAGGCTGGGTAACTGTGCAAAAACCGGCCGTTGTCAGTGGCTGGGCACCAAAAGGCGTGGATGTATTACGGAGAAAAGCATTAGTATAGAGGTATATGGAAGGAACGTGAAAAGATGGAATTACGTGGCAAGCAAAAGCGTTTTTTACGCAGCAAAGCCCATCACCTACAACCGATTTTTCAAGTCGGCAAAGGTGGTTTAAACGAAGCGATGATTCACCAAATCGCAGAAGCACTGGAAAAAAGAGAATTGATTAAAATCACTTTGTTGCAAAATACCGATGAAATTGCCGAAGAGGTGGCGGAGGTTTTACACCAGGAGATCAACTGTGAAATCGTCCAAATCATCGGGCGAGTAGTCGTCTTGTTTAAGCCTTCCAGTAAGGAGAAATACCAAAAAATTTCCCCAGAAGTCAAAGCAATTTAAGTAGCATCGACTTACAAGACAGGAAAGTGAGGGAGTAAGTTGCAAACCAAGATTTCAAAAGGCGTACAAACTTTGGTAGCCAACGCCCAACCTGAGTTTGTAAAACGAAGACAAGTGGGCATCCTTGGGGGGAATTTCAATCCGGTGCATCAAACCCATCTGATTTTAGCCGACCAAGTAGGCCGCTTACTAGGATTGGATCAGGTGTATCTGATGCCGGAATTCCTACCTCCTCATGTGGATGAAAAGCCAACGATTGCCTCAGAGCACCGCTTGGCAATGTTGCAGCTGGCTGTGGCGGACAATCCGCTACTGGCCATTGAGCCCATTGAATTGCAGCGCAAAGGCAAGAGCTATACGTACGAAACCATGAAAGAATTGCGACAGTTGCATCCCGATACTGATTTTTACTTCATTATCGGTGGGGACATGGTGGCGTATTTACCGAAGTGGTACAAGGTGGATGAACTGATGCAGCTAGTCCAATTTGTCGGTGTTCGACGCCCGGGTTATCCGGAAGTTTCGGATTATCCATTAATGTGGGTGGACGTGCCGCTGATGGATTTAAGCTCCACCATGATTCGGCAAAAAGTGGCCCAAGGCTGTTCCATTCGGTATTTTGTGCCGGAAGCCGTGCGGGCCTATATCGAGGAAAAGGGGCTGTATGTGGATGAGTGAAGCATATACGGAAATGGAGCGAGAACTCCTTTTGCAAAAAGTGCAAATGCACATGAGTGAAAAACGCTTTAAACACGTTTTAGGTGTGGAAGAAACCGCAGTCGCTTTGGCCGAAAAATACGGAGCGGATCCTGAGAAAGCTTCAATTGCGGCTTTGTGTCATGATTACGCCAAAGAACGTCCTGATGATGAATTTCAAATGGTGATTCGTCGAGACGGCTTTGATCTTGATTTATTGAATTGGAACAATGCGATTTGGCATGGAGTTGTAGGCGCCGACTTTGTCCAGCGGGAGTTGGGCATTGACGACGAAGAGATTTTAAATGCCATTCGTTTGCATACTACCGGAGCGGCCCAGATGACACTTTTGGATAAAATCATCTATGTGGCGGATTATATCGAGCCAGGTCGGGACTTTCCCGGTGTCCAAGAAGCCCGAGAAATCGCTTTGGTGGATTTAGATGAAGCAGTAGCCTATGAAACCAAACATACGTTAGAACATTTGCTGGCAACAGAAAAAGCTGTGTACCCAAAAACAATTGAAACCTATAATTACTGGGTTGCCAAACACAATCGAAAAGGAGCTGACCTAAAATAGATAGTCAGAAAATATTAGAAATCGCCGTGAAAGCGGCAGATAGTAAACATGCAGAGGACATTTTAGCATTGGACGTGCGGGAAATTTCCCTATTGGCGGATTATTTCGTGATCTGCTCGGCTAATAGTGAGCGCCAAATCAATGCCATTATCGACGAAGTCCTAGAACAAGAAGAAAAAAATGGCGTGGAAGTCAAGCGCATTGAAGGCAAAGACGGGGCCGCTTGGGTGTTAATCGATTTAGGAGATGTGATTGTTCACGTCTTCTCCAATAACGAACGGGCCTTCTACAATTTGGAAAAATTGTGGGCGGATGCACCCCTTGTGGACATCAGTCAGTGGGTCGTGGCGTAATGGCGTACGAAACCTTTGCCTTTGTCTACGATGAGGTAATGGACAAAAATCTTTATGATAAGTGGTTGGCTTTTGCCAAGCGTCATTTAGGTAGCCGCCGGCAAGTGCTGGAGCTTGCTTGTGGTACCGGGGCTTTGGCCGTGGCTTTTGCCAAAGAAGGCTATGAAGTGACTGCTTTGGACCTGTCAGAAGAGATGCTCATGATGGCCAGTGAGCGAGCCTATGAAGAGCAGGTAGACATTCAATTATTAGCGGGAGATATGCAGGACTTGCAAGGTGTGGGCACCTTTGAAGCGGTCACGTGTTTCTCCGACTCTTTGTGCTATATGCCGGATGCGCATAGTGTTCAGCAGGTTTTTGATGAGGTCTATCAGGTTTTAGACGACGAGGGAGTTTTTGTCTTCGATGTCCATTCCCAATACCAAATCAATGAGGTCTTTCCGGAGTACAGCTATCACTACCAAACAGACGAGTTCGCCTTTTTATGGGATAGCTATCAGGATGCACCGGACACGATTCAGCACTTCTTAACCTTTTTTGTTCCTGAGAATCCTGGGACAGATGAGGTGCCTAGCTTGTTTATTAGACAAGATGAAGTCCATGAAGAACGGACCTATCCTTTGAATCAATACGTGAGCATGCTGGAAAACAGCGGCTTTCGTCAAGTAAATTGCTATGCAGATTTTATCGATAGTGCGCCTAATGAAAAGAGCCGTCGTTGGTTTTTTGTCTGCCAGAAGTAAAAAATAGTAGGTATGAAACTGAAACCGAATGATTTGTAATCGGTGCTGCTAGATTCAGTGGCGCGATTATGAATCATTCGGTTTTTTTGTGCAGCGGTCAGGGAGTGGTTTTAGAGACATTCTTTTTAGTAAGATTAGCGTTTTCACAAGACTATTTATGCAAGAGTTGTTATAATTAAGAAGAGTATGACTAATGTCTAGTCATATAATGAATGACCATGATTATGAGGAGGGTTACATTTGACAGAGCAATCGAAATTTCCAAAAGATTTCCTTTGGGGCTCGGCCTCGGCTGCCTATCAAGTAGAAGGTGCCTGGGACGAAGACGGCAAAGGACCTTCAGTTTGGGATGAATTTGTCCGCATTCCAGGGAAAACATTTAAAGGGACCAATGGGGACTTGGCCGTGGATCATTTCCACCGTTACCAAGAAGACATCGCATTAATGAAAGAACAAGGCTTAAAGGCCTATCGTTTCTCCGTTGCCTGGACACGGATTTTCCCAGAAGGCCGGGGAGAGGTTAACCAAGCGGGCTTAGATTTTTACATTCACCTAGTCGATGAGTTGATTGAAAACGGTATCGAACCGGTTTTAACTTTGTACCATTGGGACTTACCTCAAGCTTTGCAAGAGGAATACCAAGGCTGGGAATCCCGCAAAGTGATTGAAGACTTTGTTAATTATGCTGCGGTTTTATTTGAAGCTTTTCGGGGTAAAGTGCACTACTGGGTTAGCTTGAATGAACAAAACATCTTTATTCAAATGGGGTATATGCTCGCCTTGCATCCACCTGGTGTGGTGGACCAAAAACGGATGTATCAAGCCAACCACATTGCCAATTTGGCGAATGCCAGCGTAATCAACAAGTTCCATGAAATGCAAATGCCAGGGAAAATCGGACCAAGTTTTGCCTATACGCCAAATTACGCCATCGATAGCAATCCGGAAAATGTCTTAGCGGCAGAAAATGCCGAAGACTTAATGGCTCATTATTGGATGGATGTCTATGCTTGGGGCGAATACCCAATCGCGATTATGAAATTCTTGGAAAAACAAGGCATCGCACCGACGATTGAAGACGGAGACATGGAGCTTTTGCGCTCAGCGAAACCAGACTTTATGGGGGTTAACTACTATCAGACTGCCACCAATGCCTTCAACCCAATTGATGGGGTTGGTCAAGGGAAGATGAATACCACCGGTAAAAAAGGTAGCTCAGAAGAATCTGGCGTTCCGGGGATGTACAAAAAAGTGGCCAATCCTTTTGTGGACCGGACGAACTGGGATTGGGAAATCGATCCAACAGGGATTCATATCGCCTTGCGCCGGATCACCAGCCGTTACCGCTTGCCGATTTTGATTACAGAAAACGGCTTAGGGGAATACGATAAAATCACGGCAGACAACGAAATCCATGACGACTACCGGATCAAGTATCTAAAAGATCACGTGGCTGCTATAGGGGATGCCATTGAAGAAGGCTGTGATGTATTAGGCTATTGCACTTGGTCATATACGGACCTTTTAAGCTGGTTGAACGGTTATCAGAAACGGTACGGCTTTGTTTACGTGGATCAAGATGAAACCCAAGAAGGTAGCTTGAAGCGTTACAAAAAGGATAGTTACTACTGGTATCAACGGGTAATCACCACGAATGGCGCAAACTTAGACTAAGACAAAAAAGAGGCCGCTTGCGGTCTCTTTTTTGCTTGCAAGGTAGTTGCTTTTCTTCTGGTATAATAAGGCGAGGTGAAAAAATGAAGTCAGTGGGAATCATCGTAGAATACAATCCATTTCACAATGGGCACGCGTATCACGCTAAAATGGCCCGAGAATTAACCGGTGCCCAAGTAGTAATCGCGGTTATGAGTGGGAATTTTTTGCAACGGGGAGAGCCGGCGATTGTCGACAAATGGTTGCGGGCCGAGGCAGCTTTACATAATGGGGTGGACTTAGTCGTGGAACTGCCTGTGCCTTGGTCCTTGCAAGCGGCGGATTATTTTGCCAAAGGGGGCGTCATGCTCTTACAGGCGTTAAACTGTGAGAACCTCTGTTTTGGTACCGAGGGCAGTGCCGACTTTGATTATCAAGCCTTTGGGCGCTTTGCGTGGGAAGAACAAGATCGGGTGGATACCGCCTTCCAAAAGATTACGGATCAAAAAATGACCTATCCCCAAAAGATGAACCAAGTTTATGGAGAACTTTTTCCGAGTTTGCAGTTATCTGGGGAGACCCCTAATCATATCTTAGGACTAACCTATGCCAAGGAAAATGCCAGTTATGCCCATCCCATGAAGCTTTGGTCGATACAGCGGCAAGGAGCAGCCTACCATGATAATGAGCTGACTCAGGAGTTTGCCAGTGCCACAGGAATTCGCCAAGCGTTGCAAGAAGGTAAAGCAGTGAGTGACTGGGTGCCCCAAGAGACAGCTGTTGCCCTTGGAAAACAACAGGTCACTTGGGAAGCCCTCTGGCCACTATTGCGCTATCGGATATTGGCCAGTCGTAAAAGTGATTTACAAAATATCTACCAAATGGTGGAAGGCCTAGAAAGTCGCTTATTGACGGCTGCCCAAAAAGAAGCCGATTTTCAGGGATTTCTCAGCCAAGTGAAGTCCAAACGCTATACTTGGACTAGGATTCAACGCTTGCTTTGCTATACTCTTTTGAACATCACCAAAGAGGAGATGCAGAAGGCGTGGTCAGAACCAGGTTTACGCGTCTTAGGGTACACACCACAAGGTAAAGCCTATCTTCATCAGCAGAAGAAGGCGCTGGGGCTACCGTTACTGTCAAAAATCGGCCAAGGAACGACCATGGAACAGGTCTTAACGAAGCGTAGTGACCAACTTTATCGCCTAGGAGATGAGCGGGTACCGGAGCAAAACACCGGGCGCTTTCCGCAATTCGTGGAATTTCCATAGAAAATGCTTCACAGAATGCTTTTTGACAAGTATAATGGAACAGGATATTTTTCAAAATAACAATTACTGAAAGCGAAGTGTAATTATGGGTCGTAAATGGGCAAATATCGTCGCCAAGAAAACCGCAAAGGATGGAGCGAACAGCCGAATCTATGCTAAGTTTGGGATTGAAATCTATGCAGCCGCAAAATCAGGTGAACCAGATCCCCATGCTAACCAAAAATTGCGGTTCGTAATCGAACGGGCGAAAACATACAATGTACCAAAACACATCATTGACCGGGCGATTGAAAAAGCCAAAGGTAGTGGCGATGAAACATATCAAGAACTTCGTTACGAAGGCTTTGGCCCGAATGGTTCCATGGTTATCGTGGATACGTTAACCAACAATGTCAATCGGACCGCAGCAGACGTTCGCGCGGCCTTTGGGAAAAATGGCGGGAATATGGGTGTTTCCGGTGCTGTTGCGTATATGTTTGATAACACGGCACTCTTTGGGTTTGCCGGTGAGGATGCCGACGAAATCTTGGAATACTTGATGGATCAAGACATTGATGTGCGTGACGTGGAAGAAGACGAAGGCCAAATCGTAGTCTACGGAGAAGCAGAAGACTTCAGCGCCATTAACAACGCTTTGAAAGAAAAAGGCATCACTGATTTTTCCGTAGCCGAATTGCAAATGGTCCCTCAAAATGAAGTGACCTTGTCCGGGGATGACTTGGAACAGTTCGAAAAAATGATTGATGCATTGGAAGATTTAGAAGACGTACAATCTGTTTATCACAACGTTGAATTAGAAGACTAAAAAAAACGAGGCCGGTGAAAACCGGCTTCGTTTTTTTAATCAACATTTTCATAGTGGTCAAAAAGAACGACTTGATTTTGAGACTCGCGCTTTAAAAATTCCTTTGGGGTAATGTGGAACTCTTCTTTAAAAGCCCGCAGAAAGTGGGTATAAGATTGAAAGCCACACAGACTATAGACTTCCGTGGAAGAACGGTATTTTCGCAAAAGCTGCTTACTGTAAAGCAGGCGCTTTTTCAAAATGAAGGAATGCAAATTAATGCCAGAAGCCTTTTTAAAGGAACGAGACAAGGAATATTTATTGGTATAAAATTTTTCCGCTAAACTGTCCAAGGTCAAGGAAGCGTCCAGGTTTTCATTGATGTAATCAATCACTTGGGGAATCAAGGCATCCTTATTGTTGGGACTGTTTGTGGAAGGGGACACTAAGCTGTGTTCTTGCTTTTGACTCAGGCGATTTAGAAAAATAAGAAAACGCAAAAGATGGACTTCATATTCCAAATCTTCCCCATAAGCTGTCCCTGGTTCCTGGTTCAAAGGCGCTAGCAAGCTCTCCAATTCATTAGGATCTAGTTGCAAGAAACGATTGTGCCCTGAGCCTAAAAAGCGAAAGGCCTCGGCTAAATCACTTCTTGAAGTAGAGTGGCTCTGTAAATACTGAGGCGTCACAAAAATATAACAACGCCGAAAGGATTCTGTCTTTTGGCTCAAGACTCGATGCAAGTCATTGGGGGAGATCAACGTAACTGTGCCTGGGCGCAAGTGGTACTCGTGATTGTCCACATAAAAAACACCTTCTCCTTCCAAAGTACAGTGAATCTCGTAAAAGTCATGGTAGTGATAAAGAGTGTTTTCCTCCGAGACGAAATCATCCACGAGGAAGACCTCAAAACGATCAGAAATCATAGTATTAGCAACGGATGGAACGATTTGTTTAGTCATGTCAGCCTGCCTTTCCATCTCCAATAGTACAAGAAAAGATAGTTTTAAGTCAATAGATGCTATTTTATTGTAAGCGATTTTTGTTATTATCAAGGAGTAGAGAAAACTAGTAAAGGAGCACACATCATGGACATCATTTTAGAAGAATTGTTCGTTCCAAAGCAAACTATCTTGGACAAAATTGATTTGATGATGGATAATTTAACAACCATCAAAGATAACGGGGACTTCTTATTGGACTTCGACGGCTTGAAAGTCGACGATAAGAGTTGGACTGTTTGGAACTGGCCACAAGGGGTCGGTCTATATGGGATTTATAAAAACTACCAATTAACCAAAAATCCAAAGGCTTTGCAAATCGTAACGGATTGGTTTGAAGCGAGGATGATCGAAGGCGCGCCTCCAAAAAATGTCAATACCATGGCACCATTGTTGACTATGGCGTATCTTTATGAAGATACCAAAGATTCTCGCTACTTGGCTTACTTGGAACAATGGGCAGAATGGGTCATGCGCGACATGCCCCGGACCAATGAAAACGGCTTGCAACACGCAACCTATGGCCCGGCGAACACCAACCAATTGTGGGATGACACGTTGATGATGACCGTTTTGCCATTGGCGAAAATCGGTTTGTTACTAGACCGTCCTGAATATGTGGAAGAAGCAAAATACCAATTCTTAATCCATACAAAATACTTGATGGATAAAAAGACTGGCTTGTGGTACCACGGCTGGACTTTCGAAGGCAACCACAACTATGCGGAAGCTTTCTGGGCCCGGGGAAATTGCTGGTTGACCATCGCAATTCCGGAAATTATCGAAATCCTTGACTTACGGGAAGGAGACTACTTGCGCACCTTCTTATTGAATACTTTGGAAGCACAAGTGAAAGCTTTGGCAAATTACCAAGACGAATCCGGTTTGTGGCATACTTTGCTTGACGACGATACTTCTTACTTGGAATCTTCTGCAACAGCCGGCTTTGCTTACGGGATTTTAAAAGCCGTTCACAAACGCTACCTAGGCAAAGAATACGAAGAAGTTGCGTATAAAGCCATCGAAGGTTTGTTGGGCGAAATCGACGAAACCGGGGAAGTCCAACACGTTTCCATCGGGACTGGTATGGGCGACAGCTTGCAATTCTACAAAGAAATCGGCATCACCGCCATGCCTTATGGCCAATCTTTAACCGTTTTGGCATTCACTGAGTTCTTAGTCTCTTACTGCTAAGACTTGACAGTTGTTCAACAATAGCGCATGCTAATAAAAAAGACTAGGCCTGAACAGTTCGCTGTTCGGGCCTAGTTCTTATCAAGAAAGGGGTCGTTTTATAATGTTTAACTTAGCAATTCGCGGTCATGATTTAAGCGGCGTTCAAACACCAGAGGATTTGGCAGAAAAAGCCGCAGTTCAAGAAATTCACAACTTGCAATTGGCTTTAGGAGCGAGCTTTCCTAACATGGACAGCAGCGCACAAGCAATCAATCCAGGTATGGGCACTTACTTCAAAAATACTTTGGCTAAAAAGGACCTACAAGTAGCGATTTTAAGTTGCTATTCCAACTTGATTCATCCCGATCCAGTTGCCCGGGAAGAAATCTTGCAAAAATTCGAAGCTTATTTAGCCCACGCACGCTTTTTCGGGGCTTCCATGGTAGCGTCTGAAACCGGTTCAGTGATTCCTGGCCTAGGTTACACGGAAGATAATTTCCAAGATGAAGTCTTTGAAGATTTAATCGGCGTAGTCAAACGGCTAGTAGCCAAAGGGGAAAAAATGGGCACCTTGGTGGGAATCGAAGGGGGCTTGAACCATCCTTTGTATTCCTTAGATCGTATCGATCAATTACTAGCAGCGATTGACTCGGAATACTTGGGAATCATTTTGGACCCCTCTAATCTGATCACTCCCGAAAATTATGAAAGTCAAGTGGCTATCGTGAAAGATGCGTTTGAACGCTTTGGCGACAAAATCTGTGCCTTTCACTTGAAGGATTTCGTGATTGAAGAAGGGAAAGTTCAACCTGTGGACTTTGGGACGGGCCTGATGAATACCCAAGCGATCTTAGATATCATTGCCTCTTACAAGCCCTATTGCTATGTGGTCTTGGAAGGAACGCAAAATGACGCCATTAAACGCGCGGTCAAAGCCATTAATGGCTAAACCGAAGAAACTTTAAAAAAACTGTAAACCGTCTTTTACTGTGAGAAAAAGACGGTTTACAGTTTTTTGCTAGACTAGTACTTGTTGTTTGACGAACTGTTTAGGCGTAATACCGGTGATCTTTTTGAAGGTCTGAACGAAGTATTCTGGGGAATTACCGAAGCCGGTCATGGCGGCGACTTCATATACTTTATAGTTTTGTTGGAGGAGTTCTTGGGCTTTCGCGATGCGGTATTCCGCCAGTTTTTTATTGAATCTCACTTTCGTTTCTTTGTAATAAGTTTTCCCAAGGTATTCCGGATTTAGATAAAGTAGGCGATTGGCAATCCATTTTAGGGAAAGTGATTCCCGGTCGTAATACTCTTCGATAATCAGATTCACCTTATGGGAAAGCTTCATATTTTCCTGATTACTCAACGTACTACGCATGAGGTCAATGCAATGCATCAACATGAAGGAAAGTTCATGCCAATCATTAAGAAGCATAATTTTAGGTGAATAGTCGTCGAAGGTGCTATCTCGTTTTACTGGATATAGGTCAAATATTGTAGTAAGTAGTTCATTGATTTGGAGACGTAAGAGCTGGACAGGATAGAGCTCGCTACGACAAGTGTCAAAAAAAGTTTCGGTTAAGACTTGGGCTCGAGTGAGCTCGCCTTGGTTTAAATATTGTAGTAGCTTTTCACGAAACTCGACGTAAATCTGATTTTCATAAACTTTCTCCCGAAGAATGCGCTCTTGATTGATAATCTGGAACTCATCGAAGTAAAATTCCTTATCTAAATTGCGCTTGCCCAAATAAAAGCGAAACAGAAAGTCTTCGGCGTCTTGTACTTGACAGTGAATGGCGATACCTTTACCCAATTGAACTTCTTCCAAAGCAGTGATCAAGAAGCCACCTAAACTACCTGTGGAACCGGAGTTCAAAAGATAACCAACCTTACTGTGGTGGCCCACGAAAGCTGGGTTATTTTCCCGATAGTTTTTACTGATTTTCGCCAACTGTGGGTAAAAGCGTGAATCAAAGAGGTAGAGGTCGAAAGGAAAAGATAGCGATTCAGGCAAAGCTTCCACCCCTGAGCTACTTAAAAAGCGTTCAATCTGTCGACGCTGGTAAAGTTTAGACTCTTCTTGTTGACGCTCAGCCACTGCTAAGCAATCTCGGACTGCTTCGTACATCATCCCAGGAATCAACGGCTTCTCCAAAAAATGCTTGACCCCTAAAGCCATGGCTTCCTTGGCGTATGAAAAACTGCCGAACCCTGTTAAGATGATAATTTGCAGTGTAGGGTCCAAATTTTTAAGCGCTTTAATTAATTCGATGCCGTTTAAATTTGGCATATTAATATCAGTGACGATGACATCGATTTTTTTCTGTTGACAAATGATTAAGGCTTCTTCACTGTCCAGGCAGACATCCGTCACTTCTAAAGGGAGATTGTATCCGGAAATTAGAGTAGCTACGCCTTTAGCAATCAATGGTTCGTCGTCTACTACGAGTATCTTTTTCATAATGACTCCTTTGCAGTATAGGATTGAGATTTGTTTAAGGGAATATTGAATTTCACGACTGTTTTTTTAAACGGGATTGACTTGGCAATTTGTAAACGAGAAGTTGGACCGTAATGCAAAGCCAAACGTTTTTGGATGTTTTTTAAGCCAATGCCGCCGTCCCGTTCAATTGAAAAGTGTGGTTTAAATCCTGGACCGTTGTCACTAACCGTAACCCAGAGATTGTCTTGAGCCATTTCCACACTGAGTACGAGCTGACAGGTCGTCTTCATATTGCTGACGGCGTATTTGAAGACATTCTCGATTAAAGGCTGAATCAAAAGTTTTGGCACAGGTAAAGAGAGATCGTCTACTAGGATTAAGGAAATAAATTCGATGCGTTTTTCAAAGCGTACCTTTTGGATGCGAATATAGGCATCCACGATATCCAGTTCGTCTTGTAAAGTAACGAATTCTGAATTAGTATCGATTTTTTTCCGGAACAAGTAGGCTAGGGAAGTCACCATTTCGGCGATTTGTGATTGATTATTAGCAATTGCTAGCCAATTAATGGAATCCAAGGTGTTGTATAGAAAATGGGGATCTAGCTGTGATTGAAGACTCTTAAATTCCACCTCTTGCGAAAGAATGCGCATTTCGTAATTGTCTTTGATCAAGGTATTGATGTCTTCAATCATGATATTGTAGCTGTCATATAAAATGGCGATTTCTTCTTGGGGATCTGCTGGCAAAGCCAGGGTTTTTAAGGATTGCAATTCCTTGGTCTCATTAATGGCGAGCATTTGATTGGCCAAGTTAGTAATCGGCCGGGTCAGTTGATTGCTAATTTTGTGAATGCCCCAAATAATCGCCAATAAGAATGGCAAGAAAATCAAAACGAACAGCCATTGCAATTGATAAAGATCGGCTAGAATCTGATTTTCGGGAATCAAGTAAATAAAACGCCCTTGGTCCATGGGGGAGTCTGCCGTAACATAATAATAACTATCCTGAGAGAGCTTGGTGATGCCAAAAGATTCAGACAAGGTAGGTTCGATCTGATCATATTGGGTAATGAAGTTTTGGGCATCTACTTGATTTGCCGGACTATATAAGGCGTTTTCATAATCTAGTAAGAAAAAACTGTCTTCTGCCAAGGCGGCAAAATTCTGACGTTCTAATTGAAAAAAAGTGGTATCCACGAAAAAAATTACTGTACCAATATGATTCAAAGAGAGATTGTCACTGGCAAAAATCTTGCGCACATAGACTCCCTGGGAAAGGGTATCGCTGAAAAACCATTTCCCTTTAGCGGGATGATCCGGTAAATCCCTAATCAAATCATCCACGGACAATTGGTTAATAATATTTTTCTTAGAGTCAATGAAACTGATCAGGCTTTCTTTTTTTGGACTTAGCAAATAGACATTGCGAATGTTTGAGTTATTCCTAGTAATTTGGTTGACCTCACGAACCAGCTGATTTTTTAAAGTGATTGAGGTATCATTGTCGGTTTGCTGTGTAAAATCTGTCAAGAGACTTTGGAGTGTGGGACTGTCGATGACATTTAAGGACAAATCTTCTACAGCCGTAAGTTTCTCGCCGGTGTCTTTGGCTAAAAGGCTAATATCCTTATAAGCAGAGACCTTGGTTTTTTCTAAATAGGCATTGCGCCAGACTAGAGTCATCAAAAGTGTTACTAGTAAAACAAGTAATATAGTAACGAGAAAAGCGATTTGCAATTGCGTTTTAAAAGAAGTGTTTTTAAAGCGTTTGATCCATTTCCGCTGGTTCATCCTGCTGACCCTTTCCCCCTTGTAAGGCTTTGGTTTTTTGAATCATCTGACTGTGGAAGAACTCGGCAAAAAACAAAATGGTCGAACCACCGAAAATCAAAGCCAGAGAAGATTTACTGCCAAAGAGTAGTGAAAAAAGATAGACGGTGGTAAGTAGCGCCAAGGCCTGTAAGGGATAACGGAAAACCATAAAAAGAGTTGTTTTCAGACATTCTCGAAAGGCTACATCATCAGCCTTTGCATAGGTCAAAAAGCTCATCAGCAAAAGATAGACTAAAACCATTCCTAATAAAGTATATGCCGGAGCAATCCAAGGAGCGGCTACTAGAACTGCTACAATTCGTAAATTCACTATAAGAACTGCTAGGAAAGCCGTATAGAGACAACCAACCAAAGAAAACTTCTTAAAGTTCTGCTTATAGGCCTGCCAAAAATCGGTAAAGGAATATTCGCGTCTGCTTTCTCGATAGTCATGTAAAAAGCGTACCGTGATCGCCGTAGCTGGACCAATTCCCAATAGAATGCCTCCTAGAAGAGTAAATAGTAGCCATTGCAAATTTAGCTGTGCCATATAGGAGACGATTCCAAAGAAGCTATAGATGCCATTTTGTAGTTTTTTCATGTTTGTTTCTCCTGTAGTTAATTTTTAGAAACCCTTTTCAAAAACAGTATAGCACATCAAAATGTGAAAAAATCCGGCACCTCTATTTTTTTACGTTTTTTAGCTTTTTTTTGCTATTTTCCTTTAAAAATAGGCTAATTCACTTTTGGTATTTCAGACGGCTTCATCATGGATACGCTTTTTCTACTATTAAAATGAAGAAAAATAACGATTTAGATATTCAAGTAAATATAGGGAGGTCAAGAATACTTTAAATCATTGTTCAACAATTGGTAATTAGGTGTGTTGCGAAATCATCAAAGTGGGAAAAATTCTTTCTTTACTGTTTTCAAGTAGACCAATTTATGATGATTTTTCGGAAGAACGCTATTTTTTAACATTTTTGTTCGGTTTATTTCATTCTTTAAATGGCAGATAAGCTATAGAATCAAATATGTAAGCGAAATCATTTTTGGAGGGGAAATTTATGAAAACGAAGTCACTGTTATTGTTGGGTGCGAGTCTTAGTGTGTTGGCCTTAGGAATTGCTGGCTGCGGAAATGGATCCAAGGATAAAGAAGCGGATAGTGCAGATGGCAAAACAAAGATTAGCTTTACTTGGTGGGGTGCCGAGGTACGCCACGAAAAGTACATTAAAGCAATCGAAGCTTTTGAAAAAGAAAATCCCGATATTGATGTGGACTATGAATATGCTGCCTGGGATGATTACTGGAAAAAATTAGCTACAAAATCAGCGGCTGGTGAATTGCCAGATGTGATGCAAATGGACGGCAGTTACTTAGCACAATATGGTCAAAAGAATCAATTGGCCGACTTAACTGAATTTACCGGAGAAGGCAAGACCATTGATACTACCAACATCGATCCTTCTATTATCGATTCAGGAAAATTAGATGATAAATTTTTCGCGATTGCGCCAGCGGTTAATGCCATGTCCATGATTACGAACCAAGCTTTGGTAGACAAAGCTGGGGCCAGTGTGGATTATGAAAATTATAATTTCGAGGATTGGGTAGCTTCCATCGAAAAAGTGAAACAAGAAACTGGTGAATATGGCATGATTGATGTAGTAGATAACTATGTCTTGTTGCAATATTACTTGCGGACGCAAGGGGAAGAATTGTTGAAATACAACGATGAAGGAAAACCTGAATTAGCCTTCAGCAAAGAAAACTTCATTACATTTATGAATGCAATTGGTAAATTGGCAAAAGAAGAAGCCATTCCTACTGCTGAAGTAGCTAGCAACATCAAGAGCTTTGACGAAAATCCACTTTCTCTTGGAAAAGTTGCTTACTATCAAAACTGGAACAACCAGTTTGTAACGTATACGCAATCCGCGGCAGACGGGGTAGATCTTTCCTTGAACTTACCTTATAGCGCAAAAGATGGTGCTTTGTTCTACCGTCCAAGTTTCTTCTACTCTGTAGCTCAAACTTCAAAAAATAAAGAAGCTGCAGCCAAGTTTGCGAACTTCTTGGTAAATGATGAAGAAGCCAACAAGATTATTGGTACGGAACGGGGTATTCCTGCTAGTACTGTTGCGAAAGATACGATTTATGAAGATATGACTGATGAAGAAAAAGTTGCTTCTGACTATTTGGATAAAATTGCGGACTATGTGGGCGAAGCATCTCCAGTCTTACCAGTTGGTTTCTCTGAATTAAACACTCACTTCAAAGATGTCTTTGCTGAAATTACTTATGGCACTATGACAGCTGAAGAAGCTTATGACAGTTATGTAGCGAAAGCGGAGGAGATTTTTGATGAAAACTATGACTAAAGAGCAAGAAAGCGGACTAATGGGAAAATTTAGACGCTTGAGCACTGAAAAGCAAGATTTCTTTTCAGGGTATCTCTTTATCTCGCCTTTCATCTTAGGTTTTCTATTGTTCATCGTCGTGCCTATGGGAATTTCCCTATTCATGTCCTTTCATAACTACGATATGTTGACCGAAGCCGAGTATATCGGCTTCGACAACTTCAGCAAAATCTTTTTCGACGATCCAAAGTTCAAACAAGCGCTAATGGTCACATTTAAGTATGTTATCTCCGCCGTGCCTTTACGGCTAGTCATCGCACTAGCGGTGGCAATGTTAATCAACCGACCTTCAAAACTATCCGGTTTGTATCGCGTGCTGTTTTACATTCCTTCTATTATCGGGGGGAGTGTGGCGGTATCTATTATGTGGCGGAATATCTTCGGTGATTCTGGTTTGATTAATGGACTTTTGGAAAATATCGGGATGGATCCGATTTACTTCTTTAAAAATCCTGGGACTGCTTTGTTTACCTTGATTCTTTTAGCAGGTTGGCAGTTTGGGTCTTCCATGTTGATTTTCTTGTCTGGCTTAAAAAATATTCCCAATGATTATTACGAAGCAGCCCAAATCGATGGTGCTAGCAAATTGCGCCAGTTTTTCTCCATTACTTTGCCTTGCTTGACACCAATTATTTTCTTTAACTTGGTTATGCAGACGATTCAATCATTCTTGACCTTTACGCCGGCCTTCGTTATTACCAATGGGACTGGCTCGCCGCGAAACGGAACTTTAGTATACTCACTGTATGTCTACCAAAAGGCTTTTGCAGACTTCAAGATGGGGTATGCTTCAGCGTTAGCTTGGATTTTAATCGTGATCATCGCAGTGATTACTATGATTTTCTTTGCAACATCTAAATACTGGGTATTCTCAGAATCGAAGGAGGGCTGAACATGATTGCAGCACGTAGAAAAAATCTATTATTTGATGCGATTGTCTTGATTGTGGCAGTCCTGATGCTTTATCCGATTTTCTGGTTGATTTTCAGTTCATTAAAACCAAATTCGGATATTTTCCAAACGGCGACGCAATTATTCCCAAGAACTTGGACTTTGGATAATTACATTAAGGGGTTTGAAGGAATCGCCGGAGTGCCATTTGTTACGTATATTTTTAACTCATTGCGGATCGCTCTAATCGCAACGGTGGGGGCAGTTTGTTCCTCTGCTTTGATTGCTTATGGCTTTGCCCGGATCCCTTTCAAAGGGAAGAAATTCTGGTTTGCTTGTGTTTTAGTCACCATGATGATGCCTCAAGAAATCATTATGGTGCCCCAATATCTGTGGTTCGGCAAATTAGACTGGATTAATACAATCCTGCCAGTGACCGTGCCGTCTTACTTTGGCCAAGCCTTCTTTATCTTCTTGATGAACCAGTTCATCCAAGGGATTCCTACAGAGCTGGATGAAGCGGCAAAAATCGATGGCTGTGGTCGCGTAGGAATCTTCTTCAAAGTCATCTTGCCATTGTTGAAATCTTCCTTGGCAACTTCTGCCATTTTCTCCTTTTACTGGAAATGGGAAGAGTTGATTGGTCCAATGCTGTACTTGACCAAGCCGGAAAGCTACACCGTGTCCATCGCCTTGAAACAATTCTTGGATTCTTCAAGTAGTTCCAACTGGGGTGCGATGTTTGCTATGTCCGTGGTGTCCTTGGTTCCAGTACTGATTATTTTCTTCATGTTCCAAAAATACATTGTCCAAGGAATTAGTACCACCGGTTTGAAATAAACGGAATGAAACGCAACTGTTGGTTCTTTTTAGCAAACTTGGCCCACTTTGCCAAGTTTGCTAGAAGGGGCCTTTTTGTTGCAATAAGGAGGAGCGAAACGTGGAAAATTTTACTTGTCAAGAAACCATCGAGACTATTATCCACCGGACCATGAAAATGGATTTAACTTGGGACTGGAGCTGCGGTGTTGCCTATTACGGGATTTGCCGAGTTTACGAGGTGACCGGCGAACAAAAGATCCTTACTGAGTTGAAAGAACGAGTGGATGAGTTGATTAACTTGGGTTTTGAAGGAGATTGGACTGTAAACAAATGTGCCATGGGCCATTGCTTGATTACTCTCTATGAAGTATTTGAAGATGAGCGGTATTTGGAACTTTTGCTGAGCAAAGTTGATTACTTAGAAAAACGGGCCTTACGTTTTGGTGAGGGTGTTTTGCAACATACGGTTTCTAATCATGACGATTTTCCCGAGCAAGCTTGGGCAGATACGTTGTTTATGGCGGGGATGTTCTTGTTACGCATGGGGATTTTGCTTAAGCGCCAAGATTTAGTTGAAGACGCTTTGAATCAGTATTATTGGCATATTCAGTATCTTCAAAATCAGACCACGGGCTTGTTTTATCACGGCTATGATCACCTACAAAAGAGCAATCTTTCTGCTTGTTATTGGGGAAGGGCTAATGCCTGGTGTGCTTACACCATGTCCCAAGTAAAACGTCGCTTGCCGGAAGCTTATTTGTATCCTAAATTTATGGATGTGCAGGCTAGTTTGGATGAACAGCTGGCTGGTTTAAAAATCTATCAAAGCGAAAAGGGACTTTGGCGTACTATTTTAGACGATGCCACATCTTATGAAGAAGTTTCTGCCACAGCAGGTATTGCTGCCGCCATGGTAGCCAATGATAATCCCTTGCACCGTAAATATATCCACCGAGCAATACCTGGACTTCTCACAAATGTGGCACCAGACGGTCGGGTAGAAAATGTTTCTGCTGGTACCGCAGTAATGAAAACAATTCCTGACTATCAAGCAATTTCCCGACAATGGATTCAGGGCTGGGGCCAAGGGCTAATGCTGACTTTTTTAGCGGAGTGTTTAGACAATCCCCATATCACGAGCTTACTTGTAGAAAACGAGACACAGGAGGAAGACAATGAATATATTACTAGCCGGTGATTCCACCGTAGCAGATTATCCTGAAAGCCAACGGCCGATGACAGGATGGGGCCAGGCTTTGAGAGAACTTTGTGCACCGGAAAATGTTGCCGTAAAAAATTTTGCTAAACCAGGAGCTACCACGAAGACGTTTATGGAAGAAGGATTGTGGGACGACTTACGAAACGCCATTACTCCAGGGGATTTGGTCTTGATTCAATTTGGACATAACGATCAAAAGCCAGAGAACGGGGTGCTACCAGGAGAATACGAAAGTCGTCTACGCAAAATGATTACCGATGTGAAGGCAGCTAAAGGCCAAGCAATTTTATGTAGTCCAACAGAACGCCGCTTGCATCCTTTCAGCCATAAGCCGGAGCCTAGTTTTACGCAACAGTTACCTTTTTTAAGACGGATTGCCGAAACGAAAGAGATTCCCTTGTATGATTTGAATCGCTATACGTATTTTCTTTATCAAACTACGGGGACTGAAGAAGCAAAGCGCTATTTCCTCTGGTCTGGCGTGGGTGAGCTAGCGAACTATCCTGCGGGCAGCCAGGACAATACGCACTTTAGTGAGGCAGGTGCTTTGGCGATTGCTCGTTATGTAAAACTACGCTTGCGGGAATTTATCCAAAGTGAGCTCTTTGACAAGCGTTATTACGGAGCCTGTATGTATCCAGAAGTTTGGCCTGAGGAAATTTTTGCTCAAGATGTGGCTCAGATGAAGGAGTTGGGTATGAATTTTGCCCGTATCGGAGAGTTCATTTGGCAACATATCGAAAAAACACCGGGCCAATTTGATTTAAGTATTTTGGAGCGAGCTTTAACTTTGTATCAGCGAGTAGGGATTGATGTCTGTCTTTGCATTCCTACGCCGACACCACCACGCTGGTTCACAGTTATGCATCCGGAAGCTCGGATTAAAAACTTAGATGGTACAGTTATGGAACACGGATCCCGCCAGCAATGTTGTACAAATAACGAAGACTATCGTTTTTATGCTTACCGTATGACACGAGAAGTAGCTAAGTTAGCTCGACGGTTTGACAATGTCATAGCGATTCAGTTAGACAATGAATTTAAATGCCACGTAGATTTGTGTTTCTGTGATACCTGTCAAAATCGTTGGCACCAGTATTTGGCAGAAGAATACGGCACGGTGCAATGGCTGAACAAATCTTGGGGGACGCAAGTCTGGAGTGAGGCTTATGACCGTTTTGATCAGGTCGTTATGCCGCTGATGACACCATTTTTGCACAATTCTTCTTTAATGAATGCCTTTCGTAAGTTTACCGCAGATACGATAAATGAATTTGCCCATGATTTATGCCATTTTGTTCGTATGGAAACTGAGGTACCAATTACCCATAATACGGCTTTTGGCTTTAACTTAATGAATGATCGCTTGTTCCGGGATTTAGACGTGGCAGGTTTCGATACGTATCCAAAATACACGGACTATCCTTGGTATACTATGAATTTGGATCGTTTCCGTAATGTGCGAAATACCAATCAGGAGATGCTACTTCTAGAAACTTGTACGTCCCATAATGGGCATATTGAAAACTATGCAACGCCCGCCCCTACAGGCTGGGTTACTGCTGAAGCTTTTATCGGTTATGCAGGAAATTTGAAGTCCTTTAGTTTCTGGCACTATCGCGGTCATCGTTTTGGTGTGGAACAACCTCACAGTGCTGTAGTCACAGCTTGGGGCGAGCCAGATCAAGGATTTGAAGATGTCCAGCGCACAGGAAAATTATTGCAAAAAATGGAACCATATTTGCAAAGAACTCACTATCAAAAAGCAAATGTAGCTATAGTGTATTCGGATCACGCTAAACGATTTTATACCATTGATAATGGGGGTATCTATGATTACCGTCGCCTCTTTTTAGATTACTATGGGTCGGTGATTCGAGGGGGCATCAATGTGGAAATCATCCAAGAAAATAGCGACTTCACAGACTATGGGGTACTGCTGATTCCATACTTGCGCAACGTGTCACCAGAGTTACTAGCAAAATTACAAGTTTTTACCAAAAATGGTGGCAAACTAATTTTAGGCCCTATGACTGGGGATCGTACCGGAGAACTAAGCTGGCCCGCAAATAATGGCTTGGATCTTATCGGAGAATGGTTACACTGCAAAGAAATCACGCAATATCGGGTGGAAGAGGGAACTTACACTGCATCTTATCAAGGGAAAACCACAACTCTCAGTGGGTTAGTGACCACCTTTGTGGGGGACAATTGGCAAGCTGTCGTCGAAGGGGCCAAGCAGCAACTAGTTATTGGAAAACAACAAGTTGACGCTGGAGAAGTCTTTTATGTCGGTGGTCAGCCACAGAAGATCACTGGAGATGAGCTGTGGCGCAAGTTCTTGACCCAAGAAGTCTTACCCTATGAAACAGATCGGGGTTTAGTGAAAGTCAAAGAAGGAATTATGAAATATCGACGGGAAAGTCAAACTGAGATTCAGTTGTATTTATGCAATCTCGGGGTAACCGAAAGCTCCTTTGAATTGAAAACGATGGCTAGCTCTTGCTTGAATCATGAGGACTTATTCCCGGGAGAAGTCACTCTGGCTCCCTATGAGTACCTGATTTTGTCTTTTGCCAAGTAAAACTTGTCCATTGGATTTGCTTTGACGATTGTTTTGCGAGTGATACAGTTTCATCATAAGAAGAAGTGAATAGTAGTTTGCCAAACAGGATTGGAACTGTTCCCAAAAGACAACTCTTAAATCAAAGAGTAAATTGTTGAAGAGAGGATTTTCTATTCCAGGTTGGCTTTTATTCTTGGTAGTAACGGAAAATATGTTATACTATTCTTACAGTAAAATGAGATTACGGTGAAGAAGGCTGTTATTAAAAGGAGGATACTTATGCACATAACGATGGAACCTGTCATCAAATCTGTGACCCAGACTTGCTCAGGTCAAGAGGTCGCGGTGTCGCTTTCTCAGTGTTCTGCTTTAGTATCCGCCTGTCAGTCTTTCGGCGTAGAAGGATATCGTGTAGTGGATTATACGACCAATGGCTTTTTAAGTCGCTATTTGCCGATACAGATTCCCCACACACCGATGTTAGTCTATAGGGGCCAGTACTTGATTCCATTAGTTTTCCGACGAGGAACGGGTTGCGAAGAACTGTGGAATCAGGCTCCACGTCGAGAAGCATTTTTTCTTCTGTTGGA
Organism: Enterococcus asini ATCC 700915; assembly: GCF_000407365.1. GTDB lineage: Bacteria > Bacillota > Bacilli > Lactobacillales > Enterococcaceae > Enterococcus_C > Enterococcus_C asini. Next base: position 199,695 of record NZ_ASVU01000002.1, read on the forward strand.
TTGGTATTTGCGTTATGAACCAGAAACCATCGTCACAAAATACCGGCTAATGGATGACGAAGAGGGGCGTTTCAGGTTGAAAATTTTGGACAGTGCTTGGATTGCCTTTCGTCTTCAAGAGCTTATTCATTGTGGTTGTTATCAATTGAAGGATTGTCCTAGCAAAGAACACTTTATTCAGTGGAATCAAGAGTCCCGTTTAATCCAGTCGCCGTTGATTGGTCGTCACAGTCCAGTGCTTGATTTAGAAAACCGAAAAACAGTAGCAGAGTGTCTCTTGTTTTTTCAAATTTTACAGTTGTTTTTTCCAGAGGCACCACTTTGCCATGAACTTCAGCTAGAAAAAGTGGGCTAAGTAAAACCACCGCAAATCACCAAGAAAATCTTGGGATTTGCGGTGGTTTTTTGAGGCCCGAAAGTAACAACTAGCGACTTCCAAAACGGCCGGTTTGGCGAATTCCTTGGGCGACAATTTTGGCATAGAAGCGTGCGCCTTTTTCATTTAAGTGAACATTGTCTGGTAAATAATAACCTGCTGGCGCTTCGTTTGACATTTCAGCAAAGCGCCATTTGGCTTGTTGCCAAACATCGATTACGAGTACTTGCTCTTGGTGTGCCAAATAAAGAATCGCTTCTCGATATTTTTCTAATTCTTCTGCAATGAGTGTTAAGTGATCATCGGTAGCCAAAGCGGCCGGATTCAACAGGATCGGAGTTAATAAAACCGGCGTTGCTTGCTTGGTTAAAGCAACTGTTAACTGAGCCTTCAAGTTTTCGATAAAGTCTGCAGGGGAACTCCAACGTTCAGATTTTTCTTGGTTGCAATCATTGTGCCCGAATTGCAAGAACAACCAATCTCCGGATCGAAGTTCATTTAGGATTTCGGCAAAACGTTTCTCCTCTTGATAAGTTTTCGTAGAGCGTCCGGCGGCCCCACGATTGTCGACGATTATTTTTTGATTTTCATAACGCCAGGGGCTAGGTGTACTTTCCAAAATGTTAGTCAAATTGATTTTTTCTTGCTGATAATCTGGATAAAGACTTGCGGCTAAGAACTCCCCCCAGCCAAATTGTGGTCGCTTTTCCTGGGTGTAAGTCTGTACCGTACTATCTCCAGCCAAATAGAAAACTGGCTTGCGTTTTTGTTCTGGAAATACATCTGCTAATTGCATATCTGAAGCGTAGTAATAACTTGGATAGCAAGGTTGATTGTAACAATTATTTTGCCAAGCAATCCCACAACGATACTGGGGATCTTGCATCAAAGTAGGCAATTTTTTCTGGCTAACTTGGGTGTTTGAGTAGATTCTTAAGGCGGTGTTGTCTTTTGTTCGGAGCACTAATTCTTCCCGATAATCGCCAAAAAGATCGGCAACGAGGCACGGATTTCCTTTGGTACTGTTATTTGTTGCGGTATCCTTTGGGGTTAGAATTACGCCGTGGCGCCAATCATTTACGACCCCGGTACTTTCGCTATTTAGATAATCAACTCCGTCCAAAATTTGAGTCGAAAAATCTGGTAAAAAGCGAATCGGGAAATTAGTTCCTAAAGTCTCTGCATTTAGACGTTTCCCTTGACAATCAAAGGTACCCACAGTGTTCACCCAACACTGGAGACCTGGGTCTGACGTAATATCACCTACCATACAGCGACCTAAATCACGCTCGTCTTCATACTCGCCAAAAATTACGGTGCCATCTTCCGCTCTTCGGAGTGCATAGCCATATGGTGCGGCGCTAGCTTCCTCAAAAACATTGAAGATTTCTAATCCAGGACGATTGGGGTCGATATCCGCCACATGCATGGCATCTCCATGATTGAGTTTCACAAGATGCCCGTTCGGTAGGAGATCTTTAGAGCTGTACAGGATTGTTCCATCGTGATCAAGTGTAGCACCACCGTAAATTACTTCCATCTTGCCGTCACCATCTACATCAGCACAAGAAAGCGAGTGATCACCTTGACAGGCTAACGCCCCATAAAAAGGATTAGTACCATCTTGATTGTGTGCTGTATCGTGGAAAGGGTTATTCATAGGAACAAAACCACTATCTGTTCGCCAAATTTCTTGGAAACAACCGCCAAGGAAATCTAACGCGACTACGACCGCTCGAGTATAATAGCCACGACAGATTAACAGGCTTGGGGTTTCGCCATTCAAATAAGCGACTCCAGATAAAAAGCGATCTACGCGGTTGCAAGGTTCGATTCGGTTCCAAGCATAATCACCCCAAAGTAAGCCGTCGTCTTCTCGTGGAATCGGAAAGGGGATGGTTGCAAGTTCCTGACCGTCTCCAGCAAACATCGTCAAGTACTCTGGTCCCTCATAAATAAAGCCTTCAAACTCTCGCAAACGATTTTTTTCACTACGACTAGAGGCATAACTATCTAAGAAATAGTTAGTAAGGGACATGGCAGATTCTTCTGTGAGTGGATACGTATACTGATTTGGAATATCAAAGCATGCTTCCAGTGTTTGGGGCCAGTGTCCTGCTAGAACTTCGGGATGGTTGTGCCATTGTAAAAACAGTTCTTTTATATGAGTGGCATAATCAGTCCCCGAACAAACATAATCATCCTTATGGGAGACGCCTTTTTTACGATCTGCTTCAGGAAGAGTGATAAAGCGTTCGTGGGTAAGTATTCCTTGTGCGTCAAAGAACTGCATCTTACTTCCGGGAGCAGTTTTAAGTGCCATTTCACCTTTCCCATCGCCGTCAAAATCATAACAGATGAATTGTGTGTAATGAGCTCCGGCACGGATGTTTTGACCGCAATCTAGCCGCCAGATTAGTTGTCCATTCATTTTATAACAGTCAAGATAACAATTTCCGGTATATCCTCTTTGCGAGACATCGCGAGAATTAGTCGGATCCCATTTTAAAATAAATTCGTATTGGCCATCCCCATCGATATCTATTACGGACAAATCGTTGGCCTGATAGTCGTAAGATTCACCAGCTTTGGTCACACCTCCACTCGGCTTTTGCAAGGGAATTTCAAAGTAAGGAGTTTGTTCGGGACAAACAGCTTCGCAGAGTGTTCCTTCCAGACTTTTAACTTGGTAAGAATCAGTGATTAATCCTGTTTGATCTAGATAATTGGTGCTGTCATGGATTTCCGCTAACAAACTACCATTCTTGTAAAGTTGAAAAACAGAAGTAATCAGACTGTTGTGAGAATTATCAAAACCAGAAACTTCTGGAACAAGTAGCCGCCAACTTAGAAAGATGCCTTCATCAGTTGATAAAGCGATAAGACCTCGATCTAGAGTTTCGATTTGGGGATGGGGCAGATAGTAAACCGGCGTTTCTAGAAGAGGCGTTTCTTCTTGTCCATTGGTAACTTTTACATAGTAGGGGCGATGGGAACTTTTTTTCAATGTGAATTCATTGGAAGTCGTTTCTCCCAATGAGATGAAGGTGCTCGACTCGCGCTTGCGATCCGACCATAGAATGCGATAAGGACCGCCTGAAGGTAGTTCGTCCCAAGAAATCGTAATCTGGTTAGTATCGATGTTCTTTATGGTAATCATGGTAAATAAACTCCTTGTGTAAATGAGATTTTTTGTTATTCTGTATAACCATTTTTATCATAATAAAAAACGGTTATGTCATTTAGAATAATAAAAGAAAACGCTTTTTAAGTTGTTTTCTATTATAACGGACGGAGAATAAAAAAATAACCTCATTCAAACAAGAATGAGGAGTTTTTTAGTTTTTACTATGATTAATTGCGAAAACTAGCAGAATTTGCTTGGTCCAAAAGCGACGGTTCTCCAGCTTGAGTAAAGAGGGTCAATTCATGCATGGCCCGAGTGCAAATCGTATACAAAATCAAACGATCTTGGGCAGTGGTGAAGTTTTCGCTGATATTCCAAGCGAAGACTCGGTCGAATTCCAATCCCTTGGCTAAAAAGGCTGGGATGAGGATCAACGGCCGCTTCATAAAGTCGTCTTCAGAGACGATAAGTTGGACCTTTTCTTGTAATTCAGCTGGTAGATTGTCATAGAGTTTGCGACATTCTTCTTTGGTCTTGCAGATGATGGCCGTGCGCCAAAAACGATCTTCTTGGGCTTTTGTTAGACTAGAAGTTAGCTTGGTCAAGTTTTCTTGAATGCTTGGACTCGTTACCACTAAAGGCAAGTCGCCAGTACGAGCGGTGAGTTCTACTTGATCTTCTTGGCTTAAAAATTGATTGGCAAAATCCGTTATTTCCTTGGTGGAGCGATAACTGGTGGTCAGTTGGTAGCGAGTCACTTCTTCTTCGGAAAAAAGGTCTTCTAGATTGCTGACGATGGTTTCGTTACCGAAGACTTTTTGATTGAGATCCCCACACAAGGTTAGTCCAGCTTTAGGATACAAAGAGCGTAGGAGTGCTACCTGAGCGGGTGGGAAATCTTGCATTTCATCCACAAAGATAAAGCGAGCTTTCAAAGGCACATCGGCAGGGTACAGTCCCCGGCACAATAAGAAGAATAAAACGGCATCTTCTTGATCTAAATGGCGGATTTTTAAGTCTGATCGGACTTTGGCATTGGCGGTACTCCAAGCCTCGCTACTAATCCCGGCTTTGCTTAAAAGCGTACTTGGTACACTTTTCAAGAAGTGTAAGTATTGCTTTGAAAAATTAATGAAGCGAAATTCTTCGATGGCTCGGACAACTGGGCGGAAGTAGCGATTTAAAACGGCTTTACGAATTTGATTGCGCAAGCGGCGTTCACTTTTTTCGGAGTCATCTGCGTTAGGATGGTCGGCATAGTATTCTTGCAGGCGTTCTTCCGTGAGCTCTTTGACCCATTGTTTTTTCCCTTCGTCCTTGTGCAGACCCCCGGCTTTTTTCAAAAGCTTTGTTTGCAACAGCTGCGTCCGTTGATACAAAGGCAGTTGGGAATTGGTTTCTTTGTACCAGTGGCGCATTTGACTAGCCGTGATATACGTCTTGCCCTTGATTTTTAAATCCCGGAATAAAGGACCAAGTTCAGTAATGGCTTGTAAATAGCGGTGACTGAAGTGAATCAAGGATAGGCCACTTTTCAGTCGCTGGGTGCGACTTTCGGCCCCTGTTAAAAAGACTTCTTCTTGGGCCGCTTCTTGGTTAATCGTAAAGGTCGGCAAAAGTTGTTGCATAAAAGAGCGGAACGTACGAGTAGGGACCTCGCTTTCCCCTAAGGAAGGCAAGACCATGGAAATATAGTCGGAAAACAGATGATTCGGCGAGAAGAGCAAAACTTGATCATCTTTGAGCCATTTCCGGTGACGATAAAGCAAAAAAGCAATCCGTTGCAACAAGGCCGAAGTTTTACCGCTACCGGCGATGCCCTCAATGAGCATAATCTTACTGTGAGTATCTCGAATAATCTGGTTTTGGGCTTGTTGAATGGTGGACACGATGTTTTTCATTTGGGAAGAAGAGGCTTCGTCTAAGATTTCCAATAAAAACTCATCGTTAATCACATCGGTGGTATCCACCATGGACGTGATTTGGCCACCTTGAATTTTGAACTGGCGCTTCAATAATAGGTCGACTTCATAACGTTCCGTATCGGTTTCGTAATAGGTGGGGCCTAATTCTCCTTCGTAGTACAAGTTGGCAATTGGCGCCCGCCAGTCGATGACAATGGCGTTTTCCGCATGGTCTCGTAAGGAAGAAATTCCTAGGTACAGGGTTTCTTTGGCTGCTGTGTCTTCTGTGAAATCAATCCGCGCAAAATAGGGGTTGCCATTCATGGTCTGTAAAGTCTTCAGGCGTTTTTCTACGGAGTCTGCGGTGTGATATTTTAAAAGTAATTCTTCTTCATATTGACGATATTCCAAGACAGATTCGTAAAAGGCTTCTTCGTCTCCACCGCGAATGCGCTGTTCCCCGACACCTTGTAGTTGGTCTTGCAATTGCCCTGTGAGCAATTGTTGTTGTTGTTTTAAAAGAGTAGCTTCTTTATCAATCAATGCAATGGTTTGATCTACATGTTGTTGTTCCTTTTGGCGTTCCTGATTCATCCACGTAAGCTCCTTTTCAAAAAATACGTCTTAAAATTATAGCACACATTGACACCTAACAGGAAGAGGCGAGAAAATCTGTGGTAAAATTTCAGTAATGAAGGATTAGTCGAAAGAATATAGGAGGAGTGACATGCGCAGTGAAGCGGAAATGTTTGAGCTGATTTTACGAGTGGGGCAAGCTTTGCCCCAAGTGGAAGCCATCGCTTTAGGTGGCTCCCGGGGCAATCCAGCAGTTTTACCGGATGCTTTCCAAGATTACGATGTGGTGTACTTGGTCAATGACAAAGAAGCGCTGCTACAAGATCGCAGTTGGCTGGAAGCATTCGGGGAGGTCTTGATTCAACAGACCCCGGAAGAGTCCAGTTTATTTCCCCCCAGTCTCGGGGAGCGGTTTACGTTTTTAATGCTTTTTAAAGACGGTAATCGCATCGATTTGATGCTGACGCCTTTAACCGCCATAAAAGAGTGGCAAGCAGACGAGCCTTTTGCCAAAGCGCTCTGGGATCCAAAGGGGTCACTAAAAGATTTGCCAAGACCTAGTGACCGCACTTTTTGGTTGTCAGAGCCAAATAATGCGCAGTTTCAAGATTGTTGCAACGAATTTTGGTGGGTGACGACCTATGTGGTGAAAGGCTTGTGTCGTAAAGAATACTTCTACGCTTCCGACCATCTCTATGAAATCTGTCAGAAAGAATTGCGACGCTTGTTGGCTTGGCAAGTGGGCAGTGAAGACGGCTGGCAGCAAAGTCTGGGGAAAAACGACAAATATCTCTTACAAAAACTAACGCCGGAATTGGGCGCCAAGTTGTTACACTGTCAAGATTTTTCCAGCCCAAAAGCCCTGTGGCAAAGCTTACTGGCAACGCAAGAATTGTTTCACAAAGTAGCGATGGATTTCGCCCATAGCCAGCAATTTTACTATGACAAAAAAACGGCTGCCAAGGTTCAGTCTTACACTCAACAGTGGTACAATGATTTTTATCAAACACACTAAAGGAGGATGCAAACAATGCCTTTTGTACACATTGAATTAGTCGAAGGTCGTAGTGGAGAAGCATTAACCAAAATGATGGAGGAAGTGACCGAAGCGGTGCATCGCAATACGGGGGCTCCCAAAGAACACATTCACATCATCATTAACGAAATGAAAAAAGGAAACTATGCCGTAGATGGCAAGTGGAAGTAATTTTCCCTTGCAAAATAAAAGGCTTAGTGTTTAAATGAAACCATACTCGATTAGTGAAAAAACCAACTGAACCTGAGAGTCTTGACAGAGAGAAGTGCCGTGGCTGAAAGCATTTCAAAGAAAACCGGGGGATGACCACTTTTTCTTAGACTTCTGGCCGAACCAGAAGCGGCTTTGGGCCGTTATCCCAGTTGAGGAGTACAATTTGTACTCGAAGTTAGGTGGAACCACGTGTCTTACGTCCTATTCGCTTTGCATTTGCAAGGCGGGTAGGACTTTTTTTATGGCTTTGCAAGCGAGTTATTCGTTTGTTTCGCTTTTCTCGTGACCTGGTCACAAGCAAAATTTTCAAGGAGGAAATGATATGTCTATTCAAATTACTTTTCCAGATGGTGCCCAAAAGGAGTTTGCGGCCGGCATTACCACGAAAGAAATCGCCAGCTCAATTTCCAATAGCTTGGCGAAAAAAGCTCTAGCCGGCAAATTCAACGGGGAATTAATCGATTTGACCCGTCCAATCGAAAGCGATGGGGCAATCGAAATCATCACACCAGCAGACGAAGACGCTTTGCAATTGTTGCGTCACTCAGCTGCTCACTTAATGGCGCAAGCGGCTAAACGCCTCTTCCCAAACATTCACTTTGGTGTTGGACCAGCCATTGATACTGGCTTTTACTACGATACCGACAACGGGGAACACCCGATTAGTGCGGAAGATTTACCAGCCATTGAAGCGCAAATGCGCCAAATCGTCAAAGAAAACTTGCCGATTGAACGTTTGGTTTTAACGAGAGAAGAAGCGTTGGAACTTTTTGCCGACGATCCTTACAAAGTGGAATTAATCTCAGAAATGCCGGAAGATGAAGTGATTACCGCTTATCGCCAAGGGGAATTCACCGATTTGTGCCGGGGACCCCACGTGCCATCTACTGGCCGTATCCAAGTCTTCCAATTACTATCCGTGGCAGGAGCTTATTGGCGGGGCAATTCCGACAATCATATGATGCAACGAGTGTACGGTACAGCCTTCTTTGATAAGAAAGACTTGAAAGAATTCATCCGTCTGCGGGAAGAAGCCAAAGAACGGGATCACCGGAAACTGGGCAAAGAATTGGATCTCTTTATGATTTCTCCTGAAGTGGGTTCTGGCTTGCCATTCTGGTTGCCAAAAGGCGCTACAATCCGTCGCATTATCGAACGCTACATCGTAGACAAAGAAATCAGTCTTGGGTACCAACACGTTTATACACCAATCATGGCGGATGTGAACTTGTACAAGACTTCTGGTCACTGGGACCACTATCATGATGACATGTTCCCACCAATGGATATGGGAGATGGGGAAATGCTCGTCTTGCGTCCAATGAACTGCCCACACCACATGATGGTTTACAAAAACGACTTGCACTCTTACCGGGAATTGCCAATTCGGATTGCGGAATTGGGAATGATGCACCGTTACGAAAAATCTGGCGCACTTTCTGGTTTGCAACGAGTGCGGGAAATGACGCTAAACGATGGTCATACCTTCGTTCGTCCAGACCAAATCAAAGACGAATTTAAACGGACTTTGGACTTAATGGTGGCAGTCTACAAAGACTTCAACATCTCCGACTATCGTTTCCGTTTGAGCTATCGGGATCCAAAAAACACTGACAAATACTTCGACGACGATGCCATGTGGGAAAACGCTCAAACGATGTTGAAAGCGGCCATGGACGAATTGGAATTGGATTATTTTGAAGCAGAAGGAGAAGCTGCCTTCTACGGACCAAAACTAGACGTTCAAGTAAAAACAGCCTTGGGTATGGAAGAAACATTGTCAACCATTCAATTGGACTTCTTGTTGCCTGAACGTTTTGATTTGACTTATGTTGGGGAAGATGGAGAAAACAACCATCGCCCAGTGGTCATCCACCGAGGCATCGTTTCCACAATGGAACGCTTTGTAACTTACTTAACGGAAGTCTACAAAGGCGCCTTCCCAACTTGGTTAGCACCAATTCAAGGTACGATTATCCCGGTTTCCAATGAAGCCCATGGGGATTATGCTTATGAATTGAAAGAACGGATGCAAGAACTTGGTTTGCGAATCGAAGTAGATGACCGCAACGAAAAAATGGGCTACAAGATCCGTGCTTCGCAAACACAAAAAATTCCTTACCAAATCGTGGTAGGAGACCAAGAAATGAAAGACGCAACGGTAAATATCCGGAAATACGGCAGCAAAGAAACAGAAAGCATGCCAGCTAATCTCTTTATCGATGCCATTGCAGCAGAAGTGAAAAATTATAGCCGACAATAAGATAGGAGGTTTTTGAAAATAAGATTTTCCTAAGAAAACGTCCGAAAAAGGCTAGAAAAGCCCGGAAAGGCGAGAAATCCCTTCTGGAATGGTTGAGTTTTCAGAAAAAATATGATAAAGTAACAAATGGTAATGATACTTTGTGGAGTGAGGGATTTTTTCCCTCACTCTTTTTCATGAAAAGCGTTGTTTGCAAATAAGCTAAAGGAGGCGAAGAATAGTTGAGTAGCGTAATCGAAACGGTAACCGAAATGGTACAGCCAATCTTAGATGAGAAAAATTTTGAACTAGTGGACATGGAGTTCGTAAAGGAAGGCAAAAGCTGGTATCTCCGCGTGTTCATTGACAAAGAAGGTGGCATCGATATCGAAGAATGCGCCTATGTCAGTGAGCTATTGAGTGAAAAGCTCGATTCTTGTGATCCAGACCCGATTCCCCAGGCATACTTCTTGGAGGTTTCGTCTCCTGGAGCGGAACGACCTTTAAAGAAGGAAAGCGATTATGAACGGGCGCTAGGCGAGTACATTCATCTGTCTTTGTATCAGGCCATCGATGGTGAGAAACAGTATGAAGGTGTGTTGGAAGCTTTAACGCCAGAAACATTGACGTTAAAATACCGCGTGAAGACCCGGGTCAAAGAATTGACCATTGAACGTAAGAATATCGCGAAGGCTCGTTTAGCCATTCAATTTTAAGCTGGAGGAATCAACCATGAGTAAAGAAATGTTGAACGCATTGGATGCTTTAGAAGCAGAAAAAGGCGTTTCAAAGGAGATTGTGATTGAAGCGCTGGAAGCGGCTTTGGTTTCTGCTTACAAACGTCACTACGGCCAAGCTCAAAACGTGGAAGTAGAATTCAATCAGAAAAAAGGCGACATCCATGTGTACTCCGTCAAAGAAGTCACTGAAGAAGTCATGGATTCACAATTGGAAGTATCTTTAAAAGATGCTTTGTTGTTAAACCCTGCTTACGAAATCGGGGATAAAATTCGCTTTGAAGTCACACCAAAAGACTTCGGCCGGATTGCCGCTCAAACGGCCAAACAAGTGATCTTGCAACGGGTGCGTGAAGCAGAACGGAATATCATTTACAATGAATTCTCCCAATATGAAAAAGACATCATGCAAGGGATCGTTGAACGTCAAGACAGTCGTTATATCTACGTGAACTTAGGCAAGATCGAAGCGGTTTTATCCAAGCAAGATCAAATGCCAAATGAATTTTATCAACCCCATGACCGGATTAAGGTCTATGTTTCCCGGGTCGAAAACACGTCAAAAGGCCCGCAAGTCTTCGTTAGTCGGAGCCATCCTGACTTGTTGCGTCGCTTGTTTGAACAAGAAGTACCAGAAGTTTACGACGGTACGGTAGAAATCGTCAGCATCGCTAGAGAAGCCGGTGATCGCTCGAAAGTTGCCGTCCGCTCCAATGATCCAAACGTCGATCCTGTGGGAACTTGCGTTGGGCCAAAGGGTTCTCGTGTCCAAGCAATCGTCAATGAATTAAAAGGCGAAAACATGGATATCGTGGAATGGGATGAAGATCCAGCCATCTTTATCGCGAACTCCTTGAATCCAGCTGAAGCGGTGGATGTCATTTTCGACTTAGACAATCCAAAAGCTTGCACCGTGGTCGTTCCTGACTATCAATTGTCACTAGCCATTGGCAAACGGGGGCAAAATGCTCGTCTAGCGGCGAAATTAACGGGCTTTAAGATTGATATCAAATCTGAAACCGATATGGAAGAATTCTATGCCAAATTGGAAGAAGGCGCCTATATCGATGCGGCAGATGAAGTGGAAACTTTGGATGAAGCCGTGTCAGAATCTGATTTAACCGCAGATGAATACGAAAATGTAGCAATAGAAGCGGCTGAAGATGAAGCAACAGCAGCCGAAGAAGTGGCAGAGGCCAATGAGGCTACTGCCGACCAAACGGAGGAATAAACGAGGTGGCAGGAATGAAACAGCGCAAAATTCCTTTACGAAAATCCGTCGTTTCCGGTGAGATGCACCCAAAAAAAGAGCTTGTGCGCATTACCCGCTCGAAAGAAGGCGTTGTGGCCATTGATCCTACGGGAAAAATGCCCGGGCGCGGTGCCTATGTAGCCTTGGATCCTGAGGAAGTACAAACTGCCTGGGATAAGCGTGTACTAGATCGAGTGCTGGAAGTCTCCTTGGACGATGCATTTTATGAAGAACTACTGGAATATGTTCGCCATCAAAAAGCCCGCCGTGAGTTGTTTGGCAATGGGAAATAAGGCGAAAAGCTTGAATCTTTTGGGCTTGGCCATGCGAGCTGGTCAACTGGTCACAGGAGAAGAAGGCGTCTTAAAAGAAATTCGCGGCAACAAGGCGCAGTTAGTCTTGATTGCTACAGATGCCGGGGCTTCTACCCACAAAAGAATTCAAGACAAGACAACGTATTATGAAATTCCTTTTTATGATGGCTTTACTCAAGCGGAAATCAGTCATGCCATTGGTCGTTCACGGACGACGATTGCAGTGATGGATGCAGGGTTTGCCAAAAAGCTAAAGGAATTGCTCCAAAGTGAAGGCTAATGCGGCCGGAAACGTAAGCAGTCATGCGATTTTTCCCCACCGAAACTAGGTGGAACTTCGTCTGCTTTCGGATATTCCGAAGCCGCGATGCTCCATTTACGAGGAAGGTGATTTACATGGGAAAACGAATTTATGAATTAGCCAAAGAAATCAATCAGTCCAGTAAAGAACTGGTGGACAAAGCACAAAAACTCGGCTTCGATGTGAAAAATCACATGGGATCCATTTCAGAAACAGAAGAAAAAAAACTGCGACAAGCAGTGTCAGGGGGAACTACTACGAAACCAGAAAATACTCCTTCGAATGAGTCGAAACAAACAACCAACACCGGAGAACAAAAAGAACAAACTACCCAACCGGAGCAAAAGAAATTTGTGACCCAACGGAACAATCCTAAATTCCAAAACCGGAACAAGGATACCCGCAGTCAAGGTAGCCAAAATCGCGGTGGCCAAGGCAATCGCCAAGGCGGCCAAAACCGGAGTGCCCAAGGAAACCAAGGCAACCGGAATCAACAAGGTGGCCAAGGAAATCAAAATCGTAATCCACGGCAACGGGACAATCGTCGGGACCAACAAAGCCGGACACAAACTGCCCAACAAGCTCAACGGCCACAAGGGGCAGGTATGACTAGTGCTTTGGAACGGGCGAAGAATCGGGCTCATGAAATCGAAACAGAAGCAGCCAATAAACGCCAACGTTCCGAACGGAAACCGGCGGCAAAACCAGTAGCAAAATCCGAAAGCAAACCACGGCAAGAAAACCGGCCAGCACCTAAAGCCGCACCGGTGACACCAAGCATTCCTAAAGAAGCTTTGCAAGTGGAAAAACCAAAACAAGAGAAGAAGAAAACCGAATTCCGTAACAAGGATAAGGCACCTTCTCGCGGTGGACGGAACAACTACCAAAACAACGAATTTAATCGTCGTAAGAAAAAAGGGAAGAAGGGCAAACAACAAGTTGCTCAGAAACCTGCAGTGCCACCACGTAAATTCCGGGAATTACCAGAAGTTTTGGAATACACAGAAGGCATGAACGTGGCGGAAATCTCGAAGAAAATCTATCGGGAACCAGCAGAAATCATCAAGAAACTCTTTATGATGGGGGTTATGGTTAACCAAAACCAACCATTGGATAAAGATACCATTGAGCTATTGGCTACGGACTATGGCATTGAAGCCCAAGAAAAAGTTCAAGTGGATATTGCCGACATCGACAAGTTCTTTGAACCAGACGAAGTCAATGAAGAAAACTTGGTACCACGGCCACCAGTTGTTACTATCATGGGTCACGTCGACCACGGGAAAACCACTTTATTGGATACCTTGCGTCACAGTCGGGTAACAAGTGGGGAAGCCGGCGGGATTACTCAGCATATTGGTGCCTACCAAATTGATATCGATGGCAAACCGATTACGTTCTTGGATACACCAGGACACGCGGCCTTCACTAGCATGCGGGCTCGGGGAGCTAGTATCACGGATATCACCATCTTGGTCGTAGCTGCCGATGACGGGGTAATGCCACAAACAGTCGAAGCGATTAACCATGCGAAAGCGGCGAAAGTGCCAATTATCGTAGCGGTGAACAAAATCGATAAACCAGGGGCTAACCCTCAACACGTTATGCAAGAGCTTAGTGAATACGAATTGATTCCAGAATCTTGGGGTGGCGACACGATTTTCGTGGAAATCTCTGCGAAATTCGGCCAAAACATCGAAGAATTACTGGAAATGATCCTCTTGGTGGCAGAAGTAGAAGACTTGAAAGCCGACCCAACACAACGGGCAATCGGTACGGTTATCGAAGCACGTCTAGACAAGGGTAAAGGGCCAGTGGCTACTTTGTTAGTACAACAAGGAACCTTGCATCAAGGTGATCCAATCGTTGTCGGGGATACTTACGGTCGCGTGCGGGTAATGACCAACGACTTAGGTCGTCGGGATAAGACTGCTGGACCAGCAACTCCAGTGGAAATTACCGGGTTAAACGATGTGCCACAAGCCGGCGATCACTTTGTTGTCTTTGAAGATGAAAAGACTGCTCGGGCAGCCGGTGAAGAACGGGCAAAACGCGCATTGATCGAACATCGGGCAACACACAGCCGAGTAACCTTAGACAACTTGTTCGAATCTCTTAAAGAAGGCGAACTAAAAGAAGTTAACGTAATCATCAAAGCCGACGTACAGGGTTCTGCCGAAGCATTAGGCGCATCCTTGAAGAAAATCGACGTGGAAGGCGTACGGGTTAATATCGTCCATTCCGCTGTTGGGGCCATTAATGAAAGTGACGTTACCTTGGCTGCTGCAAGTAATGCGATTATCATCGGCTTTAACGTACGGCCGACACCGCAAGCTCGCCAACAAGCCGAAGCGGAACAAGTGGACATTCGTCTACACCGGATCATTTACAAAGCCATTGAAGAAATCGAAACAGCCATGAAAGGGATGCTGGATCCTGAGTTTGAAGAAAAAATCATCGGTCAAATGGTGGTTCGGGAAACTTACAAAGTATCCAAAGTCGGAACAATCGCCGGTTGTTATGTTACTGATGGCTTCATCCGTCGGGACAGTGGCGTCCGGGTTATCCGTGATGGCATCGTAATCTTTGAAGGCGTCTTGGCTAGCTTGAAACGCTTCAAAGACGACGTGAAAGAAGTCCGTCAAGGCTTTGAATGTGGTGCCATGGTTGAGAAATACAACGACTTGAAGGTCGATGATGTAATCGAAGCCTTCATCATGGAAGAAATCAAACAAGACTAATATAGTCAGGAGGACACGAACTATGGCGAATTATCGTGATCGACGTGTTGCTCAAGAAATTCTCCGAGAAGTCAATGACATCTTACGCAAACGCGTCCGGGATCCTCGGGTACAAGACGTGACCATTACCGATGTACGGGTCACAGGGGATCTCCAACAAGCGACGATTTATTACAGTATTTTGTCTGACAAAGCTTCGGATCGAGAAAAAGCCCAACGAGGATTGGAAAAAGCGACTGGACTGATTCGTAAAGAATTAGGGCAAGGTTTGACTTTGTACAAGACTCCAGAGTTGGTTTTCGAGGTGGACTCTTCGGTGCAATACGGCAATAAAATCGACGAATTACTGCGAAATCTTAATAAAGAGTAAGCGTGAGCTCCCAGGAAAAGGCAGAACTTTTCCTGGGGCTTTTTTTGGAGTAATGATTTCCGAAAAAGCCGAGAAAGGGAAGGCTTTTAAGAGAGTTCTTGCTTCATTTCCCGCTGATTTCTGTTATAATAGCAAGGTTGAAAGGGTGAATAATTGGATGGACGGTATTTTGGCATTATGGAAAGAGCCGGGCATGACAAGTCATGACTGTGTCTTTAAACTTCGCAAAATCTTACATATGAAAAAAATTGGTCATGGGGGCACGTTAGATCCCGGGGTTCCCGGAGTTTTACCGATTTGTCTTGGTAAAGGGACCAAGGTCATCGAGTTTTTAAGTGACAGTGGCAAAGTCTATGAAGGGGAGATTACCTTGGGCTTTGCAACGGATACGGAAGATGCTTCGGGTACTGTGGTGGAACGGACTCCCTTAAGCGAACCATTTTCAAATTCCGCGATTGATGCCGCCATGAAAAGCATGGTAGGCGAGATTACCCAGATTCCCCCCATGTATTCTGCTGTGAAGGTCAATGGCCGCCGGCTTTATGAGTACGCCCGGGCTGGTGAGTCCGTGGAACGCCCAAAAAGAAAAGCGCTAATTGCTTCTTTTGAGCGAACTACAGAACCGGTGTGGAATCCCGAAGAACAGACCCAATCTTGGCGCTTTAAGGTTAGCTGCGGCAAAGGCACGTATGTCCGGACTTTGGCCTATGATACCGGCAAACACTTAAGTAGTGCCGCATGTATGACAGATTTGACTCGTTTGGCCAGTGGTGGTTTGACGAAGGAACAATCCCTGACCTTGGCAGAAGTAACCGATGCTATGGCAGAAGGTCGTTTGGAAGAGTTTATCTTGCCCATCGAATACGGCTTAAAAGATTTTAAGCGCTTGGATATTTCGAAGGAACTGTGGGCTCGGGTGAAAAATGGAGCCCGCTTGACCTTAGCTGATGTGGGCTTAGAAGAGATGCCACAAGCCCCGGTGGCTCTTTACTATCAGGAGAAGGCGGTTAGCTTATACCAAGCAAACCCTAAAGAAGAAAATGGTCTTAAACCGTTAAAAGTACTACGAACGGAGATGGAATAGCCGATGAAAATCATAAAAATCAGACATCCCTACAACCCAGCAGATATTCCTACAGAAGAGGTTGTCTTGGTCTTGGGCTTCTTTGATGGGGTCCACCGGGGACATCAAAAAGTCATCAAAACTGGTAAAGCAGTAGCCGAAGAAAAAGGACTCAAACTGGCGGTAATGACCTTTACCAATCACCCTTCCATTGTTTTTCACAAAGTGGGAGCTAGCGAGATGCAGTATTTGACTACATTGCCGCAAAAAGAAGCGCTAATGGAGTGGCTGGGGGTAGACTATTTGTACGAAGTGGAGTTTACTTCCACTTTTGCTCATTTGTCTCCACAGACTTTTGTGGATCAATACATTGTGGGCTTACATGCTCAAGTAGCGGTTTCCGGCTTTGATTACACGTATGGCCCTCGAGAGATTGCCGATGTGGCTCATTTACCAGAGTATGCCAAAGGTCGCTTTGAAATCGTCACAGTGGAAAAGGAAAGTGATGAAGGCGCCAAAATCTCGTCTTCTCGGATTCGGGAACTACTCGGAGAAGGCAATATGGAAGAGGCCAATCATCTATTAGGCTATCCTTATACCATTTCCGGTCTGGTGATTCACGGGGAAGCCCGGGGCCGTTTATTGGGTTATCCTACGGCGAATGTGAATTTCAGCCGCTATGCTCGCTTGCCTATGGAAGGGGTCTATGTCTGTCAATTACAAGTAGGGGATACTTGGTATGAAGCCATGGGTTCCATTGGCCACAACGATACCTTTGGAGAAGGCCGGCAATTAACCATGGAAATCAATATTTTGGACTTCCATGAAGAAATCTACGGAGAAACGGTGAACGTTCGTTGGTTGCATTTGATTCGCAACCAAGTGAAGTTCAACAGTGCCGAGGAGTTAATCGATCGTTTAAAACAAGACGAAGAGGAAACCAGAGCGTATTTTGCTTAACAGCTTGCATAAATCGACAAAAGCAGTCACTGAATGAATGGTCAGTGGCTGCTTTTTTTTGGTAGGGAATTTCTTTTTAAAATAAATGGTGAAAAAGATTTAAAAAACAAGATAAAAGGTGTAAACTTGTGCCATAAGATGAAAGGCAGGCTAAGAAGATGGATTTAGCGCAATTAAAAGGCAATTTGATTGTTTCGTGCCAAGCATTGGAAACAGAACCGTTACACAGTTCCTTTATCATGAGCAAAATGGCATTGGCAGCTAAAGAGGGTGGCGCCAAAGGAATTCGCGCCAATTCAGTGGCGGATATCAATGCTATTAAAGAAGAAGTAGACTTGCCCGTGATCGGTATCATCAAACGAGATTATCCGGATTCATCGGTTTATATTACAGCTACCAAACAAGAAGTAGCAGAGCTTTTGACGACTAAGGCTGAAATCATCGCCTTGGATGGGACAAAGCAAGTGCGGCCCCACAATGAACAGTTAGCCGATTTGGTAGCGCAGATTCACGAAGGTGGGCGTTTGGCCATGGCGGATGTGTCTACTTTAGAGGAAGCCATTGCCGCAGAAAAGTTGGGCTTTGACATTGTTTCTACGACTTTGGCGGGGTACACACCTTATTCCAAAAAAACAGAAGAACCAGACTTTGACTTGTTGGCAGCAGTGGTGAAAAATGTGAAGATTCCCGTGATCATGGAAGGACACACGTATTTACCAGAGCACGTGACGGAAGCACTGAAAATCGGCGCTTATTCCGTGGTGGTAGGCTCAATCATCACACGGCCACAATTAATTACCGAGCGTTATGTAAAAGCGACGAAGATGGGACAGGAAGAACATGAATAAATACCTATTAGTATGTGATTTGGATGGCACACTGTTAGATGCCAAAGGCCAAGTGGATGAAGCAAGTTTGGCAAAAATCAAAGCATTTTGCATTGCCGGGGGCCATTTTGTGATTTGTACCGGGCGTATGGATACGGACATTCGCTATGTGGAAGAAAAACTCGGCTTTAAAGGGGAGTATCGCATTAGTCAAAATGGTGCGGTAATCATGGACAAACAAGATCATTTGGTCTCTTTGGAAGTAATTCCTGAAGAATACGTCAATGGGTTAACGGAAGTCATCTTTGGGGCAGGTTTACGGACGGAAGTAGCCAATCAAAATCATCGGCATTTTCCTTCTCCTAGAAAGCCAGAAGAAGTGGCGGAATTCGTCGATTCTTCCATTGTGATTAAGGATTTAGCCGGGTATGTAGCGGCCGGCCGGATGAAGCCGACGATTTATTTAACCTTTGGGAACAGCGAGCAATTTGCGACCATTAAAGCACAAGTTAACGAACGCTTAGGAGCAAATCGTGTTTCTATGGTAGAAACGAGCCCTAGCTCACTGGAAATCTTTTCCAATAAAGTCTCCAAGGGCAAAGCCGTCGCTTGGATTCAAGAACAACTCCATATTGAAAAAGAACATCTCTACGTGGCCGGAGATGCCGAAAGCGACACGACCATGTTTGAATTGACCGAGCATTCCTATGCGGTACAAGATGCACCGGCAGTAATTCGGGAACAAGCGGGCTTGTATCAAAAAACAGTGGGGGATGTCGTGGAGGATATCTATCGTCAGGAGGAAGCGCAATGAAGATTTTGTATATTCCACTGGATGAACGGCCTTGTAACGCCCTTTATCCGATTAAGGCGGCGCAAGTTAACCAAGATGTGGAAATCATTAGCCCTAAACCAGAGCTTTTAGGTCAAAAGAAAACTCCCGGAGACCCGGCAGCTTTACAAGACTTTGTCCGGGAATACTTTGCTCAGTGTGACTGTGGGGTTTTCTCCGCAGAAATGTTGCTATATGGTGGCTTGTTGCCTTCTCGTTTGCATCATTTTACGGAAGCGGATTTAAAGGGCTACAGGGAATTTTTAGAGGATTTACATGCCGACTATCCTGAGAAAAAAATCTATTTTTCCAATTTAATCATGCGCACGCCTCGGTATAATAGTGCCGACGAAGAACCGGATTATTATGAAGTATACGGGGAGCGCATCTTCCGTTACGGTTGGCTAAAAGATAAGGCCAATCGGGAGGGCTTGACGCCGGCGGAAACGACAGAATGGGAAGACTTAAAAGATGCCATCCCGGAAGCCGTGCTAAAAGATTATGAAGCTCGCCGGGCGTTCAATGTGGCGGTAAACTTATTGCATATTGAGCTAGTAGCTGCTGGGGTTTTGACATTTCTGAGCATTCCCCAAGATGATTCGGCACCGTATGGCTATACGGCCTTGGACCAAAAGTGGGTCTATGGCGCCATCGCCGAGAAACGCTTAAAAGAAAAAATCATGGTTTACCCTGGGGCAGATGAAGTCGGCTTTACGTTATTAGCCAGAGCTTTTCACGAATATCGGGGGGAAAAGCCCAATCTTTTCGTGCGCTACAGTTCGACTTTAGGCCCCGAATTGGTACCGCTTTATGAAGACCGTCCGATGAATGAAAGCTTAAAGGCTCATGTCATGGCTGCGGGCTTTCAACTGGTGGATAGTATCGATCAGGCGGAGTTTGTCCTAGCTTACAACACGCCGGGGAAAGTCATGGAGGAGTCTTGGGACCAATTAACGGGCAAAGACATCACCTATGATAGCTACCGTCACTTGCTGACTTTTCTTAGTGAAATTGAAAATGACTTAGCAACTGGTAAAAAAATTGCCCTTTGTGACAGTGCATTTGCCAATGGCGGCGAGCTGGAACTGGTACAACTTCTAGATGAGAAGCGCCTGTTGGATCACTTAATGAGCTACAAAGCCTGGAATACCAATTGCAATTCCTTAGGTAGCAGTCTGGCGGCATTGGCTTTTTGTACAGGGAATTACGACCCAAGAAAAGTCCAAGAAAACATGCTGCACAATCTGTTTGAAGACTTGTTTTATCAAGCAATCATCCGGATGACCATCA
Source organism: Enterococcus asini ATCC 700915 (assembly GCF_000407365.1). Taxonomy (GTDB): domain Bacteria; phylum Bacillota; class Bacilli; order Lactobacillales; family Enterococcaceae; genus Enterococcus_C; species Enterococcus_C asini. Next base: position 219,856 of record NZ_ASVU01000002.1, read on the forward strand.
CCCGAGAAGTTTTGCCGGACTTAGGGCTAACGTATTTTGATTTAAAAGAGCAAGCACCAAAAATCGTAAAATTAGTACAAGAACAAATGCTGGCACTTGCCCAACGAGAACTACGCCATTCCTTTTCTAAGGAGTACACCATTACCGATTTGGCTTTTCCTTGGAATCGAATGTTTGAAATACAGTGTGAAATTGAGATAGGGAGTGAACAATGTGAATGAATCAAATCCAATCGTGGATAAAATGCTACTCTTTGCCAACAAATTTTCCAGTCAACGCCACATTACCGCCATTCGAGACGGCTTTGTGACCTTGATTCCCATGACGATCATTGCGTCATTTTGGGTGTTAATCAACAATCTGATTTTAAGCCCCACCAATGGCTTGCTAAAAAATGTTCCAGCCGCGGCTCGTTGGATGGATCTAGGAAACCAAGTGTACAATGCAACACTTGGCATCATGGCGTTATTAATCGCCATGACCATCGGCTACAAATTGGCCCAAAGCTACGGAGAAGAAGGGTTAATCGGTGGGGTAATGGGGCTGGTTTCCTATTTGATCGTCTTGCCGGCCCAAGTTGTTTTGACAGATGTCGAAGGCAAAAGTGTTACGGCGGCTGCGGTGATGACTCAAACCCAAACCAGTGCTACCGGGATGTTTTTAGCGATTATCGCGACGTTGTTTTCCGTTACTTGGTTGTGCAAATTCACCAAGATGGAAAAACTAAAAATTCGCATGCCAGAAAGCGTGCCACCATCCATTGCCAAGTCCTTTAACGTTTTGATTCCTGCCTTTTTAGTAACAACGATTCTAGGGCTAATCGAAGTCTTAATCGTCTGGGTTTTCGCTACGGATATTCCGACGATTATTGCGAAGTTTTTCCAAGCTCCATTGGTGGCGTCCTTCCAATCCATCGGCGGTTTGGTACTTTACGTCTTCTTGAGTAATTTATTGTGGGCCTTTGGTTTACATGGTACTTTTATCCTCGGTTCAATCGGGGAACCCATCATGTTGACGGCAATTCAAGAAAACATGGATGCTCTGAAAAACGGTGAGGCATTGCCAAATATCGTGACGAAGCCTTTCTTAGACGCTTTTGGCTGGATGGGTGGCGGCGGTATGATCATTTGCTTGGTCATCGCCATTATGATTGCTTCGAAACGGGAAGATTACCGCTCCATTACCAAAGTAGGAATTGTGCCTTCCTTGTTTAACGTCAGTGAACCATTGATGTTTGGAATTCCTGTGGTCTTCAATCCGCTTTTGGGCATTCCATTGATCATTGTGCCAATCGTTACGGTGACCTTGGCGTACTATGCTACAGCCTTTGGTTTGATCGCCAAAACCTCGGTCTTGATTCCTTGGACAACACCACCGATTATCTCTGGGTATTTAGCAACCAACGGCGACTGGAAAGCTTCCTTACTGCAAGTGATCTTGATTGCTATCGGTGTTTTGATTTACATTCCCTTTGTTAAAATGGCGAATAAAGCAGCTCAAAAAGAAACGATCTAAATCAGTAAGGCCGGTCAGAAATCTGACCGGCTTTTTGCTTTTTCCTAAGCGGAATTTTTCGATTAACGGTATAATAGAAACAGTCAGAAAAAATAGGGGGAAAGTGAGATGGATTTATTAGCGACCATCAGCAGTTATTTTCCATCGTTGAGTAAATCGGAAAAAAAAGTTGCCCAATTAATCTTAAGTAGTCCAGATGAAGTGGAAAATTTGTCCATTAACGAATTGGCCTTAATGGCCGGCGTGGGGGAAAGTACAATTGTTCGCTTTGCTCGAAAAATCGGTCTGGGGGGCTTCCAAGACTTAAAAATTGCTTTGGTAAAATACCAAACGGCTCAGAAAAAGGTTGATTACGATGAAGGCGATGAGGTCAAAGACGAGATTTATCGCCAATTTCTGGAGAGTTTACAAGACACACGAAACTCTATCAATCAAAATCAAATCGACCAAGCCGCAGAAATGATTCATCAAGCGGAGCATATTTATATCTTTGCTGTGGGGACTTCCGGTATGGTGGCCATGCAGTTGAGCAATCGGCTAAAACGCCTAGGGAAATTTGTGGAGTACGGCCCCGACGGCCAGCTGCAAAGCATTTATTCCACCTTGACCAAACCAAGTGATTTGGTGATTGCCATTAGTACCTCAGGGAATACCAAAGAAGTGATTCAAAACATTGAATTGGCCCAAGAAAATGGCGTGAAGGTTATTACCATTACGAATTTTATCAATGCGCCGTTAACTCACGTAGGAGATTTGTCCTTGGTGGCTTCTTCAAAAATGTTTTATTCCGACGCAGGGTCTTTTGCTGCGCCGATTAATCAGTTATACTTACTGGACACTTTGTTGAAGACTTTGGTGGAACTAGCACCAGAAACCTACCATGGCATTCGCAATTTGACCAATCAAGCCTTGATGAAACGACTGGATTAAGTTCTACTATTCTATTGGGTGTCTTACTAGTGGCCCCGGCTCGTTTCAAATGAAGAAAGGAAGCAACATGAAGGAATCAACCAAACGCATTTCCGCGTACATTCATATCCCGTTTTGTGAACACATCTGTTACTACTGTGACTTCAATAAAGTATTTAAGGAAGGCCAGCCCGTCGATGAGTACATCGAAATGTTGCTGCGAGAGATGGAGTTGACTTTAGCGCAACAGCCTATCGACGCGAGTCCTACTTTGTACGTGGGAGGGGGCACGCCTACTTCGTTGTCAGACAAGCAATTGGACCGCCTGTTAGGAGGAATTAACCAACTCTTCCCCATGGAAACCGTGGAGGAGTTCACCTTGGAGGCCAATCCAGGGGACCTTACTATGGATAAACTCCAAGTTTTGAAAGATCACGGTATTGACCGCTTGTCCATGGGGGTCCAGACTTTCGACGACAAATTATTGAAGAAAATCGGACGGAAACATACGGCAAGGGATGTCTATGATTCAATTGCACTATTGGAAAAGGCCGGCTTTGACAATGTCTCGATTGACTTGATCTATGCTTTACCGGGGCAAACCTTGGAGAGTTTTCGGGATACTTTGCAACGAGCCTTGGCGTTAGACTTGCCCCATTATTCCTTGTATTCCTTGATATTGGAAAACAAGACTATGTTTATGAACTGGGTGCGCCAAGGTCGTTTGACTTTACCGGATCAAGAAGAAGAGGGCTTGATGTTTGAAGAGACCATCCGAGCGATGGAAGCTGGAGGACGATACCAATACGAAATCAGCAATTTTGCAAAATCAGGGAAAGAATCCAAGCACAACCAAGTCTATTGGCAAAATGAACATTACTTTGGCTTTGGTGCCGGAGCGAGTGGCTACCTTGGTCGTGAACGTTACAAAAATTTTGGTCCTATTCAACATTACTTGGCTCCTTTAAGAGAAGGTCATCTACCCGTTTACGAAAAAGAGACGTTGACTCGGAACAATCAAATCGAAGAAGAACTGTTTTTAGGTTTGCGGTTACTCTCTGGTGTGGAAAAGACACATTTTGCTGAGAAATTCGGTGTGACTTTAGAAACAGTCTACGGTCCAGTTTTAAAAGAATTGGTGGATAAAGGTTGGTTAGTAGATGAGCCTGATCGAATTCGTTTGACCCAAACTGGTTTGTACATCGGCAATGACGTATTTGAACGCTTTTTATTGGATTAGAAGACGCCTGTGGGAGTCTTCTTTTTTTGTCTTTATGCTTTCTTAAATAATTTAGCACTCTCCTTAAACAAGTGCTAGATTTCTAGCTAAAATCCTTGACATATAGAGGGAGTGTGATATATTTATAATCGTGTTAGCACTTAACGATATGGAGTGCTAACAAGGGGTGAATGACATGTTGACAAGTAGGCAACAAAGTATTTTACGTCTCATCATCCAGAACTTTACTCAAACCGGTTCTCCGGTGGGGTCAAAGAAACTGATGGAAGAAGGCATCGACGTTAGTTCCGCCACAATTCGTAATGAGATGAAAGCACTGGAAGATTTGGGACTCTTGCAAAAGACCCATTCCTCATCAGGCCGGATTCCTTCTTTATTGGGCTATCGCTATTACGTCGATCATCTTTTACAACCTAGTCGAGTCAATCAAAGGGAGATTCAAAAAATTCGCCGCTCCTTCCAAGGAGAGTTTCATGAGCTCAATGAAATCATGAAACAGTCGGTGGATATCCTGTCTGATTTGACTAGTTACACAGCCTTGTCTTTAGGACCGGATGTGAAGAATCGTCGTTTGACTGGTTTTCGCATCGTGCCGTTGAATCGGCGCCAGGTGGTTGCGATTTTAGTAACCGACAAGGAAAACGTGGAAAGTCAGGTCTTTGAAATCCCGGCATCGGTTTCGGGAGCAGATTTGGAAAAAGTCGTTCGAATTCTCAATGACAAATTGGTAGGCGAACCGCTAACTACGGTGTATCAAAAACTGCACACGGAAATGCCGATCTTCTTACGGAAGTATTTCCAAACTCCGGATGGCATCTTGACTTTAGTAGATACCATGTTGGGACGGGCTTTCGAGGAGAAGGTCTTTGTGGGTGGCCGTATGAACTTTGTGGACTTTGAACCTGCCCAAGACGTGAGTCAGTTTAAACTGATGTACACGCTACTGAAAGACCCAGAGGGACTCACACAGCTTTTGATTCCAGTGGATCAAGGGATTCAAATCCGCATTGGTGATGAGTTGGGCAATGAGCTCTTTTCCAATATGAGCTTGATTCAAGCATCTTATCAGATTGATGGACACGGTACGGGAACCATCGCCCTGTTGGGACCGACAAATATGCAGTATTCCCGTCTGTTCAGTCTAGTCGATGCGTTTCGTCATGAGCTGGCTGCTAAAGTGGCCGATTATTACAAGTCTTTAGACGAAACCGGTGGCTGGAACCAATAAGATTGATAAAGAAGGGAAGTTAAGACGTGTCTGAAAAAGAAGAATTCACAGAAGAAGTGGAAGAACTAAAAGATTTGGAAACTGAAGCTGAAGAGAAAGCTGAAGCCGTTTCTGAAATCGAAAAGCTCACCACGGAGCGGGATCAGTTTGAGGACCAGTTTTTACGGGCTCGAGCGGAAATCGCCAATATCACCAATCGCAATCGCAATGAACGGGAACAATTGCAAAAATACCGTTCGCAAGATTTAGCGAAAAAATTGCTATCATCCATTGACAACCTGGAACGAGCATTGCAAACCGAAGTTCAAGACGAACAAGGGGCTAGCTTGAAAAAAGGCGTGGAAATGGTTTTAGAAGGTTTGTTAGCGGCTTTGAAAGAAGAAGGCGTGGAAGAAATTCCGGCAGCCAAAGGCGATGCCTATGATCCTAACGTGCACCACGGGGTTCAAATCGTGCCTGCCACTGAGGATTTGCCGGCGGACACTATCGTGGAAGTCTTCCAAAAAGGCTACCGCTTGCATGACCGAGTATTACGACCAAGCATGGTCATCGTAGCACAATAACAGCAGATTCAAGTAATTACGATTACTTTACATTTAAATTTAAAGGAGCGTTTTATTATGGGTAAAATTATCGGGATCGACCTGGGAACAACAAACTCTGCAGTCGCAGTCTTAGAAGGCGGCGAAGCAAAAATCATCGCTAACCCAGAAGGCAACCGCACGACACCATCCGTTGTGTCATTTAAAAATGGCGAAATTCAAGTCGGCGAAGTCGCAAAACGTCAAGCAGTGACAAATCCGAATACAGTGGCTTCTATCAAACGTCATATGGGCGAAGCAGGCTACAAAGTGGACGTGGAAGGCAAAAACTACACACCTCAAGAAATCTCTGCTATGATCTTGCAATATTTGAAAGGTTTCGCTGAAGATTATCTAGGGGAACCAGTGGACAAAGCAGTCATCACTGTACCAGCTTACTTTAACGACGCACAACGTCAAGCAACCAAAGACGCTGGGAAAATCGCTGGTTTGGAAGTTGAACGGATTGTCAATGAACCAACTGCCGCTGCTTTGGCATACGGTATGGACAAAACCGACAAAGACGAAAAAATCTTAGTCTTTGACCTTGGTGGTGGTACATTCGACGTGTCTATCCTTGAATTAGGGGACGGGGTCTTCGATGTATTGTCAACTGCTGGGGACAACCACCTAGGTGGGGATGACTTCGATAACAAGATCATCGATTACATGGTAGCCGAATTCAAAAAAGATAATGGCATTGACTTGTCCAATGACAAAATGGCTTTGCAACGTTTGAAAGACGCTGCTGAAAAAGCGAAAAAAGATTTGTCTGGTGTAACTAGCACACAAATCAGCTTGCCATTTATCACTGCTGGCGAAGCAGGTCCGTTGCACTTGGAAATGACTTTGACTCGTGCGAAATTTGATGAATTAACTGCTGACTTAGTAGAACGTACGAAGATTCCAGTTCGTCAAGCGTTGAAAGATGCTGGCTTGAACCAATCTGAAATCGACGAAGTAATCTTAGTCGGTGGTTCTACACGGATTCCTTCCGTTGTGGAAGCAGTTCGCAAAGAAACGAACAAAGAACCAAACAAATCCGTTAACCCAGACGAAGTAGTAGCTATGGGTGCGGCTATCCAAGGTGGGGTTATCACCGGTGATGTGAAAGACGTGGTCTTGCTTGATGTTACACCATTGTCTCTAGGGATTGAAACTATGGGTGCTGTCTTCACGAAATTGATTGACCGCAACACGACCATCCCAACTTCTAAATCACAAGTCTTCTCTACTGCAGCAGACAATCAACCAGCCGTTGATATCCATGTCTTGCAAGGGGAACGTCCAATGGCTGCGGACAACAAAACACTTGGTCGCTTCCAATTGACGGATATTCCACCAGCACCTCGTGGTATCCCTCAAATCGAAGTTACATTCGATATCGACAAAAACGGGATCGTTAACGTATCTGCGAAAGATCTAGGCACACAAAAAGAACAAAAAATCACGATCAAATCTTCTTCTGGTCTTTCCGACGAAGAAATCGAACGCATGGTGAAAGATGCTGAAGCCAATGCGGATGCCGACAAACAACGGAAAGAAGAAGCTGATCTTCGTAACGATGTGGATGCTTTGTTGTTCACTGTTGACAAGACTTTGAAGGAACTAGAAGGCAAAGTTGACGCCGACGAAGTGAAGAAAGCAGAAGACGCTCGGGACGAATTGAAAGCTGCTGTTGAAGCAAACAACTTGGAAGAAATGAAGACCAAACGGGATGCTTTGAACGAAATCGTACAAAACTTAACTGTGAAATTGTATGAACAAGCAGCGCAACAACAAGCCCAAGAAAATCCAGAAGCTGCACAAGGCGGCGCGGATGATGTTGTAGATGCTGATTTTGAAGAAGTCGACGACGATAAATAAGCCGACTCTTCCAAATGAATGACAACCTGGCTTAGGCCACGAAAAGGACAGCCAAAGTGACATACTTTGGCTGTTTTTTCCCAGTTAGGGTCAGTTTCTACCTCTTTTTCCACGGGAAAAGGGTGCAGTGCCCCTAGGAGATATGGTAAAATAGCCAGTGCATAAATGCCTAACTGTTTTCAGTTAGCTTTTTGAAGTAGGAGGAAAGCCAATGGCAGAGAAACGAGATTACTATGAAGTCCTCGGTGTAGCAAAAGGGGCAACAGATGATGAAATAAAAAAAGCATACCGCAAGCTTTCCAAAAAATACCATCCGGATATTAACAAAGAACCAGATGCAGAAGAAAAATTCAAAGAGATTTCCGAAGCCTATGAAGTCTTAAGCGATGCCCAAAAACGGGCGGCTTACGATCAATACGGCCATGCTGGAACCAACCCGAACTTCGGTGGTGGCGGTGGTTTTGGCGGCGGCTACGGGGACTTCGGTGGTTTTTCTGGCGGCGGTTTTGGTGGCTTTGAAGATATTTTTGACACATTCTTTGGCGGTGGTGGTTCCCGAGGAGCCAATCCGAATGCACCACGGCAAGGGGCAGACTTACAGTACACGATTAAGCTGAAGTTTGAAGAAGCGATTTTTGGCTTGGAAAAAACGATTCGCTACAATCGTGAAGAAGAATGTCATACTTGTCACGGGAATGGGGCAAAACCAGGCACACAACCGGAAACGTGTCACAAATGTGGCGGTTCTGGGTCCATTAATGTGGAACGACAAACACCACTTGGCCGGGTCATGAGCCGTCAAACCTGTGATGTCTGTCATGGTACCGGGAAAGAAATCAAAGAACCATGCCCAACTTGTGGCGGTTCTGGACATGAAAAGAAAGCCCACGAATTGAAGGTCAATGTGCCTGCCGGGGTCGAAGATGGTCAACAAATGCGTTTGCAAGGCCAAGGGGAAGCCGGTACGAATAACGGCCCTTACGGTGATTTGTATGTAGTCTTCCGGGTTGAAGAAAGTGATATCTTCAACCGAGAAGGGGCAGAGATTTACTATGAACAACCATTGAACTTTGTCCAAGCGGCTTTAGGGGACGAAATCAACGTTCCTACCGTTCACGGAGATGTGAAGTTGAAAATTCCTGCGGGAACCCAAACAGGGACGAACTTCCGCTTACGTGGCAAAGGCGCACCGAAATTGCGAGGCAATGGCAATGGGGACCAAACCGTTCGTGTGAAAGTCATGACGCCACGGAATTTAAGTGAAGACCAAAAAGCAGCGTTACGGCAATTTGCAGAAGTTAGCGGAGATAAGATCAATGAATCCGAATCTTCGGAAGGATTTTTCGACAAGATGAAGGACGCTTTTAAGAAGAAATAGAAAAAAGGAAGGAAACCAAATTTAATTGGTGCCCTTCCTTTTTTTTGGTATGCTGTAACAAAGGAGTGAAACCGATGATAAGAAGTTTTCGTAGTCCCCAAAAGTATCTGCAAGGTCCCGGGGTGTTTCAGAGCGCTTTAGCAGAAGTACGGCGTCTAGGAACCAAAGGACTTTTGGTGACGGATGGGTTTGTCTATCAACTGGTAGGCAAAGAGCTAGAGCAAGCATTACAAGGTTTAGAGATGGAGATTCAAGTTCTGTTGGTGGACGAGATAGTATCCTTGGAAGATTTACTTTCAAAGGGAACGTGTGAGGTGGTCATTGCACTAGGCGGGGGTCGTGCAATTGATATAGGGAAGACCTTGGCAGCTCGCGGTGGTTGGCGTTGTGCCGTATTGCCCACTTCGGCAGCTACGGATGCGCCCACATCCAGTATTTCCGTGACCTATGATTCAAATGGAGCTTTTTTAGGCTACGAGCATTATCCTTTTAATCCGGACTTGGTTCTGGTAGATAGTCAGGTGATTTTTCATGCTCCGGGGAAATTTTTAGCTCAGGGGATTGCCGATGGACTTTGTACCTATGTAGAAGCGACTACGGTTTGGGAGCAAAAAGAGCAGGGGTTAAACAATGAGCGACCAACCATTGCTGCCGTGGCATTGGCGAAAGCTTGTCGGGATACCTTATTGGCAGACGGACGGCAAGCTTTACAAGACCAAGCAAAAGGAGTCCACAGTCAGGCTTTTGAGAATGTGGTGGAAGCCAATATCTTACTCAGCGGCTTAGGATTTGAAAATGGTGGCTTGAGTTTGGCCCATGCTTTTCACAACACCCTTTTAGGTGACCGGTCGCTATCGGTTTCTAGAAGTCATGGAGAAATCGTCGGCGTCGGCCTTTTGTTGCAATTAGTAGTAGAAGAATCAGAGGAGTTTTCGACGTATCGAGAATTTTTAGCGGAAATTAGGCTACCGCTCACCTTAAAAGCACTAGGGGTGACCTTAACGCCTACTCAAGCAGAATTCTTGGCTCAAGGAATACTCGCTGCTGCGACTAAGGGCAATCCATTAAAGGCTGGGATTACCAAAGCAGATCTACTCGCGGGGTTAGCAACATTAGCATAAGTTAAAGGACGAGGGAAGAAGTGGTGGCGTTGGAAAAAGAGCTGGAAAAAATCAAACAAAATAAAGCGATTGCCATTGGTATTGGGGTGGCGCTCTTAGTCTTGCTTTTGCTACTTTTGTATTTTGCCTACCATCGGGACTTGCAGCTGTGGTTTAATCCGGAAGTTTCTGAGGAACTGGTACTAAAACAAATCCGTTCCCATGGGGTAGCAGTGGCGCTCTTGTTCTTTTGTTTAATCGGAATCATGTGTGCCATACCTGGGGTGCCCACCTCGGTAGTCTGCGTCTTTGTGGGTGTTTGTTACGGCCCTGTGGTGGGGAGCTTGATCAACATCGGGGGCAATCTTATGGGAAATTTGGTGGCTATTGCCTTGTTTCGACGAATTAAATTAATCGACAAACGCCATGGAAAAAATGAATGGGTCAAAGCAATTTCCAGGATGAAGCACCCGAAAGTAGGCTTGACACTAGGATATATGATTCCCGTTGTGCCCACCTTTTTGGTGAACTACACGGCAACTTTAAAAGGCTACACCGAAAGGGAGGTCTTGCTCCCGGTGTTACTGGGAGTCTTGCCCACCTCGGTTTTCTACGCACTAGGCGGTGACGCTCTGTTGTCGGGGAATTTTCGCCGGTTGCTTTTGGTGGCAGCAGGATTAGTGGTAATCTTGCTTTCAGTGGGGCTCTTAAAGCGTCATGAAAAACGAGAGAAAGCCAAATAAACAAGCGTCAGAGAAGACCACAGTCTTTTCTGACGCTTGTTTGTTTAATTGAAATTAAGCGGCTTTTCTTCGCAACCAAGCTTTTCGTAGTTCTTCTAGTAGGATGATTGGCAGCGGAATGGCAATCAAGAAAAGCCAGTCTTGCAATTCGATACCGGTAGTGTGGAAGAGTCCTTGAAGTATCGGTAAGTAAACCAAGGCTAAGATGATTACAATCTCGGCTACAATACCGAAGAGGACTCGCCGATTACTGAAGAAGCCAACTTTAAACAAGGACTCGGTATTAGTACGACAGTTGAAGACGGCCCCGATTTGACTAAAGACAATCGCCGCTAATGTCATAGTAGTGGCCAAAACATAAGTGTGTCCCGTTGCGGCCAAAGGTTGGCTAGGCCAGCCGGCACGCCAATTGACGAAGAAATACGCCAGAGTGGCAAAAAGGGAAGCCATTAACCCATACCAACCAAATGCTTTCCACAAAAGTTTTTTCGTAAGTAGGTGAGTATGTTTTTCTCGTGGGGGGTTCTCCATCAAGCCTTCTTCTGTGGGCTCGGAGGCCAGACCCAATGCGGGGAAAATATCCGTACCCAAATCGATGGTCAAGATTTGCATGACCGTCAAAGGCAGAGGAATCATGCCCCGGGATAAAAGAAACAGTAGGGAAGGCACGGCTTCAGGGACATTGCTGTTTAAAATATACAACAAGAAACGGCGAATATTGGCATACACGGTGCGCCCTTCTTCAATGGCGTTGACAATCGAAGTGAAATTGTCATCGGTTAAGATCATATCCGCGGCTTCTTTGGCCACGTCGGTTCCGGTGATTCCCATGGCCACACCGATGTCGGCCTTCTTCAATGCTGGGGCATCGTTGACCCCATCACCAGTGGAAGCCACGACTTCGCCTAATTGTTGCAGGTTGTCCACCACGCGGTATTTTTGTTCCGGGGCCACGCGGGCAAAGATGATCTCATGGGTCAGATTTTCTTTTAATTCAGCGTCAGACATTTGTGCCAACTGATCTCCCGTGACAATCCGCAGATCCTCTCCTTGAACGATACCGATTTTTCGGGCGATGCTCTCGGCGGTTAAACCATAGTCCCCAGTAACCATGATAATGCGAATGCTAGCTTTGTGACATTTTTCGATGGCTTCCATCACATTGTCTCGGGGAGGATCTTGACTGGCACTCAGGCCCACGAAGATTAAGTTTTGCTCCGTGGCCTCCACGGTATAGTCGGTTTCTTCCGGTGCTAAGGGTCGATAGGCACAAGCCAAGGTACGTAAGCCTTCTTTGGCGTACTGATCATTTTGGGTGAGAATTTCACGCTTGATGTCTGCTGTTAAAGGCGCTACCTTGCCATTTTTCCTATACTGGCTACAAACAGCGAGGACTTCGTTGATGCCTCCTTTTGTGAAAATCAGTCGTTTTTGTTCTCCTTGATGAATGGTAGACATACGCTTTCTTTGCGAGTCAAAGGGGAGTTCTTTGATTCTGGGATAGCTCTGGCTTTCTTGTTTGACTGAAAAGAGGGCTTTTTGGGCTAAGACTAACAAGCTGCCTTCGTCCGGGCCACCGACTAAGTGAGCGTGGCCGCCTTTTTCTTCAATGGCGGAGTTGTTGCACAAAGCCCCAATGCGAATAAAGGTTTCTAAGTCTTGTTCCAAACTCAACTCGATTGGCCGTCCTTCTTGAGTGACATTTCCATGAGCCTCATAGCCACTGCCAGAAACGGCGTATTCCCCAACTGGCAACCAAACTTTTTCAATGGTCATCTGATTTTTCGTCAAGGTGCCGGTTTTATCCGAACAAATCACAGTGGTTTCGCCTAAGGTTTCGACGCTGTTTAAATGTTTCACCAAAGCGTTGCGTTTAGCCATTTTTTGAACGGCATTGGCCAAAGCCAGGGTCACCGTGGGCAACAAGCCTTCCGGAATAAAGGCTACCACCATTCCTAAAGCAAAGAGAAAGGCTTGGACAATCGGATATTTCACTACGAAGACGGCGGCGATAAAGAATAAAATTCCGATGATAATGGCAATCACGGAGATTTGCCGGGTCAAAACGTTTAATTCCTTTTCTAAGGGAGTTACAGTTTCTGTGACGGTCCCTGTCAAAGAAGCAATTTGCCCGAATTCCGTATCCATTCCCGTGGCTAGTACAATCATCTGACCGCTACCGGCTACAACGGACGTCCCTTCGTAGACGAGATTGGCCTCGGAAAAGCGCCCGGCGGCCTGAATCGCTGCTTGGCTTTGGGAGGCGTCTTCTTTACTGACGGGAACGGCTTCCCCGGTTAGTGAGGACTGGTTGACTTGCAGGCTGTCACAGACAAACAGTCGTCCATCCGCTGGAATATTGTCGCCGCTATTTAACAAGACGATGTCTCCAGGGACCAATTCTTCAGTAGTTACTTTTAAAGGAGCCCCATCCCGCAAAACCTTTGCATAAGAAGGAAGCATCTTTTGGAGGGCATCTGTGGCTGCTTGGGCCCGCTGCTGCTGCCAAAAACTGAAGAGACCGTTGATGATGTTGACTAACCAGATGGCCACACCTAGCTCGTGCATTTGAGCGACAAAAGCGATGCCCCCAGCAATCCACAGTAAAAGCGACATTAAACTGGAAAAGTTCTTAAAAAAAGCCTTGAGTCTAGAAGGACCGTTTTGGGTGGTGATTACATTTCTTCCGTATTGAGCCAAGCGTGTTGTTGCCTCGTCACTGCTTAACCCTGTGGTGCTACTGCCACTTTTTTTGAAGACTTCTTCTTTGTCAATGGTAGCCCATTGTTTAGGTTCCATCTTAGCCATTTCCATCACCTCGTCCTTATTTTCGTATGATTCCCAGAAAATTGCAAAAGATAGAGTGCTTAAGGAGTAGGTAGGGAATTTCTGAAGAAGAAGTAAAGGATTTTCCCGGTGTTCTTTTGAGAGAGAGAAAAAATAGCGAAAATATGTTCCCTATGGTAAAATAAGCGAGTTAGGAACCCTTTTGCGTGTCAGCTAGTCTGAAAGAGGGTACACTAGGTTTGAAGAGAGGATGATTCCTGTGATTGAACGTGAAACAAATCACCAGTTTGATTTGGTCTCGAAGTATCAGCCGGCCGGGGACCAACCGGAGGCCATTGCCCAATTAGTGGCGGGGATTAAGGGGGGCGAAAAAGCCCAAGTTTTATTAGGAGCGACCGGTACAGGGAAGACCTATACCATCTCCAATGTAATTCAACAGGTGAATAAGCCGACCTTGATTATTGCCCATAACAAAACCTTAGCAGGACAGCTCTACGGGGAGTTTAAGGAATTTTTCCCCAACAATGCCGTGGAATACTTTGTCAGCTATTATGACTATTACCAACCGGAAGCCTATGTGCCGTCATCGGATACGTATATCGAAAAAGATTCTAGTATCAATGATGAAATCGACAAATTGCGTCACTCTGCCACGAGCTCTCTATTGGAGCGTAACGATGTGGTGGTAGTGGCTTCTGTGTCTTGTATTTTTGGTTTAGGTTCGCCAATGGAATACCAAAAACAAGTGGTTTCTTTACGGGTAGGGATGGAAATCAGTCGGGATCAATTGTTACGACGTTTGATTGAAATCCAATTTGAACGCAATGATATCGACTTCCAACGGGGCCGTTTCCGGGTCCGAGGAGATGTCGTGGAAATTTTTCCAGCTTCTCGGGATGAACGGGCGCTACGGGTGGAATTTTTCGGAGACGAAATCGATCGGATCCGGGAAGTAGACGCTTTAACCGGTGAGATCATCAGTGAGACCGAACACGTCTCCATCTTTCCGGCTACTCACTTCGTTACCGACGAGAATCACTTGGATCATGCCATTGCCAGTATCCAAGCGGAACTAGATATGCGCTTGCAGATTTTACGAGCAGACAATAAGCTTTTAGAAGCGCAACGTTTGGAACAACGGACGAATTATGATATTGAGATGCTCCGGGAAATGGGCTATACGTCCGGTATCGAAAACTATTCTCGCCACATGGACGGTCGTAATCCCGGAGAACCGCCGTATACTTTGCTGGACTTTTTCCCAGAGGATTTCTTAATCGTAATCGACGAATCCCACGTTACCATGCCTCAAGTACGGGGGATGTACAATGGGGACCGAGCCAGAAAGCAAATGCTGGTGGACTATGGGTTCCGCTTGCCTTCTGCACTGGACAACCGACCTTTGCGCTTGGAAGAATTTGAAGAGCACGTACATCAGATTATTTATGTTTCCGCGACACCGGGACCTTACGAAGAAACACAAACAAATACTGTGGTGCAACAGATTATTCGACCAACGGGATTACTGGATCCGTTGATTGAAGTGCGACCGATTATGGGCCAAATCGATGATCTAGTGGGAGAAATCAATGAGCGCGCGGCAAAAGATGAGCGGGTCTTTGTCACCACTTTGACCAAGAAAATGTCCGAAGACTTAACGGATTATTTGAAAGAACTGGGCATTAAGGTTAAATATTTGCATTCGGATATTAAGACCTTGGAACGGACAGAAATCATCCGCAACTTGCGTTTAGGAGAATTCGACGTCTTGGTAGGGATTAACTTGTTGCGGGAAGGTTTGGACGTGCCGGAAGTTTCCTTGGTGGCGATTTTGGATGCAGATAAAGAAGGCTTTTTGCGAAGTGAACGTTCCTTGGTACAAACCATCGGCCGGGCTGCCCGTAATTCGGAAGGCAAAGTTATCATGTATGCAGACAAGATTACGGACTCCATGCAAAAAGCCATGGACGAAACCGCTCGTCGTCGGAGTATCCAAGAGAAATACAATGAAGAACACGGCATCGTGCCGAAGACGATTATTAAAGAAATTCGCGACTTGATTGCCATTACCAAAGTGGCGGAAGAAGACACTACGTATACTTTGGCGGACTATGAAGATATGTCCAAAGAAGATCGGGATACACTGATTATGAAGTTGGAAAAAGAAATGAAAGACGCGGCCAAAGCCTTAGACTTTGAAACCGCCGCGACATTACGGGATACAATCTTGGAATTAAAAGCCGGTCAGTAAATAGACCGGCAAACTGTAAGGAGGCCGATCATGGCAAACGATAAAATTGTGATTCATGGCGCTCGTGCCCATAATTTGAAAAATGTAGATGTAACGATTCCGCGGGATCAATTGGTGGTAGTCACTGGACTATCCGGCTCGGGGAAGAGTTCCTTGGCCTTTGATACGTTGTATGCAGAAGGACAACGGCGGTATGTGGAAAGTCTTTCTGCCTATGCGCGCCAGTTTTTAGGACAAATGGATAAACCGGATGTGGATAGCATCGACGGCTTGAGCCCGGCGATTTCTATCGACCAAAAGACTACTAGTAAGAATCCTCGCTCTACCGTGGGAACGGTGACCGAGGTTAATGACTATTTGCGCTTATTGTACGCCCGGGTGGGACATCCGATTTGTCCTAATGATCACATTGAAATCACCAGTCAGTCTGTGGAACAAATGGTGGATGCGGTCTTGGCTTTACCGGAACGCACGAAGATTCAAATCTTGGCTCCGATTGTCTATCAGAAAAAAGGCCAGCACAAAAAAGTCTTTGAAATGATTCAACGAGAAGGCTATGTGCGGGTGCGAGTAGATGGAGAGATTTACGAAATCACCGAAGTACCGGAATTAGAAAAAAATCGCAAACACGAAATCAGCATCGTCATCGACCGGATTGTGGTGAAAGAAGGTGTGCGTTCTCGCTTATTTGGTTCCTTTGAAACAGCCCTTCACTTGGCAAAAGGCTATGCGGTAGTGGATGTCATCGGTCAAGAGGAAATGCTCTTTAGTGAACATTATTCTTGTCCTTATTGTGGATTTACCGTGGGCGAGTTGGAACCGCGACTCTTTTCTTTCAATGCGCCTTTTGGAGCGTGTCCCGAATGTGACGGGCTGGGTATCAAATTGGAAGTGGACGAAGATTTGGTGATTCCAGATCCAAGTAAAACCTTGGCAGAAGGGGCAATTGTGCCTTGGAATCCCATCAGTTCTCAATACTATCCTGAACTACTCCGGCAGGCGTGCGAAAGCTTCGGCATCGACATGAACACGCCGTTTGAGGATCTCCCTGAAGAACACCGGGAAATCGTCTTGCGGGGTTCGGCGGGAGAAGCCTTCCATTTCCATTATGAAAATGACTTTGGGGGCGTCCGAGATGTGGAAGTGCCCTTTGAAGGTGTTTTGACCAATATTAAACGCCGTTACCACGAAACCAATAGCGATTTCACTAGAGATCAAATGCGCCTGTACATGACGGAATTGACGTGTCAAGCGTGTCACGGTTTTCGTTTGAACCCACAAGCGCTCTCGGTACAAATCAACGAAGTCAACATCGGGGAATTAAGCCAGTTGGCCATCGACAAAGCCTTGACCTTTGTGGAAGGGTTGCAACTTTCGGAACAAGAACAAACCATTGCGAAACCAATCTTAAAAGAAGTTCACGATCGCCTGCACTTTTTACGCAATGTAGGGCTGGAATATCTGACCTTGAGTCGTTCCAGTGGGACTTTGTCTGGGGGAGAAGCTCAGCGGATTCGCTTGGCCACCCAAATCGGGTCCAATCTCTCGGGGGTCTTATATATCTTAGACGAGCCTTCCATCGGTTTGCACCAACGAGACAACGATCGTTTACTAGATTCACTACGGAAGATGCGTGACTTGGGCAATACTTTGATCGTGGTGGAACACGACGAAGATACCATGAAAGCTGCCGACTACTTAATTGATGTAGGCCCAGGCGCCGGGGATCAAGGGGGCAAAATCGTCGCAGCAGGCACACCGGCAGAAGTTGCAGCAAATCCAAATTCCATTACCGGACAGTACTTGTCCGGTAAAAAAGTGATTCCTGTACCAACCAAACGCCGCAAAGGCAACGGAGAAAAAATCAGCTTAACGAAAGCCTCGGAAAACAACTTAAAAGACATCAATGTGGACTTTCCACTTGGGAAGTTTATTGCCGTGACTGGTGTTTCTGGTTCCGGGAAATCCACTTTGGTCAATGAAATCTTGAAAAAAGCCTTGGCTCAAAAAATTAACCACAACACTCATAAACCAGGGAAATTCAAAAAAATTACCGGATATGAATCAATCGAAAAAATCATCGATATCGATCAAAGTCCGATTGGCCGGACTCCTCGGAGTAATCCAGCGACGTATACGAGTGTATTCGACGATATTCGGGATCTCTTCACGAAGACCAATGAAGCCAAGATTCGTGGCTATAAGAAAGGCCGCTTTAGTTTCAACGTTAAAGGTGGGCGTTGTGAAGCATGTAAAGGGGACGGCATCATCAAAATCGAGATGCACTTTTTGCCGGATGTTTACGTGCCTTGCGAAGTTTGCCATGGGAAACGCTACAATTCAGAAACTTTAGAAGTCCATTATAAAGGGAAAAATATCGCAGAAATCTTGGAAATGACCGTAGAAGACGCCGTAGAGTTCTTCAAACACATTCCGAAGATTCACCGGAAATTGGAGACAATTGTGGATGTGGGTCTAGGCTATGTGACTTTGGGTCAGCCTGCCACTACGTTATCAGGTGGGGAAGCCCAACGAATGAAGTTGGCTAGTGAATTGCACAAGAAGTCCAATGGCAAGAGCTTTTACATTTTGGATGAGCCAACCACAGGGCTTCACACAGATGATATCGCGCGACTTTTGCAAGTGTTGGAACGTCTTGTGGATGCAGGGAATACCGTTTTAGTGATTGAACACAACTTGGATGTGATTAAGACGGCGGACTGGGTTATTGACCTGGGACCAGAAGGAGGCGACGGGGGCGGTACGATTGTAGCGACCGGTACACCGGAAAAAATCGCCAAAGTTGCAGAAAGCTATACGGGACAATACTTGAAACGAGTCTTGAAATAAAAGTTTCTCTATGATTTTCCTACTGGGAGCGTGAAGCCTTGCTTTGCGCTCCTTTTCTAGTGTATGATAAGATACTGAAAACAAGGAACAGGTTCAATACCTGTTAGCCAGAGACGGTGGAAAGAAGGAGTACAGGTGGAAAATTTTTTTAGCATTATGGGGGGCATGGGAACCATGGCCACGGAAAGTTTCGTACGAGTATTAAACCAACGAACGGTTACCCATAAGGATCAGGATTATTTGAACTATGTCTTGTTCAATCACGCCACTGTACCGGATCGCACCGCAGCGATTTTACATCCAGGAGAAGCGGCGGATCCACTGCCATTTTTGTTGGATGATATTGCCAAGCAAAATTTATTGGAGCCGAATTTTATTGTGTTGACCTGTAATACGGCTCATTACTACTATGATCAATTGCAAGACGCAACGAAGATTCCGTTATTGCACATGCCTCGAGAAGCAGCTCGCGCTTTACAAGGCCAGCAACAAGGGGGCAAAGTGGCCTTTCTTGGTACCGAGGGCAGCGTTAGGGCCGGCGTGTACACGAAGGAATTGACCGCAGCCGGATTTGAAGTAGTTTTACCAGATGAGGTACTGCAAGGAAAAGTCAATCAGCTAATCTATGGGGATATTAAAGAGCGGGACTTTTTAAATGTTCCTTTGTACCACGAGATACTCTCCGATGCGATTGAAGGACAAGGTTGTGAAAGTGTGGTTTTAGGCTGTACAGAATTGTCCTTAATGGAAGAACATGCTCCAGGACATGGCTTTTGCGTGGTGGACGCTCAGTCGATTTTGGTGGATCGAACCATTGAACGGGCTTTGGCAGATCGCCAAAAAGCGAATTAAATAAAAAAGTAAAACGTCTCCTAGTGACGGAGGCGTTTTTTGCTGGGTAAATCCAGGATAATGTAAGTTTTCAGTAAAAATATAGCAAGGACACGCCCGGAATGCTATAATAGAATTTAGTGAACCACAGCTCGGAAAGGAGTTTGATTTCTTATGCAAGATAATTTAAAACTGGTGATTATTACCGGTATGAGCGGCGCGGGGAAAACCGTTGCCATCCAAAGTTTTGAAGATATGGGCTTCTTTTGTATCGACAACATGCCGCCTTCTTTGATTCCCAAGTTTTGGGAGTTGATTAAAGAGTCAGGGAAGATTACAAAGATTGCCTTGGTGGTCGACTTGCGCTCTCGCTCTTTCTTTGAAGAGATCCAATCCATGTTAGTCAGCATTGAAAATACCAATTTCATCGACACCCAAGTCTTGTTCTTGGATGCTTCCGATGAAGAATTGGTCTCTCGTTACAAAGAAACTCGCCGGACCCATCCATTGGCCATGGACGGCTTGATTACAGAAGGAATTCGCAAAGAACGGGCGATTTTAGAGGATCTGAAACCAAAAGCAACCATCGTCATCGACACTACTAAATTAACTCCTCGGCAATTGCGGGAAAAAATCAATCAAGAGTTCAAGAGTTCCGCAGACCATGGCTTCCGGGTGGAAATGGTATCTTTCGGCTTTAAGTATGGTCTGCCTATTGATGCTGATATCGTAATGGATGTGCGCTTTTTGCCAAATCCTCACTACATTGACGATTTGCGCCCGTTAACGGGGATGGATCAGCCGGTTTATGAGTATGTTATGTCTTTTCCCGAAACGGAAGAATTCTATGAGAAATTTCTTGATCTGCTGCTGACGATTATGCCGGGTTATGTGAAAGAAGGCAAAAGCAGTTTGACCGTGGCGATTGGTTGTACTGGCGGGCAGCACCGTTCTGTGGCATTGACCGAACGGGTGGGTCATGCACTAGCAAAAGAATACAAGGTGAATATCACCCATCGTGACAAAGACAAACGCAAGGAGACGGTGAACCGCTCATGAGAATGAAAACCTATCGTATCCGCCGACCAAAAGTCGTAGTAATAGGCGGAGGGACCGGTTTACCGGTTATTTTAAACAGTTTACGCAATGAAAGTGTGGACATCACCGCTGTCGTCACCGTAGCAGACGATGGCGGTTCTAGCGGTGAAATCCGCAACTCCATCTCCATGGCACCTCCAGGGGACTTGCGCAATGTGCTCGTGGCCATGTCGGATATGCCAAAGCTGTATTCGGATATCTTTCAGTATCGCTTTAAAAAAGAAGACAACTTTTTGGCCAATCACGCCTTGGGAAATCTGATTATCGCGGCTATTGCGGAGATGCGAGGCAGTACGTATGATGCGGTGCAATTATTAAGTAAAATGATGCACGTGGACGGGCATGTCTATCCTAGTAGTGACACGCCTTTAGTTTTGCATGCGGTGTTTAAAGATGGTACAGAAGCCGTGGGGGAATCAAAAATTGCATTGGATCGCAAGACGATTGACCATGTCTTCGTGCGCAGTCAAAATCCTGAGGAAGAACCAAAAGCGGCTCGAAAAGTCGTTTCTGCGATTTTGGAAGCGGATATGATCGTCTTAGGCCCAGGCAGTCTGTTTACCAGTATCTTGCCGAATTTAATGATTTCGGAAATTGGGGAAGCCGTGCGGAAAACCCAAGCGGAAACGGTCTATATTTGCAATATTATGACCCAAAAAGGGGAAACCGAGCACTTCACGGATGCCAATCATGTGCAAGTATTGCATGAACACCTAAAAGAGCCTTTTATCGACACAGTTTTGGTGAATACGGAACGAGTGCCGGAAGGGTATATGGATTTTGAAATCTATGATGAATACTTGGTGCAAGTGAAGCACGACTTCAAAGCGTTGCGCAATGAAGGCTGTCGGGTGGTTTCCACAGACTTTTTAAAACTCCGAGACAAAGGGGTATTCCACGATGGAGACAAAGTCGTGGAAGAATTACTAACGATTTTATACGGGGCCAAGTCCTAAATTTACGGACTCAGGTCAGAAGAAAGGGGGCGAGACGATGTCTTTTGCCGCTGATGTTAAGAAAGAACTAACCGGCTTAGAGGTTCATCGAGAACACGCCAAAGCCGAACTGGCAGCGCTGTTGCGGATGAATGGCTCTTTAAGTTTGACCAATCACCAGTTTGTCTTAAACGTGCAAACAGAAAATGCCGCCATTGCTCGGCGGATTTACACGTTGTTAAAGGATCACTTCGACGTGCGTAGCGAGCTGTTAGTGCGCCGGAAGATGAAGCTGAAAAAGAACAATGTCTATATCGTGCGGCTAAAGCAAGATACCAAGCGGGTCTTAACCGAGCTAGACATCATGGAAGGCATGATGGTTCACAGTCATGTGTCTGATGAAATCATGGGCAATGCACAAAAGATGCGTTCTTATTTGAGGGGGGCTTTTATGGCTTCCGGCTCGATTAACAATCCGGAAACTAGTCGCTACCACTTGGAAATCTATTCTTTATATGAAGAGCACAATCAGGATATTTGTGACATGTTGAATTACTATGACCTACACGCCCGCACCTTGGAGCGAAGAAATGGCTACATCGCTTATTTAAAAGGGGCAGAAAAAATTGCGGACTTTTTGACCTTAATTGGGGCGACCAATTCCATGCTGAAGTTTGAGGACGTGCGGATTGTGCGAGATATGCGCAACTCCGTCAATCGCCTCGTGAATTGTGAAACGGCCAATATGAATAAGACCATTGATGCAGCTTCGAAACAAATCGAAAACATTCACTTTATCGAAAATCGGGTGGGGTTACAAGCCTTACCGGAAAAACTCCAAGAAATCGCCGTTTTGCGTATGGAACATCCAGAAATCAGTTTGAAAGAACTGGGGGAGATGATTCCTTCTGGAGCGATTTCGAAGTCGGGTATTAACCACCGCATTCGCAAAATCAACGAATACGCCGAGCGCCTACGTTCGGAAACGTAAAAAAGCATTCAGTTTCCTAGAGAAAGGAGACTGAATGCTTTTTGCGTGGCATAAGTCCATAGAAATAACTGTTTATGCCAAATACTCCGCCAATGTAGCCAAGTCGATGGTTTCATCAAAAATCTGGTCATCAAGTAACACCGTGGGCACGAATTGAATTTGCGCCTGCTGGGCTTCGGTTACGATTTTTGAGAGCTCCGGATTTTCTTTGGGAGTGAGGCCCAACTCTTCTCGGGCATAGGTGACTATTTCAGGTTCCGTTAGCTGTTGCCACGTTTTTTGTGTGGCGAAAAGCTTGGCAATCGTAGCCAAGGCTGCTGTAGGGTCTGCCGGAATGAACGTGTGAAGAAGATTGCCCTTTTGCAGGCTTTCTTTTTCCTTGTTTAAGAGCTTGATCACCCGAAACAAGTCTCCCTCCTTGGTTTTTTGATCTAGGAGGGGGCCGGCTTTTTCAAACCATTTTTTACAGTAAGGACAAGCAAGATTGAGAAATTCAATTTGCTGATGTTTAGCCTGGGGATTTCCCAGGTGAATGCCGGTCACTTGATTTGTCAGCTCCGACTTGATGATGGTAATATCCATGTAAGCACCTTCTTTTCGTTTCTTCTAGTGTAATGAAAAATGGTAAGGTTGACCAGTTTTTTCTCCTGGCAAAAGAAGGTCTTCAAGGACGGGAGTTTTCCGGTTTTTTCATGAGAAATCCCTAAAAAATAAGACAATATGGTATACTGTGTAAGGAAGTCAGCAGCAAAGGAGGTCTGCCTGTGTCTTTTAATCTAGACGATTTTTTCAATATCAAAAACTGGCAACAAATATTCACGACGGATATATTTTCTGTCGGCTTTCTCGTGAATGTGCTAGACATTTTGGTAGTGTGGTACCTCATCTACAAGCTGATTCAGCTAGTGAGAGGAACCAAGGCGATTCAACTTTTTAAAGGGGTCGCCGTATTTATTGCCATCCGCTTAGGGGCGGAGTTAATTGGTTTGCATACCTTGTCGTGGCTGATGGATCAAGTCATCACCTATGGGGTAATCGCAGCCATTGTGATCTTCCAGCCGGAAATTCGCCGGGGCTTGGAGCATCTGGGAAGGACTTCGCTGTTCTTAGCTAGTAAATCAGAGCAACGAGAGGAAGAAAAGCTGATCAAGGCCTTGGACAAGGCGGTGCAGTATATGTCCAAACGGCGGATTGGTGCTTTGATTACCATTGAGCGCAACACGGGCTTAGAAGAGTACATCGAAACCGGGATTCCTTTGGATGCCGACATCACCGGAGAATTATTGATTAACATCTTTATCCCGAATACGCCTTTACACGACGGAGCGGTGATTGTGCGCCAAGACAAGATTGCGGTGGCTTGTGCTTATTTACCTCTATCCGAGAGTATGTTGATCCCTAAAGAATTTGGGACGCGACATCGGGCAGCGGTAGGGGTCAGTGAAGTCAGCGATGCGCTAACCGTGGTAGTCTCCGAAGAAACTGGAGACATCAGCATCTCTTTGAACAATGAATTGCGTCCAGGTCTATCCCAAGAAGAGTTTTTAGACTTGCTACAAGCAGAGTTGGTCAGTGAGACGACGGATAGTAAAAAAGGTATTTTGCAATCCTTTATTGATGGTGTCTCAGGTGTCGGTAAAGGAGGCAAGAAATGAACAAACCAAGAATTCGAACCAATCTCCTATATGGTTTTACCGCGTTAATTTTTGCGTTGATTCTCTTTTTCTACGCCAATGATCGCAGCTTGATTTCGCAAATTTCCTCCAGTACGCCAGAAGCCTTCGAGGAAACCTTGAACAATGTGAAAATCCAGCCTTATTATGACGATGAGAAGTATTACATTCACGGCTATAGCCCTACGGTATCGGTGAAATTAAGCAGTAACAACCGGGTTCAGTTGAACACAGAGGCCAATGTGGACACTCGCAGCTTTGAAGTCATTGCTGATTTGACCGGGCTTGGAGAAGGAACCCATGAAGTGAAATTGCGGCTACAAAATATGAGTTCAGCAGTTACGGGAACGATTACCCCGTCGAGCATTACCGTGACCATTGAGAGTCGAACCTCGGCTAAGATGAAGGTAGAGCCGGTGGTTTCCACCGCTAATTTAACGGATGGTTATACCTTAGACAGTGTCTCTGTGGACCCAGAAGAAGTCACGGTTACCACGGGTTCTCAAACTTTGACGGAAATCGATCGACTAGTAGCCACGGTGGATGCGGCCAAGGTCACGGATAAAAACTTATCCGAAACCGTGCGCATTCAGGCTTTGGACAAAGATGGAAACACTTTGAGTGTGGAATCAGATCCGGCGGAAGTTACCGTGAAAGTCCTGGTCAGTGCGCCTCAAAAACAAGTCCAGCTCTATCCCGAACAAGAGGGTTCACTAGCCTCTGGGGTGACGGATGTCTCCTTGTCTTTAGGGGAGACTACGGCGATTTTAACGGGAGAAGAGGCGGCCTTGGATGAAATCACTGAGTTAGCCGTGCCGGTGGATGTATCGGGTATTCGGGAGCGGACGACGCAAAAGGTCACGATTCCTGTGGCGGATGGGATCACGGTGGAACCTCATGAGGTTTCCGTGACGATTACCCCTCAATTAGCTACCAGCTCGACTCCTAGTAGCACGCAATCTCCTGGGAGCAATCAATCCACTAATTCTGGAGGAACGACCCCTTCAAGCAGTAGCAGTTCGACTACGACGTCCAGTTCATCGAGCACGAAGGAGTCCAGTAGTTCTTCCACGGAAGCGTCCAGTGAAACGAGTTCGAGTGCGAAAAAGTAATACAATATTTCACGAGTAATCGTAAAGTGTCGGCAAACAGTCGACGAATATCTTACTAGGAGACATTCCTAGGTGAATATGATGAAGGAGCATGAACATGGGAAAATATTTTGGAACAGACGGTGTCAGAGGCGAAGCAAATGTGGAATTAACCCCTGAATTGGCTTTTAAATTAGGCCGCTGTGGTGGTTACGTCTTAAGCCAACACGAAAGTGCCGACAAACGGCCTCGGGTCTTGGTAGGTCGTGACACCCGGATTTCTGGTCAAATGTTAGAAAGTGCATTGATCGCCGGCTTGTTGTCTGTAGGAATTGAAGTCTTTCAACTAGGCGTGATTTCAACGCCAGGGGTTGCTTATTTGACCCGGGTACAAAAAGCGAGCGCCGGGGTGATGATCTCAGCTTCTCACAATCCTGCTTTGGACAATGGCATCAAATTTTTCGGTGGGGACGGCTTCAAGCTCGTGGACGACCAAGAATTGGAAATCGAGGCTTTGCTAGATGCACCAGAAGATACTTTGCCACGTCCTTCTGCTGAAGGTTTAGGTACCGTTGAAGAATTTCCAGAAGGCTTGCTTAAGTACTCACAATTCTTAGAACAAACGATTAACGGCGACCTTTCTGGTTTAACCGTCTGCATCGATGCAGCCAACGGTGCGACTGCTACCACAGTCAACCGCTTGTTTGCCGATTTGGAAACCGAATTTTATACCATTGGTACCAAACCCAACGGCTTAAATATCAACGATGGCGTGGGCTCTACTCATCCAGAATCACTGGCAGCTTTCGTAGTCGAAAAAGGCGCAGACGCTGGTTTAGCCTTTGATGGGGATGGAGACCGGGTTATTGCCGTAGACGAATTAGGGAATATCGTAGACGGTGACAAGATCATGTACATCTGTGCGAAATACTTAGCTAGCAAAAAACGGTTAAAACAAGACACCATTGTCACTACTGTTATGAGTAACCTTGGTTTCCATAAAGCGGTGGAAGAAATCGGCTTGCGGGATGTCATCACTCAAGTAGGGGATCGCTATGTTGTGGAAGAAATGCGGAAAAACGACTACAACTTTGGTGGGGAACAATCCGGCCACATGATTTTCCTTGATTTCAATACGACTGGGGATGGGATGCTTTCTGGGATTCAACTGTTAAGCATTATGAAAGCTACTGGCAAGAAATTGTCTGAGTTGGCGGCAGAAGTGACCATTTATCCGCAAAAATTAGTAAACATCCGCGTCTCCGATAAAAACGGCGCCATGGAAGTTCCAGCGATTAAAGCGGTAATCGATGAAGCGGAAGCCGAAATGGCTGGGAACGGTCGCATTCTCGTGCGCCCTTCCGGAACCGAACCGTTACTACGGGTAATGGCGGAAGCCGAAACCGATGAAAAAGTTGAATATTATGTAGAAAAAATCGCTGCCGTCGTTCGTGCAGAAATCGGCATTGATTAAGAGAAAGAACGCTTGTGCCAGGGAATTGGCACAGGCGTTTTTTCTTTGAATAGGAATCAGAGCCCATAGCAAAAGGAGAAAGATTTTGGAAGTATCAAAAGAGTGGTTGTATCAAAAAATCGCCGAAGCAGTGCAGTCTCTGCCTCGGCCTACCATTATCGGCATCAATGGAGCCATTACTTCAGGGAAAACAACTCTCGCAAGAAGACTGGCTGAGTATTTGCAAAAGCAAAATACGCCTGTGACTGTAGTCCACATTGATGATTTTCATCAACCCCGTAGCCTGCGCCAAAAAGAGGCAAGTCCTGCTTATTACTTAGCTCACGCCTTGGATCTGCCTCGGATTACTGATTTGGTGCAAAAGATTAAGGCTGGGGGATTCGAGGAAACTTGGCAAGTCTTAGATATGGGCACAGATGAATACAGTAAAAGCGTGGAGTTTGCCATTACCCCAGATAGCATTGTCATCATAGAAGGGGTCTTGCTCTATCAAAAAGCGCTAGTGGAGCTCTTTGATTACAAAGTGTATCTGGATATTTCTCCAAAAGAAATTCTCGAACGGGGGAAACTTCGGGATGTGCCCTTGTATGGGGCTAGGATCCTTGAGCAATATCGGCAATTTTTTATCCCGGTGCAACAACTTTATGAAGAAACGGCTCAACCTAAAGCATACAGTGATTTAGTGGTGGACGTGACAAATTTTGAAAGAATGATTGTGAAAGACAAAAAAAGTTGCCCTCGCTAATTAGCAAGAGCAGCTTTTTTTCTATTCTACGGTAACTGATTTGGCCAAGTTTCGTGGCTTGTCCACGTCGTAGCCCCGTTGCAAGGTAGCGTAGTAGGCTAGTAATTGAGTCGGCAAGACTGCTAGTAGGCTAGTCAAATACGGATGGACTTGAGGGAGCAAGATTTGATCCCCGACTTTGGCTAAAGCTTCACTGGCAATCACCAAGGTCTTGGCGCCTCGGCTTTCCACTTCTTTTAGATTGCCCCGGGTATGGGAGCCGGTGACTTCATCGGTGATAATCCCAATCACCGGTGTGCCTTCTTCAATCAAAGCGATGGTTCCGTGTTTTAATTCCCCAGCGGCAAAGCCTTCTGCTTGGATATAGGAGATTTCTTTTAGTTTCAAAGCGGCTTCCATGGAGACGTAGTAGTCATTGCCCCGGCCGATGTAAAAGGCATTGCGAGTGGCGGTCAAATACTCTGCCGTTAAATCGCTAAAATGACTCTTTTCGGAAATGATGCTTTCCATGGCAGAAGCGACGATGCCTAGTTCTTGGAAGACGGGGAAGTTCGTAGCTTTAGCTAGCCCTTTGGTGCGTCCCACAGCCGTTGCAAGCAGTGCCATCACTGCGATTTGCGCAGTGTAGGCTTTGGTGGAAGCTACTGCGATTTCCGGTCCCGCGTAAAGCAAAAGGGTATGGTCGGCTTCTCTGGAAAGGGTAGAACCGGCTACGTTGGTAATGGTCAACGCCGGATAGTCCAATTCATTGGTTTTCACCAAGACTTGGCGACTATCTGCCGTTTCACCACTTTGACTTAAATAGATAAAGAAAGGTTTTTTAGAAATTAGAGGTAAATTGTAACCAAATTCACTGGACAGGTGGATTTCCACTGGAATTTGCGTCAGCTCTTCAAAAAAGCGTTTGGCCGCCCATCCCGCATGACTACTGGTGCCACATGCCACGATGTATACTCGGTCACTGGCGGCTAGTTCACTTACCAGTGCTGAGTCAATGTGAATCTCGCCGTCTGCTTGCCGGTATTCTTGGACTAGGCGACGCATTACAGCTGGTTGCTCGTCGATTTCTTTTAACATGTAATAAGGGTAGGTACCTTTTTCGATGTCGCTTAAATCCAGCTGAGCTTGATAGGATTCTCGCTGTATACCGCGACCTGCCGCGTCATAAATTGTAACGGAGTCATTGGTGACAATCACCATTTCCCCATCGGCAATTTCCAAAAATTCATGGGTTTGGTCAATCATGGCCATGGCATCACTACAAACGACATTGAAGCCGTCACCGATACCGATTAATAGGGGACTTTTGTTTTTTGCCACATAAATCACGGTGGGGTCTTTTACGTCCACTAAGGCAAAAGCATAGGAGCCTTGAATCAGACTAAGAGCTTTTTTGAAAGCCTCTTTTGTGGACAGCTGTTCTTGAATCATCAGTGTTTCAATCAAGTGAACCACGATTTCTGTATCGGTTTGTCCTTTTAAGACATCATTGGCTAAATAGGTTTGGTGTAAGTCGTCAAAGTTTTCGATGACACCGTTGTGGACTAAGACAAGGCGTCCACTGGCTGAAGTGTGGGGATGGGCATTGACTTCGCTTGGTTTGCCATGGGTAGCCCAACGCGTATGACCAATACCAATCGTTCCTGTTACTTCCGGTGTTAATTTGTCTGCCAAGTTTTGAATCCGACCTTGGGCTTTGACAAGGTGACTAGAAGTGCGATCGGCTACAAAGATCCCCGCGGAGTCATATCCCCGGTATTCCAAGCGTTCCAATCCTTGCAATAAGACGTTTTCTGCCTGTTGTTTTCCTACGATTCCTACAATTCCACACATGTAAATAATCCTACTTTCTTGATTTCGATTTTTACTGTGTTTTTCCTGCGGCCCAAGTCTTTGTCTCACGCCTTCACAAGCGTGTTTTGCCTTGAGCTAAGGAGTGCAGTCCCCAGAGCCACCCGCCGAATCTTTCGATAAGCTCTCTCCTCGTCACCTGTCTTACAGGCCTGGCGCTATCCGTAATGGTCTATCTATCCTCCCGAAATTTATTTTTGAAAAACACATGGATATTGTATCTTTTGTGAGTATTCGTGTCAATGGATAATCTATTTAAATGAAATTGGTATAGTAGTATTTAAGCAAGTGAAGCGTGTTGTGTTTCCTTTTTATGATTGGGAAAGCCTCGTGATTTCGTAATGAAAATGCTTACAATATTTTTTAGCGAGATCGCGATGAAAAGAAAACTTTTTTTCGTGTAGACCAATTTTTTAGAGGGAAAAGAAACACTCTAGCGGGAACCCTCTTAGGAAAAATGCTGAAAAGTATTTTGTTTCTGGATTTAAATAGGGTATCATTTCTAAGAGAGCTGTTTTTTAATGTCATTTATTTTGGAGGAAACAGATGAATAACCAAGTACAAGCAATGAGTTTTAAAGAATTACAGTCCATCGTGGCGGCTTTAGCGAGTGATACCCGGATTACTCCGGAGACGAAAGTGTTTTTGGATACCGGTTGGGATAGTTTGCAAGAAATTTTGCCCGGCTCAGTCAAAGTAGCTACTGCTAAAACCTTTTCGGTACCGGATCCTTTAACCAATGAACGTTATCCTGGTTATGC
This sequence comes from Enterococcus asini ATCC 700915, assembly GCF_000407365.1. Classification (GTDB taxonomy): domain Bacteria; phylum Bacillota; class Bacilli; order Lactobacillales; family Enterococcaceae; genus Enterococcus_C; species Enterococcus_C asini. The sequence goes on from NZ_ASVU01000002.1 coordinate 249,754, forward strand.
CTTAGCAGAAAAAGCGGAGAAGTTTGAAGCAGACGAGGCAGAAGAAACCGTGATCGTGATTGAAAATCTATACTAATAGAAAAGTCGTGGCTGAAAAGTGACAGAGGGAGGACAAGATGAATCAAAGAAGATGGGTGGCTTTAGCAATCGCAGTGGGGTTGTTGCTATTTTCTGGTATTACACAGCGAGTCAACAATCAAGCCCAAGAAGAGCAACTAACGGGGATCAATGAATTATTATATGGAAGCAATGACTTGGAAAAGACGGTGGTAGAAGAGGGGAATAGCAATCAGCAAATCTTAAAACTCTCCGTGGAAGGAACGATTGCCGATAGTGGTTCCAGTAGTCTGTTTTCCAGTGACACATATGATCACCAACTTTTTCTAGAAGAATTAGAGGCGGCGGTTAGTGATCCAGAGATTAAGGGGATTCTTTTAGAAGTGAATTCTCCTGGGGGCGGGGTCTATGAAAGTGCAGAGATTGCCAAAAAGATGGCGGCAATCAAAGAAGCCGGGATTCCTGTTTATGTAAGTATGAAGCAAATGGCCGCAAGTGGTGGCTACTATATCTCGGCCGCTGCGGATAAGATTTTCGCCAGTGAAGAAACGGTAACTGGCTCAATCGGTGTGATCATGTCGGGGACGAATTATGCAGGGCTGTTTGAAAAGCTCGGGATTGAAGACACAACGGTGAAAAGCGGTGCCTTAAAAGACATTGGCTCTAGCACCCGCGAACCCACAGAAGCCGACAAAGAAGTCTTGCAAGCCTATGTGGACAGTGCCTTTGGTCGCTTCGTCAAAGTGGTAGCCAAAGGACGGCAAATGCCAGAAGAAACTGTGCGGAAATTGGCGGATGGCCGGATTTATGACGGTGCCCAAGCCAAAGAAAACGGCTTGGTAGATGAAATTGGCTTCCCGGAAGACGCTCTGGCGGCTTTAAAGACAGAACAAGATTTATCCCAAGCACAAGTGGTGAGTTACCAAGTGAGTTCTACGGGCTTTGCTTCGTCTTGGCTCGGGGTAAAACTGGCGGAAGCGCAAGGCTTAAAACTCTCTGAAAGCAGCCGCTTAGTCAATTTAGTGGAATCTTTAGGGACTCCAGAGTCACCAAAACCACTCTACTATTATGGAGGGGAATAAGATGACAGAGCAGTGGAACCCAGATGAAGAACAACAATCTCAAACGATAGAACCTACAACAAAACCCAAAACTTTTTTAAATGAAAGAAAGGTCTTAGGGCGAAAAAAAGCCACGGATGAAGAACAACGGAAACTACGGAAAAAGTGGCGCCCTTATGAAGAACCGAAAGAAACTGAACCAGGCTTTCCTCGTTACTTTTATGCGGGATTCTGGATGCGGAGTTTTGCTTTTTTGTTTGATTTGATCTGTATTGCTGCCATTCGCACCAGTACGCTGGGGTTGGTCTATCGTTTGGCCGGGCTAGTGGACACGGGGGATTACTTTGGGTTGTACAATTTGTTTAGCATCGCCATTTACTTAGCGTATTTTACTGGTTTGACCCGCTTTAATCATGGGCAAACCCTAGGGAAAATGGTCTTTGGGTTGCGAGTTGTTTCCTTAAGTGAAAAAGAGCTGACTTGGACGACGATTCTTATGCGGGAAACGGTTTGCCGCTTTATTCTAATGGGCTTTCCGTGGATTGTGGGCTATTTACCTGCCGCATTTAGTAAAAACAAGCAACACTTGGGGGATTATTTTTGCGAGACTAGTGTGGTAACGATTAATCTGATCAAAGCCTTCAATCAAGAGTTGGTATAAGTTTTCAAATCTGTAAAAGGGGTGAGCGCCATGGGCCAAACCATTTTATTTCCCAGTGATCGGGAACGAGAAGAAAAACTTGGAAAAACAGCATGGGAAAAAGGGGATTATGGCAAAGCACAAAGTCATTTTGAGCGGGCCTATCAGGCTGTGCCGGATTACCAATTAAACCGCCAAATCGTTTCCTGTCTTGAAAAGCAAGGGGCATTTTATCGAGCATTGCAATTTGCAGAAGGATTTCAAGAGGAGTACGACCAAGATCCAGCAGGTTTTGACCAACTCTTTCATTTGTATTTGTTACATCAAGACTTCTTAATGGCGCGAAAGTACTTGTGCTTGGCGACTAGACGACCGGCACTGGCGGATTTTGATTTTGCTCAGGCCAAACAGGAGTTGAAACAACTGGAACAGGTTTTTGCTTTTTATGACCTGGAGTCCGTTCAGGAAAAACGCGAATACTTGTTGCAGGTCAATCGCAGCTTGTTTCCTGTGCCCCAAGGAAAGTGGGAGGAAGTCTTGGCTCGCTTGCCCTATGCTTCTTTTGTCAGCATCGCCAAAGAGGTTTTGGCGAAAGCGCGTAATCCCTATTTGCGCCCGCGCTTAGTGGAAGAACTTGTGAAGCTAGGCTATCAAGAAGAGTTGGTTATCCAGGATGTAAAAGGAGTGGCGCAGACTTGTTGCTTTAAAGACTTGCGCCTACCTTTGGAATTGCCGACGTTGCGTCAGATGTTGCAATACTTGGAAAAAGAGCATGGGCAAGAAGATCCGATCCTTTTAGACAGTATTAAAGGAGAAGTGGAGGCTCATTTTGCTTTAGCGTATCCTTTTGCTCCACAGATAAAAGCCCCTTTGGAATGGGCGGAAAGTTATTGGAAAGAGTATCAAGTAGCCTTAGGAAGCATCCCGGCGGAATCTTTAACCTCTTTTGCCGAGATTCAGCTGGCGAAACAAGACTTGCGTAACTTACTGCAAATCCAGCTCTAAGAATGAAAAAAGCGCAAAAAAAGCCAGGTATCTCATCTAAAATGTTTACAATTTCCAGGCCTTAGTGTACTATTTAAAAGTATGTATTAAGCACATTCATATGAAAATTTTTTATTCACTCGGAGGGAAAAACATGACTGCAAAATGGGAAAAAACAGGCACCAACGATGGTGTGTTGACTTTTTCAATTCCACAAGTAGAAGTCCAAAAAGGTTTGACACAAGCCTTCAATAAAGTAAAAGGAAACTTGAACGTACCTGGCTTCCGTAAAGGAAAAGTAAGTCGTCAAGTCTTCAATAAAATGTACGGCGAAGCAGCTCTTTACGAAGATGCTTTGAACGCTGTTTTACCAGAAGCTTATGAAGCGGCTGTCAAAGAAGCAGGGATTGAACCTGTTTCCCAACCTCAAATCGATGTTGAAAGCATGGAAGCTGGCGAAGATTGGGTTATCAAAGCGGAAGTAACCGTAAAACCTGAAGTTAAATTAGGTCAATACAAAGACCTAGAAGTTTCAAAACAAGACCGTGAAGTAACCGACGCTGACGTGGATGCACGTTTGGAACGGGAACAACAATCACAAGCTGAATTGGTTATCAAAGAAGACGCAGCCGCTGAAAATGGCGACACTGTCGTTATCGACTTTGAAGGATTCGTGGATGGCGTTGCATTTGAAGGCGGCAAAGGCGAAAACTATTCATTAGAATTAGGTTCCGGTTCATTCATTCCTGGCTTCGAAGATCAATTAGTTGGTCAAAAAGCAGACAGCAATGTTGACGTAACCGTAACGTTCCCTGAAGACTATCAAGCAGAAGACTTGGCTGGTAAAGAAGCAGTCTTCAAAGTAGTCGTACACGAAGTTAAAGCAAAAGAATTGCCTGAATTGGACGATGAATTTGCGAAAGACGTTGACGATACCGTTGAAACATTAGACGAATTAAAAGCAAAATACCGCAAAGAATTAGAAGAAACCAAAGAAAAAGCTGCGGAAGACGCTAAAGACGAAGAAGCAATCAAGAAAGCCGTAGCCAATGCGGAAATCGTTGAATTGCCACACGTAATGGTTCACGATGAAGTTCACCGTTCAATGGACGAATTCTTGAACAATATGCAACGTCAAGGAATCTCTCCTGAAATGTACTACCAATTGACTGGTTCTACAGAAGAAGACTTGCACACTCAATTTGAAGGCGAAGCTGGCGAACGAGTGAAAACCAACTTGGTTATCGAAGCCATCGCTGCTGCTGAAAAAATCGATGCTTCTGAAGAAGAAATCGCTAATGAAATCAAAGAATTGTCTGAAGCTTACAATATGCCAGTAGAACAAATCAAACGCGTCTTGACTGAAGACATGTTGAAACACGATATCGCAATGAAAAAAGCGGTAGAATTGATCACTGGCACTGCAGTCGAAAAATAAGACTTGTACAAAAGGCCTCTCCTTGTGAGGGGTCTTTTTTTGTTTGTAGAAATTAAGGAACCCTTGTCACGTAAGGAAAGTCCTTTTGCTTTTTTTCGAACTGTGATATGATAGCTTAGACTATTCAGGTCAGATTCTGTCCACTCGTCACAGAGCATGGAAGAATTACTAGCGAACTAGCACGACTGTGTAGTTCATTTCAAGGAGTGAAGACCATGTATGATAATGCAAACGGAAACGACGCTGTCCGTTGTTCCTTCTGTGGCAAAACCCAAGAAGAAGTCCGTAAGATCGTAGCAGGTCCTGGCGTATATATCTGTAACGAGTGTATCGATTTGTGCAAAGAAATCATCGACGAACAGATTTACGAAGACGCTGCCCGTGAGTTCTTGGATGTCCCAAGACCACAAGAAATCTTAGAAATCTTAAACGAGTATGTAATTGGTCAAGGTCGGGCGAAAAAAGCATTGGCCGTAGCCGTGTACAACCATTACAAACGTGTCAATGCTGAAACCACGGAAGACGACGTGGAATTGCAAAAGAGTAATATTTGCCTAATCGGGCCAACTGGTTCCGGTAAAACCTTCTTAGCCCAAACGTTGGCTCGGTCATTGAACGTGCCATTCGCCATTGCGGATGCTACAAGCTTGACGGAAGCCGGCTATGTAGGGGAAGACGTGGAAAATATCCTCTTGAAACTCTTGCAAGCTGCGGACTACAATGTGGAACGGGCGGAAAAAGGGATTATTTACATCGATGAAATCGATAAAATTGCCCGTAAGAGTGAAAATGTCTCCATTACCCGGGATGTTTCCGGGGAAGGGGTCCAACAAGCTCTGTTGAAGATTTTGGAAGGAACGGAAGCGAGTGTGCCACCTCAAGGGGGACGGAAGCATCCGCACCAAGAAATGATCCAAATCGATACTACCAACATCCTCTTTATCGTCGGCGGCGCCTTTGATGGCATCGAAACCATCGTGAAGAACCGCATGGGAGAAAAGACGATTGGTTTTGGTACCGACAACAAGAAATTTGCAGAAGGGGAAAGTGTGATGCAACATATTATCCCAGAAGACTTGTTGAAATTCGGTTTGATTCCGGAATTTATCGGCCGCTTGCCAATTATGGCAGCTTTGGATAAATTGACCAATGAAGACTTAGTTCGGATTTTGACAGAACCAAAGAATGCTTTGGTGAAACAATATACCAAACTCTTGTCCTTAGATGATACGGAATTGGAATTCGAACCAGCAGCTTTGAAGGCGATTGCCGACTTGGCTATTGCTCGCAATACCGGAGCACGGGGCTTGCGTTCCATCATTGAAGACATCATGTTGGATATCATGTTTGATGTACCTTCTGATGAAACCATCGAAAAAGTCATCGTGACCAAAGAAGCGGTGACCGATGGGGCGAAACCTAAAATCGTTTACGGCAATTCTGAAAAGAAAGCCGGCTAATTGAGCAAGCGACAGGATACAAGTCCGCTGATTTGTATCCTGTTTTTTATGACAACAATCATTGAAAGGAGTGAGCCGATGAAAGTTCACAATGCAGAAATCGTCATTAGTGCGGTCTCTCCTGCGCAATACCCAGAAAGCCAATTACCAGAAATCGCTTTGGCGGGACGCTCCAATGTGGGGAAGTCCTCTTTTATCAATACGTTGATTGATCGCCGGAAATTGGCACGGATTTCTTCCAAACCGGGAAAAACCCAAACGCTGAACTTTTACTTGATTGAAAATAGTCTTTACTTTGTGGATGTGCCGGGCTACGGCTATGCAAAAGTTTCCAAGACGGAACGGGCAAAGTGGGGGAAGATGATCGAAACCTACTTGACCCAAAGAGAGCAGTTGAAAGCCGTGGTCTCTTTGGTAGACTTGCGTCATCCCCCGACAAAAGACGATATTCAGATGTATCAGTTTTTGAAGTATTACGGATTGCCGGTGATTTTGGTGGCGACTAAGGCGGATAAAATCCCCCGAGGTAAGTGGAACAAGCATGAAGCGGTGATCAAACGGGAGCTGGACTTCGATCCTAGCGATACCTTTATCATCTTTTCTTCCGTGACCAAAGAAGGTAAGGAAAAAGCTTGGGCCAGTATCGAAGCCGCCGTGGCGGAATAATTTTATACTTTACAAGAGACAGCCAGTTTGGTTGTCTCTTTTTTTTGTGATGATTAGCTGGCATTGTTTGCTCAGAGAGTTTGCGTCTTTTCCTTCCTGTGTTACACTGAGGAAGAATGTTTGAGGTGAGGAAAATGCAAGAGTATCAATATCCCTTAGATTTGGATTGGAGCACCAGCGAGATGGTGGTGGTCATGAAGATGTGGGAAGTACTGGAAGCGGCCAATGAAGAAGGAGTCCAAGTAGCGGATTTCTTACAGGCCTACCAAAAATTTAAAGAAGTCGTCCCGGCGATTGGCGAAGAACGCCGGCTCGGTCGAGAATTTGAAAAAAGTTCCGGTTATTCCTTGTATCACACCGTAAAAGCGGTAAAAGAACAAGGAACAGGACGTTTTAAAATGGGTGGAGAAACCAAGAAAGGACGGAAAAAATGAATCAGTTGGCAATTATCGAGGAAGTCAAGGGCTGGGTTTACGAAGCAGGAGAGAAAATCAAGGCGAGTTTTGACGATCAATTGGAAATCGACACGAAATCCGGACGCACGGATCTCGTAACAGACATGGACAAAGCTACCCAAGATTTTTTGATTGAAAAAATCATGGCTTTTGATCCTAGCGCGAAAATTCTAGGAGAAGAAAATGGCCAAGACCACTTGCAAGACGTATCTGGTCGCGTGTTTATCATCGATCCAATCGACGGCACGATGAATTTCGTCTTGGAGCAAGAAAACTTCTGCATCATGTTGGCCTTGTATGAAGACGGTGTGAGCCAATTGGGCTTCGTTTACAATGTTATGAAAGATGAGTTTCTCTATGGAGGCAAGGAAACCGGTGTCTTTTGCAATGGCAAACCGGTCACACCTCCCGTGAACAAGAGCTTGAGTGAAGGCTTAGTAGGGATGAACCAAGTCATGTTCCAAAGAAATGACTGGCATACTCAAGAAATCGGCAAAATCGCCATGGGTGTGCGGATGACCGGTTGTGCTGGTTATGAATTAATCGATTTATCCTTGGGCCGGCGAGTAGCCTATATTTCTCGTTTGGCTCCTTGGGACTACGCACCAGGTGGGGTGCTGATTGAAGCGCTAGGCTTGACCATGTCTACCATTGACGGTCGGGCCCTTGGCTTGGAAGAACGGGAAATATTTTTGGCGGGCACTCAAAAAGCTTATGATGAATGTTTAGAAATCGCCAACTCTTAATCGGCATTCTCTAGAATAAAACCTAGGTATTTTCAAAAAGTTCTTAAGAATCGGCTGTTTTTGTGAAAATGAAACATTTTCACTATATTTCAGAAAGACTTTCTGATATAATAAGCCGTCGAGTGAAACAATCGTGTAACGAAGAACCGGCCTTATAGGCTGGTTTTTTAAGGAAAAGGAGCAGACTGCTGTGAAATTACGTGAAGATATCCGCAACGTGGCCATTATCGCCCACGTCGACCATGGGAAAACAACCTTGGTAGATGAATTATTGAAACAATCCGATACCCTAGATAGCCATACTCAATTGGCTGAACGGGCAATGGACTCCAATGCATTGGAAAAAGAACGCGGCATTACGATTTTAGCAAAGAATACTGCGGTAGAATACAAAGATAAAAAAATCAACATCATGGACACCCCAGGACACGCGGACTTCGGTGGCGAAGTCGAACGGATCATGAAAATGGTAGACGGCGTGCTGTTGGTCGTGGATGCTTACGAAGGCACCATGCCGCAAACCCGTTTCGTTTTGAAAAAAGCTTTGGAACAACATTTGACCCCAATCGTGGTAGTAAACAAAATCGACAAACCATCTGCACGGCCTGAACACGTGGTAGATGAAGTCTTGGAACTCTTTATTGAATTAGGGGCCGACGACGATCAATTGGACTTCCCTGTAATCTATGCTTCTGCATTGAACGGGACTTCCAGTCTATCTGATGATCCGGCAGAACAAGAACACACTATGGCACCGATTTTCGATACTATTATCGAACACATTCCAGCGCCAGTGGACAATAGTGACGAACCTTTGCAATTCCAAGTCTCTTTGTTGGACTATAACGAATACGTTGGCCGAATCGGGATTGGCCGGGTTTTCCGGGGCAAGATTGCCGTTGGTGACCAAGTTGCTTTGATGAAATTAGACGGTTCTGTGAAGAAATTCCGGGTAACGAAATTGTTCGGTTTCTTCGGTTTGAAACGTTTGGAAATCCAAGAAGCAAAAGCTGGGGACTTGATTGCTGTATCCGGGATGGAAGACATCTTCGTCGGCGAAACCGTAACCCCAATCGATCATCAAGATGCGTTGCCAATTTTGCATATTGACGAACCAACTTTGCAAATGACATTCTTAGTGAACAACTCACCATTTGCTGGTCGGGAAGGGAAATTCGTAACGGCTCGAAAAATCGAAGAACGTTTGCTTTCTCAATTGCAAACCGATGTATCCTTGCGCGTTGATTCCATCGCCCCAGATGCTTGGATCGTTTCCGGTCGTGGGGAATTGCACTTGTCCATCCTGATTGAAAACATGCGTCGGGAAGGCTTTGAATTGCAAGTGTCTCGTCCAGAAGTAATCGAACGGGAAATCGACGGCGTCCGTTGCGAACCATTCGAACGGGTGCAAATCGATACACCAGAAGAATACATGGGTTCAGTAATCGAAGCTTTGGGAACACGTAAAGGTGAAATGCAAGATATGATCCATACCGGCAACGGTCAAGTGCGGATTATTTTCTTGGTACCAGCTCGGGGCTTGATTGGTTTTAGTACTGATTTCTTGTCCATGACTCGTGGCTACGGGATTATGGCTCATACCTTTGATGCTTACTTGCCAATGATTCCTGGTCAAATCGGTGGCCGTCACCAAGGTGCGTTGGTTTCCATCGACCAAGGAAAAGCCACTACTTACTCCATCATGTCTGTAGAAGAACGGGGCACGGTCTTTGTCGAACCAGGTACCGAAGTTTACGAAGGCATGATCGTAGGGGAAAACTCTCGGGAAAAAGACTTGACTGTAAACATCACCAAAGCAAAACAAATGACCAACGTGCGGTCTGCCAATAAAGACCAAACTTCTGTCATTAAACGTCCACGGATTTTGACTTTAGAAGAATCTTTGGAATTCTTGAACGATGATGAATACTGTGAAGTAACCCCTGAAAGCATTCGTTTACGGAAACAAATCCTGAACAAAAATGAACGGGAAAAAGCTTCTAAAAAGAAAAAAATTGCCGCTGCTGAATAAGCAATAAGCGTTTGAAAAAAACTACCGTCAGATTTGGCGGTAGGTTTTTTGTTTGTATGCTGCTTGATTCACAGTCTGAATATTTTTCAAGTGTGGAAAACTTTTCTGCTGAAACGTAAAAAGGCCTAATAGAATGGGATTTAGAAAATACGCAAAAGATATGAAAGAGTTTAATTCTCGATGATATGTTTCATATTTGGTAGATGTTTCACGGAAGAGCGACCCTGAAGAAAATTGGAAAGAAGTGTGGGAAATTTCATGGTCTTTTTGAAAATATTGGGAAAGGTTCTTGACTTCCTATCCAAATTGAAATTGAATTATGCTATAATGGGGAAACTAAGAATGCTAACTCTCAATACTTGTGACAAACGAGTTTGAAATAGTCCGAAAGGAAGGCTATCGAATGGAATTTTCACCGGAATTCGCTTTAGAAGTGTTGGTTCAAGATGGTGATCGCATCAAAAAACTGATCGAAAATCAAAAGAATAGTCAGTGTATTTCTCAATGCAAGGCCTTTGAGGAAGTGGTTGATACACAAATGTATGGTTTCTCCCGGCAGGTGGCGTATGCAGTACGTTTGGGACTCGTCCCAGGAGATACCGGGCATCAGTTGCTCGCGGATTTAGAGCGGGAATTGAATCGTTTATACAGTGAAGTCTACGAGAATCAGAAAACTGACAGCAACAAGGAGGTTTAATCCTTGTGCCAAAATTAAAAAAACGCCATTTACTGGACTATAGCATTTTGATTCCTTATTTGGTCTTATGTATTTTTGGTTTAGTGATGGTCTACAGTTCCACTTCTTATTTACAGTTGGTAGATGGGAAGAGTCCCATGGGCTTGGTGCGTAACCAAACGATTTTCTTTGTCATTAGTTTGGTGATCATCGGGGTGATTTACAAGCTCAAAACCCAGTTCCTAAAAAACGATAAATTGATAAACGTGATTTACTTTATCATGTTGGCCATTTTAATCTATACCCGTTTCTTCAATAATTACACGGCGAATGGGGCCTATGGTTGGATTCGCATTCCCGGAGTAGGGACGATTCAGCCGGCAGAGTTCTTCAAAATCGTCACCATTTGGTATCTTTCCGTGAAGTTTTACGGTCGCCAAGCGTTGATTAATGTCCGAGGCAAGTACTGGTCCCAAGTGGGCCGGCCGGCAATTGCAATTTTTGCCGCAGCTTTGGTTATTGTAGCCATGCCGGACTTGGGAAATGCCGCAATCATTATTTTGATTTTGATCATCATGCTCTTAGCCAGTGGGGTGAATTATCTCTATACGATTTTCACCGGTGTTATCGGCACGCTCTTTTCCGTAGGGGTCATTAAAGCATTGGGACTTCTCGGAGAAAAACTAGGGGATAAGCTTGATAGCTTGCCTTTTAGTCACGTATTAGAACGTTTCATCGTCTATCAAGATCCTTTTGAATATGTCTACGATAAAGGGCATCAGTTGGTAAATGGGTATTACGCCTTTTTCAATGGTGGACTTTTCGGTCGCGGGTTAGGAAATAGTATCCAAAAGAAAGGCTTTTTGGAATTTCCCCATACGGACTACATTTTCGCCATTGTGGTGGAAGAATTAGGCTATCTCGTGGCCATTTTGGTCTTGATTATCATCTTTTACATGGTAGCACGGATCTTTTTAGTGGGCATTCGCTCCACGGATCCTTTTAATTCATTGATGTGTATCGGCATCGGTGCGTTGTTCTTGGTGCAGATCTTCGTCAACTTGGGCGGGGTCTTAGGCATCATCCCATTGACCGGGGTAACATTCCCGTTCTTGAGTCAAGGTGGTTCCAGTTTGTTAATGCTGTCGATTTGTATCGGCTTTGTATTAAATATCAGCGCAGAGGAAAAACGCAAGAAATACGCAGTGATAAGCGAGTAATCGCCTATCGTAAATAGCTTTAGAACAGGCAAAACCCAATATTCCCCAACAGGATGACGGGTTTTTTCTGTAAGCAAAACTGTCAAAATTTTCCAAAACCTGTGAGAAACAAGCGTTGTGAAATTCATCAAGCCGAGGTCGAGGTTGGGCTTAGGCGGTAAACTTAAAGGAGTGGTTAAATGAAAAAAGTTCTTGTGGCCAATCGGGGCGAAATTGCAATTCGGGTCTTTCGGGCCTGTAGCGAGTTGAAAATTAAAACAGTGGGGATTTATGCGGCTGAGGATGAGTATTCGGTGCACCGCTTTAAGGCCGATGAAGCCTACTTAGTGGGCAAAGGGAAAAAACCGATTGATGCTTACTTGGACATTGACGACATCATCCGTATTGCGAAAGACTCCGGGGCGGAAGCCATCCATCCGGGCTATGGTTTCTTATCGGAAAACTTGGATTTTGCGAAGCGTTGTCAGGAAGAAGGCATCATCTTTATCGGGCCTTCCATTCACCACTTGGATATTTTTGGGGACAAAATCAAGGCAAAACAAGCAGCCATCGACGCAGGTATCCAGTCGATTCCAGGTACAGACGGTCCTGTGGCTTCTATTGAAGAAGTTCTGGAATTCGCCAATGATCATGATTACCCGATTATGATTAAAGCCGCTTTAGGTGGTGGCGGTCGCGGAATGCGAGTTGCCCGAGATGAAAAAGAAGCTAGAGACGGATATGAACGAGCCAAAAGTGAAGCCAAGGCTGCCTTTGGTTCTGATGAAGTCTATGTGGAAAAATACATTGGCAATCCGAAGCATATCGAAGTCCAAATCTTAGGGGACAGTCACGGAAATGTGGTCCACTTATTTGAACGGGACTGCTCGGTACAACGGCGCCATCAAAAAGTCGTGGAAGTAGCACCTTGTGTTTCACTGACCAGTGAACAACGGCAGACCATTTGTGATGCCGCCGTGCAATTAATGAAACATGTAGGTTATGTGAATGCCGGTACGGTGGAATTTTTGGTAGAAGGAGACAAATTCTACTTTATCGAGGTCAATCCCCGAGTTCAAGTGGAACATACCATTACGGAAATGATTACCGACGTGGATATTGTGACTTCTCAGATTTTAATCGCCCAAGGCAAAGACTTGCACCAAGATATTGGGATTCCCGCGCAAAAGGATATCCAATTTAAAGGGGCGGCTGTCCAGTGCCGGATTACCACTGAAGATCCTTTGAACAATTTCATGCCGGATACCGGGAAAATCGATACTTATCGTTCTCCAGGGGGCTTTGGTGTCCGCCTAGACGTAGGGAACGCGTATGCAGGAGCCGTGGTAACTCCTTACTACGATTCACTATTGGTGAAGGTTTGTACCTTTGGGGCGACTTTTGGTCAAGCGATTCAAAAGATGCAACGCTGCTTGCGGGAGTTTCGGATTCGAGGCGTTAAAACCAATATTCCTTTTATGCAAAATGTGATCAATCACCCGAATTTCCAAACCGGGGATGCGAAGACGACCTTTATCGACAATACTCCGGGATTATTTGAATTCCCTCGTTTGCGCGACCGGGGCAATAAAACCATGAAGTACATCGGCGAAATCACCGTTAATGGCTTCCCGGGGATTGAAAAGAACAAGAAGCGTTACTTTGAAGAACCTCGAGTGCCTAAAAAGCTGATTACCTTAGATCATCGTTCTGCTAAAAATGTCTTGGATGAAGAAGGCGCTGATGCAGTGGTTTCTTGGATCAAAGACCAAAAAGAACTACTTTTAACGGATACGACTTTCCGGGATGCCCATCAAAGTCTCTTGGCTACCCGAGTGCGAACCAAGGACTTTAGCAAGATTGCTGACTTAACGGAAAAAGCTTTGCCCCAATTGTTCTCCAGTGAAATGTGGGGGGGAGCGACTTTTGATGTCGCTTATCGTTTCTTAAATGAAGATCCATGGCAACGGCTACGCATGATTCGTAAATTAATGCCAAACACCTTGTTGCAAATGCTCTTTAGAGGATCCAATGCAGTGGGTTACTCCAATTATCCCGACAATGTTTTGGTGGAATTTATCAAAGAGTCTGCGGCGCAAGGGATCGATGTCTTCCGAATTTTTGATAGTTTGAACTGGGTACCGCAAATGGAACGCTCGATTCAAGCAGTGCGGGACACTGGGAAGATTGCGGAAGCGGCGATTTGCTACACCGGGGATATCAATGATCCAACTCGAGACAAATACACCGTTCAATACTACAAAGACATGGCCAAGGAATTAGAAAACCTGGGGGCCCATATTATCGCCATTAAAGATATGGCCGGCTTGTTAAAACCTCGCGCAGCGTATCGCTTAATCAGCGAGTTAAAAGCGACTGTAGACTTACCGATTCACTTGCATACCCATGATACTTCTGGGAATGGCATTATCACTTATTCTGCGGCGACTCAAGCAGGGGTGGATATCGTAGACGTGGCTACGGGAGCTATGAGCGCTTCGACTAGTCAGCCGGGAATGGCAAGTCTCTACTATGCTTTGGCGGACGACAAGCGTCAGCCAAAGATCAATATTAACAATGCCCAGCAGATTAACCACTACTGGGAAGATGTGCGCATGTACTACAAGCCTTTTGAAAATGGTTTAAACAGTCCCCATGCGGAGGTCTACACCCATGAGATGCCAGGAGGACAATACTCCAATCTTCAAGTTCAAGCGAAAGCTGTGGGCCTAGGGGATCAATGGGAAGAAGTCAAAACCATGTATCATACGGTAAATATGATGTTTGGGGATATCGTGAAAGTTACCCCATCTTCCAAAGTCGTGGGAGACATGGCCTTGTTCATGGTTCAGAACAACTTGACCGAAGAAGATGTTTACGAAAATGGCTTGGAGTACAATTTCCCTGAGTCTGTAGTGACCTTCTTCCAAGGGGAATTAGGCCAACCAGTGGGGGGCTTCCCTAAGAAGTTGCAACAAATCATCTTAAAAGGCCGTCCTGCCTTTACCGAACGCCCGGGAGCATTGGCGGCGCCGGTGGACTTCGCTGAGGTGAAAGCTGAATTAGCCGAAAAAATCGGGTATGAACCAAAACAAAAGGAAGTCTTAAGCTACTTGATGTATCCCCAAGTCTTCTTAGATTACCAAACGGCTTACAATATGTTTGCAGATGTGACTATGCTTGATACACCGACCTTCTTCAGTGGTATGCGCTTAGGTGAAACCATTAACGTGGAAATCGAAAAAGGGAAAATTTTGATTATTCGCTTGGATGAAATCGGTGAACCGGATATCGAGGGTAATCGGACTCTGTTCTTTAACTTGAATGGTCAACGGCGAGAAATTCTGATTAAGGATACTGCCATTAAGAGTGCAATCCAAACAAAACGGAAAGCCGAACCAACCAATAAAGAACAAATCGGTGCCACCATGCCAGGTTCTGTTTTAGAAATCTTCGTGAAAAAAGGCGACCGGGTAAAACAAGGGGATACCTTGATGGTCACGGAAGCGATGAAGATGGAAACGGCTATTGAAGCTCGCTACGACGGGGAGGTCAAACACATTTATGTGGAAGCCGGGGAAACCATCGCCCAAGACGATTTGCTAATTGAAGTGGTGGAAAAATAAAAATGGTAAGAAAAGAGGTTGGCGCGTGACGCCAACCTCTTTTTATAGTTTTTTAAAAGACTCTTTCTTAGCGAGAGGCGGCTGTTCTCTTTTGGGAACCCTTGGTGTATCATAGATAGATAGAGAGTTTAGAGGAGGGCCCGGTTTGAAGAGGCGATTGATGTTTTTTGTTTTTTTAATTTTAGCACTGTTAGTGGTGTACTTGCAGCCGGTGTTTTTTCCGAGGCAGGCTCAGACGATTCGGCCCCATGAGTCTCAGGCAACCGGGGAAGGGACCATTACCAATATGCAAGCCGATCCAGTGGCAGCAGAAGGCTTCGCTACGGAGATTGGGAGTTCTCTAAAAGACTTTGAAAAGACTCATGGCGCACCGATCATCAGTTATGATTCAGGCTACGGTTTCACCATTAGCCGCTATGAAACGGAGGAAACCGGTTTTTTAGAAGTGAATAGTGAAGATGGAAAAGTCGTCGCTATTAAGAGTACGGGTATCGATGGGCAAGAGATAGCGCCTTTTTCCTTAAATATGAGCATGGGAGACTTAGCAGCGATTACCATGTTGTTCCCCAATTTCACCATTGACGATGAAGGTGCAGAAATCCAAATCGAACTCATGGAAGAAGATTTGAATTATCGTCCACTGTTGGTTTTTGATAATGGGGTATACGGCATCTTGTTCTTTAATCGCAATTCGGAGCTGTACGGTGTCATGTATTTGACCAAGGATATGCTGTTGAAATTGGCTCCTTATAATTTGATTTCTGGTGAAGTACCGGCGATGAAAGCTCAAGCGACGGAGTGGGGGGAGATCAATCAGGCCAAAATCGATCAAGGGTTTCAATTGTTGAACGCCTTGCGCCTTCAAGAAGAGCTGCCTTTGTATGAAACCACCTATACGTTGCAAGGCCAAGGTCGGGACTTTTTGACACGCTTTTTGAAGAATCCGCAAAAGCATTTGTCCGAGAGTCGCTATGAGAGTTTTCGAAAAGTGACCGAAGATGCCAGCAATGAGGTCTTTATAGTGACAGGAAGTGAGTTTACCGATTTGGCCAAAGCCGTGGGAGTGGCAGATATTCAAGGCTTTTTTGAGACGCCGTGTTATGATCTGACGTTTCAGATTTTGTCCTGGTACAGTGATCCTTATATGCACGCTCGTTTTATGGAAGAGCAGAAACAAGCAATCGCTATTGGCATCTCCCAACAGAATATGGTAATCTTATTTGAAGATGTAGCAGAAACCGAGGATAGTGACTAGTGATTTACGATGAAAAAATGCTCGCAATCGATGATCAAATCGATCAGGTTTTAGGAGCCATTCAAGAGGCGGCAATTTTTCGCCAGTATTTGGCGAAAAAACAGCTTTTAACTGAAGATGAAGCGGCAGTGGCGGCCAAGCGCACTTTTGGCGAGAAAAAGCGCCGTTATGAAGAGCTGCAAGCCTACGGGAAATATGCTCCTGGCTATCAAGACAGCCTTAAAAGTGTCATGCAGGCCAAGCGAGAATTAGACTTGACGCCAAGTGTCAGTGAGTTTCGGGTAGCCGAGACGAATTTACAAGGATTATTGGATGAAATCGGTGGGGCCATCGCCGGTGCCATCGATGAAGAGATAAAAGTAGCAGCGGGGAATCCGTTTTTTGAAACCGGCTCGTCTGCTAGTAGTTGTGGAGGGAATTGCCATGGAAGTTGATCAGACAGCGGGATTTGAAATCAACCCGAGACGAGGATTAGTCGTTTGGGTGTATAGCTTGAAACAGTTGAAAAACTTGAAGCGATACGGCTTTGTTTACTATGTCTCCCGGAAGATGAAATATGTCTATTTGTATTTAGACGAAGAGCGCTACGAAGAAAATCTGGCGAAAATTCAAAAGCTGCATTTTGTTCGCAGCGTGGAACCATCCTATCGTCCGGATGTGGAAATGAATTTTGCCGATAAAATCGGAACGAAAGCGGCGTATCAAGAAGTGGATGAAGGCTTTGAAGTAGAAGAGCTGTCCACCCGGATTCGTTTAGCAGAAAATGTGTAAGAAAAGGCGGGGTTCTCACAAGAACCGAAACCGCCTTTTTTGTTGAGACTAATTGAGTAAAAAGAAAGCAGGATAAAGACATGAGAGTGATTTCTGGTGAATTTCGTGGTCGCCGGCTAAAGAGTTTGGCTGGGGACAATACCCGGCCTACGACGGATAAAGTGAAAGAGTCAATCTTTAATATGATTGGTCCTTATTTTGATGGGGGTATCTGCTTGGACCTTTTTAGTGGCAGTGGCGGTCTGGGGATTGAAGCGGTCTCCCGGGGAATGGAGCAGGCGTACTTAGTGGACCGCAGTTATCCGGCCATGAAAGTAATCAAAGAAAATGTTGCTTTGACGAAGGCCGAAGAACGCTTCGTCTTATGGAAATTGACCGCCCAAGTAGCTTTGCAAAAATTGGCGGAAGCCGGCATAAAAGTGGACTTGGTACTACTGGATCCTCCTTATGCTCAGCAGGAATTGGCAAAGCAATTACAAGAACTACAAGATTTAGACCTTTTAGCTCCGGATGCCGTGGTGGTCTGTGAAATGGATAAAAAAGTGGTTCTCCCAGAAAGCATTGGGCACTTGAACCAGCGCAGACACCAGATTTATGGCATTACGTCGGTGACGATTTATGATTTTGAGGAGGACGCAGAATGAAAAAAATCGCTTTGTTTCCGGGGAGCTTTGACCCCTTTACCATGGGCCATTTGGATACGGTGGAAAGAGGAGCCCGGATTTTTGATGAAGTCATCTTAGGCGTCTTTGTGAACACCGGAAAAAAGAACTGGTTTACGCCTAGTGAGCGCCAAGAACTGATTAAAGCCAGTGTGGCTCATTTGTCCAATGTCCGGGTGGAAGCTCAAACTAGTGAACTGACGGTGGACTATGCCAAAAAGATGGGGGCGAATTTCTTGCTTCGTGGAATTCGTAGTATGAAAGATTATGAATACGAAAAAGACATTATGGCGATGAATCGTCATTTGGATCAGGAGTTAGAGACCGTCTTTTTATTGGCCAATCCTCAGTACGCCCATATTAGCTCTAGTTTGCTAAAAGAAGTAGTGCTTTTTGGCGGCGACGTGGCGGAGTATTTGCCAGAACCAATCTACCAAGCGATGCTTAGAAAGCGTGATTCTCTTGAAAAATAAATTTTCGGTAAAAAGACTGCTCTTACTTTTGGCGGCGCTAGTGGCGATTGCCTGTGTGATCGTGCCCATTCCCTATTATGTGGAAGGGCCGGGAGCGACGATTGATTTGTCGGAGTTGATTACGGTGAATGACAAGGAAGATGACTTTTCTGGTTCCTTTTCGCTGACTTCCGTGGGGATTCGCCAGGCCACGGTCTTGACCGCTGCGAAAGCCAAGTTTTCGGACTTTGAAGAAGTGGTTTCAAAAGAAGCCTTGATGGGTGGAGCCACTACGGAAGAGTATGACCAAATGCAGGCTTATTACATGGAATCTTCTCAAAATGCAGCCATTGAGCAGGCCATGAAATTAGCGGGAAAGCCTTATGAAATGAGTTACTTAGGAGTCTACGTCATGTCGGTGGAACCAAACTCGACGTTTTACGGCAAAATCGCCGTGGGGGACACGGTGACGAAAGTCAATGGGAAAAGCTTTGCCAGTGCCGATGAATTAGTGGCTTACGTTCACGGGCAAACTGTGGGAGACACCGTCACCGTGACCTATCTTCACGATGGAAAAGAAAAAGAAGCCAGCGGTAAGCTGATCGCTTTGCCAAAACCCAACGAAGGCAAGGCCGGAATTGGCATTAGCTTAACGAGTCACACGGAAATCAAAACCGCTGAATCCATTAAATTTGATGTGGACAATATTGGCGGGCCTTCTGCGGGCTTGATGTTTACTTTGGAAATCTACCAACAATTAGTCGGCAAAGATTTGCGTAAAGGGCTAGACATTGCCGGTACCGGGACCATGGAGGCAGACGGCACTGTGGGGCAAATCGGTGGCATTGACAAGAAAGTCGCTTCCGCTTCTGAAAGTGGCGCCAAAGTCTTCTTTGCCCCGAAAGGTAGCTCAAAAGAAGATACGAACTACGAAGAAGCCAAAGCTGCGGCGAAAAAACTCGGTACGGATATGAAAATCGTCCCCGTGGGTACTTTGGCGGATGCCGTGGCTTATTTGGAACAAATGAACTAAAGGGACTCGCTTAAAAAATCAGTGAAAAAAGTCAAACAATCGGCGGCAGTAAGCTTTCGTAAAAGAACCTGGGAAAGCTTACGGAAGAAGACCGGGATTGTTTGACTTTTTTTCTTTTCTCAGGAACCTTCACGGACTTTTTCCAAAATTCTTTTTAGGAGTATGGTATAATTTTTGGTAGCAGAATTTGTAGCGCAAATAAGGAGGAAGTACAAGGTGGAAATCAAACGTCAAAAACCCATGGTAGAAGCTTATCATTACGATCAACGGATACCAGATCAAGAATACGAAACAAAATTAAACGTGGGCTTTGCCCCATTGGAGTCCAATGATCCGAACTATCCGAAAGAAAACAGCATTTTAGGGGCCCGCTTGGAATTTGTCTTAGCGTTTAAAGAATATGTGCTTTCCGGACAAATCAGTCAGATCAATCACATTCTCAACCGGAAAATCACCCAACAAGAGGATTTGACAAAAGAAGAAATCGACATCATCGTGGCGCCTTTGTTTGATTTGGTGGAACGAATCAGCTATGAAGTGACGGAAATCGCCACTGACGAACCTGGTTTGAAGCTGAACTTTCAAGCGGATGCTACCTTAGCAGAAGCGGAGGAATAAGCATGTTTACCGATGAAACCCAAGTAATGTTGTATGTGACGGACGTGGCAGCAGCCGGAGCTTTTTGGGAAAGTTTGGGCTTTGTAATTTTGGAAGAATCCGAAGCAGACGGCACATTGGTCTTGGAAATCGCGCCAAGCACTGAGAGCAACTTGCACTTGGTCTTGTATGATTTGAATTATGTTCAAAGCCACTCTCCTGAAGTGAATATCGCGGCGCCGTCGATTCTCTTTACGGCCACGGATGTGTTGGATTTGTATCAGCGGATGCAAGTTTTAAACGTGACCTTAGGGGAAATGGTGCAGTTAGGAGAACAGTTGATTTTCAACTTTGCCGATCCCGAGGGCAATTATTTCGCCGTCAGCGGACCGAATCAGTAAGAATTAGCAGAATCTCGCATTACAATAGCTAAAGCTAAACACGCCACTGACCAAACTTTTTTGGCCGGTGGCTTTTTTTTAATCAGATAATCGGAAGCTTGTGTTCAGTCATTGCCGGAAAGTAACTATCAGGGGGAATTCTTCGCTTTTCTTTTGGAAAGGGCGTACACTAAATGAAAGAACAAACAAGGAGGTGGCGAAGTTTTGAAGCCTTATGTTTTTGCCATTGGGGATGTCCATGGCATGTATGATTTGTTCACAAAAGTAGTGGATTACTGTGACCCCAGCTTGCACCAGTTGATCCTGATGGGGGATTTAAACGATCGCGGCCCCCAGGTGAAGGAGAGCTTTTTATTGGGGAAAAAGCTGGTGGAAGAGCAAGGGGCAGTGTATCTCATGGGCAATCATGAAGAGCTGTTTTTGTATTTTCTCGACCGACCGGAAGATGTAGGGGCGTTGTATGAGCAAAATGGTGGCCGCCAGACCATTGAAAGTTTGCTGCATAAAGGGGCTTGGGAAGAGTATTCTCCCACGGAAATCGCCATGATGATCAAAAGTCGTTACAAGGATTTGGTGGCTTTTTTGCGGGAGCGACCGTTATATGCCCAGTGGGGTCCTTACGTTTTTGTCCACGCGGGGGTGGATCTTCACAAAAAGGATTGGCGGAAAACTAGTCCCCATGATTTTGTGTGGATCAGAGAAGACTTTCATCAAAGTCCCAACCATACGGGAAAAACCATCGTCTTCGGGCACACCATTACCCCGGCGCTTCATGGGGATATGATGACCACGGATTTGTGGCAGCAAGATCATAAAATCGGTATCGACGGCGGGGCAGTCTTTGGGGGCAGTCTCCACGGAGTGATTTTTGATCAAAAAGGAATCTTGCAAGATATTGAGTATCAAAATTTAACCGGACCTTGGCAGCCATCGATTTAGCAAACTAGGACGAAACGAGATTGAGCCATCTGCTCAGTCTCGTTTTTTTATGGTAAAATAACCGAGATAGGAAAGGTTGTGACCATGTGGAACAAGAGATTTTTGACTTATTAGCAAAAGAATTGAAAACCTATCGCCCGCAACAGATCAAACGGGTGTTGGAATTATTACTTGGGGGCAATACGGTGCCTTTTATTGCCCGGTATCGAAAAGAAGTCACCGGGAATTTAGATGAAGTGCAGATTCGCGAAATCGAAGAGCGGTATCACTACTTAGAAAATTTGGAAAAGCGCAAAGAAGAAATCTTGCGCTTGATTGAAGAACAAGACAAGTTGACACCGGAACTGGCAGCGGCCATTAAAAAAGCCAGCAAAATGCAACAACTGGAAGACTTGTATCGTCCGTATAAACAAAAGCAGCGGACCAAAGCAACGATTGCCAAAGAACGAGGCTTGGCACCTTTGGCGAGCTGGCTGTTGTCCTTGCCTAAACAAGGAGACATAGAAAAAGAAGCGGCGAACTATGTTAACGAGGAAAAAGAAGTGCCTGATGTAGCTGCGGCTTTGGCAGGAGCCCATGAGATTTTGGCGGAGCAATTTGGCGATAATGCAACATTTCGCACGTGGATCCGTAGCTATACGGAAAATCATGGGTTGTTTGTCAGTAAGGTCAAAGACGCGGAAAAAGACGAAAAGGGCGTCTACGAGATGTACTACGACTTTAGCGAGCCGGTGAAAAAAATGGTCTCTCACCGGGTCTTGGCTAGCAACCGTGGGGAAAAAGAAGACATTTTAAAAGTTGCCATTCAAGTTCCGGAAGAAAAAATCATGGACTACTTCCATAAACAGCTGATTACTAACCCAAGTGTTACGGAATCAGCGGTGGTCGCGGCTTACGAAGATGCGTACAAACGTTTTATCGCCCCGGCCATCGAACGGGAAATTCGTGGACAGTTGACGGAAATGGCAGATGAACAAGCGATTGCGATTTTCGGGGAAAACCTGCGCAACTTGCTTTTGCAGCCCCCATTGAAAGGCAAAGTGGTCATGGGCTTTGATCCGGCTTATCGGACAGGCTGTAAGTTGGCTATATTGGATGCCACAGGGAAAGTCTTAGGCATTTCCGTGATTTATCCCCATGCTCCGGCAAATGCAAGTAAGCGGGCGGCGGCGAAAGAGCAGTTTGTGAAGTTAGTGGAACAGTACGGTGTGGACATGGTGGCCATTGGCAATGGGACCGCCAGCCGGGAATCAGAACAGTTTGTGGCAGAAGAGTTACGACGAGTATCCCGGGAAGTCTTTTACGTAATCGTCAATGAAGCCGGCGCCTCCGTGTATTCCGCCAGTGATATTGCCCGCAGTGAGTTTCCTGATTTGGCCGTGGAAGAACGCAGTGCCATTAGTATCGGGCGGCGTTTGCAAGATCCATTGGCAGAATTGGTAAAAATCGATCCCAAAGCCGTGGGTGTGGGGCAATACCAGCACGACGTTTCTCAAAAGCGCTTAGGGGAACAGTTGGATTTCGTAGTGGAAACCGTGGTCAACCAAGTCGGGGTAGATGTGAATACCGCCAGTCCGCAGTTGTTGCAACACATTTCCGGACTGAATAAAACCACCGCTCAAAATATTTTGACCTACCGAGAAGAAAACGGTGCTTTTACCACACGGACACAATTGAAAAAAGTCCCTCGTCTAGGGCCAAAAGCTTATGAACAAGCGATTGGTTTCTTACGGATTCCGGGTGGTAAGCAAGTCTTGGACAACACGGGGATTCACCCGGAAAGTTACAGTGTAGCCAAAAGTATCTTGGCTACGGCAGGCTTAAAGGAAAACGAACTGGGTACACCAATTGCAACAGAGCGCTTAAAAGCCTTGGATAGTAATTCTTTAGTGCAAGAGCTAGGCGTGGGGAAAGCTACTTTGCAAGACATTCTCAAAGCGCTCTTGCAACCGGGCCGCGACATGCGTGACGAGATGCCGGCGCCATTGTTGAGAAAAGATGTGCTTAAAATGGAAGATCTCATACCCGGGATGGAATTAAAAGGCACTGTGCGCAATGTGATTGATTTCGGCGCTTTTGTGGACATCGGCGTCAAACAAGATGGCCTCGTACACATTTCCAAACTCAGCGATCGTTTCGTAAAACATCCGAAAGACGTGGTAGCCGTGGGGGATGTGGTTACGGTTTGGGTGGAAACCGTTGACTTGAAAAAGGGCCGCATCGGTTTGACCATGGTGGAACCAAGAAAGGGCTAAAGATGACGAATCAAGAACTACAAGTCCTGGTAGAAGAGATTTCATTAGCCAGTTTTGGCCGCCCTTTTCGTCACCAAGCGGTTTTCAATGGTCGCCTGAAAACCACCGGGGGCCGTTATCACTTACAGGACCATCATCTGGATTTTAATCCGAGTCTTTTTGCCCAAGTATCGGCGGAAGTCCAGCGAGGGATCATCGTCCATGAGCTATGTCACTACCATCTTCATTTGACTAGTCGGGGTTACCGTCATCAGGACCGGGATTTTAAAGAATTGCTCGCGGCCACAAAAGGGTTACGCTACGCTCCACGATTAGCACAAGCTTCGCCCTTGTGGCACTACCGCTGTAGGAAATGTGGTCAAGAATATCAGCGGAAACGGCGACTCAATACCCAGAAGTATCGCTGTGGTCGCTGTCGTGGCGAGCTGATTTTCATCAAAAAAGGCTGACTTTTTTAAGAAAAAAGCAAGAAGCGGACCAAAAACAAGGGAAAAGGAAACTTGGTTGCACTTTTTGTTGATTTGTTAGATAATGTTGTTCGTGAATTGCAGAGTAAGCGCAGTGAATCCAAGAAAAGAGGACGACCATCAAATGACAGCTAAAGATAAACTTTACCATTTCGTCGGCATTAAAGGCTCTGGTATGAGCTCGTTGGCATTGGTTTTACATGAAAAAGGCTACAAAGTACAAGGTTCCGATGTGGAACAGTACTTCTTTACGCAACGGGATTTGGAAAAGGCGGGCATCAAGCTTTTGCCTTTTGATGCGGACAATATCCAACCAAACATGATTGTAATCGCCGGTAATGCTTTCCCTGACAGCCATCCAGAAATTGTCCGGGCAAAAGAAATCGGGGATGAAGTCATTCGCTATCACGATTTTATCGGCAAATTTATCCAAGACTATACCAGTATTGCAGTAACTGGGTCCCACGGGAAAACCAGCACCACTGGATTGTTGGCCCATGTCTTTAGTGGGGTTAGCCCAACGAGTTACTTAATTGGCGATGGCACTGGCCACGGGGTACCAGATGCGGACTTCTTCGCTTTTGAAGCCTGTGAATACCGCCGTCACTTCTTGGCGTATTCCCCAGACTATGTCATCATGACCAATATCGACTTCGACCATCCTGATTACTACCATAGTATTGAAGACGTCTTTGATGCGTTCCAATCCATGGCTAACCAAGTGAAAAAAGGCATTTTTGCTTATGGGGATGACCCTTACTTGCGGAAAATCAAAGCCGATGTGCCGATTTATTACTACGGTATCAGTGAAAACGACGACATTCGCGCCTATAATATCAAACGGACGACAAAAGGTTCTGAATTTGATGTTTCCATTAAAGGGGAATTCCTTAGTCACTTCGAATTACCAGCGTTCGGTAAACATAATATCTTAAACGCACTAGGAATCATCGGGGCGGCTCATTTAGAAGGCATCCCAATGGACGAAGTGGGAGAAGAAATGAAGAGCTTTGGCGGCGTAAAACGGCGCTTCACGGAAAAAACAGTGGCGGACATGACCATCGTGGACGACTACGCTCACCATCCAGCGGAAATCAAAGCTACCATTGATGCGGCCCGTCAAAAGTATCCGAAAAAAGAAATCATTGCCGTATTCCAACCCCATACCTTTACTCGGACCATTGCTTTAATGGACGATTTTGCGGAAGCGTTGGACTTGGCAGACCAAGTGTACTTGTGTGATATCTTTGGTTCTGCTCGGGAAACCCAAGGGGACGTGAAAATTGAAGATTTAGGGGCGAAGATCCACAAAGGCGGCCAAGTCATTAAAGAAGACAATATGTCTCCTTTATTGGACTATGAAAATGCCGTAGTCATCTTTATGGGTGCCGGGGATGTTCAAAAATTTGAACAAGCCTATGAAAAGCTATTGAGTAACACTACTCGTAACGTTTTATAAAAAGAACTCCACAGGTCAAGGCGTTTGGCGTCCTTGGCCTGTTTTGCTATCTAAACTTTGGCAAAGACTGCTAAAGACAAATAGAGAATGCTTGCACTTTTACTCGGTTTTGATAAAATTGTATGTATCAATGAAATCAGGAAATTCAGGAGGTAGCAACGTGCAGATAAATCGCAGCAAGCGGCTAGGAAAGACTTTAGAAGAAATCGAGGAAGGAGACTCGTTATCCTTAACTGAGTCGATTGAAGATAGTCAACTTCTGTTATACCTGGGATTGACCAATGATGCCAATCCACTGTACATCCAACACGATTACGCCCAAGATACAGAATACCAACGGCCAATCGTGCCTAGTGTGATGCTAATGGGCATCATCACATCCGCCATTAGTAAGCATTTACCGGGACCAGGTTCCCATGTGGTGAATTTTTCCGTGAACTTTATCGAACCGGTATATCACTATGAGACTTTGACCTTTGAGTTTGAAGTCATCAAAGTGGACAAGATGAAAGATGTGGTGACGATTTCCGTCGAGGCGGTTAATGTGGAAGACAGTCGTGTGTTAGATGCGGTAGTCATGGTGCAACCTCCTGCCAAGAAAGTGAGTGATGAACTTGAATAATTCAAATATTCGGGCGCCAAAGCCCGGTCTGAACATTACTAATATTACTGGACTGAATCGTTTTTACGCAAAAGTCTACGGGATTTTTGCCGCTGGCCTGGGGATGAGCGCCGTGAGTGCGTACCTTGGCTCCCAAGTGTTCCAAGCCCAAGTGATTTCCTTTATCCAACGGTTCCCCTTAGGAATCTGGGGTTTGTGGATTTTACAGTTGGTTTTAGTCGCCGTCATGGGGCGTAAAGCGACGAAAAATCCGGCGTTAACCATGGCTGGTTTCGTGGTTTACTCCTTATTAACCGGCTTAACCTTGTCCGTGACCTTGATGCTATACAGTGGGGCTACGGTAGTCCAAGCTTTTCTGACCGCTACCGTGACGTTTGCGGGCGCTGCCTTGGTTGGGATGTTTATCAAGCGGGACTTGAGTATGGTGGGCCGCATCGGGATGATTTTAGTCTGGGGTTTGATCATTACCATGCTGTTGAATGTCTTTTTCTTCAAGAGTAGTGGCTTGGATTTAGTCGTTTCCTTCATCGGGGTCTTGGTCTTTACCGGATTAACCGCTTATGACAATCAGATGATTAAAAACTACTACGGCCAATTCCAAAACGTGGAAAACACCGGGATTGCAACCTTTGTAGCTTTGCAGTTGTACTTGGACTTCATCAATATCTTCTTGTTCTTACTGCGAATCTTCGGCTACGACGACAATTAAAATCAAACCAAGAAAAGCCGTTTTGGAAGATGCCTTTCAAAATGGCTTTTTATTCGAACAAGAGGACGGGGGCACACTGTGAAAGCATTATTTATCTTTGACGATGGAAAAAACAGCACATTTTATCTTTATGATTTAATGAATGGGGTCAATCGCTTGATTCATTTCGCACCGGAAATTCCTTTGCAGACGATTACCTTAGGAGAACTCTATACAAGGGAACCCATTGAAAAATTCGTTGCCCACTTTGCCGGGGCCTTTAGTATTGAGGTTAAAAAATACTTAGTCATGGAAAAAGCAGAAGGTCTGGCTTTGGTGAGAAATAGCGGCTTAGCCAGTGATGGGAAATTTCATGTGACCAATCCCACGAGCTTTACCGCTTGTAAGAATCAAAAGCGCTATGAAGAGGGGGATTTGGCCCTCACACCGGAGGAAATCGACGCCTATATCAGCTGGCAAATTGACGATGATGGTAGTTTTGGGGTTTTCACCAGACAAGAAGACGTGATTCGCCTTATGCGTAGAAAACTCGTTACGCCTCGTTTGTCCATGGTGACAAAGCATGCGGGGAAGGTCAGCAACTACACGAAGACGAATTTGAACCTAAAGGATTTACTGAAGATGGGCAGTGGTTATTTGGCGAAAGGGGATGCTCCCATGAAAAAGCAGACGGTTCCCACACTGGGCACCTTTGAACTGAGTCAAGAACAGCCCTATCGCTTAGTCCGGATCGAATGGGCAGAAAACCCTGTGCAGCTTCGGGCACCATTACGTTAAGAAGAACCTAAGGAGTGTGTTTGGCTCCTTTTTTTGTTAGAATGAAGCAGAAGACTCAGGTTTTTGCGAGTCAGTCCCAGGAGATAGGAGTAAACAAATGAAGAAAAAATTATTATTAATCGACGGCAATAGCGTGGCGTTTCGAGCCTTTTTTGCTTTGCACAATTCCCTAGAACGCTTTAAAAATGCCAATGGTCTGCACACCAATGCCATCTACGCTTTTCACAACATGTTTGACAACGTGATGAAATTGGAAGAGCCCACGCATGTTTTAGTCGCTTTTGATGCGGGAAAGACCACTTTTCGCACGGAACTTTACGAAGAGTACAAAGGAGGACGGGCGAAAACTCCTTCCGAATTTCGGGAGCAGTTGCCCTTTATTCGGGAATTAATCCACAATCTTGGGGTTAAAACCTATGAACTACCAAACTATGAAGCCGACGATATCATCGGTACGTTGGCTACGGAAGCCAAAGACCAATATGAAGTGGTCATTCTCTCAGGGGACCGGGACTTGTTGCAATTGGTTTCTGATGATGTCACCGTGGATATCACGGTCAAAGGGGTTAGCGAGATTGAAGTCTATACGCCGGAGAAAGTGGCAGAGCGTTATGACGGCTTGACTCCTGCCCAAGTGGTGGACTTGAAAGGATTGGCCGGAGATACTTCTGACAATATCCCCGGGGTGACCAAAGTCGGGGAAAAGACCGCTATTAAGCTTTTAAAAGAGTACGATACGGTGGAAGGCGTCTACGAACACGTGGACGAGATGAAGAAGAGCAAGTTGAAGGAAAACTTGCAAAATGACCGTGATATCGCCTTTTTATCCAAAGAATTGGCGACGATTAACCGCAAAGCACCGGTGACGATTAAACTAGAGGATTTGGCGTATCAAGGCAAAGACTTGGAGCGGTTAATTCCTTTTTACCAAGAGATGAACTTCAAGAGCTTCTTGGACAAGTTGAATGTAACCGAAGAAGTTCCTGAGATGGAGGATATCTTATTTGAAGTGGTGCGGGAGTTTACTCCGGAGATGTTCACCGATGATATGGCCCTTTACGTGGAGATGCTCGGGGAAAACTATCACACGGAAGCGATTCAAGGAGTCGCTTGGGGCACATCTGAGAAAATCTATGTTACCGACGAGTTGGCCTTATTTGAAAATGAACATTTTGTAAATTGGCTGGCCCAAGGAAAAAACAAAAAAGTTTTCGATGCCAAACGTACCTACGTAGCCTTGAATCGCTATTGTGAGAAAAAACTGGCCGGGGTACATTTTGATGTTTTACTAGCGGCGTATTTGCTGGATACAAACGACAATAGTAACGACATCGCCGGAGTTGCACGTCAATACGACTATCAAGAAATTCAGTCTGACGAAGCGATCTATGGCAAAGGTGCCAAGAAAGGACTTCCGGAAGACGAAGAGACTTTCTTTGCTCACCTTGCCCGGAAAATTAAAGGAATTCACTGGCTTAGCCAACGCCTAGACGAAGATTTGGCGGCTAAAGACCAGAGCAAGCTTTTCTATGATATGGAATTGCCCTTGTCCTTTATTTTAGGGGATATGGAAATCGCCGGAATCACCGTGGATCCTACTCGCTTGCATCAAATGAAAGGCGACTTCTCCAAGCGCCTGCAAGAAATCGAGAAGAAGATTTACGCAGAGGCCGGGGAAGAGTTTAATATCAATTCACCGAAGCAATTAGGGGTGATTCTCTTTGAAAAGATGGGCTTACCGGTGATTAAAAAGACGAAAACCGGCTATTCTACCGCGGTGGATGTGCTGGAACAATTACGGGAACAAGCACCAATCGTGGATGATATCTTAAACTATCGCCAAATCGCCAAAATCCAATCCACGTATGTAGAGGGGCTTTTGCGGGTAATTGCCAATGATGGCAAGGTTCACACCCGTTACGTGCAAACTTTGACACAAACCGGACGCTTAAGCTCTGTGGATCCCAACTTGCAAAATATCCCGATTCGACTGGAAGAAGGTCGGCAGATTCGGGCCGCGTTTGTTCCGCGACACAAGGATTGGTTGATTTATTCATCCGACTATTCGCAAATCGAGTTACGGGTCTTGGCTCACATTTCGCAGGATGAACACTTACGGGCCGCCTTTATTGAAGGACAAGATATCCATGCTTCCACGGCCATGCGGGTCTTTGGTATTGAAAAGGCGGAAGATGTAACGCCAAATATGCGCCGGCAAGCCAAAGCCGTGAACTTTGGGATTGTTTACGGGATTTCCGATTACGGCCTGTCCCAAAATCTCGGCATCACGCGTAAAGCTGCCCAACAATATATCGATACCTATTTTGAAAAGTATCCTGGTGTGAAAAATTACATGGAAGAAATCGTACGAGAAGCCAAGGAACAAGGCTTTGTGGAGACTTTGTATCATCGCCGGCGTTATTTGCCAGAGATTAATTCCCGAAACTTTAACTTGCGCAGTTTTGCAGAGCGCACGGCGATTAATACCCCGATTCAAGGGAGCGCCGCGGATATTCTCAAAATCGCCATGATTGAACTGAATCAACGAATGAAAGAAGAAGGCCTTGAAGCGGTAATGCTTTTGCAAGTCCACGATGAACTGGTCTTTGAAGTGCCGGAAAGTGAACTGGAAACACTGGACAAACTCGTGAAGGAAGTCATGGAGCACGCGGTTTCCTTAGAAGTGCCACTGATTACAGACTCTTCTTGGGGCGCGACTTGGTACGAAGCTAAATAACAACTTTTACTAGTCCAATCAATGGTAACACCAACGTTTTAAAGGCCGGGCTTGTCCTGGCCTTTCTTTCATCGTCTCACCCAGATTTGTAAGGGATACAAAGGGAGACGAATCGGATTTTATGTTAGGAGGAAACCAAATGCCAGAATTACCAGAAGTCGAAACCGTCCGCCGTGGCTTGTCTCAATTGGTGGTGGGCAAAACCATTAAGCGGGTAGTGGTTCGCTGGCCGAGAATCATCGAAACCCCAGAAGTCTCGGTGTTTTGCCAAGAGTTAGTGGGACAAATAATCGAGGCGGTTAACCGGCGAGGGAAGTATTTAATTTTTCAACTGACGGACTATGATATGGTGAGCCATTTGAGAATGGAGGGCAAGTACGAGTACTTTGCGCAAGACTCACTGGGGGCAAGCAGCCAGGCGCAAGTGAGTGAGGCATACTCCGGAAGTATCTCCCCGGAAGAGTTAGGGGAGTACTTTGCGCAAGACGAGCTAGGGGCATTTCCGGTGACCAAGCATACCCATGTGCTGTTCTTTTTCACGGATGGGAGCCAGTTGCAATATCGGGATGTGCGTAAGTTCGGCCGGATGGCGCTGATTCCCAAAGGCACGGCTAAGGAGTACAAAGGCATTACGCGTTTAGGACCAGAACCATTGCCAGAGGAATTCACCTTAGCAGATTTTAAAGCCGGATTGTTGAAATCACACAAGGCGATTAAACCCTTGCTACTAGATCAACGTCTGGTCACGGGGCTAGGAAATATCTATGTGGACGAGGCCTTGTGGCAGGCAAAAATCCACCCGGAACAACCGAGTAATACCTTAACCGACGGAGAAATCGCTACTTTGCGATTGGCGATTTTGGATGTGTTGCAGCGGGCGGTCTCCGCTGGTGGGACGACGATTCGGACGTATCTCAATGCCTTAGGGGAGGCAGGAAAATTCCAACTTTCACTGAACGTCTATGGTCAGACGGGCAAGCCTTGTCCTCGTTGTGGCACCCCGATCGAAAAAATCAAAGTAGCACAACGGGGCACTCATTTTTGCCCGACTTGTCAAAAATTGCGTCAGCGTAAAGCTCGCATTTTGCGAAAGGTGGGGAAATAATGGCTTTTATCTTAGGTGTCACGGGAGGCATTGCCACCGGAAAAAGCACTGTGGTGGATGTTTTTCGCAAGGCCGGTGTGCCTATTGTGGACGGAGATTTGATAGCTCGAGAAATCGTAGAACCAGGACAGCCGGCACTAAAGGCTTTGGTGGCAGCTTTTGGGGAGGAAATCTTAACCGAAGACCGCTTGAATCGTAAAAAACTCGGTGAAATCGTCTTTAATGACCCAGCCAAACGCCAACTGTTGGATCGTTTGCTAGATGGCTATTTGCGTGGGGCGATCACCGATCAGATCAAGGATGCGGTAAAAAGGGCTCCTTTAGTGGTAGCGGATATTCCTTTGCTGTATGAAGCAGATTATCAGCAGTATATGGATCAAGTGGCAGTGGTTTACATCCCGAAAGAACTCCAATTGACCCGGCTAATGCAGCGGGATCACTTAACGAAAGAAGCCGCCTTACAGCGGATGAAAAGTCAGCTATCCATTGAAGAAAAACGCCAAAAGGCCGACTTTCTCTTTGACAATCAAGGCACTCGGGAAGAAACACGGCAACAAGTTTTGCGCTGGTTAGCAGAAAAGGGTTTTTCCCAAGACTAAAAAACAAATCATAAAAATGAAACCGGGGCCCTCCAAAGCGGAGCGGTCGCGGTTTTTCAGGCGATAGTCCACACTTCTGATAACATTTCTGTTATAATTAGCCTAGATTCACCTGTCTGGACCACCTGGGTTCATACAGGGAAGAAATCCTTGATAGAAAAGAGGTTAGAGCTATGCGCTGTCCAAAATGTCACCACAATTCCAGTCGCGTAATCGATAGTCGTCAAACCGATGATGGTCGGACCATTCGCCGTCGTCGTGAATGTGAAAACTGTGGCTTTCGTTTTACCACCTTTGAACGAATCGAAGAAACGCCTTTACTTGTCATCAAAAAAGACGGCAAGCGGGAAGAATTTAGTCGAGATAAAATCTTACGAGGGCTGATTCGCTCGGCGGAAAAACGTCCCGTAGCCATGGAACAGATGGAACAAATCGTGGACCATGTGGAAGCTCGGGTGCGGGCTTTAGGGGAAAATGAAGTCTCTACCAATCTGATTGGGGAATATGTCATGGAAGACTTAAAAGATGTGGATGAAATCTCCTACATCCGGTTTGCTAGCGTCTATCGTCAGTTTAAAGACATGTCGGTCTTTTTAAAGGAACTTCAAGAAATCGTCGAAAAAGCCAACGAACCGGAAGATGAAGCGAAGAAATAGCGACATTGACGATTTAATCAGCGAATTACAGGAAACAAAGAGGAAGTAGAGGAACACGAGTGGAGAACAAGGAACTCAAGCCAAAAGACGTCTATCGTCCCATTAAAGCTCGTCCTTTGACCAGTGGTGGCGAGCAGGCTTTGTATTATCTATACCAGCCCATTACCGGCTCAGATGCGATTGCGGTGTATTTTACCCTTTTAGGAGACGGGGAAGACCCAAAGCAAGCAGACTATTTGCATATTGATGCTTTGAATGCCTTGGACATGGGTTTACCTCGGTTTATTGCAGCTCGCAAGCGTCTGGAAGGAATCGGCTTGTTAAAAGTCTATGTAAAAGACGATCCTGACTTAGGGCAGTCGTACTTGTATGAGCTTTTGGAACCGGCTGCTCCCAGTGAATTTTTCCAAGAAGAGACCTTGGCTTTGTTACTATTGCACAAGGTTTCGGAGTTTAAATTTAAGCAGTTGGCTCAGCGTTTTGCCCCGAAAGCGGTGGAGCGTCAAGGCTATCAAGAAGTCACCAGTCGGTTCGCCCAAGTTTACGGGCAATTGGATGTGACCAGTGAAGTGGCTTTAGTAGAGGCGGAAACTGGCGCTTATCAAGAAGTCACCGATGAGGCCACTCTCAAAGTGGACTTGTCTGGTTTGGACTGGCAGTTTATGCAAGACTTCGGGGAGAAAAAATACATCGATCCGGCTCTTTATACGAAAGAGCTGCGAGAGAAGTTGACTTTTTATCACGAATTTTTTGGGTATACGGAATTGGAATTGGTGGAGCTAGTGGCACAAGCTGTTTCCTTAGAGACCGGGGAGCTTTCTTACAAAGAGTTGGAGAAACTTGCCCAAGCAAAGAGCCAGCTACCAAAAGAACAAAAAGCAGAAACCACAAAAGAAGCACCGGAACAAGCTTTGCGTCGGAAAAATGCTTTCTTATCCCAAGGGTATACCGAGGAAGATTGGCAAGCCGTGGAAGCGGCGGAAGCTTATCCACCTATGAAATACTTGCAAGCTTTGAAAAAAGCCAAGCGGAGTTTTGTGACGAAAAACGAAGAATGGTTGCTAAAAGATTTGGTGGAAAAATCACCATTGCCTAATCCGGTAATCAATCAGCTGTTAAACTACGTCTTAGTGGATCAAAACAAAAGTGATTTAAATGCCCGCTTGGTCAACACCATTGCCACGGACTGGTCGGAGAAACAGCTGAAAACAGCCATCGACGCCATCCAATATGTCCGGCAACGAAAAATCGAACAAAAAGAGCAACAAACCCAGAAACAAACAAAGCAAAAACAAGGAACTAATCGTTACAATCGACCGCAGAAACAAGAAACCTTGGAAGATTGGACGAAATATACAGTGAAACCGGCGGACCCAGCCTTAGAAGCCGAATTGGATCGCCAATTGAAGGAATTTTATCAGGAAGAAGGTGACAAGTAATGGAAGACGTGGGCAAAAACTTAAAGAAGATTATGAATCGGGGCAATTACCAAGCCCGCTATGAAGAGATGATGACTCAAGTGTTGGCGGACCCTGATGTACAGGCTTTTTTAGCAGAAAATGCCGACAAACTTACGGAAGAAGACATCGTCAGA
Organism: Enterococcus asini ATCC 700915; assembly: GCF_000407365.1. Lineage (GTDB taxonomy): Bacteria > Bacillota > Bacilli > Lactobacillales > Enterococcaceae > Enterococcus_C > Enterococcus_C asini. Next base: position 283,884 of record NZ_ASVU01000002.1, read on the forward strand.
AGCTATTCCAAGCTGTACGAGTTCGTTAAAGAAAAGCAAAAATTTCGGGTTCAAGACGCTACCATGCTAGCTCCGGGGTATGAACCTCAGTTGACCTTGAACTATCACTATGTGGATGTGGCTTACGTCCCAACGGATGAATTATTGAAGCGCCGAGAACAAGAAGAAATTCGCCAGCGCATTCAAACTTATGACATCCCGAAAGACGTGCGTCATGCCATGATGAAGACTGTTCACCGAACACCGGAACGAACTCAGATCATCCTGGAAATCTTGCAATTCGTGAAAGAGTACGCGGCAAGTCCCCAAGAATTTCATAAAGGCTTGTATTTAGCCGGCGACGTGGGCCGGGGCAAGACCTATCTGCTTGGTGCCATGGCAAATGAACTGGCCCAACGAGGATTTCAAACCATGTTGGTGCATTACCCGACATTTTCCTACAATGTGAAACGAAGCATTGCGGATAATAGCGTCAATGAAAAAATCGATCCCGTGAAAAAAGCACCCATTCTAGTATTAGATGATGTGGGGGCGGATGCCATTACTTCTTGGACCCGGGACGAGGTCTTTGGCGTGATCTTGCAGTACCGCATGCAAGAAGAGTTGCCGACCTTTTTTACATCCAATATGACCATGGAAAGTTTGGAGAAGTTCTTAACATTGACGCGAGATGGAGACGAGCCTTTAAAAGCCAAGCGAATCATGGAACGGATCCGTTATCTTTCCAAAGAAGCGGTCTTGCAAGGGCCTAATCTGCGCAATCCTTAAGTGAGAAAGGAAGAAATGAAATGACCTTTACCGCTGTACTAGAACGTCTGGTAACAGAAGAAACAGGTTATCGTTTGTTTTTAAAAGAAATCGAACCGAAAGATGAGGAAATGCCCGCATTTATGCAAGGGGTCATTTTAAATGCTCGACTGGATCAAGTGGCAGAAGCTGACATTGCAGCTCTGGATCCTGGAGTTCGCCTAGAGGTCGACTTGGTGGCACAGCCCATCATGACCATGTCTTTGCCCCCGCAAATTCCCGGGAACAGCATCCTGGCGATTCACCTTGCCGAAGCGTAAAATCAAGAGGTGAGGACTTGTCCTGCCTCTTTTCTTTTGGCAATAAGTAGACAGAAATTCACGAAACACAAGGAGTAGTTGTATGAATGAACATGTTTTATCAAAGCGTCTAAGCGTAGTGGGCCAAGAAGTGCCTCAAGGAGCTCGTTTGGCGGATATCGGGTCAGACCACGCTTATTTACCTGTGGCTTTAATGCTAGCGGGAAAAATCGATTTTGCTGTGGCTGGAGAAGTCGTGAAGGGGCCTTTTGAATCGGCCAAAGCTCAAGTGGAGAAAAGTGGCCTAAGTGAAAAAATCATGGTGCGTTTAGCAGATGGCATGGCCGCGGTACAGGAAGCAGATGCCATTGATACGGTCACGATTGCCGGTATGGGGGGCACATTGATTGCTCAGATTTTGGCTGGAGGTAAAGTCGGTGGGCAATTAAAAGGCACTGAACGCCTCGTCTTGCAACCAAATGTGGGAGAGCCTCAAGTTCGTCTTTGGTTATTAGACAATGGCTATGAAATTATCACCGAGCATATTTTAGAAGAAAATGATAAGCGCTATGAAATCATCGTGGCGGAACCTTGTAAAGGGGACAAACAGCTTTCCTACACACAAGACGAGCTGTTTTTCGGGCCATTTTTAATGAAAGAAAAGAGTCCGGTCTTTTTAGCGAAATGGCAACAAGAAGCAGAACAGCTACGTCGTGTATTGCAACAGTTGCAACAAGCAACCACGCCCCAAGAGGCTAAAGTCGCCGAATTGACCCTTGAATTGCAACGAATTGAAGCACTTTTAGCCCAGTAGTAATGGGTTTTTAGGAAAGAGAGGAGCAAGGAGTATGGCAGTGAATGGTAAGACCTTCATTCGCCGGTTCGAGGAGTATTGTCCTTTGTGGCTGGCCGAAGAAGGAGATCCCGTGGGACTTCACATTGGGACTTTGGACAAACCGTTGAAAAAAATCATGATGACCTTGGATGTGCGACCGGAAGTGGTAGAAGAAGCGAAAGCCAAACAGGTGGACCTTTTGATTGCCAAACATCCCCCGATTTTTCGTCCGATTAAACGCTTGACCGCCGATGATCCCCAAAATCGCATGTACATGGAACTGGTGAAGCATGACATCGCCGTCTATGCCGCTCATACGAACATGGACATCATCTGGGATGGACTAAATGACTGGTTCTGTGAGATGTTAGACGTGTCGGTTTCAGGCTTTTTGACCCGGACTCATGTGGACAAGCTAAAAAAATTAGTAGTCTATGTGCCGGAAGCAAATGCAGAGACTTTGCGTCAGGCTTTAGGGGATGCCGGTGCGGGAAAACAAGGGAATTACCATCATACTTCTTTTACCAGTCAAGGAGAAGGGCGTTTTACCCCGACTGCGGCGGCCCAGCCTTATTTGGGAAGTGCGGATAAAGCAGAAGTCGTCTCCGAAGCTCGAGTGGAAGTCTTGTATCGAGAACATCAGGAGCAAGCCGTTTTGGCCGCTTTATTTGCCAATCATCCTTACGAAGAGCCGGCCTTTGATCTTTTGTCCTTAGACAATGAACCGGTACGATATGGTCTAGGTCGGGTGGGAGAGTTAGCTGCTCCACTGCCCCTGTCCCAGTTTGTTCAGCGAGTGAAGACAGTCTTTGAGTTAGATGGTTTGCGCCTGATTCAACCTGAGTCTGGAGCGGACCCCTTGGTTCAAAAAATCGCCATTTGTGGTGGCAGCGGCGCCGGTTTTTATCCAGATGCCGTGGCCCAAGGCGCCGATGTGTACTTGACTGGGGACGTGAGTTATCATACTGCCCACGATATGCAAGCGCATGGCTTGACGGTAATCGATCCAGGGCATAACATTGAACGTGTGTGTATCCCACGCTTCGTCGAAAAGATGCAGGCGTGGCAACGGGAGCTCGATTGGGACGTGGAAATCATTCCTTCCACGACAAATACCAATCCCTTCCAATATAAATAGGAGGAATCAAGATGTACGAAAACTTATTACCCCGCTTTTTGAAGTACGTGAAAACAGAAACTCGCTCGGATGCCACTAGCACTAGCACGCCATCTACAGCGACTCAAGTGGCTTTTGCCCATGAGTTGGAACAAGAGATGAAAGACCTTGGTTTACAAGATGTCATCTACAATGCTGAAAATGGTTTTGTAATGGGAACTTTGCCAAGCAATACGGATAAAGATGTGCGCACCATTGGCTTTATTTCCCACATGGATACAGCCGACTTCAATGCGGAAAACGTCAACCCACAAATCATCGAAAATTACGATGGCGCTTCTACGATTAATTTGGATAAAGAAGGCAAGTACACCTTGAACACCAAGGACTTTCCTAATTTGAAAAATTATACTGGCCAAACTTTGATCACAACAGATGGTTCGACTCTTTTAGGTGCAGACGACAAATCTGGGATTGCAGAAATCATGACGGCTATGGAAATCTTGGTTAAAAATCCTGAAATCAAACACGGGGAAATCAAAGTCGCTTTCGGTCCTGATGAAGAAATCGGCACTGGCGCAGACAAATTCGACGTGACTCAATTCGGCGCTGATTTTGCTTACACAATGGACGGTGGTCCTGTGGGCGAATTGCAATTTGAAACCTTCAACGCTGCCCAAGCAGAAATCACAATTGAAGGAAAGAACGTTCACCCAGGTACTGCCAAAAATACTATGATCAATGCCATTCAATTGGCCATTGATTTCCAAAACGCTTTGCCACAAGATGAAGTTCCTGAAAAAACAGACGGTCGGGAAGGGTTCTATCACTTATTGGCCATTGAAGGCACACCGGATGCAGCCAAAATGACTTACATCATTCGGGACCACGATCGCCAAACCTTTGAAGATCGCAAAGGGAAGATCCAAGCCGTAGCAGATCAAATCAACGCTCAGTTCGATCATCCTCGGGTGAATGTGGACATGTTTGATCAATACTACAACATGAAAGAAGTCATCGAAAAAGACATGAGTATCGTTGAATTGGCGAAAAACGCCATGGTTTCCTTGGAAATCGCCCCTGCCATTGAACCAGTTCGTGGCGGTACAGACGGCTCAAAACTTTCTTACATGGGCTTGCCAACGCCAAACATCTTTGCCGGTGGCGAAAACATGCACGGTCGCTTTGAATTTGTTTCCTTGCAAGCCATGGAAAAAGCGACAGATGTTATCGTTAAAATCGCGGAACTAAACGCACTGTAAGAATCAATCGCTATTTAAAACCGTCGTCCATGTGGGCGACGGTTTTTTTGCTGTTATGAAGTCTTAGCATCACTAAATCCAGAACTTTTTGACTTTTTTGTGGACTTTTGATGAATCTCTTTTCTTTAGACTTTACGGACCGGACTTCCTTGGGGTATCCTTAAAAGATGAATGGAGGAAGCGCCATGTTTGATTTTTTAAAGAATCATTTGATTACGGTGTACCTTATAGTGGTCAATCTCAGCCTCTTTGCTTTAATGGGATTGGACAAGTTGAAAGCAAAGATGAATAGCTGGCGAATCTCGGAAAAAACGCTACTGCTTTTAGGCTTAGCCGGTGGAGGAATTGGAGGCTTATTGGGCCAACGAATCTTTCATCATAAAACACAGAAATATTATTTTACGATTTGCTTTTTAATCGGCATCGTGATTAGTTTGTTCTTATTATTTTATTTGCGTTAATCTAGGGCTATGGTACGGCCCTGTTAGGAGATGAGTATGAAGAAGCGTTCGGGGCTAAAAATCTTCTTGAATATCGCTGTTATCTTGGGTATTTTTGGAATTTTGGTATATTTATTGAAAAACAATTTAAAAGACATCTTTTGGCAATTAGCCAAGACACCGTTGTTGACATTGCTAGGAGTTCTTGGTTTAGGGACGGCATACATCGTGGTGGAAGGGGAAAATCTCCGACTAATGGCCGGCTCATTTGTAAAGTCCATCAGTGTGTTTGACGGGGCCATGGCCATGTGCTACGCGGCTTTTTATCGCTTGGTAACCTTTGGAGCGGGGACGATGATCTCTGAGGTGAACTTCTACCATAAAAAGGGCTTGCGGATTTCTCAAGGAGTCGGGGTGACGGCCTTGCACTTGGTGATGTACAAAGCGGCTTTGTTGACCTGGGCTTTTCTGTGTCTAATCGTGCAGTTTTTCTTTTTTTCCAGTCAGGCGCCCCATTTGATTGGCCTGATTTTGTATGGGATTGTGGTGACGTTTGTCATTATTATCGGCCTTTTGGGGCTAACTTTGAGTCTGCGGTTGCAAGTCTGGTTTGTGAAGCTGTCTCATAAGTTTTTGAAATCGACAAAACTGCGCAATGGAGTGGATCGAATCAATCTCCAAGTCTATTCCTTACGAGAAGCGGTGGATAGCATCTTACAAGAGCGACCTCTGATTTTTCGGATTTATCTGGTGAATCTGTTGAAGCTGGTTTTTTGGTTTACGATTCCTTATTTTGTGATGATTCAAAGCCATCCGGAGTTGAATTTCTTCCAGTGCTTTGGCTTAGTGTGCTTTGCGGTGATTTTAGCCGGCTCGATTCCTACACCTGCAGGGATTGGTTCCTTTGAGTTTGTCTATTTGCTCCTCTTTAAGCCTTTAGTCGGAACGGTGGATGCGGTGAGCTCCATGCTCTTGTATCGCTTTGCCAGCTATATTTGGCCGTTCTTGATTGGCCTGGTGTACTTTTTAGTGGATAAGCAAAAGACGATCCACTCGGAAATCAAGGAAATCAAAGAAGCCGATGAAACAAAATAACAAAAAATGGCTAATTAAAAGAACAAAGACGACTGGAAAAATCCGGTCGTCTTTTTTTTCAAAAAAAGGTCAAAATCCAAGTGTTAATGTTTGACCAATTTTGACTAAAGAGATAAAATAAGAATCGGGATAAAAAGGTGAGTGTCAGATTGCTCACTTCTTTACTTTCTCGTTAATTTGCAAATAAAGGAGACGATGCGTCGATGAATATTGAGAAAATGACAACAACCTTACAAGAGGCCATTGCCGAAGCTCAGCAAATCGCAATTACCCGTCACCATCAGGAAATCGACATCCTCCATCTTTGGAAAATCTTTATGCAACCCAATCACTTTGGGCGCAATTTTTACCAAGATGCGGGCTTGGATGTGGAAGCCTTCGAACACCAAATCGATCAAGGATTAGACGAATATCCGGTGATTGAAGGGGGCAATGTGAACTACGGCCAATCCATGAGCCAAAATCTGTACCACCTGTTACAAGAAGCGGACACCTTAAGACAATCCTTTCAAGATGAGTTTTTGTCTACAGAAATCGTGATTCTCGCTTTAATGAAATTAAAAAATTATTCCTTAACCAAATACTTGGTCCAAAACGGCCTAACGGAAAAGGAACTACGGAAAAATATTGAAGACATGCGGGGAGGGGATCGAGTGACCTCACAAAATCAAGAAGAACAATACAAAGCATTGGAAAAATACGGGGTGGATTTAGTCCAACAAGTGAAAAATGGCAAAATGGATCCAATCATCGGTCGTGACGAAGAAATTCGCGACGTGATTCGTATTTTATCCCGGAAAACCAAGAACAATCCCGTACTAATCGGGGAACCTGGTGTTGGGAAGACCGCCATTGTAGAAGGCTTGGCTCAACGAATCGTTAGAAAAGATGTGCCAGAAAACCTGAAGGACAAGACGATCTTCTCCTTGGATATGGGGGCATTGATTGCCGGAGCAAAATTCCGTGGGGAGTTTGAAGAACGGTTGAAAGCCGTCTTACAAGAAGTCAAGAAAGCAGACGGACGAATCATCCTCTTTATCGATGAAATTCACAACATCGTAGGCGCTGGCAAAACGGAAGGCTCCATGGATGCCGGAAACTTATTGAAACCGATGCTAGCTCGTGGGGAGTTGCACACAATCGGGGCAACCACTTTAGATGAGTATCGCCAATACATGGAAAAAGACAAAGCTTTGGAACGCCGTTTCCAAAAAGTTTTGGTGAAAGAGCCTACCGTGGAAGACACGATTTCCATTTTGCGGGGCTTGAAAGAACGCTTTGAAATCCATCACGGGGTCAATATCCATGATAATGCCTTAGTAGCTGCGGCGACCTTATCCGATCGCTACATCACCGATCGTTTCTTGCCAGACAAAGCCATTGACTTAATCGATGAAGCTTCCGCTACCATTCGCGTGGAAATGAACTCTATGCCTACAGAGCTGGACCAAGTTACTCGCCGTTTGATGCAGTTGGAAATCGAAGAAGCGGCTTTGAAGAAAGAAAGCGACGATGCTTCGAAAAAACGTTTGGAAAACTTGCAAGCAGAACTGGCAGAACTACGAGAAGAAGCCAATTCTTTGAAGATGCAGTGGGAAACGGAAAAAGAAGAAGTCAACAGTCTTTCCACTAAACGGGCGGAAATTGACAAAGCTCGCCATGAGTTGGAAGACGCAGAAAACAACTATGATTTGGAACGGGCAGCGGTCTTGCGCCACGGCACGATTCCTCAATTGGAAAAAGAACTAAAAGACTTAGAGAAAAAAGCCAAAAACGATGATTTGAAAATGGTTCAAGAATCCGTTACGGAAAACGAAATCGCCCAAGTGGTAGGCCGTTTGACGGGGATTCCGGTGGCGAAGTTGGTGGAAGGCGAACGGGAAAAACTGATGCAGTTGAATACTACCTTACACAAACGGGTCATCGGCCAAGACGAAGCGGTAGATGCGGTCAGTGATGCGGTAATTCGCGCGCGGGCCGGCTTACAAGATCCAAACCGCCCACTAGGCTCCTTCCTCTTCTTGGGACCTACTGGTGTTGGGAAGACCGAGTTAGCTAAGGCTTTGGCGGAAAACCTCTTTGACTCTGAAGATCACATGGTGCGCATCGATATGAGTGAGTACATGGAAAAACACGCCGTCAGTCGCTTAGTGGGGGCACCTCCAGGCTATGTGGGCTATGAAGAAGGGGGCCAACTCACCGAAGCAGTGCGGCGGAATCCTTATACGATTATCCTTTTGGACGAAATTGAAAAAGCCCATCCGGATGTCTTCAATATCTTGCTACAAGTTTTAGATGACGGACGGTTGACGGACTCCAAAGGTCGCGTGGTAGACTTTAAGAATACCGTCTTGATCATGACCTCTAACATCGGATCACAGCTATTACTAGAAGGCGTAACCGAAGATGGCAAGATTCCTGAAGAAGTGGCCAACCAAGTGATGAATCTCTTGCGGGGACATTTCAAACCGGAATTCTTAAACCGGATTGACGACACGATTCTGTTTACCCCATTGTCACTGGAAAATGTGAAAGGCATCGTGGCCAAGATCATTGCGCAACTGTCGAAACGTTTAGAAGACCAAGAAATCTACTTAACCATCGACGAAGAAGCCCAAACTTGGATTGCGGAACAGGCTTACGAGCCGGCATACGGGGCACGGCCATTGCGCCGCTTTATTACCCGGGAAGTGGAAACCCCACTGGCCAAAGAAATTATTGCTGGCCGAGTGATGCCGAAAACCAAAGTGACGATTACCTTGTTAGACAATCGTCTAGTCTTCCAAAACGAAGCATTACCGGAAGAATAAAAATGAAAAAGAGGCTGTGATAATAGTTAAGTCACCGTCCTACGAACGAACAATACCAAACGTGAGACGCAAGCAAAAGACGGTTATCTTCCATTAAAATCATTGGAAGATAACCGTCTTTTCATTGCTAAAAATCTCAAACGCTGACTAACCTTGATTTCATCAAGCTAAGTCAGCGTAGTTCGCTTTTTCTCTTTACACGTATGGTTATGTTCTCTCTTCGGACTGAGACTTACATATTGTCACAGATTTTCCTCATCAGATTTTTTATCAATAACAGGTAAACGTACGCTGTTTTTCATTTGAAATGACTTAATGTACAGCTTTTTATGCAATTAACCCAATTATCCTTAAAAGTAATCACTAAAGTACGCTTCTGTATCCGGGATGATCTGCTCCAAGACTTTCAAGGTTTTTGGATCGGTAGCCAAGCGCTCGATACGGGATAAGTACGAAGCTCGGCGGTAGTTCATCAAAAGACAGCTCAAAGTTTGGATGTCTAAAACGACGGCGGCACCTTTTGCTTCCCGACTTACTAGAGCACGTTCTTCTTCAACAGACCAAGTCAATGAGAAGCTGTCGTTGTTCCACGGGGCCACAGGATCGGTCACTTGGAAATGAAAGCTCTGACTAAAGGCGGTAAAAGGGAATTTGGCTAGGAATTGTTCCACGTCCACAATGCGGGCCATGTAATAAGGCTCGATGGTTTCTTTGATCTGGCTGTCGTCTAGTAGAAAGGCCAAGGGTTCATTTTTGTAAATATCCCCTTTGACCCAGTAGACCATGGAAAAGTGGGCGGAGACGAAATTCCAAAGGCCATTTCTGGCTTCTTGATTCAGATAGAACATCTCTTTAATATGGAAGACTTCTTCTGCTACCCAGTAAAAGAGGACACCTTGGGGCTTGCCGTCACCATCGTAGTAAATGGCGGCGGTCCGTTCTTCCTCATTTTCGTAGCGCCAGTATTCCTCCCAATGAAAGCTACTGCGGGTTAAAGCCCCGTGATTGACGGCGGCAAATTGATTGTAAACCGTATAGACATCGGGATCCGTGACCGCTTTTCGTTCCACCATCCCAGGCACGCTCACTTGTTTTGGCAACTGGGTATCTCGAATTTTGAAGCTGAGTTTGTCACTCATGATTTCCCAGCCTTTGCGGCGATAGTAGGGGATGTTGTAGGGATACAGGTAGCTGATCCACTGCTCGTCTTCTCGCATATTGGATAAGGCCAATCGAATTAATTCTTGCATCAGGCCATGGCCGGCATATTCCGGATAAGTACCGACACCGGTGACGCCCCCCATTTTGTAATTCGTTCCATGAATGTTGACTTCGCAAGGATAAATGGCGATTTGGCTGATTAATTGATCTTGGTGAAACCAGCCAAAGACCTTAGACAAATCCAAAATCGGTTGTTTAGATTTGATCATTTCCTTTTTGCTGTCATAGCCGCTTTCTTCGATATCCGCATCGGTGATTTGAAAGACATAGGCCAAAAGCTCGTTGAATTGTTGTACGTGCTCAGGACCTAGCGGGCGAATTTCCAGATCTTGTCTGAAATCTGATTCCATAATTTCAACTCCAATAGACTTTTTTTCATTATAGCAGAAGTTTCTCGCAGCTTCATGGTGGGTTGATTTTAGTGGGCGATTTTTCTTTTTTGAGCTTATTTGATAAGATGAATAAAACTGTGGCATTTGGAAATGAGGGAAAAGTATGAGTCAGACGATCTACCTGGCCGAAGATGATCCGACCATTGTGAACGTGGTGAAAAAACAATTGGTTCAGTGGGGCTATCAGGCGACATCCCCGGGAGACTTTCAAAAAATCGCCCAAGAAGTACAGGAAAGTGTGCCGGACTTAGTCATAATGGATATCGCCTTGCCTTATTACAATGGCTTTTATTGGACCCAGGAGATTCGCAAGTTTTCCGAAGTTCCGATTATTTTCTTGTCTTCCGCAGACGATCAGATGAATCAAGTGCTGGCCATGAACATGGGAGCCGATGATTTTATGGCGAAACCCTTTGATTTGACGATTTTATTGGCGAAAATTCAGGCCTTGTTGCGCCGAAGCTATCAGTATGGCGCAGGTGCCGTAAGCTATCCGCTTGGGGAATTTCAATTTTTCCCCGCGGAAAATCAGCTTAAAAGCCAGACAAGTCAATTGCCTTTGTCCCCAAATGAATCCCGGATTTTACTGACTTTATTGCAAAGCCGGGGTCAAATCGTTGCCAAAGAAGCAATCATCGAAACCTTATGGCAAAACGAAGCCTTTATCGACAACAATACTTTGGCGGTGAATATGACCCGCTTGCGAAAAAAACTTGCCTCCGTGGGCTTAGCTGACGTAATTCAAACGGTGAAAAATAAAGGCTATTTGATTGAAAATGAGGTGCAGTCGTGAAGATTGTAGGCAAATACTTGCGTAGTCAGGCATCTTTGTTGGGGATGTATGCCTTACTCTTGGCAATTACCGGAGGGACCTTGTGGCTCCACGATTATTTTGTGGCTTTTTGGGACGTGCTTTTGTTTACGGCGACCTGTCTAGCGGGGTATTTGGTGGCTCGCTATTTTCCTTGGAGAAGGCAGTATCAGTTGCTTGTAGCCAGTCGCAACCAAGCATTGACCGTAGCTCCTGTAGGCCAGACTTTGTTTGAAGAGGCGTACAGTCAGTTATTGAGCCAGGAAATCACTCGCCGGCAAGAACTAATGGAGCACAATCAAGCTCAGCAACAGGCAGTATTAGAAGACTTCGGTCTGTGGTTGCATCAAGTGAAGACTCCCGTGGCGGCTTTAGACTTGATGTTGCAAACCACCGAGGCGAGTAAAGGGGATATGAAAGCAGAACTCTTTAAAATCAATGAGTATTTGCAGATGATGCTCCATTACGTGAAGTCCCAGTTTGACAGTCAAGACTTGCTGATAAAATCCGTGAAGCTAGCTCCTTTGGTCCGAGAGACGGTGAAAAAGTATGCGGTCTTTTTTGCCAGAAAAGACTTGCAGCTGGTTTTAAAGGACTTAGAGGAGGTGGTCATCACCGATGAAAAATGGCTGCGATTTATCTTAGAGCAAGTTTTGTTCAACGCCATTAAATACACCCAATCCGGTCAGATTACCATTCAGGCAAGTCAAAATAAGCTTACTATCCGTGACACTGGGATTGGCATCTTGCCGGAAGACTTACCTCGAGTTTTTGATAAGGGCTATACCGGGGTGAATGGTCGTATCCAACAGCGGGCCAGTGGGCTAGGGCTTTATTTAAGCCAGCAGACGGCCCAAAAAATCGGTGCTGTTTTGACCATTGATTCTGTGGTGGGACAAGGAACTAAGGTCACGCTAACCTTTCCCGAACAATTTCCCAATCAAGAATAACCTAAGAGCCAAACTTTCAAGACTGTAAGTTTGGCTCTTTTTTTGTAAGTAGTTTTCTACAGGCAGGTTGTTTATGATAAAAGAGAAGGGAGTGCTTGTTATGGAAGAATTATTAACAGTAGCAAACGTCAAGAAAGTTTATCAAGGGCGCTTTCATGCCACCCCGGTGGAAGCCTTAAAGAATATCACCTTTACCGTGGCCCAAGGGGAATACGTGGCCATTATGGGAGAGTCCGGCTCGGGGAAGAGTACCTTACTGAATCTACTGGCTACTTTGGATAAGCCCACCGCTGGCAGTATCCACTTAGGTGATGCCGATTTTAAAGCGATTAAGGAACAGGAAGCTGCGGCTTTTCGGCGAGATCACTTAGGCTTTGTCTTTCAAGACTTTAATTTATTGGATACTTTGTCGGTGAAGGACAATATTTTATTGCCTTTAGTCTTGACCCGCTTGCCGGTAGCGCAAATGGAAGAACGCTTGTTGCCCCTAGTGAATAATCTTGGCATCGAGAATTTATTAGAAAAATACCCTTACGAACTTTCCGGAGGGCAAAAACAGCGGGTGGCAGTAGCCCGGGCGATTATTACGGAACCGGAACTACTCTTAGCTGACGAGCCCACGGGTGCTTTGGACTCGAAAACCTCGGAACAACTCTTGGATCTTTTCCAACGGTTAAATGAATCTGGTCAAACCATTCTTATGGTCACCCACAGCTCCATTGCCGCTAGTCACGCCAAGCGAGTCTTGTTTATCAAAGACGGGCTGGTTTTCCACCAACTTTATCGGGGAGACAAGAGCAACCAAGCCTTTTTAGAGACGATTTCGGAAACCATGACCGCTTTGTTGACAAAGGGGGTCTAGGGGATGTTTTACGGAAAACTTGCACTGAGTAATCTGAAGAAAAACAAACGGGCCTATTTGCCATTTCTGCTTTCCATGCTCTTTTTGGTGGCGATTAATACCATGGTCCAATTGGTGGTGACCAACCAAGGGATGAAAGAACTTCCCGGGGCAGGAGAAGCCCTCCAGATGTTTTCTTTGGGCCAATGGGTCATATTATTCTTCTCTTTGCTATTCGCTCTGTACACCAATAGTTTTTTATTGAAGCAACGAAAGAAAGAATTCGGATTGTACAATATTTTAGGCCTCGGCAAACGAGAGTTGTTTCACCTGTTGTTTTGGGAATCCTGTGCTTCTTTTGCCTTGGTAATCCTGTTGGGGATTTTGCTAGGTTTGGTTTTGACCCGCTTGAGCTTTTTACTCTTAATCCGCTTTATGGCGTTACAATCAGGTTTTGCCTTTCAAGTGAATCCTAGCGATCTTGGCTGGATCATTCTTCTTTTTGCGGTCTTATTTTTATTGCTATTTGCGCTAAACTGCTTGCAAATGTGGCGCATGAATCCCATTGAGTTGTTGCAAGGATCAAAAACCGGGGAAAAGATGCCAAAAGCAAATTGGTTCATGGCCGTTTTGGGGATAGTTACTTTAGGGGCGGGGTATTACATTTCTGTGACCATTCAAGATCCTATTGATGCGCTATTGCTATTTTTTGTGGCAGTTATCTTGGTAATCATTGGTACCTATTGCTTGTTTATGGCTGGCAGTATTGCGCTGTTGCAAATGCTAAAAAAACGCAAGGGCTACTATTACCAAACCAAACATTTTATCAATGTCTCGAGTATGATTTACCGTATGAAGCAAAATGCGGCGGGGTTAGCCAGTATTTGTATCCTGTCCACCATGGTATTGGTGACAGTGGCGACCACGGCGAGCCTTTACTTTGGTCAGCGGGATATTTTGGATTATCGCTATCCCACCGACGTCGCAATCGAAATGAAGGAAGAACCGACTGAACTTTTGGAAAAAGTCCACCAAAAAAGTGAGGCAGCGGGGGTTACGTTGCGTAATGAAAAGCAATTGATCACAAGCGATCCCATTTTGTTTCTTCAAAAATCAAATCGCTCGTTTCAAGTGGCGAAACAAGAGATGGGTAGCATGAAGGATGCGGCCATGGTGACCTTCACGGACTTGGACAATTACCAAACCTTATCTGGCGAAAAACCGACTTTAGACAAAGGCGAGGTCTTAGTCTTCACCGTTTCTGGCCCGACCCCTCAAAAGACCATAAATTTATCCGGTCAAGAGTTTACCATTAAGGAAAATCTTACCGAACTTCCCGGCTATGAAGACGAATGGGAAGGCATGGTAAACGTCTATTTGGTCGTGATGCCAGACTGGGCTACGATTCAGAACATGCTGGATGATTGGTTTGCCACGGCTGGTCCGGACTTTGCCAAGAATCGCTTGCCCAACTATCGAGTGAGCTTCGATTTTACGGCACCCAAAGGCCAACGCTTGGCCTTTGCCAATGGGCTAGAAACAGAATTGACGAACACGTACGGTGGTTTTGAAGAAGGTTTTTCCGTGAATTCCCGAGATGCTTTTGAAGAGAATTCCAAGCAAATCACCGGGGGCTTTTTCTTCCTGGGAATTCTCTTTGGAGTGACCTTTACGATTGCCACGGGAATGATTATTTACTACAAACAAATCTCAGAAGGGCTAGATGATCAGGATCGTTTCGCCATTTTGCAAAAGGTGGGGATGAGTCGCCAAGAAGTCAAAAGTGTGATCCATACCCAAGTCTTGATGGTCTTTGCTTTTCCACTTTTGGTGGCCATTGTCCACTTGGCTTTTGCCTTTCCAATCATCCGCAATCTCTTGATTTTGTTTGGCTTGGTCAATTGGCAGCTTTTCCTACTGACGACTGTGGTGGTAGTGGCTTTATTCGGGCTGTTGTACTTCTTCATCTACCGCATCACCGCCAAAAGTTACTACCAAATCGTAGAACGCTAAACAGGCAAAATACTTTTCTCTCTGGGCATGTTATGTTATTTTTGGTAGCATAAGCTGAGTCTACTCAGTGATAAGGGAGGAAACCTGATGAGTGAACTAAACGTAATGGATGTAATGGAATTAATACCAAATCGCTTTCCGATTTACTATATTGACGCCGTGGAATCCCTGGAACCCGGTAAAAAAATACGCGCCAGAAAAAATCTTACGGCCAATGAAGACTTCTTTCAAGGCTACTTTCCAGATGAACCGCAAATGCCCGGTACTTTGATTTTAGAAACTTTGGCCCAAGCCGGCTCCGTTTTGATTTTGAAGTCCCCGGAATTTCTAGGGAAACGAGCGTATATTGGCGGCATTAACCGAGCAAAGTTTTTAGAAAAAGTGTATCCCGGAGATATCCTTTACTGTGAGTTTGAAATCACCAAGATGAAAGGCCCGGTGGGAACGGCGGATGCGGCGGCCTATGTAGGGGAAACCCGAGTCTGTGAAGCGGAGTTTACTTTTATCGTCAATCAAGATGCATAAGAAAAAAGACGGGGGTTCCCGTCTTTTTTTGCGTTATCATGCTAGATGAAAAACCAGCGATTCAACCTAAATCGCCGGCTTAAAAAGGGGAAGGTTCCTTAACCCAAGTTTAAAACTCGGGTAAGGCAATGAGGTGGTGCTTCCTGTTGACTCAACAGTAGCACGACAAAAAGGCGCAAAACAAGGCGGAGGCACTGGGTTTGATAGAGAAAATAGCAATTATTCGGAATCTCCGAAAAAAATGTGTCAGGCTACCTTTTCTATGACAGAAAAGCTAACACAAAGAGGAACGCCACGAAGGTACTTGCCACAAAAAGTCTCTGGTTTTTCTTGTCCCATGGAAATGTCTTTAATTTCCGCGGAATCGTTGGTATAATAAGAAGGCTGAACATTAGGAAATGAGGAATCAATTTGAACTTAGAAGAAATGAAACAACGCCAAGAGCGTATTCGTAACTTTTCCATTATCGCCCATATCGACCATGGAAAATCCACATTAGCGGACCGCATCTTGGAATTGACCCATACCGTGTCTTCCCGGGAAATGCAAGCCCAACTTCTTGATTCCATGGATTTGGAACGGGAGCGAGGCATCACCATTAAACTCAATGCGGTGGAATTGAATTATACGGCCGAAAACGGCGAAGAATACGTCTTTCACTTAATCGACACTCCAGGACACGTGGACTTCACCTATGAAGTCTCCCGCAGTCTAGCGGCCTGTGAAGGGGCAGTTTTGGTGGTGGATGCAGCCCAAGGGATTGAAGCCCAAACTTTGGCCAACGTTTATTTAGCCTTGGACAATGACTTGGAAATTCTCCCTGTGATCAATAAAATCGACTTACCCGCAGCAGATCCAGAACGGGTGCGCAAGGAAATCGAGGATGTCATCGGTATCGATGCTTCCGAAGCGGTCTTAGCCAGTGCCAAAGCCGGTATCGGTATCCAAGAAATCTTGGAACAAATCGTAGAATACGTGCCCGCACCAGCAGGAGATTTGGAAGCGCCGCTGAAAGCGTTGATCTTTGACTCCATTTACGATAGCTATCGTGGGGTGGTCTTGAATATCCGGATCATGGAAGGTGTCGTGCGCCCAGGAGACAAGATTCAGTTAATGAGTAACGGCAAGACTTTTGAAGTAACAGAAGTCGGTGTCTTCTCTCCCAAAGCCATTCAACGGGATTATTTAATGGTAGGAGATGTCGGTTATTTAACCGCGGCGATTAAGACCGTGGCAGACACTCGCGTAGGGGATACCGTAACGTTGGCGGACAATCCGGCGGCAGAAGCCCTCCCTGGCTACCGGAAAATGAATCCAATGGTTTTCTGCGGCTTGTATCCTATCGACAATTCCCGCTACAACGATTTACGAGAAGCCCTAGAAAAACTGGAACTAAACGACGCAGCGTTACAATTTGAACCAGAAACTTCCCAAGCACTAGGCTTTGGTTTCCGCTGTGGGTTCTTAGGCCTCTTGCACATGGATGTGGTCCAAGAACGCTTAGAGCGAGAGTTCAATTTAGAATTGATTACCACCGCACCATCCGTTATTTATCATGTGAATAAAACCGATGGCTCCATGGTCGTAGTGGACAATCCTGCCGACTTCCCAGACCCAGTCACCATTCAAAGTGTGGAAGAGCCGTTTGTCAAAGCCCAAATCATGGTGCCAAACGACTACGTAGGGGCCGTTATGGAACTTTCTCAACGAAAACGCGGGGAGTTTGTGACCATGGACTACCTAGATGATTACCGGGTAAACGTGGTCTATGAAATTCCATTATCAGAAATCGTCTTTGACTTCTTTGATAAGTTGAAATCTTCCACTAAAGGCTACGCATCTTTTGACTATGATATGTCCGGCTATCGGGTCAGCAAGCTAGTGAAGATGGATATCTTGCTAAATAGCGAAAAAGTCGATGCCTTAAGCTTTATTGTGCACCGAGATTTCGCTTACGAACGGGGTAAAGCCATCGTAGAAAAATTACGTCAGCTAATCCCTCGCCAACAATTTGAAGTACCAATCCAAGCGGCTATCGGTCAGAAAATCGTGGCTCGCTCCGATATCAAAGCTTTGCGGAAAAACGTCTTAGCCAAGTGTTATGGCGGGGACATCTCTCGAAAACGCAAACTCCTGGAAAAGCAAAAAGAAGGGAAAAAGCGTATGAAGCAAATTGGCTCAGTGGAAGTACCACAGGAAGCCTTCATGGCTGTTCTGAAAATGGATGAGGACGAACCTAAGAAGAAATAAGGGTTTGTTTGAAAATAAGTGAAATAAAAAGGCTGTTTTCAAGAAGACTTCCGCCCAATCTCCGCCCAGAAAAAAATTTGGGCGGAGATTTTTTATCTACAATTTTGATACTTCATTTTAGTCACTTTATTAAGGAAAAATCCTAGACGAAAATGATAAGCATTTTTATCAAAAAAATAGTCGGTGTTCCTACCCATAAAAGAGCACCAACACCAACTATTAAAAACTACAATAAACACTCCTCACTCACCGGTTTCTAGTAAGCGCTTTTTCACCTTCTACGACTAAAAAGAGTAAGATTCCTGCTAGGAGAGACAAGCCAATTTGGCTAAGGCTGATGGTGGCTGTACCTAAGATGGTATGCATAAAGGGTGCGTAAATCAGGAGAGTTTGCAAAATCAGCAAGACCAATAGGGAGATCCAAAGCACTTTGTTGTGCAGAATTTGTGAGTTGATTGAGAAGTCCTTGATTTCCCGACAGTTAATCATATAGAAAACTTGGCCAAAGACGATGGTCATAATGAGCGTGGTTTGCATAACGGCTTCTGTGGCACCACGATTTGCTAGAAAATCATTGACCACAAAGCCTAGCACCGCAAGTAGTATGGAAACATAAACAATCCGAAATACCGCGTACCCATTCAAAATGTTTTGGTTCGGATCTCGAGGTGGGTCACTCATGCGGTCATTTCCTAGAGGCTCAAAGCCTAAAGCAAAAGAAAGGGTAATGGTCGTGACCATGTTTAGCCATAGAATTTGAACGGATGAAAGAGGCAATGGTCGATCCAATAGAATGGAAACCACCACTAACAATCCTTGGGCAAAGGCTGTGGGCAGGGAAAAGTAAATGGTTTTCTTTAGGTTGTCGTAAACCCGTCGTCCTTCTTTAACAGCGGCGGTAATGGTCGCAAAATTATCATCGGCTAAGACCATATCCGCGGCATCTTTGGTTACTTGGGTTCCTTTGATCCCCATGGCAATACCGATATCCGCTTGTTTCAAGGCGGGAGCATCGTTTACGCCATCCCCGGTCATGCCCACGATGTACCCATTCTTTTGAATTGCGTGGACAAGGCGGAGTTTGTGCTCTGGGGTGGTCCGGGCGTAGACGTCGTTTTGCAAAACAATCTGGGCAAGTTCTTCGTCGGACATCTGCTCAATATCTTTTCCTTCCACCGCTTGATGAGCCCGTTTCAGCCCGATTTCTTGGGCAATCGCCATGGCGGTGTCTTTGTGATCTCCGGTGATCATTTTGACCTGAATGCCAGCTTGTTGACTAGTGGCTACCGCTTGAATGGCCTCTGGTTTAGGCGGGTCGATGATACCGTACAAGCCAACTAAGGTCATATCTCGTTGCAAGTCCTCGTGGCTCAGGACCTCCTGATTGGAAGAGACTTTTTTAAACGCTGCCGCTAGGACTCGTTGGCCTTTTTGGGCTTGTTGTTGAATTTTTTCTTGCCAATAGTCTTTCACAAAGGGCTTAAGGCCGTCTTCATGGAGTTGGTTGCTCACCATTTGCAATAAGACATCCGGGGCACCTTTTAGATAAATAAAGCGCCGGTGGTCTACTTCTACTAGGGTTGCCATGTACTTGTAAGCTGAATCAAAGGGGATTTTGCTGATGTCGTGTTCATCTTCAATCAAAGCGAGGTGGTTGGCCCAGTCTAAAAGTGCGCCTTCTGTGGGGTTGCCGATGATTTCTCGTTGGCCGTTTTTGTAGGTGATTTTGGTGTCATTACAATAAAGAGCGACTTCAATCAGTTTGCGTAAAAGGGGATTTGTTTCTGCTTCCAAGAGTTCTTGTTGGTAGGTTTCGTCATTCTTTTGACTAACCGTTTCCACACCTTCTGCGGTGACTGTTGCCACAACATGCATTTCGTTTTTGGTTAAAGTACCGGTTTTATCGGAACAAATGATTCCCATGCTGCCTAAGGTTTCCACTGCGGGCATTTTCTTGATAATGGTCTTTTTTTGAGCCATTCTGCCGACGCCCACAGAGAGGATGATGGATAAAACGGCGGGTAATCCTTCCGGCACTGCCGCCACGGCTAAGGCAATCATCGAAGACAGCAATTCGTCGCCGGTAAAATCCCGAAATAGCAGGCTAAAAATCGTCAGGACAACGATTAAGCCGATTAGTAAGTAGAAGATTTGTTTATTGAGAATTTTCATCTTCTTAATCAAAGGTGTTTCTGTGTCTTCGATGTTTTTTAGATGCTGACTGATTTTACCGATTTCCGTAGCATCGCCGGTTTCCACTACGAACCCTTTACCGGAGCCACTGGTAACTAAGGTTCCCGAGAAAACCAGATTGGTTTGATCCCCCAGGTCGACCATGGCGGCAATCGGACTGCTGTGTTTTTCCACGGGCGTTGATTCCCCAGTCAAAATGGCTTCTTCCACTACGAGATTATAGGCGGTAAACAGGCGGAGGTCGGCAGGAACAATATCCCCGGGATTCAAATAAACCACATCTCCGGCAACGAGGGTTTCGGCTGGCACGACTTGCTTTTCTCCTTCACTGAGGATTACGGCAGAGGCACTCATCATGTCCCCGAGACTTTTTAAAGAATCGGTGGCTTTTGCTTCTTGAAGATAGCCGATAAGTGAATTGATCACGACGACAAATAGGATAATCGACATATCGATAAAATCGCCAGAAATTCCTTTTAATACTGCAGAAGCAAGTAAGACGTAAATCAGTAAATCGTGAAAATGACTGAAAAACTTTTGAAGTTTGCTGGTTTCTTTTTCTCCGGTGAGGACATTTTTTCCTTGTTCCAGACGCTTTTGCCGGACCGCTGGAGGCAATCCTGATTCAGAGGTAGCCAGTTGCTCAATCAATTGGGACTGATCCAGTTGATACCACTTCATAAAAAATCCTCCTTTCGCATAAATGACAACGCTTTCTCGATAAGCATACTATAGAGTGGAAAAAAAGAATAAAAATTTGATTGCCACGGGGAAATGAAACGGATATAGAATCAACTGTCGCTGGTCTTTTGACTAGTTACTAGACATAAAAAAAGCCTAGGAGTTTTTGAAAACTCCTAGGCTTTTATCCTACCGTGTACACAATTACTTGTGTGTTTTCTCTCGGACCAGACCAGTTAGACTGCGGAACCCTAGAAAACTTTTTTATGAAATTCATTCGAGTGTAGCACAGCTAGTTTTTCCGGTTAACTTTTAGCAATGCACTGTCCCAAGTCCGGGTAGTGAAACTCGTGCCTTTTCTCAAAATCCGTGGGGGGAGTAGGGGACAATAGATCGAATCTCCCGTCTTTAGCGCTTAAATATATTTCATATAAGAATGGGCGATACTTGGGAAGATGTAGATCAATTCTTCCTGATCCGGGGCCTTGATGTGCTGATTCATCACATCTAAGAGGCCATTCACTGTTTCTACCGCATCGGGCCCGACGTTTGTTACGCCGACTAAATAGCCCTCTTGATCATGGACAAAGGTAATCAGATTTAAGGGATCATTGCCCACTTGATGAAACCAGTCTTTGGCGCCATAGTCCACAGAAGTCAGGGTGTAGCGATCGGGATTGGCCAATGCGTCCATAGGCGTAACACCGGCTGTGGCGATTCGCGGAGAAGTGAAAACCGTTTGCGCGATAATCGGATACTGGATGGCTTCTTTGGTTTTCCCGGTAAATAGCCGAGCGAGGTATTGGGATTCATAAGCCGCTACCGGTGTGATTTTCGGAACAGACTTCACCAAGACATCCCCGGTGGCATAAATATGAGGTAAATTCGTTTGCAAGTAGTCGTTGACGGGAATTCCTTCAGGAGTGGTGGCCAAGCCAATGCCTTCAAAGTTCATCCCTTCGAGCCGGGGAAGGCGCCCTGTGGCATCTAGTACATAATCGGTCAGATGTCGATAGCCGTTTGCTCCTACTAATTCAATTCCTTGGCTTGTTTGCCGGGCTTCCTGGATGGTTTCGTTGTAGTGGAATTTCACCCCGCGGTTTGTCAAATCTTTGACGACTTCTTTGACATAAGGGGGATAAAAGTCCCGAAGTACTTCTTGGCCCCGTAAAATAACCGTCACATCGGCGCCAAAAGCATTCGCCATCGTAGCGGATTCCATGGCAATATAGCCACCGCCAATTAAGGTGATTCGTTTAGGCATTTGAGGCATGGCCAGAAAATCCGTGCTGTCGTGAAAGAACTCACTGCCTGGAATAGCCATTCGATGAGGCAGCCGTCCGGTGACTAACACGATTTTTTCAGCGGTATAGCTTTTCTTTTCCACCACAAGGGTGTGTTCATCTTGAAAGACACCATGGCCAATGATTGTTTTGACACCGGCATCTTCTAGCTTTTGCTTGTTGGCGGCAGCTAATTGATCGATTACCCCGTGTTTATGAGCCATGGAATCGGCCCAGTCTAATTGGGGAAATCCTGTTATGCCTTGTCCTTGTAGCGCTTCGATTTGTCTGAGTAAATCAACAGGGCGGTCCAAGGTGATTTTGGCATTGCAGCCCCGATTGGTACACACACCACCAAATAATCCTTCCTCAATAACCCCTACCCGCAGCCCGGCTTTAGCCATGGGAATGGCACCATTCCAAGCACCTTGGCCACTGCCTAAAAATAATACATCAAAATCCATCTGATTCGCCTCCTTTCTTTTTACCATACCATTTGTTTCGCAAAAAGAAAAAGAAAGCGGGTGTAAAAGTGTGAATTTTGACGCTAGTTGAACTAGCTAGATTTGTGGGGCATTAAAATTTGCTTCCCGATATTGCACAGGAGACTGGCCAGTTTTTTTACGAAAGAGGCGGCTGAAATAATGCGGGTCCTCATAGCCGACTTTATTGGCGATTTCACTAATAGGATAGTGTAAATCGGTTTGCAGGAGTTCTTTGGCCTTGTCCAAACGGTATTGAATCAAAAGATCGGAAAAGGTGCTCCCGTATGCCTTTTTCAAAAGTTTGTTCAACTGAGAGGTGCTGATAAAGAGTGCTGTGGCCGCTTGTTGCAAAGAAACAGAACGATCTGGATAATTTTGCTGGATGTATTGGTACGCCAAGTGAGCAAGATCCGGCTGTCCCACAGGAACCACTGGAGGCGTCGGTTTTACTCGCTGTTCCAAGTCTTGCAAAAGTTTGATTAAGTCAGACTGGGGGATGGGCTTCAATAAGTAGTCTTGCACCTTTAACGTCAGGGCTTTGCGCACATATTCAAAATCATCATAGCCGCTAATCACGACGATTAAAACAGAGGGAAACCGTTTTTTGATTAGGGCAATCAGGTCTAGTCCGTTGAAATCTCCCAGATTAATGTCAATCAGGGCAACATCCACCCTTGTTTTTTCAAAGGTTTCTAAAGCGGTCTTACCGTTTTTGGCGGTTAAGACTTCTGAAAAGAAAGGGGCGGACTGACGAATATAAGCTGCGAGGCCTTCACGAACGGGTTTTTCATCATCAACGAGTAATAGGGTTGCCATTTGCATCCTCCGATTTTGTAAGATAAGGAACAAAGATGTTCACTTGGGTTTTCGCCGAGTTGCTAGTCAATTGAAGTCGAGCTTCCTTGCCGTAAATCAATTGTAGACGTTGGCGAATGTTTTGTAAGCCGTATCCTTTTCCAGTAGTAGCAGGGGGTGGGTCATTCAGGGCAGCCAGTTGGGCAGCTGGGATGGGGTTGCCGTTATTCGCTACGGTAATCTCCATGCCGGTTTTTTTCTTTTGAATCTCAATCCAAAGTTTGGACGAACGCTCGGTTTGGGTGCGTATTCCGTGATCAATGGCATTTTCCACCAAGGGTTGCAATAGAAAATGCAGCAGAGGTTCCTTTTGTAAATCTGGATCCACAGTGATGGCGACAGTCGCCAGTTCTTCATGTCGAATCTGTTGAATGGCCAAATAGCAGCGGACATGAGCGACTTCATCAGCGACCGTGGTTAATTCTTCTCCTTGATTTAATCCTTTACGAAAGAAGGTGCTTAAATTTTCGAGCATTGCCAAGGCGCCTTGTTGATCACCACCTAAGACCTGCCATTGAATCGCGTTCAACGTATTGTATAAAAAATGTGGCTGAATCTGTTCTTGCAGAACACGTAAAGAAGCTCGTCGGTATTTTTCTTCATTTTCATATACTTTATCCAAAGTATGGTTGAATACTGTGCCCAGTTCCGCAATTTCTTTAGGATTATCGATGGTCACCCGAATCTGTTTATCTCCGGTTTGGACTTGGAGCATGGTATCCCGCAACAGGATAATCGGCTGCAAAATGGCTTTAAAGAGTAGCAGCGAAAAGAGTCCTAACAATAGCAACACAATCAGCATGACGATTTGTAAAATTCGCAGAAGCTCTTCAGTGGAGCCACCTAAGGCTTTTTTACGGACGATGTAGGTCACCTGCCAATCAGGCAAATACGTCAGTGCGCTGGTCAAAAGAATTTCCTTGTCTTGATCGATCGCGGGAGCCGGTGTATCTGCACCTAAGAGCATCCCAGTCCCGTCATAAAGGTCCAGATCTTTGGCTAAAGAGCGAACTTTTTTCAAAGGAACGGCGGCTGATAGAAAAGCCGTTTGATCTTCCAGGGGTTGCGACAAGCGGTAAAAAATTACTACCGCCGCTTGGTGATCTTCCTTTGAAATCAGCTGGTTGCTAACGGTATAGTCTAAATCCTGGGCCAACATTTTCTGATAATAGGAGCGATTTCTGACCGAAAATCCTGGAATAATTGGATTGGCAGAATAGGAAGTTCCCTTTTCTGAAACCAATCGTATGGATAAATAATTTTCCGGAGCCGCCTGCACCAGATTCTCCGTTTCGGTAAAAAAACTATCCCGATCGTATTCACCGGTAGTCGGTAAGGAAGCCAACAACCGGAGCTCTGCCAAACGTTCCCCGAACCAGCTATTGATTTGGCTTGTGCGATTATCAACAAATTTTTGTGTGATAGAGCGGTTTAAGGGAATCGTATTTTGGGTTAATTCATAATGAATCGTGGCAGTAAAGGCGGCAATTAAGCCGAATGAAACGCCTAGAAAGATTAAAATTGTGGTTTTCTTGATGGAATGCATAATAGCCTCTTTGTGTTTATTTTCACGAATGGAGCAAAAAGTCCACCTGAATCTCAGAATGTCCAACTATTTTTTGATCCGCTCCTATTATACTGGATTCGTTGGAAAAATATAGGGATAGAGGAGAAAGCAATGAAAAAGATTTTTGGAGCAATCACCATGATGCTGACCGCCACATTATTGCTGACGGGCTGTGGTGGCAGTCAAAGTGCCAAAGCACAAACAATTGAAGGCGTCGGCAGTGGGAAACACGGGGATATCAAGGTTTCGGTGACCTTTGAAGGAGACCAGATTAAAGATATCAAAGTCAACGATCAAAAAGAAAATGAAGTCTTAGCAGAACCGGTCTACAACGAGTTGAAAGAAACCATCGTCAATGGCAACTCCGCAGAAGTCGATGTAGTCAGCGGCTCGACTGCGACTAGTGAAGGATATTTAGCGGCCGTGAAAGATGCCATTAAAAAATCAGGCATTAGTTTAGCCGCAGTTAAAGGGAAGAAAAAAGTTGCGAAACTGGACGATAAGCAAGACTATGATGTCGTAGTTGTTGGTTCCGGTGGGGCTGGATTTAGTGCTGCTATCGAAGCTGCTGAAGCCGGCAAAAAAGTAGTGATCATTGAAAAAATGCCAACAGTAGGCGGAAACACCTTGATTTCTGGTGGGGAAATGAACGCACCAGGTAACTGGGTGCAAAAGAAATTGGGCATTACCGGAGACTCTGTGGAAAGCTACTATGAAGACACCATGAAAGGTGGAGACAACCTCGGAGATCCGAAATTGGTTCACCTAATGGCTGAAAATGCTTTGGCTTCTGCGGAATGGTTGCGCGATGAGGTTAAGGTGGAATTTCTTGAAGACCAACTGTTCCAATTTGGCGGTCACAGTTATAAACGAGCACTGATTCCTGTGGGACATACTGGACAAGAAGTCATTACCAAGTTGAAGAAAAAAGCCGAAGCGGCCGGGGTAAAGATTTTGGTAGATACGAAAGCAGATGAATTACTCCAAGATAACTCCGGCAAAGTGACCGGAGTTGCTGCTACGTATAAGGAAAATCAAGAGGTCAAATTCACCGCCAAAGACGCAGTCATCTTAACCACCGGGGGCTTTGGTTCAAACGTGAAGATGCGCAAAGAGTACAATCCGGAATACGATGAACGTTACATGTCCACCGATACAGAAGGAACCACTGGGGACGGGATTGTTATGGCTGAAAATGTCGGAGCAGCTTTGACTAATATGGAAAGCATCCAAACGTATCCGATTGCCAATCCAAAAACAGGCGTGATTTCCCTCTTGGCCGATACTCGCTTTGATGGGGCGATTTTAGTCAATCAAGAAGGCCAACGTTTTGTGGAAGAATTGGAACGTCGGGATGTAATTTCAGAAGCAATTTTGGCGCAAACTGGAGGGTACACCTATCAGTTGTGGAATGATGATATCGACGGAATTTCCAAAACAAAAGCAGCTCATGAAGACGAATACGATGAATTGATTAAAGACAAATTGTTAGTGAAAGCTGATACTTTGGAAGAGGCAGCGGAGTTCTTCGACATTGATCCAGAAGCCTTGAAAGCCACCGTGGAAAAAGTCAATGAATACGCAAAAACCGGCGATGACAAAGATTTCCATCACCGAGGCGGACTGGTTTCTTTGGAAAAAGGTCCTTATTATATCGAAAAGGCCATTCCTTCCGTTCACCATACGATGGGGGGATTGGTAATCAACCAAGAGACTGAAGTACTGGATGAAGCGGGGAAAGCCATTCCTGGACTCTATGCTGCGGGAGAGCTAACCGGTGTCATCCAAGGAAGCAACCGTCTCGGGGGCAATGCGATCACCGATATTATCACTTTCGGCCGAATTGCCGGAAAAACGGCGGGCAAGCTGTAAAAATACGAAAAGTTACACGGAATAGGTCTGGATTATAAGACCTTAATCAGACACCCATGAAATGACGAGAATTCGGTCGTTTTATGGGTGTTTTTGGTCTTACTGACTGATTGAGGAACCCACCGCGTTAAGCCAGCAAAAAAACGACTGCTTATTTTATGAGGCAGTCGTTTTTTCTGTTGAACAACTTCAACCTATTCCTTTAGCGAAATATATGCTACACTTGCTGTAACGAATTCGTGACGAAAAGTGAGGTGTGTATACATGTTTGTCTTTATCGGTTGCTCTGGTGGTGGCACTTCCAGTATGTTTTGCCAAAAAATTGCACTGGCTGCGAAAACTAGTGCCGTGGCCATCAAGTTTTACGATGTGGAGACGGTCTTAAGCAATCCCGGGACTTATGGCAATGAGGCCGATGTGGTTTTAGCTTATGGGGGCATTGATTTCATTCGACCGGACAATGTAGATGAGTTTGCCCGAGTCTTTGATGCGGTTTTGGTAGCTCCCCAAGTTCGCTATCGCACCAAAGCGAAGAAAGCTCTTTTACATGACTATCCAGTGGTTGTACAAGAGCTTGATAGTCTGCTTTTTGGGCGGATGCAAGGGGATGTGGCGTTAGGAGGATTGCTGGATCTTCTGCTCGTTTTGGATGAGGAAAGAGGATATGTGACGGCGAAGGGTCGCTTAAATAAGGCCGGGGATAAAAACATGGAGATTTTTATTATGGGTGGAAACCGGCAACAGCCCTTCTTCCGGAGCTTTATCCAAGGGTTAAACAAGCGGGGCATCCGTGTTTTAGAAGAAAGTTTTCACTTGGAAAGTCTTTACGCAGAAGTAGACCAAGACTATGATCTTAGGCTTTTGTATGGCAATAGTAGTGCCTTTAATGAGCGTGATTTGCCAAAACTAGCCAAACGAATCGATCTGGTTTTGGCGGTTCCCTTGCTCTCCGTCTCCTTTGATCAAAAAAGAGCGTATTTAGCCGAATATCGAATCCCAATCATTGACTTTGATGGGCAAAACTACAGCCGAGGTGAAGGGGATGTGGAGTTAGAGCGCATCACTTCTGAGTTGATCGCCGCCAGTTTGAAGACGGAATACACCAGTGAAATCACCATTGAAAACCTAGAAGCTCCGCAGATTACTCAGAAGAAGTTTGGTCTTTTTAGTTGGACGAAAAAGGTTGGCCTCGGCTGATGAGCGCCAGCCAATTCTCGTATTCTGGGTAGCTGGAAAAAATATAGAGGACGACTTCTTTGCCCATGATGCTTTCGGTAATGGCTAGCTTTTGTGAATTTTCAAGAGCTTGGGCAATCCTTTTATTGAAACTTTCTCGATCGGCAGCTTGGGTTTTCTTAAGTGAGGCGATGATTTCCACTAAGGGAATCTGGAAAATATCAGAATGCGGTTCACCAAAAACCCGGTGCATAGCGTCGTAGGTTGTCAGCCAGACAGTCCCGCTTTTCTTGATTTCATGAGGTTCAAATTTGCCACGGAGGACTGCTTGTCGCAAGGTATTGCCCCCGGCTAGGCTCCATTTTTCCGCCGCTTCGGTAAAAGTCAGCACTCTGTTTAGATCAATCATCGCAACCTCCTGAGGTTTTTCTTTATTTTAGCATTTGCCAGCGCCTCAGCCAAGATTTTGTGAAATAGGTCGATGTCTAAAAAGTGTTTCAAAAAGGAAAACGCGGCGTTTGTTAAAATAAGTAGGGAAAGCGAATCATTACCACCCGTCTAACGGGTGGTTTGCTCTGCGGGTGTAACCCCTTGTTGCTATGGCTACGCCTAAAGACGTTATCCTTCACTTTGTTCAGGCTCAATGCCCTTGGCACTTTCACTTACCGGTCAAACCGGTTTATTTTTTTCTGAAGCCACCATCTGAAAATGGGTCTTCATATTCTCGTACACTCAATTTATCGAGTGCGATATCGTGTGATTCCTGTTCCCGAATATACTTTGCGATTGTTTTTTCGTTTAATCCCACGGTACTAACATAATATCCTTCTGCCCAAAATTTTCGATTGCCATACTTATATTTCAAGTTGGCATGACGATCAAAAATTTGTAAGGCACTTTTGCTCTTTAAATAGCCAACAAATGAAGAGATACTAATTTTGGGTGGAATACTTACCAATATATGAACATGATCTGGCATCATATGTCCTTCGATAATTTCGACTCCTTTGTACTTGCACAAGAGTTGGAAGATCTCAATTAAATCTCGCCGTACTTGATTGTAAATTAGTTTCCGTCTATACTTTGGTGTAAATACAATATGATACTTACACATCCATTTTGTATGCGCTAAGCTGTTTGTTTTATTTGCCAAAAATCCCATTCCTTTCAATTGAGCCTGAACAACCCAATTGTACGACAGGAATGGGATTTTTGGTGGCATAGCCACTGATTCTCTACCCGCATAGCGGGTAGTTTTTTGTTTCGGACGCTGTGCGACCTCAACAGGGCTCCACGCCCAACTAATCAAACAGCCCCAGAAGCAATTGCGCTTCTGGGGCTGTTTTTTATAAATACTACAGATTACCAGTTTTGATGAACTTGGGCACGAATGTATTGGTCGTAGATTTTTTGAACGCCAGCCATTTGTGCAGGGGTCAAATCCGGGATGGCAGCGGCGGTCACATTTGAAACCACTTGTTGACTTTTACTGGCACCAGGGATCACCGTAGTAATGGCGTCATGCATCAAAATCCACTTAAGGGCATAGGGAATCAAATTGTCGGTTTGGAACAAGGCTTTTAATTCCGCCACGGCTTGCAGGCCTAGATCGTAATCCACCCCAGAGAAAGTTTCGCCTTTATCGAAGGCCTCGCCGTTGCGATTGTAGGAGCGGTGGTCGTCTTTGCCAAAGGTCGTTTGTTTCGTGTATTTACCGGTCAAAAGGCCACTGGCTAAAGGTACCCGGGCGATCACACCAATCTTTTTGGCTTGTAATTTTGGCAACAGTTCTTCTCCTGGTTTTAAGCGGAACATATTAAAAATGATTTCCACGGCAGAAATCGGATATTCCCCGGCGGCTAATGCTTCACTAACTTTTTCCACACTGACCCCGTAAGACCGTAGTTTCCCTGCTTGTTGCATTTTATCGAGCTTCGTGAAAATCGCGTCTTTTTGGTAGACGGAGCTAGGGGGACAGTGGAGGAGGAGCATATCCAAGCGTTCGGTTTGCAGACGCTTAAGGCTTGCATCAGCAAAGCTTTCGATGGCTTCTGGCGTGTACATCTCTGCCGTGTGGGGATCGAGTCCGCGGCCACATTTTGTGCTAACGAAAAAGTCCGTATTGGTTTGCTTCATGAATTTCCCAATGGCTTTTTCACTTTCGCCGTCGTTGTAAATATCGGCGGTGTCAATCATGGTAATGCCAGATTCATAGGCGGTTTGTAAGATTTTCTCTGCTTCGGCGCCATTGAATGGTTCACCCCATTTGGTTCCTAACTGCCAAGTTCCTAGGCCAATCTCGGAAACTGGTGCGTCGATTTTATCGAAAGTTCGTTTATTTAACATTTCGTTTCACCTCATTGATTTTGTCTTCAATATATCATATATTACTATTACAGTAAAAAGTATAGCAATGGAGAAAACCGGCGTCAATACGGCACTTTTTTTTGCACATAGGGTAATGGAGGTAACTATTGGATGGATAAAATAAAAGTAACCTGTGAAATGGAAGTCACTTTGCGAATGATTGGTGGGAAAAGTAAGCCCCTGATTTTACATACACTGATTGAAAATGGGCCCAAACGTTTTACGGAATTGTTAGCAGAGGTTACGCAAATCTCCCAAAAAACACTGACCAATCAGCTCCGAGAATTGCAAAAGGATGGTTTAATCCATCGAGAAGTCTTTGCAGAAGTACCACCTCGGGTGGAGTACTCCATCACGGAAAAAGGCGCGACTTTGTGGCCAATCTTAGAGTTAATGTGCGAATGGGGCGAAAAAAACATGGATGAGCGCTTCGAATTAACCGCACCTCAATGTTCGTGAAGTGAAGAAATAATCGGTAGAAAAAAGCCCAAGAACCCCTCGACGTGGTGTCGTAAGGTTCTTGGGCTTTTTAGTTTAAAGACTGTTGAGAAAACTATCCCTTATATGCTGCTTCAAATAAGGCAACGATATCTTTGTGAGTACCTTTACGAGGATTAGAAAAAGCATTGCCATCTTTTAGCGCGTTGGTAGCCATCAAATCAAAGTCTTTTGGATCAGCTCCGATGGATTTGATATTTGCTGGGATACCTACATCTTCAGAGATACGTTCTAAGGCCGCAATGCCTTTTTCAGCGGCTGCCATTTTGGAAAGTCCGTCGATCGTTTCACCTAACATCACGGCGATATTGGCAAAGCGTTCTGGGCTGGCAATCATATTCCAGCGTTCCACTGTTGGCATTAAGACAGCACAGCAGACGCCGTGGGGAGCATCATATTGGCCGCCAAGTTGGTGTGCCATGGCATGAACATAGCCTAGATCGGCATTGTTAAAAGCCATACCTGCCAGTAGTGACGCATAGGCCATATTGGTGCGCGCTTCTAAATCATGACCATTGGCTACTGCTCGGCGCAAGTATTGACCGATTAATTTGATCCCTTGTTCTGCTTGGGCATCGGTGATGGGGTTGCGATTTTCGGAGACGTAAGATTCCACACAGTGACACAAGGCATCCATCCCGGTTGCGGCGGTTAGTTTTTGAGGAACATCTAACATGAGCAAAGGATCATTGAAGGAAACCAATGGGACATTTCGCCAAGAAACTACCACGAACTTCAGATGGGTTTCTTCATTTGTCAAAACGGCGTGGCGCGTGATTTCAGAAGCGGTTCCCGCAGTGGTGTTAACGGCCATTAATGGAGGCAAGGGTTCTGTTAAGGTTTCGATGCCGGCTAGTTTGGTGACATCCGCACCATTGGTCAAGACAATCCCAATTCCTTTGCCGCAGTCATGGGCAGAACCACCACCAACCGTGATTAACCCGTCGCAATGTTCTGCTTGGTATTGTGCGACACCGGCTTTTACGTTGCGAATTTTAGGATTGGGTTCAACCCCATCAAAAATTACATAGTCCACACCGGCAGCTTTCAGACTAGCTTCTGTTTGTTTTACCGGACCATTTTCTAAATTGCGTAAAAAGCTGTCCGTTACCAGCATAACTTTATGCATGTTCAACATTGTTGCTCGTTCCCCGATTTTTTCGATAACACCAGGACCAAAAAAGTTCACACTGGGCATCATAAAGTCAAAATTTGTTTTCATCAGAATCGCTCCTTTTTTTGTAAGGCAATTGGTTTTGCAAGTCATCGCAAGTTTAAGAAAGACTTTTGATGAATTGAAAACCTTTAAGTCATGAAGAACTTCATAGGTAAAACGAGGACCACCCGTCTTATGCTTTGTGGGTAAGCGCTTGAATGTGAAGAGTATCACGACTGATAAGCTAATCCTAAGCGTTGGGTCAGCAAAACTCAATGCACTTTTAGAGGGACTTTTCGCAAAAAACGATAGGACTATTTTGTGAAATAGGAATTTGTTGCTATTTTTTTCAGTAGGTTTATAATCAAATCAGAAATGTTTGTTCAAGAGCACACGAATGATTGGAAAACCGCTAAGAGGAGGCACGAGATGGCGAAACCACTGGAGATTCAGCGAGTATTGGACTTAGACAAATGGACTACTTTGCAAGAAAAAATTGCACTGGCCACGGATTTAGCATTGGTTTTGGTGGACTATCGGGGAAAGCCCTTGACGCCTCACAGCCAAGTGAAGCCTTTTTGTCGTTTGGCCCGCGCTCATCCTGAGTTGGCCGTGTATTGCGAAAAATGTGATGCCCGAGGAGCGTTAGAAGCCGTGCGCACGGAGAAACCATTTATCTATCGCTGTCATTTTGACATTATCGACATGGCGATTCCAATCATGGTGGAAGAGCACTACGTCGGGGCAATCATGGCTGGGGAGTTGCTAGTTTACGAGCATCAATCAGATTATGAGCAAGTCCTAAAACTAGATGATTTACCAGAGATTGGTTCTTTTAAAACAGCCCATGAGGAGCTTTTAGCTGATTATCCGCACTTTGAACCGGAGCAATTGGAACGAATTGCTGCCATGCTAGCGCAGTTAAGCGAGTACATTGTCACCGAAGCGGTAAAAAAAGAAGAGCTGCTGCAGCATTGCCAAGAAAATGTAGCTGGCAATCAGACTTGGACGACTCAGAATGTACCAGCGGAAACAGTGCTAGCGCCACCTCAAAGTGAAGTCACACAAGTTGAAAGTTTGGTGCAGCGTTTTGGGGAAAACGGTATCTACCAGGCACAAAATCATCAGCTACAGCCGGCCATCGATGCGGTTTTTGCCAATCAAGGCGAGCATCTAGATTTAGGTTATTTGGCACGACAGGTGAATCTCAGTCCCCCATATCTCAGTCGCTTGTTACGGATTGAATTCGGAGAGCCCTTTAGTCGGGTTTATGCTAATCTCAAAATTTATTGGGGTAAAGAGCTTTTGACCCAGTCGGATTTATCCGTTGCCGAAATTAGTGACACCCTGGGCTTTGTGGAGCCGAGTTATTTCATTCGCTCCTTTAAGAAAATCACTGGCACGACCCCTTTAAAATGGCGCCAAGGACAAAGGCCGTAAGTGTTTTTTTGGTAAAAGAAGGCTGAGTTGGGCTTTTTTACTAAGTTCAAACGTTATGGACACTTTGCGAAAAAAACGATTAAGCTTATGGAAAGGTGAAGGAGGCGATGCGGAAGATGGATCAAGTGGTAGAGTTGATTATATTTGCTGGTCAATCAAATATGGCCGGTCGGGGAACAGCTACCTTGGCGCCAAAGATTACAAAGGCGCAGGCCTGGGAATTTCGAGCCGTCTCTGATCCTACGAAGCTCTATCCTTTAACAGAGCGGTTTGGTTATCTGGAGAACAATGCTGTGGGCATCTGGGAACCTGGGATGAAAACAGGCAGCATGGTGACGAGTTTTGTGGAGACGTATCTGAATGATTCCGAAAAAACTGTCATTGCCCTTTCCGCCAGTAAAGGGGGCTCGAGCATTTCTGAATGGCAGCCGGGAACGCCTTACTATCAGGATTTGCTTGAGCGGATTCACAAAACCAAAAACTGGCTGACTCAGGCGAGATATCAGATCGAGCGTGTGACCTTTTTATGGCTACAAGGAGAGACAGACGGAGATTTGAAACGCACCACTGAGGAGTATCAAGGGTTGGCGACAGCTTTTTTCAAGCGCTTATTGGAAAAAGATGTAGATGAGATTTTTGTGCTGGAAATCGGGAATCAGCGGGATGTGCCAGACCTGTATCTCCCGATTCGTCAAGCGCAACGAAACTTGGGTACGTTGGAGCAGGTGACCTTTGTACCCACGAGTTTAGCGAGCATGCGAGAGAATGGGCACATGATTGATCTTTTCCACTATGATCAATATGCTTACAACCTACTTGGGGCAGAAGTCGCCCAAGCTCTGTTGGCATTTAATTAAGAAAATCCAAAAGAAGCAAAGGCTTGACCAGTTGAGCAGCTTAGTTTTTACTAGGCTGTTTTTTTGTGGTATTTGTGGCTGACAGGAGAAAAAAGTCCTTCAAATCAGCAAAAAAAGATTGTTTAGTTTGACAGAAAATTGCGTTTGTCATTTTTAAGAAAACAAAAAAAGAGCTAGCAATCGGTTAGCTGGCAATTACGATATCGGTAAAAAGACAATTTTCACAAGCACTTTTCTGACAAGGGGAAAACCAGAGCGGTTTGAAGGCGGGGAACTCTCTAAGTACAATAGATAGATAGATGAGTAGTAAGGTTAGCCAGTCTTTTGTTTGTTCCCGTGGCGTGTTGTTATAAAGGAGCGCGGATTATGGAAAAGCGGCGAATACTACGGCTTCTTCTGTGCCTTATTTGGCTTTTACTTTATTGCCAGCTAGCTTCATTGAGTAAGTTGGAAGCCGAGACAATTTTGGAAACGGCAGAATCAACAGAATCAACAGAATCAACTGAAGCACTCCAATCAACGGCGAGCGCTTTTTCGCCGCGGGTAACTAGTTCAGAGGCGCCTTGTGTTTCCAGCGAAGCGGATAGTACGACTGAGTCGGCGGTTACTAGTACGGAAGCGTCAGATGAGAGCCAGATAATTCAAGGTCCAGTGAGAAACTCGGGGGAATTTAGGAACTTTTCAGCTAAAGGCATCGATTTGGTAGAGGAGCCGTTTTCCTATGGTGAACACAGTGAGCCAGCTGGCTGGTACCCCTTGCATCACACCCAGCAATTTTTAGCAGGAGGTGATCTTTTGCAAGACTGGGTGCAAAATTATCAATATGCTGTACCTGAATCAAGTGGGACGGTACCCCGTTTTGAACTAGCCGACGGGACCTTACCAGACTTTGATCGAGGGTATCATGAGTTTGGCACCAATATTACCGAAGCAGGGGGTAGGCTTAATACTAAGAAATCCTTGCGTCTGTTGCCCGGTGACGAATCAGAGAAAAAGTTCGAAGTCATTCTGGATACGTTGGGAGATGTGGTAGTTTCTAAGTCTCAAGTGGATCTGGTGTTGGTCATCGAGCGCTCCACGCGCATGATAGGGACGACTGGAACAGACAATTGGACTGTTTTAAAGGCCTCCTTGGAATCGTTTCTTACGGATCTTTTTGCTCAAGGGTTGGATTTACGGGTAGGACTGGTGGGCTTTTCGCAAACAGAAGCGGAACTTGCTATGATGAAATATCGTTTTATGGGGCCAGAAGAGAAAAAACATCCGGAAAATTATCGCTACGAGGACTTCTTTTCCAATAATCCGGAGACCATATTAAACCGAGATGTCTTCAGTAAAATCAAAGATACTGCTGTGGGCGCGCCGACGTTTTTAGGAATCGATGGGGGATTGTTCCTTTTAGGTTTGCCACAAGCCGGTCGTGAAGAGGCCACAAAAATCCTCTGTACGATTACTGCTGGGGCTCCAACTTATTTTCCAACCTCGAGCTATTACCAAAATCCTCAGAATGAAAATACGCTACTCAGTGTCCAGGAATCCTTAGCTTTGTGTGATTTCGATGGGACGCCGAGTACTCTAAAGTTTTTCCGAGCTAAAGAAGAGCATTTTTCAGGGGATGGTCTGCAAGCAAGTGGTGAGGATCAGGAAAATGCCCGGGCCTTTTACACTGCGCGCCAAAGTCAGTCTGCCCATGTGAGCTGGCAAGCAATCCAATTTTCTGTGGGGCTAGAGGAGAATACATTGCCAGCTCTCGGTTCCCAGGGCTTTTTTCAAGGGGCTAATCAAGAGGCACTAACACAGGCCTTACAACAGGTGCTTCCTATTTATCAAGAGACCATCCATCAGGCAACGCTAGTGGAGCAGTTTAGCCCTTATGTGACTTTTGAACAAGATTCGGTGGAAACTGCGGCGCTGGAAGTCACTGAAGACGGAAAGTTACGGGTAACGCCGACCAACTCAAAAGTGATGCCCTTGGAAATTTCAGGAAAGGGGACGCTTTCTTGGTCGCAACTGACTTTAGGCCGTGACACAGGGGTCCGGCAAGGGGTACGTTTGCGATACGTGGTAAGTGTCAAAGGAGCCTATCGTGATAATCATTTCTATCCCGTGAGCCAGGAGACTTATCTAGAAAACGGCACTGAAAGTCGAGCTTACTATGCCCAGCCTTCGATTCGGGATGGTCCAAAAGAGCCCGAACCTGTGATCCCGGTGAACGTAAGAATTATCAGTCAGGTTAAAGACAGTCAGGAGAAAATCAAGGGTATGCAATACGGCTTGTACCGGACGGAAGCAGGCGGGGAAGCTGTCTACACTTCAACTTTGGCTACTGAGGAAGGTTGGTCTGATTTTTCCGAGGTTTTACCTGGGGACTATTGGCTTCGTGAAGTCCAGGTGCCCAAGGCTTTTTTGACGAGCGGGGCGCTACGGGTAACCATTTCCGAAACTGGAGAGATTATTGGTCTTCCGAATACAAATCTTATCATTGAAAAAGAGCGAAAGCCGATTCATCTCCAATTTCAACAACACGTAGCCGGCTTGCCATTGAGTGAGGGGAGTTTTGCTTTACAGCAAGCATCACAGCAAATTCCACTGGTAAGAGATGACTCTGGTAATTTCCAAGCATCTTTGGTGCTCCCTGGGACCTACCAGCTTGTGGAACTAGCGCCACCCTTAGGATATCGGCCGATAGCAGCAGAGGACTTAGGGGAGTTAACAATAGCCCCATTAGGAGAAATCACTTTTTCTTCCGGGGAGGTTACCGTGACGGAGGAAGCAACCAAGCGCCTAGTGACTTTGCCGACCCTTCAACGACAATTAAAACCTTATACTTTGACGATAAAGCAACGTAACACCGAGAATGATGCGCTACTTACTGAAGCGGGTTTTGAATTGTATGACTCTTCCCCACTGGATGATCCTACTGTGGAACCTATTGCAGTCGAAGTAGAACAAGCTGATGGGAGTATTTTGTTTAAAGAAAAGGAACAGTCAGTCTTGCTGCAGCCGGGCATTACTTATTATCTAAAGGAAACCACACACCCTGAGGATTACCTACCGATGCAGGCAGTTCTAAGTTTTCAGATCAATGAGACCGGCCAAGCGGTATTCGATACACTAGGAGAGCAATCGCCAGCCGAAACTACGTCGCATTTCACTTTGGAAACAGACGATTTAGCGAATCATTTGAAAATCGAACTGGTGCGCTCGCCGGTGGGGAAACTTCCTAAGACAGGTGGGGCAGGGAAATCAACCCCCTGGGGTGCTTGGAGCGTATTACTAATCGGTTTAATCGGAGGACTGCTACTTGAGCGGTGGTATCAAAGAGTGAATCAAGAGGTGTAAGAAAGGCGGTGCTACATTCTTTTCGCGACAAATACAAGAAAAAAAGCCCTTATCCAAATTTTCGGATAAGGGCTTTTTACTAGAGAATAATTTGATTTCCTTGTTCTTTAAATCCGTAAATAGGCTGCGTACCATTTTTTGTTTCTAAATAAAGGGAAAGCCGTCGATGGGTCATCAAAATCGTCAATAAATCTTTCATAGTCAAAGGCGTCTGACCGGCGATTGAGCAGAAAACAAGTCCCTGATTTTCTTGTCGAATCTGGGTAATGGGCAGGATTTTTTGTTCCTCGAAGCGGGCGATTCCTTGATAGGTTTGCTTTTTTTGAGGTAAGGTGAGGGCGGTTAACAATTCACTGGCTTTCATGGCTGACCGGCCTTTTTGCGAGGGTAGCGGCTTAAGGAAAAGTCCAGCCACAATTGATTTTTTTCCAATACCCGATACTGGTCAGCGATAAATTGTCCCCGATTATTCTTATGACCAAAGACCACCACATTGCTTCCTGGGGCTGCTTCGGCAAAGAAAGTTAAAGCATGACGGGCAATTAAACAGTGTTCTTCTCCCAGTTGGAAATACACCAAAGGAGGATCGCTTGCGATAAGTTTGATTTTTTGAATTTCTCCTTGTTTGCTCAGCATTGAAAAAACCTCCTTAAAAACACACCTGACGGGACACCGCTTGCTTACTTCTATTATACAAACAAACGTTCGCATTGTAAAGCGATGGAATTCATGAAAAACTGGTGAAAATAAGTTGCGCCTTTTCAGGGAGGGTGTTATACTTTCCAACATAAATACCTGCCAAGTTTGCGGGAACCGAATGGATACTGCTTATATATCGTCGTAATTGGTCGACAGTCTCTACCCGATACCGTAAATATCGGACTATAAGCAAAAAAACGTGCACAGACACTTTTTTTGCGAACCGTAAAAAAGTGATTCTGTGTTTTTTTATAATGAAAAGAGGAGTGTCAAGATGAAGGAATTAAGAGAACGCATCGAAGCGGATGGCCACGTCTTAGGCGAAGGGGTCTTGAAAGTCGATAGCTTCGTAACACACCAAGTAGATCCGGTTTTAATGGAACAAATCGGACGGGTTTTTGCTAAGGTTTTTGCGGAAGCGAAGATCACCAAAGTCGTTACCATTGAAGCATCAGGGATTGCACCGGCGCTATACGCCGCTCAATATTTACAAGTGCCCATGGTTTTTGCTCGGAAATCCAAGAGTTTGACCATGAATGAAGAACTACTAACAGCAGAAGTTTATTCTTTCACCAAACAAGTTACTAGCACGATTTCGATTTCTCGGAAATTCTTATCGGCTGAAGACAATGTATTGATCGTAGATGACTTTTTAGCAAACGGTCAAGCGGCCAAAGGGTTGATTGAACTGTGTCGTCAAGCCGGCGCTCACGTGGAAGGGATCGGCATCGTAATCGAGAAATCTTTCCAAGATGGTCGGGAATTATTAGAAGCAATGGGACTAAAAGTGGTCTCTTTGGCCCGGATTAAGTCTTTATCAGAAGGCAAAGTCGAGTTTTTGGAGGAGGACGCGTAAGGTGAAGGAGCAGCAGACAGGAAAAGCGGCCGTTTTAGGTTTGCAACATTTATTGGCCATGTATGCCGGAGCAGTGGCAGTGCCAATCTTAATTGGGACAGGCTTAGGTTTTAATGAGTCCCAGATGACTTACTTGATTTCCATTGATATTTTCATGTGTGGGATTGCCACACTGTTGCAACTAACGGTAAATAAGTTTTTCGGTATCGGTTTGCCTGTTGTTTTGGGCTGTGCCATTCAAGCGGTGGCGCCCCTGATTTTAATCGGTAGCGACAAAGGCGTCGGAGCCATGTATGGTTCTATCATCGCCGCTGGGGTTTTCGTTGTTTTAATCGCTGGGGTCTTCTCCAAGATTAAAAAGCTCTTTCCGCCATTGGTCACTGGAACGGTCATCACCGTTATCGGGTTAACCTTGATTCCTGTGGCGATTACCAAAATGGGTGGCGGAGACGCCGCAGCAGAAAGCTTTGGAGATCCCAATAATCTGTTGCTAGCATTTATTACCATCGCCTTAATCATCGGCGTGCAAGTCTTTGCCAAAGGCTTCCTGCGTTCGATTTCTGTGTTAATCGGTTTGGTTGGCGGCAGTATCTTGGCTTACTTTATGGGCATGATGGACTTTGCCGCAATTGGCCATGCGCCGGTCTTCCACGTACCACAACCTTTCTACTTTGGCAAACCAACCTTTGATGTGTGGTCGATTTTATTGATGATCATCATTTCCATCGTCAGCATGGTGGAATCCACCGGAGTTTACTTTGCTCTAGGAGATATCGTGGGCAAGCCGATTACAGAAGACGATTTGAAACGGGGCTACCGGGCAGAAGGTTTGGCGATAGTGCTAGGGGGCATTTTCAATACGTTCCCATACACTGGGTTTTCCCAAAACGTCGGCCTTGTGCAATTGTCTGGGATTAAAACGAAAAAACCAATTTATTTCTCCGCAATTTTCTTAATCATCCTAGGTCTATTCCCGAAAATTGGGGCTTTGGCTCAAATCATTCCGGAACCAGTTCTTGGGGGCGGGATGTTGATTATGTTTGGTAGTGTGGCGGTGCAAGGCATGCGCATGCTATCGAAAACTGATTTTACCAACGATAAAAACCTATTGATCATCGCCGTAGCATTAGGTTTTGGTTTAGGCTTTAACGTGATGCCACAGCTCTTTGGAAAAATGCCAGAAACCTTGCAAATGTTTACCGGTAACGGCATTGTTATGAGTTCCTTGGCAGCAATTCTTTTGAACTTGATCTTTAATGGTTTGAAAGAAGAACCGGAAGCCCAGTTAGAAATCGAATAAAAACTTACAAAACCTGTCAGTTCATTGGCAGTTTTTTTTATGGGGTGCGGGTGAGGATTCCGGTGTCGCGAATAAAATAAAAGACGAACGATTTGATATATTTAAAATTAAACATTCGACATTCTTTTGACAGAGAAAAAGACCCTTGCTAAAATAAAACTAAATTGGTGCCCGTCAGAAACACGTAGCGAGGCACAAAGGAGACGAAGTAATGGAAGCACAAGTGGCAGTCATCATGGGTAGCACTTCTGATTGGGAGACCATGCAGTACGCCTGTGAAAGTTTGGATGAATTAGGCATTCCTTATCTTAAAAAGGTGGTTTCGGCTCACCGCACGCCGGATTTGATGTTTGAATTTGCCGAGCAAGCTCGCAAGCAAGGGCTGAAAGTTATCATCGCCGGAGCCGGTGGGGCGGCCCATTTACCGGGGATGGTAGCGGCGAAAACAACTTTGCCTGTCATCGGTGTTCCGGTTCAATCCCGAACATTAAATGGGTTGGATTCGTTATTGTCCATTGTCCAAATGCCCGGGGGTGTGCCGGTAGCCACCACGGCCATTGGAAAAGCGGGGGCAACCAACGCCGGTCTACTTGCAGCGCAGATGCTTTCCATGTATGATTTAGATATTGCGCAACGTCTTGCTGACAAGCGGGAGCAGATGCGCCAAACCGTAATGGAAAGTAGTGATCAACTTGGTTAAGTCGTTAAAACCTGGCTCCGTCATTGGTATCGTAGGGGGAGGACAGTTAGGCCGCATGATGGCCATTAGTGCCAAAGAAATGGGCTTTCGGGTGGGCGTGTTAGACCCCACGGAAGACTGTCCCGCAGCTCAAGTGGCGGACTGGCATATCGTGGCCGCTTACGATGACATTTTGGCCTTGCAAGAGCTAGCCAAACGTTGTGAAGTAATTACGTATGAATTTGAAAATGTCAGCGTGGAAGCTTTGAACAACATTCTGCCTTTCGCCAATGTCCCTCAGGGTACCGACCTTTTGGCGATTACCCAAGATCGTTTGTTGGAGAAAAGCTTTTTAGAAGACAATAATGTGGTGATTGCCCCTTATGAAGTCATCATCAACCCAACGGATATCCAAGATGCCATCGATCGCATTGGGTTTCCTTGTGTCTTGAAGACGACTCGGGGAGGCTATGACGGCAAAGGCCAATACGTCCTGTACAGCACGGCGGACTTGGCGCCTTCCATGAATCTCTTGCGGGAAGGCACCTGTGAATTGGAAGCCTGGATTCCTTTTGAAAAGGAAATCTCGGTTATGGTAGCCGGCAATGGGGAAACTTACACCACCTTCCCAGTAGTGGAAAACATCCACCGGAACAATATCTTACATGAAACCATCGCACCGGCCCGGGTGGCTGATGAAGTGGCGGAAGAAGCCGCACGAATTGCTCGGCAAATTGCAGAAGCGTTGAATCTTAGAGGGTGTTTAGCCATCGAGATGTTCTTGACGAAAGCCGGGGGCATCTATGTGAATGAATTGGCACCGCGGCCTCATAATTCTGGGCATTATTCCATTGAAGCCTGCAACTTAAGTCAGTTTGACGCCCATATTCGCGGAATTTGTGGCTGGCCACTGCCTAAGGTCAACCTTTTACAAGAAACGATCATGGTCAATATCTTAGGGGAACACTTGGCAGAGACTTATGATTTAATCGACTTGAAGGCGGACTGGCAATTTCATTACTATGGTAAGAAAGAAGCCAAACCCGGTCGGAAAATGGGGCACATTACCATTTTGACCGAAGACCTGTATGAGACTTTAGAAGAAATCTACCAGACGGGAATCTGGGATTAATAAAGGAGCACATGTATGTTAGAACGTTATTCACGACCTGAAATGAGCAGTATTTGGACGGACCAAAATCGTTACCAAGCTTGGCTAGAAGTGGAAATTTTAGCCGATGAAGCGTGGGCGGAATTAGGGGAAATCCCCCAAGAAGACGTAGCGAAAATTCGCAAACGGGCGACTTTTTCCATTGACCGCATTCTCGAAATTGAAGAGTCTACCCGGCACGATGTGGTAGCTTTCACCCGGGCGGTCTCCGAGTCTTTAGGGGAAGAACGGAAGTGGGTGCACTACGGGTTAACCAGTACCGACGTGGTGGACACTGCTTATGGGTACTTATTGAAGCAAGCCAACGATGTTTTGCGCAAAGACTTGCAAAACTTTTTGGAAATCATCGGCAACAAAGCCAAAGAACACAAATACACCGTCTGCATGGGTCGAACTCACGGGGTGCATGCTGAACCGACGACATTTGGCTTGAAATTAGCCACTTGGTATTCGGAAATGAAGCGGAATATCGAACGTTTTGAACATGCGGCTAAAGGGGTGGAAGCCGGGAAAATTTCCGGTGCTGTGGGAACTTTTGCCAATATCCCTCCTTTTATCGAAGAATACGTCTGCGAAAAATTGGGGATTCGGGCCCAAGAAATCTCTACTCAAGTCTTGCCTCGAGATCTTCACGCGGAATACTTTGCGGCTTTGGCATTGATTGCCACGTCTATCGAACGCTTTGCTACGGAAATCCGGGGCTTGCAAAAATCTGAAACTCGGGAAGTGGAAGAATACTTCGCTAAAGGACAAAAAGGTTCTTCAGCTATGCCTCACAAACGCAATCCAATCGGCTCGGAAAACATGTGCGGTCTGGCTCGGGTCGTTCGTGGTCATATGCTAACGGCTTACGAAGACGTGCCATTGTGGCATGAGCGGGATATTTCTCACTCTTCAGCGGAACGGATCATCGTACCAGACACGACGATTTTACTGAACTACATGCTGAATCGTTTCGGCAATATCGTGAAGAACTTAACCGTCTTCCCAGAAAATATGAAACGCAATATGGATGCGACCTTTGGCTTGATTTACAGTCAACGGGTGATGTTGAAACTAATCGACAAAGGCATGACCAGAGAAGCGGCCTATGACTTGGTACAACCAAAAACCGCTTTTGCTTGGGATCATCAAACGGCTTTCCGTCCGCTTTTAGAAGAAGATGATAAGATCACTTCAATCTTGAGCAAGGAAGACATCGATGACGCCTTTGACTACCAATACCATTTGCGCAATGTGGATACGATCTTTGAACGAATTGGTTTAGGCGAATAAGGATTGCCGGGTCAGCTTTGGCCCGGTTTTTTTACTAGAAAAAGAGGTGGAAAAATGACAGCAAATGAAATTGCAGATTTTTGGGGACGGTATTTGAAAAGCGCAGAAAAGCCTGCTGAGACCACCTGTAAGGAGTCTTTTTACTTTGGCTACTATGAGGAATTGGCCGATGAATTGTTGCGATTGGTATTAACTGGGCAAAAAACGGCGACTACCTCTAGTTATTTGGCCTACGCAAATGTGGGTGAAGCGTTGCCGAAAGTCGGGGATTTATCCATTGTCACGGACTGGTCCGGGCGGCCGGCTTGTGTAATCGAAAACACCCAAGTGGTTACATTACCCTTTAATCAAATGACTTTTGACTTGTGTCGCTTGGAAGGAGAAGACGAAAACTTGGCTTCTTGGCAAGAGAATCATCGGCAAGCTTTTACTCACAGTGGTCCGGAAGAAGGCTATGTATTTTCAGAAGAGATGCCTGTGGTGTTTGAAGTGTTTCGCGTGGTTTATCGAGAAGTTTAAAAAAAGGCTGGTCCAAGTCTGGTGACTTGAATCAGCCTTTTGTCCTATTTTGATTACGCGTAAAGCGGATGGTGATAGTGTTGGGTATGCTCTTGGCGCAAAGTGTCCAAGAGTTCCTCCACAAAATGAAAGTCCCGTTCTTCAAAGTTAAAGTAAACTTTGAAGTGGTAA
This sequence comes from Enterococcus asini ATCC 700915, assembly GCF_000407365.1. Taxonomy (GTDB): domain Bacteria; phylum Bacillota; class Bacilli; order Lactobacillales; family Enterococcaceae; genus Enterococcus_C; species Enterococcus_C asini. Next base: position 327,934 of record NZ_ASVU01000002.1, read on the forward strand.
CGGTTTTTAAAGAGATGCTGCTCATGGGTTTGGGTAATCACCAGCTCGTCGTTGTGTTGATTGCGGTATTGCAAAGTCCGCTTGCGACACTCCACGGGGTGGCGCTGAATCCGAGCCTTACGCAGAGCGTAAAAGGAGCGGTTTTTATTTTGCTGGTAGACTTCCGCTACCGCTAATAAATCATTGAATAACTGGCGCTTGTCTTCCTCCGAAAGGGCACTTAAAAAACTCTCCACGGACACTGATTTTTCTAGCATACGAAAATCCTCCTAAGCTTTCACCTTTACACAGGTAATATAGCAGAAAAAAAAGAATTTGTAAACGCTTCATAAATAACTTTGACTATTTTTTGTAGAAATCCTTTTGTGCTATACTAAGGACGCACCGAATCAAATTAAGGGGATGTTTTTTGAAATGAAAGTTTTAACATTTGGTGAAATGATGTTACGTCTAAAACCAGAAGCAAATGAACGAATTTTACAAGCAGATTCTTTTGAAGCAGCATACGGTGGCGCGGAAGCAAACGTGGCCGTTTCTTTGGCGCTTTTAGGCAATGACAGCCAATACTTAAGCAAGTTTCCTGACAATTTATTAGGAGACGCGGCGGTTGGAACCTTGCGCCGCTATGGAGTAGATACTAGTAAAGTTTTACGGGGAGCCGGCCGTTTGGGCATTTACTTCTTTGAAAAAGGCGCCAGTGTTCGTTCTACCAATGTAGTTTATGATCGTAAAGACAGCGCTTTGGCTTTGGTGAATGCGACAGAATTCGATTGGGAAACTTTACTAAAAGGCGTGGGCATGTTCTACTTCTCCGGTATTACGCCAGCGATTTCTCCAGAAACAGAAAAAGCGGTAATGGCAGCTTGTGAATACTGTGTGGAACATGACATTCCTGTAGTCTGTGATTTGAACTATCGGGGCAAAATGTGGTCCGCCGAAAAAGCTCAAGAAGTCATGAATCGCTTAATGCCTTACGTTTCAATTTGTATTGCGAACGATGAAGACTTTGAAGCGGCCCTCGGCATCAAAGCCTTCGATGGCAATATGGCGACAGGGATCAGCCAAAAAGAAAGCTTTAAAGAAGGCATGATGGAAGTAACTAGACGTTACCCTCGCTGTCAAGTTGTGGCTAGCGTCTTGCGGGACATTCATTCCGTAGAAGACAGCCGCTGGATGGGCCTATTGTTGAACAATGGGGAATTCACGGAAAGTGCCGTGTACCCAATGCACGTAATGGAAGGGGTAGCCGCAGGGGATGCCTTTGGGGCAGGACTCGTTCATGGCTTGTTACACGACTTTTCCGGTCAAGAATTAATCGACTTTGCCATTGCTGCCAGCGTTTTGAAATTGACTATTCAAGGCGACTTGAATTTAGTTTCTGAAAGCGACATTCGCAACGTCATGAAAGCCGGCGGTGGCGCCAGCCTCAACCGATAATGCTAGTTCAACTTAGCGGGCTCCGCTTAGTTGAACTGTACTAGGCGACTGCAAGGAGCGTAGTCCCATCTTTTCTTCAACTTAGCGGGCTTCGCTTAGTTGAACTGTACTAGGCGACTGTAAGGAGCGTAGTCCCATCTTTCCTTCAACTTAGCGGGCTCTGCTTAGTTGAACTGTACTAGGCGACCGCAGGGAGCGTAGTCTCATCTTTCCTTCAACTTAGCGGGCTTCACTTAGTTGAACTGTACTAGGCGACTGCTAGGGAGCGTAGTCCCATCTTTTCTCAAATCGGTATTCTTTTGTCTTTTGCTAATCGATTTTGAGAAAGGAAACTTTGATTGATTACTTTATTCAACTTTTCACAGCCGGGAGGTTACTCCCGGCTTTTTTTGTGCTTGTTTTAAACACGAACGTTAATGGCTGTTTGTGATAAGAATATCAATAATTATGTTGACCCTCAAAAAATGCCTTGTTACAATGAATGTGATAAAAAGACGAACGATTTTATGGATTTATCCCTAGTTCGTTAACGTAGAAGGGGTGCAACATGGAAAAAGAGGAATTGCTTTATGAAGGCAAAGCCAAAAAGCTGTTTAAGACGGATCAAGTCGGTGTCTTGTGGGTGGAATATCTCGATCAGGCCACAGCACTGAATGGCGCTAAAAAAGACGTAGTACAAGGCAAAGGAGAGCTGAACAATCAAATCACTTCCTTGATTTTCGAAGCGTTAAAAGCCGAAGAAATTCCTTCCCATTTCATCGAAAAAATCTCAAAAACCGAACAATTAGTCAAATCAGTAGAAATCATTCCCTTAGAGGTAGTGGTTCGGAACCGAGCAGCCGGGAGCTTCTCCAAACGCTTGGATATCCCGGAAGGTAAGGCATTGCCCTTTCCGATAGTCGAGTTTTACTACAAAGAAGACCGCTTGGACGATCCGTTTATCAATGACGATCACGTCTTAGCCTTAGAAATCGCTACTGAAGAGGAAATCACCGTAATTAAAGAGTTGGCCCGAAAAGTCAACCAAGCATTGATCAAGCTTTTCCAAAAAGCAGCGATTACGTTGATCGACTTTAAAATCGAAGTGGGACGCACCCCGGCTGGTGAGATCTTACTAGCCGATGAAATCTCCCCGGATACTTGTCGCCTGTGGGATACGGCCACGGATAGTCACTTGGATAAGGATATTTACCGCCGAGATTTAGGGGATTTGGTTCCTGTGTATCAAGAAGTCTTGGCTCGTTTGTCAAAATAAACCCATTAGAGAAAGGAATTTCATCATGTATTTCGTAAAAGTCTACGTAACCTACAAAGAATCAGTATTGGATCCTCAAGGAGAAGCCGTAAAAGGAGCCGTGCACCGCATGGGCTATGAAGAAATCGAGGAAATCCGCATCGGCAAATACTTTGAAATCAAAGTTGCCAAATCCGATCGTCCCGTGGAAGAAATGATCGAGGCCGTTTGCGACAAATTGTTAGCCAACGTAAACATGGAAACCTATCGTTTTGAAATCCTGGAGATGGAGGAAGCCTAAGATGAAATTTGCAGTAATTGTATTTCCTGGTTCCAACTGTGACATGGATATGCTGTGGGCGATTCAAGACATTATGGAGGCAGAAGCGGAATATGTGCGCCACGATGCTGTAAGCTTGGCAGGGTTCGACGGGGTCTTGTTACCTGGTGGATTTTCCTATGGGGACTATCTCCGTTGCGGCGCCATCGCTCGTTTTTCACCGATTATGGCAGAAGTGATCCGCTTTGCTGAAGAAGGCAAACCGGTCTTTGGTACGTGTAATGGGTTCCAAGTTTTGACAGAAGCCGGCCTTTTGCCGGGAGCTTTGATTCGTAATAAGTCTTTGCACTTTATTTGCAAAACCACCCCGTTAAAAGTTGTGAACAATCAGACAAACTTTACCAGCGAGTATGAAGCAGAGGAAATTATTCGAATTCCCGTGGCTCACGGAGAGGGCAACTACATCTGTGACGAAGCGACTTTGGCGGAGTTAAAAGCCAACAATCAAATCGTCTTTACCTATGAAGAAGACATTAACGGCAGTATGGAAAATATCGCCGGCATCGTGAACAAACAAGGAAACGTCTTGGGCATGATGCCCCATCCGGAACGGGCTATGGAAGAGTTACTTGGCTCAGCGGATGGCAAACGTTTCTTTGCTTCGATTTTGAAAAACTTTGGAAAGGTGTCTGTGAGCAAATGATGAACTTAGAACCAACACCTCAAGCAATCAAAGACCAACGAATTTACGCCCAATGGGGTTTAACCGATGAAGAATATCGCATGATTTCAGAAGACATCTTGGGACGCTTGCCGAACTATACGGAAGCCGGCCTATTTTCCGTCATGTGGAGTGAGCACTGTTCTTACAAAAATTCCAAGCCGGTTTTGCGGAAGTTTCCTACAGAAGGCCCTCAAGTCTTGCAAGGACCGGGAGAAGGGGCAGGCATCGTGGATATCGGGGACGGGCAAGCGGTGGTTTTTAAAGCGGAAAGCCACAACCATCCTTCTGCGGTGGAACCTTATGAAGGTGCGGCGACTGGGGTTGGCGGCATCATCCGGGACATCTTTTCCATGGGAGCTCGGCCGATTGCGGTGCTTGACTCCTTGCGTTTTGGGGAATTGGACAACGATCGCACCAAGTACTTAGTGGAAGAAGTCGTAGCGGGCATTTCCGGTTATGGCAACTGTATCGGCATTCCCACAGTGGGGGGAGAAGTCGCTTTTGATCCTTGCTATGCTGGGAATCCTTTGGTTAACGCCATGTGTGTCGGCTTAATCGATCACAAGGACATCCAAAAAGGCCAAGCCAAAGGGGTCGGCAATGCCATTATGTACGTAGGGGCGAAAACCGGTCGTGACGGGATTCACGGGGCGACCTTTGCCTCAGAAGAATTCTCAGAAGGGGAAGAACAACAGCGTTCTGCCGTGCAAGTGGGCGATCCGTTCATGGAAAAATTGTTACTGGAAGCTTGTCTGGAATTAATCTTAGACCACAGCGACATCCTCGTGGGCATTCAAGATATGGGGGCGGCCGGATTGGTCTCTTCTAGTTCGGAAATGGCGTCAAAAGCCGGCTCCGGTTTGAAATTGTACTTAGATGATGTACCACAACGGGAAACAGGCATGACGCCATATGAAATGATGCTTTCCGAGTCCCAAGAACGGATGTTGATCTGTGTCAAAAAAGGTGCCGAAGACCAAGTGGTAGAACTCTTCCACAAATACGATTTGGATGCCGTTACGATTGGGGAAGTAACCGACGACGGGCAATACCGTCTCTACCATAAGGGTGTGGAAGTGGCGAACTTGCCAGTGGACGCCTTGGCAGAAGACGCACCGACTTATTACAAAGAATACCAAGAACCTGCTCGGATCAAAGAATTTGCAGCAATGCCAGACTTTGAGCCAGTGGTAAATGATGCTACGGCAACGTTCATCGCCTTGTTGCAACAACCGACGATTGCGTCGAAAAAGTCAATTTACGAAACGTACGATGCCCAAGTTCGTACCAATACCGTGGTTTTACCAGGCTCTGATGCGGCGGTCTTACGGGTACGGGGAACCAATAAAGCTTTGGCAATGACTACGGACTGTAACGCCCGCTACTTATACTTGAACCCAGAAATCGGGGGGCAGATTGCGGTAGCCGAAGCAGCCCGAAATATCGTGGCCAGTGGCGGCCAACCATTAGCCATCACCGACTGTTTGAACTATGGTTCACCAGATAAACCAGAAGGCTTCTGGGAATTGTGGACTTCGGCAGACGGTTTAGCGGAAGCTTGTCGCACATTGAACACACCGGTGATTTCCGGGAATGTGTCCATGTACAATGAAACAGACGGCAAAGCGATTTACCCGACACCGATGATTGGCATGGTGGGCTTGGTGCAAGATTTGGCCCACATCACCACGCAAGACTTTAAACAAGCCGGGGACTTGGTTTATGTCTTAGGGGAAACTAAGGCCGATTTCAACGGTTCGGAATTACAAAAAATGCAGTTAGGGCGCATTGAAGGTCGTTTAATGGACTTTGATTTGGCTATTGAAAAAGCCAATCAGGACTTGGTGTTACAAGCCATTCAAGCTGGCCTGGTGCAAAGTGCCCACGACTGTTCGGAAGGCGGACTGGCTGTAGCAGTAGCGGAAAGCTGCTTCAAAAATGACCTAGGGGTGGACGCAAGCTTTGATATGCCAAAAGCGAACCTCTTTAGTGAAACCCAGTCCCGTTTTGTCTTATCCGTGAAAGCCTCAGATAAAGCAGCTTTTGAAGCCTTGGTACCAAGTGCCAAAGCAGTGGGGACGGTTTGTGAGACGGGCATGATTACGATGCAAGCAACAGACGGCGCCATCACCTTAGGCACCAGCACGGCCAAGGAATTATGGGAGGAAGCCATTCCATGTCTTATGAAGTAAAAAGTTTAAACGAAGAATGCGGGATTTTCGGTGTGTGGGGACATCCGGAAGCTTCTAGTGTGACGTATTTCGGTCTCCATTCTTTGCAACACCGGGGGCAAGAAGGCGCCGGTATCGTGTCCAACGATGCCGGGGTGCTTCACGGCTACCGGGATTTGGGGTTGTTGTCGGAAGTTTTTAAAGACGATCGGGACTTGCAACGCTTAAAAGGCAATGCGGCGATTGGTCATGTGCGCTACGCTACGGCGGGGAACGGTAGCGTGGACAATATCCAACCTTTTTTATTCAAATTTTATGATTGTTCGTGCGGCTTGGCCCACAATGGCAACCTGACCAATGCTAAGAGTTTGCGCCGAGAATTAGAAGCGGACGGAGCGATTTTTCATTCCAATTCCGATACGGAAATCTTGATGCACTTGATTCGTCGCAGTCGTAAAGAAACATGGCTGGATAAGCTAAAAGAAGCCTTGCAGACCGTCCAAGGGGGCTTTGCCTATATCCTGATGCGAGAAGACTGCATGGTGGCGGCTTTAGATGCCAATGGCTTTCGGCCTTTAGCCATCGGTCAGATGAAAAACGGTGCTTACGTGATTGCTTCGGAGACTTGTGCCTTAGAAGTCATCGGGGCGGATTTCGTACGGGACGTGCAGCCGGGGGAAATCATCATTATCAATGACGACGGGTTCACCGTGGATCACTTTACCAACGAGACCCAACACGCGATTTGCTCCATGGAATACATCTACTTCGCACGGCCGGATTCCAATATCGCCGGGGTCAACGTCCATACCGCTCGGAAAAATATGGGACGGATTTTGGCGGCGGAAGCTCCAGTGGAAGCAGACATGGTCATCGGGGTGCCGAATTCTTCCTTGTCTGCCGCCAGTGGCTATGCGGAAGCATCTGGGATTCCCTATGAGCAAGGCTTGGTGAAAAATCAATACATTGCCCGAACCTTTATCCAGCCGACTCAAGAACTGCGGGAACAAGGAGTGCGCATGAAGCTCTCCGCCGTCCGTGGAGTCGTGGCCGGCAAAAAAGTCATTATGGTGGACGACTCGATTGTACGAGGGACGACTAGTCGTCGGATTGTTCAGCTGTTGAAAGAAGCCGGAGCACTAGAAGTCCATGTACGGATCGCTTCTCCGCCGTTGAAGTATCCATGTTTTTACGGTATTGACATTCAGACCCGGAAGGAATTAATCGCGGCGAATCATTCCGTAGCGGAAATTTGTGAGTGTATCGGGGCGGATTCTTTGAGCTTCTTAAGTGAAGACGGGTTGATTGAAGCGATTGGGTTGGATTTCGACGCCCCGTATTCCGGGTTGTGTATGGCGTATTTCAACGGGGATTATCCGACACCTTTGTACGACTACGAAGAACAATATCAGGCTTCCTTAAAAGAGAAGGTCTCATTTTTTAATTAAGAAAAGAGGGTATTCATGGCAAACGCATATCAAAATGCCGGCGTGGATGTAGAAGCCGGCTATGAAGTAGTCTCCCGCATTAAAAAGCACGTGGCAAAAACCGAACGCCTAGGAGTCATGGGGGCTATCGGTGGCTTTGGCGGCTGTTTCGACTTGAGTCAATTACAGGTCAAAGAACCGGTGTTGATTTCTGGTACCGACGGCGTGGGCACGAAACTGATGCTAGCCATTCAAGCGGACAAACACGACACGATTGGGATCGACTGTGTGGCCATGTGTGTCAATGACATCGTGGCGCAAGGGGCAGAACCTTTGTATTTCTTGGACTACATCGCTACTGGGAAAAACATCCCCGCCCGCTTGGAACAAGTAGTAGCCGGGGTGGCGACAGGCTGTGTGCAAGCAGGAGCGGCTTTAATTGGCGGCGAAACTGCAGAAATGCCGGGAATGTACAGCGAGGAAGATTACGACTTGGCAGGCTTTGCAGTAGGGATTGCGGAGAAAAGCCAGTTGGTTACCGGAAGCGAGATTGCGGAAGGGGACGTGCTCTTAGGGATTGCCAGCTCTGGAATTCACTCCAATGGCTATTCCTTGGTGCGCAAAGTCTTCTTTAAAGACAATGACTTCACTTTAACGAGCCAATTGCCAGAGTTACCGGGGCAAACGCTAGGGGATGCTTTGTTGACGCCGACGCGGATTTATGTAGAGACCTTGTTGCCTTTAGTGAAAAAGGAATTGGTCAAAGGGATTTCCCATATTACCGGAGGCGGCTTTGTGGAAAATATTCCCCGGATGTTGCCAGCAGGTGTCACGGCAGAAATCACCCTAGGCACTTGGCCGGTCTTGCCGATTTTTGACGCTTTAGCGAAATACGGCAAGATTCCGAATCACGAAATGTATGAAATCTTTAATATGGGCATCGGCATGGTCTTAGCCGTAGCGCCAGAAAAAGTAGCTATGGTCAAAGCTGTCTTGGCAGAACAAGGGGAGCCTTGTTACGAAATCGGTCGGGTGACGATTGACGAAAATCCGATTACTTTTAAGGAGAGCGTATGAGATTCGCGGTCTTAGCTTCCGGTAATGGGAGTAACTTCGAAGCCATCGCCATCGCTTGGGAGCAAAAGCAAATCCCGGGAGAATTAGCACTGGTTTTTGCCAACCATCCCGAGGCCTATGTCTTAGAGCGAGCAGCACAACACCAGATTCCTCACTTTAGTTTTACGGTGAAGGAATCCGGGGGCAAAGAAGCCTACGAAAAAGCTTTGTTGCACCTGTTGCAAGAGCAAAAAATTGATTTTGTGATTTTGGCGGGTTACTTGCGCATCTTAGGCAAAGAAATCATCGAAGCCTTTCCCGAGCGGATTTTGAATATCCATCCTTCCTTGTTGCCTAGCTTTCCGGGACTTCATGGCATTCAAGATGCCTTTAATTACGGGGTGAAGGTCACCGGGGTCACAGTTCATTTTGTGGACTGTGGCTTGGATACGGGGCCCATCATTGCCCAAGAAGTGGTGGCCATCAGCCCTGAGGACACTTTGGAAACGTTGGAAGCCAAGATTCACCAAGTGGAACACCAACTCTATCCTCGCATTATCGGGGAATGTCTAGAAAAGGAGAACCATTCATGAAAAAACGCGCACTGATCAGTGTTTCAGATAAAACCGGCTTGGTAGCATTTGCCAAAGGAATCGTTGCTGCCGGTCTTGAAATCATCTCCACGGGGGGGACGAAAAAAGCTTTAGATGAAGCGGGAGTACCCTCTTTAGCCATTGAAGAAGTTACCGGTTTTCCGGAAATGATGGACGGCCGGGTGAAAACTCTGCATCCGAAAATTCACGGGGGTCTTTTAGGTCGCCGGGATTTGGATAGCCACATGGCGGCCATGCGTTCTCACGGAATTACCGAAATTGACCTAGTAGTGGTTAATCTTTATCCCTTTAAAGAAACCATTGAAAAACCAGATGTTACAGAAGCCGAAGCAATCGAAAATATCGATATCGGCGGACCTTCCATGTTGCGCTCGGGAGCAAAAAACTTTGCTTCTGTGGCGGTGGTGGTGGATCCGGCGGACTATGAACTAGTCTTAACGGAATTACAAGCTGGGGGCACGACCTTAGGAACTCGGAAATATCTAGCTGCGAAAGTCTTCCGTCATACGGCGGCCTATGACGCCTTGATTGCCGGGTATTTAACGAATGTTGTAGGAGATAGCCAACCGGAAAAAATGACCTTGACCTATGAACTGAAACAATCCTTGCGCTACGGGGAAAACAGTCACCAACAAGCAGCCTTTTATCAAGACGCATTGCCGGTTTCTTATTCTATCGCTCAAGCGAAACAACTCCACGGCAAGGAATTGTCTTACAACAATATTAAAGATGCGGATGCGGCTTTACGGATTGCTCGAGAATTTGAAGCACCGACCGTGGTGGCTTTGAAACATATGAATCCTTGTGGTATCGGCACCGGGGACACCATTGAAGCGGCATATGACTTCGCCTATGCGGCAGATCCCGTTTCGATTTTTGGGGGTATCTTAGTGGCCAATCGGACCATCGATTTGGCGACGGCAGAAAAAATGCATCAATTATTCCTAGAAATCATCATCGCACCAGACTTCACGGAAGAAGCATTTGCGGTCTTGAGCAAGAAGAAAAATTTGCGCTTAATGACTTTGGACTTTAGTCAAAAAGACCAAAGTACCAATAATGAAACGGTCTCTGTCCTAGGTGGGCTACTAGTACAAGAACAAGACGTGGTCAAAGAAGACCCGGCAAACTGGCAAGTGGTGACCAAGCGGCAACCAACCAAAGCCGAGCTTGCGGCTATGGCTTTTGCTTGGAAAGCGGTGAAACACGTGAAATCCAATGCCATCGTGTTGGCCAATGAACACCAAACAGTCGGTATCGGTGCCGGGCAAATGAATCGCGTGGGCTCCGTGAAAATCGCCATTGATCAAGCGGAAGCAGCAGAGATGATGGATGGGGCAGTTTTGGCTTCCGATGCCTTCTTCCCTATGGCTGACAGCGTGGAATACGCAGCGGCCCATGGCATTAAAGCCATCGTCCAACCTGGAGGCAGTATCAAAGACCAGCTATCCATTGAAGCAGCGGATGCGGCAGGGATCGCCATGGTCTTCACCGACTTGCGTCATTTCAGACATTAAGCAAGGAGCAGTCGTTTTTGAAAGGAGCAAAATCGTTGAAATTACTCGTAATCGGTAGTGGTGGCCGAGAGCATACTATCGCTAAAAAACTAAAGAGTGATCCTGGGATTGCGGTGGTTTTTTGCGCCCCGGGCAATCCAGGGATGAAAAAAGACGGGATTGAAGTGGTGGCCGTGGCAGAAAGTGATCATCAAGGCTTGATCGCTTTTGCCAAAGAACAAGGGATTGACTGGACTTTCGTAGGGCCGGAAGCTCCTTTGGCGGCGGGGTTAGTGGACGACTTTGAAGCGGCCGGACTTAAAGCTTTTGGCCCAAGTAAAAAAGCAGCGCAAATTGAAGGTTCCAAGGATTTCGCCAAACAGCTGATGCTTAAAAATCAAATTCCTACCGCCAAACACCAAACCTTTACGGATTTTGCGAAAGCGAAAGCCTATGTGGAAGCTCAAGGGGCACCGATTGTCATTAAAGCCGATGGCCTGGCGGCAGGTAAAGGCGTCGTAGTAGCGGAAACCGTATCAGAAGCCGTGGCCGCTTTGTCGGACATGCTAGAAGGCAATAAATTTGGTGCCAGTGGTGCTCGAGTGGTAGTGGAAGAATTCCTAGCCGGAGAAGAGTTTTCCTTGTTGGCCTTTGTGCGCAATGAAAAAGTCTACCCCATGGTGATTTCCCAAGACCACAAGCGGGCTTACGATGGGGACAAAGGGCCGAACACCGGGGGCATGGGCGCCTACTCACCGGTACCGCAGATTCCAACTGAAATGGTAGCACGGGCGGTAACGGAAATACTGGAACCGGCCGCTTTGGGCATGATTAAAAATGGCACGCCATTTACCGGGATTTTATACGCCGGCTTAATCGCCACGGATGAAGGGGCCAAGGTAATCGAATTCAACGCCCGCTTTGGGGATCCGGAAACCCAAGTGGTCGTACCCCGCTTGACCAGTAGTCTGGCAGCAATCATCACCGCTCTCTTAGCAGATGAAGAACCAGTTTTAACTTGGAGCGAGCAAGCGACTTTTGGCGTGGTTGTGGCTGCAGAAGGCTATCCGGGGACGTATGCAAAAGGTATGGTTTTACCGGAAATCACTAGCCCTGACGTGTCGGTTTACTACGCCGGCGTGGCAGAAAAGGACGGCCAATTAGTGGCCAGTGGCGGCCGGATTTTCCTAGTGGAAGCGAAAGGCGATACTTTGGCAGATGCTCGTGAGAAAGTCTACGGCGCACTAGACGGCGTGGACTTGTCACAGATGTTTTATCGCAAAGACATCGGTGCTAAAGCACTGAAATAATCAAGAAAGTCTCCCGGAGTTTTCGGGAGATTTTTTGTTAGTAGTTTTTGATAGCCTTTTCAATCAGTTGTGCTACACTAAGAAAGAAGTCAGCTAAAGGAGGAAATCAAATGAAACAAGTCAATTTAGGTCCCAATGAAATCGGCGTGCCGGCGGTTGTGCTGGGCTGTATGCGCATCACCGAAGCAGAAAATCCGGTGGCGGTAATCGAAACGGCGATGGAAAATGGCATTAATTTCTTTGACCATGCGGACATTTACGGTGGTGGTAAATGTGAAGAAATCTTCGCCAAAGCTTTCAAAGAAACTCAATACAAGCGGGAAGACATTTTCTTGCAGTCCAAATGCGGCATCGTGCCTGGGGTGATGTATGATTTTTCCAAAGAACATATTATCAAATCCGTTGAAGACAGCTTGAAACGGTTGAACGTAGAGTATCTGGATAGCTTGTTATTGCATCGCCCGGATACCTTAATGGAGCCAGAAGAAGTTGCGGCGGCCTTCGATCAATTAGCTGCAGACGGCAAGGTTAAATACTTCGGCGTCAGCAATCAATATTCTCGCCAAATCGAACTTTTACAAAAATACTTGCGCCAACCTTTGATTATTAACCAGTTGCAATTCGGTGTGATGCACACGGGGATGGTGGACTTTGGCCTGCATGTGAACATGACCGATCTTCGCAGTGTGGACCACGACGACGGGGTTTTGGAATTCTCCCGGATGAATGACATGACGATTCAAGCTTGGTCGCCGTATCAGTACGGTTTCTTCGAGGGCGTCTTTGTGGACAATGACAAATTCCCAGAGTTGAACAAAGTTTTGCAAGAGATGGCGGACAAATACCATACGACCAAAACCGGGATTGCTTCGGCGTGGATTTTGCGTCATCCGGCTAATATGCAAGTAATCGCTGGCACCATGAACTTAGGGCGGATTGAAGAAATCGCCAAAGCTAGTGAAGTCGTGCTTTCCAGAGAGGATTGGTACGGGATTTACTTGGCAGCGGGGAACGATTTGCCATAAGCGCTCGTTAACAGGCAGAATCGAACTACCAGAAAGTCGCCTTTTAGTAGGCGGCTTTTTTGTATGGAGAAAATTTTACCGCAAAAAGAATTACTAGTATGCTTTACAAACTAGTCGGTGAAAGGTATACTGATTTTCGAGTAGTAGGTAAAACAAACTAGTAAAAGGAGCTTGTAAAAATGAAAGAGACCCAAATGTTAAAGGGGTTGTTGGAAGGATGCGTTTTAGCTCTGATTCAACAAGGGGCCGGGGAAATCTATGGCTACGAACTCGTGCAACGGCTGAAAGCTTCTGGTTTTACCACCATTGTCGGCGGAACGATCTATCCCTTGTTGCAAAAATTGGAAAAAAATCAACTGATAAAAGGCGAGATGCGAAAATCGCCGGAAGGTCCGGATCGGAAGTATTTTACGTTGACTACCCTGGGAGAACAAAGTCTAGCCGATTTTCAGAGGCAGTGGCGGGAAATGGAAGGAAAAGTCAATCGTTTATTGGGAGGAAATGAAGCATGAAAAAGAATCAAGGCAAAGTTTATCGCGACAAACTGAACCAACTGGAAAGCCAATTAACAGCTGAGAATCGCCACTATTTTGATGATTTGCGCATGTATATGTCCATGGCCGGCTTACTGTTGGACGAAGGGGAGTTGAATATGCAGTTGTACCAGCTGGAAGATGATCTGTTAGCCGCCCAAGCAGATGGCATCAGTGCCGTTGATTATTTTGGCAATCAGCCACAAGAAATGGCAGATGAATTGCTGGCAAATACGAAAAAAGCGAGCGGTAAATCTTTATTCGGGATGATTCTACTAGTGGTTGGCATCTTGTGGGGAGTTAATTTGATCGGGGATTTTAGCCTGGCCTCTGAAATGTTCCTGTCCATTCCCCAGTATTTTGCCAGTGCCCTTTTAGGAGTGCTAGGGGTCGGGTTGTTGTTTTTTGTTATGAAAAAAATGGTCTTTTCCTCAGGGGTAGCAGCATTTCGCGAAATCAAAACAGGCATTGCCATTGGGGTAGTATTTTTGGGAGTGATTGCCGGACAACTGGCGGTTGCTTTGCTATTGGTAGATGTGGGAATCGTTCGGATCCCGTTTCCTGTGGATGTGCTTATTTTAGGCGGCCTGGTTGTGGGGCTGACGATTTTCCTCGTTAAAGCAGGGGATAAGCTGTTTTATCCCGTGGTCTTTTTCTTGTATGTTTTGCTAGCTTTGGGGGTTGTACAACGTCTTTTGGCGGTCGATTTTTTGACGGGAAGTTACTGGCATACCCTGCAAAGCGTGGTTTTAATAGGGGCGTTGGTTGTCTGGTTTGTTTGGCAAATGAAGGTGAGTCGTGGGAATCAGTAAAAAGAAGTTCTTCGTCTTTTTTGTAACTTTTCCGCTAAACCACTGAGCTAAAATAGCAAAACGCGAACATTCATCTTTAATAATCAGCAGATATAAGCAAATTCTATTGCTTTCCCCAAAAATCTGCGCTACAGTACTATGGGCGCTGAAATCGGTGACGAATTTTGGCCTCGACAAAATGTGAGAAACATGGAGGATGGTTTGCATGTTTGATATGAAAGTTTTTGATTATGAAGATATTCAGTTGATCCCCAACAAATGTATCGTGAATAGCCGCTCGGAATGCGACACGAGCGTGACTTTAGGGAAGCACACATTCCGGATGCCGGTAGTGCCAGCGAATATGCAGACGATTGTGGACGAAAAAATTGCCACTTTTTTGGCGGAAAACAATTATTTCTATATCATGCACCGCTTTGATGAAGCGGGCCGGATTCCTTTTATTCGTAAAATGCAAGCACAGAACCTGATTGCTTCCATTAGTGTGGGTGTTAAAGAAGGGGAATATGCCTTTGTAGAAGAGTTAGCGGCGGAAAATTTGGTGCCGGACTACATTACCATTGATATCGCTCATGGCCACTCCAATAGCGTAATTAATATGATTCAACACATTAAAAAACACTTGCCGGAATCTTTCGTGATTGCTGGTAATGTAGGAACACCGGAAGCCGTGCGGGAGTTGGAAAACGCCGGGGCCGATGCGACAAAGGTCGGTATTGGACCAGGGAAAGTTTGTATCACTAAGATTAAAACCGGATTTGGTACCGGGGGCTGGCAGTTGGCGGCCTTGCGCTGGTGTGCCAAAGCCGCTCGCAAACCGATTATCGCAGATGGGGGCATTCGGACCCATGGCGATATCGCCAAATCCGTGCGCTTTGGGGCAACGATGGTCATGATTGGTTCTCTTTTTGCCGGCCATGAAGAATCTCCTGGGGACACGAAGGTGGAAGACGGTGTGGTTTATAAAGAGTACTTTGGTTCGGCTTCTGAGTTCCAAAAAGGCGAAAAGAAAAACGTGGAAGGCAAGAAAATCTGGATTCCTTACAAAGGTTCTTTGAAAGATACTTTGGTGGAAATGCAGCAAGACTTACAGTCCTCCATCTCTTACGCCGGGGGCAAAGATTTAGAAGCCATCCGCAAAGTGGACTATGTCATCGTGAAAAACTCCATTTTCAATGGTGACACGATTTAACATTCGAGTAATGAAAAAGCCCGCTACTAGACGATTTCGGTCTGGTAGTGGGCTTTTTTTTGCAAAGTGATTCATAGCTGCTTCAAAAATTTGTTGCGATTACAGTAGTAGCTGTTGCGGAGTTAGACCGGGTCATTCAAGCTTTGGGCTTCTTTTTGGTGAACTGATGGGCCCATTCCCAATGACTTTTCACGCCCCAAACCTCAAAGGCCAAAAGAGCGATAGCGAAAAGAATCAAAAAGAAATCTTTCATGGTACTCATCCTTTCTGCTAGAAGTACTTGCTACTAAAAGTATAGCATAAATGTAAGCGCTTGTTAAAAGTGGGGACTGTTTTTTACCGAGGGAAAGATTGAATCGGTGGTCTTTTCTAGACAAGGGAAAATTGACAAAAACCCCGCTTTTGAAATCACAAAAGCGGGGTGAGCTAGCAGAAAGAGTTAATAGAAGCGTTGTAACCTTATTGTTCTGCATCTTTTTCATTGCGGATTTCCTGAATCTTACGGTGAATACGGTCCAACTGGCGAAAGTCTATAAAGGTGGGAATCACCATAACCGGGAAGCGCTGCATGTTTTCGGAAGGCAAGACGGTGGTCAGCAATAGATCAAACTGCTGAAAGTGAGCCAATAAGTCTTCATCGCTGTAAAAGACCTGATCCACGATTTGAAAATCCAGATTGGCGCCTAAGTGTTTTTCTAAAATTGCTACTAAATGGGCGTTGTGACTGGCGGAAAGATCACTCATGACCAAGATTTTCAAAGGTTTGCGATCCAAAACGGTTTCCGGGATTTCTTGGAGTACTAAATACAAAAGGTGATCCAAAAATTCGGTGGTCAAGTGTTCTTTGCGCCGATGACAGAAGTCTTGGATGCTATGTTTTAAGTCCGCCACTTCTTGGAGATAGAACTGTTGCGTTTTCTTCAAGAAAAAGTGTCGGGGATGGCGCAAGACTTGTAGCATATCTTTTGGCGGGCCGAAGACTTCATTTTCACTGATAAATTGAAACAAAATCTCTTGTTGTCGGGTGCTTGTCAGTTTCAATTGATAGTGAGCCATTAAAAAGGCCAAGAAAGCTTTGTTGAATTCCTGTGCTTTTTGGATACGAGGATTGGTGGCCAAAGCGATTTGAAAGTGATCCGGCCGATAGAGGGCATAGTCTTCAAACATCAGCCACAAAAGGTCTTGTTGGTCCAGGTCATTCACTGGCGTAGGTTTCAGGCCTATTTCGATGGTGGTGGTCAAGTAAGGCGCGGGCTCTGCCAAAAAAGGATGAGGACTACTATGCCGCAACTGATGGCCTAAGCTTTGGCGGATGCTTGCCACAAAGTAGCTAACAAAGAGTTTGTCCATCACATAGTTTGACTGGGGCAGATTTTGGGCAGCTAGGTAATCCGTCAAGTAGCGACGAAGGGCCTGATCTTGGTCACCGGTGGCAAAAAAAGACTGGGACCACAGTTGCACCTGACGATACAAAGACGTGTACAGACGGCGAATATGAACTTCGGAGCCTTCCAAGCGCAAAGGCCGCATTTCGATAGTAATCCCCCAGGCGGCTAAGGTTTGAGCGAGCTTTTCCAAGTAGCGATGAGTGGTGGAACTGCTTAAATACAGCTTTGCCGCGGCTTGGGTCTGGCTTTGGCACTCCTCAAATAACAAAAGACGCAAAAGGGAAATCGAAGGGGATTGATTCAAAATCCGGGCCTTGATCAAGTTGAAACTCAAAGGAGTCACTTGTCGCAAATGGTAGCCTTGGTCGTCTTTTTCTAGGCTGAGTTCTGGGTGTTGTTGCGGGATTTGGGCCAAGTCTTTTTGTAAAATGCTAGAGGAGACGCCGGTTAAAGCGGCTAGCTCTTCTTCAGTGGCCAAATAATCTCGTTCATAAAAAAAGCTTAACAGGGCCAATTGCCGCTGCTGATCGCGACTGAGTAGGTGACGTAACTCCATGATTTCCTCCTTTTTCTGAAAATAAACGGTAAATCATTGACCTATATAAAAAAACAGGCTATGATGAATGAGTAGTACCAAGTAAATAATTGTTAGGTGAGGCTCCTATATGGACACAGGCTGCTGCCGCGAAAGAATCGAGAGACTCTTAGTTTGGTAGAACAGGATTGATCGTGAAGGTCAATCACAACGCAGCTGACTAGTTTTCGCTAGTCTACGCCCTATAGTGCTAAAGCTCTACGATGACCAACGTAGCCTTTTTGCGCGCGCTCATTGTGGAGCGGGCGCTTTTTCATTGTATAAAAGCTTTCCTCATACGTTTTTGACTGCGCAATTGATTGTAGCACAAAAGCGCTAAGGGAAAAAAGCGTTTTTATAATTTTTCTAAAGAGAGGATGAGGGAAATGGATGCCCCTAGTTTTAGGCCACTGTTAAAAATCGCTCTAGGGGGAACTTCCTCCTAGGGATACAAGGAGGAAGTATGATGAATAAAAAAACATTAACCAAAGATGTAGAGTTGAAAAAATTAGCCCTATTGTCCGAGCGGGAACTCTTGATGCACTTGCGGACTTCAAAGGCAGGCTTATCGGAAAAAGATGCAGCCAAACGACTGGAGGAATTCGGCCCGAATCAGGTCAATGCTCAAAAACCCCGGGGCATTTTGCGGATTCTTTTTGACGCGGTGAAAGATCCTTTTGTGCTTGTTTTGGTCCTTTTGATGATTGTTTCTGGCTTAACCGGCGACCTTGAGGCAGTCTTTGTTATGGGAGGCATGGTTTTGGCCTCGGTGGCAATCACTTTTATTCAGGAATATCGCTCGGAGAAAGCCAGCTTTGCCTTGAAAGAAATGATTGAAAATACCGCCACGGTGACTCGTAACGGCAAAATCCGGGAGATTCCCATGGATGAAGTGGTGCCGGGAGACGTGATTACCTTAGCGACCGGGGATATGATTCCCGCGGATGCTCTGCTGTTGTGGACGAAGGACTTGTTTGTCAATCAGTCTTCTTTGACTGGGGAGTCCTTACCCGTGGAAAAAGGGGTGCGGAAAGAAGCTGACCAAGAGGAGCTGTCCGCTGTGGATTTTCCCGATTTGGTCTTTATGGGGACGGATGTATTAAGTGGGCAAGGGCAAGCGATTATTTTGAAAACCGGGCAAAATACCTTTTTCGGTGACATCGCCCACAATGCAACCCAAAAACGGGAAGCGACCGCCTTTGATATTGGCCTGAAAAAAGTCAGCAAGCTCCTTTTGGGCATGGTCTTCGTCTTGTTTCCCGTAGTTTTCTTGTTAAATGGTTTCACCAAAGGGGACTGGAGCTCGGCGTTCTTCTTCGCCATTGCCGTGGCAGTGGGCTTGACGCCCGAGATGCTGCCTATGATTGTCACGAGCAATTTGGCAAAAGGGGCTTTAAATCTAGCCAAGCACCAAGTGATCGTCAAAGAATTGCCGGCGATTCAAAACTTAGGCGCCATGGATATCCTCTGTACGGACAAAACCGGCACCATCACCGAAGATCGAGTAGTCTTGGTGGAACACTTAAATCCTTTAGGGGAAGTGGACCAAAAAGTGTTGGATATGGCCTTTTTGAACTCCAACTATCAAACCGGTTGGAAAAATTTGATGGACGTGGCCGTTATGGAGTATTACGAAGCCAAAAAATGCCAACTTCCTTATGAAGAAGTCGTTAAAATCGACGAGTTGCCGTTTGACTTTTCCCGGCGACGTCTCTCTGTGGTAGTCAAAGCCGGGGAACATCAGTTGATGATCACCAAAGGCGCGGTGGAAGAGATGGCAGATGTTTGCCAATACGTGGAAATCAATGGTCAAATACAAGCACTAACCCAAGAGTTGCGGGACAAGATGAGTCAATTAAACAAAAAACTCAATGACCAAGGAATGCGGGTTTTGGCAGTGGCGACAAAATACGACGCCCACACGGATGCTACCTATACGGTGGCCGACGAAAACAACCTGATTCTAATCGGCTACATGGGCTTTTTGGACCCTGCGAAAGCTTCTGCGGCAAGCGCTTTGGCAGCGTTAAAAGAGCACGGAGTCAGCGTGAAAGTCCTCACTGGAGACAATGCTTTAGTAGCAAAAAAAGTCTGTGGGGATGTAGGCATCGAGGTCAATGGCGTTTTACTAGGCAGTGATCTTGAAGAACTTAGCGATGAAGCGTTGAGCCAAAGAGTAGAAGAAGTCAATCTCTATGCCAAGCTCAACCCGATGCAAAAAGCTCGTCTCATCGGTGTTATGCAAGAAAAAGGCCATACCGTGGGCTTTATGGGGGATGGAATTAATGATGCCCCGGCCTTGCGCAAAGCCGATGTGGGGATCTCCGTGGATACCGCTGCAGATATTACAAAAGATGCTAGCTCGATTATCCTCTTGGAAAAATCCTTGCAAGTTTTGGAAACCGGAGTCTTGGAAGGCCGGAAAGTCTTCTTGAACATGATGAAATACATCAAGATTACTTTGTCTTCTAATTTTGGCAATGTCTTTTCGATTCTCGTGGCCAGTGCTTTTCTGCCTTTTCTACCTATGATTTCCTTGCAACTCTTGGTGCAAAACTTGATTTATGATTTCGCCCAATTGACGATTCCTTGGGATAACGTGGATCATGAAGAACTGCAACAGCCTGTGAGTTGGGAAATCCGGGATATCTTCCGCTTTACCGTGGCCATTGGTCCTGTGAGTTCGGTCTTTGATATTTTGACGTATTTGGTAATGTGGTTTGTCATCGGGGCCAATACAATCGCCCAAGCGAGTCTTTTCCAGACTGGTTGGTTCTTAGTAGGCCTGACCACCCAAACTTTAGTAGTGCACTTGATTCGCACCCGGAAGCTTTCTTTTGTTCAAAGCCACGCTTCATGGCCAGTGCTTTTGGCCAGCTTAGGGGCGTTAGGTGTTGGTTTTATCTTGGTCTTGACGCCGATTCGCCAAGTGTTTGACTTTGCTGTTTTGCCCCAAGCGTACTTTGGCTGGTTCTTCATCATCGTTTTAGGCTACTTAGTGACCATGGAAGGGGTCAAACATCTCTACATTCGTCGGACTGGCAGTTGGTTGTGATTTGTCAGGGATAATCCACCTCCTAATCGTGCTACCCGGAAGAGATCTGGGTGAGCTTTGTAATGTAATGAAAAAAAGGTCACTTTCTCGATTAGAAGGTGGCCTTTTTGCTATGTTGCTTTGCTTTCTAGGATGCGTAACGCAAATAAGGCAGGGGCAGCACTTTATTTTGACAAGCATTTCATTTGACAAAAAACGGTCTATCTGGTGAGATATACAACAGTGAAATCTTTCTGTTACATTTTTTACTGCTTTCACAAGTTGAAGCCCTTTCACTAGTCTTTGGGAAAGCTCGAGAGGATAGGGAAGAGGAACGGCTCTGTGAAGGAAAGCGCAAACTTCCTTTCGTACGGGACTTTTTAAAAGGAACCTTTACCAAGAGGAATGAGCGTAATACTTGTCAAATCTGTGAACAGATGCTAAATTTAAAGAGTAATCATTTTCTGGTAATGATACAGCGTAGCGAGCTGTTATACCAGCAGAAAATCAGAGAGGAACGTGTAAGACATGGCGAAAGAGGTAATCGATTTTAACAAGCTGTTAGCAGAAGTCAATGCTGACTTTCCCACTTATCAAGCTATCGATGAGAACGGGAAAGTAACAAACAAGGAGTTGATTCCGGATTTATCTGACGATGAATTAGTAGAATTAATGCGTCGGATGGTTTGGTCTCGGGTTCTGGATCAACGCTCCACTGCGTTGAACCGTCAAGGACGTTTAGGCTTTTACGCGCCAACCGCTGGGCAAGAAGCCAGTCAATTGGCTAGCCATTTTGCATTTGAAAAAGAAGACTATTTGTTCCCAGGCTACCGGGATGTACCACAATTGGTGCAACACGGCTTGCCTTTGAAAGAAGCATTTTTATGGTCCCGGGGGCATGTAGCCGGTAACTTGTATCCAGAAGATTTGAAAGCAATGCCACCACAAATCATCATCGGCGCACAATACGTGCAAGCAGCCGGCGTGGCATTAGGTTTGAAGAAACACGGCAAGAAGAATGTTGCTTTTGCGTATACCGGTGACGGTGGATCCTCCCAGGGGGATTTCTATGAAGCAATTAACTTTACTGGGGCATATCATGCAAACGGTGTCTTCTTCATCCAGAACAACGGTTTTGCGATTTCCACACCACGGGAAGAACAATCCGCAGCCGCAACACTGGCACAAAAAGCAGCAGCAGCAGGGATCCCAGGGATTCAAGTCGACGGGATGGATCCATTGGCTGTTTACACTGTTTCAAAAGCAGCGCGGGAATGGGCAGCAAACGGCAACGGACCTGTTTTGATTGAAACGTTGACGTACCGTTACGGTCCACATACCTTATCCGGGGATGACCCAACTCGTTACCGTTCGAAAGAGCTCGATGGCGAATGGCAAAAGAAAGATCCATTGATCCGCATGCGCAACTACTTGACGGAAAAGGGACTTTGGTCTGAAGCCAAGGAAGAAGAAGCCATCGAAGCAACCAAAGAAGAAATCAAACAAGCGATTGCGGATGCTGATCGGGTGCCAAAACAAAAAGTTTCCGACTTCTTGAAGAATATGTACGAAGTCGCACCCCAATCTATTCGTGAACAAATTGCAACTTACGAAGCGAAGGAGTCGAAATAATCATGGCGCAAAAAACAATGATTCAAGCCATTACAGATGCATTGGCTTTGGAAATGGAAAAAGATCAAGACATTCTAGTTTTTGGGGAAGACGTCGGTAAAAACGGCGGGGTTTTCCGGGCAACGGAAGGCTTGCAAGACAAATTCGGTGAAGACCGAGTATTCGATACACCCCTAGCAGAATCAGGAATCGGTGGTTTAGCCTTTGGTTTGGCCCTTGAAGGCTTCCGTCCTGTGCCAGAAATTCAATTCTTCGGCTTCGTATTTGAAACCATGGACGAAATCGTAGGTCAAATGGCTCGGACTCGTTACCGCATGGGTGGTACACGGAATTTGCCAATCACCATTCGTTCCCCATTTGGTGGTGGGGTTCACACACCAGAACTTCACTCTGATAACTTAGAAGGCTTAATGGCACAATCCCCTGGTTTGCGGGTAGTCATTCCTTCCAATCCTTACGATGCAAAAGGGTTATTGATTGCTTCAATTCGCAGCAATGATCCTGTAGTCTTCTTGGAACACATGAAACTTTACCGTTCTTTCCGGGAAGAAGTGCCGGATGAAGCATACGAAGTGCCTTTGGATAAAGCAGCCGTAACTCGTGAAGGGAAAGACATTTCCATCATTACGTACGGTGCCATGGTTCGTGAAGCGAAAAAAGCTGCGGACAACTTGGAAAAAGAAGGCATCGATGTAGAAATCATCGACTTGCGTACCGTTGCACCATTGGATATCAAGACCATCATCGAATCCGTTGAAAAAACTGGTCGCGTCGTAGTGGTCCAAGAAGCACAAAAACAAGCCGGTGTTGGCGGTCAAGTCGTTTCTGAAATCTCAGAACGGGCAATCTTGTCCTTGCAAGCACCAATCGGTCGGGTTTCTGCACCGGATACCGTGTTCCCATTTGGTCAAGCAGAAAACATCTGGTTGCCAAATGCGGCGGACATCGAAGCCAAAGTCAAAGAAACCATGAACTTTTAAGGGATAATGGAAGGGAAGTAGAACAATGGCCTATCAATTTAAATTACCGGATATCGGTGAAGGGATCGCGGAAGGCGAAATCGTAAAATGGTTTGTCAAACCCGGCGATACCATCAATGAAGACGATACTTTATTAGAAGTCCAAAATGATAAATCTGTGGAAGAAATTCCATCTCCTGTGACTGGAACTGTGAAAAACATCTTGGTTTCAGAAGGCACTGTAGCAAACGTAGGGGACGTATTGGTAGAAATCGACGCACCCGGCGCGGAAGGCAATGATGCTCCAAGTGCGGCTCCAGCTGCAGAAGCGCCAGCCGCACCAGCACCAGAAGCACCTGCTTCCAGCGGTGTCTTCCAATTCAAATTGCCAGATATTGGTGAAGGAATTGCAGAAGGGGAAATCGTGAAATGGTTCGTCAAAGCTGGCGACACCATTAAAGAAGACGATACGTTACTAGAAGTTCAAAACGACAAATCCGTGGAAGAAATTCCATCTCCTGTGACCGGGACCGTGAAAAACGTCATCGTTCCAGAAGGTACTGTGGCAAACGTTGGGGATGTCTTAGTAGAGATCGACGCTCCAGGACACAACGATGCACCGGCTAGCGCACCGGCACAACCGGAAGCAAATACGGCTCAAGCAGCTACTCCTGCTGCAACAGCGGCAGCGAATGTTACTGAACCTGCTGCAGCAACTGGTCAAGCAGCAAAAGACAGTGGTAAAAAAGTCTTGGCCATGCCTTCTGTTCGCCAATTTGCTCGGGAAAACGACGTGGACATCACTGCCGTTACCCCAAGTGGCAAAGGCGGTCGGGTAACCAAAGCCGACGTGGAAGCCTTTATCTCCGGTGGTGGTCAAGCCCAAGCAGCACCGGCTACATCAGCTCCTGCAGCGCAAGCGGCTCCGGCTCAAAGTGCAGCCCAAGCAGCACCAGCAGCAGAAAAACCAAAAGCCTTTACTTCAAATCTTGGGGACATGGAAGAACGCGTAGCCATGACACCTACCCGCAAAGCCATTGCCAAAGCGATGGTCAACAGCAAGCATACTGCACCACATGTTACATTGCATGACGAAGTGGAAGTTTCCAAACTTTGGGACAACCGCAAACGGTTCAAAGAAGTGGCAGCAGAACAAGGTACGAAATTGACCTTCTTGCCATACGTAGTGAAAGCTTTGACTGCAACTGTGAAGAAATTCCCAGTCTTGAACGCTTCATTAGACGATGCCAACCAAGAAATCGTCTACAAACACTACTATAATATCGGGATTGCAACCGACACGGATCACGGTTTGTATGTACCAAACGTGAAAAATGCCGACACGAAAGGCCTCTTTGCCATTGCCAATGAAATCAATGAAAAAGCTGCCTTGGCTCACGATGGAAAATTAACCGCTGAAGATATGCGTAACGGTACAATCACCATTAGTAACATCGGTTCTGTGGGTGGTGGCTTCTTTACCCCAGTTATCAACTACCCTGAAGTAGCGATTTTAGGTGTGGGCACAATTGCGCAACAACCAATCGTCAACGCTGAAGGCGAAATCGTAGTTGGTCGAGTAATGAAACTTTCCCTAAGCTTCGATCACCGCATCGTGGATGGGGCCACTGCACAAAAAGCAATGAACAACATCAAACGACTCTTGGCTGAGCCTGAGTTGATGTTGATGGAAGGATGAGTAGAGTATGGTAGTTGGAGATTTTGCCATTGAATTAGATACAGTAGTAATCGGTGCTGGACCTGGCGGCTATGTGGCCGCCATCCGGGCCGCAGAAATGGGCCAAAAAGTTGCCATCATTGAACGGGAATTCATCGGCGGCGTTTGTCTAAACGTGGGCTGTATCCCTAGTAAAGCTTTGATCGCAGCGGGGCATCATTACCAAGAAGCCAAAGATTCTTCTGTTTTCGGGGTTACTACCGAAAACGTCAAACTCGACTTCACGAAGACCCAAAACTGGAAAGATACCCAAGTGGTACCAAAATTAACTGGTGGCGTGGAAATGCTTCTGAAAAAACACAAAGTCGAAATCATCTGGGGCGAAGCATTCTTTGTGGATGACCATACCTTGCGAGTAATCCACCCAGACTCTGCGCAAACTTATTCTTTCAATAATGCGATTATCGCTACTGGCTCTCGACCAATTGAAATCAAAGGCTTTAAATTTGGCGGTCGTGTCTTGGATTCTACCGGTGGTTTGAACTTGAAAGAAGTACCGAAGAAATTCGTCATCATCGGTGGCGGGGTTATCGGTGCCGAACTAGGTAGTGCTTATGCTAACCTAGGTGCCGAAGTAACCATTTTGGAAGGTACTCCACAAATCTTGCCAACCTATGAAAAAGACATGGTAAAAGTGGTGGAAGCAGACTTCAAGAAAAAAGGCGTAAACGTGATCACCAGTGCCATGGCCAAAGAAGCCATTGACAATGGAGACAGCGTCACTGTGAAATACGAAGCTGACGGCAAAGAACAATCCGTTGTAGCAGACTATGTCATGGTAACGGTTGGTCGTCGTCCAAACACCGACGATTTAGGTCTTGAACAAGCCGGCGTAGAAGTAGGCGAACGAGGCTTGATTCCAGTGGATGCACAAGGTCGCACCAATGTGAAGAATATCTTTGCAATCGGCGACATCGTTCCTGGGGCAGCTTTGGCTCACAAAGCTAGCTACGAAGCAAAAATCGCAGCTGAAGCAATTTCTGGTAAGAAAGTTGCCGTGGACTACACTGCAATGCCAGCCGTGGCCTTTACCGATCCAGAATTGGCTTCCGTTGGTTTGACCATTAAAGAAGCCAAAGAGCAAGGCTACGATGCCAAAGCATTCAAATTCCCATTTGCCGGTAACGGTCGGGCAATTTCCTTGGACAAAACAGAAGGCTTCATGCGTTTGGTGACTACCGTGGATGACAATGTGATCATCGGTGCCCAAATCGCCGGTGTCGGTGCTTCCGACATGGTTTCTGAATTGGCCTTGGCGATTGAATCTGGCATGAACGCCGAAGACATCGCTTTGACAATTCACCCACATCCATCTCTAGGTGAAATCACCATGGATACCGCAGAATTGGCCTTAGGTTTGCCAATCCATATTTAAGCAGTTGATTTAAATCGGTTCCTCTCGACTCCCGTCACTTGTGGCGGGGGTTTTTCTTAAGTTGGGCGTGGAGCCCTGTTGAGGTCGCACAGCGTCCGAAACAAAAAACTACCCGCTATGCGGGTAGAGAATCAGAGGCTATGCCACCAAAAATCCCATTCCTGTCGTACAATTGGGTTGTTCAGGCTCAATTGAAAGGAATGGGATTTTTGGCAAATAAAACAAACAGCTTAGCGCATACAAAATGGATGTGTAAGTATCATATTGTATTTACACCAAAGTATAGACGGAAACTAATTTACAATCAAGTACGGCGAGATTTAATTGAGATCTTCCAACTCTTGTGCAAGTACAAAGGAGTCGAAATTATCGAAGGACATATGATGCCAGATCATGTTCATATATTGGTAAGTATTCCACCCAAAATTAGTATCTCTTCATTTGTTGGCTATTTAAAGAGCAAAAGTGCCTTACAAATTTTTGATCGTCATGCCAACTTGAAATATAAGTATGGCAATCGAAAATTTTGGGCAGAAGGATATTATGTTAGTACCGTGGGATTAAACGAAAAAACAATCGCAAAGTATATTCGGGAACAGGAATCACACGATATCGCACTCGATAAATTGAGTGTACGAGAATATGAAGACCCATTTTCAGATGGTGGCTTCAGAAAAAAATAAACCGGTTTGACCGGTAAGTGAAAGTGCCAAGGGCATTGAGCCTGAACAAAGTGAAGGATAACGTCTTTAGGCGTAGCCATAGCAACAAGGGGTTACACCCGCAGAGCAAACCACCCGTTAGACGGGTGGTAATGATTTTGCGAAAAATCGGGTGCAGATTCCTAACTTTTCTTAAAACTCTAAGCTTTCCTTAGGGAGAATAAAGGGGCTTTGGTATCCTAATAGGGAAAGAATCGGGAAAGTAGGTCACAAGATGAATCCAAAAACATACGAATTTACCGCAGAGATCAAAAAAGTTACAGATTTAGATGGGGCATATATCGAGTTTCCTTACGACGTGAAAGAAGAATTTGGCAAAGGGCGAGTGCCGGTGACGGCGACGTTTGATGGTCTGGCCTACGATGGCAGCCTAGTGCGCATGAAGACTCCTTGCCACATTATCGGGTTGCGTAAGGACATCCGTGCTGGGATTGGGAAACAACCGGGGGATACCATTCAGGTGACGATTCAAGAACGAGATCCAAAACAACCGAAGGCAAACGCCGTCTATTCGGGAAAAGTTGGGAAAAAGTCGGATTCAAAAACAAAGCAAAAAACAATCGCGAAACCCAAAACCACTTCAAAAGCCGCAGCATCAAAGAAGGCCCCAGCAAATTCTGAAGATGCCGCCGTAGAAGCTTATTTGAATGCTCAACCGCTTGAACGCCAAGGAATCTTGCGTAAGGTCCAACAAGTGATTCGCCAAGCAGCCCCAGATGCACTGGAAAAAATCAGCTACGGCATGCCGACTTTTTGGCAAGGAAAAAACTTGGTGCATTTCGCCAATTTTAAGAACCATCTGGGCTTTTATCCCACACCCCCAGCGATTGAACACTTTGCACAGGAGTTGGCGGACTTTAAGACTAGTAAAGGTGCCGTACAATTTCCTTATGCCAAAGAGATTCCTTATGATTTGATTGAAGAAATCACGCGCTGGCAAGTAGCCAGACAAATCAAAGGAGAATAATGGGATAGGAGAGTTTTAAAATGAAAAAAATCATGGGAATTTTATTGATGCTGGCAGGGCCTATCCTCGGTGCCGGGCTCTTTGCCATCGGGGCCAGTCAAGACGCTCCCGGGATGTGTGTCATTGGTTTTGGTTTGGCCTTGATTTTCGTGGTAAAAGGCTTGGTTTTATCCGATCGCATCTCCACTTACTGGAGCAACCGCTTGTTATTCACCGCTTTTGGTGCCGGGGGCGTACTTTTGACCACGGTATTATTAGCCGACGGGGAGTTTGAAAGCCGCCCGCAACTATCTTTAATCGGTTTTGTCATAGGAATCGGTTTATTGTATCTAGGTAACCGCCGTCAGGTCAGAGAAAAGTAGTAGTGCAGACAAACGTCGAAGCAGTCACGGACTCGCTTCGACGTTTTTTGTCAAATTCGGCTATTTCTTGTGATAAAAGTTTCTTTTTATTACAATTAATAATAAGAAAGGTTTTAAAAGAAATGAGGCAAAGGCAATGGATACACCAATGATTGAGATTCAAAATTTGAGCAAGTCATTTGGTTCCTTGGCAGCCGTGAAGAATTTGAGTTTTACTGTGGCAGAAGGCAGTCTTTTCGCTTTTTTAGGGGTTAATGGGGCAGGCAAGAGCACGACGATTTCCATTTTATGTGGCAAATATGCAAAGGATGCTGGGGAGATTCGGATTAATGGCCATGATTTAGAAAAGGAGTTAGACCAAGCCAAAGGAGATTTAGGCGTGGTTTTCCAGTATTCGGTCTTGGATCAAGAGCTTTCCGTGAAGGATAATCTGGAAGTGCGGGCGGCCTTGTATCAAATTGTGGGAGCACAGTTTCGTAAGCGTTTAGCAGAACTGGCAGAGTTACTGGAGTTTTCTAGCTTTTTAAAACAGCCGGTGGGAAAGTTATCCGGGGGCCAGCGGCGGCGTATCGACATCGCCAGAGCGCTACTCCATCAGCCAAAACTGTTGATTCTAGATGAGCCTACCACGGGCTTAGATCCTCAAACCCGACGACTTTTGTGGCAAGTAATCGAGACTTTGCAAAAAGAGCAAGGTCTGACGGTACTGCTGACCACTCATTATATGGAAGAAGCCGCCGGAGCTGACGAAGTGGTGATCATCGACCAAGGAGAAATCGTCGCCGCGGGAACTCCTTTGAGCTTGAAAAATCGCTTTACTTCGGATTATTTGACCCTATATGGCGTCACAGAACTGGCGGTCTGTCAGTTGCAGCGCGAGTATCAACCGGTAGCGGAAGGATTTCGGGTCTTTGTGGATACTCCCCAGGAAGCCACCCGTTTGATTCAGCAGCATCCAGCGCTTTTTACAGACTATGAGCTGACGAAAGGACGCATGGATGACGTCTTCTTAGCCGTCACTGGCAAAACATTGCCCCAGGAAACAAAGGAAGGGGCGCGGGTGTAATGGTGGCGAAAATACTGATAACACGGAATCTAAAACTGTTCTTTTTTGATAAGGGAAGGTTATTTACAGCGTTGATTACGCCGGGAATCTTGCTGATTTTGTACACGACTTTTTTAGGCAGAGTCTATCGTGAATCTTTTGGCGGTGCCTGGCCTGAGCTAATCCCTGTCAGTGACAAGCTGATTAATGGCTTTGTGGCGGGGCAATTGGTTTCTTCTTTATTGGCAGTCAGTTGTGTAACGGTGGCCTTTTTTGCCAATGTTTTAATGGTGGAAGACAAGCTGTCCGGGGTGATTGAAGACTTCTTGATTACTCCAGTTAAACCGGGAATGCTGAATTTTTGTTATTTTGTAGCGACCTTATTGGCCACGCTAATGATTAATTTTATGGTGATTGCAGTAGGGTTCACGTACATTGGCCTCCAAGGCTGGTTTTTGAGTGCTGGGGATATGGCGGCGACTATTGGGAATGTGATTTTATTGTCTTTGTTTGGGACTGCCTTATCCAGTGTGATTTTCTCGTTTCTCAATACCCATGGTCAGATTTCCGCAGTGGGTACGATTGTAAGTGCGGGCTATGGCTTCATCTGTGGGGCCTATATGCCGATTAGTAATTTTTCTGTGGGCCTGCAACGGACCTTGTCGTTTTTACCGGGAACATACGGGACCAGTCTTTTGCGCCGTTCCTTGGAAGACGGGGTATTTCGGGAAATGAAAGCGGTGGGACTTCCTGAAGCCGGTGTGGAAGGATTCAAAACCGCCGTGGACTATTATGTGGAGTTTTTCGGCAAACGAGTCGATTTGCAAGGGATGTATCTGGTGATGTTTGCCAGTATTTCGTTATTATTAGTGGTTTTCTTGTTATTAAGTAAGCGTAAAAACTATGGAAAGTAGGGAATCAATGGAAAAAGTAGTCATCTATGCCACGAAAACAGGCACGTCCGCCGCTGTGGCAGAAAAAATCGCCCAAGAACAAAAAGCGGAACGGTACTCCTACAAGGAAATGCCTTCTTTGACCAAGGAACAGGCCGTGATTTATGTGGGGAGCATCTACGCCGGGCAAATCCTAGGCTTGGAAAAAGTCGCAAAAAGGTTAGCCGCTGCCTCTGAAGTAACCTTGGTAACGGTGGGATTAATGGCCCCCGAACTAGCAGAAACACAAAAACTGCGAGCAGCCGCCATCAAGAAAGCCCAAAGTAAGGGGGATTTTCTCTTAGGAGCACATTTTTCGCTTCAAGGATCACTGGATTTGGACAAGTTGAGCTTCCCTCAGCGGACCTTAATCAAGGCCATGTACAAGCAAGGCAAGAAAAATCCCACAGGTGAACTAGGCTCGATTGTGACCGCTCTGGAGAATTTCCAGCCCTTTGAGTGGATACAGGTGACAGAAGTATTGGAAAAATTATCAGTCTAAATAAAGCAGGTGAAGCCTTTAAGGATTCACCTGCTTTTGTGTTGCTATTCGTCTGCCAAAACGACCGCCGTGCCCATAACGACTGGGAGTGTGCGGTCTGCCATGGCGAAGCTGATACCGAGAACGGCATTGGCGCCTAATTTTTCAGCACTCTTGCTGATATCCTCTATGGCTTGATTCAGATAAGTATCAGCGGCGGCCAAAGTGCGAATTGCGCGAAGTTTGTTGTCAAAACCATACACGATGCCTAAATCTTGTACAACTTTTTTTCCGGGATAAGTGGAACGGGTGGACGTAATCATCAGGCTATCACTCCTAACAGGGCTTTTGGGTTAAGTATAGCAAAGTACGGAAGGCTTCGATAGCGTTCAGGGAAGAATCAATCGATTAATACACCGCATCTTCCAGCGCAATCAAATCTAGCGTGACCATTTGATAGATTTACAGTCTGCGGCGGTTATCCTGAATTCGCCACAACTTGATGGCAGTATCTAAGCGGAACATCACATACCCTGTTGCGGTCCAAACCTCCCCGATGGAGTTTTTGTAGTGACAATTCATCTGGTTCACTCCTTTAGTAGGAGATACGCGAACGAGTGATATTTAATGGAAATGTATTTATTCGAAAAAAGAGGAGCCTCCTAGACTCCTGAAAAAGTGACGCGTATTTTTTCTAACTATTGAAAAAGTGGACGGCAGGACTCGAACCTGCACCTTAGGGAAAGTATCTGGCCCTTGCCGGACACCGTTGAAGGGATACACCATGTTCATCCACAACCATAGTCTAAAAGAAAATCGTTATTGCCCCGTGGTTATTCTAAGGAGTTTTCTTGAAGAGTTGTGAAAGGATTGTGAAGTGCCCTTAAGTTCTGTCTAACACCATTTTTGAAGCAGAAACTGGTTGTACGGGGTTATTGACGTCCATAACTGACAAAGAAAAGAAAAGTAAAGAAAAGCAAAGGATAGAAAAGAAAAGCCGCCGCCTGCTTTAAACAGTATCAGGCATAATAATAGGAAAGAGGAGCAAGAAAAATTCCTTACGGCAGGCCAGGCTGGTTAAAATAAAAAAATTCTCATAATGTTTCGAAATCTTTTACATTACGCTTGTTTTATTCGTGTTAATGGTGTGAGGCAAAATGCGAATGGAGGGATCATCATGGTGCGACCGATGAAACAAGGCTTGGATTATTTTCCTATGGATGTGAGTTTTACGAGGGATGTGAAAGTGCGGCGGGTGCACATGGCTTGTGGCATGGAATCGATTGGAATTTTGGTGTATCTGCTGAGTCTGATTTATCGAGATCAAGGCTATTATGAGAAATGGGATGAGGAGCTGTGCTTTTTAACGGCTATGGACTTACACTTGGAGGAGTCCTTGGCGGAGCAAGTGGTGCAAAAGGCGGCACAAGTAGGCTTTTTTGACGGGGAGTTGTTGGCAGACTGGGGAATTTTGACTTCTGCGGGGATTCAAGAGCGGTTTTTAGCCGCCACCAGAAAAAGGAAAGTCCGCCGGTTGATTCAAGAATACTTGTTGGTGGATGTGGCCGAGGAAGGGAAAATCGAATTGCACTCGATAAGAAAAGACACACAACAGACTGAGAAAAAAGCAGAAAACTCCTTGGAGCCTTTTGCTAGAGCAGAGGACTTGGCACAAGGGGACAGTTACCAAGCGACTCTCTAAAAAAATGGAGCAGAACAACTGCTACCAGAAGATCGCAACAGTTTGGCAGAAAACGCACAGTCACAGAAGCAACAACAGAAGCAACAACAGACCCAACAACAGACCCAACAACAGACCCAACAACAGACCCAACAACAGACCCAACAACAGACCCAACAACCCCAGGCGCAACCCCAGGATTTTGACTGGGTTTCTTTAACGGCTGCTGAGCCAACGGATGTTCAGCTCGCAGAAAGTGTTGAAACTCCCGCTGACAGAGAAGGTATAAGGCCAGTAACTGCCAAAAACGATTCCGAATCTGAAAGGACAGTGACCCCTGGCTATCAAGGGCAAGACCAAGAAAATCAGCCAGTTCCCAAGGTCACTAGTCCTCAGAAGGCTCACCCAAGTAAGGCCCAGATTCAGAGGACTTCTCACGCTGAAATCGGGTCGAGAAAGACTGTCCTTGCCACCAAAGCCAAGGTGCATTCCCAGACGGCTTTGGAACGCGAAAATTGGCTAGCCAATCAGCGAAATTGCTACTTATTGGCCCCGGAGCGTTTCGCTTTGGACAATCGCTATGCCCTTACTCCAGATGAATTGGCGTGGATTTACAATGGTGCCCAGTAATTTTTTAGAAAGCTAGGGGAGATGCCAACCCAATCTTGTTTGCCAAGCCCTGTGCACCCTTGGATTAGCCCCTTGTGTCAAGGCTAAAAAAGAGGCGCTTTAGGCGAGATTTGCTACAATGGACAAAAGGAGTGGTGTGGCAGATGAAGATATTGTATTTAATGCGTCATGGGGAAACCTTGTTTAACCGCCTGCATAAAAAACAGGGGTGGTGTGATTCGCCTTTGACCGAATTGGGCATGCAGCAGGCTCTAATCGCCAAAAAATACTTCCAAGAGCAAGGAATTCAGTTTGATAGTGCCTTTTGTTCCACAGCGGAGCGGGCCAGTGATACCTTGGAATTGCTTACGGATCAACCCTACACCCGGTTAAAAGGCTTGAAA
Organism: Enterococcus asini ATCC 700915; assembly: GCF_000407365.1. GTDB lineage: Bacteria > Bacillota > Bacilli > Lactobacillales > Enterococcaceae > Enterococcus_C > Enterococcus_C asini. The sequence goes on from NZ_ASVU01000002.1 coordinate 361,148, forward strand.
GAGTGGCACTTTGGCCGCTTTGAAGGACAAGATGAGTTTTTGAATCCAGAACAGCCGTACGGGGATTTTTTTAAGCAGTATGGCGGTGAAGGGGAAAGTCAGGTGCAAGAGCGTCTCAATCAGACTTTGCTTGAAATCATGAGGTCGGTTTCGGGAGAGCGGATTTTGGTGGTGTCTCATGCAACGGCTATGCGGGCATTCATGCGTTTATGGCAGCATACCAGTGAGTTTGCCCCCTTGGAGCGCTTGAGTAATTGTGGGATTTTGCGTTTTGCCTATGAAGCAGAGCCGGAGCGGTTTATTTTACAAGAAATCGTGGAGCATGATTTTTCCATGCTAGAGTAAGCTTGTACTTTTTTCTCAGATAGTGTACACTAATTACGAAATCGTTTCAGAAGAAAGTAGGATGTTTTGTGAGTGTAGTCGGTATCTAACCTGAGCAATTGAAGCCAAATAGACAGTTTTATTTGGCATGCCTGTAGATACCTGATATGTTTTCGACTAGTTCAGTGATTCAAGGAGACAGGCGCAGTTTGTCTCCTTTTTTGCGCGCTTTTTTTGACTGCTTCTTCTGATTTGTCATTGGTGATTTGACAAAGGCAAAACGGCTCTAGCAGGGAAAAACCGCCACTCCTGAATTCGTCCATCTCTCTGAAACGAGCCCTGGGTTTTGCAGGCTGCCTAAGAAAGGAACCCAATGAATAACAAAACTATTTATCAAGAAACTGGTTTTGACCAGATAATAAAAGAGATTCACGGCAATTTGATCAGTGATTTTGCTAAGGCGGACTTTGAAACCCGCCAACCTACTACTCATGTGCAGACGGCACAAAAACGTTTAGCCGAAACCGAAGAAGCCATGATATTGTTAAGCTCTGGGCAGCACGTACCTTTTATGGGGATGCGGGCGATTGAGCATTTGACCGGAAAAATCCAGCGAGGCCTGGTGTTGGAAGCAAGTGAGCTTACGGAATACAGTGATTTTCTCCGGAGCTTTGGCTTGATTAAAAAACTTTTTGAGAAAAACCAATACCAGACGCCGACTTTGCATCGCTATGCAGCAGGTTTGGGGGATTTTAGCGAGGTTACCCAGGCGATTACTGGTGCCGTTAATGGCGCTTTGGTGAAGGATGAGAGCTCCCGGGCGTTGCGGAAAGTTCGCAGTCGCATCCATAAATTGGAAGCTAATATCAATCAGACGTTAGAAAAACTTTTAAAAAACCCCACCACCGCAAAGTATCTACAAGACCGTTTGGTGATTGAAAAAGATGGCCGCCAAACGTTACCTGTGAAGACGGAATTCCAGTCGAAGTTTAACGGCACCATCGTGGAACGCTCCAGCCGGGGTACCACGGTCTTTATCGAACCCACCTCGGTGGCGAAAAATAACGATGAATTGATCTTAGCCCGGGCGGAAGAAACCGGGGAGATTTACCAGATTTTGGCTGGGCTTACGGGATTAATCGCAGAAAAGCTTCCGGAAATCGGGTACAGTCGGGAAATTCTCGGAGAACTGGACATTATTTTGGCCCGGGCTAAGTATTCCCGGAGCATTGATGGCAAGCCTTTTACCGTGAATGACCAGGAAGAACTTTACTTAGATCATGTGCGGCATCCACTGTTAGGCAGTCAAGCGGTGCCTTTGACCTTGAGTTTAGGGGAGAATGGTCGCGGCCTGATCATTACCGGTCCCAATGCGGGGGGCAAAACCGTGGTGTTAAAGACCGTCGCTTTGACTTGTCTTTGTGCCGCTTCCGGGATTTTATTGCATCACGGAGGACGGACCCAGGTACCGATTTTGCAAGAGATCTTTATCGATATCGGTGATCAGCAAGATCTAGGCAATGCCCTTTCCACTTTTTCTGCCCATATGGACGATGTCTCCCGGATTTTGCATCAAACTAAACCCGGAAGTCTCGTATTACTTGACGAAATCGGCAGTGGTACGGAGCCAAAAGAGGGGGCGGCTTTGGGTATCGCCATTATGGAAGAATTGTACAGTCGGGGGGCGCTGGTAATCGCCACGACCCATTACGGTGAAATCAAGGACTTTGCCTTGGCCCACCCGGATTTTCGCACGGCGGCTATGGCATTCGACGAGGTTTTATTGAAGCCGAAATACCAGCTACTAATGGACCAAGTGGGGGAAAGTAATGCCTTTTGGATTGCGGAAGAAAAAGCCGTGCCGGAAACCGTCTTAAACCGGGCTCGGGGCTACTTAGCTGGGACGGCCTATGAGTTTGTTCCCTACAAAGCTCCTAAAAAAGCCCAGTCGAAAAAAGCAAAGCTAGCTCAGACTGAGGCAGAGGTGATGACTACATCGGATTTCGCCAAAGGAGATCGCGTATTGTTGACAGAAACCAAGGAGAACGCCTTGTTTTATGAGGAGCTAGAAGGGGACATGGGAAAAGTCTTTTTGGACAAGGCGTTTCGGGAAGTGCCTTTGCGACGGTTGAAATTGATTACTGCCGCTACGGTACTGTACCCCCAAGACTATGATTTAGAAAGCTTATTTACGGACTTTCACGAGCGAAAATTCCAAAAAGACATCGATCGCGGTTCGAAAAAATCCCAGAAAAAACTCCGAAAACAAGCAGAAGCTCGCCGAAAAGCAGAACAATAATTGCTTTAATATACTTGTCCGAATAACCCACTCTTTCGTTATTTTGAAAGAGTGGGTTTTGTTTTGATAGTTCGTCTAGCTCCCTTTTCCTACGCCTAGCAGGTATAATGGAGTAAGAAGCAACGGTCAATGAAGGAGGTGCCACAATGTTGAATCCTTTTATCAATACCGGACTGGAGGTGGCTTTAAAGGAGCTGTTTCGTGATCAGTTCAACACGGAGCAGATTTACCAAGTCCGTGACTTGCAAAAGACGCGGCTAATCGTTTACGTGTCCCCAAATGCTTTGCGCTTTGTCTTTGTGGAAGAGGATGCCCCGAAAGCATCGAGAAAATTGCCTCAGTACCATCTATTCTGGGAGTCAAGCATACGAGAATGGGAACCGCTAAATGCGTAAAAGACTTGGTCTAAGGCGACGGGGAGAAGATGCAGACTATCTAGCATCTGGCTACAAACTCATTTCCAGCATGAAACAAGAAAAACGCCCCTTACCAGGGAACCATCCACTGGTAAGGGGCGTTTTGGGGGAGCTGCTTAGTTTTTGCCGAAGAGGTCTTTGATTTTGTCTACGATGCCGTCTGGTTCGTTAGCTGCGGCTTTCGCATCGTCGGCGATATCTTTGGCTTGTTTCGCAAAATCATCGGGGTTGAAGTTAGTGATCAAGTCTTTTGCTTTTTCAGCGTAATCCCCAAGATCATCTTTGTGGTCTTCCACAAATTGTTGCGCTTTTTCTACATTGCCTTCACCGATTAAATCTTTTACTTTTTGAATCAATTCTTCCTTATTCATCATTTATCCTCCTAGCGTGGGTGTTTTCAAAAAACGATCCTTTAGTTACGTTCTTAGTCTAGCACGATTTGTGAAAATAGAGAAACAGAACGCCTTAAGACTAGGGAGAGCACGTCCTTTTCTTTTTGCTAGCTTGTGAAAAAAAGAAGTAGATTTAGTTTAGATTGGTGGAATCATCGTCGCTTTTTTGGCCTAGTTGTGCTTTTAAGTCGGTCATTTTGCTTTGAGCTTCTTCAAAAAGCTTGGGAATCTGGTCGAGCAATTGAGCGCTGAGCTGCAAGGAATCCGTGGCGTTGTTTTCCAATTGCCGAGGGATTTGGCTGATTTCTTGCACTAGGTTTTTCACCAGAGACGTAGTTTGCTCCAAGACCTCTGCCGGTAAATCCGCTTGGGAATAGGAAGCATAGAGGCTGCTGGTGGCGGTAATGGCGGCACTGTATTGCAATAACCAAGTGAACAAGTACTGCAAATCCAAGTCGCTTAAGCGCTGGTGAGCGATCTCCGTGAGTACGTCCAACAGGGGCGTCGTGGTCAAAGGTGGCGCAATTCGCTCTTCTGGCAGATGGTTTTCCTCCAGCTGGGGATGTAAGGCCAAATCCAAGCGATAGGTACAGTACAAAAGCTCGCCAAAAGTCTCCAAGACGAACTCCCCAGAAGGATGGTTTTGATAGACTTTGGTTTTGGGTAAGACTGTCGCGGCCAGCGCTTTCCCCGCGCCAAAAGTGGTAGGAGCCACATACAGGGTAAAATAGCGCTCCTTAGACGTGAGCCAAGGGCTTAAACAGGACTTTTGCTGGGGAATGTCCGTTTTAAATTCTGTCTGCCAGTCTTCTGTAGTCAGTTTGGCCAGTTGGCTGACATCTTTTGCCACTAGTAGCTCTCCGGCAGGGATTTTATTGTCCTTTGAAAAGCCCAATGTGCCAAAATAGGCATGGGTGTAGAGGCCTTGCTCTCTTGCCAGTTCATTGAGACGGCATAAGGGCAGAGGTTGGCCTGCTTGCTGGGTCAGTAGACTGCTTAGAGCCGTGACGAAGGATTGATAAGGTTCGGCTAAGGTTGCTTTCCGGAAAAATGCCATGGAACTCCTCCTTTTTTCTTTTATTCTAGGCGTTTTCCTAGAAGAGGACAAGTCAGGGAACACGGATTTTCATTTTGAAAGAGAAAATGCTGTTTCTTCTGGGAATTTTTCATATAATGAAAGTATCAAGGAGAAGGAGGAAGCCTATGCTTACAATGGCTTATATCGGCAATGGCAAAAGTACCAACCGCTACCATGCGCCTTTTGCATTAAAGACCGGCAAAATAAACATCAAAAAAATCTACGCTCGGAGAAAAACCACGGACTGGGCACCGATTCCCGGGACGACCTACACCCAAGACTTAGAAGACGTGCTACAAGACCCTGAGATTCAATTGGTGGCTATTTGTACACCGGTTAAGAGCCACTATGAATTGGCCAAACAGTGCTTGTTGGCTGGGAAGAATACCTTGGTGGAGAAACCTTTCACGGAAACCGCAGCAGAAGCCCAAGAACTCTTTGATTTGGCGAAGGGAAAAGGCCTATTCTTACAAGCTTATCAAAATCGCCGCTTCGATTCGGACTTTTTGACGGTTCAAAAGGTTATCGAATCTGGAAAACTGGGGGATTTATTGGAGCTGGAAATGCACTTTGACTACTATCGCCCAGAAATTCCGGAAAACTCGGAATTTTCGGTGGAGTCTAGTTATTTATACGGCCATGGTTGCCACACCATTGACCAAGTCTTGTCTTATTTCGGTAATCCCGACGACATTCACTACGATGTGCGCCAACTATTAGGCCCAGGAAAAATGAACGACTACTTCGACTTGGACCTTTATTACGACAGATTGAAAGTCTCCGTGAAATCCAGCTACTTCCGTTTGAAAGAACGGCCAAGTTTTGTGGTGTACGGCAAAAAAGGAGCTTTCGTCAAAGTCGACAAAGATCGCCAAGAGTACGATTTGAAGCATTTCTACATGCCGGATCACGCTGATTTTGGCGTGGATACGCCGGAACAATACGGTACTTTGACTTATATGGATGAGCACGGCGTTTACCACGAGGAAAAAGTGATTTCCGAAGTGGGGGATTATAGCCGGATTTATGAAGGCATCTATGAGAGCATCATTAATGGTGCGCCGAAAATCGTAAAAGACGAAGAGACACTGAAACAAATGGAAATTTTAGAAGAAGGCATTCGGCAAATGCGCTAATTGCTAGCTACTCTAAAAAACATGAAAAAAGGACACCTCCTTACGTGGCGGTGTCCTTTTTTGTAGTCTGCCAAGGGCGTATCTTTATGGAGTATGGCTAATAGTGCTTTTTACCGATAAAAAGCTTCGAAGCGTTCGGCCAGTTGCTGAGTAGCCTTTGTCATAATCGCCTCTTCTGGTAAAGTGGCAGTGCCTTCTGCGCGCACAATAGCTACTTGGTCAAAGCCCATTACCCCTTGAAACATGGCTTTTAAGTACTTTGGCGCAAAGTCTAAGTCCTGGTAAAAATCATTTTCCGTGTAGATCGAGCCGCTAGCATAAAGCACCAGCATGCGATAATCTTCCGTCATCAGGCCGGTGGAGGCTTTGCCGTCTGCTTGAGGCGTGTCCAAGTAGCGGAAGGTTTCCCGGGCAATCAAAATATTATCCAAATAATCTTTTAAAGCAGAGGGGATATTGAAATTGTGCAAAGGGGAGGCGATAACGATCCGTTGATGCTCTTTAAATTGTTGCAAGAGGTCTTGGCTAGTTTTGGCCACTAGCGCTTCTTCAGTCGTCAAAGCAGTCCCGGTGGCTTGTTTAGCCCAGATGCTTTGCAACTGGCCTTCTTTGATCCGGGGGATGTCTTGGGCGTAGAGGGTTAAGCTGGTCAATTCCTCCTGAGGAAACGCCTTGTGGTAGCGTTCTTCAAAGGCTGTTTTTAATTTCAGGGAGTAGTGGGCTGGATTTTGGTAGTCTGGATGGGCATTGATCAATAGTGTTTTCACGTGTGCTTCCTCATTTCCTTTTGATATACTGACTATACTGCTTAAAGGTGTCAAAAAGCGTCACCATTAACAAAGGAGTTTTTTTATGAAAAAATCGGAGCGTTTAAATCAAGAGCTGATCTTTTTAAGTGGCAAAGGGGCTTTCCAACTTAGCGACTTAATGGCGGAATTCGGCATTTCCAAGCGCACGGCTTTGCGAGATGTGGCCGAATTGGAGAGTCTTGGGTTGCCCTTGTATGCAGAAAGTGGCCGTTACGGTGGCTACCGGCTGATTTCACAGAAGCCTTTTGTCCCTGTGTATTTCACCATTGAGGAAGTGGAGGCCATCTTTTTTGCCATGAAGGCCTTGAAACTTTTATCCAGTACGCCCTTTTCCCATTCCTTTGAGGCAACGTCGCCAGAAGCTTTTGGCGACGTTGCCTCAAACTCAGCAAACTACGATTTCCAAGCTGTTGTCCGTAATCGACTACCACAGTGTGCCACCGGTAAAAGCCGTGGCCCATTTGGATTTGATTGTTCAAGCAATTTTGGACCAACAAGTGCTTGTAGGGCGCAATTTGCAAAAAGGCGATCAGCCTGTGGCGCTGCAAATCGGGGAGCTTTTCTACCGCAGTGGCGTCTGGTTTTGTAGCGCCTGGGACCGTTTGACAAAAAAATGGGGCACCTATCGCTGTGATTATTTGGTGGATTTGACGATTCAAAAAGCAGCGGAGGAGACGTTTACTTTGGCAGAACTGCGGGAGATTCAGCAACGCTATGAGACCCATTACCACAATCGGCCTTTTCGGTGTCGCTTAACCGACTTCGGTAAGGAACTGGTGCAGAAAAATCATTATCCCAATATGTCCTTAGAGGAAAAAGATGGGGTGGCTTATCTCGTGGGGGGCTATCACGAGGAGGAATTAGGCTATATGACCCATTATCTGGTTTCCTTAGGGCGACATGTGGTGGTGGAAGCCCCGAAAGAGTTACGAGATAGTGTCCAGGCCGAATACCGGCAGATATTAGCCCAGTACGAAAGTTAGCACGTAACCAGCTTTCCGCTGTATGGCTAGGTGCCTTGCTAAAAGTTGCCAATAACGTCCTGCAAGAGTAAAATGAATGTGTTTGCGACCTGTCGGTATCAGGAAAAAAGCGCAGAATCGGGGAAGAAAAGCAGGGGCTCTTTTTTAGTTGACCACTTTTCTTTTGACCGAATTAAAGGAGCGAATTTATGAGTAATGTAGTAGTCAAACGCTTTTCCCACACGGATTTGGACGGAGTGGGCTCCGCGTTGTTAGTAGCAGAAGTTTTACAACACTTGCCAGAAAGTGAATTTCAAGAAGCCACCTTTTTACCAGTGACCTATTGTGAACCAGGCAACGATGGCACCATCGATCCCAATGTGTTGCAGTTTTTGGCTGCCAATGAAGAGCCAGTCACTCACATTTTCATCACGGACATTTGTCCTTCAGAAGAAGTGATCGCAAAACTTGCGGCTTATTGCGACGAACGGAAGATCCAGTGGACGATTTTTGATCACCATATTTCTTCTGTGGGGATGAATGCCCTTTTCCCTGGCCACAGCAAAATCACCGTGGCAGATGAACGCACAGGCTTGAAGCATTCGGCGACTAGCGTGGTGATGAAAGAATTGGTCGGCAGTATGCCTACCGAGCTTTTTGACGATGCATACTGGGGCAAATTAGCCCATGTGGCGGACATCATCCGGTGCTACGACTGCTGGGACTGGCAAAGCAATCCTGATGCGGCCTACAAAGAAGCTGCCAAGGATTTCAACAACCTCTTTTATTTCTTTAACTTTGAAAAACGTTGCGAACTGATGCAACAAGTGATGGAGCAAGGCTTGAGCTACTTGGATCAATATGCCGATATCATCACCGCTATGGGAGAAAAAGAAGCAGAATACATCACGAAGAAGCTCAAACACGCGCGTTTTGGCTCCTTGGATGACTATCGCTTCGCCTATGTTCACGGGGAACAATACCAGTCTTCTTTAGGCAATGCCATGGCCCAACTAATCGATCCGGAAACGGAAAAAGTGGTGGACTTTAGTCTCGTCATCGTCGGCCGAGGAGTTTCCTTACGGGCGGTGAAAGACGACGTGGACTTATCCGTGATTGCCAAGCGTTTCTTTAACGGCGGCGGCCATCAAAAAGCTTCCGGGGGCATCTTTTTCAAACAAGAACTCTATATCCACGACCAAGAAACCGGTTTGGAATCTCGTTTGTTAGTGATTGAGTAATGAAAAATACACTGTCGAAAACTACTTTTGAGTAGGAGACAGTGTATTTTTTATTTTTGCACTTATTGATAGCGGTTTCATAAGGCGCTAAACTAATTATATAAAATAACGATGGTTGATTAGGATTTCCGCAGAAGCGTACGTGGTAAACAAGCGTGATTTTAATTTAAAAACAACATTTATCTGAAATTCAACAGTCGGAGTTATTTTAAAAAGGGGAGGCTGACAGATCAAAAAAGCAGCCGAAAGGGAGAATGTTATGAAACTGATCGTCACAAAAGACTTACAAGAAATGAATGAAGTTGCCGCACAGCACTTATTAGGGGCCATGCACACCCAGTACCGCACAAATATCGCGATTACCGCAGGCTCCACGCCAAAAGGGGTATACGAGCTGATGATTCCTTTGGTGAAGGATAAGGAATACTTCGACAATGTCCACTACTACAATTTCGATGAGATTCCTTTCAAAGGGGAGACCGGCTATGGGGTCACCATGCAAAATTTGAACAAGCTGTACTTTGATCCGGCAAATATCAAACGGGAAAAAATCCACGTTTTGGACTGGACGAACTATGAAACCCAAGACCAGCGAATTGCCGCAGACGGAGGCTTAGATTTCGTATTGCTAGGTGTTGGGGCAGACGGACATTTTTGTGGTAATTTGCCAGGCACTACGAAATTTGGGGATTTGACCAGTCGTGTGGCGGAAGATGCGACACCGGATATGGTCCAAGTATTGCTAAATGAAGTCGGCGGCGTGGAAGAAAAACGCCCAGATTTCTATGTCACCATGGGGCCAAAGAGTATCATGCAGATTAAAAAGTTGGTGATGATCGCCAATGGCACCGCCAAAGCGGAAATTGTCAAAAAACTAGTGGAGGGAATCGTAACCGAAGAAGTGCCGTCCACCTTATTGACCACTCACCCTGACTTTACTTTGATTGTGGATGAAGAAGCAGCGAGCCTGCTTTAGAACGCTAGGTGTACGCTAAAAGCCTGGGATAATGGAACACACAAAAACGCCACCAGCCCTTAAAGGATTGATGGCGTTTTTTATTGTTTAGCCAAAATAGCGAATGCCCATGGCTTCTTTGACTTCTGCTAAGGTAGCGGCGGCGATTTTTTCCGCTTTTTCGCTGCCTTGTTTTAAGAGATTCATGACTTCTGCTGGATCTTTGGCAAATTCTTCCCGGCGAGCGCGAATTGGACCGAATTCGGCTTCTAAGGCTTCGATCAAATAGCGTTTGATCTTCACGTCTCCAAGACCGCCAGCGCGATAATGGTTTTTCAACTCTTCAATGTACGCTTTGTCTTTACCGAAGACATCCAGATACGTGAAGACCATATTGCCTTCTACTTGCCCTGGATCTTCCACGTGGATGTGGTTGGGATCCGTGTACATGCTCATGACTTTTTTCGCCATGACATCGGCGGAGTCGGCGAGATAGATACCGTTGCCCAAGGACTTACTCATTTTGCCATTGCCATCGATTCCCGGTAAGCGGCCTTCGCCTTTTGGTGGCAAGACTGCTTTTGGCGAAACCAAGACTTCCCCGTACGTGTTGTTAAAGGAGTGCACCACTTCTTGAGCTTGTTCCAACATGGGTTTTTGGTCATCCCCCACAGGGACTAAGTTGGCTTTGAAGGCGGTAATGTCTGCTACTTGGGAAATCGGGTAGATGAAGAATCCCGCTGGTACGCCTTCCCCAAAGGCTTTTTGTTGGATTTCCGCTTTGACCGTGGGATTGCGTTGGACCCGAGCCACGGAAACAAGGTTCAAATAATACATGGTTAATTCCGCTAATTGAGGAATCATAGATTGGATAAAGAGGGTGGTCTTGGATGGGTCCAAGCCTACCGCCAAGTAATCTAATGCCACTTGCAGGACATTTTCAGAAACTTTGGCTGGATTTTTGGCATTGTCCGTCAAAGCTTGCATATCTGCTACCATGACGAAAAGTTTGTTTTCCGGATCGTTTTGCATGGCTACCCGGGTGCGCAATGACCCCACGTAATGACCTAAATGCAACTGACCCGTGGGACGATCCCCGGTTAAAATAATGTTACTCACGTTTTTCACCTATTTCACTAAAGTTTTTGTCTGTTTCAGTGTACCTGTTTTTCCCAGATTAGACAACTCTTGCAAGCCTAGGAAAGTTCGCTTGTCAAAAGCAGTCATTTTGTTTTCAATGTCACTTGTTAATGAGTGTTTATTGCTAAACGGTGGTTCCAAAGCAGCCTCTGCAAAAATAAGTTGAAATTGCCTAAAATTTGAAAAGCCATTTTTGGCAATTCCACCTTATTTCTTGAGGCAAAACGCTTTGGTACCAACCTCATTTTTGAAAACCTCACACAGGATGTCACTTTTATAATAGTAGGAAGTTTCAAGAAAATTCACCATTTTGGGAAGAATTTCTTTACAGACCTTAAAAAAACTCTGTATAATAACTCTAATACCCAACAAAAATTTACAAAAGGGAGCTGAATCCATGTCAATGATCGAATTCCAAAACGTGGAAAAATTTTATGGTCGATTCCATGCTTTGAAGGGAATCAACTTGCAGTTTGAAAAGGGAGAAGTAGTGGTCGTAATCGGTCCTTCTGGCTCCGGGAAAAGTACGATGCTGCGCTGTATCAACGCCCTGGAGGAGATTAGCAGTGGGAAACTGTTGATTAACGGCAAAGATCTCCGGGACAAGAGCACGAAGCTGACGGAAATCCGCAAAAATATCGGAATGGTCTTCCAACATTTTAACCTTTATCCGAACAAAACGGTCTTGGATAATATTACATTGGCACCGAAAAAAGTGCTGAAAGAAAGTGACGAAGAAGCCACTAAAACCGCTGAAAAACTCTTGGACCGTGTGGGGATGTTAGACAAAAAAGATGTCTATCCAACCACCTTGTCTGGGGGGCAACAACAGCGTGTGGCAATTGCCCGAGGCTTGGCCATGAAGCCAGAAGTCTTGTTATTTGACGAGCCTACTTCTGCGTTGGACCCGGAAATGATTGGGGACGTACTGGAAGTCATGAAAAAAATCGCCAAAGACGGGATGACCATGATCGTGGTAACCCACGAAATGGGCTTTGCTCGGGAAGTGGCGGACCGTGTGATCTTCATGGCAGACGGGGAAGTAGTGGAAGAAAGCCGCAATCCGGAAGAATTCTTTGAAAATCCACAATCCGATCGGGCCAAACAATTCATCAGCAAGGTGATCAACCATTAAGCCCTTGAAACAAACGGATTGCAGAACAAAGGAGGTCAACCAATGAAAAAAATGCTTGCTTTTTTGGCATTGAGTCTTAGTTTGTTTACCCTGTCTGCCTGTGGCAAAAGCGTGGCGGATCAGGATATTGCAGAGACGAGTAAAGAAACCCAACAGATTACCTGGGGAGTGAAGTACGATACTCGCCTTTTTGGCATGATGGACGTGGCCAATGGAGAGGTCAAAGGCTTTGACATCGACATCGCCCGAGCCATTACGGAGAAAATCCTCGGCCCTGAAGGTAGCGCGGTTTTCGTAGAAGTTACTTCGAAAACCCGGATTCCATTATTGAAAAATGGGAATATCGACGCGATTATCGCTACTATGACCATTACGGAAGAACGCCTGCAACAGGTGAATTTCTCCGATGTCTACTTCGACGCGGGACAATCCTTATTGGTGCATAAAGATTCCGGTATTAAAGGCATCGAGGATCTAGGCCCTGATTCCACGGTTTTAGCCGTGAAAGGCTCGACTTCCGTGGACAATATCAAGAAATTAGCTCCAGAAGCGAAAATCTTGGAATGGGAAAACTATGCGGAATGTTTTACTGCCTTGCAGTCTGGTCAAGGAGACGCCATGACCACGGACAATGCGATCCTTTTAGGGATGGCTTCTCAAAATCCGGATTACGTCTTAGCTGGCAAGTCCTTTACGAAGGAACCTTATGGCATCGCGATTAACAAAGGTCAAGACAACTTCCTAAAAGAAGTCAACGACGCCTTAGCTGAGATGCACAAAGACGGCACCTATGACAAGATTTACGACAAATGGTTCCCCGAATCCGATGACGGACGGGTAGCGAACTAATCGTGGCTATTCGCAAGTAAAGCAGGGGCTAAACCCAACTTTTCAGAAAGGAGCAAGTAGATGATCCAATTATTTCAAGAGTATCACAGCCTGTTTTTTGAAGGCTTTAAAATTACCATCTATTCCAGTGTCATCGCCTTGGTTTTCAGTTTGATTATCGGGACGTTAATGGCCATCTTTCAACTATCCCAAAATCGTATCGTGCGGGGCTTATCAAAAGCGTATGTGGAATTTTTCCGAAATATTCCCTTGCTGATTATCGCTATGTTTTTCGTGGTAGTCGTGCCTATGTACTGGATTTCCTTAGACGGTTTCCAAGCCGGGACCATTGCGTTGATTATTTATACTTCGGCGTTTATTGCAGAAACCGTGCGTTCCGGGATTCAAACCGTACCAAAAGGGCAAATGGAGGCAGGGCTATCTTCCGGCTTCACTTATTGGCAAACCATGCGCTACTTGATTTTGCCCCAAGCCTTTAAGATTGTCATCCCCCCATTAGGCAACCAATTTATCAACTTGGTGAAAAACTCCTCGGTCCTAGCCATGGTAGCCGGGTTGGATTTGATGTATCAAGCCGATTCCGTTGCCAACACGACCTTTGAAACTTTTAACACGTATATCATTGCGGCATTGTTCTACTTAGTTTTGACCTTGCCATTGTCTTATTTGATGAATCATCTAGAAAAACGCTGGTCCGTGACCGGATAGAAAGGAGAACCCTAGATGCAAAATTTTATTGATGCGTATTCCTATGTGAATTTGAGCTTTCTAATGGATGGCCTCATGGTGACGATCCAAGTCTCTGTGGTATCGATTGTCTTGAGTTTTGTGATTGGTGGCTTGTTAGGCGTTCTACGCTTTGCCGATATCAAGGTTGTCTCCCGGGTTATCGGTCTCATTGTGGACATCATCCGCAACTTGCCGCTCCTGTTGATCATCTTCTTCACGTATTTTGCCTTACCTCAGATTGGGATTAAGTTTTCCATTTTCTGGGCGGCGGTGGCAGCATTGACGATCTTTGAATCGGCCATGCTTTCGGAAATCTTCCGGGCCGGGTTAAATGCCGTGCCGAAAGGGCAAATGGAAGCCGGGCTGTCCACAGGCTTGACCTACAGAGAAACCATGCTTTCCATCGTGATTCCGCAAGCTTTTAAATCCATGATTCCCGCCTTGGTGAGTCAGTTGATTTCCTTGATTAAGGATACTTCTTTAGCGGTGATCATCAGCTTGCCGGAATTGACCCACAATGCCAAAATCATCTATGGTCAAAACGAAGGGGCGATTATCCCCATGTTCGTGGCCATGACCGTGATGTACTTCGTAGTATGTTACGCACTGTCCTTGTTCTCCAAGTATCTGGAAACCAAGCAGTATAATTATTGAGAATGAAGTAAAAAAGTGGTGCCCACTCAATCTTTCCCAGTCGAAAGAAGAGTAGGGCACCTTTTTTATGCTTTGCGATATTCCGGATACAAATTTCTTTCAATCTCTCCTCGTTGATCCGCTAAAAACGGTGGCAGGGCGAAACTTTCCCCTAAGGTTTCCAAGGGTTCGTCAATGGTGAACCCGGGAGTTAGTGTGGCGAATTCCAGACGATTGCCCCCGGGTTCTCTGATGTAGAGGCTCTTGAAGCACCCTCGGGAAATCATTTTTTCAATGTGCCAGCCTTGGGTTTGAGCTTTTTGGTAAAGGCGGTCCAGTTCGGCCTCGTCTGTCACCGCAAAGGCGATATGATCCGCGCTGCCTCGTCCCATGCGACTGGCTTCACTAGTTTCAGTAGGGAGAATCTCCAGAAAATCCGTGGTATTTAACCAAATGCGCTGGTCTAGAGTCTGCCAACCTAAAAAACGCTCAAAGAAATCCCTGGTCTTCTCGGGCTCGGCCACATGGAGCTGGGTGGATTGAAGTCCTAATATCTGTTTGTCTCCTGGAATCGTATTTTTGACTTGATGACTGGGTTCTAACGGAGCAAAATCGGTTTCTGTCAGGCAAATTGCCACTTGGTCTTGGTCCTTAAAGTACAATGTGCGTTCGTTTTTTTCGTATGCAACGTGATAGTCTTCCAAGCGGCCTTGCCAATAGGGGAGGCTGTTTTTAGGTATTTTCAAGCCAATGGTGGCGATAAAATTTTCATGGTCATAGCGGTGGCCCAAATGAGGCAAGATAAAAAAGGTCACCACGCTCCCGGGAGCACCTTGATAATCACCGTAATAATAGTGAAGCATGCGATGATTTTCCTGGTTGACGGTATTCTTAACAAAGCGCAGTCCTAAAAGCTCGGTATAAAAGTGCAAATTTTCCTGACGGTCCTTGGTTAATAAGGAAATATGATGAAATGCTGGCATAGGGCATCTTCCTTTCTTACTAAAAATAAGTATAGTCGGCAATGTCCGATTAAGCAAGACAAGCGTCTTTTACGGAGATTGCTAAAAGCACGATTCTTTGGTAAACTAAACAAAAGAGAACGTTCGTTCGTGAAATTTGGAAAGAAGGGGAAAATGGATGCATTACAAGCGCTATAAGACGATCCTTTCGCCCAAAAATGGCTTGAACCTGTATCGTGGCTGCACTCACGGCTGTATTTATTGTGACAGTCGCAGTGCCTGTTATCAAATGGACCATGCGTTTGAGGATATCCAGGTGAAAGAAGACGCCATCGCCATTTTGCGCGAGCAGCTTGTAAAAAAGCGCCAGCCTTGCATGATTTCAACTGGAGCGATGACGGACCCTTATTTGCATTTGGAGGAGAAACTGCGGCTCACTCGCCAGTCTTTGGAACTAGTGGAAGAGTTGGGCTTCGGCGTAGCACTGCTGACGAAATCAGATCGAGTGCTTCAAGACCTAGACCTCTTACAGCGAATCAATGAAAAGACCAAAGCCGTCGTCCAAATCACTTTGACCACTATGGATGATGCCTTATGTAGAAAAATCGAACCGCGAGTATCCGTGACCTCTCAACGCTTGCAAGTTTTGGCGGAATGTCAAAAACGCAAAATTCCCACGGTAGTCTGGCTAGGTCCACTATTGCCTTTTTTAACGGATAGTGAAGAAAATGTAGAGGCGCTCTTAGCTGCGTGTCATAAAGTGGGGGTCAAAGGAATTGTCAATTTTGGTTTTGGGGTGACCATGCGAGAAGGCAATCGGGAGTATTTCTATCGCCAATTGGACCGTTTATTCCCCGGTATGAAGGAGCGTTATATTCGTGTTTTTGGCAATCGTTATGAATGTACAAGTCCCGCCAATCAAAAGCTGATGGACTTGTATCATAGGCGCTGTGAAGCCTATGGTATTTTGCATCATAATCACGAAGTTTTTGCCTACTTACAGGAGTTTGAAGTCAAGGGGGAGGCTGAGGCAGAGCAGTTGTCCTTGTTTTAATCCTCGAGAACCACTTAAGCAGTGGTTCTTTTTTGTTTTTAGCCGCCGGTTGTCTAGTAATTTTATATAATGAATGAAATGTGAACTATGTATAGGATTGCACTTAAACAAGTGGTAAAATTTTGATAAGATAACAAAAATTAAAATTCGTTGATAGGATTTAAAGGAGGAATTATGCAAAAGCAACGGTTTGATGCACAACAAGTAGCCAGCCGCTATCAGGCTTTTCTGGTTGGTTTTCTGACGGTGGCAGGGCTATTGATTATTACGCCTATCTTTAGTATTTTCTACGGCAAGTCACCCTTCGAAAGTCAAGCGAGTCTTTGCTTTTTTACTGCCCTGGTAGGTGCCGGGGTCGTTGCTTGCAGTTTAATCGGCAAAGATGCTTTTGTCGGGGAAAATGAAGGACGCCATTTGATTCGGTTTAGTTTGCTTTATCTGCTTTTGGGTACTTTTTTGTTGGTTCAAACCCGTTCGCAGATAAAGGGCATAGTAGTGAATGGCCAGCTTACCGATCAGCTACTGCCATTGGCCGCATTGGAGCTTATAATCATGGGGCTTTGCTTGAGCTACAAGTCATTTTTACGGAAGGTAGGTAAGGGGAAATGAAAGTGTTTTGGAGAAATTTTGATGGGTACCAGCAACGGGAGATTGGCAAGAGCTTTATCCTAGGATTTGTCATTATGGGCTTGTTATTATGGATACTTCCGATTGTCGATCTCTTTTATGGCAAGCCGGTTTTTGCCGAGAAAATGGATGAAAATCTGTTTATTTTGAGCTTTAGCTTGACGGTAGTCTTGTGTTACCAAGTTGTCAAAGAGGCTTATTTTCCCGCAAAAATCAAACAGAACAAGCTGCAAACCGGTCTTATCTTAGTAAGCGCCGGGCTTGTGGAGCTTTTTCTACTCGGAAATGGACCACTCTTTAAAAATGGCCAGATTAATTATGGTTACTATCTCTTCTCGGCGTTCTTTTTCCTAGGGCCCGGCTTACTGATCCTGGGAAAATCTTTGGTTGGGAAATTTTTAGCAAGATCAGAATAGGTTTGAACCACCAAGCTGCATTCGTTGCCTGTTGCTTGGTGGTTTTTTTGCGAATGATTCAAATCCCCAACACTTGAATTCTCCGGCAAAAAAGGCGAAAATAGACAAGTATGTTACAATAGCTTTTAGTAAAAAAGCAGATAGGAAGAGATTCATGGGAAACAAAGGTGCAATCGGCTTAATCGACTCCGGTGTGGGGGGATTGACCGTTTTAAAAGAAGCATTGCGGCAACTGCCCAATGAAGAACTAGTTTACCTAGGAGATACCGCTCGCTGTCCGTATGGGCCAAGACCCGCTGAGCAAGTCATTGAGTACACGTGGCAGATGGCGGAGTTTTTAATGAAACAAAACATCAAGCTCTTAGTGATTGCCTGTAATACGGCGACCGCGGTAGCTTTAGATATCATTAGAGAAAAATTGCCGATTCCTGTGGTGGGGGTAATTTTACCCGGTAGTCGGGCGGCGGTGAAAACTACTAAGACCCGGCGTATTGGGGTGATTGGCACCCAAGGAACGATTAAGAGTGGTTCTTATCGGGAAGCGATTTTAAGTAAGACCGCTGAGGTGACGATTTTTGATTTGGCTTGTCCGAAGTTTGTGGCTCTGGTGGAAAGTAACGAGACTCGATCGCCAATCGCTAAAAAAGTCGTGGCCGAAACCTTACAACCTATGCGCCGGAACAAAGTGGACACTTTGATTTTAGGCTGTACCCATTATCCTTTATTGCGGCAATTGATCCAAAGTTACATGGGGGACGAGGTAACGCTAATCGACTCTGGGGCGGAAACCGTGGGGGAAGTCAGCGTGCTATTAGATTACTTTGATATTGCTAATCCTGATCCAGCCAAGCAGGGGGCGTGTCATTTTTATACCACCGGTTCCACCAAGCTCTTTGACGATATTGCCCAAGACTGGTTGGAATTTCCGGTGCATTCGAAACACATTGAATTAGGCGAAAAGCCATAAAGGAGAAGTTATGATTCGACATACTGGACGGACTCCTCGAGAGTTGCGCAACATTCAAATCAAAACCAATGTCTTTAAATACCCAGAAGGCTCCGTGGTGATTGCTTTTGGCGACACCGAAGTTATCTGTAATGCCACGGTACAGCCGCAAGCTTCAAAACAAGCCGCTAGCGCTCAAGGCTGGATCAGCGTCGAGTACAATCAACTGCCCCGGGCTACCGGTCAGCGACAAAGCCGCAAAAGTCTGACGGCTGCCGATGAAAATCTATCAGAGACCATTGGCAAAGCGTTGCGTGGGGTCTGTGATTTGAGTCGTTTAGAAGAGCGGGAAATTGTCATCGACTGCGACGTGGTGCAAGCGGACGGCGCGACGCAGAGTGCTAGTTTAACCGGGGCATTTGTGGCTTTGCGTTTGGCGGTGAACCGCCTATTGGCTCAAAATGAACTGGCCAGTGATCCGATTCGGGAAAATGTCGCTGGTGTGGGCGTGGCTCTCTTGCCTGATGGTACCTGTGTGCTAGATCCTGATGAGTACGAGGAAGAACAAGCTTTAGTAGGCATGAGTCTCGTGATGAATGAAGGTGGGGACTTCCTTTCGATTCAAGCGTTTGGAGCGGATACTAGTTTTTCCGGCAATGATTTAAATGAACTGCTTCATTACGGAGTGGTGGGAATTGAGTCCTTGATTGCCGCTCAAAAGGAAGCGTTGGTGGACAAGACGCATGAAGTTCCGGAAAAGACCATTGTAATTGCTACGGGAAATGTAGGGAAAGCCAAAGAATTCGCGGCGCTTTTTGGGGCGGCCGGTTATGAGATCAAGACCTTAAAAGACTTTCCTGATTTACCTGATGTGGCAGAAACCGGTACGACCTTTGAAGCCAATGCTCGCTTGAAGGCAGAAACCATTTCCCAGTTGATCCAGCAACCGGTTTTGGCGGACGATAGCGGTCTTTGTGTGGATGCCTTAAGCGGGATGCCGGGGGTCTACTCCGCGCGCTTTGCCGGGGAACAAAAGAGCGATGCGGCGAATAATGCCAAACTGCTCCACGAACTCTACGATGTACCAGATGAAAAACGAGGGGCGCATTTCCACTGTACGTTGGTTTTTGCGGCGCCTCAAAAGGACAGCCTGGTAGTTAGCGCCGATTGGTATGGTCGGATTGGTCGAATTCCGCGAGGGGATTACGGTTTTGGCTATGATCCTTTATTTATCCCAGATGGCATGGAAAAGACTTCCGCGGAACTCTTGCCAGCAGAAAAAAATCATTTGAGTCATCGAGGCCAGGCCATGGCCAAACTGCAAGACCAGTGGCAAGCTTGGCTTGAAGGCCCGGTGAAAGGAGCGTAAAACATGAAATATCTTGTGGTATCAGATAATCACGGAGACCGCCAAATCTTGGTGGACTTAGTGAATCATTTTCAAGAACAAGTGGATTTGTTTATTCACTGTGGGGACTCGGAACTACCGGCAGACGATGAACTTTTCGCGATTTACCAAGGGGTTGGAGGCAACTGTGACTTTGACAGCCGCTACGAAGATCGTCGGCTGATCACCACAGACTTGGACCGGATTTACGTGACCCATGGGCATTTGTCCAATGTGAAATTCGGACTGAGCAAAATCGCCATGGAAGCTGCCGAACAAGACGCCAGCGTGGTGTTGTTCGGTCATACCCATCAAATTGGTTGCGAAGTGGTACAACATCGCTTGTATTTGAATCCTGGGAGCATCTCCCAACCCCGAGGCCAGATTCAAATTAAAGCCTTTGCCATTATTGATGCGACCGAAACAGGCTGGGACGTGCAGTATTACGATCGCAGTTTTGCGCCGGTCAAAGACTTGCATTTTCATTTTTCTCGTTAAGTGTTCCCGTTAGGCCTCTAATTGTGGAGGCCTTTTTCTGTTGTTCTTTTTAAGCGGGGCGTTTCCCAAGATTTCTTAACCCTAGCTGATAACTGCGTAAATTTTTCATAAAAGAAGGGGAAAACCAGGAGGCAATAGGGCCCTTTTTTGCTAGAATGAAGAGGTAGAAAGAAATGGAGGCAATTTCATTGATTGGTCCCAATACAGAAGCACTACTACTCGAAAACCAAGACAATTTTCTCGTGCCGGCAGACAATGTCGCCACTGTTATGTATCAACACTCCTTGGACCATGCGCTTTTGGTCCTGACAAATGTCGGCTACTCCAAGATCCCCGTACTGGATAAAGACGACCGCTTTATGGGCTTGATTGGTTTGAACGATATCGTGCAAAAAATGGTCTCTTTGACTACCATTGACACGGATCATTTGGCCGGACTAACCGTGGCGGATGTTATGGAAATCGGTGTGGACACCGTGAGAGAAGACGCCGCTTTGGAAGATATTTTGCACTTGCTTGTAAACAATGCTTTCTTACCCATGGTGGATGATCAGCGGATTTTCCTTGGCATCATCACCCGGAAGGAAATCTTGAAATGCACCAATCATCTCGTTCATGAATTGGAGCGGCAGTATTTGCTCGTGCCCAAACAACCAGGGGGCAGTGACACGGAAACTGCCACGGACGGATTGAAAGTCAGCTGATTAAAGAGATAAGACAATAAAATTATTATGTAAACTGCCGATGGGTTTTTGCCATCGGCTTTTTGTGTGGGGAAAATTGGCTTAGGGCATCATTCTTTTGGGTTAGCTGAAGAGGTAGACTAGAATTTGGTGCCATTGCTCAAACAAACCATTGTTCTCGTATTTAGGGGCTATGGTATCATGGAGGCAATCGAGAAAGACGAGGAGCGAGATGATGAGACGTTTGTTTAAAGGAATTTTGATACTAGTCATTGTATTAGTAGTCGTGGTGGCAGCTTATGTGGCCTATGTCTTTTTGAGCTACAAGCGCCTACCGGAAAAGTTGGAGCTAGCGGTGGAGAGCACGACTAAGGAGAGCTTTGCCACCAATCAAGAATATAAAATCATGAGCTACAATATCGGCTATGGGGCGTATCCCGCCGATTACAGCTTCTTTATGGATGGAGGCAAGTATTCTCGGGCCTATGATGAAGCCACGGTGGAGCAAAATATGCTAGGCATTTTGGAGACCACAGCAGATGTCAATCCCGATATCGCTTTGTTTCAAGAGGTGGATGAAGACGGGGACCGCTCCTTTCATGTGAATGAAGTGAAGCAGCTGACAGATGAGGACACTCTTCCCGGGTATAGCTCGGTCTATGCCCAAAATTATGATTCCGCCTATTTGTTTTATCCTGTGACCAATCCCATTGGCAAAGCGAAGTCGGGGATTGTGACCTTGGCTAAAGGAGAAATCAGTCAAAGTACCCGTTACAGCCTGCCCATCGATACGGATTTCAATAAGTTTTTTGACTTGGACCGGGCGATTAGCGTTAGCGAAATTCCCGTTAAAGGAGATAAGACATTGACCTTGATTAATTTGCACCTGTCTGCTTTTACGAAGAATCGCAAAGTCCGGGAAGCCCAGTTAAATCTGTTATTCGATCAAATGACGAAGGCCTATGAAGCGGGACATTACGTGATCGTCGGTGGTGATTACAACCACGATATGTTAGGAAATAGTCCAGAAGTCTTCGGCACCCAAACCGAGCCTTTCAACTGGACCCATCCATTTCCAGAAAGTGATCTACCGGAGCATTTCCAAGTGGCAAAAGGAAATTTAGCTCAGGCGAAGATTCCTTCTGTGCGCCGGAACAACGAACCTTACGTAAAAGGAGAGTCCTTTGTCTCCATCGTGGACGGATTTCTAGTCTCTGATAATGTCAAGGTCAATCAAGTGGCGGTTATCGACAATGGGTTTGCCAACTCGGACCACAATCCCATTACCATGAATTTTACTTTAGTGGAGTAAGATGCGACTGTCACTAACTAACGTTTAAAAGGAGGATGCTACCATGAATCGAATCAATTTAATCTGTCTCGGGGTTCAAGATATGGAAAAATCACTGGCTTTTTACAAAGGACTAGGGTTTCAAACCTTTGAGCAAAAACCCAATCCCCCCATCGTCTTTTTCAATACCCAAGGCAGCAAGTTTGAACTGTTTCCCTTGGAAAAATTAGCCCAAGACATAAATGAGGAAAATCCGCCAACGATTACTAACAAAGGCTTTTCCGGGATTACCTTGGCGATTAATCTGGAAAGCGAGGCGGCCGTGGATGATTTAATGGCTTTAGCAGCATCTTTAGGAGCGACTATTGCCAAAGCACCTGAGAAGGTCTTCTGGGGCGGTTACAGTGGGTATTTCCAAGATTTAGACGGCTATTATTGGGAAGTCGCCTATGGGCCCAATTGGCAGTTTGATGAGCATGGTATGTTGGTGATTGAGCCGGAAGCTTGATTGGCTTCATAAGAGGATAGGAAGGAGCTTTTTTGAGGTATTTAGGGAAAAAGTTGAAGTAGACCGAATAATGAACCGTTGCCTGGAAAAAGGAAAACGGAGGGATCCTAGATGAATGGGTTTATCTTGATGTTGCCACTTTTTTTCATTCGCTTTGTCTTACTTGGTTGGTTAAATCCCACGGCATTAAAAAGAGGTGCGCACTTTGCACCAATGGCTGGCGCTCAGAAAATTATGTATGTTCTTTACCAAATGACAAATGTCGTGCTTATTTTATTCCCGCTTTTTCTTCGGGTACATGGCAGTGCACCGCTGCTTGTGCTTGGAGGTGTTACTTATGTGTTAGGGGTGGGGATCTTATTAGCCGCTACCATAAGTTTTGCTAAACCGAATAAGCAAGGACTAAATACTACTGGCAGCTATCGTTTTTCCCGTAATCCCATGTATGTGGGCTACTTTGTTTATTTCCTATGCTGTGCCATTTTGCTTGGATCGTTTTTTTATTATGGAGCACTGGTTCTTTTCCAAATTGCTACTCACTGGGTTATTCTCGCCGAAGGACGCTGGTGCAGTGCAACATTTGGTGAGACCTATGATGAATATCAACAGCAAGTTAGACGTTATCTTTAGTGAAATAGATACGTGCTGGATAACGCAAAAACAAGCGACTAAGACGAAACAGTCTCAGTCGCTTGTTTTTATTTATGCCTGGGGTGGTAAAACCGTCGTAGGAATCGTAAAGCCAGCTTTCGTCAAAGCCTCCAAAGAAGCAGCGAGAAATTCTTCTTTTAGCCCGGCTTGAGTGCCATTTACCGCATAGAAGGTGGAGCGCATCACGAAATTCCCGTGGCCCAAATCCACCACGCCAAAGACGGTCGGGGGTGTGGTAATCTTGTCCGTATTTTCCGCGGTTAAGCGTGCGTTGACTTCTTCAATCAGTGTCCGCATGGTTTCCAAGTCCTCTGTGGGTAAGATGCGAATGTCCACCACCACTTGCATATCCGCCCGGGACTTGTTGCTAATGGTAGTGATATTACGGTTGGGGATGAAGTGCAACGTGCCGTCCAAGGAACGCAATTCCAAGGTACGAATCCCTACGGAAATCACGGTACCTTCAATGGCGATATTTTGCAAAATCACGTAATCCCCCACGTCTACTTGTTGTTCCATAATGATGAAAAAACCGGTGATAATATCATTCATAAAGCCTTGAGCCCCAAGACCAATGGCCAAACCGACGATTCCGGCACCGGCTAGAAGGGAGCCCACGGGCACGCCTACCGTGGATAACAACCCGTAAATGAAGAAAAAGCCCAAGGTGTAATGGGCGATATTTCCCATGAGAGTGTAAATTGTATGGGCCCGGGTTTCATTGATATTTTTCCGCTTTAAAAAAGACCGATAGCTTTTTTCCACCAAAAAATCCGTCAGCTTCCAAAGAAATAAAAAGAGCACAGAAAGCAAAATCAAAGTTAGCCCTTTTTGGATGACCACCCCGAAAACCTGATCCCAGTCGATATTGTTCCACCAGCGCTGCAACGCATTCAGCTGCTTGGTTGCAGGTTGGATAATCACCGGGGTACTGGAGTCCACGGTGCTCTCCAGGCTAGCTGAAGTAGAACTGGCGGTAGTCGCCGCCGTAGTTGTAAGTAAAGGCAAAAACATAAAACTCCTCCAAGAAACATTTTTTTCATTGTAACAAAGGCCGGGGACTTTGTCATATCCGAAAAAAACCCAAGAACTCATGGGAGAGTCCTTGGGTTTTTCTCAGTCTTCTTGTAAGGTTAAGCCTGTTTCGGTTTGGGGATGATAGGCGGCCGGGGTTTTAAAGCCGTAGTCATTGCCCAAAATGTATTTTGCAATATGCAAGGTCCGATCGCTGGAGCGTTCCAAATTAGAGGAGATGTCGATAAAGAGGATGCCGTCTGCAGCCCGGCCTTCGCCGTGGTTCATCAAACGAATATACTTACTACGGAGCAAGTCCACTAAGCTGTTGATTTCCCCTTCCCGCGTCAGCATTTTTTGCGCTTTTTGGGTGTCGCCACTTTCTAAAATTTCCAAGGCGTCGTGAATGTTCTTTGCCACTTTTTCGAATAAAAGCAACAAATCTTCGTCTTGGAGGAGGAGCTGTGGCCGATTAGTAGCGGGCAAGCCTTTACGCTTTTCCCGATTGCGTTGTTTCTTTTCCACATCACAGGCTTCTTCCACAAAGTTTACGATGTTTTTGCAGTGGTCGCCGATGCGCTCAAAGTCCTTGGTAAACTCTAAAAGCATGGCTTGTTCTTGGCTTTCTGTCTGAGACAATTCAAAAGTAGCGGACTTGGCCAAAAACTCCGTTAGCTCGATGTCGTATTGATTAATGGCTTCTTCGTATTGTTCGACCTCGTCTTTGAGCTCATCATCAGGCTTCACGTAATAGTCTTTGGCCGCGGTCATGGAGCGATAGACGTAGTTTCCCATTTGGATGACTTCAGAAGAAGCCTGACGTAATGCGATGGAAGGGGAGGTATGGAGAAAGTCCTCATTGAGTTCTACTGAACGAATGGCAAGGTTTTTGTCGTCTCCCGGGATAATCTTCTTCACCAATATTTCGATTTGCGGAATAAACCAGAACTGAATGGCCAAATTGGTCACATTAAAGAGGCCGTGAGCAAAGGCGATTTGCATGCTGGGATTTAGATTCAGCGCCCCGGTAATGGCAATTACCACTTGGGTAAAGGGTCCGAGTAAAATCGTGAAAATAATTGCTCCGACTAAATTGAAGACCACGTGAGCCGCTGCCGTGCGTTTAGCTGCCACACTGGCGCCTAATGCGGCAATTATGGCGGTAATCGTGGTGCCGATATTGTCCCCAAATAAAATCGGCAATGCCGCTTCTAAGGCTAGGCTACCTTGACTGTAAAGCTGTTGCAAAATCCCAATCGTGGCGCTGGAACTTTGTAAGACCATGGTCAAAAGTGTACCGATACCCACCCCTAAAATCGGAATGTGGGAAACATCTAACATCAACTGGTTAAATTGTGGCAAGTCCTTCAAAGGTTCCATGGCAGTACCCATCAGTTTCAAACCGAAAAACAAACAGCCGAAACCAAAGAGAATCTGGCCGATATTTTGCAAAGATTTGCGTTTAAAGAAAAAGAGCAGCAGAGAGCCGACGCCAATAATTGGCAAGGCATACGCAGATAAGTTAAAGCCAATGATAAAGGCGGTGACCGTGGTTCCCACATTGGCCCCCATAATAACCCCAATGGCCTGGCGTAAGGTCATAAAGCCTGCGGAAACGAGACCGACTGCTAAAACCGTCGTACCAGAGCTCGACTGAATCAAACCGGTGACGATAATTCCGGCTAAAACCGCTCGCAGTGGAGTCGAGGTGAAGCGATTCAAAACCTCCCGCAAGCGATCCCCGGCGGCTTTTTGCAACCCGTCCCCCATGTACTTGATCCCAAATAAAAAGATTCCTAAGCCGCCCAAAAAGGAAAACAGCATTTCTTGATAGGACATCGTATCCCTCCTGTTGTTGAGTCTGTGCGAAAACATACAAATTCAGAATACGGGAAAAAGTAGGGATTGTAAACGTATTTTTGATGAAAGACAGTCAAAGAATGGGCTTTAAAAGCACCTTTTTCGAAAACTTCCAGCAGCAAAAGGAGGCAAATCATCAAGGCTTTAGCTTTGCTGTCGTCCCATCGGATACCAGCAAAAAAGGATGAATCCTAAAAAGAATTCACCCTTTTATGAGTAGGAAATTTTATGATTGCTTACAAGCTTTCCGGCCTAGGAAAGATGTACGCCTTTGTCCACGTAAATGACTTCCCCGATAATCCCGCTAGAGTAGGGGCTGATCAAAAAGGCTGCGGCATTGCCGACTTCTTCAATGGTCACACCCACGTGATCCGGCGTCCGGTCTTCGGACAGTTGAATCAGTTTTTGGTAATCTTGCACACCGGTCACGGCCAATGTCTTAATGGCCCCGGCGGAAACACCGTTGACCCGGATTTTTTGTGGGGATAATTCTGCTGCCAAGTAGCGGACTTCTGCTTCCAGCGCTGCTTTGGCGATACCCATCATGTTGTAGTTTGGCACGGCCCGCTGTGAACCGAGATAGCTCATAGTTACCAAGCCACTGTTTTCTGCCAAGTAAGGTTTTGCATATTTCGCCGTGGCGATAAAGGAATACGCGCTGATATCTTGGGCCAAAGAGAAGCCTTCTCTGGTAATAGCTAAAATATCCCCGGATAAATCTTCTTTATTGGCATAGGCGATGGCGTGAATAACCCCGTGGATTTCCCCGGCATATTCCCCAATTTTGGCAAAAGCTTGTTCCAAACTTTCGTCACAGGCTGCATCTGCTTCGACTAAAAAAGTACCTTCTGGGACTAGTTTGTCCAATTGTTTTTTCATGCGTTCGTTTTGATAGGTGTAGATGACTTCTGCCCCTTGTTCCATTAAGGCTTTCGCACACCCCCAAGCGATACTCCGTTTGTTGGCAACGCCCATTACGACGACTTTTTTTCCTGATAATAAGCTCATCTGAACTCTCCTTGAATATAAAATAAATGCAATGAACTGCTGAATGATTGCAAGACTATTATTAGATAAAAAGGTTTGATTGTCAAACTATTTTTTTCAAGGAAATCAATTCTAGTAACAGAATCCTTTTAAATTAAGGGATAACGAATATTTTGATAGTCAAAATAATTATTCGGAGGATTTTTGAAAGAGGGAAATTACGAGCGGTCCAGGATTTCCTTGAAACGATTTCATTTTTAAAAGCACGGTCTTATAGTAGAATAAAGAAGAACAATTCAAGGAGGATGAGTCATGGAAAATTTTGTATTTAACGTACCCACAAAGGTCTATTTTGGCCAAGGACAGATTCGCCACTTACCGGAAGCCTTGGCCCCTTATGGCAGCAAGGTTTTACTGGTTTATGGTGGGGGCAGTATCAAGAAAAATGGCCTGTACGATCAGATCTATCAAGTGTTAGCAGACTTTGAAATCGTGGAACTTCCCGGAGTGGAGCCTAATCCTCGGATCGACACGGTGAGAAAAGGGGTGGACTTGTGTCGCAAAGAAGCAATTGAGGTGGTTTTAGCCGTGGGCGGTGGCTCCACCATCGACTGTGCCAAGGCGATTTGTGCCGGTGTCTTCTATGATGGGGACCCTTGGGATTTCACCGGGGATTCCTCATTAATCACCGCAGCGCTGCCTTTGGCGACGATTTTGACCTTGGCGGCGACTGGTAGCGAGATGAATGCCGGGGGAGTGCTGTCTAATCCGGCTACTCAGGAAAAACTGGGCTTTGGCAATAAAATTCTGATTCCTAAAGTGTCGATTTTAGACCCTGCCTATACGTACACCGTATCCAAATACCAAACCGCCGCCGGGAGCGCAGACATTCTAAGTCATTTAATGGAGCAATACTTCGACAAGACGCCCGGAACTGAGATTCAGGATCATTTGGCGGAAGGGCTGATGAAGACGGTGATCGAGCTTTTGCCCGTGGCGCTGGCAGAAGCGGACAATTACGATGCCAGAAGCAATCTCATGTGGGCTTCTTCTTGGGCGCTAAACGGGTTAATCGGTCGCGGAAAATCTGGTGCCTGGTCCAATCACGCCATGGAACATGAGCTGTCCGCGTATTACGACATTACCCACGGAGTCGGCCTGGCGATTTTGACTCCTCGTTGGATGATGCACGTGTTAAACGAAGAGACATTGCCATACTTTGTGCGTTTCGGGAAAAATGTCTGGGGCCTAACCGGTGAGGATGAAGTGGTGGCAATCGGCGGGATTCAGAAATTGTATGAGTTTTTTGTAGACTGTGACATTCCCATGACTTTGCCACAGGTGGGTATTGATGCCAGTAAGCTAGCAGAAATGGCCACACAAGCCGTGAAGCATTCGACAATTGCCACCAGAGCTTTCGTACCGTTAAAAGAAACCGACGTCTTGGCAATCTTTGAAGCCTCCATGGAAGAAATGGTCTTTTAAAAAAAAGCGAGCAATCCTCGGGAAAGATTCCGTGAGGGTTGCTCGCTTTTATTTTGATTGCTTTATTTCGTTTTTGCTTCTTGTAAAATCTTGATTTCTTTAATGGTGACGTCTTCTTTCAACGTGGAATCTTCGCCCATACTGTTGGCTTCACCAGAGGTTTCAGAAGTAGCGATTTTGTCCACGACTTCCATGCCGTTATCCACCACTTGACCAAAGACTGTGTAGCCACCGTCTAATTGAGGCACGCCTCCTTTTTTGTAGGCTTCGATAATGGCTCCTGGGTAGTATTGGATCGCTAGGCCATCGGATTTGTCATCGTTGTTTTGCACGATAAAGAATTGAGAGCCGTTTGACGCATCCCCACCAGCATTAGCCATGGCTAGTGCCCCGCGGATATTGTACAGTTGATTGGAGATTTCATTTTCAAAAGGATCGCCCCAGATGCTTTCCCCGCCGGTACCGTCACCTTTCGGATCGCCCCCTTGAATCATAAAGTCTTCGATTACCCGGTGGAATTTCGTCCCGTTGTAGTAGCCCTCTTTGGCGTGGGTCACAAAGTTTTCCACGGCTTTTGGCGCTAAGCTAGGGAAGAGCTTGATTTTAATCGAACCCGCCGAAGTCACCATTTCCACTAAAGTTTCGTTTTCGGTCACTTCATCGGTGAGCTGAGGGAGTTCCAGACTGTTTAGGTCCACCGAGGAGCTAGTGGTAGTCGTAGCCGTTGAACTGTCGCTGCTTTTCGTAGTAGACGTGCTGTTGCAGGCTCCAAGGACGGCCAAGGTCGCCAAAGTCGCCACGCTTAACATGATTTTTTTCTTCATAGTTGCATTCCTTTCCTTCTTGCATACTCTAATAGAATAACAAAAATTCCGCCTCGTCGCCACCGGAGTTTGTGAAGATTTTGTAAACCTTTTCGAAAAATCTGAGTAAAGGTGTAGACCAATAATTTTGTGAATGCTATACTATTTTTGTAAGCAAATTCATACATTCAGGGAGGATTTATTTCATGGGAAAATTAGGTATTTCAATCTATCCAGAACGTTCGACATTTGAAAAGGACCAAGCGTATCTGGATTTGGCCCACAAATACGGCTTCAAACGGGTTTTCACTAGTCTGTTGCAAATCAACGGAGACAAAGAACAAGTCTTGGCAGACTTCAAAAAAGTGGTAGACTACGCCAATTCTTTGGATATGGAAGTCATGGTGGATATCAACCCGGCCCTTTTTGAACAATTGGAAATCTCCTACGACGACTTGTCATTCTTCCATGACATGGGCGCTTATGGCATTCGTTTGGATATCGGCTTCACCGGCGCAGAAGAAGCCCGCATGACGCGTAATCCGTACGGCATTAAAATTGAAATCAACATGTCTTCCGGCACGGATTACGTGGACAATATTATGAGCTACTCACCAAATACCAACAACTTACTAGGCTCCCATAACTTCTACCCACACCGTTATTCTGGCTTAGGGTATGATCACTTTGTGTATTGTTCCGAAAAATTCCGGAAATACAACTTGAACACCATGGCCTTCGTGAATTCCCACGATGCGACATTTGGTCCTTGGCCAACTCAAGATGGTCTGTGCTCCTTAGAAGACCACCGGGACTTGGAATTGGCAACACAGGTGAAACACTTAGTCTTAACTGGTTTGATTGACGACATCTCAATTGGGAATGCCTATGCTTCCGAAGCAGAATTGGCGGCCATGGCTGAAGCCTTCAACGCCGACTATCCAACATTGAAAGTCGATGTGGCAGAAGGCATCACAGAAGACGAACGGATTTGTCTGTTTGACAACTTGCATAGCTATCGAGGCGACCGCTCGGATTACATCTTGCGTTCGACTATGACCCGGGTATACTACAAAGACAAACCATTCCCAGCTCACGATACCCACGATATGACCCGTGGAGATGTTTTGATCGACAATGTGGACTACGGTCAATACAAAGGGGAAACACAAATCGCCTTAAAAGATATGAAAAATGATGGTCGTGTTAACGTAGTAGGGAAAATCGCCGCAGACGAAATGTTCTTACTAGAATTCTTGCGTCCTTGGTCTAGCTTTAAATTAAAAGAAAACAAATAGTCTTTTAAAAGACGCAAACCGCCCTGGAAAATTAGGGCGGTTTTTTTGCGGTGGATCATCAAGAAAGGTTAGATCAGCAAGCGCTTCATAGCAAATCAGTGTTCCGTTGACAGAAAAATCAACTGTCTTTATACTGACTGTGTAAGCGCTGTTTTTTTGGTTGGTTTGCGAAAGTTGCTGAAAAAGTAACGGAGGGATCTGAATGAAAAAGGGAATCGTTTGGTTGGGAAATTTGATATTTTTTGGTTTATTGCTGGCGTTACTAGTGCTAGTTTTTTACGATTTTTCCAATCGTGGCTACACACCCCTTGGCGGAATTGGGTATTTACTGCTAGGTTTGGGGATTGTATTCAACTGGTTGCTCTTTGACTTGTACTTGGTTCCGAAATGGAAGGGGTAGAAAAAGCAAGCTGTTGGCTAAAGCCGCTATGTTTTATCTAGTTTCCATACGTAGCGTACAAGTGATTCTCATTGTCAATTAAGCTCATTTGGTAAGGGTTTAAAAATCATCCTGTTATACTAATGATAGAGTGATAGATGAGCTTTCACTCTATATGAAAGGGAGGTTTTTGAGATGCTTGATTATTCAGATCGTGGGAAACAACCTGTTGTGGAAGACATTGAGGCATTGACCCTCGAAAACGAAAACTATCGGACGACCATTTGGACAGGGGACAAGTTGCAAGTTACGGTAATGGCCATTCAACCGGGAGATGATATTGGACTAGAGATTCACCATGGCATTGACCAATTTCTACGGATAGAATCAGGGACCGGCGTTTGCAAGATGGGCCCAAGTAAAGAAAATCTTTCCTTTGAAAAGCCGGTAAAAGCGGATGATGCGATTTTTGTGCCAGCTGATACTTGGCACAATGTAGAAAATACTGGGGATCAAATCTTGAAACTGTACACTATTTATGCGGGCCCGGATCACGTTAAAGGCACTGTTCACCCGACTCACGAAGACGCTAGAAACGACCCTAATGAAGACTAAGCGAAAATAAAAAGACTATGAATAGAGCACCCCGAGATCGTTCAATTATTTTTTGACGGTCTTGGGGTGCTATTTGCTTCCGTTCTTTCGACAGTTGACATTGCCCAAGGTAATTTGCAAGTAAGGAAGAATCACTCCGCTAAATGGGCCACTTTGTGCTAAAATAAACCTCGAAGAATCTCTGAGAAAGCAGACAACTTGCCAAAAAAGGAGCTTGTCATGAGTCAAGTCTATCGTGTAAAAAAAATGAATCGCCAAGAAGCGCAAACCTATCTTCACTGGCGCTATCCCGCACCTTATGAGTTTTACAACACACCGGTGCCCTATTACGAAGAGAGTCTAGCGGAAATTATGGACAATCAAGCAGGCGAGTTGTTCTTTGCGGTGTATCTGGCAGAGGAGTTTTACGGGATTTTCAGTTACCAGCTCTTAGAAGATGACCGGATGGAAATCGGCTTGGGCATTCGACCAGAAGACTGTGGTAAAGGCCAAGGACTGGAAATGACGGAAAAGGCGATTGCTTTTGCCCGGAAGCACTTGGATTTTCAAGGGACTTTGTGTTTACGCGTGGCAGATTTTAATGTGCGGGCCATGAAGGTTTACGAACGGGCTGGCTTTGTCAAGACCGGGGAAGTGCTGGCTTTGTGTTTTAATGAAGTGGTGAATTTTATCCAGATGGAATTAGTGGAGGAAACAAGATGAAAATTGTGATTTTAGATGGTCATGGGTTGAATCCCGGAGACATTAGCTGGGCGGGTTTTGAAGCCTTGGGGGAAGTTACCTTGTATGAACGGACACCGGCAGACCCCGCTGAGATTATTCGGCGGATCGGGGATGCTCAAGTAGCGTTGAGTAACAAAGTACCGATTACCGAAGAAATTTTAGCCAGTTGCCCTCATTTAGAGTATGTAGGAGTCATGGCCACGGGGTTCAATCAAATTGACCTTGCAGCTTGTGCCAGACACCAGGTGACAGTGACCAATATTCCCGCTTATGGTTCTGCGGCGGTGGCCCAATTCACCTTTGCGCTGTTATTAGAAATCACTTCTCAAGTAGCCGTTCACAATGCCTCCGTGCATCAAGGGGATTGGCAAAATTCTCCGGATTTCACTTATTTCGTTAAACCTTTAATGGAATTGCAAGGCAAAACCATGGGGCTAGTAGGCTACGGGGCTATTGCCCAAGAAGTAGCGACCATCGCCCACGCTTTTAAGATGAAGGTGGTTTACTGGAATCATCAACCGAAAGAATCGCAAGCGCCTTGGGCTAGTCAAGTCAGCCTCGCAGAATTGTATGCCCAAGCGGATGTGGTGAGTCTGCATGTGCCACTTTTCCCCGAAACCACCGGGATGATTAATGAGGTGGCCTTGGCTCAAATGAAAGACGGGGCGATTTTGCTAAATACCGCTCGGGGACCCTTATTAGATGAGGCAGCCGTGGCGCAAGCTTTGCATAGAGGAAAACTCGCCGCCTGTGGGCTGGATGTGGTGGCCCACGAGCCGATTTTGCCGGAAAATCCTCTTTTAGAAGCGCCCAATTGCTGGTTAACCCCTCACATCGCTTGGGCGGCGGTGGAGACTCGGGAGCGTTTAATGAAGATTGGTGTGGAAAATTTACGCTTGTATTTACAAGGGACGCCTCAAAACATGGTGAAATAGCCGCCGAAATCTCGTGAAAGAAACCAAGCTTTTTTTAAAGCCACCTTTCTTATCATGGACAAAGGCTGATTTCATAGGTACAATGAGTTGACGTCCCTTGTGGACTGGAAAGTATGAGAAATGGAGGACGAATCATGTCCATGTTTTTAGATCAAGTAACAATCGATGTCAAAGCCGGTAAAGGCGGAGACGGAATGGTGGCCTTCCGCCGGGAGAAATACGTACCCGATGGTGGACCAGCCGGGGGCGATGGCGGGAAAGGCGGCAGCGTGGTCTTAGTCGTGGACGAAGGTCTGCGTACGTTAATGGACTTCCGCTTCAATCGGCATTTCCGGGCACAACCGGGAGAAAACGGTATGAGTAAAGGCATGCACGGCCGGGGTTCAGAGGATACCTTTGTCAAAGTGCCACCGGGTACGACCGTGCGAGACGCGGAAACCGGCGCATTATTAGGGGATTTGATTAATAATGGCGATACTTTAGTCGTAGCCAAGGGCGGTCGCGGTGGCCGGGGAAATACCCGTTTTGCTTCCCCACGCAATCCCGCACCAGAATTAGCCGAAAATGGCGAACCAGGCCAGGAACGTAAAATCGAACTAGAATTGAAAGTCTTAGCCGATGTAGGCTTAGTCGGCTTTCCTTCCGTGGGTAAATCCACACTCTTGTCGATTATTTCTTCGGCACGGCCTAAAATTGGTGCTTATCACTTTACTACTTTGGTACCGAACCTAGGCATGGTAACGACTAGCGACCAACGGAGCTTTGTAGTGGCGGACTTACCAGGATTGATCGAAGGAGCTTCTCAAGGTGTGGGCTTAGGTACTCAGTTCTTGCGTCATATCGAGCGCACCCGAGTGATTTTACACGTGATTGACATGAGTGGCATGGAAGGTCGCGATCCTTACGAAGACTACTTGGCGATTAACAAGGAGCTAGGAGAGCACAACTTGCGCTTGTTGGAACGACCACAAATCATCGTGGCCAATAAGATGGATATGCCAGACTCCGAGGAAAACTTGGCGAAGTTCAAAGCCGAGTTAGCCAAGGAAAAGACCGACGAATTCGCCGACGATCTGCCGATTTTCCCAATTTCTGCGGTGACGCGAAAAGGAATCGAACCTTTGTTAAACGCTACGGCAGACTTACTGGAAACCACGCCAGCCTTCCCACTGTACGAAGACGAAGAAGTGGAAGAAGCGGTGCATTATGGCTTTACTTCCGACGAACCAGAATTCGTGGTGGATCGGGAACCAGACGCTACTTGGGTCTTGTCCGGGGCTAAATTGGAAAAACTCTTCCAAATGACCAACTTCGATCATGAAGAAACTGTCATGCGTTTTGCCCGACAATTGCGGGCTATGGGCGTAGACGAAGCATTACGAGCTCGTGGGGCTAAAGACGGCGATATCGTCCGTATTGGCAATTTCGAGTTTGAGTTTGTGGAATAGAAAAATGAAAGGCTGGGCACTTGCCCGGTCTTTTTTTATTTTTTCTCCAGAAGTCCCATTATTTTCCAATCCGCCAGATGATTGGTAAAATAAAGAAGAACGCAAGACTCGACTAAGTTGGTAGTAGGCGAGTCAAAAAGGAGGAGTAACTATGACCAAACGAGTAATTGTGATGAATTTTGAAGTGGAGTCTCAAGCTTATCAAGCCTTTTCTGAAATCAAGAAAATGGCGATGACCGGCCAGATTAAGGGGGAACAAATGGCGGTGGTGACCCATTCTTCAGACGGTCAACACAAGTTTCAAATCGATGACTTCTTAGACTTTACCGGTAACAACAAAGCTTCTACTGGGGGCTTAATCGGGATGTTGGTGGGAATTTTTGTAGGACCCTTGGCCATGCTTTTAGGCTGGATGGGTGGGAGCGTGATCGGTGCCACTCGGGATGCTAAAGAAGTCCAAAACGCCCGGGATATTTTCGAATTTCTCTTGTCCAATATTGGCGAAGGGGAAACGGGCTTGATTTTGATTGCCGATGAAGAAGACAATCGCCCGCTTAACTCGTTGATTATCAATCAATTACGCGGAGGCGTGACCCGCTTTGATTACGAAGATGTGGAAGCAGAAATTAAGAAAGCGAAAGAGCTGGAAGCAGAAGCCAAAGACAAGGTGAAAGAAGCTTGGGCGGCCAAACATCAAGAAGATGCCGACACAAAAGCCGCCGACACAAATGCGGCGAAGGATCCAGCCGAAAAAAGCGAATAACTAAATAGAAACCTTTTGGCCACTGAAAACGCCGAACTTTCTATTTATAGTCCAAACCATAAGAAATAGCCTTTTGCCGCACTGCATTTTAGTGAGGGAAAGGCTGTTTGTTTTTTCTTAAAAATCTTTCTTCCCTTGCTTGTCACCGGGTTTTGCCTAGCGTATAGTAACTAAGAAATTAGTTGAAACTTCCCGAAAATCGCCTTATTTCGGCGACTTGGGATAGTAGGAGGGGATTTTTTGTTTGCGAATTTACCCGATTTCATATTACAGATGAGTATGATTTTTCTTTCCGTGGTGATTGAAGCCTTGCCATTCGTCCTGTTAGGTTGTTTGATTTCCGGGGCTTTGCAAGTCTTTTTGACTCCAGAGCGGGTGAGACGCCTGTTGCCTAAAAATAAATTAGCAT
This sequence comes from Enterococcus asini ATCC 700915, assembly GCF_000407365.1. Classification (GTDB taxonomy): domain Bacteria; phylum Bacillota; class Bacilli; order Lactobacillales; family Enterococcaceae; genus Enterococcus_C; species Enterococcus_C asini. The sequence continues at coordinate 396,988 of NZ_ASVU01000002.1, forward strand.
CGATTCTTGTGGGCTGTGTGTTAGGCTTCTTTTTCCCTTCTTGTGAATGTGGCATCGTGCCGATTATCAATCGCTTTATCACAAAAGGGGTGCCCATTCCCACGGCTTTTGCCTTTATGTTAACAGCACCGATTGTGAATCCTATCGTATTGTTTTCCACCTACATCGCCTTTGGAAACTCCACGAAATTTGCCTTGTTGCGAGTGGGTGGGGCCTTCTTTGTGGCAATCATTGTCGGAAGCTGGTTGGCCTATTTCCATCAAGGAAGTGTGCTGAAAAAAGGACGTCTTTCTTTAGCGGCAAGTAACTCACAAGTGCCCGCGGATTTGACTTTAACAGAAGAAGTCACGACAAAAAGCGAGCCGATCCCGGCAATGACTTTGATGGGGTCAACAAGTACAGAAGTCACAGGGAGTAGTACCGTAGTGAAATCAACGGCTGCAATGCCTCAACCCCCAAGGAAAAAATTTCTTGACCAAGTGAATCACGTACTGCACCACAGTCTGGATGAGTTTTTTGACACCGGTCGATATTTGATTATTGGTGCTTTGATTGCGTCTGCCATGCAGACTTATTTGCCAACCGCGGCCTTATTGACATTGGGTTCCTCAAAGCTTTTGGCGATTTTGGTGATGTTGGTCTTGGCTTTTGTCATGTCTTTGTGTTCTGAGGCGGATGCCTTTATCGGTGCTTCTTTAATGAGTCTTTTTGGAACGGCGCCAGTAGTGGCCTTTTTGGTATTAGGGCCCATGGTAGATATTAAAAATCTTTTGATGATGAATCGCTATTTTAGCGGCAAATTTATTTTAGCCTTGGTGGCTTTGATTGTACTTTGTGTTACCGGCTATGCATGGGTGGTGTAAAGATGATTCGATTTTTGATTTTAGCAGGGTACTCAGGCTTGATGATGTTTCTCCAAGTAACCGGGAAACTAGATCAATTCATCAATGTCCACTACCAATACTTGGCGGTGCTTTCCACTGTGATCTCCTTGCTTTTGGCTTTGTTCCAACTGTTTACTTGGGTGAAAGAAGATCCCGGCAAAGCAGAGGAACACAAGGAGCATCAGCATGAGCAAGAAGAGCATGATCACGCTGACCACGATCATGGGTTAAAGCGTCCTTATCAGCGAATGATTGCTTACGTGTTATTGGCCCTGCCGATTGTTGTGGGGACCCTGTTTCCCACGGTCAGTCTCAGTACCACCATTGTGGAGGCCAAAGGGTTTCAATTCCCTTTAAGTAAAGAGTCGGTGGGGGATCCGCAAATGGAGACCCAATACCTGCAGCCCAATACTAGCTTGTACTATAATAAAGAAGACTACCAGAAACAGATGACCGAACTCATGAATAAATACGGGAATCAAGAGAGCCTAACCATTACGGATGAGAATTATTTGGAAGTTATGGAGCTGATCTATAACTATCCCAGTGAGTTCATCGGGCGCAAGATTCACTATGAAGGCTTTGTCTTCCAGACCCAGACGCAAGATACGTTTGTCTTTCGCTTTGGTATTATTCACTGTGTGGCGGACTCCGGTGTGTTTGGCTTACGGGTTAACTTGCCACCAGACGCACAAGTGGCCAATGATCAGTGGTTGGCCGTGGATGGGGTGATTGCCTCGGAGTTTTATGCGCCTTTCAAACGCAACTTGCCCATGGTAAATGCTACTAGCATTACCCCGATTGCGCCGCCAGAAAACCAGTACGTTTACCGGACTTTTTAGAAGAAAGGTTTCTTCAGCAAGTCCAACAAAAAAATGCTATACTGAAGGGTAGCTTATAAAGAAAAGGATCGTCGTCAATATGGAAATTGAATTTTTAGGAACAGGTGCCGGGGTGCCGGCGAAACATCGGAATGTGACGGGGATTGCCCTGCGCTTACTAGATGAGCGCAATGCCATCTGGTTGTTCGACTGTGGGGAAGGAACGCAAATGCAGATTTTGCGTACGAATATCCGCCCACGGAAAATCGAAAAAATCTTTATCACCCATCTCCACGGGGACCATCTCTTTGGCTTGCCGGGGCTTTTGTCTAGCCGTAGCTTTCAAGGGGGCACAGAACCTATGGAAATTTACGGGCCAAAAGGGGTCAAAGACTTTGTCATGACCGCACTAAGGGTCAGTCAAACTCGCCTGGCGTACCCTTTGAAGTTTATTGATGTAGCTCCTGGGGTGATTTTTCAAGACAAGCAGTTCACGGTGATTTGTGACAAGCTAGACCACGGAATCGCCAGCTTCGGTTATCGAGTGGTGGAAGCCGACCATGAAGGGGAACTGCAAGTGGATCAATTGCTAGCCCTAGGCATTAAGCCAGGACCGGTTTTCGGTCGCTTAAAACGGGGAGAAACCGTAACCTTAGAAGACGGCCGTGAACTTTCCGGTAAGGATTTTGTGGGAGAAAGCCGCCCCGGACGGATTGTGACCATTTTAGGGGATACCCGCTACACGGAAGCTTCCATTCGGCTCGGACAGGACGCGGATGTCTTGGTTCACGAAAGTACCTTTAAGGAAAATGAAGGGCAAATGGCCAAGTCCTATTATCATTCCACTACGGCTCAAGCGGCCCAAGTGGCGAAAAAAGCCGGGGTGACCCAATTGCTTTTGACCCATATTAGCGCCCGTTATTTGGCAAAAGATGTGCTGGATTTGGAAAAAGAGGCCCAAGCGGTCTTTGGCAATACCCGAATCGTGCGGGATTTTGACGTGATCGACGTGCCTTTTAGGAGAAAGGATGAAGAAGATGGAGCTCAAGGATAAAGTCGTTTTGGTAACGGGAGGCTCTGCCGGGTTAGGAGCAGAGATTTGTTACGCAGCTGCCGCTAAAGGAGCCATCGTGGTAACTTGTGCCCGGCGGATTAATTTGATTGGCAAAGTCAAAGAACGCTGTGAAGAACTCAGTGGTAAGCCAGCTTATGCTTTTCAATTAGACGTGGCGGATCCGGAAAGTGTGGCAGCTTGTTTGGAAAAAGTCGCCACAGAAGTCGGTCCCGTGGACATTTTGGTAAACAATGCCGGTTTTGGCATCTTTGAAAACTTTGCAGACTTCAATCCAAAAGACATCACCCGGATGTTTGAAGTGAATGTTTTAGGAATGATGGTCTTGACCCAGCAAGTGGTAATCCAAATGTTAGAAGACAAACGTTGCGGCCACGTGATTAATATTGCATCCATGGCGGGGAAGATGGCTACACCGAAAAGTACGGTGTATTCTGCTACGAAATTTGCCGTTTTAGGCTTTTCCAATGCCTTGCGCTTGGAATTAAAGCCGGCCAATATCCATGTGACCACGGTAAACCCAGGACCGATTCAAACGGAATTCTTCGACAAAGCCGATCCTTCTGGTCAATACTTGGCGAGCCTTGGCAACCACGTCTTAGATCCACAAAAACTGGCCGCCCGGATCGTGCGCAGTATGGAACACCCAGTCCGGGAAATCAATCGTCCCGGGTATATGGAAGTAGCTGCTCGTTTTTACACCTTGTTCCCAGCCATTGGTGACTTTTTAGCCGGCGGCATCTTTAATAAGAAGTGAGGGACGTAAGATGAAACGACAATGGCGACTGATTTTGCTTTTGGTTTTAATCTTTGTCGTAGGCCTGTTTGCAGCGTTTAATAGCCAGTCCGTGGCGGTGAACTTCCTCTTTGGACAAGTAGCTGCGCCTTTGGTTTTGGTGATCTTGATCTCGGTTTTAGCCGGAGCGGTTATCGCCACTTTACTGGTGACCAATGTTTTGTGGCAGCAAAAACGCCGGGTGAAAACCTTGGAACGGCAAGTGGCAAGCCTAGAGCAGAATACACGGCAACCCCAGTTGGACGACCCAAAATTGCCAGCTGAAAAGCCGACAGATGACTCCAATCAAGGGCAACAATGACCGCTGAATCCGGCGGTCTTTTTTCTTTGGAGGCCGGTTCTTCAAAGAGAGCAACAAGAGCACGTAAATTTTTTCGCAAAAAAGATCTTTCAAAGCACTCCTTCTTTTCACCGAGGACGGCCTTTGCTATAATCATACAGTTGGGAGTGATCATGTGCACAACGGGAAATATCAATGGCAATATCCGGAGACGTCAAGTATGACCCCGGAATTCCAAGCAGAAATAAATGAACGCAAGTTACCGGAAACCATCGCAAAATTGCTTTGGCAACGGAATATTCGCACGCAAGACCAATTGCGACGCTTTTTAGATCCGCAATTAACGGATTTTCATGATCCGTTTTTAATGGCAGACATGGACAAAGTGGTGACCCGGATTCAGCAAGCCGTGGAAAATGGCGAAAAAATCTTGGTTTATGGGGATTATGATGCAGACGGAATCACTAGCGCCACAGTGATGAAAGAAGCCCTGGAATTAATCGGGGCTGAAGTGACGGTTTACTTACCAAATCGCTTTACCGATGGCTATGGGCCCAATCAAGGAGTTTACCAGTACTTTATCGACAGTGGCATTCAGTTAATCGTTACCGTGGACAATGGTGTTTCTGGCCACGAAGCCATCGACTACGCCAATAGTCGTGGAGTGGATGTTTTGGTAACAGACCACCATGAACTGCCGGATGTTTTACCCAATGCTTTGGGGATCATTCATCCCCGGCATCCAGAAGGACAGTATCCCTTTCCCGATTTAGCCGGGGTCGGTGTGGCCTTTAAAGTGGCTTGTGCGCTCCTTGACGAGATTCCATTGGAGTTTTTAGATTTGGTGGCGATTGGGACGATTGCCGACTTGGTCTCACTCACTGGAGAAAATCGGGCGTTGGTTACTATTGGCTTGCAATTAATGAAGCAAACCGAGCGCATCGGTTTGTTGGAATTGTTTAAAGTCGCGGATGCGAAGTTGGCCCAAGTGGACGAGACGATGATTGGCTTTGCCATTAGTCCTCGGCTAAATGCCATCGGCCGTTTAAAAGACCCGAACCCGGCGGTCACCCTTTTGACCACTTTTGATGAGGAAGAAGCGCGCCTGCTAGCCCAAGAACTCAATCAAATCAATGAAGAACGCAAAGCTTTGGTCACAGACATCACCAAAGAAGCAGAAGCCCTGTTGGATCCCGCAAGTCTGATTAATGTGGTGGCGCAAACTGGGTGGCACGAGGGCGTTCTAGGTATCGTCGCCGGTCGCTTGGTCCAGCTTACAGGAAAACCGAGCTTGGTCTTGACCATTAAAGAGGACGGTATCGCCAAAGGTTCCGGGCGGAGTGTGACTCAAGTCAATCTTTTTTCCTTATTACAAGAAGAAAACGAGCGCTTCACCAGTTTTGGTGGACACCATATGGCGGTGGGCTTGAGCTTACCAAAAGAAGAACTAACCGGTTTGCAAAGCAGTTTAACAGAAAAACTGGCGGCTTCTGCTGTGGATTTGACCGAAGGGGAGCCGTTACTCATCGATGAGACGCTCACCGTGGCGGAAGCTGATTTAGCTTTTGTGGAACAACTGAAATACTTGGCTCCTTTTGGCACGGACAACAAAGCTCCAATTTTTGCCATTAAGGGCACTCAGACCCCGGTCTTACGGCGAATCGGCTCTGAGCAACAGCACTTGAAGCTGACGGTAGCTGACGAGAGTAGCTCTGATGCGCTAGACGTGATTGGCTTTTCGTTTGGGAATGAACTGGCAGAGTTTACCGGGGATCCTTTTACGGTGGTAGGGCAGCTCTCCATTAATGAATGGAATGGCTTGAAGAAACCTCAAATGCAACTGTTGGACTTTGCTATTAATTGGTTGCAAGTTTTTGATTTTCGCGGGCAAAACAAGCGCCGAGAATTCCGGCCCACCGACCAGACCTTGTTGGTGGCCTTTGAACCGCTGAAGAGTTCATTACCCGTGGTGCGCTACGAAAATCAAGCACAACTGGCTGAGGTAATGGCTGCAGGAGACTACCGGGAGATTGCCTTTTTAGACTGTCCGGAAAATCCGGAACTCCTAAAAGAAATCGCCCAAGCTAGCAATTTCCAACGGATCTTCTTGATTTTAGAAGCCAAGGACGATGCCTACTTAGACGGCATGGGTACCCGAGAGCAATACGCTCGCTTGTTCCAATTGATCAACGGGCAAGAAAAACTCGATATCCGCTACAAACTACCCCAAATCGCACAATTCTTGCAAATCCCTCAAAATTTATTAATTTTTATGATTCAAGTGTTTTTTGATTTGGAATTTGTTACAATAGTGGATGGTGTTTTGCAGAAGGTAGCCGTAAGTGAGAAACGACCGCTGGATCAAAGCCAAGTTTACCAAAAACGATTGAAAAAAATAAAAAGCGAAGAATTTTTACTGTTAAGCGATTTGGCAGGGATAAAGGCCTGGTTGAGCGCTTAAACAGTGTTGGTTCCAAGGAGGAAAACCATGAACTTAAAAGATTATGTAGCGAGCATCCATGATTATCCAAAACCCGGGATTATTTTCCGGGATATCTCGCCTTTAATGGCAGACGGTGCCGCTTATCGGGAAGCTACGAAACAAATCGTAGACTATGCAAAAGAAAAAGCCATCGATATGGTAGTAGGACCTGAAGCGCGAGGCTTTATCGTGGGCTGTCCCGTAGCGTTTGAACTAGGTGTGGGCTTTGCCCCAGTGCGTAAACCTGGGAAATTGCCTCGGGAAACCATTTCCGTTAGTTATGAATTGGAATATGGTACAGATACGTTGACCTTACATGCTGATGCCATTAAACCAGGCCAACGAGTATTGGTTTGTGACGATTTATTAGCCACTGGGGGTACGGTGAAAGCCACCATCGAATTGATTGAAAAACTTGGTGGGATCGTTGTGGGCTGTGCCTTCTTAATCGAACTAGAAGAGTTACACGGTCGGGAAAAAATCAAAGACTACGACATCTTGACTTTGATGGACTATTAATAAGCAGTATTTTAAGACAAAAAAGGGCTCGTTTCCGTAAGTGGAAGCGAGCCTTTTTGATTCTTGTTAATTGGTTTGTTGGCGGTAGTTCTCAGATTGGTGGTAGCGCCGGGCAGCTTGCCGGGCTTTTTTGTCGTCCCACAAGGTGAACCACAAGAAAAACAATGGGAGAAAAATCAACGCCGCCAACTCGATGCCAAAATGCGAAACGACCATACTAATCACTAAACCCAATCCAATCAATGCAACATTACGAATTCCATTCATTTTCTTCACCTCGTGTAAGTTATACGAACAAATGTTTGTATTCTTATTATACGAATGAATGTTCCCTTTGTAAAGTAAAAAAAGCGCAATCCTCAATTTTTTTGAGGATTGCGCTTTTTACTTACAATTTTAATCTTAATTAACATGTGGGCGGTAGAGTCCCACGACTTGGCCTAAAATCGTCACGTTGGGTAAGATGATTGGTTCCATATAGTCGTTTTCTGGTTGCAAGCGGATATGATCATCTTCTCGGAAGAATCGCTTGCACGTTGCTTCGTTTTCATCGGTCATGGCAATGACCACATCACCGTTTTGTGCGTCCCGTTGTTGCCGCACGATGACATTGTCCCCATCTAAAATCCCCATATTGATCATACTTTCTCCTCGAATGGTCAACATGAAGAGACTGCCAATATCATTGGAGAGGTTTGGGGGGACAGGGAAGAAGTCAGAAGCGTCTTCCACTGCTAAAATCGGTTCTCCTGCGGTAACCACCCCAAGCATGGGAATCGTTTCGGATTGGACGCCGATTTTTTTTAAGCCAGCCTCTGTCAATTCAATGGCCCGGGGCTTTGTGGGATCTCGTTGCAACAGGCCTTTCTTTTCTAAGCGCGATAGATGTCCATGGACCGTGGAGGTGGAGGAGAGATTTACCGCCTCGCCGATTTCCCGGACGGTGGGAGGATAACCCTTTGCCGTCACTTGTTCATGGATAAAGCGCAAGATATCTTCTTGGCGGGTATCGGTTCGTTTCGCCATAACTGCACCTACTTTCCTTATCTAACATCAGTGTACCATACCCTTTTTTTGAAATCAAACAAATGTTCGTCTAAAGGGGAGGAACTTCGATTGAATAACGTTTTTCCTCATTTTTCACTGTAATTTTGCCTGGCTTTGGTTTATGATAGAGAAGAATTGCCAACAAGGAGGGATAAACGTGCTATCAAAGGAAAAAATTGCTCGCATTAATGAGCTCAGCAAGAAGAAAAAGGCCGGTACCTTGACGGCAGCCGAAGAAAAAGAACAAATTACTTTGCGCCAAGAATATTTGGAGGCTTTTCGTTCGGGGATGCGTCATCACATCGAAGGCATGAAAGTCGTCGACCCAGAAGGTAACGATGTGACTCCGGACAAACTGAAGCAGATTCAAAAGGAAAAAGGCCTGCACGGTCGAGAATAAAGCATTTTCAATCGCGTCTTGTATTTTAGTTAGCATAAAGGTATAATATACCTAAAAGATTTAGGAGGGAATATTTTGTTTGATAAAGTAGACCAACTAGGGGTTAATACCCTGCGTACTTTGAGTATCGAAGCAGTTCAAAAGGCCAATTCCGGCCATCCAGGCTTACCAATGGGAGCGGCTCCCATGGCGTACACCTTGTGGACTCGCTATTTGAAAATCAACCCGTTAACTTCTCGTAACTGGGCTGACCGGGACCGTTTTGTTTTATCCGCAGGTCATGGTTCTGCATTGTTGTATAGCTTGTTGCACTGTGCTGGCTATCAAGTAAGCATGGATGACTTGAAAAACTTCCGTCAATGGAACAGCTTGACCCCTGGGCACCCTGAAGTGAATCATACGGACGGCGTAGAAGCAACCACTGGCCCACTAGGTCAAGGGATTGCTATGGCTGTGGGGATGGCTATGTCTGAAGCCCACTTAGCAGCGACATACAACCGTCCTGATTTTCCTGTAATGGATCACTATACCTATGCTTTGTGTGGGGACGGGGACTTAATGGAAGGTGTTTCTCAAGAAGCTTGTTCCATGGCCGGCCACATGAAATTAGGTAAACTAGTGGTCTTGTACGATTCAAACGACATCTCCCTTGATGGCCCGACTTCCATGGCCTTCACTGAAAATGTCGGCCAACGCTTTGAAGCGTACGGCTGGCAACATATCTTGGTGAAAGACGGCAATGATTTAGAAGCCATCGCCAAAGCCATTGAAGAAGCCAAAGCAGAAACGGCTAAACCAACCATTATCGAAGTGAAGACAATCATCGGTTTTGGGGCACCAAATGAAGGAACAAACCAAGTACACGGAGCACCCCTTGGAGCAGAAGGCGTGGCCGCTGCGAAGAAAGCATATGGCTGGGATTACCCTGAGTTCACCGTGCCAGAAGAAGCGGCTGACCGCTTTAAAGAAACCATCATCGACCGAGGAGCAGAAGCCCAAGCAGCTTGGGAAGGGATGTTCGAGCGTTACAGCTTGGAATACCCTGAGTTAGCGGAACAATTTAAAGCAGCTTTTGCTGATAAATTGCCTCATGGCTGGTCTGATGAATTACCGGTTTACGAAGAAGGCTCAAGCCAAGCAAGCCGTGTATCCAGCAAAGAAATGATCCAAGAGCTTTCTAAGAAGATCCCTAGCTTCTGGGGCGGTTCTGCCGATTTGTCTTCTTCCAACAACACGATGGTAGGCGACGAAACAGCCTTCGAACCAGGAAACTACGCTGGTCGCAATATCTGGTTTGGTGTACGGGAATTCGCTATGGCAGCGGCTATGAACGGAATTCAACTCCACGGTGGTACACGAGTTTACGGCGGGACATTCTTCGTCTTTACCGATTACTTGCGTCCAGCAGTTCGCTTGTCTGCCATTCAAAATGTACCGGTGGTTTACGTCTTGACCCACGATTCCGTGGCAGTAGGTGAAGATGGCCCAACGCACGAACCAGTGGAACAATTGGCTAGCTTGCGTTGCATGCCAAACGTCCAAGTGATTCGTCCTGCTGACGGCAACGAAACTCGGGCTGCTTGGAAAGTGGCTATGACCACGAAAGACAAACCAACTGTTTTGGTTTTAAGTCGTCAAAACTTGCCAGTCTTGCCAAACACAGCAACAACGGCAGATGAAATGGTGGCCAAAGGTGGTTACGTCTTGTCTGCACAACAAGGAGACGTACCAGCGGGTATCTTGATTGCCACCGGTTCTGAAGTTGCCTTGGCTGTGGAAGCTCAAAAAGCATTGTTAGCAGAAGGCAAAGACGTTTCCGTAGTTTCGATTCCAAGTTTCGATCTTTTCGAACAACAATCCGCAAGTTACAAAGAATCCGTCTTGCCAAAAGCCGTGACCAAGCGGGTAGGGGTTGAAGCAGCTGCATCATTCGGCTGGGAACGCTACATTGGGGATGCCGGCAAGATGATTGCTATCGATCACTTTGGTGCTTCCGCTCCAGGAGGAACCATTATGAAAGAATTTGGCTTCACTGCTGAAAACGTGGTTAACACCTTTAATAGTCTTTAAAAAGTCTTTAGCCCTTGTCGAATACCGACAAGGGCTTTTTAAGGTCTTTTAATCGTGCGAATGCTCCGCCGAGAATGAGAATTTGGCGAAATTTGTTTTAGAAAGGGACGTATTGCTTGTTCTTCCGGGAAGTCCTCCGTATAATATAAACGTTGATGTATAATCTATGTTTTTCAATGGTCATAAAACACTTTACAGGAGGCACCTTAATGGAAGAATTTAAGACTCGGGGACAGCGACGCCGTTTTCAAACGTTGGAAAAACGTCGTAAACTCGTAAGTGGCGCAGCGGTCGTAGGTACTGGTTTGGCCATCGCTCCAGTGGCACTGACTTTACCTGGCACGCAAGTCGAAGCCGCAGAATACAATTACCAACAAGCGGATGCAGCGCAAAGCTTGATTAACCAAATCGGTTCAACTGCTAGCCAAATCGCGGCAGCCAACGACCTTTACGCTTCAGTGATGATCGCCCAAGCGCTATTGGAAAGTGGCAATGGCGGTTCTACGCTGTCCCAGGCTCCTTATTACAACTTGTTTGGCGTGAAAGGCTATAGCGATAGCAACCCAGTCTACTTGGCGACCCAAGAATACTTGGATGGTCAATGGGTGACTATGAATGAACCTTTCCAAACTTACAACTCTTACTGGGAATCCATTCAAGAACATGCCAATGTCTTGAAGAGCACGAGCTTTGCCAGTGGTACCGCTCATTACAGTGGCGCATGGAAGAGCAATACTTCTAGCTACCAAGACGCGACCGCTTATTTAACCGGTCGTTATGCAACGGACCCAAGTTATGGCTCCAAGCTAAATTACTTGATTTCGGCCTATGGTTTGACCCAATACGATACACCAAGTACTGGTGCTACCACTACGACCACCGAGGTCAGCACAAGTGTCAGTGCTACGACAACTACCACAGACAGTAGCAACTCCAGCAGCACTGGTGGAAGCTATACAGTCGTTGCCGGGGATTCTCTTTGGGGGATTGCTAGCAAATATGGCATTTCTGTCGATCAATTAATGGCAAATAATGGTTTGACTAGTGATGTCATCATGATTGGCCAACAATTGAGTGTTTAATCAAATAGTAAAAAGACAAGGAAGCAGTTTTCCTTGTCTTTTTTTGTCTTTACCAAAAGCAAATTCTTTGTTAAAAGCCATCCGCTGTGGATACTGGTCCAGTAGCAAAACCAGCAAAAAAAGCCTCTGACTAGCAGAATTTCAGAAAATTGGTTATGATGAACTGAAGTACAACCATTACGCAAACGGAGGGACAGTTATGACAGTCTATGCATCATCTTTGGAGTTAATCGGTAAAACGCCAATCGTCAAATTAAACCAAATCGTGCCTGAAGGGGCCGCAGATGTTTACGTGAAATTGGAATTTTTCAATCCAGGTAGTTCCGTGAAAGACCGGATTGCTTTATCCATGGTAGAAGCCGCAGAAAAAGACGGTCGCTTAAAAGCCGGGGATACCATCGTCGAACCCACATCAGGAAATACTGGTATCGGACTGGCTATGGTAGGAGCGGCAAAGGGCTATTCAGTAGTCATTGTCATGCCCGATACCATGAGTATTGAACGGCGCAAACTCATGCAAGCTTATGGGGCGAAATTGATTCTAACCCCTGGAGCTGAAGGTATGAAAGGAGCCATTGCCAAAGCAGAAGCACTAGCGAAGGAAAACGGGTGGTTCTTGCCATTGCAGTTTGAAAATATGGCAAATCCGCAAATTCATGAAGAAACCACTGGTCCAGAAATCATCGTCGACTTTAAAGAGACTGGTTTGGACGCTTTTGTAGCAGGGATTGGAACTGGGGGTACTTTGACCGGAGCTGGTCGTGCGTTGAAAAAAGCTTTCCCAGAAATTAAAATCTATGCCGTCGAACCTGCTGAATCGGCTGTTTTGGAAGGCAAGCAACCTGGGCCTCACAAGATTCAAGGGATTGGTGCCGGCTTTATTCCCGATACATTGGATACAAAGGTTTACGACGAAACGTTGCCGATTACTAGCGATGACGCCATGGCCACGGCTCGTTTAGTAGGGGAAAAAGAAGGCTTCTTAGTGGGTATTTCCTCAGGAGCGGCGATTGCGGCAGCGATTCAAGTGGCACAAAAATTAGGCACTGGCCATAAAGTAGTAGCCGTGGTTCCGGATAACGGGGAACGCTACTTATCCACGGCTTTGTACCAATTTGACGAGTAAGTCTTTTTAAAAACTTAACTAAACAACTGAGAGACGAGCTGTTTTTAGGCTCGTCTTTTTGATTTCTTAGACTCTCGCTAGAAATTCTGGGAAACTTCTAGTATGATAGAGAAAACGAAAGGGGCAATCCGCAATGGAAGATGCGACTGTGGAAAAAACGATCCAAAAGCTACGAGACGAAGGCGTGCGGATCACCAGTCAACGTTACGAAATCATTCAATACCTCGCCTCCACCCATGACCATCCGACTGCCGATGAGATTTACCATGCTTTGGCAGATACCGTCACGGATGTTAGTGTGGCGACGGTTTACAATAATCTCCGTTTGTTTACGGAAAAAGGCATCGTCACCGAATTGAAATTTGGCGATGACGCCAGTCGCTTTGACTTTACCCAAAAACCCCATTACCACGCTTGTTGCGTGCGTTGCGGGAGAATTGCCGATTTCTACTATCCTGGTTTAGAAGATGTGGAAATGGCGGCTGGCCGCTTAACCGGCTATCAAATCAACCAACACCGTTTGGAAGTCTATGGCCTTTGCCCCGACTGTCAGAAATTGGAGGAAAGCTGATGAACGTCATTCAAACAAATCAAGCACCGGCAGCTATTGGGCCTTATGCCCAAGGACGGATTGTCAATGGTTTGCTGTTTGCTTCCGGCCAAGTGCCTCTGGACCCTAGTACCGCGGAAGTGGTCGGGACTACCATTGAAGAGCAGACCAAACAAGTCTTAAAGAATATAGAGGGCATCTTACATGCTACCGGAGTCGACTTTTCTGCTGTGGTGAAGACGACTTGTTTCTTACAAAACATGGCAGACTTTACGACGTTCAATGAGGTTTATGCTACCGCGTTTACCGAGCCGTATCCTGCCCGGTCAGCAGTCGAAGTTGCACGATTGCCAAAAGAGGTTTTGGTGGAAATCGAAGTCATTGCCAAGGTCGAATAAACACCGGAAGACAGAGGTGAGAGCTTCTGTCTTCTTTGTGTAATGGTGGAATGGAAAGAAGGAGCAAGATGGATTTTTTTCAAGCATATTTAGCAGCGGGGCAGGTCAGTGTCCCCCGCATGATTTTAAAACACTATCATGAACTAGGCATGGATGCCGAGGAGTTGGTCTTTTGGCTCGAATTGTACGCGTATCAGGAAAAAGGTGCCTATCCTGATCTCAATCAGGTGGCTCAAAGCATGGGCATTACCCAAACGAGAGTATTTCAGCTCTTGGCCCAGGCCGATCAGAAGCAACATTTGCGTTTGGTCACACAAAAAGATGCCCAAGGAAAGCAAACCGATACCTATGATTTTCGGCCATTATTTGAAAAATTGACCAAGCTCTATCAGCAACAGGCCCAAACCAAAAGCGCTCAAGCTACAGCAGATAAGGTCAGTAATCTATACAAAACCTTTGAACAAGAATTTGGCAGACCTTTGTCTCCTTTAGAATTTGAACGAATCGCTGGTTGGTTAAACGAAGACCACTACGATCCGGAATTGATTCGCCTGGCTTTAAAAGAAGCGGTAACTCATCAGGCTCGTAACCTCAGCTACATCGATCGCATTTTATTAAACTGGGAAAGTAAAAACATCCGCAACAAGGAAGAAGTGGCCCAAGAGCAGTCCCGTCGGAAGTTGCAAATCATGCAAAAAGCTGCCGATAAGACTGGGAATCAAGCACAAGACGACTCTTTGCCGCCTGTAACGTTGCACAATCCCTTTAAGGAGGACTGAGTATGCTGTTAAACCAAGCGAAAACCCGGGAAGCCTTACAAATCATGGGAGAGATGTTCCCTGAGGCCCATGGGGAATTAGTCGCAGGGACCCCGTTTCAATTATTGATCGCGGTGATTTTATCCGCCCAAGCTACCGATGTTTCGGTAAACAAGGCAACACCGGCTTTGTTTGCGGCTTATCCTACTCCTGAAGCCCTCGCGCAAGCTCCGGTGGAAGAAATCATTGCCAAAATCAAAACCATCGGCCTGTATCGCAATAAGGCTAAAAACATCAAAGCCTGTGCCGCCAAACTCTTAACGGATTTCAATGGGGAAGTGCCCCACACGAAAGAAGAATTAATGACGTTACCGGGAGTCGGACGAAAAACCGCCAATGTAGTGTTAGGGGACGCCTTTGGGATTCCCGGCATTGCCGTGGATACCCATGTGGAACGCGTCTCCAAACGCCTGCATATTTGCAAGCAAGATGCCACGGTTTTACAAGTGGAAGAAACCTTAATGAAGAAATTACCGAAAAAAACTTGGGTTCATGCCCATCACACCATGATCTTTTTTGGGCGTTACCACTGTACCGCTCGCAGTCCTAAGTGTGAAGGCTGTCCGTTGCTTTTCCTCTGCCAAGACGGGCAAAAGCGTTTAGGCATTAAAAAGAACTAAAGAAAAAACGCAGTTTCAGCGGATTGCCGAAACTGCGTTTTTTTGTATTCGATGGGGTTTAGCCGTTGTTGTTACCATCACCATTGGCGTTTCCGTTGCCATTACCATTTCCTTGGCCTTGGTTATTGTTGTTTCCAGGGTTTTCTTCTGAGGAAGATTCTGGCGTTTCGCTACTTGGTGTCGTGCTACTTTCCGGTGTTGAACTGCTTGGTGTCGTCGTGGAGCTTTCGGAACTCGAGCTGGAGCTTGACGACGAGCTAGAAGACTCGGTGGTAGAGCTTTCGGAACTGGATGATGTAGTAGACTCTGTTGTGGAGGTGCTTTCTACCACACTACTACTAGAAGAGCTGCTGGAGCTTGGGGTCACAGAGGACTCCGGCTCAGGAGCTTTGTACGTATCCCGCCAGTAAAGTTCACTACCCACGCGCACTAAGTCTTCTGGCATTTCCCAGTCGCTAACGGTGCTGTTGCGAGTAATGTATTGCATTAAGTTGCGATAGACATCGGAAGCCACCATATTGGAATCATTGGTAATCGGCGTCATGCGATTGTTGTAACCTGTCCAAACTGACAAGGAGAAGTCTGGAGTGTAGCCGGCAAACATGACATCGGGATAGACATTGCTGGAAATGCCCAATTTTGCCAGTTCCTCATCGGTGTAGTTGGAAGTCCCGGTTTTCCCTGCTTGAATCAAGCCGGGGATTTCCGCATTGTAGCCGGTACCCTCTGTAATAACATCCTTTAAGACGTCCGTCACCATATAGGCGGTGCCGGCTTCCATGGCTTTGGTGCCATCGGGATTAAATTCATCGTAGGAACCGTCTTGGTAGACGATTTTGCTGATGTACATCGGTTTGTAATAGGTACCACCATTGGCAAAGGCACTGTAGGCAGCCGCTAGTTTTTCCGAGGAAACCCCATATTTCGTGCCGTCTTGAGCCGTATTACTGGAAATCGCATTACTGATTACCATGTTTTTGTACTCAATGCCTAGACCTTTTAGGAAGTCATGGGCTTTATCGATGCCCACTTCGTCCAAAAGCTTAACAGAAGGGACGTTTCGTGACTGACTTAAAGCGGTACGCAAGGAGATATTGCCCATGTATTTCAAGTCCCAGTTGTTGACTTTTATATCGGTACCGGGATAAGTGTAAGGCTCATCATCAATGCGGGTGCCCGTGGAGTCTTTCAAATATTCAAAGGCGGGGCCGTAGTCGGTGACAGGTTTCATGGTGGAACCAAAGTCCCGAGAAGTATTGACCGCTAAGTTGTTGCCTAAGACCACGGAAGAGTCGATATTGCGTCCGCCGATTTGGGCGCTGACTTTCCCGGTATGGGTGTCTACTAAAGTCGCAGCAACTTGCATGTCGCTATCAGGATATTGTACGTATTGGTCCGTATTAACGATGTCATAGAGTCGATTTTGAGCATCTAAGTCCAAGTTCGTGTAGACTTCCAAACCATCGGTATAGACATTTTTCCCCGTTAAATCTTTGACTTGTTGAATGACTTCTTTCACGTAGCCATCGTATTTCACCCAATTTTGACTAGAGTTCGTAAATTCGATTAAGCCGTCTGTCACAGGGGTGTCTACGGCTTCTTTGTATTCCTTTTCCGAGATTTTGTTGTTTTCTTTCATGGTGTACAAGACGATGTCCCGACGTTTCTTGGCTAATTCAGGATTCTTGTAAGGGTCGTAGCTTTCTGGTGCTTGGGGCATTCCGGCAATCAAAGCGGTCTGTGCTAGGTTCAATTCATCTAGCCCTTTACCAAAGTAGGCTTTGGCGGCGGTTTGCATCCCAGAAATCCCGTTAGACATATAGACTTTATTAATATAGTAGGTTAGGATTTCTTGTTTGGATTTTTCCTTTTCCAATTGAATCGCCATCCAAGCTTCTTGGGCTTTTCGCTTCAACGTTTGATCGGAAGCCTTGGTGGAGAAGAAGGAGAGCTTAATCAATTGTTGGGTTAAAGTGGAGCCACCTTGAGTGGTATTGCTAGTCAAATTGGAAATTGCCGAGCCGATAATTCGAATGGGGTCTACCCCAATGTGTTTGTAGAAGCGCTTGTCTTCCACGGAAACGATGGCGTCTTCTAGTAGCTGAGGCACTTCTTGGGAGGTGATCGTTTCCCGGCGTTCGGCTCCTAATTCGGCGTAGCTATCGCCATTACTAGCGTATAAAGTGGAGGACACGGCGGATTCCAGGTTGGTGTCGTCGATTTTCGGGGCATCCTTGGCGTAATACCAAAACAAACCCACACCTCCGAGAAAAGCTAGCATGCCTAAAATAAAGAGGCTCGCCACCACGCGGAAGATAATCGTTCCTACTGAGCGTTTTTTCTTTGGTTTATTGTTTTTGCCATTTTTTTTCGGGGGTTGTTTTCCCGATTTTTTGTTTTGATTCCGAGCAGCTCTTGAAGGGGTATCAGTTGTCATGTTCTTGCTCCTTTAGTGCGATATAGTGGTCCAAAGCATCAAGATAAGGAATCCGCGGGGCAATGCCTAGGAAAATCTCGGTGCTTTCGGCTTCGATTACCTGTAAAGGAATCGATTTTTTTGCAGTAGCTTGTGCTTGCCAGTGGCGGTCCAATGTTTTGCTATCCATGAAAAAACAGCGTTGCAGTTGAGAAAACCACAATAAAACAAAGGTGATGCCTCCTTGGTTGCGGCAAGCGTTCATATGGGTAATCTGATGCTGGTGAAAGTTTTTCAAAGGAAATGAAGTCTTGTTTTTGGTTTCCTTGGCTTCAAAGTCCACGTAATAGCCCTTGTAAACCCCGTTGTAGTCCGTGGTGGAAGCTTCTTTAAAGTACGCTTCCTTAATCACCGCGGCGCTCCGGCGAGGGTAATCCACTTTCACGATTTGAATCGGGGTAGGCTTTTTATGAATCACCGCCAAATTGCGACTTAAATAATAAGCATTGCTTTCATTGATGGCTTCTTCAAAGCGCATGCCTCGATTGGCAAAGTTGTTTTTTTTCTGGGTTTGAGCCGTTCTTTTAGACGGCGGGGTGGTGCGGACTTGTTTTGCGGGCTTTTTCGGTATATCATCGGAATAAAGCCGTCCGTCGGGATAGTTGAGAACCATGCTATCACTCTCCTACCGGGCTATTATACCAAAATCTAGTAGGGAAAGGAAAAAAACCGTGGCTGAACCAATCAAAACCCTCGTGGTAACCGGCTATCGCAGCTATGAAATGGGCGTTTTTAAAGAAGACGACCCGAAAATCACAGTTATTAAGAATGTCCTAAAACAGCGGCTCAAAGACTATCTGGAAGAAGGTTTGGAGTGGTTGTTAATCGGAGGCAATCTAGGGGTGGAAATCTGGGCTGCCCAAGCGGCCTTCGAACTGCGAGAAGAATACCCGGAATTACGCGTGGGCGTGATTTTTCCTTTTTTAGAATATGGGAATCAATGGAAAGAAAACAATCAAGCATTGTTGCAGAAGTTGAAAACCCAAGCAGACTTCGTAGAGGCCACCAGTCATAAACCTTATGAAAATCCTGCCCAACTGCGAAATCACACTCGCTTCTTATTGGAACACTCTGGTGGGGTACTGATGGTTTACGATGAAGAATTTCCCGGAAAAACCCAGTATTTTTTGAAAGATGCCCAGCATTTCGGGGAGAGCTTTCCTTATCAAATTGATAAAATTACGATGGATGACCTACAAAATGCAAGTTTAGAAGGATAGTATTTGATTTCCCTGAGTTTTTTGATAGAATAGATAGGAAAGATTACTCTTTTGAAAAAGTTAATGAGGTGTATATATGGCAAATTTAAATTACAGTCCAAAAGATATTCTCCAACAAGAATTCAAGACGAAGATGCGGGGCTATGACCCAGTCGAAGTCGACGAATTTTTGGACAATGTCATTAAAGATTACGAAAGCTACAATAAAGAAATCTTGGCGTTGCAAGAAGAGGCCGACCGTCTCAACGCAAAAGTAGCGGAATTGTCGAAAAATCAAAGTGCAACACCGACTCGCACTACGCAAGAAGCACCTAAGAGTCAAGTGGTGACCAACTTTGATATTTTGAAACGCTTGTCCAATTTGGAAAAAGAAGTCTTTGACAAGAAACTCGATCAGGATACTACGACGACGCCAAACGTTGCGCCTGAAACTCGTTCTGCCATTAACAGCGCCAATTACTTTGCCAAAGAGAAAGAAGTCGTAGTGGAAGAACCAAAAGAAGAAACACCAGAAGACTTGGAAAAAACCCGTCAATTTTAATTCTTGACGAGACACTGTGATTTTCGGGCAATCGCGGGCCGGCTTGACCGGTCTGAGGAAAGTCCATGCTCGCACCGGCTGAGATGCTGGTAGTGTTCGTGCCTGGCGAAACCATAAGCCAGGGTACCGAGAAATCGGTAACGGCAGGAAAAACACCCTAAGGCTATGCTATGGGTCAGTATCCTTGAAAGTGCCACAGTGACGAAGCGCCATTGGAAACAATGGCGGTGGAACGGGGTAAACCCCTCGAGCGAGCAACCCAAACAATGGTAGGGGCGCTTCTTTGACGGAATCAAACGAATACAAGAAGGCAATGAAATTGCAGATAGATGATTGCCCAAGGTTGTCTCGGACCTGACAGACAACCTGGACAGAACATGGCTTATAGAAAATCACAGTCTTTCAGGGCGATTGACAGGCTCATAGTTGTTTTGTGCAAACGAAACGATTATGGGCCTGTTTTCACGAAAACCAAGCGTTGGGCAGACGGTCTCGGGTTGTTGTCCCTACGCATGCGATAAATCAACTATCAATTTAAAAAATGAGGGAACAAAATGGAGAAAAATCAAGAATTTTCACTGATTGCCACGGCGGCCGCAGGGTTAGAAGCCTTAGTCGGCAAAGAACTGCGGGATATGGGCATCGAGTGCCAAGTCGAAAATGGCCGAGCTCGCTTCAAAGGAACCATGGAAGACATCGCCAAAGCAAATCTTTGGTTGCGCACCGCCGACCGGGTAAAAATCGTAGTGGGAGAATTCGATGCCTTGACCTTCGATGAGCTTTTCGAAAAAGTCAAAGCACTCCCTTGGGAAGATTTTTTGCCTTTAGACGCGAATTTCCCTGTGGCGGGTCGCTCTATTAAATCGAAATTGTACAGTGTGCCGGATTGCCAAGCGATTACCAAAAAAGCCATCGTGGACCGATTGCGGAATTATTACCACCGTCCGGCAAGCGTGCCATTGGCTGAAACCGGGGCTTTGTTCCAATTGGAAGTGGCTTTACTAAAAGACCATGTACTAGTGACCTTGGATACTACGGGGCCAAGCTTATTTAAACGGGGCTATCGTCTAGAAAAAGGTGGCGCACCTTTGAAGGAAAATATGGCGGCGGCTTTGGTGATGTTAACCAACTGGCGCAAGGATCGCCCTTTTGTGGATCCTGTGTGCGGCTCCGGGACTTTGTGTATCGAAGCGGCTTTGATTGGCCACAATATTGCACCAGGTTTTAACCGGAGTTTTGCTTGTGAAGAGTGGGACTGGTTTTCACAAGACGTCATGGACAAAGTCCGGCAAACAGCAGAAGAAGCAGCGGATTATGATGTGGAATTGGACATTAGCGGCTATGATATCAGCGGCCCAATGATTGACTTGGCCCAAAAGAATGCGGATGAAATCGGGCTAGGGGACTCCATTACCTTTAAGCAGCAAGCGGTGAAAGACTTTAAGACGGACAAGGAATACGGGGTCATCGTAGCCAACCCGCCTTATGGGGAACGTTTGGGGGAAGAAGAAACGGTCCGAGTTCTTTATCGGCAAATGGGCCAAGTCTTTAAGCCGTTGACTACTTGGAGCAAGTATATCTTAACCAGTGATTTGCAATTTGAAGAATTTTACGGAGCGAAAGCCACGAAAAAACGCAAGCTTTATAACGGAGCTTTGCGCACGGACTTCTTCCAATACTGGGGCACGCGACCACCACGGAAAAACCGGGAGGAAGCCAGCCATGAATGAAGCCCAATTACAAGAAGTAATGGCTCAAATAGCCGGCATTATGGACTACGCAAAACAACATTTGGCCCACGACGGTAGCGGGCATGGTTATGACCATGCCCAGCGTGTGGCTCATTTGGCAGAAAAAATCTTGGCCCATACGGAAGAATCCGTGGATGCCACGGTAGTCTTGGCGGCTTGCTACTTACACGATACGATTGATGACAAAGTGGTAGCCGATGTGGAGGCAGCCACAGAAGATCTGCGGGAATTTTTAGGTACACAGGGGTTGAGCGGAGAACAAGTCTTAGAGATTCTTTTGATTATTGACAATTTGTCTTTTTCAAAACAATACTTTGGCAACAGTCTGCCACTACCTTTAACCGGACAAATCGTCCAAGACGCAGACCGCTTAGAGGCTTTAGGAGCGATGGGGTTACTGCGGACGGCTTATTTTGGTGGTTACAGTGGGCATCCTTTACACGATCCAAATATGGAACCAAAGAAATTTACCTCCAAAGGCGAGTATCGCCAAGGAACGACAGTTATCAATCACGTCTATGAAAAATTGTTTTTATTAGTCGATCTGATGAACACGCCTTATGGGAAACAAGAAGGCCTACGCCGGAAGCAATTCATGGAGGACTTTCTCACAGAGTTCTATCAAGAATGGGATATTTGAAAATTTTTTAATGCTAAGGTGTATTGTTTCTTTTTTTCGACGCCATCCCCTATAATCGGGGTAGGGAGTTGAAGAGCATGTTTTACCAGAAAGCATATAAGGTAGATGAAATGGCCAGGGTGTTGGCCAATGTGTCCGAATGTTTTTTTATCATTCAGGGCCATTTTATTAATAAGGAGTATCGCGTGGCGGTTTACAAATACGACCACGAGTATTTTTTGCTCCGAGATCATCGTATTTTTTTGAATACCGCCAAGACGAAAGGGCAAATCGCCGGGGATGAAAACCTAGTGTTGCCTTATATTGAGGAAGCCCTGGAAGAAAATAAATACCTTTTAATCGATAAGGCGTATTTGCGTTTGGAATTAGCCATTTTGGATAAAATGTCGAAACACAATGGCATTGATATCCAGTATTTCGAATTTGTCGATTAGGGAGGATTAGGAAGTAGGCAGCTTCCGGGTTCGGATTTTATTTAACCAAACAAAAAGGCCGGGGCACGTGTGTCCCGACCTTTTCTTGCGTATTGTAAAAAATTATTGGTGGCGTATTTTGTAAATCCGACGCCAAGCCCGAATCAAGTTTAAAGCGACTAAGATGATGCCAATTACCAGTCCAATATAAAGCGTCCAAACAGGCGCGCCTAACGCATGGGTAACCGCCGTCCAGTCTTTTACCGCTGCTTCGTGAAAGGCATACTGAATCACTTGAAAACAAAAAGCGCTTAAAAAGCCGGCGATAATAAAGAGCACAAAGCCGATATAAGAAACCTCGCTCCGCTTGCGAAAAATCGCAAAGCCCGCATAAAGGATAAGTAGCGCCACTGGTACCCCGTAGGCAAAATATGGATTTAACATCTTGGACACCCCCTGTAATCATCATACTTCATTTTAGGGGATTAGGAAAATATCTCGCCGGTGAAAATGAAAAGAAAATTCGCCAGAGATGCACAAATATGCTATAATGCCAAGGATTGCCAAAAGAAAGAAGGTGGAGCAAATGACCTTTGAAACATTTGAATTCAAACCATTTATCACAAACGCCCTGAAAGAACTAGGCTTTTCCCAACCTACGGAAGTCCAACAACGATTGATTCCTTTGATCCAGAAGAAAAAAAGTGTGGTGGGCCAATCCCAAACCGGTACCGGGAAGACCCATACGTTTTTGTTACCCTTAATGGATCGGATCGATCCTACGAAAAATGAAGTCCAAGTCGTAGTGACCGCCCCAAGCCGGGAGTTGGCCACCCAGATTTACCAAGCAGCTAAACAAATTGCCGGCTTCTCTGATCCTTTGATTCGCGTGACGAATTTTGTGGGGGGAACGGATAAAAAACGCCAAATCGAGCGCCTGCAACATCAACAACCCCATATCGTAATCGGTACGCCGGGACGGATTTTGGACTTGTTGAATGAACAAGCTTTGGACATTCACACGGCTAATGCTTTTGTAGTGGATGAAGCGGACATGACCTTAGATATGGGCTTTTTAGCAGAAGTCGACCAAATCGCTGGTCGCTTACCGGAAAGACTCCAAATTTTGGTCTTTTCTGCCACGATTCCAGAAAAACTGCGTCCTTTCTTGAAGAAATACATGCAAAATCCGATTATCGAGGAAATCAAGCCGAAAGCAGTCCTTTCTGAAACCATCGAAAACTGGTTGGTTTCCACTAAAGGACGCAATACCAATCAACAGATTTACCAACTGTTGACCATGGGACAGCCGTACTTGGCCATTGTTTTTGCGAATACGAAGCAAAAAGTGGATGAAATCACCGACTACTTGAAGAATCAAGGCCTAAAAGTCGCGAAGATTCACGGGGATATCACTCCGCGGGAACGTAAACGCATCATGCGTCAAGTGCAAAATATGGACTACCAATACGTGGTGGCCACCGATTTAGCAGCTCGGGGCATTGATATCGAAGGCGTTTCCCATGTGATCAACGCCGAATTGCCTAGTGATTTGGAATTCTTCATTCACCGAGTGGGCCGGACTGGACGTAATGGCTTGCCTGGAACGGCGATTACTTTGTACGATCCTGCCGATGAAGCTAGCATCATTGCTTTGGAAAAAATCGGCGTAACTTTTGAACCAAAAGAGCTGAAAAACGGCGAATTGGTTGATAGCTACGACCGCAACCGTCGGAAAAAACGGGAAAAGAGCAAAGACGAGTTGGATCCCACGTTAATCGGCTTGGTGAAAAAGAAGAAAAAGAAAATCAAGCCTGGTTATAAGAAGAAAATCCAACGAGCAGTGGATGATAGCAATCGACAAAAACGTAAAATCGAACGGCGTCAACAAACAAGAACCGCTCGCAAACACAAAAAACGTTCCACTGATGGACAATAAAATTAGAAACACAAAAAGCCGAGAAATTTCTCGGCTTTTTTGTATGCTATGATAGTTTCCTTTGAGTGAGGCAACACGGGCTAAAACTAGTAGTCTTTAAAACGTTTTTCCATAGTGATACAGAGAAGGCCATCTTCATAGAAGGGGTCACCAAAAGGCTGGTAGCCGAGTTTTTCGTAAAAGCCTTGAGCGCTGGCTTCGGCACTTAGGACGCTGCCCAAGTAGCCTTCTTTTTGCGCTTTGGCTTCATAGTCTACTAATAATTGCTGGCCGATTCCTTGTTTGCGATAGGCTTTGGCTACACAAAAACGATCCGGGCGAATCCAGTTAGCACGCTTGCTATCCCTTTGATAACGAATGGTGGCAATCGGGATTTGTCCATCAAACATCACAAAAAAGTCCGGTTGCTGTTTATCCAATTCATCGAATTCTAATTCCGCTGGGATGCCTTGCTCTAGCACAAAGACTTGATAGCGTAGATAAAAGGCGGCTGCTTGCAGCCAAGAGTCGTTGCCAAAGACTTGTCTTTTCATTTTTGCTCCTGTCCTGATTGAGTCGTGGTATACTTAATGATAACAGATTGGAATAAGGGAGTCAGTAGGATGAATTTATTTGAGATGATGGAATGGAGCAATTGGAAGAAGTTAACCGATGAGGCCATGTTACAAGTGATTGGCAAGGTGTTGATGTACTTTGTCAGCCCCTTAAAACTGGTGACAGACATTCGTTTGGTGGATTTTGAATTAGCCGGCGTGAAATGTCGCACGGCGGAATTAGCCATTGACGGGGATTTGTTTGTCTTCGTGCCGGGAAATCAAGAAGCGATTCTTGGTTGGGACTTAGGCGTGGAAGGCATCAATGCTACGGCTTGGGCACCGCCATTTCCTGAAGAAAAATCCTTGTTGACCCAACAGTTGCTTACAGAATTTGGCTTGGAAACCGAAGAACAATGGGATCAATTCGTCAACCTTTACACCACGCCTTTGCGTAAAGTCGCCATCGCTCCGATGTTGGTGGAAAAATACGCGCTCCCTGTAGGAACAAAGTATCTAGGCGACTTGGATACGGTCACTGGGGAATTCAACGGGGATGTGGGGGGATTTGCCGAAGCGGAAACAGCGGTCCGAGAACTTTTTACCCCTCCTACAAGCTTTGAAGAGAGTTTGAATTTCAGTCTGCCGGAAAAAGCCGAAATCGGTGAAAAGTATTATTTGGAGCTGTCGGCTGATTTGGAAAGCTACCATGTTTTTGAGCGGCGCTTTAAAACTCAAGAGGAAATCATCAAAGGCATCCGCAAAGAAGGGTTCCGTCTTTTAACGGAAGATCAATGGGAATACGCTGTCGGTGGTGGCACCCGGCGTTTGTTCCGCTGGGGCAATGACCTAGACAGTGACGACTCTTACTGGGGGCGCCAAGTCAGAGCCTTCTTGCAAGGTGCCAATATGTTTGGTCTTATAATCGATGATTCCTTGAAGCGGTATGAAATTACGCGAGAGTCCCAGTTAAAACTAGATCACTGGGAAACTACAGGGATTCCTTTGCTAGACTTTTTACCTTTGGCCACTTATTTCCGTGCGCCGCGACAGTTAGAAAAAACGGAGTCCTTGCCATTAGATGAATTCTTGTTTCGCCGGGCCGTGGTAATCGACCGGAAGTAAGGGAGTTGTGGTTCCTTTTTACAAGGGAGCAGAAGGCTTACGACGGGATTTTCCGTTGACATTTTCTGAAACATCTTCTATACTTTACAAAGACAAAAGGCCATAATCAAAAGGTCCCTTCTTCACAGAAAGCTCTCAAAAGCTGAGATGAGAGCAAGAAGGCTTTGTGATTGCTCCCTTTTTGACTTGCGGTAAAACGCAACGGTCCTCACCGTTATCGAGCTTAAGAGGTAATGCACGACAGCATTGCAACCAAGGTGGTACCGCGTTGACACGTCCTTGGTCTGCAAGGCTGTCTTTTTTTATCCAATAATTTTAGAAAGTAGGCTATTTTCATGAAACAACTCACCAGTGCCGAAGTTCGGCAACTCTTTTTAGACTTCTTTAAATCCAAAGGGCACAGCGTAGAACCCAGCGCTTCTTTGGTACCGGTTAACGATCCTACGTTATTGTGGATCAACTCCGGTGTCGCAACGTTGAAAAAATACTTTGATGGATCTGTCGTGCCGGAAAATCCCCGGATTACCAATGCACAAAAATCCATTCGAACCAATGATATCGAAAATGTTGGGAAAACCGCACGGCACCATACCATGTTTGAAATGCTCGGGAACTTCTCCATTGGGGATTACTTTAAAGAAGAAGCGATTCACTGGGCGTGGGAATTTCTAACAGGCGCTGAATGGATGGCTTTTGATCCGGAATTACTCTATGTGACCGTTTATCCAAAAGATACGGAAGCAAAACGGATTTGGCACGAAGAAGTGGGCTTGCCTTTAGATCACATCGTGGAAATCGAAGACAACTTCTGGGATATCGGTGCTGGCCCAAGTGGTCCCGACACCGAAATCTTCTACGACCGAGGAGAAGAATTTAACGACTTAGCTCCAGACGATCCGGAAAACTATCCTGGTGGTGAAAACGAACGCTATTTGGAAATCTGGAACTTGGTCTTCTCCGAGTTTAACCACAAACCAGACGGCACTTACGAACCACTACCCCATAAAAACATTGATACGGGCATGGGCTTGGAACGGATGGTTTCCATCGTACAAAATGCCCCAACCAACTTTGAAACGGACTTATTCTTGCCAATCATCAAGCAAGTAGAAGACTTAAGTGGGCACTTTCAATACGGGGATAATGCACAAACGGACATCTCCTTTAAAGTGATTGCCGATCACATTCGGGCGTTGTCCTTTGCGATCGGTGACGGGGCATTGCCATCTAATGAAGGCCGGGGCTATGTCTTGCGTCGTCTGTTGCGTCGGGCAGTTATGCACGGCAAGAAACTAGGCATTGACGAAGCCTTCTTGTACAAATTGGTGCCAACAGTGGGCCACATTATGGAAAGCTACTACCCAGAAATCTTGGAACAACAAGACTTTATCGAAAAAGTCGTGAAAAACGAAGAGGAACGCTTCCACGAAACCATCAATGAAGGGTTGGAAATCTTAACCGAATTGTTGGAAAAAGTCAAAAAAGAACATGGAGATACCCTTGCCGGTAGCGACATTTTCAAATTGTACGACACCTATGGCTTCCCAGTGGAATTAACGGAAGAAGTCGCGGAAGATGAAGGTTTGAAAGTCGATCATGCTGGTTTCGAGCAAGAAATGGAAGCACAACGGACTCGGGCTCGTAACGCTCGGAGTACGGAAACTTCCATGGGTGTGCAATCCGCTTTGTTAACGGACATTAAAGTGGACAGCAAATTCGTGGGCTATGAAAAAGAAGTTGCCGATAGCGAATGCTTGGTAATTATTTCCCATGACAAATTAGTTAGCCAAATCAGCGAAGGCGCAGCTCAATTAATCTTTTCCGAAACACCATTTTATGCAGAAATGGGGGGGCAAGTAGCCGATACCGGTGAAATTCGGGACGAAGCTGGCAATCTGGTCGCTCAAGTCAACGATGTACAAAAAGCACCAAATGGCCAATTCTTACACCAAGTAGATGTGGTGGGGGAAATCAAAGAAGGTACCAACTATCACTTAGCGATCGATAGTGCTCGTCGCAACAAGATTATCAAAAATCATACGGCGACGCACTTGTTGCACAAAGCTTTGAAAGAAGTTTTAGGCAGCCATGCTAATCAAGCCGGTTCTTTGGTCGCACCTGGACACTTGCGTTTTGACTTCAGTCATTTTGGGCAAGTGACAGCGGAAGAATTGGTGCAAATGGAAGCCATCGTCAACGAAAAAATCTGGGAAGCAATCCCTGTAGTAACGATTGAAACCGACATTGACACAGCGAAACAAATGGGTGCCATGGCACTCTTTGGGGAAAAATACGGTCACGATGTCCGAGTGGTCAACGTAGGCGATTGGTCCATCGAATTGTGTGGTGGGGTGCACGTGAAGAATACCGAAGACATCGGCATCTTCAAGATTGTTTCCGAGTCTGGAATCGGAGCCGGTGTGCGCCGAATCGAAGCCGTAACTAGCAAGGAAGCATACGAATTGCTTTTTGGGGAAGAAACCCAATTAAAAGAAATCGCACAAATCGTGAAATCACCACAAATCAAAGAAGTAGTATCGAAAACGGAACAATTGCAACAACAACTACGACAATTGCAAAAAGACAACGAAGCTTTGGCAAGCAAACTGGCAAACCAACAAGCCGGGGATGTCTTCAATAACGTGGAAAACGCTGGCGACTTACGCTTCATCGCCGCTCAAATTCAAGTAAAAGACATGAATCAATTGCGCCAATTAGCCGATCAATGGAAACAAAAAGACCTTTCTGATGTATTGGTCTTGGCGACAACCAATGAAGGCAAAGTCAACTTGTTGGCTGCGATGAATGACAAAGCTTTGGCAGCTGGATTTGCTGCTGGGGACTTGATCAAAACCATTGCCCCAATGGTTGGCGGTGGCGGTGGTGGCCGTAAAGACATGGCCCAAGCCGGTGGGAAAAACCCAGCAGGTATTCCTGAAGCACTCGCTGCCGTGGGTCCTTGGTTGACGAAATAGTTTCAAAATAACGCTAGTCACCAAAAATCAATGAAGGGGTCGAGGGTACGTCTCGGCCTCTTCTTATTTTCTTAGGAAATAGGGCTTCTATTGGCTTAGTTACTAGGTTTAATGCTAAAATGAGAGAGATAGCAAAGGAGGGGAAACCATTGACAGAAGAAACCATTGACCAACAATCCGAAGTGACAGAAGAAGCCTCTAGCTTCGATGAGATCAAAAAAGTCGCTTCCGCTAATATCGGTCAAATGTTACAAGATCTCCAGGCGTTTGAAGGCGCCATTAAGTCGGAGTCGATTCCGGATATTTACCGGATCTACAATGGTCGTCTGCATGAAGAATTAAAACGGACCTCGAATCAAAACCATGAAATCGATCGTCTCTTGACCCAAAAGATTCACGATAATTTTACCGCCCGGTTTCCATTTATGGTGCATAAGGAAAAGATTTCGGAGACGATGAATTATTACACGATTAGCGAGTATTACCGGGAGCGACCGATGATCGGTATCGACGCCAGTATCCCAGAGATTTTCATCATTCCCAAAATCGACAGTGAATGGCAACGTTTCATGCCTCGGGCGGATGGCAAGATGCGCAATGAAGAAATCAACGCTCTAGAAGCCGAATTAAATGAATTAGAAGCAAAAGGGATCTCGGCGAAGTCGCAACTGGAAAAAGTCAATGCCGAGCTAAAAGAACTGAAAAATCAAGAAGCGGCCATTGAAAATACCAAGGGCTTCTTTAATCGGGGCAAAGTCGAGGAAGAATTAGAACCCTTATTGAAACGCCGAGGAGAGCTAGAAGCCAAGCAAGCGGAATGGCAACAATACGTGGACAATCGTCAGTTTGTGGCCCAAAAGCGGGCGACTTACGAAGCGCAGATGAAGCAAATTCGCTTAGCTAGAGCTTTGGTAGAAAAAGAACGCCGGCTGATTACCAAATATTTCGGTGGTTTGACGGAAATGACCGAGCAAATCGACGAATTTTTGGCCAACTATACGGGACAAACAAGGGAGGTGAGGGACGATGAATAACGAAAATGAACGCAAGGAAACAAAAATCAACACAAAAGAAGTCATCGTGCCCGAAAACACGACGCAAGCTCCCACGCCACAGGAAGTAACCGAGGAAATCCTTCCAGCAGATCACCTATCTGAAGAAACTACTGCAGCAGCAACAGAAGAAGCTACGGAAGTGGTAGAACCCTCTGAGGAAGTCTCAAATGTGGAAAATGCCGATGGGACGGAAGCAACAGCCGAGGATGAATTGGACACCCTTGATTTGGAGGCAGATGTCACAGAAGTAGCGTCTACTCAAGAAAAAATCCCTACCGAAATTCCCCGAAGCAGTGAAATGGAACGCTATTATCAAAGCAAAGAAGCCGACCATCAAGAAATCGAACAATTAATCGCCACGGCAGAACGGGAATTAGCCGATTTAAAACTGCGTAAAGCCTTAATGGAAGCCGATTTCGGTCAATTATTGCAGTATTATCAAGAATTGATTTTGCCGAATGAGCCGATTTCACCGATTGCGAAGAAGACCTTGTTGGAGTACTTCTCTTATGAATTGTTAAAACCACTCCACACGGTGGGATTGACTCAAGGAAGTCGCTACGATGTCTGGCAGAGCAAGCATTTCTTGATCCAATACCAGCTCACGGAGACGCAAAACTTGGCGTTAAATTTCCAAATGACCCCAATCGACAGCCGGTTTACTACCGCATTTATGAACTTAATGACGGTAAAACCAGGGGAAATGGTAGTGGAAGTAGAGGACAATCAAGTCTTGGAACTGGTTCGGCAATGGCATGTGGAACACGTCTTTTCCACAAATCAGTTGTCTTTAATCAACTATGATCTAAATCAGCTTTTGACTCATTTCCGGGAATTAGGCTTCACCATTACCCCAAGCCTATTGGACAATGCTCACCCGCTACAAGTGCGCCTAGATTCCGAATTTCCATTGGAAGCAAGTGTTTTGGATGATATTTTCATTAAAGCCATGGAAAATCCCGAATTTGACTTTGAGACCTTGCCTGAGGATCGTTACCAAGTCTTATTAGACCAAGAGCAAAAGCTTACTATCAGCGAGATGGCAGAAGGAGTGACCAGTCTTTTTGTAGACTCCGACAATCGTCGCCGCTCACTATTAGACTTCTTTACTAGTTATCCATTCCTAGTGCCTTTAATGGTACGCTAAATACAAAAGAAAACCCGTCCCACTCGTAGTTAGAGTGGAACGGGTTTGTTTTATTCTTGATACAAGGTACCTCGTTTTGGCAAGAAAGCAGCATCGAGACCGGCCAAACGTTTGTCAATACGCTGGGCTACGGGATCTTCCCGTAATTTGCGATAGGCGATTAAAAGCAGGCCTCGTTCTTTGTCCGGACGATTTTGCCCCCGGTACAAATTGGCTAAGCGCTCGATGTAGCTGTAATCACCATAGTCATTGATCTCGCAAAGATATAAGAACAAGTCCTCGGCTTTGTCAAAATCCTGATCCCCATAGTAAGTCAAAGCTTGGCGATAGAGCTTGATTTCGAAGCTCTCGTCTTGTTGGATGGCTTTGCGTTTGCGCCATTCCCGCATGGAGATTTTTTCGATTGTATTGCCCTGGGCATCGCGAATCAGGATGACCGGCACGTCTTGGGGATTGAGTTCTGGCATTTGGCTCCCAGCTTTCTTCTAGTATATTACCCAGATTATAGCCAATCTGTGACCAAAGCACAATCAAAACCCTGTTTGATTTTTCCTTAAGATTCATCGAGACGAAAAAGACGTTTACAAGTCTTTGCTGTTGATCAACTGGGAAATCCCGTAAACGATCAAAATCCCCCCAAAGAATTGGAACAACAAAAGCACGCTGCGGAAGGGATTAAACATCAGCACGACCCCGGCAATACACAGAAGCAAGCCGAAGATTAGCCAAGAAAGCCGCCCTTGATTGACTTTGTTTAAGGCTAGTTCTTGGCGCAATTGCCGAATCCCTGCTAAAAGCACCATCAAACCTAAGAAGAAGGGGATGATGGAGACAATGGTCTTGGCTAAGACGATCACACCCAAGGCCACGAGTAGAAGCAGTACCCCACTAGCATAAGCACTGGCATCCCGGGGCTTTTCCCGTAAAACCGTGTAGAGGTTCAACAGTCCCATAAAAGCAAAGTAGGCGGCAACCAAATAAACGATGCCGTTAAAAACCATGCCAGGTTTCCAGACCACTAGGACTCCGATTGCGATTAAAAGCAAGCCACTTAAAATAAACTTGCTGCGAATTTTTTCTAACCATTCCATGATGATTCCTCCCATCTCTCTTGCTTCTATTGTAGCCGATTACCCCCTTTCAGGAAAAGCGACATCCTCTAGAAAACGCCCCGCAGTTGTCAAATAGTAGATTTTACAGTATCTTTGAAGAGAAGTGTATTTTCCAAAGAAAGGAGAAACAAGATGAATGTCTTTAACGGATTGTTGCTCCTTCTAGTGATTGTCTTATACGGTTATTTGATTCTGGTTCGACGCGAGTTGGTGTTCGTCTCAAAACGCCGCTCCACGATCAATGTGGCAGTGCCTTTGTTTGCCATTGGTGCCTTGTTTTTGGCCACCCACGAAGCAACTAGTCTCAATGATCAGATTCGCGGCTGGCTCGGAGCCTTGCTGATCTTTAGCTTTTTCTTAGACTCCAAAGGTCTGGCCAAAGAGCGCATTGTCACTAATGCCATGGATTTAAAAGGGGTTCCTTACGAAGAGGTCAACCGGGTAGTTCTTTTGGCTAATGGAAAAAAGACCAAATTGAACTTCTTTCGCAAAGGAATGCGGGGGCCTTTATTAGTCTTTGATGCTCCGGTACAAGAAATCGTGGTGTTTTTGGCGGAACGACTGCAAGAGGGTACTCCAATAGAAGTTATCGTCGGAGAAGAATAGGCTTGTTCTCTAAGACTGTTAAAAGTCTTTTGTCAAAATTCTGCAAATAACTCGTTTTATTTTACCCAATCTTTCCTAAATGGTACACTTATTGTAAGTAATTGCACAAAGGCTAACCAAGAAGGGAAGGGCTTGGTATGAAAAAAGAATGGCTTAAAACACTCCTAGCTTTACTAGGAATTTTTGTCGTCTTATGGCTATTGCGGCAATTCGTTTTCACCCCGGTAATCGTCAAAGGAGATTCCATGGATCCCACTTTACACGATGATGAGCGGGTGATTGCGCTGTTAAACTTCCAAGTAGAGCGCTTTGATATCGTGACTTTTCCTGCGCCAGATGAGCCAGGGAAAAACTATATCAAGCGGGTCATCGGTTTACCCGGTGAGGTTGTGGAGTATCAAGAAGACGTCCTTTACGTGGATGGTCAAGCGATTGAGGAACCGTATCTTAAAGAGTACAAAGAAGCACTTACGGACGGCTTGCCACTGACCTTAGGACCAGGACACAAAACCAGCTTTAGCTTTGGGAAAATTCCCCAAGGTAAAATTCTCGTTATGGGGGACAATCGGCGGATTTCCAAGGATTCCCGGTCCATTGGCTTTATCGAGGAAGCCACGGTTGCCGGAGATGTAAAGCTGATTTTCTGGCCCCCAGAAGACATTGGACTCATTAATCATTGATAAAAACTCTAAAAAGACTTTGGTGTCTTTTTAGAGTTTTTGTTGTCTTCGGACTTTGCTTGGAAATTTTGTTATACTAAAGAAACCATTAGGAAATTAGGAGGGCGTCTTATGAGTTTACGATTTCTATTGGGTCACGGAAACTGTGATTTACAGGCTTCCGCTGTGGATGAAGCAGTGGCATTCAAACAGGCTCATCCCCAGGGAAAGGTCTTTTTTTTGGTGCCCAATTACAATAAATTCGTGCAAGAACAAGAACTATTGCAAGGCTTGAAACAACGGCAGCAAACGCCGGGCTTTAGCACCATTGATATCCAAGTTTTCAGTTTTTATCGCTTGGCTTGGTACTTTTTACAACAAACCGGCCAATTAACTGAAAACACCATTAGCGAGACCGGGAGCCTCATGATTTTGCGCCAAGTGTTAGGGGAATTAGCAGAGGACTTGGTGGTTTTTAAAAGCGAGATTCAAAAAGCTGGCTTCGTACGCCAGTTGTTGGACTTTTACCAAGAACTCACTGGGGGGAATCTGGCCCCGGCAGACTTACTTGCCAATCAGGACTTCACTACTCTCACAGGGCCCGAAACGGCCAAATGGCAAGATGAACAAGCCAAACTTGCTGAAGTCGCCAAAATTTTAACCGCTTATCAAAAAGCTTTAAATGACCGAGATTTGCAAGTGGAAGATCCTTTGGCTGTTTTAGTGAACTTTTTACAAGGGAATTTGGCTCAAGACTTGGTGGCGCCACCGGATTTATCGGAAACTTTGTTTATCGCCTATGGTTTTGAAGAGCTCTATGCCCAAGAAGTTCAGTTGTTACAGGTGCTTTTAAGTAAAGCCGACTTGACCATGACTTTGTTACTGGATCGGCAGTATACCACGGCGCCACCCTCATCTTTGGACTTGTTCCATGCCACGGGGAAAATCTTTTACCAATTAACCCAAGCAGCCCAACAGGCTAATACTACCATCGCCGTTTTACCTGCTGCCAAAGACTGCACGGAGTATCCTCATTTAGTGGAACTAGAGCGCTTTTGGCGTCTGACCCAAAACCAAGGACAATACCGGCCGCAACTCTCCTTGCAAGATTGGGTTCATCTGTGGAAGGCGGTCACTCCAGAAGAAGAAATTCGCCAAATTACCGCAGAAATCAAGCGACTGCTTAGCCATGATCCCAAATTGCGCTTAAAAGACATCCAAGTGGTGACGAATGATTTGGAAACTTATGGGGAGTTGATTCCTCATTTATTCCAGCAAGCGGAATTACCTTTTTATATCGACCAAAAAGCCACTATGGATCAGCATCCACTGGTGGAATTTCTGCGGACGCTTTTGGATCTGCCGCGCTATCACTATCGCTTAGAAGACATCTTACAATTATTGAAAAGCGAGCTGTTCTTGCCTAAAAGTTACTTGGAGGCGGCCGCCGGACAACGTCAGCAAGCTTTAAACCAATTCCGCCGGGATGTAGATTTGACGGAAAATCTCGCTTTGAAGCAAAATTTTCAAGGGTATTATTGGTTGGCCGAACAAGACTGGCCGGTGATGCGCTTTGATTTTGAAAATGCCCTACAACTGGAAACAGGGCAATTACCCGAACGGTCCAATCGCTTGCGCCGGGCATTCCGAGATCAAGTGGGCACTTTTATCACGGAGTTAACTAAGGCGAAAACCGGTCGGGCTGCTTGTGTGTTGCTTTATCAGTTTTTATTAGATGCTGGGGTAGCGGATAACTTGCTTTACTGGCGAGACGAGGCAGTAAAAATGGGGCAATTGGAAAATGCCCGGAATCACGAGCAGACTTGGAGTTCCCTAATGGCCTTAATGGATGAGTACGTGGACATCTATGGCGAAGAAGCATTCGACTTTGAATTGTTCCAGGAAGTCTTTAGTGCTGGGTTGGAAAATACTGCTTACGGAAAAATTCCCGCCACGATTGACCAGATTCAGATTAATCAGCTGACTCTAAGTCGTCCTCGCCAGTGTAAAGTGACCTTTGCCATTGGCTTAAACGAGACCAATTTCCCGCAAGCACCGGGAAATCCTAGTCTGTTAACCGATGAAGAACGAAGCCGGTTAAATCAAGTTTTACCAGAAGAAAAATTTATCAAAGAAGGTACTGGGGAGCAAAATGCCCGCTCCCCATTGATTGCGTACAAATTGTTTTTATCCGCCACGGAGCAGTTGTACTTAAGCTACGCCGCGAATTACGATACCCAGCAAAACATCCAGATTTCTCCTTATTTGCGCCGCTTCCAAACTTGGCTCAAGCTTCCTTTAGAAGACCGGGGGCTTTTGACACCGGAGGGACATGCGGGGCAGTACTTGGCGAGTTACCGTAGTGCGATTGGTCAATTAAATAATTTGTACCGCCAGTGCGAGCAAGAAAAGCTTTTGATTCCCCATGTGTGGCAACGGGTGGAACAGGCGTTACAGGAAAGTCCCGTGGCAGAAATCGCCAAAAGGGCTTTTGCCGGTCGCAGCCACCAAAACTTACCCCTGGCAATGGATCCAAGCCTAGCCCAAGAGGTTTACGGCCAAGACATTTATGCCTCGGTATCCCGCTTGGAGAGCTTCTACGAGTGTGAGTATCGGTATTTCGCCGCCTATGGTTTACGCTTAAAAGAGCGAGAATTATACGGCATGGATACGTTAATGACCGGGAGTTTGTTTCATGACTCCTTGAATCGTTTCTTAAAAGCTGTTTCAGCTTTAGGCCAAGATTTTACCGCTCTTTCAGAGGAGAGACGCCAAAGTGTCATTGAAGAACTCTTGCAAGCACTCTTTACGGAGCCTCAATACCAAGTGTTGCAAAGTTCCGCCCGTATGGAGTACTTGCGCTACCGTTTAGAAAAGACCATTAAGAAGATGACTTGGACTTTGCAAGAACAAGGCAAGCGGACCAAGATGCGTCCTGTGCAAACGGAAGTACTTTTCGGGCAAATCGCCGGTAAAGAGGGGATTCCCGGTTTAGAGTTACCGATGAAAAATGGCGGCAAGCTCCACGTGCGGGGGAAAATCGACCGGGTGGATGCCTTAGAGCTCGCCGACGAAGCCTGGCTTGCAGTAGTGGACTATAAGTCCGGGGACAAGCAGTTTAATCTGATGGAAGCTTACTATGGTTTGGCGATGCAATTACTGACTTATTTGGATGTGGCTTTGCGAGATGCGGATAAATTAATCGGCACTAAAGAGGCTCATCCCGCGGGGGCTTATTACTTGCGGATTCACGACCCGATTCAAAATCCAGAAGACTGGCTCAAACAGCGGCCTTTGGATAAGTACAAACTCAAAGGATTCTACGCAAAGAATGGCCAATTGTATCCGGCCCTAGACACCACTTTGCAGGAAAAAGAAGCTTCCCAGCTTTACCCCATCACCAAAGATGCCAAGGGAATCGTTAAGCCCGTGGCCCAAAATAAAAACTTTTACAGTGAAGATGAAATTCACCTGATGCAAGACTACAATCGCTTGAAGATGCAACAAGTCGCAGACACTATCGTTACCGGGGAAATCGCTTTGAACCCCTATTTAAGTCCTAGTGGCAAGCGAGCTTGCAGTTTCTGTCCTTTCCGCAGTCTGTGTACCTTTGATGTAATGCTTCAGGAAAATGACTACCATCGCTTACGGGCCCAAGACAAGGAAAATCTCTTAAAAGAAATGGAGGAGGCGTTAAAAGATGAGTAAGGAAAATCACACTCAGCCAATTCCCTTAAAACCAGACACGGAACAATTCACCGACAAACAGTGGCAGTCGGTCTTTGACGGGGGCGACAATTTATTGATTTCCGCTTCGGCCGGTTCCGGGAAGACCACGGTCTTAGTGCGCCGGGTGATTGAAAAACTCAAAGCCGGCACGGATATCGATAGCCTGTTAATCGTGACCTTTACGGAAGCGGCGGCACGAGAGATGAAAGAACGCATTCAAAGCGCCATTCAAGATGCATTGGCCAAAGAAAGTGACCCACAAAAACAGGCCCATTACGCACGGCAGTTGACTCTTTTACCTAGTGCCAATATTTCCACTTTACATGCCTTTTGCTTAACGGTGATTCGCCGGTATTACTATTTAATCGGCATCGACCCGGTGTTTCGCATGCTCACAGATGAAACAGAAACCCTGCTCTTAAAAGAAGAGGTCTGGGAAGCACTGCGGGAAGAGTGGTACGCTTCTGGGGATCCTTTGTTTTATCAGTTAGTGGAGAATTTCTCCAATGATCGGTCCGATGAAGGCTTAACGGATTTAGTCATGCGATTGTATTTATTTGCCGTGGCCAGTCCCAATCCTAGTCAGTGGTTGCAAGACCTAGTGGTGAATTATCAAAGTACCACCGACTTAGCTTCAAATCCTTTGTATCAAAACCAGCTGAAACCTCAGCTGGCGGCGACTTTGGCATTAGGCTTAAGCGACTATCGGCAAGCGTGGGAGCAAGCAGAACAAACTGCCGATTTCCACAACTATCTAGAAAAACTGGAACCAGAAATCAACCAAGCCAAGCGCCTGAAACAAGCGCTTGAAGCAGATGACGTAGCAGCCTTTTACTTACAGTTAAGCAGTCTGGATTTGTCTGCTCGTCTAATGCCAAAGCGCAATGAAAACAAAGAAGCTTCCCAAGAGCTTTTAGCACTACGCAAGTCCGGGCGGGAATTGATTTTAAGCCTGAGAGAAGTCATGCCTTATGCTCCGGAAAAAGCGTTGGAGCTCATGGAGCAAGCAGCGCCATTAGTCGAGTGCCTGTCGGAATTAACGGGTCAGTTTTTAGCGGCCTATCGCCAACGAAAATTGGAAAAAGGCTTACTGGACTTTAACGATTTGGAACACTTTACTTTGGCAATTTTGCAAGGGGACGATACTCAGCAAGTAGCAGCGACCTATTACCGCCAGCGCTTTGTGGAGGTCATGGTGGATGAGTACCAAGACGTGAACCGCCTGCAAGAAGCCATTTTGTACTACGTGCGCCAAGTCTCTCCAGAAGAAGACCAGCCGGGGAATCTCTTTATGGTAGGGGATGTGAAGCAGTCGATTTACGCCTTTCGTTTGGCGGACCCGACATTGTTTATCGACAAGTATCTGGCTTTTGCAGAAGAAAATGGCGGCCGGCGAATCGTCTTAGCGGAAAATTTCCGTTCCCGCCACGAGGTCTTGGACTTTACAAACTTGGTCTTTAAACAACTTATGGACCAAGCAGTGGGGCAGATTCCTTACGACGAAGCGGCAGCCTTGATTCCCGCCTTTCCGGCCTTTCCTGAGGTTGAAGGATTCGATACGGAACTTTTGCTTTATGAAACAGATTGTGCAGAAGAAGTCGGCTTGGTAGAAAACAAAACCCAAGGGGAACTCCTAATGGTAGCCACCAAAATTGCCCAATTGGTGCAAGCAGGATTCTTGATTTACGATAAAAAGGAAAAACGTCAACGACCGGTGACTTATCGCGACATCGTATTGTTAACTCCTACGAAAAAGAACAACGATGCCATTATCGAAAGCTTTCAAACCTTGCAGATTCCT
This sequence comes from Enterococcus asini ATCC 700915, assembly GCF_000407365.1. Lineage (GTDB taxonomy): Bacteria > Bacillota > Bacilli > Lactobacillales > Enterococcaceae > Enterococcus_C > Enterococcus_C asini. The sequence continues at coordinate 435,675 of NZ_ASVU01000002.1, forward strand.
TTAGAAATCAGCGACGGGGAGAACTACTTCCAAACCACGGAAATCCAAACCATGATTGCCCTATTGACGATTATCGACAATCCGGACAACGACATCCCTCTAGCCAGCGTTTTGCGTTCGCCTATGGTGGGCTTAACCGAGCCGGAGTTGGCCATGATTCGCAGCCAAAACAAAGAAGGTAGCTTTTTTGAAGCCTTGTTGGCTTACAGTCAAACCGGGGAAGCGGAACTGCAAGAAAAAGTCATCACGTTCTTGGAACAGTTGGATCTTTGGCGGGACTTCTCCAAAAATCGTAGTCTGACGGAATTAATTTGGCGTCTGTATGACGACACCGGTTATTTGGATTACTGTTTGGGACAAGCCATGGGGCGCCAACGTTATGCCAATCTCTTAGCCTTGGTGGACCGGGCTCAAACCTATGAGAATTCCAGCTTTCGAGGGCTTTACAAATTCATCCGCATGGTGGAAAAAATGCAGGAAAAACAAGTGGACTTGGCTATGCCTTTGTCTGCTCCTGTGGAAAATGCCGTGCGGGTCATGACCATTCACGGCAGTAAGGGATTAGAATTCCCTCTAGTTTTTGTCTTGGATATGTCCCGGGATATGAGCCAGCAAGACTTCCGCCCCCGTTATCTCTTTGAGGAAAATCTTGGAGCCGGCATTAAATACGTGGATCAAGAACAACAAGTGGAATACGAAACCTTGCCTTATCAAGCGATTTTGCAGATTCGCCGCCAAAAAGCCTTTTCCGAGGAAATGCGCAAGCTCTACGTGGCCTTGACCCGGGCAGAGCAAAAGCTTTATTTAGTGGGTTCCTATAAAAATCAAGAAGATGCCCAAAAGAAATGGCAAGCGGCAAGTAACCAAACAGAACTCGTCTTGAATCCCACTTTGCGCATGCAAGCCAGCGGGGTCTTGATGAACTGGGTTGGGCGGACCTTGTGGCGTCATCCGAAAATGGCCCAATATTTTCCGGATGCGACAGATCGTAGTTATACGGTCAATGACGGCGCGAATTTTGAAATTCACTTCTACCAAGAAAAAGACTTGGCCAATCAAGTGACCCTTTTAAAAGAACAGCTAGCACCTGAACCGACAGAAACAGTCCAACAGCGGCAAGTGGTCTTAGAGCAAGAAGCGGAATTTCAAGAAGTCAAAAAGCAGTTGGATTATGTTTATCCTCATCCCAAAGCTACCTTAACTACCGGTTACCAGTCCGTCTCGGAAATCAAGCGGCTATTTGATGATCCAGATAACAGTGAGGACAATCAGTTAGAGTGGCGTAGTGCCCAAGAACAAGCCCAAACCCGCTACCGTTTCACGGAGAGTGAATTAGCCCGGCCACGGTTTTGGGAAGAAGCGGCCATTAGCGGTCGCGAAATCGGCTCGGCGACCCACCAGCTTTTGCAATTGTGGCCCATGAAACAAACCGCCACCTTAGAAGCGTTAACCGCTTTTGGGAAGACTTTAGTGGCAAAAGGCGTCTTAAGTGAGGAACTAGCGCAAAAAGTGGACTATGAAGGAATTCATTGGTTCTTAACCAGTGAATTAGGCCGTTTGTTCCAAGAGCACGCCGGACATTTGCGTCGGGAACAACCTTTCGCCATGCTCAAAGAAGCTCAAAGTATTTTTAAGGACTACGATGAAACCGGGGATGAGCTGTTGATTCACGGGATTATCGACGGTTATTTGGAATTGTCCGACCACATTATTCTTTACGATTTCAAGACGGACTATGTGCCTCATGGTGAGGATAATAAGATGCTAGAACGCTATCAAGGCCAGCTGACATTATACAAACAAGCTTTAGAAGAAGCCTTAAACAAACCCGTCACGGAAGTGTACTTGGTCTGGTTGACGGAGCGACGAGTGCTTTCTTTGTAAAAAGTCAAAACATGAGCCGATAGACTTACAATAAATAAGCATTGTGCTATAATGCCCTTGAGGTGATAGGTATGGAAAGTGTAAAAGTGCAAGATTTTGCGCTCTGTCCTAAGTTCGAGAAGACTTTCTCCTTTTTAGGGAAAAAGTGGAACGGCTTGATTATCGACGTCTTCGTGGAGGATGGACCCCAACGCTTTGTGGATTTAGCCAAGAAAATACCGGAAGTTAGCGACCGGGTCTTGGTAGAGCGGATCAAAGAATTGACGGCAGAAGGTATTTTGGCGAAGGATGAAAACCTCTATTGCTTGACGGAAAAGGGTGTTGATTTGGAAAAAACCTTGTCCGAAATCAAAAAATGGAGCGAAAAATGGATTACGGCAGAGGAATGCAGTTGATTTTCTGCTAAAATTTCTGTAAACTAGGTTCAATCGTATAAACAATGAGCATTGACGGAAAAGAGTAGTTTGGCTGACCCAGGAAAGGGAGACCTGTCCGAGACTGAAAGCAGGTTCTGGTGTCGAAAAATGAAGTTCACTTCCCGAGCTTGCTTGGTATTGTGCCAAGCCGGTGGTATCTGCCATCGTTATGGAAAACAAGTGCGTGGTGTAAACTCACGAATTAGGATGGTAACGCGTTGAATCGTTCCTTTAAGGGCGATTCGGCGCGTTTTTTTGTATTCTTACCCCGCCATAATCAAAAAGGAGTGAAACAGATGTCTTTACAAGACAAACTAGAAACACTGAAGCTGGCAACTTTGGCAAAGATTGAAGATGCCAGTGATCTCAAAGCGGTGAATCAAATCCGCGTGGAAACTTTAGGGAAAAAAGGCCCGATTACAGAAGTGCTCCGAGGCATGAAGGACTTGTCCCCAGAAGAACGACCATTAGTTGGAGCTTTTGCCAATGAAATCAGAGACGAGCTAACCCAAGCCATTGAAGCAAAAAATCAAGCTTTGGAAGCAGCGGCCTTAGAAGCGGCCCTGGCAGCAGAAGCCATTGACGTGACGTTACCAGGAAAACAACTTCCACAAGGGACTCGGCACGTTTTGACCCAAATCATGGAAGAGATTGAAGACATCTTCTTAGGCATGGGCTACCAAGTGATTGAAGGCAACGAAGTAGAATCTGATCACTACAATTTCGAACGGATGAACTTGCCGAAAGACCATCCGGCTCGGGATATGCAAGATACGTTCTACATCTCAGAAGAAACTCTGATCCGGACCCATACATCCCCGGTGCAAGCCCGAGTGATGGAAAAACATGACTTTTCCAAAGGCGCTTTGCGGATGATTTCTCCTGGGAAAGTTTTCCGGCGGGATACAGATGATGCGACCCACAGCCATCAATTCCATCAAATCGAAGGCTTGGTCATCGACAAAAACATCACCATGGCCGATTTAAAAGGGACTTTAGAAGTAGTCATGCAAAAAATGTTTGGGGCCGATCGGAAGATTCGCTTACGTCCAAGTTACTTCCCATTCACCGAACCTTCCGTGGAAGTCGATGTAAGCTGCTTCAAATGTGGTGGTGCCGGCTGTAATGTCTGCAAACACACAGGGTGGATCGAAATTTTAGGCGCCGGCATGGTGCATCCAGCAGTTCTGGAAATGAGTGGCATCGACCCTGAAGTGTACTCCGGCTTTGCTTTTGGCTTAGGACCTGACCGGGTAGCAATGTTGCGCTATGGGGTCAATGACATCCGGAATTTCTATCAAAATGACTTACGTTTCTTAAGTCAGTTCAAGGGGGAACAAACATGCTAGTTTCATATAAATGGTTGCAAGAATACTTGGACTTATCCCAAATCAGTGCCAAAGAGTTGGGAGATAAAATGTCCGTTACGGGAATTGAAGTGGAAGGCATCACGTATCCTGCAGAAGGTTTGAAGAAAATCGTCGTAGGGGAAGTCGTGGAATGCGTCCCTCATCCAGACAGCGACCACTTGTCTATTTGCCAAGTGAACATCGGGGAAGCAGAATTGTCCCAAATCGTCTGCGGGGCACCAAACGTTAAAGCGGGCATCAAAGTCATCGTGGCTTTGCCAGGCAGTCGAATCGCCGGCAATGTGAAGATCAAAAAAGGCAAAATGCGAGGCCAAGTCTCCAATGGTATGATCTGCTCCTTGCAAGAAATCGGCTATAGCGATAGCGTGATTCCGAAAGAATACTCAGAAGGCATCCAATACTTGCCTGAAGATGCTGTTCCGGGAGAAGAAGTCTTCAAGTATTTGGATATGGATGATGCCATTATCGAATTGTCCATTACGCCAAACCGGGCGGATGCTTTGTCCATGCGGGGAGTGGCTTACGAAGTCGGAGCGATTTACAACCAAAAACCTCACTTCCCTGAAACGACTTTAGTGGAAGTTCCACGACCAGCTGCTGATAAACTTAAAGTAACCGTGGCGGACAAACAAGATGCACCGTCGTATCAAATTCGCATTATCGAAAATGTCAAAATCGCCCCAAGTCCGCAATGGTTGCAAAACCGCTTGATGAATGAAGGCATTCGTCCGATTAACAACGTGGTGGATGTAACCAACTACATCTTGCTCTTGTTCGGACAACCTTTACACGCGTTTGACTATGATAAATTAGGCAGTCAAGAAATCCTTGTACGCCGGGCAAATGCTGGGGAAGAGTTAGTCACTTTAGATGGGGAAACACGCAAGTTAACCCCAGAAAATATCGTGATTACAAACGGCACACAGCCAGTGGCACTAGCCGGTACTATGGGGGGCTTGGATTCGGAAATCACCGAAACCACGACCACCGTGGCTTTGGAAGCCGCTTTGTTCGACGGCTTATCCATTCGCAAAACCTCTCGTCAGTTCAATTTGCGCAGCGAATCTTCTGCCCGCTTTGAAAAAGGCATTAACCAAGCCACTGTGGGAGAAGCCGGTGACGTGGCCGCGGCTATGATTCAAGCGTTAGCCGGTGGGGAAGTCTTAGCCGATGCGGTAAAAGGCAGTGAGGTTCATCCGGAAAATGCCGTGGTCTCCATCACCTTGGATCACATTAACCGCTCTTTAGGCACTTCTTTAACAACAGCTGACGTGGATCAAGTCTTCGAAGCATTGGGATTTCCTTATTTGGAAGAAGCAGGGACCTATACGGTGAGTGTGCCACCTAGACGTTGGGATATCCACATTCCAGCCGATTTATTAGAAGAAGTAGCTCGGATTTACGGCTACGATAAATTGCCAACCACTTTGCCAAGCGGGGAAACCGTAGCAGCCAGCTTAACTGCTGACCAAGCAAAAACCAGAGCACTCCGTTCCACTTTGGAAGGCTCAGGCTTAACAGAAGCGATTAGCTATGCTTTGTCTACGGAAGAAAAATCCGCTAGCTTCACTTGGGAAGAAAGTGAATTGACCCGGCTCGACTGGCCAATGACGGAAGAACGCTCCGTATTGCGCTTAAACTTAGTAGCTGGTTTGTTAGACGACGTGGCTTACAACCTTTCTCGTAAGAACCAAGACTTGGCGTTCTATGAAATCGGTCGGGTCTTCTTGCAAGACAAAGAACCAAAACACAACTTGCCTCAAGAAGAAAAACACTTGGCACTGGCTGTGACTGGTTCCCTAACACAAAAAGACTGGCAAACTACCGGTGAAAAAGCCGACTTCTTCACCATTAAAGGGATGCTGGAAAATGTCTTCACAACACTAGGTGTCTTAGACCAGATCACTTACCAAAAGAGTGGCATGAAAGAATTGCACCCTGGCCGCAGCGCAGCCATCTTCTTAGGGGAACGTCAAATCGGTTTTGTGGGCCAAGTTCACCCAAGTGTGGCAAAAGCGTACGACATCGGCGAAACCTATGTGGCTGAAGTCAACTTGGCGGCCTTATTACACGCAGAAGTAGCGCCTTTGGTTTACCAACCGGTTTCTAAATTCCCGGCGGTTAAACGAGATATCGCTTTACTCGTTGCGGATACTTTGTCCAACCAAGAAATCGTGGACACCATTCGTGCTTCTGCCGGAAAATACTTGACGGCAGTGACTTTGTTTGATGTGTACCAAGGACAAAACATCGAAGCCGGGCACAAATCCATGGCCTATCGCTTGACCTTCGTGGATCCGGAAGCGACTTTAACAGATGAAACCATCAATAAAGCCATGGATAAAGTCACCAAAGCTTTGACAGACAAGCTTGGTGCGGTGATTCGCTAAAATTCGAACAGTTGAAAAAAGGGCCGGAACGTTTTTTCGGCCCTTTTCTTTTACGGAAATGGAGGGAAAACGATGGAAATTCGTGAAGTTACGAGTAAAGAGCTGGCACCTACTTTAGAGGCGATTTTGGATCGACAACAACTAGCAGCCGGCTTTCCCCAAGAGGAAGCTACCAGTCTGGCATTTGGTCTGTATCAAGAAGATCAGCTCGTCGGTGGACTTTTGGCGAAAATCTCCATGGAGACGGCTCATATCAATCTTTTGGCGATTGACGAAACCTTACGAGGGCAAGACTGGGGCACAAAACTCATGGCTCACGGGGAAGAAGCCTTTAAAGAATTAGGTTTGAAAAACATCACGTTGACCACCCGCAATTATCAGGCAAAAGACTTTTATGAAAAACAAGGCTTTGACTTGTTTGCGGAGTTAGCGGACGTACCGAAAGTGGGAATTACCCGTTATTACTTTATTAAGCGACTGGCTTAATAAAGCAGCCCAGACAAAGAAAAAAATCCGTCCCAAGGCTGATGCAAATCCCTTTAAAGGGCGGATAATGGGGAATATGAAGGGAAGAAAGAGGGATTAGGATGATTGTTGATTTTATTTTGGTAACGGCCTTATTTGGCATCGGCATCCTACTGGTAAATATTCTAGTAGGGCTGCTAAACAAAGGCCAACACACAAAGAGTTTGATTTTTTTAACCATTGGGGAACTGGTATTACTGGGGGGCTTTTTATACGCCGCTTTGCCAAGTAAGAATTTGTCTTCCATCTTGTGGTACAACTTGTGGGGTGCATTTGTCGCCTGTCTTTTGGCGGCCTTTGTTTTAGGCTTAGGCCAAGGGGTGGAAAAAGCTCGGGCGCGCTTTGCTCCGAATACTACGAGAAAGCAAGCAGTACCCGTTACCGGTGGCAAATTAGGCAATGTAGGCAAAATTTTCGGGGGCATTTGTACATTAATGGTGCTCTTGTTCTTGGTGTCTAAGATTAGTAGTATCACGGCCATTGATGAAGTGTATGATTCATTGCCATTGAAAACAGAGGAAAAAGCGGAAGTTTTGACCTCTACAAAGGAAACACCGATCGCCATTGCACCAGATATGGCCAAACGCAAAATGCTACAAAAATTCTCCGTGATTCCAAATTCCAATATGTTTACCTTGGATGGCATCACCGCCCAAACCATTGACGGGGAATACGTCTACGTGGCTACGGTGGAATACACAGGCTTTTTCAAATGGCTGAAACTAGGAGAAGTGCCGGGGTACTTTAAGATTTCCGCCACAGACATTAATGCCCAGCCGGAATTCGTCAAAGAACCCTTGATTTACACGCCTTCTGCTTATTTTGGGAAAGATGCGGCGCGCCGGATTTACGCTGCTTTTCCCGGCTATGCTTCTTATGGCAAAATCAACTTGGAAATCGACGAAGAGGGTATTCCTCACTACGTCCAAACTTTGTACAAAGAATACGGCGTCAGCGGCTTGATGCACTACGACGAATTCAAAACTGCGGTTTTAAATGCCCAAACCGGGGACGTGAAACTTTATGACAATGCCAAAGCCCCAGCCTTTGTGGATGCGCCATTAACCTCAGCTGCGGCCAATAGCATGAATGAATTCTTCGGTCGTTACAGTCAAGGTTGGTGGAATCAATTTATCTTCGGGGCGAAAAAAGATGTGAAGATTCCAACTGACAATGGGATTTATGCTAGCGGCCAGATTACCCCGATGTTAAGTAAAGACGGTCAGTTGAACTACTTCACCGACTTTACCAGCGGAGACGATGATCAAGACTCTGCCTTGGGCTATTCTTTAATCGATGCGCGGACGGGACAAATCACCTATTACCGGGACCCAGAAGTGGGGATCATGGATAGTGACGGAGCGATTTCCATCGCTTCTAAGATTTATCCAGAGAAAAAATGGCAGGCAGAAATGCCAGTCTTGTACAATATCGACGGAGTACCTACGTGGATCGTTTCGTTAATGGATACAAAAGGGATCTTTAAAGAGTACGTCTATATCAATGCCGTGGACAATGACATCGTGGTAGATGCGGAAAATGCCCAAAGCGCACTTGACGCCTACCGGATTGAGCTAGCCACAAAAGGCAGCAATAATCAAAGCTCTGGCGCCAGTGAATTGACGGAAAAAACCGGCACCGTGGAGCGAGTGGTGATCTTGCCAGGGAGTAACGCTACCGTGATCTCCTTCTTGTTGGCTAAGGACAGCACGGTTTACAGCGTGAACTCCAACAACAGTCCTTTTGCCATCTTCATGAAAGAAGGGGACCAAGTAACCTTTAAGGCTGCTTTGACGGAGGATACTACCGTCGCCACGATTCAAGATTTGACCATTCAAGGTTTAGCTACAAAAGACTAAACATTACCCCATTCGCTAGATTTGCGAGTGGGGTATTTTTTGACGAAAAATACCAGCTGTCCTATAATGGGTCGAATGTGTATGAAAAGGATGGTTTTTGTGAAGAAGAAAATTAGTGGGATAGTAGGAACGATTCTGTTATTGGTCGTCGCGGCCTTTCAGCTGTTCAATCAAACGGGAGACTCAAAAAACAATGAGACTGCCACCAATAGTCAAGCCCCCAGTGGTCAAATCAGCAACTCAAACAAAGAAAGTGGCTCGATTCCTTCACTAGGGGAATTAAGCAAAAGTTCGGTAGCCGCTCAGGTAGCCGATGTGAATCTAGACAATCCACCACGTTTTGAAAAAATCGCCGTGGACAATATTCGCAGTGTGGACGGGGACACTTTCGTCTTTTACTCGGAAAACAAAGAATACCGCCTGCGCCTGTTAATGGTGGACACTCCAGAAAGCGTCAAAAAAGATATGCCTGTGCAACCTTATGGCAAAGAAGCCAGTAACTTCACCAAAGCTGCTCTGGCAAAAGGCGATGTCAGCTTAGCCTTTGATGAAGGAGATGTGAAGGACAAGTACGACCGCTACTTAGCTTATGTCTTTGTGGGGGATGATTTACTGCAAAATGAATTGATTGCAGAAGGATTAGGGGTTGTACGCTACTTAAATCCCGGTAACGATACCTATCAAAGTGATTTAGAAACTGTGCAAGAGCAAGCAGAACAAAGCAAAAAAGGCGCTTGGAGCAAGTCTGGCTATATCAAAGAAACCAAGCGTTACGCCTATTTTGATTACGAATAATCTTTAAGCGAATTTCTTTTTTAAGAAATTCGCTTTTTTACTTTACCTGTCGTAGTAGTTGCTTTATAATTAGTACGACAGATGAAGTAATTCACTAAAGGAGGCAACGCATGATTTCCAGCGACGGGCTTAGAGGCTACAATGATGCGCTGATTTTGTCCGTGTTGGCGGAAGGGGACTCCTATGGCTATGAGATTTCCAAAGAGATCCGCCGCCGCACAAAAGACGTGTATCTCATTAAAGAAACCACGCTGTATTCTGCCTTCACTCGCCTGGAGAAAAAGGGCTATCTGCACTCTTATCCCGGGGAAGTTACCCATGGGAAAAAGCGGACCTACTACCAATTAACTACCGCCGGGCGTGGACATTTAGCCGAAAAATGGCAGGAATGGCAACAGACCAAAAACATCGTGGACAGCTTTTTGCTGCCCAAGGGATCGAACAGATAAAGGGGACGAGGACATGAAAGTTATCAGAGATTATTTAGAGACATTGTTTATGAATTTGCCACAAACCGCCGCAGTCCAAAAAGCCAAAGAAGACTTGACCGCCATTATGGAGGATCACTACCAAGAGTTACTGGCGGAAGGAAAAAATGAACACGAGGCGATTGGGACGGTTATTAGTGAGTTTGGCTCCATTGCTGAACTGTTGCAAGAACTAGATGTGGATCCTGAGGTCACTGCCACAGAACAAGCGACCTACTTTAATCAAGGAGAACCCGTGGACTTAGCGGAAATGCAAGATTACTGGCAAGAAGTTCGCCGTTTTGCCTTTAAGATGGCTACCGGGGTCGGCAGCTTGTTTTGTGCGTTAGCTTTTGCGGTTTTCACCAGTAATTACGGGAGTGGGCTAGGAGCATTCCTGCTGATGCTGAGTGGGATTGTCGGAATTTGTCTATTTGTCTTCGGTGGTCTGAACTACGCCAAAGCCGCTAAAGAGATTCGTCACCGAAGACTAACCCCAGAGGCTCGAGCAGCACAACAAGAATTAGTTCGCCGCTACCAAACCAGTTTTACTTGGTCGTTGGTTTTAGGAATTGGTGCAGGGCTCTTTTCCGTAATCATGCCCACGTTGTTTTATAGTACCTTTGGGGGCATGCTGTTCTTTGCCTTTCTTGGCCTGGGTGGGTTTTTAGTCATCTACGGCAGTATTGTCTACGGTTTGTATCGTAAAGGCGGCAACTCCCATTTTTTTAGCAGCGACAAGGAGCAGTCTTGGAGTTCCTTGCGCGAATTCAGATAATGCTTAGCTAAATAAAAAAGCTTCCCGGTTTGTGCAGGTAGTCTGCATTACCGGGAAGCTTTTTTGGTTTTATTCTTCGCTCAGGATAATCTTAACAACTCGTTCAAGAAATTCTTCTTCGGACAAAGGTTTGTCGGGATTTTCTTTGCTGTTTAATTTCACATTTTTTTGACCATCTGTGAATTGGTACGTTTCGTCCGCTTTAATTAAGACATAATAGTCCAGTTCCCCTTCGATGTAGAGGACTTCTTTTGCATCGGGGTACTCGATACTGACATCCATTACCGTGATGCCACTTACCTTACTTGTTAGATAATCTTCTGTTTGTTTAATTGTCAATGCCATGATTGATCTCCTCTTTTCGTATTTATTGTAGCACTTTCTCAGAAAAGTGGGGTGGCAGACGTCTTGGTATTTGCTCCTATTTCCTTAGTCCAGACATTCTTGGGGCGGATTTAAGGACAATGCCAAGTACAGCAAGGCTGCTTCTCGGAATTTACGAGGATCGTGGCCGGTTTTTTTCTCGATATTTTTCAGTTGATACTGCAAAGTGTTTTTGTGAATGTAAAGCCGCTCTGCGGTTTTCTGCAAGGACATATCACATTGAAAATACACTTGGAGGACATGGAGTTCCTCTGGTTTTAGCTCGTGGCCTAAAACCTTGTTGCGATAGAGGGCTTTTTGCTTATCACTGAGTTTGGCAAAAAGAATCTCTAACAACAAATCGGAAAAGTCACAGTAGTTTTCTTGGTAATTCGTAGTGGCCAAAGCGATACGAGCGGTGCGATAGGATTCATTGCACTGGAGCAAAAGACAACGATTCCCCACAGCCAACCGGATTTTTCCTTGGTACATGTCCGCAAACTGTTTAAAAGCTGCCCCTAGCTCCTGAAACAGCTGAGGATTTATGAGGGCCACATAGTCGTTAGGGTAATTATAAGTTAAAAGGGGCAGCGTCTCTTTTCCAAAGTAGTTTTTGATTTCTTGTTCGAAAAATGCCACGTTCATATCAGGATCCTGGGAGTTCAAGTGAAAGAGCACCACGCGAAAAGAAGAGTGGAGGGCGAGGTTGTGCTCTTTTAGCATGTGTTTGATAGTTTTTGACTCTAAATTATTTCCTTGGGTCAAAGAGGTCAGCAAAAAGTGCATTTGTTCCCGTTCATCCAGACTGGTTTTTTGCAGATTTTTTTCTTGAATCAATAAGTTGGTAATCCGCTCCGCCAAATACCCGTATTTTCGAACCCGCTCCGGATCCCCACTGATCCCAATGATGGAAACTACCTCTTCGTCATAGAAGATGGGGATATTGATTCCTTTCTTGGTACCGATGTAGCTATCGTCCACATAGACTTCGATTTTTTGCTTTTTCAAAGCAACTTCACGGCCGATTTCGTGAAAACTTCCCACCCGGGCTTGGTCGGTACTGGCGTAGACGATGCCGGTATTGTCGATAAAATTAATGTTATAGCCGCAAATTTCTTTCACCGCATAGACGATTTGCTCCGCTAAATTATGATCAATTAGATTTTCCACACGCTTTTCGCCGTCCTTTTGTTATAGGTAACAAATCAATAAAATGATTTTTATTTTTCTCGTCTTATATAACATATCATTTTGAAAGCCCTTTTGCTATAGTAAATAGCGCAGTAAGCGTTTGCTGAAATGTAGAAGGAGTGAGTAGATGAAAATCGTCATTAGTATTGATTCGTTTAAGGGCAGTCTGTCCTCCATGGAGGCCGGGAATGCGGTAGCCGCAGGAATCCACCGGGTGGCTCCACAGACAGAAGTTGTCATTAAACCTTTAGCGGATGGGGGAGAAGGGACCGTGAGTGCGCTCATTGAAGGCATGAACGGCCAAGAAGTCACGATCCCTGTGACAGGTCCTTTGGAAGAAAAGGTCCAAGCAACCTATGGAGTGATTGCCGATCAAAAATTAGCGGTCATTGAAATGTCCGAAGCGGCGGGTTTGACCTTAGTACCACCAGCCCAACGAAATCCCTTGTTTACCACAACGTACGGGGTAGGGGAATTAATCTTAGACGCGGTGGAAAAAGGTTGCCGTCATTTTATTATCGGTATCGGTGGGAGCGCCACCAACGACGGGGGAGCCGGAATGTTGCAAGCATTGGGCTTTGATTTGTTGGACGCTAACGAAAAGCCGATTGCGCTTGGAGGACAAGGCTTAGCCGAATTAAAAGAGATTCGTTGCGACCGCGTCCCCGAAGTTTTACAAGAATGCGAATTTCAAATTGCCTGTGATGTGACCAATCCTTTGTGCGGTCCCAATGGTAGCAGTGCGGTTTTTGGTCCTCAAAAAGGTGCCACGAAAGACATGGTGGCAGATTTAGATGGCTGGTTAATGAACTTTGCAAAAGTAGCTCAAGCGCAATTTCCAAAAGCCGATCCTTTGGCCCCGGGAACTGGTGCTGCGGGGGGATTAGGTTTTGCTTTCCAAGCCTTTTTACAAGGAAAACTAGAACCAGGCATCGACATCGTTTTAGAAACCATTGCCTTAGAAAAAGCCTTATTAGATGCAGATTTGGTGATTACCGGAGAAGGACGCCTAGATGAACAAACCGCCATGGGGAAAGCTCCCGTGGGAGTTGCGAAACTTGCGAAAAAACACGGAAAAACGGTCATTGCTTTTGCCGGTAGTGTTACTTCTGGCGCCCGGGAGTGTAACAAGCAAGGAATTGATGCGTATTTCCCAATTCTGCGCCAAATCACGACCTTAGAAGAAGCCATGGACCACGAACAAGCGGCCCAAAATTTAGCGGACACGACGGAACAAGTCATGCGCCTAGTACGCAAGGAGGAAAATTAAGTGGACATTACATTTACGACAGCTGGAGCGTTAATCGGGTTGGCGCTTTCGATTTTTCTGATTATCAAAAAGATTCAACCCGCCTATAGTTTGATTATCGGGGCATTAATTGGGGGACTTATCGGTAGTGGGGATTTAGTCGGTACGGTAGAAGTCATGATTACCGGCGCCCAAGGCATGATGTCTTCCGTTATTCGGATTTTGACTTCCGGGATTTTGGCCGGGGCTTTGATTAAGACCGGGGCGGCAGAAAAAATTGCCGAAGTCATCGTCGCCAAACTAGGGGAAAAACGCACCATCGTCTCCATTGCCATTGCTACCATGGTCATTTGTATGGTCGGCGTCTTTATCGACATTGCCGTGATTACCGTAGCACCCATTGCTTTAGCGATTGGCAATAAGGTTCATTACAACAAAGGAGCCATTCTATTAGCCATGATTGGTGGTGGGAAAGCCGGGAATATCATCTCCCCAAACCCAAATACGATTGCCGTTTCAGAAGGCTTCCATGTGAATCTGACCTCTCTTATGGCGGTCAATATCGTGCCAGCCATCGGCGCGTTGATCATGACTGTGATTTTGGCAACGATCTTATCTAAAAGAAGTAGTGGCTTAGAAATTCACTATCCAGCAGGAGAAGAAAATAAATCCTTGCCAAGTCTTTGGGCAGCGATTGCCGGGCCAGTCGTCGTGATTTTGCTCTTAGCTTTGCGTCCATTGTTCAATATCGTGATTGATCCATTAATCGCTTTGCCTTTAGGTGGACTTGTTAGTACCATTGCTTGTGGGGAAATCAAGAAATTCCCTCATTATATGGAGTTTGGTTTAACGAAAGTCATCGGCGTTTCCGTATTATTGATCGGTACCGGGACAATTGCCGGCATTATTAAAGCCTCCGCGTTGCAAGGGGATGTGGTCAGTCTTTTGGAAATGATGCATTTGCCTTCCTTTATCTTGGCACCAATCGCCGGGATCGTCATGGGGGCAGCCACAGCTTCCACCACAGCCGGAGCAACCATTGCTTCTCAAACCTTCTCTGGTGTCTTGTTAAAAGAAGGAATTCCGGCAATTTTTGCTGGTGCCATGGTGCATACGGGGGCAACGGTGCTTGATTCACTCCCTCACGGCTCATTCTTCCATGCAACGGGGGGGTCTGTAGATATGAACATCAAAAACCGCATGCGGCTGATTCCTTATGAAGCGCTAATCGGTTTGACCAGTACCATTCTTTCGATTATTTGGTACTTGATTTTCCGTTAAGCATTTTGCGAAAAGGCGTGAATAGCCCCTTGACTAGACAAGATAAAAAAACGTACATTGTGAAGAAAAATGCGAGCAGTTTCCATGACTTTTCACAAAAAACTGCGTTAAATCCCTAGCAATATTACTTTAAATTTGCTATCATTATTTTGTTAACAATTTTAATAAAACAAAACGGTTGAGTGTAATACTTCAAGGATCGCGTTCTTCAAGGGGTGAGAAGAGCAATTTTGAGGTACCGTGAAATTCAAAGCGTACTTCTGTAGCAGAAGTGCGCTTTTTTGTAAGGAGGGATTGAATTGAAGGAAGCATTGGAACGCATCCGGGTGGCGGAAGAAAAAAATGAGTCAGCCAAAAAAAGCCAAGAAGCGGATTTGGCCCAACTGCGTACTGAAAAAGAACACGCTTTGGCAAGCCTTGTGGAAGACTTGCGCACCAAGCGCGGACAGTTGCACGCAGATGAGGAACAAAAGCTGCAACAAGCCTTGGCTGATGAAAAAAACAGCTTAGTACAAGAGGCTCAAGCAGAACGCCAGTCTTTCCAGGCACTCTACGAAGAGCGTCACGAAACACTGGTAAACGAGATTATTGAGAGGGTGACAAGCACTTATGGCAGTTAAAGAGATGAAAAAGCTGTCCATCATTTGTGAAAAAGAAGCCCAAGAACGCATACTGCGGGTCCTCCAAGGCACGCAACAAGTGGAAATCGATGATATTTACGCAGATAGCGCCAATGAGGACTGGCTTAAGGAATACTTCGCTGACAGCCAGCAATATGAGGACAGTGGAAATACAGAAGCGTTAATTCGTCAAATTCAAGAATTGGTACGTTTTATCCGGGATCATGGTTCCGCCAAAGAAAAAGTCACGGAGTTAAAACGAGGAGTGACCTCATTTGGGGACTTTGAAAAAACCTTTGATGAAACAAAGCTTAAAAAAGAGCTGGCCACGATTACCCAGCTAAAAGAACGCTGGGATCAAAATTTGGCGGCCACAAAGCAAGCCCAAGCCCAGGAAGACTGGGGGACTACTTGGCAAAACTTGGATATCGACATCGAAGAGAGCCGTGACAAAAACGTAACGGCTTTAATCGGGATTTTGCCTAATGACCAGTGGGAAGCTTTTCAGGACCAATTGAAACAGACGACTCAGATTTACAGTGAGTATATCAGTAACGATCAAAAAGAAACCGCCTTTGCTTTGTTGTATTTGCGCAAAGAGACCCCAGACGTTTTGGAGTTAATGCAAGACTTTGGTGCTCGTAGTGAAACCAAGCCGTATCCGGGACAACCAAAGGAAATCCTCCAACAAGCCAAAGCCGAATTAACCAAGCTGGCCCAAGAGCGTAAGGAGTTAGCTCAGTTGATTGGGGAGAAAAAAGCCCAAGTCTATCACTTGCAACAAGCAGAAGAAGTCTTATTGGCGCAAAATCAACGGGAACTAGCTCAAGCCGGCATTGTGGAATCCCAGTATTTAGCAGTGATCCGTGGCTGGATTGGCGCTGATGAAGTTCCTATCTTAAAACGGGTCTTGGCCCAAGCATTTCCTAATGAGCAAGTTTATCTGTCCTTGGATGATCCCACGGCTGAGGAAATTGCTGCCAATAAAACACCTACAAAATTGAAAAACAATCCAGTGGTGCAACCTTTTGAAATGCTGACAGAAATGTACAGCATTCCCAAATACGACGAAATCGACCCAACTCCTTGGATGATGCCGTTTTACTTAGTCTTCTTCGGGATGATGGTGGCGGATTTCGGTTATGGACTGTTGATGTTAGTAGCTACTACGGTTGGACTCAAAGCACTAACCTTGCCGAAAGGAACCCAGCGTTTCTTGAAGCTCTTCCAATATCTATCCGTCTCCACCATTGTTTGGGGCTTGATTTACGGTAGTTCCTTCGGGGTGGAAATGCCCGTGTACTTGCTTTCCCCGTCTAAGGACTTTATGGCGATTTTCGGTTTGTCCATGGTCTTTGGGGGCATTCAAATCTTTACCGGTTTATTCTTAGCCGGTAAGGAAAATATGCGCAAAAAAGACTACGTGGCAGCTGTCAACCAAGGCTTTTCTTGGCAAGGGATTCTCGCGGGAATTCTGATTGCTGCATTAGGTGCCATGGTGGTGAAATCCCAAGCATTGACCATGATTGGTGCGATTTTAGCCATTATTAGTGCCTTGGCCGTTTTACTGACTTCCGTGCTAGGTGCTAAATCAAAGGTCGGGGGCTTCTTTATGGGGCTGTACGATCTGTACGGCATTACCAGCTACATCGGCGACTTTGTTAGTTACAGTCGTTTGATGGCTTTAGGGATTTCCGGAGGCAGTATCGCCGCAGCCTTCAATATGCTAGTGGGGTATATGCCACCAGCAGCCCGCTTTACCGCCGGAATTGTCTTGATTGTCGTCTTACAAGGACTAAATATCTTCTTGTCTTTACTGAGTGCTTACGTCCATGCGGCACGGCTGCAATACGTGGAATTCTTTGGCAAGTTTTATACTGGTGGCGGTCGGGCCTTCCGTCCGTTGAAACCAGCAGAAAAATATATGAATTTTATTGATGAAAATGGAGGAAATGATAATGACTAAGTTTTTGATTGAAAATGGTGGGATGTTCTTTGCAATCTTCGGGATGGCCGTGGCTACGATCTTCTCTGGTATCGGGTCTTCAAAAGGGGTCGGGATGACCGGGGAAGCAGCCGCTGCTTTAACCACTAGCCAACCTGAAAAATTCGGGCAAGCGTTGATCTTGCAGCTATTGCCAGGTACTCAAGGATTGTACGGTTTCGTAATCGCCTTTATGATTTACGGCAGCCTGACTTCTGATATGAGTGCTATCACTGGTTTGGAATACTTGATTGCTGCAACACCAGTAGCCTTTACCGGTTTGTTCTCCGGGATGGCCCAAGGGAAAGTGGCTTCTGCCGGGATTCAAATTTTGGCGAAAAAACCAGAACACTTCTTTAAAGGGGTTATGTACGCGGTAATGGTGGAAATGTACGCCATCTTAGGTTTCGTTATCTCCTTCTTGCTTCTAGGCCAAATCTAATTTAACGCGCCTGTGCAGATAAAGGAGGGAACTAGATGGATGCAATCGACAAAATAATCGCCGAAATCGACAACAAGGCCCAAAGTGAACGGGCCAGTCGCAAAGCACAAGAAGAAGCACAAATTGCCACTTGGTACGAACAAGAAGTGGCCAAGGCCAAAGCTGTTCATGAGGCGCAATTAGCCAAGCAGACGAAAGCTTTGAAACAAAAGTACAAACAACTGGCTTCCCGGCAACAAATGGAAGTCCGTCAAGAAACCTTGATTCAAAAGCAAGACTACTTGGATCAATTGTTTGAAGAAGCCCATGAGATTATGAGCAAATGGGACACTACTAAAATTCAACGTTTCGCCAAGGATAATCTGACTGCTTTGGCTTTAGACCAAAAGGCAGTCTTACTTCCTTCAGGAGCTTCAGTGATTGCCGCTTTAACACCGGATTACCTGGCTTCTCTAAACTTGCCTTATCCATTGGAACTAGGGACAGGAAAAGAAGCTGGCACTCCTGGCTTTGTGGTGGACGTGTCCGGGGTGCAATACAACTTCTTGTATCGGGATTTACTACAAGAAGTCCGCAACCAAGACGGCAATGAACTAACTAAGAAACTATTCTCATAATCGGCATTACCGATTGAAAAAAGGAGGAATGTACGTGTCACAACCCATGTATCACCAACTCAATCCTCTGATTCGTTTGAAAGAAAATGAACTGCTAACTCCGGAAGTGTTTCAACAGTTAATCGAGGCTTCGGACTTTAAACAGCTGGAAGCAATTCTCGCCGGAACGGTTTATGGAACTTACGTAGATGATGATTTCGCCAACGACTTTGAAAAGTCTTTGAACCAAGAATTGTTGTCCACCTTCTCTGAATTAGCAGCTGCCGCACCGAATCCGGATTTAGTCTGGATTTACACGATGCGCTACACCTTTCACAATCTCAAAGTATTGACGAAAGCGTACTATACAAAAAACAATTACGATAACCTCTACTTGCCCGATGGCATCTATACGGCAGAAGAATTAAAACGCGCTGTGGAAACCGGCAAATCCTCGGTTTTACCTAAAAGTCTTTTAAAAAGCATTTTAGAAGTTAGAGAGTATATGGAAGAATCCAGCATTATGCAAGGGATCGATGTCATCTATGATCGCCAGTTTTTAACGGAACAGCGACGTCTAGCGGATGAACTGGATTACCCAGCCTTGTCAGAGGAAATCATCAGCTTTATCGACTTAACGAACTTGACTACGGCTTTGCGCTGCTTGGAACAAAATCGCACCCAAGCCTTTATGTCCACAGTCTTGTCTAGTTCAGGAAGCATCCCCAAAGACACGCTTATGAGCTTTGCGGAAAAAGATCTTCGCGCTTTGATTGACTTTATTCTTGCGTCAACTTATGGGGATCTTTTGGCACCGGTCTTTGAAGGGGACGAAATCGACTACGCTCGTTTAGATCTTTTAAAAGACGATTACTTAAGTGGTCTTTTTGACGGCGCACAAACCATCGCTTTTGGTCCGCTGCCGTTATTAGCCTTTTTGAACAACAAAGACATTGAAGTGAAAAACTTACGCTTGATTCTAGTGGGCAAGCGCAGTGGTTTTACCAAAGAACAAATCAAAGAAAGGATGCGGATGACTTATGGCCTATAAGATTGGTGTCATTGGGGACAAAGAGTCCGTCTTGCCTTTTAAATTATTTGGATTCAGTGTGCACTTTGCCACTGATAAGAAAGAAACACAACAAGCACTTAAACATCTGGTACGAGAAGAATACGGGGTAATCTATATTACCGAAGCTTGTGCCAGCACGATCAAAGAAGAGATTGACCGCTTGCAAACGCAATTGCAACCGGCTGTTGTCTTGATTCCAAATCATGACGGCAGTCTGGGGATTGGCCTTGAGGCGATCCAGCAAAACGTGGAAAAAGCCGTTGGTCAAAACATCTTGTAAAGGAGCTGAAATCGTGGAAATTGGAAATATTGTCAAAGTTTCAGGTCCATTGGTAATGGCAGAAAACATGGGCCATGCGAGCATCCAAGATATTTGTTATGTAGGGGATCTGGGCGTTATCGGTGAAATCATCGAAATGCGGGGAGATGTGGCCTCAATTCAGGTTTATGAAGAAACTGCCGGCATTGGCCCGGGAGAACCGGTGCATTCTACCGGAGAAGCTCTTTCCGTGGAATTGGCTCCAGGGATTTTGTCCCAAATGTTTGATGGGATTCAACGTCCCTTAGACGAATTTATCGCACAAACCCACAGCAATTTCTTGGCTCGTGGGGTACAGATCAAAGCCTTGGACCATGAGAAGAAATGGTTGTTTGAAGCTATTTTAGAACCAGGGGCTGAAGTTGCTACAGGGGATATCGTAGGGACCGTTCAAGAAACCAAGATCATCCAGCATAAAATCATGGTGCCTGTAGGAGTGAAAGGGACATTAAAAGCTGTCTATCCCGGGGAACACACCATTGATGAGACGGTCTTTGTGATTACCACCGCCGAGGGAGACAAAGAATTCTCCATGTTGCAAAAATGGCCGGTACGCCGTCCTCGTCCCGTTAAAGAAAAACTCAATCCCGATGTACCAATGATTACCGGACAACGGGTTATCGACACGTTCTTCCCGGTGACAAAAGGGGGAGCGGCTGCGGTTCCTGGACCTTTTGGGGCCGGTAAAACAGTCGTGCAACACCAAATCGCCAAATGGGCGGATGTGGACTTAGTCGTATACGTAGGTTGTGGGGAACGGGGCAACGAAATGACCGACGTCATGAACGAATTCCCTGAACTGATTGACCCGAATACCGGTGAATCCTTGATGGAACGGACGATTTTAATCGCCAATACTTCCAACATGCCGGTAGCGGCGCGGGAAGCTTCAATCTATACCGGGATTACCATTGCGGAATACTTCCGAGATATGGGCTATTCCGTGGCCATCATGGCAGATTCCACTTCACGTTGGGCGGAAGCTTTGCGGGAAATGAGTGGTCGTCTAGAAGAAATGCCCGGTGACGAAGGCTATCCGGCATACTTAGGTTCTCGTTTAGCGGAATACTACGAACGAGCCGGCAAAGTTATCACCCTAGGTCAAGAAGGCCGGGGCGGGAGCATTACCGCTATTTCTGCCGTATCACCTTCCGGGGGAGACATCTCGGAACCAGTGACCCAAAATACATTGCGGGTAGTAAAAGTGTTCTGGGGTCTAGATTCCACCTTAGCACAGCAACGGCACTTCCCATCCATCGACTGGTTGCAAAGTTACTCTTTGTATTCCAATGAAGTCGGGCAATACTTGGATCAACAAATGCAAGTGAACTGGTCTACTTTGGTGCGAGATGCCATGCGTATGTTGCAAAAAGAATCCGAACTACAAGAGATCGTCCGCTTAGTAGGGATTGACTCCTTGTCAGCCAAAGACCAGTTGCTCCTAGAAGTCACCAAGTCCATTCGGGAAGACTACTTGCAACAAAACGCCTTTGATGACGTGGATACCTTTACTTCTCGGGAAAAACAATTCCAAATGCTCCACAATATCTTAACCTTTGGGCAAGAAGCGACCCGGGCGTTGGAATTAGGTTCTTACTTAAACGAAGTCATGGATGGTACCGTGATTTTACGGGACAAGCTCGCCCGGATGAAATACATTCCGGAAACTGACTTGCAAAAAATCATCGACTTAGAACAAGAAATCAAGAACACCTTAAAAGACATCATTCAACAAGGGGGCATGACCAATGATTAAAGAATACAAAACAATCGGCGAAGTTGTCGGCCCTCTAATGGCAGTGGACCGGGTTTCCGGTGTAAAATACGAGGAACTAATCGAAGTCCGCATGCAAAACGGCGAACTTCGAAAAGGCCAAGTCTTAGAATTACAAGACGACAAAGCCTTAGTCCAAATCTTTGAAGGAACTTCCGGGATCAACTTGCGGGACTCCGCCGTGCGTTTCTTAGGCCATCCTTTGGAATTAGGGGTTTCCGAAGACATGATTGGTCGGGTTTTTGACGGCTTAGGCCGACCAAAAGACAATGGCCCGGAAATTCTAGCGGAAAAAATGCTCGACATTAACGGGGAAGTTATCAACCCTATGGCCCGGGACTATCCCGATGAATTTATTCAAACGGGGATTTCTTCCATTGACCATTTGAACACGCTAGTCCGGGGGCAAAAGCTGCCGGTCTTCTCCGGTTCTGGTTTGCCTCATAAGGAATTAGCGGCCCAAATCGCCCGTCAAGCGACGGTGTTAAATGCAGACGATGATTTCGCCGTAGTCTTTGCCGGCATTGGGATTACCTTTGAAGAAGCAGAATACTTTATGGAAGACTTCCGGAAAACCGGTGCCATCGATCGTTCCGTAGTCTTTATGAACTTAGCCAACGATCCGGCCATTGAACGGATCGCCACACCACGCATGGCGCTCACTGCCGCAGAATACTTGGCTTATGAAAAAGGCATGCACGTCTTAGTCATCATGACGGACATGACCAACTACTGTGAAGCATTGCGGGAAATCTCCGCAGCCCGTCGTGAAGTCCCAGGCCGGCGCGGCTATCCAGGGTATTTGTATACCAACTTGGCTACTTTGTACGAACGAGCAGGTAGGATCAAAGGCTTGAAGGGTTCCGTGACCCAGATTCCGATTTTGACCATGCCAGAAGACGACAAAACCCATCCGATTCCCGATTTGACCGGGTATATTACGGAAGGACAAATCATCTTGTCCCGGGAATTGTATAAGAGTGGCATTCAGCCGCCAATCGATGTGTTGCCATCCCTGTCTCGCTTAAAAGACAAGGGAACCGGGGAAGGAAAGACCCGGGGGGATCACGCGGCGACCATGAACCAGCTCTTCTCCGCCTATGCCCAAGGGAAACAAGCCAAAGAATTGGCCGTAGTCCTAGGGGATTCCGCATTGTCTGAAGTGGATAAAATCTACGCGAAATTTGCGGAACGCTTTGAAGAAGAATACGTCAACCAAGGGTACAACACCAATCGGGATATCTTTGAAACCTTGGATCTAGGCTGGAAGCTCTTAAGCATCTTGCCACGGACGGAATTAAAACGGATTAAAGACGACATGATTGATGAATATCTGCCGGATAAAGGGGTGTAGCCCATGGCAAAGCTGAATGTGAATCCAACGCGGATGGAGCTGGCTCGCTTGCAAAAGCAGCTGAAAACCGCTAAACGAGGGCATAAGCTTTTAAAGGACAAACAAGATGAGCTCATGCGGCAATTCATCCTATTGGTGAAAAAGAACAACAAAATGCGTCAAGCGGTGGAAGAGACCATGACCAGTGCCATGCGCTCTTTCCGCTTAGCCAGCGCCACGTTAAACAGCGCCTTTATCGAGGAGCTCTTTATCCTGCCGGCAGCGCAAGTAGAGTTGGAATTGGATCAAAAGAACATCATGAGTGTGGAAGTGCCCGTAATGAACTTTTCCTATGATGAAGACTTAGTGGCCGCGCCTATTGAATACGGCTACTTGAACTCCAATGTACCTTTGGATAATTCCATCACTCGCTTTACCAACGTTTTGCCGGACCTTTTGGCATTGACGGAAATCGAGAAGACCTGTCAGCTCATGGCCGGGGAAATCGAAAAGACCCGGCGACGAGTGAACGCTTTGGAATATATGACCATCCCCGAACTGGAGGAAACCATTTATTTCATTAAGATGAAACTAGAAGAAAACGAGCGGGCGGAAGTCACCCGGATGATCAAGATTAAAAATATGAATCGTTAGGAAAAACCCGGTCCCATCTGGCGTAAAGCAGATACGTGGCCGGGGTTTCTTTCGTCATTTTTCTTGCTTCTTACAGAAAAGTTCTCTATGATTGGTGATATACTACCTACTAAGAAGGGAACTTTATGAAAAAAAGAATGTACCGGCGTTATGACTTGACGACGCCGCAATTAATTTCTATGGGTTTTGCCAGTTTGATTTTATTAGGGGCGCTGTTGTTGATGCTGCCCATATCCAGTCGGACGGGGGAAGTCACGCCCTTTATCGACGCTTTGTTTACCACTACTTCGGCCACTTGTGTCACCGGGCTTACCACGGTGAACACCGCCGAACACTGGAGTCTTTTTGGACAAGCCGTGATTATTACCTTAATTGAGATCGGTGGCTTAGGCTTCATGTCCATTCCCGTAGTGTTTTATTTTATCTCCCGGAAAAAGATCAACTTAAGTACCCGGATGATTCTCCGAGATTCTTTAAACATGCCCACCATGAGTGGGGAAGTGGGGTTAATGCGCTACATCTTAAAAACCGCTTTTGTGATTCAAGCATTGGGAATGACGGCATTAGCCATTGACTTTGTTCCCCGCTACGGTTGGGCCAAGGGTCTGTGGTTTAGTTTCTTCCATGCGATTTCCAGCTTTTGTAATGCAGGCTTTGACCTTTTCGGGGACAGTTTGGTACCTTTCCAAGAAGATCCTTGGGTCTTGTTTATCGTAATGTTCTTGATCATCGCCGGGGGCCTAGGCTTTTTGGTCTGGTATGATCTTGTGGGCTTACGGAAGAAACGCCGCATGACGTTGCATTCAAAAATCGCTTTGACGATTACCGGAGGCTTGTTGCTCTTTGGCACATTGGGCTTTTTTATCACAGAAGGAACAGACACTGCCTTGATTAATAGCGATCACTTCTTAAGTCGCTTCGCCAATACCCTGTTTATGGCGGTAACTCCAAGAACGGCGGGCTATTACTCCGTGGATTACTTCCAAATGAGCCATGCGGGCTTGATTCTGACGATGATTCTGATGTTTATCGGGGGCACGTCGGGCTCCACTGCCGGGGGCTTGAAAACCACAACTTTTGGGGTACTTTTATTGAAAGTCAAAAGCATCTTTAAAGGGCGCAGTCACGTGGAATTTTCCGGGAGAACCATTCGAGAGGCGGCAGTAAACCGGGCCATGACTCTGTTCTTCATTACCTTGACCTTGTGTATCTTTGCTACCATGGTCTTATCGGTAACTGAAACGATTCCTAACGTGGATCAGCTAGGATTGGAGTACATCGCATTTGAAGTCATCTCCGCCTTTGGTACAGTCGGCTTGACCATGGGAATTACCCCGGATTTAACCATTGTAGGCAAATTAATTATTATTTCCTTAATGTTTATCGGTCGGGTAGGGATTATGACTGTCGTCTTCTCCTTAGTCCGTCGTCCGGAAAAAGAAGGCAACTTCAAGTACCCAGACGAATCCGTGATGATTGGCTGATCGAGTTCGTCAATTGTCAAAAAGCCACGGCTCTCTATTTAATGAGAGTCGTGGCTTTTTTAGTATTTGGCAAAATGTCCATAATTGGATTATGTAAATCAATTTTTATCTTTTGGGATTTTTTGCAATACTAGTTTTGATTCGTCGGTTTTATGCAAGAGTAAGGCTGCTTTTTCGGTATTTTCCAACCAGTCCCGGGCATCTTTTTTATCGATAATCAGTGGCATGCGATTGTGAATCGGTTCTACTAGCTCGTTTGGTTCAGTGGTTAAAATGACGGACTCTGTTTGCCCATCTTTTACACGGTACAAGCCCGCCACATACATCTCTCGTTCGTCGGGATACGTGAACAAAATGCGTTCTTTGTCCTTGTTCCACTCATAAAAACCACTCATAGGAAACAAACACCGGTGCCGGCGAAATTCCTCACGAAAAGTCGGCTTTTCTTCTACGGTTTCACTACGGGCGTTGATCAAGCGTTGTTTGTTTTGGTGATTGGAGAAGCCCCAAGTGGTCAAGGCCACCCGTAGTTTTTGATCCGGGCCACTGCCTAAGGTGATGACTTCCTCTGAGGGAAAGATTTCTCCGGTTTTCAAGTCGTCTTGCTTCATTTGAAAGGCTAATTTGTAGTATTCTTTTAACTCCCCAGTCATGGGATCAAATAAGTATCGTCCACACACGAAAATCCCTCCGTTTCTGGTTTTATTGTATCAGCTTTTTCTAAGAGAGGATACTCCCGCGCTTTTCGTAAAAGATTCTCCCTAGAAGTTTTGGGACTTGTTTTCTATTGTGGCTTATTGGTAGACTAGCTATGAAATGAACGTTCTAGATAGGAGCACAGATGCAAGACATTACATTAAAAGAGCTGTATCAACGAATGCAAGAGGTAGCCGGGCCTTCTGGCTGGTGGCCTGCCGACAGCAAAGAAGAGATCCTTTTAGGAGCCATCTTAGTCCAAAATACCAACTGGCAAAATGCCGCCCGTTCCTTGGAAAATCTAAAAACTGCCACCGGGTTTCACCCTGAGAAGCTCGCCGCTTTATCTCGGACTCAAATCAAAGAACTGATTCGTCCCAGTAGATTCTATGAAAATAAAAGCCGGGCGATTTATGAGCTGGTGCAAAAACTCAGTGACGCGGGCTTTGATTACCAGGGGATTCAGCAAGAAAAAGGGGAAACGCTCCGGGTACATTTATTGGCCTTTCACGGTATCGGACCAGAAACCGCCGATGTTTTACGCTTGTACGTCTTTGACCAAGTCGCTTTCGTAGCGGATAGCTATGCCCGGCGTCTCTTTAGTCAACTAGGGCTCGGTCCACTGGGGACTTATGCCGCGCTCGCAAAACAAGTGAACCTGACTGATTTTTCTTTAGAGGAAGCCCAAGACTTTCACGGGCAAATTGATGAGTTTGGCAAGTGTTACTTACAAGGAAAGAATCGCTTTGAGGAAAGTTTTCTTAAAGACTATCGCTTATTGCTCTAAAAGAAAAAACCGAGGCACCGCTAGTTCTCAGCGGAGTCTCGGTTTTTGGTTTGTTCTTCGTGTTCTTCGTGGGTTAAAGCCGCTTTGACTCGGACTTTTTTCTGCCGCCGGAGCCCGGTTTGATCCGGGAAGAAAAAGGCAATAATCGGTAAGCTTAAGTATAAGACCATGGCTACCGATGGCCACTTCAAAGCGATTAAAATCAAAAGGATGTTCAAGAGTAACTGCCCCCAAATGCGGGCAATGGTAATCCGATTGGAAAAGTGAAAGGCCGTTTCCGACTTTCCAAAGAGATTTAAAAAAGCGAAGCGATACATGATTAATTCCATCAGGTTGGCTACGAAATACACGACCCCAAAATTCACAATGGCTAGGCTGTCTTGTTCCTGCATGATCCACTTGGTCATTAAAGGCAGAACCGATAACGCCGCCAAAAAAAGAAAGTTCGTCAATAAGATACTGCGGGTAGCTTGTTTTACCATGCCAAAGGTACGATGGTGTTGGTACCAGAAGTTGGCTACGATAAAAAAGCTGATTAAAAAGACGATCAAAGAACGGATCAATTCCAAATAGCTCGTTTGACCATCAGAAGGCAAGGGTACCTCTAAGACCATAATGGTAATAATAATGGCGATCACCCCGTCATTAAAGGTTTCCAAGTGCTCTTTTAAGCGACTTTGTTCCTCTGTTTGAATCTTCGCAAACTCTGCTTGAATTTTTTCGTTTTTTTGCCGGTCGCTGGCAGATAGGTGTTCGTCATTCCAACGGCCACGGGGATGCTTTTTCATCCAAATCACGTCCTTCCTCTGGCATTTTAGTACGGAATCGGGATTTTTGCGAGCTACAGCCTTTTTAAAAGGAACGGTCCGCTAGTAGCGACCAACGAAGTCTTAGAAAATCCTAAAAAAGACCTACTTCACTAGCCAAAGGGGAATGTTTGTTCTATGATGAGACTACTAGCAAGACACCAGGAGGAACTCATGAAAACCCCATTAACATTAGCATTAGAAGAAACCTTATACGCCTATTGCCGGGAAAAAGGCGAAGTGGTAGTCGAAGAAGTGGTCATGCCCGATGATTTAGGCATCGTGGACACCTTAAGCCTCCGATTGCTGCCAGACGACAGCTATGAGTGGCGCTGTTTTGAGTTAAAGGTCTCCAAGGGGGATTTTCGGTCGCCGGCGAAGCTGTCTTTTGTCGGCCATTACAATTACTTCGTCTTACCAGAAGCTCTCTACCTACAAGTGGCAGAGGAGATTCCTGAGCACATCGGGGTTTTGGTGTACCATGGTTATGCCAACCCGGAAGAGCACAGCACTCCGGGGTATCTGGTTTCGGGTAAAAAGGCCCGTTACCAGGAGTTACAAGTCAATGAAAGAGCGCTGTTGTATCACTTAATCACCTCCCAGGCCCGGGAAGTCGGTAAGGCCAAACAAACAGAGCGGGGGCTACGGGTCTTTGCCACGGATCAGCTTTACAAAGAGCTAAAACGCCGGCAGCCGGAATATGATTTATACGGTGGCGGTGTGAACTACTATGACCGCTTTTTAGCCGACACTCAAGATCAGGCTACGGAGGCCTTGAAAGAAGAACTCACCGCCTATCAAGAAGCCTACCAGGACTTGCTATTGCGCTTAGAAGAAGGGGAGTAACCATGTACTATCCATATTTACGAGGAAAGCAGTTTGACCTTTTAGCTTTGAAAGAACTGGTAAAAGCAGGGCGCCTGAAAAAGACCATCGTTCCAGTCATTGAGCCAGTCAAACAGTCTAAGACTTTGCTGCAAACATTAGAGATCTTCCGGCAAAAGGGCCAGCCTTTTTATTTAATCGACAATCCCCAAGCTGGAGACTTCTTAACGGAGAACGGACTAGAGACTTTGCAAGGATTAGCCCAAGGACACCGTGCCCATATCATCACGGCCAATCAAGGAGAGCTGCATTTTCACCCAGAAGACTTGTACATTGCTAACTCTGCTCAAGGGCTGCAAGATTTACCGGAAGCGTACCGAAATGGCCAATTCGCTGCCCCTTTTGAAATGCGGATTTTACGCCAGTTAATCAAAGCCCAAGGGCTGATTTTGTTGCAAGATCCCTTCACTCGACTGCCTCGAAATAGTTACTATCGAGAGTATCCAGACGAGCTGTTTACCCGGAGTCATTTGACCTATGAAAAACAAGGCTTTACTGGATTCGGGGATTTTTCATTGGATAGCCGGATTTATTATGACCAAGGCTATCCGGACCGTGATCTCTGCTTGCATCTGGTCTATCCCGGGGATGAGCAGGAGCTACGGGTGCATCACTTTGTTTCCCCCGAAGACCCAGAGGACGCTCGTTTGTCGCAAAAAGAAAAGTTCTTACAGCTGATAGGAGAGGTTGATTCTTGGGCCAAAGCAGGGCGCTTACCGGAAACCTTAGGACTCAGACTTT
Source organism: Enterococcus asini ATCC 700915 (assembly GCF_000407365.1). GTDB lineage: Bacteria > Bacillota > Bacilli > Lactobacillales > Enterococcaceae > Enterococcus_C > Enterococcus_C asini. The sequence goes on from NZ_ASVU01000002.1 coordinate 464,436, forward strand.
TGCTAAAAGCGTACCAAGAAGACCGTTTCCCTGGAATGGGCGTCATTCGCAAGGGCGTAATCATGCATCATCTGGAGACCATGGGGATGTTACTTTCAGACTAACAAATAGGGACTCCCTGATAACAGGAGCCCCTATTTGTTAGTCTTTATTCACTGTAGTCATCGTGTAGGTTGTCTTTTGCCGAGGATTTGCGGGAACATAGATCACTTGATTGCCATCCTCACTGAGGATCAACGTACCCAGGGCGTTGCCTTGTTCATCGGTAAAACTCCCCGCCTTACCAGTAACATCCAGGTAATCCGGATTAAGAGCAACGGTTTCCTTAGATAAGCGCAAGTCATAAGGAAGACCTTGAGCTGCTAAAGTAGCATCACTGCCCGTCCAGTTGTTGATAATCTGGGGAATCCAGTCTTCACTGGTTTGCTGGCCATTGTCATCATAGTCGCGCACGTATTGCGCCAAACCACCATCTGGAGTCTCATAACTAAAAATGGCATAATCGTCCACCCAATCGATTTTGTAATCGTCTCCTAAAGGATAGTTCAGCCCGCCGCCATTAGCAGACAGACTGTAAGGGGCAGTGGTCAGACTCGGTACCGGGAGAAATCGCTGTAACTGAGGAATTTGATAGTACAAATCTCTACGATACGTTAACTGGCCATTGGGTTGGGCTTGAACCATAAAGAGATGTGTGTCATCAGGACTTTCGCTAGCGATGCTACGGGTGCCAGCTCCCACATACATAGCAAAGCCTTGTAAAACGAGCAAAATACCACTGAGTACAAAAAGAATCCGGCGATTGATATAAGGGGCGATGGCCAAAGTGGCTAGGCAGACAATCCCAACGTTAATTCCGTAAAAAAGCAGAGGATTATTAAATTCCAACTGAAACCAGTAGCGAAAAACCGCCAGTATCCCTTGTATGAAAAGCAATAAAAAGGCCAAGACAAAAGCTATCGTCGTCAAAACAGAACGTTGTTTCTTCATTGGGCCACCTCCTGTTCCGTGAGCTCTCTGACAAAGGTAAAGGTTTTTCCTTGATCCGTGGATGCAAATAAGCCTTTTACCAGACCGCCAGCGTAGTCACCAGAGTCTCCTTGATTAACCCTCAGATACAATTTGTCTCCCTCAAGATAGGGGGCTTCTGGCCACACAAAGATTTTCTCATATTTTTCTGGAACCGTAACGGTGGCTAATGCAAAGCTGTTTCCGCCATCTTGGGTAACGTAAAGTTGATTTTTACGACTGACAAAGCCGACTTCAGGGGAAATAAATCCCGCTGCAGTGACCAGCATACCATTGCCTAAGCCAGTTGCAGCGGCTTCTGTCCAAGTCTTTGCAGCATCATGACTAAGGAGAACTTCAGCACCTTCTTGTCCCATAGCCCGGCCACCGGATAGCACGCAGACTGCAAAATCATCATCCAAAAATTGAATCTGGCGAAACCGCAATCCATAAGAAACATCTGCTATAGGGTATTCCTGCCAGGAGGCTCCTTGGTCTTTTGTCTCTAGCCAGACTAATTGATCCTCTTTTATTATCAGAAAACCACTTCTCGCCTGGGTCAGAAGATAAGAGTCTGGCAGCAGTTCGTTGCTATTAGCCGTAGCGTATTCGCCACAAAAAAACTCCGCCATCGTTGCCGGTACTTGCTGCCAGTTCGCACCAGAATCAAAGGTCAGATAGAGTTTTTTATTTTGCAGCGTGTACGCAATAGGCTCCGCCGTAACCGTATTGGGCAACTCACTTTGAGGGCCTTGGGGAGCCTTTGTAGTAGAGGAGAGGAGGGGCTGATTTTCATAGGATTGCCACGCTTGCCATAAACTAGCACCGGTAGCGGCAACGACTAAAAAACTGTATAGCGTCCGCCGGAAGGGATGAGCCAAGGATATCGACACCTTTCATTGAAAAATTACTATGCTAAATGTAGCCTTTTCGCAAACAGAAGGCAACCACTGGGAACGTAATTTCAGGAAAAGACAATAAATCTAAAAAAATATAGTTGCATTTGCAACTATATCAGAGTAAACTGAATCCAAGAAAAGAGGGGAGCTTATGAGTGAAGTCTTACGAGAGATTGGCTCCATTGCCCGAGCGCTAGACGGGATTTCCAATCTAGAATTCAAAGAACTGGACTTAACAAAAGGGCAATACCTATATCTGGTACGGATTCAGGAAAATCCTGGAATCATCCCGGAACACTTAGCCCAATTGTTGCGGGTGGATGCTAGTACGTGCTCTAGAGCCTTACAGAAGCTGACAAAGCAAGGCTTTATCGAAAAGCACCAGCTAGCTCATAATAAGAAAAGCCAAATCTTATACGTGACAGCAAAAGGACAGGAAGCCGCCGATTTTATTCAGCGAGAAAACCGCTATTCGGAAAAACAAGCGTTAGCCGGTCTGACAAAGGATGAAGTTGCCACGTTGACAGGATTTTTGCAACACATTCGAGAAAACATCGACAAAGATTGGCAATTGGTCAAAAAAGGCCAGCACCGTGAATATTGAGTTTCAGATAAAAGGAGACACTATGACAAATCTACAAATTACCAAATGTACCTTGGCAGACTTAGAACCATTGATTGCCATTAGCCGCGAGACATTTTGGGATACATTTTCCCCCTATAGCAGCCAGGCTGATATGGATCGCTTTTTAGAACAAGCATACGCGCCAGAAAAGCTCGGAAAAGAATTGCAAAATCCTGAGAGTTCTTTTTATTTTTTGAAATCAGGTGACGAAATTTTCGGTTATCTAAAGCTAAATATCAATCGCGCGCAAAGCGAAGACTTAGCCGAAAATGCCCTAGAAGTCGAACGAATCTATATTCGATCAAAGCATCTACGTCACGGTTACGGTCAGAAATTGCTCCAATTTGCCGAAAAAGAAGCAATCCGACAAGCGAAACAAGCTATCTGGTTAGGCGTCTGGGAACACAACGAAAGAGCCAAAGCATTTTATAAAAAAAATGGGTTTAAAAAGGTCGGTGCCCACGACTTTTACGTGGGGAGTGACCAACAGCACGACTGGTTGCTATTAAAGAGACTAAACTAGTTTAATAGGAGGGGAGTTCATGTATCTAAAAGCGGTTAAAATCAATAGCAACCAAGCAGCACTTGAGGACTATCCTTTTTCCTTGCCCATAATCAAAAACTTACTCCACTCAAACCAGCCTTTGCCGTTTTCTCAGCCGATTACTTTTCTAGCTGGAGAAAATGGCTCTGGCAAATCGACTTTGCTTGAAGGAATAGCACTTGCTCTAGGCATGAATCCTGAAGGGGGAACCAAGAATTTCAATTTTTCTACTTACGATTCCCACTCAGAACTCCATGAGCACATGACCTTAGTACGACAAGGTATATTGCCTAAGACGATGTTTTTCCTAAGAGCTGAGAGTTATTACAATCTATCTGGCTTCCGCGGTTCAAGACTTGGCTTTAGATGCATTTTATGGGAACCGAATGCTCCACGAACTTTCTCACGGAGAAGGCGTTTTGTCGATTGTCACGAATCGTTTTACGAAAAACGGCCAATATTTATTAGATGAACCAGAGTCCGGCTTGTCGGTTTCCAGATAAATGACTTTGCTAAAGGAAATCATCACGTTAAGTCAGCAAAACTGTCAATTTATCATCGCCACACATTCGCCGGTATTATTAGCCGCAACTCAAGCAAGCATTTACCAAATCAAGCAAGGAACGCTTCAAACAGTTACTTATCAAGAAACAGATGCGTACCAAGACATGAAACTCTCTTTATAGACGATCCTGAACGCATGCTGTATTATTTACTAGACGACCAATAATTGTCTAAAGCTTTCTTGGTTAATTTGAGTTCAATTTGCCGAAAAACTGCGCAAAAATACTGATAAAAAATACTGATAGTGGTAATTATTAACGGTATTATGCGATAAAAATCGCGAATCTATGGCTTATTTTGACGGACTTTTACTTATCAAGTAAGAATGAGCGCTATACAACAGGGGAGTGCCGGAATCATGCAATCGAACAGCAATAGCAAAAATTCTATATTCTAGTTTACATAATATATATTAAAGGAAGTTAACTCTGAGAAATAAGCACTCCTAAGTTCTAATAAGCTTAAAATCCTCTGTTCATTGCTTACCTCATACCCAAATATCCCCATTAAAACTCACTTTATAGTTAATTTACCAGAATTTTATCACGTTGCAATCGTACAGATACATTCCTAAGTAAATGCTAAAAACAATCAAGGCTATAATAGCAATAATTACCGGTGCAGATTTTGCGCCTTTTTGTTTTTCCCAGGAATATATTCCTTTACGTTTTCCTAATAATGCATACACCAACAGCCCGATAATCACCAGCAAAGCCAATTCCATACCAACTAATTCCCACATGCCATCTGTATTGGTAATTTTCATAGAAAAATCCTCCTAAACGTTTCTTTGTCACTTTGACTGCAAAAATCCCGTTAATCGATCTTCACGAGATTTAATGCGTATACCTATAAATACGCACTTCTTATTAATAGTAACGAAGATTGACTTAGCATCAAAATAATTAAACAGCAAAAAGCACCCAACCAGTATCAGTTGAGTGCTTGCTACTTATCGTTAACTTTATCAGTCGTTGCAAACCTCGATTTGTCTTGTTTTTATGAAAGCGCCATCTTTATTAACAAGTGCTTTTACACCGATTCCTGAGTATCCTATCTCCTACCACTTGTTTGAATTGGTTATGTCCCATTTAGCGCTTAATAATCCCGCAAGTAACGCATAAGACACTCTTTTAGTTCCGGAGTAAGCTTCACTTGTTCTACTACATGAAAGTAAAGAGCCGCTAAGAAGTTTTCAAAACACGCTAAGCGCATGCGATCCTTTAATGTATCAATCGGGAAATGCACCTGATCAAGCCAGCGGACTACCGTTTCTTGAGACAAACAGCCCTGTAATAGCGGTTGATAAACAGCAGCGGCCAAACGACGTTCTTCCCCAGTCACAAAATAAGCAGGCAATCTTAAAAAGACACCAGAAATGGCTTTTAGTGCATTTAGTTGATTCGCTTCAGGAAAATCCGGATGAAGCAGACAATTTCTTAAAAAATCGCCTCCGTGGGCAAAAGCGTGAACCCATTCGTATGGTTCCACATACCCGGTAAAATCATTTTCTTTTTCCAAATAAGCGCTTGCCGCATCAAAAAAAGACTGTCGCTGAGATTCGGTCATCAATCCTTGATAGAAAGGCGACTTGCCGTCTGCTTGAATCAATAGTCCACAGAGCAATGCGGTAAACGTCCTAGTCAACGAAGCCGGTAAACCTTGGTCTAATCGATAAAACAATAAGTCTTTTTCCAAGGTTTGCGCTACTAAAAAGCGAAACTGATCCGGAGTGAAGCTGCCTTTTTTCAATCCTGTGGCAAATGTGGCATAAACAATATCATCTCGTACCACAGCATCCGGATTACCAATATGTGCTAATAGCCAAGCGACCTCCTGATCTTGATAGCTCGGTTGGTCTTCTGTTAATTTTCGTTCTAACTCTGTAATCATCCCTTACTCCTTTTTATCCTGTTTTCTATTTATTAATTTTCTTTGGCGGCAAAAGGTAATGGCAAGTTTGTATGGCGGATATAGCGCCAGGCTAGGAGCAATTGTCCGAATGCTAGTAATAAAAACAGAACTTGAATCGGAAAAATTGCCCACATGAATACCCATTGAGCCAAAATCCAGAGAATCGTGATACCCCCCATAACAGCGAGTAGATAAGCTCCAGCAGCGTTTTGCCTAAGTAAGAGCAATCCGCTTAACAAATTCCCTCCAAATAGAATGAATAACAGAAAAAGCCCCGGAATCAAAAATGTCTGAAAAGGTGCATGAATCAATAATTCCGGTGAAACCCCCATACTCTCCGCAGCTCCTGGAATCAGTGCGCCCCCAGCACCGACTAAACTGAAAAAAGCCATTACAAAAGCAAAGATTTGTAGTTTTTTCACTTAACTCCCTCCCCCATTTGCTCTATCCTTTTATGATAGCAAAGGTCGCCACTTACAGGCAATTAGAATCAAAAAAAGTTTCTTACCCAAATGGATAAGAAACTTTTTTTAGAAGCCTTAGTGGCCTTTTTTCTTTTGTAATTTTTTGGCCTGTTGCTGCAAAAAGCGGCGTTGCTTCTCTGCTTGCTTTTGGCGTTTTGTCTTTTGCTTCTTGGCAGACTTCAAGATTTCTCGTGATTCCTGCAAGGCTACTTGAGATTTCGTGGAAGTGACTGGTTTCGCTTTTTCCCGGTTCACTAAGCGCTGCAATCGTTTTGGATTAATCCGATGAGTTGTCTCTCTAGTGCTAAAAGGCACCGCTGGAACCTGATCGAGTCTTTCCAGTAAGTGATTGGCAACAAAGTCCCAAACTTCTTCATCCTTTGGTTCTGAGCCAAAAACGTGTTTGAAAACGCGAATCGTACCAGCGTCTTCCGCTTCCATTAAACCACACCAAAAGCTGCCATCAAAATAAACAGTTAGTTTCATGATGACCCCTCCTTTGTAAAGATTGCAACGGACGACCTGGAGGGAAGGTTACTGACGCAATGTTCGCGCTCCCGGACTACCAACCGGGATGTGTTTTTTTGCACTTATAGCATATCCTTTAGGCAAGCATTCGTCAAAGGATAGCTGAATGATTAGGTTTCTTTCGCTGCCAAAACTTGATTTAAAACTTGTAGCACCCCGTATTCGTCATTTGAAGGGGCGGTGAATTTGGCATACTGAGCGACTTCCGGTGTCCCGTTGGCCATAATATAGCTGTGGCCTACTTGTTTTAACATGCCAATATCATTGTAAGTATCCCCAAAGGCCATCATTTGGTCAAAGGAAATCGCCAACTTTTCACTCATAATCGACATGGCAGTCCCTTTATCGACACCTTTGTTCATAATATCGATCCATTCTGGACCACTGACTACCACGGAATAGTCGCTACCAAAAGCTGGATCAAAGATTTCAGCAAAGTTTTCTCGACTGTTTTGTTCCGGGAAGTACAAGGTAAACTTGTCTGCGGTAACCGCCACCTCGCTTAAGTCCTCCACAAACTGAATTTGGGAGTAAAAGGTGCGATATACCTGTTCGTAGTTTTGGTGGCGTTTTTCAATATACGCCGCATCCATCCCACAAACGATAGGAATCCCGGAAGATTCTTTGGCGAAGTTCACCATTTTTTGATAGTCCGTTTGAGGTAGCTCACTGTTAAAGATGATTTCGCCTTGATGCAAAATCAAGCCCCCATTATCCGCGATAAAACTCATGTCATGGCGCAACTCGGAAAAAGTCTCTAGTAAAGTATACAAAGGGCGACCACTGGCTGCCGCAAAAGTGATACCTTGTTGTTTGAGTTCTTTCACAGTAGCAATCAGCCCCGGAGGCAATTGCCCATCACTGGTCAATAACGTATGGTCCATATCGGTGGCGATAAATTGAATCTCTTTCATTTTACACACTCCTTATGCGCTTAGTTCGATTACCCGGTCGACAAAGTCTTCGTAAAAGCTATTTTCGTGGGACACCAGTAAGACGGTTCCCGGGAAAGCGGCTAAAGTTTCTTGTAAGTTTTCCTTGGATTCTTGGTCAATGTGGTTCGTTGGTTCATCAAGAATCAAGAAGTTGCATTTTTTCATGGTCATTTCGGCCAATTTGACTTTGGTTTGCTCCCCACCACTGAGGTACTTCAATGATTCTTGTACCAACTCACTGGTCAAGCCTGCCCGAGACAGGTGTTGACGTAATTCTTTGATAGAAGCTTTCGGGAAGTGATCACTTAAGTACTGCAAGGGTGTCTGTAAGGGATTTTCCCAAGCCAATTCTTGAGAGAAATAGTTAAAGGCTGTCTTTTCCGGGAAATGATACTCTCCATCTAAAGCGGGAATCATCCCTAAAAGGGTCTTGATCAACGTGGATTTCCCGATACCGTTAAATCCACGAATGGCGATTTTTTCCCCATAGCGAATGGTCAAATTAATTGGCGCCAACAAAGGTCGGTCGTAGCCAATCACCAACTGATCCGTCTCCAAAGCCAAGGTCGTAACAATCGGCGCGTAATCAAAGCTAATATGCGGTTTTGGTGCATCACTAGGCGGCGTCAAACGCTCGATTTTCGCTAATTGTTTCTCCCGGCTCTTCGCCATAGTGGAGCGGGAACCGGCTTTGTATTTGCGAATATATGCCTCAGTTTTTTTTATGTGTTCTTTCTGAGCTTCATATTGCCGTAAGTAGGTTTCTTGTTGCAACTCTTTTTGTTTCAAAGCCCGGGTCAGATTTCCCGTGTACTTAGACAGTTTCCCAAACTCGATGTCTAAAATATGGGTGGTAATTTCATTGAGAAATTCCCGGTCATGGGATACCACGAGAAAGGTCCCAGAAAAATCCTTCAAAAACTGAGTCAGCCAAGCCACGTGGTTGTCATCTAAGTGGTTTGTTGGTTCATCTAGAATTAATAAGTCCGGTTTTTCCAGTAACATTTTCGCTAGGATGATCTTGGAACGTTGCCCCCCACTGAGGTTGCTCATCTTCGTATCCATCCCCAAGACGGAAATCCCTAGCCCGGTAGCCAATTCGTCAATAATCGTCTGCATCTGGTAAAACTCCCCTTGATCCAGCTCGTTTTGCAGCTGACCGGCTTGTTCTAAGAGACGATCGTCCAAACTTTCACCGTACTCTCCATACAGCTCACCAATCCGTGCTTCTTTGGCAAAATCAGCAGCAAAGGCCGTTTCTAGAAAACCTTGAATGGTGATGCCATCTGCTACATTCACGTATTGATCCAAATAGCCTAAGTGCAGGTTCTTGGGAAAGAGCACTCGACCATCATCTGGCAAGATTTCGCCGGTGATGATTTTGATCAAAGTACTTTTTCCCGCACCATTGCGTCCGATTAAGCCTACGTGTTCCCCGCGATTAATTTGCGCGCTGATATTTTCATAAAGTATTTTATCCCCAAACTGTTGGGTGATATTTTCCAAAGTTAACATGTTTTCCTCATTTCTAGTAACCGTAAAAAAATGCCGTAGACGCTACTGCCCCGCCTACAGCTTTTGATGCGTATCTTTTCTATCGTCCTGTCAATTCTCATGAAAAGAATAGCACGGCTTTCATTCATTGTCAAAAGTCCCCTTTTTTCTAAAGCAGCAGATAGTACTGGTAGAAGAAGCGCAATACTAAAAAAGCAGGTGCCTTCCTTATCCGTTGATAAAAAAGGTACCTGCTTTTTAAATGATTTATGATTTGACTAGATTTTGCCTATTTTAAACCCGCCCCGCTGATCTTCATATTTCTGTAAAAGAGCGGCTTTTTTAGCTTCTCGGGTTTTTGGTTGATTGGCGGAGTACTTTAGAACTGCCATGATTTTAGCAGACTTCACTTGCTGTTCTTTTTTAGTCAGACGTTTTAGATTATCTTCCGCTAACTTCATGAAATTCCCTCCTTTAAACCCGTTTCTTATTCCTCTCGATTATCGGTTAAGATGCTGTTTTCTTGCTTTCGTAGCAAGTAAATCTTACGGCCGTTGATGATTAAGGTTTTGATAACAGCATACACAGGGATGCACACCAACATTCCAAAGATTCCAAAGACGCTGCCGGCGCCTAATAAGACCAAAATAATGGTAATCGGATGGATATTCAAAGTTTTACCGAATAACAATGGTTTAATCACGTTACCGTCCAATTGCTGAATCACCAAGATAGACAAGGCCATATACAAGGCTTGCCATGGTGAGACGAACAGACCTACAATCACCGCGGGCACCGCCCCAATAAATGGCCCCACATAAGGAATGATATTGGTTAACCCACAGATAAAGGCCAACAGTAGACTATAAGGTTGTTTGAAAATCGTCATGGCGATAAAACTCATAACCCCGATAATCACCGCATCCAACATGGTGCTACTGATATAAGCAGACAATGTATTATTCAAATCCTTCACGGTAGCCCGCAATTCACTGCGCAAAGATTGGGGAAAGAAGACATCCAGGCTATTCATAAAGCGATGGCCGTCTTTAAACATGAAAATCAAGATAAAAGGTACCGTGAACAACAAGACGAAAAACTTCGTTAAAGCGGACAAGATATGACTAAGGCTCGTAGTCACACTGGTGATTAACCAGTTAATGATATTGTTCAAGGTTAGATTCATATTTTCCAACTGTTGTTCGATATTGAAATTACGGAAGTCTTCTTGTTGGCTGAGATCAATCAACCAGTCATTGGCTTTTTCTGCATAGCTAGGCAAGGACTGGGTCAGTTGCACCGATTGCTCCACCAGTTGCGGCACCACATTCATAATCAACAGCACCAGGAAAATCACCACGGCAGCAAAAACGATTAAAAAACTCACCATGCGGGAAAGTCCCCGTTTTTCCAGCCACCGAACTAAAGGGTCAAACATATAGTAGAGAAAGCCAGCCACAAACAAAGGCAAAATAATGGTAGACGCCATGGTTAAGACTGGTCTGAGAAAGCTCCGCATTTGCAGTAAGAAGAAGCTCCCGATAATGATTAAGACCCATTCTGCGGTCCAGAAAAATAGTTTCGAATTTTTAAAGCGAGATTGCATCCTGTATCCTCCAATAGTTTCGTTACATTTATTGTACCAGTTTCCCTAACTTCTCAGAAGCGTCTTAGTAAAAAACTTAAAAGGATTCTTTTTGAATTTGTCCTTCTTGAATCACTAAGCACATCTGGCAGACTTTCCGTAAGAAATGGCGATCGTGGGAGACGACTAGTAAGGTTTCTTGATAGCCTTGCAACAGTTCTTCTAGCTCTTCTTTGCCGTAAATGTCCAAATGATTCGTAGGTTCGTCTAAGATCAAGAAATTCACCCGCTCTTGCAACAGCCGAAGCAAATAAAGGCGCATTTGTTCCCCACCGGACAAGTCTTGAATCCGCTTGGTGACATCTTCGGCATAAAAACCGTGACGAGCTAGTGTGCTTCGGGACTTATCAATGGGAAGAAACTCCTCTACATATTCCAAAAGACGTTGAGTAGGGTTAGCAAAGACCAGCTTTTGCGGCAAATAGCCTACCTTCACATTGGCGCCAAGAGTTAAGGTTCCTTCGTCTAAGGCAAGCTCTCCTGTAAGACACCGGAGCAAAGTCGTTTTCCCACTGCCATTGTCCCCTACAAGCGCTACTCGCTCCTTGCAATATAACGTAAAACTCGTATTGCAAAAGAGCAGATTGTCCCCGACAAACTTGCCAATAGCTGTGGCCGTAACCACTTCACTGCCGGAACGCTCCGCCACTTGGAGTTTGCCTAAGCGTTTTTTCGGTGGTTGTGGAGGATTTTTAAGCTGTTCTTGTAATTTCGCAAGTCGCCGTTCCAGTTCTTTGGCTTTCTTAAAGAAAGCATCATTATCCCCTTCTTGGGCCCATTGGCGATAGCGGCGAATCTGAAGCTTCAGACGCTGGCATTCCTTTTGCTGCAAATCAAAACTCTTTTGCAAAGCCGCTAGTCGTTCTGCTTTTAACCCCCGGTAGCGACTGTAATTTCCCGGATAGGCGATTAATTCCTCTCCTTCGATTTCCAAGATACGGTTGGTGACATTGTCCAAAAACTGGCGGTCATGAGAGATCACCAGATAGGCTTGCTTCGTATGAGCTAAATAACTCTCCAACCAAGCAATCCCCGATAAATCTAAATGATTGGTAGGTTCGTCTAAGAGCAGAACCTGAGCGTTAGTCGTCAATACCCGAGCTAATTCTACCCGAACTCGTTGGCCACCACTTAAATCACTGACTAAAGTCCCTAGCTTATCTCCCAGACCTAAACCTTTCATCGTCCCGGTTATCCGGTCTTCTAAGGTGTATCCTCCGGCGGCTTCATAGTCACTTTGCAAGCGACCATAGTGGCTCAACAAGCGTTCCAAATCATTGTCTGGATCTGCCATCAATGCTTCCACTCGCCGCATTTCTTGGGCGAGCGCTTCAATTTCTGGAAAACTATTCAAAAGATACGCCTGTACTGAGTGATTCGTCTGAGCAAGCTTCTGCGGCACGTAGCCGATGGTCAATCCTTTTTGCCAAGCAATCGTGCCACTGGGTAAGCCTTCTTCTCCGGTTAACAAACGGAGTAGAGTGCTTTTCCCACAGCCGTTATGGCCGACCAAGCCGATTTTATCTCCAGGATTGATCGTCAAGTCGATTTTGTCAAAGACCGGTGTAGTGCCAAAATTTTTCGTGAGTTCTTTTCCTTGAATGTACATAATTTCCTCCTGACTGACCGAGGAATGATCCGCAAAAAGCGCGAAAAAAGGTCATGGTAAGTCCCATGACCTCGTTATTTATGTGCGAACTTTTACGACGAGATTACTTCATGGTCAGGTTACTATTTTCAAATAATGTTGCGATTTTGGGCAGACTTCCCCATTTGACACTTATTTGAAAATAATGGCATGACAAAAACTAATGAAATACCCGATTTGATTTTGAGACCTCGTTATTTTTGTCTGCCGGACCATCAAGTCATCCCTCCTTTGTTAGTTGCTACAATTAGCATAGCATATCTTTTTACTAGGAGCAATTATTTTTTGTTGGCGCTACCAGTTTGAGACGGCAGCAGAGTGCTCCTGAGCCTTATTTGATCTTCAATTCCGCCAATTGCTTCTCGATTTCTTCCTCGGCTGCGTCGGCCGCTAGTAAAGCACAGGCGGTATAGGCACTTTCCACCATGGCCGTATCGAAAAGCGTCACTTTTTTCGTAGTCATTTCGATAGCCATTTCGAGATTCATTTTGGCGCTACCTAAATCATAAAATGCCAATAGTTCCTCGGCGGGATTTTCCTCAATGGCTTGGCTAATGCGTTCCATGGAAGTGCCAATCCCGCCATCCTCCAAGCCCCCAGCCGTCGTAATCGGTACATTTTTTGCCACTTCTCCGATTAGGCGTTGCAAGCCTTCTGGAATTTCTTTTGTATGGGAAACTAAAATTACTCCTCTACTCATTTAAATACACCTGCTTCCATCATTGATTTGAATAGATACCCGGATGACATAGCTCCGGGATCGATGTGACCGATGGAGCGCTCGCCCACATAAGAAGCCCGACCTTTCGTGGCTTTGATCTCTTTGGTCTTTTCCACGATTTCGTCGATTTTTTCCGGAGTCAGTGAGTCGGTTTTTAATGCTTCTACTGCTGGCACCCACAAGTCCAACATGGTTTTTTGTCCCGGTTGGGAATTCCCCCGTTTTTCGATTCCTGCGATCGCCGCACTCAACAGCGTCACTGGATCCGCTGAGTCTTTACTGGCTTTCATCATTTCCATCATCGCCGTGCCGTAAAGAGGACCGGATGCACCGCCGACTTTACTGATTAAGGCCATGGCAGCTGCTTTGAAGATTTCGGGTAAGTCACCAGAGAGATCCGCAGCCATGACGGCCGTCATCCCCCGGGCCATGTTATTTCCATGATCCCCATCCCCGATTGGTGTATCCAACTCACTTAAGTAATCCTTTTTCTCTTGGATTTTTTCATTAAATAGTTCTAGTGTTTTGCGTAAATTATCCGGTGTAAACATAGTGATTCCTCCTACCAAGCAATTGTGTGGACCGGCGCTTGTAACAAACGAGTCCGTTCGTCATCTAGTTTGATCATGGTAATGGATGCTCCCGCCATATCCAAGGAAGTCATATAGTTGCCCACCTTGGTAAAAGCGAGCTCGATGCCTTCTTCAGCTAGGATGTTTTTCGCATCGTTAAAATAGATGAAAAGCTCCATTAAAGGGGTGGCGCCCATGCCGTTTACAAACAAGCCATAGGTATCCCCTTTTTGCCAGTTAAATTCGGCTTTTAATTTGCCGATGATTTCGGCGGCAATTTCTTTGGAAGGTTTGATTTTTTCCCGACGATAACCAGGCTCCCCGTGGATTCCCACGCCGTATTCCATTTCATCTTCTGCCAAGACAAAACCAGGCTTGCCTACTTCGGGAACCGTTGCCCCAGACAACGCTACCCCCACGGTTTTAATATCTTGTACTAAAGCGGTGCCGTATTCGGCTAATTCTGCCAAGGGCTTGCCTTCTTTTGCCAAACTACCGAGAATCTTATGCACAAGAACGGTTCCCGCAACTCCCCGGCGCCCTTGGGTATAGGTACTGTCTTCTACGGCGATATCATCGTCCACTAAAACCGATGCGACTTCGATATCATCCATGGCCGCCAAGTCTTTGGCCATATCAAAGTTCATCACATCTCCGGAGTAGTTTTTTACAATCAGCAAGGTTCCTTTGCCTTTGTCTGTGGCTTTAATGGCTTCATAAATCTGGTCTGGTGTCGGGGATGTAAAAACCTGCCCGCAAACTGCTGCGCTTAGCATGCCATCTCCTACAAAGCCCGCATGAGCCGGTTCGTGACCACTACCTCCCCCGCTGACTAAAGCCACTTGATCGTAGTCGTCACTTCTAGCCACCACCATGGTATCTGGCAGCTGTTTGACATAATCCGGATAAGCCCCCACCAGGCCGGCCACCATTTCTTCCACAACATCTTTTGGCGCATTGATAATTTTCTTCATGGTAATTCCTCCTGTAATAAACACTTGAAAGGGCAACTCCTAAGAATCACCCTTAAGCCGTTAAATTGGTAAAGCCATAAACAATAACGCTGCTAAACTCCCACCGATGATTGGGCCTAAGACAGGAACCCAAGCATAGCCCCAATCAGAATCGCCTTTATTGGGAATCGGCAAGAAAGCGTGGGCCAGGCGCGGTCCTAAGTCTCGAGCCGGATTAATTGCATAGCCGGTAGTCCCACCAAGAGACAACCCAATAACCAAAATCAAAATCCCGACTGCGATTGGATTTAAGCCTTCCCCAAACTTGTTCATACCAAAAGCCAAAAGGGCAAAGACCAACATAAAGGTACCGATGATTTCACTGATTAAGTTGGCGCCTAAGCTACGAATCGCGGGCCCTGTTGCAAAAGTTCCCAAAATTGCTGCGGGATCTTCTGTTTCTTTCCAGTGAGGGTAATAATGAATGTAAAGCAAGATAGCCCCGAGAATTGCGCCAATCATTTGGCCTAAGATATAAGGCACCACCATGTTCCAGCCAATATTACCTGCAATGGCCATCCCAATGGTTACGGCCGGATTCAAATGGGCAAAGGACATGTATCCAGCTGCATACGCCCCAATGGTCACCCCAGCGCCCCAGCCTAAAGTAATCGCAACCCAGCCGGCGCCTTCTGCTTTTGATTTGCGCAAACTAACCCCAGCCACAACCCCATCACCTAACAAAACTAAGATCAGCGTCCCGATGATTTCACCGATTACTTGTGTCGTCGTACTGGTATCCATTGATTTTCCTCCTATTCTTTATGGTGTTGTCTACTTTTCTTACTGTCTACTCTTCCGCATCACTCGTGCCTTTAGGAATGTGTTTAAATTGCATGGTGGCTTGCACCGCTTCTTGCCAACCTGCGTAAAGGTCTTCTGTCACAGCTGGATCCATCTTAGGATCAAAATGCTCTCCGTCAGAAGCAAATTTTTTGATTTCATCAATATCTTTCCAGTATCCCACGGCTAACCCGGCTAAGTAAGCCACGCCTAATGCGGTGGTTTCCAGATAAGGTGCCCGTTCTACCGGGGTTTGCAAAATATCTGCTTGGAATTGCATCAAGAGATCGTTTTTCGAAGCGCCACCATCTACCCGCAATAATTTGATATCCGTGCCCGCGTCTTTTGACATGGTCTTCACCACATCTGTTGTTTGATAAGCTAAGGACTCCAATGTCGCCCGGATGAAATGTTCTTTGGTCGTTCCCCGGGTTAAACCGAAAATTGCCCCCCGTGCTTGTTGATCCCAATAAGGTGCGCCTAGACCGGTAAAGGCCGGTACCACGTAGACATTTTCACTGCTGTCGACTTTCTTGGCGTATTCTTCTGATTCCGGAGCGCTTTGGAACATGCGCAAGCCGTCCCGCAGCCATTGGATTGCTGACCCTGCTACGAAGATACTCCCTTCTAAGGCGTAGGTCACTTTGCCATCGATGCCATAGCCAATCGTAGTTAATAAGCCGTTTTCGGAAAGAATCGGTTCTTCCCCGGTATTCATGACAATAAAGGCCCCGGTGCCATAGGTATTCTTCACCATGCCTTTTTCAAAAGCTAATTGCCCGACCAACGCGGCTTGTTGGTCCCCGGCCATCCCGGCAATCGGAACTTGATTCCCATAGAAATGGTAGTCTTCCGTATGGCCATAGACTTCCGAGTTGGATTTGACTTCCGGCAAGAGTTCTTTTGGAATATCCAACAGGTCAAGAATTTCTTGATCCCATTTCAAATCGTAAATATTGAACATCATGGTCCGACTGGCGTTGGTATAGTCCGTTACGTGAACTTTGCCACCGGTCAATTTCCAAACGAGCCACGTGTCAATGGTCCCAAACAGCAACTCACCATTTCGGGCCCGTTCACGAGAACCTTCCACTTGATCCAAAATCCATTTCACTTTAGTAGCAGAAAAGTACGAATCGATCAACAGCCCGGTTTTCTTTTGAATCATTTCCCCGTAGCCTTTTTCTTTTAAATCGTCGGCAATGTCACTGGTTTGTTTGGATTGCCAGACAATGGCATTGTAAATCGGTCGCCCGGTCTCTTTTTCCCAAATAATCGAGGTTTCTCGTTGGTTTGTAATACCGATGCCTTCGATTTGATTCGGTCGGATGCCCCCTTCAATTAACGCCCCGGCGATAACCGACTGCACCGAATTCCAGATTTCATTGGGATTGTGTTCCACCCAGCCCGGTTTAGGGAAGTATTGGGTAAACTCTTTTTGGGACGAGCTAAACTCCTTACCGGTTTTATCAAAAATAATGGCCCGTGACGAAGTTGTTCCTTGATCGATTGACATGATATAGGATTCCATGTTCCCACTCCTTTTAATTTATGATTGTTGCGCTTTTAAATCCGCTAATTGGGTTTCTCGAATGGTTGCGTCTAATTCTTCTTGGTAACGTTCTTTGGTCCTTTCATCCCACTGGTAGAAGTCTGCCATCCCAGCGACGACGGCATCTTTGATTTCCATTAAGCGCTCACTGATAAAGAGCATGTAATTGGTGCGTCTTAACAAGTAGTCCACCGGCGTTAAGGTCATCTCTTCTGTCATGGCGTAGCGTAACGAGCTGGACTCCGCTAGTGACAATCCAGGAAAAGCCCCTTGATCCAGCAAAGCGTAAACTTTTTCCGTGTTTGAACCGTATAGGCCCGCTAAAAACGTGGCTTCTGCTTTACTTAACCCTTTGGTAACTCCAGTTTCTGCGATTTTGGCTAGTTCCGCTTCCACGTTTTGTGGGTCGAGTTGCCCACCAGAGACTGGGTAGTGTGCCGAATCGACCAAGGTAATCTTTTTTTCCGGCAATAGCTGGACAATTTTCTTCAACGCTTCTGCGGCCATTAAGCGATAGTCGGTTAATTTCCCGCCAGATAAGGTCAACAAACCGTCATCAGCTACTGTCAAATCACTGCCTCGGGAAACCGCCGACGGATTGTCCTTAGGCTCTTCTTTAACCCCTTGATGAATCGCCTTTTCCACCTGTATCCGAGACTGTTTGTCTTCGCGGTACTCTTGAATGGCGGCAACGATTTTCTCAAAATTTTCGTCACTAATGTGCTCTTTTTTTCCACCGTTGTAGTCCTCACCAGATGCGCTAATCAATGGCCGCAACCCCGCCCAAGCAGCTTCGATATCATCTAAGGTCAGTCGCGCTTCCGGGTATCGGTGATTGACGATTTTCAATAAGTAATCCACATCGGCTTGCTCCACTTTTGGATGAGTGTAGTCTCCTTCGTAATCGGTATCCGTGGTTCCGAAATAGGTCTTATTTTCCCGAGGGATAACAAAGATCATGCGGCCATCCTTGTTCCCTGTGTCAAAATAAGTCGGCTGAGGGACTTTGAGCTTTTCCCCGTCAACGACTAAATGCACGCCTTTTGTCGGTCGCATAGTCGGCTGATGATCGATTTTCTCATCCAAACTTTTTACATGATCCGACCAAGGCCCTGAGGTATTAATGACTAGTTTGGACTTCACGGTAATGGTCTCTTCACTTAATAAATCCTGTGCCTTCACACCAGAGACATTCCCTTTGTCATCATGGAAAATCTCCGTGACTTTCATACGACTAAGTGCCACTGCCCCATCGGCTACCGCTTGCTTGATATTTTCGATTACCAGGCGGGCGTCATTGTTCCGATAGTCCAGGTATACACCGCCACCTAATAATCCTTCAGCAGCTAGTTGAGGCTCCCGAGCTAAGACCTCTTCTTTACTCAACATGTAGTTGGCGTACTTGCCGCCGGTGATTCCTGCCAAGTGATCATACAAATCCATGGCAATCTTTACCGAAAAAAGAGTAAACGTCGATCCCGGTTCGTCAAAAATCGGTAAAATCATGGGGTCCGCTTTAGGAATATGGGGGGCGATTCCTTGAATAATGGCTCGTTCTCTAACTGTATCTGCTACCACTTCCACGTCAAAGGTCTTGAGATAGCGCAAACCGCCGTGCACCAGCTTCGTCGACCTAGAAGACGTCCCTTCAGCGAAATCCTGCATTTCTAGCAGTGCAACCGAAATACCCGAAGCTGCCGCTTGTAAAGCCACGCCTGCTCCGGTAATCCCACCGCCGATGATCACCAAATCAAATGTCTGTTCAGTCAGTTCTTGAATCATTTTTGATCGGTCTCTAAAAGAAAACATTCCTTTATGCCACGCTCCTTTGTTTACTATTTTTTGCAAACAGAGCGGTCGAAGCCACTCCGTTAGCCACCCCCACGAATTTTTCTACCCTCCTTTACCGAAAAGAAAAAACCTAACCTTTATAAAAATAGTGTATCACAGCATAAAACGCTTTCAAAAAATTTAGATTATGCATCTTTGTGCTTGCTTCTGAGAAAACTAGTTTTTCCTTGGCGTTAGTAGGTTTGCACAAATTTTCAGTTTCAACCAAAAAAAGAACTACCGTCATCTATAAATGCACTCGCTTTTCGTGAAATAGCAAAAAAACCTCCCGACCAAAGTCAGGAGGTAGCGCACGATTTTTTTAATCCAGTTCGATTTTACCGGTATACAATTGGTAATACAGTCCCTTTTCCGCCAGCAAGGAATCGTGATCCCCTCGCTCGATGATCCGGCCGTGATCCAAGACCATAATGACATCGGAGTTTTGAATCGTAGACAGACGATGGGCGATGACAAAGACGGTGCGGCCTTGCATCAACTTGTCCATCCCTTCTTGCACGATTTTTTCCGTCCGAGTATCAATACTGGAAGTGGCTTCATCTAAAATCATCACCGGAGGATCCGCGATAGCCGCCCGAGCGATGGCTAAAAGCTGCCGTTGCCCTTGGGAGAGCTCGTCCCCATCCCCGGTAATCACGGTATCATAGCCTTCTGGTAAATGGTGAATGAAGCTGTCCGCATTGGCCAATTTCGCCGCTGCAATCACTTCATCGTCTGTGGCGCTGAGTTTCCCAAAGCGAATATTATCCGTAATTGTCCCGGTGAACAAGTGCGTATCTTGCAAAACGATTCCTAGAGAACGCCGCAGAGAGTCTTTCTTAATCTTTTGGATGTTGATCCCGTCGTAGCGAATCTTTCCTTCTTGAATATCATAGAAGCGATTGATCAAGTTGGTAATCGTCGTCTTACCAGCGCCCGTCGCCCCTACGAAAGCGACTTTCTGCCCAGGGTTAGCGTAAATATTGATATCGTGTAAGACGATGTTTTCTGGCACATAGCCAAAGTCCACATCTTCAAAAACCACATCACCGGTTAGTTTCGTGTAAGTGATACTCCCGTCGGTATGGGGATGCTTCCACGCCCATAGTCCCGTGCGATCAGAAGACTCGGTGATAATGCCATTTTCTTCCTTGGCGTTGATTAACGTCACATAGCCATCATCCACTTCGGAAGGTTCGTCCAGTAATTCAAAAATCCGGTTCGCCCCGGCCAAGGCCATGATAACAAAGTTGATCTGTTGAGAAATCTGGCTGATTGGCCCGTTTAAGGAACGACTCAACTGTAAGAAAGAAGCAATCATCCCCACGGTTAAACCGCTGATTCCGTTAATGGCAAAAAGTCCACCGATAATGGCGATTAAAATGTACTGAACGTTTAACAGGTTCATCATAATCGGCATCAACTGGTTGGCATTTACGTTGGCCTTCGTTGCACTGTCTTGTAAAGCATCATTGACCCGGTCAAAGTCTTCCATGGCTTTTTCCTCATGGTTAAAGACCTTCACGACTTTTTGACCGTGCATCATTTCTTCAATATACCCATTGACAGTTCCTAAATCTCGCTGTTGGGCGCCAAAGAAACGGCCACTACGCTTGGAGATAAAGCGCACCACATTCAACATTAAAAAGACCGAAACCATAACGAACAAAGTCAAAGGCAAGCTTAATGTAAACATGGCGATAAACACGGAAACAAAGGTAATCATAGCCGACATCAAATTCGGGATACTTTGAGAAATCATCTGACGCAAGGTATCTGTATCATTGGTGAAATGACTCATAATATCCCCGTGAGGATGGCTGTCAAAATAGCGAATTGGCAAGGTTTCCATGTGGGTAAACATCTGATCCCGAATTTTCTTTTGGGTACCTTCACTGATTTTTACCATGGTGAAGTTGTAGATCAGCCCCGCGGCAACCCCCACTAGATAAATCAGCGCCATTTGCATAATCGCTTGTAACAGTCCTACAAAGTCAGGATTGCTTTGCCCGAGCATTGGCGTGATGTGCTGGTCAATCACCGTTTGGATAAATAAGGAGCCTTGCACGTTGGCATAGGCGGAAAGCACAATCATCACAAAAACCATGATTAGCTGCAGTTTGTAATCACTGAACATCAGCTTTAAGAGCCGTTTTAAGGTTCTTACTGGTGAAGTCGTGCGGATACCTGGATTATTCGACATGTTCACCAAATCCTTTCTCTTGTGATTCATAAACTTCTTGGTAAATCTGATTGTTTTCAAGCAATTCTTCGTGAGTTCCTAGGCCGTCGATTTTGCCATCATCTAAGACAATGATCAAATCCGAGTCTTGAATAGAAGTCACTCGTTGGGAAATAATCAAAGTCGTGGTGCCAGGAATCGCTTCTTTCAAGCCTGCCCGAATTTCTTGATCCGTCCGTGTATCCACGGCATTGGTGGAATCATCGAGGATTAAAATCTTCGGTTTCTTCAAAAGCGCCCGGGCAATGGTCAATCGTTGCTTTTGCCCCCCGGAGACGTTGGTTCCCCCTTGAGCAATCATCGTATCGTATTTATCGGGAAATTCTTGTACGAAAGGATCTGCTTGGGCGATTTTCGCTGCTGCGATGATTTCTTCATCCGTGGCATTTTCATTCCCCCAGCGCAAGTTTTCCTTAATGGTACCGGAGAATAAGACGTTGTTTTGCAACACCATGGAAACTTGATCTCGCAAAGTTTCCAAATCGTACTCCCGTACATCCCGACCGCCTACGAGAATCGAGCCGTGGGTTACATCGTACAATCGAGGAATCAGTTGCACCAACGTAGACTTGGAACTCCCGGTCCCTCCGATGATGCCAACTACTTGGCCGGACTTAATATCCAAGTTGATATTTTCTAGCACCAGTTTGTTCATATCGTCCGCATAGCTAAAGCACACATCTTTAAATTGAATGCTACCATCGGGAACGGTCATCACCGGATTTTTCTGATTGGTAATCTTGCTTTCTTCATTAAAGACTTCTACGATCCGATCAGCGGAAGTACGTGCAATTAAAATTTGCACGAAAGCCATGGAAATCATCATCAAACTCATTAAAATTTGCATGGTGTAGTTAAACATGGAGACCAACTCCCCAGTGGTCAAACTACCATCCACCACGATAAGCTTGGCCCCTACCCAAGATAAGAGCAGCATACAAATGTAAATCGCCGACTGCAACAATGGCATATTAAAAGCCACAATTCGTTGAGCCAATGTGAAATCCCGATACACCGTTTCGGAGACTTCGCCAAACTGTTTCTCTTGGTGTTTTTCTCGTACAAAGGATTTTACTACGCGAATCCCTTGCAAGTTTTCTTGTACCACATTGTTTAAGCGGTCATAGGTATGAAAGACGCGGATAAACAAAGGATGGGCAAAGTGAATCACCACTGCTAGTCCAATGGCCAAGAAAGGAATCACCGCCAGGTAAATCAAAATCAAGCGAGCGTTAATAAAGCCCACCATGGTCAATGAGAAAATCAAAATCAAAGGACTGCGCACCAACATCCGAATAATCATTTGGAAGGCATTTTGCACGTTGGTCACGTCTGTCGTCATCCGGGTAATCAACCCAGACGTGGAAAAGCGATCGATATTCGCAAAAGAAAAACCTTGAATCCGTTGAAAAATATTATGGCGTAAATTCCGAGCAAAACCAGCAGAGGCCACGGCGGCTTTCCGGGCACCCATGGTTCCACAAAACAAGGCAAAAAGGCCACAGACGAAAAGCAGGGCGCCGTATTTCATAATGGCACCGGCATCCCCTTTGGAAATCCCTTGGTCAATCATGGCCGCCATGATTAAAGGCATGATGACATCCATGACCACTTCCCCAGAGACAAACAAAGGGGTTAACAGGGTGTCTTTTTTATAACTACCCACATTCGCTAAAAGGGTTTTTAGCATAAATCTCTTCCTTTCTTTTTTAGATTGAGTTGAAAAACGAATCAAAGAGACGATGGGACTATACCACTCCCTCGTCTCTTTTCCACTTTATTCCGTTAAGTTTACTCTAGCGGAATAAAAAAACAATTACAAGACTTGACATTCTTTGATTTGCTCTTATAGTTTACATAATATTTTTATGGACAGTTCGCTGCCTAGTCCAAATACCGAGCTAATAAATTCACCAGCTCTTCTGGGAAATGCTGTAGGTCCGAAATATCCAAGAAACGATGCTCCCCGTAAATCTCTCGGATAATCTCTTGGTCTTCACCAATCGCCGCCGCCAAGAAAATTACTCCTTGACGCTCGTAATCGGCAATCACTTGTTGGATATCTTCCCGGGCCTTTTTTCCCGTATAATCCGGTAAAGCTTTCGGCTGACCATCGGAAATCGATAGCAAAACCTTGGTAGTGGCTGTTTCTTTTGCTAAAGCCTCTGCCAACAGCCGCAGTGGTACACCATCCCGGTTGTTTTGCCGAGGTTTCATGGTCATGAGTTTGCCCGGGACATTTTGATAATCATCGGAAAACTCTTTGTAAGAATAAATCGAGGTCTTCTCCCGAGAAGAAAGATCGGCGGTGTCCCCGTAAATCATCAAAGGCAAGTCCAGTTCTTTAGAAAAGCTCAACACCCCCATAGCCGCTTTCTGGGCAGCACTCAAACGACCTTCTCGCACCATGGACCCTGACTCATCCACTCGTAACCCAATCGCCAAAGAAGGCGCCTCTTGTGGGGGATTCTTCTTGGAAAAGGTCCGAAAGTCTTCATAAGCCACCCGGCTAGCATCAAAGCGGGTCCCGGTATACTGCCCCCGGCTAAAATCGACACTGACTTCATTTTCCAAAATTTCTTTCAGCTTTTTGATAATCGGCGCTACTTGAGGCTGGATTTCTCTCAAGAGGGCTTGGGCTTCTCGCTGATTTTCCGCCGTGGCTTTTGGCCGGTGGATGATCAAGCCTTCTTTTTCATGAGTTGTGCCTTTAAACAGCTTACGAGCTTTCTGATTTAACTGCTTTTTCAGTGTTTTCTCTTGCTCTGCTAAATCCTTTGCAGTGGCTCCTGTGTGAACAGCTTCATCCGCTTCTGCTTCTGTTCCAGTGGCACTTTGGCTGACGGCATCACTGTGTTCCTCACTATCTGGTAGCTTCATTGCTTCCTTAGACGTATCTGATTCAGTTGGAGCCGTTTCTGCCAAAGAGTCCGTTTCTTCAGTGGTTTCTTTGCTGTCGCTATTTACCTCGTCACTGGCGCCAACCAAGGTCGTGGCTTCTTCCGTTATATTGCGGGCATCTGCTTCTGTTTGGCTTAACCGGCGTCCTTCTTTAAAAGCTTGTAAGTTGCGCCCATGGTACCAAGCACTTAAATCTTTTAAAAGACCACTTTTTTCCAACGCGTCTTCTAAAAGACTCAACTCACTTGGTTCCGTGGTTAGCTTGTAGAGGACTTTGGGATACAAGGTGATCAATGGGTCTTGCCCTTGCTTTACCGTATTGACCCAATAAAAATACGAACGCATGCCGGCAACGCCTTTAATCGCATTGGCCTTAGCCGTTTCTTCTAAAAGACGGATGACTTTTCCCATAATCGTCAATGGTTCTTTATGATCAAAGCCGGTTTTCGCCATACCACGACTGACCATCACCTCTAATGGGGGCAAGTCCATCTTTTCTGCGTGCTGCATCCGATCCCGTAAAGATTCATTCAAAGGTCTGGTGCCTTGATAATTCCGGTTGGTAGTAATCACCACGACACAATCGGGATGACGCCGGATTAAGCCTGTAGGGGTGTTTAACATCCCATTGGCTTCCAAGGCCGAGTTTAGCGCGACCATTACCGAGGCGTCACGAATAACAGTGGGTTCTTGAATTTACAAGAGATAGCCCTTTTCCAATGCTCGTAAAATCTCGGAAGGATAAAAACGATACTGTACCGGATTTTCTGCGGTATTTTCGATTCGCTCCACCAACTGCGCTAGTTTTTCTTTAGCCGCCATTTGCGTTAAGGAAAAATGCCGAGCTACCAAATCCAGGACTGCTTGAAGACTGTCAGTTTGGTAAATGGCTTCTAAAAGTTCCCCGTCTTCTTCCCTGTTTTCTGTCACCGGTAGTAAGGCACCGAAGACATCGGATTTGTCCATATCCGCAAAACAGGTGACTTTGGTATAAGGTAGTTGCAACTGATAGGAAAGGGCCTTGGCTAGTTCCGTCTTCCCGGAACCGGCGTCTCCTTCCAATAAGACATTAAAAATTTTCAATTCCGGATCGTCCCAGTTTTCTTTGATTTCACTGGCAACCCGGAGTTCTACTTCACCGGTTTGATGACTGGCGGGTTTCTCCCAAATCATCATTCGTTCCAATTTAGAAAACTCGCGGCCACTTGTGACTGCATAAGGTGTCTTCATAACTCCTCCTTAATAGCCCGCTTCGTCTAAAAGACGTTTTAACGTCCGGAAGCGTTGGCCTAGCAATTCTCCGTCTTTTTGCAACAAGTCGTGAAATGCCAAAATATCTTGATCCAATTGGGGATTTTCCGTATCTGCCGCCACGGTCATACGCCCGCCCTGCAACCCGATAATCGCCACTTGGGGATCTTCGGGATTGTAGAATTTCTCATAGCGATAAGCTTCTTGAAAATACAAATTTCCCTGGGCTAAAAAAATCGCCATATCCAAAATACGGCTAAAGGACTGACTGTCTAATGTCTGCCAATTTTCCCCGTCTTTGCACCACAGAGTCCCCAATAACTCCGTTTCATCGGCAGATAGGCCCAGCGTTAGCGCTTTTTCTGGTTCTTGACCGGCTAGACGACCGTCGATTCCTTCATAATTTTTGGCGATTAATACTGGTTTTTGTGTTTCATCTGAACGATTCATTGTACCTCATCCTTTTTGCTTGTTAACTAAATTATATCGAGTCTTTTCCGAAGTGCCAAACAATCGGTCTTTTGCCACTTTCCTAACCTGGGAGCAAATGAAAAAGAAGATGCAACAAACATCTTCTTTTCGTAGCTCATCAATTTTTCTTAATAAGGAGAGATGGCAATGCCGATTGCTTTTTCTCCTAAATGAGTGCCGATAACCGGACCAAAGTGCCCAATTGTCACTTGTGCCTCAGGATATTTGGCTTGTAATTTGGCTTGTTCTTCCAGCGCCACCGGTAAATTATTGGCATGAATCACAAAGAACTGCACCGGTTGATCGATGGCCGCCGCTTTCTCCCCTACGATATTCTCCGCTCGGGTAAAAGCTTTCTTACTAGAACGAATCTTTTCGAAGAGAACAATTTTACCTTCCACAAAGGTCAAAATCGGTTTGATCTTCAACAAGCCGCCTAATAAAGCCGCGCCATTGGTCAAGCGTCCCCCGCGAACCAAATTATTCAAGTCGTCTACGATTAAATACGCGTAAACATTGTCCCGAATATAAGCTAAACGGTTTTTGATTTCTTCAAGGCTGGCACCCTTGTCTTTCATATCCAAAGCTGCTTTGACCATATTGCCCATGGGCATGGAAGTGATTTTTGAGTCAAACGGGACAATGGTTAACCCAGGAAACTCATCCTTAATGGCCTCCAAGGTACTCACAAAGCCAGAAATCCCTGCGGAAAGATGAATGCTAATAATGGTATCATAGCCTGCTTTTTGCAAATTTTCATATAGGGCCAAGACTTCGCCTAAAACGGGTTGGGATGTCTTGGGAAATTCTTTACTGGTATTTAACATGGCATAAAATTCGTCGGCCTCAAGATCTTGGCCTTCGCTATAACTTTGACCATCGATAATGACGGGAATCGGAATCACAGACAAATCCGGATGATTCTGGATTTCTTCCGGTAAAACCGCCGAACTATCGGTAACTACTGCTAATTTCATGGGAATTCGGACCTCGTTTCAAGATTTCCTGAAAGTTTCAAAAGGTACACAAGGAAACTTCACAGGCTTTTCACTAAGAACATATTATTAAATATAGCACAAAGCACTCTGAATGAAAATATGCCGTGAAGAGAAAAGCCAGATTCCCAAAAGGTCAAGAAACAAGTCATGGACACTAAACCGCTCCCATCTTCTTTTCAACACAAAAAAGGGATAGGCACCTTAGCACCTATCCTTTGTAAGTTACTTCTATTAAATACATCATTCATTGAAAAAAGCTTCAACGGCTTGTTGGTTTTGCTCTTTGTTCACTACCAAAACACTGCCACCGTAATCATCCGTACCGTAACTCCAGGAATTATCGATTGGCACCGACAGGCGATCAATGCCACCAGCACCCTTGGCAATGGAGAAAGTATTTTTCAGCAAGAAAGTCATTGGCAAGTCCGTTGCCGCTTCCCCCATAACTTTCCCCGCAGCATAGGGCAGTTTCGCTAAAACCAGAGGATTTTTCATACTGGAAAAGACAGCATTCATCACTTGTTGCTGGCGCCGTACCCGACCAAAGTCCCCTTCTTCATCCATTCGGAAGCGAGCGTACTGCAAAAGGGTATGTCCATCCATCATTTGAACTCCTGCGGTAATCGGCACGTCGATGTGGGAGCTCATATCCTTTTCGGCATCGATTTCTACGCCTTTAGGAAACAGAGTATCAATGACACTTTCAAAAGAGAGAAAATCGACAATCGTATAATACTTACAGTCGATACCAAAGTTTTGGCTGAGTGTTTGCCGGACTAGTTCGGCGCCACCATAAGCATAGGCAGCGTTTAGTTTTGTTTGCCCATAGCCGGGAATGGACACCAGCGTATCCCGCATAAAGGAAACCAGTTTCGGCTTGTGACTTGGTCCGTCCAGTTGTAAAACCATAATGGTATCCGCTCGGGCGGTTTCTCCTTCGCGACTGTCGCTACCTAAAAGCAAAATATTATTCGAGCCATCGCTAGCAGACATGCCATTGAAGGTTTTTAATTCTTGGTCGGACAAAACACTTTGTTGGTCAGCGGTCAGCTTCCCAAAGGTAAACGCCCCGACACAATAGACAAGTAAGACTACCAGGACTTTCAGTAAGAAGCTAAGTACTGGATGATGCCTTTGCTTTTTCTTTACTTTAGGGACTCGGGGCTGCTTGGCTTTGCCACCAAACTTGCTTCGAGGTGGTTTCTTGCCCCTACCATTACCGCCACTGTAATGACTCCCGGATGTTCCCGTAATGCTACCATTAGCAGACCTGTGACCTGGATTCGCATTTGCTGGTCCGGTTGAATGGTTTGGTGGTACTTGGTAATTCTCGTCAGGAGACACTTGAGTACCATCCCAGTCCTCTGCTCCTAGCTTATCTTGATCGTCTTTGGTTAATTGTCTTCTAGCAAAAAGGGTCCCCTTGGATTCTTTGGCTAAATCTTCATGAAGTTTTTTGTAGCGTTCCTTCCGCGTAGTCATGGGCCTACTCCTCCGTCAGTTTCATTGGTTCAAGGATACCCTAAGCATCACCGAAATTGCCGGGCTTTGGCAAAACTTTACTCTTTTTTAGAGTCCAGTCTCTTCCCTAGGCTTTTCTGCAACTAAAGTTATGGGATAAGCCCCGAGATTTTGGACTGTCGCGCCTAAGAGCTGGATCTCCGTAATGGCATTGGCAATCAATAACGGGTCCTTGTCACAAACCAAATCTACCACGAAGAAATACTCCCCTAAACTGGTCTTTAGCGGGCGGGATTCAATTTTACTCAAATCGATTTTTCGCCAGCCAAACGCTTGGAGCACTTGATACAATGCTCCCGGCTGATTTGAAGGCAAGGTCAACAGCAAGGTTTGCTTGACCGCCGGCTCAAAACTTTGCTTCATCCGGTCTGGTCGTGCCACCACCCAAAAACGTGTTTGGTTGCCCGCATTGTCTTGGATGTCCTGTTGGGCAATCGTCAACCCATAATGCCCGGCAGCGTCTTTAGAAGCAATCGCCGCCACCGCTTCTTCTGGATGTGTTTGAACATATTGAGCCGCATGAGTCGTGGAAGCCACCGCCTCTAGCTGAGCCTGTGGCAAATACTCCTCTAAAAAAGCCTGACTTTGCGCCAAAGCTTGGGGATGGGAAAGTACCCGGCGAATTTCCGATAAAGGACGCTCTTTAGCCGTCAATAGCTGTTGTTTAATAGGTAAGATGATTTCTCTTACCACTTGTAAGCCGGGGCGATGAAACAAGGAATCGATGGTTGCGTGAACGGAACCTTCTAAAGAATTCTCCAAAGGCACTACCCCAAAATCCAAAAAGCCTGCTTCCAAGTCCTTCAAGCAAGTGGGAATCGAAGGATAGGCTACTAAATCTTCCGTAGCAAAAGAAGTCCCTGCCGCTTGATACGTAAATGATCGTTGTGGGCCCAAATAACCAACTTTCATCACAACTCCAACCTTTCCACTATCTCTTGCACAATTTCTTGCGGAGCTTTGCCAGTAGTCTCCACTTCAATCGAAGCAGCCGACTGATACAAAGGTAAACGAGGAGATAAAATTTCCTGCATCTCCGCTACTGTTTTTTCTGTAGCCAAAGGCCGGACATTGGCCTCATCTTTTTGAATGCGTCGAAATAGAGCATCCGGCTGGCCTTTTAGATACACCACTTGGGGATGAGCTTGCAGCAACGCCTGATTTGCTTCCTTTAGGATGATGCCCCCACCACAAGCGATGACTTGGTCTTTACCTAAAGCGGCCATCAATGCTTTTGTTTCTGCTTCGCGAAAGACCGCTTCTCCTTCTTCAAACAACTGGGGAATCGTTTTTTGGGTCATCTCTTCCACCAACTGGTCTAAATCACGAAAGGGTTTCGCCAACTGCTCGGCTAATAAGCGCCCCACGGTACTTTTCCCCGCTCCCATAAAGCCAATTAGCAAAATACTCATGCTTCTTCACCTGCCATTAAGGAGGCTAAATCAGCAAAAAAGTTTGGATAAGAAACATTGATGGCTTCTGGACGCAACAACTCTGTCTCTCCTTGGGCAATCAAGCTGGCCACGGCCAACATCATGCCGATTCGGTGATCTCCCCGAGAGTGTACTTCTGCTCCGTGAAGTGGAGTCGGCCCTTTAATCAACAGGCCGTCTTCTGTCGGGGTAATATCGGCCCCCATTTTTCGCAATTCTTCTGCGGTGGCGTCGATTCGATTGGTTTCTTTGACTTTCAATTCTTCCGCATCTTTGATTACCGTAGTGCCTTGGGCTTGAGTAGCAAGTAAGGCGATAATCGGCAATTCATCAATGAGTTTCGGAATGATCGCTCCTTCAATCGTCACCCCTTGCAAAGAACTAGTGGTAATCGTCAAAGTGGCCGACTGATTTTGCTCGTCGACTTCACTGGTGACAAGGTCCGCTCCCATAGCTTCCATAACGGTGAGAATCCCGGTGCGAGATGGATTGACACCGACATTTGTCATGCGAATACGACTATTGGGAACAATCGCTCCGGCTACCAGGAAGAAAGCCGCAGAGGAAATATCCCCGGGAACGATGACTTCTTGTCCTTGGAAAGTTTGCGGACCGCTAACGGTAATCGTCTTCTCATCTGTAGCAGTTTCGATATGGCCCCCAAACTGCTTAATCATCTCTTCCGTATGGTTGCGGGTCGGTTCTTTCTCGATAATCCGACTGATTCCATGGGCTTGTAAGGCCGCAAATAAAATTGCCGACTTCACTTGGGCACTGGCCATGGGGAGTTGATATTTGATCGGTTTTAGCGCCGTTGTTCCTTCAATCGTGATTGGAGGGAATTCACTGCCTTGATCCCCGGTTAATGTTGCCCCCATTTCTCGTAAAGGTAGCATCACTCGATTCATAGGACGCTTAGCCAAAGAATCATCCCCAAAGAGCGTGGTAGGAAATTCTTGTCCCGCTAAGATACCCATCATCAGGCGAATGGTAGTCCCGGAATTTCCCACATCAATCGCTTCCTCGGCTGGTTTTAGTCCAGCAAAACCAACGCCTTCTATGGTAATGGTCTCCCCATCGTCCTGAATCGGTACTCCGAGTTTTTGAAAAGCATGTAACGTGCTGAAACAATCCTCCCCCCGTAAGAAATTCTTCACGGTGGTGGTGCCCTTAGCCAATGCACCAAACATAATGCTACGATGGGAAATGGATTTATCGGCTGGAATCTGAATGTTGCCAGTCAGTGCTTGTTTTTGCTGTAATTTCATAAGGACTCCTCTCTTTGACCTGATATAAGATTATTTTATGCGACAGTGGTAGGGCGTCTTAGCTTCCAAGCAGTCTTTCCCTGCATCTAGATCTCGTTGGCTTTTAAAGGTAATTTGTAAGACCCCGAGAATATCTTCCCGAGTTTCCTGAATTTTCAGATTTGTAATGGAAATTTTTGCCTCTCCCAGTAAGCCAGTGACCTCTGCAATCACCCCGGGCACATCTGGAATATCCACAAAGAGATCATGAAAGGCTGGAATCGCGCCATTTTTATGCACGGGCAAACGATCTCTAGTGTCTTTCGCATGATCGAAAAACTGGCAAATCCCCTCTCGATCCCGATGAATCAAGAGCCGTTGCACTTTGGACATCTCTTCTTGCCACAAGGTCAACTGGGACATGAGGACTTCGCGATTGCTCAGAAGGATATCTGTCCACATGACAGGATCCGAAGAAGCAATCCGGGTAATGTCCCGAAAGCCGCCCGCTGCTAGCTGCTTTGCCCGGGGATGAATTTGATTAAAAGCATCAGCTTGAGTGACTAAGGAAGCCGCAATAATATGAGGCAAGTGGCTGAGCATCCCAGTGATTTCATCGTGTTCCTGAGGTGTCAGCTCCACGTATTTCGCTCGGGTTCCTTTAAGTAGCTCTTGTAATTGATTGAGCGCTACTTTTTGGGAGTCTTCCGGGGTAAAGATGTAGTAAGCTTCTTCAAATAGATTTTCATCGCAAGCATTAATCCCTGACTTGTGAGAACCGGCCATGGGATGACCGCCCAAAAAAGGCAAACCCAACGCCTGGGCCCTTTTTGTCAGTTGCAATTTCGTACTGCCTGCATCGGTAACGATCAACTGCTTCCGGTATGGCAATTGGGCTAGTTCCTCAAAGTAAGACAGCGTCACTGCCACGGGAGTCGCAAAGAGCAGAACATCACAGTTGACTGCTCCCGTGGCAAAATCGGCTGCAATCCCATCGACGATTCCTCTCTCTTCAGCAATTTGACAAGTAGTCGTAGAAAAATCCCAGCCACTGACCTCACAGTCTGGATGAGCCCGTTTGATACAAGCTGCCAAGGAAGAGCCGATTAATCCTAATCCCACGATCAAGACTTGTTTTGTCATGGCTTTCCTCCTTAAAAAGTTTTCAAGTATGCGCGGTATTCGGCCACGGCCGCTTTTAGTTCGTCAAAGGAATCATGGCCAAATTTTTCCATGAGGGCCTCCGCTAAAATCGTGGCGGTAACGTTTTCCGCCACCACGGAAGCCGCTGGTACCGCCGTGCTATCGGAGCGCTCTACACTAGCCTTAATCGTTTCTTTCGTATTGATATCCACGCTTTTCAATGGTTTGTACAAAGTAGGAATGGGTTTCATCACTCCCCGAACGCGAATGATTTCCCCATTGGTCATGCCGCCTTCAAAGCCGCCTAGACGATTGGTCGTGCGAGTGTATCCTGTTGCTTCACTCCACTGAATTTCATCCATTACTTCGGAGCCTGGGCGATTTCCTGCTTCAAAGCCTAGCCCGATTTCGACCCCTTTAAAGGCATTGATGCTCATGATTCCTTGGGCTAATTTTCCGTCTAGTTTGCTGTCCCATTGCACGTAACTTCCTAGTCCTGCTGGCACCCCAGCGGCTAAAACTTCCACTACGCCACCGATCGTATCTCCTTTGGCTTTCGTGGCATCAATTAGCTCTTTCATGGCTTCTTCTACGTTAGGGTCTACCACTCGGATTTCGGAAGCTTCCGCCCGTTCTTTGACTTCCGCCACAGTGAGTTTCTCAGGTATTTGCGCTTGAATGCCCCCTAAAGTAGTCACATGTCCCGCAATTTCCACGCCTAATTCTGCAAGAAACTTCTTAGCCACGGCACCAATGGCTACACGCATGGTAGTTTCCCGTGCAGAAGAACGTTCCAACACATTCCGCAAGTCCCGATGGTGGTATTTCATCCCACCGACTAAATCAGCGTGCCCCGGGCGAGGATGGAGCACTTGGCGCCGTTTTTTGTATTTCTCATCCACATCTTCGGCGGCCATAACATTCGTCCAGTTTTTCCAGTCTCTGTTTTCTACTACTAAAGTCAGAGGACTTCCTAAGGTCTTGCCATGGCGTACCCCGGATAGAATCTTCACTTGGTCTTTTTCGATCAACATCCGGCCCCCGCGACCATAGCCCGTTTGGCGCCGAGCCAATTCATGATTGATTTCTTCAACGGTTATGGGCAACCCCGCAGGTAGTCCTTCGATAATCGTTGTCAGTTGCGGCCCATGGGACTCGCCAGCAGTCAAATAACGCATATTATAACCCCTCCTTGTGTAAGTAGTCTTTTAGTTTCGTTAAGGGCACCGTCACGATTTTTGCAGTGCCAATCGTATCTAGGAGAATCAGCTTCAACTGATTGCCCCGAGCTTTTTTGTCATGGGTAATCGCTTCGTAAAGCATTTGTTCATCCCAAATGTCACTAGTCGTAGGCAAATGAAACTTCTCAATCATCTCTTTCAGGACCTGTGTGCTCCCAACAGGAGATAGGCCAATTGCTTCTGCATGGCGGTTAATAGCTAACATACCAATGGCTACTCCTTCGCCGTGACTGATAACTCCGTAGCCTGCCGTCTTCTCAATGGCGTGACCAATCGTATGCCCAAAGTTCAAAATCAAACGATTGCCATTGTCGAATTCGTCTTCTTCCACCACTTGGCGTTTCACTTTTAAAGTTTCTTCAATCACGTACTCGGTGTGATCTAAAAGATCTGCTTCATCTTGTAAGTCTTTTAAGTATTCCCACAAATCCAAATCGGCAATGGCAGCAGACTTGATGATTTCCGCAATGCCTTCTCGAACCCGGCGCATGGTCAATGTCTGTAATACATCTGGATCAATCAAAACCCCATCCGGCTGACTAAAGGTACCTACCAAGTTTTTAGCTTTCGTCGTATTTACCGCCGTCTTGCCCCCGATACTGGAATCCACTTGGGCCAATAAAGTAGTAGGAATTTGAATAAAGTGAATCCCTCGCATGTAAGTAGAAGCTGCAAAGGCCGCTAGATCCCCAATGACGCCGCCACCTAGAGCAATCACTCCATCAGAGCGGGTGAAGCCGGCTTCCGCGAGAAAGCTGTAGATATTCTCCGCTTCAGCTAGCGATTTGCTGGCTTCTCCTTCTGGTACCACATGAGTCACCACTTCGAAACCGGCAGCAATCACGGACTGACGGACTGTTTCTTCATATAATGGTGCCACTCGGTCATCGGTGATAATGGCGATTTTTTGTGGTTGCCACAGTTGTGCTAAAAATGAACCAGTTTTTTCTAAGCAACCTCGTTCTACTACGATATCGTAGCAATGGTCTTTCAATGTCACATTAAGCATGGGTTTCCTCCTCGTCTTCCTTGCTGCAAGTTTTCCATTAAAGCATCTTACGCTTCCAAGCTACGAATCTCTTTCATAGCTTTTTCCATAATATGGACTTCTTGCATCATTTTCATGTAGGTTTTTTCGTTTAAGGATTGAGGGCCGTCTGACCAAGCATTGGCAGGATCCGGATGAATTTCCACGATCATGCCATCGGCGCCAGCTGCTACTCCCGCTCGAGCCATTGGAGGAACCAAATCCCAAATTCCGGTACCATGTGAAGGATCCACGATGATTGGGAAGTGGCTGAGTTTTTTAATCAAAGGAACGGCACTTAAATCAAAGGTATTGCGGGTGGCGGTTTCGTAAGTTCGAATGCCTCGTTCGATAAAGATCACTGGTGATTTGTCTTCCACGGCGATGTATTCCGCTGCATTGAGCCACTCATCAATGGTTCCGGCGATTCCCCGTTTTAAGCCGATTGGTTTGCCTGTTTTCCCCACTGCGGACAAAAGCTTGTAGTTTTGCATGTTCCGAGCACCGATTTGCAAGATGTCACTGTATTCTGCCACCATGTCAATATGGCCTTCATCCATGACTTCCGTAATAACTTTCATACCCAATTCATCCGCAGCTTGACGAATGTATTTCAAACCCTCTTCCTCTAGCCCTTGGAAAGCGTAAGGGGATGTTCGCGGTTTAAAAGCGCCTCCCCGTAGGATTTCTGCGCCACCGGCTTTGGCAATCCGAGCACATTCCCGGATTTGATCTAAGCCTTCAATGGAACAAGGCCCGGCCATGGTAACAAAATGACCGTCACCGATTTTCACGCCATCCACGTCGACTACCGTATCCCCTGGGTGAAATTCCCGGGAGCTGAGTTTGTAAGTATTGGAAATACGCACTGCTTTTTCCACCCCATCGTAACTGTAAAATGCCACATCTTGAATCGTGCGGGTGTCACCTTTCACGCCGATTACCACGTGTTCACTGCCCGTATCGATATTGACATCCAAGCCTTCTTTTTTAATTCGTTTCACAACTTTCTCCACTTCTGCTCTTGTGGCACCTGGTTTCATAATTACGATCATTTTTATCTACTCCTTTTTCATTTCTGATTGTTTTTTCCTTTAAACCACTAAGGGACGCACCACGTCCAGTGGCATTTCTTTTCCTGTCCATAAGGTAAAGGCTGCGGCACCTTGATACAACAACATCCCCAGACCATTTCCCCATTTGAGGCCTTTTGCTTCTGCAAGTGCCAGTAATTTCGTCTGTCTAGGCTTGTAGATTAAATCCATCACCGCAAGATTCTCAGTTAAAAGCTCAGCTGGCAGGGGCAAGGGGTCTTCTGGTTTCATTCCCAAACTCGTAGCATTGACCACTAAGCAACTATTACCCAAACAGTAAGCTAGCTTTGCTTCATCGGCTAAGTCGAAAAGTTCGATTTGGCAGTGCGTTTGCTGGCCGATCTCACGAAGTTTCGTTCCAACTGCTGCAAAACTCGGCTTTTGCCGGTTAAAGACATGGATTTTTTTGACACCATCTAAAGCCGCCTGCACGATAATCGCCGTGGCCGCTCCTCCAGTCCCTAAGACCGTCATTTCTTTGCCGATAGGATCGATTCCTTCATCGGCCAAGCTACGCATAAAGCCAACGCCGTCCGTATTGTGACCAATCAAGCGCTGGTCACAATTGACGATGGTATTCACCGCACCACTTAAGCGCGCCGCCGGAGACAGTTCGTCCAAATAGGGAATCACTTCGCGCTTATAAGGCATGGTCACATTGACCCCTACCATCTGAAAGCTTCGGATGGCCTGGATACTAGCTGCCAGTTCTTCCGGCGCAATATCAAAGGACAGATAAACCGCATCGAAATCCCTAGCCGCAAAAGCTGCCGTATGCATAGCCGGGGAGATACTGTGCCCCGTCGGCAAGCCATAAAGCCCAGCCAGTCGGGTCTTCCCGGAAATCTTCATCATCTTCATTCCTCCTTGCCGCTTGCCTTCCTCCAATGAAAAAAAGGGCGTCCACCGTGATTACTCTACAGTGAACACCCTCGATATGCCCTGAACGAACAAAGCGTAAAAGAAAAGCCACTATAGAAGAAATCTACGGTGGCGAGTAAGTCAAGTCAAATTCCCTTAGCCATCATAGATACAAACTTGCGCTGTTTGCATCCATGTGTCATGAATACAAACTCATCTAAAATAGCTAAAGTAATACTTATTCAGTTGTGATGATAGTGTTCTTGTCATAAAGAATCGCTCCAAACTGATGTAAGATTGAGTTTAGTATAGTCGTTTTCCTAAAGGCTGTCAACGATAACTGTAAAAATATTCATATTTTCAGAAACAAATAACGGAAGTTCCTTGAAAAGCGCCTTACAAATCCGACTCGAAGAATAACAATAAATCACTTAAAGTCAGCTGTTCTTTTTCCTTTTGAGATAAGTCCTTGGCGATTTTCCCCTTTTTCATGAGAATCAAGCGATTGCCATACTGTAAGGCGTCTTCCATATGATGGGTAATCATCAAACAAGTCAATTGTTGCTCCGTTACTAATTGATTCGTCAAAGTCATCAAATTCTTGGAAGTCTTCGGATCTAAGGCTGCCGTATGCTCGTCTAATAATAACAACTCTGGTGTGGTCAAAGTCGCCATCAATAGACTCAATGCCTGCCGTTGTCCCCCGGATAAATTGCCACAAGGCGTGTCCAAATGCTGCTCCAAGCCATTGCCGATTTGGGCACATAATTCTTTGTAATCAGGCAAACGTTCTTGTAATTTCCGCGGTCTGAGCCCGCGGTGCTGGCCCCTTTTTTCCGCCAGTAACAGATTTTCTGCAATGGTCATCCGGGGAGCGGTCCCCATTTTCGGATCTTGAAAGACCCGGGCGATATACTTTGCCCGTTGCTCTTCGCTTTTCCGGGTGACATCGGTTTGATTAATGGTGATTTTCCCTCGGGTTAGTGGCAACGAACCAGAAATCGTGTTAAACAAGGTGCTCTTGCCGGCCCCATTGCCCCCGACTACAGTAATAAATTCTCCCGGCTGAATGGTTAAGTCCACATTGTCCAAAAGCACCCGTTCTTCATCGAGGCCATTTTTTACGACTTTTGTAGCTTGTTTCATGACTAAACGACTCATTAGTGGCCCTCCTTTTCAAAACCGGTTTTCAAATGTAAGGCTTGTTTCAACTGAGGAATCATTAAGCACAAAGCCAAAATCCCTGAAGAAATAATCTTCAAATACGTGGTATCAAAGCCTAAATAAATAATCAAGAAGATGATCAACTGATAAATAATGCTGCCTACGACTACGGCTATCAACCGTTCCCAAAAATCCAATTCCCCGAACAAGACCTCCCCAATAATAATAGCCGCTAAACCAATGACGATCACCCCGATGCCTTTTGAAACATCCGCATAACCATCATTTTGGGAAATCAAAGCTCCCGATAGGCCAATCACCCCATTGGATAAAGTCAAACCGAGAATTTTCATCCGATCCGTCTTGATACCTAAAGAACGAGCCATGGTTTCGTTATCTCCGGTAGCGATATACGCTTGCCCTAACTCCGTATTGAAAAAGAACAATAGCAAGCCGATAACCAGTAGCACTACCAAAGCGCCTAATAAGAGAATATCGAAATAGTCCGGTAAATGCAGTGCTGAAAAAAGATCTTGAATCTTCGAATACTGATGACCTAATCCTTTATTGGGACTTTTCATCACAAATAAAATCACCGAATTCAAGCCAGACATCACTAAAATACCGGCTAGAATCACAGGAATCTTGCCTTTGGTGTACAAGATTCCCGTAACAAATCCTGCGCCCATACCCGCTAAAACCGCTAATAAAGTAGCCAATAGAGGATGGATACCCTGAGTGATAGCCACCACGCAAACGGCTCCCCCTAAAGGAAACGTTCCTTCTGTGGTCATATCGGGAAAATTCAAAATACGGTAGGTCATAAAAATACCAATGGCCAGTAAAGACCATAACAGGCCTTGACCAATCGTCGAAACGATCATGTCCTTCACTCCTTTTTCATTTCTACTGCTTATTCCCCCACAAAGCGGGTATCATCAGAATCAAGCTGATCCACATTGATGCCAAAAAGTTCTGCTTGGGCCCGATTGACGATGGTTTCCCCTTTGGAGAACGTGTAAATCGGTGTTGTAGCCGGATCACTTTCACCCTTTGCGATTTTGGCTGCCATTTTACCAGTTTGTACGCCTAACTCTTTTTGACTAATCCCCACGGTGGCTACCCCGCCTTGTTCTACCATGGTTTCTACGGATGGAAAGACCGGTAGTTTTTGCTTCGTCGCTTCTTGACTGACAGTTTCCATGGCGTTGGCGATGGTATTGTCCAAAGGAATAAAGACAAAGTCCACTTCTTGGGCTAAAACTTGCACGGTTTGGGCTACTTCATTAGTGGTGGCAACAGGTTTATTGACCACTTCTAGGCCTAAGCTCTCCGCCTTTTTCGTGGCTTCGGCTACTTGGAATTGTGAGTTCATTTCCGAAGAAGAGTACAACATGCCGACTTTTCTCGCATTAGGCAAGAGCTTTTTGGCCAGTTGGATGATTTCCCCCACGGGCGGTTGATCAGAAACCCCAGTGATATTGGCGCCTGGTTTGTCATTAGAAGCCACCAGTCCCGCACCTTTTGGATCCGTAATGGCACCAAGCACGATAGGAATGTCTTTCTTCTTCACATTGTTGTCTAATGCTTGGGCCGCTGGAGTCGCGACCCCCACCAAGACGTCTGCTTTGTCTTGCAGCAATTGTTGGCTCATCGTATTCAGCTTGCTTTGATCTCCTTGACCATTTTGGAAAAGCAATTTCAAGTTTTTGCCTTCTTCCAAGCCTTCGTCGGCCAGTCCTTCTTTGATGCCTTCATAAATCTGGTCCAAAGCTGGATGGCTCACTAGCTGTAAGACACCCACTCGATACGTTTCTTTCTTCGCGCCCGAATCATTCGTCGCCGCGTTCTCCGAGCGGGTTCCTTGGAAAATCCCGTATCCTACCAAACCAATTACCAAAACCGCTACTGTGATCATTAAGCCTTTGTTTTTCATTTTCATCTACCTCACTTTTTTGTATTTTTTTGGTCAACCTCGCATCCTTTCTTGTCCTTGTCCTATTTTTGGGTATAAAAAAGACCCCATAGAGATGCTCTATGCGGTCGTGAAAAGTTATGTCCAGCATAGATACAAGTTTTAGAAGGATACTCTAAAAAGTTGTATCTATGGAAGAATGTCCCATCAATACAACTACCTACGCCAATTACGCCATGCTTGTAAGTTGTTTGTTGTGTACATGATGGTCACTCCTTTGTTGATTGATAGTCTCAGGATACGCCAACTTTTCGTAAGCGTCAATCTTTTTTTGAATAAACTTGCAGATTATTCTTCGATGGTCTTGATATTCCACATGGTCAAACGGTTTAATTCAGGAATCAAACTACTGTTTACATCATCGATATCCGCCAGTTCTACCCGGTTTTTCTCTTCCCCAGCTTCGAAAAAGACAAAGGTCACTTTCGTGGGATCAAGATCGTAGCGTTCACCGATATTCACCGTATCGTAAACCAATGGATAATAATAAAAATCGCGGTTTAACTCGGTACCTTTTTTGGTCAAGATTTCGTCGGTTTTTGCTCTTTGGCTACCATGAGGCGGCGCAAACATAACAGAGACCGCTTTTTGTTTTTTGATAAATTGATCTTCCGTACCATAAGGAATGGACTTCAAACGATCCGTGGCCAAATCACTAAAGACGATTTCTTCATACTCGGATTCTCGGATATTTCCTTGAGCCGTCATCATCGAAACGGAAAAGACTGCCACAAACAACAAAATTCCCACAAAGGTTAAAATCCCCCGGCGTTGATTCTGGTTAAACCAGTTTTCCAAGTCTTGTAAAAACTCTCTCGCTCCTTGGCGAATGTCGCCAAACACACTGTTAATCCGATCCATGACAAATCTCCTAGTCTATTTTTCAGTTGCTCGTCCTTGTTTCTCTGATCCCTTCAAGGGGGTACACTTAGTCAGCCATTTTTAAGCAGCTTTGGGAAGCAACAGTCAATTCTTTCATTGCTTCTCCCATACTAGCATTTTGCCAAATGACAGGCAAGCACCTGCGAAAAACTCTCAAGAAGATTTAGCAATTCCCATCCACTCGTTCTAACTCACTGATTAAACGACTGGCAATGCCTCGCTTAGCCAAATAAGCCTGAGTCGTAGCACCAATGGCAAAGTAAAGGAGCTGGCTAGTTGTTCCAGTTTCCTCCGCCACAGCTAAAAAACGCTTCGCCGCCGAGGGACTGGTCAAGTATACCCCATCGATGGCTTTCTCTTGAAGTAACTTACTGCAACGCTTTAGACCGTCTTTTGCTGGCAGATTTAAATAGGTGACTTGACTGGTAACTTCTGCAGTTGTTTGAAGCTGGGTTTCTATGTAATCATCCGCCAGCTGACTTTTCGGATAAAAGACTCGCCCCGCTTGCGGATAGGCTTCTTTAAAGGTTGCCAAAAAAGCCCTTTTGGTTTCCTGAGGGCTGATAAAGTCTACTGCTCTGTTTAGCTTACAAACAGCCTTGGCAGTTTTTTCACCAATTACGGCGATTTTCGTTTGCTCGCTGAGGAAGGGGACGATTTGTGGCACTGGGGTTTGACTAGTAAAGAGCACCCAGTCCGCCTGGATCAGACTTTTTTGGACGTCTTTAGGAATAGGGAGAAAACGCAATGTGAGTAACGGACAGATTGAGACTTCATAGCCCGCCTGAGTAAAGCGCAGAGCGTCGGCTTCATTCAGCCCTTTTTGACGAGTCAATAAAATCGTTGGTTTTTTCATCATGACTGCTTGCCTTCTAACCAGGCCTGAAGTTCTTCTTTGGCCGCTTTTGTTTTTCGAGGATCTTGCACATGACTAGAAATAGTATAGGTGAACTCTGAAGTAGTAACGACCCCAGGAGAGCAAAAAGTGCTACGCTCTTTACAAGTCGTGTCATTGACCCACTGGTTTGAACCGACTTCATTGCGCACTTGTAAATTGACACTGGGATCATCTGTACAGATAAAAACGAAATCAAAGCCAGCCAAGTCCCCTTTTTGATACCCCCGCGAAAGGTAAGTCAGCTGTCCGGCTTGGGCGAATTCCTTGATTTCCGGTGTTGCTTTCGGGGCAATCACTTGAATATAGCGACCACCACCGGCGAGTAAACTGGTGACTTTGCGGGTGGCAATCTTGCCGGCACCGATTAGAATGATTTTTCGCTGGCTGATGTCGAGTAAGACGGGATACATCCTAATTCCTCCATTTCCTCTTTTAAGGCCAAATACAGCGTGTCACTCTCTTGGAATGTAGGCAAAAAAGTGACTTCATCCCGGTGTGTGGCCGTAATTTTTTGCGTAATCGCCTTGATAATGTGACCTTCTGTTAAGAAGAATGGTAGAACCACTAAAGGCCCTGTGATTTTTTTCGCCACTTCTAAATAATTCTCCGGGCCTACGTAATTGCCCCACAGAATCGATCTTTGGCAATCTACTGCCAACTGGTGACAAATGACTTTTAACATTGTCAAAGGCTTCCCGTAGTGAGGGGTCCCGTGGGCTACAACTAGCACCTGTCCGGGTGGGGCTTGCTTGATTTTTTCGGCTAACCCATGATAGATGGCCTTAGTCGTCGCCAAAGTGGTCGCCACTTCATAAGTACACGTACTAGGCAGACAGTCGGTTAAGCGAGTGGGTAAATCCTCCAAGGCGTGGGTCGCCGGAAAAAGCAACAAAGGCAACGCTAGGATATGCGTCACTCCTTGAGTCACTAGCCTTTCTGCCCCAGATTCTAAAGTGACGTGACTGCCTTCTAAAAAACCATAGGTGCTAGGCAAATCCGTGAGTTTTTGCAGTCTTGCGATTGTGGTGAGATTATCCGGGGCAATTCTTTCCTTGCGCCCGTGTAAGACGAATAATAAACCGGTTGTCATAAGGGTTCCTACTTTCTAGTCCAGTAAATCGGGGAGCATTTCGAAAAGATCGAAGTTGCGGATGATCTGTTCCACTGCGGGGTTTTCCCGGCGATAAATGAAGAACATCTCGTGGACCGGTAACGCTTCTTTGAAATACACCTGGCGAAGATCGCCATTTGCTAATTCCTCTTCCACGGAACTAGCGTACAAGAAAGCGACACCTAAATCATTGACCACAAAATCTTTCATCACTTGATAATTGCCAATGTGCATGCAGTTTAAATGATGATCAAACAGGCCGTTGCTCTGGAGCACTTGATTTACCAAATTTCCCAGACCAGAGCCTGGCTCGCGCAAAATAATTCGCTGATTTTGCAACTGTTGGAAATTCGCGATGCCTTCACCTAAGGGATTTTCTGGACTACAAACGCAGATCAAAGGCTCTTTGCGAAACAAGCGATGCTGAAAAGCCCGGCGATCAAAGTCCCCTTCCACAAAGCCACAATCCAAACGATCCAAATTTAAATCGTGGAGCAGATTGCGGGTATTTTCCACTTGAAGATTCAAACGGGTATTAGGAAAGCGTAGCAAGAGCTGGGCAAAGGGTCTAGAAATCAAATAATTGCCAATGGTGAATGTACAGCCCACATTGATCTCTAAAGGATACTCGTCACTAAACAGGGAGCTCAAGCCGACCTCCCCTTCTTTTTTCATTTTGGAGACGAGCTTATAGAGATACTGTCCCGCAGAAGTGATCGACAAGCGTTTTTGCTTGTACTCAAACAAGGTCAGGCCCAACTCTTCTTGCAACTGCGCAATGTGCTTACTGACAGCCGGTTGCGTCAGATTCAAGACTTTTGCCGCTTCCGTATAGCTCAAGGTATCACACACAGTCAAAAAGGTTAGATAGTGATAATCTAGCATGGGCCATTCTCCTTTTGTTGAGCCAAGATGGCTTGGGCGGCCTTTTCTCCTAGGCGTTCTGGGTCTTGCCCCCACACATCAATCTGATAACAAGCTTCCGGTGTTCCTAGCATTCCACGAAAGCGTAGTTGCCCATCAATTAATTCTGCCAGACCGGCCAAAGGTACATTGCAGCCTGCCCCAAAGACCCGTAAAAAGCTCCGTTCACAAGTAACACAAGTGGTCACTGTGGGATCACTAATGCCGGCTAACAGTTCCTGGTATTCTCCAGTACGGCTTTCAATAGCGATTGCTCCTTGCCCCACTGCCGGCAAAAAGGCGGGTAATGCCAAGCGTTCCATGCCCAAGCCTTTTTCTTTTAAGGGCAAGGGGTAACGCAAAAGCCCGGCTTCTGCCATCACGATTCCGTCGTACTGTCCGGTGGCTAATTTCTCCAAACGGGTGTCGATATTGCCCCGTAACGGTACAATCGTAACGTCTGGGCGCATTTGTTGCAATTGAAAACTCCGGCGGCGACTGCTAGTACCAATCCGGCTACCTGGTGCTAATGTAGCCAAACTCATCGTCCGATCCCGGAAAAGTAACACATCTGCCACGCTACTTCGCTCAGAAAACGTTAGAGACAAGCCCGCTTCTTCTGTAGACATCAAGTCTTTCGCAGAATGCACGGCCAAGTCAATTTCTCCATGCAAAAGGGCTTGCTGGATCTTTTTGACAAAGACTCCTTGCCCACCTAATAAAGCCAAATCCGTCTTTTGATCCTTGTCTCCAGAGGTTTCAATAAAGACTTTGACAAATTCTTGGTCCGGTTGCAATGCCTGTAATTGACGAATCACTTGGTCCGTTTGGATTTGCGCCAAGCGACTCTTTCTGGTCCCCACACGAATCTTACTCATCGTCTTCCTCCTTGTTCCTTTAAAAAGGCGGTTTTGGCTGCTGGCGTTGCATATTCTACGGTATAATCTTGTAAGTCCGATGCCCAACGTTGATGTAGGGAGTCAAACCGCTCATCGTAAGCATCCCCGACAAAGTAAGGATAAAAATCAATTCCTTGGGCGGTGTATTCCGTCATTTCACTAAAGGTCATGGGCTGATCCGTCACATAAAGCAGTCGCTTCCCAAAAGACGGCAGTTGCTCGAACCAAGAGCGTTCAGCGCCTTTTCCTGCTGCCGGCCCCACCACGACTAAAGCCGGATTGTGTAAGTCTTGTTCATGGACTTTTGCCACCACCGAATCCAGAGTAGCTACGACCTTTTGCTGCCGCCCCCAACTGCACCATTGAATGACCGCTACTGGCAAAGTAGCTGCCGCTCCTTGGGCCAAAAAGGTTTGACAAACTTCTTCCAAGCGTTCCATGCCCATATAGATCACCACGGAGCCGCCTTGACTGATTTGGGCTAAAGGCTCTGCTGCAAACTCGACCAATTTTGCCGTAGGAGTACAGATCAAGCACTTTTCACTAATCAGCCGTTCTGTGACCGAAAAGCCGGCGTACATCGTAGCAGAAGCACTGGTAATTCCGGGGATGATTTCATAAGCTAAATTGGCAGCCGCAAGTGTGGCAGCTTCTTCTCCCACCCGGCCAAAAATACTGGGATCACCGCCTTTTAAGCGCACTACGTTTAGACCTTGTTGACCTAAGTCCACCAAGGTCTGGTTAATCCCTTCTTGCCCCATAGTATGCTTTTGGGGTGACTTGCCCACATAGAGCAGTTCAGCGGTTTCAGGCGCCAAATAAAGGAGTACAGGATTGACCAGGCGATCGTAGACAACTACGTCCGCCTGAGCCAATGCTTGGACTCCTTTAAAGGTGATGAGCCCTGGATCTCCGGGGCCGGCACCGACTAGATAGATTTTTCCCATGATAC
Organism: Enterococcus asini ATCC 700915; assembly: GCF_000407365.1. Taxonomy (GTDB): domain Bacteria; phylum Bacillota; class Bacilli; order Lactobacillales; family Enterococcaceae; genus Enterococcus_C; species Enterococcus_C asini. Next base: position 509,389 of record NZ_ASVU01000002.1, read on the forward strand.
TCCCTCACTTCTTTAAAGCTACTGTTGTTATTATCCGCTATTAGCGACGAAAAAGAAAGGCCATAATCCCGTGTCAATTAGACGGGAGAATTTGATTGCGCCTTTTCAGATAGCGGAACAAAAGCACTCCCAAAATGGCAAAAAGTACCGGACCTAAAACTAATAATCCCGCGTTTAATAACTCATGGGCGGCGATTTTCTCATATACCGTAAAACTAATGCTCAACAAGACACTAGCCATCACCGAAAAGCTAAAGCCATAATGAACCCTTTTTTTCGCCAAAAAAGGCAGGCTAGTGTTTTGGGGATACAGGCGTTTAAAGCTTGGATAAGACAAAGCCACTAAGAAATAAGGAATCGAACGGGAGATATTGGTCATCAAGGTCAGTTGATTGTAAAAGCTCCCTACCGAATCTTGAAAAAGACAAATTCCCGCCACGAAGATTGCCAAAGCGACTCCTTGGAAAATCACTGGCGCCACTGGCATCCCCGCCTGATTCTTGCGAAATTGCAAACCCAGCTTGGCCTCTTGCAAACTTTGCGTCAAGGACTGTAACGGGCCAAAAGAAATAATCGACAAAAGACTCATATAAGCGCTAAACAAGGTCAAGGCTGTCAATCGTAAGAATGCTTGCAAGACCACTTGGGTTAATTGAGCCGATAAGCCAAACCCAGCACTAACATTTAGAGCCAACTGTCCCATTAAACCGTACATAATATTGCCTAAATGAAAATTGTCCGTCCCTACAATGGAAGCCAGATCAATTCCTGCTCCCCACAAGAAAATTCCCGTCATGTAAAAAGCGATGATAATGCCCCCACTGATTAAAATTAACCGGGAAAAACTCTTTTGAGCAGAGCCGGTTTTATTAACCAGACAAGCCACGGTATCCAAACCACCAAAGGCCGTAATCCCAAAAATAAAGAAGGAGAGATTTTCCGCTGTGGTTTGAAATTCTCCATGGGAGGTCAACAACTGTTGCAATTGAAAGCTCTCTTGAAAGTGCCCTTGATTTTGCCCCAGACACGCTAGACTTGCTACCGCCATCACGGCGACTAAAATCAACATACAGCGTCCACTAAAATAAGAGAGATTCAAGATATTGTGAAAGCCTCCCAAAATCACGAGGGAAATTGTAGCAATTAACAAGATTCCTAAAAAGCCAATCACGTACAATGTGGGCAATCCGAACAAAGTCGCTTCTTGGGTCAAGTCTTTACCAAAGAGCAAGATCGACAAAGGAATCCACGTCTTCATAAACAAGGCAATCATCCAAATAAAGTAACTGCAATACCAAAGCAAGGTGGTCACAAAAGCCAATTTCTGGGAAGTGGAATCCTTCAACCACGTGTAGATGCCACCGGCTTGATCATTGTACGTTCCCGTCAAATCGGACAGGATAAAACAATAAGGAACAAAGTACACCAAAGCGCTAAAAATAAACCAGGGAATTGCCGAATATCCCTTTAAAAAGAAGGCATTCGACATACTGGTAAAGGAAAAGACGCTGGTGACAATCATGATCATGATTTTAAAGGATTGGAATTTTCCAGAGGATTTGTGCATTCTTACTCACCTTATTTGACGTTCATGTGTTTATCCAGGGGTTTTAAGTGGATGTTACTACGGTATTCTTGTTCTGCCCAATAGACATTGTCCGCAATCAATGCTTCTTCGTTCAACTCTACCCCATCTAACATAAATTCTTTGAAGCGTTGGTAACCCGCCCGGTCGATTAAGTGACCACCGTGCAAGTATTCTGCTTTGCCTTCCAAAGCCCATTCAGAAAAGGCTGGCCAGTTCGCAATAATTTGCAAGACGGCTTCTTCTGACAACCAGTTGGCAAACATCTTACCCATACGAGGGAATTGTTTCCCGGAACGACCACCGATGTAGATTTTGTAGAAGACTTGTTCTTGACGAGACCAAGCACCAGTTGGGCAAATGCCAACGCACTCCCCACAACCGACACAGCAACAAGTATCCTTGTCGATGGTCCCTTGGTCGTTCATTTCCAAAACTCCGGTAGCGACTTTTTGACATTTCTTCACACAAGCACCACAAGCGATACAGCGAGAGGCATCATACACCGGACGCGTCACGCCGACAATTCCGATATCTTGGAATTGAGCCTTCACACAGTCATTGGGACAACCACCAATCCCGATTTTTACGTGATAAGGATTTGGGTAAATTAATTTTTCGATTTTGTGGGCCATTTCTTGGGTGTTGATATTGGCTTTAATACAGTGAATGCCACCGATACATGCGACTACGTTTCGAGGGCCGATATAAGGATACCCTTTTGACGTATCCATTTCAACGCCACACATATTGCATTCCATTTCATACAAGAAAGGTTCAATATAAGCATTGACTTCCGGTACATATTTCGCTTTGATGCCTGGTATATCGAAGGTCAAGCGTGTGCCAATGTGGAAATTCCCATCGCCCCAAGTTTGGCAGACGTGTTGCACCATTTCCAACCATTTGGAGTCCATGTAGTTGCCGGCACAGCGCAATTGTAGCATGAATTCCCCAGGCACTTTGGATTGGCGGTAGCACAGTTGACGTAGTTCTTTAATATTGCAATCTTCCATTTTTTTCCTCTCCTTAGTCCTGCAAGTTTTTCGCTTCGCTGTAATTGAAGACCGGTCCATCGACACAGACATAGGTGCTGTCAATGCGGCAGTGACCACATTTGCCGATACCACAGGACATATTCCGTTCGTAGGAAACCCAAATTTTTTCATCTGGCACGCCGTTTTCCCCTAAGCTCATGGTGGCAAAGCGCATCATGACCGGTGGGCCTACCACTACGCATTCGTATTTGTCATTAAAATCAGCAAAGGGTACGTTCGGAATAAATTTCGTCACTAGCCCGGTTTCCCAGTCTAAGTATTCTTCATTGTCTAAGGTGTAGACCACGTGAAAATGAGGCGTTTGTTGCCATTTCGTCAAAGTTTCTCTAAACAATATGCTTTCGGAATCTTTGAAGCCTAAAATCAAATAAATCTCCCCATAGTTTTCGGGATTTTGACAAAGTTTGCTCACCAACGTTTTGATTGGCGCAACCCCGGTACCACCGGCTACGATTAGCATATTTTTTCCGGCAAAATTTTCAAGTGGCCAACCATGACCGTAAGCGCCCCGCATAAAGATCGTGTCGCCTTTTTTCATGCTGAACAATTCTTTGGTCACTTTCCCCACATTTCGAATGGTGAAGTCACAATAACCCGGACCGTAGCCAGAAACGGAAATCGGCGCTTCCCCCACTCGTGGGATGGAAAGCTGCATAAATTGTCCGTCTTGAATCGGTAAACTATTTTCCAAACGGAAGGTCCATTCCGTCTTGGTTTCTTTGATGATTTCTAAAATTTTATGTCCGGTTGGTCGCACGGGATTAACGACTTTTTCAGGTGCCACTGCGGTATTAGACATGGTGAAGTGCCTCCTTTTGTTTCATTTCAGCCTCAGACGCCATCTCTTGGCGAATCTCTACCAAAGCTAGGTTGATCTTGTGCAAGGTTTCAGAGTAGCTGATTTGTTCTGGGCAGTCCGCATCACAACGGCCACAGCCCACACACATAGCGCCGGTATTAAAACGAGCATCATGGGCATAGACTTTGTGGAGAATCTTGAAGCGGTAACGATCTCCAATGGTCTTGCGGAAACAATGTCCTCCCGCCATGGTATCAAAGTCCGCTAACATGCAAGAAGTACAGGTGCGTTTGCGTTCTCCCACATTGCGGTTTTCCGTGTAGCAGACATCTTTAGTAGTGAAACAGGTACACGTGCTACAAGCAATGGTACATTTGCCACAACCGATGCAGCGTTTTTCATATTCCGCCCACATAGGGTGCATTACGAGGCGTTTGTATTCTTCCTTATTGTTCAAATGGGGAAAATCGACTTGCAGTTCATTTTCTTCGGGCGCTTTGATTTCGTAGTCACTTGGCGTAGCTTCTGCAAAATAAGTCGCAAACTCATTGTCTTTCACATTCACAAAAGCTTCTTCGTCTCTAAAGGAAACGGAGAATTCTTGTAAATCGGTAACGTTAGTTCCCAATGAACAGCAGAAACAGCCGTCAAATTGTTCTGTACATTCCATTAGGACGAAATGTGCTTTATCCCGCATGCGTTTGTAGAAAAAGTCTGCTTCATTGCCGTTTTCCAAAAAGATTTGGTCTTGAATCTTCACGGCATTCAAATCACAAGCCCGGCCAAAAATCAGCAGTTCTCGTTCATCTTTCACTTTGGCTTCCTTGAACTCTTCTTCCGTAAAATAGAACAAGGTTTGCGAAATTGGCGTCAAGACCTCTTTCATGGAAAAGATTGAGCGCTCATGAAACTCAATGTCACGATACTTTGTGACTTCTTTGTACATAATGGTGTCGTCTAAGGCATAACGACCACCGTTGTGGATCCGCACCGGGGCGTAAATCAAATAGTTTTCCGCCAGTTTGGCAAAAAGCGTATCCATCTCACCAGCTGATAAACGATAACTAGTTTCCATTGTCATAACTCCTTTGTCCCAAAGTGAGATAATCAATTGGTGATTATCTTCACATGGACGTTCATTACCGTTATCATAGCCTCCCTCCATCCTAAAAAAAACTAATGATTCGTTATCCAACTATAACGCAGCGTTATGCTTCACATAGTTAAAACTAGGAAAAACCCATGAGTTCCGGGAAATCCCAAGTCTATCAACTTTTCTCAGCATCAAAATTAGGACTACCGGAGATAATGTATCTTTTTTCACATGCAAGTGAGAAAGATTATCAAATTCCGCCTCTTCTATTCCAGTAGGAAGTAGTTTTGAACTGAAGGAAAATTTGCTATGATAGAAAGAAAGGAACGAAAGGAGCACAACAAATGGGCCACCAAATCATGGATTTTTTAATTCCCGCCTTCGACATTGTCGTCGTGGCACTAAACTTTTTATCGATTATCGTGCTGATTTGGGGCGTGGTGATTTCCGGCTACGACTTTATCCGCTCGGAGTTGCTCCACGAAGACCATGTACGAGCAGCGCGGCACAATAATTTTATCCGCAACTTTTTAGGGAGCTACATCCTACTCAGTCTGGAAATTCTGATTGCCGCGGACATCATCGAATCCATCATTAATCCCACCATGGAGGACATCTTACGCCTAGCCGCCGTGGTCGTGATCCGCACCGTTATTTCCTACTTTCTTCACCGGGAAATTCAAGACGCTTTGGATGATGAAGAACACAATTTGGAACAAGCTCGCAGAAAATCGAGAAAGACTAGTAAAAGCTGACCCCCCTTTAGGTCAGCTTTTTTTGTGTGCTGAAAAGCTATGTTATAATAGACTGATGAAATTACAGAAATGAGGGATCCTTATGTCTTTTGACGGGATTTTTACCCACTTAATGGTGGCCGAACTCGAACAACTCGTCTCCGGGCGCGTGTCAAAAATCCACCAACCTTATCCAAATGAAGTCGTCTTGGTGATTCGTTCCCGAGGGAAAAACCAAAAACTTTTACTTTCCGCCCATCCGACTTATGCCCGGGTGCAATTGACGCAAATGAGCTACCAAAATCCGGACACACCGCCGAATTTTGTGATGATGCTTCGGAAGTATTTAGAAGGCGCCATTCTGGGAAAAATCACCCAAGTGGAAAACGACCGGGTGATTCACTTCCATTTCAGTCGCCGAGATGAATTAGGGGACTTGCAAAATATCGTTTTAGTGGTGGAACTCATGGGCCGCCATTCCACGATTTTGTTGTTAAACCAAGCAACTGGCAAAATACTAGATGCTATTAAGCATATCGGGACCAATCAAAACAGCTACCGTTCCCTTTTGCCCGGATTGGAATACGTCAATCCCCCTGCGCAACATTTGCTAAATCCTTTTACCACGGAAAAACCAGAAGTCTTTGAAACACTTTCTGAGTTACCAGAATTAACCGGTAAAGCTCTGCAACAAAAATTCCAAGGTCTCGGTGGGGATACGGCCCAAGAATTGGCCACCCGCCTAAGTGCTCGGCCTAATGAAAAACTCCGGGTTTGGGAAGAATTTTTCGCTAGCCTCACCACCGAGTTGACTCCGACTCACTACGCCGGCAACAAGGAGTATTTCACCCCGGTTTTATTTGAGAGCTTACAAAACTTGCCTCATGAAAGCTACGCCAACCTGAGTGAGTTATTAGATGCCTTCTACCATGACAAAGCAGAACGGGACCGGGTCAAGCAACAAGGTGGGGAATTAATCCGCAAGCTGGAAAATGAGCGGAAACGCAACAAAAATAAGCTCAAGAAACGGGAACAAACCTTAAAAGACTCGGAAAACGCCGAAGAGTTTCGGCAAAAAGGCGAGCTTTTAACCACCTTCTTGCATCAAGTCCCCCGAGGTGCGACCAATGTTACTTTGCCGAACTATTACAAAGAAGATAAACCTTTAGACATTGCCTTAGACCCTGCTTTGACACCCAATCAAAATGCCCAAAAATACTTCACTCGCTATCAAAAATTGAAAAACGCCGTGAAGCTTGTAGGCGACCAAATCGCAGAAACCAAAGAAGAACTCCGCTATTTGGATTCTGTTTTGGCTCAATTAGAAATCGCCGGCCCTATGGATTTAGCCGTGATTAAAGAAGAATTGGTGAACCAAGGGTATATCCGGCAAAAAGGCAAAAAACGCAAAGAAAAACCATCCCAACCGGAAAAATTCCAAGCAAGCGATGGTACCGAGATTTTAGTCGGGAAAAATAATTTACAAAACGATCAACTGACCTTGCGCACGGCCCGGAAAACCGACACTTGGCTCCATGCCAAAAACATTCCCGGTTCTCACGTGATCATTCGCTCAGCAGAACCTAGTGAAGAAACGCTCTTGGAAGCCGCAGAACTGGCGGCCTACTTCTCCAAATATCGTTATTCGGCCCAAGTGCCCGTGGATTACGTCCAAGTCAAACACATTCGAAAACCCAACGGTGCCAAACCCGGCTATGTCATCTACGAAAACCAAAAGACACTCTACGTTACACCGGAAGAAAGTATTCTGGAAAGATTAAAAAAATAAGTCAGTAAGAAGTCGATACTGTTCGACTTCTTACTGACTTTTTCTGTCTCTTAAAAAACTCTATTCCGTCTCTTCCACAAAATATACCGGTCGATCTTTGCGTTCTTGTAACGGACGGTTATTCCCTTGTAAAATTTCTTCTTTAAACTGAGATAAAAAGGCTCTGGATAGTTTTCCCGGCTGGTCAAAGACAAACCAATGAATGGGCCCTTTTGTCGGTGGCGTGGTCAATGAGCCTACATAGTGAAAATGACTCCTCGCTTTCGGTAAAAAAAGACTAGGATCAAAAATCTGCAAATGTCGCTCCATATCCCACAAGGTAGCTTGGCGCAATGGCCCTTCTGGTAAGACTTCCTCGGAAATATCACACAGTACCCCCACAACCAAGTTATTGCCGGCGTGATCCATGTGTACCAAGTGAATTTCCACCGGTTTTTGAGTACCGTCAATCACGTGCTCACTGGGCAAATGGTAGTGAATATCCGTCAAAGCGTATTTCGTACCTTTAAAAGACACATAGCTTTCACACTCAAACGGCACGAAATGAATCGTATTTTTAAATTCCTTTTCCGTAAAGCGCTCCTGTTGATAGCAAAAGGTCAGCCCTTTTTCCGCGGCTTCCACCACCAGTGGTTCACTGGACCCATGTTCTAAAGCGATGGGGGATTGATAAGGATAGCGGGCCCCTTCTGCGTACCAATCACACAGGGTATGCCAATAGTTTGGACCATTTTCCCCGGAGTAACTCCAAGGGACATCCATATTGCGTTTGACCATGAGGATTCCTCCTGTCTTAGTCTTTCAACCAGTTTTCTGGATCTTCTTTGAATTTCTTTAAAAGGGTCAAGTCGGCTTCCTCGATATAGTTGCTGGCCAAAGCCGCCTCAATCAAGGTGGAGTAGTTGGTCAAAGTCACCAAAGGCACACCAGCCTCTTCAAAGTTTTTTTGACCTTTTGGCAATTCATAGGTGAAAATCGCCGCCACACCGAGAACATCTGCTCCTTCTTTTTTGGCTGCTTCGGCCGTGCCTAAAACGGAACCACCAGTGGAAATCAAGTCTTCAATGATTACCATTTTTTGGCCTTTGTGAATCCGGCCTTCGATTTGATTGCCCTTGCCGTGGTCTTTGGCCTTGGAACGAATGTACACCATAGGCAAGTCTAAAATATCCGCTACCCAAGCAGCATGGGGAACCCCACCAGTGGCTGCCCCAGCGATAACTTCCACATCAGGAAATTCCGCTTTGATTTTACTTGCTAAGCCTTCTGCGATTTGTTTGCGAACTTTCGGGTAACTAATCGTAATGCGGTTGTCACAATAAATCGGGCTTTGAATCCCGGAAGCCCAAGTAAAAGGTTCATTGGGACTTAAAAAGACTGCTTCGATTTCTAGTAAGTCTTTGGCTACTGCGGTTTCTAAATTATTCATCTTCGGTTGCCCCATTCCATTCTTCTTTGATTGCTTGATATGCTTGATACGGATTTTCTGCTTGGGTGATTGGCCGGCCCACCACGATGTAGTCGGAGCCGATTTTCCGGGCATTCCCCGGCGTCATAACCCGCTTTTGATCCCCTACGGCTGCTTGTTTTCGTCTAATTCCCGGGGTTAAGCAGATAAAGCTAGGATTTGTAGCTTCTTTGATTAAGGCGACTTCTTGAGCAGAGCAGACAACGCCATCTAAGTCAGCTTTTTCGGCACATTTGGCGTAATGGGCGACACTTTCTGCCAGACTAACAGAAATCAGTTGATCTGTCTGCATCTGTGCTTCTGAGGTGGAAGTTAATTGGGTCACAGCGATAAGTTGTGCTACTTTTTGACCTTCAGGGGTGCCTGCCACAAGTCCCTCTTTAGCAGCCTTCATCATTTCTACGCCCCCAGCTGCATGCACATTCGTAATCGCCACGCCTAAAGCAGCAATTCGTTTCATGGCACTAGCGACAGTATTTGGGATATCGTGGAGTTTTAAATCCAGAAAGACATCATGGCCTTGGGCTTTTAGAAAACGCACCACTTCAGGCCCTTCACTGTAAAAGAGTTCCATGCCAACTTTGACAAATAAGGACTCTTCTTCAGGAAAACTTTTTAAAAACTTTTTGACCTCTCCTAAATCAGGAAAGTCTAATGCGATAATTGGTCGCTTCATCCTTGGCGCGCCTCCCTTACTTCTTTGATTAATTGTTCCAGTGACTGGATTCCTAGTTCTTCCATCCGGCTAGGCAATGCGTCAATGATTTTCGGACAAGCATAAGGATCGATGAAATTGGCCGTTCCTACTGCCACAGCACTCGCCCCGGCCATGTACATTTCCAAAACGTCATCAGCGTTCATAATGCCGCCCATGCCGATAATCGGTAAATTTGTCACCCCGGCTACTTGATGAATCAAGCGAATCGCCACGGGTTTAATCGCTGGGCCAGACAAGCCCCCGGTTTGATTGGCTAAAATCGGTCGCCGAGTTTTCAAATCAATCCGCATGCCCAATAACGTATTAATCATGGTAAAGCCATCCGCCCCGGATTGTTCAATTGCTTGGGCAATGGGCACGATATCCGTCACATTAGGAGAAAGCTTCACGTAAATCGGCACCCGACTGACTTTTTTCACCGCCGCCGTTAAACTAGCCGCTACCACTGGATCCGTGCCAAAAGCAATTCCTCCGTGTTTCACATTAGGACAAGAGATATTTAACTCGATGGCTTTAACATTAGGAGCTTGACTGATTTCACGGCAGACGGTGACATAGTCTTCTTCACAAGAGCCGGCTACGTTGGCGATAATCGGTAATTCCGGATAGTGTTCTGCTAAGTAAGGCAATTGCTTGGTCATTACCGCTTCTAAGCCAGGATTTTGTAAGCCAATGGCATTCAACATACCGCTAGGCGTTTCAGCGATTCGTGGTGTTTCATTCCCAAAACGAGCTTTAGGCGTGGTGGCTTTGATCATAATAGAACCCAAGTGATTCAAATCGAAATATTGGGCGTATTCTTGACCAAAGCCGAAACAACCACTGGCTGGAATCACCGGATTTTTTAAGTCTAACCCTGGGAGTTTGACTGCTAAGGGATTTGTCATTTAGATGACCACCTTTCCAGCCGGGAAGACCGGCCCTTCATCACAGACTTTGACGCTTTTCGTACCGGTTTCATCCCCTACCACATGACAGACACAACCATAGCAAGCACCCATACCACAGGCCATGCGCGCTTCGTGGGAGAGTTGAGCGTTAGGGTGATTGCGATACCGTTCGTCCACGGTTTGCAGCATCCCCTTGTTGCCACAAGCGAAGACCGCTGCGGGTGTCTCAGGTGTCTCAGTAACCACCTGGTCCAACAGCATCCCCACATGGCCTTTCATGCCGAAGCTGCCATCATCGGTGGCCCAATGACATACGCCTAATGCTTCAAAGAGTTCCTTGTCGTACATTACGCTTTGACTGGCAAAGCCGAAGAAATGCACCGGAATCGCCCCGATTTCTTTCAATTGGCGGGACAGTTCATATAAAGGCGGCACACCGATACCTCCACCGATTAGATAGACCACGTCATTTGATTTGATTTTGCTCAGGTCAAAACCGTTACCTAAAGGACCTAAAACATCTAGCTGCATCCCCGGTGTAAGTTCAGAAAAAGCTTTGGTGCCATCCCCTTCAATACGGTAGATGATCTGACAAGTTTCTGTGGCTTGATCGATGGCATTGATACTAATCGGTCGGCGTAAAAGCAAGTCCGCCCGGGGTACTTTAATATGTAAAAATTGGCCGGGAGTCTCCATTTCTTCGACTAGCTTTCCTTGCAAAGTCAGCTTGAAAATCCGTGGTGCCACTTCTTCCTGTACCAAGATGGTCATCATTTCTTGTTTCAATCAAAACGCCCCTTTGTCCTGAAATCAGGAGTGATAATAGTCCTTAACCTTATGGGAAAGCTATCTTCCAAAAAGCCCGGCTTCTTGGAAAATAGCTTCACAAAAGGTTCGATTAGATTGCTTGAGTAGAGAAGGCCCGGTCTTCCATAACCTTCAAAATCGCATCCGCAGTATCCAGTGAGGTGAACAATGGCACCCCGTGTTCCACTGCTTCTCGGCGAATGATAAAGCCGTCTTCTGATGTACCTTGGCGATTTTTGTCCATGGTATTGATTACCAGTTGGGTATTTCCGTTACGGATAATGTCAATCACATTTTCCTCACAGTTTTCTTCAGAAATCTTGCAGACCGTTTTGACGGTCAGGCCTTGTTTGGTTAAATACTCCGCCGTACCACTGGTTGCCAGAAGAGAGAAGCCTACTTCGGCAAAGCGTCGTGCCAGATTCACAGACTCTTCCTTCGCATCGTCGGCAATGGTGAACAATACCGCTCCGAATTCCGGAATCTTCAAGCCTGCCGCTTCAAAGGCTTTGTACAAGGCTTTCTCCAAGCTGCGATCGCTGCCCATGACTTCCCCAGTAGATTTCATCTCTGGGCCTAAGTAAGTGTCGACTTTCAGCAATTTCGTAAAGGAGAAGACCGGTGCTTTAATGTGAACGTTGCTATCTTCTGGATACAAGCCGGTCTCATAACCCAAGTCTTTTAGTTTCGTGCCGAGAATCGCTTTAGTGGCGATTTGCGCCATGGGAATACCGGTAACTTTGCTCAAGAACGGTACCGTCCGGCTAGCTCTCGGGTTCACCTCGATCACATAGACTTTCTCTTCGTGAATGACAAACTGGATGTTCATCATCCCCACACAGTTTAAGCCAATGGCCAAACGCTCAGTGTAGTCTGCAATGGTCGCTTGGATTTCTGTCGAAAGATTTTGTGGTGGATATACCGCCATGGAGTCGCCCGAGTGAACCCCGGCTCTTTCGATATGTTCCATAATCCCCGGAATCAAGACGGTTTCTCCATCACAAATGGCGTCTACTTCACACTCGGAACCGGTCAAGTAACGGTCCACTAAGACGGGATGCTCTGGTGAAGCTTTCACGGCATTGGCCATGTAGTCTTCAAGATCCGCTTGGTTTTCCACGATTTCCATAGCTCGGCCACCTAAGACGTAACTTGGGCGCACGAGGACTGGATAACCGATACTTTCGGCGATTTTCACCGCTTCTTCCGTATTCGTCGCCGTATCCCCTGGAGGTTGTGGAATATCCAAATCTTTTAATGCTTGTTCAAAGAGATCCCGGTTTTCTGCCCGGTCTAAGTCTTCCGTAGTCGTGCCAAGAATTTTGACCCCGGCATTGTGTAATGGTTCTGCTAAGTTAATCGCCGTTTGCCCACCAAACTGCACGATAACTCCTTCAGGTTGCTCCAAGTCGATGACATTCATGACATCTTCAAAGGTCAATGGTTCAAAGTATAGTTTGTCAGAAATCGAGAAGTCCGTCGATACGGTTTCCGGATTACTATTCATGATAATGGCTTCGTAGCCTGCTGCTTGAATGGCTTTTACCGAATGCACGGTGGCGTAGTCAAATTCCACCCCTTGGCCGATGCGAATCGGACCAGAGCCTAAGACTAAGACAGATGGCTTCGCACTTTTCTGGCTTTCGTTTTCAAACTCGTAGGTGCTGTAAAAATACGGTGTTTCCGATTCGAATTCGGCGGCACAAGTATCCACCATTTTGTATACCGGTAGTAAGTCGTTGGCTTTCCGATAGTCCCGGACTTCCCCAGCCGTCATTTGCCACAATTCGGCAATCTTCCGGTCGGCAAAGCCATTTTCTTTGGCTTCTTTTAATAAGTCCAAATCCTTTGGTGCAGCAGCCAAAGCTTGTTCTAATTCCCAAACGTGTAGCAATTTATCCAAGAAGAACAAGTCGATTTTCGTCAATTCGGCGATTTCTTCGATGCTGTAGCCTCGGCGCAGTGCTTCGGCCACATAAAACAAGCGGTCGTCTTGGGCCCGAACCATCTTTTGCGTTACTTCTGCATCGGATTTCTCTGCTAACTCGGGAATTTCCAAGTGATAAGTGCCGATTTCCAAAGAGCGTACAGCTTTTAAGAGGGATTCCTCAATGTTCCGGCCAATGGCCATTACTTCCCCTGTGGCTTTCATCTGGGTGCCGAGTACCCGCTCTCCGGACTCAAACTTGTCAAAAGGCCAGCGGGGAATCTTCGCTACCACATAGTCCAAAGCTGGTTCGAATTCCGCATAAGTCGTTTCCGTGACTGGGTTTTTCATCTCGTCTAGGGTTAGACCCACAGCGATTTTCGCCGCTAGTTTGGCAATCGGATAACCAGTAGCTTTCGAGGCCAAGGCAGAAGAACGAGATACCCGAGGGTTTACTTCAATGACATAGTATTTGAAACTCTTAGGATCCAAGGCTAGCTGAACGTTACAGCCTCCTTCGATTTTTAAAGCGCGGATGATTGACAAGGAAGCGTCCCGAAGCATTTGGTATTCGTAGTCACTTAAGGTTTGGCTAGGGGCAAAAACGATGGAGTCTCCCGTGTGGATACCAACAGGGTCGAAGTTTTCCATGTTACATACCACAATGGCATTGTCCGCGGAGTCCCGCATTACTTCATACTCGATTTCTTTGTAACCGGCAATGGAGCGTTCGATTAAGCATTGGGTTACTGGGGAGAGCTTCAAGCCGTTTTCCGCGATTAAGCGCAACTCGTCTTCGTTGTCACACATGCCCCCACCGGTGCCTCCTAAAGTAAAGGCCGGGCGCACGATAATGGGATAGCCGATTTCATTGGCAAATGCCACGGCTTCTTCCACCGTAGTCACGATTTCTGATTCTGGAATCGGTTGGCCCAAGTCTTCCATTAACTGTTTAAACAAGTCTCGGTCTTCCGCTTGGTCAATGGCGGAAAGTTTCGTGCCTAATAGTTCGATGTTCAATTCTTCCAAAATACCCGATTTTGCCAATTCCATGGCCATGTTCAAGCCGGTTTGGCCGCCTAGTGTAGGCAAAAGGGCGTCCGGATTTTCTTTTCGTAAAATCCGGGAGACAAACTCGAACGTAATCGGTTCAATGTAGACTTTGTCCGCAATTTCTTTATCCGTCATAATCGTGGCCGGATTGGAGTTCACCAAGACTACTTCATAGCCCTCTTCTCGTAAAGCCAGACAGGCCTGAGTCCCGGCATAGTCAAACTCCGCCGCTTGGCCGATAATAATCGGGCCGGAGCCAATCACCATGATTTTCTTAATATCTGTACGTTTTGGCATTTAGTTCTGCTCCTTTCCGGCATCCATCATTTCGATAAATTCGTCAAATAAATGCAGTGCGTCATGAGGTCCCGGTGCCGCATCTGGATGGAATTGGACGGTGAAGGCTGGGTATTTCTTATGACGCAAGCCTTCTACGGTACCGTCGTTGACTTCCACATGGGTAATAAAGAGTTCATTTGGGTCAATGGAATCTTCCGCTACTGCAAACCCGTGATTTTGGGAAGTGAAGTCGATGCGCCCTGTGGCAATTTCTCGCACTGGGTGATTCAAACCCCGGTGACCAAACTTCATCTTAAAAGTGTCCGCTCCATTGGCTAAAGCGAAGAGTTGGTGACCTAAGCAAATCCCAAAAATTGGCACTTTCCCTTGGATACCTTTAATCATTTCAATGGCTTCCGGCACGCTTTTCGGATCCCCAGGTCCATTTGTCAGCATCACACCGTCTGGGGCTAATTCTAAAATCGTTTCTGCCGGTGTATTGTATGGCAATACGGTTAAGTTACAGTTGCGATTGGAGAGTTCTCGCAAGATTGAGTGCTTCAAGCCAAAGTCGATCACCACTACATTGTGGCCAACTCCAGGACTTGGATAAGGTTTTGCCGTGGAGACTTGTTCCACTTGGTTCGTAGGCAAGACGACCGCTTTTAATTGATCAAAGGCATGGGTGAAGTCTTCTTCTGAGACGATAGAAGCTTTCATAGTCCCAGCCTGCCGGATTTTTCGCGTTAATGCCCGGGTGTCGATACCCGCGATGCCGGGAATATCTTTTTTCTTTAAAAACTCGTCTAAAGTCATTTGGCTGCGCCAGTTGTTCGGTTTGCGGGCGAATTCTTTTACCACTACCGCTTTACAAGTCGGTGCAATGGATTCGTAGTCATCCCGGTTCACCCCGTAATTGCCTACCATGGGATAGGTGAAGGTGATGATCTGCCCGTTAAAGCTTTGATCGGTGATGGTTTCTTGGTAGCCCGTCATACTGGTGGTAAAGACGATTTCCCCAAAGACATTGCCCTCTGCGCCAAAACCTACGCCTTCAAAATGTGTGCCATCTTCTAATATCAACCATCGTTTCATCTTTTACTCCCCTTTTTGCCAAACCAATTGGCCGTCTACAAATGTGTACATGGTGTCTCCTTGGGCTTTCCAACCGGTGAAGGGTGTGTTCACTGCTTGGGACAAGAAGTTTTGATCGTCAATCACATACTCTTCATCAAGATTAAAGACTGCTAAGTCCGCTGCTTGACCGATTTCCAAGCGCCCGGCATTTAAGCCGAAGATCGCCGCCGGTTTCACTGCCATCCAGTCAATCACTTGTTCCAAGGTAAAGCGTCCTGTTTTGACGAAGTGCGTGTAAACCAATTGGAAGGCGTACTCTGAACCTACGATCCCAAATGGTGCTTTTAGAAAACTCTGATTTTTTTCCTCAAATCCGTGGGGCGCATGATCCGTGGCGATACAATCGATCGTACCGTCTAGTAGTCCTTCAATCAGTGCCTCTCGGTCATCCACGCCTCGCAATGGTGGATTCATTTTCCAGTAACCGAAGTCTTCCGGAATGTCCACGTCGGCTAAAATCAAGTGATGGGGCGAAACTTCCGCCGTCACATGAACCCCGGCTTTCTTCGCATCCCGAATCACTCGGACGCTTTCTTTTGTGGAAACGTGGCAGACGTGGTAATGACAGCCGGTTGCTTCCGCTAAAATCAAGTCCCGCGCAATTTGTGAGGACTCCGTGGCGCTTAAAATTCCTGGTAACCCCAGTTCTTCCGCTCTTTTACCGGCATGCATCACTCCGCCGAAGAGTAAGGATTCATCTTCTGTATGGGCGACTAGCGCCATTTTGTTAGCAGCGGCTTCTTTCATGGCTAGATACATAGTTCCCGCCGTTTGAACACCCACACCGTCGTTGGTAAAGGCGAAGGCCCCCACGGCTTTCAGCGCTTTTTGATCGGTTAGGGTTTCACTGCGCAGCTCTTCGGTAATCGGTGCGTATTGTAAGACCTTGACCGCCGCATCTTTTTTAATGATGTCGTAAACTGCTTGGAGTTTTTCTGCCGTGTCTGGCACCGGATTTAAATTCGGCATGGCACACACCGTGGTAAAACCTCCTCTAGCAGCGGCGGCACTCCCGGATTTGATGGTTTCTTTATAAGTAAAGCCCGGTTCCCGCAAATGCACGTGAACATCCACCAACCCTTGGGTGATCAACTGGCCTTTGGCATCGATTACCTGGTCAAAGTCACCAGAAAACTCGGTGCCAATCGCTTTAATCACACCATCTTCAATCCAAATCGATGCGGTGGTAGTTTCATTGTCGTGAGTGTTGATTCTGCCGTTCTTTAGTAGTGTTTTCAAATCCTTCGCCCTCCCTGTGATTACGCTCGTCCTGCAAGTATTGCTTCTAAGATGGCCATGCGCACGTAGACGCCGTTGGTCATTTGGGTCACGATGCGAGATTGGAGGCCTTCTACTAGGGAATCCGCCAACTCCACATCCCGATTGACCGGCGCCGGGTGCATGATAATCGCCGTCTTTTTCATTTTCTTGGCCCGTTCCACGGTTAAACCGTATTGTTGGTGGTACCTTTCTTTGGTGAAATTCTCCTCGTCTTTGGCTTGGTGCCGTTCGTGTTGCACCCGGAGCATCATCATCACATCCACTTGGCTTACCAGTTCATCTAAAGGCACGTATTGTCCGTAGACATCAAAGCTTGGGTCATACCATTGCGCCGGTCCGGAAAAGAAGACTTCCGCACCTAGGCGTTTTAGCATTTGCATGTTGGACTTTGCCACCCGGGAATGAGTGATGTCTCCCACAATGGCGACCTTCAGCCCATCAAAGTGACCAAACTCCTCGTGAATCGTCATTAAGTCTAATAGACACTGTGAAGGATGCTGACCGCTCCCGTCCCCGCCGTTTACGATAGCGCAGTGAATTGTCTTAGACTGGATCAATTGGTCGTAGTAATTCTCATCCCCGTGGCGAATCACCGCCACGTCTACGCCCAAGGCACTCATGGTCAAGACCGTGTCGTACAAAGTCTCCCCTTTTTGCACCGAACTGTGCCCCGCGTCAAATTCGATAACTTCTAAGCCTAGCTTCTTTTCTGCCACTTCAAAACTCTTGTGAGTCCGCGTGCTGTTTTCAAAGAAGAGATTTGTGGCAAAGTATTGATCCTTTTCCGGTGTCCACTTGGCGCCTCTTTTAAACTCTTGGCCTCGTCTGACTAGGCCCATGACTTCTTGGTCGCTTAAGGCTTCCACACTTAACAAATGCTTTAAACTGATTCGTTCTGATTGGATGATCATGCTCGTTTCCTCCTAGGATTTTTCTGAGGATTGCGTTCTTTACACTTCGCTGCGAGAGGTTTCTGGCAAGATTAGGTTTAAGATAATGCCTAAGACTGTTGCCAATGCCATGGCAGACAAAGTGAATGTGCCGGCTTCTACATAAAGTCCGCCAATCCCGATTACTAAGATTACAGATGCGATAATCAAGTTTTTCTTCTTATCGAAGTTGATCTTGTTTTCGATTAAAATCTTCAACCCGCTGGCCGCAATTACCCCAAAGAGGATAAAGCTGATACCAGAGATTACCGGATTTGGGATACTTAAGATCAAGGCACTTAGTTTACCTACGAAGCCGAGAATGACTGCCAAGACTGCCGCTCCGCCGATTACGAAGACGCTGTGTACTCGGGTAATTGCTAAGACGCCGATGTTTTCC
Source organism: Enterococcus asini ATCC 700915 (assembly GCF_000407365.1). Lineage (GTDB taxonomy): Bacteria > Bacillota > Bacilli > Lactobacillales > Enterococcaceae > Enterococcus_C > Enterococcus_C asini. Next base: position 527,336 of record NZ_ASVU01000002.1, read on the forward strand.
CCGTAGCTAGTCACTGGAGGTCCTCCTACAAAGCCGGCTACGATTTGTGCTAAGCCATCCCCCATCAAAGTTCTGTTCAAACCTGGGTCTTCAAAGAAATTCCGTTTCGTCAATTTGTTCAAGACCATTAAGTGGCCGATGTGCTCGGTCATGGTTACAAAGGCGATTGGCGCCATGGTGATCACCGCACTGGCGTAGAATTTCGGCTCGTAGGTTAGAAATGGTACTTGGAAGTTTGGCAAGGCAAACCAGTCCGCTGCAGCCACACCGCTTAAGTCCACCACACCTACTGCTAGAGCAAACAAGTAACCGCAGATAATCCCAAGCAAGATTGGGATCAATCCTAGGAACCCTTTTAAGAACATATTGAAGAAAATCGTGATGCCTAAAGTTACTAGCGCTACTAGTAAGTAAGTGAAATCGTATTTGCCGTTATTCATCATGGCGTTGTTCGCCGCATTAGCAGCTAAGCCTAAGCCGATTACCATGATTACTGGACCTACCACAATCGGCGGTAAGATTTTGTCCATCCAAGCCGAGCCAATTTTTTTCACCAGGAAGGCTACGATTAAGTACACCAAACCAGTGGTCATAGCTCCTTGGGCAATGGCTGGGTAGCCATCGGTTTTCATTAATAATTGCATCGCCGCGATAAAGGCGAAACTGGAACCAAGATACGCGGGAATCTTGCCTTTGGTGACAAACAAGTACACTAGCGTACCTAAGCCAGAGCTAACCAAGGCAATCCCCGGGTTGATACCGACTAAGATTGGGACTAAAACCGTTGCCCCAAACATGGTAAACAAATGCTGTAAACTCAAGCCCAACCACACAAAGGGTTTTGGCTTATCTTTAATATCTAAAACCACATCATCATTATGAAATTCTGCCACGCTGCTTCACTCCTAGAGTCTAGTTTTTAATTAAAATGCGATCTTTGCCGTCGCTTTCTTCCATTTCCACGATAATTGCTTCCGATAAAGCCGTTGGAATGTTTTTGCCTACATAATCCGCACGAATCGGCAATTCCCGATGGCCCCGGTCTACTAAAACCGCCAATTGAATCTTGTTCGGCCGACCAAAGTCCATAATGGCATCCAAGGCTGCGCGAATCGTCCGGCCAGTGTACAAAACATCGTCCACCACGATGACTTCTTTGCCTTCCAGATTCACAGGAATGTTGGAAGAATGAACTTCTGGATCTTCCAAGCTCTTGTCTTTCACGTCGTCTCGGTACAAAGTAATGTCTAACTCTCCCACCGGTACGTCGATGTCTTCTAATTGTTTCAAGCGTTCTGCAATCCGTTGGGCGATGAAGATGCCTCGGGTTTTAATACCTACTAAAACCAAATCCTCCAATCCCCGATTGCGTTCGATAATTTCGTAAGCGATTCGAGTCAATGCTCGTTTCATTGTTACCGCGTCAACGACTTCTTTTGCTGCCATAGTATTCCCTCCGCGTTTTATTATTCTGAATCCATTTTCTAATAGTAGAGCAACAAAAAAACCTCTTGCCCAAGGGACAAGAGGTTTGGTTTCCGAGTAAAGCAGTGCCCATGACACCTAGTCTGGGTACACTGTCTGTTTGGGTTGGGCCACACAGCGCACTGTGTTTGCAACTCACCATTCCTTCTTAGCCTCACGGGACTAACTTAAAGGGTATTTTGTTTTTCTTTAGATATAAGATACACTTCTTCATTCAGGAAAGCAACTTATTTTCGTAATTTTTCCAATGTTTTTTGAAAAACTTCCGGCAATGGTGCCGTAAAGGTCAAAAATTCTCCGGTACGAGGATGTTCAAAGCCTAAAACCTGGGCGTGGAGAAATTGCCCTTTGCCTGGTAATGTCTTTTTCGGCCCATACACTGGGTCTCCCGCTAAAGGGTAGCCAATGTATTTCATATGCACCCGAATCTGATGAGTCCGGCCGGTTTCTAGCTGTAATTCCACCAAGGTAAAATCAGCAAAGCGCTCTAGTACTTGAAAATGCGTCACAGCAGGTTTGCCTTCTTCGATCACCGCTTGCATTTTCCGGTCCGTCTTAGAACGACCGATTGGGGCATCAATGACGCCCTTTTCATGAGGAATCACCCCGTGAACCAAGGCCACGTATTTGCGCAAGGAAGTTTTTTCCTTTAATTGTTTGGCCAGTGACTCATGGGCAAAATCATTTTTGGCAATCATTAACAAACCAGACGTATCCTTGTCGATTCGGTGAACGATTCCCGGACGAATCACGTCATTAATGGAAGACAAATTTTGCATGTGGAACAATAAAGCATTAACCAAAGTGCCATTAGGATGGCCAGCGGAAGGATGCACTACCATGCCTTGAGGTTTATTCACCACGGCCACGTCTTCATCCTCATAGACAATCTCTAACGGAATATTTTCCGGTGTTAACTCTAAAACAGTAGGTTCCGGTACAGCAATGGTCACCTGATCCCCGGTCTTGACCTTGTAATTTGCCTTAACGGTGGTACCATTGACCATCACCCGCTCGTCTTTTAGCCATTGTTGAATTTGAGAGCGACTGTAATCCGCTAATTCTTGGCTTAAAACCTTGTCGATGCGGCCACTTTGTTCCCCTAGTTGTAAATCGATTTGTTCCTTCATTTTGTCTTCCTTTCAAAACGCTCTTCAAATAATGCATAGATAAAGACCATTACAACCCCAATGGTCAAACACATGTCTGCCACATTAAAAATCGGGAAGTTTATAAAGTCTGTCTGGAACATATCCACCACGTAGCCGAGCCGCATGCGGTCGATAAAGTTCCCTAAAGCTCCGGCAATAACCAGTCCCAGTGCCAAGGAATAAAACTTGCTCCCACGACGATTCTTCCATAATAACCAGATACACAATGGCACCGCCACAAAAGTCACAATGGCGAAAAACCACATTTGCCCTTGTAAAATACTCCAAGCCGCCCCGCTATTTTGGTAGTAGGTCAAAGAAAAAACATTGGGAATCACGTTCATGGTCTCGCCTAAGCTCAAATTGCTCACGACCCAGTATTTCACCAGCTGATCACAGACCACCAGTAGTGCTGCGACAATCAAATAACTAATCAAAAATCATTTCTCCTTTGCATTTGCCCCATAGATATCCCGTGGACGAATGATGCCTAACAGATTGCCATTAGGGTTGCCATCCTTCGTAATCAAGATTGCCTCAAGCAAATTTTCATTTTCAAATAACTGTTTTGCCTCGGTAACCGTCGTGGTGCCGGCAACAAAACAATAATTGGTGTACTTTCCATCTTTGAGCAATAAATCCGCTGCCGTCTTCCCTTTTAGGACGATTTCTCCATGCTGGCTTTCACTGGCAAACCAATACCCCAAAGCCCGCAAAGTAATCAAACCTTTGAAATTTCCTTGATCGTATAACGGAAATTGGGAATAGCGTTTTTCCGCAATGGTCCGCAAAATTTCTGTTACCGGTAGGGTTATTTCAAAACCGGTCACTCGTTTACCGAATTTTGGCAAAACCAACTCCGGTTTCAATAACAAATTTTCGATTTCAGTAATACGCTGGATTACCCATTCATTTGGTTCTGCAATGACGAAATTTTCTCCTACTCGTTCATGAACGATGGCATTTCGCAGTTGAGCCATTTGTAGTAAGTCATCACTAATAGCATGAACTTCGGGATTTTTTTGCTTACTTAAGCGCCGCACCATTTCACTAAAGCCCATATTCCGAGGATTGCCCAACTCTTCGCGCAACCATTTTTCAATCCGATTAAAGCTAGCTAAAAAAACATCGGCCCGTTCACCCACTCAGGCCACCTCCTTAATAAGATACGCTCGTCCACAAAGACGATACATGATTAAGAGATACAAAACTAAACCGGCGACCAAAGGAACAATTCCCCGAGATGCCACCAATAACAAAGCAAACAACAAAACATATACCCAGAGAAAAGCCGGATTCATGGTGACTTCTAGGGTAACGTCATGCTGATTTGACAACTCGTAAGGCTGACTCTTTAAAAGGGAAAAGCCTACTTGAATCTTTTGAGTTCCCGTATCCGGCAATTCTAAGACCTGCTCCTGATTTTGAAAAAGGAGGCTCTTTTGGCCATTGGCTTTGACGGTTAAGGGACTTCCCATGGCGAAGAAGCCGGTATTGCGCATCAAGGTCACTTTCATCTGTACGCCCTCATTTCTTACGGAAAGCTCTTCTCATTATCCCCGAAGGACTAGGAAAAGACAAGCCGAAATTCTTCTCTTTTATGATAGCATAGAGCCCCTTCTAAAGCGCAAGAAAAGGCCGGGAGAGTATCCCGACCTTTTTCACTAGATTTTATCAGAACAAGCCCACTGCATTTCCTGCTTCATCGATATCCATCTTCAATGCGGCCGGCTTTTTCGGCAAGCCCGGCATGGTCATCACGTCACCAGTTAAAGCCACGATGAAACCAGCCCCTAATTTCGGTGCCAATTCCCGAATCGCAATGGTAAAGCCTTCTGGCGCCCCTAAAGCATTGGGATCATCGGAAAACGAATACTGGGTTTTCGCCATGCAGACCGGTAGCTGATCCCAGCCCTCCTTGGCAAAGGTTTGTAACTGGGTTTGTGCTTTCTTAGCAAAGTGTACATCTGCTCCGTGATAGATTTTCTGAACTACCGTGCGGATCTTTTCTTCCAAGGAAGCATCGGCTTGGTATAACGGATGAAAGGATTTTTCATCGGCCGTAGCGGTTGCTTCCACCACAGCTTGGGCCAATTCTTCCCCGCCAGCACCGCCATTGGCCCACACGGAGGCACGTTTAACCGTCACTCCTAGTTTTTGACACAACGCTTCCAACTGTTCAAATTCCCCTTGGGTATCCGTGACAAATTCATTAATGGCAACTACTACGGGTACATTGTAACTTTGCATGTTTTCAATGTGCCGTTCTAAATTCGCAAACCCACGGGCCACAGCAGGGATATTTTCTGCTTCCAGTTGATCCTTTTTCACGCCTCCGTGCATCTTCAGCGCCCGAATCGTCGCAACAATCACAATGGCATCAGGGGATTTCCCTAAGCGTGGTACTTTGATATCCAAAAACTTCTCTGCTCCTAGATCTGCACCAAAGCCAGCTTCGGTAACCGCATAATCCCCTAATTGCAGGGCCAACCGAGAAGCCATAATGGAGTTACAACCGTGGGCAATATTAGCAAATGGTCCCCCATGAACAAAAGCCGGGGTTCCTTCGATTGTCTGGACTAAATTCGGCTTCAACGCATCTTTTAATAACAATGCCAATGCCCCTTGGACTTGCAAATCCCGAACATAGACAGGTTTTCTCTGGTAAGTATAGCCCACCACAATATTGCCTAAGCGTTCTTTTAAATTGTCAATATCAGTAGCCAAACACAAAATGGCCATGATTTCGCTGGCAACGGTAATGTCAAATCCATCTTGACGAGGTACCCCTTGGACCGGCCCGCCCAAACCAACTACCACTTGCCGCAATTCCCGATCGTTTAAGTCCACAACCCGTTTCCAAATAATCCGCCGCACATCGATATTAAGCTCATTACCTTGATGAATGTGATTATCCAAAAGAGCCGCCAAGGCATTGTTTGCCGTGGTAATTGCATGCATGTCCCCGGTAAAATGCAAGTTAATATCTTCCATAGGCAACACTTGCGCATAACCGCCGCCAGTTGCCCCCCCTTTGATGCCCATCACCGGTCCCAATGAGGGTTCACGTAACGCAATCACCGTCTTTTTTCCTAAACGATTCAGCGCATCGGCTAGCCCTATCGTAATAGTAGACTTGCCTTCTCCTGCTGGTGTTGGATTAATCGACGTTACCAAAATCAATTTGCCAAATTTTTGCTCTTGTAATTTCTGAATCGTTGCCATTTCAATTTTGGCTTTGTATTTTCCATAAAGTTCTAAATCATCTGCAGTTAAGCCAACTTTCGCCCCAATCTCCGTGATTGGCTTAATCTCTGCCTGCTGTGCAATTTCGATATCTGTCATTTCCCCAGACCCCTTTTTATCCCTCCAGCTTTCCGCTAAAAACACGAACATTTCTACAAAAGAGAGATAGATTTGTTAAGTTATCTCCATTATAACGATTTCTTTGAAAAAAACCATGGCTTTCATACTTTTTTTCAAACTTCTATTCATTTCATTCGTTTTCTCAAGCGGTTTACTCTTATGACATTACTCGTGAGCCTTTCATTATTTGTCCCGAGAGTAAGATATTTTGTCAATTCATAATCAAAATACTTTGAACACACAAAAAAACCGCTATGTTTACACATAACGGTCCATTGCGTGGCGACGTCCTACTCTCACAAAGGGAAACCCTTCACTACAATCGGCGCTAAGAAGCTTAACTTCTGTGTTCGGCAAGGTTACAGGTGTATCCTTCTCGCTATCGTCACCACACTATTTAGTTGAGTAAGTCTTTGCTCACTCAAAACTGGATTTGAAATACGTCTTACAACCAAGTCCACGTTTCTTTTGGTTAAGTCCTCGATCGATTAGTATCAGTCCGCTCCAACCATCACTGGCCTTCCACTTCTGACCTATCTACCTGATCATCTCTCAGGGATCTTACTTCTTTAAAAGAATGGGAAATCTCATCTTGAGGTGGGCTTCACACTTAGATGCTTTCAGCGTTTATCCCTTCCCTACATAGCTACCCAGCGATGCCTCTGGCGAGACAACTGGTACACCAGCGGTAAGTCCATCCCGGTCCTCTCGTACTAAGGACAGCTCCTCTCAAATTTCCAACGCCCGCGACGGATAGGGACCGAACTGTCTCACGACGTTCTGAACCCAGCTCGCGTGCCGCTTTAATGGGCGAACAGCCCAACCCTTGGGACCGACTACAGCCCCAGGATGCGACGAGCCGACATCGAGGTGCCAAACCTCCCCGTCGATGTGGACTCTTGGGGGAGATAAGCC